>CAWCAI010000010.1:0-76806 GCA_963793495.1 uncultured cyanobacterium
GGGCAGAATGAAGACATCGCGGATGGGATCGACTTTGGAGGTGACGGCCCAGACCACCTGGCGAGGATCGCGGATATTGATGTCTTTGTCGACGACGATGACGAATTTGGTGTAGGTGAACTGCGGCAGGGCGGTCCAAAAGGCCATCGCGGCGCGGCGGGCCTGGCCAGGGTAGGATTTGTCGATGGAGATGATGGCGGCTTTGTAGCTAAGGGCTTCCATTGGTAGGAAGAAGTCGACAATTTCGGTGACCTGCTGTCGGAGTATGGGGGTGTAGATCCGGTTGAGGGCGATCGCCATCATCGCTTCTTCTTTGGGCGGTCGACCGCTAAATGTAGTGAGGTAGATCGGCGCTTTGCGGTGGGTCATGCAGTGGAAGCGAATCAGCGGCGCATCGGTAGTGACACCACCGTAATAGCCCATATGATCGCCAAAGGGACCGTCAATCGTGGTTTCGCCGGGCGTGATCGTGCCTTCGAGTACAAACTCTGACATCGAGGGCACTTCTAGATCGACCGTTTTACACTTGGCTAATGAGACGCCTCTGCCGCTGTAGAGTCCGGCAAATAGCCACTCGGAGAGATCTACCGGAATCGGGGTTGCAGCGGCTAGGATAATTAGTGGATCGACACCGATTGCGATCGCAATCTCCAAGTTCTTCCCCTGCTCAGCCGCCTTGCGCAAATGCCGCGCCCCGCCGCGCACCGACAGCCACTGCACCGACATTGTGTTCTGACTCTGAAGCTGTAGGCGATATACCCCCACATTAGGGACGCCCGTCTCGCAGTCCTTAGTAATCACTAGACCCAGTGTCACCACCTTGCCGCCGTCTTTAGGATAGGGGCGAATCATCGGAATAGTGGTGAGATCGACCTTGTCGTCTAGCTTTACGACCTGCTGACAAGCCGGTAGCCAGTCACGAGAGGGCTTAGCCTTCACCACATCAAAGAGAACTTTGCCCAGCTCAATTGCCTGAGAAAATTTCTTGGGTGGCTTGGGCTGTTGCAACATGCCCAGCTTTTTACCTAGCGCTTCTAGCTCCTGGGGATGCTCCATACCCATTGCCCAGCATACGCGCTCAACCGTGCCAAGCAAGTTGACAACCACAGGGTAGGGAGAGTCTTTCACATTCTCAAATAGGACAGCCGGACCACCCGCTTGCAGCAGCCGATTAGAGATTTCGGCAATTTCCAGATTAGGATCTACCTCAGCAGTGACAGTTCGCAGCTGTCCACGCATCTTGACCGTCTTTAGAAAATCTCGTAGATCCTTTGCCATAGTCCAAAATCAGGAATAATCATGTGTTTAAGCCAGCAAAGATCAAAGTTGGTTAGTCACATGAGTTGCCGACCCACCCCGGCCTATGGCCACCCCTCCCAGGAGGGGATTTATCCTGGCTGTGTGACGTTCGAGAGTCGAGTCAGATCGATTTGATCTCATAGCCTGAAGTCGATCCCCTCTCGGGAGGGGTGGCACGCAGTGACGGGGTGGGTCAGTATTGACGCAACCAGCCAATATTCGATGCTTACGACTGGCACTAAACCTGTACGTGTATCCTTGCTTTGCTACATGACGGAATGTAGCACTTCTAAGGAATGAAAACACATTTTGTTGGTGTCTATCAAAAGCCTGCTATTAATGCCCGCCGACTAGCTCCGCCGCACCTGGCTTGTCATGAACGGCTAGTCTTTCTAGCAGCGTGGCACTCGCTTCATTCATCCCGACTATCTCTACTTGCGATCCGTGCTGCCGAAACTTCAGCACTACTTTGTCAATAGCCATCACAGCCGACTGGTCCCACAGATGAGAGTGACTGAGATCGATGACGACGTTCTCAATCTTCTCGTGAATGTTGAAAGCTTCTCGGAAGTTGTTGGCAGAAACAAAGAATAGCTGACCAAACACGTAGTAGGTGCGGGTTCTACCGTCTTCGCTGAGCTGGCTTTGAATCGTGATGAGTTTGCCGATTTTGCGGGAGAAGGCGATCGCACTTAGCCCAATCCCCACCAGCACACCCAGCGCCAGATTGTGAGTGATCACCGTAGTTACCACCGTCGCTAGCATCACCGCTGTTTCGCTCTTAGGCAGCTGGCGAAAATTTGTCAGCGAAGCCCAGTTAAAAGTGCTAAACGACACCATAAACATGACCGCCACCAGCGCCGCCATTGGAATCAAGCTGACCCACTGCCGCAGCACCAGAATAAAAAAGAGTAGAAAGCAACCGGCGCTGAACGTCGAAAGCCTCTGACGCCCGCCTGACTTGATATTGATCACCGACTGGCCGATCATGGCGCAGCCTGCCATGCCGCCGAACATCCCCGTGATTAGATTGGCCATGCCCTGACCACGGGCTTCCCGATTTTTATCGCTGTTGGTATCAGTCATGTCATCTAGCACCGAGGCAGTTAGAAAAGATTCCAGCAGACCCACAGCAGACATCGTCAGCGCGACCGGCAAGATTATTTCCAGCGTCGCAAAATTTAGCGGCAGCTCAGGCAGACGTAAAAAAGGGAAAGTAGACGGCAAATCGCCCATGTCACCAACGGTAGGCAGGGGCATCTCTGTCATCACAGCAACTACCGTGAGCACTACAATCGCTAGCAGCGGCGACGGAATAGATTTGACGATAGGAATGTTCTTAGTAAATCGAGGCAGCAGGTAGATAATCGCTAGGCCCGCTGCCACCATCACGTACATCATGATGCCGCCAGGCCCTTCAAATTCTGGCTGACGGGCGAATGTAAATTGCTCTAACTGCGCGTTGAAGATCAAAATTGCCAGCGCGTTGACAAAGCCGACTAGCACCGCACGGGGAATGTACTTCATGATCCGGCCAATACCCAGCGATCCCCAGATCACCTGCAACAAACCGGTTAGCAGAGTCGCTGCCAGCAGATATTCCAACCCATGAACATCGACTAGCTCCACCACCAGCAGCGCCATCGCCCCAGTCGCTGCCGAGATCATGCCGGGGCGTCCGCCTAGAAAGGCAATAGTGACAGCCATCGTGAACGAGGCGTACAGACCGACTTGAGGATCGACGCCAGCAATAATGGAGAACGCGATCGCCTCTGGAATCAGCGCCAAGGCCACTACCACCCCCGCCAATAAATCTGCAGGAACATTTGAGAACCACCCCGAAGGCTTTGCCTGCGGAGCTTGATTGGCACGGGTATAAGTCACGTTGGATTTGAAACTCTGTAAAAAATCGACGAAGGCAGGCTCGTTCTGACTAGCGACGTTGGAGGTGACGGCCCAGACTACCTGGCGAGGATCGCGGATATTGATGTCTTTATCGACGACGATGACGAATTTGGTGTAGGTGAACTGCGGCAGGGCGGTCCAAAAGGCCATCGCAGCACGGCGGGCCTGACCTGGGTAGGATTTGTCGATGGAGATGATGGCGGCTTTGTAGCTGAGGGCTTCCATTGGTAGGAAGAAGTCGACAATCTCGGTGACCTGCTGTCGGAGTATGGGCGTGTAAATCCGGTTGAGGGCGATCGCCATCATTGCCTCCTCCTTAGGCGGTCGACCGCTAAATGTAGTCAGGTAAATCGGCGTTTTGCGGTGGGTCATGCAGTGGAAGCGAATCAGCGGCGCATCGGTAGTGACACCACCGTAATAGCCCATGTGGTCGCCAAAAGGACCATCAATCGTGGTTTCACCAGGCGTGATTGTGCCTTCGAGTACAAACTCTGACATTGAAGGCACTTCTAGATCGACAGTCTTACACTTGGCTAGCGAGACGCCTCTGCCGCTGTAGAGTCCGGCAAACAGCCACTCGGAAAGATCTACGGGAATTGGAGTCGCAGCAGCCAGAATAATTAACGGATCGACACCGATTGCGATCGCAATTTCCAAATTCTTCCCACGCTCAGCTGCTTTGCGCAAGTGCCGCGCACCGCCGCGCACCGACAGCCACTGCACCGACATCGTGTTCTGGCTCTGAAGCTGTAGGCGGTATACTCCTACATTAGGGACACCCGTCTCGCAGTCCTTGGTAATGACCAGACCTAGGGTCACCACCTTGCCGCCGTCCTTAGGATAGGGGCGAATCATCGGGATAGTGGTGAGATCGACCTGCTCGTCTAGCTTGATGACCTGCTGACAAGCTGGTAGCCAGTCACGAGACGGTTTGGCCTTCACCACATCAAAGAGAACTTTGCCTAGCTCAATTGCCTGAGAGAATTTCTTAGGCGGCTTAGGCTGTTGCAGCATGCCCAGCTTTTTGCCCAGCGCTTCTAGCTCTTGGGGATGCTCCATACCCATCGCCCAGCAGACGCGCTCAACCGTACCGAGCAAGTTGACAACGACAGGATAGGGAGAGTCTTTCACATTCTCAAATAGGACAGCCGGACCGCCCGCTTGCAGCAGCCGATTAGAGATCTCGGCGATTTCCAGATCAGGATCTACCTCAGCAGTGACAGTTCGCAGCTGTCCACGCATCTTGACCGTCTTTAGAAAATCTCGTAGATCCTTTGCCATAGTCCAAAATCAGGAATAATCATGTGTTTAAGCCAGCAAAGATCAAAGTTGGTTAGTCACATGAGTTGCCGACCCACCCCGGCCTATGGCCACCCCTCCCAGGAGGGGATTTATCCTGGCTGTGTGACGTTCGAGAGTCGAGTCAGATCGATTTGATCTCATAGCCTGAAGTCGATCCCCTCTCGGGAGGGGTGGCACGCAGTGACGGGGTGGGTCAGTATTGACGCAACCAGCCAATATTCGATGCTTACGACTGGCACTAAACCTGTACGTGTATCCTTGCTTTGCTACATGACGGAATGTAGCACTTCTAAGGAATGAAAACACATTTTGTTGGTGTCTATCAAAAGCCTGCTATTAATGCCCGCCGACTAGCTCCGCCGCACCTGGCTTGTCATGAACGGCTAGTCTTTCTAGCAGCGTGGCGCTGGCCGCATTCATCCCGACTATCTCTACTTGCGATCCGTGCTGACGAAACTTCAAGACCACTTTGTCGATAGCCATCACAGCCGACTGATCCCACAGGTGAGAGTGACTAAGATCGATGACGATATTCTCAATCTTCTCGTGAATGTCGAAAGCTTCTCGGAAGTTATTGGCAGAAACAAAGAATAACTGACCAAAGACGTAGTAGGTGCGGGTTCTACCGTCTTCGCTGAGCTGGCTTTGAATCGTGATGAGTTTGCCGATTTTGCGAGAGAAGGCGATCGCACTTAGCCCAATACCCACCAGCACCCCCAGCGCCAGATTGTGAGTGATCACCGTAGTCACCACCGTCGCTAGCATGACCGCTGTTTCGCTCTTAGGCAGCTGGCGAAAATTTGTCAGCGAGGCCCAGTTAAAGGTGCTAAACGACACCATAAACATGACCGCCACCAGCGCCGCCATCGGAATCAAGCTGACCCACTGCCGCAGCACCAGAATAAAAAACAGCAGAAAGCAACCGGCGCTGAACGTCGAGAGTCTCTGACGCCCGCCTGACTTGATGTTGATCACCGACTGGCCGATCATGGCGCAGCCTGCCATACCGCCGAACATCCCCGTAATTAGATTGGCCATGCCCTGACCACGGGCTTCCCGATTTTTGTCGCTGTTGGTATCGGTCATATCATCTAGCACCGAGGCAGTCAGAAAAGATTCCAGCAGACCCACAGCAGACATCGTCAGCGCGACCGGCAAGATTATTTCCAATGTCGCAAAATTCAGCGGTAGCTCAGGCAGACGTAAAAAAGGGAAAGAAGACGGCAAGTCGCCCATATCGCCAACGGTGGGCAGGGGCATCTCTGTCATCACAGCAACTACCGTGAGCACTACAATTGCTAGCAGCGGCGACGGGATAGATTTGATAATAGGAATATTCCTAGTAAATCGAGGCAGCAGGTAGATAATCGCCAGGCCCACTGCCACCATCACATACATCATGATGCCGCCAGGTCCTTCAAATTCGGGCTGACGGGCAAAGGTAAATTGCTCTAACTGCGCGTTAAAGATCAAAATCGCCAGCGCGTTAACAAAGCCGACTAGCACCGCACGGGGAATGTACTTCATGATCCGGCCAATACCCAGTGATCCCCAGATCACCTGTAACAAACCGGTTAGCAGAGTCGCTGCCAGCAGATATTCCAACCCATGAACGTCGACTAGCTCTACCACCAGTAGCGCCATCGCGCCAGTCGCTGCAGAGATCATGCCGGGGCGCCCGCCTAGAAAGGCAATGGTGACAGCCATCGTGAACGAGGCGTACAGACCAACTTGAGGATCGACGCCAGCAATGATAGAGAACGCGATCGCCTCTGGGATCAGCGCCAAGGCCACTACAACCCCCGCCAATAAATCTGCGGGCACATTTGAGAACCACCCCGAAGGCTTCGCCTGCGGAGCTTGAGTAGCACGGGTATAAGTCACTTTGGATTTGAAACTCTATAAAAAATCGAGCAAAAGAGCTTGTTTCTAACCAGCGATTTCAGCTAGATGCCCATTATTCATCCTATTGAGGAATGTAAATATAGGCAACTATAGTCCTATCCGACATCGATCCCGAAATGTGGAGATTTCTGAGAATCTCTATGGCAATCATAAATTTCATGAATCTACTTCTATCTAGTCAAGCAGGGCTTCTAGACTAAGAGCAGTCTTTTAATTGAGAAGGATTACCTCAATGGATCAGCTGCTACAGCTAATGTTTGTTTTGCTTGCCAAGTATATTGTTTGGATTCGTCCGTTTTTGCCCGCGATTTGCTTTGCGCTGGTGTGGGGCGGACTTGCGCTCGCCACTTACAGTCTTTTCACCGGATTGCGCAAAGGCATCGAAAACGTTCGCCAGCTACACCGAATTCCTTGCTCTGGCTGTCAGTACGCAACCGGCAGCTACCATCTCAAATGTTCTGTACATCCATCTGTTGCTTTTTCAGAGCAAGCGATTACCTGCCTAGACTTCGAACCTGGCACCCTTCAAGATCTGTCTGGCACAGCTTACTAGGTTCGCTATTTCCCCATCCCGACTGGGTTCTATGAATACCAATAGAACTTCATTGGTAGCGATTAGCTGTGCGATCGCACTGGGGCTAGCGACTATATGTTTTCAATCTTCATCCTGACTTACAACGAAGCTTTAGACATCGCAGCTTGTATAAAATCAGCTTCGCTTTGTAATGATGTGATTGTGGTGGATTCTTTTAGCAGCGATCGCACCCTGGAAATTGTTCAAAACCTAACTCACCAATACCCTCAGCTTCGCATCGTTCAGCATACATTCGAGAGCCACGGCAAGCAGCGTACCTGGATGCTCAAAAATATTGAAGCCAAGTATGACTGGGCCTACATTCTAGAAGCTGACGAGCGCATGACCCCCGAACTGTTTTCAGAATGCACTGCTGCTGTAGAGTCAGCGGCTCATGTTGGCTACTACGTCGCTGAAAGGGTGATGTTCATGGATCGCTGGATCAAACACAGCACTCAATACCCGCGCTATCAGCTGCGACTGCTGGACAAAGCGAATGTCTGGTTTGATGACTACGGCCATACCGAACGAGAAGTCGTAAACGGAACGACTGGCTTCGTTAAACAGACCTATCCTCACTACACCTGCGGTAAAGGCTTCAGCCGCTGGCTAGAAAAACACAACCGTTATTCTACAGACGAGGCAGAAGAAACTATTCGGCAGCTATCGGCAGGTCGAATTAACTGGAAGGCACTATTTGGTGGCAGATCCGAGGTCGAGCGTCGCCATGCACTCAAAGATCTGTCTTTGCGCATTCCGGGTCGGCCGCTGGTTCGATTTATTTACATGTATTTCTTTCTAGGCGGCTGCTGGGATGGTGGGGCCGGGTTTGCCTGGTGCGTACTTCAGGCGTTTTATGAGTATTTGATTTTGCTGAAGGTGTGGGAAATCAGGCATCGGGAAAGGGGCGATCGCGCTACTTCAAAACCACCTAGTACCAGCAATATCGTCGCCTAGAACCGATCGGATAGTGCGGCTACGCAGCGATCGCAGATCGTCGGATCTGCTGCCGACTCACCCACATGGGTCGAATAGTTCCAGCAGCGATCGCACTTTTCACCCTCTGCATCTACCACTGCGATCGCGATCTCCTCAAACTCAGTGCTGTACTCAGCGCCCTGCAACGCCTCAGCACTGTCCACTAGCTCTACTTGAGACACCAAGAACAGATAGCGCAGCTCATCGACTTGATTTGAATCCGCCGCCATACTCTGCGCCGGGTTCATCGCCTGCAGCTGATCTCGAAAAGCTTCATCCGCCACCGACAGCTTCAGCTTTGCCTGCAAAGAAGATCCAATCGCCTTATCCGAACGCGCCTTCTCTAGCACCGCATTAGCTTCATCGCGAATCGTCCGCAGCTTTTCCCAGCGCTCGGCTAGCCCAGGTTTTCGCCAGCTTTCTTCCATCTCTACCCAGCCAGATTCAAAGACAGATTCTGCACCCGTTTCATACGGAAGAGACTGCCAGATATCTTCGGCCATATGAGAGAGAACAGGTGCGATCGCCTTCGCCAGACTCTCAATGGCCACTGCTAGAACCGTCTGACAGCTGCGCCTGCGAACTGAATTTGCCGAGCTAATGTACAGCCGATCCTTGGCAATATCTAGATAAAAGTTCGACAGGTCAACCACACAGAAATTCTGTACGGTTTGAAAAAACTGAAAGAACTGATAAGACTCAAACGCTGCCTTCACATCGGCAAACACTCCCGTCATCCGGTGCAGCATGTACCGATCTAGCTCAGGCATCTGCTCGTAGGGTACCGAATCTTTTGCCGGGTCAAAATCATGCAGATTCCCCAGCAAAAAGCGAGCCGTATTGCGGATCTTGCGATACACGTCCGACATCTGCTTCACATTGCGCATACCCAAACGCATATCGCCCGAGTAATCCACCGATGACACCCACAGACGCAGCACATCCGCACCATATGGCGGCTCCTGCTTCTTGTTATTGCCGCCTTCGATAATTACCTTGGGATCAACGCCATTCCCTAGCGACTTACTCATCTTGCGCCCATTTTCATCTAGCACATAGCCGTGAGTCAGCACCTGACGATACGGCGCGTGACCGTTCGCCGCCACACTGGTCAACAAGCTCGATTGAAACCAGCCGCGATGCTGATCAGATCCTTCCAAGTACATCTCGGCCGGATACTCCAAACCTTCTCGCTGCTTCACCACAGACGCCCAAGAAGACCCAGAATCAAACCACACATCCATCGTGTCAGTACCTTTCATATAGGTCTTACCATCACTGCGATAAGCCTCCGGCAGCAGCTCCTCCACGCTCAGCTCCCACCAGGCATCGCCACCCTTTTCCGCCACAATCGCCTGCACATGGGCAATCGTCTCCTGCGTCATCAGCGGCTCACCCGTTTCCTCGTCATAGAATACCGGAATCGGCACCCCCCAGCTTCTCTGGCGAGAAATGCACCAGTCAGAGCGCTCAGAAACCATCGAGGTGATCCGGTTCTTACCCTGCGCTGGAATCCACTTCACTTCGTCGATTGCAGTAAGCGCTTCACCGACGAAGCCTTTAACAGACGCAAACCACTGCTCTGTCGCTCGATAGATTACCGGCTTTTTGGTGCGCCAGTCATAGGGATACTTGTGATTGTATGGCTCATGCTTCAGCAACACTTTCTCTTCGGTTAGCGCCTCAATTAGCACTTCATTCGCCGTTTTGAGCACGTTCAAGCCTTCAAAGCTGCCAGCTTCGGCGGTAAAATTACCGCGTTCATCCACTGGACAGAGAATCGGCAGCCCTTCCCGCTGGCCAACGATAAAGTCCTCTTGACCGTGTCCGGGCGCGGTATGAACCAGTCCCGTACCCGATTCGGTAGTGATGTAGTCGCCACCGATCACAATTGGGCTGACTCGATTGAAGGCTTTATCCTTATTGGCCAGCGGATGGCGATAGGTCGTACCTGCCAAGGCATTCCCTTTGATTTCCGCCACAACCTGTAAGCCACGGCCAAAGGTTTCACTCAGCTTCTGCGCTAAATCCTTGGCCACAATCAAGTACTTAAACGGCTCACCAGATTCGCTTTCTACCACCGCATATGTTAGTTCGGAATTCACAGCTACGGCAACGTTTGCCGGAATTGTCCAAGGTGTGGTTGTCCAAATCGCTACGCCCAAACTATCTAGATAAGGAGACAAAGCTCTCTGAGCTGATTCTGAAGCGCTCACTACCGGAAAGGCAAGGTAGATACTTGGAGAAATATGATCTTCTGGGTACTCTAGTTCTGCTTCGGCCAGCGCTGTCTGCGACGATGGACTCCAATGCACAGAGCGGAGTCCTCGGTAGATGTGGCCGTTCTCTACCATCTTGCTAAACACGCCTAGCTGCGCCGCTTCGTACTCGGGCAGTAGGGTCATGTACGGATGGTCCCAATCACCCCACACACCGTATCGTTGGAAGCCTGCACTCTGTTTTCCAATTGTTTCTAAGGCAAATGCCTTTGCTCGCTGCCGCAGTTTTATCGGCGTTAGCTCGCGCCGTTCAGCAGACTTCAGCTTTTGCAGCACCTTCAGCTCAATCGGCAGACCGTGGCAGTCCCAACCCGGCACGTAGCGAACCTTGCGGCCCTGCAATATCTGATACTTATTAATGATGTCTTTTAGAATCTTGTTCAGCGCATGGCCCATATGCAGATCGCCGTTGGCATACGGTGGCCCATCGTGCAGGATAAACGGCTCGCCCGGATTGCTCTGCGCTAGGGTTTCGTAAATCTTTCTCTCTTGCCAATAGGTTTGTAGCTCTGGTTCGCGGGTGACAGCGTTGGCCCGCATACTGAAGTCAGTTTGGGGCAATAGAACAGTTTCTTTGTAGCTTTTAGATTCACTCACAGGGGATCACGGTTATGCGTTGGGACGGGTGCGTTGCGGCTAGTTAGATTAAGACATTCTGCCTTGAAGTTCGATCTGCTTCAAGTCAATCGACCCAATTGCTGTCCTCACGGTTGTCTTCGGGAGGCGGACTGTCTTCAAACGGCGGATTATCTTTGTGAGGTATGTCTTCTATTGAAGGCTCATCTTTGACAGAAGACGGCGCTTCTCGACGAGGGATATTGATGACTGGCTTAGATGGCTTTGGTTTTGTCAGCGATTGAGCAACGTCTTTGATCCAGTCTAGAAAAATGATGGGCATCGCCAGCATCGAAGGCTTTTGAAACGGCTTTTGGGCTGTCTTTGAAACTGAGACCTGAGAGGCCGTTGCTTCAGGAATGAACAAATCTAGTTCGTCATCCCAATCCTCATCGACCTCAATAGAATTGGGAACTGCTTCGGCAGCTGGCTTGGCAGCTGGTTCGACAACAGTTGAAGCATCTCCAACACTTTCATCAGCTATAGCGACTACGGTTTTAGCTTCTAAAAACTCAGGCTCTACGACCTCAGGCTCTGAAGTTGTAAACTCGGCACTTCTTGTCTCAGTCGGTTCTGTCTCAGTTGGTTCTGTCTCAGTTGGTTCTATTTCAGCTGCTTTGGAATCGCTCGCTTCAACCTGAGTGCTTTCGAGCTGGGTGCTTTCATCGGGTTGAATAGCGATGATTTTTGCGATCGCAAACGGCGGATCGATCGGCTCCGACGCCGACACAGCGGCTTCCAAGTCCTCTGAAGAAATTTCTGGGACTTCTCTAGTAGCACCCTCTAGAACACCGTCTTCAACAAATTCGTAATCGTACAGCGGTCGCCTGCGCGGGTCCAAGCGCTGATTTAGCCCCTGACGCAGTCGCTCAGTAGAAGCCCCCGTTAAAGGCCGATCTTTTAGCGTCGCTGGTCGCACCGTTTCAGTGGGCGCAATTCGCAGCTGGTTTAGCTTGCTCTTCGCCCAGTCGCCAACCACCTCAGGTGTCAGTACAATCGGCGTCTGCTGATAGACTGGCGTCTTCTCACGACGCACCGTCAGTGTCTGCCAGCCCAGCCCGGCGAGCAAGGTCACCGCGACCCCTTGCCCTAGCAGCACGACTGGTGTTATTTGCTCAGCGCCAAACCACAGATCTGCCGCATACAACAGACCCAACCCACTCCAGACAAAGTCAGAGCGACGATGCACCTCTGGATACAAAAACGCCGCCATATAAAAGATAAGGCTGCCCAACCCTAGCAGCATAGCCAAAACACTTGCGAGCATCGCTACCGCCTACGAACCCTAACTATTGTGTCGGATTGAGGTCAATTTGACACTAACAAAACGGACGAATGAGCCTGCAACTAAAGAATTCAGTGACCAAGCACAGCCAAAGCTTCAGTGGCTGTGCCCGTCGCAGGCGTTAGTTCTGCTTATTGGTTAGTCTTCTTACTCGGTAGTCACACCGCACCAGAATCTTTGCTAAAGAGCACCGTCACCGTCTTGATAATCAGCTGGATATCATATATCAAGCTCCACTTGCGCTGATACTGCAAGTCCAGCCGAATCACGTCCTCAAACTTAGTCACTGTAGAACGGCCGTTCACCTGCCATTCCCCAGTCATACCCGGCTTTACGTTCAGCCGCTGCCACTGAGAGACTTCATAGTGCTCAATCTCATCGGGAGTCGGGGGGCGCGTTCCTACCAGGCTCATATCGCCTTTGAGCACATTCCAAAACTGGGGAAATTCGTCCAAGCTCGTACGGCGTAGGAATCTACCAATTTTGGTCACGCGCGGATCGTTGTCATTTTTGAACAGCGGACCTTCAACCTTGTTGGCCACTTCTTGCTTGCGCGCCTCAGCGTCTGTCACCATCGAGCGAAACTTCCAGATCTTGAAGCGCTTGCCCATCCAAGAGCAGCGAACCTGGCTGAAAAAGATCGGACCGCCGTCGTCTAGCTTGATGATAATGCCAATGACCACATACAAAATTGCAGTCATTGCCAGACCGACCAATGCGCCAACAATGTCCATTGCTCGCTTTGCCTTTGAGCGCACTGAGGGATGTGTCTCAGGTCGATTTTCTAATACGTTCTTCATCCGAGATGGACGAAGAGACTGTGACTGAGTTGATGTGGCAGGATCGCTTGGGATCGCTTCCTCAATAGAAAAGACCTTATCTAGCTCTGTCAAAGAGAGTGCCATCATCACCTGAGGCGGCACATTCACCAGGCGAAGCTGGGCTGATTTCGACCGACAGAGCTTGTGACAGATCACCAGTGCGCCAATGCCACTGCTGTCGATAAACTGTGTGTCTGTAAAATCGAGTACGATCTCTTTTAGATCTCGCTGCTGCTTGAAAGCTTGCTGGCAGCTACGCTTAAAAGCAACCGCTTCGACCACAGTGAAAGCTTTGGTCAGATGAATCATTCCCATCGACTCAAAGACAGCGGCATCAAAGTTGACCGGACTAGGAGATGTCGTAGTGCTATCCTGGCGGATCATAGTGAAACAAAAGAGTGATTACGGTGACCAGTGCATAAGGTCTCGATCTCTAGAGGATGTAACCTCGTAGTCGACCAAGAAAGACGAGAAAACTGTAGATAAAGAGCCCGATACCGTTAAAACGCTGGAGGAAATAACGACGAGCACATTTTGCTAGATTCTTAAGCGAAAGCAATCTCTGTCAATAAGCATTTTGCGCAAACGATGTAGTCACCCTAAACGCTTTGAGCATAACCTGGAACGCTGTTATACATAGACTCTACACATCGGCTTTTTACAATCTGCACAAATCAGGTAGATATCTATCTTTATTAGGTAGATCTATTGACAAAAAGTAAAAGTGCGCTAGCTAACGCGCTACCGTTTTGCTGTTGTTCTTGTAGAACAGCTAGTCAAGCGGTATAAACCCGTAGGAGACGAGAGATAGCGATGGACAAACCTTTGTGAAAGATTGAGTAGTCAGCGAAGTGCTAACGCAGTGGCCACCAGGAAACTTTGTCTCTAGTCGCACCGTAGACTGCCTTCATGCCTTCTGGGTCGCACACCCGAATTAGATCAGTGGCGGTTTCCGATTTGGTGTTGGCCTTTAGCAAGCCTACTTTAGTCATGCCTTTTATCACTTGCTCTACGGTGCGATGGTTGAGCTGGCAGGCTCTAGAAATGATGTCGACTGGAAGATCGAAGCTAAAGACGCCGTCCTTATTGGGCTGGCTGCCTAGCGATCGCTCCTGATAAATCAAGCCCCGTAGCAGCGCGGCTACCGCTTGGGGTGGATAAGCGCTGCAGTTGAGCAGGTGATATCTAAACTTCTCATGTAGCTCAAACAGCAGTGCGTAGCGTGACTGAAAGTCAGAGCTGCTTTGATAAAGCGACTGGATTGCAGACTGAGGAATTTTGACAACATCAGTGGTTTTATACGCTTCTACCAGGCTCGGGAATCCATGATAGATCTGACCATAGCTAACGTTGAGGTTCAGCATCCCAAAGCAGCCACCTGCGTAAATTAGGGCAATTACACGGTCGAGCGGCGCGCTGCGAACAATCACCGGACCACCGTCCAAAATTACGTAGAGATCGTCTAGCGGCGCGTCGGGCAGATGGGCTGTATAAATCGGACGGCTGGCGTAGAGCTTTTCTAGTACACACAAATCCGGGGTCAACCGTTCAAAGAGCTCGTTAGGATCTAGCCCTTGAAACAGAAAGCAGTGCTGAGTGAGCGTGCTCACCCATCTGGCAGTAGGAACAGCCGGTGGTTTTTTCTGGATCACTTTTATACAGCCTACTGAAGCTTCTTCCTACTTATCTTGACATGCAGCTCAGCGTGGCTGAGTACTTTCTAAGGATGTATTTCAAAACATTTTGAATTCATTTTCATTTTCTGAAGTAAGATTCTGAGAAGCTAAACATTCATCTACTTTCTAGGAGTTTGGTTATGAGTACATGGCAACTGTTGAATCGGCGATCGCAGACCTCAAGGGGATTGACTCTAGGGCTATGGATTGGGTTTGGGTTTGGGCTTAGTGTCATAGGCGCTTTTCTGCTGAATCAGAATTTGACAGGGATGTCCTGGCAGGCGTGGCTGGCGATCGCGACGGTCTGCGCTGCCTTTCTAGGAAACGCTCTAACCAATTTGCCCGCTGACATTGTGTTTTTAGGCGCAGCGGCGGTTCTATTTTTAAGCGGCGTATTGGATGAGAAAGCGGCGTTGGCTGGCTTCAGTAACTCAGGGATGATCACGGTCGGTGTGCTCTATATTGTGGTGGCCGGGCTGCAGCAAACGGGCGCTTTGCAGTGGGTATCGCAGCAGGTTCTAGGAATGCCAAAAACGCCTAGCAGAGCCCTGACTCGGCTGATGCTGCCGGTGATTGGAGCGAGCGCATTTCTAAACAACACTCCTGTTGTGGCTATGTTCATTCCAGTAGTGAATGACTGGTGTCGCAAGCTGCGCTTCAGCCCGTCTAAGCTGATGATTCCATTGAGCTACGCCGCTATTTTCGGCGGACTGTGCTCTTTGATCGGGACTAGCACTAACTTAGTTGTCAATGGTTTGCTGATCGATGCGACTGGCAGCAGCGGCTTGAAGATGTTCGACATCGCCTGGATCGGATTGCCTTGCGCAGTGCTTGGTTTCTTGTTCTTGTTTGTGACGCAGTCGTGGCTTTTACCAGATCGTCAGCCCGTGCTTAGCGATACGGATGACCTGCGCGAGTATACGGTGGAAATGCGGGTAGAGTCTGGCAGTCCACTAGTCGGCAAAACGGTAGAAAAAGCCGGACTGCGGCACTTGCCAAACCTCTATCTAGCAGAAATTTATCGAGGCGATCAGGTACTACCAGCGGTTGGACCTCAAGAGGTTCTACACAATGACGATCAGCTGTTGTTCGTCGGTGGGGTCGATTCCATTTTGGATTTGCAGCGCATTCGCGGCTTGCTACCGGCAACTGACCAGGTATTTAAGCTGGATAGCCCACGGGCAGAACGTACGCTCATAGAAGCGGTAGTCTCCAATAGCTGTCCGCTGGCGGGGCAAACCATCCGCGAAGGTCAGTTTCGCACTCGGTACAATGCGGTGGTGCTAGCGGCGGCTCGCAACGGCAATCGACTGACCGGCAGAATTGGCGATATTCGCCTTCAAAGTGGCGATACGCTTTTACTAGAGGCTCCTTCTGCTTTTCTCAATGAGCGCAGAATCTCTCGTGACTTTTACTTGGTTAGCAGCGTTCCTAATTCTGAGCCGATTCGACACGGGCGATCACGCATTGCCTTCGTACTCACCCTAGCAATG
Source organism: uncultured cyanobacterium (assembly GCA_963793495.1). GTDB lineage: Bacteria > Cyanobacteriota > Cyanobacteriia > Phormidesmidales > Phormidesmidaceae > Phormidesmis. Next base: position 16,133 of record CAWCAI010000010.1, read on the forward strand.
GTGTTGCTAGCGGCGGTGGGCTGGCTGAGTATGCTACAGGCGGCGGTGCTAGCGGCTGTCGGTATGATTGTGTTTGGCTGCTGTTCGCCCGCTCAGGCCATGCGTAGTATCGACTGGTCAGTGCTGCTGGTGATTGCGGCGGCGCTTGCGTTGGGCCAGGGGCTAGATGCAACTGGGGCGGCTGAGGCGATCGCAACTAATGTCATTGGTATAGCCGGTAACAATCCCTGGCTAGCGCTAGTGGCGGTCTACGCGGTGACCACTATCCTCACTGAGATTATTACCAATAATGCGGCGGCGGCGCTGATTTTTCCGATTGCTTTATCTCTAGCAAGTCAGCTCGGCGTTAGCTACATGCCCTTTGTGATCAGCATTATGGTGGCGGCTTCGGCGAGTTTTGCAACGCCGATTGGCTATCAGACCAATCTGATGGTAGCTGGACCTGGCGGCTACAAGTTCTCTGACTTTATGAGAATAGGCATTCCTTTAAATCTGCTGTACGGGATTGTGACCGTGACGATCGCACCGTTTATCTATCCTTTTTAGCGGGCTACTGTTTTAGCAGGCTAGTTGTTCCACTGCTGCTTCAATCTTTCGATGCGATCGCGCAAACTCTCATTCGTCAATCTAGAGCTGAGCCTTTCTACTAGCAGCGGAAACCCGAGCGGCGAGGGCCGTTTTACCGTCATCCAAACCAGTTCTAGATTACGCATCCGCTTCAGCGCCGCCGTCAGTCGCGGCGCTTCCATTTGTTCTTCTATTACCTCTCGCTCCGCCTGCACTAGCAGCAGATTATCCGGCTCGTATTTCGTAAAAACTTCGTAGATCAAAGACGAGCTGATCTGCACCTGATTAGCTGTTTTCTTCGATCCTGGATAGCCCTTGAACACTAGCCCGGCTACCTGCGAGATTCCTCTAAACCTTCGCTGCGTCAGCTCAGAAATATTCAAACTCTCTTTGATTTCTTCGTACAGATTTCTTGTTGAGAAAAAGTCTTGCGAAAACAGCGCTTGAAAAGGGTAATCTTTAGGCGCTAGAATCTCAAAGCCATAGTCATTTACAGACACGGTAAAAGTTGCCTTCTGCATTTGAGAGAATCGATAGGCCCAAAGAAATCCTAAACCCTCATGCACATTTCGCCCCTCAAACGGATAAACATACAGATGCTGGCCTTCCCTAGTCCGACAGCACTCAATCAAAAACTGATCGGCTTCTGGCAGATGAGAGATTCGATCCTGCGTAGCTAGAATAGGCATAATGCAAGCAACTTCAGCGCTGACATTTCCGGCTTTGACCTGAGTAATTTCCTCGCGAATATATTGGCTCAGCCGACCGGAAATGGCTAAATAGCCACCGCTCCACACCGGCACCACGCTAGACTTTTTCTTAGCATTTTTAACATACAGTGTCATATCCTTCATCTGAAAGTATTCGAGCTGTCGCCCTGCAAAAAAGAACACATCGCCTTTTTTCAACCTCGAAACAAAACTTTCTTCTACGCTGCCAATCGGCCCGCCCTTTGCATAGGAAATTCTCACCTGCTGATTACCCGTAATCGTGCCAATGCTCATCTTATGCATACGAGAGAGTCGACCATCCGTAATTTTGTATATCCCGTCTTCTAAGGCAATCTTCTTATAGCGAGGATAGGCGTTTAGGCACTTGCCACCGTTCTCCAAAAAGTTCACTATCCAATTAAACTCTTCTGACGTTAAGTGCTGATAGGAGACTGTTCTTCGTACGCTTTCTAACGTTTCTTTGGCTGAGAATCCATCGCCGCAGGCCAAAGTGACTAAGTGCTGTAGCAGTACGTCATATGGTTTATCTAGCGGATGACGAGACTCTATCTGTCCATCTGCTAATCCCCGGCGAAAGGCAGATATTTCCAGCAGCTCTAGCGCATTGGTGGGTAAGAAGAACACTTCTGAGGTGCCGCCTGGTAGGTGAGCAGAACGTCCTGCTCGCTGTAGCAATCTTGCTATGTTTTTAGCGCTACCGATTTGAACTACGCGTTCTACAGGCTGAAAGTCTACGCCTAGATCCAAAGAAGAGGTGCAGACGACCCATTTAATCGCGCCGGATTTAATCCCGGCTTCTATTGCGAGTCGCGAGTCAAAGTCGATAGAACCGTGATGCAGCGCAATCTGATGCTCATGATCGGGCAGCGCGTAGCTCAGCGCCTGGTACCACCTTTCAGCTTGCGACCGGGTATTTACAAAAATCAGCGTCGATCGCTTAATATCAAGCGCTTCTACTAGCTCCTCAAACATTCGCAGACCTAGATGCCCAGCCCAAGGAAAGCTATCTACAGACGCGGGCAGCACGCTTTTGATTACTGTTTCTCTTTTGATCTGCGATCGCACTGCAACAGGACTACACCCTAGCCCAGTCGCCGCCTCAGCCGCCTCTTGCAAATTTCCTAGCGTCGCCGAAATTGCCCAGGTTTGAACAGTTGGATTGAGCTGCCGCAAACGAGACAGACACAGCTCCGTCTGCGTCCCTCGCTTCGAGCTCATCAGCTCATGCCATTCGTCTAAAATCACGCAGCGCAAAGTTCCAAATCGCTTAGCCGAGTTTTGATAAGACAGCAGCACCGCTAGTGATTCAGGCGTCGTAATCAAAATATTCGGCATCTTCTTGATCTGTCGACTCTTAACCGAAGACTTTGTATCTCCCGTCCGCGACTCTACTGTAATTGGCCAGCTCATTTCCTCAATTGGGCGACGAATCGACACCTCAATGTCTCTTGAAAGCGCTCTCAAAGGGGTAATGTACAACAGCTGCAAACCAGAAAGAGAGTTCTCGCTAAGCATCTGAGCCATCGGCCCCATGAGCGCGCCGTATGTCTTACCTGAGCCTGTAGGCACCTGGATAATGCCGCTTTTCCCAGAAAGATAGGCATTCCAAGCTTCTGCTTGAAAAGCAATTGGCTGCCAGTTTTGCCATGCAAACCAATCTTCAATCGGGGTGAGACTTGTCATATTCTAGGCGGACGGCGCTTGACTGTCTGTCCTATTTGCCAGCCAAGCAGCTAGATCATCCAAATGAGAGAAGTCGAGTAGGGCTTCACTTAACTCTTCTAACGCCTCTATCGTCAAGGCAGTAATCTCGTTTTGTATAGCCTCTGACAAAGTTCCAAAACGCTTCTCTAACTGTCGAATAACCAATTTCGTAGTCGCATCTTCCCGCCCTTGTTCCCAACCTTCTTCTCGACCTTCTTCTCGACCTTCTTGCCGCGACGTATCGACTACATTGTTCAGGTCTCGGTAGTATTTCAAACTATCTCCATAAGCATCCAGCTCACTATACGAGAAGTTGGCAATCTCGGCGACTTCGAACAGTTGCATAAATGTATCTTCTTGCAGCACTGTCGGTGGCTCGTCGAGGTCTGGCAAATGCTTTAGCAGAAAGAGCCATTTGTCAAAGTGGGTCTCTAGCTGCTCAATTGTTTTCTTAAACTTAGGCAGCTCTAGATAGATAAACTTCAGCTTGTCGTAGAAGACTTCACACCTTTGATTCTTTAGCTCGACAGTGTGTAAGAGGGTATCGTCGTCCTTATGGTCGTCAAAGACAAAGTCCAAGATGCCAACCGTGTAGACAGAGGACAGCTGAAAGTTCCAGGGGCCTTTCTGAGCTTGCTCCTGAATAGGGAAGGTGGAATAGTAAACGCTACGGTCTTTGAAGAAGTTTTGCTTAGCTTTTTGAATTTCGACGATGAACCATTCACCGCTCTCGCTCTTGCAGTAGATATCAAAGATAGCCTTGCGATCGAGTGCTGTATTGCCCACGTTTTCACTATTGCGATAGCTGAGATCGCTGATGGTATGGCGCTCTGGCAGAACCACGTTCAAGAAGTCGATCAGCAGCGCTTTATTGGGTTCTGTGCCAAACAGACGCTTGAAGCCAAAGTCAGTCAGCGGATTAATGTATCTTTCCTGGCTCAGTCGACGACCAAACATTTTCCAGAGGTCCTTAGCGCACTAGCTTCAGCTATTCGTGAATGCGTCCATTCGGCATGATGGTGCCGGTGAGCCTTGCGCCTAGTAGCTTTACCATTATCTTATCGCCGTAGCCGACTTTTGCGCCGCTGAGGTCCGCGCCGCTAAGGTCCGCGCCGCTAAGGTCCGCGCCGATTAAATCTGCGCCGCTGAGATCGGCGTGGCTAAGATCGGCCTGGAGAAGGTTGGCGCGAAAGAGACGGGCTTTGCGGAGGTTGGCGCGGTTGAGATTAACTTTGTGCATGAAGGTGTCGCTGAGATCTGCGCCGCTGAGGTTGGCACCGCTAAGATTGCGGCCTGAGAAGTCTTTTTCTTTGAGGTTGGCACCGCTCATGTCTACGCCGCTGAGATCGGGGTCTCGCTGTGATCTAGCGCCTGAGCTGGAGACGGCTGTGCTGGTGGCGTTTTTCTTGGCGGTCGCATCAGCACTCGCTTTCTCCTTAGCGTCTTTGGCCGCTTTCTCGAAAGCCGCTTTTTCTCTAGCCTTTCTCTCAGCGATTACTTTTTCCCTAGCATCTCGCTCGCGCACTCTTCTTTCGGCTGTGGCCTGCTCTCTAGCCGCTCTTTCTTTAGCTTTACGCTCTTCGACAATTTTTTCTCTGGCCGCTCTTTCGCTGGCGGTTCTACTATCAGCAGCTGTATCACCGGCACTTTGATCGCCATTACTACCGTTAGAGTCGTTGGTTCTAGGCCAGGAGCTACTAGGATACCGGGCGCGGTAGGTAGCTCCGTACTGCCCAGCAAAGTCGGCGCTACTGGCAGCGGCGCGGCGATAGGCTTCGTAAGGAGGGCGGTAGCCGCCGGCTCGACTGGTGTCTTGACTAGTGGTTTGATTAGTGGCGGTCTGGCTGGCGGTGCGGCTTTGGGGTCGGTAGGTGGAGTCGTCGCCGGGTCGGTAAGTGCTGTAGGAGCGGGCTTCTCTGCGTTTGGCGGCAGTTTGAGTAGAGGGGGTGCGGGCGTATGACTGTTTGGAATTGGATTGGATGGCGGCGGGGACTCTGCCGTTTTTGGCTTGCGATCGCATCACCGCTCGCGCTTCATTTAGCTGCTTTAGCTTAGCTTCGGCCTTTTCGCGCAGGCGTTCGCGATCGCTCGGAATCCGATCAGGATGCCAAATAAACACCAAATCCTTGTACGCCTGGTTTACTTCTCGAATCGAAGTCGGCTTCTCTGGCTCCAGCTCCAAAGCTCTATAGGCTTGTTCAATCTGATCCATACACGCCAGTCAGCATAGTTCTTCTCTAGAGTGATTATGCCGGATATCCATGTCTCTCTGCTTCAATCACAGCAAACTTTAAGAAGCAGGCTTAACGTTCCGTAAGGTTTTTTCCCAAACCCCGAGCGTAATCGAGGGGTAGCGATGCTGTCCGACTAGTTCTGGGTGATCTTTAGCTCATAGATGTTCCATAGCGTACCGCCTAGCGCGGTGTACTTGATATTTTCGATCTTGTCACGGACGGCGCTCATAGAATACTGGCCCACCAGGTGAATAAACGGTAGATTTTCTTGCACCAGCTCTTGGGTTTCGGTGTAAAGGGTTTTGCGTTTGGTCTCGTCTAGTTCTTGAGCGGCTTGGATGTATAGGTCACTGATTTGTTGCTCCCAAGGATACACTTCGCGACCCGGCAAAGGCGGCACACCTAGTGGCTGCTGATTAAAAAGATGCAGGCCACCATCGGCTAGCCAGAGATTAGCGCTGCTGTTCGGCTCTTCGCCTGCCCCAAAGCCCAGTACAATCGCATCCCATTTCAAAGAGTCCCCCACCAGGGTAATCAGCTTATTAAAGTCAATCGGCTGAAAATCAACCTTGACACCAATTAGGGCTAGGTTCTGCTTGATCTGCGCGCCTGCGGCCTCGCGAATATCGTTACCCACGTTTGTTTGTAGCGTGAAGCGTACTGAGTTGCCATCAGCGTCAACGAGCTGATCGCCTTGATAGCTAAAGCCCGCTGAGAGCAGCAGCTCTTTTGCCTTGGCTATATCAAAGCCGTAAGATGGCAAATTTGGCTCGGCAGAATAGGGACTCTGAGGCGCGATCTGAGAGTTTTGCATCTCACCTAGGCCTCTGAAAATGTTGTTGAGCATGGTCTGGCGATCGATCGCATGAGCGACCGCCTGCCGAAACTCTAGCGTGTTGAACCACTTGGATTTGATCGGGTCGACAACGGGCTTGCCGTCAATTGAGCCCTTGTTCAGATTGAAAGTCAGAAACAGGCGGGTGGTGGTGGGTCCGCCGTTGTAGACGGTATAGCCGCCCTGCTCTTCGTTCTGTTTGATCAAGGAGAAGTTGTCTGGGGTAACGGCCATGATGTCGGCTTCGCCCGATCGAAAGCGGACGAACTGAGCGTCTTGGGAGCTGACCACGGGCCAGACCATTTCTTCGATTGCGGGCTGTGGCTCGCCGTTTGGACCTTTGCGCCAGTAGTAGGGATTGCGCTTAAAGACGATACGCTCACCCGGCAGGAAGGTTTTGATCACATAGGGACCATTGCAGACAATTTCGGCAGGGTCTGTGTTGGTGCCCCATTTGGATAGGTAAAGCGGCTGGCCGCTACTGTCCTTGGTATTGACGGATTCTTCGAGGGCGTGTTTTGGCAGGATGGCGATACCGGTCACTCGGAGAAAGGGGGCAAAGGGCTCAGGAATTTTGAACTGGACTCGGCGTTCGTCTAGCTTGGTGATTTCTGGGAGTTTGCCTTCTGCGCCGATTCGCAAAATGTCGACGGTATCTGTCGGAATTTCGGGGTTGAGGATGATGTCATTGTAGGTAAAGACGACATCATCGACGGTCAGGGGCTCTCCGTCTGACCATTTCAGATTTTGCTTGAGGGTATAGACGATGGTGAGGCCGTCTTCGGAGATAGTCCAAGATTCTGCTAGGGCGGGGACGACTTCGCTAGTGGTCTGGTCGATGGTGATCAGTCCTTCGTACATGAAGCCGAGCACGTCGCTGCTAGAGCTTTCGTCCGAGAGAAAGTAGTTAAAGGTTTTTGGCTCACCGACTACGGGGCTCACTAGCTGGGGAACGTCGGCGGCTTCGACTCGGAAGTTTTCTAGCCTGAGGCGATCAAGGGTGCTACAGCTAGATAGGAATAGACTCAGACCTAGAATGGTCAAGCCTAGCAGCAGCAGTCGCCACAGCCGCGTTCCTTTTAACTGCCGATCTAGCCTTTGCCAATCCATATGCGCCCGTAGCTGTTTTGACTAATGTTTGATTGCACTCACTATAAATAAAAACCTGCTGATTGCGTAGCTACTCTGTGCTCTCTTCTCGACGCTCTGTGTCTTTGCAGAGGCAAGGATATTCAGTAGGTATGAGCGCGTCGGTTTCTAACATCGATCGATTGCCTCTGGTTCTACGTCTGGCACTTTTGCCAAGATGTTCTGAAACCTTTGCCAGCTTCCTCTTTCAGCTTTTTCTGTCAAGTAGGACTGAGGTAGGAGGGTGGCAATATGACCAGATAGTGCCATTGATATGATCATATCGATGGAGATACCTTCTTTTTTTGCGATCGCGTCAACCTGCTTGTACAAATAGTCTGGAATCTGCGCCTGAATAGTCGTCATAGCTCCCCTACACTCTCTAGAAATACTTTTGGTGTAATGACTCAAATGCCAAAATTGCTAATGCCTGTGAAGTCTCTTTCATTATAGGTAATCAAGAAATCAGCCTGACATTTCACGGCTAAATCAACTAGAAAATCATCATCCGGATCTTGTACTGAAGGTCGCCAAATATAAAAGATAGTATGGAGTTCTGCGATTGAGCAGATGTCCTCAACGACCTGATCGACTTCTATCTCTGAGAGCCCGAGGCTTGCTCGGTATCGTTTCAGCACAGCCTCGTACTCTAAGACCAGACCTACCGTAGATTAATCTGCCAGCGGTCATCATTCAGGATACTCAAAAGTTTATAAGATGCTCCCCGAGAGGATCTGAGCCCTGACACAATTACGTTTGTATCAACGACAAGCTGATAGGGCTTCACCTTATTAATCCTTGGGACCGTAAACGAGCAGCAAAGGCTGATTCGCCAACAGTTTTTTCCTGCCGTTGCACAAATTTCTCTCTGCGTTCGATATCTGCATCAAGCGCCTGTTGATTGTCCCAGTAGTAGGCCAGCGCAGCGTAGATCTGGCTCATACTCAGATATCGGTGATTAATCTGGATTTCTTCGGGGGTCCAGCCATAGCTTCTCTGCGCCAGTACTAGCTCAATGACCTTCATCGTAGTTCCTGCAATTACGGGAACGTCTTGGGCGGTGATCGCAATATGTGGATAGTCGGTAGGACGTAGCGCTTCAGTATCTAGCATGGGTGAGCTTTTCAGTTGAGCTGCGGAAGGCTGTGTAATTGATGCTATTACATTTTCAAGGCTTCAAGCATAGTGCGATCAGACTACTGCATGCCGCTATCTGCCTGCGGTATGCTACCTGCTGTGAATACGAGCAAAAAGCAGTGACCAAGGACGAATTGCTGGGGCTGATTGATGAGGCGGCGGCGGATGGACGGCCTACGCTGGATTTGGCCGGGATGGAGATTGATGAGCTGCCGCTGGAGATCGGCAAGCTGACGAAGTTGAAGACTTTAGTCTTAGGGCTTTGGGATAAGAAGCGTGGCAGACGGGGCAATAACTTAAAGACTTTGCCGGATGAGATTGGGCAGTTGACGGAGTTGCGATCGCTCTTTCTTGGCTACAACCAGTTTTCGGAACTACCGGAAGTTATTGGTGAATTGAGGAAGTTGCGATCGCTCGACCTGGGTTCCAACCAGCTGAGCACGTTGCCGAAATCGTCGGCCAGCTCCAAAGCTTGACTTCGCTCTACCTGAGTTCCAACCAGCTGAGCACGTTGCCTGAAATCGTCGGCCAGCTCCAAAGCTTGACTTCGCTCGACCTGGGTTCCAACCAGCTGAGCACGTTGCCTGAAAGCCTCGGTCAGCTCCAAAGCTTGACATTGCTCTACCTGGGTTTCAACCAGCTGAGCACGTTGCCTGAAATCGTCGGCCAGCTCCAAAGCTTGACATCGCTCGACCTGAGTTCCAACCAGCTGAGCACGTTGCCAGAAATCGTCGGCCAGCTCCAAAGCTTGACATCGCTCGACCTGAGTTCCAACCAGCTGAGCACGTTGCCAGAAATCGTCGGCCAGCTCCAAAGCTTGACATCGCTCGACCTGAGTTCCAACCAGCTGAGCACGTTGCCAGAAATCGTCGGCCAGCTCCAAAGCTTGACATCGCTCGACCTGGGTTCCAACCAGCTGAGCACGTTGCCAGAAATCGTCGGCCAGCTCCAAAGCTTGACATCGCTCGACCTGGGTTCCAACCAGCTGAGCACGTTGCCAGAAATCGTCGGCCAGCTCCAAAGCTTGCAATCGTTCGATCTTCGCGACAATCGGCTGAGCGCTTTGCCAGAGTGGACTAGATCCTTAGAAAGATTAAATAGGCTCGACTTACGCGGTAATCCATTACCTATCCCGCCCGAAGTTTTGGGAAGAAAATGGTATTGGCAAGGCCCTAGCTCTGCAACAGAATCGTTAGGTTTTTACTTCTCACTTCAAACAGAAGAAGGTTCCATTCCACTTTACGAAGCCAAACTCATCCTTATTGGCGAAGGCGGCGCAGGCAAAACTTCCCTTGCAAAAAAGATCGACAGCGAAACCTACGAACTTACCGAAGACGAAACGTCCACCGAAGGCATCGACGTTATCCGCTGGGACTTCCCCCTGCCAGACGGCAACACCTTCCGCGTCAACATCTGGGACTTCGGCGGACAAGAAATCTACCACGCCACCCACCAGTTTTTTCTCACCAAGCGCTCCCTCTACCTCCTCGTCGCCGACATCCGCGCCGAAAACACCGACTTCTACTACTGGCTAAAAATCGTCGAACTCCTCAGCGACAGCAGCCCCGTCCTGATCATCAAAAACGAAAAGCAAGACCGCCAGTGCGAGATTGACGAAGGACTCTTCAAAAGCCAGTTCAACAACCTCAAAGACAGCTTCCCCACCAACCTAAAAGGCAATCGCGGCCTAGACCAAATCAAAGACGCCATCCGCTACCACATCAGCACCCTCCCCCACGTCGGCAACCCTTTGCCAAAAATCTGGGTCCGCGTCCGCGCCGCCCTAGAAAACTACTCGCAAAACTGCAACACCATCACCGTCGAACAATACTGCGATCTCTGCCGTCAAAACGGCTTCAAAGATAAGCAACAAATGCTCTTCCTCAGCAGCTATCTCCACGACCTCGGCGTCTGCCTCCACTTCCAAGAAGACAAACTGCTCAAACGCACCGTCATCCTCCGGCCCGAATGGGCCACCACCGCCGTCTACAAAGTCGCCGACAGCGGCACCGTCCGCAACAACAAAGGCCGCTTCACCGAAGCCGACACCGCCGAAATCTGGGCCGACAGCGAATACTCGGATCTGCGCGACGAACTCCTTCAGATAATGATGCGCTTCAAACTCGCCTACGAGATTCCGAATCAACCCGGCCGCTACATTGCCCCCCAGCTCCTCCCCATCAGCAAACCGGAATACAGATGGGACAGCACCGACAACCTCATCCTCCGCTACACCTACGACTTCATGCCCAAAGGCATCCTCTCCCGCTTCATCGTTGAAACCAACCCACGCATCGAAAACCAAGACCACGTCTGGAAAAACGGCGTCATCCTTACTGATAATTGGGCTAGAGCTGAAGTGATTGAATACTACCCACAAAAAGAGATTTACATCCGCGTTAGCGGCACCAACAAAAAGCCCCTGCTTGAAGTTGTGCGCGGCGAGCTATGGAAGATTCACGAATCCTACGAACGGTTAAAATACGACGAGCTTATTCCCTGCAACTGTCCTAGATGCAGAGACAGCAACAAGCCAGAATCCTACCCTTATGATCTGCTGATGAAATACATCAGCGATCGCCGCTACGACATCGAATGCCGCGCCAGCTACGAGAAAGTAGATGTTCGCCGCCTCATGAGTGATATCGGTAATCAGCCAGATCGTCGTTTAGAGCTAGACAACTTTCCACCGCCGCCAACACCCGCAAAACCAGCAAATCAGTTCTCTGTCGGAAGAGATATCAACGCTGGTATTGTAATCATCGGAGATAACAATCAAGCCAATCTAGAACTGGCCAAAGCCGCCCAAGACATCAAAGCTCTACTTGACGAACTCTCCGAAGAATACAACCCCAACAGCGCCAAAGGCCAAGCCAAAATCGAGCAAGCCGCCGTAGCCGAAATTAAACAAAACCCGACGCTGAAACAGCGCACACTGAAAGCCCTGCAATCCGCAGGCGATGAAGCACTAGAGCAGGCTATCTCGCATCCCCTGGCGAAGGTGATCATAGAAGGCGTAAAAGGCTTCGTTATAGGGTGAGATGTGAGGGAAGTCGGTTAATCTTGGAGGTGAGTTCTCCCGGCTGTATAGTCAAATGAGTTGGTGGTGTCTCACTGTGCCGAAAGCTTAGATATCTGCTGCTGAAACCAAAGCGCTACGTCCATGTTTGTCATCGGACCTAACTTCAAAAACGCCTGCTCTAACAAACTAGCGGTCAAGCCTGGCAAGACTTCAGAAGCTACAACTTCGTAATACTGGCCCTCCTCCAAACAGAAAAAGAAAACCTGTCGGCCTCGTACATCAATCACCCAGTACTCGGAAATAACTAGAGCGGCATACAGTTTTTTCTTTTGGTCAAGATCAGAAGCGAGCGTCGTGTCTGAAATTCCACCCACTAAGTTAGGCACCCGCCAGCGGTCCAAATTTATCTTTCTGGTCTCACCTTCTGCCCACTGCGGGCGATCGGCACCCACATACAGCGCTAAATCAGGAGAAGCTGCCTCTCTTCCCCGAGGCGTATCGGAGAGTTCATGGCGATCGCGTATCAGCGCATATTCTTCCCACGTAGCCTTTTCCCAAGTCAAAATTCGTTTTGACGGAAGCTGAGATGGAATTACTGCTGTCATCGTTTTCTACCGATAGCGCAAGCGCAAGCAAGTCATTCTTTTGCACTTGTGCATACCATAGCGAATAAGAGAGGCAGACTTTCGCCTGCCTCTCTTCGCTACTTTGTTTCATTTAAGAAAGAGCCAGCGCTATTCAACGCCTTCAATCCGGTTCTCTACTTCCTCATAGAGTTCCTGCAATCGCTCAATGTTTTCATCGCTGGTCTCCCAGTAGCCGCGACCGTTCACCTCTAGCAGTGTGGTCACCATCCGCCGGAAGGAGTTGGGGTTCAAATCCATCAGCCGCTTGCACATTTCAGGATCGTTGATGAAGGTGTCATTGGTGTCTTCGTAGACCCAGTTGTCTACCGCATCTGCTGTTGCCGACCAGCCCATGGTGTTGACCAGACGGTTCGAGAGTTCGCGCACGCCTTCGTAGCCATTGGCAAGCATACCTTCATACCATTTTGGGTTGAGTAGCTTAGTGCGGGCGTCTAGGCGGACGGTTTCGGAGAGCGATCGCACCTGAGCATTCGCCGTCGTCGTATCTGCCACAAACGCGGTCGGCTTCTTGCCATCATCTCTTAGACTCGCCACTACTTTGGTCGGGTCAGAGTCAAAGTAGTGAGAAACGTCCGTCAGGGAAATCTCTGAAGAATCCAGGTTTTGGAAGGTCACATCGGCGGTCTTCAAAGAAGATTCTAGTAAGCCGCGAGATTGTTCCATCATGCCAGGATTGTCGCAGTTGAAGGAGAAAGACTTGCGGGCTAGATACATGTCGCGTAGCTCTTGCTCTTCCTCCCAGCTGCTGTTTTCTACGGCGAGGTTGACGTTGGCAGCATAGGAGCCAGAGGCGTTAGAGAAGATCCGGGTAGCGGCGTTGCGCAGGGAGATGCCGAATTCTTCGGCTTGTGCGATCGCATGTTTCCGCACAAAGTTCATCTCTAGCGGCTCGTCTGCTTCAGCCGCCATCTTCACCGCCCGGTCTAACAGCGCCATCTGATTGACGAACAAATCGCGGAACACGCCCGAACAGTTGATCACCACATCCACCCGTGGACGACCCAATTCTTCAAGAGAAATCAGCTCTAGCTTGTTCATTCGGCCCAAAGAATCTGGCACTGGTTTGACGCCAACAAACCACATCATCTGCGCCAGCGACTCACCGTAGGTCTTGATATTGTCCGTACCCCATAGGACTGTTGCAATTGTTTCGGGATAGGCACCGTTGTTCTCTTTCTTTTGCCGCGCTAGCAGGCGATCAACCACAATCTTGGCAGACTGTACCGCCGCCGAAGTCGGAATTGACTGCGGATCGAGCGCGTGCATGTTCTTGCCAGTGGGCAAGACATCCGGGTTACGGATAGGATCGCCGCCTGGTCCAGGCAAAATGTACTCGCCGTCTAGAGCGCTGAGCAAAGAAGAGAGTTCGTTGTCTTTGACGACTTGTTCTAGACAGTACTGCAAGAACTCAAACAAAGGCTTGAGCGCATCGTTTTGAACGTTCTTGTAGCTCAGATCGTGAATGGCTTTAGTCCAGGGATCTTTGGCCCCGCCAATGTTGAGAACAGAGAGCATCGACTTCATTGATACGCGGCCATCGTCGGTAGTTTGCGATTCGACCATCGCTGTTACCGCTGCTCGAACGGCGCTATTGATGTCGTACAGCAGCTGCACATCGTCTAGGTCGCCGCGATCGCTACTCTTATAAATCTGGTCAATGTCGCGATCGATACTCTCGGCGATGATCCGCTGCAAGCTCTTCTGTTCTTCTTCAGGGCGATCTAGCGCCGAGATGTTGACCAGAGTTGCGATCGCCTCTTCAGCCGTAGGCGGCTCGCCTACCACATGCAGTCCGCAAGGCAGCAGCCGAGACTCAATCTCCATCAGTTTGATATAAGCCTTACCGACTAGCGTGTCTCGCTCTTCCTTACTCAAGCCGCTAGCGTCTTCTTCTGGTAGATCGATATCCTTGTCTAGATTGACCTGACGCGCTTTTTCGATAATCGCGTTCACAATCGGCAGTCCTCGACCGCCCTCTTTCAAGGTTTGGTAAGAACCAATCAGGTCACTCAGTTCCTTGAGTCCCTTGTACAAACCTGCGTTCTCAGCCGGAGGCGTCAGGTAGCTGATAGTGGTCGCATAGCCGCGACGCTTGGCGATAGTTGCCTCAGAAGGGTTGTTCGCTGCGTAATAGTAGAGGTTTGGCGTATTGCCAATCAGGTTGTCGGGATAGCATTTGCCAGACATCCCCATTTGCTTTCCTGGCATGAACTCTAAAGAGCCGTGCGTACCAAAATGAAGCACCGCGTCCGCTTTCCAGATCTTTTCTAGATAGGTATAGTAAGCAGCAAAGCCATGATGAGGACTAGCAGAGCGAGAGAACAACAGTCTCATCGGATCGCCTTCGTAGCCAAAAGTCGGCTGCACGCCAATGAATAGATTGCCAAAACTCTTGCCGTAGATCAACAGATTTTGACCGTCGGTGTTGAGCTGTCCTGGCGGTGGACCCCAGTTCTCTTCTAGCCGCTCAGCATAAGGGGTTAGCTCCTGATACTCAGCCACGGACATGCGATGAGCAATGTTTAAGTTTGGACTGTTGAACTGAGCCTGCGCGTCGTTGATCACTAGCTGCATCAGCGCTTCAGACGTTTCGGGCATCTCTTCAATGGTGTAGCCCTGCTCCTTCATCTCTTCCATCACGCGGAAGATAGAGCCGAATACGTTGAGATACGCCGCCGTGCCGACGTTGCCCTTGTCAGGTGGGAAGCTAAAGACTGTGATCGCCAGCTTTTTATCCACGCGCGGCAGCTTACGCAATCTGGCCCACTTCAAAGAACGAGTAGAAATCGCTTCAACCCGATCTTGTAGCGTGATCGCTCGGCCCGTCATTCCATCGCGACCGGACATAATGATCGGCTCGATCGCGCCGTCTAGTTCAGGAATCGCCATCTGCAAAGCGACCTGTATCGGGTGAAGGCCCAGATCGCTCGCTTCCCATTCTTCAGTGGTTTGGAAGACAAGCGGCAAAGACACCATGTAAGGACGATTCAATCGCTTGAGAGAATCGATCGCCTTCGGATGATCCTGTCTGGCCGGACCGCCAACAAGAGCAAAGCCTGTCAGAGAAACAACAGAATCAACAATAGCTTCGTCGGGATTGAGCGGATCGTAGAAATAGAGATCGACTGGCTTGGAGAAGTCCAGTCCACCGGCAAAAACGGGGATGACTTTCGCGCCCTTGTACTCCAGCTCTTGAACGATAGAAACGTAGTGGGCTTCGTCACCAGTTACTAAATGAGTGCGCTGTAATACAATGCCGACGCAAGGAGCCAGCGGATTGCGAGAAATTTCAGGAATGTCTGTGCGTGAGTCGTACCAGTTGAGATATTCGCGCAAATCTTCAAACATCTCGGGCGCGAGCGGATGCCAGATACCCATGTCTGGATAGGTGACCGGCTGCTCGTAGGTGAGCCCGTCATCCTTGGGCGCGCCTTCGATCTGTTTATCCGGTAGGACATAGCGATCGCACAGCATCAGCAAGAAGTTCTCCAAATTCTCCGCCGATCCTCCCAGCCAATACTGAAAGCTCAGCATAAAGTTGCGAGCGTCCTGCGCCTTTTCTACCGGCAAGTACTTCAGCACCTTGGGCAAAGTCCGCAGCAGCTTTAGCATGGCGTCTTCAAAGCCGCTGCCCTGCTTTTTGCGGCGCTTTTTCATGAATTCGCCGATCACGCTCTTCGACTGGCCGAGCTGCGCCATCGAGAAGCTGCCCATCTTGTTCAAGCGCATGACTTGGGGCATAGAAGGAAAGACTACAGCAGCGTCAAGGTTGTCGCGCACAGGCTTCACCGCCGCCTCGACCTTGTCTGCAAGATCCTCAACAAAGATCAGCGAGCCGATGAAGATGTTGGCTTCAGCGATGTCTTTCTTAAAGGCTTCGTAGTTCTCTTCGCTGCGCAGCTCTTCAATTAGGTAGCCGCTAATTTCGATGGCAATCTGGGAATTTTCTGCGTTGATCGAGCGCACTGCGGCGGAAAGAGAGCTTTGATACTGAGGCTCCAGAACGACATAAACCACTTTCACTAGATAGCGGCTGCCCAAGTCATCTGGGACAACGTGTCTAACAGTGGGTCGAACTTGGGTGAACATGCGGTGAACTCCTAAGGTGAGATGTCGGTTTGTAAAGCCGGTTGTTTCCTAACGGAAAGAATTGTTTACAAAATTACAAACTTGAGGTAGAGAAAACTCTTCAACAGATTGAAATTGTTGCTTATACCTAATAACTAATAACAGAAAAGCTATGCGCAATGAGGGCTAACGGCTTGCTGCGACATAAATTGACACATTGTTTAACAGCACCGTCCGGCGCTACATTTCGTAACATTGCCGTGCCAAAAAGTTGCAAAAAAGAGAAAACTATTCCCTATTGCTCACATAAGAAAAACCTATGACATTGACAACGGTTCTCTCACCTTCTATAGCGATTTGTAGGCTGCTCGTCCAAAGAAAGCAGCCTAAGCAGCTAATAAGCTAAGGGATCAACTAGAGAAACCAACCGAATGAGTCAACGGAATGATTGAGCAAAAAACTGACAAAGATCTGAGAGGCTAGAAATAGAAATATTTGAGTATGTGAGGATACAACACTATGCGAGTTTTGGTGATTGGCGGAACACGGTTCATCGGTATCTATCTAACTAAGCAGCTAGTAGCTCAAGGGCACGAGGTTACCTTGCTCAATCGGGGAAACCATCTTGCACCCGTGGAGGGATTGGAAACGATCGTGTGCGATCGCACCGATCCCGAAGCCCTAAAGGCAGCTCTAAACAACAAATCTTTCGACGCTATCTTCGATAACAATGGCCGCGAACTCGCCCACACTCAGCCTTTAGCCGATCTGTTCAAAGGCAAACTGAAGCACTTTATCTATGTCAGCTCCGCAGGTGTCTACGCCAAAAGCGACCAGATGCCCCATGTCGAAGGCGATCCCATCGATCCCAACAGCCGCCACAAAGGCAAATTTCACACTGAAGATTACCTGGCTGAACAAAGAGTGCCCTTCACGGCTGTTCGCCCTGTCTATATCTATGGCCCGCAAAACTATAATCCTTTAGAAGAGTGGTTCTTCGATCGGCTGGTGCAGGGTCGCCCTATCCCAATTCCCGGCAGCGGTATGGCCCTGACCCATCTTGGCCACTGTGAAGATCTCGCTAGTGCGATGGTCAGCGTTCTGGGCAACAAGACTGCCATCGGTCAAATCTATAATATTTCTGGAGATAGAGCCGTTACCTTTGACGGACTAGCTAGAGCCTGCGCGATCGCCATCGGCAAAGATCCCAGCACCGTCAAAATTGTTCACTACAACCCTGCTCAGTTTGACTTCGGCAAGCGCAAAGCCTTTCCCATGCGCATACAGCACTTCTTTACCGATATCACCAAAGCCAAAACCGACCTGAATTGGCAGCCCAAATTTGATCTCATCAGCGGCCTCCAAGACTCGTACGAAAAAGACTATCTCGCCAGTGGAAAGCACAAAGCAGAGGTTGACTTTTCACTCGATCAGCAGATTTTGGAAGAGGCTGCTAGACCAGCACCTTAAACATGACCAGCGCATCGACAAAGCCCTGCTGTGGATGCCTAAAAGCGCCCGGCAGCGTGCCTACAGTCTCAAAACCCAGCTTTTCCCAAAGATGAACGGCGGCTCGATTCGTCGCGACGACTAGATTAAACTGCATTGCCTGGAAGCCTAGCCGCTTGGCCTCCCGCTGAGAATGCTCGCACATCAGCGTAGCGATCCCTTTGCCTCTAGCGGATGGGGCGACTGCATAGCCGCAGTTGCAAACGTGTGCGCCTAACGCTGGCTGGTTTGGCTTGATGTAGTAAGTTCCTAAAATGGGGGACTGATTTTCAGGAGTGTTTGCGATCGCAACATAAGCCTCTTTTGGTTTTTCTACCCAAACCTGATAAGCCTCTGCCTCAGAAATATCAGGAGAAAAGGCATAGGTTTCGCCTGCTCGAAAAATTGGCTCAAGTATAGACCAAACGGCTGGCCAGTCAGACTGTTCGATCGCTCGAATATCAATCATTCTTCTCAAGATGGAACAATGTCTTTTTGTTTCCAGGTTACTTTAAGCGTATCTAGAAAGGCGAAAACGGGCGGTGTCTGTAGTGCGTCGGCCAGAGTAATGACGCCAATCACTCTCTGCAAGGGGGCGGGCAATTCGCAGACCGCAACATCATCGGGAATGGGTTCAGCAGCGAGTTTGGCGATAATCGTTGCGCCCAGGCCCCGGCGGACCATGCTGACTACGGTTGAGTCTTCTTTGACTTCGTAGGCAGGGGCGATGGTCTGGCCGTGGCGCAGCAGATACTGGTCCACGTTGTAGCGGCAGCCGTCTTCTGGCATGGGCAAAATTAATGGCAGCGCGGTTAGCGTTTCCCAAGTCAAAGGTTTGTCGGTTTCTGGCGCTTTCTCTTTGGGTAGGAGGGCGACATAGTCGTCGCGAAATAGCTCCCAGGCATCAAAACTGTCGCTGACGGGCAGGTAGGTAAAGCCAATGTCCGCCTCGCCTCGCCTGAGAATTTCTTCTGCGCCGCGCACGTCGTTGCCTTCGCCAATAGAGACGCTAATGCCAGGATAGAGCCGCCTGAATTCTTCGATCACAACAGGCAGCACGTGGGTGGCAACGCTACGAAAGCCGACGACTCGAACAAGTCCAGCCTGCAATCCCTTCGCGTCTTGGGCTTTGCGTCCGATGACTTTGAGATGGGCGAGCATCGTGATCGCTTCGTTGGTAACCTGCTGCCCGACCGGGGTGAGGACCGCGCCCTGACGCCCGCGACTGAGCAAACTGACGCCGAGCTCTTCTTCTAGGGTAGCGATCGCGTGACTCACTGCCGACTGTGACAAATCTAGCTGAGAGGCCGCATCGCTAAAAGTGCCTGTGTGGGCGATCGCCACCAGCGCCCGCAGCTGCGAGAGCTTAATCCGATTAACGTTAATCTCCGCCATAGGGTTTTCAAGACCGAGCCACTACCTTACCTTAAGCTAGAAAAGGCTTTCCGACCATTTTTTGAATATTACAAACCTGTGACTAGATGCGAGCGCTACGCCATTTGCATGAGAGCCCTAATTATCTCTCTCTTATTGCTTCAGTGGAACTGAGATGGTGAACTGCGTGCCTTGTTTTGGACTCGAGCTGACGGAAAGCGTTCCTCTATGTTTCTCAGTTATAATTTGGTAGCTAATAGACAATCCCATACCCGTACCTTTGCCCACTGCTTTAGTGGTAAAGAAAGGGTCGAAGATTTGAGCCTGGACTGCTTCAGGTATACCGGGTCCGTTATCTATAACAGTGATAACAGCTTGGTTCTCAGACAGCTGAGTTGAAATACTGATTTTGGGTTTGCTGACTGGCTCGAGCGCATCGACCGCGTTTGCTAGAATGTTCATGACTACCTGGTTTATTTGACTGGGGTAGCACTCTACTAGATTGAAAAGTTGGTAGTCTTTTGTAATTTCAATCCCTCTGTGGTTACTATCACCTTTGATCTTGTGCGCTAGGATAACAAGCGTGCTGTCGATGCCTTCATGTAGATCGACTGCTTTAAAGTCAGCTTCGTCTAAGCGCGAGAAGTTGCGCAGTGAAAGTACAATCTCTCGAATTCGCTGAGTCCCTACTTTCATAGAGGCCAGCAGTTCTATAAAGTCTGTTTTGATAAAATCGAAGTCTAGCTCTGACAGCATCTCTGAGAGCGCCGTAGAAGGCTGTGGATACTCTTTTTGGTAGAGCGCAATCAGCTCTAGTAGCTCGCTGGCATAGGTACAGGCTGGCTGAATATTCGCATGAATAAAATTCACTGGGTTGTTGATCTCGTGAGCTACACCTGCGACCATTTGGCCTAAGCTAGACATCTTCTCACTTTGGACAATTTGGCCCTGCGTGCGTTTGAGTTCCAAAAGCGCGGCGGTGAGCTCTTTCGTTTGCTGAGTTTGACTCTGACTATACGCTTTGAGTTTGAGCTCGTTCAGCTTCAATTCTGTAATGCTAACGGTGGTTCCAACCACGCGATTGGTTCGACCTGTGTCAGCGAAAATAGGATTCAGCGTTGTTGCCCACCATGTAGGTTTTTCTTCAAAATAAATTTCTTCTTCGTAGTGTATAGAACACTTTTTGTCGGCGCACCGTAAAATATTTCTCGTGACAACTTCGCCGACTTCTAAGCCAAAAACTTCAATAGGTGTTTTTCCTATGGCAGTCTCTGCGCTAATTCCACTTGCGCTCTCGCAGGCAGCATTCCAACCTGAGCACTTCATATCATTCGATTCATTTTGGTCGATATCCCAAGAGAAGACTAAAAGATCTGTGCCGCTGTAGATGCTGTTGAGATACTGCTCGCGATCGCGCAGCCTTTCTTCTACGGCCTTCAGCTCGCTGATGTCCCGCGCGACTGTGGATAGACACTTCAAAGTCCCATCTGCATTTTTATGTGCAATGACGACCTGGGAAACTGGCAGCTCTTTGCCGGACATAGTTACTAATGTTAGCTCGCCTGACCAGCTACCTTTTTCAATAGCATGGGGCACGATAGTATTGTTAAACATTTCTGTTTGGCAATCGGGCATAGTGTCGCCAACACAAAAATTGACTGGCCCTTCCTCTGGAAGTTCTATAATTCTTCGTCCGGCCCGATTGACATAAAGGGCGTTGCCTTCAGCATCTGCAATGCCGACGAAATCGGGCGTACCGTCTAAAATCTCCAGCAGACGACTCTGTTCTTCTTCTGCCTGCTTACGTGCGGTAACATTAAGAATGTAAGCTAGTATCCGATCTTTTCCGCCTAGAGTCACTTTTTTGAGAGTAACTTCTGAATCCAGTCGGCTGTTGTCGCACAGACGCTTTACAGGCCACTCAAACTCTACCTGTTCGCCTTGCAAGGCCCGTTTCCAAAATTCTGCTAGCAGATGAACTGGCGCTCCTGGCAATGCATATTCTTTCGTAATACTAGAGCGCAGCGCTTCTTCGCGAGTAACCTGATGCAGCTCTAGAAAAGCCTTATTGACATCTATGATCTGACCGTCAGGCTCGTGAATTGTGACGAATTCTTGGATATTGTCAATAATTGTGCGAGAGTCTTGAATCGTAGCTTCTAGCTTTGCCTGTGTTTGTTTGACTTCACTGATATCAGTAGCGCTCAACACGAGCTGATAGGGTTGTCCGGTTTCGCCTTTTATTGGGGAAAGGCGTATCTGCCACCACTGCTTTTGCTCTGCTTCTAGCACTGTGTCTGTCGCCAGACAAACTTCAAATGCGACAGGCTTTTCTGTATGAATGCAGCGATTGCAATGGTGCTGATAATGCTGAGCCTGCTGATCTGAGAAGATATCGAATAGCGTCTTCTCTAAGAGATTAGCAGTAGGGAATAGCCTAGACTGGGCGATCGCAACATTAAAGCTCAGAAAACGAAAGGACTTTCCCTGCTCTACCACCTCTAAAACGGCTCTGCCTACACAGCTATCGTCCCAAAGCGCCTGATAGACAGCTTGCGGGTCGATAACGCCTAATAAAGCTGCTGACTTTTGATGATCTGAGGCAATAGGAGATGGCATAGCGGCTTGAGGACATTATCTAAAATAGGACACAAAGTCACCTCATAATTCCCTACACTAAACTCATCAAATCAATCGAATTTAGCGATCGCGCTAGCTGCCTACATGTCTTTGATCACCGTCCGCCCCGAAGGTCTCTACTGCGAAGCTGGGAACTTCTACATCGATCCGTGGAAGCCAGTAGAAACTGCTGTAGTCACTCATGCACACGCGGATCACGCCTACTCTGGGCATCAAAATTACTATGCTACGGCTATCTCTGAAGGTATTCTACGCAGAAGGCTCGGTAAAGACATCAGGTTAAACAGTGTCCGCTACGGCGATAAGATCAAGCTCGGCGAGACTTGGGTCTCTCTCCATTCAGCGGGGCACGTCTTGGGTTCAGCGCAAGTTCGAGTCGAGCATGAAGGCGAAGTTTGGGTGGCCTCTGGCGACTATAAACGCGATCGCGATCCTTCGTGCGATCCGTTTGAAGTGGTTGAATGCGATGCTTTCATCACAGAGGCTACCTTTGGCTTGCCAATCTATCATTGGGATGAGGGTGAAGTCACCGCCGAACAGATCTACCGCTGGTGGCAAGATGATTTAGATCGCCCTTCTCTCCTGTTCTGTTATGCTTTTGGCAAGTCGCAGAGAGTTTTGGCAGAGCTGACCAAATTCACAGACAAGACCGTTTACCTTCACGGCGCAGTTCACAATCTCACTGAGATCTATCGAGAGGTCGGTATCAATATGGTACCAACCGTTCCTGTCTCTCAAATGGAGAAGGGCTACAA
The DNA here is from genome assembly GCA_963793495.1 of uncultured cyanobacterium. Lineage (GTDB taxonomy): Bacteria > Cyanobacteriota > Cyanobacteriia > Phormidesmidales > Phormidesmidaceae > Phormidesmis. Next base: position 38,463 of record CAWCAI010000010.1, read on the forward strand.
GTTTGTTGGAGATTTAGTGATTGCCCCACCCTCAGGTCATCGCTCTACCTGGATGAAGAGATTCAAGCGTCCTCAAACTGCTTTTGCCTCTGGCTGGATGGCCGTACGCGGCAATCGCAGACGGCGGGGCTATGAACGTGGATTTGTGCTTTCTGATCACGCTGACTGGCCTGGACTAATCAAGACGATTGAACAGACCAAAGCTAAAACGGTGTATGTGACCCACGGTCAAAATGACGTGCTTGCTAGATATCTAAACGAGAAAATGAACGTTGAAGCTAGCCCTCTAGAAACGCTCTTCGAAGGAGAGAAAGACGAGTAGCGGATTTACTCAAGGTGTCGTGACAGCGGTATATGTATGGGCAATAATGCAACTCTCGGTAGATGACAGATCAATTGTAGATGCCTTACAGTACGTGATGGCTCCCAATCAAGGGAGACGATCGTACCAGAGTAAGGCATGACGTTAGTTTTTTCACTTTTAGGCGGATTGTCGATAGCCGTGGTCGTGCAGCTTGTATTTGCCAATCTAGGTATAGCTCTAGGACTGACGCTACTCGACTTTTCACCTCGTCACGCGCTGTCATCTTCTGCTCAAGTCAAGACTGACGAAGCTAAGGGTGATGAGACCGAGAACGATGAGCTCGAGGCTGACCAAACTGACTTCTCGCTACCAGTTACCCATCTTCTAGGACTCAGCGTAGCTATCGGTTTGTCACTGATAATTTTTATTGGCACGCTGCTGTCTGTAGAATTTAGCGGTCTCTTGGAGCCGCGTAGGGGAATTATTTTTGGCCTGGTTTTCTGGTCGACTTATTGGCTGCTGTTTATCTGGCTGTGCTCTACGACGGTATCAGGGATAGCAGATTCCTTGATTGGCGGTGCGATCGCCAGCGGCAAGCGGCTAATTACTACGGTCAAACAGTCTGTTTCAGATTCAAATGTTCCTTCTGGTAGTTCATCTGCTATTTCAATAGAGAAAACTATAGAAGAGAAAACTATAGAGCAACAAGCTGCTATCAGAGAATTGGCAGCAGAGGTCTCTAGACTCGCCAGCGCGCAAAGTGAGGTACCTGAACTACTAGCCAACCAGAACGACACGCTATTATCGCAGCTTAATGCTGTTATTGAAGAAAGATTAGATGAAGAGAAATCTAGCCAGACAACGCCGTCCGGCCAGGGTAAAACAGAAATTACCGTAACCGAAACTGAACGCGCCTCAGTGCCGGATGTCAGCGTTTCAACGTCGTCACCTAGTATGCTATCGCAGCTTGATCTACCGAGCTGGCAGCAAATTGCCAAAAGTATGATCAATCAAGTCGACTTATCAGACTGGGACGTAGAAACTCTGCTAGAGCAAATTTCCACCGATGGGCAAGATGGCGCAAACAATCAGCCAAGGGCCAAAGCGATCGCCAGTCAGATGATGGGATCTGTGATCGCGCTCTTGCCAGATGCCATCAGCTATTCCGATTCATCGGAGCCACCATCTGAAAATCATGCGGATCGATCCAAAAATTCATTTGTAGAGGCTTCTGTAGACACCTCTATAAGCACCTCTACAAGCAGCAATATAGCAAATCGTGCCGCGACAGATTACAGCGCGACTATTCAAACCATTCAGACCAAGCTAGAGGACTACTGCCGGTATACAAACGTCAGTTCGCTAAGCTCGAAAAAGCTATCCGACAAAGTACAGTCACAGCTCCAAGAGTATGACCTGTCGACAGAGGACATCCGTGATAGTCAGCGCTCGCTAGATATTGAAAGCATAGAAGCCGTGCTTTCGAGGCGGCAGAAGCTGTCATCACAGAAGAAACAACAGCTCATAGAAACTCTAGAACAAGTATGGCCGTCTGTTTCTTTAGCACCAAAGCCAACGACAAAGCCAATAGAAGATATTCCTGACTTAGATGAAAATTTAGACAAAGACTCAGACGATCTCTCTGATCTGTCTGTTCGATCAATTGCAGAGAAAGCCTATCAGACAGTTGACAAACACTTGCAGACGATCGACTGGGACGCGGTTTCTCTAGAAGATATCAAGCCTGAAGTGAATACTTTACTAAGTCAGCTAGAAAGAGAAGGTTCGCTCAGTTCTATTGACTGGCAGGCTCTGGTCTCACGGGTTCAAATCCATCACGGCATGAGAGAAGAATTTACTGATTGGCTAAAGTCCACCCTAACAGATCAGCTGCGCTCGGCCCGGCCCGTCGTTATCCATACGGCCAAAGATCTTTCCCAGCACTTCTCCGAGCGGATCACCGACTACTTGAAGAACAGAGAAAAGCCTGATTTGCATCCAGAAAAAGCGGCTAGAGAGCTAAGTCAGATAGTCGGTGGTGCGATCGCCGCTCTCCCCCATCCTGCCAAACTGAGCGATCTCACTGTCTCCGATATTTCCTTCGATCAGGTTCTATGGGACAAAGACCAATGGCAGCAGACGCTAGAAAGTCGTAAAGACATGAGCGCAGAAGAGATTCAACAAATCATAGAGTGGGGAGAACAGGCATGGCAGCCAAAGGCCGAACAGATCGGCGGCTGGCTACAGGCTGTACAAGCTGAACTCAGCAAATATCTGAGTCTATCGGATCTGAGTCTGCCGGATTTGGGCTTGCCAGATCTTAACCTGCCGGACAAAGACGCTTTAGTCACAGCAGGTCAGCAGATTAATGAACAGATTACGACCGTTCAAGAGGCCGTCTCGGAGCAGATCACTTCTGTTAAGGAAGATATTCAAGCCCAGGTGACTGCTGTGAAAGAAGATATCCAAGAGCAGGTAGACAGTGGACGACGGCAGATTGCGATCGCTGCCTGGTGGCTTTTCATCGCTTTTATCTGGTCAGGCAGCGCTGCGGCAGGTGCAGGCTGGCTAGCTACTATCTATTGAGACTATTGAGAAATGCCCAAGCTCTGCGGCGTCACGATTAGCTGGCGACGATACACGCTAAGCCACCCCTCGTTTTTGAAGTCACGCAACAACCGGGTGACAGTTACCCGAGTCGTGCCAATAATGGTCGCTAGCTGATGGTGAGTCAACCGGATGGTAATCCGCACGCCGTTTGGACCTACCTGACCGAAATCTTGAGCTAGCTGAACAATTAGACTGCGCAAGCGATCGGTTACTAAACGCTTGCCTGAAAAAGCCAACCACGCTTCCGTCTGCTGAAGACGGCGCACCAGCTGAGGAAACAGCGCCGCTGATAGAGCCGGGGAAGCTTCCAATTCACCAATAGACAAGGGCAATAGATGGGTTTCGCACAGCGCTGTCGCCCAGTATGGGTGGATGTGGGTAAGGGACGCGCCGAAGGCCATCGTTGGACCGCACAAGCCAACAATGGTCTCGTTGCCATCTGCGTGAATGGTATGTAGCTGAACTGTTCCTCGGCAGATAATGTAGAGGTGCTGAGTCTGTAGCGGAATCGTCAGCCCTGCGGTGTAGGTCACTAGCGATCGCTCTTTATACAGTCTTTCCAAGTGCTCGACGAATGGATTCGATGTCTCGCGAATAGGTATAGACGTGGTCAAAGACAAAACAATAGCCCCAATGGATTAAATCTTTTAGAGCTATTGTTCAAGGCGAAAGTTAAGCGTAAAGAAAGGTCAAGTTAAGAGATGTATTTCAAAATACAATTTTATCTGAACCTTCTCTTAACCTACAGGTTCTAACTGACGGACATCGGTGACCTGACCCGTCACTGCCGCTGAGACCACCATTGCCGGGCTCATCAGCAAAGTCCGCCCCGAAGACGACCCCTGACGCCCCTTAAAGTTACGATTGGAAGAAGACGCGCTGATCTCAGTTCCTTTTAACTTATCTGGGTTCATTGCTAGACACATAGAGCATCCGGGCTCACGCCATTCAAAGCCAGCAGCCTCAAATATCTTGTCGAGTCCTTCGGCTTCTGCTTCCACTTTCACCCGCTCAGAGCCAGGTACAACAAAGGCTTTGACCCCAGGAGCAACGTGACGACCCTGAGCGACTTTAGCGGCTTCTTTCAAGTCACTCAATCGTCCGTTAGTGCAGCTACCGATAAAGCAAACGTCAACTTTGGTCCCTTCAATCTGCTGCCCTGGCGCAAGCTGCATATAGCGATAGGCTTCTTCTGCAATAGGACGCTCGTCTTCTGGCATCATCTCTGGCATGGGAACTGCCTCATTGACGCCAATTCCCTGTCCAGGGGTAATACCCCAAGTGATCGTCGGCGCAATTTCGCTCGCATCAAATTTAACAATATCGTCATAGTCAGCGTCAGCATCGCTGCGCAGACTTTCCCACCAGGCAACGGCTTCATCCCACTGCTGAGCCTTGGGCGCAAAGTCACGTCCTTTCATATAGCCGTAGGTAACCTGGTCTGGGTTCACGTAGCCGCAGCGGGCACCGCCTTCAATCGACATATTGCACACGGTCATTCGCCCTTCCATTGAAAGGCTTTCAATAGCGCTACCGGCAAATTCGTAGGCAAAGCCGACGCCGCCTTTAACGCCTAGCTTGCGAATGATGTGCAAAATAATGTCTTTGGCAAATACGCCTGCTGGCAGCTCGCCATTGATTTCGATCCGGCGCACTTTGAGCTTAGCGAGCGCGAGGGTTTGGGAAGCGAGCACGTCTCGAACCTGGCTGGTACCGATGCCAAATGCGATCGCGCCAAAAGCCCCATGCGTTGATGTATGACTATCCCCACAGGCGATCGTCATTCCCGGCTGCGTCAGCCCCTGCTCTGGGGCAATCACATGCACAATGCCCTGAGAACCGGAGCCCACGTCAAAAAAGCGAATACCGTGCTCTTTGGTATTCTCCTCTAGCGCCGCCATCATCTTCTCCGCCATCGGATCGGCAAAGGGGCGAGACTGATCTTCAGTCGGCACAATATGATCGACCGTCGCCACCGTGCGCTCAGGGTACATCACCTTCAGCTCGCGCTCATTGAGCATGGCAAAAGCTTGGGGGCTGGTGACCTCGTGAATTAGGTGCAGGCCAATAAATAGCTGAGTTTGGCCAGAAGGCAGCGTGCCAACGGTATGTGCGTCCCAAACTTTGTCGAATAGTGTGCCTTTGCTCATAACGGTATCGGGTTCAAAGAAGCGATGGAAATTACTCGAACGATCGATTCACTATAGTAGACTATGCAGACCTTAGACGGCGCTAGACATACATCGATAGAATCGTCTCAAGATATAGACCAAAGTTTTCCTATGCAGCATGCGCAAGACGTATGGTTCGATCAGCTTCAGACAGCGACTCACTATAACCAGTGGATTTTCTCGCAGCTGCAGCCGCATATTAAGGGGCGCACGCTAGAAGTGGGCTGCGGCAGTGGGAACTTTACGGCGCTGATTGCTCAAAACTGCTCAGAATTGCTAGCGGTCGATCTCGATGAGGAGTACGCCCGGCAAACGCGATCGCGCCTCAAAGAAAGCTTGCAGGACTACAGCCACGTCCAAGTAATTACGGCGGATGCAACCACAATGGAATGTATGCAGCCGTTCGACACGATCATTATGCTTGATGTGTTGGAGCATATCAAAGACGATGTGGCCGTTCTACACAGGCTAAAACAGCTGCTAGCTCCTGGCGGTACGCTGCTGATAAAAGTCCCTGCGCTCGAATCACTTTACAACTCGCTAGACGAAGCGGTTGGTCACCATCGCCGCTACACAGCTGCCACTTTGCGAACCGCACTGACAAAGGCCGCGTATGCTGAGCCGATGCTGAGCTACTTCAATTTGGTTGGGATTTTGGGCTGGTGGCTCAATGGGCTCAACGGCCAAGTGACGCCGCCGGGTGAGCAGGTGGGCTGGTTTGATCGCTGTGTGCCTTTGTTTCAGACTGTGGAAAGCCGGTTGGGATGTCCGGTGGGACTGTCTTTGTTTGCGATCGCAACGCGGTAAGCTGGCTCAACGGTCTGGCCAATTTTGTCTGCTGTCTTTGAACTAGCGCTTTGAGCAAGCTATAATCCGTCTGAATTCTCAGTACTTTTACTGACGCAACCTGTCTGGCTTGTTTGTTTTGGATTCGGCTTCTATGGTTTCTCTGGTTAGCCCCCCCTCTCAACTAAATCACTGCTCGTCGCTGGTCGAAATCTTGCGATACAGAGCCCAGCATCAGCCAAGTCAGATTGCCTACATTGGTCTAGAAAACGGAGAGACTGAGTGTGGACGGTTAACCTATGGACAGCTAGATTTGCGGGCGAGAGCAATCGCAGCTCATCTTCAATCTCTCGGTGCCTCTGGTTCTAGAGTCCTGCTCACGTTTCCACTGTCAGACGGACTGGCTTTCACCACTGCCTTTTTCGGCTGCTTGTACGCGGGCGCAGTTGCCGTCACCGCCTGGCCACCGCTCAACGAATCTCTCCTTTTGGAGCTTCAGTACAAAGCCGCCGATGCCGAGGTCAAGTTCGCGCTAACGACGCAGACTTTGATGGCCCGGCTATCAGAGCCCTTTGCCGCAACGCCACCGCTCAACCAGGTTCAATGGATAGAGACCGATCGGCTCAGCGAAGAGAATGCCGACAGCTGGCAGAGGCCAGAGATAGAAGATAAAACGCTGGCCTATTTGCAGTACACATCAGGATCTACTGGCCTGCCGAAAGGCGCGATGATCAGCCACGGCAATGTGTTGAACAATCTGGCGATGATCTACGAAGCTTGCCAGTACACCTCGAAAGATATTGGCATCTGCTGGCTACCGCTGTATCACGATCTGGGATTAGTCTGCGCCGTGATTCAGCCTGTTTATGCCGGTGGTCCGGCGGTGATGATGTCACCCGTGGACTTTATTTTGAAGCCATTGCGATGGTTACAGGCAATCTCTCGCTACCGAGGCACGATCAGCGGTGGACCGAACTTTGCCTTTGAGCTGTGCCTGCGCAAGATCGCGCCGGAGCAAAGGAAGGGACTAGATCTAAGTAGCTGGGCGATCGCTGGCAACGGCGCAGAACCCGTTCTAGCTGACACCCTCGATCGCTTTGCAGCAGCCTTTGCGCCAGCGGGATTTCGTCGAGCAGCCTTCTGTCCGGCCTACGGCATGGCAGAAACAACCGTCATGGTTTCAACAACGCCAAGAGACGCTCCCCCAGTGGTGAAATCGATCCAGCGGACTGCTTTGGAGAAGAACAAAGTAGAGCCCGCTATAGCAGAAAATATTTCAGAAGCGAGAAAAGTCGTTGGCTGTGGAAAAATTGGAGAGAATCACAAGATAGCGATTGTTGATCCAGACAGCTTGAAGCCGCGTGGTGAAGACGAAGTTGGTGAAGTTTGGGTCTTTGGGCCAAGTGTGGCGCAGGGCTATTTCAACAGGCCGGAGCAGACCAAAGATACGTTTCAAGCGCAGACCGCAGATGGAGAAGGACCGTTTCTAAGAACGGGAGATATGGGATTTGTGCAGGGTGATGAGCTGTTTATCACTGGGCGATTGAAAGACGTGATCATCTTGTGGGGAAACAACCACTACCCTCACTTTATTGAAATGACGGTAGAGAAAAGCCATCCGACTTTGCGTCCGGCTGGAGTTGCGGTCTTTGGTGTGGAAGTAGATGAAGAAGAGAGACTAGTCGTCGTGCAAGAGATCGAATCACGGTATCTAAAGTCTCTGAACATAGAGGAAGTGATTGGGGCGATTCGCTTGAATTTGGGGATGCATCATATGTTGGAAGCACATGCGATTGCCCTCGTCCGCCCTGGCAGCACACCCAAGACCCCTACTGGCAAAACCCAGCGTAGATCCTGCAAATCAAAGTATCTAGCAGGCGAGCTAAACACTATCTACGAGTGGAAAAACAGCGGCTCTGCTGAGGGAATCCTACTCGATCCAAACCTATTGTCTTCAGAGGTTTAATGTTACCACCAGAAATAGCAGCGCTAGATTCAAAGATTACCAACTTTGTCGATTTACTGAAATTCAGGGCAACAGAACACCCAGAAAGAACAGCCTACATTTTCTTGGAAAACGGCGAGAACGAAGAGGCCAGATTAACCTATGCGCAGCTAGATAGCAAAGCCGAAGCAATTGCCGACTATCTGTTGCAATCAGGTGCTCAGCAAGGCGATCGCGCCCTCCTCCTCTACCCTTCCGGCCTAGATTTTATTACCGCCTTCTTCGGCTGTCTCTACGCAGGCATGATCGCCGTCCCCGCCTATCCCCCCCGCCGCAACCAAAGCCTCGACAGGCTACAGGCGATCGCCCAAGACTGCGCCCCCACCCTCGCCCTCACCACCCAAAAAGTCCTCACCGACACCCAAAAGACCTGGGAACAAGACCCCCTCTCCTCCCAACTAACCTGGATACCTACGGACCCCCTCCCTGACTACAGCCGGACTTCGACTCCGCTCAGCCCTCAGCACCAACGCCCCCCGCTGGCTGAGCGTAGCCGAAGCCACAACCCACAGACCTCCCTCGCCTTCCTCCAATACACCTCCGGCTCCACCGGCACCCCCAAAGGCGTCATGGTCTCCCACGAGAACATGATCCACAACAGCAAAATTATCTATGTCTCCTTTGAAAGCGAACCCCACCACACAGGCGTCTCCTGGCTTCCCTTTCATCACGACATGGGCCTAATTGGGGGAGTTCTTCAAACCGCATACGGCGGCGGAACCGTTGTATTGATGTCACCCGTCGCTTTCTTGCAAAAGCCAATTCGCTGGCTACAGGCCATCTCAAAGTACAAAGTCTTCACCAGCGGCGGGCCAAATTTCGCCTATGAACTCTGCGCCCAAACCGCCAAACCAGAACAAATCGCCGCTCTCGACCTCAGCCGCTGGAGCCTCGCTTTCACCGGTGCAGAACCCATCCGCCCAGAAACTCTAGAGAAATTCTCCACCACGTTTGCGCCCAGCGGCTTTAAAAGTAGCGCCTTCTATCCCTGCTACGGCATGGCTGAAACAACGCTGATAGTCACGGGTGGCAGCCGGTACGCAGAGCCAGTCGTCTATAACGTCAACCGGGATGCACTAGAGCGTAATCAGGCGATCGCAAGTTCTATACCAGCAGAAAGTAAGCCCGTCGTTGGCTGCGGTCGTAGCTGGTTAAAACAAGAGGTGAGAATTGTTGATCCTGAGACGTTTGTACCTTGCGATCGCGGCAGTATCGGCGAGATTTGGGTAGCTGGCAAGAGTGTTGCCCAGGGATATTGGCAGAGATCAGAACAAACGGAACAGACGTTCGGGGCCAGAATAGCAGGCGGCGAAGTTGATTTTCTCCGTACGGGCGATCTTGGATTCTTTCATAACGAAGAACTGTTCATTACCGGACGGCTGAAGGATGTGGTGATCATCCGAGGCCGCAATCACTATCCTCAAGACATAGAGTCGACGGTGGAAAGTGCTCACGAAGCAATGCAGATCAGCGGCTGTGCAGCTTTCTCGGTAGAGGAGAATTCTGCTGAACAGCTAGTGGTCGTCGCAGAGATAACGCGGACCTACCTGCGCCGATTAAGCGAGGATGAGCAGACCGAAAGCGAGATTGTTCTAGCGATTCGTCGAGCAGTTTCTGAAGCGCATGAGCTACAGCTATACGCAATCCAGCTACTGAAGCCAGGAAGCTTGCCCAAGACCTCTAGCGGAAAAGTGCAGAGAAAACAGTGCCGTCGTCAGTTCTTAGACGACAGCTTGACGGTGGTTGGACAGTGGAAAAGAACGCTGCAAACAGTGGCGGCTCCGTCCGAAGAGTTTTCTGTTGTACTCTCTGAGCTGGCAAATGACCAAGAAAGAATTCAGGCGGTAGAAATCTGGCTGACAAATAGAATTGCACAGAGAGTGCAGATCGCGCCTGCTGAAATCGATCGACATGAACCGCTAGCCAGCTATGGACTGAACTCTTTGCAGGTGATTGAAATGTCGGCTGAGCTAGAAGCTTGGCTGGGTCATCCGGTAATGCCGACGATTGTGTACGACTTTCCGACGATTGCGGCGCTAGCTCAGCAGCTAGTGAGGGGAGGATCGCAGGCGGTAGGGGAGGCACTAGGCGAGGTTCGGCAGCAAAATGAAAATATGGGAGAGGCGATCGCACTCATCGGTATGGGCTGTCGCTTCCCTGGTGCGCCAAGCATTTCCGCTTTCTGGCAGCTGTTGCACGATGGACAAGATGCGATCACAGAAGTTCCTCTTTCACGCTGGGACGTAGAGCAGGTTGATACAGATTTTCCTGCCCAGAAAATTGCGAAGTTCGGTGGATTCCTAAAAAAAATCGATCATTTTGATGCGAAGTTCTTTGGCATATCGCCTAGAGAAGCCGCTCATATGGACCCGCAGCAAAGACTGCTGTTAGAAGTCTGCTGGGAGACTTTAGAAAATGCGGGACTTTCAGCAGACGAGCTAGCGGGTAGTCAATCAGGCATTTTTCTTGGCATCAGCAATGGTGACTACTCGCGGGTGCAGGGCACGCAGATAAATACCGACGTTTACTACGGTACGGGCAACGCCTTTAGCATCACAGCGAACCGACTCTCCTATCTGTTTGACTGGCACGGACCAAGCTTTGCGATCGATACGGCCTGTTCTTCTTCTCTAGTTGCTGTGCATCAAGCCTGTCAGAGCCTGCGAACGGGCGAGTGCGATCTGGCTCTCGCGGGCGGCGTAAATCTGATTCTAAATCCTCAGCTAACAGTTACTTTCTCTCAAGCGCAGATGATGGCCGCAGATGGCCGATGCAAGACTTTCGATGCTAGCGCCGACGGCTATGTGCGCAGTGAAGGCTGCGGCGTGGTAGCGCTAAAACGCCTGTCCGAAGCAGAAAAAGATGGCGACACCATCTTAGGAATTGTTCAGGGCTCGGCGGTTAACCAGGATGGCCGGAGTAATGGATTGACCGCGCCGAATAGCCTAGCACAGCAAAGCGTGATTAAACAGGCGCTAGCAAATGCCAAGATCAGTGCAGAACAGGTAGACTATATCGAGGCTCACGGAACGGGAACTTCGCTAGGCGACCCGATCGAGGTGAATTCAATCAAGGCTGTTTTTGGTGAACAGCGAGAAAGTGAGATTCCCTGCTGGCTAGGCTCTGTCAAAACCAATATTGGCCATTTAGAACCAGCGGCAGGAATGGCCGGACTGATCAAAGTATTGCTATCGCTACAGCATGAAGAAATTCCCCAGCACTTGCATCTAGAGACAGTCAATCCCTACATTCAGATCGAAGACACGCCGCTACAAATTCCAGCAGAGAACAAGGCTTGGCCTTCTGGTGAAAGACAGCGAATTGCGGGCATTAGCTCCTTCGGATTTGGCGGCACGAATGCCCATGTCTTGATCTCAGAAGCACCGAGAACTGTTGTAACTAGTCAAACAGAATCAGCCAGCAATCCTAATGCTGTAGCAGAACGTCCGCTTCATCTACTAACGCTTTCTGCCAAGAGTAATGAAGCATTAGAAACGCTGGTGTTGCAGTATCAGGACTGGCTTCAGACAAATGATAATGTCTCCATTGCAGATATTTGCTACACCGCGAATGTCGGGCGATCGCACTTCGACCACCGCCTTACTCTTGTCACCTCATCCACCAGACAACTACAGCAACAGCTTCAAACCCTGACCCCCAAAGCTAAACCAGTCCCGCAAAAACCACTCAAAATCGCTTTCCTCTTCACCGGTCAAGGCTCACAGTACATAGACATGGGTCGTCAGCTCTACGAAACCCAGCCCATCTTCCGCCAAGCCGTCAACCAATGCGAAGAGATTCTTTCGAAAAAGGGAATCTCTCTAATAGACGTTCTCTATCCTACCCTCGGCTGCGACTCCGCCCAATCTACGATTCTCAGCCAAACCGGGAACACCCAACCTGCCCTCTTTGTCATCGAATACGCCCTTGCTCAGCTCTGGCAGTCCTGGGGAATTAGCCCAGATGTAGTCCTTGGCCACAGCGTGGGCGAATACGCTGCGGCCTGTGTTGCTGGAGTTTTTGGCCTGGAAGACGGTCTAAGCCTAATTGCAGAGCGGGGACGGCTAATGCAGGCGCTGCCTGCTGGGGGTGAAATGCTGTCGATTTTAGCGACGGTAGAGCAGGTAGAGGAATGGATTGCGCCTTATCAAGAGCCGTCGGCGCGGGTGAGTATTGCAACGATTAATGGGCCTAGTAGCGTGGTGATTTCGGGTGAAGGGGGAGTGGTGGATGCGATCGCACATACCCTCACTGCCCAAAACATCAAGCACAAAAAGCTCACCGTCTCTCACGCTTTTCATTCTCCATTAATGGCACCGATGGTAGAAGACTTTGCAGCTGTTGCAAACAAGATCGAATATTCATGTCCAAAAGTCGCTTTTATCTCGTGTCTAACAGGGGAACTTGTCGACAAAGAAATTGCTACCGCCGACTACTGGATTCGACAGATAGAACAGCCCGTCCGATTCGCAGACGGTATGACTAGCCTAGCCGAGAAAGGTTGTGACGTTTATCTAGAAGTCGGACCAAAGCCGCTGTTACTAGGAATGGGAAAACAGTGCCTGTCGTCTAATAGTTCCAGCAGTTGGCTACCTAGCTTGCGCCTCGATCAAGATGACTGGCGGCAGATATTAAGCAGCCTAAGCCAGCTGTATACCAGGGGGGCAAAGATAGACTGGCAGGAATTTGAACGTTTTGGTTCGCATCAGAAAGTTCTGCTACCGACCTACCCATTCCAAAGACAGCGCTATTGGCTAGAGCCTGCTCCATCTGCCAAAGCTGATTCTCTCCTAAACCGATTAGTAATTCCTAGCGACCTACACCCGCTAATTGGTCAGCGCTTTCCCTCGCCCGTTCCCCCCATCCAATTCCAAACGCAAATCAGCCCTCAGCAGCCTGCCTACCTCACGCATCACCGTGTGTTTGGCCAGGCCATTCTGCCCGCCACGGCCTATCTAGAAATCGCCTTAGCCGCCGCCGCTCAAACGGCTGATATTCCCTCCTCTGCTCAAACGCTGACGAACGTCGCCATTCAGCGCGGACTGATTCTATCCGATGACCAGCCAGTAACGGTTCAAACTGTTCTCACACCGCAGCAAGACGGTACCCAACAGTTCCAAATTTTCAGCTTAGAGAAGGCAGACAACCAGTCGACGGCTCCTCGCTGGCTGTGTCATGCCGAAGGAACTATACAGGCTGTCGGTAGCTCGCCACCTTCGCCGGTTAATTTGGACGAGTACAAAACCCACTTTCTTCAGCAGATTCTAGCTGCTGATTATTACGAGAAGCTGCACGAACGCGGTCTAGAATACGGCTCGGACTTTCAGGCTATCCAGCAGCTCTGGGCTGCACCGAATCAGGCTTTAGGAGAGATTTCGCTGTCTGAATCTTTGGCGAAAGGGACAGATCTCTATCAACTGCATCCAGTGCTTTTGGATGCCAGTTTTCAGATTCTAGCGGCTGCAATTGGCGAAACCAGCGCAAAAGAAATTTATCTACCCGCTGGCGTAGAGCAGCTACAGGTATACGGTCCGCTCGGTACGTCGCTGTGGGCAATTGGCTCTGTTGCTGGCAACGATGTCTCTAATAGCAAACGTGCGAGACAGCTAGTCGGTAATGTGCAGCTGGTCAATTCATCTGGTGTGGTTGTCGCAGAGGTCAAAGGGCTCGTGCTCAACCGTACGAATAGAGATATTCTGATGCGCTATCTACAGCCGGAGGTGTCGCCTGCCCTGTATGAGCTGGTTTGGGAGTCTGCTCTGCTGGTAGCCGCCCCAGCGCCTATCTTGCCAACAGAACCGAAGACCTGGCTGCTGCTTGCTTCAGATTCGGATGAGGTTAGCTCGCAGCTGATAGAACAGATCGAGCAAAGAGGCGATCGCACGCTAAAGGTCTCCTTCCACAGCAGCTATCAACAGTTAGACTCACATCACTATCAGCTCAATCCCACCAGTCCAGAAGACTTTAGCCAGTTAATCGAATCAATTGGAGACCAGTCTATAGAAGGTGCTATCCACCTGTATGACGCAGAATCTCAAGACCTTTGCGCGAGCGTACTTCATCTTGTGCAGTCGCTGGTCAAAACTCACACTTTGACTCCGCTATGGATAGTCACCAAAGGTGCTCAATACTGCACAGAGCTAGAAGGGAAAAAAGACAGCTCATATAGGCCGAACCGGTCGCAGGTATATCAATCGTCCCTGTGGGGACTAGGGCGAGCGATTGCTCTAGAGCATCCTGAGCTAACCTGTCGCCGGATTGATTTGTCTTCACTTGATGCGATCGCATCCGACACTCACCAGCTCCTTCAAGAACTCTATTCTCCCACCACCGAGGACCAAATCGCCTATCGTCAAGGCAATCGCTACGTCGCTCGCCTTGCGCCTTATCAATCTAAAACAAACCTTCTGCCGATTCCATCTGGCCAGTCTTTCCAGCTCAAATTGAAAGAATACGGACTGATCGATAACCTTGCCCTTTTGCCTATTCAGCGGCGATCGCCCGGTCCCAACGATGTAGAAATTCAAGTCGCTGCCGCCGGGCTCAACTTCCGCGATGTGCTCAATGTTCTGGGATTGTTGAAAGAATACTACTCGGAATATTTGGGCATTACCCAGGCCAACCAGCTTACGTTTGGCTTTGAATGCGCGGGTACGGTAGTAAAAAAAGGGGATCAAGTTTCTGATTTTGACATTGGTGACGAGGTGATCGCGACCATGCTGACTAATGGTGTCAGTCGATTTATCACCACCCGTTCGGAGTTTGTAATTTCAAAGCCGTCTCAAATCAGCTTTGCAGAAGCGGCTACGCTGCCCCTTGCCTTTTTGACGGCCTACTATGGGTTGCAGTCACTGGCGCAGTTGAAAGCGGGCGATCGCATCCTAATCCACGCAGCAGCGGGCGGCGTCGGTCAGGCGGCTGTCCAAATCGCTCAGCGGGCCGGGGCGGAGATATTCGCAACCGCTAGCCCCAGCAAATGGGATTTTCTCAGGAAACAAGGCATCAGTCACATCATGCACTCTCGCAATCTCGATTTTGCCGATCAGATTCTGGAAATTACCGACGGTCAAGGCGTTGATGTTGTTCTCAACAGTTTGAATGGAGACTTTATTGATAAAAGCTTTGAAGTCCTCGCTGAGAATGGTCGATTTGTTGAGCTAGGCAAGATTGGCGTATGGGATGAGCAGCGAGTCGCACAGACCTATCCTACCGCCCAATATTTTCCTTTTGATTTGGGAGAAGTCACCAAAGAGAATCCAGCCTTCATGCGAGACTTGTGGAAAGAACTCGGCGACTTATTTGAGCAAGCGGAATTTGGACCTTTGCCGAACAAAACTTTCTCTATTCAAAAGGGCCAGCAGGCTTTTCGATACATGCAGCAGGCCAAGCACATTGGGAAAGTGGTGCTAACTTTGCCTGCGATCGCCCACGCAGAGAACCAATCTGCCGTATCTATCAAAGCCGATAGCTCCTATCTAATTACAGGAGGACTAGGCGCATTGGGTCTAAAAGTGGCGCAATGGATAGAAGAACAAGGTGGCAAGCAGATAGCGCTCATGGGAAGAAGCGCACCGTCAGAAGCTGCGCAGCAAGCGATCGAACAGCTAGAAGCGTCGGGAGTGAAGGTATCTGTGGTGCTAGGAGATGTGGCGCGATTGGCCGATATCGAAACCATTATTAGCCAACTCACTAAAGACTCACCGCCACTCAAAGGTATCATTCACGCGGCAGGCGTCTTAGACGACGGCCTTCTCTCTCAGCTCTCTTGGCCGCAGTTCACCAAAGTAATGGCTCCAAAAGTCGAAGGTGCCTGGAACTTACACCAGTCAACGCAGTCCCTATCGCTAGACTTTTTCGTCTGTTTTTCCTCTATCGCCTCTCTAATTGGCTCTCCTGGTCAGGGCAACTATGCCGCCGCCAACGCTTTCATGGACGCTCTGATGCAGCACCGTAGCGCGTCGGGCCAGCCTGGACTGAGCGTGAACTGGGGACCGTGGGGAGAAGCTGGCATGGCCGCGCAGCTAGATATGGGCGTTCAAGAGCGAATGAGTGCTAGAGGCGTCACCTTACTGAATCCAGCGAAAAGCTTGAAAGCATTAGGCCAGTTACTTGCCCAATCAGCCGCTCAGGTAGGCATATTGGCTATTGACTGGCCAAGATTCTCTGCTCAGCTACCACCGGGCGTTTCTCTACCGGTTCTAGAACGCTTTCAGTCTGCCACGGACGAGCACGAAGGCGATCGCCTTCAAGGACTAAAACAGTTAAAACAAGTGCCTGCCACAGAGCGACGCCATCATCTCATGGCACACATTCAAGCAGAGATTGCCGACGTACTCGGCTACAGCTCACCAGAAGAGATTGTCCTAGATCAGCCGCTAGCAGACCTAGGCGTCGATTCTTTGATGGCAGTCGAGCTTGCCAATCAGCTTGAATACAATCT
Organism: uncultured cyanobacterium; assembly: GCA_963793495.1. Taxonomy (GTDB): domain Bacteria; phylum Cyanobacteriota; class Cyanobacteriia; order Phormidesmidales; family Phormidesmidaceae; genus Phormidesmis. The sequence goes on from CAWCAI010000010.1 coordinate 54,779, forward strand.
AGGACCAACCATTCCAGCTAGCTTCCTATTCGAGCATCCGACCCTAGAAGGACTAGTCGAATATCTAATAGAACAAATGCCATCTGTTGAATTTATAGAATAAGGTGCAAGCGTTTAGAGGTTATACCTAACCAGTAAGAGTGGGTATCTCTACTCGTCTCGGCTACGGCCAAAGGTCAAGTTCTCTAAGCTTTGCCCCGGCGGTAAGTCGATGAAGACGCGATCGCCCGCTTCAAGTCCCTCGACAACTTGAATGCTATTGCCCGCCTGAGTCCCTAGAACAACCGGCACGAACTGCGCCCTATCTGTCTCATCAGGGACCAGCACCCCTGTCTCACCGGCCTGAGTAATCACAGAAACCGCTGGAATCACCAAGGCGTCTTCTAGCTTGTTGCCAATAAAAGCAACATTCGTATTCATATTTGAGCGTAGCTGATCCGTGCCGGTCAGCAGCTGAATCCTCACCTGAAAAACAGTCACGTTTTGTCTCTCAATCGCCTCTGGCGCAATCAGCCTCACTTCGCCAGAGAAGGTCTGGTCAGAAAAAGCATCTGCTTGAATTTCAACTGATTGCCCCACTCGAATTCGTCCAAGGTCCGCTTCTGGCACCTCGGCAATCACCTCTAGCCCGCTGGCGATCGCAACAATTGCAGTAGACGTCGCCGAAGTCACATCTGAAGCTGTCGCCGTCGGTGTGACAAAGGCTCCCACAGAAGCAAATCGCTGGGTAACGATACCGGCAAACGGGGCTCGAATTTCGGTATCAGCTAACTGCGACTGAATGCCTTGCAGCTGGCCTTCCGCTCGCAGCAAACGGGCTTCGGCCTGGGCAATAGCTTCTGAATCGTTACCGTTTTGCTGATCAATTAGCCGCTGCTCGGCTTCGTTCACTCGGGCCACAAACTGTTCTACTGCCGCTGCGGCGCTACGACTTTCACTAATATCTAGATCTAGAGTGCTTTGAGAAACTGCTCCCTGTTCGAACAAGCTTTGAGTGCGATCGCGATCCTCCTCTGCCAGCTCTCGTCTCGCCTCGGCCTCTCGCAGCTGGGCTCTAGCTGACTCCAACGCAGCTTCCGCCTGAGCAATATCCGTATTGGACGCACCGTTGAGAGCATCATCGAGCTGCGCTCTAGCTTCCGCAACACCGGCTCTGTTTTGAATGAGCTGTGCATCCACCTGGTCGCGATCCATCTGAGCAATCAGCTGGCCTTGGGTAACGCGATCGCCCTGTTCCACAAACACCGCCTGAACAATCCCTGCCGACTTCGGGCTGACGTTCACCGTTCGCACCGGCTGCACACTGCCGCTAGCCGTAATCCTCACCGTCAGCTCACTGGCTGTCACCGGCACCGTCAGCGCTTCAATATCATAGTTGGGCCCTCGGCGAGCTATAGAAAAAGCAATAGCGCCTGCCCCGATCAAGCCGACTAGTCCCAACCCTATTAGCCAGGGCAGCGGACGTTTAATCGGACGAGAAAAGGGCAGACGCATGAATGCAGAGAAAGTGAGATGTCTCTACAGGATAGTGAATTTTAGCCTTTAGTGATGGTGGCTATGGGCCTCGACTTTCTCCTTGCTTTTGGGCTCAAGATGACGACTATTGACATCGTGGCTGTGAGCGCCATGATCATGATTATGCTCCTGAGAGCTGTGGCTATGACCGTTGTGAGCATGGTGATCGTGTCCATGATGACCCTGTCCATGATGACCGTGGTGATCGTGAGTGTGCTCACTAGCACTAGCATCTCTAAGTCCTGGATTTACCGTTAGCGGCGCCGCTTCTAGCAATGCCTGAATTTCAGAATCTGCCCAGTCTGCAACCATCTGTACAAACTCAGGATGGTCATTGACACAGTCCATCTGCACGTAGGTAACTTCAGGGTTCTTGCGGCGCAGGCCATGGATAATATGGTCTACGTCTAGCAAAGTCTCATGATTCTCAGTCGCAAAGCCGATAGGCATCATCACCAAAGCAGTTGCGCCTAGATCAATAATGTTTTGACCCGCAATCTCCATATTAGGCTGTGTCCAATCGATTAGCGGCGTGTCGTGGTTCATCCAGCCAATAGAAATCAACGGATACTTGCGGATGAGCTTTTCGCGGACAGATTCGTAGAGCTTTTGGCTCTCGTCGATACCAGAGGTAAAGCCTTTAGCCTTGTGAGGGCAGCCGTGATTGAGCAATATGATGCCCGTCTGAGAAGGCAGGTGAGCGACTGCTAGCTCTTTCTCAATCTTCTCTTCAACTAGATTGGCTAGTAGGTCAATGTAGCGCTCTTCGTTATAAAAAGAGGGAATGTAGCGAGTGCCTTTTAGCCAGTGCTCACCAGTCCCCGCAAGCTTTGTCAGCGCGTCGTTGACTTGTTCTACTGCAATTCCGCTAGTAAAAATAGAATCTACCACTAACAGAGGATAGATCAATAGCTTAGTGAAGCCTTCTGCCTTGACTGTTTCTAGCACTTGGTCAGGCAAATGGGGAGCACAGAAGTTAAACGCCTTGAAGACTTTAACGCGATCGCCCCAGCGGTTTTCCAAGCAGGTTTCGATGCCAGCTCTTTGCTTTTCAAAGATGGCGTTGTGAGGAGAGACGAAGTTACCGTGCTGGTGACTCCACTCATGTAGGTCGAAAACAGCCAATAGCTTGGCTAGAGGAGGATATATCCAGGTCGGAACTGGTGCAAATTTAGCGGTTAGTAGATTCAGGGCTTGCTCATTGTAGTTGGCAAAGTCTTCGTAGCTTTCGACTTCGCCATAACCCATCAGCAGCACGGCTACTCGGTCATCGGTTTGTGCGCCGTTGCCGGTTATGTGCTGTTCTTGAGTGAAGGTCATATTTTCTTGATCCTTGAAGGAATGATAATTTGGCTTTTCCCGGTAGTGACTGTCTACAGAGAACTGCTTGTTTGTGTCTACTTCCAATCCGCAATAATATTCTATCCGCAGATTGTGTATCCACAGACTAAGCACTAATTCTATTTATCCTACCGATTAGATTTGACTGTGCCGCCCGACAAAGGGAAGAAAATCTATAGCTTGTAAGAACAAACTTATAGCACCAGAGCAGAACAAACAGCATTCTCTATCTTTAGAAAGAGATTGGATCGCTGTTGTCTTATTCCTCCCAGAGGCGAGCGACGACGCTTCCCGGCCAGGCGGCTGTGCGTGTCTCTAAGCAGAGTAGGAATATCAAGCTGTTCTGGACAGCGGGGCAGGCAGTCACCGCAGTCTGTGCAGCGATCGCCCCGTCGCCCCGGAAACCAGTGCCCCGCATTTTCAAACATGCCGTACCGGTACTGACCAAACTCCTGCATATCGTAGGCAACGCTCAGATTTCGCAGGCGCAGCACTTCTGGAATGTTGATGCTTTCAGGGCAAGGGAGACAGGCGTGGCACTGCGAGCAGCGATCGCGTCCCAACTCACTCTCTTGTGCTGTCTCTAACCGTTCAATCGCCGCTTGTTCTTCTGCGCTCAGCGGACCGTCTGTGTCTTTGACTTGTAGCGGCCAGGCTAATTCTTCTGGCACCGCAGGCCCGATGCTAAGGGTGGTGATTCGCGAGATCGCTCAGCAGCCATCGGTAGTTTAATAGCAGCGGATCGAAGGGAGCACAGAGCGTTTTGAGCTTTTCGGGCGGGGTGTACAGCAATCCGGCTTTATCAGCAGGAGAGATGATAAAGATGCCCATGTTCTGCTGGTGGGCCTGGGCGATCGCAGCCCGATTGCGTTGAAAAAAGAAGTTGTAGTGCAAATTCACAAAGCTAAAGGCGTTCGTAGCAATCGCATTCTGAATAACTGCTAGTGGCGCGTGAGTCGAAAATCCCAGATGGTGGACGATGCCTTTGGCCTGTAAGAGAAGCGATCGCCGCTAGCATCTCAGCCTGCACAGCATCCAAATGCGTCTGTGTATTGATTCCATGAATCGCCAGACAGTCTAGATAGTCAATGCCCAATCTGGACAGCGACGCTCTCACCGCCGCCTCAACGTCTTCTTTCTGGGTCGTAGGCGCAATCTTACTGGTGACCGTCAGCTGGTCACGACTAGCCGCGCCTACTGCCAAAATTCGCTCTAGCGCTTTGCCGACATAGCGTTCACTTTGACCGTAGGCAGGAGCGGTCTCTATATGGTTGATGCCCTGTGCGATCGCGGCGGTAATCACGGCGTCGGCTACCGCAGCAGACTCGAACCGCATCGTCCCTAGAGAAAAAATGGACAGCAGCCGATAGGTCTTGCCGAAAATGCGATCGCGCACAGCTTTTAGGGTCTAAACTTCTATACTTCAAACTTCTAGAGTCTAAACCTTTGGGTTCTAAACAGAACGACCACGCTCAGCAAAATCCGCCGGGCTGATATCCGAAACAAAGGCTCTAAATGCCTTGGATTCCGCTGCATCTGCCGCTTGATCGACGGGCATTGCCGCATCTACGATCACTTCTTCCATCACCCAGATCGGCGCGTTTACTCTCAAGGCGACTGCGATCGCATCACTAGGACGTGCATCAATTTCTTTTTTCTTTTTGCCCCGCCCTACTGTCATCACCGCATAGAACGTGCTGTCCCTAAGCGAATGAATCACTACCCGCTGCAGATCCATCTCCCAGGCATTCATCAGATTCACGATTAGATCGTGCGTCATCGGCCGGGACGCCTTTTCGCCTTCTAAAACAGAGCGAATCGTTCGAGACTGTTCAGTCGATATAAAAATAGGAAGCTGCCGTCTTTGAGACGCATCGCGCAGCAAAATTACTGGATTTCGAGTGCCTCCATCAATGGCAATCCCCGCAACCGTCATCTCAATCATCGCTTAGTTCCTTAGGCTTGCCAGGTAAAACGTTTACTAAAATAAAAAACAACTTTGTGTCCCTATAGGCTAAAGCGATTTTCGTCAGAACTCAGCCAAAGATAAAAAAACTTTATCGAAACTATCAAAAAATGAGGCCCTGATAGTGCCCTGTGCTAACGGATACGCAGCTACGCTAGAGTAGCTCGGTAGTCCCTCGCTACAAAAGTTCGAGGAAGCTTATCCTTATTGCCTTTACAAGAGTATGTTTACAGGTTTAGTCCAGAGCATCGGTCAACTACAGCACCTAAGCCAGTATCAGCTCAAAATTACCTGCCCCATAGCTCAAGATCCAGTGCTTGTCGAGATTGAACTCGGCGATAGTATCGCGGTCGATGGCGTTTGCCTGACCGTCGAACAGATCTTGAGCAGAGGCTTCATTGCAGCCGCTTCTCCTGAAACTTTAGACAAGTCTACGCTAGGAAAAGTTTCAGAGAACGGCAAAGTAAACTTAGAAACCTCCCTGCGAGTCGGGAGCAAAATCGGCGGTCACTTTGTCACTGGGCACGTAGACGGAACTGGCCAGCTAGAAAGCGCCCAGCAGACCGGCGACGCCTGGGAAATTTGCTTTCGAAAGGTTAGCCCCAAAGTCGCTCGCTATGTTGTCAACAAAGGCAGCATTGCCGTTAATGGCATTAGCCTGACGGTGGCAGAATGCAGCCACTCTGGCGATTGGTTCCAAACGGCGGTGATTCCAGTGACCTACGCCGAAACAAACCTGCAATATCTTTTGCCAGGAGATCTGGTGAATTTAGAAGGGGATTTGCTGGGCAAATATGTAGAGAAATTTGCTCGCTACGGATCTAACGCTGGTATGAATTCTGATACTGACAGCGGCAGAGACACTGATAGAGAAAGTCTTGGCAGGGAGCAAAATGCCAGAGATGAGTCTAATGTAGACCCGTCTCTGGCATTTTTAGCTGAACATGGATATCTATAGCCGACCAACACAAAGGCTAAGGATAGATACTAAGGGCAATAAAGCGTCTCTTTAGTCTCTCTACCGGTTGTGGGATTAGTCCCGCTAGCCATCTCGCAAAGTTTGTCGTTGTCCTTTGGATTTAGCAGGACATCGGTAAAGTCTGCCCCCTCAATATTGATGCCGCGAAAGTCGATATTAATAGCATACGCACCTTCTAGAACGGCGTCTTTGAGGTTGGCTCCTGCCAGGCTAGCGCCGTCTAAAGTCGCACCCCTGAGGTTTGCGCCCTCTAAGTTCGCCCGGTTGAGACGAGTTGTAAACAGGCGCACCTGCTCTAGGTTGGTATGGCTCAAGTCGGCTTCAGTTAGATCGGCGCGGGTATAGTCGTTGGCAGTTAGATCTTGGCCGGAAAAGTCCTGCTGGCGAAGGTTCATTCGATCAAAGTTATCAGCGTAGGCAGGGCTGCTAAAGCACGTACTACCGATTAGAACAGCGATTAAAAGCAGCGCTCCTGCCGGCTGTATCAGTTTGCGCAGAGGCAAGCGAAGCAATTGGCGACTAGGATGCCAGTTTGGAAAACGCCAGTTCAATATACTTTGTTGTTCTTTAGCCACTGCTAGCTCCAACCCTCTTAATGCCTACATGTCCTTAATTTTACCTGACTAGCGGACTTCATCTATCTGAGCTGGTACTTTGCCATTGCTAAGGGTGCGTCCATTGGGTAGCTGACGCGATGTGCTAAGAGGATGAATGCTATGAAATAAGTTGAAATCGATAATTCGCCGCCCTTGTGCATTGGTCAATAGGATGTCAGCAAAGCGATGGTCCCAGTGAATGTCCTCAGCTTGGAAGGTATGGCGGGCGTGGATAGTTTGGGCTAGGCTTTCGTCTAGGCCGGTGAGGGTGACGATGATTTCGACATGATCGCGTTGCAAGCTCTCTACCGTATCGCCATCAAGTAAGCCACCGGGCAAAATCTGATGCATAGCGGTCCAGGAGAGACTGAATATAGGCGTGTGCGATCGCACCAAAGGCACATCGTGAAATCGCCGCATAAAATCGCCTTCGTCGCTATACTCATCGCGCACAAGCGTCACCCACAGCTGCGCTTCTAGAATGTAGTTTTTCCGCTTGTTCGCCGTTCGAAACATCAGCGTCGGCACCCCGTTAAAAGAGGCAATCACCGCCACATTGCTAAACAAAATTCGCGCTGTCGGCAGCGAAAAGCGAGCATAGACCAAACCTGTCGTCATGGCCATAAAAAAGATACCGACTAGTGACTCAATCACCACCAGCCAGTGAGTGTACAGACTGTTTGGATACATTGCGCCATAGCCAATCGAGGCCATCGTCTGCACGCTAAAAAAGAACAGTTCCAACAGCTGCTTGGGCTCACTGCCGCTTACCCTGGCTACCCCACCACTGCCCAAGCTATAGGCAAGCGCAAATAGCGTATTCAATAGCAAATACAAAAAGCTAGTGAGACCAATAAACGTCGGCCAAGGCAGCGTTAGCAGCAGATGGTAAATATCTCCCCAATAAGAATGCGGATCGCCAATGCGTTCGATTTCTGGGTAGGTGCTTTTGCCAACAAAGAACTGCTTTGAAGCACGACGAATCTGAGGCCGAAGCATGGTCTCTCCTATAGCAGCTGCGAACTTATAACGGATATTACTTTGAATAAAACATAAGCGGTATACGCCTGAATGCTACGCCCTGTTTTGGTTTTAGGCGCTCGACCACCCAAGCTAGTCTACACAATAGCAACTATGTCTAAGCAGATGCAGAAAACCATCTGAGCGATCGCGGATACAGGCCGAGAACGCAAGGGCCACCAGCACAGCAGCGGTATTCTTTATGCATTGAATGAGTAATAATATCTCATCAAAACCATTATTAAACCTACTTATGGAGTCTCCTGTGTTGATCATAAAGCCGCTCACTATCCGTGCCCTAGGATTGGGAGCCTTGACGATTGCCCTCGTCCAGATGCCCGTCTCAGCAACGACTCAATCTGTCAACCAGTCCGCTAGTTATTCTTCTGGTCAGCTCGGCGTCTCGACTGACAGTCCACAGCTACTAGCTGCAGTTGGTCTCACCCGCCGGAGATTGAGTCCTGGTGATACGGGAGCAGATGTTAACGCATTGCAGCGATATCTAGGTCGAAATGGTCTCTATCCTTTTGAGATTGACGGCGTCTATGGACAGGAAACCGCCGATGCTGTGGCGACTTATCAAAGAATCCGCGACCTCCCGGCGACTGGCGTTGCAGATGAAGAAACGCTGCGCGATATGGAGTTTGAATTCCTACCAGGAGGGAGCACTGCTATATCGCCACCCGCCGCCGCTACCGTTAGCGGTTCTGGTTTGTCGAATAGTACGCTAGTGCCGGGCAGCACCGGCTCAGATGTGATTGCTTTGCAGCAGCGTTTGAATAGTTTTGGGATTCCGGTGATTGTCGATGGTGACTATGGATTTGAAACGCAGCAGGGCGTTCGCACTTACCAGCGGGTACAGGGATTGCCTGTGACTGGCAACGCTGATCCTGAGACGCTCTCTTCTATGGGCTTTTCGGTTTCGAGCAGGACTAGTCTCCCTTACGTATCAGCTGTGATTGCTGATGAGTCAGTACTCGCTAGCGTCCGGCAGTTTTTCCCAGAGGCCTATGTCGATCGCGATCGCGGCGGACGATTTATTAATATCGGCAGCTTCGACACCCGCTCTCCAGCAGAAGCTAGAGTCGACGCGGCGGCGGCTCGCGGCTACAACACGCGGGTGATTTATCGTCGTCGCGGGTTCTTCCGCTAGGCCGTTCTGCCGCTAAGCCACAGCCAGAACGGCCTTAGCATCGATTGCCAGCGCCCATCCTAGCCTGACTAGCAGAGACTGCTGACTAGGTGCGGTCGCAAGCTGCTGCCGGGTTAAATAGTCGTAATAAAGCTCCTGTGCTCGGTAGAGAGCTACTTCTACGCTGAGCTTTTGACCTAAGCCAATCAGCCGTTCTAGCGCCTCAATCGCTGCTTCTAATTCCAGATACTGGTCTGAGCTAGCCGTCTCTAGCGTTTGGGCTAGTCCCTGCCAAATCAGTCGTTCTAAAACGGGTCTGGCATCAGGCAGCTTTAGCTCCGCCTGGAAGTGACAGGCTTCTACCGCAATGCCTTCTAGCTCGGCGATTCGACCAACCGTAATCTTGAGCAGATCGCCGTCTGGTTCGGTGATGTTCTGCTCTAGTGCGCGAATCACTTCTAGGGCGCGGTGGCTAAGGGTAATATCAGCGGCGACCTGTAGCGATTGGGGGACGGTGATGCGATCGCGATGAAACGCCATTAATACGCTGTAGTTCTCACGATAGACCTGTTCATAGAGCTGATCCAACCGCTCTAGCGTTTCCTGATTAAGCTGCTGCATAATCTGCTCCCGCTCTTCCTGTGAGAGATCTTGCAGCGTGTAGCTCAAGCTAAAGCGCCTGTCAATCGCCAGAACACTTGGAGCTACGCTAGCCGTGCTAAACGCTTCGATAACCGCTTGCTTGGCTTGAACATAAGCTCCCCTGTTCGGAAACGCCTGGACGCCGCACTGAAAATCCCAGCCACCCAAATGCAGCACTGCAAAAGAGAGCGTCTGCTTTTCCTGGGTCATCGCCGCAGTTACCTGGACTCGACCCACGGCAAGCGTCAATGCACCCAAGGGTTGTTGGTAGTAATCTTGCTTTCGCAGGGTATAGCAGTAGAGCTGTTCCTCTTGCTTGACAGGGTTAAACAGCGAACCGATAGCGTAGCGAGCCACTATCTGCTCTAGGCTAGTCTGGTTGGGCTTAACCTGCTTTTGATAAACGCCTTCGCCTGTCTTGAAATAGCCAACATTGCTAGGCGCTTTGGCTAAGCGCTGAACAAAATCACCCTCTAGCAGTTTTCCAGAAACCGCTTCTGCTAGCTCGATCGCCCTAGCCGCGTAGCGTAAAATCTGAGTGCCTTCTGGCCGCGAAATCTCATCAAAAAACCAGCCACAGCTGGTGTACATCAACATTGCATGACGCTGCATTTCTAGCAGGCGGAGCACTTCTGTGCGCTCGGCGCTGGTGAGCGGATGAGTCTGGTGCGCTGCGAAGAAATGGCCAAGGTTCTGCTCTGAGGGATTGCTCAGTACGCCGACATAATCATTCCGGGCAGCCCAGGGATCGCGCAGTAGTGATGATCCTATTTTTCCGTAAAGGATAATCAGGTGGTCGCGCAGCCAGTCCAAAGCCTCTCGCAACGGAGCGCGCCACTGCTGCTGCCAGCCGCCACCGCCGCCGCAGCCACAGTCCCGCCGCCAGCGATCAACGCCATGAGAACAGCTCCAGGCAGTGACTGGTTTTAGCTGGACCTCCCAAGTCGGTGGACACAGACTCAAGTAATGAGCATAGCTAGTGACCTGCCAGCCTCTAGCTGGCAGCTCGTTGATGACGGTGTAGGCCAGCGTTTTCTCGCCGCCGCCCCGGTGATGGCCAAAGGTCTCACCATCGGTAGCCACTGAGATTAGCTGCGATCGCCTTTGAAATCTGTCTGCTTTGGCCCACTCGGTAGCTTCCGCTTCTAGCTCAAAAGATCTGACGGCCTGACCTAAACGGTTGGCGAACTGCTGGGAGGACTGTAGCGTATTGTCGAATCCCATGTCGCCGGAGATCGGCCCATCGTAGAAGAAGATATCAATATAGTCCCGTCCATTCGCCTGCCTAGGGACAAAGCAGCGGTAAGGCTGAGTCGGATCGATATCGCCAGCTTCTACGCTTTGCCACTCATCATAGCCATCGTCTAGACCAAAGCGCCGACAGCGAGCAGCCTGTGAGGGAGCGAGGATAATAAACTGAATGCTCTCACTGACTAGAACCGCCAGCGTCTCATTATCAACAGCGGTTTCAGCTAGCCACATGCCTTCGGGATCGCGCTTGAACCGATGCTGAAAGTCAGCAATGCCCCACCGGATTTGCGTGACTTTATCGCGGTAGTTTGCCAGCGGCAAAATGATGTGGTTGTAGGCTTGGGCGATCGCATTGCCGTGACCTTGATTGCGATCGCAGCTAACCTTATCCGCAGCTAAAATTCGCCGATACGTCTCTAGATCGTACCGCTCTAGCCAGCTCATCAGAGTCGGGCCAATATTGAAGCTGATGTGCTCGTAGTTATTAACGATGCGCACCACTTCGCCCTGGCTGTTCAGAATCCGCGCAAATGCATTGGGTCGATAAGACTCATACAGAATTCGCTCATTCCAATCGTGAAAAGGCGACGCGCTTGGCTGCCTGCCCACTACCCCACGGGCAGGATCTTCGCGAGGCGGCTGATAGAAATGCCCATGAATACAAACGTATATCCCTGTAGCGGTCCCGGCTAGACTGCTGGGATCAGGCGAGGACACATTCTTTACAGCAGAAACTGATTGAGACTGACTCATATATTTCTAAAATGGAATTCAAGGAAGGGAATTCGAGAAATGAAATTCGAGATTATTTCGGTAGTCTGTTCTCTGAAATCAAACGTTAATTCTCTTTCGGTAGCGATCTTCCTAAAAGCTGATTTTCCCAGAGAGCCTATTTTGGCTGTTCTCTAGAAAACGTAAGTGTAACTGGTTCTTCGGTCTATGCGATCAAAAATTCACGCAAAATTCTGTTCTTTATTGCATCAAAATCAAATCTCAACCTGTCTGCCAACTTCTCAATGAACGCACCTAAGCCTACGAATCTCACCTTTTCAGCGACTGTCGTCCCAGGACATCAGGTCGCTTCTGGACGAGCCACTGACAGTCCCTACCCCAGAGGGACTATAGCCATGCAGGCCCCTCACTTCCGCGCTTTAGGCATTGATCTCTCACCGTTCTATCTGGGTACACTCAACGTTTCGATCGCTCCTGCTATCTTCACGCTTCAGCCTCCGATCACGCTGCCGTTAGTCAAATGGTCCGCGCATCATGATCCCGAAAGCTTTTCCTTTGCGCCTATTCACCTCTGCTGGCAGCAACAATCGTTTGACGGTCTAATCTACTATCCGCGCCCAGAGACCAAAATAAACCATTTTCAAGACCCTTCAGTTCTAGAGCTTTTGCTGCCTCGCGTCCCGGGGATCGCTTACGGAAACGAGGTCACCCTCTCAGCCTCCGTAGACGACCTTATAATAGAAAGATAGCCTTCACATGCCTCTTTACCTATGTCTCAGCCCGAGTTGCCTACGCTCTCACAGCCCGATCTCGATGCCCTTTCACAGAAGCTAGAAGCGGATGACCTGGTAGAGCGCAAGCTAGCTCTAGCGTCTCTCCGCAACGTCCCAGCAGAGCAGGCGGTCCCGCTGATCAAAAAGGTATTGGATGACAAGAATGAGCAGGTTCGCTCCATGGCAATCTTTGCGCTAGGACTGAAGCCCACCAAAGATTGCTACGGCCTGCTAGTCAATATTTTAGAAAGCGATCCCGACTATGGAATTCGAGCAGATGCAGCAGGCGCACTGGGCTACTTAGAAGATCCCCGAGCGTTCGATCCCTTAGTGCGCGCTTTTTACGAAGATGTGGACTGGCTGGTCCGCTTTAGCGCGGCGGTTTCTCTTGGTAATCTCAAGAACCCAAAGGCGCACGATGTGTTGATTGCAGCTTTGGATAGTCCAGAAGTGGTGATTCAGCAGGCTGCGATCGCGGCCCTAGGCGAAATTCGTGACACCGAAGCCGTCGACAATATCCTCAACTTTGCTCAAGCCAAGGACTGGCTGGTCCGACAGCGCCTCGCCGAAGCCCTCGGCAACCTCCCCACCCCCAAAAGCCTCGCCGCCCTCCGCTACTTAGCGAAAGACGACCATTCTCAAGTCTCAGAAGCCGCTCGCATTTCCCTTGAGCGCCTAGAATCGGCCATGCCCGAAAGCTAGTGGGATCAGCCTTCCTCCGTGCATTACGAAGTTCGCTGTATGAGATCAGAAAGGTTGGAAAGAAGAAGCCAACAAGAAAGCACTCTAAGTTTTCTCCTAGAGTGCTTCTTTAATCAAGGCGCTAGGCGCTAGAGATGAATGTCTATTCAGCCCACTCAGTATGGAATATGCCTTCTTTGTCTGTGCGCTGATAGGTGTGCGCACCAAAATAGTCGCGCTGTGCCTGGGTCAGGTTTTGAGGCAGGCGGCTACGGCGATAGCTATCAAAATAGTCTAGCGAGGCGCTAAAGGCGGGTACAGGAATACCTACTTTGGCAGCGGTAGCGATGACTTCGCGCCAGGCCTCCTGTCGATCTAGGATGGTTTGCTTAAATTCTGGAGCCAGCAGTAAGTTAGGCAGCTTGGCATCTTGATCGTAGGCAGCTTTGATTTTGTTGAGGAAGGCAGCGCGGATAATACAGCCTCCTTTCCAGATGCGGGCAGTTTCTCCTAAGTTCAGATCATAGCCATTGAGCGCGGAGGCTTTACTCAACAAGTCCATTCCCTGAGCATAAGAGCAAATTTTAGAGCAGTACAGCGCGTCTCGAATTTTGTTGACAAAGGCCTTTTTGTCACCGTCGAAGCTAGCGGTAGGTCCGGTTAGCTGCTTTTCTGCAATTACGCGCTCTTCTTTGATTGCGGACATGATTCGAGCGTTTACGGCAGCGGTGATAGTTGGAATGCTAACGCCAATTTCTAAGGCGCTCATCACGGTCCAGCGGCCAGTTCCCTTTTGACCCGCTTTATCCATGATTAGCTCGACTAGCGGCTTACCGGTTTCTTCATCCATTTTGGTAAAGATGTCGGTGGTGATTTCAATCAAGAAAGAGTCTAGCTCTTCTGTTTTATTCCACTCAGCAAAAGTTTCATGTAGCTCTGCTTGGCTTAGTCCTAGAGTATTTTTCAGTAGGTCATAGGCTTCGGCAATTAGCTGCATGTCGCCGTATTCAATGCCGTTATGCACCATTTTGACAAAGTGGCCGGAACCGCCTTGACCGATGTAGGTAACGCAGGGACCGTCGTCTACTTGGGCGGCGATTTTGGTGACGATAGGTTCGATGGAGTCGTAGGCGGCCTTGCTGCCACCGGGCATCAGGCTAGGGCCATTGAGTGCGCCTTCTTCGCCACCGCTGACGCCCATGCCGATGAAGTTGAATCCGGCGGCTTCGAGGTCTTTGACGCGGCGTTCGGTGTCTTCGTAGAGGGAGTTGCCACCGTCGATGATCATATCTTCTGGGTCGAGCAGCGACTTAAGGCTGTCGATCACCATATCGACTGGCTTGCCTGCCTGAACCATGAGCAAAATGCGGCGGGGTTTTTCTAGAGCCTCGACAAATTCTTCTAATGAGTAGGCGGCGACGACATTTTTGCCGCCTGCTCTATTTTCCATAAAGGCGTCAGTCTTTGACCGAGAACGGTTATAAACCGCGATAGGAAAGCCGTTGCGTTCTACGTTGAGTGCAATATTTTCGCCCATGACCGCTAGGCCAATTACACCAAAACTCTGTGCCATAAAATTTTCCTTGGTTATCCGTTCTTGCAGCGTACAGCTATAAGACTTTAAACAACGCTGTTGATTTTTTCCATTAAGGAGAGAGAAAATTTTCGTGAGAATACTTAACCTTCATTCTTTCGGCAGATTTTAACCAGGTGTTTCTACCTAGTAAATTTTCTATTTGCCATGGCTTTCTACCTGGCAACCGGATGAGTGGCCGGGTTGGGAAAGAGGTCTGCTAATGCGTCTTGGCGCTGTCTGGGGGTGCCTTCGCTGCTGAGGTTCCAAAGCGTTTCGTAGAAGAAAAACGAGACGCCTGCATAGTTGCGATCGCGCACCGCTTCCACCTGCTCTACAACTTGCGCCATCGACACCGACCGCCCTCTAAGCCCGCTCAATACGCCCACAGCAGTGGGAATATGACTGCGAGAAAATTCAGCCGCATCTTGCCCCATTTCCCAGACAAAGCGGCCTAGATCAGTCCGGTACAGTTGAATGATTACTTCTTCTACATAGCCTCTTTTTACCCACTTGTCCCAGTCTTGCAGGTAATACTCGTAAGCAAATGAGTGCGGATTGGGTGAGACAGACATCACTGCTCGAGGTCGATAAGTTTTGACAGCTCTAAAGACTTCACCCATAAAGTTAGTGATTTTGTCGGCTCGCCACTGGGTCCATTCGGCGTCTTTGGCGTCTACTGGCGGACTTTTCCCGTCGTGCTCCTGCTGGTAGAGCGCAACGGTGTAGGGATCATAACCGTAGGCAAACGGCAGGCCCATATGGTCATCGACCTGGAAGCCGTCCATGTTGTAGTTTGCTGACAGTTCAGCAATCAGCTGTAACATAAAGGACTGCACTTCTGGGTGAAAAGGATTGAGCCAGACGCGGTCGTGATCGCCTTCTGGAGTGGTGAGAGTGCCATCCGCTTTTTGGGTGAGCCAGTCGGGATGGCGGCGGACTAGCTCAGAGTCAGAAGGAGCCATGAAGCCAAATTCAAACCAGGGCATCACTTTGAGGCCACGGCTGTGGGCAAGTTCGATTAGTTCTGCGAGCATATCGCGATCGGCCTGCGCTGCTTCTAAAGCATATTTTCGTCCCGTTTTATCCAGGTCTGGATAGAGCCCTTGCTTGTAGCCGATTGTCCTTTCTGCCACGTTGCTTGGAAATAGAGTCGTTCCCCAGTTCCACACCGTGGGGTAAACCACGTTGAAGTTGAGATCGGATAGGGTATCTAGCGCTCGTTCTAAAACCGGGCGGGAAAACAGAACGTCGCTGTCAATGTTGGTCATCCAGACGCCGCGCAGTTCGCGGGTAGGTGCGGCTGCGGTTGGGACTGCGGTTGGAAGGGTGACGCGATCGCCAGGGACCGTTGCAACTGTGTCGGGATCAAGGCTAGCTCTACACAAAAAAGCCGCACCGTCCACTAGCGCCAGACTCCGGCGAGGCAATAGCTGTGTACGCTCTTTGCGACTAGTAATATAGCCAGCCGCCAGTGCCGCCGCTACCCCTTCTTTAGTGCTGCGAGGAATCAGCACTGCATCTTCAAAGGTTGCAGACAAAAGCTGGTTGGCATGAGCCTGATAGGGCGTTGCCGATCCCGAGGTCAAAATAGCCAGCGCTTGGCTGCGGCTGACAGACTGCCCAGGGCGAGCATCTGCGCCTAGGGCGGCCATTAGTAGTGCTTCTGACTTCGGAATTAGCCGCGAATGTTAGGCCTAGGTATTCATTGTTGGCAGCAAACACGCCAGGAAAAGCCTTTAATACAGAAGTTGCATACTCTACCTGCGTCAAAGCGCTGACAGGATAGCGGCTCTCTAATAGGGTTGGATCGAAAATACCTTGAGCTGTCAGAGCGCTCATGCACGGCTGCGCCCAATGGTTCGACCAATAGCGAGAAACTTTGAGGTCAGGAGATTTGATATCGAGTGATTTGGGGGCAAGCGAAATGACAGTAGGCATTGCCTCAGCCTGATTGAAGGCTGTTTCGCCTGAGACACCTAGTAGCACCGAGCAGAAAACGCCAATTAGAAAGGCAGCGCATAACTGTTTAGGCCTAATAAGGTCGTTTTCGTTCTGGCTGGTTTCGCGCTGGCTCTTTCCGTTTTGGCTGGTCCCGTTTTGCCCTTGACATTACCTCGCTAGCCTCCGCTAATTTTGGCTCTATAGCCCTTCTCTATTAATAAGGCGAGCAGTTTAGGCGCGTGCTCGCCTTGAATTTCGATCGTGTCGTCTTTGACTGTACCGCCCGAGCCGCAGCTAGACTTTAAGCTTTTGGCCAGTGTGCCAATTGTCTCAGCATTGTGAACGAAGCCGCAGGCAACGGTGACGCTTTTGCCTTTGCGGCCCTTTCGTGAGATTTGGACGCGAATGTCTTGTTGATTGGGAGGAAGGTCGGGGGCGGGGCGAGCCGTGGCTTCTGATGCGCCAAATTCTGAATAGACTTTTCGATCGGTTGCTTTGCTGGCTGCTTTGCGACCTACTTTTTTGGAATTTGCCATTCGGTTTTCTTGAGGAAGTGTACTGTGGTTTCCTCTCGAAAGGGGGATCGCCAGAGGAATGGAATCTAGTAAATTTACATGAAAAGGGACATCCGTGCCCTGATACCTGTCTTGTTCAACTTGTTCATTGGCCTGTTTATTAGCTGGAGAAAGCTGTTTTGGTTCCTATTCGCGACGACAATCCAATCACTACAACGCCCTATGTTACGTATGGGTTTATTGCCCTAAATGTGCTGGTGTTTTTATACGAAGCCACGCTGAGCGGTCCCAATTTAGAAGCTTTGTTCAATACGTTTGCTGTAGTGCCACAGGATTTGTCTACGAGCTTTAATACGGGACTGGGCTTTCCGCATGTGACCGAGTGGGGGACGCTGCTGAGCGCTGAGTTTCTACATGCTGGCTTTTTCCATGTGGGGGGCAATATGCTCTACCTGTGGATTTTTGGTAACAACGTAGAGGATCAGCTGGGCCATCTAAAGTTTTTTGTGTTTTATCTAATGTGCGGCGTGCTGGCGTCTTTGTGTCAGTGGTACGTAGCGCCTGAATCCACGGTGCCTTCTTTGGGGGCGAGTGGTGCGATCGCAGGCGTCATGGGCGCATACATCTTCCGCTTTCCCGAAGTTCGCGTTCTCACTTTTATTCCTATTTTCTTCACCGCTTTTAGAGTGCCGGCTTTGCTCTTTCTAGGCTTTTGGTTTGTAGAGCAGGCGCTCTATGGCTTTGCTAGTCTGGGCGCTTCGGCGGATGTCGGCATGGGCGGCGGCGTGGCGTATTGGGCACATGCAGGGGGCTTTGTATTCGGGGCGGCGCTAGGTTATTTGCTGGGACTGTTTGACAATACAGATAAAGATCCAGCTGATTCGGTTGATGAGATCGCCGATGTTATTTCTGGCGAATGATTGGGGCAGAGTCGGTGGGTTTTGGCTACTGTGCGAGAAGGCAAGGCCTACGACTGCGCTCAGCCGCCCTTGTCTCAGTCGTCGCTGAATTGATTGTCAGTGTCGAAACACAGCAAGAAGTTCTGATTTGGGAAAGATGATAGCGCTCAACGATTGTCTAGCATTCCCGATATGGTTCTTCCCAACTTCTTGATTTTTGGCGTACAAAAAGCTGGAACAACGTCTATCTACAGCTATCTGCAACAGCATCCGCAGGTGTTCATGAGTCCGCGCAAGGAAACCGAGTTTTTAGGAAGACCAGCGCAGCAGACTGATGAACCTCAGCTGACGCCGGGAGGCAGGCAGCAAATTGTCACTATCGAGGATTACCAGGCGCTGTTCAAGGGGGCAACCACCGAGACTGCAATTGGTGAGGCGTCTCCGAACTATTTGTTTTTGCATGAGCGGGCAGTGCCTGCTATTCAAAAGTATGTGCCCCAAGCCAAGCTAATTGCAGTTTTGCGTAATCCGGTGGAGAGAGCGTATTCTGACTATCTAATGCACGTGCGGCAGGTGGTGGGCAATCAAAAACCGCTGGCACAGCAGGTAGAAACTAGCGGGGAGTCTTCTTTTACGCTGCTGAAGGGTCGATATTTCGCAGGCGTAAAGCACTTTTTAGAAACGTTTGGACCGCAGCAGGTAAGACTCTTTTTGTATGACGAGTTGAAAGATGACGCAGCAGGTTTAATGGCTAATCTCTATCGCTTTATCGAGGTTGATCCTAAATTTGCGGTAGATGTGAATCAGCGGCAGCAGACGGCGGCGGTGCCAAAAAATCAGTCGATCAACCAATTGCTGCGGACGAACAATCCGGTACGCTCGGCGGTGGGGACGCTGCTGCGGACGGTGATGCCAGAAGAGAAAAGGCAGAGGTTGCGATCGCGCCTAATTTCCGCTAATTCCGCTGGTAAAGAAGCGCTGCCCCTTTCCGAACAGGATCGTCAGCTACTCAAAGCCTACTACCGAGAGGATGTCTTACGACTGCAAGATTTGATCGATCGTGATTTGTCTGCATGGCTCTAGCCGTAGAGCCATGGCCATTTCCTACGGGAACACGTACAGATCGGAAAACGCCTAAAGCGCCAAGCTAATTTAAGACAGCCAAAATCCCAGAAAACTCACTGGTGCTGGGAGCATTTCGCCGCGAAAATCGAGCATCTGTACGAGCAGTAAGTATGCGATCGCCAGCAAAACGGACACAGCTCCGGTGATAACAGCGACAATTTTCGAGCGGTCCATGTGCTTTTCTCAGTAAGTCTTGTACGAAATCTACTGTTATTTTACTAGAGGTTCTTCTAGAGAGCCTTTGCTGTAGGAATATCCGTTATGACCGTGGCCTCAATTCCGCCTTCGACAACTTTACCTACTCATCACAGCGTGGAAGCTTCAGCGCATCCTCCTGTTATCATCCAGACCGAACTGCTTAGAAAAGTCTACCGAACGGGCTTTTGGCTAAAGGCAGCGCCGCCCTCGCTCAAACACTGCTCACTAGATATATACAAAGGAGAAACCTTTGGCCTGCTTGGTCCCAATGGAGCGGGCAAAACTACGCTGCTAAAGCTGCTATTAGGAATTATCAGACCAACCGCTGGCGGCGCGACCCTGATGGGACAGCCTGCAGGCGATGGCCAGGTCAAGGCCAAGATCGGCTACCTACCAGAGAATCCATACTTCTACGACTACCTGACTGGCTGGGAATTTTTGAGCTATACAGCCGGGCTCTTTGGTATCAAGGGCAACGTGCAAAAGCGACGGATTGCGGAGCTGTTGGATCTAGTTCAGCTCGATCAGCAGTCAGCTAAGAAAAAGCAAATGCGCCGCTATTCAAAAGGAATGCTACAGCGAGTGGGGATGGCCCAGGCGCTGATCAACGATCCTGAGATTGTGTTTTTAGACGAGCCAATGTCAGGGTTAGATCCTACCGGACGCTATCAGGTGCGTGAAATTATTCTGTCGCTCAAGGCGCAGGGGAAGACGCTGTTTTTTAACTCTCATGTGCTGTCGGATGTGGAAATCATCTGCGATCGCATTGCCATACTCGATCGAGGCGAGATCATCTGCATCGGGGCCCTCAAGGAGCTATTAGGCACTCCAGACTATTACAAAGTCAAAGGTCATGGCGGCAGCCTAGACGTATTGGATACCTGGCTGCGAGATATCTCCTTTCGAGATGGCTATTGGTACGGCATACTGCGCGGCGATCCGTTTGAGTTTATGTCTGCGGCTCGCCTAATGAACGCCCAAATTGCCAAGCTAGAAGTAGCAAAACCGACTTTAGAAGAGTTTTTTATGGACCAAATTCAGCAGAGACGCTCAATCGCCGCGCTCGAGCAGGAGAGAATCGCAAGGGCCAAAGTCGGCAAGAGAAAGCGGTGGGGAAGAGGAGGTGCGATCGCTCAATAAAAGGCAAAATCAACCCGCGTTAGGATCGTCAGTCCCTGACATGTCTAGAAAATCTTTTTTAGAAAAGAACTTGCCCAGCCGCTTCGGCAGCAGGCGGTTGAGTGGACTTTCTCTTTGGTAGGAGTTCTCGGCAGTGGCTTTGCTATCAGGATTGTTCTCGTTATTATCGATCGCATCTTCAATGATGGGCCGGATAGATTCACCGTAGTGCTCAACTGTTTTTTCAGCGCGGGCTTTGTCCATTTCGTAGTCGACGCTGTAGGCGATCGCATCGCTACTCAATGGGAAAACTATCAGTCCAATCGAGACAACAGCCGCCATAGTAATCCTCAAAAAGCGACCGTAGCACCGCTGCAAGCTGCCGTCTGTCATTGCATCTTTTATCATTCTTCACTACCTTGGTTGAGCTTTGTTACTTCAGCTTGAGCCTAGCTGCACCGGACTTACTGTACTGGACTCTATACGTTAGCAGATTGACTTTTCCGGTACTTTTTTTGGACTTGATTTATTCCTTTAGACCTAGCCCCGTAGGAAGAGGACAGAGAGAGTCAAAAAGAGGACGCTCGCTATACCCTGGCGATAGGAATCCCGTCGAGTGCATTTAGCGCAACTAGCAAAAATGCTAGCAGTACCACGACTCCAATCGGAGAAAGGATAGCGCTAAAAGGAACTAGACAAAGAGAAAAAAGAGCGAGTAGTAATCGCGCCACCACCACTTGAGGAGGCAGACAGGTCGGCGACGCCCACTGCAACGTTGTTACACCTGTTAGGAATACAGCGATTCCACCACATAAAGCCACCTGCATCGGCAGAGTAAAAGGCTCCCCAGAAGCCGCCTCGATCGCAAACTGGATGCCAACGCCAGTCGCAACAATCCCCATAAAGGCAAAGACGTGGCTGTAGCCGTAGATAAAGGAGCGAAACAGCGCCATCTTGCCACCGCGCAGCGCCTGATTGATCGTAGATTCATCCGCCCGCTCGAAGTACATCCACCACAGGCTAACCGCTGCAATAAATCCGCCGGTTGCCGTCAGCACGTTTTGCCACTGCCAGGCGGTATCAGCCACGCCCGAAGCCACAGCGATGATGGCCTCGCCTAAGACGATGATCACGAATAGTCCAAATCGCTCATCCATATGAGACTCTTGGGTTGGGACGTTGCGAATTGTGAGGTAGGTGATTGGGCCGTTGCTAATTTCGATCAGGAGTGCGATCGCCCACAGCCAGAATTGAGCCGGTCCCGGCACCCCGATCGATACCAGCCAAAGGAAGAACGCCGCCGAAAAACTCATCGCATACCGACTCGTCAGCTCCCTGGACTGAGGTACCAGCCGCCAGGCCTGCATATACAGCCCAATGATTACTAGCCGCAGCGCCGCATACACCGCTGCGAAATTGGACGCTCCTTCCGAGAGCGCTTCGGGAATCGTTAGCGCCAGCACGACTATGCCGAACATAATCCCAAAGTAAATTAGTCGATAGATCCCCTCATCCACATCAAACTGATCGGCATAATAGCTAAAGTCAATCCACAGCCACCAAACCGGCACGAACAGAACCACAAAGCTGACAATACCCTCCCAATCCGGGTGCCCGTGCAGCAGATGCGCCAGCTCCGCCATCGTCAGCACAAATACCAAATCAAAAAATAGCTCTAGCCAGGTCGCATGGCGCGGTTCGCCCTCGCTAGAATACAGCCGTAGTCCCTGTGCTCTCTTTAAAAGAGGCAGTTTTTCAGACATCGACGAAGGAGATCCGGGCGAAGAAGACACGTGCTCTAAGGGCAATGGCATAGTAATAAACACCTCACTGCCTTCCTATATTACGGGCCTATGTTTAGATCCACTATCACGAGCTGCGAAGCGTATGATTCACGCAATTAGCTCGACTCTAGCAGTAGTCCCCAAAGCGCATTGTAAGGATGCACCTTACTAGTTGCCTGCTCTGTTTGATTGGTTTGCACGCCTTGGCTCGTGACCAAGGCCCTGCTCTCATTAGCCCATTGA
>CAWCAI010000011.1:0-432904 GCA_963793495.1 uncultured cyanobacterium
AAATCGATCCTTCCAAGTTCACAGCTTGATAACCCGCTGCTCTTAGCGCTTGTCCCAGTCGCCCCGAACGATAGCCAATAGAGCAGTAGACAACAACTGATTTGTCTTTAGAAATCCCAATTTTTTCTACCTCGACTACCGTCTGAGCCTGATACGCACCGGGCAAGTGGCTAAGCGTATATTCTTCTAGTTTTCTGGCATCGACCAAAACTGGAGGGTCTGATGGGGCTGTTAGCTGTCGGGCTAGTTCCGTCGTAGATATTGTTGGAACCGAAGGAAAAGACCGACGCACCCAGTCCTTAACGCCTTTCCACGCTAAGGTACGTGCATAGGTGGGAAATGCTGATAGCCAAATCATGATCGACCTTTTATGTAGTTCAGAATATATAGTTCAGGAGACCGGCTTTGATTGACTTTACACCCTGGGCGCAGATGCTGCGAACCTACGTTTCACAAGGACAGGTGGACTATACTCGCTGGCAGAAAGAGTCGGCCAAAACACTAGATCAGTGGCTAGCTAGTTTGCAGACGGTTGAGCTAAGTGCGCTTGAGGCGGAAGAGAATAGAGATATTGCGATCGCAGCTTGGGTCAATCTCTACAATGCCATCGTCGTACAGCAGGTGCTAAAACGGTATCCCATTCGCTCTATCCGCCCAGAGATTCTAGGCATTCCCAACTGGGCTAGCTTTCTTCTGTTCTTCAAGCAGCCTGTCTTTTCCGTGGGCGATCGCACCCTCAGCCTAGACAAGATCGAACAAGATACCCTGCGCGCTCAATACGACGAATCACGAATACATTTCGCCCTTGTTTGTGCTTCTACAGGCTGCCCGCTGCTGCGCTCCGAAGCCTACCTACCTGCTCTTGTCTCAGATCAGTTAGAAGAAGACGCTCGACGCTTTATCAACAACTCAACCAAAGTCAACTACGATGCGGCTAGCAACACGCTCTACTGTAGCAAAATTTTCAAATGGTATCAGGACGATTTTCTCTCCCAGGCGGAGTCTATTCCTGCCTATATTCAACCCTATCTGGCGGAGACAACAATTCAGGCGAACGCCAATATTGTCTATTTACCCTATAGCTGGCAACTGAACGATCAGCGAACGTTCTCATAGAACCGCCTCAGCGTAGTCGCAGAAACACCAACACCCCACAAAGATCCAATGGCTAAATAGATTAAGTTAGCCTTGATAGTGCCCCACTTCGCCACCCGACGATCCGAAGATTGAACCGTGCGATTGACCTGCCTAATGCGTCCTCGCTGCGATAGCTTGATGCACAGATCAGCTTCCTCCATAATCGGGATAGCACTGTCATAGCCACCGCAGGCAAAGAAATCTGACCGCCGACAGAACATCACCTGGTCGCCAAACAACAACCTCAATCCCTTCTGAAAAAAGAGTCGAGGTCGAAACAGCAAAGGCGCGTAGTAAGTCTTGAGGCTGTTGTGCAATGAAGTTACCCAGCGGGTGGTAGAGCTGCCGGTCATCAAAGAGATGAACCCCCCACAGGCGACGCTAGAATCGCTCAAAGTTGTTGTGATCACGCTGATAACATCGTCAGGTACGATCGTATCGCCATGCAAAAAGCACAGGATGTCCCCGCTGGCGTATCCAGCGCCTAAGTTCATCTGAACGGATCGGCTGGGCTGGGTAGTTGTGAGCACAGTGGCGCTGTGTTTTTGCGCGATCGCAACCGTATCGTCGCAGCTGCCACCATCCACTACAATCACTTCCTTTGCTGGCGGGTCGAGTATGGTTAGCTGTCGCAGCGTCCTTGCTAGTGTCTTCGACTCGTTTAGCGTAGGGATGATAATAGAAACACTTGCCAAATTCACCGATTCCTTTTTGTATGCAACGTAATAATCTCTCTTATTATGACCAGTGGGCCAATAGCTGGTGGCAAAAAAGCGCTACCGTCGCCCCGTTAAATCAGCTCAACCCGCTACGGTTCCAGTTTTTTGATCGCCAAATTCACAGCTGGCAGCATCTCAAAGTGCTAGACGTGGGATGTGGCGGTGGGTTTACCTGCGAGTTTCTAGCAGAGCGAGGCGCTCTAGTGACTGGGATTGACCAGTCTACAGCCTGCGTCGAGGCGGCCAGCCGTCACGCAATCGAAACTGGTTCGGCCATTCAGTATCGGCAGTCTGAAGCTGAGCAGCTCCCTTTCGAGGATACGACTTTTGACGCGGTTGTCTGTGTTGATGTGCTAGAGCATGTAGGAGATTTGCACAAGACAATAGCAGAAATCAGTCGCGTACTCAGACCCGGTGGTTGGTTCTGCTTTGATACTATCAACCGCACCTGGCAGTCAAAACTAGTGATGATCTGGCTGTTAGAGAATGTCTTGAGGCAGATTCCACCGGGTGTTCACGACTGGCGCAAGTTCATTACGCCAGCAGAACTCTCTACGCTAATAGAACAGCAGGATATGGAGATCAAGTCTCTATCCGGCTTTGATCTATTTGGAGAAGGCGTGCTGGGTAAGCTGCAAAGGCTGCGTCAGTATCAGCGAACAGGAAACCTTCAGGTGGATTTCAGCAATGGCGATCGCCCGACGGAAAACGGACCTGGTCAGCAAATAATGTATATCGGTGTCGCTATCAAGCACTAATATGGAGACTTTACACCAATTCTTGTTGTATACCGCTTCTAGAAGCCTGTGATTGTCTAGAAAATTAGGTCTTTTCAGCGAGAGTACACGCTTAACGTAAGCCGGTTATCAGCATGAGCTACCGACCCGCCCCGTCACTGCGTGCCACTCCTCCTTGGAGCTATCCATTAGGCATAAATAGCTGTAAGTCTTACAGAGTCTATGTTTTTTTAGTTAGTTGAGCACGGTAGGCTTGTCAATAACTGCCAACAGATTGGTTTGCCACCATCTGTCGGGGGGTAATTTCTTCGACTCGCAGGGCATTGAGCGCTATCGGAACTAACTTAGGCTTTTGCTTGGCTAGGTACTTACCATCAGGACTCAAGCTAGCAATCTCATCCGTGTAGTCCGAATCTACAGGCTCCGTGCGAATAGGCTGGCTGCCAGTCTGAATATTCCAGGTATCCAGTTGACCCTCAACACCAGGGCCCTCGCCGATAGCATTCAATGCACTCAGCGTACTGTCAACAAATGCTATGTCTCTAATCCTAGAGATGCCCTCGGGAGCAGGCAGCGTTTTCAAAAGCTTAAACTGGTTGTTTCCATTCTGCTGCCATATATCAACTCCCGCTTGCCGGGCGCTGGCGAGAAACTGACCGTTAGGACCGGATAATCTTATTAATGCGTGCATCATTGGCGATCGCAGTATCTAACAATTGAACAGCTTCGCCCGTTGCCGCCTGATAAAACCGTAGCTGACTGTTTGCATTCCGACCGGTTGGAGTGCTGGCAACCAGTTGGGCAGCCACTTCGCTGTCATTAGGCGTAAAGGTCACTTGGACCTGTTGAGGCGTATCTGACGACGTTTGCTAGAGTAGTTCACCCGTTGCTAACGTCCACACAGATAGCTGCATCGCTCAAGTTGTTAGGGCCAAATCGATTACCGGGGTAGCCCGAAAGAAAACCCGCAGAACGAGCAGCATAAATGGCATCAGTAGCCCAGTATTTTGAGGAAATATCGGCGAAAGGTTTAGCTGTTGTTGGCTGCGATTGTAAAATGGCCGCAAACTGAGTGCGGGTAACCGGGTCGTTAGGCCGAAAAGTACCGTCTGGGAAACCGCTAAGTAGCTAGGCAGGATAATAGGTGTTGGGAGAACAAGGCTAGAGACTTTTGGAGAATATGCGGATTTTCTCAGGACTGGCAATGGCTTTTTGAGGGAGTTCTGGCGTTGATAATGAAGAAGAAATCTGAATAAGCGTCGCTAAAGATTGGCCATCGGCGCTGAGGGTAAGGTCGCTAAGTTTAACTAGTCGGCGGGAAGTCCCGCGCTCTACCAACAGGTGAGCGTCGAGATGATAGCCAGGTGAGTGTAGCGAACAATCTTGTTTCTTCATGGTAGAATGTATATATATCAATTACTTAGCAAGGTTTTCCGCCCCTCCAAAGTGTTCGTCGAGAAAAGTATCACCCTCGAAAATGTAACGGTGACGCGACACAGTTTTTGGAAGAAAGGAAGCTCAGACAACCTATTTCTGAAGTCGGCGGCAGGTCTATGTCGTGGACTCTAAACAAACGGCCTGTGGACGGGATCTGATCGGGGGTAGCACTGTTGCTACCTAGACAAGACCGGGTGAAGCAGGAACTTCTCATAAGCGGTGCCGATTAGATTCTGGTACATGAGCTGAGAAGCCCGCGCTGTACTCGCAGAGTCAGCGCCGGGAGCATGTCACTCTCATTGTTGAGACCTTGTTTGTAGTCATCAAGGTTTAAAGACTGTAAAGCGTCGCCTGTAGCTGCATCATGAACAGAGATCTGAGCGTTCCCCTGGCTGAGGTTAGCCTGAGTCACAATCTGGCTGTCGTTTAGGCTAAAAGCTAGTTCAACCGAAGGCTCTACGATTCTATCGGTGTGTGATGGCTGGCCTTGCGCGCTGCCGAGTGACTTTTTCCAGAGGCGATCGCCCGTTTCAACAGACCACACCGATAGCTCAATCGTATTAGCCAGTGAGTTTTGGTCAACGGCAGCCACCTTCGTACCGTCCTGACTGATGGCTATACTGTTAAAGCGGTTGCTGTCGGCTGGAATTTCTTTGATCAGCGCGCCCGTTTGAGCATTCCATATCTGAAGCTGATTGCCGCCAATTGGAACTGTCGCGATCTGCTGTCCGCTGCCACTGATGCTCATTTGTTCAATGGCACTTGGAATCGTTGCAACAGGTTGATTTTGCCAGCGGCGTTCTGCCTCTACCGCCAAGGGTTCAGCTCTACCTTCGGTGACCAAAGCCTGATAGACATAAGCCGCGACATCCGCGCGGGTAGCCGGATCGTTGGGTTTGAAGGTGCCGTCACCAAAGCCGGTAATGATATTGAGCTGGGCGAGTCCTTCTATGTAGTCGGTGGCCCAGTAGTCGGCGGAAACATCGAAGAAGGTAACGCTTTGAGGCTGGGCGTTGGCGTAGCCTGTCCGTTGGGAAAGAATGGGCGCTGTGAAGGGAATGCTCAATCCGACTAGCAGCGCGCAGATCGATTTAACGCTGAGTTTTGAAATGGGGGACATCACTAGGTTTTCTTCCTGGCTGCGTGTCACTTAGCTAGTAATCGTAGTAGTTTCGGCCAGTTTTCATGGCGTAAGCTAAGTGACCAAAGCTGTAATTAAGTTGCGACTCAGCTACTGTAGTCAGCTTTGCAGAAGCTACCTGTGTACACTAGCCACATTCTGCGAGTGGTACGAAAAAAGAAGCAGTCGAGATAATGAGTTGCGATCGCCGAGAACGACTAGCCTGCAGGAGAGGACCGGGGTGAGGGCGGCGATGAGTAGGCAAACGGCCAAGCTATCTAATTCTCATTCCTTAGCGTTTCGAGCAGGGCGTAGACGGTAGGCGGCTGAAGGGTTTCGGTGGCGATCGCCACGCCAATCACCCTCACCAAAGGTTCAGGAAGCGAGAATATCTGAACCGACTTGGGAATAGGCTCAGCCGCTAGCTTGGGCAGTATAGTGCCGCCGATGCCCTGTTCTACCAGGCTGACAATCGCCGCGTCGGTCTCGACTTCATTAACGACGTTTAGCCAGTGGCCCAGCGCGTTGATATGTTCGTACACTGGGCGCATTGCCGGATAGTCGACCGGGGGCATAATCAGCGGCTGTTTGGATAGTTCGTCCCAGCTCAGCATATTGTTGTCAAGCTCGACTTCGGACGGTAGAAGTACGACAAATTCATCTTGTAGAAGCTCCCAGGCGCTCAGTCCTTTTCCAGCGGGCATGAGCACAATGCCGATATCTGCTCGGCCTTCTTTGAGCGCTTGCTCGACCGCTTTGTTGCTGTCGTGTTCAGTCAAACTGAGAGTAATGCCCGGCAGCTTTTGATGAAAAATTTTAATTGCTTTCGGCAGGATGTGAGTAGAGATACTGCGAAAGCTGGCAATGCGAACCTGACCTCTATCGAGACCTTTGGCGATCGCGGCTTCTTGCAAAATCGCCGCTGTGCTATTGGTGATAGTTTTAGCATGGGTGAGGATGCGATCGCCCGCAGGCGTCAGCGTTGCCCCATGTCGGCCCCGGTTGAATAGAACAATGCCCAGGTAGTCTTCTAGGGATGCGATCGCATGACTCACCGCTGACTGCGAAATCCCCAAAGCCAGCGCCGCCTCACTAAAATTTTCATGCTTCGCCACCGCCACTAGAATCTGTAGCTGCGAGAGTTTGATTCTATTTTGAGCATTGCTTTTCATTCCGTCATTATAGCCAGCCTCGCTAAACACATATAAGCAAAGCCAAACGAGTTACTCGCCTGGTCTCTTGTCCTATTTTCATATAGACCCTTTACAGCGAAAAAACAGCCTGATGGATTACATCAGCTAGCTTATTCACTTCATCGCGGGTAATTACCAGCGGGGGACAAATAATCAGAACGTTATTAAAGCCCGGAATCGTGTTGGTATTGCGACCTATGATTACTCGCTGATTTAGACAGCTTTTGAGCACTGCGGCGAGGCTCGCGTCATCTAGAGGAGTTTTGCTCTCTTTGTCAGTCACCAGCTCAATGCCTAGCAGCAAGCCTTTGCCGCGAACATCGCCGACGTTCGGATGCGACAGTAGCTCTTGCAGCCGGGTCAACAGATATTCACCCATTTCAGCAGCGCGCGCAGCCAAGCCTTCTCGCTCGACGATTTCAATATTGCGCAGTCCCACTGCGGTAGCAGCTGGCGTACCGCCATAGGTGCTGATATGGCGAAAATGGCGATCGCTCTTCTGTCCTTTTGCCTCATCTAAAAAAGCTTCAAAGATAGGCTGCTTCACAACCGTCGCCGATAGCGGCATGTATCCGCTCGTCAGCCCCTTGGCAAAAGAAATAATATCAGGTTCTACGCCCCAGTGATGATGGCCAAACATCCGACCCGTGCGGCCAAAGGCGTTGACGACTTCGTCGTAGATCAAGAGGATACCGGTGCGATCGCAAATCTCTCTAACCCCGCGCAAATATCCATCCGGTGGCACAATCACCCCGCCACCCGAAATAATCGGCTCTACAATCACCGCTGCGATAGACGCTGCGCCTTCATAGCGAATTGTCATTTCCAGCTCTTGCAGCAGCCCAGTCGTGTAGGCCTCCTCGGAGAGCCCATTGCCAAAGCGATAGTAATACGGAGGATTCACATGCATGAATCCTGGCACCAGCGGCTCATACTTCAGCTTGCGCTCAGCTTGGGCTGTAGCACTCAGCGCCCCCATCGAATGGCCGTGATAGCCGCGATATCGAGAAATAAACTTGTACCTTGGCCCTGCCCCTGCTGGCGACGTTTGAGCATGATACTGCCTGGCGATCTTAAAGGCCGTCTCATTTGCTTCTGAACCGCTGGTCGAAAAGAACACTTTTCCCTCATAGCCCAGTAGCTCCAACAGTTTGTGAGCCAGACGAATGCCCGGTTCGTGGCTCATCGTCAGCGGCGAATAAGACAGATTCAACATTTGCTCATAAGCGACATCCGCTAGCTCCTGACGCCCATAGCCGACATTCACGCACCAAAGACCCGAAACTCCATCAAAATATTCGTCACCACTGCTATCCGTTACATAGCAGCCCGTCCCGCTTTTTATGCACTTAGGCGGCTTTTGAGCAAAGGGCCGATGCTGCGCCATGGCGTGCCACAGCGCCTCAGCATCCATCTTACCTAGCGCCTCTTCTAGAGCCGCCGCCTCACGGTCTATTGTCTCTGACTCGGCTACCTGCTTGGCACTAAAATCGATCACCATCGAACAAACTCCTTTAAAGACTAATAAGATTCTCGTAAACACAAGCGCGAGACATTTGAACTGTCGGTTCAGCGTCGCCGATTAATCAACGTCCCAGAAGACTGATCGGTCGGAATAATGTACAGTTCGCTGATATTTACATGGGCTGGGCGCGTCACCGCAAATAGAATAGAATCAGCAATATCATCAGGCGTTAGCGCTGTCATACCCCGGTATACACCTTTGGCCCGACCGGTGTCTCCTCGAAACCTCACCTCGCTAAATTCTGTTTCTACCAACCCCGGCTCGATATTCGTCACCCGCAAGGGCGTTCCTAGCAAATCTATCTTCAATCCCTCAGAGAGCACCTTTACCGCCGACTTCGTCGCACAGTAGACGCTCCCGCCTGGATAGGTGTATCGCGCCGCAACTGAACCAATATTGACGATGTGTCCTCGCTGTCTGTCAACCATTCCAGGTACTACTGCTCGAGTCATATACAACAGACCTTTGATATTGGTATCGATCATCTCTTCCCAATCTTGCAACACAGCCTCCTGTTGCTTATCGAGCCCTCTGCTTAGCCCCGCATTGTTGATTAGTACATCAATCTCTTTCCAATCTGCTGGCAGTCCTTCGATTGTAGTGCTGACATCCGCTGAGCTTTGCACATCTAGAGGTAGCAGCAAAGTCTCGGTCTTGTAAGACTGTTCTAACTCATTCGATCTTCAACAGAGGGACACATATTTTCAACTAAGGAAGACGCCTGAAGATATCTCTAAAGCTGAATTACGCCAGTGAGGTTGTTCAAGTCCAAATAAAACGGTCACAGCTGGTCTGCGGTCAAACCATAGGGGGAGCCCACGCCGTTCCACTTAAGCAAATGCTTGTGTAGCCGCCCTTCTTTGATGTGCAGCCGAGAGGGAGCCTGGCCGAAGCCTGAAGATGATAGGTGTAGCGAGGCCAATAGCATCTTTTTAGTTCCCAAGGTTGCGATCGCCGCTTTTCATTACGCTTAATCGAGAATACGAAGATATAGCTCTCGTTTCTGTATACCTATCTACAATCTACTGACAGATATTTTGTCTGGACAGACGGTTCTGACCGGCTAAATCTCATCTTTAGATGAACCATACCCGCTAGAGTAATACCTAGAGGTATGCTCGGTGATTAGATGACAGATGTATTGGTGATCGGCTCTGGACCAGCGGGACTGTTTCTAGCAGCGGCGCTGGCCCAGCGAGGATTGAGCGTGGAGGGCCTAAGTCCGATTCAACCGGAAGCACCCTGGCCAAATACCTATGGCCTCTGGGTGGATGAGCTAGAGGCGCTGGGCATGAGCGATTTTTTGGCGCACCGCTGGCAAAATACCGTTGCGCATATGGGTGAAAAGACAATTTCGCTAGGGCGGGACTATGGACTGATCGATCGCGAGAAGCTTCAGGGACACTGGCTAGAGCAGAGTACTCACCACGGTATCAGCTGGCATCTAGGCAGGGCGGCTGCGGTGACTCACGGCTCTAAACGTTCGGAGGTCACCGATGAGAATGGCAAAATATACAGTGCGCGGCTAGTTGTAGACACCAGTGGACATAGCCCGGCTCTAGTCGAGCGCGTTCCGGCGACGAAACCCGTGGCGTACCAGGCGGCGTACGGCATTGTGGGACGGTTTTCTGCGCCGCCTGTTGAGCCAGGGCAGATGGTGCTAATGGACTATCGGGATGATTTTTTGCCCGCGCCCGAAAGACGACTGCCGCCGACGTTTTTGTATGCGATGGATCTCGGTGACGATGTCTATTTTGTCGAAGAGACTTCTTTGGCCCATGTGCCGGGAATATCGATGGAGACGCTACAGCGACGGTTACATCAGAGACTGGCCAATCGCGGTGTAAAGGTAACGGAAACTCACCATGTAGAGCGCTGTTTATTCCCGATGAATATGCCGCTACCAGATCTGACACAGGCAGTGGTAGGCTTTGGCGGGGCAGCGAGTATGGTGCATCCGGCGACGGGCTACATGCAGGGAACAATGCTTAGACGAGGCCCCGATCTGGCGCGGGCGATCGCACAGGCCCTCCACAGCCACAGCACCGTCCCTGCCGAGGTTGCTCGCACGGCCTGGGAAGCCCTCTGGCCTGACGACAGGCTGCGCAAACACTATCTCTATACTTTCGGGTTAGAAAATCTGATGGCGTTCAAAACTGTTGAGCTACAGCAGTTTTTCATCACCTTCTTTGAGCTAGAGCAATCACAGTGGGCGGGTTTCTTGGCGGATACCTCAACGCTGCCAGAAATCGTCCAGGCGATGCTGGTCCTGTTTGGCCGGACATCAGCCCCGGTACGATGGGGACTGTTTAGCTCTGTGTTTAGTCACGGCAATCTGCTGCGTCGGACACTGACGGCCTGACTCTATAAAACCATCACCATGCAGACACCGACATGGACACTTTGGCCTCGAACGAGATTCAACTATTTGACTTGCGACTGCGCCTATTAGAGGACAAGGCACTGTATTTGCCTGAAATAAGGTCTTTACTAGTCTCAGACGTACATCTGGGAAAGGCAGAAACCTTTCAGGCTGCGGGCATTCCGATTGCTAGCCAGGTGAATGAAGAGAATCTATCAAGACTGCGATCGCTCTACCATCAGATACAGCCCCAAAGTCTGTTCGTTTTAGGCGATCTGTTTCATTCCAAACAATCTCTCGTTCTTGAGGTGCTGACTGCATGGGAGACTTTCCTGCAAGAGATCCAGGCCAAGGTTACTCTGATTGTGGGCAATCACGATAGAAGACTGGCCTCGGCGCTGCCGCCACTGTCAATGGATTGCCAGGCAGATGCAGTTGAAGTCGGACCGTTTTTACTGAGCCACGAGCCGGAAATCAGCCATGGTGCGGCGCTTAATATCTGCGGTCATATCCATCCGGTGCTGAAATTGCGATCGCGCGCTGATAGCCTCCGCCTTCCTTGCTTTTTTGTAGAACATCGTCAGCGACGACTAACGCTGCCCTCTTTTGGTGAATTCACTGGTGGCTACGAGGTGGATCTAAAACAAAACGCCTCTGCCTACGTAGTCTGCGAGGGAGATGCGATCGCATTTGCCGAATCCGCGCGCAATCAAGTCAGCTAGTCATTATATCAGCATCCGCAAACCTACTATCCCCGCTTAAGAAAATTCAATAAAGATTCCGTAAAGCTACCCCCAGGCGGCTTATCCTTAGCGATTCAACTTGTTATGCTCCTGAGTAATAAATTGAAAGTCATAAGAAAAATCGAAAAACTGAGGAAATCAGCCAGCAAGCACGCAAATTCCAAAGAACAGCGATAGCCAATGTCCTGTTTTATACCAGGCGTGTTCGAGCAATGTCGTCGCCAGATTGAATCAAATCTGTGCCTCCTTGGACATCTCGGTATTCATCCGTCTTTTCGCTCTCGGTTGACTTCACTTTCGGCTGAATGTCAATTGATTCTCTTAGACAGCTAAACGGGAGCAGGCTGCGGCTACTCTAGACAATCTTTCATAGCTGCACACATAGGCTATCCCCCTAGCTGAGCGGTCTTGAATGTTTTATTTATTAAAAGTAGAAAGCATTGATTCAGAGTGAAAACGCCATGATGGAACCCTGTTCCGAGCAAACCCCCTCACTTTCCATTGTTATTCCTGTTCACAATGGCGGAGAGAGCTTCCGGAAGTCTCTTGTTAGCGTCAGTAAATGGCGAGCGGGCGCTGAGGTCATCATCGTCGCCGATGGAGAATCTGACGGTAGCTGGAAACTAGCTGAGGAATATGGATTCAAGCTGATCTTGTTACCTGAGTGCGGTGGTCCAGCAAAGGCTAGAAATATCGGTGCGAAAGCGGCGACGGCCGATCTGTTATTCTTTACCGACGCCGACGTAGAAATCCACCCGGCAACAGTCCCTAGAATTATCTGTGCCTTCGGCGAGAATCCCGAACTAGCCGCCCTGATTGGCTCATACGACGATTCGCCAGGCGCAGAGAATTTTTTATCTCAGTACAAAAACCTGTTTCATCACTATACACACCAGACCTCCTCGGAAGAAGCTTCTACCTTTTGGGGTGCATGTGGTGCCATCAAAAAAGATGTTTTTATGTCTTTAGGAGGGTTTACAGAGAGCTATCAGAAGCCTTGTATCGAGGATATAGAGCTGGGGTATCGCCTGCGACAGGCAGGTCATCGGATCGCTCTGTGCAAGCATGTTCAAGTCAAGCACCTGAAGCGATGGACGCCTTTTACACTTTTGCGAGCTGAAGTCTTCTATCGGGCGCTGCCCTGGATGGCGCTACTGCTCAAGATCCGGCAGGATCATCCGCAGCAGTATCAACAGTTTGCCAGCGATCTAAACCTGAAGTGGTCTAGCCGTTTTAGCGTTTTGCTAACTGCCTGCCTGTGCTTATCAGCCGTCCTGTCTATTCAATGGCCGCTTTTGATTGGAGTTACATTTCTATCCGGGCTCTTGCTCTTAATGATTAACTGGTCTGTTTACCGTTTCTTCTATCGAAAAAGAGGATTTTTGTTTGCGCTTGGCGTTGTACCCTGGCATTGGCTTTACTACTTTTACAGTGGCCTATCCTT
This sequence comes from uncultured cyanobacterium, assembly GCA_963793495.1. Classification (GTDB taxonomy): domain Bacteria; phylum Cyanobacteriota; class Cyanobacteriia; order Phormidesmidales; family Phormidesmidaceae; genus Phormidesmis. The sequence continues at coordinate 12,418 of CAWCAI010000011.1, forward strand.
TGTAATTGGCGTGAGCCGGCATCACCTAAGTCGCTATCTGTCTGCTAGGCGGCTGATTCCGACATAGTCCATATAGTGCGGCACAGCAGACAACCTCTAAGTTGTTCGTTTAATTAGTTTAGTTTCTAGTTCTGTTAGTTTTAGGGAAGATATCAATGACTGATGCAGTAGTAATGGGCGCAGGTCCAGCAGGTCTGACGGCAGCATACGAATTGGCTAAGAATGGAAAATCCTCCATTGTATTAGAGCAGGCTGACAAGGTCGGAGGAATCTCTCGAACAGAAACATACAAAGGGTATCGGTTCGATATTGGCGGACACCGATTTTTTACGAAAGTAGGAGAGGTTCAAGAAATTTGGAAAGAAATTCTAGGAGACGAATTCATCCAGGTGCCCCGCCTCTCTCGAATCTACTATCGCGGTAAGTTTTTTGACTATCCCCTTTCTATCGCTAGCACGCTGACTAATCTGGGGGCGGTCGATAGTAGCATGATCATCCTGAGCTACCTAAGGTCCAAGATAAACGGCAAGCTCAACCCTGGACCAGAAGCAGAAAACTTAGAAGACTGGGTGATAGAAAGATTTGGGGATCGCCTGTATAGAACATTCTTTAAATCTTATACAGAGAAAGTGTGGGGAATTCCATGTAACAAGATCCAAGCCGAGTGGGCCGCCCAGCGAATCAAAGGACTTTCTCTGAAAAAAGCGGTACTCAACGCCGCTTTTGGCAGCAATGACACCAAAACACTGATCAAAGAGTTTGACTATCCTATCTATGGCCCCGGCATGATGTGGGAACGCTGCCAAGAGATCTTGGAGAGCAAAGGGTCGCCTGTCCAGATGCACACGCGCGTGACCAAAGTAGAGCACGACGGTAAAAACGTCACCAGCATCACCGCCGAAAAAGACGGTGAATCTGTCAAGCTGAAGGCTGAGAGCTATGTATCTAGTATTCCAATCACAGCGCTGGTGAAAAACATGGTTCCCGCGCCGCCTGAGTCAGTCTTGGAAGCCGTAAGAGGGCTAAAGTATCGCGACTTTTTGATTGTGCCTTTGGTCATTGATATAGAAGATATCTTCCCGGATAACTGGCTTTATATTCACAGCCCTCAGTTCAAGGTCGGACGGATTCAAAACTTCAAGAACTGGAGCATGGCTATGGTTCCAGATCCTAAGAAAACCTGTGTCGGTATGGAGTACTTCTGTAGTGAGGGCGATAGCCTGTGGGAAATGTCTGACGAGGCATTGATCAAGCAAGCGGGTAAAGAGATTGTTGGTTTAGGTCTGGTGCCAGATTTGAAGCATGTGAAGGATGGCACGGTCATTCGTCAGAAAAAGGCCTATCCCGTTTACGACGGGGAGTATCGCCAGCATTTGACTGTCATCCAGAACTACCTAGCGCAGTTCGAGAATCTGCAGACAGTGGGTCGTAACGGCATGCACCGATACAACAACCAAGATCACTCTATGCTGACTGGGCTACTGGCTGCTAAGAACATCCTGGGTGAGAAGCATGACCTGTGGAACGTCAACGTAGAGCGTTCTTACCACGAAGAGTTCACAAAGGAACAGTGGCAAGAGGCAAAGCTGCCTGAAGAAGAAACTGTGGCAGCTTATGCGGAATCAGTAGCTAGCTAACCGATTAGCGAGTCGCAAACGAACAGCGTACCGGCGTAGGGGCACAGCAGTGCTGTGCCCAGTGCAATAAGTATTGCTGTTAGTGATGCTTTTGTCAGGCGCACGTCCCTCAGCTAGTCAGTCGGTTTAGAAGCATCTGTAGTGGAAACGGAAGTTGAGAGAGTTGAGAGAACTTAAAAGAGGTAATCATTGAGAGAAACAGCTATGAATTTAGAGAAAACAACCCTAGCTACAAACCCTCATTCTACAAAGCCGCAAGTCACCATCGTGGTGGTACCCCGAGAGCGGTTTAGCTACACGCGCCCTTCTTTAGAAAGTCTGTACGAATATACGCAGGTTCCTTTTGATTTGGTCTATGTAGACGGTAATTCGCCAGCTAAAGACCGCGACTATATCCAGCAGCAGTCAGCGCAGAAGGGATTTAAGCTAATTCGAACAGATCATTATCTTTGGCCAAACCGGGCTAGGAACATGGGGCTAGCGGAAGTGAAGACGCCTTATGTTGTCTTTGTCGATAATGATGTGGTGGTCCAACCGGGCTGGCTAAGTACAATGATCGCCTGCTCTGAGGAGACCGGTGCGACGGTGGTCGGACCGCTGATGTGTCACGAAGAGCCGGTCCATGAGATTGTGCATTTTGCGGGTGGGGAGTCACATATTGTGGTGGACATTAAGAGTCGTCGCCATCTTAGAGAGAAAATGTACCTCCAAGGCAGAGCTGTAGAAGCGGTGATGCCTAGACTGACGCAGTGTGAGACGGAGCTGTGTGAGTTTCACTGTATGCTGGTGCGCACAGAAGTATTTGACCAGCTAGGAGCATTTGACGAGTCAATTTTGAATACAAAAGAGCATTTGGACTTTTGTATGAATGTGATGGCGTCGGGGCGCTCAGTGTATTTTGAACCAGCTAGCGTGGTGACCTATGTGCCTGGGCCGCTGCTGACCTGGCGAGATCTGCATTTCTATATGCTGCGCTGGAGCAATGCTTGGGAGCTGACAAGCCTGGCCCGTCTGCGCGAGAAGTGGGATCTCTCAGAGGACGGCTACTTTAAGCATAAGTACAAGTCGCTGGGCTGGCGGCGCAGAGATGCCATTTTGCAGCCGATACTAGACAAGCTAGGACTGACCAATCGACGGGCGTTTGCCAACAAGCTGCTGATGTATGGGCTGCTTGCGCCGGTTGAGACGACGTTGAATAAGTGGCTGACCTATCGGTATGCGCAGCAGCATTTGACGCGATCGCTACCCAAGCCTATGGCTGTCTCTAAGACAGTTCCCTCCATTCGTCGGCGAACTGCTGTACTCTCGCAATAGTTTCTTGCCGATGCTTTCCTATGAAGATTCTCCTGGTGAATGACTACGGTGGGGCGACGGGCGGCGCAGAGATTCAAATGCTGGCGTTAAGGGATCAGCTGCGCGCCCGAGGTCACGATGTTCGCCTATTTAGCAGCCGAGCTGAGCTGGTTGAGGATAGTCCTATCCTGGCTGACTATACTTGCTATGGCACAACGAGCCGGGCGCAGGTAGTCTCGCAGACGTTTAACTTCTCGGCCTACTTTACCCTGCGCAAAGTCTTAGACGACTTTCAGCCGGACGTCGTTCACGTGCGAATGTTTTTGTGGCAGCTTTCGCCGTTGATTTTGCGGCTGTTGCAGTTTTATCCAGCTCTATACCAGACCGCAGTTTACAAAGCGATTTGTCCGATTGGCACGCGCATTCTGCCGGACGGAAATCCCTGCTCATTTGCGCCGGGAAAAGTCTGTTTGCAGCAGGGATGCCTGACGCCTCAGACCTGGATTTTTATGATGGCGCAGCAGCAATTGTGGCAACGTTGGCAGAGCGCTTTCGACTGCATTGTAGCGCTCAGCCATGGGATGAAACGGACGCTGGAGCTAGCTGGGGTCAGCCGACCCATCCGCGTGATCTATAACGGCGTACCCATGCGGGAGGCACGGCCAGCCCTACAGTCGCCTCCTACGGTAGGCTATGCCGGTAGATTTTCGGCTGAGAAGGGACTAGAAACCCTGCTGCGGGCGTTTGCTAAGGTAGCCAACCAGGTGCCGAAGGCAACGCTGAAGATGGCCGGAAAGGGAGTTTTGGAACCGTCTCTAAAAGCGCTGTCCGAACAGCTGGGGATTGCGAAGAAAATCGTCTGGCTAGGTCATATGCCGCGAGCTGAGATGGAGCAAGCATTCGACTCAGTTTGGGTGCAGGCGGTGCCCTCTCTGTGGGCCGAGCCGTTCGGTAATGTGACGACCGAAGCCATGATGCGGGGAACCGCAGTGGTGGCAAGCGCTGTTGGTGCGCAGCCTGAAATTGTCGGCAGTGGACAAGCGGAAGCGGCGGCGGGCGTTTTAGTGCCGCCGGGTGATGACGAGGCTCTAGCGGCGGCGCTTTTGCCGATTTTGCAGCAGCGATCGCATGCCGAAGCCATGGGAAAGGTGGGACGCGATCGCGCCCTTTCAGAATTTAGCGAGGCCCGCTGCGTCGAGAGCTTTCTCGATCTCTATCGCGAACTGAGCGAGAGCACTATAATCGATGCGCCCTCAACCCAATATTTACCGATCTAGCGCTGACCATTCCATTCTGAGTAGCCTATGCAACTACCTATTCTCAGCATTATTATCCCGACCCACAACCGGCCTCAGCTGCTCAGGAGAGCAATCCGCAGTGCGCTAGCTCAAACGCTAGAAAACATTGAGATTATTGTTGTAGATGATGGCTCTAGTCCGCCAGTAAAGCTGTCAGACTACCCTCCTAGCGACTATCCCCCTAGCGACTACTCCAAAGTGCGGCTGATCAGTTTGCCAGAAAGTAAGGGCGGCTCAGCGGCTAGAAACGTGGGTGCGATCGCTGCAAAAGCTCGCTGGATTACCTACCTCGATGACGACGACGAACTGCTGCCGGATATGGCTCAGCTATCGCTAGACGCACTCCAAAAGGCTAGCTTAGAGGCCACACTGCCCCAGCCAGTAGGCGTGCTTTCTGCCCTAGTCGAAGTAAACGAAGACCAGCAGATTATCAACACGCACAGACCGCCTACCTTAGCCAAAGGCCACCACTTTTGTCTTGAAAATATCGGCTTGCATCAATCCTTTGCTTCCAAGCAAACCCTGGTAGTTGAACGACAGGTTCTGTTGGACATTGGCGGCTTTGATGAGTCATTCACCTCTAGGGTGCATACCGAACTTTTTCTCCGATTAAATCCAGTCTGCTCACTGATTGGGCTGCCCAATGTCACCTACAGGCTCGCTGCTCATGCCGGGCCAAGAGTGTCATCTAGCCTGCATCAGCGGCAAGGGAACTTTCATCGCCTGCTCAAAAAGCACAGGGCGCTGTTCTTGAGCTATCCTCGCCGCCGGTACGCAGACTTCGTATTCAACCACGCCTATATGCTTCAGCGAAAGGGATATCATCTAGCTGCATTCAAAGCATTCTGGTGGGCAATGCGCATTCAGCCGGTGCAGGCACTAGCTAGGCTAGGTTCACCGTACAAACAGCGGCTGGTGAAGATTCTGTCGCCTTCTGTTGCTGTTTCTATCACCGCCAAAGATCAGGCTACTTCGCAGCAAAGCCCATAGGTTGAAAACAACAGAAACAGGCGCAGCAGACCGAATAACAGATCAGAACAGTAGTTCAACAGAACAGATTAAAAGCAATAGACGAAAAGCAACAGTCCCACAACAGCCCACGAGCTAACTTGCACTTCCATGGCCAACTCTCAGCAGACCATTCCTCCCGAGACCTCTGGCGCAGCGCTCAAGCAGCAATCTTTTCGCTCAGGACTAATCACCTTTGCCGCTCAGCCGGTCAAGCTGGTGATTGGCATCGGAGCGACAGCAATTTTGGCTAGGCTGGTGGTCCCTGCTGATTTTGGGCTGCTGGCGATGGTGGCTCCGCTGCTAGCACTAGCTGATAGTCTCAGCAATATGGGCATGGAAACCGCTACCGTGCAAAAGCAAAACCTCAATCACCAGCAGGCTAGTGCTGCCTTTTGGCTGTCGCTGAAGGTGAATGCGGTAGTGATTTTGCTGGTTCTCTGTATGGGGCCTGTGCTGGCCCGGTTTTATGAGCAGCCAGCGTTGGTGCCGATTACGTTTGCGATGGCGGCGGGTGCGTTTAGTCTGTGTCTATCTTTTCAGCAGAAGTCAATTCTGCGGCGGCAAATGCGCTTTGGTCTGCTGACGACTATTGAGGTGGTGTCGATTGTACTGGCGACTGGGTGTGCGATCGCAGCTGCCTGGCTGAGCTGGGGCTATTGGGCACTGGTCCTACAGGTCGTAGTCATGCAGTTGGTGCAGGGGGTTGCCTATTGGGTTGTCTGCGACTGGCGTCCTAGTAGGGTATCGACTCAGCGAGCAGAGCCAGAAACTGATAGCAGTATACGAGATCTGTTTTCTTACGGGATGAATCTCAGCATATTCCGTTTCATCACTCGTATTGGGATGCAGATGGACCGAGTTTTGGTGGGCTACATCAGCGGGGCAACCGCATTAGGCTTTTATGACGTAGCCTATCGGTGGGCATATTTTCCCTTTGTCCAGGTATATACACCGCTATTTGATGTTGTTATCTCTAGCTTGAGTCGGGCCTACATCGAACCTGCCACCTACCGAAAGTATTGTCGCTGGGGGCTAATGCCGCTATTCGCGATCTGTATGCCAGCGCTAGCTTTTCTGTATGTGACGGCCAAGGATATTCTGTTGATTCTGCTAGGTGAGCAGTGGCTGCCGGCAATTCCTATCTTTCGACTTCTGGTAATAGCGATGTACGTTGGTACGCTTTACCGGGTGACGAAATGGCTGTATATCTCTTCTGGACAGACCCAGCAGCAGCTTCGCTGGGGGCTGATTCACACGCCTGTTATGATTGGCGCGGTGGCGATCGGCGCTCACTGGGGGGCCTATGGCATTGCGATGGGCTATACCCTGGGAATGTGCTTTTTAACCTATCCATCTGTGGCTTTTTGCTTAAAGCGATCGCCCTTGACAATGGGCGACTTCTTGAGTGCAGTCTGGCCTGCGGCAGTGGCGTCTTCATCAACTGCTTTGGTGCTGTTTCTTGCTCAGCCGATGCTTGTAGCGACGTTTGAAAATAGCATCGTCAGGTTGGTCGTAGAAGGCGGTTGCTATAGCGCACTTTACTGCACTATTTGGATTCTTCTACCGGGTGGTAGGCGCTCTGCTACGCTAATTCTAAAGAACTTTCAGCAGCTGACTAATAAGCGCAAGTAAAACCCTGTCTCTGAATTCTTGCTTTGTCACCGAATTGCCACGGGACGCCAAATCGCATGTCTATCGGCAAGTTGGTTGATAGAGCGGACAGGTTAAAACCCTCTTTTTATGAACGTAAAGTTGAAAAGAGGGCTAGATTCACGGTAAGCGCACCAGTGTAATCGGACATCAGATTAGCTTGCTACAACGGTCATAGAACTACCGCTGTGGGGTTACCACAAAGCGCGGGGGCTATTGCTGTAAGTAGGGCTAGCGCTGGTAGTAGGCATCATGTCCTCATCATCGTCGCTGTCGTTTGCAACAGGAGAGGCCGGAGAGAAAAAATCCCTTCGTGCGCTTGCTTATTTTCATAATTAGGAAAAACCTTTGACTTATTGTTTCAAACCTTACGCTTTACGATCACTGTCCTGATCGCGTTGACGTTGGCTTACTCAGTCGATGATCTCATGAGGCTAAGATTTGTTTCTCTACCTGACGTTGCGTCTAGTGGCACACAGGAGGTAGAGAAACGGTTGTGACTTCAGCCCAACAATCAGTCGAGCGACCTATCTTTATCGGTATGGTTTTGTAGCATGAGGCGATTCCTTGTGCGTTTTACTGATTGTGATCTTTTTACTTTTGGTGACGAGTCTTCAGTTTGTGCCTGTGACTCTTTGGTTCTTGTTCGCGCTTCTCCAGTTTAGAGTGGCGTTCCTTTTGTTTTGATGTGTCTTCGGCAAGATCCTGCTGGAAACTATTAATCTAGAGCTATTGAAACCTTGTCGCAGTCTTGATATCGCGTTAATTGAACTGGGCGAAATTAGCTAGGGTGACAAATTCTCAGCGTTTTTTCAGAATTTGGGTGCGTGAGATTCGTCTTTCTAGCGCGGTCTTATGGCGTCGAGATAGTCAGCTTGACTAACTGCGAAGCGAGGAAATGCGGGAGTTTGACTAGATCTAGTTAAACAGTTTCAAACGATAAAAAATGGTAAGTATTGGCGAAACAACGGCACTGATTCCTCAGGCGGGCCGTTCCTATCAGCCCGAAGAGTTGCAAGATGGCAGCAGCGGTGATACTAATTTCCCGTATGGAGGTTTCAAAGCCCTGGCGACTGTGGGCGAAATCGATCCGGAAAGTGGTCATGTGCTGACTGGCTATCCGGACGGACAGGCAGCTTGGCTGCTAGATGAGGACACCGTGCGCGTGGCATATCAGTCCGAGTCATACGGAACTCTATCTAGTGAGACCTATCCCTGGGTGATGGACAGCGGCGTCAGCTTTACTGGCTCCCACATCCACACAATCGACTACAATCGTGCCGCCTTTGCGGAGTTTCTCAACAACGACAGCGCTGCTAGCGAAATGTTTGAGGGTGCAGGCCACCTGTTCAGCACGGTCTACAACGTATTTGGTGAGATCGTAGACGGCAAGAACGCCGACGCGACCGACCTCAGCGCCAAGTGGGGCAACCAGACCCTAGCAGATGGGACACTCGTTGAGTTCGACTCGGATCAGCAGCTCTCTTTGGCTGACTGGTACTTTCACTCTTTCTGTGGAGCCTACTACGAGCAGGCCAACAAATACGGAGAAAGCATCGGCTTTGAAGATGATGTCTGGCTGATGGGCGAAGAGTGGAACATCGGTGCGCTGTATGAAGAGGCCGCTGCGGCTGCGGGCCTCACTGAAGAAAACTCGTTTCTCTCTCCGGGAGAGGATTTCTTTACGACTACGATGGGTCTGGCCTCAATGGTCGTCGACATCGAAAACGAGACGGCCTATACCGTGCCAGTCCTAGGTCAGTCCGGCTACGAGAAGATCATGCCGATCAACTCGGGTAGTGAAGACTACGTCGTCATGGTGATGGCAGGCTACAACCTCGAAGTTGAGCCCGCACCGATGAAGATCTACATCGGTAAAAAAGGAGTAGATGCCAGTGGCAACCCCCTGACTGAAGACGCTAACGATCGCGATTCATTCCTTGGTCGCAACGGTCTGCTCTACGGCCAGCTATACGGCATGGCCGCTACCGACGAGACCTACGCCGCTCTAGGTATAGAAGAGGTAGATGCCGATATCAAGATGCTAGATGCGTACGTTACAGACGCTGACGCAGCGGAAAACTTTAGTGTTCGCTACTACGCTACGGACTATCAGTGGGATGGCTTCGATACGCCCGAGGCAGCAGCCGATACTGAAGTATTCCGCTGGCTACAAGACGGCGACACCCTAGCGGATGGCACGCTCGAAGCGAACCAGCAGCCAGACGGCTATACCTACTTCAACGGCGATAGCAAGGTAGAGCACCCGGCAGTCGATCCAGACATCACCAAGCATCGCTACGTGCAAAACCTGACCGTGCCTAGCGCTCAGCTAGCCGTTGAGTTTACTGATATTGTCAACGAGCTTGAGAACAATGACGCTGATGGCAATGGTCTACCAGACTATCTGTCGGCAGATGTAACGCGGATTCTAGCGGGCGTAGATGGTGCATTGGCGTTAGAAACTGGTGGCAAAGGCAAAGCCCCCATCGGTCCCAACAATCTCAATGGTACAGATACCGCTGCTACGCATCTAGAGATCGACGAGGCTCGATTGCACCAGCCCGACGGTCTTCAGTGGATCAAGAGCTCTGACGGCGACTACCTGATCGTCGATGAAGACTCTGGTAACGACTACGGCGAGCGGAAGTTCATTCTCCCAATCGACAGCGACACCCTGACACTGGCAGAAGACGGCAAAGGCTACTTCTTGGCGCAGGCTGGCGGTTCTCTCAATCCTCGAGCCAGAGCGGGAGTCGCGACCATTCCAGATACGTTCTTGAGAGCGACTAGCGCCGAGTTCTCGGGTAGCTGGAATGTCACCCACCTGGTGGCAAAAAAGGCTGACGGCAGCTTCTATACCCAGGCGGAGATCGCCGGAACTGGCGCTCAAGAAATCATCGGTAGCCTGCCTCTTGCCGCGCAGACTCTGCTGGGTGTGGTACAGCACAGCGGTGAATCTGCCGGAGTTGTAGCAGATCGCGATGCTGACCAGGGCGGTCAGATCTTCTTGTTCCAAGTCGATCTAGACTCTACCGCTGGCCAGCCCGACGTGATGGGTACTGGCGGCGCTGATACGCTAGCAGGCGGTAAAGGTGACCAGACTATCGACGGTGGCGACGGCGACGATGTGCTGCGAGGCGATCGCAATGGCCGTAATCCCCAGGGCACCAAAGGCGGCGACGATGTCATCTTTGGCGGTGCAGGCAACGATCGCATCGGTGGCAAAGGCGGCAACGATCAGCTTTTCGGCGAATCTGGTGATGACATGATCTGGGGTGACGCTGGCGACGACTTGCTATACGGCGGTCTCGGCAACGATATCTTGACAGGTGACGATTCCTCTGGCGGGCAGGGCGCTGACACCTTTGTGCTAGCGGCGGGCGCAGGGACTGATACAATCATGGACTTTGAAATCGGTACTGACCTAATCGGCCTAGCGAGTGGCCTGAGCTTCGGCCAGCTAACGCTATCAGGCGATCAGATTCTCTTTGGCGAGGAAGTGCTGGCTAGCTTGAACGGTGTGTCTGCGATCGCGCTGACGGAGGCTGACTTCACGGCTGTGTAGGTTGTGGCTTCGACTACGCTCAGCCAGCGGGAGGTGTCGACATCCGAGCCCCGAGCGTAGTCGAGGGGCGGCTAATAGCGTACAGCGGCAAGAAATTATTCGCTGTACGCTATATATGGATACGGAGTTCAAAAACCGAGCGCGTGCTATGAGCGAAGATCGTCAGGCCTTTTTACTTTCTGACTCAGCGATGCAGGCAGTCGGCTACGCTACCTACCAAAACTTTCAGCCGTCTGCAAAGGTCAGCCTCTCCGAGCTAAAGGCCTGGAAGAAAAGAGTAATCGACTTCCAAAGTCAGCTTTTTGCTACCGAGCAGCAGGGCAGTCTATTTGGCGACAGCTCATTCGCCCTCCCCAACTTAGCCAGCACGATCAAACCCTTTGATCTACGCAAGCAAAACACTGAATTTTGGCGCTGGCGCTTCGATGACGTGGGCGTTGCCGCTATGTACTTTGTGATCGACTATGCCAGCACAGCTCACGCTAGCCCAGTGCTCTTGTACATCGGTGAAACGATCAAATCAAACCAGCGCTGGAAAGGTGAGCACGACTGCAAGCGCTATTTGCTGAACTATCGTCAGGCTCACTACGATAACGGTCTGACCAGTGAGCTGGGAATTGCTTTTTGGCCGGAGGCTCCGTGCGATCGCAAAGCCAGACAGCAGCTAGAATCGGCGCTAATCCGGCACTGGCGATCGCCCTTCAACAAAGAAAACTGGCGATTCTGGAACACACCTTTTGTAGAAGGGAAAGTCTAGAAAACAAGACCTGATACGACAGGAGCAAATCACGCTATAGTTTCACCTAACCAAAAGCACTACCCGGAGCCCGTTAGGAAGCTGTATGCGTCGGATTAACCTCAACACAGGTACGCTCAAGCGCCATCTAAAGCAGTATTCAAAGCTGTACTTAGCAGCAGCCATACTCTCTAGCTTTAGTGCAGGTATGCTGAGTGCCTGCAACCCTAACTCCGCCCCTGAAACCAGCGAAGCACCAGCCCAAGCCGACATCCAAACGCTCAAACTCCTCTACTGGCAAGCCCCAACCACCCTAAATCCGCACCTTTCTCTCGGCACCAAAGATCGCGAAGCGGCCAGCCCGGTCCTAGAACCGCTAGCCGCCTATAGCGAAGCCGAAGCGCTAGAGCCCATTCTCGCCGCCGAAATTCCAACGGTCGAAAACGGCGGCATCAGCGCCGATGGCACCACCGTCACCTGGAAGCTAAAGGAAGGCGTCCTCTGGTCAGATGGCGAACCGTTCACCGCCGCAGATGTCGTTTTCACCTACGAATTCATCACCAATCCCGAAGTCGGCTCTACCTCTACCGAGTTCTACGGCGAGGTAGCGAGCGTCGAAGCGGTGGACGATCTGACTGTAAAAGTTATCTTTGCACAGCCAACGCCAGCACCAATGAATCCCTTTGTGGGCGGCAGCGGCATGATTCTACCAGAACATATTTTTGCAGACTACGTCAGCGCCAGGGCCCGCTCTGCACCGGGAAATACATCGCCAGTCGGCACGAATGCCTTCATGGTAACTGAGTTCAAACCTGGCGATACGATTGTCTATGAGCCCAATCCCAACTTTCGCGGCGAGCCGTCTGCCTTTAGCCGGGTGGAGATGAAAGGCGGTGGCGATACGGTCTCAGCGGCGCGAGCGGTGCTGCAAACTGGCGAGGCGGACTATGCCTGGAATGTTCAGGCGGAACCGGCGGTACTAGAAGGGCTAGAAGCCGAAGGCAAAGGCGAGATGACCTATGTGTTCAAGCCGATGATGGAGAGACTCTATATCAACTTTTCGGACCCGAATGTGACAGTGGATGGAGAGCGATCGCAAAAAGACACCCCCCACCCGTTCCTCTCAGAAAAACCCGTTCGTCAGGCGATCAACCTGGCTATCGACAGAGAAACCATTACCACCCAGCTATACGGTGAAGCAGGCACCGTTGCTACTAACTTTGTTGTCGCCCCTGATAAATACGCTTCGCCTAACACCACCTATTCTCTCGATCTCAAACAGGCCGCTCAGCTTTTAGACGAGGCGGGCTGGGTCGATACCAACAATAACGGTGTTCGAGATAAAGACGGTGTCGAGATGGCGCTGTTGTTCACTAGCTCCGTAAATCCGGTTCGCCAAAAATCACAGGAGATCATTAAGCAAAGCCTGGAATCGATTGGCATGTCAGTCGAGCTAAAAAGCGTAGAAGCGGGTGTCTACTTTGGCGATGCTACTAATCCTGATTCTGTAAATCGCTTCGAGTCGGATTTGCAGCTGTTTGCTTTTGATAGTGAAACGCCTGAACCCGATTCGTACATGGAGCTATACGCCTGCGATCAAATCTCGCAGAAAGAGAATCAGTGGTCAAAAGGAAATTCTTCTCGCTACTGCAACCCTGAATACGACGCACTGCTAGATCGGCTAGGACAAGAGATTGATCCAGAGAAAAGGGTGGCGCTGTTTGTGGAAATGAACGATCTGTTGATCGAGGATGTGGCGCTAATTCCGCTAGTGCGTCGGAGTGATGCGTATGCGATCGCAAACTCACTCACCAATCTAGAATTCACCCCCTGGGCGGCGAGCACTTGGAAAATGGACGGGTGGGGAAAAACGTGACTTCGACTGCGCTCAGCCACCGGGTGGGAGTATAAGATATCCAATCGGCGCGATCACTTCCGTGGCCTGAGCGCAGTCGAAGGCCCAACACCGCTACTCAGCACCTCCCGTGGCCTGAGCGCAGCCAAAGGCCCAACACCGCTAGACTCAGCACCTCCCGTGGCCTGAGCGCAGTCGAAGGCCCAACACCACCAACATGCTCAACTATCTGCTCAAGCGCATCCTTCTCGCCATTCCCACCCTAATTGCCATTAGTATGGCGATCTATCTTGTGCTGTCGCTCGCTCCTGGCGATCCACTGGGCGAACTTGCCAACAGCCCTTCTATCACGCCGCAAGTAAGAGAAAACATTCGCCGTACCCTCGGCCTCGACCAGCCTATTTACATCCGATATATCAAATGGGCCACCGCCTTTCTTACTGGTAATATGGGCTACTCCTTCGTCAGCCCTACCCCGGTGAGTAGCCTGATCTGGCAGCGACTACCCACCACGCTTTGGGTCGTCGGCAGTGCCTACATCTGTTCTATTTTGCTCGCTTTTCCCTTGGGCATTCTCTCCGCGCTCAAGCGCTATACCTGGATAGACCAGCTTGCGACTACGCTGGCTTTTGCGGGATTTTCTATTCCGCCTTTTTTTACTGGACTGCTGTTTATTCTGTTGTTTAGCGTCACCCTCGGCTGGCTGCCTTTCATCTACGACAGTACGCTAGTCGTCAACAGTGTCAGCAGCTTTTGGCAGCAGCTAAAGCAGCTGATCATGCCTGTAGCCGTGCTGACGCTATTTCAGACAGCGGTGCTGATGCGCTACATTCGCGCTGCTATTATTGAACAACTCAATTTGGACTACGTCCGTACGGCCTATGCTAAGGGGCTCAGCGGTGCTGAGGTGATTATCCGCCACGTATTGCGCAATGCGTTGATTCCGGTAGTGACGCTGATCGCGCTAGAGGTACCCGCTGTGTTTACCGGGGCCTTAGTGACCGAGCAGGTGTTTCGCGTGCCGGGAATTGGTTCATTGTTAATTGATTCTATTAACCGCAACGATACGCCCGTGATTATGTCAATCACCTTTATCTATGCAATTTTGATTGTGTTGTTTAATCTAATTGCCGACATTCTCTATGGTGTTCTCGACCCTCGGATTCGCTACTGATTTTTTCTATGCTGCGCTTGGGAGAATTGCCTGTACGATGGCTAGAACAATTCCGTTGATGAAGACAATACCCAAGGCACCGAGTATGGCGCTGATGATGCCTTTTCGCAGTCTGAATCCTGGTACTAGGAAAGCGGTGAGCGCGAATAGAACGGTATTTCCTACTAGCGTCACGATTCCCAAGGTTAGAAGATTGATGATCGCGTTGTTGATAAACCAGCTGCTAAGGGCATTGAGCAGACCAAAAACCAAGGCTGCGATGCCAGTTTTGCCAATGTTGTCAGCTTCAATCCCTGTAGGTAGCTTAGTCAGAATAATAAAGGTGATTGTCGTTGCAATCCAGGTGGTGATAAACGATGGCATAAGAGTAGATCCTTAGTAACGTAGCTAGCTTGCGGGCTAAAGAAGTTGGAAGAAATTGGGCAAAAAGACAACTAATCGGGAGTTTATCACGGGCGGCGGCTCATCGATCCGGCCGATCTAGCTGTCAATGCTGCTGCCGGTAGTACTGTCTGAGTCGCTGCTGAAAGTTGCGCCAGTGATAGAACAGCTCGTCTGCGTTGAGGGTGAAAATTTGGGCGGGATGATCTTCGAGTGCGATCGCAATCATTCCCTTCTCGATCTTAATACCCGTATCGCGATACACCCAGTTCACTGCATAGCAGTAGGCCGCTACCTGCATACAATAGTCGCCAATCCATTCCAGCTGCTTGGGCCTGCGCGCTGTCTTCCAATCGCACACGCACAGCTCTCCGTCATACACCATCACCGCATCCGGATAGCCCGCAAACTTCAGCGGATGCCATACCGCGCCTTCGACTAGCAGCACTTCATCGATCTCTTTTAGCACCGGCTCAATCGAGTTCCAAAAGCCGTCTAGTCCTTCTGGTAGCGCGTAAGGCTCCTGTTTTAGATGGGACTTGATAATCTTGTGGATGCGCGTCCCGGAGCGGGAAGACTGAGTGGTAATTTCTCGTGCCGCTGCTTTGCCGATGCGATCTTGCCAGTTCCAAAGTCTCTTTTTCTCTTCGTAGGGCTTAGTCGCTGACAAGATTGAGGTGATGCCTGGGTAGCAGTGCCCTTCTATCTCGTAATGGCGCTTGCGATTGACCGAAACCTGTTTGGCCTTGTAGTAGGGCAATTCGAGCATAAAAAAGACTATTCTCTAATCCGAAGACTGGTCTGATGGCTGCTTTTGGGACTGAACCCAGCTCCGGACACTACGAATAGTTTGATTCTCGCCTTGAGTTTGTCGCTGATTTAAGAACTGATTGAGTTTATCTGCACTCAGCTGAGGAACCGCTCGGCTGGCGGCTGCTTCAGTATAACCGTCTGTCTGTAGATGGTAGGTGGCAACGCCGCTTTGCTTTGTGTATCGCCAGACTTCAGGGACACCCAAAGCCTGATAAATAACCATTCGCTTTGTAGAAGGGCTGGTAATATCTACTTCAATGACTAGATCTGGCAGCAGGTCTGGCGGCATGTTGGGGTCCAATTCTTCTAGCTGGTTGGCGTTTTGAATATATAAACCTGTGTCGGGTTCTGCACCTTTTTGCAGGTCGTCGCGATCTAGTGTTGTTGAGCCAATACTAATTACTTCGAGACCCAGTTCCTCTGTGAGGGTCGTCATGATACGTGCCAACAGCCAATTGACAATTTCATGCAGCTTGGAAGGCAGCTTAATTGTAAGTGTTCCTTGATCGTAAGCGATACGAGTAGAGCGATGGTCTCCCATCTCTGCCAGCATCAATTTGTAGGTCTGCCAGCTGATATTAGATAGCTGCACTACTTGGGTGAGCTGCTCTTCTGCATTCTCCAAATCGGATTCGTTGAGCGGATTGGCAACTGTAGGCGAGGAAAGCATCACCGTGGCTTCTATAGAAATATCACCAAGAATATCTTGAGAACATGCTGATAATATATTGAGACTTTATTCTACTAGCTTTGCTTCGTTTGCGGTGATAGGCTTCATCAGTAAACCTGTACCTGTTAATGATGCAAAGTCTTTTAGGGCTTCTTGTCGGTGGCATTTCAGGCGGTGACATTGTTTGAATTCTGCTGAACGCTGGGATGCAGGCTGCGAAAGAGAAAAAGAACGATTTGGTAGCTGAGCGGGCCAGTAGGTAGAGCAACTGCGGGGGAAAGATCAGCGCTTGGAGGAGCTGCGAGAGATGGGGAGATGCGATCGCATCCTAGCTAGCTACCAAACCCAGCTTACGCAAGCAGCCACCAAAAGCGCCCGCTTAGAAACCCAGCTCAGCGAAGTCCAGCAGCAGTCGGCTGAAAAACTGGCGCTAGTCATCACCGCCTGACAACAGTTTAGCGACACGTTCAAAGCCCTGTCTTCAGAAGCTTTTCAGGCAAACAATCAGTCCTTTTCAAATCTGGCAGAAGCCAATCTCGGTCGATTTCAGATTTAGCCTACACCGGAATTTGTTGTATTATTTTTGCCAGGAGAAATTTTTTAGCGCCGCGTTAGAACAAGATTCGAGCTTGATAAAAGCTGGAATAGAACAGCGAGTAATTTTAGCTACGCCAACCACTTTAATCGCGCTGCCAAAGACGGTTTCCTATGGCTGGCAGCAGAAAAAGATGACTGAAAATGCTCAGGAAATTAGCAATCTGGGCCGCGAGCTGTACGACCGGGTGCGATCGCCTCGCCACATACGCTCTGATCTCTAGTCAAACTGGGTGACAGCAAAGATAGATATGTATACAATAATCAGCTAATTTCAGCAAACGTTGTTATATTACCGGTACAAAAAAATAATTTATCAAGGTGAAGTATGAAGGCACTGGCAATAGTACAGCGCATCTGTTTTTCCATTCACATTGCTTCACTGGTTTTTGGATTAGCCGGACTTTTATTGGTGCTGCCTAATCCTGCTTTTATTGCTCAACTGCCTGAGTTTGGCCAACGGGCATTTCAGTGGTCAATGGCTGGCGGCGGCGCGGTGTATATGATCTCTGGCGCGATCGCCGTTTCTATTTACGCTTATCTCAGTTTAGGCTGGTGGCGATGGCTAAGCTTTTTGCTACCGGCAGTAGGCGTCTCTATGGGCGCAGAACTGCTGGGCACTAGCACAGGCTTTCCGTTTGGTCAGTATCACTACCTCACAGGCTTGGGCTACAAGGTAGCAGGGCTGGTGCCTTTTACGATCCCGCTATCGTGGTTTTACCTAGGGTTTAGTGCGTATCTGCTGGCCTATATGGGTTTGGTCGGCCTGGGTCGGCTGCGAGTGCTAGGGGCGATCGCCTTCGGCTCACTCCTGCTCACTTCCTGGGATTTTGTTCTAGATCCGGCTATGAGCCAAACTACTATGCCGTTTTGGGCTTGGGATCAGCCGGGTGCATTTTTTGGAATGCCCTATCAGAACTTTGCAGGCTGGTTCGGCACGGGCGCTGTATTTATGGCTATTGCAGCGCTCTTATGGCAAATGAAACCGCTTGACTTCTCACGGATTTCACTGGGGCTGCCTCTGGCTGTGTATCTGAGCAATTTCGCTTTTGCTATGGTAATTAGCCTAGACAGTGGAATCTACTTTCCGATCCTGTTGGGACTACTTTTGGGGGTACTGCCAGCGCTGCTGCTTTATCGCTCAGCAGTAGAGGCTGAAAGCACTGCCAATGAAGATGACAACACCGCGCAAGCTTTAGCGACTGCTACGGCAGATTTTGATCGGCTAGCAGTGTCAGGCCAGGGCAAAGATTGAGTGGCAGAACTGACTTTAGGCGTTATTGCGCTTTCCCTATTGGCCACGCAGCTACCGGCTACCTTTCTATTGCTAGCAAGGCTGCTGCGAGGGGCGAAGCGCCAACGGCCAATTCACCCGCGACAGCAAAAGCCATCTGTAGAAAGCGTCAGTATTGTTGTTCCTACCTTGAATGAGGCCCATAGAGTCAAGCCGTGCCTGGTTGGGCTCTGCGCGCAGGGGAAGGCAGTGCGTGAGATCTTAGTCGTTGACAGCCAGTCGACAGATGGTACACAGGCGGTGATTGAGGCGATCGCCCAGCAAGATTCTCGCATTCGACTAATGAGCGATGATCCTTTACCACCTGACTGGGTCGGTCGGCCTTGGGCTTTGCATACGGGCTTTTTGCGTAGTGATGCCGATAGCGACTGGATACTGGGGATAGATGCTGATACTCGGCCTCAGCCGGGACTGGTCGAAAGCTTGCTGCATGAGGCTACTCGGCACAGCTACGATATGGTCTCGCTGTCGCCAAAGTTCATCTTGAAGTCGGCTGGAGAGTGGTGGCTACAGCCAGCAATGCTGATGACGCTGATCTACCGATTCGATTCGGCAGGGGTACAGATGCCAGGTACTGAGCGGGTGATGGCCAACGGTCAGTGCTTCTTGTCGCGGCGCTCAGTGCTAGAAAAGCTGGGTGGCTACAGCTGTGCGTCCAGTTCTTTTTGCGATGATGTGACGCTGGTGCGCGAAGCGGCAAGGCGGGGCTTCAAGGTCGGCTTTTTGGATGGGGCTGAGGTGATCAGCGTGCGCATGTATGAGGGGATCGCAGAAACCTGGCGCGAATGGGGGCGATCGCTTGATCTAAAGGACTCTATTTCACGCGCTCAGCTATGGAGCGATCTCTGGCTGCTGCTGAGTACGCAGGCGCTACCGTCACTGCTGATAATAATAGCTGGAACTTTGGTCAGTCTCTATGGCTGGAAAAATAGCTGGGAAAGTGTGGGATCGCCGATGTTGGCTGGGGCGATCGCGCTCAATATTTTGTTGTTCGCTATCCGGCTAGGGATGCAGGCGGCTGTGGCTAGCTCTTACGACTGGTCGCAGAGCGACCGAGTGCGATCGCTATTCTTCTGGCTCTCGCCGCTTGCCGATCCGCTAGCTGTTTTGAGAGTTATGCTTTCCGCTTCGCAACGCTCCATTCAATGGCGAGGTCGGCTGTACTATCACTGAGTTAGCATCGCGTCTTAGTAAAGCGCAAGAGGTTCTAGTTGTTCGCTCAGTCGGTCTAAATCTGTTTGAGCGACGTGCAGTTCTACAGCCGGGCTTCCCTGAATGTTATGTCGCCAGATCAAAAGCGGAACGTCTTTGAACCGGGCGGGTAGTGCCTGGTGGTTGGGTAGGTTTGTGAGCCGGTGGGGAGCTCTAGTCGTGGCATTTTCGATGAATGTTGGTAGCTGCTCGATGGGAAAGGTGAGGGCATTTAGCCAGTCGTATTGTTTGATCCAGGCGCAGTACTGTAGTGGAGTGATGAGCTGATCTAGCGGGCCGGAATAGCGGATGCGGAAGTTGCGATCGCACAGTCTCAGCACCGAACATTCTTTTCCGGCTAGCACCGTTTCAACAGATTGAAACCTTGATAAATAGATCACCTCTTCACCAAAAAGAGACTGAGCCGCTTCTAACCCATCTACACCCGCCATATCCCACAGCGTTTGCATCAGATTTTTGCTCCTGTTTTTAGCTTTGCCTTTACCTCGACTCTAGCTCGACTTTTGGTCGGATCGAACGCGGCTAGCGGCCCTACTGTTGCTTTGACTCGGCGCTTTAATCCGTCGAGCAGCCCGACTTCTACAACGGTGTCTTTCTGCGCGTACTCGGGAACGACTTGAGCCATGGCAATGCTGCATCCGAGAATAGGAGAAAACGTGGCACTGGTAATATAACCCACGCGCCAGCGTTCACCTTGGGCGTAGATATTTTGTCCGTGGGCCGCCACTTCATTCCCTTCTAGTACCAGACCAATGGCGACTTTAGGCGGATGCTGGCGAATCGATTCTAGAGCAGCTTTCCCTGCGAAATTTGCTTTTTTCATGGCTACCGTCCAACCAATGCCCGCTTGAAAAGGAGAGATTAAATCGTCGAACTCATACTCTCTTGCTAATAGTCCAGCTTCGATCCGGGCTCTATCTAATGCTTGCATTCCCAACGGCAATAGTCCCTTGGCGCTACCCGCTGCCATCAAACTATCCCACAGGGCCGTGCCATGACGGGGATGTACGAATAGCTCATAACCTAGTTCGCCTGTGTAGCCGGTACGCGACAACAAAACGGGAACGGTTTCTATTTCAACTGCTTTGAAGCTAAAGTAGCCCAAATCATCGAGATCGGGAGGCGAACTCAGCAGCGGTTTGAGAATGTCGTAAGACTCTGGGCCTTGCAGCGCCAGGTTGTGAACGTAGGAACTTACATCTTCTACAGTTACCGTCCAGCCCTGCTGCCGAGCGATTCGCTGTAGCCAGTCTCCGTCGGTATCACAGTTGCCCACATAGCGATAGTGCGTGTGACTAAAGCAAAAGACAATCCCATCGTCCACAATGCCACCGTGAGGATTGAGCAAGCAGCCATAGGCAGAGCGGCCTGCTGTGACCTTCTCTAAATTACGAGAGAATGCATACTGCAATAGCGCAAAGGCATCCGGGCCAGTGACTTCAAACTTGCGCAACGCAGAGAGATCCATCAGCGCTGCCCGCTGTCTAAGCGCCCAGTATTCAGCTAGGTCACCCTGATGAGCGAAACTATTCGGCACCCAAAAGCTGTTGTATTCTATTAAATCGTCTGTGAGCTGACGAATCTTTGGCGTAAAGGCACTTGCTTGAGTCAGACGTAGCGGGAAATCAGCGGCGACTCGTTTGCCAGTGGCTTTCTCGAAATATTGGTCGGCTTCGTAGATTCGAACGTGAATTGGGCTGGGCTGCCAGCCATTCGCTGGGTCAATATCATCAGGGCAAGCTGAGCTGGCGCAGAGCAAGTCTTGATGGGCTTTTAGCAGGACGTAGTCGCCGGGGCGGGACCAGGATTCGGCGCTGGCAACCTCACCTGTGCAGTCAATTTGAGTGTTGAAGAAGAAGTTGATGGCGGGCCAGCCCGGTTTAGAGGAAATGCCGTAGTCTGCCAAGAGACGGTTGAAATTGTCGGTGCAGCTAGGATGACCCGGATAGCCAGCATCTTCATAGTAGCGAGGGGCGCAGGCGAGCAGAAAGCTGTCGTGGCGATCGCACGTCTGTTGAATTACTTCCACCAGCGGCTGCATGGTTTGGGAAAAGTACTTTCCGTGCAGCCCTACCTGCGGATTCGCCATGCCGTTGAGCGTGCGTGTGACCGTGCTATCGAGTGTTTGACCATAATCCTCACCGGCAAAAGCGAGAAAGTCCGAACACTGCGATCCTTCTACGTCAATAATCTGAATGTGTTGCCCCTCGGTAACCAAATAGGCCAGTGCGCTGCCTGCCTCAATCCGATATTCAGCGACTACCCGACCGAGGGGCGCGGGTACATCTGAATAACCTTGAGTGACAGATGGCTGCGTGAACGGCTTACTGGCAGCAGGCGTGTTTACTACCATGATTTTCTGGCGACGGGGGCACGTCGTTAGCTGGATTTTCATCGAAGAAGTTGAGCGGCTTGAGCATGAAGCCGATAGTGGCAACGGGCATGACGGGCCAGTCTTCGGCGCGGGGAGAATGGCTGTGGGCAAAGGTGTACCAGACGACGATATCGGTGTCTTCTACCGCGCGATCGGCGGCGGTCCAATGGGGCAAGCCCGCACCGCCAGGATTTTGGTTGGGATAGTCGCCTGCGGGATAGTTTTCGTCGGGATGATAAGGCGTTACCCACAGATGCTGAGTCATGTAGGTAGCGCGTTTGGTGACGCTGGCGTCGGGGTGAGCTAGCGGCAACGTATTCTCTCCGGGCATGAGCTTGTAGGCAGTTGGGTAGCCCATTGCATTCATTTTGTTGGGGTTGACAATCTTCCAGTAGCGGCCCTTCATCGGATCAATCTGCCGCTGAGCCGCTAGCTCTGTCGGTAGTAGCGTCGACCGGGCATAAAAGGCGTTGCCATAAGGATTGTCTGCTGCTTTGGCCGGAACAACATCGACTTCGTAAACAGAGTTGTGCGCGCCATCAACACGCATATCGAGACGCACGTTGAAGATGTGCTGATGGATCGGTGCATTTAGCTGCGGGGCGACTAGCGTGCCGTATTTTGGCACTTCGCCGGGCATGACAGCAGCAGTGCTGACTACCCCTGTTAGCTTAACTTCGTATTGGATGGTGCCGTCTTGATAAAAGTACCAGTAAAAGCCGTATTCATAGTTGCCAACAGTGGCGATAAAAGAGATGACTAAGCGACGCGATCGCCTCACTTCCGTCTGCTCTGTCCGCCAGTCCATGTGCTTCCACAAGATGCCGAAGTCTTCTTCATGCAGACAGATTGCATTCTCAATTTTGGCCACCTCTCCTCTAGAGTTGGTGATGAAGCCATCAAAGTAGTGGATCACGCCCAGGCAGTCACAGCCTAAGCTCAGTGAGTTGGCCAGCGAGCCAATACCGTATTCACCCACGTCAAACGCATTTTTACGATAGTGATGTGGCTGCGGATCGCCATACGGCACGGTCATTTCAGCTAGCGAGGCTCGGTAGAAGACCGGGCGCTCTCTCCCTTTATCCTGATAGGTGACTTCATGGAGCACTAGGCCTTCACGAGGGGTAAAGCCAACTCGGATCTTCCACTTTTGCCAGCGAATCTCATGGTCGTTTACTTCAAAGCTAGGCCCTTCTGGTTGAACAATTTCTAGCGGCTTGATATCGGTGCGATAGTTCTTCACATACTCAGGCGTGTAGTTGCCATCTTTAGGCGGTAGGGGCACCACGCCATAGTCTTCTACGCGAATCACCTCCATCTTGTTGAGATCAACCACCGGAATTACACCTTCGATTGGCCTAGCATAGCCGTGATCGGTCGGGTTGGCTCTCACCCAGCACAGCGCTCTAGACAGGCGCACACCTTCTTCTTCAGCAATGCCATAGTAGCCAGCGGACCAGGGATCGACCATGACTAAATCGGAATCGGTGATGCCACGCTTTGCGATCGCCGCTTGAAACTCCGGGCTCGCCTTGACTGCCGCTTCGCATTCAACAAACTCATCGAGCATAATCGGCGGCTGCACGTTGGGAATATACTCCCAACTAGTTACCTTTTCTTTGTCTAGAGAAACAATCGCTTCATAAGTTTTCGCTGTAGCGTTGTCCAACAGAATGATGAAAGCTTTTCGGTCAATATAGTCTCCAGGACGAAAGCTCAGCACTACCGCTTTAGCCGGCTCTCTAAGAGTGACCGTAGCAAAGCGAACGCTGGGTCCAAGAGACTTTTGCTCGCGAACGATGGCCACTGCCGCTGTAATTTCATGAGGTGTTAGCGGCTCTAGTGGATGGCTGATAGTAGTCGCAGCGATTGTCCTTTCTTTTGCAAGTGGCATAGCTTGAATCTCCTAACATTTCTTTTTATAGAGGGGTGGCTACAGTCCGGGGTATGTGTTCGCGAGCTGTATCTACCAGCCGGTGTCTTCTTAACTCCTACCCTTTGACTCCCACCGTTTCTGGACGATCGATCAAAGTATCCGACTGGGCGATCGCGCTTTCTCCTACTTCTGCCATTAGAGCTGCGGCTAGCTTCAGCTTGCTCTTTTCGTCCATCTTCTTGATCTCATTGTGCAGCACCCGCTCGTTTACAGACTGATTCCAATAGTCCAAACTCTCGAAGCCTAGCAGCGCAGATTTTCCAACAAACTGCCGCAAAATCTCGTTAGTCGGTCCCATTACCCAGCCCGCCTTGCCATCTCGCAGATAGCGCTCTATCTCCATATCTTTCTTGAAGCCAGAGCCACCGCAGGCGTGCAGCATTTTGTCGCAGACGTGGGCCACATTCTTGGCCGCTGAAAATTTGATCTGCCAGTACCAGTGAAGATAGGCTGAGCGAGGCAGGGCCGCAATATCCGCATGAACCGACCAGTCGCAGTTGTTCGTGAGCTGATCCATTAGCTGACCCATCGAAAAGGTGTACATCCGGCAAGCGCTAGTGTCGATAATCGCTTCTCCAAAATAGTCTTGAATAGTGGGATAGTCAGCAACTCTCATACCTACATCCACGTGCTTTTTGCGAGTGACATGCTTCTTGGCAATATCAACCGCGCCCATAGAGATTCCATTCCAACAGGCCGACGAGCATAGCAAAAAGAACGGATCAACAATCTCATCGTTAGAAGCGGTGCCATCGCCAATAGGTCCAACCATTCGCTCGGTAGGAATGATCGCACCGTCGACTAGCAAAGTGCCTGACTGATTGCCCCGCAGTCCGAGCGCGTCCCACTTGTGCGGTTCCGCCTGGACTTCATTGCTGTAGATCAAAAAGCAGGAGAGATCGGAATAGTCGCCGCTAAAATCAGGACTGGTGGTTTGCACAATGTACCAGTCGGCAAACCCTGCTGAAGTTGTCCAAGAGGCCCGCTTGAATACCTGCCATCCAGCAGCTGTCTTCTCGGCCCTAGAGGAAACCGGGTACCAAAAGTGAGAGCCTGTTTCTGGATCGGAATAGGACAGCGTGCCAATGGCAACATCTGCGTCTAGACGCCTCAGCAGCGCCTGAAGCTCTAGACTGTTGTGGGCGCGAAACAGGACAGCAGCGACCGCGCCTAGATGCATGGTGTAGCACATGGCTGTGCTCGAGCAGCCGTAGCGGGCAATAGTTTCAACAATCATCGCCGCGCAGGTATGGCTTTCGCCTAGCCCGCCCCAGGATTTGGGAACGAGCAGACCCAGAAGACCTAGTGAGGCGAGAGCTTCAAAGTTTTCGCGCGGGTAGATCAAGTTGCGATCGGATGCGATCGCATTGGGTCTTAGCACTTTTGCACAGAGATCCATCAGCTTGGCCTGAAGTTCCTTCTGTTTAGGCGTCAATAGCCAGTGAGGATCAAAGTCTTCGCTGAGGCCGTTGAAAGCAGGAGTGCTGGGAGGTACGATTGTCATTGTTGTTTGTAAAAGTACGTGAAAAATGTGACTAGGCTGCAACCGCCGCAATCGCTAGCGGATCGGTACCTAGCGGATCGCTACAGTACTCAGCTAAATGTGGACTACGGTAGCCATCTTTCTGCCAGAGAATGGGGAAAAAGCTTTCGTCCATCTCAGTGCTGCCCAGCTTTTTGTAACGTCCATAGATATAGCCAGCCGGATTAACCGAGTGAAATCTGGACGCTGCTGGAATTGTATGCAGCCCAATGCTGTGAAAGGTGCCTTCGGTGCGGGTCGTCTGGCATAGACCGTGCCAGGTGTGCCCGTGATGAAAAGCGCAGCCGCCTGCCGGAACTTCGACCACCACCAGCTCTGGCTGCTCGACGCCTGCGTTCTCTGCTGCTTGGAGCATCGCCCAGCGGTAGTCTTTGATCGGCGCGTGAAACTCTCCGTCTACGCTTGCCAAAGGCCACTTGTGAGAGCCTTTGACATAGACCAAAGTGCCGTCAGCAGCGGCGGCATCGTCTAGCGCTACCCAGCAGGTCATCATCTGCGCCGGGTCTAGATAGTCGATATAGGCACCGTCTTGATGCATGGCGATCGCCTTTGCCCCTGGCGGTTTCATCCACAGGCTGTCTTGACCGATTCTGGCACCTTCCCAACCGGCTAGCGTCGCGGTTAGTCTACCAATTTCAGCCGAGAGCACCAGACTGGCGATAGTGCGATCGCACTTCCAGGCGTTGCACATCTCGCGCGTTGCATCCGGCAGACTCAGGCCCGGACGCCAGTACCATTCATCGGGATAGATGCCAGTTTCAAACTCTCCGTGAAACAAAGGCTCCATTCGATTGGCCAGCCGCCTGGCAAACTCAGATGGCAAAAAGTTTTCAACAATCAAGAAGCCATCTTCTTGAAACTGCTGGATTTGCGCTGATGAGAGAGAAATCGGCTGGTAGCTCATGGCAGTCTGGGTGACAGGTTAATGGAATGACAGGTTTAGTGACGATTTGAATGCTAATGAAATAGCGGCCTAGATGGCCGATTAAATGGCGATTTGACAAAGAGGAGCGAACAAACTCTACTTGTCATAATAAGTTTCTTTCGAGAAGAAACGGTATTCTCTGTTACTTTTTGAGCAGCAGTATGGAATGTGAAGAAATGCTAACCAAACAGTCCGGCTACCTGAATATTGTGGCAAGTGACTTTGATGCTCGGCCCATGAGCTATCTTGATGCGCAGGGCAACCGAATGGGGTATGAGCCAGCGTTAGCTCGAAGGGTGTGCGATCGCCTTCAGCTCACTCCGGTCTGGCACAACCTGCCGATGCAAGACTTCTACAACAGCCTAGACCCCAATCAGAAAAAGACATACGACGTAATCTGGTTCAATCAAGCCATCACTGCCGAACGTCAGCAAAAGGTTTCCTTTACCCAACCTTATGGCCTGTTTGACGAGGCGGTACTTGTAAAGCAGTCAAGCTCGGTTTCCTCACCTGATGATTTGGCCAATCAGCGAGTCGGTGGCTTAGCAGATAGCACCAATATTGCCCTGGTAGAAGGATTTTCGGGCGCTACTGCCGTCGCCTACCCCGGTAGCGATAAAGTGCTGCCAGAAATGCTTGCGGCCTTACGTGCTGGTGATATCGACGCGCTGATTGACGATGAGCTGGTGCTAGTCGTAGCCGCCGAAGAAGATCCTCAGCTGCGTTTGGCATTTACCCTACCGACCAAAGCGCCCTTTGCTATTGGCGTGTCCAAGGCGCAGCCAATGCTATTAGAGAAGTTAGACAGCGCGCTATCTGCACTGATCGCTGACGGCACTACCGCTGAGCTGTGGGCAACGTGGATTCCGTGGAAACCATTTCCGTTCTCGTAGCTATAGATACAAATTCGTCACGACAGGTTCGTTTTACTAAAGATCAAATTTCTTCTTCTACTGCCCTTTCCTTCGGAGATCTAAACGTGACAGGAGTTCTGATTCAAGATCACGCTTCAACAGAATCTGGCAGCGCCTCAACAGATATAGAAGCTTATGTCAACGCGCCGGGTCGCTCAGAACTAGTCGAGCAGGTGCGTGCCAAGATCGACGAACTCGGCGTTCAATATATCTACTATCAGTTCATTTCAATCACGGGCAAGATTACGGGTAAGGGTGTACCCGCCGATCATTGGGAAACGACTGCTAAAGGTGGCATTCAGCTTGTGTACGGGGCGACAGTCAATCTAGCAATCAACCGCCAGCAGCAGTACTTGGGCTATGGGCCAGAGTCAGCAGAACTGGTCGCTATTCCCGATCCAGATACCTTTTGTCAACTGCCCTGGGACAAGCGGGTGGCTAGAGCCTACTGCGTGTGCTTTCGCAACCGTGAAGAAGAAGAAAATCCTGGTGCGTTTCTTACCTCGGACTGTCGCGGCAATCTGATGCGACTACACGCCGAGTTTCAACGAAAGCACGGGCTGCAATTGCGCCACGGCTGCGAGCCAGAAATGATGTGGCTAAAGAAGGGACCAGACGGCAAGCCTGATGGCGGTGTGACCAAGCCCAACTGCTACCACATCGATCAGTTTGAAGAGCTGCGTCCAGTCTTTCTCAAGGTGATCGAATACAGCCGGGCGATGGGGCTAGATATGATTCAAGGCGACCACGAGGATGCGCCAGGTCAGCTAGAGCTGAACTTTATGTATGATGATGCGCTGCGGACGTGCGATCGCCTCACCACCTATCGCCAGATCTGCGCCCAGGTCGCTCGCGAATTCAACCTGATCGCCTGCTTCATGTCCAAACCCTTCCTCGGCGTCTCCGCCTCTGGCTGCCATCACAATCTCTCCCTGTGGCGCGGCGGCGACGACAGCATTAAAACTTTTGGCATGGAAAGCCTGCCCGGACTAGAAGGCAACTATACCTACAGCAAAGGCGGAGAAAATACCTTTCTACCAGCAAAAGGAGAATCCGTGCGCATTCCTGGCCCGATTGGGCTGAACTGCATTGGTGGCGTGATTGCTCACCTAGGAGCGCTGACAGCGGTGGGCTGTTCTACTGTGAACTCCTACCGTCGTCTGTGGGATGCGGGCTTTTGGGCTCCGGTTTATTCCGACTGGGGCTATCAAAACCGCACCTGTGGCCTGCGCGTCTCTGCGCCGGGTCGATTTGAATATCGGGCGGTGGATTCTATGGTGAATCCGTACCTGATGGCGGGCGCGATGCTCCAAGCTTTTGATGACGGGCTTAGCAACGATCTCGATCCAGGCGAGCCAGAGCAGCGCAATATCTATGAGGCAATGGAGGCAGGCAAGCAGACGAAGAAGCTGCCGATGTCGTTAGGAGAGGCGCTAGATCGGCTGGCAGACGATGAGGTAATCCGATCGGCAATGCCAGGAGAGATGTACCGGCTATATGACGAATACAAGCGGGATGAATGGATTCGGTTTCTGGCGACGACTAGTAACTGGGATGTTGAAAACTACATGCACTGCCTGCCGTAGGGTCTGTTGTAAGATTGTTCTTTATGATGAGGTTTTTGAGGTTATGAAGAGATTAGTTGCACTGCTAATTTTGTCTATTGGTACATCATTTGATTGCCTGTCGTCAGATCCTGTTGTTAGATCTGTTTTACCCAGTGAGATGCACTTTTGATTAAAGCGATTCGTCTTCGTAAAGTGCTTGCACTTTGAAGGGGCTGATAAGGCGATCGCACTTTCCTCCTATCGGGTTGTTCTAACAGCAGCGCAGTAACTAGACAGATAAAAAGACTGTCACACCGAATTTGGCAGGGAACAATCTACTGTGCTAAGGCGTTAATAGTTCAAAAACTCTATTCTATTAGACTTTAGTTTGTTTGAGAAAGTGAGCAGTCCCTTGCCCGATATGGCTGGCACCGCTACTGTGTATGTTTTCTTACAAGCTGGCTGACTTTACTTCCGGACACGGAATTCAAACTGAGTATCTGGGAGTAAGTCACTTACAAAATGTTCTCCTAGCGGTGCAGTTCTCCCTGTGAAGGTCTGCACCGCTAGGAGAGAATTTCTGAAAATTGTTGCTCAAACACGCATCATTCCAAGCACGGTTGAGATATCTGGCGATCTCATCGATCACTAAATGTAACAAGCAAAGCGATTAACACCTTAGCCGGCCTGTAAAAGAACTTTTTCCTATCATCATTCAAACCGGGTTCTCTATTAGCTTTTGCCAATGGGTCAGCTCGCTGTGGAAGATGATATTTATTTGCTCAATTCCAATCGAAGCATCTTTCTCAATCAACTTTCTCGTGAAGCCTTCTCCTAACTCGTAAATTTAGCCTCTTATTGTGGAAGAAAAAAATGGAAAATAGTGCATTCGAACAAGAAGTGCTCAAGCTTACTAACGACTTCCGTCAGGCAAATAGCTTAAAGCCACTTATTCTCGATCAAAATCTAGAGAAAGCAGCCGACTTGCATACTCAGAACATGGCTACAAAAGATTTTTTTAGCCATACCGGAAAAAACAACTCAGCGCCCTGGGACCGAGCCAAGAGCGCTGGCTACGAGTCTGGCTTTGTCGGGGAAAACATCGCCGCTGGCTACACAACTCCCAAAGCTGTTGTAGATGGCTGGATTAAAAGCCCTGGCCACCGAGCCAACATGCTAAACGCTAATTACAACGAAATTGGACTGGGTCATTACTACCTTGCGAACGATACTGGCAGTGTCAACTACAACAACTATTGGACCCAGCTCTTCGGGAAAGGGACTATCACAGCGCCAGAGCCTACGCCCACTCCTACACCTGCACCCACCCCTGCGCCCACACCAACGCCCACACCCTCTCCTGACCCTACTTTTGATAACCGTTCGGTAATTAGAGGTACTGGTAGCGCTGATACCATAATCGGGGGTGCCTCTAACCAAAAACTGTACGGCAAGGGGGGGAAAGATCTTCTAGACGGAAAAGGGGGAAACGACCAGCTACGCGGCGGCGGTGGTAGCGACCAGCTCTTTGGCGGTGCTGGTAACGATCGACTGCTAGGCGGCAGTGGTAAGGATGTCTTGCAAGGTTCTGCTCAGAATACAGCGAATGAAAAAGATATCTTGGTCGGCGGCGGCAACAGCGATCGCTTTATTCTAGGTGACAAAAGCGGCACTTTCTACGATGACGGTCAGGCAAATTCTATGGGATTAAAAGACTATGCCCTGATCACCGATTTCAGCCAGGCGAATGGAGATGTTATTCAGCTAAGCGCACAGTCTAGCTACCGGTTGGGCGCTGCTCCGCAGGGTCTAGAGAGCGGCCAGGCCTTGTTTATCGATAGTCCAGCCGGTCAGCAGGATGAGCTGATTGCAATTGTCCAAACTGATCAGGCTCTACAGCTCAACAGCAGCGCGTTTGCTTTTATATAAGCCCCTCATGTAAGCCATAGAGGCTATTCACCTACAGCGCTAGCATCACGAATAAAAGAGACGGCGTAGGATCTATCTTCAGTCGGAAGACTTTGGTCGGACGCTCACCTACTCTCAACGGATGAGTTTTTAGAAAACTCGTTTGTACCATTGATAGGAATTGATATGAATAGCTTTTTACAAACAGGCCAGCGAGTGAATTTTGATCGGCTGCGTCGCTTTGCAGTTGCGCTGGTGGCAGGGCTGATGATTTTGCTAACGACAACGGCCTGTACGCCGTCTGATACAACCGCTAGCCAGATGGACGTACCCGAAGCTACAGCGGCAGATGTCCAAAGAGCGCAGGGTAACTTGAGCGATAAAGCGGTAGATGAGGATGTACTATCACAGCAGGGCCCTTCTCAGGCTCGTCGTAGTGATGCTACTTCTATTCAGTAGACGCATTTATGCATAGCTCTGATGTTTTGCTGGCGGGATTGTCAGCGCTGTTTCTAGCGCTGATTCATATCGTCGCCAGCCGATTCAAATTTTTGAAGCAAACCCCTCGTAATCGATGGCTGTCTCTCGGCGGCGGCGTCTCAGTAGCCTACGTATTCATTCACGTGCTGCCAGACTTGAGCGAGGCTCAGTCAGACTTTCAAGAGAAGATCTCTATTCTTTCTACGGTTGAGCACCATGTATACGTAGTGGCGTTGCTAGGAATGATGGCGTTTTATGGCCTAGAGAGAGCAGCGAAGGTGTCTAGGGCGCAGAGCGTGGAAGAAGGGCAGGGCGATGCCACGCAGCCAGGTGTGTTTTGGCTGCACATGATATCTTTCGCGCTGTACAACATGCTGATTGGCTATCTGCTGGTACACCGCGAAGATTCAGAGTTACTAGGACTGTTGCTGTATGTGATTGCGATGTCTCTCCATTTCTTAGTCAACGACTACAGTCTCTGGGAAGATCACAAGCAGGCTTATGCTCGCGTTGGTAAGTGGATTTTATCGGCGGCGGTCGTCTGCGGCTGGGTGATCGGCACCCAAACTGAAATTAGCGAGGCTTTTACAGCAACGCTATTTGCGTTTTTGGCAGGTGGCATCATTTTGAACGTGCTAAAAGAGGAGCTGCCGCAGGAAAGAGAAAGCAGATTTTGGACGTTTTCGCTAGGTGCGATCGGCTATTCTGGACTGCTGCTGATTTTGTAGTGCTGTCAAAATTACGCTAAAACTTTGAAGCTGCAAGCGTTCCTGCTTCATATTGATATCGACTGCTGTAGTCAGTCACGCCGTACAGATTAAACGAGATAGTGGGCTCATCTCCCATCGGTGAAACCTGATGTACCGCGTTGCTAGTAAAGCCAATGATGTCGCCTGGATAGAGAGTTTGTTCGCCAACTGCTGAAATCTCTTTCGGGTCCGATTCGCCCTGTTGCCAAAACGTATTTTTCTCTTGTCCGCCGACCATCGCCACAATTCCCCAAGTAGCGTGGTTGTGAATAATTGATTTCGCCCCCGGAGCCCACGTCACCATTTGCACGGTCAGCGGATACTCATGCTCTCGATAGAGAAAGTTCACCGCCCAGCCTTTTTCACTCGGCGTTTTATGCTCCATCTGTAGCCAGTAAGAGCTAATCAGCAGCTTGCGTACTAGGGGGATAATTGCTTGAACCCGTTTGGCGTCATCCGACTCACGCTCTAGAATGTCCTCCATCTCTGTCAAGAAGCGATACATTCGATAGGTCTGTTCTGGCGGCTCGGTTTCAGCAGTGCCGAAGCTGGTGCAAATGCCATTATCAGTGACTAACCAGTTTTCCATAAGAGCGTAAAACGGTAGGGACTATCGAGATCTTGTCGTGGTAGGTAGAGAGACTGTAACCCATTATGACATCTGCATCTGTTTCGAGTAGCGCTCAGTAGCTGCCCAATGTTCCTTGACGCTTGGCCTGGCCTTCTGCCCAACGGAAAAGTAGGGTGCCAATGGTGAAGTAGACGATGCCGTTAAGAAGTGCGATCGCCCACCCATGCCAATCTAGCCCCTGATTACGCGCCATCAGGTCTCTTAACAGTCCTGTACTTGGCAGAATCGGCAGCACATTGGCAACTATTCGAGCGCGACCAGTCCAGTCCTCAGTCGGTGTGGCTAGCAAAAAGAACAGAACGAACTGAAACATACTCAGAACCTGCTGCACTTTTTTGAGTACCAGAGCAAATGATCCGATGAAAAAAGCCAGACCGTAAGCACTGAGCAACAGCGTGACTAGCGGCAGCAGCAGCATCGGTGGAAAAGCTATCTGGCTGCCAGTGATCGCAATGATGATCGCAAGGACAGCCAGAATCAGAAAAAAACGTAGGGTAAGACTGGCAACTGCTCGCGCTAAAAAGACACGGGGTGCCCCAAATGGCGATAGAAACACCTGCTCTAATGTGCCAGTGTTCGCTTCGGTTTGTAAGTTCGTAGCAATGTCATTGACGATATAGACGACCAGCGTCCAAATCACATAGCCGACCACTACAGAATCGAGCCGGTTCCCAAACGTACCGCTGCCGCCAGCCATGTACTGCGCACCGATAAAGATGCCGTAGAACACAGCGGTCAAAATCACTACGCCGCCGATCACTTCTGAAGGGTAGCGGAGAGTCTGCACCCAGGTACGCTTGAGTTCGCCAATGAATAGATCGATCATGGGTACTGTCCTATCTTTGGACCAAATGTAAGAAAACGTCGGTAAGGTTGGCTCGCTCTTGTCGAATTTCGACTAGAGGCAGCGGCTCAAGAATGCTGAGAATCCTGTAGAGCGTAGTTGAAGCTAAAGCTTTGTCGCTCGGATGATAGTGGATATGGCTATCGTCAACGGTAGCGCCTAGGGCGGCAATCGCATCCTTCCGCCTGGTGTCTAGCAGTCCCTCGACCTCAATGTAATAGCCCGCTCCTTTAGAAAACTGACGAATCAGCTCACGGGTAGTTTGTTCAGCCACGATCGTCCCCTCGCGGATAATGGCGACCCTATCCGAAAGCGCCTCAGCCACATTGAGCTGGTGAGTAGTGAGTAGAATCGCGCAGCCTGAAGCCGCCACCTGTCGAACTAGCTGCTTAACGGTTTCGCCTGCTTCTACATCTAGGCCAAGCGTCGGCTCGTCTAGCAAGAGCAAGTGTGGCTGGTGGATGAGGGCCACTGCGATCGCAATCTTCTGCTGCATCCCCCGCGAAAGCTTTTGCACTGGAACGCTGCGCTTTTCTAGCAGACCAAAGGTTTTGAGCAGCTCCACCCCCCGCGATTTGGCCAGTCTCCTCGGCATCCGTCGCAGCACGCCGAAGTATTCCAAATTTTCTAAGGGCGTCAGCCGCCAGTACAAATTTCGATTACCTTCTAGCACCGCGCCAACGCCTTGAAGTGCCTGCGGATCTCGGTGGGGGTCTTTGCCAGCGATTTCCACCGTGCCAGCATCCGGGCGAATCAGACCCGCAATCATCTTGATTGTCGTGGTCTTCCCCGCTCCATTTGGCCCCAAAAAAGCCAGCACCTCACCTGGGGCAATCCTCAGCGAGACATCACGCACCGCTTCAAATCGCTGCTTTCCACGACCGTAGCTTTTCTTGAGCGTTTTGGATTCTAAGGCAAATTTCGGCAGGAATTGACGCGAGTCTCCCTCGGATGGCACAGCGGAAAAATCAGAAGACATCTCAAAAGACTCAGTGGCCGGACAAGTATGCTAACGCACCAAGACGAAGAATCTCTCTGTGCGTAGAAATACAGATGACCGAACCTTACACAATATTAATAATCTGTTAATATTTATTTACAAATAAAAAATATCTTGTGTGACTGTCTACGTCGCCACTGAGCGAGAAAGCAGAAGCGCAAGGCAGTTGAGCCGTTATTAGGACTTAAACCATCAGTATGACTTCTTTCGATCTTCGCGACACCATAGAGACTAATGAAAGCGAATCTTTGGGGACGCAATATCTAAGTGGGTCGCTAAGTAGCTTTTTCAAACAAAGGTTTCAAGACTGGCCCGGCGTTTGCTTTTCACCTATCGATCAGGCTTTCTTGGTGTGGGGAGGGCTGACGCTAATCATTTTTCTAACCGGCCAGTTCTCTTCGATGAGCTGGATGACTCAGGCTACGCTTGATGCTGCTCTGACGGGGGCTGGAATCGCCTGGGCCTCTGGTCTAAACTGGACTCTAATAGATGACGAGCGGCTGAACTGGGTAATCTTCTTGTGGGCTGGGCTAATGACGCTGGGAATGTCTGTGACGGCCTACGGCATCTATGGCTGTGTTAGCGCGATTATGGTGAGCCTATGCCCTCTGTGGATGGGACTGTGCGCACTGGGCTACGGGGCGATGGCAGTAGGGATGCGATCGCACGCCTTCACAGCCGCCTGTCTTGTCCATATCCTAGCCATTCCAGTGCTATATCACCAACCTAACTGGCAATATCTGACTACTGGCCTGGTTATTTCTCTGACGCTGCTGTTCTTCTCTATCGTGCCTTGGGACATGCAGGTTGCCGAAGCAGATGTTTCTTAAGCCGTCTTCACAGCTGGCCACATAGGGGAATAACCTCAATGTTCCCTCGCACGGCGCTTGTTGTCCGCCTTATCAGCCGCCCCGCTACCTAATCGAAACTGTTCCTTTGGCCGCTTAGCCAGCTGTTCAGGCATCTTGAGGGTATAGCGCTCACCGTCAAACACTAAGATGGGCTGCTGTGAGGCAGACAGTGTCTGTTCTTCTCTAAGCGATTTTAGAAGAGAGTCCGTGGCACCTTCGCCGACAGCTCTTGATTTAGATCCGCCTGCCGGTACTACCGTAGCTGCCGAGCGGGAAGCTTCAACGCCAGCTGTAGAGATACTTGCAGAGCGATCAAAGACAGTCGCGTTCGCCCCATTATCCGCCCTATTAACAGTAGTGCCTAGTGGTTCTAACACTCTAGCGACTGCTGCCTGCTGCTCTAACGAATCTGTCGACGAAACCAGCGTTCCCAGCCCATTGATCAAATCGCGAACCTGACGGCGCAGCTCTGGATCGCCCGTCAGTTCATCGACATCGGCCATCACCTTTTGAGCGCTAGACAGGGCATCCCTGGCTGATTCTAAGGTTTGCTGAATCAGCACTAGATTAGTTGGAGTATTGAGCGAAGCGGTAATCGTTCCCAAATCATTAGAAGCTTGAGCCGCATTTAACAGGAGCGTCTCTAAGTTTCCGATGAGCTCTCCGCTTTGAATGGTTGGCCCGAGAACATCGGCTGCGCTGCGAAGCTGCAGGCTTGCCG
Source organism: uncultured cyanobacterium (assembly GCA_963793495.1). Taxonomy (GTDB): domain Bacteria; phylum Cyanobacteriota; class Cyanobacteriia; order Phormidesmidales; family Phormidesmidaceae; genus Phormidesmis. The sequence goes on from CAWCAI010000011.1 coordinate 48,027, forward strand.
CCTGCAAATTTCCTAGCGTATTGACCAAAACAACGCGGTTCTCACCAATTAGGCCGTTGATATCACCAGCGGTCAAAGAAAACTGCTCAGCCGTGTTTTGAATTTGGGACACCGTGCCCAGTGCTGCATCGGTTGCAGATCGAGCAGAGCTTAGGAGCGGTGTTAGCTCAGTTCCTACGGACTGCGTGAGCTGCGTAGCTTCTTCCGCCAAGGCTCCTGCTTCTGCGGTCGCTACGGAGACGTTTTCTAGAACTACCTTCATCCTCTCCAAAATTTCTGGATCAGCGTAGAGATCCATCAGGCTAGTCGTTGAGCGCAGCAGTGCCTCATAGCTCGGTCCTAGCTCACCCTGTAGCCGCGCCCCATCGCAAAGAATAACGCCGCTATCACACGCTTCCCCGCGAGGTGAAATATCCGCTGCGGCTTCAGAAAGCTCAACGAGCGGCGTAATCTCTACAGAGACTTCTCCAATCAGACCTGATTCTACTGTTTCGACTAGCACCTCACTGGGAATGCGCAAGTCTTTGTCCGTGATCTCTAAGCCCAGTTCTACGGAATTAGACTGTGGTGTAATCGACATCACTCGGCCTATGGGCACACCTCTATACATTACCGGTGTGCCGATCTGTACGCCCATCGTGTCGTCGAATTCTGCAATCAGCTGGTAAGGGCGATTTGCTGGATTAAAGCCACGCAGCCACAGTACTAGCCCGCCAAACAAACCAATCCCCAACAAAATTAGCAGTCCTACAGAGCCTTCTCGAATTGTTCGTGCCCGCATGAATTGATTATCCTCCTACGTGGATTGGCCCCTGTACCTGAGCGCTGAAAAACTGGCGCACAAATGGATTGTCTGTAGTGTCGATTTCTTTGATGTCCCCGCTCCACTGTACCTGTCCACCGTGTAGAAAAATGACGCGATCGGCGGTGCGGCGAATCGTGCTTTCTTGGTGGGTAACGATCATGTACGCCTGGCAGGTTTGCTCTGCGTGAAGCTCTCGGATGAGATCTTCGATAACGGTAGATGCGATTGGATCAAGGCCTGCTGTCGGCTCATCGTACAGCAAAAGGCCAGGGCTATCTGCGGGGTTCTTTGGATTGGCCATCACCGCTCTAGCAAAGCTAACTCGTTTACGCATACCGCCTGAAAGCTCAGCTGGATAGCGATCGGCGATATCGGGCAGACCCACCACGCTCAGCGCTCTACTGACGAGGGATTTAATCTCACGGCGAGAGAGATTAGAATGCTGATACAGCAAAAAGCCGACGTTTTCTCTCACAGTCAGTGAGTCAAACAGGGCAGCCTGCTGGAAGACCATGCCAATAGTAAACGGGTCGGAGGCATCCTCTATCAAACCTGTGCGCTTTCGCCCGCCAACCCAGATGTCGCCTTCGTCTGCCTCAAGTAGACCCGCTACAATCCGCAAGATAGTTGATTTTCCTGTCCCTGAAGGACCAATAATAGCGACTGCTTCTCCCGGCTGTAGATCGATACTGACACCGTCTAGAACTTTGTTATTACCAAACTGCTTGGCAATCCCTTCGACTCTAACGAGAGGGTCTGGGCCACAAGGCGTGGATTTAGGGTCAGCTTCGTCAGAGGGTGAAAATGGATTGGACATAGACGAGAAGGTGAGAGGAAGGGACAGGGCCTTTGACTATTCTGTATCAACTTTTCATAATATTGAGCGGAAAAGAGAAGAATAGAGTAGAAGCTCTAGTTTGAGGACGCTTCCTATTACTGTATAAACCTAGTGCAGTATGATTCCAACTGCGATCCCAACTGCTGTTTACACTCGCTATGCGTCCAACTCGTAGAAAGCTATATGCAACGCCTCGGCGCTGGGCGAGGTGGCTAAAGCCGGGACTATTTGTGAAGCGCTGGCTTTTTCTGAGCACGGTGGGAATAGTAGCAATTGGCCTAGGCGTAATGGTTTGGCTAAAGCTGACGCCAGTATTCTACACAGTAAAGTTTGTCGGTAATTTACTCAATCTAATTACTCGCCTAGTTCCTAACTATGTCAGCGGTCCGCTAGCGATTATAGGCGGGCTACTGCTGCTAGTTTGGGGACAGACTCGGACATTTAGCACCATTATTGAAGTGCTGCTGCCTGCGAATGGTGAGGATAATCTATGGGATGCGATCGCTACCCATCGCCGCCTCAACCGAGGGCCGCGCATTGTTGTCGTCGGCGGGGGGACTGGGCTCTCTACGCTGCTGCGGGGGCTGAAGCATTACAGCGCGAATATCACGGCAATTGTGACGGTGGCAGACGATGGCGGTTCATCAGGGCGACTGCGGCGGGAGATGGGCGGGATTCCGCCAGGAGATATCCGCAACTGTCTGACGGCGCTAGCCGATGAGGAGAAGCTGCTTACAGAGCTGTTTCAGTACCGGTTTGAAAATGGTACTGGGCTGAGTGGTCACAGCTTTGGCAATTTGTTTTTGTCGGCGATGAATGAGATTACCGGGGACTGGGAGCAGGCGATCGCAGCTAGCTCTCAGGTGCTCGCGATTCGGGGCCGAGTGCTGCCTGCGACTCTTAGTGATGTCAGTCTGTGGGCGACTTTGAGCGATGGGCGCTACATAGAGGGCGAATCGAATATCACCAAGGCAGGCGGCAGCATTGATGAAATTGGCTGTCTGCCTAAAAATCCGCCAGCACTGCCTCAGGCGGTCGAAGCAATCAATGAGGCAGACTACATCATTGTTGGGCCGGGTAGCTTGTATACCAGCATCATTCCAAACTTTTTGGTGCCAGAACTAGTCGAGGCGATCGCCGCTCGCAAGGTACCTAGAATCTATATCTGCAATATCATGAGCGAGCCCGGTGAAACCCAGGGCTACACTGTTTCTAAGCACATTGAAGCGATTGATAGAGCCTGTGGGCGCTACTTGTTCGACGCGGTGCTAGTACAAAAGCGATTGCCGTCCGAAGAAGCGATCGATCGATATTTGAAAGAAGGCTCAACGCCGGTAATTTTGGACCGGAAGGCGGTAATTGACTCGAGCCGCCGGATTGTAATTGCCAACGTGATGAGCGAGCAAGATCATACGGTACGGCATGACCCAGCGCGACTAGCGAAGGTGCTGGTGAAGTGGTACGAGCGAACTAGGTAGGAGCGTTGGTGAGGCGCTGGCGATTCTACAGCTACTCTGGCTTAGGTAAGAACTTCCGACTTACCCAGCTCGACAGGCCGCTGACTAGCGCTCCCGCCATTAGAATGCCGATAGCTGGCATGAACAGCGAATCCCAAAGGCTGTACCACAGATCAAACCCTAGATTAATATTGGCTGCCTGGCCGAGGAGCGCGATCGCAAACCAGCCGAAGCTCAGCAAAACAAAAAATAAGTTGAACATTAGCGCTGTATTAAGGAAATTGACCAGACGATCTTTCATAAAAAGCAAAGCTCAAACAAACCGTTAGTCATCTTATCGCCTAGACGATGCTCATTCAAAAAGCGTAGGAAAAATCCCAAAAAGATGGCCGCTTCATTAGAGGAGCGACCATTTTTTGACTATTCATAATCTCGGCTAGGCGCTTTTGAGCGTGTTCTTATACGGACTAGATTGCCTTGACGCCTTCGAGTTCTGAAACTAGAAGATTGTCAGGATCAACATAGTGACAGACGGCATCGTCGATACAGATTAACGCCCAGCCAGACTTATCTAGCTCTACGAAGGTGTAGTCTGCATCTTGTACGAAGCAGCCCTTGTGATTGCGAGTTTCTGGCTTGATTGCAACTGGTTTAAGGTTCATAATAAGCGACTCCTAAAGTGATGTGGTGCAGAAAAAAGTCTGTGTAGCTAGCTAAGAGTCAGTTAAGACTTTTAGTTAAGTAAGACTTATCGTCTGCTTTACCTAATCTTATCAGTCGGACCGGGGATCGCTCGTTAAGTTATTGTTTCATAGACCAGTGGACTTTCCGAAGTCTAGAACTGGCATTGGATTGACCCGTTCAAAAGTCCCAAACCCTCGTTGTGAAGGCTCTTCATAAAAAAATGGGGATCGGCAAAAGTACCGATCCCCACCTGAGTTTTCTGGGTTTTTGTTTTTATTACTTAATGAACTAACATTAAGCGAACTTTCTCGCGAAAATGACTGAAAGCGTTTGAGCTCAGCCTATTCAGGATTCGAACAGCCATTTTTGAATCCGCTTCAAGCTCTTCCAATCTGGCTTTCTTCTTAATCCTTCTTCAAAGTTTTCCTGGATTTCTGCTTTGAGCTCATCCACCGCAAACAGCACTTGTGAAACCAGGTCGATCTGGTCGCGGACGCCGCTTTTGCCAGTTTCTAGCATAGCGATTGCTAAATTGATTCGCGCCTGGGGATCTTTGGGAGCGAGCTTCACGGCTCTTTGCGCAACTTTGTATCCGGCGTTGGGTTTATCCGCGAGTAGATATAGCCACGCCAGACAGGTTTGAGCAGCGCTATTTTTCGGCGCTTGGGTACAGATGTCTTTGAAAATAGGCAAAAGAACCTCGGCAGACTCGCCTTCTTTGTATCGCGAGATACCCTCTTCAAATTGAGTTTCTAGGGTTTGCATTCTAGGATTTAATAACGGGGAGTAGAACTTGTCTGCTAATACAAGCTGCTGGTGAATTAGGTGCCAAAGGATTTGCCGCAGCCGCAGGTTTGATTGGCATTGGGATTGGTAAACTGAAACCCACCGCCAATGAGGGCATCGCTATAGTCAAGCATGAGCCCATAGAGATACAGCAGGCTCTTGCGATCGCAAACGACTTTGAACCCTTCGTAATCGTACACTTCATCGTGCTCGCCAACGTTATTAGGATCTTCAAAGTCCATCATGTATGACATGCCAGAACAGCCTCCTTGACGGACGCCGACGCGCAGGCACAGATCGCCTGCTTGCTTGTCACGTAGTGCTTTGACATGCATGAGTGCTGCTTCGGACATAAGGATGCCTTTTTCGGCCTGGGCGGTAGGTTGAGCAGTAACTTGGGTCATAGAGTAAACAAGAGGGTAGCGGATTGGCTATAGTTTAGCGCATCGGTTTAGCGCATCGGCTTGATACATCGGTTCTAGACTTGAAGCCGACAGTTAACTGTCGTGTCGCTGCGTCAATGAGCGGTGTAGCAAAGTCTGCAAACTCGGTAGAATGACACAGCAATCGCTGTGATTGCACCTAAAAATTAGCAGCCAAAGCAGACGTTCAGAAGATCGAAAGCCAGAAGATCGAAAGCCAGAAGATCGAAAGACCGAAATCGGGAATTTTCACCAGCCGCCTAGCCTCATGCATCAATTGAGTCCATTTACCTGTCGCCGCCTGAGCCAGTTGCCCCGTCTGACCAGTGTATGGGAGTGCGATCGCAGACCTTTGCCCCTAGCCTCAGCCGCCGTGGGACCCGATCGAGTGCCACTCCAAGGTGACTGCATTTTATGGGTGGACAGCCTGCAAGGTGTGGTGCGAGGAATGAATGTGGTGCCTTCAGAAACCGGGCACGAGGCCATTGTGCGGACACTGCTGCAAGCTATTGAGACGCCGCAGGGCCAGGTGGAACCAGCTAGACCGAGAAAGGTTGTGGTGTGCGATCGCGAAATTCAGTTTTTCTTGCGAGGGGCGCTACAGTCTTTAGATATTCCAGTTGAACATGCTCTAGAGCTACCAGTAATAGACGAAATCTTTCAGAAAATCCAATCAGCCGTGCCGTTACAGACTGATATACCGGCGGGTTTTGAAGAAATTCTATTGAAAAAGTCAGCGGCGCTTTGGCGAGATGCCCCCTGGACAGCGTTCAGTGAGCAGGAAATTTTGGCCATAGAGCTTAATCGCTGGGAGATCAAGACGCTATATCTATCTATTTTGGGCATAGCAGGTGTGGAATTTGGGCTGCTGTTCTATCGCGATTTAGATTCCCTGCGGCAGTTTCGCCACAAGCTGCTCAATAGCAATAATCAGCAAGAGGCGATGCAGCAGGCTTTTCTAGGACAGAACTGTCTGTTTATCAATTTCAATCCGATTGAGAGGGTGATTCCGCTCTCTAATTCGACAACTGGCGATCTGCCAGCAGCAGCGGTGGACTATGACTTTGGCAGCGTGCATCCCCTCGAAGGACTGCGATCGCAGCTAGCCGAAGAAGAAGCTGCCAGTCTGATCGTGGCCTTGGAAGCGCTTCATCGATTTTTCAAAAAGCATGACATTCATGCTGAAGACTTTGCGTTGCAGCCTGTCAGCAGCCGGTTTCGCATTCCCAATCCGGTGCCCTTGGCAGGGGAAGAACTGGCAGGAGAAACGGATCTGGTTCCGGTCAAAGTTTTTACGCTGCCAGAAGTTTCCGCCGCCTTTTTGACAGAGACTTCCGATAGCGTTGCATCGGATCGTCTGAGCGCCAGCTTGGACGAAGATCTAGACTCTGCGGACGCGGCAATCGTAGATGACAGCGTGCCTGAAGGATCGCTGATCATGCTAGGCAGCTACCGAACCAAAGAGATTGAACAGCTCAAAGAGCAGCGCCGCGTCTACTATCAGGATTTTTTGACACCCCCTAAGAAGCGACCGTCTAACAAAGCAAAATGGCCTGTTCTAACCATTCAAACCACCCGACCAAAAGCTAAACAGCTAGTTGAACTTCTCAAGCTAGAAGGTGGAATTCAGTCGATTTGCTTTAACCCGGGCAGCGATCCGATGAGCGCTCAGGTGTTTCAAATTGGTCTACTACAGACAGCAGCCGGACATCTCCATCTGTTTAATGAGTACGAAATCAGCGATCCGACCGATTCACAAGCAATTGAACAGTGGACGCTAACTAGTGCTGGCAACGCTGGCTGCTGTGGCTGCGTGATTGCCGCAGGAGCAACAGGGTCAAAACGCGGACGGCCTACGGCTAGAGAGATTGTGGCTTTTTTTGAAGTCTCTGCAAAGCTGCCAGAAGAGCTAGGGCTAACGCCGCTGATCATGAGCTACGCAGCAGACTGGTAGGAGGATTAGTCGCTCATGATTGCGAGAGACACCATACTGATCGTCGTTGGCAGTAATTGTTTGCTAGCAGCACTAGTACTAGCAGCGGCGGTTGGGCTGTGGCGATGGCGCTGTGATCTAGCTCAACTGACAGACTGGCTGGGTTTGCAGACCTCGCTACAGTCAGTGCCTGCGGCCCGGCAGCTAGGACTAGCGCTAATGGTGAGGCGATCGCATCTAATAGAGACCCGGTTGGGACTAGCCCGGCTAATGCTGATATCTCGTCAGGCCACTCAGCTATCTAGTCAGCTATCGAGCCTGGTGCGTTTGCTGCTGTGGGCTGAGCGCCGTCGCCGAATGCATCAGTCGCCAACCCGGTCCGACTCTTCGGCAGAAAACCAGACCAGAGTCCACCCAAGCAGTAAGCGGTAAGGCATTTCGGAGTACGCTTAGAGGTAGGAATAAGGGCTAGTCATAAAATCAGTCAGAGGGAACTAGTGATGGCAGGTGGCAAATCGGACGGACTTCTAGGTGGGATGATTGTTGGCGCGGCGCTTGGGGCGATCGCCGGTATTCTTGCTGCTCCCCGCGCTGGCAGAGACACCCGACGTATCCTTAAAAAATCTGCTGACGCGCTGCCCGAACTCGCAGAAGATTTGGCCACCAGCATTCAGTTTCAAGCCGATCGCCTATCCGACAGCAGCTTGAGCAACTGGGAAGAGACCCTAGCTCGGCTTCGCGAGGCCGTTATTGCCGGGCGCGCAGCCGGTCGTCAGGAATGGGTGCGTCACTCTGATGATGTCACCGACGAATATAGGGACACCCCTGCTCACGAGTCTGACAGCGGACCAGCTGACGGACTGGTCAATGGACTACAGCCGCCTGGTCAGCCTTCTGCGCAGTCAATAGCCTTTGAAGATAATAGCCTTTGAAAAGACAGTGAATAACCCTTTTGTCTGGCTCGGCATTTCTATTCTGTTGGTGGCTGTCAGTTTAGTAGCGCTGCTCACAGTCGCAGTTTTGACACTCCAAGAATTAGCAAGAGCTGCTAGAAGCGCCGAAAAATTATTAGATACCCTAAATCGCGAGCTACCGGTGACCCTGAATGACTTGCGCATGACCGGAAGGGAACTCTCCGGTCTGACTGACGACGTTAGCGGCGGCGTGCAGAGCGCTCGAAATGTCGTAGAACAAGTCGATCGAAGTCTCGTAGACGCCAAAATCAAAGCCCAAAAGGCCCAGATTACAACCCGCAGCTTCTTTGCAGGTGCCAGTGCTGCTTTGCAGGTCCTAGCCAACGGCAAGCCCCGCCGCCGCCGTCGCCGTCCACCGACCCATCGACCATCTGTGCAGTCGTCCGAGCTCTCTCATAAATCTACTGAATCCTCCACTGAAAAAACTGACAAGATCCCCCTACGACACGAGCCCCCTCCTGCCTCTAAGTCTCCACTGACTTGAGCGGGCACTCGTCTACCGATAGTGACTGGCGATGGTGACTGGTCTCGATCATCAAAATTCTGATATCTTAAAGTTAAGTAAATAACTGTAAAGATAGGCGTCATTGCCTTTGGCCTTACCAATGAGAATTTGTTTCACAGCGCTGTCTCGGCAAATGACCCAATCAATTGGCAACTTGCGGAATTTGAAGCCTTTGACGAGGCTGGCGAAGGGATGGATGAGCGGTGCGATCGCCTCCCTAATTATCATCTTCGCCTTAGCGCCTGCCCCCGCCTATGCCGTCAATAATCCTGAACTGCTGCCCGATGAGCCGACTGTTGTCATTGATCTCGCTCGGATATTAAACACGGCCCAAGAAGAGTATTTGAATACAGAGCTACCAGAGTTTGAGGCTTCAACCGGTTGGAAGCTGCGGGTGCTGACTCAATTTGACCAGACGCCAGGCAGAGCAGTCAAAGATTTCTGGGGACTCAACGACCACAGCATCATGATGGTAGCCGATCCTAGAGGCGGCAATCTGCTCAACTTCAGCGTGGGCGACGAGCTTTATCCGCTGCTGCCTCGCACGTTTTGGATCGAACTGCAGACCCGCTTTGGCAACCAGTTCTATGTCCGCGACAACGGTGAAGATGGTGCAGTACTAGGCGCAATCAAAGCCCTAGAAACCTGTCTAAATCGAGGCGGCTGCGCAGTTGTACCGGGCCTGCCGCGTGAGCAGTGGATTTTGACCTTGGTGACTTCTATTTTGGGCGGAGTAATCTGCGGTTTTGCAGCGCAGCCAAGGCGAGAAGGCGACGGGATAGCTTGGCAGTGGGCACTACTGTTTTCACCCCTGTGGGGCATCTTGTTTATTGCCTTTGGCCTGGGACCAGTAGTCACTCGCACCCCTGAGCTGCTGCCCGTTATTCGCAACGTAGCTGGCTTTTTGATCGGTGCGATCGTGGCTTTCCTCACTCCTGTTTTCGGCAACCCACCACCCGCCAAAGACAAGGCAAAGTAAGCGCTCAAGCCCTTCCACTGACAATCCCAGACCATTGAACCTTCTTCTCCTTAGTCCGCCGGTATGAGAAGAACCGATCCGGCTCCTGGTAGGTGCAGTGAGGTGCGATCGCAATCCACTCCGGCTCGATGCCCAGCTGCACCAGCTGCATCTGATTGATCCGCCTTACGTCCAACCGAACTCTATCTTTGGCCTGATCGCTCAGTAACGGTGGATTCTCTACTGTCATTAGATATGCGATCAGCTCATCACCGTCCAGTCTGGGCGCTACGCTCTTACCGACTTCAGCCGCGACGTTTCGGCCCACCTGGTATACGCTGCCGTCAATCGCCGGGCCTAGCGCGATCCGCAGATTCTTTAGCTGACTGCCCTGTGACTGGAGACGGGCGATCGCAGCGGGCAAAATCCTCTGAGCCGTCCCCCGCCAGCCCGCATGGACAGCAGCTACTTGACCCGTTTCGATATCGCTAATAAGCGCGGGGGTACAGTCCGCAGAGCAGGCCCAGACCATTTGATTTGACCTTTCGCTGACAATGCCATCGGCCAACGGAAAAGGGGCCGTTGTGCCGTCTGATAGCAAGGGCAGTCCGCGTGTGGTCGCCCGCTCTATCTCACTTGGCATTAGCACATCTGCGCTATGCACCTGCTTGACCCTGTAGACTTCAGCATCAGGTGAAAGCAGGTTAGCTAAATCCGCTGGCGCTTGAGGGTAGAAGTGACTGGTGAAAAAACCGTGAGGCGAAGGCAACAGCGAACAAATTAAAAAAGGCTTGTCCTCTTGATTCTTTGAAGGTTGCCAAGTCCAAATACTCATATAAATCAGGCTCTAAAGATATGCCAACGATCACTGCACAGGGTAAAACTTTTGACTGCAAACAGGGCGCGAACCTACGCAAGGCCTTACTAGATAACGACATCGATTTGTACAGTCCCAGAGCAACCTACATCAACTGTATGGGCCTCGGTACTTGTGGCACCTGCGCGGTAGCCATTGAGGGGGAAACCTCAAAGACCAACTGGCGCGATACCGCCAGGCGCAAGCTGCCGCCGCACAACGTTCGCAGCAGCACTCACCCTCCCCTTCGACTAGCCTGCCAAACCCAAGTGATGGGCGATATTAAGGTAACCAAATTCAAAGGTTTTTGGGGTCACGAATCTGGAGTTGCTTGGACTCCAGAAGATATCGGCTGAAGGTCTTGAGGCCAATGAGCCATAGCCATAACCTATGGCCAAATCGATTAGTATGTGTAGATTGGCCTGTAGAATTGGCCTATCTTAGGCAGCCTTGGTCTGTGTTAGCTTCGTTCGCTTTCGTAAACGGTTGCTAAGGTGAAATTAGGTATAGCAAAGCGCGGATGCATTCGCACTTTGCTATGGCACTTTGCGCCATAGAATCAAGAGGTGTAGCCTTTCGTGGTGTAGTAAGCAAAGTGCGGAAAGCTATAGTGAAGTCAAGCAGTGGTGGAGTTAACAAGCAAGGCTTATGTTCAATAGATTCTCGCTCGGGGCCACTATTCTAGGCATTTTTTTGCTGGCAATCTTTGGCATTGGTCGAGCTTTTAGCTGGCTGACGGAATCACCTGGCAATGACAACCTTGCTGATAGAAGCGTACCTGCTGAAAGCGCTAGCGGTGATGGTAGCTTTATCCAAGGTACTCGCACTCCTAGTGAGCAAAACAGCAGCCGCGATGGTGATCGACAGATCATCTCTCAAGCCGATAGCGAGACGATTAGCCAGTCCAACGGCCAGTCCAACGGCCAATCTAGCGACTCACTATCAGAAGAGGTGTTTGCACCTACCCCGTTAGAGACAGCGGGTACCTACATTCAACGCCAAAAAGGCTCAGAGCTCGACCAAATCATCGCCAATAGCGACGTTGAAGCGACTTTGCTGGCTACTGATGGCGATGTACCTTCGCCAGATGACACTCAAAATACGCAGCTAGATCCGACTGATAGCACCGATACTGGCTCCACAGCGCCTGTCTCTCAGTCTGTCCCGGCTTTGTGGTAGCTAGACAGTGACTAGGGGGTAGCTATGCAGCAGACAGATGTAATTATTGTAGGTGGCGGGATTATAGGTCTGGCGATCGCAATAGAGCTCCATCAACAGGGCATCCAAGTCTCCATCTTCAGTAAAGACTTCGCCGCCGCTGCCGCTCATGCCGCCGCCGGTATGCTCGCTCCTACCGCCGAGCGCCTTCCCGCTGGCCCCATGTCCGATCTATGCCAGCGCAGCCTGGCTCTATATCCAACCTGGGTCAGCAAGCTAGAAGATCTCACTGGCAAAGACAGCGGCTACTGGCCCTGTGGCATTCTTTCTCCCCGGCTATCGACAGATACCGCCTTTCCCATCAGCGCGAGTTCTATCCACAGCTATCAACGAGATCTAGGTGCGCAAGTAACAGGCGGCTATTTTTACCCAGAAGACGCTCAGGTAGACAACCGAGCCCTAGTTCAGGCATTACGCGCCGCCGCGCAAGACCTGGGCATTCAGATTCATGAAGGAATCACGGTTGAAGGCTTTGTTCAGCAGCAGGGAAAAGTGGTCAGCTTGCGGACCTCCGCAGGTGAAAAGCAGGCCGCCCATTACGTCTTAGCAACGGGTGCCTGGTCTGGAGAGCTACTACCCATCCCAGTGACTCCGACCAAAGGCCAAATGATTGGGCTGCTCCCCTCTAGATACGGTCAAACTCAGCCCCTGCGCCGAGTTCTCTACGGAGAAAAGGTCTACATTGTGCCCCGACGAGATGGCCGCATCATTCTAGGTGCAACCGTAGAAGACGTTGGCTTTACGCCGCATAACACCCCCGCTGGAATCACCCATCTGCTCAACGCTGCCATCGAGCTTTATCCTAAAATTGCTGATTTTTCTATAGAAGACTGCTGGTGGGGCTTCCGCCCAGACACTCCAGACAAACTACCGATTCTAGGCGCTGGTCCCTGCGACAACCTAACCCTAGCAACCGGTCACTATCGCAACGGCATTCTACTCGCCCCCATCACCGCCAAACTGACTGCCGAGCACCTAAGCAACCATCGTCAAGGCAACCTCAATCCGCTGCTAAACGCATTTTCCTATAGAAGATTTCGATCGCCCCCAGATAGCCCTCCAGTCTCCCTCACTCCCCCATCCCCTATTTCCCTTTCCCCCTTTCCCCCTTTCCCCCTCACCCCTCCCTCGCCCATGCAGCTCACTAACACCCGCCCCACCCCCATCCCTACCCACACCGACACTCTCACAATCGCCGGTAAAACCTTCCACTCCCGCCTAATGACCGGCACTGGCAAATTCAACAGTCTAGACACCATGCGCCGCAGCTTCGAGTCCAGCGGTAGCGAAATTGTGACCGTAGCAGTGCGCCGGGTACAGACCAACGCGCCAGGGCACGAGGGGCTAGCTGAGGCAATTGACTGGCAGAAGATCTGGATGCTGCCAAACACGGCAGGCTGTAAGGATGCGGAAGAAGCCATCCGAGTCGCTCGACTAGGTCGTGAGATGGCGAAGCTCTTGGGACAAGAAGACAACAACTTCGTCAAGCTAGAGGTGATTCCTGATGCAAAATATCTGCTACCCGATCCAATCGATACGCTAAAAGCAGCCGAGCAGCTGGTAAAAGAGGGGTTTGCCGTGTTGCCCTATATCAACGCCGACCCATTGCTAGCAAAGCGTTTGGAGGATGTGGGCTGCGCGACGGTGATGCCATTAGGTTCGCCTATTGGGTCAGGTCAGGGCATTCGGAATGCGGCCAATATTGAGATCATTATCGAGAATGCCACGGTGCCAGTGGTGGTGGATGCGGGCATCGGTACGCCTAGTGAGGCGGCCTATGCTATGGAGCTAGGAGCGGATGCGCTGCTAATCAATAGCGCGATCGCCCTGGCTGCAGATCCTGTGGCGATGGGTATGGCGATGGGCATGGCGACAAAGGCGGGTAGACTAGCCTATCAATCGGGACGCATTCCAATCAAAACCTATGCCAGCCCTAGTTCTCCGACGACTGGGACAATCACTCCATAAGACGATCACTTCGTAAATTGTCCGATTTTTTCTCTCTTTAGATACATTTAATGCTCAAAGGCTAGAAAAGTTGACACCTGTTTGTTAACATAAGTTTACATAAACGGATTGAGGGTTAATATTATGAGATACACAGAAGACGAAACTGGCTTGCTAAACAACTTTGCGGTTGAGCCAAAGATGTATCAAGCTGAGCCGCCTACTGGCACTCAGAAGCGCAACTATATTATTCTTGGTAGCCTAGCTGCCAGCTTAATTGTCGGTCTGTTTGCGGTTGCAGCGTCCGTTTCATAGTCGTCCTATAGCCACGACAAGGCAGTCGTAACAAACGCAACGAAGTTTTTTTGACCCAATATTTAGATAAGAGCCCGCTCCAAAGCGGGCTTTTGCTTTTATAGTACGAGTGACCTGTATCAGATTGCGCTTGTTTAGGAAGCCTAGCGATGATAGCTCACTGGATCTCTGGGGCGACTCGCAGCGGTAGAACGCAGCAGCTGATCGGCTTTGCCCAGCAAATAGGGGCTCCTCAGCAGCAGCCACTGCTAGTCTTTGGTGCGAATGGAGATAATCGGATTGCGTTGGCCGGGCGGCTAATTGATGAACTGGGCGATCGCGTTGCCACTCTAACCACAACCCCTGCCGGATTTATCCAGGACGAGATCAGCCTTTTCTGGCCGCTGCTGGTTCAATCTTTAAACTTACAGGCACAGTTCCCCCTCAAGCTGCGCCCTGAAAATGAACAGGTCTTGGCAACAGAACTTTGGCGCTCTCAGCTTGATAGCGGCGTTCTACAAGTAGACGGCTGGCGCGAATCTCGGATGGTGCGCCGCAGCCTGGACTTTCTACAGCTAGCCTCTCAAGGCTGCGTCCCGATCGAAGAGATTGCCGACATACTGAAGAGAGGAATGCCAGGACCTCTGGCACCGCCTGCCTTGTGGGATGCGGTTGGTGAAGCGCTGATAAGCTGGCAGAACTGGTGCTTGCAAAGGGGCCTGTTGACCTACGGCATTATGAGTACGCTGTACTGGCGGCATTTACTGCCGATGGCGCAGTATCAGACACAGCTATTAGCCCGGTTCAAAGGCGTGTTGGCAGACGATGTAGATGAATATCCAGCCATCACGTCAGCAATTTTTTCTGTTTTTGTAGAGGCCGAGCGACCTTGTTTATTTACCTTTAATCCGCAGGGAAAAGTTCGACTGGGCCTAGGCGCTGATCCAGAAGCGATGCTGTCTCTGGCGACTCGGTGTGAGCAGATAACGCTAGATGGCCCAGTAAAAGATTCTTTGGGGCGGTGGGGCGATCGCATTGCTGACTGGGTGGCCGATCCCCTAGCCATGCCTGCCTTACCCGAGGAAATGACGCTCTTACAGGCAACTTCTAGAGGACAAATGCTGCGGATTACGGCAGAGGCGATCGCCCTTGCCATCGAAAGCAACCAAATCCAGCCGGACGAAATTGCCGTCATTGGCCCAGGGCTTGACTCTATCGGGCGCTATAGTCTGATAGAAATATTGAGCGGTCGAGGCATCGCGATCGAATCGCTAAACGATCAGCGGCCTTTGGTCAGCTCACCGATGGTGCGATCGCTCCTATCCTTGCTGGCCCTCATTTATCCAGGTCTAGGAAGACTAGTCGATCGAGATGGGATCGCCGAAATGCTCGTCGTCCTCAGCCAAAATCCCCAGCTCCCAGCTCCCGGTCCCCACGCTCCTACTGGCAAGCAGAGCAGAACCGAAGCCTGGTTCGACCACGTCGCCATCGATCCCGTCCGCGCCGAACTCATCGCCGACAACTGCTTCGTCCCCGACATCGAAAACCCACACCTACTCCCTGCCGAAACCTTTTCTCGTTGGGACCGACTCGGTCATCAAAGTGTCAGTGCCTACAACCGCATCTTGAGCTGGATAGACTCTCAGCAGCGGCTTCGCCAGCAGCGCCTCACTCTCAAACCCGTCATCACCATCGACCGGATTGTTCAAGACTTCCTCT
The DNA here is from genome assembly GCA_963793495.1 of uncultured cyanobacterium. Taxonomy (GTDB): domain Bacteria; phylum Cyanobacteriota; class Cyanobacteriia; order Phormidesmidales; family Phormidesmidaceae; genus Phormidesmis. The sequence goes on from CAWCAI010000011.1 coordinate 63,423, forward strand.
GGCATGGCACCCATCTCCCTTACGACCAGCTTGCCACCCTGCGCGAACTGATGGAAACTGCCCAGCACTTTTGGGAAATCGAAGACCGGTTAAACCTGATTGATAGGTCTCGAAAAACAGCAGGATCTGCTTCTAACGACCGCAATAGCGATCGCTTCAGTGATGTAAGCCGCTTCATTCAGCTAATACAGAAGGGCACCGTCTCCGCCAATCCTTATCCGGTCAATCCCCGCGCGCTCGGTCGCAAAGGCGTGACCCTTTCGACTATTTATCAATATAGGGCGCAGCGATTGACTCACCGCTGGCAGTTCTGGCTAGATGCCGGTTCACCGCTGTGGGCTAGCAGCGCTGGAGAACTGTTTGGCGCACCGCTGTTTTTGCAAAATTGGCCAGGAAGAGCCATCACTTTAGTAGAAATGGAAGCAGCCAATGAAGCCAATTTGAGCCGCACACTGCATGACTTGTTAGGTCGGGCTCAAGAGCAGGTTTTGCTCTGTCACAGTGAGCTAGCGCTGACAGGACAAGAACAAATGGGTCCGTTGATTTCGCTAGTAGGTGCGGCGCAACCGGCTGATGATTCCCTCGTTGTTGTCAGCGCCTGAGAGAGTTTGTTTCTTCGAGGGTGTCCTGAGCTGATTACGATAGGATTGAAAGACTAGAGCACTCGCTTTTCCAGATTCCTGGCTTTGAATATGGCTTCTACTGTAGTCCCTTCCACCGAAAACTTTTCGAATAAAGAGCTTTTTGAGTATTGGCAAGAGCGTGTGGTTTTTAGGAATACAGACTTGATTTCTAATCCTGATTTCGTCGGGACTACGACGCTTAGACATGACTGTACAAACTACGATGAGCTGTGGAAAAGTCCAACGGTTTTGCAGCTGCCCCGTCTGGAGCAAGATCGAATGGTTGCTGTCATCAAATATGTGTGTACTTCTAGGGTTTTGCAGCGACGATCAAATCTTTTGCGATCGCAAATCACAGAAATCGAAGATAGCTACAAACAGCTAGAAGCCGAACGCTCCAATCTAGAAAGACTAATTCACCGATTCAAGCAGGCTCTCTTTGGCAAAGAGCAAGCAGCAGAAGCGTTACAGGCAAAAATCAAAACGCTAACAACAGAAAATGAAGCGCTAAAAGTAGAAGCAGAAACGAGTAAAGCCTACACGGAACTACTAGAGAAGTTTGAGACACTGCAAAAAGCATTTAATAAAGAGTCGGCACGCCGTAAGCAGCTAGGCAGAAACAATCAAAGCCTGGGGGGACGAGTCGCCCATAGCAAGCGATATAAGCGAGAAAGGGACGAAGCTAGAGCGATTCTGGCCGAACAAGTAGAACAGATCGAACAGCTCATACAGCTAAACAATGATTTAGCCAGCGAGAATAAAAAACTTAATACTCAGCTTGACTTGCAACGTACCTCCGCTGCCTCATGAAGCTGCCTGAACTCAAGTTAGAAGTCTATCGGATTGCGAAGGTCACCACGACCAAACAGCTAAAAGCGCAGCACAAGCAGATTAAACCACTAGATCTGCGCTACAAAATTTCATGGGAACAAGCCTTAGAGCAGCTACAGCACTCTCTGAAAGTAGAAGAAACTTCCTCAGCTCAAACTGCTACTACTACAGACTTTGACCAGTGGCTAAACGATCCACCGAGTGCCTATCGAGATCTGTTTGCCGAAGCAGATGCTGCCTTGACTAGGTTCGATGATAAATTAAACAAAACTAAGAGACTGACTAAGACCGCAAAAGCGATGGCTGCCAGCTTAGATGAATTTGCAGAAGCTACTGTAGAAGAAGCTCAAAGGCTTGCTTCAGACTAACGAACGCGGCGATCCGGACGATCCTCATGCATAGACTGTAGCTGAGTGCGCTGCTCTTCAGTCAATCATTCGTCAAAAAAGTGAAAGCCATAAGGAGAAGTAGGGTACAAATAGGCAGTCAATCATATTAGTCAAGCTTGATGGATCTATTTTTAGCACTCCATCTGCTTCGATGATTGACTTGGTTTTTGATATTTCATCATACTTACGCTTGACGAATGTCACCGACGTTGCTCTAATTTGACTACTTGACCCCGCATCTTGTGCCAAATCCTTGAACTTAGCCGGTTTTTCGGCTCATTGATCGGCTCATTCTCTAGCTTCCTAATACAGGCAAAAGCACACTAGCGACTCCTAATCTTCCTATGAAGCCTTCCTCACACACTGAGTCCACTCAGGCCGCTCCAACTCGCTATGCGCCCTCTGTACCTATGTCGGTATACAGGGAGCTAGCCGCCGAATTGCGAGCCAACAAAGCGGTCATCGACTCACTCAATAGCCGCAATGAGCAGTTGCTAAAGCAAAACCAACGGCTGAAGCAAGAAATTCATCATGTTGTGCAAGCAGCACTGACCTTAGGTCAAGCCGCTGGTGTTGCCAGACCAGCGGGCAAAGATGGGTTATACGATCGCGCAAATAGTGGTACACAGTCATCTAGCAATCAGTCATCTAGTACACAGTCATCTAGCAATCAGTCATCTTTCTCTAATCAAGATTCTCCTGACAGTCTGGCCAAGCTGGTTCGATTCCAGAGCGAAAAACAAACGGCCGAAAGACAAAAGAGCGCCAAAAATTCTAATCTGGATGCGGCTACTGATGAGGCGCTCATAGTCTACGAGCCGCTAATCGTTCCGATTCAGTCTGCGTCGCCAAAAGTCACCCGCAGCCAAGTACCAAAACCGATCAGCGAGAATCACTCTGCGGAGCGCTCTAGCAAAAGGCAGACCTTTAAATCTACCAAAAACGCCAACCGTCAGCCTCAAGCAGGGTCCCAGTTTTCTGCTGTGCTTCCCAAGCTCTTCACAGAGAAATCTGGCGACTATCGCAGCTCTGCTTTAGAAAGGAGCGACGAAAAGGAAATTGGCGGTATCTGGCTAGCGCTTTCTATCGTTTTGATCATCATGACGGCCTTTGGGGCTGGGTTCCTAATTATGAAGCCGCTGCTGAACGAGCGCTAGATTCCGATATGATTGGGCTCATACTGTATCCGTTGATACGGTAGCAGGGTAGCCTCGCTCTGTTATATACATCAGAGTCGGCTGAATCTTCGGGAGAAAAGTACGTAAGTCATGAAAAGAATTGAAGCAATTATCCGCCCCTTTAAGTTGGACGAGGTCAAAATTGCCCTGGTCAATGCTGGTATCGTTGGCATGACTGTGTCTGAAGTGCGAGGCTTTGGCCGTCAGAAGGGACAAACAGAGCGCTACCGGGGCTCTGAGTATACAGTTGAGTTTTTGCAGAAGCTGAAGCTAGAGATCGTGGTGGAAGATGCTCAGGCCGATATGGTTGTTAGTAAGATTATTGAATCGGCTCGGACGGGCGAGATTGGCGATGGCAAAATCTTTATCAGTCCAGTCGACGAGATTGTCCGAATTCGGACGGGCGAGAAGAATTTAGAGGCAGTCTAGTCCCTGCTAAATTATTTCTTACCGACGGTCTTTGCTATATGGGCTACGGCAGCGAATTGGATCTAGTTAACGCTAGATCCCTGTTTAGCGTCATACGCTGAGGCCCACCCCACCCTGTGGGCGCCCCCCTCTTGGGAGGGGTGGCACGCAGTGACGGGGTGGGTCGGCAACTCACGCTGTTCACCGACCTACGCTGAACAAGTACAACGCCAGATCTAGCACTTTAGCTTCCAGCACTTTAGTTTCTGGCACTCTGCTTTATTTTCTATCTTGTAGCTTCATAGTTATATGAGCGATTTTAGTTCTTTAGACCTCTCACTACAGCAAGCGGTCGAGAGCTATTTGCAATCCTACGCACGCTTCGGTGTAGATTTGGGCCTCGAGCGCGTTAAAGCAGTGCTAGCAGCTTTGGGCAATCCCCATGAACAGATTCCCATGATTCACGTTGCGGGTACGAATGGGAAAGGGTCGGTCTGTGCTTATATAGCCTCCGTTTTGACAGCGGCTGGCTACAAAACCGGACGCTACACCTCGCCTCATCTAGTGGACTGGCGAGAGCGGATCTGTGTAGATGGCAGGCCGATTACGTGGGCGGCGTTAAAGGCAGCTTTAGATAGCGTCGAAGCGGCCATTTCCAGAGGGAAAGGCAATGCCGACGCGCTAGAGCCCCCCACCCCGACGCAGTTCGAAGTATTTACCGCTGCGGCCTGGCAGCACTTTTCTTGGCAGCAGGTCGACGTAGCGGTGGTCGAAGTTGGGCTAGGCGGTCGATTGGACGCCACCAATGTATGGGATCGACCGCTGGCAACCGCAATTGTCTCAATCAGTCGCGACCACTGGCAAAGGCTAGGCAATACCCTAGCGGAAATCGCAGGCGAGAAGGCCGGAATCTTAAAGTCTGGAGTTCCGGCCTTTATTGGCCCTTTGCCAGAAGAGGCTGCCACTATCGTAGAGGCCAAAGCCAGCGCCGTAGGAGCCCCGCTAATCCGGGTTCAACCTGCCAAGGAAAGCGCTAGTAGGAGAAGCGAGGAGTCACCAGTGCTTAGCTACGGCGGCGTTGACTATCCGCAGGCTCTGTTGGGCGAGCATCAGCGAGTGAATTCAGCCTGTGCGATCGCAGTTCTCCAGTCACTTCAAGCAAAAGGCTGGGACATTGCCAACGCCGATATCGTCAGAGGCATGGCCGAAGTCCGCTGGCCGGGCCGCCTACAGCAAGTACAGTGGCAGGGCCACAGCCTGTTAATGGACGGAGCCCACAACCAGGATGCGGCGCGATCGCTCAGAACCTATATAGATCGCACCTATCCGTCGCAACCAATCACATGGCTAATCGGTATGCTCGAAACCAAAGATCACGCAGCCATCTTTGAAGTACTGCTAAGACCAGGAGATCGACTGCATCTAACAGCCGTGCCGGGACATTTGAGCGCAGACCCAGCGGCTTTGAGTGCGATCGCTAATCAAAGCTGCCCTAGCCTAGCCCAAACAGCCATCCATCCCAACTTAGAAACCGCACTTACCGCCGCCATCCAAACCAAACCCACAGTACTCTGCGGCTCCCTCTATCTAATCGGCCACTTTTTCAGCACGCTATTTTTTGAGATCTAGAACCCCATTCCCCCTTTTACCCTTCCACCAGCCCCATCGGCGTCAAGTAACACCCCGCAATCTTCCACTCCCCCGCCCGCTGCTTCTGCATCATGTACGTAGCTCGAATCAACCGCCCCGACTGGTCCATCAGCATCACCTGCTGAGCTGGTAAGCCTTCTACTGTCAGCATGTTTTCAAACACAACAGAACGAGGCCGATAGACAGAGGGGTAGGCTTCTTCCACCATCGCGGCGAAATTGTCAGGGGTTCCAAACTGCGCTTGAATACCGGGAGCCGCCTGTGAGAAAGCTGCGATCGCATCCCCCTGTTGAAACGCCATGATCTGCTGTCCAATCACTTCACAGATTGCCTGCTGCTCTGCCCTTGCCATTGCCAACGTTGTCTTCTCCTGCTAATTCAGCATGGGCAATTCAGCATTTCACGCTTTGCCTCGATTTAGATTTTAGAAGATTTCACCTCTTCCAGGGCAGCGCTGCTCGACCTTTGTGCATTATGTTGAGAGGCGAACATCTGCCTCAAACCATGCCTATCATCAACGTCCAAAATCTAGGAAAGGTGTATCCGGTCGCTATCAAAGACCCCGGCATGAAAGGCACCCTTCAGCACTTCTTTCGCCGCACCTACCGCAACATCGAAGCCGTCAAACAGGTTTCTTTTACGATCGAACCTGGAGAAGTCGTTGGCTTTCTAGGCCCCAACGGCGCAGGCAAAACCACCACGCTCAAAATGCTCACGGGCCTGATTCATCCTTCTACAGGTCAGGTGAGCGTCGCCGGGCATCGTCCCTTCGATCGCCGCAACGACTTTCTTCGGCAAATCACTTTGATCATGGGTCAAAAGCAGCAGCTGCTCTGGGATCTGCCTGCCCTCGACTCGCTTCGTATTAACGCTGCCGTCTACGGCCTTAGCGACACCGAATTTCGCCAGCGCGTCAGTGAACTAGCTGAAATGCTCACCATTCAAGATCAGCTAAAGCAGCCCGTGCGCAAACTCTCTCTTGGCGAACGGATGAAAGCTGAAATGCTCGCGGCCCTACTCCATCAGCCCAAAGTCTTATTTTTGGATGAACCGACACTGGGCCTAGATGTCAATGCGCAAACAGCCGTCCGCAGCTTCTTGCAGGAATACAATCAGCGATACGGTGCGACCATACTGTTGACCAGTCACTACATGGCCGATATTACAGCGCTGTGCGATCGCGTCCTCGTCATCCATCAAGGCAGCCTGATCTACGACGGTCTCCTCGACGGCCTCCTCGATAAATTCGCCCCCTACCGCGAAATCTCCATAGAACTCGACCGCACCCAGCCCATTGACAAAGCCACCCTCGAGACCTACGGCAACCTCCAATCCTTAGAAGGCTGCAAAGCCACCTTCCTAATCAAATCAGACAAACTCACCCAGACCGTCACCCACCTACTCAACACCCTAAAAATTCAGGATCTCACCATCACCGAACCTCCCATCGAAGACGTCATCAGCAAAGTCTTCGAAACCGGTCGAACATAGCCCTATCCCCCATTCTCCATGCGCCCCTTCCGCATCGCCCGCACTCTGCTTTCCGTCTACTACGCCTACATGGTTGAATACCGCGCCGAACTAGTCTTCTGGGTGCTCTCAGGCTCATTTCCCCTAATTTTCCTTGGCCTTTGGAACCAGGCAGCACAGAGCGGAGAGCTAGCCTTTACCCCAGCAGAATTTGCTCGCTACTTTCTAGCTATTTTCCTGGTGCGGCAGTTCACGGTGGTGTGGGTAATTTGGGATTTTGAAAAGGAGGTTGTTCAAGGCAAGCTGTCTCCGCTCCTGTTGCAGCCGATCGATCCCGTATGGCGGCACTTTTTCGGACATTTAGCTGAGCGATGCACCCGAACACCCTTCATATTGCTGTTGATTGGCCTATTTTGTTTGCTCTATCCAGAAGCCATCTGGCTGCCAACGCCGTACGCTTTCTTCTGGGGCTGTTTGACCCTGATCTTTTCTTTCTGTCTACGGTTCTTGATTCAGTACACCTTTGCGCTGCTGTCGTTTTGGGTAGAACGAGCTTCAGCAATCCAACAGTTTTGGTTTCTGTTCTACACCTTTTTGTCGGGCATTGTCGCACCGCTCACGCTGTTTCCTGAACCGGTTCGTGAGTTTGCACTTTGGACACCGTTTCCCTATCTGGTTTATTTTCCAGCTAGTTTGCTGATCGGGTTACCGGTCGATCTAGCAAGGGGGCTAGCGATGATGGCAGCCTGGGGCACGATCACGCTTTTAATCAACCGCTGGCTGTGGAGAGCAGGTCTAAAACAATACTCAGGGATGGGGGCTTGATGGCTTTCATAGCAGGGGTGCGTTTCAGCTTCGCATTCACTTTTGATCACATACTGATTTTATGGGATATGTCAACAAATTTTTACTCATCGCGAGCCAATGCATCAATAGAATCAAATATTGTGTAAGTTTTCAGCTATTCGCATCGTTTTCGATAAGCCTGATCACAAATACATACTCTTAATAGACCAGTGATTATACTGAGAAGGTTAGGCTATATAGCTGATGTTCAATCTAAGTAATGTCTACTATGTTGACGGAAGCGTAAGACTCTAGTAATAGTAATAATTACTTAGTAGGAAAATATACATGCATCTAGCAAGGCAGCGCCTTTTGCACTACCGTCGGTCAAACGGCGGTATTTTTACCTGCTCTATCGTTAATGGTTTGTCCGTTTCACCGATTGGAGCGGTGTTATCACGGATCTAGCTTTTTATCGCGGGGCATTCCAAGCTAGCAGCTTAAATTTCTCTTTCGTTTTCATTTTTAGGGTGCAGCCAGAACCAGGATCAAATCTCAAAACATATGAGTAATTCTCAGTTAAGACAGCCTGCTTTAATCCGCACGAGACCTTTGCCGATAACAAGCAAACCAGCTCAAAAGATGATTCAGCAGCCAGCACAGCAGTCAGTGCAATCGGAACTTGGTACTCCGACGCTTTCCCCACAGGCGGCAATACCACTGAGCCGGCTTTCTAATAACGACCTCGTTCTGCGCTGCCAGGTTTTGAAAACTAAAGATCGCGCGGCCTTTGAGGAGTTGGTTACTCGCTATCAGCGCTATGTAGAAAAGCTTCTCTACCACCTGGCCTCTGACTGGTCAGATAGAACCGACCTCACACAGGAAGTGTGGATTCGAGTTTATGAGAGCATCCACAGACTAAACGAACCCGCAAAGTTTAAAAGCTGGCTTGGTAGAATCACCACCAACTTGTTCTATGACGAGCTCCGCAAACGCAAGCGCTTCAAGGGGGCAGTATCCTTGGATGCGCCTCGGTACTCTAGCGATGGGCAATATGAGTGGGAACTCCCTGCCGACCAGCCAACCCCTGCCGACCATATGATGACTCGTGAGTTTCACGACCACCTCAAGCAGGCTATGTCAGAGCTGCCAGAGGTCTTTCAAAAGACGATTGCTATGCGAGAGTTGCAAGGTCTCTCTTATGAAGAGATTTCTAGTATCACAGGTGTCTCCTTAGGCACAGTAAAGTCCCGTATTGCCAGGGCTCGACAAAGGTTGCAAGAAAAGCTGACTATCTATTTGAAAGCTGAAAACAATGCTGAAGACAACTGAGCGAGACAGCGCTGCTTGAACGTTTCTTAAACTTGGCAGGCTGTATGCTGTAGTGGGTAGGTAGGAGATCTGCTATGTCACTAGCTCAGTATGTCAAAGTTTTGAAGCTGTTTTGGCAGGTGACCATTGCCGCAGAGCTGGAATATCGCGTTAATTTTGTCGTTGCCGTGCTGAGCAGTCTAGGCGGGCTAGTTGGCAGCTTGTTTGGATTGTTCTTGTTCTATCGTACTGACTATACGTTTCCAGGATGGTCTTGGAGTGAGGCGCTAGTTGTTCTAGGAATTTTCACTATATTACAGGGGGTTGCAGCCACTTTTTTGGTGCCGAATCTGAACAAGATTGTGGGCTATGTACAGGAGGGCACATTGGACTTTGTGCTGCTAAAGCCAGTGAGCTCGCAGTTTTGGCTATCGACGCATACGGTGTCTCCCTGGGGATTTCCCGATCTGGTTTTTGGTGCGGTAATTGTTTTATATGCTGGCGGGCAGATTGGCCTTTCTACGTTGGATTATTTGTCGATGTTGCCGCCTTTAGCTTTTGGTGTTGTTAGCTTGTATAGCCTGTGGTTTATTTTAGGGGCAACCAGCATCTGGTTTGTCAAAATCTACAATGTGACAGAGGTACTGCGATCGCTCCTAGAAGCCGGTCGTTTTCCCATTGAAGGCTATCCGGCTGTCTATCGAATATTCTTCACGTTCATCATTCCAGTTGCATTTCTAACCACCGTACCTGCAAAAACGATGATGGGCCGCAGCGAACCAACGTGGCTATTGGGATCGGCTCTTTTGGCACTGCTTCTGTTTCAGTTTTCTCGCTGGTTCTGGCGGTTTGCCCTGCGCTACTACACCAGCGCCTCTAGCTGACTTATTGATTTGCTATGACAGCTACTATGCCTGAAAGTTAGAAAATCAAGACGGAGTAAAAGGGTCAGCAACTATGCAGCATGGCTATCTCGACACTAACGGCATTCAGCTACACTATGTCGCAAAGGGGGAAGGCTCTTTGATGCTGTTTCTACACGGCTTTCCAGAGTTTTGGTACTCTTGGCGGCATCAAATAGGCGCGTTTGGCAGCGACTACAAAGCAGTGGCTTTGGACCTGCGCGGCTACAACGACAGCGATAAGCCCAAAGAAAAATCTGCCTATACTTTGGCTGAACTATTGAAAGATATAGAGGGCACGATTCGAGCCTTGGGCTATGAGCGGTGCATTCTAGTGGGACATGACTGGGGAGGGGCGATCGCGTGGAGCTTTGCCTACGCCTATCCAGATATGCTAGAGCGGCTAATCGTGCTGAATATTCCTCATCCGGCCAAATTTGCACAAGGTCTGCGCACGCCTCAGCAGCTACTGCGAAGCTGGTATATTGGGCTGTTTCAGCTGCCGGTGCTGCCGGAGCTACTGCTGAGCGCAGGCAACTACGCCGCCATCCGGTCCGCGTTTAGAGATCAGGCGGTCAATCCAAACGCATTTACAGAAGAAGATCTTGACCAGCTAGTGACAGCCGCAGCCAAGCCAGGAGCACTTACTAGTATGTTGAACTATTATCGCAATCTCTCTTCTTCTGGAGGGTTGTTGAACAGACAATACGACGTGCTAGCCGTACCTACTTTGATGATTTGGGGAGAGAACGATACGGCATTGAGAAAAGAACTCACTTATGGGACGCATCAATATGTGAGAGATTTGACAATTCGCTACATTCCCAACTGTAGTCACTGGGTTCAGCAAGAGCAGCCAAATACTGTAAATCGGATGATCAGCAGTTGGCTTGAACAATCAATATAAAAACGGCTGACTAAAACAATTAGAAACTAGGAGGCTTTTTCATGGGTGACCTCAATGACGGTATGCACATTGCCACGGGGTAAAAAGTCACCTTTGACAGTCACCGAAAGCGGATCACAGGCGGCAACAAAGTCGTCCATGATTTGATTGATCGATTCTTCGTGGGAGATGTTGCGATCGCGATAGCTATTGACATATAGCTTGATAGCCTTGAGCTCTACAACCCGCTCATCGGGAACGTAGTGAATGTGAATAGTGGCAAAGTCTGGATAGCCCGAGAATGGGCACTTACAGGTGAACTCAGGCAGCGTAATGTCGATGGTATAAATCCGCCCCGGTCTAGGGTTTGGGAACGTGATCAGCTCGCCTGCTGCGATCGCACGTTCACCGTATAGCACCTCGTCAGCTGAGGTCGAGGCGGATATGTCTTGAGTAGTCATGTACAAAAATGAGTCTGGCGAATGTCCTAGCTCTCTAGGGTATCAGGTCTCTAGAGTATCGACTCTTTAGCTCGCTGATTCTCTAGAGCACTGAAGTTCCCAATCTCTGGCGCGGCGCGCTCAGTCGTAAGATCCGCTCTAGCAGCCAGGGAGCAACGCGATCGCACCAGACCGCCAGATGCGACTGCCAGCCTACCAGCACCTCTGAGGAATCTTTACTCAATCCCTGCGCCAGCGCTTTGGCTACCTGCTCAGCGCTCATTGGGATTACCCCTCGAAATTTTTCCATATCTTTAGCCATATCTGTGTCGGTCAAAGAAGGCAATAGCGTCATCACCTTGACGTTGTGCGGCGCTAGCTCCATTCGTAGCGCCCTAGTAAAACCCACAATGGCAAACTTGGTCGCTGAATAGGTCGCCATCGTCGGCGCGGCGATTTTACCCATCAGGCTAGAGACGTTGACAATCGTGCCGCTGCGCCGCGAGGCCATCCGCCGGGCGATCGCACTGGTGACGGCATACATGCCCATCATATTGACCGACATTTCAGCCTGCACCTGATTAGAGCGAGACTTAAGAAAAGGCGTTTGATAGGCAACCCCTGCGCAGTTGATCAACAAATCAATATCGCCGTAGTCACGCCACACCTTAGCCATGACGACACTGACATCTCTGGAAATAGCTAGATCAAGCGCAACGGGAATGGCTTCTACGTTCAGATAGCGAATGTCGTCGGCAAGCTGGTGAAGCTGATGAGCACTGCGGGCCACCAAAATCAGACGACGGACGCCATTTTTGGCAAGTTCGTATGCGATCGCTCGTCCGATACCCCTAGAGGCACCTGTAACCAGAGCGATCTTACCTTTGATGTTCATTAGGAAAGACCTTATTTTTGTATAGTTTTGGCGACAGGCGCTTTCTTCGCAGCGGGATACCTGTGGCCTCTAGCCAAAATGTGAACTGATGATTTAGCGAGTAATGGTCACTTGATAGGTGGCGGCGCTATAGGACCGATCCTGCCCTGTAGCGAGCAGAGGCATTCAATAAGATTCGAGCGGCAAACCAGCAAAGCTTCAGCGAAACGGCGACAGCAGCTTTCATTAGCAGGTGCTGTAGGGAGGAAGCACAACGGCTCAAGCTGGCGTTGAATGATTGGACTAGTCGGCTAGATAGAATAGGGTTCATGGTTAGCGGACTCCTGGGAAACACGAAAATGTAGATACGGATGAAACGAGCGGCGGCCGGTACCTAAAAATAAAGAAAAACCAAGGAAACAGCGCCTTGCTCGAATCAACATGCATACGCTAGCAACGGGATCATAAATGCGCAACATTTTTTAATGTAAGAGCGTTTTCGTAACATTACTTCATGCCTTCCTTCAGATTGAAGTGCCTGTAAAAATACTGAGAAAAGGCTGAAGATCTCTTCGGAAGGGAAATGTAGCAATTGTTATTGCTGAGCACTATGAGAGCTGATTATCTTATCTGAGTCCAATCCGATTAACGATTGCGTCTTTTTGTAACGGACTTAGAAACAAAACCTGTCAAAATCTTTGAGCGAGTAAAGCAAACCAGTAAACTGCAAGCAATAAAAGCGTACTTATTGATACGAGCAGATTTTGGATTTTTCTTTGCTAGTAAAAGACCTGTGCTGGCACAGTCTGATATTTTTCCTGGTGACCGCCTCCGGCTATCTAGTTGTATCAGGTGGCCTCTACGCCCTGTTCTTTCTCAGACAAACCTCAAAGCCCTCACCTGTTGCCACCAAAAAGCTCAGGGAAAATCTGTCCATAGGCAACGTCTGGGCCTCTGTTCGTCATGACGTTGTGCTTTCGCTGTGGTCCTCCGCTATCTTTGCGATTTGCGCATCGCTTATGACCACAGCCTATACATCGGGCTATACCCGGCTATATCTAGAACCGACTCAGTATGGATGGTGGTACATCAGCTTCAGCCTGTGTCTGGCCCTCTTTTTACAAGACACCTATTTCTACTTCACCCATCGACTGGCCCACCATCCCAAGTGCTACCGGTGGATGCATCAGGGCCACCACCGCTCCAATAACCCCACACCGCTTACGGCATTTTCCTTCGATCCAGCAGAAGCCTTGATTCAGGCGCTCTATCTAATGGGAGCAGTTTGCCTAATCCCTATGCATCTAAGCGTGCTATGCGCAGTTATCCTCTGCATGACCCTTGGCGCACTGCTACATCATTTCAGTCTACGCATGTTTGAAGACTCAGCCTTTGGCCGATGGCTAGGCAGCTGGCTGATAGGCCCCATGCATCACTGGTTTCACCACCGCAAGTACAACGTCCACTATGGTCTGTACTTCACCTTTTGGGACAAGGTACTAGGGACTCACTGCTACGGCTACGAGAAGGGATTGATCCCACACGTTGTCAAGAAAGTAGAAGAAGCGTCTTTATCTATAGCGCCGCCGCCTCAATGCAAGACGCTACGTAAAACGCTACCTTTTCCGGTACCTTTCGAGAAAGCGTCCTAGCCGCTTAGTCTTAGCCGTCTAGAAAGAGAGCGATGATCGACCACGACCGACTATCCAATCGTCGTGTTCTCATACGATCAGCCCATAACCCCTGCTTCAAGCGAATTCAAAGTTGAGTTTCCTGACTTTTCGGTGCTGACGTTTAACTATCGAGTCATTCAACTCAATCAGCAAAACTGGCGAAATTTTCTAACACAGCAAAACCCGGTTGCAGCCGCTCTGATGGCGAAGATGAGGATAGAGCTAGTGACTTTTCTGCTAACTAGTCGATTAGGGCCGCTGTCTCCTTTGCTAAACCATCAGATACAGGGACTGGGACTATTTCAAGTGGAGCGGTTGGGAAGGCAGTCTTTGAGCTTTGGCACGGTAGCTGGGCTGGCTAGCTGGCTGGCTGATTTGGAAGCTCTAGAAGGCTTTGAAGGTGAGAAGGCGGAGATATTGGGTCAGTTGAGGCGGCGAGTGGGCGCGATCGCACCCAAGCAAAAGCAAAAGCTCCTCTCCTTGTCCAACGAGCAATGGCAAACCCTGCCAGCGCTAGAATTTGACGACATCAATGCGCTCAATAGCTGGCTTGAGGAGCGAGCTAGTCAGCAGGGACTCAACCTATTAGGCTGATTAGAGTCTACTGTTGTTTTATCTATTGTTCTGTCAGATTCTTATGCGACATCTCATTACCAGCGCCCTACCATACATCAACGGTATTAAGCACCTTGGCAATTTGGTGGGTTCGATGCTGCCTGCGGATGTGTACGCGCGGTTTTTGCGACAGGAGGGCGAAGAGGTGCTCTATATTTGCGCCACAGATGAGCATGGAACGCCCGCTGAGATCGCAGCGTTAGAAGCAGGGCTGGATGTCGCTGAGTTTTGCAAGCGGCAGTACGAGCGGCAGTCAGCTATCTATCAACAGTTTGGCTTGTCTTTTGACTACTTTGGCCGGACCTCATCGGCAGAACAAAAAGAGCTAACGCAGTACTTTTATCGCAGCTTGGACAAGCAGGGATTTATCGAAGAGCGTGAGACTAGTCAGGTGTATTCCATTGCCGATCAGCGGTTTTTGCCGGATCGCTATGTAGAGGGAACTTGTCCAAACTGCGGCTATGACCGGGCTAGGGGCGATCAGTGCGAGAACTGTACGAAGATGCTGAGTCCGACGGATTTGATCGATCCAAGATCGGCTATCTCTGGCAGTACAGAAGTGGAGGTGCGTACTAGCCGCCATCTGTTTCTACGTCTAGATCAGCTGAGCGAGGATGTGCGTAGCTGGGTAGACGCTCAAACTGACTGGCCAAATCTGACCCGATCGATTGCTTACAAGTGGTTAGATGAAGGGTTGCAGAGTCGAGGGATCACCCGCGATTTGAAGTGGGGCGTGCCGGTGCCAAAGGAAGGCTTTGAGGACAAGGTCTTTTACGTTTGGTTTGATGCGCCAATTGGGTATGTGTCAGCGACAAAGGCGTGGGGCTCAGAAACTGGCGCGGATTGGAAGAGCTGGTGGTATGACGCGGATGATGTGAACTACACACAGTTTATGGCAAAGGATAATCTACCATTTCATACGATCATGTGGCCCGCGACAATTTTAGGGACACGGGAGCCGTGGAAGATGGCGAACTATATTAAAGGCTTCAACTGGCTGAATTATTACGGTGGGAAGTTTTCAACTAGTTCTAAGCGAGGTGTGTTTCTAGATCAGGCGCTGGAGATCGCTCCGGCGGACTATTGGCGCTATATGCTGATGGCCTCTGCGCCAGAGTCTTCGGATTCTGCGTTTACCTGGGAGCAGTTTCAGACCAAGGTAAATAAGGAGCTAGCGGATAATTTTGGTAATTTTATCAACCGAATTTTGAAGTTTACGGCGTCGCGCTTTGGTAATAAGCTACCGGCGGGTGGGGAGCCAGGTGAGGCGGAAGCTGAGCTAGAAAAGACCTGTCAGGAGATGGTGGCGGGGTTGCGATCGCATCTCCAAAACATGGAATTTCGCAAAGCCACTGAAGTCCTCAACGCCCTATGGTCCGCAGGCAATCACTATATCGATGTCCGCGCCCCTTGGACACTGTTCAAACAGGACAAAGATCAAGCGGCGGTGGTGATTCGTACCTGTATCAATTTGATTCGGCTGTATGCGATCGCATCTGCCCCCTTCATTCCAACTACCGCCGAGCAGCTATTCGACGCTTTGCAGCTAACTGAAGAAGAGCGGCACAGTACGATGAGCGACGCCACCGACCTAACAATTCTGAAAGCGGAAAGGGCCTTTGAAGTCCCGCCTGTTCTAATTCAGAAGATAGATGATGATAGAGTTGCTGAGCTGAAGGCTCAATATGGTGGCGATTAAGAGATAGCAAGAGAGCTAGTAAGAGAACAGTCAAGGAGGCCTAAAGTTAGAGTCTAGCTATTGACTTAGAATTTGATCCTGTATTCCAGTTCAAAATCAGTGTCGTCTATATCTAAATTAGACGCACCTCGAAGGCCTAAGCTGTCGTTAAAGCGGTACTGCGCACCTAGCTGAGGCCGATTGCTGCTGTTGAGCACCTGGAAAAAATCAATATCGAAGCGCCTGCTAACTCTAGCGGTAGCTTCTATGCCAATGCCGATTGCAGCGGTACTATCTTCGCCAGTGTCAGTTGTGGGAAATACTCTAAAAGACTGCAGTCCGACAGCGTCTGCTACCCTATCGCCAAAAGTCGATAAGCTACCAGCACCTACAAATTCAGCCACCTGGAGGTAAGACGCGGTAGTAAGTCCGGCGAACAAATCACTGCCTACTAGCGCCAATAACTCTCCCTGTTCGCGAGGGGGATCGCTAGTTAGCACCAGACTGTCGCTGACCTCACTAGCGGGCCCCGAGGCTTCCGCTCGAATGCTGATGTATTGAACACTACCCGTGGTTTCAACCGGTGCTTCACTCACATCAGCGCTGAGGAAGCCGCCTGCGACCACAGGCGTATTGGTAACGTCAGTTTCTTGGACCCTAGCTAGCATCACGACATCAAGAAATGGATCTAGGCCGCCGTCAGGCGTAAATGTTGCTGTATTGGCCGCGTTCCTATCCAGGCGAAACTGGGTCGAGAAAAGATTGATCCAGCCTGTCTTGAGCTCGAAGACGCCGTCTGGCTGTAGGTTGTTGATAGTGCCATTGACGGTGAGTGCGCCGACAGCGCTGATGTTGTAGAAAGGTTGACCGAGGATCGATAGGCGATCGCCAAAGGCCAAGGTGAAGTCCTGAACGGTGACATTGTCTAGAACACCTGGTTGTTCATCTTCTAGCTGAGTAGTGAGCGGGTCAATATCTAGGTATTCAGCTCGATAGGGATTGATTTCTTCTAGTTCGTCTTCTGTGGGCAGACTGGAGCCGCCTGAACCTCGAAGTAGCTGATTGGCTTGAATCTGACCGTTGTCGATTTCTAGTCCACCGCTAACAGTCGGCGCTAGCAGGGCTCCTGTGACCAGCACCTGGCCTTCAAAATCAGCCTGTAAGAGACTGTTGTAATCAATCGGTAAGTTCTCAAGGGCGATCAGAATGCCGTTCGTGTCTGGCTGTGGAGATTGCTTGAGGAATGATTGTTGTACCTGGGCAACTTGCAGAGGTTGCTGCAGCTCAGATGTTAGAGAGGGCAGCAGAATCGACTCCCCGGAGAGCAACAGTGGCAACCTTCCCTCTGCAACTAATCGACCATCATTAATCTCTGCCTGGAATTGTTGAATATCTACCTGTTCAAGATCGAATTGAATATCTCCATTGATACTAGTCACAGGATCTCCTAGCTGAGCGCTGGTGACGATGCCTTCTCTGAGGGTTACTTTTCCTGCGACCAAAGGCTGGGATATGGTGCCGCCCACATCTACAGCAATCTCGCCCTGTCCGCTTTCCCAGCGAACCTGATCGTCTGTAATTGCGTTAATCAAGGCAAAGTTCTCACCTGGGACAACAGCGCTCAAGTCTATCTGCTGGGTAGGTGGCGCTACGCTCATAAAGGAGAAAGCATAGGGAATACTGCCTTCTATAGTGATGGGATTGCTGTTTCTAAAGGGGTTGACTGGCGCGATGTCTTCATCCACTGGTCCCTCTTCTAGCCCATCCGCTGGTCCATCTGCTGGCCTTACTGGCAAAACCGCAATCTCACTGTCTAAATTCAGGACCGCATTACGGTAGTCAAAGTTCGCACCCACCTGCTCTATCCCATAGCCGTTTACCTCCGCATCTGTAACGGTTACCTGACTCACCACCACCGGATTTGAGAAGCTTCCACCAAAGGTTGTCACCGTATCTAGATCGCCTGTCACCGTTGCCGGTAGAGGATAAACCAGCTCCACTAGCTCTACCGGCAGATTCTCCGTCACTAGCTGCCCATCCAGCTGATCTAGATTGCCACTCGCAGCCAGCGTCACCTGCGTATCGCCTGCATTCACATAGGCTCTATCGAGCGTTAGATCTCCTTGTTCAATCTCACCGCGCACCAGAAACTCGTTGTCTTCTGTGTACTGTCCCCATTCCCAACCGCCGCCTTGAAGGTTGAAATCAGCGGTTAGATCAGAGGGTGCAGACGTTCGCCCTGCCACTTCAATAGCGCCGGTAAATTCTCCTGTCAGCTCGTTTAAACCAGGCAGCACCAAATCACCTGGATTTGTTTCTTCAGGCGGATGTTCTTCTAAGAAAGCAACAAAACTATCTAGCTTTTCTAACAGGCTAGCGTTGGGCACGCCTACGGGCACCGTTGCTAGATCAGCAGCAGAGCCTAGCGGCGTAGCAGGATCGCCGATGCCGAAGTTGCTAAAGTCAATAGCATTGATGATAGGAACTAAATCTTCGATACGTCCCTCGGCAACCGTGAGCAACCCTTCGTATTTGATATCGTCTTGGCTAGAGCTAGGCAGCGCTGCGCTGGCTGTCAGCAGATATCTGCTGTCGTCAAACAGAAGCTCTCCCTGCTGGATATCAATGGTGTTGTCGGCATAGGCGAAGCTAGCGGTGAGCTGCTCGGCGTCGATAGGAGAAAGTGAGGGATCTGCGATCGCAACCTCCCCAGTCACAATCGGATTGTTCAAGTTAGTCAGATCGGCATCTATACTGGCGTCTAACCGGCCTGCGACAGCACCAAATCCATACTGTACTGCTGGTCGAATATCCAACAGATCTAGCGGCAGTTGAATAACATTGGCTTGAAACTGACTGTTGTCTCCAGAGCCTCTGGCAATAAAGTCCAAATTTCGCACTTCAAAAGAGATCGGTCTGTCGAGCAAATCTTCTTGAGGAGAACCGCCAACAGCTAGCTGAAGTCGATCCTCTAATCCCTGAAGATCTACGCGGCCACCTTCTGACAATGAAAAAGCAACCGGACCACTTAGAGGTTCGAATATTAACTGGTTAATCGCGAGGCTATCTACCCTGGTATCGCCGACAATTCGCGGATCTGCTAGCGTTCCTGTGAGCTGACCTTCAAAGCTGGCAAATCCATCGACGCGGGCGTAGTCGCTGACAGTCTGAGGCGCAAAGCTGTTGAGCGGCTGAAGGTCAAATGATTGCAGGGCGACGTACAGATTTAGATCGCCAATGGGATTGGACTGATTGATGTCTATACCAATGGTGCCGTCTGCGTAGATGCCGGGGGCATTGAAGTAATCGATGGCAAGGCGATCGCCCTGTAGTTCAAAAGCGGTCGTCCAGTCGCCGCGTTCTAATAGAGGTTCGCTAGCTTGGGTGAGTTGGACTTGGGCATTGGCGATCGCAGCATCTCCGGAAACTTGGATGCTGCCAATATCAAGCGCGTCCAAATTTCCAGAAGCTGAAATATTCGCACTTAGCAACCCCTCTGCCTGATCGGTGAAGCGCTGAACAGGAATGCGCCGTGTGACCACATCGGCCTGAAAATTACGGCTATCTAGATTTAGGGAAGCGTCAGCGCTCAGCGTGCCGTCGGCGACAAACAGCTGAGTGTTGCCTAGCGTGACGATGTTGTTAGCGTAGGCAATTTCGCCAGTGCCGGGAAAGTCGGATTCTGAGAGCTGAAACTGGGCGAATGCGGTGGGCGATCGCACCTCTCCCGCCGCGTTGATATTTGCGCTCAAATTGCCAACTACAGTGTCTGCTGGCAGTGCAACGTCGTAGTCCCGAGCGAGTGCATCGGCGTTGATATTTGTCGCTCGAGCATCTAACTCAAAGATGAGCGTGTCCAAGTCCAAAACGGCAGCAGCGTTCAGCGTACCACCGCTCACCTGCACGAGCGTGTTGTCCAACGCCAGCGTATTGTTTACTAGCGTCATCTCTCCAGTGGCAGGAAAGTCGGATTCCGAGAGCCGAAACTGAGCGGTGGCAACCGGAGCCTCTAGATCGCCGCCTGCTTGAATATCGGCGCTAAGACTGCCGATAGTAAGATTTTCTGGAATGGCAACGCCATAGAGCTGTACAAATGTATCGGCGGGCAAGTCAGCTACTTGGCTCTCTAGTGCGAATGTCAGATCGTCTAGATCGTCTAGATCAAGCTGGCCATTAGCGACGACTAGCCCACCGGCTTGCGGCAGTAGACGCAGTTCGTTGAGATCAAAGCGCGATCGCGCTACATCAAAACCAAAATCTGCCGTCAGACTCTCAAAGTTCACCTGGTCTATCAACAGAGGCTGTAGGCTCGCCAGCTGGCCCTGAGCTTGGGGCTTGTCTAGCTCACCAGTTACCTGCACATCTAGCTGAAACGCACCATCGGCAGCCACTGGCAAGTCAAAATCACCGAGCGCCTGCGCTTTGGCGATTGTAATCTCGGGAATCTGAGCTTCTAGATCGTAGCCTTCCTCCCAATCGACATCACCCGACGCCGTCAAAATCACATCGTCTAGCTCTAGACTCGTGTCTTCTACCGTGACCTTTTGCCCTTTGAAAACAAGCCGACTGCGAATGTCTTCAACCGGGGCAGATAGCTGGTTAGCTCGCAGCTCACCCGATTGCAAAGAAGCCACGCCTTTGACATCCGTTACAGACTCATCGAGCTTGCCGTCCTTGATAGCTGTGGCCAGCGTCAGGTTGCCATCTATCTCGCCTGAAGCCAATCCAACCGATTCGGGCAGAAATATATTGACGCCTGCCACTGGCACGTCATCGATCTGCACCGCTGCCTTTACCGCTTGCGCGTCGAGGTCGCCTTCTCCGTTAATATCAAACTCGCCAGCGTCCAGCTCTCCCGCAGCTTCGAAGGTGACTTCTCTAGCATTCTCACCAAAAAACTCAATTAGAATGTCGGTATCTTCTATCTGAACGGGCCGTCGTTCGACAATCACCTCTATCTCAAGATCGGTATAGGGGACCGCGCTGACCGTAGCATCTTCGATCTTGATAGACTGAATTTCTGACTTGATTCGCGACTCTGTCTCAGATGCCTCTGGCAGCTCAAAGTCTGTCCAGGTGCCGTCTTCGGCCTGTACCAGCAAGACAGTAGGGCGAACTAGAATGATTTCGGACTTGGCAATCTGCTGGAAGATAAGCGATCGCAATCCCACCTTCACCTCAATTTCGTCCACCGTAATCGAAGAGCGATCGCTCCCGGTCGGCGGAATCACAGACTTCCCCAGCCGTACGCCCCAAAAGGAAAAGCCTTCTACATCACCTAGCTCAGTGGGGCGCTTAATAGCTTCATCCACGCTGGCCGTCACCCTTGGTAGCAGCAGCGCAGTGACAATTTTATTCCCCCAAATTGCTAGCACCACGCCACCTACAGCAGTCGCAGCTCCCAATCCAGCAGCGATCGTCAGTATCGTATTCCGTACGCGATGGGAAGGGGCGGAAATGGGAGCCTGCTCTGGGGGCAAAGAGTCGGGCGTATCTGGCATGGGGGCTGTTTTGAGGAATTTTACCGAGCTGCTAGGGTCACCAGGCGTCTATTTTTGCGAACAGTAGAAAAGGTGGTGACAAGGCTCTTCTAAAAAGCGTATGAGTGCATACTAACAGTAAGTAGATTCACGCTAAAACTTATCTTCTGTGAACTTTATCGAAAATAGATGATGATACAGTTGCACAAGCGAGAGGTTGCTATTGATGCTGGATTTAGCCACTTTGATTTCATTTGGACTGGCGACGGCTATTTTGGTTGCTATGCCAGGACCGGCCACGCTATATATCGTGACCCGCAGTTTGGACCAAGGCAAGCAGGCAGGGCTTGCCTCCGTTCTAGGAATTTCTACAGGGGCGCTGGTGCATTTCTTTGCCGCGGGTCTGGGACTTTCAACTATCTTGATGACTTCGGCAGCGGCTTTTTCGGCGGTGAAGTATATCGGTGCGCTGTATTTGATCTATCTAGGCATTCAGAAACTGCGCTCTGATGAAGTCCTCTCGATCGAGCCGGTAATTGCCCCGCAGCCCCTTTCAAAAGTTTTCTATCAGGGCGTGATTGTTAACGTTTTGAACCCGAAGGCCGCTATTTTCTTCTTGGCGTTTCTTCCCCAGTTCATCGACCCGAGTGTGGGTCCAATCTGGCAGCAGCTAATTCCGCTGTGCTTTGTATTTGTCTGCGTCGGTCTAGCTGGAGACAGCACCTACGCAATGATTGCGGGAAAAATGCGGCAGTGGCTAATCCGGAATTCTTCGTTCTTGCGACGGCAAAAGTATGTGGTAGGTGGAACCTATATTGCCTTGGGAATGGTAGCTGCCACAGTCTCTCCCGTTCGCAAATAAGTCTTTGCTATGAACCGTGCTAAGTTTTTGACTTTTGCTTTTTCGGGGGTGGCTGGCGGCCTTTTGGCGGCTGTGCTAGCTAGCTGTGCAAATAGTGGGCAGGTGGCGGGAGATGCAAACAACGTGCCGTTTGTGGCGGTGATGCAGGCGGTAAGGTATCCAGACCTAGATGCCGTGCGCGATGGTATCCAAGACGAACTGTTAGCGGCTGGCTACGAACCCGGCACGACGCTACGCTGGGAATGGCGAAACGCGCGGGGAAACCCAGCAACCGCGAGGCAAATTGCTAATAAGTATGCGACGGCCAATCCAGACGTGATTGTGGCGATCGCAGCTCCCAGCGCTCAGTCCGCTGCCGCTGCGACTAAGAATATCTCCATCATTTTCTCAGCGCTTAGCGATCCGGTGGGTACAAAGCTAGTTGCCAATGCCGATAGACCTGGCGGTAATATTAGCGGCGTGAGCGATCGCGCCCCCATCGCCAAACAGCTAGAACTGATCAAAGAGATTCTTCCAGAAGCCACAGCGCTAGGCGTTATCCATGACGCGAACAGCGACAGCTCACTCGATTTGATTTCGTTAATGAACCGAGCCGCGCGAGATCAGAATCTAACTATACAGGCAGTTTCCGTACAGGATGCTAGCGAAGTGTCGGCAGCGGCAAAGAGTTTAGTCGGGTCAGTAGATGCGATTTATTTGCCAGCAGGCAGTGCAGTCAGCGCGGCGCTAGCGTCAGCGATTCAGGTGGGAAAGGACAATCAGGTGCCAGTGTTTGGTGAGGATAGGGCGGCTGTGGAGAAAGGTGCGATCGCAACTATCGGCTTTGACTATTACGATGTGGGTCGTCAGACCGGCGATATGGTGATAAAAGTACTAGAAGGCGCTAGACCTGGCGATCTGTCAGTTGAGTTTGTCAAAGACTCGCGGCTGATCATCAATCCAGTTGCTGCTGCGTCCGTGGGAATTGAGCTTCCTAGTTCTGTTATTTCTCGCGCTGAAGAGACGATCGAGTAAAAGCGAGAAAGGTCTAGTCATTTCTCGCCTGCGCGGACTTGACTCATCATGGAAATCCGCTTATCTTCTTTAGCTAAGGAATGCCCCCACGGGAATACAGGCCAGCACGTACAAGCCGAAAACCGCTACAGCGTCTCTGCCAAAAAGTCTTTCATCACCTGCCATCCCCGCTCCGCCGCCCTCGGAACAAAGAACAGGCCATTCGCCTTGTCCGTCGCCTTCGGATTAGTAAACGCATGGCCCGTATGCCCATACACCACATAGCCCAGTTCTGCCAGCGCTTCCGCTTTCTGCGTCTCAAAAGCCGACTGTCCCATGAAGGTAGACGCCACCATCACTCCTGGTCTAAGTCCACTCAAGGCATCATCCCAGCTGTAGGTTCCTTCAAAAGCGTTGCCCTGCTCATCCTCATACACTAGCGGCTCAGTCACAATCACAGCGCCTTTCCTCGGTTCAAAAACAACCCTAAGACGCTATCACGTCTGAGCTGCGATCGCGCTACTCCAGATTTTCCACCAAATTGATTTGCCGCCGGATCGATGCGCTAGACTTTTCACAGAAAACAAACGCAACTGATTAGCTATCGAAATCGCGCCCCGCGAAGTCGCAGTTGAACGAAGTCGAACGAACCCCTTTCCCCTTAAAGATATAATCCAAAACTTTGCCGAAGTTGAATCCTATCTCCGGGATACTGACTACGAATGGATGTTATGCGACTAAAAAGTTTCGGATCTCCTTCGAAAATAGAGTCAGTCTATCGCCCGCATTTACTCGCTGGCTGCAACAGACAATCGAGCCAGCTCTAGAAGAAAGAATTGTCACTGCTCAGAATGCTTTGGATCTGTTGGACCAAGCACTGCTGCTTAGTCCTACGGGAGCATAATTTAAATGACTATTCTTAGAGCCAGCCGTAAAGCGAAGCGCTCCAGAGAGCTTTCAGAAAGAGAATTCTCTATCTTGCAACTAAGCTTTCGCTTTGGCGGGTGGCATGACTACCTTAGTCGCCAGGCCAGCTGACTTCAGTCCTTTAATAAGCCACCAGGTCATATCGATTTCCCAGGGCTTTAGACCGGCCTTTGCCATCTTCGGAAATGCGTGATGGTTGTTGTGCCAGCCTTCACCGTAAGTAAGTATGGCAACCCACCAAAGATTTCGAGAGTTGTCATCGCTATCAAAGTTGCGATAGCCCCATAGATGGTTAGCAGAGTTGATCAACCAGGTGCAGTGCCACAGCAGCACGGCCCGGACAAACACGCCGTAGATAACGAATGACCAGCCACCAAAGGCGTACAGAACTACTGCAAGAGGCACTTGCAAAACCAGAAAATACTTATCTAAAAAGGCGTAGTAAGAATCGCGAGCGATGTCGGGCGCATATTGCGCATACACCTGGCGGTCGAACACTTCAGGCTTCAGATAAAACATCCACTCCATGTGGCTCCACCAGAACCCTTTGGCCGAGGAGTAGGGGTCTTTTTCTACATGCTCAGTGAAAGCGTGGTGCTGACGGTGGCCAGCCACCCAGAAGGTCGGACCACCCTGCAAAGCCAGCGCGCCAATTGTGGCAATGACGTACTCTAGCCACTGTGGCACCCGGAAGCTGCGATGGGTGAGCATTCGGTGATA
The DNA here is from genome assembly GCA_963793495.1 of uncultured cyanobacterium. Classification (GTDB taxonomy): domain Bacteria; phylum Cyanobacteriota; class Cyanobacteriia; order Phormidesmidales; family Phormidesmidaceae; genus Phormidesmis. The sequence continues at coordinate 88,119 of CAWCAI010000011.1, forward strand.
GCCAAGGCAGATACCAACGCTGCCAAAAAGCCAGTGAAGGGCAATCGCCACTCCCAGTGCTGGCAAAGAGAAAAACCAGGGTGCAAGTAAGGCTAGCCCGTGCATTGCTGCAAAAAAGCCAACAGATGCCCAGCTAACTTTGTGCATGGCCGGTTCAGATACAGTCGGTTCAGCTACTGACCGCGACTGGTCTCTGAGCTGTGTGGATAGGTTCCCAGTCGTCATAATCGTCCCAAACACGCTAATGTGTTGCAAGTGGTGCTTACATTTAGCAGCGTAATATCTTTCGGAAAAACATGCAAGTATCGCTTGCAAATTTATTTCTATAGACATACTCGGACCTTCCGCTTCTACACTTGCATCTCTGCACAGCAGGCGGAAGAAGGAGTGGAAGAGAGGCCGAAAAGAGGACAAGGAAATGGCCAACAGAAAACTATCTAGCCGTCAAAAGATTGTGAGATCTGCCCTGACGCTATTTGCTCAACAGGGCATAACAGCGACTACAACCAAAGAAATTGCCGAGAACGCGGGCGTGAACGAAGTCACCCTGTTTCGGCAGTTTGGTAGCAAACAGGGCTTGCTCTTGGCAGTAATACAAGAAGCGCCAGTCCTAGATGAAATGCGAGCGGCACTCTCAGAAATTATCGGAGCGAACGAGCCGCTGGTGGCCTACGGATCGGCAAGCCTAGAACTGCTAGGACAGGTGCCAGAGCTGGTGCGATCGCTCATTGGCGAGTCCGGTCAGTTCCCAGCCGAAACCCGTCAAGCCTTGGGTCAGGCGCTAAAGCAGGCCAATCTGCAAACGGTCGGCTATCTGCACAGTGCTCAAGTAGCGTGGCCGGGACTTTCTGTCGATGCGATCGCCGCTTTACTCAATACGCTAATCGTTGGCCACGCTGTTCTCGCTGCCAGCAGTGGCAATCTTTGGCAAAACCAAGCAGACTTTTTGACAGCGCTAAACGATCTGTTTCTAGCGGACGAGGCCGACACTAACTTTGAGGGTGATAGTCTCGATAGCAACGTTGAGCGTGGTGACGTTGAGCTTTCTGATCTCACGAGTGGTGTTAGCAGCACACTCACCGTTCGCCCAGCGCCAGGTGCCATGATCGATTTGCCAGCTGAAATCGTGCGATCGCTATTTCAAACGGCCAGAAAACAAGGTCAGCAGCAATACGCCCTAGTGTATGTTCTGTTTGGCGCAGGGCTGACGATAGAAGAGGCCGCCGCCTTAATTTCACCCTGCGTCCTAGCCAGCAAAACCCAACATTTGCTGAGCATAACGGGCCGAGCTCAGCGGCAAGTACCGGTCAATCGTTGGATCATGGGACATCGCTACGGTACCTATCTCAAAAATCCGCTAACTCAGTGGATCAAGACCCAGCCAGATAGCCAGACCAACGTATTTGTTTCGTCCGACGGCAAAGCATTAGGAGCCAAAGGGCTACTGGCGCTGTGGAATACGATCGCAGCCGGGACGCTCACAGTGACAGGCGAGCCTGCGACGCCTTTTCAAGCGCGTCAAACCTGGTGCATCGAGCTTTTGATCAAAGGCATAAGTCTAGAGAATTTGAGCATTTTATCCGGGATGAGTCTAGCAGAGCTAGAGCCCTACGCTCGTCGTGCTAGAGAAAAAGCAGCCCTGGAGCAGGCCTTAGCGATTGACCAGAGAAAAGGTTAGAAATTAGGGCCACGTGAAATAAAAGGTAGTCCCTTCGCCCACCTGCGAGATAAAGCCAAGCTCTCCGCCTCGACGTTCAACAATCTTTTTGACAATAGATAGCCCGATGCCGCTGCTAGTTGTGCTGTCGCTCTCAACAGTCTGAAAAATCTGGAAAATGCGATCGCGATACTCCGGCGCAATACCTGGTCCGTCATCACTCACCACAAACTTAAGCGGATTGCTGTCAGTTCTCTCTACGGCAATAGTGATAGTGCCACGTTCCCTCGTATGGTGCTTATAGGCATTCGTAATCAAGTTACCAAACACCTGTCGCAGCGGTATTTTTTCAGTTTGAATCGTAGGCAAATCAGACGCAACGACCACGTCAAACTGAGAGGGTACGTCCAACGACTGCACTAGCTCTTGAACAAGACCGCCAACATCGACAGGTTCTGCATCGGCACCAGTCGGATCGGCTAGACGATCGACTTTGGAATAGGCCAGCAGTCCATCAATCAACTGCTGCATCTTAATAACGCGCTGCTGTAGTAAATGAGCGTATTTGCCAGTTTCGCTATCAGCAGGTAAATCTAGATCTGTCACCAGCCAGTCCGTCAAATTAGCAATTGCTCTAAGCGGCGCTTTCAAATCGTGAGAAACCGTATGCGTGAAATCATCTAGATCTTGATTGCGGCGAGCCAAAGCCACATTGAATTTGCTCAAAGACTCATTGGCCACCATCAGATCCCGATTACGAGCAGTAATCTCTCTATCTGCTTGACCGTACAAATAAAATGCAATTCCGTAGCTAACCAAACTAGCAAGCAGACTAACCGTCAACACCCAGTCAACTAGCTGCTTAGTCTCACTTAACGCCTGTCGTCGGATAGCAAGCAGCGATCGCTCTTCAGCCCTGACTGCTTCAATATCATCCCTAAGCTTGTCCATCTGTATCTTTCCCTGGTCCAGCTTTGTCTGTATCTGAGAGGCTTGCCAAAGCGGACTATTGCCATCTTGCTGGTCGATCAGCTGCCGCATCGCGCGCAGGAACAGCAAATAATCCACCGCCTCACTGCGAACCATCTGTAGATAGACCTGCTGACTAGGATTGTCGCTAGTAAGAGAGGTGAGCCTTTCTATATAATCCAAAACCGCCGCCTGCGTTTGTTCATACGGCTCCAGAAAAATTGGCCTGCGAGTTAGCCCGTAGCCTCGCATCCCAGTCTCTGCATTGACTAGCAGCGTCAGCAGCTGATTGCTCTCTTTCAAAACCTCTTCGGTATGCATCACCCACGCCGCCGCCTGCTGTTCCTGCTGCCGTGACCAGCTCCAAGCACCCAGAGATAGCAGCGTCACCGCTGTAGGCACCACCAGCACCAGGGCACCTCGCTTCGTGACTGATAGGCTCCGCCAAAGTTGACGCATACTCCACCAGATTCAAAATCTTCAATACGTTATCGCATCTAGACTACTACGTTTAAATCAATAGCCAGCGGAGCCAAAGCCGCAGTTTGCACGTAATTGAAGCGAGCCGAAGCCTCCGGTTCGGTAACCCCCCCTTCAGCAAACCACCTCCGATTAAGCACTATAGAGATAACCTTTTGAACACACCCTTATAACTATCCAGATCGGAGCATACACATGGGAAAAGTCGTCGGAATCGACCTTGGAACCACTAACTCGGTAGTCGCAGTCATGGAGGGCGGTAAGCCTTCTGTAATTGCCAACGCCGAAGGTTTTCGTACTACACCTTCAGTCGTCGCCTATGCGAAGAATGGCGATCGCCTCGTGGGTCAGATCGCCAAGCGTCAGGCGGTAATGAACCCAGAAAACACCCTTTATTCAGTCAAGCGCTTCATTGGCCGTCAATACGACGAAGTCAACAATGAATCTAGCGAAGTCCCCTACAAAATTGCCAAAGTAGGCGGTAACGTCAAAATTGAAACCTCTGACGGCAAGCAATACGCTCCCGAGGAAATTTCAGCTCAGGTCCTGCGCAAGCTGGTTGACGATGCTAGCAAGTACCTCGGCGAAAAAGTAACTCAGGCTGTCATCACCGTCCCTGCTTACTTTAACGACTCTCAGCGTCAAGCCACCAAGGACGCGGGCAAGGTCGCAGGCGTCGAAGTTCTGCGGATTATCAACGAGCCTACAGCCGCAGCCCTAGCTTACGGTCTCGACAAGAAAAGCAACGAAACCATCCTCGTATTTGACCTAGGTGGCGGTACGTTCGACGTATCTATCCTAGAAGTCGGCGACGGCGTTTTCGAAGTGCTCGCGACCTCGGGTGATACTCACCTCGGTGGTGACGACTTCGATAAAAAGCTAGTTGACTATCTCGCTCAAGACTTCCAGAACAAGGAAGGCATTGATCTTCGCAAGGATAAGCAAGCATTGCAGCGTCTGACTGAAGCTGCCGAGAAAGCCAAAATTGAGCTTTCTAGCGTTAGTCAAGCTGAAGTCAACCTGCCGTTCATCACAGCGACTCAAGACGGTCCGAAGCACCTAGAGACTACCTTGACTCGTGCCAAGTTTGAAGAGCTGTGCTCTGATTTGATCGACCGCTGTGGCGTTCCCGTTCAGAACGCACTTAGAGACGCCAAGCTGAACAAGTCTGAGATCGATGAAGTCGTCTTAGTGGGTGGCTCCACTCGTATTCCAGCTGTTCAGAGCTTAGTGGAGAAGATTCTCGGCAAAGCCCCTAACCAGACTGTCAACCCTGACGAGGTCGTTGCTATCGGCGCGGCTATTCAAGGTGGCGTCTTGGCTGGTGAAGTCAAAGACATCTTGCTGCTAGACGTTACGCCGCTTTCTTTGGGTGTGGAAACACTTGGTGGCGTGATGACCAAGCTAATCAACCGCAACACCACCATTCCTACCAAGAAGTCTGAGGTCTTCTCGACAGCGGTAGATGGTCAAACCAATGTAGAAATTCACGTTCTACAGGGTGAGCGCGAAATGTCTACCGACAACAAGAGCTTAGGAACCTTCCGTCTCGACGGTATTCCTCCTGCTCAGCGCGGCGTCCCTCAAATCGAAGTTACTTTCGACATCGATGCCAACGGTATCTTGAACGTGACTGCGAAGGACAAAGGATCAGGCAAAGAGCAGTCCATTAGCATCACTGGAGCGTCCACTCTCTCTGATACTGAAGTGGATCAGATGGTAAGAGATGCCGAGTCGAATGCAGATGAGGACAAAGCACGTCGCGAGCGGATTGATACCAAGAACCAAGCGGACTCTCTTGCTTATCAGGCTGAGAAGCAAATTGAGGAGCTAGGAGACAAAGTCCCTGCCGAAGATAAAGAGAAGATCGAAGCTCAAATCAAAGAGCTGAAAGAGGCGCTTGCCGCTGAGGACGACGATAAAATCAAGTCGGATATGGAGGCGCTACAGCAGGCGCTCTACGCACTCAGCAGCAACCTTTATCAGCAAGGAGCACCTGCCGAAGACGCCGCTGCCACGCCTGAAGATCCCGCTAGTAGCGATGATGCTTCTACAGGCGGCGAAGACGATGTCATTGACGCCGAATTCTCCGAGACCGAAAAGTAAGTTCGCGCAAGAACTCACTTCTTGGAGCGTTTAGATTTAGTTGAGTGCTAAATAGTTTAGCGATAGGCACGAATGGATATTCTCCGTTCGTGCCTTTTTGTGTTGGGTTTGACCGGGTTAGCAGCAGACCAAACTTTACTTAAGACCGATTAGAGTCAGCAGACCCTTACCAGTCAGTAGTTCTATCAGCACTAGAGCCATAAATCCGACCATTGCAGCTCTTCCATTTAGCTGTTCTGCGTACTGATTGAACCCCTTCTTGGGACGCTCCATGTTGGGGACTTTGGTCGGCTGGAGGTTGGCCATAGTTATCCGTAAGGTTTATTGCTCAATCATTGTCACCAGCGATCGCGTCCCCAGTCAATGGCTATTAGCCAAGTCTAGCTGTAGCGCAGAAGATATAGCCAGCGTGTGCATTACCAGCACGCGCTGGCTACTTATTTACTTAAGCAATTAGAATTGATTACTGTTGTAGTCCGCTGGGCACCATCTGCTAGAGAGGGACGTTTACAATCCTTTGCCAGGAGAGTCTTTGTCGGTGATTGCAAATTTATATAGACGGTTGCAGAGTCAACCCTATTGGCCAGCTAGCGTGGCCGTTACGCTGCTATTAGTGGGATTGCGACAGCTAGGTGGGATACAGCCTCTAGAGCTACCAGCTTACGACTACATGATGCGGCTACGACCCGACAAGGGTCCAGACCCTCGCCTGCTGATCGTCGAAGTTACCGAGCAGGACGTGAGTGCGCAAAGTGAATGGCCAATGTCTGATCAGACGTTGGCTGATCTTTTGAATGAAATTCAGTCTCACTCACCTCGGGTCATCGGACTTGATATCTACCGCAATATTCCTCACGGCAATGGTCAAGCAGCGTTGAACGCAGCCCTCACTCAGCCAAATGTAGTTGGCATCACCAGCTTAGGGATGAGCGTCGATGATGCAGTGCCTCCACCCCCCGGAATGCCGGATAGTCAAGTTGGGTTTAATGATTTCCCAATTGATTCTGACGGAGTCTTGCGGCGCGGCTTACTCTACGCTGAAGTCGATCAAAAGTCGCTCTATTCTTTCGCGCTACAGGTAGGGTTGAAGTATCTAAAGCCGGAAGGATACAAGTTTGCGGTAAATGGCGAAGCGCTGAAAATTGGGGATACGACCTTCCCGCTGCTAACTGCTGATTCGGGTGGTTATGATGTCGCTGATCCGGGTGGCTATCAAATGCTGTTGAACTATCGATCTTCTGACTGGATTGCTCGCAAGGTAAGCCTGACAGAGGTACTAGACGGAAAAGTTGCGCCTGGCTGGATAGAAGACAAGATTGTTTTGATTGGGGTAACAGCCCCTAGTCAAAAAGACTTTTTTAGTACGCCGTATAGTCCAGGGCAGGACAACGAACACTTGATGTCTGGGGTGCTGGTGCATGCTCAAGTTCTCAGTCAGCTATTAAGTAGCGTCTTGAATGGAAATGCTGTTTTTTGGTACTGGTCCAATCGGATAGAGATTGGCTGGATTTGGGTGTGGTCGCTAGCTGGTGGCCTGCTGGTGTGGCGGATGAAGCGTTCGATGCTGGTGAGTGTGGCGCTAGTGAGCGGCCTATTCGTTTTGGGGAGCGCCTGTATCCTCGCTTTTAGTCTGACAGGGTGGATACCGTTCGCGGCACCTGCACTCGGTTTTCTGCTAACTGGCGGTGGGTTGATTACGTATCAAGTGTTTTACCAGTCTTTCTATGATCCTTTGACGGGCTTGCCAAACCGGGCTTTGTTCGTTCGACAGCTGAAGCGGGCGATCGCAAAAAGAAAAGATGCTGACGTTCATTCTTCCTTGGCCATACTGGTTCTAGACTTAGACCATTTCAAGGCAATCAATGAAAGCTTTGGTCACCGCTATGGCGATCAGCTACTGATTCATGTAGCAGCGCGAATCAAGAACGCACTACCGCTACGCACTAGCATAGCTAGACTCAGTGACGACGAGTTTGCAATTTTGCTTCCAGATCTAGCCGAAGCAAGTCAGGCCACAAGAATTGCCGATTTGCTCTACAACAAATTTGAAGAGCCGTCGATTATTGATGGGCGCACGCTAACAAATAGCTTCAGCATTGGCATTGCTCTCAATCAGGAAGAGTCAGTAGCAGGACCAGCAGAAACGCTATTGCAAGATGCTCACCGGGCAATGACCCGCTCACGCGCACTGGGCAAGGATCACTATGAGATCTTTGATCCAGGTATGAGAACAGAAGCGGTAAAGCGGTTCAAGCTAGTAAATGAGCTGCGCCAAGCAATCGAGAAGCAGGAATTTGTTTTGTACTATCAGCCAATTGTTAACTTGCGGACGGGCTGTTTAGCTGGGTTTGAGGCTTTGGTTCGGTGGCAGCATCCAGAAAGAGGATTTGTTTCACCAGGAGCCTTTATTCCAACGGCTGAAGAGTCTGGTCTGATTGTGCCAATGGGACGGTGGATTCTACAAGAGGCCTGCCAGCAGATGTACCAGTGGCACTGTCAGTTTTCTGCGGCCAGGAATTTAATGATGAGCGTGAATCTATCGACCAAGCAATTTGGCCAGCCGAATCTAGCGGAAGAAGTAGCAGCAATACTAACCAAGACAAAGCTAGATAGCAACAGCCTGAAGCTAGAACTCACTGAAAGTGCGGCAATGGAGGATGTGAATGGCACAATCAAGCAGCTAGCTAAGCTGAAGGCGTTGAACCTGAAGCTGAGTCTGGACGATTTTGGCACAGGGTATTCTTCTTTAAGCTACTTGCACCAGTTACATACCGACACACTAAAAGTAGATCAGTCTTTTGTTGGACGAATGGAAGAAAAAGCTAGTGAAGACGGCGAAATCGTAAAGACCATCATCGCCTTGGGCCATCAGCTAGGTATGGACGTGATTGCAGAGGGGATCGAAACGGCAGCGCAGCTAGCTAGCTTACGGGCTTTGAACTGTAATTACGGTCAGGGCTATTACTTTGCGAAGCCCTTGCCAAAAGAGGCGGCAACCAAGTTAATCGAATTGGGTGAGAACTGGCTGTCCGAGGATCTAGCGGCCTAGAAGCGCTGATGTCTAAAAGCTTTTACACTGTATTTGGCACTGTATAAGCTTGTGACTGGAGCGATTAGACCATATGGCAAACTCGGTAGAATGGACAGCAGAGGCAGAGGCGCTGCTAAAAGAGATTCCTTTCTTTGTAAGGCCAGCGGCGCGTAAAAAGATTGAGAAGTTTGCGAGAGAGCGAGAGATTTCCCAGATTACTGAATCGGTGTATCGAGAAGCCAAGCAGCAGTTTGGCCGAAAACAATAAGAAAGTCCGCCAGTGAAGTCTGTTACTTCTCCGACGGACAAAAGGTATAGAAAGGGCTGTAGCTTTTGACTATGGTGAAAGCAAAGTCCTAGAAGCTAGATAGGGAAAACCGGCAGAGTTAGTCAACAATTTTGCTATCTACTTCAATCACGACAGGTGCTGCTGATGCGGGGTTCTCTGTCTTTGTGACTGTGCTATCGACCGCTGGCTCATTAGTGGCTGTTCGAGCGGCGTTAACCCAAGTCAGAACTTGTTGAAATCGACTTCTTAGGGTCACGTACTGTTCGCCGTAGCGATCGCCTAGCAGCTCATCGAGTCTAGTAGCTTGCTTTTTAGTTTGCACTTTGAATTGAGGATATAGGCGCTCTCTAGCTGTGCTGGTCGTCGTCTTTAGAACTTTGATCAGGCGCTCTGTGAAGTCTGGAGTGCTCTCTTCCTCCTGCCAAGCCTGATTGACAGCCTCAGCTGCCTGCTGACTTTTTGACTTGAAGTTAGAGACAGCTTCAGCAGTGACTTCTTTAGCGATGGGACTAATTACAGTGCGTCCGGCCTGAAACTCTTCTCGAGTTTCGGAAAAGGCCTGTTTGAGGATTTTAGAGATTCGCTGAGTTCGTTGAGTACCTTCTTGAGCAAGTGTTTTAAGCTTTTCAGCAGTGGTGGCTTCTGTATTTTCAGAGCTGTCTGAAGAAAGATTTGAGAGGTTTGTATCTGGCATATAAGTCATGGTTTTTTCTTAGGTAGAGATTGTTTGGTAAAGATTGTCGAATGGCTTAGGGCAAAGACTACATGTAGAGGGGTTGGCTAACTGTTTTTGGCCAGCTGTTGTAGCCAATTGTTCCTAGCTAACGGTGACAGCATCTACGGTGATAGTCTTGACGTTGTCAGTGTCGACGACGGTTTCAACATCCGTCTTGACGGTGTTGCTGAAGAGTTGTTTTTTCTTCAGCTCTTCGGTGACGAGCTGACTAACTTCTGAAATCAAGAGACTGACAATGATACCGTCGTCAATCCAGCCGATGATAGGGAATGCGTCTGGTGAAATGTCGAGTGGGCTGACCAAATACAACAGTGTGCCAAGGATAACCAGCCAGCGGTATTTGGTGTGCTTGAGGGCTTTGCGATACCAATTGTGGAGAATGCCGGAGAATTGTTGTTTCATCTGCTGTTTGGTCGAGGTGAGGACTGCTTTGTTTCGACAGTTCTATCTTCGCAGATGGGTTAGGTGCAGTCAGGTGTGGAATATACACCGAACTTCGATCGGGGCGGTCGATAGAGTGTGGACGGTTTACCGAACAATCAGACAAGTGGAATAGACTGAGAATGGCGCGAGCAAAGGATTACTGCAACAGGCTGATTAGATGCTGAAGCTCTGGTAAGATCAGCTTTTCTAAGGCGAGCTTGACGGCTTTGGTAGAGCCGGGCAGGGAAAAGATAAGGGTTTGGTGGCGGATGCCTGCGATCGCACGAGAAGAGATCGCTCGCGATCCAATCTCTGCATAGCTCAGGTGACGAAAGATTTCACCAAAGCCAGGAAGCTCTTTTTCTAGCAGGGGGGCGATCGCATCGAAAGTCGTGTCTCTTGCCGCGATGCCTGTCCCTCCATTTAGCAAAATAGCCTGAGCATTTCGCCCGCAAGCCAATTGGGTAACTAGCGCAGCGATTTGTTCAGGCTCGTCTTTGACGATTTGATAGTGAGTGATTGTATGTCCGGCTTCGCTCAGGTGCGATCGCATGAGTTGACCGCTCTTATCAGTGGTCTCATCTCGGGTATCGCTGACGGTGATAATCGCGCATTGAACGCTCAGCGGCACCCTATCGGGATGAGGAATCGGCATGAGAGATCGGCTGTTTTGGGACAGGGTTACTTCTAGCTCCGCATTATCTCTAGCTTAGCTTTGGCTTAGCTTTGGCTTAGGCCCAAACCATTAGCAGCGGCGTAGCGATCCATAAAGCGCATAAAGCGGTCCCATTCTTCTTGACCGCGCATGACAAAAACGGCCTCGATTCCAGAAGGCTCACCGTTGACAAATTTGCCGTTGACATCGCGGGTACTGAGTTCGCCTTCTTCGTCCACCATATACAGACCCGTGACTTCGCCGCCTTCTTCTACGAGGGCTTTGGGCTTGTCAAAGTAAAAGGTAGCAGTGCCGTCTGAGAGATCTTTGGCGCGGGTCAGGCGAATGTCGGGGACAACGTCTTCTTTGACACCGCGAGAAAATTGAATTTCAGCCATGATAAATGTTGCTTTGAATACTTAAAAGTAGTTTCCCATTTTATTGATCCATTCGTCGAGTCTTGTCGCTTTGAGTTTTGTCGTCAGCTCAGAAGATGACCTGGTAGCGGGAGGCAGCGGTGGGCATGCGATCGCCTAGAACCAAAGCCTGATAAACCATTGCTGAGACTTCGGCGCGTGTAGCAGTGCGATTGGGCCGTAGCTCGGTAACGATGGGATAGTTGAAGACAAGGGAGAGCTGGGTGGCAGCGGCGATCGCCTCTCTGGCGTAGCGCGGAATGTCGTTTTGATCGTCGTATACCTTCAGCGAGGCGAGATCAGGGAGCGATACGGTTTGCAGGCTGAGGCCGCTGACGAGGGCTAGAAGTGCCTGTAGTTTCGTCAGAGGAAAGTTGGGATCGAAGGTGAGGTCGGGAAAGCCAGAGATAAATTCAGCGCGGTATGCCTGCTGGATGACATCGGCTCCCCAGAAGCTGCTAGGAACATCGCGAAAGCTGACGGCGGGGCGCTTAGGCGGTGGGTCGAAAGCACCGACGAGCAGGACGGCAAACTGGGCACGGGTCATCGGTTCGTCGGGGCGAAAGGTGCCGTCGCGAAAGCCACTGAGCCAGCCCTTTTGAATGAGCGCGTTGATGTAGTCTGCGGCCCAGTGACGGTCAGAAAGATCGGCGAAATTGGGTTTGGCAGTGTCGGTTTCAGGGATGAAGGGAGAGGAGATTCCTGGAGCCATGCCTAAAGCAGCGAGGGCCTGATAAACCATTGCGGTAGTTTCAGCGCGGGTGATGGGCACAAGAGGCCGCAGGCTATAGGCATCTGGATAGTTGACGACCATTTGGCGATTGGTAGCCGCCGCGACGCTTTCGATCGCATAGGAAGGAACTTGAGCGCGATCGCTATAGATCAGCAGAGCTTCTGATCGCCCTTTCCCCAGCGTCAGCCCGTTGATCAGAGCAACGATGGCCTGAACCCTAGTCATCGGAGCGTCGGGGCGAAACGATCCGTCAGGAAAGCCGGAGATAAATCCCTGAGTCTGGACCTGGCGGATGGCGGCAGCGGCCCAGAAGTCGCTAGCCACGTCAGGAAAGCGCTGGCTGGGGCGGATAGTTTCGACCTTGGGAAAAGTAGCGGCGATCAGGGCCGCAAACTGAGCGCGGGTGACCTGGCTATCTGGTCGAAAAGTGCCGTCAATGAAGCCTTTGATCAGGTCTCTATCGGCGAGGGCTTCGACGAAAGGAGCGGACCAGTGACCGACTAGATCGTTGAAGCGGCTGTCGAGGTTGGGGGCTTTGGAGGAAGGAGAAGGGGGAATAGAGGAAGGGGGACGGGGGATGGGGGATGGGGTGACGTTGCCGAGAAGAACGGCGGGGATGGCGGCGGAATCGGGGATTTGGCTGGGGAGGTAGGCGATGCGACCTTTGGTTTTGGTGGGATTGAACTGGTTTCCGGCGGTGGCGATGGGAGCGATCGCATCGTTGCGAAGGTCGTAAAGCTTGCCTTCAAAGCGGTTGCCGCCTAGATCCTGGGGGTGGCCAATGTCGGGTTCGGCGCGATCGCGGATCCACAGTCCGACTTGCTGGTTATTGACGGCCTGGTTCTGTCGGAGGACGGGGCGAGCGAAATCAATTACTAGCAGAGCAGTACGGTTGCCGGTGAACTGGTTGTTGATAATTAGAGGCGCGGACTGGGCGCGGGTGGTGATAGCTTCACCGCAACTGGTGAAGCGGTTTTGGCGAATTTCGGCTCGGGCTCGATCGACAAGGGCAATGCCGGTAGCGCCGTTTTGATCGAACTCGTTTTCAGAAAAGAAGGGGCGAGCAGTGTCGGTAATCAAAGCGCCGTGCTGCTGGCAGTTGGCAATGTGATTTTTGATCACCAAAGGGGTGCCTTCTGAGATGACAAGGCCGGTTCCTAGAGGATTGGTCAGCGTGAGGCTGCGGATTTGGGCGCGATCGCGTAGAACAATCGCCACGTTTCGCTGTTGCCCTGTCGATTGGCTGTTTGCTGACTGGTTTGCTGACTGGTAGCTACCGCCGCCGCGAATGGTGACCTTTGTCGGAGAATCTCCGCTCAGGGTGACGCTAGCTGGAATAGTGAGCGGAAAGCGTTCGTTTTGATAGGTGCCAGGAGCAAGCTGAATGACACCGCCTGATGTGGTTTTTTGAAGGGCAGCGGTGATGGTCTGTAAGGGAAATTGGGCGGTGCCTGCGGCGTTATCTTGACCGGTGGGACTCACGTATATAACTGACATTGCGGCAATCTCCTTCACCCCGTTCGCTATAACAGTAAAATACATACAGCGTACAAAAGAAAATTCCATGGCAGAGTGGCTAGAGCATACCGTGCATGTAGAGGTAGATCGACCAATCGAGGTGGTATGGGCGCTGTGGTCGGACCTTACTCAGATGCCAAACTGGATGAAGTGGATTAGTTCTGTAGAAGTATTAGAAGAAGATCCGGCGCTGTCTAGATGGAAGCTAGAGACGACAGGACTTTCTTTTTCGTGGCTATCGCGCATGGTGAAGGTAGTACCACAGCAGATCATTCAGTGGGAATCGGTGGATGGCTTACCCAACAAGGGAGCCATTCGGTTCTATGGTCGCAAGAATGGAAGCAGTACGGTGAAGATGAGTATCTCCTACGCGCTGCCGTCGATTCTGGCGCGGATGATGATGAGCAGCTCTTTTGTAGATCGAGTAGTGACCTCGACGCTACAGGCTGATTTGGACCGGTTCAAAGAATATGCGATCGCTCACACCGATTCAGCGCCTACCGACTCAATGAATATCAAACAACCCCGTACCGACAAAACGGCCAGTGTGGAAGGTTGAAGCTAGCCGTGTTGAATCTTGAGACAGCTAGAGAAGAATTGCGATCGCACAACCTCACCGGTCTGTTTATTCACTCTCTGGCCTGGTCTACTGCTCACACGTTTACTGAATCCATTCATCTTTTAGAGCAGCGCTGCGTGCCGATCGCTGAGCGCGATCGCCGTACCGTTTGGCAAGTAATTCTTACCGAAAAAACTTCTTTCACATCGACGCTGCGACATCAGCTCTACTCAGCTATCAGTAGTCACGAACAAACGCTGAATCTAGCACCAGTCTCTAGCATTGGGCCTTTAGTCGTCATTGTAGACGCGTCAAAAACTCGCAGCCTGTGGTGTGCGTCTCCGTTTGAGAGTGCTCTGTACGTGGTCAGTCAGCCGCTGACGCTATGGGACTACCGACTACAGCAGCTAGCAGATAGCAGTGAATTGTTTCCAACTTTCAAGCTCGATGAAAGCTGTGAACGCTTTGAACAACTATTGACGCAGCTGCGCGAAGGCATAGGTGGAATCGAAGATATTGCCCACAAACAAACCTATGCGGCACTGACGCTGCGACGGCTAATATTAATCCAACAAATTCAGCAGAAGGGTTGGCTAGCAGAAGATACGTGGTATCTACAGTCGCGGTTTAGCTCATTCTTGCAAAGAGGCGAGACAGGCTTCTTTAAGAAATATTTGCAGCCGCTGTATCAAAGCCTTTCTTTGCCAGAAATAGAACGGCCCATTGCTTTACAAGCGCAGGTAGGACAGGTTCCTTTTTTAGGTAGTTTGTTCTATACGCATCGACTAGAAGCCGCCTACGCTAATGTTTCAATTGAAGATTCTGAGCTAGAAGAGATGCTGGGCTGGCTGAGTGAGCAGGCAGTTAATGACGGGTTGAATCCCTGGCGCAGCGGCACGTTGGGATATTGGCTAGCGAGATCGGTAGGCGGGAGCGGCGTTAGTTCGGCGCTCAGTCAGAAGGTATGCGATCGCACCCTAGACAGGCTCATTCAACAGCAACTAGGAGAGTACTCTACCACAGCCTCTCACTCTATGAAACTAGCGCGCGATCCCAAAGCCCAAACGCTCAACGACCAGCTATTTAGCATTGATTCTGGGCAGTGCCGACACCTGATTCAAGAGATTTTACCCACACTGAGAATACTCGATCCAGCCTGTGGTAGCGGTCACTTTCTAGCAGCCTTTCACCACCGCCTGACGGAAATATTCAGTATCTTGAGTGGCTATATCCAACAGTATCAGGACGCTCAGCTCAAAATATGGCGTTCCGGCCTGCTAAAAGCAACAGCAAACAACCAAGATGCTCACCTTGTTCAAAACATTCAGAAACGCATCCTTAGCAACACAATCTATGGCGTTGATATTTCAACAGATGCCATCGAGAATGTCCGACTCTATTTGACAATGCACTGGGTAGCAATGGCGACTGAAGTCTCGACCATAGAGCCCTTACTCGACTTAGACTTTAATCTACTCTCAGGCAATGCGCTAGTTGGATTTATCACAGTAGATGAGGAGAGTTTTGATCAGATTAACCGGGCCGGAAGCGAAAGCATCTTGCAGGGAAATCTGCTGCAACCTTTAGCTGCCAACAGCTATCAAATGATTCTGAGTGAAAAGAACATTGCATTAGAGCACTATCAATCACGCACTATGCTGTTAGCCGCTGCCCACAGCGTACCTAGCTATGCCAGAATTGCACTGCTAAAAGAAGAGATTTTAGGTCTAGATCAAAGGGCACAGCAAAAGCTAGATAGGCTGCTGTTCAATCATATGAGTCAACAGCTAGGCATTCGCTGTCGTGTCACTCAGTTGGAGGGAAAACCTCGCTATCGCCCGCTTAGTCAGCAGGATGTTGAAAGGCTACAGCCTTTTCACTTTGGCTATCATTTCAACGACAGTATTAAGCGCGGTGGCTTTGATATCGTCGTTTGTCAGCCGCCAGAGGGATGGTTCAATCCCACCGTTGCTGAATTTGTGCAGCAGTTTCCCACACTTGCCCGGCAGCACAGGCTGAGCCAGAAGACGTTAAAGACATCCAAAACCGCACTGATACAGGCAAAGACCGACGTTGCAGCGGCTTGGATAGACTATCGAGATCAATATGCGTATGCTACTGATTATCTACAGCGAAGTAAGCTATATGCTTGTCAAAATCCTGAGGCAAGAAAGTCTACGCGGACAAAGCTAGCAAGGGAGCGATTGTTCGTAGAGCGATGCTCCAGGTTACTAGCACCTGGCGGATTTGGAGCGATGGCGATCTCGATAGCGCGTTGGCGCGAGCTAGGTGAGGCAGCACTGTTACCGCTATTGCAAAACTTGGGCGCAGAAAATGAGTTAGGAATCGAGCTACAGCCAGATGAAGGGAACGAAGTGGGCGCTGTTGTTTGGCAGCAAAGGATGACATGACTTCCACGCCATCAGACAGCTACAAGTATCAAGTGGGCGGGAGTCTTCCACCCGATGCGCGGAGTTATGTTTGGCGGCAGGCAGATGATCTGCTGTATGAAGCACTGCTGCTGCAAGAATTTTGCTATGTTCTGACCTCTCGTCAGATGGGCAAGTCGAGTTTGCGCGTGCGGACAATGGAGCGTTTGCAGCAGGCTGGTGTGCGCTGTGGCGTGCTGGATATGACGATGATTGGTGCAAGCCATATAAGGCTAGACCAGTGGTACGCCAGCATTGTTAGACGGTTGATTCGAGCGTTTGCACTACCCACTAACTTTTGCCAGTGGTGGAGCGATCGCGCCGAGCTATCGCCAGTGCAGTGTCTAAGCGAGTTTCTAGAAAACGAGCTTTTGGGACAGGTACCCGGACCCGTCGTACTGTTTATCGACGAGATCGACGCGACTCTACAGCTAAAGTTAGAGGGCATGGGCTTAATTACTATCAACAATGGTCGAGCCTCCTTAACCTGTGAGCTTTACTATCGCTACTTCAGCAATCTGTTTGCTCTTACATCGCACTAATGCCGCGATTGATAAGGCTATCTATTTGCGCAAACATGCTTTCGGGGCGGGTAGTATTGTCAATCACATGATCTGCCTTCTCACATTTCTGTTCTAGATCCATTTGGGCGCTGATTCGAGCGATCGCAGCAGCTTCTGAGAGCTGATTACGTACCATCAACCGCTGCCGCTGCTGATTCGGGTTGCAATAAACCACCCATATTTCAGTCACTAGGTGAGTTAAATCGGCCTCAAACAGCAAAGGAACAGAATGAACCAACGTCTGATTCAGAGGGAAAGCGGCTGTTGATTCTGTGAACTGCGCTCTGACAAAAGGATGAATCTGTTGCTCTAGCCAACGCTTTTCAGCACCGTCTTGAAAAATAACGCCGCCTAGCTTCTGACGATTGAGATGACCATCGGATAGAAGAATCGCCGGGCCGTAGCGGTAGACGATCGCCTCTAGAATCTCACCGCCTTTGTCCACTGCCTGTCGCGCATAGACATCCGCATCTAAAACCGGCAGCCCGTGCTGACTTGCCAAATAATCAGACGCGGTGCTTTTACCCGTTGCGATTCCACCCGTCAGGCCAATAATTCGCCGACTTGGCAAATTCACCCCTGGCCGATCCACTGCTAGCTTATTCATCGCAGGTTTTGCTGCTGAGCCCAGGCTTCTAAACCTGCACTCAGTCCCGCTAACGTGTATTCTTCTGCTTCAAACGTGACTTTACCTAGAACGTCCCGGCAGTCTTTTGACGTCTGCGGGCCAATGGAGGCGATCGCCACACCCTCCAGTGCTTTCCACCAGTCTTGCCCAAACGTTTTCGCCATCAGCTTTGCAAAGTGTCGCACTGTCTTAGAACTCGCAAACGTAATCGCATCGACCGCACGGTTTTCCAAAACCAGCTTTGCAGCAGGCGGAATACTGTCAGGACAGGCTGATTCATACGCGGCGATCTCGGTGACGACAGCGCCTCTATCAGTCATTTCACGGACCAAAACATCCCTACCGCCGCTTTGGACTCGGGGGAATAGTAGCTTTTTATTAGTTGGATTTTCAGGAAATTGTTCGATGAGCGAATCAGCCATAAAGGCAGTTGGAACAAAGTCAGCAATCAGCCCTCGTGCTTTCAAGAAGGCGTTAGTTTTTTGGCCGACAACTGCGATCTTAAGAGCAGCAAGGACACGCAGATCGTGGCCGTTGTGTAGCAGGCGATCGCAAAAGTAATTAACCGCGTTGGGCGAGGTGAGAATTAGCCAGTCGAAAGTATGGAGGATGGCGATCGCCCTATCCATCTTTTCCCAGCTTTTAGGCTCGCGGATTTCTAGCGCAGGCAAATTAATCACCTGTGCTCCTCGTTCTGTCAGCATTTGATTAAACTGACCCAGCTGACTTGCAGCTCTAGTCACCAAAATAGTTTTACCCAATAGCGGCTTCGGTTTGGCAGGCGGCGGGCTCAGATAGTGCCGCAGGGCGACGACCTCGCCGATGACGATGATGCAAGGAGAGAGTTTGGCACTGCCGACAGTTTGGGCAATGTTCAGCAGCGTGCCCTGCCAGATCTGCTGCTGGGGCTGACCTGCCCAGCGGATAATAGCTACCGGCGTTTCGGGGCGTTTTTGGTGAGTGAGTAGGCGATCGCAAATAGCGCGCAGCTGCCGTCCGCCCATGAGAAATACGAGAGTTTGGAGAGGTGCGATCGCCCCCCAGTTCAAAGCATCTAAATCGTGCGCCGTGAATACCCCAAACCCCCGACTCAGCACCGGATCAGTCAGTGGAATACTCGCTAGCAGCGGTGCCACCAAAGCCGAAGACACCCCCGGCACCACCTCAAAATCACAGCTCGCCACCTTCAGCGCCTGAATCTCCGCCGCCGCCCGCCCAAACACAAACGGATCGCCCGCCTTCAGCCGAACCACCCGCTTTCCTTCCTGACAAAGCCGAACCAGCAGCTGATTAATCTCAGCTTGTGGCGTACTCACCTGCCCCCCCCGCTTGCCCACATGCCAAAGCTCACAGTCCGCCGACAGCTGCTGCAAAAGTGAACTGCTTACCAGCGCGTCATAGACCAGCGCGTCAGCCTGCGACAGTAGCTGCTGCCCTCGATACGTCAGGTAGTCAATACTGCCAGGACCCGCACCCAGCAGATAAACCTTACCAAGGCTGTTCGATGTGTCCACGTTTCAGTAGTGCCAGATGTAGGGCGTTGTTAGAAATATCTGCATCCAAAGTAACTTAAGCTGCGACATTAGCTTGATCCCGTATACACGTCATGTGTAGAAAGACTTCTATAAAAGTCTACACAGGCTATGTGTCAATACCTATAGACTCATGAAGAATTTCCCACCCAGCTAATGTGACTAGGACTGTCTCGGTAGTATTAAGGAAGTTCCGTAGCCTCAACAGCTTAGACAGTCTAAGCTACCGTCGCTCCGGCAAGTCCGTGAAAAAGTTGTAGAAAAGCTAGCTAAACATCACGCAACCATCAATGCTTGCAATTTGTAAGCAAAAGAGGCTATTTCTCTCGACACATCTCGACATAACCTAGGAGATTAAAGTCATGACATTTTTTCAATCACTTAGCAACGCATTTACCTTCCTAGCTGAGGCCGTTTATCGAATCTTTAGCCCTCGCGATGACGCCTATCCTGCGACAGGTATGCAGCCTTTCTTGGGTCGTCCCTACTCAAAGCGAGCACGCGCTAGATCGTGACTTCTCCCGACGTTGACCGCTAGGCGGTACAAGGCGGGCTTCCCTGGCTCGCACCAAAGAGTTTCTGCTTCACACGGTCTTGTCTAGACTGAGCGAACCCAGCCCCCGACAGATCCCATCCACAGACGTTTTGAGTACCCGATATTCCACGGGCGTTGATTACTTGAGCCGCCGCTATATCACGCGGTTTTGTTGAGCCGCATTCAAGGCAGTGGCTGACTCGTACGCTCAAGTTTTTTTGCACTCTAGCGCCACAATCAGGGCATTCCTGAGAGGTGCCGTAGGCATCCACCTGAGCGTAGTAAACACCGCGCTTGAAGCACACCCACGGCAGCACCTGATTGACAAACTGCCCCAATCCAGCATCAAGCGTATGCTTACCCAAAAAGCCCTTTGCCATAATCCTGAAATCAAGCTCTTCAACAAAGATACTTTGAGCGGTATCGCACAACTGATGTGCCAGATTGAACTGCCAGTCCAAACGAGCAGCAGCAATCTGTTCATGTACTTTGCCCATCTTCTTGATCAGCTTTGCACGGTTATTAGAGCGACTTTGCTTCCCCTTCAGTCGGCGTTGGAGCAATTTAAGCTTCCTTTGCAACCTACCGAAAAAGCGCGGACGTTCTACCTGCAAGCCATCCGAAGTAGACAGAAAGTATTCCAGCCCTACATCTATCCCGATGCTGTGACCGTGTGGCGCAACATCAGGAATAGACTCGTCAGCCTGAATACAGAGCGTGGCATACCAGCCACTATGTTTACGAACGATGCGAACTGTTTTGACTGTAAACCCATCAGGAATAGGGCGATGCAACACAATCGGCATCAGACCCAGTTTTGGCAGCTTGATTTGGTTGTCAACAACCGGACTCTCTTTGAACTGAGGGAAGAGGAAAGAACGATATTGACCGAACTTTTTGAAGCGTGGGAACCCGTGCCCCCTTGCTTTCCTAGCTACAAACGCAGCATCTACACGGCGCAGCGGTTCTTGAATTACCTGAGATTGAATATCTTTGAGGTGAGTTAGAACCTGCTTCGCAGCGGTCAATGCATTCTGTTGTTTGTAGTAATCGGGGTAGGGCGCATCTGCCGACATGATGTACTCACCAGACAGGGAACACGCATTGATAGCGCACTTCCTAGAGTTGATCCAATCTTTCCGCTCACGCAACGCATAATTGAATACGCTGCGCAGCATCTCAAGCCAAGAACCCATCCGGGTTTCTTGCTCAACAGATGGATAAATTCTGTACTGGTAATTCATTGTAAACATGCATCTATTATAGCATTTTAAGTAAGTCGAGAAATCTACTTAAGCGATAGTTAGATTAAGATTGTTCGCTCTTCACTCACCTATCTTTCATCCCGACGCTCAATCAGAGATTAGAGCGCGGGACTTCCCGCCGACTAGTTAAAAGCGCTAGGTGAGTTTTTTTAGAAAACTTCAAAGCCCTTAGGTTCCAGAAAACTGAACCTAAGGGCTTTACTTTTGAAATTTGTCTAAATTGCTATTCGATGGGATAGAGACTCAAGCAGAAGCGTCTAAGGGCTTGATGACGTTCTCTAAGCTTCCGCTACCTCAGCGGCAGCTTGCTTCTCGCCCATAGTCATTTCCTCAATGACTAGCGCAGAAAGTGCTGGAATAGAATCATCGCCAGTGATAAGTCTAGCTCCGCGCTGACTAGTGAAGTAGTGCCATCCCCACTGCATGAGGACAAGCAGCTTATTATCGAATTCTACTAGGTAGTAAATGTGAACGAAGATCCACAGGAACCAGGCAGGAAAGCCAGCGAACTTGGCAAAACCAAGGTCAGCGACAGCCTCGTTTCGACCGATGACGGCCATGCTGCCTTTGTTCTGATATTCAAAGGCGCTGACTGGCTTTTTCGCTAGGCGACGCTGAATCGATTCTGCCAGGTAGCTGCCTTGCTGCATCGCAGTCGAAGCAGTTCCGGGGAGGGGATTTTCGCTGTTGTGAGCGTAGTGGGCCAGATCGCCTGCAATGAAGATATTGGGATAGCCAGGAACGCTTAGATCTGGCTCCACAATGAGGCGGCCAATGCGGTCAAGTTCTGCGCCAGTTTGGTCTGCGATCGCCTTACCCATTGGTGACGCTTTGATACCCGCTGCCCACAGCACGGTAAACGCCTGCACCTTCTCAATCGAGTCGCCACTTTTTAGCGTAACCGTATCACCCTCGATGTTGGTTACCAGGGTGTTAGTGCGAACTTCTACGCCTAGCTTTTCCAAGGACTTTTTAGCAGCAACTGATAGGTCACCAGGATAAGGGGGCAGCACTCTATCCATGCCCTCCAGCAAGACCACCTTGGTCTCACCGAGATTGATGCTCCGAAAATCTTCTCTGAGCGTTTCGTAAGCTAGCTCAGCTAGGGCACCCGCTAGCTCAACGCCAGTCGGACCGCCTCCCACGATGAAGAATGTCAGCAGGGCTTCGCGGCGAGCCGGGTCAGTCTCCTGTTCGGCAGCTTCAAAGGCTAGGAATATGCGACGACGGACTTCTAGCGCGTCTTCGATGGTCTTCATGCCAGGCGCAATATCAGACCATTCATCTTTACCAAAATAGTGATGACTAGAACCAGTTGCCATGATCAGGCTGTCGTAGCAGATGGTTTCGCCGTTCTTGAGCCTAACTACCTGATCGTCTGCTTCTATGCCAACCACTTCGCCCATCAGCACCTGTACGTTCTTTTGCTTGCTAAGCACAGATCGTAGGGGCGAGGAAATATCCCCGGCTGAAAGACCGCCGGTTGCCACCTGATACAGCAAAGGCTGGAAGAGGTGAAAGTTGCGCTTGTCAATTAAGGTAACTTTTACGTTCGCTTTACCTAGCGCTTTGGCCGCGTATAGACCGCCAAAGCCGCCACCCACAATGACAACGTGGTGCTGTGATTTTTTCGCAGTTGTGGCTGATGTAGAAACGGGCCGTTGCTGTAGCACTGCTGTCATGGTTGGCTGCCAGGAGTTGGTCATTTGATATTTAACTTAATTAAAGTTTATATCTTCGATGGCGATTTTTTGCCAGTAGGATTCCATGACTTTATGAAAATTTGTTGGATTTAGTAGCCAATATGAACTGTAGATACGCGTAGTCCAGCAAAGCTTAGGAGATCATGTAACGGTAGGATTGTGTCGGCGTTGGCATTGGCCTAAATTTGGGTAGCCAGGTGGCATAGCCAGACAGTACGGCCAGACAGTATGGCAAGAGGTGAAGGGTAATGGGATTGATCGTTCAAAAGTATGGTGGCACTTCGGTGGGGGATGTTGGGCGCATCCAGGCAGTGGCTCAGCGAATTCATGAGACGGCGCTCGCTGGCCATTCGGTAATTGTGGTGGTGTCGGCGATGGGAAAAAGCACCGATGTGCTGGTGCAGCTGGCGGATCAAATTTCGAGTGATCCCAGTCGGCGAGAGATGGATATGCTGCTCTCAACTGGTGAGCAGGTGACGATCGCACTGTTGAGTATGGCACTGCACGAGCGGGGGCAGGCGGCGATTTCTTTGACTGGGGCGCAGGTGGGGATCGTCACTGAGGCGGAACACACGCGAGCTCGCATTCTAGAGATCAGGACGGAGCGGCTAGAGCGGCATCTGAGTGAGGGCAAAGTGATCGTGGTAGCTGGCTTTCAGGGAACGAGTGGTGGCAATAGCGGTGATGATTTAGAGATTACGACGCTTGGCCGAGGTGGGTCGGATACGTCGGCGGTGGCGCTAGCAGCGGCGATGCAGGCGGAGCGCTGTGAAATTTATACCGATGTGCCAGGGATTTTGACGGCAGACCCGCGAATCGTTCCAGATGCGAGGCTACTGGGCGAGATTACCTGTGATGAGATGCTGGAGCTGGCTAGCTTGGGAGCGAGCGTGCTGCATCCACGGGCTGTGGAAATCGCGCGTAACTATGGCATTCCGCTGGTGGTGCGATCTAGCTGGAGCGATCAGCCGGGAACCTGGGTAACAGGTCCAGTTCCTCAGCCTAGACCGCTAGAAGGGCTAGAGATTGCTCATCCGGTGGATGCGGTAGAGTTCGACGCGGATCAGGCGAAGGTAGCGCTGCTAAGAGTGCCGGATCGCCCTGGGGTGGCGGCGCGGCTGTTTGGTGAACTGGCGAATCAGTCGCTGAACGTGGATCTGGTGATTCAGTCAATTCATGAGGGCAATTCTAATGACATTGCTTTTACGGTGCGATCGCACGTCCTCAATCAGGCAGAAAGCGTCGCCGAACACGTTGCGCCGATGCTCCGCAACCTGCCGAGTGCTATTGATGAAGCCGAAGTGCAGTCGGCCAGCAATATCGCCAAGATCAGCATCGCTGGTGCGGGTATGATCGGTCGGCCTGGTGTAGCCGCAGGGATGTTTTCGGCGTTGGCTGCTGCCAATGTCAATATCCAGATGATTGCCACCTCCGAAGTAAAGGTCAGCTGCACGGTGGCCAAGGCAGACTGCGACCGGGCGATCGCCACCTTATGCCAACATTTCGAGGTCAGCAGCTCTCCGGCTCGAATCGAACAAAATCAGCCTCATGCAAGCGATTTGCCCTCCGTTAGAGGCGCAGCTTTAGATCTTAACCAGTCGCAGCTGGCTATCCGCTACGTGCCCGACAAGCCAGGGCTAGCCGCTAGAATTTTTCAGATCCTGGCCGATCGGGGCATCAGCGTTGACATGATCATTCAATCTCAGCGCAGCCGTCCGCGTCCTGCCCAAACGACGGACCAAGTGACAGGCCAAATGACGGGCCAAATGACGCGAGACATTGCCTGCACAGTAGCTCAAGTAGATGCGGATTTGGCTAAAGATGTGCTGCAGGCGGCTGCCGCTGATTTGAACTATGGAGAGGTTGTGGTAGAGCATGCGATCGCTAAAGTCAGCATCGTCGGCATCGGCATGATCCACCGCCCTGGCATCGCTGCGGCCATGTTCAAAGCGCTCTCAGCCTCAGATATCAACATTCGCATGATCGCAACCTCAGAAATCAAGATCAGCTGCGTCGTCGCTCAAGAAAAAGGCATACAGGCGCTAAAAGTTGTTCATGCTGCCTTCGATCTAGCTGACAATCTGGCCGACAATCTGGCGGATAGCACAACTGTGGAGGTGCCTGCATGAATCAAGATACGTCTCTCTTTTTAGGCAGCGTGCTGTTGCTAATCGGATACCTAATTTTTTCTGCAAAGACAGAGATGGGTACTCGAATGAACCTCAAGTGGCCCTGGCGAAAATAAGCTGTTGTTCCCTTTAAAAAAAGTCCTACTTTTCTAACGTCAGACAGAAGTAAAATAAAACTCTTTCTTTGGGAATAGGTTTGAGGTAAGCCTTCCTTGGAAAAATGAAAGACGCGTGAGCCTCAGCGGACTTTCAGAGGGAAAAACTGGTAGAGGGAAAAACTGGTGCAATCTGAGAGGTCAACGTCGAAGTCAGCGTCCGCACCTGCAAAACTAAGTCTGTCTGCCGTGCTGCTAGCGACCATCGCGACTGTGCTAACGGTTGCTGCTCTGCAAGCTGTCCGTCCGGTGGCGATGCCGCTGGCTTTTGCAATACTGCTGGCAATTTTAGTCAATCCGCTCCGTACCTGGCTAAACAAAAGGCTGCCGCAGTGGCTGAGTTTGATGATTGTACTCGCCGCAATCATCGCTGTTCTTGGCATTTTTGGAAGCGCTTTGTTACTGAGCGCTGAGCAGCTTGAACCTCGACTGCCCGACTATGCCGAACGGCTACAGCAGCTATGGCAAACGCTATCTGCCCAGATGGAAACTTGGGGTATCTCTGTCGAGGCAAGTTCACTGCAAAGCAGCTCAGCTTGGCAAAGCGTCTTGGGTCGAGCGATTGGCAGAAGCCAAGCGATTCTAGGAAATTTGAGTTTGTTTGTTTTGATTATCTCGCTACTGGCTCTGTTGTTGGAAATAGATGAATATCGCGATCGCACCCAAACCGCCTTCTCATCTTCCACCAGCGCCCGCTAGCATAAATCCCAGCCAAGGCAACACCTCCTGATACTCTACGGCTTGGAGGAACCTGCGGTAGCAATCCCAAAGTAAACTCTCGAGCATTTGGAAAGACAAAAAAGGCAGCTGCAACAACGGCTAAAGTTCGGGCAATGCCTATGGCCGAAGAAAACTTTTCAACAACGTCATACTGTCCTAGAAACACAATGGCGGCTGTCACCAAAATAATAACGACCGTCCAGAGCTGAACAGTTCCATCTGCTAGAATCAGCGCTGTCGCCGCCGTGCCCGCCATGCCGCCAACTGTCGCAATAGCAACTGCAATTCGTGGATTAAATAAAAGTTCGCCAGATCCCGCAGCCGACAGCATCCAGATGAAGCTAGGTCCAAGCCATTTTAGCTGTTCCATCCCTTGCAGCGGGGTGGAATTTTTTGCTCCGTTTCTTGCTCTGTCTTCTCCTCTGCCTCTGTCTTTTCCTGGAGGGACGAGTTGGAATGACCCTCTCCCCAGTCTTGAGTCTCCTGATAAGTCATTCAAAGTCTATAGCTAAGGTGGTTCTTAAGAATGGCTCGCAGTGCTTTTGTTGATGTAGCACTTGCCTGGGAATGAGGATTTAATCAAAGCCGCTTTTGCGGACCGGTGGGTTTTGACTTCAACTACGCTCAGCCATCGTCAGTTACCGTCACCAAACCCTGAGCGTAGTCGAAGGGTGGTTAGTTAGAGATCAGCAGGTTATTTAATCCTCGATTCTAAGCAAGCATAAGAGATAAAAGTGTTGGACAAAAGAACGGTTGATATGATTTACGGCATTTCTACCTATAGAAATTATGTCTTTCAACGCCGGGCGGCGGATGTGTATAAAATTTCAACCTCCTGTGGACGTAGCTCTCCTTATGCGTTGCTTAACAAGGAAACGATTTTTTATACTTCAGCCAATAAGCTATCTTGCAGAAGAGGAGAGATCTCAGCAAGGAGACTAAAGAAACCGATGAAACTTTTTGTAGGATTTTTAGGAAGATTGAAAAAGGTACTTCGAGATATTCAAGAGACTATCAGGAAGCTGCTAGGTCCTATTGTACGAACTCACTCTGATTCATAAAGCTAGATCTAGCTTTGTTTCAGCTTTTGTAGCCGTAGTAAAGAGATGCAAACGGTAATCCAAATTAGCCCTATGCCGTAGCCGCCAATAATATCTGTTGGCCAGTGTACGCCCAAGTACAGCCGACTAAACCCAATCGTGACAATCAGCAGCAGTCCTACACTATAAGCGGCCTTTAAATACTGGGGATGTAGGGAGGCCACTATATAAGACAAAAATCCGTACAGCACAACAGAACCCAGCGCATGGCCGCTAGGATAGCTAAACGTAACTTCATTGATTGGCGAATCCCAAAGCTGTGGACGCTGCTTGCTAAAAGCCAACTTGAGAAAATAGCTTAAAACCGCGCCGCCAAACGTATCTAGGGCAAAGAATCTGGCCTCCGCATAATGACGTTTCCACAGCAGCAGACCCAGCACAGCCGCCGTCAGCGGCACCACCGTCTTAGGGTCGCCGAGGCGGGTGATCCCTACCATGATGAAATCTAGAGCTGGATTAGCCAGCTGATGAATAGCTAGCAGGATAGTTTTATCAAAGGCGAAAGCCTCTTTCTCTAAAACCTCGTCAGATAGCTCGGCCAAACCATAGACAGTTAGGACGCAAACAGCCAGCCAGGACAAACCAAAAAAAGCAACGAATGAGATCAGTCTTGGATTGATTTTTTCCATCCAAAGGTCGGCAAGCTGACTGAAAAACTTTGGCATGTGGAAGACAAACGATAAAAGGCACGAATGCAGTTTAAACTACATCATCAAAGGGAGGATTTCTCTTCTAAAGGGACTAAGTATCTCTGTCAAAAGTAGGGCGATTGAGTTGATGTGATTCTCTCAGGCGTCGACGTAATTCTATGGAGGGATATCCTCACTAGAGCTTAGCCGTTAGACTTGCGATATTAAGTGGGCGAGATGACGGTGAGTTACTAAAGCAATAAGCGCGTCGCTTGCACATACTTCGTCCAAAAGGTAGCTCTCATGAACAACAATTTAATCGAGTCATTTTACAACTGGTATCGCGGCGCGCTGCGTCATCCTAAGTGGCGGTGGGCCATTATTCTAGGGACGGCTTTCTATCTAATTAGCCCAATCGATATTTCGCCCGACATTATTCCTATTGTGGGCTGGATCGATGATGGTCTTTTGGCCACTTTGCTGGTGACTGAGCTTTCTTCTATGGCAATGGACTATCTGAAGAAGGGTGAGGATAATACGACAACAGTCGCCGATGCCGAAGATACTATCGATGTAGACGTAGAAACCGTCTAGAGTTATATTCATCACTGAAGTAAAAGCAGACAGACGTAGTAGTGCGCCTGTCTGCTTTTGTTACTTGTAAAATATAAGCTTACGGTGCGTCGTTTTCGGGTGCCTCAGGTTTTGACGCCGGTGGTTCAGCTGGCATCCAGGTGCCGATATCCCAAGTGCTGGTGTCCCAAGGGGTAGGATCTACGCCGGTGATGCGATCGCTCACCCCATTAATCACAGCCCGCCGCACTATCGGAATCACAATCGCATCCTGGACCAAAATCGTATTCATCTTTTGAAATAGCTGCGATCGCTTTTCAGGATCTAGCTCCTTACTGGCCTGTTGCCAGACTTTATCGTATTCGGGATTGCAATAGCGGGCGTTGTTTGGCTCCTGCCATCTGTTTTCCAAAGAAGCAATTTCATCACACAGCCACCAGCTCATGTAGATTGAGGGATCTGGCGTGTCACTACCGGCGTTATACTCTTGCATGTCGGCATAGAAGTGGTTGAGACTGCGAGTCTGCGCTGGATTAGCAGAGAAGAAATCATCGATGATCACCCGACGATTCTCGACTTCTATACCGACTGCTTCGAGGCTGTCTTTGACAAAGTCCTGAGTCTGCTGACGAACCGGGTTAATCGGCGTTTGAAAGACCATACGCATTTCGACTCCGTCCTTGTCACGAATACCGTTGCCGCTGGTATCTTTCCAGCCAGCTTCATCGAGGAGCGCTTTGGCTTTTTCGACATTGTAGCGGTAGGGTAGATTAGGATTGGTATAGGCCCGTGGGAAAGGCAGTAGCTGGTTGGTTCGCTGGCCAGCGTTGCCGTAGATTTCGTCGGCGATCGCCGTTCCATTGATCGCAAAATCAATCGCCTGACGCACTCGCACATCGCTCAAAAACGGATGCGGATTCTCTACGCTTGATTTCTCCCCATCTTTGGTTGCTTTGTTCGGGTCAGTCGGATTTAGCATAATCCGTTCCACATACGCGCCGAACGTCGCCATCACTTGGCCCTCACTGCCCGCCGCTAGCTCCAAGCGATCGTCGACTTCCAGCTGCAAATTATGGGCAAAGTCCGCCGTGCCCTCACGCAAAACCTGCCGCGCCGCTACATAGGGGGTTACTCCACCTTTTAGCTCCACCAGCGTAAAAGCAGGCAGCCCCTCTCGAAACTGCTCGTTGGCCGCGTAGGTCCAGCTACCATCCGCTGCCGTAATGAATCGGTATGGCCCGGTGCCCACCGACTGCAAATTTTCTGGAGCCTGCCGCGCATTTGGGCCTTGTACCTGCTCAAAAATATGCTTCGGCAGAATCATGCCGTTTTGTCCTGTAAAAGGCAGTGCCCAAGAAGGGTTTGGCTCTTTGAATGTAACCTTGACTGTCAACGGATCAATGGCTTCGACTTTCTCGATCGCCTGATAGTACTTTTCAGTGACTGCTGCCACCTTTGGATCGCTGACGAACTGATAGGTAAACGCTACATCATCAGCCGTAAAAGGCCGCCCGTCAGACCAGCGGACATCTGACTTCAGTCGCCAGGTGACAGAGCGTCCATCTGCTGGCAATCCCTCATTTTCTGGGGTTGGAATCACTGATGCCAGGACTGGAATCATACTGCCGTCAGCGGCATACGTTGCTAGCGGTTCATAGACAATCCGCGCCGCTTCAAAGTCCTGGAAGCCGTTGGCAAGATGAGGATTGAGCGTCGTTGGAATCCGGCTGTACAGCAGTCTAAGCACAGAATTGCTGCGTGGCCCTTCGGGCTCGCTATCTACTGTAGCTATCGTTGTACGAGAGCAGCTAGATAAGGTGAGAAGACTAGTCAGCCCTAAACCTAGAGACAGAGTCACCAGAGTCGACTTGCGCTGTAACCTACAAGCAGAAAACAGAGATTTTATTACCAACATAAAGACTGATCAGCACCGGAGAAGTTAGAAGAAGTCTGGTTCGAAACAGACATAACGGTTTATCACAGTATCTACAGTAACCGCCAACCCTGTGCTCCGTGCGGCCGATTATTTTCCTGGTACAGCTAACTAGTCTAAGGCTATCTTAATCGTAGTTCAAGGCCGTGAAAGTCTCCCGACGACGGGTAATTGCGGGTATTAGTAAACGGTAAATGCACCTTTGTGATGTATCCTCAGCGCTTCCATGCGCCATGAAGGCCTAAGGATTTTTTTGCCGATTTTCGATTTATCCTGACTGCACGCTTCGCAGTAGAAGAATTAAGTGGTAGATGCACCCGACCGTTCCCTGGTTCTCTTCTGAGGGCTAGGGAATTTTTTTGCCAATTTCCGCCCGTAAAAAAGGCCGCCTAGAGCGACCTTATCTAGGGTATTTTCAGCTCTGTACTACTGGGCTTCGGTGCTAGATTCTCTAGCAGGATCAGGTACGTCAGTAGTTGCAGCAGCTTCAGCGGTAGCTTCTTCGGTGCTAGTCCCTTCAGCAACTGCCTCTTCGGTAGCTGCCTCTTCGGTAGCTGCCTCTTCGGTGACAGTCTCTTCGGCAGCAGCCTCAACCACCTCTTCTACTTTTTTAGTAGGCTTAGGACCACGCATGAGCGCAGGGTTCGTAGGTGTTCTAGGGGCTTCGTCTTTACCGCGACCCCGCCCTTTGCCCTTGCCTTTACGACCGCGATCACGATCGCCTTGATCGTCACGGTCGTAGCGTTTATCGCTACCGTCACTAGTCGCCACGCCACCATCAGTGCGATCGCCTTTCTTAACGGGTTTAGGCGTATTGCGCACAGCTTTTGGCTGGTCGTCGCTAGGATTTGGCTGGTCGTCGCTAGGATTAGTTTGCTGAGCTGCTTCGCGATCGCTCTTCTTAATAGGACGATCTACCATGGAATTATCCGCCTGTATATACATTTCCAACCAATCGTATCATGGCGATATGACCTTAACTATTAGCCTACTAGGGAGCAGCTTATCTGGCGACTCGACTGGCGACTCGACTGGCGGCTCGACTGGCTGTTTAGATGAGGCACTTAGCTGGGCGGCCAGGCATCTACGTCCTTGTCTAGCGTAGGTTCGCTTCCTAATAAAGGTGTGTCGCCTTCGGACGAGGCATCGATTGTCTTACCCACTTCGCCATTGTCTAGCACTGCCTCTGGATCAAAGTTCAGACCCAAAACGTCAATCAGCGCGTCCTCGTCGGAATTAAGCTGGTAGAACGGCACCATCAGGTTAGATAGCTTGGGCTCTAGCGCGTTGACCACACCCAAAATCAAAAAAGAAGACGGTCTTCGGCCTCCTTCAGGTGTGCGGACAGAGGTCGTGGCCATCTGCACTTCTAGCCAGGTGCGGTTGGCACGAAAGTAGTCCAGCCACTTGTCTCGAATAACAGAAGTAAAGTTCTCAAAAAAGGCCATTGTTCAACCTGTAAGGAATCGTCAGAAAGTCAGTAAACGCCACCAGCCGAGGGTTCGGGCAGGCTGATGACAGGGGATAAGCTAATCAAGGCAGTTGCGATCGCCTCAACATCGCCTCAACATCGCCCCAACATCGCCCCAACATCGCCCCAACATCGCAGCAATCTAGCACCCTTCAGGCGAGTTGACTAGGGCATATCAAATTATTTTTATCAATATATCTACGGTTGCACAGCTATTCAATAGAAAACGCTCAGCGGAAAAACGGACTGCTGATCTTTAGATTTCCAGTCTGAATTCCAGTGGTGACATCG
Source organism: uncultured cyanobacterium (assembly GCA_963793495.1). Taxonomy (GTDB): domain Bacteria; phylum Cyanobacteriota; class Cyanobacteriia; order Phormidesmidales; family Phormidesmidaceae; genus Phormidesmis. The sequence continues at coordinate 119,347 of CAWCAI010000011.1, forward strand.
GTATTTATTTTGTTCTGCGCTTTGAATGCCTCCACAGACCTATGTACCTCCGCTGCAATTTGCTCATGGCTCTTGGTCACTACCGGATCGGCTTCTAGCAGCTGAAACTTGTAGTACAGCATCTTAGAAAAGTCACCTAAGTCGCCTGACATAAATTCGGAGGCAGAGACATTCATTGACCCTTCCTCCATAATTTGCTCAATCAGCTGCGGGCTCAAAATAGACCGGAACTGCTGTACATAGGCCCAGGCAATTGACTGCAGCTCTGCTTGCAGATCGCCTTTTTCGGCGTAGCTAGCCACCCGCTGGGCAAGGGCGATCCATTCTGGCGCGACCCATCGACTCAGCGCTCTTTCTAGATCAAAGGTAGCAATCACCCGTTTTACCAGCTCTCTGCCGCCCGAGCGACTCAGCGATCCATCATTCAAAGTGGCGATGATGGTCTGCGCGAGTCCGACGATATCGCTGGTTTGCCAGTCTGCATCTTCAGGGGCAAACTGCTGCAAGTAGGCATTCATGATGTTGCCGACGAGCGTTTCTTGCTCGCTCAGCCAGATAGAAGCTCTTTCGGCTAGCAGCTGCGCACTCACATCGACTAGCGAAGCATCTGTGCCCAAGCTACTGTAGGCAGCAATCACCTCGTCAATAAAAGGCTCTAGCTTACTATTTTCGATCGAGACAGTAGCGACGCTTGCTGCGATCGCGCCCACTACCGCCCGCAGCTCTAGCTCATTCTCCGGCTGACCAAAGGTGACGCTGTAGGCCCGCAGAACGTTGACGACTTGCTTGAGATTTTCAATTCGAGAGTCTGGCGCTGGTTGATTAGTCTGGTTGGCATTAGTCTGATTAGCTTGATTAGTCATGGCTATATCCGATGAAGAGTCAAGAGAACTAGAGTCAGCAGTCGATAGGCGATGAGAGACCGTTGTACCGTTAGCCGGATCAGGGGCAGCCGAGTCAGGAGCAGTCGGATCAAAGACGACGGGTGCCACGTCTTTCTGGCGAAAAACATTGAAAAATCCACGAAATAGTTCAGACACCTTACTTACCTACCGAATTTCTTTCTGAGACTACCTTGCTCTAAGATTACACTGACCTCAGACTACAGCCCTGCAAAGCAGCCCGAATCGTTGCGGCGATTGATTCAGACAAAGCGGCGTAATCATATCCCCCTTCCAAACCGAATAAAAGAGCAGGCGTCAGCGACTGACATACTTGAGTAAACCAGGCGTAGTCATCCGGCTGCAAGCAGACACCAGCTAAGGGGTCGGCCTGATTGGCATCGTAGCCCGCGCTCACAATCAAAAGATCCGCGTCAAAATCGGACAGAAAAGGATGGGCCTGTTCGTGCCAAAGCGTTTGATAGTCGCTCAGCTGAGCGCCTGGCGGAACCGGCAAGTTCAGCACATTGTTGAATTTGCCGGTTTCGCTAGCCTGCCCGGTGCCTGGATAGGCCGGAGACTGATGAAAAGAGCAGTAGGCCATCCGAGGATTTGATTCGATCAAATGCTGGGTGCCGTTACCGTGATGGACATCCCAATCTAGAATGGCGACTTTCCGGACGTCTAGCTTAGAACTAATTGCGTAGTGAGCTGCGATCGCCGCATTGTTCAACAGGCAAAATCCCATACCTCTATCTCGCTCCGCATGGTGGCCCGGTGGACGCACTAGTGCAAAGGCCGAAGCCTGTTGCTGCCACACCCAGTCAATCCCATCCAACCAGGCGGCTACTGCCAATAGCGCTGCTTCGTAGCTGCGAGCACTGACCACCGTATCACTGTCAATTCGCCCACCGCCATCGTCGGCCAGTGTCTTCAAAATCTGAACATAGCGTTCATCATGTACCTGATAAACCTGATCTAGTACTGGCCGAGCAGACGGTTCAATCCAGGAGAGTCGGCTAGCCCAAGCGTAGTCCTCAGACTGAGGCTGCTGACATTTCTTCAGGTGGTCCACTGCTGCCTGTAGCCGCCCAGCATTTTCAGGATGTCCGACACCCGTATCATGGTTTGTAAAGAGACTGCTATAGAAAATCGGAAAAGACAGTTCCATAAAGTATTGAAAGAAAGCATCGAAGGGTAAGAAAAAGCGCCCGATAGCAACCGTTTTAGGCTACATTTTAAGCTCTACGATATACCTAAAATGTGATAGAATAACTCTTTAAAGTCAACGCTCTGTGTAGTTTATCAACCGCACCATTCGACCCCGCACCATTCGACCCCGCACCATCCAACCCCGCACTGTGATTCAGCACTGAATCAGCGGTGGCTTAGCATGGAAAATAAAAGAATTTCATTCATTTCTTTTCAGGTTGCTATACCCCTCTTAAGCCAGCTTGTTATTTACTCGTTTAGCATCTTCCTTCTCCGAATTTAAAAAGACAAGAACCGGCCCTTAAATTGACGCATCGTTTTATTCCTTTAAATCTGATCTAGCCCCCTAGTTTGTTTTTACGACGATGCTCTCCCAATATCTACGCCGTCTGATATTTACGTCTAACCGTCTAAGACCACAGCCATCAAGAACAGCAGCAACTCCCAGAGCGGGTATGACAAAAAGCCATGCCATCGCAACAGAGCTGAGAGCCTTGAAATAAGACTTTGTTTTTGTTGAGTTCGATTATTTTGAGTTTTCCATAGAAGATTCCTGGAGTTTTCCATATGAGTAGTCCCCAAGAGCGGATCGTTCCGACTGATCTGCGAAACGAGATGTCTCGGTCTTATCTCGAATACGCCATGAGCGTGATTGTAGGACGAGCGCTTCCAGATGCCAGGGACGGCCTCAAACCCGTGCATCGGCGGATTTTGTACGCTATGCATGAGCTCGGACTGACTGCCGATCGTCCCTTTAGGAAATGCGCCCGTGTGGTCGGTGAAGTGCTCGGTAAGTACCATCCCCACGGTGACACGGCAGTCTATGACGCACTGGTGCGCATGGCCCAGGACTTCTCGATGCGACACCCGTTGATCAACGGCCACGGAAACTTCGGCTCAATTGATAACGATCCGCCCGCAGCGATGCGTTATACCGAGTCGCGATTGCAGGCGCTGACAGGTGCGGCGCTGCTACAGGACATTGAGTCGGAAACGGTTGATTTTGCCGACAACTTTGACGGCTCACAGCAGGAGCCTGTAGTGCTGCCTGCTCGGATTCCTCAGCTGTTGATCAATGGCTCTTCGGGTATTGCAGTGGGCATGGCGACAAACATTCCACCTCACAACCTAGGTGAGGTAATCGACGGCGTCGTAGCCCTGATCGATAATCCTGAGCTCACCAGCATGGAGCTGATGGAATATATTCCAGGGCCAGATTTTCCGACAGGTGCGCAGATTATTGGCAGTCGGGGTATCCGCGAGTCATATGCAACCGGTCGCGGCTCTGTGACGATGCGCGGAGTGGCAACTATCGAAACGCAAGAAACTCGGGGTCGCCCAGATCGAGAAACAATCATTATTACGGAACTGCCTTACCAAACGAACAAGGCAGCTCTGATCGAAAAGATTGCCGACATGGTAAATGAGCGGCGGTTGGAAGGAATTTCTGATCTGCGCGATGAAAGTGACAGAGACGGGATGCGGATTGTCATCGAGCTCAAACGTGATGCCTATCCTAAAGTTGTCCTGAATAATCTGTATAAGCAGACGCCTTTGCAGAACAACTTTGGTGTCAACATGTTAGGACTTGTCAATAGCGAACCGCAGCTGTTGACTTTGCTTGACTTTTTACAGGTTTTTCTAGATTTTCGGGTTGAAACGATTACCCGCCGCACTCAGTACGAGCTGCGCAAGGCACAAGAGCGAGACCATCTATTGCAGGGCTATCTAATTGCCTTGGAAAACTTAGATGCAGTGATTGCGTTGATTCGCGGGTCTGCGGATGCAGCGGGTGCCAAGGAAGAACTAATTGAGTCCTATGGATTTTCCGCGACTCAAGCCGATGCAATTTTGCAAATGCAGCTGCGTCGACTGACTGCGTTAGAGGCTGAGAAGATTCAGCAAGAGCATGAGGCGCTGACAGAGAAGATTCTAGATCTAGAAGATATTCTGGCGAATCGCGATCGCATTCTTGCCATCATTAAAGAAGAGGTCACCCAGATTCGAGAGGCTCACGCTAACGAGCGGCGCACGCTGATCAAGGGTGATGAAAATGACCTATCAGATATTTCACTAATTGCCAATGAGCAAGTTGCAATTCTAGTAACCGAGCAAGGCTATATCAAGCGGATGCTAGTCGATACCTTCGAAGCCCAAAACCGGGCTACTCGAGGCAAGTCAGGCACCCGGATGAAAGACGATGATGGCATCGAGCACTTCATCACCTGCTGTAGCCATGACCATGTGTTGTTCTTTACCGATCGAGGGGTCGCTTACTCGTTGCGGGCCTACCAAATTCCTGAAAGCTCACGCACAGCCAAAGGGTATCCCCTAGTACAGATGTTACCTATTCCAAAGGAGGAGAAAGTTACCTCTGTCGTTGGCGTCAGCGAATTTAGCGAAGACGACTACCTGGTGATGTTGACCCAGGGAGGCTTCGTCAAGAAAACCGCCCTTTCTGCCTTCAGTCGCATTCGAACCAATGGTTTGATTGCCATTTCTTTAGAGGAAGGCGATGAGCTGCGGTGGGTGCGGATGGCGACTGCTGAGGATAGTGTGCTAATTGGCTCACAGCGAGGCATGACGATTCACTTCAAGGCCAGTCATGCCCAGCTGCGTCCGTTGGGTAGACCGACCAAGGGTGTTAGGGCGATGTCTCTTAGAGACGGCGATCGGCTAATCAGTATGGACATTCTGCCCTCTCAAGTGGTGGAAGAAGTGGAGGACGCAGTAGAGGACGCAGTAGATGACTTGGATGAAGACGCGGATGAGGTGACGAATGCCGATCAGGGGCCTTGGGTCTTGGTAGTGTCGTCTGGTGGACTAGGTAAGCGCGTACCGGTCTCAAGATTCCGTTTGCAGAACCGGGCTGGCATGGGCTTGGTAGCGATAAAGTTTCGCAAGGATGGAGATGAGCTGGTGGCGCTGCGAATTGCCGGGCCAGATGATGAGCTGATGATCGTCACTCAGCGTGGAATCATTATGCGTCAGTCGGTTGATGCGATTTCTGTGCAGTCGCGGATGGCAACGGGTGTGCAGCTGCAGCGGCTAGATAGCGATGATGCGATCGCAGCAGTCGCCCTAGTTCCTCATATAGACGAATCAGAAAATGAGATGCCGTCTGAAGAGATTGCCGACGCGGTGGCAGAAACTGCTGCTGAAGCCGACGTGGTTTCCGTATTAGAGGCAGAAGATATAGATATCGTAGCTGTAGAAACAGCAGCGTCGGTTCCGGTAGCAGACCCTATGGCAACTCCCTTAGACGATCCTTTGGTGGAGTCTTCATCAGCTCTGATACAGCTTGACGAAGACCTTGAAGACGCTAGCGAGGAGGTTGGTGAGGAGGCTGAAGATGAGGCTTGATTAGAACTGGTGATGCAAGTCACTGTCTGTAAGGGGCAACTGTCGAACGGTAGAGATGCAAAGAATAGTTTTGTAAAAAAAAAAGACTATCTGCGCAGATTTTTTCTGTAAATAACCATGAAGCGGTACTCTTATCTCAATTATCAGTAAACCTTGCTGGTAACTGATGCTAGCTACAATTTAGACCCTTCACCAAGTTACAGAAATTATGATTCATCTAATACCTCCTGTCAGTACAGGTATTAGCTTAGTTCGGTCCGGCGGCATGCTCCCGACCCTTGCTCAAGTTACTACCGAAGACAGATTTAGCTTCAGGAGAATTCCAGACGATCTCGGCAATAGCTTCAGCAGCGTTTTACCCAATGTGCTCGGAGCCATCGTCATTGGCCTGATTGGGCTGTGCGTCGCTTTTGTTGTCGCTTGGATAGTCCGCAGTATACTCAACAGCACCAGCATTGATGACAAGCTGGCCTCAAAGATAACTGGACGCCCGCCCGAAGATCTACCGGTAGCGAAGTGGGTAAGCGACGCCTTCTTCTGGGTGATTATTCTTTTCACTGTAATCGCCGTTCTAGAGGCGTTAGATCTTAGAGTCGTCTCCGAACCGCTCAACAATCTACTCAATACGGTCTTTGAATATTTACCTCGCATCTTTAGCGCAGCTGTCTTGCTGGCTATTGCTTGGGCCGTCGCGACCGTTGTTAAGACGCTAGTGACTAAAGGTCTAGAAACTTTCCACCTAGACGATCGGCTGGCCGAAAACACAGGTGTTGATCCTCGCCAAAACTCCATCAAAATCAACGAAACGTTGGGAAATGCGCTTTACTGGTTCATTTTTCTCTTGTTCTTGCCTCCAGTTTTGGATGCGCTGGAGCTGAACGGGCTACTCTTACCCGTCCAAAATCTGATTGACCAGTTCTTGGTGGCTATTCCCAAGATTATTCTGGCAGGCATTATCTTTGCTGTAGGCTGGCTGCTGGCTAAAGTTGTTCGTGGCATTGTTACGAATTTGCTATCTGCAGCGGGCGTAGATAACGTAGGCCACCGGATTGGATTGACTAGCGGTGTCAACCAAACTTCTCTGTCTGGTCTAGCGGGCACTATTGTCTATGTTTTGATTTTGATTCCGGCTGCGATCGCAGCGCTCAACGCCCTAGATATCGATGCCATCTCCGGTCCTGCTATCGGCATGCTCGAGCAGATCTTGAACTTCATTCCACTGCTGCTAGCAGCGGGTATTGTTCTGACTGTCTTCTACTTCATTGGCCGCTTTGTCGGTGAGCTAGTAACTAACCTACTCTCTACTGCTGGGTTTGACAACGTGCTAGAAGTGCTTGGCTTGCCTGATATCTCTTCTCCTGAACCCGCTACGCCTACGGCCTATCCCGACCCAGCAACCGGCGTTGTCGATCCTGGAACGACAACTTTGCAAATCCCCCAAACTAGAAGCAGTGGTAAGTCACCTTCCGAAGTGGCCGGTCTAGTCGTCTTAGTAGCGATTGTGCTCTTCGGCGCGGTGACAGCTACCGAAATTCTTCAGCTCGATCAGCTGACGCTGATTGTGCGAGCAGTGATGGAAATTGCTGGACAGGTTCTAATTGGTGTCTTGATCTTTGGCATCGGTATCTACATTGCTAATCTGGCTTACCGTCTGATCAAGAGCAGCAGCGGCTCTTCTTCTAACACGCTAGCTCAGGCTGCTCGAATTGCGATTTTAGCCTTTGTCGGTGCGATGGCGCTAGGACAGATGGGCGTTGCGCCAAACATCGTGAACCTGGCGTTTGGCTTGCTCTTAGGTGCGGTTGCGATTGCGATCGCGATCGCCTTTGGTCTCGGTGGACGTGAGGTTGCTGGTGCCCAGCTTAAAGACTGGCTCAGCGAATTCAAACGCTAATTAGCCAGCTATAGTCAAACGCCCGCACGACTAAGGCCTCAGTTCTGGTCAATTAACCCGATAAAGCCCGCAGCAGAAGGACCTCTTCTTTTTTAGCTGCGGGCTTTTGCTTGAGCCTACGACAAAGGCCTCGAAAGCCTGCTAGAAGATCCTCACACTCTCTTTAATGGCTTGCTCAAATAGGGCTGTGTCTATGGAATCACACATTTTCCCGGAGGCTCTTATATAATCATCACGACAGAAAAAAGACAGCTCTGCAGGCCAGATAGACATATGGACAGCGGTGATCTCGCCAGATACATAGAAGCCACCGACGGCATCAGTAAGCCCTGGCTATTGATTCAGCTGCGGCTTGCCAAGCTAAAAGAACGTCGTCATACCATGAGTACAGAAGCCTTTAACGATCAGATTGCTGAACTCCACGAAGAACTAATGAAACTAGGCGAATGGTGGGTCGGCCAAGAAAAAGATGTCTTTTAATCGGCTTCTGAGCAACTCCACGATTATCTAGAGCATCAGGCGCAAAGCATCCTTCGACCAGCTCTCAAAAAATTAGATAGAGAACTCGAATAAAATCATCAGACAAAAAACTAAACCATAAAGCCCCGAGCTAGAGAGTTATGAGCAAATCTGCCAGCCCCAAATCGGAAAGCCCCAAATCCACTAGCCAGTCTGAGAAGAAGTCTGCTGCTAAAAACGCTGGCTCCAAATCTGTAGGCTCTAAATCTGTCGAGAGGTCGCCCGATCTTGAGACTACTCCTCTCCAGCCAGACGAGGCTCAGTGGTATATTAGCCGAGAATTAAGCTGGCTAGAATTCAACCGTCGCGTTTTGCACGAGGCCATAGATCAGCGGACGCCGCTGCTAGAGCGGCTAAAGTTTCTAGCAATCTTTAGCTCTAACCTAGACGAGTACTTTATGGTGCGAGTAGCGGCTACCAAGCAGCAGATCGAAGCCAACGTTGATAAGCGCACTCCTGATAGTCGCACTCCATCCGAGCAGCTTTCAGCAATCGGCGAGCGGCTACGTCCGATGATCGATCAGGTCCACAGCTACTTTCAGAATGTACTTAGAGATGAGCTAATTGCTAACGGCATTCATCTACTTAATTACGAAGAGCTTTCTACCGAACAGACCGACTACTTAGACCAGTATTTCAAAGACCAAATCTTCCCTGTGCTAACGCCCCTCGCGGTAGATCCTGGGCATCCCTTTCCCTATATCTCTAACCTTAGTATCAATTTGGCAGTTGAGATCCACGATGAAACCTCCGCTGAATCCCACTTCGCTAGAGTGAAGGTGCCCAAGGTTTTGCCCAGGTTTGTTCAGCTGCCTGAATCATTAGAGAACCTTCAGTCTTGCTATTGGACAGGCGTGCCAATGGAGCAGGTGATTGCTCACAACATCGCGGCTCTGTTTCCAGGCATGAGTGTCAAAGACTGCTATACCTTTCGGATTACGCGCAACGCAGATCTATCGGTAGAGGAAGATGAGGCTGACGATTTGATGCTGGCCATCGAGCAAGAGCTTCGCAAGCGTAGGCTAGGCGGCTCGGTAGTGCGGATGGAGATTGAAAAGGGAATGAACGGCACGATGAGAGCAACGCTGCTAGATCAGCTCTCTCTGTCCGAAAATGATGTCTACGATGTTGAAGGGCTTCTAGGTCTAAGCGATCTGATGAGCTTTATGGCGCTGCCCATAAACGAACTGAAGGACAATCGCTGGAAGCCAGTAACCCCTGCGACATGGAAGCTAGCGGCTCAAGGAGAGGGCGAAGATGTATTTTCGCTAATTCGTCGGCGCGATCGCTTAGTTCATCATCCCTATCAAGCATTTTCGGGTACAGTGCAAGCCTTCATTACTCAAGCTGCCATTGATCCAGATGTTTTGGCGATCAAGATGACGCTGTATCGAACCTCGGGCGATTCTCCTATTGTCAACGCACTGATCAAGGCTGCCGAGAACGACAAGCAGGTCGTGGCGCTAGTAGAGCTAAAGGCCAGATTCGATGAAGAGAATAATATCAACTGGGCTAGGGCGCTAGAGCGAGCGGGTGTGCATGTGGTGTACGGACTAATGGGATTAAAAACGCATACCAAAGTCGCCCTAGTAGTACGTAGAGAGACCAATATGATCCGCCGGTATGTGCATATCGGAACAGGCAACTACAACCCCAAAACGGCCAAGCTGTATACAGATTTAGGTCTGATGAGCTGCCGGGAAGATCTAGGCAGAGACCTGACGGATTTATTTAACTACCTGACGGGATATTCGCGGCAGCAGTCCTATAAAAAGCTGCTGATTGCGCCAGTTGATCTGCGATCGCGCATGACCCAGTTTATCCAGCAAGAGACCAAAAACGCTCAAGCGGGTAGACCAGCTCACATCGTTGCCAAAATGAACGCTCTAGTCGATGCCAACATCATTACCGAGCTGTACAAGGCATCCCAGTCCGGGGTCAAAATCGATTTGATTATCCGGGGTATCTGCTGCCTGCGTCCTGGTATCAAAGGTCTAAGCGAAAACATTAAAGTAGTCAGCGTCATCGGGCGATTTTTAGAGCACTCTCGCATCTTCTATTTTCACAACGACGGCGACGAGCTATTCTACATCGGCTCTGCTGACTGGATGCCGCGTAACCTAGATCGCCGAGTAGAAGCGGTGGTCCCGATCGAAGATCCGCCGCTGCGTTCAGAACTCGCGGCTCTACTAGAGATCTGTTTGAAAGACAATCGTCAGGCTTGGGAAATGCAATCGGATGGCACCTACGTGCAGATTCAGCCTGAAGCAGGCGAAGACGAGATTAGCACTCACAACATCTTGATGGAGAAAGCGCTCAGCCAAATCTAGCGTCGGCTATTGTGCGCAAAGCTTTACTAGCGACCGGTTTACCGTTGTTCTAGGCGCAGTCATTCGCCTTTTGACGTGCTCGTAGAGTAAGACAGAATAGGGCTATTCGAACTTTTCTAGCTGCTCTAGCTTCAGCCACACATTAGGCGTGGGTACGCGGCCAAACTTGACTAGGCCGTAGTCGTTGCGTACGTCCAAAATTTCGCCTCTAGTATCAAACAAATAGCTAGAAAGACGGGTATCGCTCGCCTTTGCTTCTACGCTGTTCTCAAACTTCTCTCGAACCAAACGAACGAAGTCTCCCTTCTTTACTGGCATAGCTCTCTTTTAGTCAAGTATGGTGGTCAAATGTATGAACCGTTAGCGCTCGGCAGACTATCAACAGTCTCTATAGCTATTGTATCGCCATCAAGACTATCGCTAGCATTCTATTGCTAGCACTCTAGCGCTGACACTCTAGCGCTGACACTTAGGACAGTAGTGAGCCGAGCGACCAGCTAGCTTGATTCGAACAATCTCTGCGCCACACCTCCGGCACGGTTCGCCTTCTCGGTCGTAAACCCAGGCCACACCACCATAGTTGCCATTGGTGCCATGCACATCTCTAAAATCGCTGAAGGTGGTGCCGCCAGACTCAATGCTGGTTGTCAAAACGTCTCTGATGGCTTGATGTAGCCTGATAACTTTTTTACGAGTTAGGCGATCGCACGCCACCGTAGGTCGAATCCCACTTAGAAACAGCGCCTCATCTGCGTAGATGTTACCGATTCCGGCGACTAGACGCTGGTCTAACAGTGCGTTCTTGATAGGACGCTGTCTTCCCTTCAGTGCAGCTACTAGATACTCCACTGAAAACTCATCAGAAAACGGCTCTGGACCAAGGCGCTGCAGTCCAGTCATTACCGACTCTATTGCTTGATCTGGCGGCACCCACCACAGCCGCCCAAAGGTTCGCTGATCAACGTATCTCAGCTCTTTGTCATCATCAAAAAATAGTCTCACTCGGCAGTGTGTCTGTACCGATTCCTCTCTAGACACCCATAGCAGCTGTCCTGTCATCCGCAAGTGAACGCCTAGCCAACCTGCCGATTTTACATCAGACGAACCGCCTTGCCGTAACGCGGCCATCAGATACTTGCCGCGTCGATGCCAGCTAGTGATCTGAACATGGGTGAGGGCCTCTAAAAAAGTATCAGCCAGTTCGGGATAGGCAATCGTACGCGCTAAGCGGACTTCTCCTCCTCGAACTGGCTGATTCAGTGAGACCTGGTTAAGACCACGACGGACGGTTTCTACTTCAGGAAGCTCAGGCACTGCGCTCCTTCATTTGTGTAAATCCACGTCAGCTTCGTATTCCCTTACGTTCCTAATAAACTAGCTTTTATGCCCTATTTCTTGGCAGCTTTCTTTGCAGGTGCTTCGACTTCTACTAGCTCTGACTCCGCGAAGTTGTTTGTGTTCACACCAGCATAGTTCACCTTCGTGAAGCGCACTACAACAGGATACTTAATGCCGCTTTGATCGACTGAGGCAACAGAGCCAACTTCCCGAAACCAGTAAGACTCTGGGCGGAGAATTCTAACTTTAGAACCACGCTGAACCATGAATACTAACCCTCTCAAAAATGCTAGAAGTACCGTAGGTCTTTCACAGACGCTACTTGTCTTTTCAAGATTACTACTCTGCTGGTTCTAAGCCTCGCTTTTTAAGTTTTGTTGCTACGAAGCAATAACTTTTGCAAAGACAGTCGACCTACGTCTGTCTACCGGAGACTACACCACGCTAGGTATAACCAACCGTCATATTTCCAGGTAGCCTAGTCTGAAAGTCTCCCGCTGGTGGCAGCAAAAGTAGACTGTTCGGCACGTAGCCACGAGCTGGCTGTAGCAAACTAGACGCCGGTACCGGTGGAAGTGGTAGGCCTGGTAGCAGAGTCGCAGCCTGCCCAGCTATCCCTATTGGCGCGGATGTAGCTGGTGTTGGTAAGGCCGCTACGGAGCGACTGGCTGCTGGCAATACCGCTACGGGTTCGGCAGCAGGATTTTCGACAGGAGTGGCTTCACCCTCTAAGCCATCGCCGCTGATGGGTCTCGATACCTCAATGCCGTTTTCCTCAAAAATGACTCGGGGTTCGTAGGCTAGGGTCTCGATGCGCTTGACTCGAACGCTGCCGTTGGCAATGCGATCGCCTACCTTGACGTATCGCTCAGGCTCACTCCCCGACCGGACAATAGCATAAGGGGTGCTGCCTAGCTGAATAACGCCAGAAACAGCCACAGTCGGCGCAATTACCGGCTGGGGAATAGGAGGTAGCTTCGCAATCGGAGACGGGGCTACCAGCGGCTCTTCTCGTACTCGAACGGCTGGTGGCGTTGGACTAGCAGGCGCAGCAGATCCAGATGAAGTAGCCGATCCAGATGAAGTAGCCGATCCAGATGAGGTGACAGACGATCTTCCCCTGCCATTGCTGGCACCTGCCGTCGGCCCTTTGGGTAGGTCAACCAGTTTAGGCGCTAACGGAATTGGTAGAGTTGCAAATGGATCGCTGCGGGATCTAGCCACCGCCTGAGCTCTAGCCGACGGATCGGTTGACTGGATTAGATCTGCGGTGACAATTGGCGGTGCTTCTACTGTGGGCTCTTCAAAGGCTTCATTTTCGGCCCCACCGTCAAGCGCACTAACAATATCCTGGCCTGCCTCAGACACACGCTCTTGCGCTTCGATAGTCGTGGCTATCGGATCGATGATTTCAATATCTTCTCCAGCACTCAAATATTGACAGCCGCTTAATGGCGCTGTCGCTACTAAAACCAGTAGCAGTTGCCGCATATTTTGATTTTGCATAAGACAGATAGGCCAAAAGTTTGAATCCAGCGCGGTCACGCCGGGCGTTTTCTGCCTGGGAGTTGCTCCTGCGCTCCCTTAGAGTAGACAGAAAGGAATAAAACTAACGGATTTTATCTATCCTCCTCTCGCTGGTCGCATGATCAGCTGCAAGTGCTTCAGCCCTTTCCTGATGCGGCGTGAGACGGTCACAGAACTAATCCCTAATTTCTCAGCCGTTTCCTTTTGGGTTAAATCGTATAAGAAGACAAACTCTACAACTTCGCGGGTTCGTTTTTCGAGCTGAGCTAGAGCTTGCTGAAGTCGCAGCCTATCTTCTTGGGCGAGCTGAAAGCTGCGATAGCCAGTATCAGGCAGCAGATCTCCTAATGACGACGCGACGCCATCACTTTCCTTGATAGGAGCATCTAGGCTAAGCAAATAGCGGTTGCTGCTAGCAAGTCTGACCTGCTGCCATTCTTCTACAGTAATTTCGAGCTTGGCAGCGACTTCACGGTCGCTAGGCTTACGGTTGAGCTCGCTTTGTAAATGACGGATGGCCTGCGCCGACTGATGCTGCAAGACCTGCCACTTCCTAGGAATGCGGACAATAGTGCCTTTGTCCCTCAGATAGTGCTGAATTTCGCCGCGCACATAGGGAATGGCAAAAGAGCTAAAGGCATATCCTTTTTCTAGATCGAACCGTTCGATCGCACTGATCAAGCCCAGGCTACCAACCTGCATCAAATCATCAAAAGTCTCGTTAGACTGACGCAACCAGCGATGGGCTTCCTGACGGACTAGGCCGATATTGATCTGGACTAGGCGATTGCGTAACTGGGGCGAGCGGTCTTTTTGGTAGAGGCTTAAAAGCTCAAGAGATTTATTTTTCAGAACCTGGTGAGGCGAATTGTCCATACAAGAAAAACCTATCAAATACCTAGCGAAATCCTTTGGTCGTTAAAAAGAACTATCGGCGTCTCAGCCAAAGCACTAGACCAAAGATCAGAGATAGGCTCGTCACGGCGCTAACAGATTCAGCCTAGTTGAGCTGTTTTTTGGCCGCAATTGGGTTTCCACGGAATCAAAAGACTAATAAGATTGCAGAAGAAAAGGACGCTACAGAGATAGCGTCCTTTTCGAAGAAATGTCTAATATTGCTAGAAAGGCAACTGTATCAAACTGATATCAAAACCAACCCTGCAACGAATACAGCGCTAGGGATTGAACCTAAGCATCAAAGTCAGTTTCAATCCGACCGTAGAAAACACCTTGCAGTCGAACATCATCGGCGGCAGCGGTTCCCATATCGGTATCAGAAGGCTGCTCGGAGATAAACGTACCGCCAATTTCACCTGTGTTGCTATCAACCTTAGAAACTTGCAAAGAGATATTTCCACTACCCACGTCAAAAGCTTTGACATTTTCTCTAGCGAGGTCGTTAGCATCAGCGCGAGCAGGCAGCGCTACCGCATTGTCGTAGCCAGTAGTCAGACCACGCGCTTTGGGATCAAGGAAGTTAGAGGTGCGATAGGACGGCACCCGGAAAGATCCCTCAAAGTCGGTTGATGTTGTGATCGCATTGAGATTGGGTTGGGAGCGAGCTTCGAGACCTTTGATAGTAAATAGGAAAGGAATTTGATCGCCACCGGGCAAAAGTACGGTAATGGGTTGGAAATCCATGCCCAGTTTTTCGTCAAAGATTAGACTGCCGTCCTTCTGGAGGTTGATGTCGCCGCTGACCTGCTCAATAGAAGTGGTGTAGCGAGTGAGTGACTTGCCAGCAATGAACTCAGCTTCTTTTCGCTTGTTGGGAGATTCCTGCTTAACGAAGAAGCTAGTGGGCTCCAAGCACAAATCGACTAGCTTGTAGGTAGTCCCATCTTCAATTGGAATTTGACCACGGCGGGTTTCGTCTACCTGGGGACAGCTATTGGCCAGTCCAGTGTTGCGAATTTGATCGTAGGTGAGCGGAATTTCGCTGGTAGCAGAAGGGGCTTCACTACAGGCTGTCAAAACGCCTAAGCAAAGGGCAAAAAACGCAGCGAGCAGAGCGCGATACCTCATAGGTAACCTCAAGACTATTAAATGTTAAAGGGTATTTAGTACATAAGTTTACACTGCCTCCGTCCCGTTTTGAGGCTGGTTTTGATGCGTGAACTGCTTGCACCCAGCCTAGCGATCGCATAGGCTCAGTCAGGTTAGTGACTGTATGGATACTAGAGCGCAAGGCAAACAAGGTCTGCACCTGCGGCGAAAGAATTGCGCCAGCAAACACTAGTCGACTAGCCAACTTGTCCAAACAACCAGGTTACAAAAGTTAAAACAGTGAGAAATTCTGCTTCTTCCTCTCAAGACTCTCAAGACTTTTCTGATGACCTCAACAAGTTGGTCCAAACGGTGCAGACTGCTGCGCAGCGTAGAGAGGGCGACTGTCTGGCTCTGCTAGAGCTG
This sequence comes from uncultured cyanobacterium, assembly GCA_963793495.1. Classification (GTDB taxonomy): domain Bacteria; phylum Cyanobacteriota; class Cyanobacteriia; order Phormidesmidales; family Phormidesmidaceae; genus Phormidesmis. The sequence goes on from CAWCAI010000011.1 coordinate 134,823, forward strand.
TTGAGAAAGCTAGAGCGTTTGCATTACGACATTCGAGATACGTTGTTTAGCGAGGCACTACCCAACAACCGACAGCGCCTATACCGCTTATTAAGAGATATTGAACAAGAAGGTGGATGGCCCTACATACAAAGGATGCAGCTATTGTCCTTGATAGAAAATTTGGAAAAAGCCGAGCAGGCGTCTGGGTATGCTGAAGACGAGCCCAGTGATTAACTTCTTTTGTTCTTTTCACGGTCTCTTCATCATTGATAGGTTTTTCATCGGTTTTTCATTCTTAGCCCGCCTTCACGTTCTAGATTGTCTAGGGTGTTCGTCTTACAACGGCTTTCTCGATAGTTAGAAGAGATGGCCAGAGTAGACAGAGTGTGAGCAAACTGCCTACTTCACGGAGGTGTCACAGCTGACTGACTATGACACGGCTAGAAAAAAGTAGGATAGCCAGGATTGATGACAATTTGGTTGGGGAAGCAACCATATTAAGCAGGCAGCTATGGTCTTGAGAATAAATCAAACAGTCAAAGAGAGCTGTGAGAAGTGGCTAAACAGATGGCTGCAATACAGATGGCTGCGAATTGCCGTGCTCAGCTGCTTCTTGCTGATATCGGTGCAGTCTATGGCGGCACCGCCTGCTAGCGCCAGCGTGAACCGATTCTGTCAGATCTCTGAAGCAGAGGCGCAGAGTAAAGAATCGCTGCGTCTAGCTGGGCTACAGGGAGATGAGACGTCGCAGAAACAGTACGAGGCACTGTCACGTCAGCAGTCAGAGGCAATGCATAACTGCCGTCGGACTCAGTGGCCAGAGAACCAGGCTATCTGGCTGCGGCTCTATCCTTGTGACTTACGACTGGGCAGATTGGATGCGCTGATGGACCGGATTGTGAATCTTGGCTACAACCAGGTTTATATTGAGGCATTTTCTAACGGTCAGGTGCTGCTACCTAAGAACGATAATCCTACCGTGTGGCCTAGCGTAGTCCAGTTCGATGAATTTGCCGATCGCGATCTGTTAGCAGAAGCGATTGCGGCTGCACACAATCGCCAATTGGATGCTTATGCCTGGATGTTCACGCTAAATTTTGGCTACTCGTATGGTCAGCGGAGCGATCGTCGCCAGGTAATGGCTCGTAATGGCAGCGGAGCAGATACGGTGGACTATGCCAACAATGGTAAGAGCGGGACTTCGGAAGAAGCGTTCATCGATCCTTACAACCTTGTTGCTCAGCAGGATTATCAGCAAATGCTACGGGCGGTGCTGGCACGAAAGCCTGATGGCGCACTGTACGACTATGTTCGCTATCCCCGTCTAGTAGGGGCTGGTTCGGTGGTAAGCCAGGTGAAAGACCTGTGGATCTACGGCCCAGCAGCAAGTCAGGCTTTGGTCCAACGAGGGACTAACGGCAAAGGCCGAGCGCTGATCCAGCGTTTCTTGCAGCGGGGCTATCTGACGGATACGGACGTTGCCCAAACGGACAGTCTCTACCCGAATGAAGGCGAGCCGCTTTGGCAGAGCCGGACACCTGTACCTGTAGCGCCAGATGAGCTAGCGCCAGCATCAGAAAGACGTCCTGGTTTGCAGGGCGAGCTATGGCGGCTGAGCGTAGCCCATGCGATTCAGGGAGTGGTTGATTTTTTGCAGGCGGGAGCAATGTCTGCAAGACAGGCCGGAATTCCGGCCGGGGCGGTCTTTTTCCCAAATGCAAACCGGGCAGTGGGCGGCGGCTATGACGCTAGGCTGCAGCACTGGAATCGTTTTCCTGAGTGGTTGGACTTTCATCCGATGGCCTATGCCATCTGTGGCGATACGAACTGTATTGTCGATGAGGTGAGGCGAGTGATGAACGTACGGCGTAATCAGGCAACTGTGAAGCCTGCGTTAGCGGGGATTTGGGGGGTCACGCAGGAGAATCGTCCATCTTTAGAAGCGCAGATGGATGCGTTGCAGCGTTCATTTCCTCAGATTAAGACGGTTAGCCACTTTGCTTTTGCCTGGCAGGATGCTGAGTTTGACCGAGAGCGGAAGTTCTGCCCGACGACGGCGCAGCGGTTGAATCGTGAGACGCTGTTGGGTGCGGAAGGGATGGGAAATTAGGCTTCGGCTGCGCTCAGCCGCCGGGGCTTCGGCTGCGCTCAGCCGCCGGGGGTGTGAGGTAGCCTCTAGGGGTGATGAACCAGCCTTGATAGGCTCTGCTGCTGGAGTTGCCGATGATGACGGTGGTGAGCATGTCGATAGGGTGATCGAACATCTCGTCGAGGGTAGTGAGGGTGATTTGTTCGTCTGAGCGATAGAGCGATCGCGCTAAAGCCACTGGCGTCCTAGGAGCGCGATGCTGCAAGAAGCACTCGCGAGCAAAGACTATCTGCTGCGTTCGGGTTTTTGATTTGGGATTGTAGAGGGCGACGATGAAGTCGGCGGCGGCGGCGGCGCGTAGCCTTTTTTGAATGACGGGCCAGGGCGTGAGCAGGTCGCTGAGACTGATGGCGCAAAAGTCGTGCATCAGCGGGGCACCGACTCGTGAGGCGGCAGATTGCAGGGCGCTGACGCCGGGAAAGATTTGGACTTCTGGGGTTTTGCCATCCCAGTTGGTGGCCTGGAGCTGCTCTAGGACGAGTCCGGCCATGCCGTAGATGCCACAGTCGCCGGAGGAAATGACTGTGACAGTGAGCCCCCAGTTGGCCAAATCAATCGCTCTTTCGGCCCGCTGTTTTTCTTGGGTGATCGGCAGTGCTTCGACGATTTGACCGGGGCGTAGGAGTGGGCGGATCAGATCGATATAGAGGGCGTAGCCGATGACGACATCGGCACTGGTGATGGCAGCTTTGGCAGCAGGGGTAATTTGGCTGAGGCTGCCGGGACCGGTGCCAACTAGGTGGAGTTTGCCGGTGCGTCCGGTGTATTCGGTTTGAGATTGGGCGATCGCAATTGTCACCGCCCCTTTTAAGCCTGCTTTCTTGACAATTTGTTTTTGGACTCGTAGCCGGTCGGTTTTAGCGGCTGCGATCGCTGCTGCTTCGGCCACGCTAGGCGTACCCACAACCTGCTCAACTACTTCAGACGGATTGGGAACAGGCATCGACTTGAGCGTTTCGGCCCCAAAGCATTCTAGGGGCCAGTTTTTTTCTTGCACAAATGCCAGCAGACCCGCTTCGTCTGCTTTTAGTGACAGCGTGGCGATACCTGCGATCGCGCCTACAGCCAGATGATTTTCTGCGCAAACTTTCTCGACAGCGTAGGCAATCAGCGCCTTATCCGTACCCCGTTCGCAGCCAAGGCCCAACCATAAAACGCGGGGATGCCACTGCACTTTTGACAGTTCTGCGTCTGGATTGAAAGTTCGCAGCATGGGACTAATCCAGACCCGCGCCTGGGGGGTGGGGTGGTTGTTTCGATCTTCAAACTCAGGGAAGCCAAATTGGAAAGTGTGATTTTTGGGTAGGTGCTGCTGCCAGAGGTCGGTGCCTGCTTCTTGGACGATTTGGACGGGGGCTTGATGGGCGATCGCGCTACTCACTCCTAGCCAGTTCCCAGTTCCCTTTTTCCAACCAAACGGATCTCCTAGAGTATCGATGGCGGGCAAGTCTAAGGCATTGGACGCGCCAGTGAGAACGGGTTGAGCTTCGAGGAGCTGGCTGAGGCGCTGCGTGATGCGGTCGGCTCCGCCTTGGTGTCCGCCGCATAGACTGATCACAAACTTACTATCGGGATCGACAACAACAATGGCTGGATCGCTTGACTTGTCTGTGAGCAGTGGCGCGATTAGTCTGACAACTGCGCCACTTGCTAGACAAAAGACGAGTCCATCGTATTTGTTCCAAATATCTTTTAGTAGATCAGCAAGTGATGCTTCGTAAGTCTTGCCTGTCAGCCCTGATGCTTTTGCGGCGGCTTCGAGCTTGGGCGCAATCCACAATTGGCTCCCCTCTTCGCAAAGTGGGGCTAAGCAACGCAAGCCCGCAGGGGTAGTCGTGATTGCAGCTAGAGTTGAGAACATATGGGCGTTTCGCTATGCGTCTGTCAAAAAGTGACTAAACGATATGATAGGCCGTAATCGCTATCTCTCTATCAGCGCTGTAAATTGCCTCAATCCGTCGATACGTTTGATGTCTTCACTGTATCAAGGGGCATAGCTATCTCGATAAGTGCTGTAGATTCGGTATCCGGGTAGCACCACCGCAAGACCCACAGCACTATGAATTGTCCCTGGATAGCTTTCTTCGGCTGTGCTACCTCCTAGCCTTATTTTCATAGGACCACACCATATGTATAGTCCAGGAATGAGCGTATCTAGACTGTAGGCAATTGCTCTAAGCTCCTGCTTGTTTGTGTCTGTGATAGGCTGGCGCTCTGGTACTGAGCTTGAGGAGGACTCTTCAGGTGTTTGCATAATAGCTGCGATAGTAAGCACACAGCGGCACGCGCTTATGCGTAAAGTCTAAGGGCTATTGCCACTTTTTGCCTAACTACGCTTTTCAGAAGATTGGCGTGGCTAGGGCTTTGACATCAGCTAAGGCAGCGTTTAAGTCATGCCGGATGTTGGCTAGTGTCTTGTAGTTGCTGCTAGCCGTCGAAATTGCGAATTCGCGTCCCTGTCTTTCGTGCTCGATAAGGGACTGGATGTCATCGTATATTCGCTGCTCAAACTCTAGTCGCTGCTCATCTATTTGAAACTTGATGTTGCTAGAAATATCCTGAAACTGTTTTTGAATGTCTCGGCTAATGTCTAGTTTTTGCTGTTCTCGCTTGGCTTCCTCGCGCTGGCTATGAGCCTCAGCTGCTATGCCTAAAATGCCAACGGCTGGCCCTAAAAATCTGGCGGCATTGCCGATGTTTTTAGCAACACCCACTGCTTCCCAGGGCTTGAACTTGTAGCCAAAGGCTTTGCCTACCGTTTTTACGCCTTTGTGCAAGTTGCTCCCTGCCACGTCCAGTCCATTTAGAGCACCACCTTTTGCTGTTTTGAAGACGCCGCGCGTAGCTTGCTCTACAAATCTTGCTCCTACGCCATCAGCGATATCTTTTAATCCGTCTACTGAGGATTTGAGGCTATCCGCTGAACTGCCATTCTCAAAGCAGTAGTCTCCTGCTTTATGCGTTGCATTTAGACGAGCTATGAAAGCTTGAGGTAAGTCTTTCCGTAACTCATTTTCGATTTCGATCCGAATAGATTCAAGGGCTCGCTCTAGTACCTTCTGTAAAGACTGTTCGCTTTTCTCGTAGTGTTCACGCACTTTAATTTCAGACCGAGCATTCAGCTCGGCAAAGGTTTCTTCGCCGACAGCTTGTGCGACCGTACTGCCTTCGTTCAGAATGGCTGAAGCGACTTCCAGCTAAATACTTTTTACCTTTGTGCGGAGCCGATCGCGCTCTTGCTCCACCCGGCGCGATAGCTGTCTCAAAATCTCAAGATAAACTGCATCCTCTGAATCATTGGGGACCAGCAGCTTTTCAGCATCGTCTACAACTCGCAGGACAATGCGAATAGGCGTATCTAGCTTTGAGTAAGACGATTTTTGACTGACAAAGGTATTTAGTGCTTGTGTAAAGCTATCAAACTGGCTGATCTCTCTAAGGAACTCATCGCCGTCGTCAACACCTTCGCAGAAATCTTTAGCATCAATAAAACAGACTGGAAAATCGGACAGATCTTGAGGCGCTAAGGCAACAGCCAGACTCTTCCGATAGCTAGCGATCTTGTCTGATTCCTCCCCTGCCTCAGCAGACATTTTATTGACTACCAGCATCATCTTCCAGCCATAGCCCTTGTCGTAAGCCAACGTTTTGAAGTTGGCAACGGTAATATTGTCGAACAGCATATGTGTCAGACAAAAAACAAGTAAGTCTGCTTTGTCAATGGCTTTGTAAGTAATTTCGTCGTGGTCTTCACGGTCAGTAAATAGGCCAGGAGTATCAATTAGACGTACGCCATTCCAGTTGTAAGCAGTCGTCTTGTCGGTCGCAATATCAGTGTCAATATGAATATCTCTCTGACCCGTCAGCGCAGAAATTATAGTTGACTTGCCAGCACTGTACTGACCAACAAACGCAATATTCAAGCTACCTTGCTGCTTGTATTCTTTGACGCTGGAACGGAGATCTTGTCTAAGAGCTGTAGCTTTTTTGTCTTCAATACCAGCGAGCAGCTGGTCTAAATCAAGGCAAGCCTGTTTAAACTGCTTCCCTATAGAGGTAGCCCTAAACTTGTCTGATGACTGGTTCATTACGATTACCTTTAAAGTTGAGTGATTAGTGGATGACTATCTTTTCTTGCAAAATTCGGTTCAGCTCGTCTGTGCTTCGGATTAAAGGAACTGCCGTAGTCCCTGATCTTGCTGGCCAAATCTCGATCTGCTTACCAAATTCTCGACGAACACGGCTGACCCTCTGTGCTTCTCCTGTCGCATATTCCATAATTCGTCTGGCGTAAGCTTCGTTCAGGTTGTCGGCAGTATTGCGTAGGCTAGCTTCGGTATTTCTTAGACAGTCTGATATCTGCTCCAAACCATCGCTCAATTGCTGAAAATAGTTATCGACAGCGGTAGACATCGTCTCAGAGCAGGTTTCTATCTGCTGTTGAGTTTGCTCTAAAACTTTTTCTTCATTAGTACTTAATTGTTTTGTTAACTCATTACAGATATGGCTTATAGCCTCACTTCGCCTTTTGTGCTTACTTCGTAATTTGCCTACAAAGTGGTTGATGACTGTACCTACTCCGCTACAGCTAATCCAACAGGTAGAGACAGATATGCAAACGCAGCTAACGCACCTAAAGCTGCTATACCTAACTTGATTGCCTCTTTGTGCTTCTCAAAAGGATTCTGATTGGGTTTTCCAAACTTCTGCGAACTAATTTTGAAATTGGCTAGTAACTTGAGTTCCGCTTCAACTTCTTCAAGCGTTTTCCTGGTACGCTTTTCTAGCTCTACTTGAGTATCCTTGATGACAGTTTCTAGACGTTGCTTTAGTTCGTACTGTTCTAATTGACTTTTCCACGCCTTCTGAATATCTTCAGCCGAACTTTCCCAATGTCTCTAGTGCAAAAGCACCTAAAGATTGGTTCAGGTCAGCAAAGATGGCCTTTATCTTACCCTTGAGCTCCGCCTGAACATCTGTCAGCGCTTCTCCAAATTCCCTTTTGAGCCGATCTCGCTGACTTGCGATAGTTTCTGATTGTTGATGATAGTCGATAGCCTGCTCATTAGCCCAGGCGAGTGGTTTCTCTATTGAGTAAACTGTTGAGCCGAGGAGCGTTTGCGATCGCCGAATTGGTCCATAATCGACAATCGCAATCCTGAGCGAATCTAAGAAATCTTGCAGGCGGCTCGATTCCAGCAGTCTGTCGGCTTGCTTCTTATCGTCATTTTTGCGAGACAGCTGCGCTGCTAGCAGCATCACTGGTACGACATCTACATAACCATTAGCATAGTGTTCTTCTGCGTACCTTTTTATTCTATTGATATGGCCGTCTAGGCCATTCTTGCCCTTCGGAAAAAGCTTGTTAGGATTTTCCAGAAAGTACTCTAATCGCCGAGAGTCTTCCAAATTGTTTGTGACGTTAAGCAACACAATCAGAGGCTTTGTGCGTTCCCTCAACACACTCATGAACTCAAACTCAGTCTCTTGGATACTGTCACTGGTGACGACATAGCAAATCGCATCCGACTCATCGACAACACTTTTAGCAATCGCTTCATCACTTTCTCCGCCCGGAGCACCAATACCCGGCGTGTCAATAATCCGAATGTTCTTCCATTCATAAACTCGGTTGTAGCGAGTAGTACGCTGCATTCCCACACCAATAGCGTCCCATCCTTCACCCGTTATAGTCGCGTGCAGTGTACTTTTGCCTACTTTAGTTTTGCCCACAAAGGCGATCGTGAAATGGTTTAGACTGCGATGCTTGGACTTCAGCGTCGCCTGAATATTCTTCAGCTCTGTAACCGTTCTTTTATCTAGTTCGTCTTTGGTAGCTTCTAGCCGACTAACGACTTCGCCTAAAGTTTTACCCCCGCTGCCTGGGTGATTTCGGCAGAGAGTTCGGTCAAGGACATCTTGCAAATCTTCCTTCAAGAACTTCAGAGTTTTATGAGCACTTCTTAATCCGCTGTCAGCAAACTTGTAGTCTTTCCGGGCCACTTGCGCACATTTATTGATGACTTCATCGTATTCTGGCCCAGCGAGCAATATTTCCTGTTGAAGCTTATGAACTTGTCTACCAACCGACCTAGGGGCAATGTCTGCGAGTCGCTTCACTAAAGCACGTGATAATAGCGACTCTGCGCCTTTGAGGATTTGGGCACCTGTAGACAAGTCATCCAAATCTATCTCTGAGTCAGTATGGGAGCGTTGTTTTCTTCTAGCGCTGAGCTTCAGCCGATTAACATCCTCTTCCGAGACCTTCCAAAGCTTTGCAACTCGATTGATAAAGACTGCCTCTACAGGAGCTAGGTAGTCATCAATGCAAGCAAGGGCAAGGAGCTGTTTTAATGTCTCAATTTGCTGGTCAGGTGGGATTTTGCTGGCCAACGCTAACACGTTGGGTGCTTCTGGAGATTTGGAAAGTATCGCCTCTAAAGCATCCCGTGTGACCTCGGAAGCTCCCAGCTCATCTGAAAGCGATTGAAGTACCCTTGCTTCTTGAATGTGGATTTGTTCATCAGCACAAACTAAGTGTGCTATCAGCAACAAACCAGGGTCTGGTGAACTACTTTCTGGTTTCTGGGGTCTTGGAACTGTTGCTACCATCTGAGTGCCTGTGCTGATTAAGGAGTCTTGGCATACTGATGTGAGCCTAGATTAAAGGCAGTATGAAGACATCTCTAGACTACCCAGTTCAAATTAATACTCAGCTGCTATGGTAGACAGCTCACAACGCTACGATAGACCCACCACTATTCCTGCAAAATAGTGCTTTCAGCCTGAAGAGTGTATCTTAGCCAAGTGACAACAGCTACAGACACGCTAGGCATTATGAAAGGATCGATGAACGAGTGAACGATTAGACCGAATTGAGGCACTGCTTGAACGGACGGCTGAGCAACAGGCTGAAAATAGCAGCGCGATCGCAGCTACTAACCGCGATGTTGACACACTGATAGAAGAAATGATCACATTAGCCAACAAAGAACGGCGACGAGCCGATGCCCGGTATGCCGCTGCAATGGAAGTTGTACAAACGCTTCTGCTAGTAGAACTGAGCAAAACGGACCGCCAATCAAACCGTCTGGAGCAGGCAAGCTGACATATCAACTAGCTTACTTTGGCTAAGCTATACCATCTCGGATTGCTTGACGGCGGGCTGCGGCTGTGGCTGGAACTGGAATAACGTGTAGACGACGTTGCGGCGGATGCCAGTCATCATCTCTAAAAAGACTTCGTAGCCTTCGCTCTTGTATTCGATTAGCGGATCTTTTTGGCCATAGCCACGTAGGCCAACGGTTTCACGCAGGGCGTCCATTTGCTGAAGGTGTTCGCGCCAGAGGGTGTCAATTTGCTGGAGGATGAAGAATCGCTCGGCTTCACGCATAAGTCCTGGCTTGATCATATCGACCTGGGCTTCTTTGAGGTCGTAGGCAATGCGGACCTGTTCGGCGAGGAAAGTTTTCATTTCGCCCATCGACAAATGCTCTATCTGGTCTGGGGTAAGGTCGGCGAGTAGGTAGACGAACTCTTGCACCTTACTGACGACGCTGGCTAAATCCCACTCTTCTGAGGGTAGCTCTGGGTTGACGTAGGCTTCGACAATGTCGTTCATGGTCTGTACGGCGTAGCCAAGAACAAGTTCTTTGAGCTCTTGACCTTCTAGCACGCGGCGGCGCTCGGCGTAGATGGCACGGCGCTGGTTGTTCATGACTTCGTCGTATTCGAAGACTTGCTTACGAATATCGTAGTAGTAGGTTTCGACTTTTTTCTGAGCGCCTTCTAAGGAGCGAGTGAGCATACCGGATTCGATCGGCATGTCTTCTTCTACGCGGAAGGCGTTCATCAGACCGGCAACGCGATCGCCACCAAAAATCCGCAGCAGATTGTCTTCTAAGCTCAAGAAGAACTTAGTCGAACCAGGATCACCCTGACGGCCAGCTCGGCCCCTAAGCTGATTGTCTACTCGACGAGATTCATGGCGCTCTGTACCAATGACGTGCAGTCCGCCTAGTTCGATCACCGAGTCATGGGCGGCTGAGGTGATTACCTCATAGGCTTCTAGAACCTGGTTGTAAACGTCACGAAGCTTTTGAATGACGGGTTCGTCGGTGGGTGCTTTTTCAGCTGCGATCGCAATCTTATCTTCTGCCGCTAGCTCTGATAAACTCTGCGATCCGTAGGTCTTAACTGCAAAATCAACCGCTTCTTTCAAGCTATCTTTGATCGCTTGCGGCAGCTCTGTAGGGAAAATTTGCGGCGCAACTTTCCAGGTTTTCACCTTCTTTTTCTCAGCAAATCCTGCCGCTTGACGACTGTTCTTAGCCGCAGACACCTGCGCGACGCCAAACTTATCGTCGTCTTCGGGCTTGACCAACCTGGGCATGAAGTATTCGCGCACCTTCAGCCGGGCCATGTAGTCGGCATTACCACCAAGAATGATGTCTGTACCACGCCCGGCCATGTTGGTAGCGATTGTCACTGAGCCACTACGCCCGGCCTGGGCAACAATTTCCGACTCGCGCTCTACGTTTTCTGGCTTGGCGTTGAGCAGATTGTGAGGAACTTTGAGATCGCTGAGCAGGGCCGAGAGGACTTCTGATTTTTCGACGCTGGTGGTGCCTACTAGGACCGGACGACCGGTTTTGTTCATCTCGGCGCATTCTTGTGCGATCGCATTCCACTTCGCGTTTTCAGTTTTGTAAACCACGTCGGCCAAGTCACGACGCTGTGAAGGGCGATTGGTCGGAATGATCGTTACTTCTAGCTTATAGATCTTCTCAAACTCAGCTTCCTCTGTCTTGGCGGTTCCAGTCATACCCGAGAGCTTCGGATACAGCAGAAAGAAATTCTGATAAGTAATAGAGGCTAGAGTCTGAGTTTCAGGCTGAATTTCGACATGTTCTTTGGCCTCAATTGCCTGGTGGAGTCCATCGCTCCAGCGACGACCCGCCATCACTCGGCCTGTGAATTCGTCAACAATCACAATTTCGCTGTTCCGGACGATGTAGTTCACGTCTTTGGTGAACAGCTCTTTCGCTTTGATGGCATTGAAAGATGTAGTGCGCCCAGGGATCTTTGGGATCGAACAAGTCAGCAACGTTGAGCAAGATTTTCGGCTTTTTCGAAGCCTTCATCCGTGAGCAAGACGTTACGAGCTTTTTCATCGACTTCATAGTCAACTTCATCTCCTTCTAGCTGCGCAGCAACTTCAGCCGCTCTCGTATATTTCTCACCGGGCCGCTCTACTTGCCCTGAGATGATCAGAGGGGTGCGGGCCTCATCGACCAAAATTGAATCAACTTCATCGATTACGCAAAAGTTGAAGGGACGCTGCACGACATCAGGCATCTGCGTCGACATATTGTCACGCAGATAATCGAAGCCAAATTCACTGTTGGTGCCATATGTGATATCGCAGGCGTAGTTTTTCTTGCGCTCTTTTGGACTCATTCCTTGCTGAATCAGACCTACGCTAAGCCCTAGAAATCGGTGAACCTGACCCATCCATTCGGCGTCACGACGAGCGAGGTAGTCGTTGACGGTGACAATATGGACGCCTTTACCCGAGATTGCGTTGAGATAGGCAGGCAGGGTCGAAACCAGCGTTTTACCTTCGCCAGTTTTCATCTCGGCAATCTGGCCGTCGTGTAGCACCATGCCGCCCAATAGCTGCACGTCGTAATGACGCATGCCCAAGACTCGTTTAGCGGCTTCTCTGACGACAGCAAATGCTTCTGTGAGGATGTCGTCTGTGTCCTCGCCATTTTCTAAGCGCTGCCTAAACTCGGCTGTTTTGCCAGCTAGCTCGCTATCAGAGAGGGCCTGCGTTTCCTCTTCGAGCAGGTTTATCTCTTTGATATCAGGCTGATACCTTTTGAGCTTGCGAGTGTTAGGGTCGCCTAAGAATCTTTTTAGCATGTCGGGCCGGAGAAACGACGGGCGAGGCGAGTACAAGTAGAGTCAGCCCCGGAATATTAATTCTATCTAATCTTATGAGGATAGCTGACAGATGGGAAAGAGCTGAGGCGGGCGGGTTTCCCTACAGTGGCAGTGTTGCCCCACTGGGAATGGTATCACCTGAGGCCGCGCTAGGCACAATGTCTCGATAGTTTTGAGCGGCAGCTGAGAGATGACAGCTGGTACAGGTGCGCAGGGTGAGCGGCTGGGGGAGGGCAATTTTGGGATGGAGCGCGTGAAAGTAGTCTGAGTCTGTGAGTTTAAAGGGGAGAGGATCGCTGCTGTGATGAGCGCGGGAATAGGCTTGAAGGTAGTTGACGATCAGCTGCTTTTCGAAGGCGGTGATGTCGGTAAGGGTGAGGCCGTAGTGAGCAGGGTCAATGACAAGGGTTTGCCAAGTTTGGGTGGGAAGAACAGCAGGGGGTAGGGCAACGTGACAAGTAGCGCACTCGTTGAGGTATATGCGGTAGCTGGCCTCAAGCTGAGGAGCGATGGGGTCGACCATGCCGTAGGGATCAGATGTAGTCACTACAGTGTGAGAATCAGCGGGGGGAGTAGAGCGGGTATCGGCAGCGGCGGCAATCCCGATGCCGAGCAAGATGCTGATGCTAAAAGCTAGGAAGCCTACGAATAGCTGTGAAGAGCGAATTGGCCGGTTGAATAGCATGGCAAGAAGGAAGCGGCTTTAGCCTGAATGTTTACCTTAGGTCATGAAAGCGTCACTTTAGTTTGAGACAGATAAATGAGTGCGCAATTATTATTGATGATGAATTGTGCAAGCAATGGTCTTTTTGGTGAAAGTCTATGGACGGTCGGAATATTCAGTTTCGTTATATGCAGACGTTTTCATCCTGCCAGCTCGAGCAGGTGTGTGATTTGTTTAGGCGAGCTGCGTTTTGGGCTAAAGATAGAGAACCAGAAGCGATGGAGAGTGCGATCGCGCACAGCCACCCTGTCGTTACAGCCTGGGACGGTGAGCAAATGATTGGCTTTTCTAGGGCCACGTCAGACGGTGTGTTTCGAGCCACTATATGGGATGTCGTCATCCACCCTGACTATCAAGGAGTGGGGCTAGGCCGCAGACTAGTAGAGACCCTGATTGCGCATCCGCACATGAATAAGGTAGAGCGCACTTATCTGACGACGACTCATCAACAGCGCTTCTATGAGCGAATCGGGTTTGAGCAGAATACGACAACGACGATGGTTCTTCACAACCAGCCGATTCCAGAGTGTCTGTTGCAGGTGAGCGAACCACAGACCGCTCAGGAAGTTGTTCAGATAGCTAAGACCTCTTAGGTTTTTTCTTCCGCTTCAATTTTGGCTCTAGACTCGCCCCAATAAGCGCTGTAGGTCCATTCTTCTTTGGCCCCTTTATCTGCCGTCTTCCAGCGGTAGATCACGCCTTGGTTTGGGTTGACACCGACTTCTAGAAGTTTGGCACCCATATAGTATTCAGTCTGCTTGAGGGTGCGGTTACGAAAAAACTCGCTCTCTCGCTTAGAAATCATTTTGGTGATGTGGGCTTGAGTCGGCTTGGCCATAGTCCGTGTCGGGTGTTTCTGTCGGCAATTTTATTGCTCTCTATATTAAGCCGTTATGTCCTAGCATCGTTAGCTGAAGCCGATACTCTCACCAAACGATGCGTTACGTAAACATTGATGGCTGAATGTAAATAAAGCCTGCTGACGAACAAGACTGGATCAATCAGGTATCTATACTGAACACCTCAGCCCATTTTGCCGCTTTGGATTTTTTTGATTTGATTAGAGAAAAATCGTCAAAAGAAAGATCTGAAGTGACTGACTGGCCTATATAACTGTTGATACAAAGAGCGAAGAACTAAGTATGGCGCTAGAGGCTTGCACTGATAATCCTATTGAGACGGCTAGCACCGATCTGCCGGTTCTAAAGGAGCGTGGGCAGCGAGAAGTATTTTGCGGTCTGACCGGTATCGTTTGGCTGCACAGAAAGATGCAGGACGCTTTTTTCCTGGTAGTAGGTTCTCGAACTTGCGCCCATTTGATCCAGTCGGCGGCGGGCGTGATGATTTTCGCTGAGCCCCGGTTTGGCACTGCCATATTGGGTGAGCGAGATCTGGCCGGTTTAGCCGATGCCAATGACGAACTAGAGCGCGTTGTGTCGGAGCTGTTGCTGCGTCGCCCTGATATTGGAACTTTGTTTTTGGTGGGCTCTTGTCCTTCTGAGGTGATTAAGCTGGACTTGGCGAAGGCTGCGGAAAAGCTGAATCACCGCTATTTTCCCAAGACAAGAGTGCTTAACTATTCTGGAAGCGGTATCGAAACGACCTTTACTCAGGGAGAAGATGCTTGCTTGGGCTCAATGGTGCCAGTGCTGCCGAGTAAAGAGACGGATGAGCCTGCTTTGATGGTGGTTGGCTCTCTCGCTGATGTGGTAGAAGACCAGTTTCAGCGGTTGTTCAATCAGATGGGCGTTGGTCCGGTGTCTTTTTTCCCACCGCGACGAGCATCGGATCTACCAAGTATCGGTAAGGGTACGAAGCTGCTGATTGCTCAGCCGTTCTTGAGCGAAACGGTCCGTCTGCTGATGGCTAGGGGGGCTGAACTGTTGCCTTCACCCTATCCGTTTGGAATAGAGGGGACGACGGCTTGGCTACAGACGGCGGCTGAGGCTTGGGGCGTAGACGGTGAGAAATTTGAAGGGGCGATCGCCCCCGCAGTCGCTAGAGCCACCACTGGCCTAGAGCACTACCGCAAAGAACTCAGCGGGCGTAAAGCTTTTCTCTTCCCCGATTCGCAGCTAGAGATCCCGCTAGCTCGCTTCCTCTCTCGTGAGTGTGGCATGGAGCTAGTAGAAGTGGGCACGCCCTATATCGATCGGCTGCTGATGGACCAGGAGATTGCACTGCTGCCACCCGGTACGGCGCTTTCTGAAGGTCAAGATGTAGAGAAGCAGCTAGATCGATGCCGGGCAGCTCGCCCAGATATCACAGTTTGCGGTCTCGGTCTGGCGAATCCGCTAGAAGCTGAAGGCATGGCGACGAAGTGGTCGATTGAGCTGGTGTTCTCGCCGCTGCATGGCTATGACCAGGCGGCTGATCTAGCGGAGTTGTTTACGCGATCGCTAGAGCGGCGAAAGCGGCTGACGGTTTGATGCCGGGCTTCGACTACGCTCAGCCCTCGGTGTCCGATCTCTACTCTCGGTGTCCGATCTCTGCCGTAGGCTGAGCGTAGCCGAAGCCCACCCTAGCCAATATTTATCTCTTTGAACTTATGGAATTGACTCTGTGGACTTATGAAGGCCCTCCCCACGTCGGGGCCATGCGCGTGGCGACTTCGATGGAAGGCGTGCATTACGTACTCCATGCGCCACAAGGTGATACTTACGCCGATCTGTTGTTTACGATGATTGAGCGGCGCGATCAGCGTCCGCCGGTGACCTACACCACTTTTCAAGCGAGAGATTTGGGTGGAGACACCGCTGAGATGGTGAAAACTTCTGTACGTGATGCGTATGAGCGGTTTAAGCCCAAGGTGATGCTGGTAGGCGAAAGCTGTACGGCGGAGTTGATTCAAGATCAGCCTGGGTCGCTGGCCAAAAGTATGGGGCTGCCGATCCCAGTGGTGAGTCTAGATCTGCCTGCCTATTCTAAGAAAGAGAACTGGGGCGGGAGTGAAACGCTCTATCAGCTGGTAAGAACGCTGTTGCTTTCTTCTGCGCTGCCGCCAGGAACTAAGCGACCTGAGAGAGATCCAGCCATTCGGCCAAAGGCAAATATTATTGGTCCGACGGCGCTGGGTTTCCGCTGCCGCGATGATATTCAAGAAGTGCTGAAGCTCTTGGGTGAGATCGGTGTGGATGCGAATGTAATTGCGCCTTTGGGAGCAACGCCTGAAGATCTGATGCGAATCCCAGATGCAGACTTCAATATCTGTCTCTATCCAGAGATCGCACTGGCGACCTGTGACTGGCTCAAGCGCAGTTTTGCTCAGCCGATTGTGAAGACGGTGCCAATTGGGGTGGGGGCAACTCGCGATTTTATCGCTGAAATTGGCGAGGTCGCTGGGATCGATGTCAGTCGGGTGCTAGCGCGATCTAAGTCTGACACGCTAGGCAACTGGAATGTTTCTCGAATAGCTTCTTCGGCAATCCCCGGTGCGTCTCGGATGCCCTGGTATTCTCGCTCGGTGGACTCGACCTATCTAACGGGTAAGCGGGTGTTTATCTTCGGGGATGCGACTCATGCGATCGCAGCTGCCAGAATTGCCACAGAAGAACTGGGTTTCACCCTAGTCGGCATCGGCACCTACAGCCGCAAGTTTGCCAGACAGATACGCGAAGTCGCTAAGCAACACGGCGTGGAGGCGGTCATCAGCGATGACTATCTAGCGGTTGAGACTGCTGTGGCTGAAGCCGCTCCTGAGCTAGTGTTAGGAACTCAGATGGAGCGCCACATTGCGAAGCGATTGGGCATTCCTTGCGCGGTCATTTCTACCCCGATTCACGTACAGGACGTGCCCGCCCGCTACTCTCCGCAGATGGGTTGGGAAGGAGCCAACGTCATTTTCGATGACTGGGTTCACCCGCTCATGATGGGTCTAGAAGAGCACCTAATCGGTATGTTCCGTGAGGACTTTGAGTTTGCAGAAGGACATATGAGCCATCTGCATACAGCGCCACATCAAGAAGGTAAGGAGGATAAGACGGCTACCCTAGCTATCGATCCGACTATCGGTGATGCTGACTCGACAATGGGCGCGGCGCCAGACGATCTACCGGCAGGAACAAACTGGAGCTCGGATGGTTTGGCTGAGCTGAAGAAAATTCCGTTCTTTGTTCGAGGCAAGGTGAAGCGGAATACGGAGAAGTTTGCTTGCGATCGCGGTATCACCTCCATCACCGTAGACACCCTCTACGAAGCCAAAGCCACGATCGGTAAGTAAGCACTTGATTGTTCAGTTCTCGAACGCTCAACCACAGATATCAAACGTCAAACAATAAATTAGGAGATCCTACCGTGGTAGTTTCAAACGACCTTCGACCCAATGCTAATAAAGCCGTTGTCAGCAAAGGCGCAGACGGCGAAGGCAGTGTCCAAGTCCACCTAGATGATTCGATGAAAATTGAGTCTGGTGCTCTGGTAATCGCTGTGTATGGCAAAGGCGGTATCGGCAAATCAACCACCTCTTCTAACCTATCAGCAGCTTTTTCTAAGCTGGGCAAAAGAGTGTTGCAAATTGGCTGCGACCCAAAGCACGATAGCACCTTTACGCTGACCAAAAAGATGGTGCCAACGGTGATTGACGTGTTGGAATCGGTTGACTTTCACACCGAAGAATTGCAGACCGAAGACTTCATGTTTGAAGGCTACAACGGCGTGATGTGTATTGAGTCGGGTGGTCCACCGGCTGGTACTGGCTGCGGCGGCTATGTCACTGGTCAAACGGTCAAGCTGCTAAAAGAGCATCACCTGTTTGAAGATACCGACGTGGTTATCTTCGACGTGCTTGGAGACGTCGTCTGTGGCGGCTTTGCGGCACCTTTGCAGCACGCTCACTATTGCCTAATCGTCACGGCCAACGACTTTGACTCTATCTTTGCAATGAACCGAATCGTCGCTGCGATTCAGGCTAAAGCGAAAAACTACAAAGTGAGACTGGGCGGCATTATCGCTAACCGGAGCGAAGGCACCGACCAAATTGATAAGTTCAACGAGCGTGTAGGCCTCAAGACTTTGGCGCATTTCAAGACAGTGGATGCGATTCGCCGCAGCCGTTTGAAGAAGTGTACTGTGTTTGAAATGGATGACGAGCCTGAAGTATTAGAAGTGCAGCAGGAGTATCTGAAGCTGGCCAAAGGAATGATTGAAGATGCGAAGCCGCTAGAGGTGAGCCCGCTGAAAGATAGAGACATCTTTGATCTGTTAGGGTTTGAATAAGACAGGATTTGAGTTAGCTTGCTAAGAACAAGCATAGAATACGAGAAGAAAGGGTTTGTTGGCATGGCTAGCAGACCCTTTACTATACGCAAAGCTATATGAACTTCAATAATTTGCTTTCTCTCTTTTCTGCTTTACAAGCAGCCAGCGGAGTTGCTGCTACTCAATCTCCAAAACCTCTAGACGGCTGGTCTTTGAAAGATCGCGATCCGGCAGTCCTGCGACAGATGATGCCGCTGATGCGGTGGTTTTACGACCATTATTTTCGGGTAGTAACAGATGGGTGGGAACAGATTCCGACTGATGAAACGGTGATGTTTGTGGGTTCGCATAACGGTGGATTCTCTGCACCTGATTTACAAATGATGCTGTATGACTGGTGCCGGCGATTTGGGACAGAACGATCGCTGTATGGATTGATGAGTCCCAAAGTATGGGATGCGTTCCCCTCAGTAGCTAGAACAGCGACGCAGATGGGCGCAGTGCGAGCGCATCCGAAAATGGCGATCGCAGCTCTGAATCAGGGCGCGAATATTGTTGTATATCCGGGGGGTATACAGGATGTGTTTCGGCCCTACTCACAGCGCCACAAAGTGTACTTTCATCATCGAAAAGGTTTTATCAAGCTAGCTATCAAGAAAGGGGTTCCAATCGTGCCGATGGTCTCCTGCGGCGCGCATTCTACCTTTGTTGTTTTGGCCGATATCTACCCTCAGATGAAAGCGCTACATGAGCAGGGATTGCCATGGGTCATGGGAATTGACCCAGAAGCTTTCCCAATCTATCTGGGATTGCCCTGGGTCATTGCATTCGGTCCACTGCCGCACATTCCGCTACCAGTACAAATTCATACGCGCATCTGTTCACCAATTCGGTTCGAGCGCTATGGCAGCAAAGCTATGCACGATAGCCGCTACGTTGACGAGTGTTACGAGAAAGTTCGCCATCAGATGCAATTGGCACTTGACAAGCTAGTACGCGACTCGTCTAGTTAGGTGAGGGCTCGGGGATTGTGCATGTTATTAGATTCTTCGTTCCTTATCGTCTTCCGTTAACCGGAATAGGATCAAGTGCTGGACTTTCTGGCGCTCCGAGTGTGGAATCTGGAGCTGTGTCCCATGTTGGAAACTTTTCTAACTTGCTCAGCGTGCTGATCGATAGCAGGCCAAATCCAACTTTGGCAGTGATATCTAGAATTGAGTAGCACATCGACTCTACCCCATCGCTGATTAGATTTACGCCTGTATCAGCTAGTATCCAAACGATTGGATATAGACTCCAAAGCGTGATGTGTACAGTTAGCAGCTTTTGAAATGCTTGCTGACCAACTTTACCTGGATGCTTACGCTCGGCTTCATCGCGGTAGGGAACAAGTAGCAGATAAACGACGCCTAAAAATGCTCCACAGCTGACGATGTACCACGTGATGTTATGAGGCTGAGGGTATACATCAGCTAGAAAACCAGTTGCTAGCATTAGCGCGTTAGCACCTAAAAGTCCGCCTATTGTAGAGCGCCGGGTTTGTCCTAGATGCGTTAACACCAACAACAGCAGCGGTGTAGACAATAGCCAGGTGACATAGCGTACCCAGTAGGAGTTATGGTCGTTGTAGACGCCTTCCCCCTGGCCAGTCAGCATAACTAGGTATAAAACTGCTGCAATGGTGGTGATAAAAAAGTTGAGGGTTAGCAAAACGCGCCATCTTTCGCTGCGAGCGCCAGCAGCCTTCGCTCCGAAAAAGACAGCCCCAGCTGTCATTGAGAGAAATCCTATCCAAATCCAAATCTGAGCCATGAAAGCCTTGCCTTAATAGAGATTACTCATTGTTGTGAGTAGGTTTATGGTTGAAGCGGAGAGTCTTTGTATTTAAACCTGGGGTGCGCCTTGTTGCCGCTGTCTAAAGACAGACAGTAGGAGAATCTTTTTATGGATGTCGTTTAGTGGCTATATCCGTACGCTGACTGTACAACGTCTAAATTGGTCAGTTTTATGGAGAGACAACTTTGAGTAAGCTATGGGACTCGCTGCGGTCTGGCTTTTGGTTTGTGCCGGTAGTTATGATTGCGGCGGCACTGTTGTTGGCTAGCGTCTTGGTCGGAGTCGATCGCGCTGTGCAAGTTGAGGGGATTACTATACTAGGTGAGCTTTTTCCAAAGGGAACACAAAGCGCTAGTACCTTGCTCTCCGCGATCGCAACCTCGCTGCTAACGGTGACAGGATCTGTTTTTTCGATTGCGATTGTAGCGATTCAGCTAGCTTCAGGGCAGTTTGGTCCTAGAATGCTGCGTGACTTCATGCAGGATCGGAGCAACCAAATCACGTTTGGTATCTGTAGTGCTACGTTTGCCTATGCAATTACCGTGCTATGGACAATAGAAGACTCTAAGAATATTAGCTTTACGCCTCAAATTTCTGTTTTTGTCGGTCTGTTACTGACGATTGTGAGCGTCTGCGTGCTGGTTTTCTTTGTTCACAATATCGCTAACGCTGTTCACGCCGACAACCTAATCGCCAGAATCGGTCGCGATTTAGAAAAGTGTATTGACCGACTTTTTCCAGAGCGCGAGGGGGAGGCCAATAGGCTGGTGTGGGAGGTCTCCAGCAACTTTGAAAGCAAAGCAACCGCTATATTGGCCACTCACAGCGGATATATTCAGCGAGTTGATATTGAACGGCTAAAGGCGATCGCATCTCAGCATAATCTTGTTCTAAAAATTCTCTATCGACCGGGACAATTTGTCGTACAGAACAGCGTTCTTCTCTATGCCCAGTCTAAAACGGACCTAAAACTGCTCGATCGTAGTGTTCTCAGCAGACAGCTTGATCGGGCTATCTCGCGCGGTAATCAGCGCAAGTCCAAATACGATGTTGAGTTTCCAATCAAGCAGCTAGTAGAGATTGCTATTCGCGCTATCTCCCCAGCAGTCAACGACCCTTTTACGGCTGTTCGCTGTATCGATCGCCTCAGTGTCTCACTCTGCTATGTTCTACAAAAAGCACCTCAAAAGATCTATCACTTTGACAGTGCTGGTGCGCTAAGAGTGATAGTAGAACCTACTACCTTCGAGATCTTGACAAACGCGGCATTCGATCAAATTCGTCAATATGGACAGACAGACGTTGCTGTGACCATACGCTTACTAGAATCTATTAGCGTGATTGGAAGGCAGACGCATACTGAGTCTCAAAAGAGGATTCTACGTCGTCAGACCGAGATGATCAAGAGAGGCGGTCAAAAAGACAACATACCCGAAGAAAGCGATCGCAAAGATATTCTTTATCACTATCAGGTTGCAATTCGAGAGCTTGAATAGCTAGCATCGAAGCACTTGACGCTAGCTATTCTGCCGGACGCTTCAGCAGCTACGCAGCAACAGTTTGTGCCTGTTCCAACGCTGCCTTTAAGCTATCTTCGTCTGACTTGGAGAGCGATGTTTTGAGAATTTTGCCGTCAAAAGGCTCCAATTCTGCTATCACCTTGTCTGGGGTAGCATCGCGCACCAAGATAAACAGCGCTGACGTTCCTGGTTCCAAAGATTTGCCGAGATCTTTGATAAAGTCGTCGTTGATGCCGATATCGCTCAACGCGCCGCTGAGAGCACCGCTTGCAGCACCAGCCGCTAAACCCAACAGTGGATGTAGAAAGAGTAGGCCTAACAGCGCGCCCCAAAAGCCACCGGACGAAGCGCCTGCCGCAACTAGATTATAGGCTTGCTTAATACGAATTTTCCCTTCTTGATTCTTGATTAGGACAGCAGCGTCCTCGAGCGCAATCAGATGCGATTTTTCTAGCTTTGCTAGCGTTTGTAGAACCTCGTCGGCCTTCATTTCGTTTTCAAATCCGACAGCAATTAAATCGCTCATGAATTGTTCCTCTTAGAATGTGGGTGTACGTGTACTGTGAAACTTCCAAGCTACACAATAAGCAGGAAACGTCAAAGAACCGTCAAGACTTTGATAGATCTCGGCAGTGTCCAAAGAAAGATTTTGCAAAATACGTCTAGCCTGTAGCTAGACTTCAGCGCCAAAAGAGTTGAATACAGGTTTCTAAAGCCGTCTGTTCTACATCTGTAGGTAGATAGCTCACTTCTAAAGAGGCTGCGCCCGTTTGACCTGTCTGGGTGGCTATTTCTATGCTTCGCCTTGACTCCCAGTTTGAGAGTGGACTGTAGGGAGGAGATACCTGGGTGATGTGGATAATGCGATCGCCCTTAGCCTGTCCTCGAAAGCAGTTCAGAACTAGCGCGTTGGTCTGGGTGCGGCTGATCAGCTCAGCTCCAACCACAACCGATCCGCTTTTGCGGAATAGAAATGTCTGACTAGATCTGTTGCCATTGTCTAAAAGGTAGCGGTAGGTGCCTGTTGGCATGGCCGCGAATGACTGATCAATGCTTTTAAGAACTGGTTGGAGAACGGGAGTATAGGCGGGCACACAAGTGAACAATAGAGCGATCGCGCGGCTGAACATCACTTTTCTACTGCCTTTTCACTGAATCAAAATCTGTCTTGTAGAGCACGAATTTCTAACATCTTTTCCAAGATAGCGCATTCTTTTGGAGAGGCGACTTTTCGTTCTTCTAAATCTCTCTTTTGTGTTGCTGGGAGGGTAGCAAAAAAGACGATGAAAAGTTCTGAAAGTATGCATATTTTAACACCAACAGTTCTTTCGGAAGAAATCGAGCTAACTGTAGTAAAAAGCACGGAATCAAAAAAACTCTCGCTGCTTAACTTATTTCTTCTGCCCCCTTATTTATGGTGTTTACCGACGTGCTAGAACAACAACCCGTCACTTTGTTCTTCGAAGATTTTAGCAGTGCTAGCGGTGCGACCCCGCCCCCCGGCTGGTCAAAAACGTTGCTCGAAGGTAATCCTGCCACTGACGAATGGCGATTCGACAATCCAGGCAACCGTAGCTTCATTGGCACCGATCCACTTGTCTCTCCAGTCGCTGTTTACGACAGCGACGCGCTCTCTGACGACGATACAGAAGAAAGCGCCGCTTTGATTTCACCCATCTTCGATGCCTCAGCCGCCGAAGGAGCCTTTTTGACGTATGACCAATGGTACTTCGGCTTTACTGAAGAAGAGTACGCCAGCCAAATCTATGTTGAAACTTCCATAGATGGTGGGACTACTTGGGACATTGCCTACCTTGAAGACGGTGCTGGGCAGTTTAGCGGTCCTCAGCTAGTTGATCTGACAGAAAATATCTCTGGTAGCGAGAGCGCTCAGCTACGTTTTCGGTTTGATGGTGACTGGTCCTATGCTTGGGCTGTGGATAATATTGAGGTAGTCGACTATCTCGCACCGGGCGTAATTCTGCCGCAGAATAGCGTTGGCGTCAGCGAAGACAACGTTCCTGACCCGTTGGACTTTCAGTTCACTCTACAGAGCCGTCCTAGCTCAGATGTCACGCTCAACTTTGTAGTTGACGCTCAGCAGCTGCAGCCGATCGAGTCGCTCACTTTTACGCCTGATAATTGGTTTGAGTCGCAAGTGACGACGGTGGGCGCGATCGCAGACGGCATTGACGAAGGCCAAGACCAAACCAGCGATGTCGAAATCGTCATCACTAGCGACGACCCCGACTACGATGGTCTCACAGTAGACGCGGTGTCCGTAGAAATCACCGACAGCACCATTCCCGGCTTTACCAGCTATCGCACCGTAGAAAAAACCTACGAAGACCTTTCAACCCTAGCCGCTAATAATTCTGATATTGCTAGCTGGGTAGACATCGGCGATAGCTACGACAAAGCCACCCCCGGCGGCTCAGACGGCTACGATATCCAGGTTCTACAGCTTACCAACAAAGCTACCGACATTCCTGGCTACGAAAAGCCTATCTTCTATGTCCAAGGTGCCATTCATGCCCGAGAATACAGCACCACCGAAGTCGTCACGCGCTTTGCAGAAGATCTGATCAATAACTATGGCACCGATCCAGAAGCCACCTGGCTACTAGACTACACTCAAATTCATGTAGTCCCTGTGCTCAACCCAGACGGACGCAAGTTTGCCGAGCAAGGCTACTCGTGGCGCAAAAACACTAACCCCAACCCGCCGCCGGGAGAAGAGCCAGCACCCTTCCCGAACTACGGTATAGACCTCAACCGCAACTACGATTCTACCTTTGGCGAAGTCCCCGGCGGCTCCAGCGGAGATCCTAATTCAAACGTTTATCGAGGCCCATTTCCCTTCTCAGAACCCGAGACTCAAGCCGCTAGGGACTATCTACTCGCCCTATTCCCTGATCAAAAGCCCGAGGACCAGTTCGCTCCGGCCCCAGAAGATGCTACCGGGACGTATCTCGACGTTCATAGCTTTGGCAACCTGGTACTCTATCCTTTCGGCAACACTTCAGAACCTGCGCCCAACGCCGAAGGACTTCGCAATCTAGGCCTGAAGTTTGGTTACTTCACGGGGTTGGATGGCGAAGCTTACGATGTCCAGCAGGCGATTGGGCTATACCCTACCGATGGCACCACCGACGACTGGGTGTACGAAACCTTTGGTTCAGCCGCCTACACTATTGAGCTGGGGACAGAATTTTTTGAGCAGACCGACTACTTCGAAGACGTTATCGTCCCAGAGGTCACGCCTGCTTTTTACTACACAGCAAAGTCAGCGTTTCGACCCTATCAAACCTCAGAAGGGCCAGACTCTATCGATCTAGAAGTAGATTTAAAGACCGTTGTAGCAGGATCATCCGTTACGCTTAGCGCAACTGCGGACTCGACCCGCTATGACGACGGCAACCTCAGTTCAGATGGGATTACTGAAGGGTTAGATCTACCTGACTTCAAAGCGATCAGCGGAGCTCGCTATAGCTTCGATGCGCCCTCTTGGGTGCCGGGTACGCCGCTGTTTGAGATGATGGCAGCAGATGGCGAATTTGATAGTACCGTTGAGGGCCTGCTAGCGACCATCGATACCACCGGATTAAGCGCTGGACGACATACGCTATTTGTGGAAAGCTTGGTAGATGATGATATCTACGGCGTTCCTACAGCCGTTTTTCTAGATGTTGTAGAAGCAGCAGACACAGCCACGATTGTGGGTACAGATGACTCAGAAACGCTGGTTGGCGGTGATGGGGCGGATGTCATAGAAGCTCTGGGCGGCAATGACATCGTGGCGGGTGGCCTAGGCGATGATTTCATCCTAGGCGGCGACGGTGACGATGTGCTGCGAGGCGATCGCAACAAACGCCTTCCACAAAACGCTATGGGAGGCAATGATGTGATCTACGGTGGTGCAGGCAATGACCGAATAGGCGGAAAAGCCGGAGACGACATTCTCTACGGCGACGAAGGCGAC
This sequence comes from uncultured cyanobacterium, assembly GCA_963793495.1. Lineage (GTDB taxonomy): Bacteria > Cyanobacteriota > Cyanobacteriia > Phormidesmidales > Phormidesmidaceae > Phormidesmis. Next base: position 160,160 of record CAWCAI010000011.1, read on the forward strand.
GATATTCTCTACGGCGACGAAGGCGACGATATTCTCTACGGCGGAGCAGGCAATGACACTCTAGTCGGAGACAACTTCTCTAGCGGTAGCGGTAGCGATATCTTCGTGCTCGCTGCGGGAGAAGGCACTGATATGATTTTAGACTTTGGCGTAGGAATAGATCTACTTGGGCTCTCTGGAAGTCTCTCTTTTGGACAGTTAGAAATTGTTCAAGAGGGACAAAATACTGCTATCAAGCTAGTTGAAGAGACATTGGCTCAGCTCAAAGGTGTTGCGGCTAACGATGTCATGAGCGATTGGTTTGTACCGGTCTAAGCTCTAGACTAACGCTAAACACACACGCCTTCGGGCACCGCTATATTCTCGAAGGCAAGCTAATCATCACACCCCGGCAAGGTGAGGGCCTAAGTCTTTTGTTCGGCATATGTGTGAGCGATAGAATGTGTAGGCAAGAACGTCTAAACAGCTAGTAAGGAGGTTCGAGCGCATTGTCTAAAATAAGTTTGCATGACTGAAGAGATAGGAAAAAGTAGTCCATCTGACTGGTTTGAGCCGCTATATGCCCAGGCAGATGGAGATACGGACCAGGTGCCTTGGGCTCTACCGGGGCCAGTGTCGTATTTGACGGATTGGCTGCGGCAGAATCCACTGAAGGGCTGGCCACAAAACAAGGCAGCTGAAAGGGAGCGATCGGCGGTGGTGGTAGGCTGCGGGCTAGGCGACGATGCTGAGGCGCTAGCCGAGGCTGGGTTTACGGTGACAGGATTTGATATTTCTCAGAGCGCGATCGCCTGGGCCAAAAAGCGCTTTCCTCAATCTTCTGTCAGCTATGTCCAGGCCGATTTGTTCAATCTTTCTGAGGATTGGCTAGGTAAATTTGACCTGGTCTTTGACTTTAGAACTATTCAGGCGCTGCCGCTGAGCGTCCGCCAGGAAGTGATTGAAAAGATTGCCTCTCTAGGTGCGCCCGGTGGAACTGTGCTAATTGCAACCTATATGCGAGCAAACGATCAAGAGCCAGGCGAAAATGCGCCCTGGCCGCTGTCTGCTGACGAGCTAGCGCACTTTGAAAGCATCGGTCTAGAAGTTGTCCAGCAGGAGCACTTTACCAGGCGGGACAGCCGGTTTTGCAATCGCACCCTCACCCAGTATCGGGTTCCCTAAGAGTCATCCTGTGATGCTTTGGCAGTATGATGCTTTGGCAATAGCCTAGAGGTATTTTCTATGCGATCGCAGCTAGCGAAGTACAATCCTGGTGACTACAGCCCCGGCGTCTCTCTACTGAAGCAGCTGCTTTGGTACTACGTCGGCTCGCCGATATTTATGAGTGCGCTGGTGCCAGTCTCTGAACCAAAGGCAAAGCTGCTGCGGCTGTTTGGAGCGTCTGTCGGCACGGGAGTACGGATTAAACAGGGAGTGCGGATCAAGTTTCCCTGGCGGTTGACTATTGGCAGTGACTGTTGGCTAGGCGAAGGGGCATGGATAGATAATCTTGCACTAGTGACAATCGCAGACAACGTGTGCCTTTCACAAGAGGTGTATCTATGTACGGGCAATCACGACTGGAGTAAGCCTTCTTTCGATCTGATTTTGGGTGAGATTAGTATTGAACAAAGCGCCTGGATTGGGGCACGCGGCGTGGTGGGGCCTGGGGTAACGGTAGGCGAAGGAGCCGTGCTGACCTTGAATAGTGTGGCAAACAAATCGTTGGAGTCTTGGACCGTTTGTGCAGGAAATCCGGCAGTTGCTATTAAAAAGAGAACGATCAAGGAAGAAACATAGACAGCCCCGAGAAGTCCTAAGAAGCAGGAAAACCAAGAGCAGAAAAAACTCTATGATTCAGCAGATTCTCACGCTAGGCGACAACGTTAATACAGATGACATTATTCCTGCAAGACGGGGAACTAATGACGACTTAGAACACCTTGCCCACTACGCGCTAGAACATCTCATCGGTCCTGGCAATCTACTGAAGTACGACATTATTGAAGCTGGAGAGAACTTTGGCTGTGGCTCTAGCCGAGAGTTTGCACCGATTGCAATCAAGGCGGCGGGCATTCGGAAAGTGCGAGCGAAGTCTTTTGCTGAAATCTTCTATCGCAACAGCATCAATATTGGTCTGCCGCTGGAGATTATGGGAAGATCTTCACGCGAGATCATGAATACTGCGATAGAAGCCATTACTTCTGCGGGTGGACTGATTGCTTTCAACCAGCAGCGGCGTCACGGAAAAACCGGCCTGCCTCAAAGTGAGACGCTAGCGCGGCCAATGACGGTGGCTGAAAAGCTGCTGGCTCAGGCGTCGGGGAATGACTATGTGCAACCTGGAGAAGTGGTGTTTGCCAAGGTGGATTTGGCGATGTCGCATGATGCGATCGCAGGTCCGGTCGGGGCTCTATTCCAACAGCATTTTGGCCCTGATGCTGCTGTTTGGAACCCAGATAAGATTGTCTTGGTAGCCGATCACTTTATTCAAGTTAACGACATTCGGCCAGACTCAGGTGCGATCGCTATGCATCAGCAGATGGTGGACTTTGCTCAGCAGCAGGGCTGTCATCTATTTGATGTGGTATCGCCTGGAGAAGCCGCCGGAATCTGTCACGTACTGCTGCCCGAGCAGGGGTTCGTTCGCCCCGGCATGATGATTGCGGGCACCGATTCACACAGCTGTACCTATGGGGCGTTTGGCTGCTTTTCTACGGGCGTAGGCACCACAGACATGGCTAATATCTTTGCGATGGGAGATCTGTGGCTGCGCGTACCGGAGACGCTGCGAATAGAGCTTTCTGGTGAGCTACCCGAGCACCTGAGCGCTAAAGATATTATGTTGTTTATCTTAGGGCAGCTAGGCTGTAGCGGCGCGATGGGGAAAGTGTTGGAATTTGTTGGCAGCGTGGTCGAACAGCTGCCGATAGATGAGCGGATGACCCTAGCAAACATGGCGGTAGAATGCGGGGCGATGTGCGGTCTGATGCCCGTAGATGAGACGACGCGGCAATATGTGAAACAGCGCACTAGCAAGCCCTTTGTCGAAGTCACAGCCGATCTAGATGCGCAGTACGAGCAGGTATATCGGTTTGATCTCACTCAGCTAGAGCCGCAGGTGGCAGCGCCGCCAACGCCTGACCAGGTAGTTTCAGTTCGTGATATCGGTCAAGTTGCGATCACTCGGGCCTTTATTGGCTCATGTACGGGAGGGAAACTACACGATCTAGCAGCGGCGGCAGAAGCGTTGAAAGGTCAGCGAGTCAATCCGGCTGTGAGCTTATTTGTGGTGCCAGCTTCGCAGACAGTGAGGGCGCAGGCTGAAAAACTGGGGTATCTAGATACTTTTGAACGGGCGGGGGCGACTGTATTAAAGTCGGGCTGTGGGGCCTGTATCAACGCTGGGAAAGGCGTTCTAGGAATGGAAGAAACAGGGATCTATGCGACTAATCGCAACTTTAAAGGGCGTAGTGGCGAGGCGTCAGGGCGGAACTATCTGGCTTCACCGAGGACGGTGGCAATCTCAGCGGTGCGCGGAGAAATTAGCGACGTTCTACCTTGATTCGGAATGGTTGAATCTAGACTCGAGACCAGTCCTCTCTCTTTAATCAGCAGCAGCATATCTTCTACTGAAAAGGAGCGATTCTCTTTGATTGCGATCGCCTTGGTCACCGCTCTAAGTCGCTCATACTCGCACTGCGGTAGAGGTTGATGCAAACACTGCTCAAATAGATATCGAAAATTGCTAGCCCCGCTGCCTTTGCCAAACCAGATCTCGGGCTGGCGGTGGGGGAAAATGCTGTAGCTTTTGCGATCGCGCAGCAAAGCACTGACGTGAATTCCCGACTCGTGACGATTGGCCTGAGCTGAATAGGGCGGGTGGGGCCGATGGCCGTGCGCGTGCAAATAGACCACCACCCGATCTAGCGCGTCGTAGTCAATACCAGCCACTTCCCAGCCAAAGCGCGATCGCAGTCCCTTCAAAACCTGTTCAATCGGCGCATTGCCCGCCCGCTCCCCAATCCCTCCAAACGTGCCCGAAACGCCTGTTGCTCCCGTCCGCAGCGCCTGAATTGTATTTTCTAGAGCCAGTCCCATATCGTTGTGAAAATGCACAGAGAGCGGGACACCGCAGGTGCGTTTCAACAGGTCTCGAATCCAGATAGTCGTCTTCTCAGGCGTTAAAGTGCCCACCGTATCGCACAGCAAAAACTGCTCGATGTAGGGAGATAGCGTATTAATACAGTCTACTAAAAAGTCACTATTGGCTCGGCTCGCATCTTCTGCGGCAAAGCATATTTTCAAACCTTGTTCAGCTGCGTAGCGCACATGCTCTAGGGCATGGGCTAACATCCGCCGCCGAGTGCTCCGAATCAATGAGAGCGGAATACCGTCATCGATTGTTTTCTTCTTTAGCGCCGGATTGCGGGCGACTTCTGGATCTCTTAAGAACAAAAGTCGGTCGGATACCGCATGGAAAAGGATCACTTGCTGTACGCCGCAGGCTTTAGAATGCTCAATGGCCGAACGCCGCATCAGCGTAGAAGCGACAATTTGATGCTTGAGTCCGCCATTGACTAGATCGACAGCTAGCGCCGCCTCACTAGGGTGAATAGCTGGCATCAGCGCGATCTGTCGGACGCCAGTCTGCGCAATCAGCCTGGCTAGGGCCGTTTTGTCATCAAAAAATAGGCCAACTTGCTGTTCTCCGTCCCTCAGCGTTTCGTCTGAAATGAGTAAGTTAAGCGTCTCCATCTATTTGAATAGAAGGGTTAAGTGAGTAAAGCTGAGTCAGTATAAACCGTGAGATAAATCTGAGAATCTATACTGAGACAGTCATTATCATGTCACATGTTGTGGCGAGTAGCGCTTTACAGATTGGCTTAAAACCCGCTATGGTACTGCTTCAAAGCGTCTATTTTTGCGTAGAGCCTTATTTATCTCTAGCGTTCATCTCTAAGTACGTACAGGTATGACCGTGGCATCTTCAGAGTCAGCATCGTCCGCGCGATCGCACCCGACAGACCAGCAGCCAAACCAACAACTGGCAATCGTCCACGGTGATCCTTTTCCCGAAGCCAACGTTCCTCCTAGCCTAGCCACCGCCCTTCACCATGCGGCCAAAACAAAGGCTGGCATTCGCTATCTAGAAGCCGATGGCGCTGAGACCGTACAGGCTTACGACCAGCTGCTGACATCAGCTAGCCAGATTGCGACGGCGCTAAGCGGCTACGGTCTTGGCAGCAGCGCTGAGGCAAAGGCCAAAACACATAGTTTCGTAATTCTCCAGTTCTCTCAAAGTGTTGATCTGATCGTCGCACTGTGGGGATGTTTTCTAAGCGGCTGTATTCCGGTGCCCATTTCTGCGCAGGCTAGTAGCGCTAGCGGGCAAACGCTGCTAGAAAGTGCGATCGCCCTGTTGGACCAGCCGACACCGGACTATCCAACAGCTAATCTAACGCTACTCACAGATTTACCCCCCTCTGCAAAAACGTTACCAATCACCGTCCTGGCTCTAAAGGATCTGCAAAACAGTATCCAGACGACTAATTCCTCTACCGAATTTTCGTCAAATGAACTGACGCTTCTTAAACCTCAGCTAGACGATCTAGCTCTCCTACTTTTGACCTCTGGCAGCACTGGTATGCCAAAGGGCGTTCAGCTCACCCATCAGAATATCAGAGCGAGCGCCTACGGAATGGCAAGCGTCAATCAACTCTGCGCCGACGACATCACGCTGAACTGGATGCCGCTAGAGCATGTGGCTAGTCTAGTCATGTTCCACCTAACAGAAGTATATTTGGGCTGCGAGCAGATTCACGTGGCTCGCGAGTACGTGCTCAAAGATCCGTTGACCTGGTTGGATTTGCTAGCGCAGTACCGAGTAAGTGCGACCTGGGCACCTAATTTTGCCTATGGGCTAGTGAATGATCAGCTGGAGGCGATCGCACCACTAGAAAAAGTCACAGAGAACAAGCGTAAGTGGAATCTTTCTTCTATTCGCTGGATGGGTAATGGTGCAGAAGCCGTTGTCGGCCAAACAGCGCGTCAGTTTCTAGAGCGACTGATACCCTACGGCCTTTCGCCCACAGCGATCAGCCCTGGCTATGGCATGACCGAAACCTGTTCTGGGATTGTTCATTCTCGGCAGTTTTCGCTAGAGACAACCACCGCAGAAGATAGCTTTGTGAGCTTGGGAAAACCGATTCCAGGCGTATCTATTCGGACTGTAGATGATGCTGACGCGGTGGTGAGCGCAGGAGAGATCGGTCGACTACAGGTGAAAGGCTTGACTGTCATGGCTGGCTATTATGAACGGTCAGACAGTTCAGAGCGTCCTAACGCGACAGCCTTTACCCCGGACGGCTGGTTCAATACAGGCGATTTAGCCTTTATCGAAAAGGGTTCTTTGACAATCACCGGCAGACAAAAAGAGGTGATCATTCTCAATGGCGTTAATTATTACAGCCACGAGATTGAATCTGTTGTAGAAGCGATAGAAGGCGTCGACGTTTCTTTTACAGCGGCGTGTGGTGTACGTGGTGCTAAAGACACCACAGAACAGCTCGCCGTTTTTTTTCATCCTGTCGAGGGGATTGAGAATCTGACTGCTGTAGTTTCGCTGGTTAAACAGATTCGAACTCAGATAGTCAACCAAATCGGCATTTCTCCAACTTACGTTATTCCTATGGGGAAGTCAGAAATTCCCAAAACGTCGATTGGCAAGATTCAGCGCAGTCAGCTCAGCAGTCGATTTGCCTCAGGTGAGTTTGACGCTCGGATACAGCAATTTGTCGAAGCGTTTCAAGCTAGTGTGAAGGCTGCGAACCTCAAACAATCTGAGATAGAACAGCGCATTTCTCAGATCTGGCAGTCTGTTCTATCTGTAGAGAAAATTGGTAGCAGCGACAATTTCTTTGAGCTAGGCGGCACTTCCCTTCGCCTGATGCAGGTACTAGGCCACTTACAAAACCAGCTCGCACCGACCCTGAAAGCTGTTTCACTTTTCCAGTATCCAACAATTGCTACGCTAGCCGCCCACCTAAAGCAATCGGATTTAAATGCGCCATCATTGAACCTTCGAAGTTCTCTTAAGGCCAAGCTTAGACAGAGTTCTAGTACGCAACAAACGTCAGAGATTGCTGTTATCGGTATGGCTGGTCGATTTCCTGGCGCGCCAAACCTGGAAATTTTCTGGCAAAACCTTAAGGACGGTGTAGAATCAATCACTTTTTTCACAGATGCAGAGATGCTGGCGGCGGGAATCGATCCGGCGCTGATACAAAATCCAAACTACGTGAAAGCCAGCCCGACGCTAGAAGATATTGACTGCTTTGATGCGGATTTTTTTGGCTACAGCCCAAAGGAAGCTAGCCTGATGGACCCGCAGCAGCGCCTGTTGTTGGAATGTGCCTGGGAGAGTTTGGAGGCCGCTGGCTACGATCCGTTGACTTACGAGGGTGATATTGGTCTGTTTGCGGGGGCTACGATGAATACGTATCTGCTCAATCATGTCTATCCAAACCGTCATACGCTCGATCCAAATGATTCGCTAGACACGTTTACACTCAGCTCTTTTGGCGGATTTCAGGCAACGGTTGCCAATGACAAAGACTATCTGACAACTAGGGTTTCTTACAAGCTAAATCTGCGCGGTCCTAGCTTAAATGTGCAGACGGCCTGCTCGACTTCTCTAGTGTCTATTCATCTGGCGGCGCAAAGTTTGTTGCAAGGTGAATGTGACATGGCGCTAGCTGGTGGAGTTTCTGTAGAAACGCCGCAGCGGGCGGGCTACCTGTATCAAGAGGGAATGATTCTAGCGAAGGATGGTCACTGTCGAGCGTTCGATGCAGACTCAAAAGGAACGCTGTTTGGCAGTGGGGTAGGTCTAGTGGTGCTGAAGCGATTGGATGAGGCGATCGCACACAAAGACTTCATCTACGCAGTGATCAAAGGCTCGGCTGTCGGCAATGACGGCGGGCAGAAGGTGGGCTATCTCGCACCGCTGAGCGAAGGCCAAACGCGCGTGGCGGCGGCGGCACTGACGATCGCAAACACCCCGGCTGAAACCATCGGCTATGTCGAAGCGCACGGCACCGGCACTCAGCTAGGCGACCCGATCGAAATTGCGGCGTTGACCCAGGCTTTTCGCTACTGCCCAGATCTAAACACCAACCAAAAACAGTTCTGTCCAATTGGCTCTGTAAAAACAAATGTTGGACATCTCAATATTGCTTCTGGCGTGGTCGGCTTCATTAAAACTGCGCTGGCTGTGCATCACGGCCAGATCCCACCAAGTCTGCATTTTCAGCGGCCTAACCCACAGATAGATTTTGCCCGCAGTCCTTTTTATGTGAATACAGCGCTGGCGAAGTGGCCGATTAAGAAGACACCCAGGCGAGCTAGCGTTAACTCTCTAGGCATTGGTGGGACCAACGTGCATATGGTCCTAGAGGAAGCGGCTGTTGAAGATCGTGACCTCAGTCAGACCGGCAGAGAAGAGATATTCGTGCTTTCTGCGAAAAGTGATGCGGCTTTGAGAGAATTAGCTAAGAAGTACGTGGATCTTCTTGCAGATAAGCCAGATATTTCTATTGCAGATGTTTGCTTTACGCTAGGAGTTGGGCGATCGCACTTCCCTCACCGCCTAGCACTAGTCGTCAGCGCTATAGAAGATTTGAGAACTCAGCTTCAGAGTTGGCTGCTAGAATCTCCTAACTCCGTTCCATCTGGGAAAGTTGCGTTTCTATTTACTGGACAGGGGGCTCAATCCGCGAGCATGGGTAAAGTGCTGTATGAAACGCAGCCAACTTTTCGCTATCAGCTAGACCGCTGCGCTGAAATCTTGCAGAGATATGACTTTGATCTGCTAGGCGTACTGTACGGGAAAGAGAGTGAACTGATCAATCAAACGGGATACACTCAGCCGGTTCTGTTTGCGTTTGAATATGCGATCGCCAAACTTTGGATAAGTTGGGGTGTGCGACCGGCTGTGGTACTAGGTCATAGTCTGGGTGAGTATGTGGCGGCTTGTGTGGCAGGCGTTTTTAACCTGGAAGATGCGCTGAAGCTGGTGGTAGAAAGAGGCAGATTGATTCAGGCACTGCCTACCGGTGAAACTAGCGGCGGCGCGATGCTGGCGGTAGCAGCAGGTGTAGAGGCTTGTGAACAGTTTTTGCAAGATGGGGTTGCGATCGCAGCGATCAACTCTCCTGAAAATACGGTGCTATCTGGCCAAGTGACGGCTATCAATAGCGTTGCCAACAGACTAGAAGAACAAAGCATCAGATGTAAGCGGCTGCAAGTTTCTCATGCTTTTCACTCTTCGCTGATGGAGCCGATGCTGTCGGACTTTCGAAGAGTTGCAGAATCAATCTCGTACCAAGAGCCGACTATAGATATCATCTCTAATCTGACTGGAGAAATGGCCGATCGCTTCGACAGCGACTACTGGATAGAGCATATTCAACGGCCTGTCCGATTTGCTCAAAGCGTTGAAGCTTTAGAGCGAGAAGGCGTTACTACCTTTCTCGAATGCGGGCCTCGTCCGGTGCTGCTAACTTTGGCCCAGGCGACCGTCTTTTCTGCCCCCTACAGCTGGCTAGCTAGCATTCAACCTAGGCAAGCTGACAACTGGCAAATACTCTCTAGTCTCGCGGCTCTTTACCAAGGCGGACATGAGATCGATTGGAAAGAGTTCTATGGCCATCGTGAAGTTCGTCGGATTCCTCTGCCCACCTACGCTTTTCAGCGGCAGCGACATTGGATGGAGCGGGTTAAACCGAGTCAGAGAGCTGTCGCATCTGATCAAACCACGCATCCGTTATTGGGTCAAAAAATCTCTACGCCCCTTCGTCAGATCCTTTTTCAGCAAACGCTTAGTTCGATTCGCCCTGATTTTCTTCAGCATCATCGCGTGCAAAATCAGGTCTTGTTCCCCGGATCTGCATTCCTTGAAATTGGACTTGCGGCAGGTGCTGAAGTTCTACAGACTGCTTTAGTTCAACTAAACAATGTTTCTATCTCACAGCCGCTAAATCTGTCAGAACAGCCCACAGCACTTCAGACAATCCTGACACCAGATTCTGACGGCTATCATTTTGAAATTCACTCTCAGGTAGGGGACTCAGATTGGAGCTTGCACTGTGAAGGAACGGTCTGTGCTGTCGAAGAGAAAAAGGCCAGTTTTGTTGAAATTGAGCAGATAAAAGATAGATTAGGAGAAGTGCGATCGCCCGCCACCCACTACGAAAATTGCGATCGCGCTGGACTCTCCTACAGTGGTCCTTTCCGCAGCCTTGAAAACATCTGGCACACAGCAGGTGAAGCTTTGGGCCAGGTTGAAATTGCAGCAGAAATCATCTGCGATCTCTCTGCCTATCAAATTCATCCTGCTGTTCTAGATGCCTGTTTTCAATGCGTATTGGCGGCGCTGCCCAAAGCAAACGACGCTGCGTACGTACCCATCGGCGTTGAAAGCATTCGCTGCCATCGGCCTCTGATAAACAATAGATTTGTGTGGAGTCACATTTTACTGCGACCTGTCAAAGGTGACGCGGTGACGGTGACAGCGGATGTGCAAATATTAGATGAGTCTGGGCAGGCGATCGCATCTATCACTGGCCTAGCTGCCAAGCGCCTATCACAAGCAGATCGGTGGAAAGATTGGCTGTACAAAGTCGAATGGCATCCCATTGCAGCCGTTAATAGTTCACAATTTGTCGCAAGCAGAAACTGGCTGGTTGTTGCAGATGAGGCTGAAAAATTAGAGGCGATCGCACTTCAGCTCACGGCTCAAAATCAGAACTGCACAAAGGTGCTGCTAGGCAACGCTCCTAAGCAAACCGAACAGTATTTCGCAGTGGATCGAGAAGACCCTAAAGGGTTTCACGCTCTTTTTAGAAGAAGCGACCAATGGCAAGGCGTTTTATATTTTGCCGGTAGCCGTGTAGAACACAACTGTAAGACTGCGCTCTACCTGACGCAGGCACTAGTCAGCTGCGGTCTCTCTTCTAACCTCTGGTTTATCACTGATCGAGCCATAGCCGTTGCAGGCCGTGAAACTTTAAACATTTCACAGTCGCCGCTTTTGGGCTTGAGTAAAACAATCGCGCTCGAACACCCCGAACTCAGCTGCGTTTGTCTCGATTTTGACTCAGATGAGAATCAACAGCAGATACTATCTCACTTAATGTTTGAGATTAGCCAGAAGGGTCACAAAACAGAAAACCAGATTGCGTATCGAAATGGAACTCGCTATGCCGCTAGGCTAACTCGATGGGCTCAAGAAAATGTTTCAGAAGCTGGAAATCTACAGCTTAAGGCGACCAAAAGAGGAACATTAGAACATCTCGCATGGCAGGAAACTACTCGCCGACCGCCAGCTACCGGTGAAGTAGAGCTGTCTGTACAGGCGACCGGACTAAACTTTCGAGATGTTTTGAATGCCTTGGATCTGTATCCAGGTGAGGCTGGACCTTTGGGACTCGAATGTGCTGGCGAAGTGGTGGCAGTTGGCGAGGGTGTGGATGGGTTGAGTGTGGGGGATATGGTGATAGCGATCGCACCTGCAAGCTTCAGCCAGTTTGTCACTGTTTCTGCGGATCTCGCTGTGTCCAAGCCCAGTCGCCTCAGCAATGTAGAGGCAGCGACAATTCCAACGGCATTTCTAACGGCTTACTATGCGCTGGTGGAGCTAGCGGAGCTGAAGGCAGGCGATCGCATCCTGATTCACGCAGCGGCGGGTGGAGTAGGACAGGCAGCTGTACAAATTGCTCAAAGTTTAGGCGCAGAGGTCTTTGCAACAGCTTCCCTTCCCAAGTGGGATTTCTTGAGACAGCAGGGAATACAGCATGTTTTCAACTCTCGTACTTTAGACTTTGCTGAGCAGATCGCGCAGCAGACTAAAGGAAAAGGCGTGGATGTTGTTTTGAATTCGCTTTCTGGAGAGGCGATCATCAAAAGCCTCTCAACACTTTCTGCTGACGGTCGATTCCTAGAAATTGGTAAAGCTGGCATTTGGTCAATAGCACAGATCAGCCATCAGCGTCCAGACATCAGCTATCGGGTAATCGATCTAGTACAAGTTACAAACGATCGGCCTCAGCTCATCCAATCAATGCTGAGTAGAATCGCCACACAGCTACAAAACAACAGCCTATCGCCTCTACCTCATATCTCTTACCCAGCAACGCAAGCCATCGACGCCTTCCGTACTATGCAGCAGGCAAAACATATTGGAAAAGTCGTCATCACACCGCCAACCGTATCACCAACCCATCAGTCAAAAGCGCATATCCAGGCTGACGCCACCTATCTGATTACCGGGGGCACGGGCGCACTCGGTCTACAGCTAGCCCAATGGCTTGTAACAAAAGGCGCGACTTCTCTAGTTTTGTTGGGTCGAAGCAGACCATCCGACCATGCTCAGCAGATAATCGACCGGCTAATCCAGTCTAGAACAACCGTCAAAACGCTCCAAACTGACTTCTTGGATCAAAAACGGCTTCAAACAGACCTTGCAGCTGTGCTTCAATCTGAGCAGTCCCCGCTAAAAGGCATTTTTCATCTAGCAGGTGAAATTGACGACAGCCTACTACCACAGCAGACCTGGCCAAAATTTGACCGGGTTCTGTCAGCCAAAGTCACTGGGACATGGAATCTGCATCAGCTCACGCGAAATAACGATCTTGACTACTTTGTCATGTTCTCTTCGGTGGCGTCTTTGCTGGGTTCTGCTGGACAGGCGAACTATGCGGCGGCGAATAGCTTTTTGGATGCGACAGCCCACCTTCGCCACCAGCAAGAACTGCCGGCGCTCAGCATCAACTGGGCGGCATGGTCAGGCTCAGGGCTTGCCGACAGCCTCGAAGTAAAACAGCGTCTGAGTCGCACAGGCATTCCCTTACTCGACCCGGACATCGGCTTAAAGATTTTGGTTCAGCTGATCGAGTCGCCGGGAAACGTTCAAATTGGGGTTTTACCAGGCGCGCTAGAAAGCTGGCGAAATGCAGGAATTAAGGACTCATTTTTGACTGCTCTGGCAACAGAGAAGACGCCAGCAGAAACAACAGAAAAGTCGCGTCAAAAACGGTCTAAGACCCAATTACTCTCTCCCCAAAACCAAATTAAATCAGCTATTCAAACAGAATTAGACAGCGATAAAGATAATGATAATACCACGGTGCTATCTAGTCATCTTCGTCAGCAGCTCGCCATCGTTTTAGGAAAAGACGCAGCTCTAATCAATGACGACAGCATCAGCTTTACAGATTTTGGTTTAGATTCTCTAACCGCCGTCGAATTTCGGAATCGGCTGCAAACTAGTCTAGAATGCGTATTGCCCGTGACCTTGGTATACGACTATCCTACGCTGTCGCAGTTGAAAGGCTACATCGTAAACTTATTGACAGCATCAGAGAGACCGTCAGAGTCCAATTCTGATAAAATCTACGATACTAAAAAGAACTCTAATCAACAGTCTGTCAAGCAGAGTATAGAAGACACCTTAAAAAATGGTTTAGAAGACATTGAGAATATTTCTGACGACGAAGCAGAAGCACTGCTGTTGCAGGAATTAAGCAAGCTAGACCAAACATAATTTATGGACCCCTCTCAATCCGCGCTGTCGCCGACAAAACGAGCGCTTCTGGCTCTCAAGACGCTACAGGCAAAACTTGATGCCCTCGAACAAGCCCAGCACGAACCGATTGCCATCATTGGAATGAGCTGTCGCTTTCCGGGTGGCGCAGAGTCCCCTGCCGCCTTTTGGAAACTGTTGCAGAAGAAAACTGACGCAATATCTGAAGTCCCTGCCGACCGCTGGCACAGTGACAAATATCACGATATCGATCCCAGGTGCCTGGCAAAATGGTCTCTCGCAGCGGTGGATTTATTCCTCACCTATACGACTTTGACGCCTCATTTTTCCGCGTTTCTCCCCGAGAAGCGGTTACGCTCGATCCCCAGCAGCGGCTAGCTTTGGAACTGGGATGGGAAGCGCTAGAACACGCTGGCATTTCACCGGAGACTCTTGCTGAGAGCGCACTAGCGAGTCTGTCGGTCAATCTGTTGGCGTTTTTCTAGGCATCAGCAGTATTGATCACTGGCAGCAGATGCTTGCGCAGTCGCCAGAAGAGATTGATGCCTATCTGGCAACAGGCAATTCTCACAGCGTAGCAGCAGGAAGGCTGTCCTTTCTATTAGGAGTAAATGGACCTAGTTTGGCAGTTGATACGGCTTGTTCTTCGTCTCTAGTAGCGGTGCATCTAGCCTGTCAAAGCCTGCGACAGCAGGAGTGTAATCTGGCGCTAGTCGGCGGGGTGAATCGGATCTTGACTCCTACAGCGAGTATTAATTTTTCAAAAGCGCGGATGCTGTCAGCAGACGGGCGCTGCCGCACGTTTGATCAAGCGGCGAGCGGATTTGGCCGAGCAGAAGGCGGCGGTATGGTAGTGCTAAAGCGGCTGAGTGACGCGCAGGCGGCGGGCGATCGCATCCAAGCGGTCATCCTCGGCTCGGCGACTAACCACAACGGTCGCACCAACGGTCTCACGGCTCCTAGCAAACTAGCCCAAACTGCCGTCATTCAGCAGGCGCTGATCGCTAGCCGTCTGACGCCCGCTGATGTGGACTATGTAGAAACACACGGCACGGGTACTGCCCTGGGCGATCCGATTGAAGTGGCTGCTTTGGGACAGGTGTTTGCATCCAAACGAACAGATTCTGTCGTACTAGGTGCGCTCAAAACGAACATCGGCCATACGGAAGCCGCAGCGGGAATGGCCGGATTGATCAAGGCTGTTTTAGCTATAGAGCATGAACAGATTCCGGCGAACTTGCATCTCGATCGGCCAAATCCTTTGATCGAATGGGACACGCTGCCTTTTTATCTGCCAAGTGAAGTGACGCCCTGGCCGAAAAGCGCTAGCCCTCCAACAGTGGGCGTTAGTGCCTTTGGATTTAGTGGCACAAACGCACATCTAATTGTGCAATCTCTTTCCCGTTTTTTATCTGCGCATCACTCATCCGCACATGAAGACCGCTATATTGAACAACCCGCTGCGGCTTCTAATTCTCCGATCTGTCTTTTGCCTTTGTCAGCGCGATCGCCTGCCGCGCTCAATCAGCTAGCTGCCCGCTATGCTAGGCACCTAGCCGTTCACTCAACTATAGAACTAGTCGACCTGTGCTTTACCGCTAGCGTAGGGCGATCGCACTTTCCCTATCGCTTGGCAGTTGTTGCAGATTCTATTCTAGCGCTACGCCAAATTTTGATCGATGCGCTCTCTGGTCGTCCGCATCCTAATTGTTATCGTAATGACACTTTTGATAGTGTCAATTATAAAAGTGGCCACCTAGCGCAGCCCATAATCTCAGACTCGCGTTCAATTTCTCTTTCAGTCGTTTCTTCAGCAGCCGCCTCGGTGGCTGCTTCCCTCCCAACTGTAGCGAAAAGCTATGTAGCGGGTGAAACTATTGACTGGGCATCTCTTTATCAGGGACGGCACACCAAGCTAGCTTTGCCCACCTATCCGTTTCAGCGCGAGTACTATGGCCCTCACATGACTTAATCTCTGGCCTAATTCGGGGCGTAGGCCAATCGCGATTTATGGTGTAACTTATATTGAATAAACTGTGAGGTTAGCCGCAATTATGTCTTCTCGTCACGCCCCTAGACGATCGCGATCGCTTGGCAAGTTAGCAGCGATCGCACTTACCTTCATCACCCCCATTGCCACCACTGCCTCTGCCCAGACCCAGCTTTCCCCGCAGGACGAGACTCAAAACGTCTTCGAGTCTCTATCGACCCAAGAGCAGGCTGCGCTAGAAAACGATCAGGTGATGGTCAGTGCCTCTAGAGACGGCGACAACGGTCAGTTCACAGCGCGGGTCCTGGTTGACGCGCCAATTACAACAGCATGGGAAGTACTGACCGACTACGACAATTTTTGGAAGTTTTTACCCAATATTGAAACTAGTAAGCTATTAAAGTCAGAAGACAACCGATACACCTTTGAACAGATGAACGTGATTTCTGTGATTCCTTCTGTGATTGACATTCGCAGCCGAGTAGTGATTGAATCAACAGAGCTGTATCCGAAGGAAGTTGATTTTCATCTGGTTGAGGGGGATCTAGAGGCGTTGCAGGGCGTTTGGCAGCTGGATTCGGTGGCGATAGACGGCCAGGGAACAGAGAAAGTTCTAATCACGCATCAAGTGAACATCGATCCTGGTGATAGTTCGCCTAGAGGATTGTTCTTTAGCACCTATCGTCTGGTTTTAGAAGATTCTTTGATTGCTGCTAAGGAAGAGGCTGAAGGGAGAGCGCAGCAGTAGAGTCTTAGCGACCAACCTAATATAAGCCATTCAAATGAGCTGTTCGGATGAATAGAGATGCTCAGCACGCGATCGTCACAGGCGGATCGAGTGGGATTGGAAAGGCGATCGCACTACGACTAGCCCAGCAAGGTGCTAATGTCTCGATCATTGCTCGTGGGCAAGCGCGATTGCACTTAGCAAAAGAGGAAATAGAAGCGGTTAGGAAGGTAGCCGGTCAGAAAGTAGTGACGGTGGCGGCGGATGTAAGCGATCGCACCCAAGCCGAACCAGCCATCCAAACCGCCATCCAACAGCTCGGTCCGCCGCAGCTGCTAATTACCAGCGCCGGTATCGCCCGCCCCGGCCATTTCCAAGAGCTGCCAGTAGATGCGTTTGAACAGGTCATGTCTACTAACTACTTCGGTACGCTCTACTGCATCCGTGCCGCCTTACCAGCAATGGAACAGCGCAGTCAGCTCTGTCTTATTTCTTCCGGCGCTGCCCTAGTCGGACTCTACGGCTACAGCGCCTACGGCCCCAGCAAATTTGCCGTCAGAGGACTTGCCGAATCACTACGCGCCGAGCTAAAACCAATCGGTATCCATGTCTCGATTGCCTACCCACCGGATACAGACACCCCTCAGCTTATTGAAGAAAATAAAACAAAACCTGCCGCCACCAAGCAGATTACGGCTACGGCCAAAGCGTGGAGAGCCGATGATGTTGCCGAGATCATTCTAAAAGGAATACAACAAAACAAATTCGAGATCTCTCCTGGCACAGAGATCAAAGTATTAACCCGGCTTCACAGTTTGATAGCGCCCCTATTGAACAGATATTTTGATGGAATTGTAGAGAAATATCCTCGAGTGTGAAAAGGTAAGGGGCGTGCGCAGCGTAGACACCGAGACCCACCCCGTCGCTACGCGCCACTCCTCCAGAGGGGTTACCCGCAAGGTGGTGTGGGCCTCGGCGTATGACGCTAACTAGGTACTTTATCGTGCTAAACCCAGGGCAATACTGATTGCTTTTAACGAATGGATAAAAACTACTGTCAGAAGGCAGCAGGCCAACCAGTAAAGAATCTGAGAAAGTTGAAATAGAGCAGGCGTATCTGACTGAACTGTCCAATTGTTTTTCTGCGCGGGACGAAACAGGCTTAGCCCCGTCCATAGCCAGGTCTGCCGTGGCGAAAGGTTGAGCTGATGAACTTGCGCAGTATTGTCTACGTAGAGGGTAAGCAGAGGATTCTGATAGGTTATAACGAGGTTACGAGAGGCGAGATCATCTGATAGAAATACATCTGGAACAACGAACTCCGGCCAGGTTCCATTTTGTCCTGTCCAAGTCGTAGCCAGTCGGAAAACCAGACCAGTACCGCTTTGACCTAATGTGAAGTTTCGATTGGAAGTGTCTTGTGAAAGTGAGATAATCGTAGCCGGGCCGAACTGCTTGACTTTGGCTGAGGCGACTTGGGTAGTGAGGGTAAATGCATTGTTTTGCTTTAGAGCAGAGGTTAGACCAGCAGGTGCTGTATCAGTCACTAACCAACGTTTGGGGCTAATGGGAACATTTAAATCTTGTTCCTCAGTGAACTTGCGATTAGCAGCTTTGCGGTTGTTAGTTTTTCTGCTTTTCCACGACAGCGCCGGAGCGGACTGAGGCGATCGCACCACCCCTCCATCCTCGCCTGCTGCACTTTCTCCAAACTCGTAGCTCGCGATCGCACCTCGTATCGACGTACCGCCAAAAAAAGACTCAATCTCTTGCTTAGAAGCAGCCCGATCAAAAAGCGAAAATCCACTCATTGTTCCTCGCCAGGGGCGGTTGCCAGAGACCTCATTACCCACCGCAAGACGATAGGTTTCGTTCCAACTCTGAAGTGACGTACTGCGATGCGGTGCATATAGCAGAAAGAGCAGCAGACCCAACGTGAGAGCTGCCCTGACTGGCGGGAAAGAGAGAGCTTGCCACCACTGCCGCCGGTAAAACAACAGCCACCCACCAAGAACACCACCTGTTGTATTGCACAGCAGGTCAAAAAACGAAGTATGGCGAGAGGGCTCAAACAGCTGCAGCAGCTCTACCCCAGCGGATAGACAAAAGCTGACCGCTAGCAATTGTCTCGAAACGGCAGAAAAAGAAGGCGTTGTTTGCGCACCGTCGAGATTTCGTGAGCGACCTAGCAGGCAATATCCTAATCCAAACCCTAACGGCAGAAAGAAGAGAACGTTTCGGCAAACATCAATCCAGAAGGCGCGGTTTATCTCCGGCTTTTCCAGCAGCTGAGATAGCCGCTCTTGAGCTGTCAAAACGCCTGTCTCAGAAAGGTCAAATTGATAGGGAGAGAGCGTGCTGTGAATAATTACCAACAGGCTACAAACAACAACGAAACTCCCTAGCAGACGTCCACGGCGACTAGAACGATAGCGCTCAGGAATATAGCGCTCAGGGTTGTAGCGACCAACAGATGGCTGTTTGCGAACAGGTCTTCTCATACAATCGCTCAATCCCTGATCACAACCTACATACTGCGAACAGTCGCTTTGCCGTCTTTAACTTCACCAATCAATACTTCGCTAGTCAAGCCAACAAACAGTCCATTTTCTAACACACCGGGAATGTTGTTGATAGTAGATTCCATCTTAGCTGGGTCGTCAATACCATCAAACCTAACATCTAGCACCATATTGCCCTGGTCTGTAATGACCGGGCCGTCTTTTTGAATGCCCATCCGCATTTCCACTTTTCCGCCCAACTTTTCTAGTGAGCGCGTCACGGGTGCAACGGCCATTGGCAACACTTCTACCGGCAGTGCAAAAAGGGTGCCAATCTTGTCGCTGATCTTAGAGCTATCGACAACTACTATGAACCGCTCAGCCAATCCATCCACGACTTTCTCGCGGGTATGCGCTGCGCCGCCGCCTTTGATCAAGTTCATCATCGGATCGACTTCATCAGCGCCGTCAATAGCGATGTCGATGTGATCCACCTCATCCAAGGTCGTCAGCGGAATGCCGTGCTGTTTGGCCAATACAGACGCTTGAAAAGAGGTTGGAATGCCCTTGATATCCGTTAGCTCACCAGAGGCAATGCGCTCGCCGATAAACTGAATAGCATAGGCTGTAGTCGAGCCAGTCCCTAGTCCCACAATTGTGCCAGACTTGACCTGAGCAGCCGCAGCGCGACCGACTTCTTGCTTCATTAGCTTAACGGGGTCCATGGGTGGTTTTCTCCAAATGTTATGTCGGTTTATAGCATGAGCGATCGCGGGTAGGGAGTAAAGTTAGTCGATGAGTTCGGATCTTTTCAATCACGTCGATAACCGTGGCGATACCCTGGGTGAACAGCGGGTTTGGTACTGGCGCGGCTGGCAAATTCGCTACACCCACATTGTCGGGCCTGGTCCCCTGTTAGACAGACAACCAGACAACCAGACAGCTAACGCAGAACCCGCTCCTTTTCTACTGCTACACGGTGCGGGCTCTAGCCTAGAGCAGTGGCGCGAGAATTTGATAGAGCTAGCACGCGATCGCCCCGTCTATGCCCTAGATCTAGTCGGATTTGGCGGCTCAGAAAAAATTGCCAATCCCGTCAATACAGCGCTGTGGACGCAGCAAATCGCCGACTTCTGGCAAGCTTTTCTGCGCAGACCAATGATCTTGACCGGACATTCGCTAGGGGCGCTAGTCGCATTGCAGGCAGCAACGACCCACCCTGAGCAGGTCGAAAGGCTGATCATGCTAACGCTACCTGCCGCTAGGCAAGAACTCGGCGGAGCGGCCTCTCGAATTGGCGCTGTTGTAGAAGGGTGGTTTGCCTCTCCTCTGCTGATCAGGCCGCTGTTTCAACTGATTCGTCAGCCCTGGCTGATCCGTTTTGCCCTGCGGGCGATCGCCCAAGACCGCAGCAAAGTAGACGATAGCCTGGTTGATGGCTTCATTCGCCCTACCCAAGAGCGTGGCGCGGCTCGAATGTTTTGTTATCTAGTGCGATCGCGCACCTCAGATGATTTCAGCCCGCTAACAAAAGACCTGATTAGCCAGGTGCAAATGCCGACCCTGCTGCTGTGGGGGAAGTGCGATCGCGTCATTCCCATCGACTGGGGCCGCTATGTAGATACGCTCAACGACCAGCTCACTTTCATTGAGATCGAAGACGCCGGGCACTTCTTCTACGACGAGCTTGCTCTTGAGTTTCACGATCTCAGTTAACCAGTGGCTAAGCCAACCGGCCTCGGCATCTGCTGCTATGTAAAGTTAGATGAATTAAATATTCTTAAAAGAATATGTACCTTGTGATTCGCTGACCCCTTTCTGGGGGCATAGGCATTTATGCCTACCAGTATTGGATGATAAGCACATAAATACAACCCGGTTAAAAACCATGACTTTCAAAGCTGCTCGACTCTCTTGTGGTCGCTGGGGCATCTTCAACGGCGATCGCCTACTTGCTACCGTAGGCAGTCAGCAGGCTATAAACCTAATGAATGTTCGGCTTGCGGTCGAGTTAATTGAGCTCGAAGATCAGCAGTCTGAAAATGGCGAATAAAATATCGTACAAATAAGCAACAAAAAGGCCCGCATACGAATGTAAACGTACGCGAGCCTTTTTAAGTTTGAGCTTTGCGCTAGAATTTCATGCCCTGTAAGCTTTTAATCTATACGCTATCGATCTTGGTTTAGTTCTGTTCTATCTTCCTTAAAGCTGCTCTTGCAACTACACAGGCAAAGCTGAATCGTCGTACATAACAAATGACTCTTCGGAGAGCCCACTGACGCCCTTCAGCGTAGCAAGCTTCTCTTGGCCAGCCGATATGATTGTGGAGCTGCCCTTCACAGAGATAGACAAGCTGCCAAAGGTCAGTCCGTCAGCTAGTCCGATAAAGTCTCTGCCTACTTGGAAGTCCATGATATTATCGCGGCCTTCTCCCAGCGCCAGCACAAAGGTATCGCTGCCTTTGCCTCCAACAGTGTCGCCATACAGCGTGTCTTTTCCTTTGCCGCCTCGGATGATGTCATTGCCACCGTCACCGTAGATAATGTCATTAGCCAAGCCGCCGTAAAGGGTATCGTTACCGCCCTTACCACCGATCCTATCTCTACCTGCGCCGCCAAAGATAATGTCATCCCCGCCGGGTTGATTTGACTGCGGACCGAACGAGTTACCATCGCCTCGCAGAATGTCGTTGCCACCAAATCCCTTGATGATGTCGTTCCCAGTCAAACCAGCTAGAACGTCCCTACCACTGGTACCTAGCACAGTGCCATTACCAATATCGTCACCGGCTGTAGCGGCTGCTCGTAGCGCCACGTCAATCTGACCGCGCAGCTCACCACTGGGGTTGTTCTCCGTGTGCAAGTTCACATACAGACCGTCAGTGACTAAAGCATCCACCTGCTCATCAGAGAGATCAAAAGCACCGCTAAAGTCGCCACCAGCTTCATCTACCATCAGGTTTCTGATGATGGGGCCATTCGCACCTGCTGCGCCGATATGAATGTGAATAGCACTTTCAGGATTGCCCACAGGGTCCGCGCCACCTACCGGTAGAAGCGGGCTAGTCAACTCGCTAAAATTGCCTAAGACAACTAGCCGATTACCGTTCAAAATTGCAGAAAAGTTGCCAGTAGAGGCAGTCTCTACCACGTCTGAAGTCTGCTGAGCCTCTTCAAGCGGCAGGTCGTTAGGCTTTAGTTCGCTAGTTCCCAAATCAGTGCTGTCGATATTAAGCTGACCGCGCAGCTCACCACTGGTATTGTCTTGCGTATGCACGTTCACATACAGACCGTCTGCTAAGAAGCTATCAACCTGGTCATCACTGAGTGTGAAAATGCCGCTAAAATCACCCTCAGCTTCGTCTACCGTCAGGTTTCGGATGATTGGCCCGCCCTCGCCTGCTGGAGCAATGTGGATATGAATAGAGCTTTCAGGATTGCCAGCAGGATCTGCGCCACCGACGGGTAGCAGTGGGCTAGTCAGTTCGCTAACGTTGCCTAGAACAATCAGCTTATTTCCATTCAAACTAACAGAAACATCGCCTGTAGAAGCGGTGTCCACTACGTCTGTAGGCTGTTGAGATTCTTCTAGCGGCAGCCCCGCCGCCAATACTTCGCCAGAGATCAAATTGCCGCTTTCGACCTCGATCTGACCGCGCAGCTCGCCACTAGGATTGTTTTGCGTGTGCAGATTCACATACAAGCCATCCGCTATTAAACCCGCTACTTCAGCATCAGAAAGCTTGAAGGTACCTGCGAATTTACCGCCATTTTCTAGGCCTCGTACTTTACCGACTCTCAGGTTTCTAATGATCGGGCCGTTGTCACCGATGCTGCCCATATGGATATGAACAGCGCTTTCAGGGTTACCCCTAGAATCTGCTCCGCCAACTGGCAAAAGCGGACTTGTTAGCTGGCTAAAGCTGCCAGTAACTTTGAGTACGTTACCGTCTAGTCTGGCGAAAAAGCTGCCGGTAGAAGGAGTTTCGACCACCGGAGCTGTCTGTTGAGATTCCTGTAGAGGAAGAACTGCAGTCGTTAGCAAAGAGGGAACTCGGTCTGTGGTGTTGATATGAGCCATTTTTCAATAGTTGTGTAGAGACTTGCGTTGAGTTATTTCGTGCTAAGTCACTGTGAACCTATAAAGAACTAATTCACAGCAACCTATTTACATCGATATATGTGAGATGGATAAATGTCTTATTGACGGCCGTGGTCAACAATCAGCCGCAGCCGTCTGCACGTATTAGATACGTAAACCTGTAGAATTTAGATGCATTCGGATCCACTTAACAGGATGTCTGCATTCACGTATGCATCCAGATCTATGTCCTTGTGCGTATTCTTTTTGTGAGACAATTTTTACCTAATTTGGTCTGTTGTCTTATCTACTCAGGTCCATCTACTTGTTTAGATAGGTTCATCTGTATGATGCTTGGAACATGATGCTTAGAACTAGGTAAGAGGAATGTAGTAGGATATCGGTGCCATCCTGCTTTTGCTCGTTTATGGATTCTGCGCCTTCTCATCGGCCTGAGTACGATTCTCGAACTGACGTAGAGCTGTGGACAGCTTTGTGTTCCGGTGAGACCGTAGCTTTGGGCCGAATATACGATCGTCACGCCGGTTTGGTGTATGGCGTCAGTTTGAACATGCTGAGCAATGCTCAAGAAGCGGAAGATTTGACTCAAGATATTTTTGTAAAATTGGTCGAAAGGAGGAGTTTTGACCCTACCCGAGGATCGCTACGAACTTTTTTAATGATGCTGACGCGCTCTCGGGCGATGGACAGACTGCGATCGCGTCAATCGGCTCATCGCTCTCAACAAAGACTCAAGACCAACTATATAGCCTCTTCGCTAGCCAACGATGATCCCGCCGCTCGAAACGCCATAGAAAATGAGCAATCTGAAGCTGTCAAGTCAGCCCTTACTCAGCTCTCAGAGGAGCAGCGGCAAGCTTTGAATCTAGCCTATTTTGAAGGGCTCACCCAATCTGATATTGCCTCGCGCCTCGATACTCCCTTAGGGACTATCAAAGCTAGAACCCGACGCGGATTGCTCAAACTTCGTGAAATCTTGAGAGATCAAGAAGAGGATGCGCAGGGAAAGATAGAACCATGAACATTTCAAATCCCTCTGAACAACAACTTTTACTGGCTGGCTATATCCTGGGCGATCTCGATGTGGAAGAAAGTCACGCAGTCGAGCGACTGCTGCTGCGTGACCCATCACTTCAGCAAGAGCTAGCGGCGCTACAGTCTTCCTTGGACCAGGTTTATGGACAGGAGACAACTCCTCCTGCTGCATTGAAAGCGTCTGTCCTGGCAGCGGCAGAGGAGACTGTTCGGGCCTCTGCTACTCGGTCGTCAGCAGCATCAATCCCACCATTAGCACATACGTCGTTAGTGCCCACACCATCAGCGCCTACACCACCAGCGTTCATAGAGTCAGCACCTAAAGCGCTGGATTCTAGGACACAACGGCCCGCTGACTTGCCTGGAGTGCGATCGCAATTTCCGAAAAAGCTCTTGCTGATTGCAACTGGAGTGCTAGCGGTTCTTAGTCTCTATTTGGGGTTGCAAAACTATAGGCTGCAGCAGGCACTCAGAGAGATCGAAGCTCAGCAAGTAGCAGCCGGTGAGCAAGCTAACGGTGATGCTGAGCTAGTGACCTATTCTCTAGATGCAACAGAAAATGCAACAGAAAATGAACAGGCCAGTTCTGTAGAAATTTCAGTAGATAGCGATCGCCTGACAGCAGTTTTGGAAGTTAGAGGATTACCTGCGCTTCCTGATAGTCAAGTCTACGCACTATGGACGGTCATAGATCCCAGTGCTCCAGCTACTAAAGATACCAAGAATGCTATTTTGACGGCTGTTTTTACAGTGGATGAAGCGGGCGACCAGATTGAGAAGATCGTGTTGCCAAGTGTGTTTCGCGATCAGACCCAAGTCCAAGCGATCGCCGTCACTGTTGAAGATGCTGTGGCTCCTCAAGATCACGATGCAAGTCCGATTTTGATCTACCGACTTTGATGGTTGAAAGGGTCTAGGGAATGGAAAGGGAAATAGCTAGGCGTAAAGGTCTTGAACTGACGACGGCGCTGCTAGCGGCGAATTGCTTTGGCCTGGCGGGTGGCGTATGACTGACCTTGGGTTTATTCGGTACGAAGTTTTAGAGTGCAAGCACTGGCGGGGTTCGCTTGGATGTCAGACTGAATATTGCCTTAAAAGCTGACCAGTAGTTCGTGGGTTAGGCAGTGCTTTAGCTCGTGGTCTTGATGAATCTAATTCAAATCGATTCCTAAATAGAGGCTTGGCTGCCTGGGATCTAGGCGCAAGTATTGCGACTGGCTGCGGCATAGACATCGTGAACCTAAGTATAAATGCGTACAAGGCTGTTAACTTTGTTCGATGATGACCGCGCTATTACTGATTAGCCTACCGTGACGTTGAAATCTTCATAGTCAGCTGTCGTTATGCTATCGGCAATGAAAAGCTAAAGGTACTACCAACGCTCAGCTCACTCTCAGCGCGAATAGTACCACCTTGAAGTTCGACTAGGCGGCGGCAGATAGCTAGGCCAACACCCGATCCCCCGGAGACGCGATCGCGCGATCGATCTGCCCGCCAGAACCGCTCGAACACACGCGGAATATCGGCCTCAGAAATTCCCTCCCCGGTATCCGCAACCGCCACCCAGACAAAACCAGCACCGTTCGCATTTTGTGTATAAATACGCACATTTACTTCTCCAGCCTCGGTATGACGAAAGGCATTGCTCAGCAAATTCACCAGGACTTGCTCAATCCGGCTCGGATCTCCCCATACGTTCGGCAGTCGTTCAGAAAAGTCGGTCGTCAGCTTCAGCTTTTCAGAGTTCAGCAGCTGATTGGCAAAGCGATCGCACACCTGCGCAACCAGCGGTGCGATCGCCACTGCCTGCGCATCAATCGGCAAATATCCAGACTCTAGCTTCGACAGCTCTTGCAAATCATTCACCAGACGCTGTAGTCGCTCTGTCTCTTTGGCCAGTCGGTCATAGGTCTCGAGCGTGGGTGCGATCGCGCCATCCGCCAACCCTTCCAAATATCCCTTCACAATCGTCAGCGGCGTTCGCAGCTCATGCGTCAGATCTCCCACCAGCTCCCGCCGCCGCTGCTCCACCCCTTCCAAATCATCCGCCATCCGATTGAAGCTGTGGCCTAGCCGATCAAACTCAGGAATATCCAGCGGCGGCACCCGAGCAGAAAAATCTCCTGCCGCAAACTGCCGCGTAATCGTCTCCATCCGCAGCAAAGGCCGAGTAATTCGCCGAGACAGCCACCAGCTCGCTCCCCCAGCCGTCGCTCCCCCCAGCACCACCGACCAAAACAGCCCTCGAATCCAAGCCCCTTCAAACCCCCTCAGCAGCTGCCCTTTCACCTGCTGCTGAATCCTTACCCCTCGCAGCTCCATCCGCTCTAGGGTCACCACAAAATAACGCGGCGTATACAGCCGACTCACCACCGCTAGCGATGCGATCGCCACCGCTAGCACAATCAGCTGAGAAACCAACAGCCGATTCCTCAACCCCACCCGCCTTCTCCCCAAATTCCCCCTCACCGTTCTCTTCTACCCACAAATTCCCCTTCTCCTTTTCCCCTTCCTCCTTCTTCAGCCATCCTCGAACCGATACCCTACCCCCACCACCGTCTTCACAAACATCGGCGCAGATGGGTCCGGCTCAATCTTCTTCCGCAGCCGAGCCACATGCGTATCCACCACCCGCTCATCTCCAAAGAAATCCTTCCCCCACAGCTTTTCAATTAGCTGACTCCGGTTCCACACTCGGCCCGGATAGCTCATAAACGTAGCTAGCAGATCAAACTCTAAAGGTGTCAGCTCGAGCGGTTTTTGCGTTACTTCCCATTTGTCTTGGGCATTCTGTCGCTCAGAATCGTCCGTAGGATCGCCACGGGTAATTAGACTGTCTTCAGGGGCCAATTGAGCCGTACTCTGACTTGCCGTTCGCTGGTCAATATCTACTGTAAAGTGCGTAGTTTGATAGGTAGCAGCCGGCTGCGGGTCTCCTCGCAAGCTGCGCCGTAGCACAGCGCGAACCCTTGCCACTAGCTCTCTAGGGCTAAAGGGCTTCACCATATAGTCGTCCGCGCCCGTCGACAGGCCAATGATTCGGTCCATCTCCTCCCCTCGGGCAGTTAGCATCATAATGTAGGGATCTTTGATCTCATTTTGCTGGCGAATTCTGGCACAGACCTCCAGCCCATCCAAACCCGGAATCATTAGATCTAAAATAATTAGATCCGGCTGAATCAGCTTAAAGCGCTCAAGCGCAGTGCTACCATCCCGGCAAACGTGACAGTCAAATCCTTCTTTAGATAGGTAAAGCTGAATCAGCTCGGCAATATCAGCCTCATCTTCCACAATCAAGATATCCATAGCCAGCTATCCATAATTGGTCCACAAATCAACTAACTTTCCTCCGTCCTGATGAAACTACGCTCTAATGCATCAACTTTAGCTGTTACTATCTCACCAACCTTACTATCTCTGGAATCTTCAGCGTTCTAATGTGAATGCGCCCCTCTATGTCTGCACCTACTTTCGAAACCCTATCGGCAGAACTCACCCAGGCCCTTTCCGAGCGGCGGGGTATTCCGCCTCACACTACGGCCCGCTGCACTCTAGGTCGCGATAAGGTGATGGTGCTCGTCGAGTATCCATCAAAAAAAGATGACGGCAAGAAGCTGGCCACTCGAACGTTAGATTGGTTAGAGAAGCGCCTGCGTCAGCAGTTTGACATGAGCGGGCTTCCCGTTGAGATTGCTGACCTGTCAGAGACCGCAGAAGAGGTCGCCGTACAGCTCTACCTCAAGCATCTGAACGCATCCAAGCCATTTACGATGCGATCGTTTACCTGGAAAGTAGAAGATGGCTTTGCCGATCTATTCGGCCAGCCAGCTTCTAGTCAGCCAGAATCACCTTCCTCGTCCGATATCTATATAGAGAAAGATCTAGATAAAACGTTCGGTCCAGAGCCTGAAAACTCCGCTGTTGATAGTGCTACCGATCTATACGCCGATCTCTCTGAGGGCATTCCACAAACAGCGCGGCAATCTAATGATAATTTACTAGCGTTCTTAGTACCTGGCGAAGCGCCCGTAGCCGCTTCATCTGAGCTGAATCTGCCAGCGGCTGATCTACCAGCTACAAACGATCCCAACGATCGCTCACTAGATTTTTTCGATCTCGACGAAAAAGACACTGTGCCAGAGCCGACGGCAGACTTGTTCGAGCTGTCGCTTACGCTTGAACCAGATAATACTCTTGCAGCAGAAGTGGTCGACAAAGAGCTAGTTACCGAAGAATTGTTTGACGCGGAAAAAGACTCTGTAGAGAACTCCATAGAAGATTCTGTCGACAGTGAGCTAGCCACAGACAAACTCGCTGTCAATGAGCAGAAGACTATAGAAGAAGCGACAGAAGATATCAGAGACGACTCTACAGAATTATCAAGGTTCTCTGAATTCTCAGAGGTAGAGGAATTTATAGAGGTAAATGACTTTGGAGAGCACATCGAAGATAGCTTGCTCTCTAGTGAGCCGGTAGCAGGATCAGCGCTCGAAACGTCAGAGTCGGAGGACTTGGTGTTTGAAGATTTGGAATCTGAAGATGCGTGGCTCGAAGATCTGACGAGTGAAGAGGTAGAGCCTGCAAGTACAGAGAGTGAAGCTCTGACGTTTGAAGACTTGGCAGCTGAGGAAATAGAGACCGAAGACCTGACGCTCGAAGATTTGACCGTCGAAGAACGGCCCTCTAAAGATTCAATGACTGGGGAATCAGCTTTTGAAGGCCCGGCACCTGAAGTTTCAGCACCTGAAGTCTCAGCGTTTGAAGTTCCAGCTTTTGAAGGCTCAGAGTCTGAAACCCTGATGCCTGAAGACCCGACAGTCGAAGCTTCTACCTCTAAAACGCCAGTAGATCCGACCATAGAAGAACCAGAAGACAGAGAGTTCGTTCTAGAAGATCTAGTTCCAGAGGAGCTGGGCTTAGAAGAGGTAACTGTCAGAGAAACGCCTATGGAAGAAGCTGCTACCGGCGGGGTAGAGACATCGAAGACAGATGCGCCTGTAGTAGATGAGCAACCTATTCCGTTTGAGTACGATGAAGCGGAAGCACTGCCTAACGTGTATGCAGCCCTAGCCGATTCTAATAGCGCTGATACTGATGAGGGCTTCACAACCGAAGCCTACAACGATGAAGGCTACGAAGATGAAAGCTACGAAGACTATGAAAACGATGACTGCGAGGACAGAGACTACGAGGACGAAGAAGACTTAGACGAAGACTCAGCTTATTATCTAGAAGGCGATCGCACTCAGCCAGACTCACAGATTGACGAAGACATCGCGCCCATAGAGGAAGAGGAGGTTCAGTGGCAGCGCGAACAGTGGACCCAGCAATCGAGAACCAGTCCCTGGTTATTTGTTGGTCTTTTTGGATTTTTAGTCGCTGGTGTGTTGGGATTTGTGCTCAGTAGGCCCTGCACAGTTGGCCAGTGCGATCGCCTAGAAACAGCCAGAACTGAAAGCGATGAAGCCCTAGAGCAGCTGCGGCTAGAGACTTCTGCTGACAACATCGAAGCTGCTCAGCAAAAGCTGCAGCGCTCTATTCGACGATTGAGGCCTATTCCCGTCTGGTCTAGCTATCGCGACGAGGCTCAAGCCGCCATCCCAATCTATGAACAGCAGCTCAACGCCTTGGATCTTGTCAGCGAGGCTCAGAGCACCGCATACAGCGCTGCTGTTCAGTCCCAAGATCCCCCTCACTCTGTCTCTACCTGGAAGGAAATTGCTGCTCAATGGCGAGAGGCCACCACTGCCCTTGCCGCTGTCCCAGACGACAGTCCAGTGTACGAACTCGCTCAGACCAAGCTAGCGGAATACCGTGCCAACCTGTCGACTATTCTAGTTAGAGTCGAAACGGAGTCGCGCGCTGAAGTCAGTCTGCGCCAGGCTCAGCAGTCAGCTAGCCAGGCGACGCAGCAGGCCGAAATTGCCGCGTCGGTAGAGGCTTGGCAAGCGGCAGCGGCAGGCTGGGAAACGGCGGTTGAGAATCTGCGACAGATTCCCCAAGGCACGCAGGCTTACGTAGAAGCGCAGGAGATGCTGCCAGAATTTGAGCAGAAACTGGAGGAAGTGCGCGACCAAGCTGAAGAAGAACGCAACGCTAGCGATCGCCTTTCCGAAGCCAAGCAGAAAGCTGCCGAAGCTCAGCGCGCCGAATCAGACTCGCTCTGGACTCTAGCAATAGAAAACTGGAATGCAGCCTTGCTCGATCTAGAAAGCGTTGGCAAAGATACCTCAGCCCATTCAGAAGTAGATGGTCTGCTGGCCCAGTACACCAAATTATGGAACGATGCCGGGAAAAATCAGGAAATCTCCTTCCGTTTTCAAACCGTTGAACCTAGCTTTTTCTTAGTCTGCGGCGTCAGCACCGTGCAAGTCTGTACCTACGCCATCAAAGAAGGCGGCGTTCGAGTAGATCTCTTTGAAGGCTACGACGAAGTCATCAATCAGTCGATTACCCCGCCCAATCAAAGAGTAGAAACCATTGCCGACGAGCAGCTTGTAACCCAGAGCAATCAGCTCCTACAGCAGATTACTCAGCTTAGCCAGCAGGCGCAGATTCCAGTTGTTCTACATGATTCAAGCGGAGAATTTCTGGCTCGATATCGGCCAGAGCTCGACGGCTTTGTGCGGCAGTAGCCAAGTGGCAATCGTCGAATAAACAGCTGTTAGTTTGGCTTGCAGCAAATCCCAAAAACCGATGTAAACCCGTGTAAAAACGTCGATCCGCCAACCGGTCCAATCTCGCCGTTACAGAAAAACCCACCTACTGGCAGCGGTCCTAGATACCTTTCAAACAGATCGGAATCAAAATTTGGCTCGTCATAGAGTCCCTCCCCGCGCCCCGTGCAGGCAAACAGCAACGCCCCAGCCGGAGAGCTGCCTTTTTGCGCCTCGCCCAGCTGATCTTCTAAACGCTCTATTCGGTAGCGGCGCAGCATTGCTTCTAGATCCTCTTCCGAGGTTTGAGCATCGCGCATGTGGAACTGTACCCGCATACCCGGACGAATTTTATCCGCTACGGCGATCGCCCCATTCTGCGGATTTACCCCCACCAAATTCCGAATCAAAAAATCTCGACGGGTCAGATTCGCCTTGAATCCGCTCTGCGCCACGCCAATAAACAGTGCATTTTGCACCAGTATTCGATCTTCCTCACTCATTCCCTGAAAAAGCGTTTGTAAAATCTCTAGAGGCGTCTGAGCCAATTGCGTCGCCCCGTCGCTAGCAAACTCATCAGGCTCTAGCTTGATCATTACGTTGCGATCGCCCTCGCTAACCCTATAGAGATCGCCAATCGGCCGACAGCCCTGCGCGACAATCGCCTCCAGCACAATCTCACCAGAAAGCGCCACTCCGACAATGCCCTCTCGATATCGCCGCTGTCCGCAAAACAGCCCACTGTCCTTACTAAAGCTCTCAATCCCCGCTAGCCCACCGACCTTAGTGGCTTCTGGATAGGCAAAGTCCAACCCCTGAAGCAGCTCATTGGTCCCCGAAGAAAACGGGTCCGCCATCAGCACGAATCCTGGCTGCGCGGCCGGGTCCACGCCAATAAGATCAACCCATGCCTGCGGCGGACTATCTAAATCCGGCAAATTAGCCGCCGTCAGATGAAAGCTACTAATGTTGACATTCGGCAAATGCGCCGCCATCAGACTCAGCGCTGGCCCCTCTTCAATCTCAGAAGGAAAGTCATCGTCCATCCCGATCACACCGCTACCGCTACAGCCAACCACGTGGGCCGCAGGTAAGTATTCCTGAAGCAAGGGCATCAGCCGCTCATACTCGCTAGCAAACGCCACCGACGCAAAAACGAACGCTAGATCAGGCGGCTGGCCTAACTGCACCTTTACCTGATCAGCTACCTCCTTTACCGCCATTTCCAAAGAAACACTAGTCGAGATTGCGCTAGCCCACTTCATACTTGCAGATTCCTTAAGATTATCCTACGGGTAGAGCTTTTCTTTGAAAACTGCTGACATACTAGAGTCATCCACCTTGCCAGACCGTTTGAGTCGGCTCTATCCTTATCTTAAGGCTGCTTTGAGATAAAGCAGGTGGAGCGAGCGCTTTTCAAACTGCCATCTATGATACGGCAGTTTTGAGCCAGCCAAAGCTAGAATAGAACCGAACCAAACATCGTTAAAACTTTACTAAACACGGTTTGCCATGAGCGATATCCAAGAAAAAATCAAAACTGAAATTGAAGCAGCCCGTGAAGCTTGCTCTGTAGATAACAATGACGCAGAAGGCTGCGCCGCTGCCTGGGATGCCGTCGAAGAGCTTCAAGCCGAAGCCTCTCACCAGCGTGCAAAGGTTCCCGAGAAGTCTCCCTTCGACAAGTACTGTGACGACAACCCCGAAGCGGACGAGTGCCGCGTCTACGACAACTAGTAGCCGCCGCCAGATAGCACCCACAAATGAAAAAGGGGAGAAAGCACTTTACTTCAAAGTCGTTTTCTCCCCTTAATTGTTGTGAGCATACGTATAGCAAACCGCATAATCTATTGTGCAGTTTGCTTTGTTTGAAAGGGGTTATAGCGGTTGATTATGCTAGAAGCAAAGTGCTGAAAACTGGATCGGGCTTTCGCAGCTTGACAAATTGGCGCTGTATCGCTCGTCAGATGCTACATTGATTACTGCTTGTTTATCCTTGAATTGCCGCGTGCTCATAAATCCTGCCTCAGTACGTCCTTTGGTTTGGACCGATTATCGATTAGCACTGCTAGTTACTGTCTTCGTACCGCTGACGATACTAATCTGGTCGTGGGTCAAAAAGTCAGAGCCAATCAGTTCAGTGATGACAATTTACTGGCGAGTAGCTAGTCTGCTGATGATCACTGTTTACTTGATGATTGGCGGTCTGGGAATTAGCTTTATCACAGCGCTCTTGGCCAAAATTCTGATTCCCTCTGAGCGTTTGGTTTTGGGCAGATCTCAATGAAGAAATTAGAGAGCAGCCAAGGCGATCGCTTATTCTTGGCTTTAATGCGTGGCGCTGGGGTGTTTCAGCCTATTGCGCGATCAGTGGGCTCTTGCAGCTACTGTTTGTTCCCTGCGCCTTTTCTGGCACTCAGTTAGGGGGAGCCGCCTGCCAAGCGTGGCTAGAGCCCTCGCTGCTTTTTAAGGACTATTTTCACGGCGGTCTGACTAGGGGTTTCTTAGGTTTCTGGGGTATCGTTGGGCTGGTTATCTATGCAGCGTACTTTGCCTACTTCGTATTTGTTAAGCTAGGCCGTCAAGGTCGTTCTGCTCTCAATCAATAGTTTTTCCTACAAGCTAAACTTCATTTGTATAACTCTCTAAGCGCAACCGATGAGCAAGGCCGAGCTGGCTGCTAAATTAGAAAGCTATACGCTCCGGCATCCGCAAGAAGTGCTAGTAGTCCATGCCAAAATTGGGCAAGAAGCAGACGAAATCGTAGTTTTCAGAGGGTTTTCCAGCTCGCTCATGCGCCCCACTAGTTTTGACCCAGAAGTGCCCGTTCTCCCCGAAAGCGCAGAAATTACGCACGTGGATAGACTAGAAAGTCCCTATGAGCCTCAGTCTCCAAGATACATAGAGAAAGAAATTCCCTTGAGCGAATTTATCAGTCGGCTTCCTTAATGTGTAGTCGCTGACACACATTAAGTCGGTGACCTGTCACAATGGGGTAAGTTTTCTCTCTTTCTCGGCCATACCTGTTGATAGACGTCCAACCCATGTACAAGACTCAAGACCTTCACGTGGTCGAAAATCGCCCTTTGCTTGCTCCTAACCAACTGCTCAAAAAGCTTCCTTTGACCGAGACGGCTGCCGCCTTGGTAACAAAGACGCGCGATCGCATTCGCAACATCATGCACAACGAGGACCATCGCCTGCTGGTGATTGTCGGCCCTTGTTCTGTACATGACGTAGATGCGGCTTATGACTACGCGCAAAAGCTCGTGAAGCTCAGAGAGAAATTTTCAGATCAGCTAGAAATTGTCATGCGTGTGTATTTTGAGAAACCACGCACCAGTATTGGCTGGAAAGGCCTAATCAACGATCCGCACCTTGACGGCAGCTACGACATTAACGAAGGACTGCGTCTAGCTCGAAAGCTGCTGCTCGACATAGCCGAACTAGGTCTGCCCGCAGGCACAGAGCTACTAGATCCGATTACGCCGCAGTACATCGCTGATGTCATTGCCTGGACGGCCATTGGCGCACGCACCACAGAAAGCCAAACCCATCGAGAAATGGCCTCCGGCCTTTCAATGCCAATCGGCTTCAAGAACAACACCGACGGCAGTTTGCAGGCGGCTTCTAACGCGATGCTAGCCGCTAGCCAGCCTCACCATTTTCTAGGTATCAACGACGACGGTCAAGCTAGTATCGTGTCGACTACCGGCAATGCGGATGGTCACCTAGTACTGCGCGGCGGAAAGAAAGGGCCTAACTACGAAAGTAGCCACGTAGAGGACGCAGCTGAGACTTTGGCTAAGCAGAACTTGAATCCCCGCATCATGGTGGATTGTAGTCACGCCAATGCCAATAAAGATCACAACCGCCAGGTCACTGTGCTAGACAATATCTCGCAGCAGATCAAATCTGACTCGCAGCATCTGATGGGTGTCATGATCGAGAGCCATCTGGTGTCGGGGAATCAGCCTATTCCTGATGATCTAAAGTCTTTGAAATATGGCCAAAGTATCACCGATGCCTGCGTAGACATCGAAACGACAGCTGTCATGCTAGAGCAGCTTGCGACAGCGGTAATGCAGTCAACTGCAACCAAAGTCGGCGCTTGAAGCTACGTCTCACACCCGATCTGATACTGGTTTACTAAAATAGCGGGAGGTTTATGTTCAGTCCCGCACCATAGAACAAATCGTCTAAATCTACGCCTGGCGCTGACGAGTTGCCAAACCGGCTTCCCCCGAACAGGCTGATTCTGCTTTCGGGTGTAATGTTGTAGCTAATAACGCCTAGAAGCTGCTGAGAGACGTCATACCGGTCAATTTTGAGGTAGTCGTCTAGGTCTAGCTGATAGAGCAAGCTGGTGCGCAGCTTCGGCGTTGCAGCGTAGTTGATTGAGGTAATCAGGGTTTGACGAAATCTGCTGGCGGCGGCGGGATCGGCAAACCCTAGACGCAGCTGATAAAAGCCGTCTACCCAAGCCCTTTTGCTTAAGAGTCTTCGATGGCTGATTAGAGCATCTAGATAGTTGATGCCCAAAAGTTTTTCTCGATAGCCGGGTGTGTAGAGCTTCTGGTTACGCCAGCCGACTTGCACAAAAGTGCTGGGCAGCAAACGGTGCCGCAGACCGGCTTGTAATTCTATCTCGTTGTAGTCGATTTCGTAGCGAGCCAGGTTGGTGGTCGCGATCGCATACAAGTTGGTCTTATCCGACAGCTTGGGAAATAGATACAGCGATAGCCCTGACTGGTAGATCTGCTCTTCTACGCTAGCCTCAGAGCGAAAGACGTTATCCGTATTAAAAAAGCCCAGACGCCCTCCTAAAAAGGCAATTGGAGGACTAGGCGGCGGCGGCGGGGCCTGAGAAGTTTGCAGTAGTCGGAGGATACCGAGCTCTTCGTTGTTTCGCGATCGCGTCTGCTGTAGCCGCAGCGTTCCTAGCTCATCGTCTAGGACATCGGCGTCGGGTTCAGGGGCGTTGTCATCGACAATATCTGATAGAAAGTCAGGGACCTCGGCAGGTCTTGCCTGCGCAACGATTGCTGCTGAAGGTATTTCTATAGAAGCTTCTAAAGCTATCCCTACAGGAGGCCATATTAGGTCAGATGCAGCGTTAGAAGTCTCTAGCAAAACTTCTTCTAGTTCCAAGCGCGGCGTTTCTGCTGCTTCGTCTTCCTCTAATACCGTCTCTTCCAAGTCTGCCTGTTCCTCTACAGCTCTTTGGAGATTTACTTGCTCTGTTAGCGCTTTCGCCTTACTTGTTTCTGGTCCGATCGCTTCAGATCGCGAAAGAGCCGACGAAACAGGAACCGATAGACAGACTGTCTGCTGACAGGTCACAGCTGAGAGCTGCGGAACGTCCAGATCTTCGACAGGACTTACCACTACATCAACGAACGCTGACGATAAACTTATCGGCTGAGCAACTGGCGAAGGCAGAGCTGGCGTTTGGGTTACTGGCGATCGCAATGCTTTAGACCGCTGAGTCGCCTGACTAAACCTCTCAATATCTGTTGATAAATCTGTGCTGGTCTGAGATGACACCGATACGCACAGTACGTTCAGCATTCCGCCTATACCAAGGCTTAGTGTGAGAACCTGCTGGCAGGCGGAGAAAGCCCGGTTCTGCATAAACAATCTAACCTCAACAGGAGCAGCTGTACGTTCTCCCAAACCTAAAAGCTCAGAAGACGGCAAGCATAAAGACTGGTACACATACTATGTTCGTACGTGTACGCCAACTTACACTATCTATATCAGTATCAACAGGCAGAAGCCTCAATCAGGCAGAAAATAAACTGGAACGAAGTTTCCAGCAGTTTTTTCTGATGAGTCTTACCATGCTCGAAGAAATATAATGTGAGTCAGCTCAAATTTCTGACTGTTGACTTTAAGGCATTAAGATGATGATTGGAAGGAACTGATCAGTAGCCCCCCTCTAGCTAGCTTTCTCAGGCACGTGATTCATGAAAGGCACTCAGTTGACAAGCAAGTCTAACCCGAAGCGGGTACGCAATAGGATCTCGTGGGTTCTTTCTCTAGGAGTTAGCCTAACCGGTCTGCTGTTGATGCCGCCTGCTGCCACAGCAAAACCAGAAGATCTCGAATGGGCTCGGGTAGACTTCTTGAGCAACCGAGTGCAGCTTGTTCCCAGAGAGCAGAGGAGTCGGCACGCTAGAATTGCTGACGTCTTGAGTATTGGAGACGCTCTAAGAACTGCAAGAGCCTCGCGCGCCGAGCTTAGGTTTAACGACGGTTCGCTCGCACGCATCGGTGAAAGGGCTACTTTTAGATTCACCCCGAACACTCGCAACTTTCAGCTGAGCAACGGCACCGTCTTGCTACTGATTCCACCCGGTCGAGGCCGCAGCACCATCCAAACACCCAACGCCGTAACTGGCATACAGGGTTCCGCGCTGTTTGTACGATACATACCAGAAACAGATACCACGATTGTTGGCGCACTTACCGACAATCCTAACGGTCCTATGATTCTATTCAATGAAGCTGGGACCGAAAGGCAGGCGCTACGCTCAAATGAGATTGGCGTCATCGAAGGTGACCAAATCACACAAATCTATCAGTTTGATGGTGCCTTATTCTGGCAAAGCAGCGGCCTAGCTGAGGGCTTTGACTATCTCTCACCGCCTTCCGGAACGGGTGATCCCTTAGACGGTGTTCGCCAAGAAATTCAAGAAGCTCTTTCCAATCAGCGCCCGCTTAACGGTGACGGCGTGATCGAAAATCCCGACTCCTTTAGTAGACCGGCCCCTCCCGTAGAGGAAGTACCTGAGCCAGCTATTAATGAGCCAGTAGCAGATTCCCAAGAACCGGCCACAACGGCAGCCATAAACGATTCTTTAGAGACTGACACTGCGAGTGAAGGTATCTCCGATACAGAACCCGCGATAGAGCCTACCATTGACGATGTTACCGCGACCGAAGCACCTACCGCCTCAGAAGAACTGGATTTAGAGGTAGCCTTAGATCTAGAGTTAGAGCTGGATTTAGAAGCAGATGGTGTGGAAGCGCCTGATTTAGACATTAACGAAACTGTTCAACAGTATCTAGAAGGCGATATTTCTGATTTGAACGGCTCGGCAGACCTTGAGGCAGAGAATTCTCTAGAGGTCATAAACGCAGACGAAGGCAATGTGGGCGAGGGAGGAGAAACTGAAGGTAGCTCGCCAGAAGTATCTAGCGGTAATGACACAGTCAATGAAGACGAACCGGCTAGTGCTTCAGAAACGCCGGACGAAGCACCGGAGGTTAGTGAAGATCAAACAGTTACAAATAGCTCTACAGCCGTAGACGACAGTAGCAATAGTGATGGCAGCAATCTAGTTGATGACGTGAACAGCGAACCGAACGGCAGCGACTTAGATAGTAGCAGTAGTGAGTCTGTTCCTAGTGCCACTGCTCCTAGTTCTGCTGTCGACAGCTCGCTCTCGCTCGATCAGACCTCGGGGCCAGTAGCAGACCAGAGCACCTTCAACGACGCTACTGGAACCGAGTTGCCGACAGACGCTCCATCAGAGTCTGAGCTGCCAGTATC
The DNA here is from genome assembly GCA_963793495.1 of uncultured cyanobacterium. Taxonomy (GTDB): domain Bacteria; phylum Cyanobacteriota; class Cyanobacteriia; order Phormidesmidales; family Phormidesmidaceae; genus Phormidesmis. The sequence continues at coordinate 198,314 of CAWCAI010000011.1, forward strand.
GGCAGACCCTACGGTCAGTACTAGCAGTGCAGTAACGGCTGCACCCGATGTTCCTGAATTGCAGACTAATTTATCATCGACAATGTCACTGCAGGTAGATCAACCTACTTCTACAGCCCCTGAGATAGCACCTACCGCTGTTCCTACAGACGTGTCTCCCTCAGATGTATCGCCGTCAGAGATGTCCGGCAACCTAGCCGAAGAGACAGCACCGGTAGTCTCAGCTGAGATCAATGTCATAGACCTATCGCCTGCGGTTGATGAACCTCCGGTAGAGGTTTTCTCGCCAGCAGACAAGGTTGATGACGTGATCATGATGCACGATATGGAGGGCGACATGGACCACGACATGGACCCAGAAGACGATATGTCTGGTGACATGAACTCCCCTCAACCTTAATCCTTGGCATCCTCTGTTTCAGTGTCTGCGTTGCGGAGCCACCCTTCAGGCAAAATCTGTGTCTCATCAATCTCTGAATTGGTGGCGATCACACCTGGACGGGTGCCCTGGTTATAAGTGGGATTTGCCGCCGGAAGTACGTCACCACCACCGGCAGTGGAGGCCTCTACAAGCTGTTTTACATCTAGCTGATTGAGATCGGCTAGGCACTGGTCGCTGGATACATAGCGTTTGTTGAAGTCGTAGCGCACCATTCTATTAATTATCCTGCAAAGCGCTGGTGAGATATCGTCTACGGTATGCGACCAAATAATTTCACCATCTTCACTACGCTTTAAAGCATGGGGAGAACGCCCGGTTAGTGCCTCGATCGCAGTAATGCCAAGAGCGTAAAGATCGCTACGGACGGTAGGCATACCGGCTGACTGTTCGCTGGGCATGTAGCCTTGAGTGCCAATACCAACCGTTGAGGTCACATCGCTCTGATCGCCAGCGATTTTGGTGGAGATGGTTTTGACAGCGCCGAAGTCAATCAGGACGTAGCGTTTGTCGCTGGCACGGCGAATGATATTAGAAGGCTTAATGTCGCGGTGGATGACCCCTTGAGAGTGGACAAAGCTGATGACAGGCAGCAGGTCACGCAGCATAGTGACGACGGCTCTTTGGGAGAGAGGACGGCGGTTGTAGAGCAAATCGCGCAGGAGTGTACCTTCGATCATCTCTTGGACCAGATAGAAGGTGTCTCTGATTTCAAAGTAGGCGAGGAGTTGGGGAATTTGGCTATGTTTACCGAGTCGTTCTAGAACCGAGGCTTCGGCTGCAAATAGGCGGCTAGCCAGCTGATGAGCTTTGGGATTATCGCTAACAATCTTGAGCTGTTTGACGACGCAGATCGGACTACCGGGGCGCTCGGTGTCTTGGGCCAGGTAGGTTTCACCAAAGCCACCTGAGCCAAGGACGGCCGTGATACTGTAGCGATCGCGCAACAGAGTCCCAATTAAATCTGCTTGAACCTCAGCGAGCAAGTCATGAAAATCATCCTGTTCGCTGATGATCTCTTGGACCAGCGGCGAGGTTGCATACCGCGCCAGGCTCGTACGCAGTTTTTTGCGCTTGACGCGATCTGCCGTAAAGCCAATACCCACATTGACCAGTCCCATGAGTGTGATCGCAACCATTGGCGTCCCCGTCATCAAAATCGTCTGAGCACCGGTAAAAGCGATATAGCTGATTCCGACCCATACTGCCATGCTTCCTACAGTTATCAGTGCCCGCTGAGAGTGTCGATGGGACTGATAGAGCAGCATTGATACGCCTAGTCCCAATGCCAAGACTGCCAGCGCATTGGCAGTTGGGCTTTTGACCAGTCTGGTCGGTGAGAGCTTTTGGTCCAAGGTAGCGACAGTATTAGCTAAGATTTCGACTCCAGCCATTTCATTTGGATAGAGCAAGCTACCGGAAAAAGGAGACTGGTGAAAGTCGTGACGCTCGGCGGCGGTGGTCCCAATAATGACGATTTTGCCCTTAAAGAAATTGCCTGATCTTAAATAGCTGCGCCAAAGGTCAGTATCTAGAACGTACCAAAAAGGAACCTGCTCAAAGGTGCCGCTAGGTCCATAGAAGTAGATATTTTCTTGCTGACTGTCTTGCTGGCCTGCTGAAGTCAGGCCATCGGGCCTTCTAGCGGCATCCAGCGTTGCTTGGGCAAAACTAAGCGGTGGCGGCTCCGAAAAATCATCAAGCGCCGCCGAAGAGACTTCCGAAAAAGCCTCTTCTTCAGGCAGCGTAGCTAAAAACGCCTGTCCCAGCTGGTGAATCTGCTCATTTAGTTCCCTCTGAAAGTTGATAGATCCTAACCGTATACCCGTATCTTGAAACTGTTGAAGCGGTAGGTCCGCATCAGAGATAGTCCCCTGGTCTAAATAAGTTTTGTCGTAGTCGGCAGCTAGGACAATGCGATCGCCATAGCGCTTCAGCACTTTTGTAAAGGCATCATCGTCAGTAGGACCATAGGCACTAGGCGCGGTAAACAGTACGTCCAAAGACACGGAGTCTGCGCCCGCCTCCATCAGCCGTGAAATTACCCGCGCGTAGGCTTCACGACGCCAAGGCCAGGCTTCAATCGACTTCAACTCCTCATACCGCTCGGGATCGTCGCGGTAGTGCTGCCCCTGAGAGAGTGATTCCTTGTCAATCGCCAAAATCACGATGTCCTTTGGTGGGTCAACTGGACCGCGCAGCTCGAAAAACAAGCTCTGAGTCTGCCTCTCCCACAAGTCAACGATGCCTAGATTTAGCCCGACTGCTCCAGCGGCTATCACCGAAAACATAGCAGAAGCCGCTAGCCGCCAGTGTTTCTCAGCAAATTGCCGTGGCCAGACGGCCAATCGATCCTGCATCGTTAGCGTGGCTGTAGGCCGGTTGGTTGATCGCGATCGCCCTGTTCCCTTTGAAGAATTTTTAGTAGACTTTGAATAGGCAGACTTTGAGACAGGTTTAGACATAGCCAGCCAATTGTTTCTATTACTTCAAGAGTACGGAAGAGCCAGTGAGTACGGTTGTGTGTTCGGTATAAGAAGGTTCATACGCTCGTATTGACACGCTGAAAGCTAGAGAACCGCCTATAATAGTTACCCCTGGGGGAAACATACATTGTGTAACTCCTTATCGTCTCAATCTAACAATCTACTTTAGCTTTGAGAATTTTAATACCTGAAAGTAGCTCTACAGGCTGCACAAGCTCTGAGACACTTGGTCTGAGAAGATACCCTCATCGAGTGATGTGCCGAAGCAGAACCTACTGTTTTTATAGTAATTCTTTAGAAAAAACGATGGTGGGTAGTAGTTTCGGTTTAATTCCGCATCCACCACCCTATTATTTCCTATATCCCCCCGCTATCTAACTCCTATGGCTGCACGTATGCTGAACCGGCTATCTATCTTTATAGATGGCAACAACATGTTCTATGCCCAGCAAAAGAATGGTTGGTTCTTTGATCCAAAGCGGGTTCTAGAATATTTCCTCAAGGAAATAGAAGGCAACGTTTTAGGAAACGCCTTCTGGTATACCGGATTAAAAGACCCGCAGGACCAAAGAGCCTTTCGAGATGCGCTAATTAGCCTTGGCTACACCGTTCGCACAAAAATTCTAAAGGAATACTACGACGATACCTCTGGTCGGTATTCGCAGAAAGCGAACCTAGATATCGAAATCGTTGTTGATATGTTCAATACGGTCGACCAATACGACAGAGTCGTCCTGTTCAGCGGTGATGGTGACTTCGAAAGAGCAATAGAGCTACTGCGTTCCAAAAGTACGCACATTACAGTCGTTTCAACCGAGGGTATGATTGCTCGTGAGCTGCGTAATGTCACAGATCGCTACATAGATCTCAACTCAATTCGCCGCCACATAGAAAAAACAGACAGCTGAAAGAAACGGCAGAAACCAGCAGCACCGAAGGGTAACAAAGAGAACTGACGGAGAACTGACGGGCCTGCTCTCCTAGCTAGGCCCGCTTCGAAATATAGGTTATTCGTTCACAGTTAAATCCAAAGAAAAGTTTGAGTCTAGGGTCTGAATGGCACCTCGTAATTTAATCTGCTGCTGGTAGTCGCTTAGTAGCTGTGGATCGTTCGCAAGCCAGTATTCCACCAAACGGCGCTCTTGATCTGAGACCTCATCGTCTAGGTAGGCACTCATCAGTTCAAACTTCTTGTCTTCGGTCAAATTCAAGCGGTCTGCATTCGACGGATCTGAATCTAAGCAATCTGAGTCGAGCCGATCGGAAGAATTCGAAGTGTCCGGATAGGACGTGTGATCGCAAGCTCGATCGCTGAACAAGCAATCGGACGGGGTGCACTTGGATTGAGCTGGAGTAGCACGATTTAAGGAGTTCATGATTGCCTAGTTATCGCAGTGCGCAGAGCCGAGGCAAGGCCTACAGCGAATGTAAGAGTAAAAAGTAGAATATGATCGTAGATACGTACTTCTCTATCTCTACATTACATAAAGTAGAAGCTCTCAGAATACCTATCGTGTAGATTGTCTTAGTGATACTTTTGTAGCAGTGTATGGAATTTTCTAGCGATGTATAGAATAGAGAGCGAGAGTTAAAGGGTTAGATTCTATACTGAATTATTCTTCAATGGCTGCTCTAGATACAAAAAAGTTCCAGAACGAGGGTCAACTAAACGTAACTTTATCTACCTGGTAATCTATTTCAACAACGAGCCTGCCTTCTGAAATTTGTCCGCTTAGGGCTGTACGCTAAGAGTGTGTAGCTGTCACCTGTGCTCTTTCCTTACGCTTACTATTAGCTCGCACCTATGCAATACCTGGCAAAGGTTCACTCCAAACGGTCACATATCAGTACTCAGCTTCAGCTCCTAGCTCGGAATCTTTCAGAGAATCGGTGGGAGCTGCTAATGCCTCAACCTGTCATTGCTACCGCTAAAGACGTTCCTTTTAATGAGCAGGTTCTATTAATCATCAAGACAGAAGGCGATATTGAAATAGAAGGCGATGGTCTAGTAGTCAGTATAGTGGAGGCCACAGACTGGGTATTGGCTTTTGTCAAAGACTATTTGAGCCAGGGGATGACGCCTCAAGACTTACAGGATGAAATTGAGCGAGCCGAGCAGTGGCGACAATCGCTGACGCTACAGAGTCAGGAAGTTCGCCGCAGGACACTGGAAACGGCTGCTCGACGCGACGAGATTCAGAATTTGGAAAAGCGTCTGAAGCTAGATCGCGAGACAACAGAGCGAAAGGACTAGAAGCGCAAAGATTAAAGCAAAAGGATTGCAAAAAATCAGGTGTTCTGAGGCAGCACGTCTTGCAGTAGTGGGGCTAGTTCGTCTTTAAGCTGACCAGCTCTAATAAATTCGGCGTAAGTATCAGATTCAATAGCTAACAGCTCTTCTCGAATTTGTTCGGCGGCGTAGGTGAGCAGCTCTGGGTGCGATCGCTGTAGTTTCAACAAGTCCTCTTGCAGCTCTTCTAGCTGACCTTCTACCAAAGCAATCTGATATCTGGCGAATTCTTGATCAACTTCCTGTCGTTCGATCAGCTCTTTCAACCGGTCCAAAACCCGGTTGAGCGCGACTCTATGGGCAACTAACTGAGTATATTTCTGTCTAGTGGGCTGATCACCTAGCAGATCTAGCCAGGAAAGCAGCGGCTGCGTTGTCAATCCCTGCACCAGCAGCGTAAACAGCATCACGCCAAAAACAATGGCGATAATTTCTTCTCTTTGGACCAGGGACTCTGGCACGCTCAGCGCCAGGGCCACAGAAACAGATCCTCGCAAGCCACCCCACCATAAGACGGTTTGGCCAGGAATGGAGATGTTCTCACCATCGGTGACAGCATTGCTAAAAGCGCTCAGCCCGAAAACGCTGACGGCTCTAGCAGTAATGATGATCAAAATGGCCACAAAGATAGTTTCTGAATAATCTATCAAGGTTTGAAAGCGAACCTGATCGCCGATCAACAAAAACACAATTGAGTTTACGAAGAAGGCTAGGAACTCCCAAAACTCAGAGACAACCAAGCGGGTACGGGGATTCATGCCAATCCGGGAGCCAAAGTTACCTAGAATCAGCCCGGTGGTGACAACTGCAATCACACCAGAGCCGCCCACTTCTTCAGCAATAATGTAAGTGCCGTAGGCAGAGACTAAGGTCAGCGACTGCTCAACTAGCGGAATATCAAACCGCTGAGTCAAAAAAGAAATGCCGAATCCGATCAGTCCGCCCAGGCTGATACCAAGCCCAACAAATAGGCCAAACCGGGCAATCGTCACCGAAGCGTCAAACTGCTCAAATCCCAGCGCAATGCCCAAAAGCAGATTAAACGCGACGACTGCAACACCGTCGTTGAATAGGCTTTCACCTTCCATGAGCGTAGTTAATCGCTTATCAACTCCTAGCTCCCGAAAAAGCGCAGTGACCGAGACCGGATCGGTCGCAGACAGGCTAGCGCCTACTAGAAGCGCCGTGGCTAGCGAGGTTCCGGCAAACTGCTGTAGGCCAAAGACTAGGCCCAATATGCAAATAACGACACCCAATATGGCGTAGAGCAAAATGGGGAAGAAGTCACTTTTGAGACGGCTCCATTTGATATTCCAGGCGGCCTCGAACAGCAGTGGCGGCAGGAATATAAACAGAATCAGCTCTGGTGAGAGATTAACTAGGCGGACATCGACAACGGCTAGACCCAGGCCTACCAGCAACAGCAGCAACGTGTAGGGAATGTTTCTAAGAACGCTAAAGACGCGAGATAGCGTAGCGACGCCTAGAGAGACTGATAGGACCAGTAAAAACTGGCGCAGGTTAGCTTCAATGGTTGGATCTGCTATGGCGGGATCGATGGCTGCAACTATCCAATGCATGAGTTCAATATCTAAAAAGTGATGTCAAGCGGCATGTCAGCCTCACTATAAGGGCTGACGGGACACGAACTACCCCGCCTTTCGGATTGTTTCAGCTTGGGCTAGCAGGGAGTCGGCAAAGGCGATCGCCTCGCTGTGAGAGCGGCCTCCGGCTAGCTGCGCTAGCTCATCTCGGCGCTCTTCGACTTTGCCTAGCGGGGTGACTTTTACGATAGTGCGTTCGCCTGCGTCGGTGCGATCGCCCTCGCTGGTACTATCAGCCGTTGCAGTTCGCTTATTGTCTTTTTCAATTTGAGTGGCAACTTTTCCGCTCGCCTTTGCTTCTGCTTGGGCAAGGCTATTCTTTTTGGGCGCTTTTGAGGAAACTTTTCGCTTTCGTCCCTGACTAGTCGGGGCATCAGCGCCTACGATGACGTGTTTACCAACGTGGTAGTGGGCGTCGGCCATAGCGGCTACTAGGGGCTGATGGGTAACGCATAGCACCTGGTGTTCGCGGCTGAGCTGGTGGAGTTTTTCTGCGATCGCCTGCGCTACTCGCCCCGAAACCCCAACGTCAATTTCATCGAACACCATCGTATTAATCGGATCGACCCGAGAGAAGCAAGCTTTGAGCGCAAGCAAGAACCGGCTCATTTCACCCCCGGAAGCAATTTCGATCAGGGGCTGAAGCGGCTCACCAGGGTTGGGGCTAAAGAGGAAGGCGATCGCATCGGCTCCGTGCATCGTCGGCGGCTGCGACTGAATATCCACTTTGAACTTCACGCGCTCCATCGCCAGCGGCTTTAGCTGTGAGATCAAATCTGCCTCTAGCTTTTTCGCCGCCGTCTGCCTTAGCTTTGTGAGCTGATCACAGCTGTCTATCAGCACGGTCTGCTTTTTCTGATAGGCCGCTTCTAGCGCTTCAATCGACTGACCGTCTCCACCTAACGCAGCCAGCGAGTCCTGAATGCTCTGGTAGTGCTCGATTAGCTCTGGCAAATCGCGGTTGTACTTGCGGCAAAGCTGCTTGAGCTGAGAGATTCTAGCGTCAATTTCATCTAGCCGCTCCGGGTCTGTTTCAATATTCTCACCATACGCATTGATCTGCCGCCCCGCCTCTTGAACCTGGGCTAGCGCCTCTGCCACCATCTCCAAAATTGGATTAATCTCTGGGTCAAAGCGCAGCATGTCCATCAGCACGTTCTCTGCCTCGCCCAGCAGATCGGAGCAGGCTGCGCCACTATCATCATTTTCGTACAGCATTTGGTAGACCTGGTAGCTCTGCTGCTGCAGTTCAACGCTGTGGCTAAGTCGCTGGTGTTCTATCTGTAGATCCTCTAGCTCGCTTGGATCTTCTAGCGCAGCCTCGCTGAATTCTTTGTTTTGAAACTGAAGCATTTCTAGCTGATCGGCTCGCTGCTGGTCGGCGCGGCGACGGGCATCTAGAATCTTTTTGGCTAAGCTGGCCGCGCCATAGTCAACCGCAACTTGATCTCTTTGCTTTAGCAGTTTTTTATCACCAAACCCGTCTAGCCAGTCTCTTTGCAGATCTAGATCGCCTAGCTGTAGCGTTTGGCCCTGCGCTGTGATCTCGATTAAGAGCTGACGGAGCGAATCCATCTGTGGCTTTTTTACCAGGACGCCGTTGAGCTTCGACTTGCTGCGAACTGAACTTTTGCCTGCGGTGAGATCGCGGCGACAGACAATCAGATCGCCCTGTGATGGAATCTCTTGTTCGTTTAACCAGTTCACAATCCTAGAATCAGTGCGAAAGGCGGCTTCGACTAGCGCCTTTTCGGTGCCCGTTCTCACCCATCTGCCGCTGGCTTTGCCACCTAGTACAGCGTCAATAGCGTCCAGAATGATCGACTTGCCTGCGCCAGTTTCCCCGGTGAGTACGTTCAGGCCAGGCTTTAGTTCTAGGTCGAGCCGATCAATGAGGGCAAAGTTCTCGATTTTCAAAGAAACCAACATAGGGCTCAGCTGTTAGGTGGAGGTGAAGGGTGGGGCATATGGCTAGAGCGAACGACTGTACCTGTTTTTGCTAGCAGACGTGTTCCAACAGATCTTATGGCTTTAGACAGAACAGGTTTCTCAACAAGTTGATACAATAGTTTACAGAAGGTGATCAATTGACTTCATCTAGGCTTAATGGTGCGATTAGCCGTCTGGTCGGACGCATTCAGGCCCAAGTCATTCGCTTCTATTCTACAGCGCCTCTACTTTGGACCACCTCTACTTTAGAGCGACTCTATTTTTGTAGTGGGTATCGCGGCAGTAGTTTGGAGTCTTTTTTACCGGACGAGACCATAATTTTTGAAGATTTCTTATGAGTGCAGCTTCGCCTGAACTACTTAGCCAGCCTTCCGGTTCACCTGTTTCTGCTACGCCTGTGTCACCGTTTGAAAGTCGAACAGAAGCACCGCAGACGGTAACTGTCCCAGCGATGCCTGTAGCCAACTCTGGTGCTAACCGAGTGCCGCCGCGATCGCTAGAAGATATTTTGGTGTATGACCCGGATGCGATCGCAGCCTACTACCGCAAGCGCCCCTTCCAGATCCTGTTTCGCCTCATCAACATCTTCTGGATTGCTGCTGGCTATGTATTCGGTCTGCTGTGGGACAAGGTCACAGGTCGACAGAAAATCAACGAGCAAAAGCGCGCCGAAGGGTTGCGTGTCATGCTCACTCGTCTCGGTCCTGCCTATATCAAAGTCGGTCAGGCACTCTCCACCCGACCCGATTTAATCTCTCCAGCGGCAATGGCTGAGATGGTCAAGCTGCAAGATCAGCTGCCTCCTTTCCCCAACGAAATAGCGCTTCGATTCATCGAAGAAGAGATCGGCCAGCCGCCAGAAGCCATCTATTCATATCTATCCGACTCGCCGATTGCTGCGGCCTCTTTAGGTCAGGTGTATAAAGGCAGGCTGAAAACGGGCGAAGATGTCGCTGTAAAAGTCCAGCGCCCCGGCTTAGCCGATCAAATCACCAAAGACATCTATGTCATTAGAATTCTGGCAAACTGGGCGACCAAATACGTGACGCAGATTCGCAGTGACCTGGTCAGCATTGTGGATGAGTTTGGCGATCGCATTTTCGAAGAGATGGACTACAACCACGAGGGTGCCAACGCTGAGCGCTTCGCCAAGCTGTACGGCTACCTGCCAGAAATTGTTGTCCCTAGCATCTACACCCAATACACAGGCCGCCGCGTCCTGACAATGGAGTGGATAGACGGTGTCAAACTTACAGAGCTAGATGAACTAGCCAGGCGCGGCATCGATCCTACACACGTCATCGAAGTTGGCGTGCAGTGTTCCTTGCGTCAGCTTTTAGAGCATGGTTTTTTTCACGCCGACCCTCATCCCGGCAACCTGCTAGTGATGGCAGATGGCAAGCTAGCCTACCTTGATTTTGGCATGATGTGTCAGGTCGAAGCCTACCAGCGATACGGCCTAATTGAAGCGATTGTCCATATGGTCAACCGAGACTTTGACGGTCTAGCCCAGGACTATGTGAATCTGGAATTCTTGACGCCAGATACGGACCTGAGCCCAATTATCCCAGCATTAGCAGGCGTGTTTAACAACGCACTTGGCGCTAGCGTCGCTGAAATGAATTTAAAAAGCATCACCGATGAATTCTCAGCGCTGATGTATGAATATCCTTTCCGGGTGCCAGCCTACTACGCGCTGATCATTCGATCTCTTGTTACCTTGGACGGCATTGCAATCACCGTTGATCCCGATTTTAAGGTGCTAAGCAAAGCCTATCCCTATGTCGCGCGGCGACTGCTAACCGACCCGGCCCCACAGCTAAGAACTTCACTGCAAGAGCTGTTGTTTAGAGAGGGGAGTTTCCGTTGGAATCGATTAGAAAATCTGCTCAGAAATGCCAAAGACAGCACCGACTACGACCTCGACCAGGTGCTTGATCAGACGTTGGAATTTCTGTTCTCTGAGAGGGGTGCTTACCTGCGGGTGCGCATTGCCGACGAGCTAGCCAAAGAGATAGACAAAATGGGCTTTAGCCTACTACAGCAGATCACTAGAGCGCTACGCTTGCCGCTCGGGCAAGAAGATCCTCTGACCGCTAATCCAGCAGCGACTGCTCAGTCACCGCAAGCTAACTGGGAGCATGTTGTCAAGATCCTCAAAATCTTGCGTGATACGCCAGGATTCAACCCAGCGACAGTCGCCGCCATTCTGCCTAAGCTGATTGTAGAACCAGAGGCAAGGGGACTAGGTCGGCGGGTAGTCAGTGGCGTTGTCCAAAGGGGAATTGCTCGTTTAATCCGAGAATTTTTAGTGACGGATAAGCCAGCATCTTTGCCTGCGCTGCCTCCCGTTCGTGCTGCCTAATAAGAGATACGAGCCGAAGACTTATTCTCTGTCTGGGTCAGCACTCAAGTCACAGATTAAGTAGTGCGCGGTGTACGCGCCACAGTTTACTAAAAGCCGACTTTCTGTAGAGTCGGCTTTTCCGTAGGTTGACAGTGAACCAGTTTGATCAACAAACGTCCAGCCACGTGCTTTTAGATAGGAATCTATACCAGATTTGCCGACGACGAGTTGCTGTGGATGATCTGCGATCGCTACAGCAGATCGACTAGCTTCCATCTGGGCGATCGCCCATAAAACTTGTAAATGGTTTTTATTCTCTGTGAAAGCAGCTTGAAAGATCAAGAAGAAAGCAGTCAGGCTGCATACTGAAGCAACCACTGCGATCGCCAAGAGATAGCGCAAAACCTTACTCGAACAGGTCATTTCAAACTTTTCCCCTTCACTACTGCTTGGAGAACTACAGGCTAGAGATCCTACATCCCGACTAAAGCCCTAAGGAATTTCGCTCAGGTTGCAAACCAGGTATAGCGGAGAGTATGCGCTACAGGAAGCGATTAGTCTCTGGTCTTGTCTGCCGTAGGTGACGGTGCTGCCAAATCGATTTATCCAGGTCCAGCCGTCTGCTTCTACGTAGGGTTCTAGATCAGCGTAAGAGCGGGTGACGACCTGTTGAGAACTGTCTTGATCTATGGGCAGAGCGTCTTTGCGCTCGGTTTCTATTTTGAAAATGGTTTGCAGAATAGCTTTGTTGTCTTTTTCTGGTGACCAGGCCCCTTTAAACAGACTGTAGAGTAGAAGGCTGCTGGTGCCAGCTAGCAAAACCAGTAGCACCGCAAGCTGAATGAGTCTTGGGTGGTGGGTCGCACTGCCTATCTTTCTCAACCCGACTAGACTCGCCAACGACAGCGGACGGTGAGGCCGTCTTAGGCGAAGCTGTGTCGGAAGTTGTGTCGAGTAAGGCTGTCTCAGGTGAGGCTATGTCGATAGCGTCCCTGTTTTTGAGCCCAGTGTCAGGCGGTGTCATGGATTAAAGAGGGGCTATAAGTGTATTCACCAGCCTAAAGTGTAAAGCGATGCTGTAACTCAGTGCGAGTAACTGTTTCGTTTTATGAATTCTCTGGTGAATTTTAGAGTGGCGAAAGCCTGACAGACAGGCGCTCTTTCATGCTCTGAATTAATTTAGCGGCCTGATAGTCGTAGAGTTCTATGTCAATAGCTGCGGGCAGCTGGTCGACAAACCGCCGAGCCGACTTAGGTGAAAAGTTAGCTAGCCTAGACAATAGCTGAACGACATCAGCCCTGTTTTCTAAACCTGGCTTTTGCTCAGCGGTAAGCCGCCATCTGCGAGGCGGTGTCATCTCCCCTCTCTCTATACGACGCAACCCATTGATAGAAGAGAGTACGAAAAGGCGATCGCCCGGCAGCAGATATTGGTCGTCTGTCGGCATCAGCACCGTACAAGAATTTCCTGCTTTATCAACCGTTTCGCGCAGGATAGGCACAACGCCATAGCCGTATGAAACGGTCGCTAGCCGTTTGTTCGCCAAGGTGTCTCCAGGTTCGATAAGATATTCGGCGATCAGGTTCGTTTGCTCACTTAGCCGAAAAAGGCCCAGAATATTTTCACCAAAGGCTGCGCCCGCAAACGCTTCAGCAGAAAGCGCATAGGGGCAAAAAGCCTGCGCCTGCGGCATTAGCGCGGCTAAGTTGTCACTAAATGACTGGTTACGGGTGCGCACTACTGGCGAGAAGCTATGAGCGCTGCCCAAGTTCTTCTCTGAGGCGAGCAGGGCCACTTCTAAGTTGAGCATTTGGTCGTCGGTGACAGCGATGATGCTTTTGGCGGTGGCCAGGTTTGCAGCAGACAGCTCTTCTAAAATATTGCCAATAAGTAAGGGAACCTGAGTAAACAACTCTGGATGATTGAGCTGTTTATCGACTGCCACTAGCGGCTGATTGAGTTCTAATAGCAGGCTGGTCACCTTTCTGCCGATACGACCAAGGCCAATAACAACTACGTGACGGCTGCGAGGAATGCGAGGTCGCTTTTGCAAAAAATCAAACCGAGAGCTGAGTAGCTGATCGGCCAAAAGACCCAACACTCCCAAAACCACAAGAATACTGATCACCGTGATCAGCAGGCAGGCAAGCTGCACCCAGCCAGGGATTCCAGAGCTACCAAATCCCCCAAACACATCACCGTAGCCGCCTAGCAGTAAAATTGCGCCTAGAGAGATAGCCTTGACCCAGGAGATATCCGGTCCGGTGATCTTTAGCAGCAGCGTACCTGCCGTCCACAGCACCAGAGCAGCAGAAAGCACAGTTGCGAGCACTCGAGCTGTGGACTGTTCAGAAGATTGACGCCAGTTACGCAAGCGCCGCCGCCAGTCACCGGTTTTCCAATCTTCTATCAGCTGGCTAATCGCTAGCAGTGGCCTTTTTCTTTTGTCGGATTCGTTGAGGTCTGCGACTACTTCTATGTAGGCAATGCGATCGCCTGCCGAAACCCGCACGTAGGGCTGCCATCGGTGAAACACAGACGACGCGGTCGTAGCCCAGCCCAGCGGCTGCTGTGGACGCTCTACTGGCTCGAAGTCCAAGAGTCGAAACTGACCTTGATGCAGCATCTGTATTTGCTTTTGGTCAAAGCGTGGCTCACCTGCGCGCACAAACCGTTCCACAATCCGAAAGCGATGGCGACCAATCCTAAACACGCTGACGGTATCATCTCCTAAGCCCGCTAGGGCAAACGTCATAGCCGGGAGTTCGGTGGCATCTAGCGCGACAAAGTTACCCAGCTGGCGCTCTAGCAGAGCGTTGAGGCTATGACGAGACGAGCGCAGGATGATTTGAATGCTGGGATTGAGGCGACGAGCGGCGATCGCACACTCCACATTTGTACTTTCGTCACTAGTCACAATCAAGATTGCCCGGCTGTCTTTGATGCCTGCCTTTCTCAGAATCTCCTCTCGGCGACAGTCGCCTAAAATCGGTGGCATCGCCAGCTGACTAGGAAAATTATTGATCTCCCAAGTCTCAATCATCTGCCGGTCAATCGCGGTAATGGCGACTTCAAACGGGTCATAGTCAAACTTCTTCAGCTTGATTACGCTTTGCTGACCCAAGCTACCCAGTCCACAAACGATAAATCTATCTTGGACAATCGGGCGCGCCGACGACGACGGCATCAAAGTATCTGGACCTGACATAACTACGCCTTTGCCGGAAAACTAATCTCACTCAGTACGTTCGCCACTCCACAGTAAAGGACTAGGTGGCGATTTCTTCTATCAAAGCTATTCCCCGTAGAATACAAAAGGTTCTTTCATTTTTTCGGATAAAGCTATGAGCGTCTTTCGCAGTATTGAGTGGAAAAACGACCAGCTGCGACTGCTCGATCAAAGAAAGCTTCCGAGTCAAACAGTTTATATAAATTACTCCGACTATAAATCAGTCGCTGAAGCGATTCAGACGATGGTAGTTCGAGGCGCACCAGCAATCGGCGTGACGGCTGCTTTTGGGGTGGCGATCGCAGCTAAACAGTTTCGATCTGCCCCGCTCGAAACCTTCCTTGCAGATCTTCATGCCGCCGGAGAGTACCTGATTCAAGCTAGGCCCACAGCGGTCAATCTATCCTGGGCAGTCAATCATTTGTTAGCGACCGCCACAGAACTAGCAGAAAAAAAGACTACACCCGCAGAAATTACCTCCGCTATTCTCAGCGAAGCCCAAGCGCTCTACCAGGCCGACATCGCAGCGTGCAAACAGCTCGGCACCTACGCTCAAGACCTTATTCCCAATCCTGCGAACGTTATTCATCATTGCAACACCGGAGCCCTTGCTGCCGTAGACTATGGCACGGCAATTGGGGTTATTCGCGTGGCCCATGGGCAAGGAAAAAAAATTCACGTCTTTCTAGATGAAACTCGGCCTCGTTTACAAGGAGCCAGCTTATCCGCGTACGAGATGAAGGCATTTGGCATTCCGCATACGGTAATTGTCGATGGTGCGTCGGGCTATGTGATGAGTACGAGAAAGATTGATGCTTGCATTGTGGGGTGCGATCGCGTCGCCGCCAACGGAGACGTTGCCAACAAAATCGGCACCTACAACCTCGCGCTTGTCGCCCACGCCCACAGCGTCCCCTTTTACGTCGCCTGCCCTACCAGTACCCTCGACATGACCCTAGCTAGCGGCGCTAAAATCAACATCGAAGAACGCGCCCCTACAGAAATCACCCACGTCAAAGGCCAACAGATCACGCCTGACAACACCCCCGTTCTCAATCCCGCCTTCGACATCACCCCCGCCGAATACATCACCGCACTGATCACAGAGAAAGGTGTTGTGTATCCTCCCTACCAAAAAAATCTAAAGCAGTTGTTGAGCTAAATAGATAAGGGTGTCAGCATCACCCTACTTGTTCGTCTGTTCTAATCATCAAAGTACTCATGCTATGCCGTAGCTTATAGCCTATTTTTTGGCAGCTTCAAAGTTGCTATTTCCGCTAGTAAAACGAAGAGTGCTGATACCCACAGACAGCCTACCAAACCGTACAGCTGAAAGACTAAACCTGAAAGCACCGTGCCTGCCAGTCTGCCGCCTGAGTTGGCCATGTAGTAGAAGCCAACGTTGAGGGCGACTTTGTCGTCTTCGGTGTAGGCGAGGACGAGGTAGGAATGGACGGCGGAGTTGAAAGCGAAGATGATGCCGAAGAGGAAGAGGCCGATGATGATGGTGGGGGCGGGGGCGTAGCCGAGCTGAAGGGTGAGTGCGATCGCAACCGGCACCAAAATCAAAATCCCAGTCCAAAATCGAATCGTACTCGCCTGCGGTGGTCCGCCAGCTCCAAACCGTTGCAGCAGCGTGGGCGCCAGCGACTGCACCAACCCATAGCCAATCACCCAAAGCGCCAAAAATCCCCCCACCTGTTCAAACGACCAGCCCAGTACGCTGTAGAGAAACACCGGCAAACCGACAACGAACCAAACGTCCCGCGCTCCGAATAGGAAAAACCGCGCTGCCGAAAGTACGTTAATCTCTGGGCTCTTGGAAAACAGCTGACGAAATTTTACCTTCGCCTTTACCCTTCCCATGTCCGCAGGCAGCCACTGACTCGACAGCAGCACGACAAATAAACCCGCCGCCATGATCAGCAGCGCATTCACATAGCCAAACGCCGCTAGCAGCAGTCCTCCTAAGAAAAATCCAATCCCTTTTAGCGCATTCTTCGAGCCCGTTAAGATCGCCACCCACTTGAATAGTGATGACTGTGCGTCTTTGGGAATCACCAGCCGAATCGCGCTTTTGGAACTCATTTTTGTCAGGTCTTTGGCAATACCTGAGATTGCTTGAGCGCACATGACGTAGGGGACGGCTAGTGCGATCGCCCAGCTTTCATTCACCGGCATCAACAGCAGCAAAGCTACAATTTGCATCGCAATCCCGCCGTACAGCGTCAGCTTTACCCCCCACCGCGACGCAATCCACCCGCCAAACAAATTAGTAACGATGCCAAAAAATTCATAGAACAAAAACAGCATCGCCACTTCTAGCGGCGTGTAGCCCAGCGTATGAAAGTACAGCAGCACCAGCATCCGCAGCGCCCCGTCAGTCACCGTAAAGCCCCAATAGGCCGCCGTCACCAGCGCATAGCTACGTATCCCGATGGCGCCCAAAGTCGAAGCAGACTCTTTCAAAATACTTCTCCTATATAAAGCTCTAGCTACAAAGATTTCGCTACTTTCTGGGCTAGCTCAGCCATACGATTGGCATAGCCCCACTCGTTGTCATACCAGGCCAACACCTTTACCTGCGTACCATCCACCACCATCGTCGAAAGCGCGTCGATCGTCGCCGAATGTGGATCGTCCTTGTAATCAATCGACACTAAAGGCCGCTCCTCGTATCCCAAAATATGACCCAGCGGTCCCGATGCTGCCTGCCGAAACAAGCCGTTCACCTCGTCAGCCGTTGTTGGCCTAGCTACTTCAAATACGCAGTCGGTCAAAGACGCATTCAGCAAAGGCACTCTGACTGCCAAACCGTTCAACTTGCCGTTCAGTTCAGGGAAAATAGTGCCGATGGCTGTCGCCGATCCGGTTGTGGTCGGTATGAGAGAAAGATTATTCGCTCGCGCTCTGCGCAAATCTTTATGCGGCGCGTCGACAATTGTCTGCGTATTGGTGATGTCGTGAATAGTGGTGATTACACCGTGCCGAATGCCCAATCCTTCGTTGATTACTTTGACGACAGGGGCTAGACAGTTGGTTGTACAAGACGCCGCTGTCAGCAAATGATGCTCGTCGGGGTTGTACAAACCATCGTTGATGCCCATGACGATATTGAGCGCCTCTTCCTTTACCGGTGCGGCCACAATCACCTTCTTCACACCTCGCTTGAAGTAGGGATCTAGCAAGGCAGGGGTGCGAAATTTTCCCGAACATTCCAGCACAATATCGACGCCAAACGATTCCCAGGGCACTTCCTGCGGCGTTGCATACTCGCTAAAGCTCAGCGGTGAACCATCGATCAAAATTCGCTCATCGCCAGCCGCTTCTACCTCCGGCTGCCATCGACCATGCACCGAATCAAACTTCAGCAGGTGCGCCGCCGCTGCCGCTCCCCCTTTCACCTCATTGATATGAACGAATTCCAGCTCTGACCCTGACGCTATCTGAGACCAAGCCGCTCTTAAAACCAGCCGCCCGATTCGACCAAATCCGTTAATTGCTACTCGCACCACATTGCCCGTACGAAACCATAGCTTCATTATTTCAAGTTAACTTGAAATGTCAAGCGTCGGCGATACAAATTGAACGATTTGATACTGTTGGCTTGTTCGCAATCGTGGCTGCGGTTAGTAGATACGCTTTAGTTGTTGATGATTTTGTATGGAACATCAGGAAGATCTCTACGTATTATTTCGTTCAGCGAATCACAGTCTCTTTCGCTGGGATGGGAAATAACGACTATGCCTTTATTTTGGCATCGAGCCTGTGGTTCAACATAGACGTTAATTAGCCCTGGCCTGGCTTGTTCAAGTTTCTCAATGGTACTTTGCCTACTGCGCGGAAACTCTTGTGATTCTGTGACACTGAGTAATTTTGAACAGTTAGGTGGAATTATGCGGTACTGTCCACAAGAACCTTGTGTGTATATTATTAGTCCTGTGCCCGTAAAAACGACAATTGATACAGCGCCTATAGCGATCGCAAGTAATAGTTTAGTGCGCATAGAACCTACCTTTAGATGATTGTTTTCTCTTCTGCCGCTAGCCGTAGGAATGCTAACGCTGATTCGGCTAAAAACCTGAAAATGAGCTTGCTGAAGCCGAGCTAGTGTAGTAAGTTCGTCGATGGCATCGAATCTGAATTCAACTTGATTTGAATCGACGAATTTAATCAGGACAGGCTCTAGCAGGCATAATTGGGCTGAAGCGGCGAAATTCTGAGAGGTACTGCTCTAGCACGATGAACTGCTGTAGGTTTAGCCGGTAGTAAATCCAGCGGCCTTCTTGTCTGCCTGCAATCAAGCCTGCTTCCTTTAGTGTCTTCAGATGAAAGGAAAGTTTGGATTGAGTGATACCAAGGTGATTGGCAATGTCGCAGGCGCAGAGTTCTTGGTCGCGCAAGAGCTCTATGACCTGGACGCGATAGCCATCGGAAAAGGCTTGAAATAGTGACAATACGCTAGGCTGAGTCGCTGTCTTCATCTCCATCGCTCTACTTCCCAAAGCGAGGATTTGCTTTCATCAGCTGTTGGACTTGCTCGGCATGGTATGAGCTGCGAGTTAAGGGCGAAGAAACAACTTGCAAGAAGCCCATCTCTTCGCCAGCAATACGCCAGGCGTCAAACTGGTCAGGAGTCACAAAGGTATCTACGCCCAGGTGCTTTTGACTGGGCTGCAGGTACTGACCGATAGTGATGATGTCGCAGTCTACAGCGCGCAGATCGCCGAGCACCTGACGGACTTCGGCGTCGGTTTCACCCAGGCCGACCATGATGCCGGATTTGGTGTATGTCCAAGGTGCGATCGCCCGCGCCTGCCGCAATAGATCCAAACTCCGCTGATAGTCCCCCTGAGGCCGCGTTCGCTTGTATAGCCGAGGCACCGTCTCCGTATTGTGATTGAGCACTTCTGGCTGTCCTTCTAGCAGCAAAGTCTTTAATGCTTCCCAGTTGCCGCACAAATCAGGAATCAATACCTCTATAGTCGTCTGTGGCGATACCTTCCGCGTCTCTTCAATGCAGCGAATAAACTGACTCGCCCCGCCGTCTGGCAGATCATCACGATTGACCGAGGTAATCACCACGTGCTTTAGCCGCATTCGCCTGACAGCTTCCGCCAAATGCACCGGCTCCATCGGGTCTAGTTCCCGTGGCGACTTATCAAAATCAATGTCACAGTAGGGACAAGCGCGGGTACAGGCCGGACCCATAATCAAGAAGGTAGCCGTTCCTACACTGAAGCACTCGCCGATATTGGGACAAGATGCTTCTTCGCAGACGGTGTTTAAACCTAAGTCCTGCAGGATACCTTTGACGTTGCCTACTCGTTCCCATTGAGGGGCTTTTACCCGTAACCAGTCTGGCTTTACTACCACGCTAGAGAGGCCTCTTCCATAGTTGCTTTTAAGAAGTGCTTCCAAGAAGTACTTTTGAGGTGCAAGAATGATTTTAACAAGGTTTCAGCAAGGGGGAGAGTAACTACGCGATGCAAAGACAATCCCCGATCACTCGCTGCTTTGTCGGACTGTGCTTTGGTTCGGCAGTGGCTTTAGCTGCCTTCGAATGGCGCAATCCCTTTCCAGACCCGGTGATTACACCCGATAGCCTATCTGACATCAGCGCCGATCGCCCCGTATTTGGACAGCAGCAGGCATGGGGAATTTTTTCTCGCTCCGAACGTGCCAAAGCGCCTGCTAGAGTGGCTCAGTCGCCGGTAACGCTGAGGCTCTCCCTGGCAGAACGATATCTAGAAGTCAAGACTCTGGGCAAACCTGTGATTCGATACGAGGTGGCAGTCGGTCAGACCGATTGGCAAACGCCTGTAGGCAGCTTCGCTATCACCAGCATGATTGAGCAGCCAGCCTGGCAGCATCCGATTACCAAAGAAGACGTTCCACCTGGGCCAGACAATCCGCTAGGCGATCGCTGGATTGGGTTTTGGACCGATGGGGAGGCGCAAATCGGGTTTCACGGTACCAATCGAGAAGATCTGATTGGTCAAGCGGTTTCTCATGGCTGCGTACGGCTGCGTAATCGGGATATTCGCGATCTGTATGAAAGAGTAGAGATAGGGACTAGCGTAGAAGTCTTTTAACAGAAAACGACTGCTGAGAATGTCTTCAGCAGTCGCACGTCGTTCTATCTAATTGAGTTAAGCGGCTTTAGGCTGTTGCTCAAAGTCATGGGCGTAATCTTTTAGCAGCTTGTTTACTTGGCCCAGCAGACCGGCTTCTTCACTACGCTGAATTTCTTTACGCTCCGGGAAAAATTCAGGCTGGTTAAGGCTGCGGCCAACAGATTCTGCGACCTGCTGGGCGATCAGCTCAGATAGCTCCGTGCGGGCGTTTTCTCTCTGATAGCTGGCTCCCTCTTCGGTAGTCGCATACAGAGGTGGCAGGCGGTTGAGCGCGTAGGCGGCGACATCGCCCAAATCGAGAGTTTTTTCGCTTTTGGCCTCTACTTCTGCAACTTGAGAGATGGCCTCTGTGAGGACCAGCTCTTCCATCACGTTGATAAACTGCTTTCTAGGAACAGCAACGACTTCGCCAGTCAACAGAGAGCTCATCAGACGATCGAGAGACATGTACTCTTCAACCGATAGCTCAGAAGCGGTATCGCAAATGCGTCCGACTTCCGCTTCCATTGCAGGGGTTAGGTATCCATCTTGTAACGCCTGCTCAACTATTTTTTCAATGCTACTCATGCTGGCACAAAGCTCCGTTCGACAATTCTGATGAAATCTTAGGTTGTATGCACGAGTGTTCCCCGTGCGTACAGCCGTAAAACAGGTTTGTCGATTAAGTAATCTGTAGTCTGCTGCCGTAGTCTGATGTAGAGAGAACTGATCACTCCACGCCGTCATACCGCCAGGGAACAGGATCGACAGCTACCCCATTAACAAACAGTCCCCAGTGCAGGTTGGGTCCAGTCGCGAAGCCAGTCGCGCCCATGTAACCAATCAGCTGGCCTTGCTGTACGAAGTCGCCTTCGTTGACGGCGAACCCAGAGAGGTGGATCATTACGCTGGTAACGCCCTGACCGTGGTCGATGCCAAGGGTGTTACCGTTGAGTACAAAGCCATCTGACTCTCGGCCAACAAGGGCAATTCGACCAGCGGCAGGGGAGTAGATTGGGGCTCCGTTACCAGCGGCGTAGTCCACACCACGGTGATAGTAGCCCTCGGCAAAAACGCCGTTGTAGTAGCGCTGGTTGCCGTACGCAGAGCTGACTCGGCCATTGCTGGGTTTGGCCATGGGACCACTCCAGTAGCGAGTCGGCGTGCGCAGCGCGCGAAGGGCATCTAGGCTGTCAAATTCGTAGTCGGTGCCTTCTAGTCCAGCGCGGCCCGGAGAAAGATTGATGTATTGGGTATTGAAGCTGCGATCGCCAATACTCACCGCAATATTATTAGTCCCTTCAGCGCCTTCTACTCGCAGCGTCATCCGACCGGGTTGGGTATTCGGACTGGTGGGCACTAGCGCTCTGTATCGGTTGCTTGATAGTGGAAAGGCGGTATAGGTAGTGCCATCTACTGTGACGGTCGGCTCTGAACTGCCATCGCCTTGAATAACGACTGACAGGGTGTCACCTTGTCCAGGATTTGTCGGCAAGACTTGGACCTGATAGGCTGCGGCTGGATGGGCGATCGCACTCCATAGAACGACCGTGCCCGCCACGGCAAACAGTAACCACCGCCTTTGGACACGCAGGTAGGTACTTAGCCTTGAGACAGTCGCGCTGAGCGCTCGGTATGCATCATATAGAGAGGCGAAGAAAGAAGTCATGAGAATCTGTGTGTATGTCGGCTGTGGACGTGGTGAGGTAAGTTAATGGACCATTTTAGTCAATTTTTTGATCGTCTTCTGGGACTAAGCACATCTGATATTAATGTGTGGCAGATGTGCGCCAGAGCGGTGTTTGTCTACATCAGCGCGCTGCTGCTGGTAAGAGTGCTAGGCGATCGCCGCTTTGCCGGTAAGTATGCCACTTTTGATGTGATTGTAGGCATCATGCTAGGCGCGACTTTGAGCCGAGCAATTAGCGGATCGTCGCCGTTTTTTCCTACTTTACTGTCTGCTTTTGCCTTGGTACTGATGCATCGGCTGCTCTCTTCTGCCGCCTTTCGATTTGCTTGGCTAGAGGCTTGGATTAAAGGCGGACCCAAGCTGCTAATTCAGAACGGTAAGGTAAACAAAAGAGTGTTGAGAGAAACGCATCTGACTTCGCAGGATTTGGAAGTTGTCATGCGATCGCAAGGTACTTTTTCCACTTTAGATTCCACTACAGGCCAGCAGACCGCTAGCTCTTGGCAGCAGATAGAAGAACAGATAGAGACCGCAACACTAGAACCCAACGGCAGCATCAACATCAAACTGCGGCCTAGCAACCAAGGTAATAAGAGCTAAGAATGGCGACTATCAAAAAGACTTTGAACGTAGCTAAAGGGCACAGTCAGCAGCATCACCACCGGAATAATCTCTAGTCGGCCCATCCACATCATCAGCATGAGAGCGCACTTTCCTAGCCAGTGCAGAGAAGGGCCTGTGATACCGCTAGACAGCCCCGCTGCTCCTAACGCCGACGTACTCTCAAAAATCACGTCGCTAAGCGTGTATTCATTAGGCACTATCTTCACGAGTACCAAGACGCACACAATCAAACACAGCAGCCACAATGCCAGCAGCACTGCCGCTGATTCTACTTGGCGACTGGCTTGGTCTGGGTCAAGTACCTTGTCATTAATGCGTCGAACGTAGGTTTGATGCTGGGTCAGTCCTGGTTTACGAAAGTGCCAGAGGATGCCTTCTGCTAGCGCCAATACTCGCGCTAGCTTGATGCCGCCAGCCGTCGAACCGACTGCGCCACCAATGACCATTGCCAAGCTCAGCAGCAGCTTGTTATTAGTGCTCATAAACTGGACTGACTGAGCGCTAAAGCCACAGGTCGTCAGCGCCGAAGTCCACTGAAAAATATTGTTTACCCAGCCAAACTGACCCGAGTCGCTGAACTGTTCAACTGCGGTAAAAATGCAGCCAGAGGCAATTAGAATCAGCAGCAGCCGATGCTGACGGTCTTGCCAAAGTGCAGATAGCTTACCACTTAGAAACCGGTCGTGGCGCTCGAAGGCGATCGCACCCATAATCATCACCAGCACCACCGCCAGCTTGATAGGCACACTGTAGGCCGACATGCTGTTGTCAGTGATGCTAAACCCACCAGTGGCGATCGCAGTCATGCTGTGGTTTAAGGCGGCCCACCAGTCCATCCCAGTGACCCGAAGCAGAATCACGCTCGCGACCGTATAGAGGCTGTAGATTGTACAGAGGCGGCGCACGGTGCGCGTAGCCGTCAGCCGAATGCGAGTTTGTCTTCCTTCTGCTTGATAGAGGGCGTACTGGTCTTGGAACGGTTCTAGCAGCGCCACGGCGAATACAATCAGACCCAGTCCGCCGACCCATTCGATGAACGATCGCCACCACTGCAAACAAGCAGGCAGCTCACTTTCTCTGATCGTCATGGTCAGGCCTGCGCTGGTAAACCCTGAAAAGCCTTCAAACATCGAGTTCAGCGGATCGCCGAAATAGCCAACTGTCGGCGTCGCCGCATCTCCTAGGGCCAGCGCGGTGAACCACAGGGGCAAACCGCCAATCACAGCGATCAGTCCCCAGCTGATTGCTACGCTGAGCAGCGTCTGCTTGGTCGAAACTTCGTCATTCTTTTTGCCTAGCATGTAGAGCAGCAGCGCTAGGAACGAGGCGATCGCAAGGCTGTATAGAAAAGGTAGAACTGCGAACCATTCCCTAGCGATTAGACACACAGGCAGAGACAGTAGCAACATTCCGATCGGAATCAGCAAAAATCTGCTGACATCGCGACTGATCGCCGTCAGCTTGATCTTCATGTTGTTTCTGAGTCAATATATTGATAGAGCTGGCGAGCCACAATCCCAGCCGGGTCGCTGATCACCTGTACGCCTAGCTTCTCGAACATGCTGGCGTGAGACTGCTGGTTGATCAAGCTAATGCAGGTTTTGACCTCGTGCTCTTTGGCCAGCACCATAGCCATTAGGTTTTCAGCATCGTCGTGCGTAGCTGCAACTACTGCATCGGCCCGGTCGACTTCCGCCTCGCTCAGGACATTATCATCGCTGATGTCGCTAACGAAAGCGCGGATATCGCGCTCTTTTAGCACCTCTCTAGCTCTCGCTTCGTCTTTCTCGATTAGCGCAATCTCGTGATTTTGCTCAATGGCTATCTCGATAAATCTTCGGCCTTCTGCGCTAGCGCCTACCACGATCAGATACATAAACCAAGCACAGAGTGCATCCATATAATCGAACCTATCGTAGCGGCCCGCTGCGCAGATAGAATGTATCTAATGAGTCAGTACGTGAGCGTTACATCTGACTTTTGACATAGGCGATCGCACCACGCATCAAAATCGTATCGTTGCCGTCGCTACCGGTCACACAGATGGCATTAGCATCCTGCCAGCTGACAGCGCCGGATAGCATATCGCCCGTCGTCAGCTTGACTTCGACGGTTTGCTTGTCGCGGATAAGGTTTTGAACCTGACGAATGCTGGGTAGACCGGTATCGAATGCTTGAGAAGCCATAGGGAGTCGGGATTGAGCTATATCAAAAAGGATTGCACTTTCAGATTGCCCGTCTTGTTCTATTGGCGATCGTTTGCTGGCAACCGATAGCACCTATAGAAGCTGTCTATGAGTTTGGAGAAGAGAAAGCGGTATAAAATGCTGAAGAGTTTGTACTTTTCTTTCTGCTATGGTATCCCTTCCGTTTATCAAGTATCACGGTCTCGGTAACGATTTTGTTTTGGTCGATAACCGGGCAAGTGAGCAGCCGTTGATCACACCAGAACAGGCGGTGGACGTGTGCGATCGCAATTTCGGCATTGGCGGTGACGGTGTGATCTTCGTCCTACCGGGAAAAGAAGGTGCAGACTACACCATGCGCATCTACAACTCAGACGGATCAGAGCCCGAGATGTGTGGCAACGGCATCCGCTGTCTGGCAAAGTTTATCGCCGATCTAGAGGCGAAAGATGGCAGCAAACCCGAGCTGCCACACACGTATACCATCCATACGCTAGCCGGGATGATTCGCCCCGAGCTAAAACCAGACGGTCAGGTCACAGTAGACATGGGTGAGCCGATTCTAACTGCCAAAGATATTCCGACAACTCTGGCTACTCCCGAAGGCAAAGTGGTTAATGAGACGCTGACGGTAGACAGTAAGGACTGGCAGGTGACGTGCGTCAGTATGGGAAATCCCCACTGCATCACATTTGTCGAGGATGTAGAAGCGGTACCGCTAGACAAGGTTGGCCCGCTGTTTGAAAATCACGAGTCTTTTCCGGCGCGGATCAATACGGAGTTTGTGGAAGTTGTGCGGTCTGACTTTTTGAAGATGAAGGTGTGGGAGCGCGGGGCGGGGCCGACGTTAGCCTGCGGTACCGGTGCTTGTGCGCTGGTGGTGGGGGCGGTGCTGAACGGGAAGTGCGATCGCAAAACTACAGTCGAGCTACCCGGTGGCAATCTAGAAATTGAGTGGGCCACCAGCAATCGTGTCTATATGACTGGCCCAGCAACGCTGGTGTTTGCTGGGGATGTAGCTGTGGATGCGGCGGGTAGATAGCTATGCCTTTATTTGTTTTAACTAACGACGATGGCATTGGCGCACCAGGGATTCTGGCGCTGCAACAGGCGGTAGACGGACTAGGTCAATCTGTGATTGTTGCCCCAGATACGCATCTATCAGGATGTAGCCACCAGCTGAATCGCGGCGGTGCGATCGCTATCGATCGACGCAGCGACACTGAATACGCCATTGGTGGCACGCCTGCCGACTGTAGCCGGGTGGCTATTAGCCATCTGTATCCAGAGGCAGACTGGGTGCTTTCTGGCATTAATGCAGGCGGCAATCTGGGCTCGGATACGTATGTCTCTGGAACAGTCGCCGCGATCAGAGAAGCTACCTTGCTACGCAAACCCGGTATTGCTATCTCTCAATACCGATATCGATCTCAGCCGTTTGACTGGTCTCGTGCTGCTCGTTTGACGCGCAAAGTCTTGCAGCAGCTGATGGAGAAAGACACTCAGCCCGGCGAGTTTTGGAATGTGAACCTACCAGCGCCTCCCTTAGATGGCAGTGATGATGAACCCAGCGTTATATTTTGTAATCAATGTACGCAGCCTTTACCGACCGAGTTCGCTATTGACGAGATCGGATTTCGCTATGTAGGCGCTTATGAAAAGCGTTTGCGGGACTGCGGCGGCGATGTTGAGGTCTGCTTTAGCGGTCAAATTAGCGCGGTAAGAACGCGGATGTGGTAGCTTTGCCTACAATAAAAACTGGGTGTAAACACACTACGACAGAAAAATTGTTAGATTTAGCAGTGCCTGTAGTAGGATATGTTCGCTCAGACAACCTTTGATAGATGGTTCAACTCAATACAGGATTCACCCTGTTTCTTAGCCTGCTGGTGGAAGCAGTCCCTTTTCTGCTGATTGGTGTCGCTTTCTCCAGTCTCCTGCTGTTCTTTGTTGATGACCGTCAGCTAGTAGGTATCCTTCCCAAGAATCCCTTGCTAGGTGCGCTAGTGGGTAGCCTAATTGGTTTGTTGTTTCCTGTCTGTGAGTGTGGAAACGTACCGGTGGCTCGACGGCTGCTAGTGCAGGGCGCACCGACGGCGGTATCGATTGGCTTTCTGCTAGCTGCGCCGACGATTAATCCAGTGGTGTTTTGGGCGACCTGGGTGGCTTTTAGAGGACAGCCAGAAATCGTTTTTATGCGGGTAGGCTTTACGCTGCTGATTGCGACGACGGTAGGCTGGGTGTTTAGCCGCCAGGCAGACATTGGCCCTTTCCTACAGCAGACGGTAGAGCGCAGTCGGTTTCGAGTCCAGGATTTGGCTCAATCAACGGCGGCAAGTCAGTCTTCTGGACTAGATTCATCGGCTCTATTGCAAGGTGGTACCTTTTTGGCGGGTGCAGCAGGCGGATCTTTTCAGCTGGACACACCTGCTGCTCAGCGGCTGGTGGCCAACCCGGCGATCGAACAGCCCGTTGCTAGCAAGTTTGAGTCGGCGCTAGAAAACATGGTGCGCGAGCTACGAGAGCTGGGCGCAGTGCTGGTATTTGGGAGTGCGATCGCAGCCACGGTACAAGTAGCAATTCCAAGAGAAACGATTCTGGGATTGGGGCAGGGCGTGGTGTCATCAATTTTGGCGATGATGCTATTAGCGGCAGTGGTCTCTATCTGTTCGACGGTAGATTCGTTCTTTGCGCTGTCGTTTGCTGCTACTTTTACTAGCGGTTCGCTGCTGGCGTTCTTAGTTTTTGGGCCGATGATCGACCTCAAAAATATTGGGCTGCTGCTGACCGTGTTTAAGAGTCGAGCTGTATTCTACCTATTTGCGCTAGCGGCGATGATGAGCTTTGCGCTGGCGCTGTTTGTCAATCTGTACGTTGGATAATATCCTTAACAGCTAATCTCTTTAACAGCTTGGGTAATTTGCTATGCGATCGCGCCCATCCGCTTCGACCCGACAGTCTCATACCTTCCGATTGCCCTGGCGAGATCTGTTGGATGTGCTGGCGCTAGGCGTTTGGAGTGCGATGCTGTTCCGCTACTGGTTCAGCGGCAAGCTGCTGCTGTTACTCCATCCTGACTACGCCTGGCTCTCTAATTCGGCGGCTATCATTCTGGCGTTTCTAGCGCTCTACCGCACCTGGCAAACGTTTCGTCTACCGACACAAAAACGAACAGAAACAGATCCAAGTCATGTTACCTTTCTACCCGGTAATCTCAGTAGTGCCATTCTCTTGGCAGTCGCCGTCTTTGGCCTGGTCTACACGCCGCGTGCTTTTGCTAGTCAGACGGCAGCGCAGCGTGGCATCGCCGACACCCTTTCTTTGACAAGAGCGCAGCCGCAGCGATTTGAGCGAGCCGCTACGCCAGAAGATCGCTCAATTATTGACTGGATTCGGCTGATAAATGTATATCCAGAGCCCGATGCTTATGAAGGTGAAAGCGTAGAAGTCGAGGGATTTGTAATTTACCCGGAGAGCTGGCCTGAAGGCTATCTAATGGTGTCGAGGTTTGTGCTAACTTGCTGTGCGGCAGATGCCTATCCGGTGGGACTGCCAGTGAAGCTGCCGGTCGAGCTGGCGTCTGAGAGTAGTCCTGCTCAGTCCACCTACGCGGTGGATAGCTGGCTATCAGTGACTGGCAGTCTGCAAACAGAAACCATTGATGGGCGGCGACAGATTGCGATCGCACCCACCACAATTCGCACGATCGAAGAACCCAAGAATCCTTACGAATACTGATGATCGAGCACCACCCTAAACAATTCTATGGTCAACCTTTAGATCGCGCTGCTTCTACCGTTATCTTTTTGCTGGCAGTGGTGATTACCGCCATGCTGCTGTTTGGCTCGCAAAC
Source organism: uncultured cyanobacterium (assembly GCA_963793495.1). GTDB lineage: Bacteria > Cyanobacteriota > Cyanobacteriia > Phormidesmidales > Phormidesmidaceae > Phormidesmis. The sequence continues at coordinate 227,129 of CAWCAI010000011.1, forward strand.
GCTGCCTCGGGTGCGAGATTTCTCCTGGCAAAATCAACCGGTCACGACCGATGACGTAGCTTTTCTACTAAATTTTAGCCAGCCAATGGACCCGCAGAGCGTCGAAGAAAACTTGCGTATAGAGCCAGAACTTTCTGGCAAAATTAGCTGGGCTGGGCGGCGGATGGCCTATACGCTAGATCTGCCTGCACCTTACGGAGAAACCTACCAAATTGATTTGCCTAACGCTCAGGCGCTAGGCGGGCAAGTAGGATTTCAGCCATTTTCAAGCGAGTTTAGATCGCCCGATCGCGTCTTTGCCTACATTGGCGCAGAAGGAGATGAAACCGGGCGGCTGATTCTATTTAACTTGACCCAAAAAGAAAAGACCCTGCTAACGCCTGAAGGCCAGCTGGTTTTAGAGTTTCAGCCGTATCCAGAGCGCGATCGCATCCTTTTTTCAGCCGTCAGTACAGCAGACGACACTGACCGCACCGCCACTGCCCAGCTCTACACCGTCACCACCGGACTCGCGCAGCCGTCAGCCGCTCCCAAATGGCAATTCTGGCGACAGCAGCCCCCTACAGAGGCCGGCATCACGGAGCTAATACTAGACAACCGCGACTATCAAAACCTCAAGTTTGATCTGTCACCCGACGGCAATACCATTGTCATTCAGCGCGTCAAACAGAACGACCCGGTTGACTTTGGACAGTGGGTATTGCAAGCCGACCAGCCGCCTCGAAAACTTGACACCGAACCTGGTGGAGACTTCAGGATTGCTCCAGACAGTAGCTCTTTGCTTTTGCAGCAGGGACAGGGGACGGCTATTTTGTCTTTAGCGCCTGAGGAAGCCCCTGAAGTAGAAGACAACAGAAAGCCTCAACCAAACATCTCAGATACATTGATCGACTTTCTGCCTGACTATGGTCTAACGTTGGATATCGCCAGCGACGGCAGCTCAGTAGCACTAGTCAACTTCAACCAAGACGATCCAGATAAGCGGTTTACGCAAACGCTATTTCTAGTTTCGAACCGTGGAGAAGAAAAACCTTTGCTAGATACTGATGGCTCAATTGTCAGCGCTCAGTTTGATAGAGATGGTAAGCTTTTGTATAGCCTGATCACTCAGCTTGTTCGGGAGGATAATCCAGCCCCCAGCGACGAATCTGGCGACCCCGATCTGTCTGAAGATAGCTACGAAAACAGCTACGAAGACGCCTATCAGCTTAGCTCTTATCTAGCTGCCGTGAATGTAGAAACTGGCGAAGCTCAAAAGCTCATAGAGCTACCGCCTCAGCCCGAGATCACTATCGACCTAGCCCCAGACGGTTTAGCTATTTTGTTTGATGAAACCTTGGCAGACGACGAGCAAACTGACACCAATAGTGATAGCTACGGGAGTCCTACCCATCGGTTGTGGCTATTACCGCTTTTCAGTACTCTAGAAGAGCGACAAAATGGGGAGCCAGTTTCCTTGCCCCCCACGCCGCTTGAGGTTGCAGGTCGCCATCCCATCTGGCTACCCTAGCCGTTCTCCGGTAATCTCGGATCAGTAATAGTAAAGTGCGGAAAGCTATATCAGTTGGTAGGGGTGCCTCTGCGCTGAATATACAGCTGCAAAAAGATTTGCGCTGCAGAGGGCTCTAACGTATCTAAGGCGGTAACGATATCTGGAATAGAGTCAGCTAGCGGATCGCTGACCTCATTCACCCACTGATTGACAGTGGACCTGGCCACCCCCATGGTGACAGCTAGCCTATTTTGACTGATGCCATACTGTTGAAGAACGCACTTTAGTGCTTTGCCTGCCCTGCCCATTTTTTTCATATCTCACAAGTGACATTTCAGAAGTAGTCTCAGGCGGTGCGTCTAGTGACAACTCCGCTTCTCATATATACGGACGGCGGTATTTAAATCCTGAAGAATTAACATTAAAGCTTCAAAAATATCCTCAAGGACAAAATAGTTATCGGGTCTCAGTATTAGACAGTTATGGAATTGACCCATACATTTTTTTCGCCTAGCCTGTATGTACTGAGTAACAGATGACCGCGTAGTGAGTTTAGGTGCTGGCGTTGAATTTTCTACAGCCCTTTTATAGATATAAGTTTGACGAGACGTGCTTTCAATCTATTAGCTAAGGTAGTGATTTTATATGCATACACAAGTTATGCTGGCATAGTGATGGAGTCTTTCATTGCTCGAAGGTTGAGAATATTGGCACACATTCAATCCTTCCTTGATAGGTTTTCAAAAGTTACCTAAACGTTAGTGAACCCATATTTTCACTGAACTCTCACTGGGCTATTAGCTGTTTTGATGGTCAGTTGTTTGCAGTTTCTTCATTTTCAGACTGCGGCTGAAAGAGTGCATCTGATTCGCGCAGAAAAGGATGGGGGGCTTCTAAGCGAGAAGAGCTAGGGGCAAGCACTGGTTCAACTGGCTCGACAAAAGGAGTAACAGTCTGCTCAGTGAAAGGGGCGGAGGGAGCGGTCAGCGAAGGTCGCTCGCTGCTTTGAACAGGCGTAGGGGCGGTTGGGAGGGGCAAATCAGCCGATCGCGCTTTGAGTACGGCGGGAAACTGCATAGGTTGCTCAAAGGAGCGCGAAGCGTGGCGGATATTCTGGAGGATGGCGCTGCCGTGGTCTCCGGTTGCCATTTGCAGACGAGAGTTGCGAACGCTCACAGGTAGAAACTCTACTTTCATCCGCCGGTTGCGTAGGGAAACCCGTAGGGCAACGGTGTCGTGATCTTCTAGTGGCGCTTTGCCAAAAACGAAGTCACCTAGGGAGTAGGCGATCGCGCGATCGCGATAAATTTCTGCCCCCTGTATCTGGCTAGGATGGTAGCCCACGACCAGATCAGCGCCTGCGTCAATCGCATCGTGAGCTAGCGATCGCTGCCATTCTGCTGGCACGCTGCTAGCTGTGTCTTCTAGGGCATCTTCTGAAGCATCCTCTGGAGTCTCTAACAAATCCCCCCAGCGATAGTTCACCACAATCCAATCCACCTGGGGTCGGATGGTCTCAATGTCTTCTAAAATATGCTGCCGCTCTTCATTGCTGGCCGACGCCACGCCTGCGGTGTCTACTCTTGCAGCCTTTAGCGCTTCAGGATTGTAGCCGAGGTAAGCAATTCGCTGCCCTTTGACTTCTAGAATTTCGGGTCGATGGGCTTCCTGCTGATTTCGCCCTGCCCCCACTCGATAGATTCCTCCTTGATCTAGCGTTTTCAGTGTCTCCTCAAGGCCTCGAACACCATAGGTCAGCGTCCCTTCACTGGCCAAGCTAACAATGTCGATACCGCCTGCCTTGAGTGCCTGTACCGCTTCGGGCCGGGTGCGATGGTAAAAATTCTCCTGTAGTGACGTGCTCGGTGTCGCTAATGGTTCTGACAGGCCGAGCATGGCGATATCTGCTCGCCTATAGATTCCTAGCTCGGAAAATAGCCGATCAAGACTTTCGGCATCTTCGAAAACAAAGTCATCTAGACCCAGTTCGCCGCCAAAGAGTAAGGTAACCGTCGGGTCTTGGGGAGCGTCGCCCGCCTGATGAGGAATCACCGAAACCGTCTCTAGCGCGGCTTCGACTGTTCTGCCCGTAAAGCGTGAAGGTTTGGGCGTAAAGGCAACTTCTGTCGCTTCAGATGATTCTGCGTACCAGGGCGCGATCGCACTCTCTAGCTGAACGGCAGAGGTGGAGAGCCGCTCAGACAAAATTAGATCCGTCAGACCACCGAAGATAAAAGCAGCGGTGGCTGTTCCAGACAGAAGGGCGGCTCGAAAAAACTTAAACTGGCTGCGAACAACCTGGCGAGCAATTTTACTGCGAGCAGATTCGTGTAACAGCTTGAGATCTTCTAAGCTGTCAGCATCTAAATTATTAGCGCTTGAGCTGTCGGTATTTGAGCTGCTAGTATCTGGAACGCTAGCGTCTGGGCCGTTGGCGTCCGAACTATCGATAGAGAGTTTTGAGGACGGGTGGCGCTGGCTGATAGTTGGAATGCGAATGCGCTCTTCCCAGTCGGTTTTGGCGGAGCCAATGATACGTGCAACCAGGTGAACGCCTTCGATCAAATCGGAGTTGAGGGTGTAGATGCGATCGCAGATAAATCGAATTAACCGCTGCGGCTGCGGCGCTCGCTCATACTCTACTAGAATCTTTAATCGTCCGGCAATCTTACTGTGAGAGACCTGGACGTAGATGTTTTGAGAAACTAGCTCTTGATTTAGCAGATAGGCGATTGCCTGGAAATAGCCTTCTGAGGCAAGCTGGCGGACATCTAGGCCAGAAAATCCCGCTTTTGAAAAGCTTGAGCTAAAGACATCATCCGGTGCGACTGGGTGGGAGACCTTCAGCGTAAATGAAAGGGAAGACGGCGCGGCAGAGGGGTCTAACAAAGCTGCGGCAGAACCAGATAGAGTCTGGGAAGAGCTTTTAGATGAGTTCTGAGAGGTGCTTACCATAGATAGGCTCGTTCGAGAATCTTCCGGTGTTACTTCGCCTGTTGCTGCATAAAGATTTCAGCTAGGAAACTGTACCTCAGCAAAGCGACCAAAACTATAGTCAGCTCATCAAAGCAATCCTTTTAGACGCAACTTACTTGTAGCTGTCCGCACTTTGCTTGCTACACCACGGAAGGCTACAACCCATGTTCTACAACGCAAAGCGCATAGCAACGCGCAAATGCATCCGCGCATTGCTATACGTAGAGCTTACCCAATTTAGTTGATGTGTTGCCAGCAGATGGGCAATACCGAACTCGAACTGGCAACATGCTGGTCAGGGAGGAGCGCTATCAGCGGAATGTTCCTACGGTTGAGTGAAGCTTTCAGGATCTGGGGATCTACTGTCGAGGGATCTACTGCGTCTGCTCCGAGTTGATCTATTAGCTGATCTGGAGGTTGATCTAGAGAGCCATTCGGGTCGTTCAGAGGTTCATCTGCGGGGACAACCACTGACTGTACGGCTTGGTCTGCGATCTGATACGTGCGGCTAGACACCCGGCGAATTAGCTCTCTAGCCCGCCCATCGTTGTCTGGTCGCTGAACGATAACAGAAAGCACATAGCGTTTGCCGTTTGGTAAGTCTACTAGGGCCACGTCACCTAGTACTGAGCCAATGTCGCCGGTTTTGTTATAGGTCAATGCGCCTCTCTCTTCAAGGTTGGCAGGGATCAGACCTTTGCTGTAGGTGCGTTTGAGGATGCTGAGTACGCGATCGCGCGATCGCGTACTCAAAGACCGACCCTGGCTAATGAGCAGCATCGTATGCGACAAATCTCGGGCGCTGGTTAGATTAGAGCCTTCTAGATCCGGTAGCGGCGCATTTAGCTTGGTGGCCTCTAGTCCATAGCTAGCAAATCGACTGTTCATGACCTCCCTGCCGCCGAGCAAGTCAATCATCATATTCGTGGCGGTATTGTCACTATTGACAATCATTTGGGTAGCCACTTCTAGGGCAGTGTACTGCGTATCAGGGGCAGCAATTTGCATGTCTCCAGAGCCTGAGGCGAGCTGCTGAGGCTGGATGGACATGGCTTGATTAATATCAATCCGGCCCGCGTCTACCTCTTCAAAAAAGGCCAGTAGAATCGGCAGCTTGATGGTGCTAGCAGCTGCGATCGGCTCACCACCACCCACACTGACATATTCGCCTGTATCCACATCTGCATAAAAGATTCTGGGAACCAGACTGGGATATAGGTTAGGAAGCGATTCCAGCTCTGCTTTTAGAGGCGCGATCTCTGTTGTTAGCCTGATAGGAAAAGTCTTAGTAGGTTCACTTGCAGCCGTTACAGGTGCTACCTCAGCGGTCTCCTGCGCTGGCGCTTTTGGCAGGACTTTTAGCAAAGTCCCCCCGATCGCAGCTACACCCAAACCTACAATCACTAGCTGAATAACGTACCGAATAGGAGCAGGCGTTTTGAGCGAACGGCGGCGACGACGCACTAGTCCACGAGAGGGCGGAACCCGACCTGGAGCCGAGGTACTCGGTAGCGTTGGCCGCGTTCTAGATTTGAGTGAGCTGACGTTTCTAGATCCGTCACCGTTGATAACGGCGCCGTTTGACCTAGTACCATTTGCTGCAAAACCATTCGCCCTAGCCCCTTTCGACCGTCTGAAAGAACGAATCTGCACAGGATTTTGTCCCTGATTACCGGGTGGGGCTGGTTTGGCTTTGAGCGCACGAGTGCGGCTGGCAGATTTGCTTTTGATGCGGTCCTGACCAGTGCTAAACAGACGACGACGCTCTACAGGGGCAGCGCCAGGACGGGGGGGAGCGCTGCGGCGACGGTTACGAAGAGGCGGCTTGGCAGAAGGATTTATCTGTTTAGCAGGGATGGACTGTGGCTGAGCGTCAGTATTTTGCCCCCCGGTACGAGCGTTACGCGAGTTGTGGGTATCCGTCATAACAGGGTTTAACCTTCGCTTTTGCCGTTGTTTGTATGCTGGTTTGATTGGGAGAGTGCCCATTCCGTTTGCCGAAGCATGCCGCGCAGTAGAGCGACTTCAGGGGCAGTCGGAGAAGCTTTGTGTAGCAGCTGCCTGAGCTTACGCATTCGGCTGTCTGTGGTGTGCGGGTGGAGGTAACCCACCTGTAGCAGAAGGGATTCTAGATGGTTGTAGTATCCTTCTAGGTCCTCTAGCTTGGCTTTTGGCTGTCGTTGAGATGGCCTTTCGACTGGCTCTTCGACTGGCCCTTCAATCAGGCTTGATGAGACAGATTCCGATTGTTTAGCAGACGAAGGGGTGTTTTGTAAAGGGAGTGTTTTGTTTTCTTGCGGAGGATAGGAGATAGGGGAAGGGAGAAGGGAAGAGCTGGCTCGAGAGAGTTCGTAGCAGCAGATGGTGACGGCTTGGGCTAGGTTGAGGGCGCTGTAGGTGTCGGTGGTAGAAATTTTCAGGAATTGCTGGGCGTAGGTGAGCTCTTCGTTGCTGAGGCCGCGATCTTCTGGGCCGAAGATGAGGGCGGTGTCGCTTTGGTTGCTCGAATTTAATAGGTTGGGTAGGGCGATTTCTGGCAAGTCGAGCTGAGCGTCGAAGCCTCGGGTACGGGCGGTGGTTGCGATCGCATACTCACAGCCCACCAGCGCCTCAGGAATCGTCTGCACTTTCTGCGCCGCCTGCAACAAATCATCGGCATGTACCGCCATCTGCAAAGCCTCAGCCCCTAGATAGTCACACTGCGGATCAACCAGATACAGCTGCGACAGCCCAAAATTCTTCATCACCCGCGCCACCGACCCCACATTCAGAGGCCCCGCCGGAGCCATCAAAACAATCCTGACTCTTCCTAGAGCCCCTTGTTCACCCGCTTCAAACTTCCTCATTCTCTATCCCCCATTCCCACATTTTCTTCCAACGCGGCAACAGCATCTCGATACAATATATTAAGCAGCTATTCCCCCTTCTATCCCCCATGCCCCGCCAACGCAAAAAATCCGATCTCCCCTCCAAAACCTGTCAAGTTTGCGGTCGCCCTTTCACCTGGCGAAAGAAGTGGGAGAAATGCTGGGACGAGGTGAAGTATTGCTCTGATCGCTGCCGGCGCAGACGCAACCAAGTCGAGAAAGATCAGGCGGATTGAAGCAGGGTTTTGATATAGGGATCGGTGAAGTCTGCGATCGCCCGCTGTGCCCCCACGCTCAGCAAGTCGTCCTCGGTATGTGTGGTCATCACCCCGATCGTGATAATCTCTGCGCCTACCGCCGAGCGGATTCCCGCCGTTGAATCTTCAAACACGACAGCTTCTTCAGCCTTGATATTCAATCGATCCAAAGCCGTCTGATAGGGGAGCGGATCGGGCTTGCCCCTGGGCAGCTCGTCGGCAATGACTACTGGCTCGAATCGTTCACTTAGGCCCAATGTCTCTAGTAGGAACCTGGCATTCTTTGGCGGCGCATTAGTGACCACTGCTGCCGCTAAACCCCGCGCTTCAATCTCTGACAAAAACTCGTTTAGCCCTGGCACGGCTTCTAGCGATCCCTGCGCCCGCTTCCGAAAGAGGGCTTCTTTTTTAGCGCTAAATTCCTTGCCTTCTGCTTCCGATAGCTCAGGAAAAAATTCTTTCACAATCGCTGCATTCTGCCGTCCGCTGATTTTCTCTTTATAGAACGCTTTGTCTATTTCCACGTCCCGCTGAGCAAACAGCTCTTGAAAAACCTGAAAATGTACTTTGTCGCTGTCAGTTAAGGTGCCATCTAAGTCGAAAATAACGGCTTTGAGCATAGTGGTAAATCAGGATGGACCTATAGTTTTTTGCGAATGAGTGAGTAACAGACCTTCACTATTGTGTCCCTATGTGCCGTGCTAGTCTAGTTAGCTATGCACGGGGAAAGTTCGGTGAAAAACCGGCGCTGTCCCGCAGCTGTGATGGTAAAGACATTTTGACGCTTTGTCCGAATGTTTGAGGAAGTCTCTTCCCTTTGCCTGAGCCAGAATGCCCGTGCAATTTTCCACTACACCTAGCCACTGTCTGCGAGGCACAGACAAGGAACTTATGAATACTCTATCGAACCGTGGGATTCTATCTGGCGTTCTTTTCGTCAGCTTAGCGGGGCTAACGCTGGCAAAACCAGCGCTAGCTCACCACCCGTTTGGCGGCACCGCACCCAAAAACATTTTTGAAGGGATACTTTCAGGCGTTGGGCATCCTGTTATTGGTTTTGATCATTTAGCGTTTATAATTGCAGCCGGTTTGCTGGCTGCTGTAGTAAGTAATGGCTGGCGGATTCCAGCTGCTTTTGTGGTAGCAACGCTGGCTGGTACAGGGCTGCATTTGGCTGGGCTGAATCTGCCGATGGCGGAGATAGTGATTTCTGTTTCGGTGCTGTTGTTTGGGGCGCTGGCGGTGATGCGCGATCGCCTAAACCCTTTGGTGGTAACGCTGCTGGCTACGCTGGCAGGTGTCTTTCATGGCTATGCCTATGGTGAGGCGGTAGTGGGCGCAGAAGCGACGCCTTTAGTGGCTTATTTGATTGGGTTTGCTGGGGTGGAGGGTGCGATCGCCTACACCGCCTACCTACTTTCTAGACGAGCTATCGACCAAAACAAAGCCACTGGCCTAATTTCCATCCGTCACGCTGGCTTCATGGTGCTAGGCGTAGGCTCAACCTTCATCGGAGGACTGCTGGTATGAACAAGCTACCGGTTACCGTTGTCACTGGATTCTTGGGTGCTGGCAAAACTACCCTCGTCCGTCATCTCTTGCAAAACAATCAGGGCAGACGCATTGCCGTCATCGTCAACGAATTTGGTGAAGTTGGCATCGACGGCGAACTGCTACGCGATTGCCAGGTATGCGATGAAGAAGACACACCCATAGAAAACAACAATCTCGAGAACAACATCCTAGAGCTGGCAAACGGCTGTCTGTGCTGCACCGTTCAAGAAGAATTCCTACCTACCATGCAAGCACTGATTGAACGCCGCGGTCAGCTAGATTGCGTTGTCATCGAAACATCAGGACTGGCCCTACCAAAGCCCTTAGTTCAAGCTTTCCGCTGGCCCGAAATTCGCACCAGCGCCACCGTCGATGGCGTCATCACCGTCGTGGATTGCGAAGCCTTAGCCAAAGGTGAGCTAGTCGGCGATTTGGACGCGCTAGAAGCGCAGCGTCAGGCCGATGAAGAGCTAGATCACGAAACGCCAATTGAAGAACTGTTTGAAGATCAGCTTGGCTGCGCAGACATGGTGCTGCTCACTAAAGTCGATCGAGTAGAACCCAGCGAACTCGACAAAGTCAAAACCTGGCTAGCGGGCGAACTGCAAAACGGCGTCAAGGTCGTCCCCTGTTACAACGGTCAAATCAGCCCCGACGTACTGCTCGGCTTCAACGCTGCCGTAGAAGACAGCCTCGACAGTCGCCACAGCCACCACGATCACGAAGAAGAACACGACCATGACGAAGACATCACCTCGATTCCCTTGACGCTAAACAAGGAATTTGAGCCAAAAGCACTCGTTCGTCAGCTCACGCAGCTAGTCAGTGAGCGAGAAATCTATCGGATTAAAGGCTTCGTCGCCGTACCTGGAAAAGCAATGCGGCTGGTGCTAAATGGCGTTGGTAAACGGTTCGACTACTTCTACGGTCGTCCGTGGGAAGAGAATGAGCCTCGTCAGACCAAGCTAGTTGTAATTGGTCTTGAGCTAGACGCTGAAAAGATCTATTCACAGTTTCAATAGAATTTTGCGAGTCTTCTAGAATAAAGTCAGTTCATCGTGCTCCCGTATGGGGTTCTCTACTCATTTACTCGATGCCAGACTGGCTAGAGAAAAGCAGCAAAACGAGCAAATTCGCCAGCAGCTTTTGCAGCAAACGCTGAATTGGCTGACGGCTAACGCTCAGAATTACGGAATCAGCAGTGGCTATCTATTTGGTTCAGTGACTGTTCCGAACAAGTTTTCTCAGCACTCAGATATAGATCTCGCTGTAGAGACCTATAAAAAGGGGAGTATTTGTGCCCTGATGTCTGGACTGCCTGTAGTTCGAGATGTCGATGTGGTCCCTCTCGATCAGTGTCACTTTGCTGAGAAAATTCGTCGCGAGGGAATCGCATGGACCGCGAAAGAGCCATCCGAATAAAAGCTGAGATAAAAGCGCAATTCAGACTAATGGAACGAGTCAGTGGCAAGCTTGATTCTAGATTAGAAGACGGCTGGAATACACCTGGACAGCTAGATAGCATTGTCTACCAAATTCATAATTTATACAGCTCGGTAGAAGACCTGCTAAAGCTAATTGCCAGTGCCTTTGAGAACAATGTTAGTTCTGATGGTGGCTCGCATAGATCGCTGCTGTTGAGGATGAGTCAACCGATGGAAGGTATTCGACCTGCATTTTTGTCAGAGGAGTCCTTCGATTTGATGGACAGGCTAAGGACTTTCCGCCATATGTTCAGACATGCTTACGGTGCGGATATCGATCGAGAACAGCTACAGGGAAATTTGGCTACTGCTCAAAAACTCTACGATTCAATTGCTCAAGACATAGATAATTTTTTGCGACAGCTGACAGATTCGGAAGATGACCGTAATCCATAGGGACGGTTTATGAGTAGGTGTACATAGAAGATCAAGGCCAATTTCAGACAGCAAAGGGAAATTTCGAAATGACGACCAGTATACTTTTGGAAGAAAGACTGACAGCGGTAGAAGCGGCGATCGCACACTTACAGAAGCAAGTTTCGACTGCTCAGCCAGCAGACTGGCTACAGCAAATCACAGGTTCTTTTGAAGATGAACCCGCTTTTGAAGATGTTCTTGCTTATGGGAGAGCGATTCGTCAGGGCAGCGAGTTGCTCAATCTAAACTTGAATGAGTAAAAAGCCGTCTCAAATGACTAATTTAAACAAGGGATTAGGTAAAGGTTCGAGAGCCTTTGCTTTCAAAAAGAGATATCTAACTTCCATTGGTATTCTCATAATCCTGAGCGTATTAAACATTTCGGTTGGATCAGATGAGATTAGTAGTCGATCGTGGACCTTAGCCGTTGATTTTCAAGTGACACCTGTCACTCTGCTCTTGGTCGCTTTTTTTTGGCTGCCTGTTTTACTTCCTTAGTTGCTGGCACAGTTACCTCAGATGCAAAGTTCTTTGAGTTGGCTACGAGAGCAAGGTATTGAGGAACTCGAAACAAATCTGCTTCGGATCAAGTTGAGTTCCGGCATACAGTCCGCCTCGAAAAATTACGAAGAAAAGATTTTGTCAGCTAGCGTGAAAAACACCGGACAAACCTGCTTCGAGACCTATCAGAAAATTGAGGCACGGTATCAAAACGTGATCGCCTTGATTGATGCTACGGGTAGCATTGAACCAGCAAAAGCACTCAAAAAAATAAATCAGTTGGCTGGTTACTACGATAGAGTAAGAGAAGAGATCCCCTCGGGTTCTAGACGTACAAGGCTCATGATGGATATCTCTTCAACTATGTGGGCACTAGCTCCTAAAACCAGAAATTTCCCCTTGCGGGCAAAATTAAATAGTCATAAGTCAGGTGAGCGTCTATCTGCTTATAAATATCTTGAGTGGCATCCGTTGGAAGAGTACACCGATTTACTGCTGTCAAGAGCTGTTGGTATTTTAGAAACACCTTTCGGCCAGTATGCTGCCTTACTCGCGTTGAGAAGAATGGTTTCCATCATCAATTTGACGCCAGCAAAGAAAAAAGAGATGACAAACATTTTGAACTGGTCTGCAAATATTGACTACCTCGCGAATGCAAATGATCGTCACAGTTTAATAGTTGAGGTCGCATCAATCCTGGGCACAAACTCATAGACATTTGATGCGTGACAACTTGCTGTCATGAAAGCTGTCAAAGGGTCAAACCATAGCCAATCTTAAGCTTGACAGTTTTTTGCAAGACGGTAAACACTCTAGAATTAGACAACAAGTCAGTTTAGTGAGTGTTTGAGTGGTGAAGATGAGTGACCAGCAGCTGATTCATGTGATTGGGGGTGGCCTAGCGGGGACGGAGGCGGCTTGGCAAATTGCGCGGGCTGGGGTGCCGGTGGTGCTGCATGAAATGCGTCCGGTGAAGAAGAGTCCTGCACACCATTCTGAGCATTTGGCGGAGCTGGTGTGTAGCAATTCTTTTGGGGCGATGGGGACTGACCGCGCTTCGGGGCTATTGCATGAGGAGCTGCGGCGGCTAGGGTCGATTGTGATTGGTAAGGCGGATGAGCATTCGGTGCCTGCGGGCGGGGCCCTGGCAGTGGATCGCGGTGTGTTTGGTCAGGATTTGACAGAGGCGCTGGCTCAGCATCCGTTGGTGGAGCTGCGGCGAGAAGAGGTGCTGCGGATTCCGGACGAGAGTGTGACGGTGCTGACAACCGGGCCGCTGACGAGTGAAGCGCTGAGTGAGGATTTGGAGCGGTTTGCGGGGCAGGCTTACATGAGCTTTTTTGATGCGGCAAGTCCGATTGTGGTGGGTGAGTCGATCAACAAAGATGTTGCTTTTATGGCGTCTCGGTATGACCGTGGCGAGGCGGCGTATCTGAACTGTCCGATGGACAAGGAACAGTATTTAGCTTTCTATGATGAGCTGTGTGCGGCTCAGCAGGCGGAGCTAAAAGATTTTGAACGTGATACGGCGAAGTTTTTTGAGGCTTGTTTGCCGATTGAGGAGATGGCACGGCGCGGTGTGGAGACGATGCGCTATGGGCCTTTGAAGCCGGTAGGACTGTTTGATACAAAGAAGTATGGGGCGTTTGATGCGCCGGAGAATAAGGTGCATAAGCCCTATGGCGTGGTGCAGCTGCGCCAAGAGGATAAGGCGGGTCAGCTGTGGAATATGGTGGGCTTTCAAACTAATTTGCGTTGGGGTGAGCAGAAGCGGGTGTTTCGGATGATTCCAGGGCTAGAGAATGCGGAGTTTGTGCGGATGGGGGTGATGCATCGCAACACGTTTATTAATTCGCCGGAGCTGTTGAATAAGTCGCTACAGTTTAAGTCGCGCCCGAATTTGCTGGCGGCGGGGCAGCTGGTGGGGACAGAAGGGTATACGGCGGCGATCGCAGGTGGATGGCTAGCAGGCACTAACGCCGCTCGAATTGCACTAGGCAAAACGCCGCTGACACTGCCTGTCACAACCATGCTCGGCGCGATGATCGACTTTATTAGCTCGGCTGAACCAAAGCACTTTCAGCCAATGCCGCCGAATATGGGCATCATTCCGGAGCTGCCAAAGCGGGTAAGAAACAAAAGAGAGCGGTATGGTCAGTATCGCGATCGCGCCTTCGCAGATCTCCAAACTTGGGCCGATGAGAACAACTTTCCCTTAGTGCTGCCTAGAGTCAGTGCGATCGCCTAAATGGATGACACCCAATCTGTTCTATCTTCATCGAACACCAGCTTTTTGTTGGTGTTTCTAGATTGATTGGGTTTGGGAAATGCAGATCAAAACAATCCGCTATCTACGCCAGCGGCGATGCCTTTCCTAGAAGAATATCTGGGTCAAAAGCTGCTGGCAGGCGGCTCGCTTCAGCGGTCTAATCTACTGTTTAGGCCAATTGATGCAACATTAGGCGTGAAAGGATTGCCGCAAAGTGCAACAGGTCAAACAGCAATCTATACTGGCCAAAATGCGCCTAAGTTTCGAGGAGGACATCAGTCGGGATTTGCAAATGGCTCTTTGCGGCAGCTCATTGATGACTATGGACTGTTCAAGCGGGCGATCGCACTGGGCAGAACAGCGACTCTAGCGAATGCGTATTCACCGGAATATTTTTATGCGATCGCCAATCGAAAGCGCCGCTATTCAGTCTGCACTCTGTTGAATCTGACGGCTGACCTTCCTTTTCGTATGCAGACCGAGTACGAGAAGGGAGAAGCCATTTTCTGGGACATCATTGGCGCGGTGCCATCGGCTCGAAACGCGCGATCGCTAGCACCTGGACGCACTAGAAAAACAATTTCACCCGCCACTGCCGGAGAACGTCTAGCCGCCTTGAGCGGACAGTATGGTGTGACCTTATTTGAATGCTATCTAACAGACTATGCAGGGCACGGGCAGAACTGGGAGACGGCGATCGCCTATCTTCAGCGGATTGATGCTTTTTTGGAAAGTGCGATCGCGCATCTACCGCCCCATGTCACCCTCATCATCACCAGCGACCACGGCAACGTTGAAGACTTTTCAACCAAGCGCCACACATTAAACCCAGTACCGCTACTGACGATTGGACCTTGTGCGACAGCATTTTCCCAGGTAGAAGATTTAACGGGAATTACGCCTCAGATTCTATCGCTAATGGGTGGTCAGCTTTGAGCGCTACACGGCGCTAATACTCGTAGGACATTCAGCCTGCGAGATAGTATGAGATAGGGGAATACGCTCAAAGCTAGGATGCTAGATGAAACTTCGTTCGATAGAGACCACGCCTAGTCCAAACTGTATGAAGCTAAATCTGGATAGCCAAGCAAGCGCTCAGCCACTGACGCTTTCATTGACAACGAATGACGGAAAACCCACTACAGGCACGCCCAAGGTTTTTCAAAACCTGCTCGATATAGAGGGCGTTCAATCTGTCTTTGTGATGGGAGATTTTGTTACGCTCACCCGTAGGGGCAGCGCCGACTGGCAGCCAATTCTGACAGCAGCAAGCACTCTGCTAGGTGTCGCAGAAGGCGCAGACTCTAGCGTAAACGACGGCTTGCAGTCAAAGGCTACTGAGAGTACGTCAGCTTCTACGCAGAAGTTTGCTCAAGTAGAGGTGGCAATTCAAAAGTTTCGCGGTATTCCTGTTCAGGTGCGAGCGACGAACGATGCGCAGCAAGCTCGTGTTGCCCTGCCCGATCGGTTTAATCAAGCGCTGCAAAGGGCGATCGCAGCAACAGATGCTAACTACGTCGCCGAGCGAATTTGGGCACCGTATCAACCACAGTTTGGAGACGTGGATGCGATCGCCCATCAAATTGCTGAAGAACTAGACACGCTGATCGATGACACGGAACTTGTCGCCCTAGAACTAGCTGCCATAAGGCCCGTGGCCTCAAAGAATCGCGAGATTAACCTGGAACAAAAAGCGATCGCTTCTAACCAATCCGCAACAGAACTCCTAAACAAACTTCAGCACCCGGACTGGAAACAAAGATTAAAAGCAATTCAGCGGATCGAAATTGGTGAAAAAACTTTCTCAGCAATTGTCACCGCCCTAAAAGATAGCCGCGTCGCAATCCGTCGGTGGGCCACAGCGCTACTGGGTGCTAGTGAACGGGACGATGCAGTTCAGCCGCTTTGCCAAATGCTACTTACTGACGCATCTCCTATAGTTCGACGCACAGCTGGAGATGCGCTGAGTGATTTGGGCAATCCTCGAGCGGGCAAAGCGATGATCGCTGCACTTGCCGATGCGTCGGCTCTAGTCCGCTGGCGGGCAGCGAGATATTTGAATGAGATGGGCGATGCCACTGCGGTAGAACCCCTCAAGCAGGCCATCGAATCCGAAAGCGAATTCGATGTGCGCGTAGAAATGACAGCAGCAGTCGACCGCATTCAGACGGGCGAAGCCTCTCAGTTACCAATGTGGATGCGAATCAGCAATGCTAGCTAAATCGTCTTATACCGAAATACGAAGGAAACGCTTGCCAACCCTCATCCCCATGAATCTGAGATAGGACCATCGGTTGTCTAGATCTAGAGATGCCGATGTCCCTCGTATGGCATGATGTCGGCAGCATACTAGCCTGAGCGTTGAACGGCTGGTTTAGTAAGGGATGAGCAGACTATGCGGGCCATTGATTGGGCAATTGTTGCGATATATGGACTGGTTTTGCTGGCTATCAGTGTCGCGGCCAGTCGACAGCAGGGCAGTACGGATGAGTACTTTCGGGGCTCTCGGCAGCTGCCCTGGTGGGCGATCGGATTTTCGATTATTGCGACCTCGTTTTCGGCGGCTTCTCTGCTGGGAGGACCGGGAGAAGGGTTTAACAATGGGCTTTTATACCTTCAGCTTCAGTTTGGTGACCTGCTGGGCTATCTGCTGGTGATCTTTTTGTTCTTGCCTTTCTTTGTGGGGCTGAATCTGACGACGGCATACGAATATCTAGAGCGGCGGTTTGACGGGAAGACGCGATCGCTTGGCTCTCTCTGCTTCTTGCTATTTGTGATTGCCAGGTTGGGCGGATTGCTCTATGCAGCAGCGCTGGCGGTCTCGACGGTGATGGGAATATCGCTACCGCTGGCAATTTTGGCTGTGGGCGTTGTTTCGACTATCTATACAGTGACGGGGGGAATTGCGGCGGTGGTGTGGACGGATGTGCTGCAGTTCGCGATGATTTTTGTCGGGCTGGGCGCTGGCATTTGGGTGGCGGCGCAGGGCGTGCCGGGTGGTCTAGGTGAGCTGTGGAGGGCGGCGGGAGAGGCAGGGAAGCTAAGGATGATCGATACGACCTGGGACCCGGAATCGATTCGATCTTTGCCGACGGCTTTGTTTGCCTATGGGACGCTAGCGTTCGCGGTAGCGGGGACGAATCAGCAGTCGGTGCAGCGCTATGTGTCTTGTGCGAATATCGCGGATGGGCGCAAGGCGATTTTGTTGGGGTGGTTTTCCGGCTTTATCGGCGTGGCGGCAACGTTGATTCTAGGGGCGCTTTTGTTTAGCTTTTATGCGGTGAATCCGGGATTGCCAGCGGACATTCCAGCGGATGGAATTTTGCCCTACTTTATCGTGAATGACGGTTTGCCGGGAACGTCTGGTTTGCTAGTGGCGGCGATTTTGGCAGCGGCAATGTCGTCGATTGATTCGGCGCTGCACTCTTTGGCGACCTGTATGACGGTAGATTTTTATCAGCGCTATGCGAGAGAAGACGTGAGCGAGGCGCGATCGCTTCAGGTCGCCCAGATACTAATCGGCGTCTGGGGTGTTTTGGGCATGGTGTCAGCCTTTTACGTGGCCTCTACCGGCGAAGCGCTGCTGCCTTTCTTGATCAAATACACCGCCATGTTTTTGGGGCCTTTGCTCGGTCTGTTTCTAATGGGCGTTTTGATTCCTCGGGTGAATGCCAACGGCGCTTTCTATGGAACGATCGCGGCGGTGATTTTGCTGGCGATCGGGACGACATCGGGTCTATTTGATTTCCCAGGAATTTGGCAGTCGGCGGTGATTGCTCCGGTTGCAGTAGTGCTGGGTCTAGGAATCTCTCTTTTGGGTAAGGTTCCTGCCGAAAGATCTACAAGCGGACTTACGCTTTGGAGTAAGTCGGTAGAGTAGGCTATCTATTGTACTTATTCTTTTATATAGACAATGGCTCAGCATGTTTTGATCACAGGCGCTTCTCAGGGGACTGGGAGAGCGACAGCCCTGAAGTTTGCCTCTGAAGGTTGGGATGTGACGCTCGCAGCCAGGAAAGAAGAGAGACTGCAGGCGGTCGCGGACGAAGTTATAGCAATGGGTCGGCAGGCGATCGCACTTTCCACCGATGTCAGCAGTCCCGACCAGGTCACCGCCCTAGTCGAAAAATCCCTCGCCACCTTTGGCAAGATCGACGCGCTGATTAATAACGCAGGCATCTGTCTAACTGGTCCGATGGCCAACACCAGCCTAGAAGACTGGCATCGCATCTTTGATACTAATTTTTGGGGATATGTCCACACGATTCAGGCCGCTCTACCGTCGATGCTTGCGGCAGGAAAAGGCTCGATCGTGAACGTCGGCTCGATCGGTGGCAAAATGCCGATGCCCAATATGACGGCATACTGCGCCAGCAAATATGCGCTGACTGGCATGACCGAAACGCTGCGCCTGGAGCTGACATCAAAAGGGATTCATGTTGGGATTGTGCATCCGGGCGTGATTGACAGTGACTTTCTAGAGCGGGCGATGTTTCGAGGTGAAACCGATGAGGAGGTAGACGGTCGCCAACAGCAGATGAATCAGGCGTTACAGTCTGGTCTGGCAAGTCAACCGGAGGATATTGCTGAGGCGATCTGGAAAACGGTGCAGAAGGAGCAGACTGAAATAGTGGTGGGGATGAGTGCGATCGCCACTAACCTAAACCGCCTTTTTCCTCAGCTCACCCAGTGGGCATTGAGTCAAGGAGTAGCACAATAGAACTTATCTAGTCAGCACTTGTCTGCATATAGGCGGTATGAGTCCTATCTCGAAGTAGCTACCAGCTTAGACTGCTGAATAGGGAGCTGAACAACAAACTTAGTCCCTTCTCCTGTTTTGGAATCACAAGAGATTGTTCCCTGATGTCTTTCTGCGATAATCTGGTAGCTAATCGATAGACCCAAGCCAGTCCCTTTACCGACCGGTTTTGTCGTGAAAAACGGATCGAAAATGCGAGAGCGTACAGTCTTTGGTATTCCATGCCCATTGTCTGCGACAACAATTTGTACCAAGCCATCAGCTATCGCCTGAGTCGAGACCCAAAGCGTGCATCCATTCGCACCCGACTGAGGTAGACGCTTATCATCTAGGGCATCGACCGCGTTTGACATCAGATTCATAAACACCTGATTCAGCTGTCCGGCGTAGCATTCTACTAAGGGCAGTTGGCCATAGTCTTTGATCACTTCAACTGCCGCACGCTCTGAGCTGGCTTTCAGGCGATGCTGCAAAATCAACAGCGAACTGTCTAGACCTTCGTGCAGATCGACTGCCTTGAAGTCTGCCTCATCCAAACGAGAGAAGTTGCGCAAAGACAAGACAATCTGACGAATACGCCGGGTTCCCACTTTCATCGATTGCAAAAGCTTTGCTAGATCTTCGTTCAAGAAGTCAAATTCGACATCTTCTAGAAGCTCTTCAATCTCTTGAGGGGGCTGAACGTAGTACTCTTTGTAGGCGTTGACGACTTTTAGCAAGTCCTGAGTGTAGGTATCAATGTGGCCAAGGTTACCATGAATGAAGTTAACGGGATTGTTGATCTCATGGGCAATTCCCGCCACGAGTTCTCCCAAAGCCGACATCTTTTCACTTTGAATTAGCTGAACCTGAGAGGCTTTGACTTGAGTCAGAGCTGTATTAACCTGTTCGTTGGAATCTTCCAAAGCAACAAAAGACTGTTGAAGCTGCTGGGACATTTGCGAGAACGATTGCGACAAAACATCTAGTTCATCGCCCGCTATGTCAACAGGACTGAATGGTGCCATAGGCCCAGTTGTCCTTTCTGTTGAATTCAGTCGCAGCATTCGTTGAGCGTCGGCCTCCATTAGCTGCTGACATTCCAGCAAGAGAGGCTGTAGTCGGCTATTGAGGCGGCGCACAAATCCCACCACGACTATTGTCAATAGTCCACCTACCCCCAAAACCCCACCTAGTGTAATTAACAAAATCCGACCCACAACTTCCCGCTTTGGCACCGCAGCCATCATGATCCACCCCGTCGAGTTGAGACGCTGGTACGCCCAGTAGGTGCGATCTATCTGAACCAGGCCAGAGTCTTTCTCCTGAATTCGAGGCCAGATTGCCTGAAGACCAGGAACATCTGCAGCGTTTCTTCTATCTTCTGCCAGGGTTGTATCAGGAGGATAGCCCAATAGATTTCCGTCACTTGTGACCAGCACAAAGTAGCCATGCTGATCAATAACAGGTTGATTTAACCGTTCACTGACGATAGTCACATCGACATCTGTGCCTGATATTCCCAAAAGCGCTTCCTGTTCGTCATAGAATGGCGTGATAAAGCTGGTCATTGTTGTACCGTGCCAGTCAAACGGTTCCATCCAAACGCCTACTCTCGCTTCAGTAGGAACTTTGTAGTAAGCTTGCTCTAGATAATTGTCGTCTTCAGACAGATCGGAATAGCGAATGTCTTGATGAGGTGCCGAAAGTAATTTTCCTATCGTCGCAGGTTCCTCTTGGTCAGGATAAAAGTAGGGTAGGAATCCCTGGCGATCTGACAGGACTTGAAAGGGAGCCTGACCAAAGTAAACCGACATTTCCCAGACTGGACGATGCTGGAAAAAACGAAAAACTAGACTTCGATAGACTTCTAGCTCGGCTATCTTGCTTTGCTTCATGGCTTTGACAGCATCTGAGAGCGCAAGTGTATAAGCCTCCGTTTGCGAAAGCTCTTCCTGAATCAGGGTAGTCTGAGTATGCAGCTGACTTTGAATCTCGGATTGTGCAGCTTCTACAAGCACTTCATAGTACACACAAGAGATACCGACAAGACCCACTAAGACCGTACCTAATACCCAACACAATAGGCGAGAGCCCAACGAGCGCAGTCGAAATAACGGACGTATTCTTGGTGGAGGTAGCTTTATATCCATGAAAGAGCTGTTCTGTACAATTTAGAAGTTTGTCGAAGTAGAATAACCGACTGATAAAAGAATTCCCGACATGATCTTTTTATGCTCCGGTAGGATTGGCTCGTGCTACGGAATAGCTTTTCCATACTTTCAACCCAAAAAAGCCAGGTACGGACATATCCATACCTGGCTCATTAGATTTAGTCACTCAGGTTTGTTTTAGCCAGCGTGGTGTTTCACGCAAAAGCGCTGAGTTGAGTAGCCTCTAGACCATCGTGAAGTCTACTTGGAAGACGACATCGTTGAAATCTTGATCGGAAACGCCCAAGTTGTCTGGCAGATCCTCAAATCCAAAGGTGTTGCTACCTAGAGACTGGAAGTGAATTGCGGCGTCTGGATTAGCCGCGACGAAGCTGAAGTAGGCAACTTGATCGTCAAACCGGACGGCGGCGTCGTTGGTTGGATTGTTGGTCAAGAAGTCTTCAGGAGTCGAACCGTCTAGGTTGGAGATGGCGAAGGGTGCGTAAAATTTGCCCCCGGCTAGAACGACGGGATTGAAGTCGCCGCCAGCAGTATCGTCACTCGAACTGCCCCCGGCACGGATAGACAGGGTGTCTACGCGACCATTAATAGCCGCTGCTGCGTAGCCGTCATCACCAGGACGCAGATCAACTGTGCCATCACCGTTGGTATCAATGCCGCCATTAGTATCAGTGACTTCATAGAAACCGACAAAGTTGTCAAACGCTGCGTCAGACTCGGCGGCAGGATTATTGCCGATATTAGCGTTGACTTGAGTAGCCGCTGTAGTGTCGTAGGCGATCGCACTCACAAATCCATCATCATCAGCATTCACAAAAACAGTGGTCGGGTCGATCACGTCGTTGGAAATAGTCGCTAGTCCCAGATAAGTGCTGGCTTCGGAGCCGATTGTACCTAGACTAGAAGCCGCACCGGTCAACAAGTCAATGCTGTACAAGGTGGAGTCGGACACCGCAAACGCAGTGCTCGATCCCTCTTCGGAGGAGATGATATCGAAGCCAGCCAAGTCATCAAAGTCGACGCCCAAGTCGCCCACGGTCATCAACGTGCCGTCATTCGGTGGGTTCTGTAGCACCAGAATGTCGAGGTCGGTATCGATGTCGTAGAGCGCGGTGGTAGTAGGCATGGCGATCGCATTCGTATAAGCCGCCGCCGTCACTCGCGGATCAGCGCCTACGTTTATATCGTCAGGTGTAGTTTCAGTTGCCGTTGCATAGGCCAGCGTTCCGTCTACCGTCACTGCACCTGTATCCACATTGATCCGAAAATCTTGGTCATTGTCCCCGACTAGGCGCAGGCGATCGGCCACCGGGTTAAAGTCAAAGCCAGAGACGGTAGTCGCATCAAACGACATATCTAGCGTGCTAATTAAAGTCGCAGCGCCAGAGTTGGGGTCGATTGTGTAGATCTTGTCAGCATCTGTGATGCCGTAAACCATACCGTTAGAAGGGCGGGTGTCGATACCAATGAAGACTTCTGCATCATCCAATCCAGTGATGTCAATCGAGCGTACTGCCTTGGGATTGCCAGGATTGAAAGAAGCTAGCTTGTTGTCGTCAGTAAGCGCTAAGAATCGGGAGTTGCTAGCGATAGGATCAACAATGGTTGACTGATTGACCGTAGCTAGACCCTTGAGCTGAATGGACTCACCGTCGTCATCACTGCCGTCATCGCTATCAGACCCGATATCACCAAGATCTGTAGCCGCGCCAGTGGCAAGATCAATGCCATAAAGCTTGGAACCAGATACGGCAAAGGCAGTGTTGTCGCCTTCCTCAGGTGAGATAATGTCAAAGCCAGCCAGGTCGCCAATGTCAACGCCTAATTCGCCCACGGTCATCAACGTACCGTCGTTGGGTGGGTTCTGTAGCACTAAGATATCGAGATCGGTGTCGATGTCGTAAAGCATAGTGGTGGTAGGCATGGCGATCGCATTCGTATAAGCCGCTGCCGTCACCCGTGGATTAGTACCTTCATTAGCATCGTCAGCCGCATAGGCCAGCGTTCCATCTACCGTCACTGCACCGGTATCGACGTTAATCCGAAAATCCTGATCGTTGTCCCCTACCAGGCGCAGGCGATCGGCCACGGGATTAAAGTCGAAACCCAGAAACCGTCGTTCCGTCAAACGACGTATCTAGCGTGCTGACTTTGGTCGCAATGCCCGTATTCGGGTTGATTGTATAGATGGTATTGGCAGTTGTGATGCCATAGACCAATCCGTTTGCCGGACGGGTATCGATACCTAGCAACGGCCCATCCATCCCAACGATCTCTATCGTTGTCGTCTGGTCAGGAGAATTGGGGTCAAAAGAAATCAGCTGATCGTCTTCGGTAAGCGCCAGAAACTGAGAGCCGTTGACGCCTATAGCAGGATTTGGATCGGGATTTGGATCGGGATTTTGGTCAGGATCTGGGTCGGGAGTAGGATCTGGGTCAGGAGTCATGTCTGCGGATGCTCGGACCGTTAAACCCCGGAAATCATTGTCGCCACCGCTTGTAGGCGTAAAGCCCACAGCGCCCAGTTCGGTAGCTGCACCCGTCGCCAAGTCAATTGAGTAGAGCATACTGTTAGAAACGGCAAATCCAGTATTCTCATCAGGCCCAGATGAAGCGATATCAAAGCCGCCCGCTACGCCAAAACTGACGCCCAGTTCGCCGACGGTCTGCAGCGTACCGTCATTTGGTGGGTCTTGCAGCACCAGGACATCGATGCTGGTATCAATGTTGTATAGCTGAGTTGATTCGGGGCTGGCGATCGCATTGGTATAAGCCGCCGCCGTCACTCTAGGATCGTCTCCCTCGTTAGGATCGCCCATCGCATAGGTTAAATCACCATCTTCCATGACCTCTCCTGTATCAACGTTGACTCGAAAATCCTGTTCGTTATCGCCAACTAAGCGCAAGCGATCAGCTACGGGATTAAAGTCAAATCCAGAAACCTTACCGGCATCAAACGGCATATTCAACGTGCTGACAAACGTCGCGACGCCAGTGTCAGGATCGATTGTGTAGATATTCTCGCTATTCGTAATTCCGTAAATTAATCCATTCGCTGGGCGAGTATCAATCCCTATGAGCACCCCATCTAAGCCCGTGACGGCCACAGATGTTGTCATGTCTTGCATGTCGGACTCAAAAGACACCAAAGTATTGTTGCCAGTCAGCGCAACCAAAGAAACCATATCTAAACTTACTTCCAATCTTTATGTTATGAAAACTGCGACCGTAGACAGACTCGTCTGTGATCCGTACCCGTTCAGTCGCTATGCACTCTCCGCATAAGTACGCATTCAGCGACCAAGGGGATTCATTCGGCCTCTGCATGTCGTCTAGATAAGCTATCTAACAATTTACTAACGCTGTCTAGGCTTGCGTTTGAGGTAAGAAAAAAGTATGGAGTAGCTGTCTTACTGACGGTTTTCTGAGATATTTGATGCTTTTCTAAGTTCAAGCTGTAGTATTGTGAAGCTTTGTAAAGTGGTTTTGCTCTTTAGAACTTGCAAGCACAGATTTGTCATGCTCTGCCATTGATTGATTTGCGTTCGTGTGCAAAGTTCACAAGGGAGTCAATACTTGCTTTGGCCCATGTTAATTAATCAGGTAATACGTGCAGCTAAGTACTCGCCCAACTGAATCGATTCCGCATAGAGATCCTCAAGAAGATCTGCCGTTTACGCTCAAAGATCTCAAAGAGGCCATTCCAGACCATTGCTTTGAACCGTCAGCGCCGCGCTCCCTCTCGTACTTCTTCTTAGATATTGGTATTATTGCCGGGCTGTATGCGATCGCACACACAATCAACTCCTGGCTATTCTTCCCACTGTTTTGGCTCGCGCAGGGTACCATGTTTTGGGCCTTGTTTGTAGTGGGTCACGACTGCGGTCACGGATCGTTTTCCAAGCACAAGTGGCTCAATAATTTAATCGGTCACCTCAGCCATACGCCGATTTTGGTGCCCTATCACGGCTGGAGAATCAGCCACCGGACGCACCACGCTAATACAGGCAACATCGACACCGACGAGAGCTGGTACCCCATTTCAAAAGCAACCTACGATGAGATGGAAGGCGGCGCTCGCTTTCTGCGATTCACGCTCTTTCTATTTGCCTATCCGTTCTACTTGTTCTTCCGTTCTCCAGGTCGTCACGGATCTCACTTCTTGCCTAGCAGTCCACTTTTCCGTCCTTCTGAAAAGTGGGATGTGATCACTAGTACCACTTGCATCATCTTGTTTGTTGGTTTCTTGACTTGGGTAGGTTTTGCATTCGGACCTTTGTTCTTAATCAATTACTACGTAATGCCTTATCTGGTGTTTGTTGTATGGTTGGATTTGGTCACCTTCTTGCATCATACAGAGCCTGATATTCCCTGGTACCGCAACGATAGCTGGAATTTCCTCAAAGGTGCAGTTTCCACCATCGATCGCGACTACGGATTTATCAACAATATCCATCACAACATTGGTACTCACGTTGCGCATCATATCTTTTTGAGTATGCCTCACTACTATCTCAAGGATGCAACAGAAGCCATCAAGCCTATTATGGGTGAGCATTTCCGAGAGTCAAAAGATTCTGTCTGGACCAGCTTCTGGCGTTCTGCCCGCGAGTGCATCTATGTGCCAAATGAAGGACAGGAGATCTACTACCAGAGCCGTCGTTAGTCTCTGCGCAGACGCTAAACGTTAAATAGATTGATTGAAAGACCTTCTGGCACTGTCAGAAGGTCTTTTTCATGAGAATGTGTGGAGCGAAGTTATCAACAATGTGGTAGCCGCTTTGAGAATCTGTCTTTAACTCTTTAGGATTGCGGCAAAATGCTCCTATGCTGCTGGCAGTGCAGCTAGCGCTACAGCTAATGCTATGAAGGTGTGACCATGCGGCTCAATATTCAAATTGATTCAACCTCTGGGCAAGTCAGCAGTCGGCTGCTAGAAGGTCTGGATTATTGGGTGAAGCTAGGGTTGCTCTCGGATGGTCAGGTGCGAGAAATTGCGCTGACGATGAGTGAGCCGCTGCCGATTGCAGAAAGTCCGTTGAGTACTGAAGCGGCTGACAGTTTGAGCGAGTCAGAGCAGGCGATCGCGAGTTCAGAAACGGCTGTAGTGCCAACAGTGCGGCCCAACCGAATTGCACAAGCAATGGCAGCGCTAGTCGAAGAAATCAGCGTCATCTGGCTGCTGTTTTTAGGTGTCTTTCTCGTTGTTGTTTCGTCAGGTGTGCTGGCGGCCAGTCAGTGGGAATCGTTTTCAGCGGTAGGGCAGTACGGCGTTTTGTTTGTCTATACGCTGGCGTTTTGGGGGGCAAGCGTGTGGGCGCAGCGGCAGGAAAATTTGCGCAGTACGGGGCGAATGCTGGCACTGGCAACCATGCTGCTGATTCCGGTGAATTTTTGGATGATGGATCGCTTTGGGGCGCTTAGCGGTGGGGTGGGACTAGCGGTTTGTGGCGTGGCGGCGATCGCACTTACCCTTTTGCCGCTCAGCCTTTCCAATGAGCTGATGCCTAAGCGTAGCAACCGAATCAATCTGGTCGGCTTGAGCTGGCTACATTGGGGCTGGAGCCTTGCACTGTGGCCGGTGTTTGCTACCTACGTCGGTGCAATCTCAACAGCGGCTAATCTGGTCTATCAGGATCGGCATCCTGCTCAGCTAGCCGCCAATCTAGAATCAGAAACCGTAGAGGCTTCCGCTGAAACCAATCTGGCAGAAGCTAATTCGATCGCAGCGGCAGGACTGCCGTTCGATGCGCTGACGGTGATGCTCTCTGGTCTGATTTTACTGGTGCGTAGTTTGTTCATTGCGCAGGTGCCGCCGCATCGGTTGGGTTTGGCAGCGGGGATTTGTGGCTGGCTGCTGGTGTGGCTGACTAGGCAGAAGGCGAGCCGGATCGTATGGGAGCGCTTTGGGTTTGGACTACTGCTGCTGGGCTGGATAGTGACGGCTGGGCAGGTGCCGCCTTTGCAGGCGATCGCAATCAGTCTCTTAGCGCTCTGGTTGATGTGGGAAAAGCTCCAGCAGTTTTGGACCAAGGGCTATTTGCTAACGGTTTTAGGAATTGCTTTGCAGACCTATGCGCTGGTCTGGACGGTGCTGCCAACGACGTTGCGCGATCGCCTGCTCACGTTCCTATCGACTTGGTTTAATGTCGGCGCGGTTGAAACCGTGGACTGGGCGAGCCTTGGCTTCTTTCCGTTTTTGCTAGGCGTTTTAGCATTAGCTGCGTATCTCCGTCGCCAAGAGCATCAGTCGCTTGCTCGACTAACAGAACAAATTGCCTTGGGCGCTGGTCTATTTTTAGCGCTGCTGAGTCTGGGCAACAGCTTTACCGCAGCGGTGAATCTGACGCTTTCTACAGTTACCTTGGCGTGGATTTTGACGAATCGGCGCGCTTTACCAGATAGCCTGTTGACCTTGACGCATGTGGCTGGTTTGGCAGCGGCGGGAGCCTGGATCTATTACGTTGCGCCCGATCTAACGATGTTGACTTGGGGCTGCATTGCTTTGGGAGGTGCGATCGCAGAACTTCTCTCTCATCCCTTCCTACGCAGCCAGCGGCTACAGCTCAACACCTGGGGGGCGGGGCTGATTCTCGCAACCATGAGCTATGGCTTGATGCTAGATAGCTGGGCCGAAACGCCACCCTGGCTGTGGCTGCTAGTCCCGCTGACGCTGACCTTTGTAGCCAACCACCGCCAAACGCTACAGCCTCAAATCACCGCCCAGCTTGCTACGATCGCCTTTCTAATGCAAACACCCTGGCTGACAGACTGGACCGCGATCATCTCTAGCGCTGCTGTCGCCACGGTCTGTACAGGTATCAACAGTCGGATTTGGCGAAGTCAGTGGGCCGCCCAGTTCACGGTGGGGTTTGGGCTGCTGCTAACGACTAGCGTTGTGTGGCGCGGTTTGCTAGAGCGAATGGACATGAACTTTGGCAGACTGGTCGTCTTTCACGCAATTTTGATCTGGTCGCTGTGGCTATTACAGCGGGGACTAGCTGGCCGTTCAGAACTAGCTCGACTATACGCCCAAGCTACGCGCAACTGGGCGATGGCGCTAATGCTGGTGCTGCTGGGGTGGGGATCAATCATCGCCTGGCTAGGCGTCACGGCTAATGACGGGTTCAACTTTGTTGGTGTTGGCTACGCAAAATATCTGATGGCTGCGACGATCTTGCTAATTGCCGCACTCGCTGAAAGGCTGCGGCATCGTGCAGCCGACTGGCAGTATTACAGCTTGGCCTGGGCGGTTGAAGTTGCGATCGCACTAGCCCTAACGCTGCAAATATCGCCAGAAAACCCGGTCATGGATAAACTCACATGGCTAGGAATCACGACACTGGCAGTAGGATTTGCCACCCAAATTACTGGCGATCTGTGGACTGTCAAACATCCGCCTTATCGCTCTAGCTGGCATGTGATTCCGATTCTCTACGCCGCGCTAGGTCTGTTGCTCGGCCATGATAGGTTTTTGGCAGAATCGGGCTGGTTCACTATCGCAACGGGTCTGATTTTTATCGGCGTAGGTCGCAGACAGACGGCTTCAGATCCATCTGCAAACCTGCCGCTTAGTCCTTCAAGCCTGCGCTTGAACACATTGAAATATCTGGGACTGCTCGCACTTTCGATAGGTGCCTATGAACTGTTGGCCTACCGACTGTTACAGGCTAGCGGTGGACAAACGGGCGATGGTCTAACGTTGTTGGCAATGCTGGCTTTGCTGCTGACGGTGCTGTATCGAGTCGCTAGTCACTGGTTGGCTAGGTATTCGAGGCTGCCGCTGCGTTCGATTGCATTAGCTAATCATGGGCACTGGGTTTTGGGCATGGCGCTATGTGCGATCGCGCCTGCCTCTGGACTCAGCCAGCCCAAAGGCATTGCGCTCTGGACAATCACGACATTGTTGGGCGCTGCTTATGCCCTGGTAGTTGGCAATCGCCTGTGGACGCCGCAGACCTTTGTTGCCGATCATTCTATCTGGGCGCGGATGGGACTTTTGGGCGGATTGCTTTGTGTTGCTTATGACCGGTTTGTTTGGTTTCCTGATCAGACTGGGCTGTTGGTTTGGGGAGGTGCGATCGCCTGTGTTCTTGGCTTTGTGCTTTATAGCCTGCCGTGGGAAAGAGCCGGTTGGGGGAATGAGATGCGATCGCTGGGCATTTGGCTGCCGCTGTTGACGCTCAGCATTACCCTGCTAGAGATTCAAACTCAGGGGGCGCTGATTGTCGCGGCCTTTTACGCTTGGATAGCGAATCGGAGCGATCGCATCAGGCTCAGCTATATAAGTGTGGTGCTGTTTGATTTTGCTTTGTTGGATTATTTGGAGAGCAGAGGGTGGCTAAGTGCGATCGCCTTTAGTCTGATTGTCTCGCTTTCGATCTTGTACGTGACCGAGGTAGAGCCTTATTTTCGCACTAGCTCCAAACGTCAGCAGAAACATTGGATTAGGGTGCTAGCCAGCGGGTTAGTCGGCATCAGCGCCCTCTATCAAACAGAAATTTCAGAGCCGATGTTGTTCTTTGCCTTGATTGCGGTAGCGATAGGAACTCTGTTTGTTTTTGCGGGACTTATCCTAAAAATAAGAGCTTTTCTGTATGTTGGAACAGCTACCTTTGTCCTGCAGATTTTGCGCGTGCTGTGGCTGTTTATCAACGCGAACTCACTGCTTCTGTGGGCAATCGGTATTGTGTTAGGACTGGCATTTATTTGGGTGGCGGCGACTTTTGAATCTAGGCGATCGCAAGTCTCTAACCGACTCTCCTCCTGGACAGAGACCCTTGAAACCTGGAGCTGACGCTGCTACTGTGGTTTACGACTTTGTGCTTGACAGCACAGATATGAACTCAACCCGGCTGGCTCATGAGTACTGCTATCACTGAAGCGATCAAAACTGTGGCAGAAGCAGAACGACGGTTTCAGATGTCTCGGACAGAAGACGAGACTTTCTTCCCCGAGTGGCAGACAGGGTCGTCTACATTGTCAGCGACAGAGAGAAACAATCTAGATCAACTGCGTCAGCGCTATGTGTATCAGCGCTCTGAAGGCCAGCTACTGGAAGGAACTGTGACTTTGTTGCTAGCTTCTCCACTACTGGCAGCGGCTGGTTTTTACGATCCGCCTTTTCTTATTAAAGCCGAAGAATCCGTTCAGCTGCGATTAGACGACGGTGAAGAGATCTTACAAGGCCGTATAGATGTCTTGGTGATCAAAAATAGGCTTTGGGTAGTGGTTTTAGAATCAAAGAAGACTGCACTGTCTGCTTGGGCCGCGCTGCCTCAGACGCTAGCCTATTTGACGGCTACTCCACAAGCGCAGCAGTCGAGTTTTGGCATGGTTACCAACGGCGATGACATCTTCTTTATCAAGTTGACGCAGCAGCCTCTGCGACAGTATGCAGTCTCACGAGTATTTGCACCATTCGCGTCCAAGCAAGAACTCTACAGCGCTTTGCAGATTTTGAAACGCATCAGTCAGATTTGAGCAATGTCTTTGCCCTCAAACCCACGTCCGAAGCTTTCCAACGGACCTACGCAACCCGTTATATCGTTCTACTAGGTAAGTTCTCGCTTGGATAGATTCCACTATTTGCTATAGTACTAACGCCGCAACAAGCTCATCGCTTCCCCCTGCTCCGGCGTAATCACTAGGTGACTATTCACCGCCACAAGCGGACTCCACAGCACCGACTCTGCATAGTTCAAGACATGTAGCTGATGAATCGCCTGCCGAATCGCACCCGGACTGCCAAGCAATATATGGCGCAGTTCCTGTCTTTGGCAGCAGCATTCGGCCTCGGGCGTTCTGTGGCTATGTCCGGAAAGCGGCTCCAACAAGCCTGAGTCAATGTCTAGATCCGTCTGCTGCCCAAATGCATATATCCCAGCCTGCAAGCTGAGCGCAGCCGAAGGCTGACTTCCTATGCAACCTATGCCTGTAACCCGCTGCCTGAGCGCAGCCATAGGCAGACTTCTGCAACCTATGCCTGTAACCCGCTGCCTGAGCGTAGTCGAAGGCAGACCTCTCGCAGCACAGTCTGTTGTTCTTTGAATCATTTTCACGGTTTCTCCACTGAGTGTCTTAGGGGGTTTGAAGAAAGCGCGAAAATTTAGCCACCCCAACTTATGACAAGTCAGGGTGGCTGTGGCATCATGGTCCACAACCGCTTGACTGGTGTTCGTCAGTTAAGGGGCGAGCTGGCGTTGACTGTTCGAGCAGTCAGCGTCGGCGTTGGCTAAATTTTCGGGCGGTTAGCTGTCGTAGCCTTTCAGCCAGCAACAGCGATAAGAATAAGCCTATCAGTGTTCTTTTAAAACCGTCAACCATTTTTAACAGGAAATCTTGGCATACATAGAGACAATGTAAACCACAGATATACTAAAGAAAAAAGTAGACTTGTAGCGTAGAACAAAGGTGTCCGATAGGGTGGGTTGACTGCCTACGTCACACAACGAACCCACCCCGTCGCTACGCGCCACCCCTCTAGAGGGAATCTACTTCAGAAAATAGTGCTAAGGACGATCTATTTCGACCTTTAACGTCGCATCGCCGGGGAAAAATCCTCTCTGGAGGGGTGCCCATAGGGTGGGGTGGGTCAGTAACGTGAGCGATCGACTAGTCACTACGCCAAACATGTACGACTAGCATCCACCCTTCTAAAGGATTAACACCCTTCGGACACAGAAGCACACGAGGTCGCGAAAAAATTTGTGCTGGCTAACTGCCTCAATCCTGATATTGCCAGCGCCCAGTTCACCGATACGACATAACAAACGGTGCCAGGTATCGGATCTCGCAAAGCCCCTTGGCTTCGTCAAAATAGCGGTCACAATAAATGTTTACGGAGGGCTGAACCGCTTATAGGTTACAGTTTACAAGTCTGGATGCGAGAGAAGAAAATCCCCCCACACCCACGCCTTCCACGCCCCAAAGGGGTACTTGGGGTAAGTGTCCCTCCGGAGACGATGTGTCATATGTAACGTCATACGTACCCCACCACTCATTCTTCCAACCGTTCGTCTCGCAAAACTTTTCCCACGCTTTCTCATGATACTCTCCATCTCCTCCGCATTTCAGATACAGATCTTTTTGCACACTGAACCCAAACCTACCTTTGCTATACTTCACCCATAGCCCATCAATTGCCTTCAGCGGTTCACAGGGAAAGTTCAGCAAGTCTTCTCGGTCAAACCTCTGCCCCTCATCCTTACCCACTTCCGTAATCATCAGCCGATACGTTTCATCATCCGCCTCTTTCCACTGCCCGTTTTTCAAGTAGTGCTGCTAAATCTGCATAGCGAGCATCCAGAACTATATCAGCAACATCATCATAGAAGAGAGGCTCATCGACTAACTCAATCGCATAATCTGGATTTATGCCGTCTAGTGTAGAAGTTACGCTATTTCTTACTGACTGTAGCTTTGCTTTTAATTCTTCATCAATTCGCTTACGAGTCTCCTGCAAACAAGCATAAGCCGTGTCAGTCAACTCTTGTCTCATCGCCTCTATTATCAGCTTCGTCGGGTTCACTAACCCTGCGTACAGCAAAATCGTTGGCTTCCACCAGTCTTCTTTCAAGTGCTCATACAGCAATGCTTCTCGCTCCGGCTTAGCCGCCACATACGCCGCTGCCAAGTATTCCTGAAAGCTCAAATGCGCAAACTCATACTCATCTTCCTGCTGCACAATTAGCTCACTCACCTCCACCACAGGCGCTAAAAAATCTCGTGCCCCCAGCGTTTCTTCCTGCGCTGCCAAAGCCTCACCCACATATCGCAACAGCGTACTTCGCTCCACCCGCTCCAGCTTTTGCACCATCATTTCAAACGCCACCCGCTGCAATACCGTCTGCGCCTCGCACTGCGTTAGCAAAGTCTCCAACCGACGCGCCCTGGGCCGATCTCTAAGCTGCAACTGACAAATCTCTCGATACAGCTCCACCCGTCGCTTGGGCAAGTTCGCCCCCTCATACCGCCGATGAAACGTCACAATCATATTCAGCAACAGCGGATTTTTCGCCAGAGCCTTTATCGCTGGCTGCCCTTCAACTTGCGCCAGCAAATCTTGTGAAAATTCAGCCGCTCGCTTCTTCACATCTGGCGTGTCTCGCCCCGCATTCGCATACCGCTCCTGACACTCATACCACCTCGTCACAAAGTCTCGGCGCTGTTCGCGATCAAAGTCTTTTACCCACAGCGAAGAAGCCAGCACCAGCCGATTAGCCGCATCCTGTTCTTGATAAGCTTTAGGCCGAGAAGTCACCACAAACACCGACTCGCCATACTGCCGCATCTGTTCATTTAGCCAGTTTGCGATGGCGGGCCGCTGCGCCTTCGCCACCTCATCAAAGCCATCAAACATCACCAAAGCTCTGCCACTTCTGAGCACATCTTTCGCCCAGTCAGCCGGAACATCCAGATCGCTGGCACCCGCTAACTTGGGCACATGATGCTCACTGATTAGCGCTGACAAACTCGGCGGATTCTCCTGCGCCAACAGCTCCCGGTACTTGCGCAACACCAGCAAAAAAGGCACCCTCTGCGGCACCCCTTTCTCCGGCTGCTTCGTCCCCATCCGATAGGCAATATGCTTTAGCAGCGTCGTTTTGCCATAGCCACCCCAAGCCAAAACCGCCAACTGCCGAAACGTCGTCTCATGCTCCGCCTTCGCCAAAAAATCCCAAATGCTATAGCTACGAGGCATTGCCGCCATATCCTCAGCCGACAGCCCCTCGTCCGACAGTCCCTCGGCAATCCGCCTAAACCCAGGCAAGCTAGCACTCAAATCTAGCGCCAACGGCACAAACACATCCCGCAGCAACGGCACAAAAATACCCACATGCTGCACCGCTCCCTCCGACCGCAGCGCCTGACAATCCGCCGCCTGACAAGCCAAATACTGGTCCTCAAAGCTAGCAGCCGTTTCCACCGCCCTACTCGTAACAATCGGCTCTAATAGCGTTCCTTCACTGACAGACCCAGCCACACCCAACTCATCACTTGGCCTAATTCCAGTGATTCCCCAAACTAGCCTGCCAAAAGGTTCAGGCACTTGCCGCCGAAAATCAACCCACGTTTTGCCCTTCAAAAAAGTCGGTAACTCTGGCTCTTGCGGCGCATTGCCCAACAATACCGGAATCACCGGGCATCCGCGCTCCACAAACTCCCGCAAAAACGCCTTAACTTCCTGTTGCTGCCAGGGGCCAAGTCCTGCATTCCCAACAAAAACAGCAGCAGTGCGAATCTGTTCTATCTGCCCGTCCAAAGCATCCTGCCAATCTAACCCAGGCCGCAATTCCCATTCATCCAGCCAAGGCTTAATGCCCTGCGCTTGCAATTGTCTAGCAACTTCGATGACAGCAGTCTTATCTTCACTGTTATGACACAAGAAAACATCAAATTTCTGCTCGACCATCTATCACTCCATCACGCACGCGATTTCTGCTAATGCATACCGCATTGTACTCAATTCCTTCGCAGCCCTTCTAGCCCATTCCGCATAGTCGGCCTACAGATTCAACCTAAAATAAAATGCACTAGCCGACTGTCTCAACCCCGACATTGCCGCTGCGCAGTTCACAGATACAACCTGATACAGGTGCCAGGTATCGGATCGTCGGAAGCCCCTTGGCTTCGTCACAATAAATGTTTACGGAGGGCTAAACTGCTTATAGGTTACAGTTTACAAGTCCCAGAAAAGAGATTGTTTAACGCCGCGACGTAGTGATACAACGCATACCGATCGCCTCGCCACGACGACTGATCGCCGGTACCGATCGCCGGTAAGTGGCCGCTAGGGGATGATGTGTCGTATCTAATAAATGCATTCTTCTTTTTATCCCGGCTCCAACCATTAGCCTCGCAAAATTTGTCCCAGACCTCCGGCTCATACCTGCGATCTGCCAAGCCACCACAATCCAGATACAGCTTTTTCTGCACGCTAAATCCAAACTTACCGCCGCTATGCTGAACCCATAGCCCATCTATTACCTTCAGTGGCTCACAAGGAAAACTTAGCAGCTCGTTATCGTATAACCATTGCCCTTTCCTTTTTCCCACTTCCGTAATCATCAGTCGATGCGTTTCATCGTTTGCCTCTTTCCACTGCCCACTTTTCAGATAGCGCTCTAAATCTGCATATTTAGTATCTAGGACAGATAGCGCTATGTCTGAAAACTGCTCAGTTTTTCTAACAGAAACCGTCTCAGCAACATTCAAAGACTCCCCATTGGGTCTTTCTCCTGTGATACCCCAAATCAACTGAGAGTACGGCTCAGGTTCCCGCAGGCGAAAGTCTACCCAGTGGCGATTTTTCAAAAAGATAGGTAGCCGAGGCTGCGTCAGAGTTTCAGGCAGCATCACCGGAATCACCGGGCATTTACGGCGAATAAACTCCTGCAAAAAAGCATAGACCTCCTCACTCTGCCAAGGCCCCATCCCCTTCTGCCCCGCAAAGACCGCAACCGCACCAATACTCTCTATTTGCTGCTCTAGCGCAAACTGCCAAATCGCCCCCGGCTGCAATTCCACGTATCCAGCCAAGGCTTGAGCCCCCGCCGCCGAAGCTGCTCAGCAATCTCAATAACAGCAGCCTTATCTTCACTGTTGTGACACAAGAAAACGTCAAACTTCCGCTCTGCCATCAATCACTCCGCTCAGGCCGTTTGCTGAAAAATATACTCGCGTAAGGCGCGATTAATACTGGTCTGATAGCCCTCATCTTGAGAATGGTGAGCCTTAAACCATTCAATCAAATCGGCGTCAAGCCGAAGCGTTATCTGCTGCTTGACAGGCCGATACAGCACACCCCGTTTAGCACTGCTCCAATCTCGCACTTCAAGGATATCATCGGTCTGAATCTGGTCATCTGGCAAGGCCGCTAAAGCATCGATCTCCGCTTGCAGCTCAGCGGGTACAGGGTTAGAACGTTCCTTCTTCATAAGCTCTCCTTTGATACGCCAGCAATCTCGGCCAGTGCATTTGCATACTGCTCCAAATCGCCTCGCAGCGAATCCAGCTCGCCCCGCACAATTATCTCTTTGTCCCAAGTCTTCTCATGCGCCTGCGGACTCGTTCCGTTTGGCTTCTTTTCCTCCCATTCCAGCAGCAGCGGATGCCATTTTGATAAGAATGGACGCAGGCCATTGTTTAGGACGGCGATCGCTATCCCCCCTACCGAATCATGCGACGCGCCCACATTCGGGCCTGCCTTCCGCAAAATTTCCCGCGTAGAGCCAAACAAGCTATACAGCGAATTCATCGCCTCGCGCACTAACCCTTCCTGCGGATTCAGACTCTGCACCGCCACCCGCGTCACCAGCTCCACATACAGCTCCCAAGCCGCATTGCGCTCAGTCGGATCAGCCTCCCACGAAGCCGAACCAATGCCAAACGGCAGACTTACAGTGACCTGTTTGAGCTTAGCAGGGTCAGATTTTGGCATGTTACTGGGCAGAGGCAGCTAATTTTGCCTTAATTATAGGATGGCCTGCCGCCAAACCACAGGTATGCGCTATGCCATAGGTAACTATTTAGAATCCAGCAATTACTAATAAAGCCCTTACCGCAGAGAGGAAGAAAGAACTTAAAAGAGATTTAGAAAGTTTTTTCTTTGCGTGGTGCTTTGTTTCCGATAGTCTGCGGGTGTGGTTTGACCACAGCCCACTTCTAATACTCTAATTCCTTTCTCTGTTCCTTTCTCTGGCAGATTTTCAATGCACTGTCTCAGCGCTTCGACGGTCTCCACTAGCTGATGCTCCACGCCATAGGTCCGACAAAGAGAAGAGAAGTCAACCTGTTGAGGCGTTACAAAGTATTTTTCAAAGGTAGGCGAAAAGCCAGCAACTGGCAGCATTTCAAAGATACCGCCGCCACCGTTGTTGATCAGAACAACCGTAAGGTGACCAGATATCTGAGCAACGTTGAGCAAACCGTTGGTATCGTGCAAAAAAGCCAAATCACCGGAGAGTAGAACAGTGGGTCTGTTGCGGTGAGCTAGCCCCATTGCAGTGGACAGAGTGCCGTCAATTCCGTTCGCACCTCGGCTAAAGACGGGCTGAATGCGGCGATCGCCCGGCAGCCAAAAGTATTCAACGTCTCTAACCGGCATACTGTTGGCAATAAACAGAGGCGTTTGTTCTGGCAAATGTTGTGACAATAGCCAGACTACTTTACTTTCTACTAATGCGCTCTCCGCTGCAAGCTTTTTCCAGATGACATCACGCATTTCACTTTCTTGATTTATCCACTGCTGTCGATAAATAGAAGCAACAGGCGATACAACAGAATCGAGCTGAGTGAAAACGGTATTGAGAGCAGTATCCGGAGCAATGTGATGAGTAGGACCATGTAGCGGGTCCAGATTCCGTGGAGGACCAATCACCCAGCGCTGGGGCTGATGAGTTTGCAGCCATTGACGCAGAACTTTGCTGATCGGCAGTGCGCCTAGCTGGATGACGCCCTGCGGTTTTAGCGCCTCCGCCTGTTCGGGCTGTCTGAGGATGAAGTCGTAGGTAGAGATGAGCGAGAAATTGAGCGCGGCGTAGTTGCGTAGAGGGGAGAGGCCTTCAGCGAGTACGGGCCATCCAAGCGCCTGTGATAGCTGGTTGACTGTTTTGCAATAGGCTTTGGCGTCAATGGGTATAGCTGGACCGGCGATGATGATACCTTTTTCGCATTGCTGCCAGACTTTCAAGGACTGTGCGATCGCATCAAAAGACTGCACGATTGCAGGAATAGGAACAGAAACTGCCTGAAAAAAGGCTCCTAGATTGAACGTTGTTGCGATCGCACTCACCTCGCTATTTACACCAACCTCAGCCACTGGCGGCAGCGGATCGCGAAAAGGACAGTTGAAGTGAACCGGACCAGGATAGGACGCGATCGCACTCTCCCATCCGCTCACCAAAGTCTGCCGCAAATACGCCAGCATCTGCGGCTGTGCAACCGGCACCGCCATCTCTACAAACCGCTTCACGAACCCGCCGTATAGCTTGATTTGATCGATCGTCTGCCCAGACGCACAGTCACGCAGCTCCGGCGGGCGATCGGCGGTAAACACCAGCAGCGGCACCCCGCTTTCATATGCTTCAATAATCGCCGGATAGAAATTTGCGCCTGCCGTACCAGACGTACAGACAATCGCCACCGGACGATGCTGACGCTTGGCGCAGCCCAATGCAAAAAAAGCCGCCGAGCGCTCGTCTAGAATAGGCAGCGCTTCAATCGTTGGATGGTTGGCAAAGGCAAAGGTGAGCGGCGTAGAGCGAGAGCCAGGGCATAAAATGGCGGTTTGAAGACCAAGACGAGCTAGGGTTTCAACAGCGATAGAGGCCCAAAGACTGTTGGTATTACGAAAATCAATGGGCATACGAGAGAAGTTCTACACTAGAGCATTGAGCAGCGTCTGCAATTTTAGCTTGATTTCTGCTAGCTCTTTTTGGGGCTCTGATCCAGCCACAATTCCCGCACCTGCATACAGTCTGGCTTTTCGTCCGTTGAGCAAGGCCGAGCGAATGCCCACCACAAACTCGCTGTTTCCCTGCGTATCAATCCAGCCAATCGGCGCAGCATAGAGCCCTCGATCAAAAGTTTCATGCTGGCGAATGAATTGACAGGCACGCTCGTGCGGAACACCTGCAACTGCCGGAGTAGGGTGCAGCTTAGCTAGGATATCCAAAGGCGAAACGGACTGTGACGGGTTGATGCTGGCGCTGATGGGCGTGTGTAGATGCTGAACATGCCGCAGCTGAAGCACTCTAGGGAGTGCGCTATATTCGGGGGCAAGGCCAAGCGATCGCAGCTGTCGCACAATGAACTCAACGACTAGCCGATGTTCAAACCGTTCTTTTTTGCTATTGACTAAGGTTTGCGCTAGCTGAACATCCAGACTAGGCAGCAGTCCGCGTGAGACGGTCCCAGCGAGGGCATCAGTGGTAAATCGACCGTCAGTGATGCTCAGCAGTCGCTCGGGGCTAGCACCAATAAAGGACTGGCCGCGACCGTTGCTGACAGAAAAAACGGTGCAGTCCAGATGGTTTTGTCTAAGCGCTTGGAGCGATCGCACCTCATCAAACGGCTGCGCGCTCTCTA
Source organism: uncultured cyanobacterium (assembly GCA_963793495.1). GTDB lineage: Bacteria > Cyanobacteriota > Cyanobacteriia > Phormidesmidales > Phormidesmidaceae > Phormidesmis. Next base: position 265,948 of record CAWCAI010000011.1, read on the forward strand.
CATCCATCACATCGGCCAGCACAACTTTATGTAGCTGATCGCCTTGAATTTGCTTCAGCGCAGCCTTCACCGCTGGTTCAAAACTGATCAGATCTTTGTGACTAGTTCGGTAGCTCGTCCGTCTATGTGGAATAGCACTTCTGACTTTTTGAGACAGATTGCTCGCGGTAGCTAACTTCTTCAGCTGGATGCAGATATCCTTGGTGACTTGCTTGATGTCTGTCGTCAGCGTCATCAGGCAGTTGAAGGTAACTGTAGAGGTGGCAGCTTGACGATCGCTCTGTCTGCTTACTTGCACCTTGGGCACGAACAGATGAGCGGGCTCGAAGTGCGGACCCTGCGGCATCATTTTTCTGTGTTCTGCAAAAAAGGTAGCGCTACAAAAAAAATGACCTGGAGGCGCTGGCCTGCATCGATCTAGATCCGCGTAGATAAATTGAGACTGCCAAAAGCTCACAAAATCCTGAGCGAGAGAAAATCGCTTTGCTCCAGCCGCCGAGCATTCCACTGCGCAGTCCATTCCAACGATAGACCGCTGAGGTGAATCGTAGTAAAAGTGTCGCTGGTCCGGGTCGCCTACGGCAGATAAAACGGCCCAGGGTGCGATCGCCCGAATTGAAAAAGAGAGGCTGGCGATCTTGGCCTGATCGGATGTGATCGCCCGCCGCTGACAGTCGATCAAGAATCGATAGATCTCTGTTGGCTCAAGCCGAAAAGCCTTGACAGAATCAATTTCGTGCTGAACAGCTGGCATGAAGGTTGCTATAACAATCGATCATTCGATTTTCCCACGCTATCCACCGATCTCAAAACGCCTTTAAAAGTTGATTGTAACGCTTAGTAATGCGTGCCAGTCTTGCGGTGGTGGATGGCGGTCTTAGCATCGTTGTCTATCACTTCACCGCCGCCGACGGTGGCGTAGATAACCCAATGATCGCCGCAGTCCATGCGGTTGGCGACCTGGCATTCTAGGTAGGCGATCGCATTTCCCAACACTAGCTGGCCGTCTTCTGTCTCACGAGTCTCCACCCCCTCAAATCGATCCTCACCAGGACCAAACGGTTTGAGAAAATGCTTCATCGGCTTTAGGTGCTTACCTTCGGCCAGAATATTCAGCACAAAGCTGCTGCCTGAATGCATCAAATTCTCGATTGCGCGATCTTTGGCTACCGCCACTGTGAACCCAGGCGGCGTAAAGGTTGCTTGGGATACCCAGGAAGCAAGCATGGCACTGCTAATATCGCCTTGCTTGGCGGTGACAATACACATCGAACCGACGAGGCGACCAATTGCCTTTTCTACAGAAGACGCCGATATCCGGGGTGCAGATTTCTTCTTCGCCTTTTTAAGCTGCTGGGCAAAGTCTGTTCCTGCTTCCTCGCAATATTGCAGAGTGCTAGCCTCGGGAGTGAATTTCACCCGAATCGGCTCAAACCCAAAGCTGTAGCCCGCATCTTTGAACTTGCTTTCCAAAAGATCGATCGCTTCACCGCTCCAGCCAAAGGAGCCAAACACGCCTGCTAGCTTAGTTTTACTCGCTGCTGACAAAACCACGCCCAAGGCGGTTTGAATCTGAGTCGGCGCATGTCCGCCCAAGGTCGGTGAGCCCATGATAAAACCAGCAGAGCTTTCGGCAGCTTCCTGAATTTCAGCAGTAGTGGCCTGTTCTGCATTGATGGAGTGAACCGAGACGCCTGCTTTGGTGATGCCACGCGCGATCGCCTGTGCAATCGTCGCCGTGTTGCCATAGGCCGAAGCGTAAATCAGAGCAACCGAAAGCGACTGCCCTTTTTGCTTATCTGCCCACTGGCGGTAGCGCCCAGTCAGCTCCGTTACGCCATAGCGAATCAAAGGGCCGTGATCTACTGCGTACAGCCGAGGGGCGTAAGCTTTCAACTTGTCGAGCGCCGTTTCTACCTGCCGCACATTCGGAGCCATCAAACAGTCAAAATAATACTGTTGATCCTCTAACAAAGTCTCTCGATTGAGGTCATAGGCTTCGTCGCTACAGATATGGGCACCGAAAAACTTGTCGCTGAAAAGAACTTCGCTATAGCTGTCGTAGGTACACAGGCCATCTGGCCAGCGCGGAGTAGGCGTTGGGATGAATTCTAGATGGTGACCCTGACCTAAATCTAGATCATTCTCTGTTCCTCCTTTGATCGGCTGAATCTTGTGATCGATCTCAGCCGATTTAAGCGTAAGCGCTGCTGGCAAAGAACAGACAATCGTCGCTTGAGGGGCAAGTTCTAAAAGGATTTTGATCGTTTTAATTCGGTTGGGATTCGTATGGCCCAAGATGATGTAGTCGATCGCGTGTGGATCAATTTCTTTTTTCAGCGCTTCGATGAAAATTTCAGAAAAAGACTCGCCCGGTGGGTCGATTAGCGCAACTAAATTGCCCTTGATTAAATAGGTGTTGGCCGTTGTCCCTTTTTCTAGGGCGTACTCAATTTCGAAGCGTAGACGACCCCAGGAGCGCGATCGCAAAACAAAAGTATCCGCCGCGATCGGCAGCACCTGCACATCACGGCGACCAGAGTTGGCAGAAGCTGCTTCTGTAGAAGGCTGAACAGTCGGCGTTTGAGCAGTCATAATAATCTCTCTCTTTCATCAGGAGGGGATAATCTAGGTCTTAAAGGAGTGCATCGAAAGACCTAGTAGTAGTTACCAACGCGGCGATGGTGAACTGCGGTCGTAGCTTCTTCTTTCGAGACCTTCCCATCCTCTACGGTGCAATAAACTAGCCAGTGATCGCTCAGTTCCATCCGGCTAGAGACTTCGCACTCTAGATAGGCCAAGGCATCTGCCAGGATAGGAGACTTGTTATTTGCGGGCCGAGTCCGGACGCCCGCAAAGCGATCCGCACCGGGTGGAAAACGCTTCAAAAAGTGTTTCATCAGCGGCAAGTGATTGCCTTCTTCTAAAACGTTGAGCACAAAAGTATCGCCTACTTGCATCAGCGATTCGATTGCCCGATCTTTGGCTACGGCTACCGTAAAGCCTAGAGGTTCAAAGCTAGCCTGCGTAATCCATGACGCTAGCATGGCTGATTGAACGTCGCCTTTCGTCGCTGTGATGATGTAGAGTCCGCTGCTGATCCGGCCTAATGCCTTTTGCAAGTCAGCATCTAGCGCTTTGATCTTCTTGATCTTCTTGGACTGCGCCAGATCTTGACCTAGGTCTGTCCCGGTCTCTTCACACAGCTGATAGAGCGCTTCACCCGGCGTATCTTTGACTCGAATGGGGGCGAAAGCAACCTTTAGCTCCAGATCTTGCAGCTTGGTTTGTAGCGTGTCGATCGGCTCATCGTCACCGCCATAGGATTCAAACAGACCAAATGTCTTTTTGTTATTGATACCCGCCAAAATGGTCCCGAGTGCGGCGCGGGTTTCCTCGGAGCCTTTACCGCTAGAAGGCGGCATACCAATGATGATGCCAGTCGAGCGGCTGACGACCTCGTTTACGTCTTGGGCATCTGTTGAGCGTAGGTCGATCATCTCAATGCCGACGCCAGTTTTATCAATACCTCGAGCGATCGCTTGAGCAATGCGATCGCTAAACCCATAGTCCGACACATAAAACACCGCAATCTGAGTTTCAGCGTCACTCTTCTGCTGACTCCATTCCCGATAGCGCCCAGTCAGCTCATCCAAATGGTGACGCAGCAGCGGGCCATGACCGGTCGCGATCGTCGTAATCTCGCCGTCTAGCTTATCCATCCGCTTCATCGCCGAAACGACAGAGCGAGCGTTCGGACCCATCAGACATTCGTAATAAAAGCGAAAGTCTGGAGAAAGTGCCTCTAGATCTTCGTCAAAGGTGTCTGTCGTTGCAGTAGTGTGCGCCAAAGGCATCGCAGGTGTAGAGAATGCCGGTTTTGTGGTCAAAGGTAAAGATAGTGTCGGGCCAGTGCAGGTTTGGCGCGTTGATAAATTCGAGGATGTGACCGTTGCCAAGGTCCAATGTTTCGCCGCTTTTGACGACCTGGCGCTCAAAGGGCTGGTGGATTAGGTCTTCTAGGAATGCGATCGCAACCTTCGCACCCACAACAATCGCATTCGGAGCCAGTTCCAAAACGTCACGAATCAAGCCGCTGTGATCGGGCTCGGTATGGCTGACCACGATGTAGTCAATGGTTGCTGGGTCGATTTCGCCTTTTAGCGCTGCGATGTATTGCTCGCGGAATTTGGCATGGGAGGTGTCTACTAGCGCCGTTTTTTCGCCGCGAATGATGAATGAATTGTAGGTGGTGCCGTTTTGCAGGCCGAACTCAATGTCGAATCTGTCGCGATCCCAGTCTTGCGATCGCAGCGTACTCGTGTTTTCAGCGATATCCGCAACCTGCATAGACAGGCGCTTCTGAGTCGGCTCTTTGACATCAACAGCAGTAGCAACCATCTCGAAATTCCTCTTCAGCGACTTTAGCAACATTCGTGTTGCTTAATTCATATTGTGCCGTAAAATGCCCATTCGTGCAGCGCTGAATCGTTATAAATACTTATTAGAGGAATCAAGTCAGGCAATACGCAAAAAAACCAAACAGGTACTGCCGTATCTTTTTTCTCTGACAATTTCGATCCCTTCAGGCAGCCGTGTCGGCTGCCATCGACCGACACCACACTCCACCGCAGCCTCACCCGAAGGCTTCAATACATTTGCCAGCTCTGCTATCACCGGCTGATAAAGACCGCCCGCATAAGGCGGATCAAAATAGACCAGATCAAACCTGGCATCCAAACCCTGCATCTGACGTACGACATCACCCTTAACGATCTGATGCTTTTGCTCAGACTTCGCGACCTTCTGCCAATTCTGCGTCACAATTCGACAGGCCGCCCCCGACTGCTCGATCCCTACCACTTCCGCTGCCCCTCGGCAAAGCGCCTCTGCCCCCATCGCCCCGCTACCCGCGCACAGATCCAGCCAGTGACAGTCCAAAACCCGCCCCTGCCAAATATTGAACAGTGCTTCTCTCACCCGCGCCGAAGTTGGCCGAGTAGCCTCTCCTGCTAACGTTTTAATTTCGCGATTGCCGTAGATTCGGACTGACATCTAGAGTTCGGAGCCGTTTTTGTTGATGGTTGGCGAAGTTGCTGACTGCCCGCTAACACCTTCCTTTCAAAATCTGGAAACTTAATATACGACTATTGTCTCAGCTGAACAAAATTTATAGGCTTGATCGGTTGGCATACTGATAAGTCCTACTAGAATGTCTGGTGCTGTTTGAAACAGATTGTAGAAAATACGATCAGTCTGCATTAGTCGTGTTTTCTGTCAGGTATGAGCACCAGTCGCTCCAGCCACCAGGATAAAGCTTAGGCATAGAGTAACCTGCCATGACCAGTGAAAAAAGATTGACGCAGGCTGTCACGCCAGAGCCACAGTAGACGATGGTTTCGGGTTGCAAGTCGATGCGGCTCCAGTAGTCGGCTAATGCCTCACGGCTTTCGAGTTCTCCTGCTTCTGTGCTGACGTTTTGCCAAAATGAGTTAACCGAGCCAGGAACGCTACCAGCAATTGGATCAATGGGTTCAACTTCGCCGCGCCAGCGTTCAGGCGATCTAGAATCAACCACTGCCACTGACGGTAAATTCTTCTGGGCCTTCACCGTCTCTATATCGACAATCCAATCAGATCGAGGTATCGGCTGAAAGCTGCCTTCTCGTTCAGACGGCATCTCTTGACTCAGCGGCAGCCCAGCCGAGTTCCAAGCTTGAATACCGCCATCTAAGATTGACGTGCTTTCGTGACCTAAATATCGCAGCATCCACCATAGCCGGGCGGCAAAGGCAAAGCGGGAATCGTCATAGATGACTACTCTTGTCGGGCCCACAGGTGCCTCTGAGTGAATGCCTAGCCGGTTGAGTTTAGCGGTGAAGGTGTCCCAGTCTGGCAGTGGATGCCGTCCGCCATGAGTCTGTACTGGACCAGATAAATCTTGGTTGAGATCTAGATAGTAGGCTCCAGGAATATGACCCTCTTTATACTGCTCGTGGCCTTGATTGGGCTGTGGAAGTGAGAAGCGCGTGTCGATAATGACGATGTTGGGATCGTTTAAATGTTCGGTAAGCCAGTGAACATTGACGAGGTAGGCAGAGGGTTCCATAGCTGGGGCGATCGCACACAACACCCACTATTATCTATCAAGCCGTGCCCAGCGTTTTCTCCAAGGACCGGTCGGTAGTAGCACAGAAGTCGACTGCTCTTGAAGGCGTTTAGCAAGTATTTCTGTGGCCGTTGAAGTCAGCGTTGGATCTCGATAGGGAATTGCCGCGCGGGTTTGCAAGTGCTCTTGCTCTTGTTGGGATAGCGGCAATAGGCCGTGGGAGGAAAAGCTAGCAATGGTACCCGGCCATTTGCGACCACCAGCGGCGGTAGAGCCAATCAACAGGCCAACAGACTTTAGCGCCGAGCGGACTGCGGCGGCGCAAGAGTAGGTGACAATTACACCGCCGTTCGGCTTCAGACATTGCGTAACGAGGCCTAGAAATTCGAGTGTCCATAGCTGCGGGCAGTGCGGCGGCGAAAAAGGATCGAGAAAAATTGCGTCGGCTTTCCATCCTGCGGCAATTAATTTCTTAATTTGCTGGCGGGCATCGCCTAAAAGTAATTGGGCACAGAGCGTTTCCATTTCAACTTCACAGCTAGTAGCCAGAGCTTTTAGAACTTGTTCTACCGTAGGAGGATAGTCTCGGGTGAGATTTTGCGCGATCGCACTCCTAGCCACCGCCACATCAATCTCCAACGCCTGCAAATCCACAAAACACTGCGGATTTACGCACCAGATCGTCTGTAGTGCCGCTGCCGTGTTGTACCCCAGTCCGTAGCAGATGTCCAAAATGGCCAAACGCTCTCCACCAGCTCTCTCAGCTATCTTTGCAGTTTTCACATAGGTTTTCTGCGCTTCGTTGTAAGCACCCTCGCGGCTATGAAACCACTCCCCAAATTCATTTGAATAAAACGTATTCGAGCCGTCTCCTGTCTCAACTGGTGTAAACATGTTTTTTCTTTTAGTCATGGAGAAAAGCCATGAACAACGGAACAACAACTCACAAGAAGTGACCTATAGCCAACCTAGATCACGGGCATCCTGAAAACAACTTCGATCCCCAAAAGGCTATGACCATACAAGCAGGGCTCTTTCAGCTCGGTATGATTGATCACCATGCAGTGCTCGGCTTTCCGTTAACTGCGGACCCTCAAGCGGTGAGAAAGCGCTATTTAAAGGTAGCTCGCAAACTTCATCCCGACAGCTTGAGAGAAGCTTCTGAAACGCAGCGGCAGCTGGCTAGTCAGCTGCTTTCTAAAAGAGTGAACCCTGCGTATAAAGTGCTAAGCCAAGACAAACTGGCAAAAGAGCACAATATTTTACTAGGAATGAAGCAGCAGCAGCTAGTGGCATCGCCTGAACTGGTCTCTCTAACTAGCGATCGCGCCAAGCAGCTGATAATCAGTAGCGCAGTGGAAGCAGACTATGCCGCAGCGGTCGAGCAGATCGCCAAGATACAGTTTAGCGACCTAGGTAACGTAGAGGCCGCAATTGGCGAATTCAGCGAGCTCAACGTGGCTTATTTGATCAGGTCAAAAAAGCAATCTACTGCCCCTGTCTCGAAACCCACTGCGGCGGCGGCTGAGAATGCCACTTCGAAGACGCCTCAGAACGCGGCGCGGTCTATCAGCGTGCGATCGCGTCCTTCCTCCATCATCGACAGCTACATTCGCCGCGCCAAAGAATTTGAAGAGCAGCGGGACTACTCTCGCGGTATTTTAGAGTTGCGAGAAGCGATCGCCTCCCATCCCCAAAGCGCCCCTTGCCACGCCTGCCTAGCTAGCCTGTATCTCAGCACTGGCCAGGCAACAATGGCCAGAATACACGCAAAGCGAGCGCTTACCTTCGATCCTGAGAACCAAACCGCACAGACGGTGCAGACCAAACTCAGCGCGGACGAACAGCCAGCAAGTGGTAAGCAGCCCGCCTCTAAAGCACTAGCCAAGGGGACAAAAAAGGGAAACCAGCAGGGAGGCGGTCTTTTGAGCGGATTGTTTGGTGGAAAGAAAAAATAGATGCCCGAAGGGAACCTAGAAGGAAAGACATACCAACCCCCTACGGGTGGCCGAGACCTGCTGCCGCTAGACGTTGTTCAAAAACGCTGGATAGAAGATCGAATAGAAGAAGTCTTTCAGCGATGGGGGTATCACCGCATTATTACGTCCACTGTAGAAACGATGGATACGCTGATGGCAGGTGGCGCGATTGAGCGGATTGAAGTGATCGAGCTACAGATGAACCAGCTGGGCGGACAGCGCCTTGGTTTACGCCCGGAGCTGACAGCCTCAATTGCACGAGCGGCGGTGACTCGCTTAGCTTCGGTCACCTATCCCCAGCGGCTTTATTACAACGCCAATGTCTTTCGGCGATCGGCGACGGGCACGCAGGGCGGACAGCAGGAATATCACCAGGCGGGAATTGAGCTATTGGGCAGCAGCGGCCTGATGGCGGATGTAGAAGTGCTGCTGCTAGTGGCTGACTGTCTGAGTGCGCTTGATTTATCCGATACGCATATCGTATTAGGCGAGGCGGCTTTGACTTATTCTTTGCTGTCTCCTTTTGCTGAAGGGCAGCGCGAAGCGGTTCGACAGTCTATTGCCAAGCTGGATCGGGTCACGCTAGAAGGATTGGATTTATCAGCCGACTTGCAGGCTTTGGCGCTGCGTCTAATGGATCTGCGTGGTGCGCCAAGTGAGGTTTTCGCTAAGCTGGCGGATTTTGATCTCAATGAAGAACAGCGGGCGATCGCATCTCAGCTCAAATCACTGATTGATCTTTTAGGCGTAGAACGGCAGCAGGGTATCAGCGTGCCGTCCGTCATTCTTGATCTCAGTCTTATTCGTCCTTTTGACTACTACACGGGGATTGTATTTGAAGTGGTTAATGGCGCTCAGCGAGTCGGTCAAGGCGGGCGCTATGACGATTTGCTATCGGTTTACGACCCTGTTTTAGGCAGCAACGGCTTCCCTGGCGTCGGGTTTGTGCTCAACATCGAGGAACTGCACAGAGCGCTGCTACCGGATAGTCAGATGCCGAAGGAGACGCCGCCTAGCGACTGGTTGATTGTGCCAACAGATGAGGCGGCGGCGGCGGCGGCGCTGAGCTACGCACAGAAAGCGAGACAGTCGGCGAATGTCGTTCGAGTTGAGATGAGTTTGGATTTGAGCCAGTCGGCGGATCAGGTGCGGGCGATCGCCCGCAAACGCAAAATCAGTCGAATTGCATGGATTTCTAACCAGGGCTTGCCCGATATCGAGATTGTTAACTAAGCTGAATAACGTGGCTAGTTTCGTGCGACGTTTACAAAAGAGAGAAAACCGTGTCCCATACGATTGTGACTGACGTTTGTGAAGGCGTCGCGGATTGCGTTGATGCTTGTCCAGTAGCCTGCATTGACGAAGGTCCAGGTAAGAACAAGAAGGGCACTGACTGGTACTGGATCGACTTTGACACCTGCATTGACTGTGGCATTTGCCTACAGGTGTGCCCAGTAGAAGGCGCTATCCTGCCAGACGAGAAGCCGGAGCTACAGCAAACGCCTTAGTCTAGAACTCACTTTTCGTAGCATTAGCAAACAGCAAACTCTGTATGGGGTCTGACTTCTATAGGATGGAAGCCAAGCACAATGTCCTGATTAGGGACACCTAGCTCAACTAGCTTGTTCGCAATGCCCCCTTCTGTACCGTCATACTGAATCCAGATCTTGCCATCTTTGATATCTAGATGTAGTAAGCAGCCATAGTCTCTAAGACCATTTCGCTTCCATCCGACGTATACGAGTTGATAGTGGTCTCGCTCTGTATCGAAAACCGTTTGAGCTTCAACTTGGCTCCGTGACTGCCTAGAGCGCTCTGCCCGTTCCGTCAACAGCTGCTGAATGTATGTTCGATAGGTTTCTACTCGATCCATTGCACTATGGCCTCCTGCGCCGAATCATAGACTAAAAGCTTAATTTGGCTACGCTCTCGCACCTGTTTGATAAATTTTAGAGCAAAGAAAGTTTGATAGGTTTTTGCCGGAACAGCCAGATAAAGAGTACGGTCAGGCTCCTCCGATTCTAATGCGTAGCGATAGTCTAGGAACTGACCATGAGCTAGGTGAAAATCAGAGATAGTGGATGGGCTAATAAAGCTTTTGATCTCAACAGCAATTTTTGTCGTACCGCGTTGAGCCGCAATAATTTGCTCGGCAGCAAGGTCAATGTACATCTCAACCCCACCAACTCTGATCTCGTATGGATCGTCCGTAATTTGCCAGCCATCTTTTCGGAGAGCGGTCTTAACCTGGTCATGGTAGAGATCTTTGGCCATTTCCTTAGTTCTCTTCAGCTAGCCAGCTAGGTTGAATCGCTGTAGCCTTTCTTGCAGTAACACTGGCAGCTCTTTTGTTAGCTCAGATTTTTTAGTGAAGCTCAGTCGGTTGCGGGTGGGGGTGTCAAAGGGGAACTGTCCAGGCATGTCTGAGCGTTCCATCTGCGCTAGTATCAGCTGCTCTGGGCGTTTGCTGTGTAGGGCGTAACCCATTTCTACGCAGACTTTAGGATTTGGGATCAGCTGGGGTGGGGTGCCATCGATAGTGTGGATGGGGGTGCCGTCGGCGATGAAGAGAAGCGATCGCCTGATCTGTCGCATTAGGGTGCTGTTGATCTTGACTGCGCCCTGGCTAAGTCGGTTGGATTCGACCAGGCTGATTGGCAGGCGAGACTTATTATTGAACTTTTTGATAAAGGCGTCGAGGGCCTCTCTGAGCAGGTCGCTAGAGTCGGTGTACTCGGTCTGGTAGCTGAAAAAGATGGTGGGATCAAGGTTGGAGAGAGAGTCTTGCTTGGCGAAGTAGATTTCGTGGCTGATCAGGTCTATGTTGGCGATCGCATACACCCCGCTCCCTTCGACATAGAACTCAACTCGGTCACCCTCTAGATAGCGTTGAAACCATTCTGCCTGTTTGACTTCTTCAATGTCTTCTAGAAAGTCGGCTCGCAGCGCCGACTTCAATAGGCTATTTTTCGCTAGCCGCAGATCGTGCGATCGCTTCTCTAACTCGCGGATGGGTTCGTAGTCGCTTAGATACCAGGCTTTGAGCGCAATAATAGCCATTTACGGCAATGTCCTTTCTTTGCTTACCTTTTACTTTAAATTACTACTACCGACAATAACGGTCCTACAAGCAAAAGTAATACATGCGTCCTACTTTCCTCGCTGCTGTTTATCGGGTTTATTTACTAGAGGATACGCGATGGCAGGTGTGGTAGCAGCAGGACATCAGAAAACAGCTGAGGCGGGAAAGGAAATTTTACTGGCAGGGGGCAATGCGTTTGATGGTGCGATCGCAGCTCTCTTAGCAGCCTGCGTTGTAGAACCTACGCTCACGTCCCTCGGCGGCGGCGGCTTTCTGCTGGCCCACCAATCAGATAGTCACACAGATACGCTGTTTGATTTTTTTACTCAGACGCCCAAAAGCCGAGTCTGTGACCAGCCCGATTTCTATCCAATTGAGGCGAATTTTGGTGATACGGTTCAAGAGTTTCATATTGGACTAGCGTCGATTGCGGTGCCGGGGGTGGTAGCAGGTGTGCTGGCCGTTCATAGAAAGCTAGGACGACTGCCGCTGAAGGTAGTGGCGGAACCTGCGATCACATTTTCCAGAGAAGGCGTTACCGTCAGCGATTTTCAGGGCTACTGCTACAACCTGCTAGATTCAATATTGATGGGAACGCCCGCAGCTAGACAAATCTATGCGCCGACAGGTCAGCGATTGAAAGCAGGCGATCGCTTACAGACGACCCAGTTTGCCGATACGCTAGAATATCTGACCAGATTAGGAGATGAGGAAGCGCACAGGGCTTTTTACGAAGGCGAGATTGCTCAGCAGATTGTGAAAGATTGCGCGGAGAAAGGGGGCTATCTAACGCTAGCTGACTTCCGTGACTATCAGGTGATTGAGCGGGTGCCTTTAGAAATTAACTATCGCGGCGTGCAGATGCTGACTAATCCGCCCCCGAGTGCGGGGGGTGCGCTGATTGCCTTTTGCTTGGAGCTATTAGACCGCTTTGATCTAGGCTCGATGAAGTTTGGTTCAACCGAGCATCTAACGCTGCTGTCTCAGGCAATGCGATGGACGAATGAATCAAGGCGATCGCACCTAAACACCTCCCTTTTCGATCCAGACATCACCGAGAAACTTCTCTCTCCCGACCTGATCGACAAGTATGCAAGCCCGCTCGATGATCTGATGAACAAAGGTCTCAACCGATGGGGCAGTACCACCCACATCAGCGTAATGGATGACGAAGGCAACGCGGCTAGCGTCACCAGTTCTAACGGTGAAGGAGCTTCCTATGTCGTTCCTGGCACTCAGATCATGTTAAACAATATGTTAGGAGAAGAAGATCTCAATCCCCGTGGTTTCAACAACTGGCCACTAGATCAGCGAATGTCGTCGATGATGGCTCCAACGATGATCTTGAGGGATGGAAAACCGCAGCTAGTGCTAGGCTCAGGGGGATCTAATCGAATTCGTTCCGCCGTTTTGCAAGTCATTTGTAATGTGTTGGACTTTGGCATGTCGATGGACCAGGCTGTCTGTGCGCCTCGCATTCATTGGGAAAACGGCGTGTTTCATCTAGAGCCCGAATTGGACGCGCCGCCGATAGGATCGGCATCTCTCGAAACTGATAGGCTTGGAACCAATAAAGTAGTGCAGTGGCAGCAGACCAACATGTTCTTTGGCGGTGTACATACGGTGGGAATAGAGAATTCCCTCTTGAAAGGAGCGGGCGATCCTCGACGAAGTGGGGCAGTTGGACAGAGCTGACGGCTTCAGACTTTATGCGTAGGACTTCTTAGCAGGTTGAAGAATTGAAATTGCAGTCGCTACCAGCAAAAGTAGCTAACAAGGTAGCGAGATCTGGCGTCATTCCAGAAACTCATGCATTTTTGAAGCTGGCGATTCCGCTGGCGATCGCCCAGGTCGCCCAGTTTGCGGTCAGCTTTGTAGACACGATCATGATGGGCCATCTCAGTACAGCGAGTTTGGCGGCAGGTGGGCTAGCTTCTTCGACCTTTCAAATGTCGCTAACTGTGGTGACCGGGTTCGTGATGTCGGTAGGCGTGCTAGCAGCCGAAGCCTACGGCGCAGATAAGAAGCACCAACTGACGGGTTTAGCTAGGCAGGGACTGTGGCTATCTTTCCTACTGACGATTCCATTTATGCTGTTGCTCAGCCAGATGAGCACTGTGCTGATGCTATTACAACAGCCAGAAACAGTGGTGAATTTGGCGCAGCAGTACTACAGCGGCATTTCTTTGGGTGTGTGGCCTGCGCTTGGATTTGCCATGTTGCGAGGGTACCTATCCGCTTTTTCTCTGGCGAATGTGGTCACGGGTGTCGTCGCGATTGGCACGGCGTTCAACATTGCTTGTAACTACGTGCTAGGCTTTGGCAAATTTGGATTTCCGCGCCTGGGATTGCTGGGTCTAGGACTGGGCAGTTCGCTGAGTTTTTGGCTGATGTTTGGCCTATTTTCGCTGTATATTCTGCGTCATCCCGAGCTGAACCAGTATCGATTTTGGCGCGGCTGGAAGCATCCGAATGGCAAGATTTTGGCGCGGCTGGTGGCGGTGGGTTTGCCGATTTCGGTAACGCTGATTCTAGAACTAGGCATGTTTATAACGCTGGCATTTATGGCGGGCAGTTTGGGCACTGAGGTGCTAGCAGCGCATCAGATTTCGTTTCAGATAATTGCGCTAATCTTTATGGTGCCGATTGGGATGTCGCAGGCGGTGACGACGCGAGTGGGGCTGTGGTTTGGCAAAGGCGATATTCATGGTGCAAGGCGGGCTGGGTTGGTGGCGGTTGGATCGGTGGCTACCTTCCTGGGGGTAGCTGCGATCGCACTTTTCACTTTCCGTCCATTTTTAATCAATCTCTTCCTGGATGAGCAGAGCGTAACTAGTGTGAGGGTGATTGCGATCGCAATGAATCTGTTGTTTATTGCCGCTATTGGGCAGGTGCTAGATGGCGTGCAGCGGGTGGCGATGAGTGCGCTGTATGGCTTGCAAGATACCAGGGTGCCGATGGTTTTGAGCGCGATCGCATTTTGGGCAGTTGGCATTACCACTGGCTACGTCCTCTGCTTCCTGGTCGGTTGGGGCGTGGTCGGTCTGTGGATTGGCCAGTACACAGGCGCAGCCGTCGCTGGCATCATTTTCGTTTGGCGCTTTTACCGGCTGACTGAACGCAACAGGAAATTAGCGTAGATACTGTTAGAACCTAGCTAACCCTATAATCGCTGTATCCGAAGAAATTTCAGCTCCTCGATCGTCAAATGGCTTCAACCATCGCTGCTAGAAAAATTAAGCTTCACGACCTGAAAACAAAATTTGGGTTGCGGCTTGTACAAGACGAGTCTTTTTTCTCAGAATGGGCTGAGGCTTTGCCAGATGTGAGTCAGCTAGAAAAAAGAGCCCTCGATCGAATTAAGCGCAATTATCTCTATCTGCTGGAATATCCGGTCATGGAAAGCATCGTGAAGATGGTTGTTCTTTCTCCTTTGCTAGATATTGCCGGTTTTTATGAGCCGCCTTTTCGCATAGACGGCGAGAGAAATATCAAGGTTTCAGCAGAGGATGAAGGTGAGGTTATCCAGGGCTATATCGACGTGGTGGTCATCCAAGACAATCTGTGGGTTACTACTATCGAAGCGAAAAACTCGGAGTTCTCGATTACAAAGGCAATTCCTCAAACGCTTGCCTACATGCTGGCTGCACCCGATGGACCAACTCCTGCTTTTGGTGTTGTCATGAACGGCAGCGAATTTTTGTTTCTTAAACTTGTCCAGGGAGACACACCGCAGTACGCTACATCTAATCTGTTTTCGCTACTCAATCGCGGCAATGATTTGTACTCCGTTTTGTCTGTATTAAATCGATTCAAAGAACTAGTTCAGGCTGATTCACAGCACAGAAAGTAATCACGTTTGGAAAGCACAATGACTCCATCTACAGGCCGTCAGCCAACAGAAAACAAAGGTCGATATCTCCTTTCGGTAGAGGAGATTCCATGGACATTTCAAGATACGCTAGCAAAGTTTCCAGCTTATTTTATCGGTAGTACCGCGCCTAACAATGTCGAAGATGGAGTTGGAAAGGTCAGCAATCCGACCATCGGCATCAATCAAATTGCAGCCGATTTGTGCGCTAGAGACAACGCTGAACTGCTGATTGTTGTACATGGCTATAATACAGCGCTCGGAGACTTCTCTGCTGATGGCGGCACCTATCCCGGTAAAGGCATCAAGGGATGGTACCAAGATATCAGAGATCATATTGCAACACACTGTTACTCTGACTCATCCGGACCGGTTTTAATCGGCTATCGATGGCCATCTGAGGAGATCAAGGGTACGGGTTCAGACAGCTTTGGCCAGAAGTTTCGCTATGCTCAGCAGTCTCTGCCGATCTTCTTTAGAGTGTTGATTGCGATCGCTTTCGCCATTTTGTTTGTTCTAGTTGTAGGCGCAATTTCTAGATTGAGCGAATCGCTCGGATTCGACATCGTCGGGGTTATTCTTTTAGTATTGGCAACGCTTCTCTTATCATTTGTTTTAACGCTGTTTCTACTACGGATTGTTGGCTACTTTCGAGACTCATACAGAGCCACCTACTACGGCGTGCCAGATCTAGTCGAGCTAATTAGGCAGTTAGATAAGGCAGTCTTCGACCAGAGAGGCGGCAGTGGAGCACCTGATCACAAAATCAAGCTCTCGTTTATTGGTCATAGTATGGGCGCTTTTGTGGTGACGAATACTGTCCGGATTCTCTCTGACGTTTTCGATCGCCAGTCTATTGGCAGCCTGGGTACGAACAACAAGGAGAAAACGCCCTCTTCTGCGATTGGTAATGTGTTTTCACTCGGTCGGCTGGTACTGGTAGCGCCAGATATCCCAGCGGAGACGATTATTTCAGGTCGGGCTAATTTTCTGAGCTCGTCGCTGCGGCGATTTGAAGAAACCTATTTATTCAGTAACGAGGGGGATATGGCCTTGAGGTTGGCGGCTACAGCGGCGAACTATGCTAGCTTTCCATCGAAGACTCGCGAAGGGGGCTATCGGCTAGGGAACGTGGTGGTGCGATCGCCTCAGCCCAAACTTACTAAATCCCAGTCGGTACGCCGTTACTTGAAACAGTACGGCATTATTAACTTTGACCCGAGCGCCCCTAACGGCGGTCAGTTAGTGAACGTTCAGCCACGGGCTCAAGGCGGCTTCAAACCCCGGTTGATAGTCCACCAGGATGCTGACGGACGCGAAATGCAGGTGTCCTCCTTTCTAGAGTATTTGTATGTTCTCCGAGACGAATCGTTAAGTAGTCGACAGCAGGACATTCTCGAGTCCGAGCAAAAACCGATTGCAGAACTGTTCACTGTTTTCGACTGTACAGACTACGTTGAACTGTCGACAGATGGCTCCGGTAATAGTTCGAAGAAAAACGGGCTGTTAACCTATGCTTTGGGCGGGCGATCGCTCAGCTTTTGGAATTACGTGAGTCTCACCTTTGCTATGATTAGCGGAAAAATTGACACGCATGGCGGCTATTTCCAATCCAAGCATCCAGACGCGCAGGTGTCGAAGCAGCTGATTTACGGGATAGCCTGCTTGGGATTTAAGCCGCTAGTCGCTTCACTATCTTCCTCGACTGATTCTAAAGACCACTTAGCTGCTCTCTCTGAGCTCTGTGCAACCCGTCAGATCCAAGTGCTCCTAGCAGCTGAGCGCTACAACCGAGATATTCTAGGAGTTGAGACTGAGGGCGATCGCGACGGCTACTAAAGATCCAATGCACTACCAAATGTTCGGATCAATATTATGAACGGTAGCGAATCCTTGTGTCTTCGCTACCAAGCTAAAATAGGAACAGCTACCTTCCAATTCAATCTCCTTCTAGCGCTGGTATGGTCTTCTCATTTAGAGATAAATATATCAATCCATGTTAAGATTCCGTTAAGTAGGTGTAGCGATCCATGCCCGCTTTGTAGTTGTCCATCAGCTTACGCGCTTCCTCTATAGTAATTTGACCTTCCTGTAAGGCCTGCTCGGAGCGACGACGGATCTGTTCGATCATGTCTTTGGGGTCGTATTGCACCTGCTGAAGGACTTCGTCGGTAGTATTGCCGCGCACGACATGTTCGATGGTGTAGCCCTGTTTGGTTTTAGCCTTTGAAGCGAGGTGAATGTGAACGGTGTTGATGTTACCAAAAAGGTTGTGGAGATTGCCGAGGGTTTCCTGATATGCGCCGACGAGAAACATGCCGAGGTAGTAAGACTCGTCCGATTTTAGCGAGTGAAGTTCTAGGATGTCTTTCGTTCCTTTGGGACCAATGAAGCGGTCGATCTTGCCATCGCTGTCGCAGGTGAGATCGGCAAGGGTAGCGCGTTTGGTCGGCTCTTCAGTGAGTCGGTGGATAGGCATGATAGGAAAGAGCTGACCAATGGCCCAGGTGTCTAGAGCGGCTTTGAAAAGAGAGAGATTGAGATAGTAGATTGAGGCCATGCTTTTTTCGAGATGTTCTAGCTCTTCGGGAACGTGGCTTTGTTGTTGCAGTAGGGCTACAACTTTCTTGCAACAGCCCCAATAAAGTCTTTCAATCCGGGCCCGTTCGGTCAATTTTAGATAGTTGAGGTTGAAGAGACTGGCAGCTTCTTTTTTGAACTGAACCGCATCGGTGAAAGCCTCCTGATAATTTTCGATATTGACGGTGGTGTATACGTCCCAAAGTTCACGAATGAGCTTGTGTTCCCCGTCTCGATAGGGCTTGGGCGCTTCAGGAATAGCTTCACTGGTGCCAAGCACATCAAAAATAAGAACGGACTGGTGGGAGGCGATCGCCCGCCCGCTCTCGCTTACAAGGGTTGGCATAGGTACATTCCTAGCATCACAAGCGTCTTTCACATGGAAAACCACATCGTTCGCGTAGTTTTGAATGCTGTAATTTTTGGACCCTTGCGAGCTGGTTTTAGAGCCGTCATAGTCGACGCCAAGACCACCACCCACATCCAAGTAACCCATAGGCGCACCCAGACTGATCAGCTCCACATAAATCTGACAGGCTTCACGCATTGCCTCTTTAATAACGCTAATCGCATTGACCTGAGAGCCAATGTGAAAATGAAGCAGCTGCAAGCTCTCTAGCATGTCTGCTGCTTCTAGCTTTTCGACGACTGTAATAATCTCGGGAATCGTCAGGCCAAATTTTGCTCTATCACCCGCACTGTCGCCCCATCGACCTGATCCTTTTGCTGCTAGCTTGGCTCGTACGCCTAGATTCGGATGGATGCCAAGGCGTTTGGCAGTCGCGATCGCAACCTCCACCTCTTCCACCTGCTCCAACACAATGATCGGCTTCTGGCCTAGCTTTTGACCTAGCATCGCCGTCTCTACATAAGACTCGTCCTTGTAACCATTGCAGATAATTAGCGCACCTGGCGTATTGAGACTAGCTAACGCAATCATCAGCTCTGGTTTTGTACCGGCTTCTAGTCCAAACTGATAAGGCTTCCCAAAGCGCACCAAATCTTCCACAATGTGCCGCTGCTGATTGCACTTGACCGGGAAAACGCCCTGGTATACTCCGTCATAGCTAAACCGGGCGATCGCCTTTGCAAAGCAAGCGTTCAGTCGCTCTAGTCGATCTGCCAGAATCTCAGAGAACCGAATTAATACCGGTAGCTGAAAGTCTCTCTGCTTTAAGCCTTCGACCAGCCTTTTTAGATCTAGAGATCCACCGCGATCGCCTCGAGGAGACACCGTAATATTTCCTTTGGCATTGATCGAGAAATACGGTTCACCCCAGCCCTTGATTCGATAAAGCTCTTCACTGTCCTCAATTGTCCAACGAGCAGTGTCGGTAATTGGTTGCGCTTGGAGCACTTCAGCGGTTTGCTTTCCATTGGCTTTGCTTTTTCCGATCGGGTTGACAGTCAAGTCAGCAATCGAATTTGCAGTCGAGTCAGTAACAGGTGTGTATGGGCTCACAGAAATAGGATCTCCCTCAAACTTTTAGACAGTGGTTTTTCGATCATCGTATCCCGCATTTGCACATAAAGAGCAGTCGAACGCGGTATAAATATGAAAACCGTATCTTGTATATTCACGGTTTTTTGCAGAAGTTAGGACCAGAATCGCTCGATCCGTCTGCTTTTTGTATTATCGTCAAGTGTCTTTGTTTTCTACACTTTACTTCTTCTACCTTTACTTTCCACCTATCTTCACTTTCCACACAGTGCCTCTACTCGATAAACAAAAAGCATGAGATATCCTTCTACCCGTGCGGCCTCTGTCCATGCCCTTTTTTTCCGTGCTGCCTTCTCCCGGCTCATAGATACTTGTACGACTAAACAATCCTATCTGCAACGGCCCTATCTACAACGGCAAGGCTCTGCTCAAATCAACCTAACTGCCGTGCTAATTAAAACGTTCAGCGCGGATACCGCTATTTTGCTGTCTGGATGGCTGCTCAGTGCATCTGCTAGCTGGTCGATCGGTACGATTTCTGTTCCTTACAAAAGGGCCGCTTTGCTGCTGCCGCCGCAGTGGTTAATGTTTGTTGTTTGTCTATTGTTGCCTTCTGTTTGGCTCGCAGTTGATGCAGTAAAGGCGCTCAGCTATCCTCAGTCGCTGCCGTTTGCTGGGTTGCCTTCTGTGCTCAAGAAGGTCTACGAAGAGCGTTTTCACTGGCTGCTGCTGTCATTTTTCTTTGTGACTACCTTGATGCTGCTGTGTTGGGCTGCAACGGAAATGCTGTTGGTCTCGAAGCTGTTCGTATCGGCGATGTTTGCAATCGCACTCCGCTCTCTCGATCAAAGAATGCGATCTCGTCGCCGCAGTTTGCTGGTCTCTAGCCTATTGTTCTTTGGTCTGTTCACAATTGTTCAAGTGATGATTATGACGCAATTGACCACCAACTTTGTTGAGGACAAGCTAGCTCCGCTGACTCTTTTGAACAAACTGGGATTTGACAAACAAAGAGAACTGCCAATTAATGACAAACTCTAGCTGAGCTGGACAACCACTTGATTGTTCAACAGGGTTTCGGTAGTGAGCAAGTCTTCTACGGTCATTCGTAAGAAGCGCTCGGTATCGACATCAAACAGTACGCGGATGCGATCGCTCCCTGGAAAACCCGGCGGCGTCAGCTTCGCAATTGTCCGTCCGCTGTCGGTATCGTTCAGCGCCTGCACTTCCGGCTGCTCGCTGCCTGCTCTAGTCTGGCGCGTGATCAGCTGATTGCCTTCAAAGTAGACTTCCGTACGCATAGGGGCCGAGTCACCTAGCTCTCCCAAAATCAGTTCGATACTCGGCTGTTTTTCACTAGAAGCCCCCAGAAGAAACTCAACTGGCTCGGTAGTCGGGTAGGGCTGTCCTCGCTGAATAATTGGGTGCCAGCTATGGGCATTGTTGCGGCGGTCCCAATAGCGGATGCCATAGCTGTGCTGCAAAAAGTCCTGTAGCTCGACGCTCTGTAGTCGAAGAGCACCTTGGGCAACCGCCTCGAACGGGCGATCGCCTTTGATTTTTTCTAAGCCAAAGTGCCGAGTTGCCCAAGCCTGAACCGCCGGAATTTGGGCGCTGCCGCCAACTAGCAGCACAGCGTCGATGTCGGCGAGCATTAGGTCTTGTCGTTGAGCCTGCTGCAAAACCTGTTCTAAACGACTGTCTAGCCGATCGAAAAAGCCCTTTTCGGCGAGGATTTCTTCTAGGCGATCGCGCGTCAAACTCAGCTCATAGCTATCTAGCGACTCCTCATCAAAATAAGCCTCCTCAGACACTTGCGCAGAAGACAGGGCAATCTTTAGCTTCTCGACTAGCCGTAGCGTTAATGGCGTCACCGGCAGCGCCTGCGTGTTAGCGAAATGTTCCGCTAGCCATCGATCGATATCGGCTCCGCCCAAGTTCTCTCCCGCTTTTGCCAGCACCCGAACTGTTTTTGGTGAGGGCCGGTTCTCTGCCTGTCGAGACTGCGACTGATTTCCCCACTTTAGGAAAAATCCTGTGGGTTTCTCTTTCGCGAACGTCGGCTGAATCAAAGAAAGATCCAAAGTCCCTCCACCAAAGTCAACCACTAGCAGCGTCTTCTGCTCAGGCCCGATCTGATAGCCGAGTGCCGCTGCGGTCGGTTCGTCGATTAGCCTGACATTGTTGATCTCTAGCGATTGACAGACGCTACTAAGCCAGTTGCGGTACGATTCAAAGCTATCTACTGGCACCGTGAAAATTAAGGAGTCAACATCAGGGTCTTGCTGCTTGAGCGACGCGATCACACTGCGCAAGAACCAGTTCCCCACCGCTTCAAAAGAGAGAATGTGACCGTCTAGCTCAGGAATAAACCCCTGCACTGGAGTGCCAATACCGCGCTTGAAATTACGAAAGAATCTTGGGTCGCTAGATACGTCTAGGCCGCGATCGCGCACCGCTTTACCAGCAATTGTCCTCACGTCCTCTACCGCCATTGCTGCTCTCTCTACATACAGCAAACTAGGCACCAGCGGCGGATTGCCTTTCTGCTGCATCGATAGACCTGGTAGCACTACCGTCTCCGGCAGTTGACTCTCATCATTCCAGCGAGTCACAACAGTATTGCTCGTACCAAAATCGATAGCGTACATTTTTCAAAAACACTCTACAAAAGATGCTTAGTGACAGGGGTATCTATGGCAGCGCTACTAGCGACAGCCCAACTAGACCGCCGATACAGAGCCCTGCAAAGCAAGTGACGACTACTATCGTTACACTGCGCCAATACTGCGCGCTCACCATTAGCCGAGCGCCTGCTTGAGCCGTCACGGCAGCGGTTGCAGCGGTCAAAACCACCGACAAGAGCGTCAGCAGTGCTAGCCCCAACACCGCTGCACTAAACCCAAGATTATCGAGGCTCTGGTCGCTGCCAATGTAGTTGAGCGCAACTGACAGTGCCACAACCATAAACAGCCCCCCCAGGTACGAAAGTAAGCCCGTGCGGTGTTTTTTATTCGTGAGCGCGATAGAGGGCGTTAACCCGATCGCCAAAAGCGGGATTGCGATCGCAACTCCTAGCCAAACCCAGGGTGGCGGTGCTGGTATCGACAAAACCAGGCCAATCACGATATAGACAAGGCCTAGCAACCCGAGTCGAGCCCACGGCATCACTGGGTTACTAGGCCGCCTACGTCTGACTGCCTTGGGCGATTTAGCAAAAGGCGGGCGGGGTGGGGGTGGGGGTGGGCTAGATCCGTTCATGAAGGCATCAGGATGGCTTAGAGCAGTATAGCGGCGCACTATACTAATCCGAACTCTTTCACAGCTGGCATAAAGTTTTGATTCTCATGACTAGGTCGGCTTAACTTGATTAGGGCAAATCTTTGAAGCTCACTGAGCGCAGCCCATTGCTCCAGTGTCAGCGGCACCCTCTGTTCTGCAAACTTTGCACGTACAGCCTCCGGCACTATGGACGAATCCGCCCACGGCGGGTGCGGCTGGGTTGCCAACGTCTTGGCAGGAGCACCGGCTTGAGACGTAATCAGCGCCTGCAATTTTTCTTTGTAGCGTTGAGCTTCGGCTTCCGATTGACACGGCCAATCTACAAGCGCCTGCCGATCCGCTTGAGAAAAATGGTTCCAGTGTTCTAGCTTAAGCTTGACACCACAAGTATCAAGGTGATGACGGACAATCATTGGAATGCAGCGCAGTGAGCCGACAAAATCCTGCTCAAATTCAAAAAAAGGCAACGTCATAAGCTCGACCTACCGGAATAGGTTATTAGGAATATCTTTGGAGAATACTGCGCGTTTGGCCTCTTCGCACTTTCGCAAAGGTTGAGAGAGCCTTATAGTATTAGTGAGTGAACACTCATCGATTAGTAATACTTGCTAAAGACTGTAAAGTTTTGCTGCGACATAACTAGTTTATTTGAGTGAGATTGACTACATTATGAGCAATCTTAGTCAGTGCTCGATTGTCTGCTGGCTCTGTTGATAATTTGGCGTCGAATTTAGCCTTGATGCTGCTTTGAGTCATAACGCTTTTCAGTCACGTCGCCTTTTAGATAGCCTCTTGGGGGCCAGTCAAATTTATGGAAACGCTTGAGTTTGTAATCTATCCAGATGGTCGAGTGAAAGAAACTGTCACCGGTATTGTTGGTGCATCTTGCGCCGAAGTAACCGCTGCAATCGAAGCTCAGCTAGGCGATGTAGTGGCTGATGAGAAGACATCTGAATACTACACTCAGCCGGTCCGAGTTACTAACACTGTTCGCTCGTCAGTCGGTGGCTTTACCAAGAACTTCGCCCAAGCTGAAGTCTCTAATTGGTAGCATTGCTTTTCACTTTTCGCACGCTTTCACTTCCCTCACGTTTGTTTAGCCGGGTTCTAAAATGTCTCACTTCAGCCAAATTAAAACTAAGCTTCGTAACCTTTCTTCTTTGCAGCTAGCGCTCAGCGATACAGGTGTTCGCTGGCAGGCTGGTCCCAAGGAAGTTAGAGGCTATCAGGGCGACACCCAGACCGCAGAAATCGTCATTGAGCAAGACAATGGCTATGATGTCGGCTTCAAGCAAAACTCAGAAACTGGCAACTATGAGCTAGTGGCTGATTTGCAATACTGGAAGCAGCCTTTGTCCGTTCAGGGCTTCTTGAACCATGTGACTCAGCGCTATGCCTACCACACCGTGCTAAACGAGTCCGCTAGCCAGGGCTTTCAGATCTCTGAGCAAGCGAACAACGAAGACGGATCCATTCGTCTAGTGCTTCAGCGCTGGGGTGCTTAGGGCTATTCAAAGATTATCTCGAAGTATAGCCATGCCCCTGCGGAATCGAAGAATGACGCAGGGGTTTTGCATGTCAGGCTCGAAGCAGGCCCTTCCAACAACACCAAAAAGCTCAATATATCCAAAAAGAATATGTCTGAGAACATGTCCGAGAACAGTGAAATCAGCCGCTCGGGTTTAGAGCCAGAACTGGGCGGCCAGCTGCGCTCAGCCCAACTGCGTACTGGGCTAGAACCAGAGCTAGGAGGTGCTTTCAGGCAGAATGGGGTCTATGTAGATGAGATTTCCTGCATCGGCTGTACGCACTGCGCCCATGTCGCTCGAAATACATTTTACATAGAGCCTGACTATGGCCGGGCGCGGGTAGTTCGTCAGGACGGTGATTCAGAAGCCCTGATCCAAGAGGCGATAGATACCTGTCCGGTAGACTGCATACACAAGGTCGACTACACAGAGTTAAAGCAGCTGGAGCGCGATCGCCTGACCCAGGTCATTCCAGTTGTCGGCTTTCCGGTGGACAAAGCTGTCATCGCCGCCCAAAGACGCAGACGCAATGCCAAGCTTCGAGCCTCGTCCAAACAGCAAAAATAGTCGCTAGTTCTTTCAGGCGCTAGTCATGAGGCAGTCAGCTTATTAATTACTGACTAGGTTGAATGACTTGCACAGTCCCATTTCCGTTGAGCAAGACACGCAGGGTGAGATTGCCTGTCCCTGGATTGACAGAGAAAGCCGGACGCGAGGCAGCAGGCAACACATTTTCTCGTTCTCGTTCTGCTGCTTCGTTGATCGCCGCAAAGCCAGCAACTTCTCCATCTGCCGAAAGCTTTAGCTCGTACACCAGCACAGCTTCACTTCCACCTTGCCATCGCTGCTGAAAATAGTTTTGCACTTGGTTTATTGTTTGAGTAGACCCCTGAGCTAATTCTGCGGGCTGTGAAGCGGTTGACGGTGGAGGTGCTGCGCTTCTAGCGCTGCTAGTAGCGCTGTTTTCAGCAGCGGCAGAGTCTGGCACAGGCTCAAACTGATCGGCAAACAGGGAGTCACCGCTAGATTCTGGGATAGCGGGTGGCGGCGCGATCGCACTCGTGCTAGACCGACTACGAGTAGGCGTTGGTGTACTAGAGACAGTAGGCGCTGGCAAATCAGGAAGTTCCTGTGCTGAAAGAGGTGCCGATGCTGATGCCGAAGGCTGTACGACCGGATTGCGTGTCGGCCTGTTAGGTATCTTCGGGAGAGGCCGAGCAGACTGATCTGATGAAGCGCTTGGTGAAGGAGTGGGAGCAGAAAGATCTGGTGGGGGCTCGACCGGTCGAGTGCCGTCGGCGCTAGATGTGGAGTTGTCTAGAGTATTACTTTCTAGAGCGCTATTTGCTTGCTGAGCGGTTTCTAGTTCAGAGACGCTACTGCTAGCAGCCGAATTATCTGCAACCGTAGCGTCTTGCGGCGTCGGGTCTCTAGACAAAAGTGCTGTCGTTAACCCAACGGCAAACAGTGCGGCGGCGGCAGAGCTGGCCCACAGTCCGATTCGCTTTCGAGGTCGACGAGGGAGCCGTAAGACATTAGTAGACTGAAGCGATCGGCGATCGCGCACAGCGTCCAATAGAACAACGTCTGCACTTAGCGCCTGATCTGACGTGATCGGCAGTGTGAGAACGGCTTGCTCGCATTGACTCAGCACTGTATTGAGGTCACAAAGCTGAATGTAGCCAAGCGACCCTGGATAATGAAACTCTGAAGGACAGGCAGAAGCAGCTTCAGCGCCAGATGAAGTCTCAGACGGAGTCTCATCAAATGGAGTGCTAGGCGGAGCGCCGGACAAGGACGCGCTGAGAGTCGAAGCAGAGAGGGTTTTACGGGTTTCGGCCTGAATGTACTGTGTGATGGCTTGGAGTGCAGTGCGATCGCCTTTTGCCACTATCCTCTTAGTTGCGCGGATCTGTTCGGCAGTAGTACTAGCTCCATCTGCTAGCCACAGCCTAAACGTCAGACGCTCGGCGATCAGATGCTCTGACCACTGCGATAAAGCCGATGGCCACGCGACTATTTCCAGCGCACAGCTACCAGCGGTGTAGCGTTGTTTGATTGGACCGGTAGCAGGCGTAGCCATCGCAGAAATTGAATGTACCTATAAGACAATAGCGGTGAATTGGAGTCCCATTTAACCAGTTACCAATACGGAAACACCAAACTTTCTAAGGATAATATCTATCATCTTCAGTATCTTCTAGCGGCGGCTTATCTAATGGTTTGGACGGCGGCACGATCACCCTGTAGTCCGCTTCGTAAACACCGTCTGGTCCGATTTCATCGACGTATTCATCATCTGTGGGAGGCGGCTCTTGCCCATATAGGCTGTCTCCGTAGGTTTGCTTTCTCCCAGATGCCGAAGCGTCAGCTAGCGCTGGATTATTATAGCCGTCATCAAAATTTTCCCAGCCGCGATCTAGGTCGTCATCATAGGGCTCCGCAGGGTAGGCTTCGGATTGAGGGTAATCAGGCTCGGACTGGGATGTGGGCGGGCGGTTGGCTGAGGTTTGATTATTCCAGCCGCTAGCAATATCATCAGCGATTCGTCCCACGTTCGTGCCAGCACTCTTACCGAGTTGAAGCAGGTTATCAAAACCCTCTTCTACCACCGATGGTGCTACCGCTTCCCAATCATTAATTTGCTCTGTCGTTCGCAGCTCACCCCAGTCGTCTCCAACGGACCTTTCGTCAACGGGCCCTTGGCGGTCAAGGTATTTTTTTTTAGCAGAAGACAGGTTGCTCTTTAGCGAACCCACAAAAGAACTACCCGGCGTACGGTTCGAGCTGCTTTGTATCTCATTGCGCGAATCGTAAAGCGCTTCATCAGGCCCCTCGTAAGGTCGTGAATAAGACTCTCTTGGCGCATCTTGGTAGGTGTCTCTCGGTGCATCCTGGGGGGTTGGGTCAGGATCTACGGTCGGCGCGGGACCATGCACGAAGGCAGACGTGGAAGAGCTAGTCGTAGGTTCAGTAGGCGGATAAGAGGGCGCAGGGTTTGTCGGTAAATTGCCAGAGCCAGGACTATCTGGATAAGGGACACGCCGACCCATTGGCTTGTACTTTCTCTCCGGGGAACGACGCAAGCCAATCAGTCCATACAGCAGCAGTGTGATCAGAGCACCTACGCCAGCGGCGATCGCCAGCAGCAAGCCAAAAGATACAGCAGGTAAGCTACCGCCCAAGAAATTGAGCGCGATCGCAGGTGCCCTATTTTGAATAGCCAGTACGACTAGGGCAGCAACAGGCAGCAGCAGGATAATCAATCGGGTCATGGTTGAATATCTCCAGTGAAGTGTCTACTTTCCTTCCCATCGCCGCAATGGTACACAGTCTATCGCAAGCTGATCTAGCGCTCTAGCAATCACAAAGTCAACCAGGTCATCAATCGTCTGCGGATGGTGATACCAGGCAGGGATGGCGGGGACGATCCGGACGCCTGTTTCAGCCAGCGCGGTCAGATTCCGCAGGTGGATCAGGCTAAAGGGAGTTTCTCTAGGGACGACAACTAGCGATCGTCCTTCTTTAATCTGGACATCAGCAGCCCGCTCTAAGAGATCAGAGCTCAGACCTGCCGCTATTTTTCCTACAGTGCTCATACTACAGGGCATTACAATCATACCTTTTGTCCGATACGAGCCGCTGGCTATACTCGCGCCGACATTTCCCCACGCATGGCAGCGCAGGGTGCCTGATGAAGGAACATCTGCCTGCTGTCGCCACCAGTCCTGCTGCTGTTCTGTATTCGTCGGCATCGGTGTGCCGTGCTCTTGCTGCCAGACCTGCTGCGAGGCACGCGAAGCGACCAGCTCAACTGCATAATTCGCGCTGAGCAGATGCTTGATC
The DNA here is from genome assembly GCA_963793495.1 of uncultured cyanobacterium. Lineage (GTDB taxonomy): Bacteria > Cyanobacteriota > Cyanobacteriia > Phormidesmidales > Phormidesmidaceae > Phormidesmis. The sequence continues at coordinate 293,667 of CAWCAI010000011.1, forward strand.
GCACGTACAGCGTAGATCATGCCAGAGGCACCGCTGACGCCCAGAATGATGGGTAAAGGGGGGATGGGACTAGCTAAACCTGTTTGCTCTGGGATGGGGGATGGGGATAGGGGAATAGGGGGAGAAGAAGAGTTTGTCACTTGTTGTTTGGGGCTTCTGCTCTATTCTTCTTCGCTAGGTTCGTCTGTATCATTATCGTCTTCTCCAGCTTCGCTGCCACCGCCTACGGCAACTAAATCGATTTGCTGGCGGTAGTAGTCGACGCTTTTAACTTGGACTTCGACGCGATCGCCCAGTCGATACTGCTGACGATTTTTCCGACCGACTAGCTTCTGCTGCCTAGAGCGATACTCGTACCAATCGTCTTTGAGCGAGCTGACATGCACCAATCCTTCCACTAGCAGCTCTTCTAGCTCGACAAAGAAACCATACGACTGCACGCCAGTAATTAGTCCTTGGAAGACCTCACCTGTGTGCGCCTGCATAAAGGCCGCTTTCTTCAGTCCCATCAGATCTGATTCGGCATCCTGGGCAATCCGTTCGCGCTCTGTCAGCTTAATCGGGGTGCGAGCGAGCTGTTCTTCCATCTCTTGCTGAACGGCAGAGGGCAAAACGCTCCAGTTGATATTGCCATGACAGGAGCTGTGGCGCAGGTTGACGCTGTCTTTTGAACGGCTAGAGCGGCGATCGCGCCCATGCTGGAACACCGCGTGCAGCAGTCGCTGCACGAGCAAATCTGGATAGCGCCGTGCAGGCGAGGCAAAATGAGTATAGGCTTCCTCTAGCGCGAGGCCGAAGTGTGGACCTGGCTGAGCACTATAAAGCGCTGGCTTCAGAGTTGCCAGCAGCAAATAGGTCAGCACTTTCTCAGAATCAGACGCCGCAAACTGCTCGGTAAAATTCCGATAGTCGCTAGGGCTCACCTGTTCATCATCTTCTAGCTGAAGGTCCAGCTCCATATTATTAGCCAGCTTCACTAGCTCCTGCACATCCACAAGTTCTGGCATCCGATGGACCCGATACAGTCCTGGAATACCCAGCTCTTTGATATGCTTTGCCACCAGCTGGTTCGCCAGCAGCATAAATTCCGTCACAATAATTCGCGCGGGCATATGGTCACAGACAACCATTGCACCTAAAGCACCCTCATCGTCATACTCGAACTTGGGTGAGAGATAGTCCGCCAGCTCCTCGGCTTCGGAGGGAAACTCATGCTGAGGCAAGTTCAGCTCGAAAGATCCTCGTTCGTGGCGACGCTGCTTTACCTCTTGAGACAGCTGATACAAGCTGTCAATTAGATCCATCACTGGCTCAAATTCTTCGATATCGTCCTGAGTGAACCCTAGCTTTTCTAGCTCTTCATCTTCTTCGCGCACCAAAATCGCTTGCGCCTGGTCATAGTTCAGCTGGTGGTCCACTTGAATGACGCTCGGCTGAATCTCGTACTCCAGCACCTGACCGTCGTCATCCACCGTAATCAAGACAGAAATTGCTAGCCTCTCCTTTTCAGGAGCTAGCGCACACAGCGCATTCGGAATCGGCGGTGGCAGCATCGGAACGATTTCATCACCGAGATAAACCGCTGTTCCTCTCGCTTTAGCAGCCCGGTCAATCACGTCATTTGGTTGGACGTAGTGAGCGACATCGGCAATATGGATACCGAGTCGGCGATAGCCATCGTCCGTAATTTCTAGACTGATAGCATCATCAATGACTTTGGCGTTCGAGCCATCGATAGTCAGCGTTGCATTTTCTGTCAGATCCACTCGGCCTTTGACATCGGCTTTGCGAACCCGATTAGGCAGACTACGTGCAGCGATAAAAACTTCTTCTGAAAAGCTCCGTGGCAGATCGTGCTTGCAATAGACGATATCAATATCAGCGGCATCTTCCGCGTCACTGCCCAAAATGCGAGAAACTTTGCCCTGCGGAGGATACTGCGCAATTGGATAGCGGGTGATTTCGACGTGGATTAGATGATCTACAGCTTCAGCCAAGTCCGCTTCACTTTCGGTAATGTCTAGCTCAAATAGCAGCCTGTCATCGAGCGGGACAGCGGTGAACTTATCTAACGCTTCGCCTGCTTTCACTTTGGCTAGGACAGACTCGTTTGCCCTTTCTAGAATGAGTTTAACTTCACCTTCAGGGCTGCGCCGTCTGCTGCCGTCTTTAGTGACCTGTACTAAAACGCGATCGCCATTCCAAGCAGTATTCAGCTGGCTCTCGCGCACATAGATGTCATCTGCACCTTCTTCGTCTTGAATCGCAAAGCAAAACCCCTTACTAGAGCATCTCAGTTTGCCTTCAATGACATCCTCGTCCTCTAGCTTTCGATACTTGCCACGAGACTTTTCTAGGACGTTAGTGCGCTCTAGAGCGCTCAGCGCTATCTGCAAATCCTGTGATGCTGCTTCAGTGTTGCAGTTGAGCTTTTTCTCTAAGGTTTTGAGCGTGACTAACTTATCATTAGACAAATTAGCTAAAAGTGACGCAATCGAAAATTCCATGTAGCGATGAATCCTTGAGTGAATCCGTTAAGATCTCGAACGGTAAAGCCATGCGTTGCTAACAGCCTAAGATAAGAAAACAGTAGGCAAACGCTCGGCTATAGTTAACAAACCAGCTAGTAGGTTACTAGCTAGGCAACAGTGCTAGCTAATCAACATTGGACAGTTAGCGTAAAAAGTAGCAGGTCAAAAAATGGAGTGAAAGCAGCACTTCTGAGCAAGCTGCCGACGTTCGAGCTACGAGATCAAAGCAAAAGCCTGTCAGATTGACTTAGCCTAAATCACCCAAACTATATTTCTTGATCCACAGCTCTCTTATGGTTCCGCACTAGGTCGGTACTGTCAAATCTCTTGATGAAAGATCTAACGCCCCCTAGCCTACTCTATATAGTAGACACTTTGCATACAGCAGGCGCTTTACCTTGGCCAAGTGTCTCAACTAGGCATTCAGTTGCGCTCACCAGTTACGACGAAGCTGACTCTTTTGCCAACGTTAGTCGCGTGGTCAGCAATGCGTTCTAGCGCGCGAATCACCAATACCAACAGCACAATCGGTTCGACCGAGCCAGCTGCAAAGGGGGTATTGACCAGCTGCTGATACAGTCTTTCGTAGTCGTCATCAACGACGTCGTCTTTGTGCTTGAGCTGTAGTCCCGCGTTTGGATCGAGTTCGGAGAGCGATCGCAGACAGAGCGCTACCATAGAGCGGCATCTGTCCAGCATAGTGCCAATCTCTGGCATAGACCCATGAACAGGATAGGGAAACAGCTTGATAGCTGAATTGCCAATGCTCTTGTTGTAGTCTCCGATCCGTTCTAGATCGCGCACCATCTGCATAAATGCGCTCACCAAGCGTAGCTCCTGCGTAACTGGCGCTTCTAGCATCAAGAGGTTTGTGCAATCCACCTCAATCTGGCGATAGAGCGTGTCGATCTGCTTGTCTTGAATAGGAATCTGTTTGGCAGCGTCCAGATCGCGATTGCACAGGGCTTCTTTTGCCAGTAAGCAAGAATTTTCGACCAGCGCACCCATTTTTAAGACGTCTCGCTGCACTCGAATAATCTTGCGATCCAGACTAGGGCGACTGAAGGGTGAGATTGTCATGCTTGGTGCAGGCTGTCTCCAACGTGAAAGAATATCTGAGAGCCTGTAGGTCGGCCTAGCTGACCAGCGTTCTGGCCGCCTACAATTGTAGACAGAGGGGGAAAAGAACTCGTGACAGAAAGTGGCTCTAAAAGAGTGTTAACAGTAAGTTATTAAAATTGAGTGAAGACTCAGGTTTAAAGCTGAGTGCAGCGCTAGAAGATCGTGCGGGAATGTTTGGCCTTGTTTGTTGACCTTCTATTTATGGAGGCTTGTTTTATCGATTTCCTGTTCTATCGATTTCCTGTTCTATAGTGTAGTTCTTTTGCTAATAGGTATAGCTACAGACCGTGCTCGTGGCTGTCATGTAGATAACACTCCGCCCCTCATTCAAAGAGACCAATAACCTGGCTCGAACCCCCCGCTCAAAAGGCAGTTATGTAACGGTTAGTAACTAATCGAGCAGTATGTTGGCCACTTTAGGAAACAATTGTAGAAGTGTTACCTCATTTTTAAGTAAGAAGGATAGTAATCGCCATGGCATTATCAGATTCTCAGATCTTCTTGGCACTGGGTCTGGCCCTTATTCCCGGATTCTTAGCGCTACGCCTGGCTACTGAGCTATATAAGTAGTGTTTCTGTTCAACAAGCGTTTGACTGCGATAACGCTTGACTCTAGACTTAGCTGCGACAACTAACCGCCTGGTGAGCACACAGCGCGCCTGCTAGAGCCGAGCTCACTGAGCGCTAATATCACCCGACTCAATCTGACTCCCAGTCAATAGCTTCAAGGAAGCTGGCGGCTGGGAGTTTTTGCTTGATTGGAAATTTTTGTTCCCTTATTTTTCGTTTAGTGCTTGTAGGTGCGCCTCACTACGGGATCAAAAAAATCGTCTGAAAAGCTTGCAAGCTACGGAAAATCATCCATAATGTGTGCGAGTATCGTTTGAACCGTGATTTCCCGGACGATGCCATTCAGGCTGTCCATTATAATCAGCTCGCTATTTTGGTAATCATCGCTTTATGAACGCTGTCAAGCGCCCGATTCCTGCTACGTCTTCATCCTTTCAGCCGGCTTCTGTTCAGAGCACGAGCCTTGTAGAACCTCGACGATCCTATCAACCTAAGCGGGTGCCGTTTGCAGGCGCTCGTCGAGCGATCGCGTTCGAATCTTCAGTCAAGCTCACTGTCAATCTACTGCTAGCGGTGATCGCCGGTACGACGGTCGCCAAGCTCATGCCCTATCACCAAGCTCAGCAAGAGCGCCTAGGAACTCTGCAAGAGTCGGTTGCTCAAGCAGAAGAGAAAAATGCCGAGCTAAGAGCGCAGTTCGACCGTAATTTTGATCCCGCCCAAGCCTCGCGCATTATGCAAGAGCAAAGCGGCATGGGCTATCCAAATCAGAAAAAGGTGATCTGGACAAAGCCGCTAGATTAGCCTACACGATTTGCTGTAGCACGATTTGCCATAGTGGAAGTCACGACCCGGACGATACAATCGAGAAGCAAGACTTTTCTCAACTGTGCAAGGAACGCCCGTGGTAGACGCCTATAATGATGGCCGCTCAAATAACAGCTTTCAATTTGATTCGATCAAAGATGCGCTCGCAGATCTAGCTGCGGGGCGAGCCATCGTAGTCGTCGATGACGAAGACCGTGAAAACGAAGGCGATGTAATCTGCGCTGCTCAGTTTGCCACTCCTGACATGGTCAACTTCATGGCGGTAGAAGCTAGAGGGCTGATCTGTCTAGCGATGACCGGGGAGCGCTTAGATCAGCTGGATCTACCGCTGATGGTTACCAACAGCCCGTTTGAAGATGAAAGCGAGCAAACGGCTTTTACGGTCAGCATTGATGCAGGATCTAAGTGGGGAGTAACCACCGGAATCTCTGCCGAAGATCGAGCCCGTACTATTCAAGTTGTAATTAATTCCAAATCGACAGCGCATGACCTGCGGCGGCCCGGCCACATCTTTCCGCTACGGGCCAGAGAAGGGGGCGTACTCAAACGAGTTGGACATACCGAAGCAGGTGTAGATTTGGCTCGATTAGCTGGCCTGTACCCTGCTGCTGTCATCTGCGAAATTTCCAATCCCAATGGCTCTATGGCTAGGCGTCCGGACCTGGTCAACTATGCCAAGCGGCACCAGCTCAAATTCATTAGCATTGCGGATCTAATTAGCTATCGGCTGCGGCACGAGCGATTCGTGAAGCGTGAGGCGATCGCCAATATGCCTTCCAAGTTCGGTGCGTTTAAAGTATATGCGTATCGAAATCAGCTAGATGGATCTGAGCATGTGGCCCTCGTTAAAGGTGATCCCACCACGTTTGCGGATGAACCGATTATGGTACGAATGCATTCTGAATGCTTGACCGGAGATGCGCTAGGCTCGCTGCGGTGCGACTGTCGGATGCAGCTTCAGGCGACGTTGAAGATGATTGAGAGCGCAGGCAAGGGCGTTGTGGTTTATCTGCGGCAGGAAGGGCGCGGAATTGGTCTAGTTAATAAGCTAAAGGCCTATTCACTCCAGGATATGGGGCTAGATACGGTAGAGGCCAATGAGCGATTAGGTCTGCCAGTCGATCAAAGGAACTATGGCATGGGCGCTCAGATTCTGATGGATCTGGGGATTAGTCAGTTTCGATTAATTACGAACAATCCTCGCAAAATTGCCGGGCTCAAGGGCTACGGCCTAGAAATGGTAGCTCGAGTGCCGCTATTGATCGAGGCGACTACTTACAATGCCGGTTATCTAGCGACTAAAGCACAGAAGCTAGGACATTTTTTATTACAGACCTATCTCGTCACGGTAGCTATCCAGTGGAACAAGTCAGAAGATCCGAGCCGAGACACAGCCAGCGAGCGCTATGAAATGTTAGAAAAGCTCCGCCAGCTAGGAGAAAAGCACGGTTTGCTGCTTCAAGAAGAGGCTCGCTCTGTAGCTGTAGCTGTGTTTGGTCAAATGCCGCTAATTGTTCATTTGGGATTAGATCAGCCAGGTTTAGCGAGCGATCGCTGGTACAAGGACTGCGCCCATCCTTATGTAAGTGCGATCGCCTCCCTTCTAGATGAGCTGATTAGCTGGCAAGACATCGAGCAGCTAGAATTTCTGATATCCGATGGTGGCGATCCTTTTACTCAACTAAAAGTCCGGCTAGATCGTCAGACTTTTGCGATCGCAGCTGACAGCCAGGGCAAGCAAAGCATTATGCCTAGTGATATCTGCCAGAAACTAGACACACAGCAAATCTACGTTTTCTCTCAGTGGAGTTCTCAACCATAGAACCCATCACTACAGAACTCATCAATATAAAAGGCTAAACGACGCCTATGGCTCAAGTCGTCCTAGCTGACTTGGCAGCTGCGGTTTTGTCACAGGAGAAGCTAAAACTGGCGTATCCACCTGTCGTCTGGCCAGCACTTCTGGGCGAATAGCTGCCACTGCCTGTGTGAATTGCAGATCGTCATCCGTTCCTCTGATGGCTGGGTTTGCTTCCAGCTCCCTCTGCTGTTGAACAGTCAGAGAAACGTTGATATCTGGTGTGATTCCGCGAGTGCTGATGTCTGTTCCATCAGGCGTGTAGTAATGGGCCACAGTAACTGCCAGCCCAGAACCATCAGAAAGACCATGTAAGCTTTGGACGAGCGCTTTGCCAAAGGTGGGATTGCCAACAACGACCGCACGGTCATTATCACCTAGCGCACCCGTGACGATCTCACTAGAGCTAGCTGATTGTCCATTTACGAGGACAGCCATGGGCAAATCAGTGATTGCTGTACGGTTGGCCGTAATCTCGTCGCTGTCACCGTTTCTATCAACAGTCCGAACAATGCTGCCCCGAGGCAGCCACATCCGACTAATCTCAATGCTCGCCTGCAATAGGCCACCTGGATTTCCTCGCAGATCTAGCACAAATGCTTCCACGCCTTGCGCTGCGAGATCGTCAATAGCCGCGCGCATCTGTTCGGCAGCGTGGGCACCGAATTCGTCTAAGCGGATGTAGCCGACGGACAGGTCACCGTCTCTTTGTAGGCCAAAGCTGACGGTAGGAACAGAAACAATCTCTCTAGTTAGGATCAAGGTTTCTTCACTGCCATCCAAACGGCGTAGCGTCACGGAAAGCTGACTGCCGCTATCTCCTCTAATCAGCTGCGAAGCGCCTTCAGTGGTCAGATTTCGGCTAGAGCGACCGTCGACAATCAAGATCTTGTCGCCGGGACGGATTCCAGCTCTTTGGGCTGGAGATTGATCTAGAACGCTGATCACCGTTAGCTCTTGACCCTGCTTTTGCAAGCGAAGGCCAACACCGGAGACTTCCCCCGAAGTCTGTTCTGTGAGGGCACTGTACTGAGCCGGATTGAGGAATCGGGTATAGGGATCGTTCAAGCTGCTTAGAACACGACGAAGTTCTCCATAAGCAGCGTCTGTGGAGGTATATTCTCCACCCAAAAGCGTCTGACGTACGCCTAACCAGTCGACTCGGTTGAATTCGCCATCTACATATTCTTGATAAACTAGCTGCCAGGCTTCGTCCAAGACTGTTTTTGGACTGTTTTCAAAGCTAGAGGCAGCAGCAGGCTGGGTGATTTGGGGTAAAGCACCTGTTGCCACTGCCGGTAAAAGTAGAGAAAGCGCACCCAACGAGCAACGCTTTAGCGAGCCTAGAACACAGGCAGTATTTTTCATTTAGGGCACGGCAGCAAAGGATTTCAAGACAAAGACACATGCAAAACGGGTAGCATGATTAGCGTTAAATTCAGCATACACAGACGAAAGGCATATGTTTGCCGAACCGACATTAACCGACATTAAAAGATATGTGCAGCTCCCTAAAGTTAATAGCTAATTCCGGACACGTAAATAGGTAATTGCCATAGTTTTATGGAAATATCATGTTTTGTTTATACATGCGTTGTACAGGGGAGTAGCTCTCTAAAGCTGGATTTTCAAGACTATAGTGAGGTCTATCTACACAGGATTATGTTGACAGGTCTTGTTGCGAACTACACATTCCAAAGTCCAAATCGCTAACTGTTCCACCGTATTTTTATGCATGGCTATATTCCACCGCAGCGTTTTTTCCCTTACTTACGGTGGCCACAGGTTAGGGATCTGCCGGATAAGGACAACACCCTAATTATTCAACCGATTGGCGCGATCGAGCAGCATGGTCCGCATTTACCGCTAGTAGTCGACGCGACGATCGCAACCTCAATCATTGGCAAAGCGCTACACCAGCTAGATGAATCGATTCCAGCCTACGCTCTACCTACGCTCTACTATGGCAAGTCAAATGAGCATAGTCAGTTTCCAGGGACGATCGCACTTTCTGCTCGGACGCTGAGCGCAGTGCTGATGGAGATGGCCGAGAACATCTACAGCGCTGGGTTTCGAAAGCTGCTGCTAGTGAACGGTCATGGCGGTCAGCCGCAGGTCTTGGAAATTGTGGCGCGTGATCTGCGCGTGCAGCACAGCGACTTCATGGTGTTTCCGCTGTTCGTGTGGGGCGCACCTCACCAGGTAGCTGAGCTCGTAGGACAAAGGGAATACGATGAAGGCATCCATGCGGGGGATGTCGAGACTAGCGTCCTACTAGCGTTACTGCCTGAGCAGGTAGAGATGGTGGCAGCGGTAAAAGAATTTCCAAAAGCGTTTCCAGCCAAGAGCTTGCTAAGTCTAGAAGGGAAGCTACCAGTGGCTTGGACGATGAGAGATCTGAGTCGAAGCGGTGTAGTGGGCGATGCGACGGTAGCAACGGCTGAGAAAGGAGAGGCGATCTTGCAGTCTGTTTCGGCGGGTTGGATCAGAGTGCTTGAAGAGATCTATCAATTTAAAGGGATCAGTCCGCAAGATTAAATGGATGATCTACCAGATGCCGATCTATTTAAATAGCGATCGGTTACGAGACGGTCTAAGTTATGAGGTTAAATAGCTGAAGTTGATAACCGATGCTTGAGAGTATCAAAGAGGCGAGATGAAAACTTTGGCGATAGATATCGGCGGTAGTGGGATCAAAGCATTGCTACTGGATGAACAAGGAAATCCGTTAGGGGAGCGCGATCGCGTTAAAACGCCAAAGCCCGCTACGCCCAAAGCTGTAATCAGCTTGTTGAAAGAACTCGTACAAAGACAAGATGATTTTGATCGGGTCTCAGTTGGGTTCCCAGGAATTGTTAGAAAAGGTGTGGTTTACACAGCCGTTAATCTTCATCCAGACTGGCAAGAGTATGATTTGGCCACGCAGCTCTCGGATATCGTTGGCAAGCCTGTGAGAGCTGCCAACGATGCTGACTTACAGGGCATGGGAGCGATCTCCGGTGAAGGGGTCGAGATGGTGATTACGTTAGGAACGGGGTTTGGAACCGCGCTTTTCACCGAGGGGCATCTGGTGCCTAATATCGAGCTAGCTCACCACCGCTTTCGCAAAAGTGAGACCTACGAAGAACAGCTAGGCAGAGCCGCACTAAAAAGGATTGGTGCTAAGACTTGGAACGCGAGGCTGCTAAAAGCTATTGAGTCACTGTCGCGCGTTTTGAACTACGACCGGCTTTACTTAGGTGGGGGCGAAGTGAAGCAAATTGATGTGGAGCTGCCCGAGAACGTAACGGTAGTCTCGAATATGCTCGGACTGCTGGGCGGAATCAAGCTGTGGGATTGACTTCGACTGCGCTCAGTCAACAGGAAGATTGGGCTTTGGCTACACTCACCCGCTGGGAAGGGTTGGAGTTCGGCGCAACTCAGCCGCCGAGGATATAGTTAGCGTGAGCAGGGTTAGGCAAATTACCGCCTGAAGAACAATCCACTCTCTGTACAAATCCCGTCTACAGGAATATCCCAGACATCTCTCGGTAGCTGGGGAACACGGGCATATTCAAAGACGATGCCAATAGTGGGTTTATCTGCCCAGATGGGATCGCTGAGCATACGGTCGTAGAAGCCACCGCCGTAGCCTAGACGATAGCCGTGGACATCACAGCCAATACAGGGAATGAGAATCAAATCAACTTTGTAGGGATCGACTAGGGGTGAGCCTGGATCAGGTTCTGTGATGCCATAGGTGCCGGGACGCAGTGCCCAAGGGCTAGTGGGATACCAGCGATGCCAGTTTAGAGTTTTGCCCTCACAGCGAGGCAGTCCCCAGCTCCGCTGCTGCTGCAAGAGCGCGCCTATATCTGGTTCGCCATTGGATGTGCAGTAGGCCAAGGTAAGTCTTGACTGCCCAAACACAGCCCAATTTTGCATGTGCTGACAGATCCTGGCGGACTTTTCGTCTCTGATCCGCTTGGGCATAGCCTGCCTTGCATTCAGTAAAGATCGCCGCTGCGATTCTTTGTCACTCATGTCGTTAGAAGAGGGCATTCAAGGGGCGCTAAGAGAAATTGAGAGATCGCAGAGAAGAACTATAGATTTTGATAGAGGTTGGAAATTTTAGCGATGACTTGTTCTGCGGTGAGATCGTCGGTAAACAATTCGATAGCGTCGTCAGCTTTTCGCAGTGGAGAAACGGTGCGAGTGCTGTCTTTGCGATCGCGCTCAGCAATTGCCTGTGTCAGTTCGTGTAGTTCTGGCAGCGGGTGAGCATCTTGAGCAGTCTCTAAATCCTGATATCGTCTTTGGGCCCGCTCCTCAACAGAGGCAGTCAGGTAGATTTTGAGTTCAGCATTAGGAAAGACCTTTGTCCCGATATCGCGACCATCGGCAACAACGCCGCCTTTCTGTCCATATTGCTGCTGTAGGCTGACTAGATGAGTCCGTACGGCAAGCTGGGCAGCGATGGTAGAAACATGCCCTGTGACTTTAGGGGTGCGAATAGCCTGAGTGACATCTTGGCCATTCACCTGGACTTTTGGGGGCTGAGGCTGATCGTCTCGAATATTGGCAATTAGCTGAATTTTGCAGTGAGGGAGTAGCTGCGTAACTGCATCTTCATCTACAGGATCAACGTCTTGCTCTAGAACGTACCAGGTGAGGGCGCGGTACATAGCACCTGTGTCTAAATAGAGCAGACCTAGATTGTGAGCAATCTGCCGAGCAACGGTAGATTTACCTGCCCCAGCAGGTCCGTCAATGGCAATAATTGGCGTGCGATCGCTCAAGATAATATTGTCGATTAGTCTAGTAGCATCTTGCTTAGAGGTTCCTACTGTTGCTGCGATTGCCATCATTCCTACGGTATCGATTACTTGCAAAGGCTCTAGTGTATCAGGGTGGACTAGAGCTACATAATCTAGAGCGACCGTAGTTTCTGTGGCCAGGATAGTTTTTGCTGCTTGAGTAAGCGTGGCGACGCTGCGTTCTCCGTGGCTGAAAATAGTTTGAGTGGCCTGCAAGCTGCGGTTGAGCACTGTCGCCTGCTGACGCTCTGCTTTAGTCAGATAGCGATTGCGCGAGCTAAAAGCAAGTCCGTCAGGTTCTCTAACAATAGGACAGACCACAATTTCGCCAGGCAGATTTAGATCTTGTCGAAGTCGTTTAATAATAGCGACTTGCTGAGCGTCTTTTTGTCCGAAGTAAGCTCTAGTAGGCCGAACCAAATTCAACAGCTTAGCAACAACCGTGGCAACGCCCTGGAAATGGGTGGGACGCGATCGCCCTTCTAGACAACCCGCCAAATCCGCAGGCGGCAGAACTTGGGTTACCTTTGACAAGTCTAAATCTGCTGTTCCATACAGTTCAGTAGCGGTAGGCATGAAAATTGCATCTACGCCAGCTGATTCGCATAGGCTTTGATCGGCTTGAAAGGAGCGGGGATAGCGGCCTAGATCTTCGCCTGAGCCGAACTGGAGCGGATTGACAAAGATACTGACAATAACGATTTGGTCTGTTTGACGCGATCGCTCAATCAGACTTTGATGGCCTGCGTGCAGCGCTCCCATCGTTGGTACCAAGCCGATGCTGCTCTGACGACATTTCTTTAGATAGAAACGGAGGTCGCAAAGGGTATTGAGTATCTGCACAACCATCCTCCAGTCAAACCAGCCCTCATTAATCTAACGCAAATCTAAGGAGAGATAGAGCTCACACCCTCCGCAAAAGCAGGGGTTAACAGGCAGCCTCACTACCTTGATCACACCGTTTATTAGAACCCCCTAAACAGTAAAAAAGAAGCCTCTTCTGTAATGAAGAAGCTTCCTTGTTTCGACTGTATACTCAGCCTTAGCGACTGGTCAGTTAATAACCCAGTACGTCTAGCTGAACAGTACCAACGCCGGAGTTGATCAGACCAATTTCAGCGGCCGCACCTGCGGACAGATCAATTACTCTATTACCTGCATAGGGGCCTCGATCGTTGATTCTGACAGTGACTTGTCGGCCTGTATAAAGGTTAGTCACCAGTACCCTGGTGCCAAAAGGAAGCGTACGGTGAGCGGCTGTCAGGGCGTACTGATTGAAGGTTTCACCGTTAGCTGTTCGCCTGCCGTTGAACCCAGGGCCGTACCAAGACGCTCCGCCAACCGTGCTAGAGACGATAGCGACTTGCTGAACAGGGGCAACCTCAACCACCGGTTCGGGCTCGGGCATATTCTCAATCTCTGAGACGGGATCGGCGTCTCCAAGCAAGCGACGCAGGCGGTTGGTGACCTGCAGTGCATCTTCAGCAGCATCGTCTGTGGTGTCTGCCAAGATAGTGCGGCTATCTAGCGCAATCAGATCTTGATCTGCCACTGTGACCATAAAGTCTTCAGTATCTTCTTGCCAGCGCACCGAAATATCAGTAGCTTCTATCCTTTCTAGATCGAGCTGAGCACCTAGCTCGGTTGCTCGCAGCACAGGATTATTTTCCAGAACCTCAGCGGATGGAGTCACAGCAGAGGTGGTTTCGCTCACTGCGATCGCGCTGCCTTCTGTGCCATTAGCTAGGCTGTCCACATCCGTACCCAGAAAAGTGAGGACCGGGATATCTTTGACATACAGCGTCGCGGCCTGACGTCCATCAACGTCGTGTGGGTAGACCAGAATATCATCGCCCAGTGACGGATCAGATACAAAGTCAGAAACTGCTTCCGAAGTACCAGTAGCCGCTGCATTGAGCAGTTGAGCGGGCTTATCGCTAGCCGACTCATTTGCGCGGTTAGTAGGCTGAGCACCTACTGTAGTAGCGCCAATCCCTGACAGCAGAACGGCTGCTGCCAGACTAGTAGCAAATTGTTGCTTTGACTTTTTTTTGATTAGGCCTTGAGAGAGCAAAAACATAATTGACTACGTTGCACCAGTACTAGCGTTAGACGACATTGCGTCTAACCGGTTGTTCAGGTCGGTTTACTAGGCTGCTGCGTTAGAGCAGTGCTTAACCTCGGCGTGAATTAAATCAACAGTCGCTAATTTACACGAACCGATCTGGGTAAAACTCAGGGTATTTTCGAAGGCCACCCATCAAAAAAAGTTTATGAACGCTTCATAAAAGCCTGAAATGACGAAATGTAAAGGGCTTTCAGCTACCTCAGCCTGTGGGCTGATATTTCGCGATGCTTATGTATTAAGTGCTACTTAATCCAGATAACTAATCAATAAAAGCCATTTTTTAATGTGCATAGTGGAATAGTTTTTTAAGGACTATGCACTTAGTTGCATATAAAACTACACATTCCGTGAGTAATCACTTGCCAGAGTCTAAACACAAGCGCTCTGAATTTACGCTTTGAATGACAGGTTTGTTTCCCAGGTAAGAGTTGTGGGAGTCTGAGACTGACTGTTGGGCGCTACAGGCGAATAGCCTCAGCATTTTTTTGTGTTTGCAACGCCCTATTAAGCATTTTGGAGAAGGTGGCTCATGGATTACAAGCAGGCAGGCGTAGATGTAGAGGCGGGTCGAGCGTTCGTGGAGCGGATTAAAGGGATGGTGGAAGGGACTCGCCGCCCTGAAGTGCTAGGCGTACTCGGTGGTTTTGGGGGATGCTTTGAGCTGCCGACTGGCTACCAGAAGCCAGTGCTAGTATCGGGCACAGATGGCGTCGGTACAAAGCTCAAGCTGGCTCAGGCCTTAGATCGACACGACACAGTAGGAATTGATTTGGTGGCGATGTGTGTCAATGACGTGCTGACGATTGGCGCAGAGCCCTTGTTTTTCCTAGATTATCTAGCGACCGGAAAGCTTGCGCCTGAGCAGCTAGCACAGGTGGTGACGGGCGTAGCTAGCGGCTGCAAAACGTCGGGTTGCGCCTTGCTAGGCGGTGAAACGGCGGAGATGCCAGGATTTTATGCGCCGGGAGAATACGATATAGCCGGGTTTTGCGTTGGCATTGTGGAAAAGGACCGGATGCTAGATGGGTCTGCGGTGGAAGTAGGCGATCGCATCATCGGATTAGCTAGTAGCGGCGTTCATAGCAACGGCTTCAGCCTGGTGCGCAAAATTATGGCAGAAGGGGCACGCGACGCCCGAGAAGCCGGGCGGCCGATAGGCTATGGCTGGGCTGAGAAGCCAAATCTCTTAGACGGTCAATCCTTGGGAGAAGCGATGCTGACGCCGACGCAGCTATATGTAAAACCAGTTTTGAATGCACTAAAGTCTGAGCTGACAATTCACGCGATGGCGCACATCACTGGCGGCGGACTGCCAGAAAATCTGCCCCGCTGTCTCGGCAAAGGCCAGTCGATTCAGCTCGATTCAGACAGCTGGCCGGTGCTACCTATATTCAAATGGCTGCAGGCAGCAGGCGAAGTCAGTCTGCGCGATATGTTCAATACCTTTAACATGGGAGTTGGCTTTGTGGTAATCGTGCCGTCTAATCAAGCGGCGGCGGCCTGTGCGCAGTTTGCTAGGGAAGACGTAGCCGCTTATGACATTGGCGAGGTGGTCTCTGGTAATGGAGAGCTATTAGGGACACCCCTTGCTAAAGCTGTTTAGCCAACCGACTGTCAGCCGACCGATTGCCAGCTAACCGATTGCCAGCTAACCGATTGATTGAGTCTGTAAATCACAGCTATCAATCACACTTATATATAAGAGGAGTTTTACAAATTGAGCGCGAATAAAGCAAATAACCAGCCGGTCGTGATCGCTGCGATCGCAACAGTAGTGGCTTTAATTCTAGCCAGTAGCTTTGTGATCATCAATCCGGGGCAAGCAGGCGTACTGAGCGTGCTGGGCAAAGCGCAAAATGGTGTCTTGCTAGAAGGCATTCATGTTAAGCCACCATTTGTATCTTACGTAGACATCTACGATATTACGGTGCAAAAGTTTGAGGTTCCAGCCGAGAGTTCGACCAAAGACCTGCAGGATTTAAAGGCGAGATTTGCAATCAACTTTCGACTACAGCCAACAAAAGTTGTAGATATTCGCCGTGAGCAGGGTTCACTTTCGAACATCGTGAACAAAATCATTGCGCCGCAGACTCAGGAGTCATTCAAGGTGGCAGCCGCGCGGCGTACGGTCGAGCAGGCTATCACCCAGCGAGTGCTGCTAAAGGAAGATTTTGATAATGCGCTAGCCAAGCGATTAGAGAAATACGGCATCGACGTGCTAGATACGAGCGTAGTCGATTTAACTTTTTCTCCTGAATTCTCGCGAGCGGTAGAAGAAAAACAGATTGCCGAGCAGCGGGCGCAGCGAGCCGTATATGTGGCCCAAGAAGCTGAACAAGAGGCCCTAGCTGAGATCAACCGAGCCAAAGGTCGCGCTGAGGCTCAAAGGCTGATTGCCGAAACGCTAAAAGCACAGGGCGGTACTCTAGTCCTGCAAAAAGAAGCGATTGAGGCGTGGAAATCAGGCGGTGCCCAGATGCCTCGAGTCTTGGTCAATAGTGGTGCAGATAGCAGTGGAGTGCCCTTTATCTTCAATTTGGAAAGAGGTGACCAGTAGTCATATCAGATTTACGCAGGCTGGACTTGGGCACACCTGAGTCCAGCCTGTGCGGCTATTTCCCAGCGCGTTTATTCAACGTCAGCATTCTTGGTGACATCTTTAGCCATATCCATATAGTCGTCTGGATCGCTATCGCCAGGGCTGTCGATATCATCCACCTGGGTTTTCTTGGTAGCGTGGTCGCCTGCGTCCGTACCTTTTCGGCCTACTGCACTCGGGTTGCTGGTCTGATTGCCTGGGCCTGTCTTGTTGTGCTCCGCAATGTCATATTCTTTGTCGAAGTCTGTGCTGGCGACTTCTGACTTGGCCTTATCACTTGTTTCCTCATTCTCGCTGTTGAGGTCTTCCTTTAGCTGCTGAGCTTCTTGAGGAATGTTGTTAGGGTCTGCCATTTCTTTTACCTATAGTTTGGCTTTCCTAGCTTACGAACCGCCGAAAGTAAGCTCTATGTACCGAATGAGGGAAATTTTTGTGTCTCAAGATAGAGCTAACTTCAGAGAACTTTAGTCCTAACCAATTGTCGCAGATAGAGCTTTACAAGAGCGCTAAAATAAAGAGGGATTCTAAGAAATGTAACAATTGCATGGTTAGCAGCTCGTCAGAAAAAGTAGTGGTCATTGGAGCCGGAATTGGGGGGCTAACGGCAGCGGCGCTGCTAGCTCATCGCGGGTATCGAGTGAAGGTATTTGACCAGGCGATCGTTCCAGGAGGGTGCGCCTCCACGTTCAAGCGGCGTGGCTTTACCTTTGATGTGGGGGCAACTCAGGTGGCCGGGCTAGAGCCTGGAGGCATTCACTATCAGATCTTTGAGACTTTGGGGATTGATCTGCCGCCTGCCAGTGAATGCGATCCGGCCTGCGCGGTCTTTTTGCCAGGAGAATCTGAGCCGATTAGCGTATGGCGCGATCTAGAAAAGTGGAAGATTGAGCGGGAAAGACAGTTTCCAGGCAGCACTCCCTTCTGGGCTTTCATGAAAGCGATGTTTGACTTTAGCTGGCGCTTTCAACAGCGAGATCCGGTGCTGCCGCCGCGAAGTCTATGGGACGTATGGCAACTGGCAAAGGCGCTACGCCCCGATACGCTGCTGACGGTGCCATTCACCTTTTCGACAGTGGGCGATATTTTGAAAGGCTACGGTTTGTACGAAAATCGGCGACTGCGCACATTTTTAGATATGCAGCTAAAGCTGTATTCGCAAACAACAGCGGACAAAACAGCGGCTCTATATGCAGCGACAGCGCTGGGAGTTTCACAAGCGCCGCATGGACTGTTTCATCTAAAAGGAAGTATGCAGGTGCTGAGCGATCGCCTGCTCGCAGCTTTAGAAAGAGATGGCGGCGAACTTCACATGAGACACACTGTTGAATCAGTAGAGATAGGAGATAGTAAGCTGGCTCAGGTAAAAGTAACCAATCAAAAGGGAGACTCCTGGCTAGAAGTCGCAGATCACGTAGTTGCTAACGTCACTGTCCAAAATCTCGTGAAGCTGACAGACAACAAAATGAATGGCTACAAAAAGAGAGTTGAACAGCTACCGCCTTCTTCTGGTGCGTTCGTAATTTATCTAGGCGTAGAACAAGCTGCTGTTCCTGATGGCTGTCCGCCGCATCTGCAGTTTTTGTATGATTACGATGGTCCAATTGCTGAAAACAATTCTCTCTTTGTCTCAGTCAGTAGAGCAGGCGATGGACGAGCACCGGAGGGGAAGGCAACGATTATTGCTTCTTCTTTTACTGACGTGCAGCAGTGGTATGACTGCGGTGAGGAGGGCTACAAAGAAATAAAAGAAAGCTACACGCAGACGGCAATTTCTCGATTAAGAGACTATTTCAACCTACAGCCAGAAAACATAGTGCATGTAGAAGCAGCGACCCCTAGAAGCTTTGAGACTTATACGGGGCGATCGCAGGGAATCGTCGGCGGCATTGGGCAGCGCGTGCCGACCTTTGGACCATTTGGCTTTGCTACCCGTACGCCGATCCAGAACCTGTGGCTGGTAGGCGATAGCACGCATCCAGGTGAGGGGACTGCTGGTGTGAGCTATTCGGCGATGACGGCGGTCAGACAGATTGAGGCGGGCAGTTAGAGTAGCCTAGAGGTACCGCTTATCCACAAGCGGCGACTTTCTTAGGAATTTCTATGCCTGCTGATTTGTTTACTGTGCTTTCGCCCGAAAGAGAAGATATTCCTATCGTTGCAAACTTACCTCACAGCGGACTGCAAGTGCCAGATGCGATCGCCCACACTTTCACAGCACACCAGCTCAAGAGTCTGCCCAATTCAGACTGGCACTTACAGCCACTGTACGACTTTCTTCCTAGCCTTGGCGTCACGGTAATGCAGGCAAACTACAGCCGCTATATAGTCGATCTCAACCGGGCGTTGAAGCCGCCGCTGTTTGGCTCTTTTTGGTCAGCGGTAGTGCCAGAGCAAACAGCGTTTAAGCAGGATGTTTATTTGAAAAAACCCAGTGCTGAAGAGGTGCGATCACGCATCGAACAATACTACAACCCTTACCATGAAAGGCTTAGCGAGATTTTAGAGCAGGCGATCGCACAGCACGGAAAAGTTTATCTCCTAGACCTTCATAGCTTTATGGGGCTAATCACCGACGAAGTCTGCCTCGGCAATGCGAAAGGAAAAACATGCACAGAGAAAATGCTAGATATCGTCAACAACAGTTTTCTAAACAGAGGCTATCAAGTTGTCCAAAACAAAGTATTTACAGGGGGAAACATCATCCGTCACTATGGTCAGCAGCCTGACATAGAAGCGCTACAAATAGAAATTCGCTATCCGGTCTATCTACCAGACGACCAGTTAGAGATAGAGACCGTTCCCCAGTGGCACGGCCCTAGATTTGACCAAGCCAAGGCTAAGCTAACGGCCGTTTTCAGCGAAGTTGTGGAGCAGTTGAGCTGAGCCCAACCGGAATAGGCTCAGAGCTTTCCCATCAGAATGCTCATAATAATCTCCATTGTCTGAGATAGGTGACTACGACCACTAGGTAGTTTCGATATTGGGTCGATCGGTCCGCGAACTCCGTTGTGACCGACCGGACCCAACGATATAAACTGAACCTTGCCTTCTGCTCTAGCTAGATTCCAGCTAGACCAAGCAACGATCGGCCAGCGTTTTGGGAACATAATCGAACCTAGCCTAGCCAACATGTCTTTCTCTCCTCGAACGTGATAAAGCCGCTCTATCTCTGCAACGCCGTTGTCCCCACTGACAACGCCCGCTATCGAAATCACATCAATCGGCACATCTAGTGCATATTTTAGGTAGGTCACTGCGCCAAGTGCGACCTGAGCACCGCCGCTATAGCCTAGCAGCGTGATTGGAATGCCCGTCTGGTAGCCTCTTTGCCGCAGGCTATTTAGAATGACTTGAGCCGTGCCTCGATTGAAGACAGGACCATAGCGATTGTCCGTAGACACAGCCACTTGAAAGGTATTGCGCAGGTTGATAAAGATATCTAGCGGGCTGCTCGGATTGCGGGCTTCAACCCGGTTAATCCAGCGCCAGAACAATGCAAAGGGCCTTTGAATCGTTAAAGGTCTGTTGAGCGCAGAGTACGCCATGATGTCTTGAACAAAGACCATTGTAGACGGCAAGGCAGCTTCTAGCGTATCTAGAAAGTTTTGAACGCGTTTGGGATAGTCAGCGCAGCTTTGGGAAATGCCGTCTAAGTAGATGATGTAGCGCTGAGGCGAGGGAGCCTGATCCTGGCGAGCAGTAAAGGCGGTGGAAAATGGTGCAGACGAGGCGGAAAGCGTAGGTGGAACAGGAAGGATGTGAGTTTCAATACCGTCACCGTACCAACCGGCCCACCAGCCCAAGGACTCAAAAGGTGACAGGAGACCTGCTATCACTAGAGCAATTAAACCCACACGGACCAGGTCGAAGATGAAGCGGAGTAGTTTGCTGTTAAAGGCTAGATACCATTGCGGCCACTGGTCATTGACGGGCGAAAGTAAGACGATGGTGCCTACTGCTAGCAGGATGGCAGCGCAGAGTTTTATAAAGTGGCGACGCATAGGCGGATCGAACGATATTGAAATTGACTATAGTCTTATTCTTGGCAGACTTTATAGCAAGGCTTACTTTCGAGGATGGAAAGGGACGTTACGAGAATGGGGGATGGGCGTCTCGCTTGAGGAATCGGACTGAGCAACCTGTGCTTTGAGACCCGCGTAGAGTTCTTCGCTCAGGCGGTTGCGGTTTCTAATCAGGTCTTCGCCTGCTACCCAGTTAGTGATCCACTGACCTAGAGATGCAATGGGCTGGCCGACGGTTTTTTGGATGAGTTGAATGACAATCCAGCCGAGGGCAACGCTGCTGAATGCCTCCCACAGCTCTAGGGTGCTAATAGCATCTATACCGACGACGACAGCCAGCAGCGTCCAGGTAGAAAGCAGGATGAAGATAGGGCTACCAAAGTAAGGCATGATCACGAAAATGCCTAGCATCAGCGGTGCGTAGCTAAATCCAATGGTACGGACAACGGCGATTAGCGGTAGGTAGCTGTTGAAGATAGAGTTGATCAAGAGCCAGGTGCTAAATGCCCAAAAGCCAAAGCCAACGACGAACAGAATGGCGGATATGATCAGGCTTAACACAAAGCGCAGCGGACGAACTTGATTGATAAAAAGGACAACGATTTGGTTTAAAGATTGAGCGATGCCAGCGATGAAGACAATAGTGAGAGCAGCAAGCAAGCTTTGAGGCTGGTTTTGTAAGGTTTGAAAGGTGATGGGACGAAGGGCGATCGCACCTTTAATCAAACTCCAAAGCTGGCTAAAAGCATCTGCTTTTGGCAGGTATGCCAGCAACTGAGTGAAGTGCTGATGGAGATGCCAAAACTGACCGTTCAAAACCACTGCGCTAGCTGATAAATACAGCTTTTAAGGTATTTAGCTTTCAGATCATAATTAGTCGAGGGTTGGTTGGCAAATTAGCGCGATCGCGATAGCCACCCTGTAAGAAATGACACGCGCACGATTTGCTACAAACAGCTCTCGTAGATACTCAGAGACACTCAGCTAAGTAGAACAAGCTAGCCGAAAGTCAGTGCTGCCATATCGACGGGCAAGAAGTGAGTCAGACCGATATGCTGAGTGGCATTTGTAAGCGTATGTCTCACAGCATCTCTAATGGAATAGGACGATGGGGTTTCGGAAAGGCTGTGTCTAATTCTTCTAGTTCTTCGACGCTCAAAGAAATGTCTAGAGCTGCGTGGTTCTGTTCGATATGTTCAAGCTTGCTAGCTTTGGGGATGACGATGATGTTGTCTTGATGCAGCAGCCACGCGATCGCAATCTGAGCTTCTGTAAACCCGCGCGCCTGGGCGATTTGCTTCAACGCCTGGTTGCCTAACAGCCTGCCTTGCTCGATCGGGGAGTAAGCCATCACTGGCATCTTGTGCTGTTTACACCACGGCAGCAAATCCAGCTCTACTCCTCGCCTACCTAAATTGTAGAGAATCTGATCGGTCGCAATTAGACTGCCACCTTCTAATCCAACCGCTGCTTTCATATCATCAACATCAAAGTTACTGACGCCATAGTCACGAATCTTCCCGGCTTGTTTCAGTGACTGAAAGGCTTCTAGCGTCTCTGATAGCGGCGTAGAGCTGCGCCAGTGGAGTAGGTACAGATCGAGATAGTCTGTGTTTAGACGTTTTAGGGTGCGATCGCAAGCCTCAATTACGCCTTTTCTTGACGCATTATGCGGATACACCTTACTGACTAGAAAGACTTCTGAGCGGCGGAATGCATCTGCTAGCGCCTCACCGATAACCTTTTCTGCTCCACCTTCTCCATACATTTCAGCCGTGTCAATTAGAGAGATACCTAGCGCCATCCCCCGCCGCAGTGCGGCAATCTCGGCTTGCTTCTTTCTACTATCCTCACCCATCCGCCAGGTTCCCATCCCAAACACAGGAATCTGCCGCCCGCTAGGGAGTTCAATTGTTCGCACTGTTACTATCCTCAATACTTTTGTATGCCGACTGATAACAGACTACAGGCCGATATAAAACTTCAAAAGCCCGCTACCTTCAACATAGGGCAGCGAGCTTCCAAGCGAATTTTAGGGTAAGTTCTGCGGCGAGCAAACTACTTACACTGCAACTGGATAAACGCTAACTTTCTTACGGCTCTTGCCTTTACGCTCGAACTTCACTATGCCGTCAATCAGCGAAAATAGAGTATCGTCGCCGCCAATGCCAACATTTTCGCCAACGTGATACTTAGTTCCTCGTTGGCGAACGAGTATGTTACCTGCAATCACAGCTTCGCCGCCGTACTTTTTCACGCCTAATCGCTGAGCATTAGAGTCGCGACCGTTTCTAGTACTACCTGTACCTTTCTTATGTGCCATGGTTCTTAGAACTCCTAATTGTTTCTAAACTAATTCCTAAACGGATTGCCAAACTGGACTTGCCGAACTGAGCTCTTAAAGAGGATTGGCTATAGACATCTTTAATCCTAGCTACTCTTAATCCACAGCTATCCCTAGTCTACAGCCGATTCCATCCAATCGTTAAGTCACGAAAAGCTTAATCGCTGCTGCCCTCTAGAATTCTATTCTTCTTCTGAGCTGCCGCCTTCTGAGACGCTATTTTCTGCACTGCTGTCCG
The DNA here is from genome assembly GCA_963793495.1 of uncultured cyanobacterium. GTDB lineage: Bacteria > Cyanobacteriota > Cyanobacteriia > Phormidesmidales > Phormidesmidaceae > Phormidesmis. Next base: position 316,703 of record CAWCAI010000011.1, read on the forward strand.
ATGAAACAGTCTTACCCCCAATAGTAATCGAGTCGATCATCACTCGGGTGAGGTCTTGACGGTGACCTTGCTTTTTGCGAGTCTTTTTCTTTGGCTGCATCTTGTAGACGATGACCTTCTTTCCGCGCAGATGGCTGACTATTGTGCCGCTGACTGAAGCACCTTCTACCAACGGCTGACCAATGCTGACTTCACCGCCGTCCTCGACCATAAGGACATTGTCAATCGTAATCTTTTCGTCCGCTTCCATCGACAGACGGTTAATGTCATAAAAGCGACCGGGCTCAACCCTGAGCTGAGTACCGCCTGCTGCAATAATTGCGTACGCCATAATCCTTTGTTCCCAATCTAAATTGCCGTAGAGGTAGGTTTTTTGATCTTGTGGAGATTCAAACCTTTTAACCTAGTTCGAGCATTTTCACGAGTAACCATAGTCGCTGTAAAAGTCATCCTCTGTCAAGCAAAACGGATGGCTTTTCACGACTTCTATTATCCGTAGCTGTTGGCAACGCGCTAAAACGTTCGACAAAACGCCCGCACGATGCAACCTAGCCTTACAATTATAAGCTGTTCTATTGGCTATAGAGACCTATGAAGCCCTACTTGGCGGCTGCGCTACAGATGACCAGCGTGCCCGATCTCAACAAAAACCTGGCGCAGGCAGAAGAACTCATCGATCTGGCTACTCGCCGTGGCGCTGAACTAGTTACCCTGCCCGAAAATTTTTCTTTTCTTGGGGACGAAGACGCTAAGTTCAAACAGGCAGAAGAGATCCGAGCGGCTAGCGAGAAGTTTATCAAAACAATGGCCCAGCGCTATCGCATCACTTTATTAGGCGGCGGCTATCCCGTTCCTTCTCCAGACAGTCGGACCTACAACACGGCAATTCTTGTCAATGCCAACGGAGAAGAGCTCCTGCGCTACGAAAAGGTTCATCTGTTTGATGTCAACTTGCCTGACGGCAACACCTATCAAGAATCTGCTCGTGTGACCTCTGGTAAATCGATGCCAGCAGTCCACAAATCCGAACGGCTTGGGCAGTTGGGTATTTCTGTCTGCTACGACGTTCGCTTTCCTGAACTATACCGTCAGCTATCGAAGGCGGGAGCAGAGGTGCTGATCGTGCCTGCGGCTTTTACAGCCTTTACTGGCAAAGACCACTGGCAGGTGCTCTTGCAGGCCCGCGCGATTGAAAACACTTGCTATATGATCGCACCAGCCCAAACGGGTTTTCACAATGCTCGTCGGCAGTCTCATGGCCACGCGATGATTATCGACCCGTGGGGGATTACCCTGGCAGATGCGGGCGACAATGTGGGTATGGCGATCGCAGAAATCAACCCTTCTCGCCTAGCGCAAGTCCGCCGTCAGATGCCATCTTTGCAACACAGAGTTTTTGGCTGATATTTTTGGCTAATGGTTGCGGCTAGAGCCTTTAGCTGATGTTTTTAGCCGTCTCTATTTGGTTATCTCTATAGGTAATCGACAGCTATAGGTCAGTTCGGTATGGCAGCTTATGACTAAATGAACAAAATTTAGGCAAGTCACTCCTGTAAATTAGACTACGACGAGTTGCCGTACTACAGCATGATTAATCCTATTGGATGGCCTATCTCACTCCACAGTTTGCTATGGCATGAGCCATGGACAAATACAATTCCCCTTTTAGCAGAAGTCAATGAGGCAGAAATTGGCTCATTCGTATTAGCAGGTGTGCTGCTGAGTCTCATTACAGTATTTATTGCCGCCAAGGTGGGTGGAGAACTTTGCGCCCGACTCAATTTGCCCTCGGTGCTAGGCGAGTTGATTGGAGGAGTTGTTGTCGGTGTATCAGCCCTTCATTTGATCGTTTTTCCCGAAGGCCCGGAGATGCCTGCCTCTGCGCTGATGAATGTCATCCAGATGACAGCGAATCTAGATCCAGAGAGTTTGCGACTAGTTTTCAACGGTGAGAGTGAGGCTTTGTCCGTCTTAGCTGAGCTGGGGGTAATTATCCTGCTATTTGAGATTGGACTGGAGTCGGATCTAAAGGAGCTGATTAGAGTCGGACCGCAGGCAGCGGTTGTAGCGGTTGTGGGCGTAGTAGTTCCGTTTGTAGCAGGAACGGCTGGTCTAATACTGCTCTTTGGCATTGGCACGATACCCGCTGTCTTTGCAGGTGCAGCGCTGACGGCTACTAGCATCGGCATCACGGCCAAAGTACTAGCCGAGATGCAGCAGCTGAGTTCTAAAGAAGGTCAAATTATTATCGGTGCAGCGGTGCTAGACGATGTGCTGGGCATCATCGTTCTAGCTGTGGTAGCAAGCCTGGCAAAGACAGGCGAAATAGAGATCTTGAATGTGGTCTATCTGGTTTTGGGCGCTGCGGCATTCTTAATCGGCTCTATTTTTATCGGACGGCTGCTCAGTCCACTGTTTGTCTCTTTAGTAGATCAGCTACAAACTAGAGGTCAGCTGATCATCAGCTCGCTAATTTTTGCGTTTGTGCTTTCCTATATCGCTGCGGCGATTCAGCTAGAGACGATCCTAGGTGCGTTTGCAGCTGGATTGATTTTGGCCGAGACTTCGAAGCGACGTGAGCTAGAAGAGCAAATTACGCCTATTGCAGATATGCTGGTCCCGGTTTTCTTTGTGACAGTCGGTGCGCAGACAGATATCAGCGTCCTCAATCCGCTGGAGCCAGCTAACCGAGAGGGACTGATTATCGCCTCTTTCTTGGTGGTGATCGCTATTTTGGGCAAGACAATTACTGGATTTGCCGTGTTTGGTCAGCCTGGAATTAATCGATTGGCGGTTGGCTTTGGCATGATTCCTAGAGGAGAAGTGGGTCTGGTATTTGCTGGTGTCGGCGCGGCTAGTGGCGTTTTGTCAGAGTCGCTAGATGCAGCCATTATTGTCATGGTGATTGTGACAACCTTTATTGCGCCGCCGCTGCTGAGGCTGGTCTTTGATAGCAGCGATGACGATGGTAGCTTGCTAGATAGCGCTACGTCTGCTGGTACCAAGGTAGCTGTCTCAGATAGCCCCACAGTAGCGTCCGCAGATCTAGCTGAATCGTAGCGTTTTTCTAAACAAGCTTCGAATAGGTGTGGGGTTCAGAGACTCTGCGCAGATTTCGTCTTTCAGTAGGCTTTTCTAAGGCAGCCTCTTCTGGGCAGGCTTTATTCCAACTAGACCTGATTTCTTTGCGGAAAGCGATCGCCTGAGCCTGATTCCATAAGGACTCTATGTTTCCTTAGCATCTCTATTTCTTTGTGTCAGGTAGCTGAACGATAATTTGGATGGCCTTTAAGAGCTTCTTCTTGTTCCGTTTTTCTGTAGCATCTTGAACTTTCGTAGGTTTCTACACGAAACTGACCGGATTGTTCAACGTAAGTGATGTATGCAAGAGGGTGTACTAGTTTATACATACATCTTCTTGCGGTTTATCATAGCAAGCACAAAAGATCTAAGCACTAGCCAGCAGATAGCTACCCAAGGGGGTGAGTGAAAGCTGGCGTAGAGACAGGAGTTCTTGGAGAGTTGAAAATAGGACTGGCAAAGTTTCCAAATCCTACTAAACTCTAGAGAACATTTATTCACTTAATAAATCGAGTAATTTTACTTATGAGCATCCCAGCCCTTTCCAGCAAGCTGCGCTCCAATTTCAAGATTGGTGTTTTTGATAGTGGCGTCGGTGGGCTGACGGTGCTGCGTGAAATGCACGCTCATTTGCCAGCAGAGTCGATTATTTATTTTGGCGATACGGCTAGGGTGCCTTATGGCAACCGCTCTAAAAGCGAGATCTTAAGGTTCGTCCGTGAAATTATTGCCTGGATGATCTCTCTTGATGTAAAGATGATCGTTATGGCCTGCAACACCAGTTCGGCTCTGGTTTTGGAGGAGGTGCGCTCAGAGTTTCCAATTCCAATCTTAGGTATTATTTTGCCGGGTGCGCGAGGCGCGGTTAAATCTGGCAAGCGTATTGGTGTGATTTCAACTGAGGCAACGGCTAAGAGCAATGCCTACCTGCACGCTGTTCAGGAAATCGATGCGACGATCGAAGTTTGGCAGGTTGGCTGTCAGGAGTTTGTGCCGCTGATCGAAGGCGATCGCATCCATGACCCCTATACGCTGGCAGTAGCTAGACGCTACCTAGAGCCACTGATCGCAGCAGGTATCGATACGCTGGTCTATGGCTGTACTCACTATCCGCATCTTGCGCCTGTGTTCAGACAAATTCTACCGAGTCGGATCAAGCTAGTTGATCCGGCAAAGCATCTGAGCGTAGCGGCGGCCCAGGAGCTTGAGATTCTGGGATTGAGTAATTTAGAGGCAGCGCAGACAGGGGTTACTTCCACTGAATTTTACGTGAGCGGCGACCCACTCCAGTTTGCTCACGTTTCGAAGCAGTGGCTAGGCTATCAGCCTCGAGTCGAGCAGGTGTCTATAGAGACGCTGGAACTAGCGGCGTTACAGGCGGTCCATACGGTCTCTTTTCAGCGCGATCGCTAAAAAATGCGCTTGTCACCAGCTAGGTGACAAGCGCATAATGAATATGCGTTTTTGAGAAACACGCGCCCCATTCAGGGATGCCAGATAGCTAGTTGGCCTAGCATTTAGTGACAGTTGCCTGGTACTAAGTGTCTGACGCTCCGGCACTCATAAACATCATGAACAAATAAACGACGAACAAGTAGACTGAGGCGGGCAAAACAATTGCAAGTGGGTTAGCGCTAGAAAAGTGCAGCATGGCGAGCACGAAGAGGAGAACATCAAGAGCATCAAAGCGAGGAGCAATCTTTATACGAAGGCAGCCTTTGACGCGGTCTGTCTTTGGTAAGACAAAAGCGAAGATAACCGAGCAACAACCTTGCATATTTGCTAAATCTAAAACGGGATTCAGCAGATAGCCTAAGCGGTATCATGGAAAACCAAAAAGTGGAACTGTTTTCTGCGATGGTCTTCATTCAAAAAAGACTTTTACAGATAGTCCAGGGTCTGATTTATAGTCCAAAAGATGAGTGGTCTATTTCCTCTAGCTTCACGAGAGTAATCCCTGAGTTAAAAGCGTTGACCCTATCTAACTAAAAAAAGACTGAAGCTAACTTTTAGGAAGAACCTGTCTCGATGAATATGAGTAGCTGTGTAGCTACTAACCCGGTCAAGAATGACCCGCGAGTAGTGCCAGGCTGTGAGCGGAAAATCTTTGTTATCTAAAGATTAGCATAATATTTAGATGCTCAACACGTTTTTGCTAAGAATATCTCGGAAATTTCATATTCGAAAGATAGCCGACAAACACCGCTGCGTTACCGCTACACCGGGCGCGGCTAAAGGAATAGTTCCGCTTTCACCGAAGAAGACTCGTCCCTTTCCCAGCACAATAGCTTAGAATAAAAACAGACAGCTTAAAATTTCGTAACTTAATTCGCCTGAGTCGCGTTTTCCATGACCTCAGCCACCTCCCTTTTTCTGCCTGTAGAAGCCGACCTAGCGCTGCTGACCGATAACCTCAAAAATCTCGTCGGTGCTCGCCATAAGATCCTTTACGCCGCTGCTGAGCACCTTTTTGGTGCCGGTGGTAAGCGAATTCGTCCGGCAATCGTCTTGTTATTAGCGAGAGCCACTCAGCCAGATCAGGGCATCACGAGTCGCCATCGCCGCCTAGCTGAGATCACAGAAATGATCCATACGGCAAGCCTGGTCCACGACGATGTCGTTGACGAATCGGCTACCAGGCGCGGGGTAGACACTGTCCATAGTCGATTCGGGAATAAGGTTGCTGTACTAGCAGGTGATTTTTTATTCGCACAGTCCTCTTGGTACCTGGCGAATTTAGACAATCTGGAAGTTGTGAAGCTGCTCTCTAGAGTGATTATGGACCTGGCCGAAGGGGAAATTCGCCAGGGCCTAAAGCACTTTGATACGACGCTAACGATAGACGAGTATCTAGAGAAAAGCTATTACAAAACAGCGACTCTAATTGCGAACAGCGCGAAGGCTGTAGGAGTGCTTAGCGAAGTATCAGATGACATGGCTGAGAATCTCTATCAGTTTGGCCGTAGTTTGGGCTTGGCTTATCAAGTGAGAGACGACATTCTGGACTTTACTGGATCTGATGAGGTGTTGGGAAAGCCAGCCGGGTCCGATCTGCTCAGCGGCAACCTGACCGCGCCAGTGCTGTACACCATGGAAGAAGTGCCGTATCTCAAGACGCTGGTGGAGAAAGGATTTGCTAATCCAGATGATTTTACTCAGGCGTTTGATCTAGTCAGGAACGGTCAGGGAATAGAGCGCTCTAGAGTGTTAGCAAAGACGCACATTCGTCATGCGGTTGAGTGTTTGGGCCATCTGCCACCATCGGCTTCGCGCCAGGCATTAGAAGATATTTCGGAATACGTTCTAAGAAGACTAAAATGAGATAGCCGGCACAGACCAACTGGGATTAAGACGACTGGCATGAGACCGGTGCAATACTCTAGTGGACTACTAAAGTACCGTGAGCCACGCTGTTTGTTTGGGTGAGATTTTAGTAGAGTGCTTTACCGAGCAGCAAGGGGTGCCCCGGCACCAAGTCACTAGCTGGACGCCGCTGCCGGGGGGCGCATCTGCAAACGTAGCTTGTGCGCTGGCTAAGCTAGGTAGCTCAGTTGATTTTGTGGGTGCAATTGGGAAAGACGACTGGGGCGAGGCTCTAGCTCAGCTTCTGGTCGATATGGGGGTGGGCGATCGCGGCTTGCAGCGCCGGTTGAAAGCGCCGACTCGTCGGGTATACATCACAAGTAGTGAGGCGGGCGATCGCACCTTTTCTGGCTTCAGTGAGGACGATTTGACTGTCTACGCCGACGCTCATCTTTTTGCTGATGCACTAGAACCAGACCTATTCAAAACTGACTTTCTAGTTTTAGGCACGCTTTCTCTAGCCTATCTAGACACTCGCCAGTCAGTCGAAAAAGCGGTGAAGATTGCCACGGCAGAAGGAGCAGCCATTCTAGTCGATGTCAACTGGCAACCCGCGTTTTGGCCGACGCCTGCTGAAGCACCCGGTAGAATCTACGACTTGCTAAAGAAGATTCAGTTTCTTAAGGTTTCTAAAGACGAGGCGCAGTGGCTGTTTGGTACGGACTCGGCAAGGGTGATCGCGCAGCAGCTACCAGGATTACAGGGTGTGCTAGTCGATATCGGCTTGCAGGGTTGCGAGTATTATTTGAGAGGCAACGCAGGCACAGTGCCTGCGTTTGATATTGATATAGAGGACACCAGCGGAGCCGGAGATGCTTTTACGGCGGGGTTTATCCATCAGCTAATGCGGCAGGGAATAGCGTGCCTAGCCGATGAGTCGATCGCAAAACAGGTGGTCACTTATGCTGAGGCAGTGGGAGCACTGACTATGACCAGGCCGGGTGCGATCGCAGCTCTGCCCACCGCCACCGAAATCGAAGCATTCCTATACCTTCACTAACCATCGTGCTCACCCCTTTGCTCTTGGCATTATTAAGCGCCATAACCTTCTTCGAACCATGGCCAAAGAAATAGAGCGAAAATTTCTCGTTATCTCCGACAGCTGGCGACTCAACGCCACTGGTAAGCCTTACTGCCAAGGGTACATTGCTACCGCACTTCAGGGCCAAAGCGTTCGCGTCCGAATTGCGGGTGACAAAGGCTATTTGACGATTAAAGGGCCCACCGCTGGACTAAGTCGCGCTGAGTTCGAATACCCTATTCCGGTCACTGATGCTAGAGAGATGTTAGATACGCTTTGTAGGCAGCCTCTAATCGAGAAAACCCGCTATCGGCTGCCTTTGGGTGAGGTCGTTTGGGAGATAGATGAGTTTGAAGGAGAGAATACAGGACTAATTGTGGCTGAAGTAGAGCTAACGTCCGAATCTCAATCAGTCGCTTTGCCAGACTGGATTGGCGCGGAAGTATCAGGCCAGACAAAGTACTACAACGCTAGCCTAGTAAGCAATCCCTATTCAAATTGGTAGTTTTTGCCTCGCTCGGTTCGACTTCTCTAACCAACCTTTTCTAGCTAACCTCGATCCTTCAGCTCGCCCAGTTCACGTAGGGCAGACTCTTAGCTGTTTGAGCAACTGCCGCTGCCTGGGCGACTAGCTGTCCACAAGCGTCCCAGGTGCCATTCAGGAACATTTGTCTAGGACCTGTGCCGAGTTCAACTGGGATAGAAAGCTTCTCGGCGACAATACTCATCTCATTTAAGCTCAGTATGACCTTCATAGTTGGATCGGTGGATATCGCTGCTTGCAAAGCACCGACATCGCTAGCGGTAGCCGTCACGCAAGGGATACCCATAGCCACACAGTTACCAAAGAAGATTTCGGCAAAACTTTCGCCGACTAGCGCCTTAATTCCCCATCGGGCGATCGCTTGAGGCGCGTGCTCTCTAGACGATCCACAGCCAAAATTGCGATTGACGACCAGCACTTTGGCATCCTGGTACTGCGGCTGATCAAACGGGTGGTCCGATCGCTGCTGGCGATCATCTGCAAACACCTGCTCGCCAAGTCCGTCAAACGTGGTTGCCCGCAAGAACCTAGCTGGAATGATGCGGTCGGTATCAATATCATTGCCAACCAAAGGCAGTGCTAGGCCTGTGACTGTCTTAACCTGAGAAGAATTGCCCATAGATCTATGTATTTTCAAGATATTTGTCTAACCATTATCTATCAACTCTCTGCGACTATTCATTGGTCCTGCCGATAAAGTACACAACAGTAGCGCCTCGGTCCACTCTACGACTGCGCCATAAGTATCGCCAGTATGACCGCCTAGCTGCCTGTAGAAATAGTGGCTAGCTAGGACAGAAATCAGCAGTCCGCCAGCTGTAGTAGTGATCAGCATCTGTGTGGGCACCCATCCTGTCGCTGCCAATACCAGAGTGAATAGAGCAATTAAAAACAGACTGGGCAGGGCATGATGCCAGGAAGGTAGGGCCTGTTTGTGAAAAGCGCCTTTGCCTTCTTTTTTGAGGTAGGGATAAGCGGCGATCGCCCACTGCTGCGCCCAGCGTCCCCAGACTGATATTGCTATCAGCACAAAAATCCGATGGTGAGTGATAGCTGATAGTGCCGCTACCTTAAGTAGGATGAGTGCGATCGCAGCTATTCCCCCAAAAGCACCCATTCGGCTATCAGACATCACTGCTAGTCGTCGGCTCCTATCTGGAACAGCCAGACCATCGGCGGTATCCATCACACCGTCTAAATGCAGTCCTCCTGTCAAGGCAATGCCTAGAACAACAGTCAACGCGCTAGTGACTGTAGTGGGTAGATGTGCGATCGCGCCTGCTCTGTCTATCCCCGCCAAAATCCCGCCGACAACCACACCTACCCAAGGCACCCAGCAAGCAATCTTGCGAAACTCCAGCGGCCAGCTTTGGGGAATGGGTAAACAGGTGTAAAACATCAGCGCCGCATGCCACCCTGCCAGAAACCGTCCGATGCTACGTTCAATGAATCTGATTTCACTTACTCCTGATTTTTGACTACAGGCTTTGTTTTAGGCTTTGTTTTTATGGAATCCTTTTTAGCTAGCCGCAGCAAAACTCCAACAGTGGCCTAGCTGTTCAGTATCTGTCCGTTTTTAGGAACAGCTTTCCAGATCTCCTCGAGGTTTTCTTTAAGCCTGCCAAAAGCGGTATGTACAAAAAGAGCCCGGACGAGAGGTAGTTTATAGAAAGATTCTTCCTCACCACTCAAATGTTTTATGTGGCAGTGATCTAATACATGTTTTTACACTGTCAAGTCGGTGATCAACAGATGAAGACCAAATCCTTTAGATTAAAGTAATTCAAGATCTGCATATCTGATCTTGCAAACTTCAAAAATTCGATTACTGTTAGGGTGTATTCTCGGATTGTGAGGGTTCTCTTCACAATTTTTCCGCCTAATCGAGTCGATTACCGGCCTCAGTGAAGCCTTTCTAATGAACCACCATTCCTCTAGCGATTTTCCCACACCGTGCATTATCGATAATGGCATTGTCGTTCACAAGACAGACATGCTGCGACTGCTAAAAGACCTTCGACATGTGCGCTATATTCACCGTCAAGACAACGAAATCACCAGCAGTGGCGAAGGCTTTATCATGGAAGCCTTTGCTGATCCTCATCAGGCAACGCTTGTTGCCAATCGCAGCCTCTATTTGAACGTTCATAGCTTTGACTATATGGAGATAGTTCGCTCTGGAGAAGACACCAGCTTTGCCTTGGTTCAAGACAACCGCTGCTTGTGTTTAACCCCCATTTCGAAAGCGCCTAGCATCGACTCCAACCGCGAGATTGACGTTGCTGCGCTAGAAGCTATCGTTACCGAAGCGCTTTCTGCTAGCTGGGATGCCTCTATCGACGACGAGCGGAACAACTTCCATTGACAACGCCATCAACTAGCCTTTCTGATTCATTCAAGACGCCTAACGTTGAAGTTTCTAGCTCGAAAGCCTTCACTTACCAGCTTCAGGCTAGGTGTAGCCATACAAAGGCCCGCGCGGGTGTGTTTCATACGCCTCACGGTCCGGTTCATACACCTAGGTTCATGCCGGTTGGCACACTTGCTAATGTCAAAACCGTTACCCCGGCTCAGCTCAAAGAATGTGACGCAGAGATGGTGCTAGCCAACACCTACCATCTGCATCTACAGCCGGGCGAAGACTTGATAGCAGAAGCGGGCGGCGTCCATAAGTTTATGAACTGGGACGGGCCAATGCTGACTGATTCTGGTGGTTTCCAGGTTTTTAGCCTGAGTGAAATGCGAACGGTAACCGACGAAGGGGCTACCTTTCGCTCGCCTCGCGACGGTCGGATTATCGAAATGCCACCAGAGCGCTCTATAGAGATCCAGAACGCTCTAGGCGCTGATGTGATTATGGCTTTTGACGAGTGTCCGCCCTATCCTGCTACTAGAGAGGCGGTCGTCAGCGCCACGGATCGGACCTACCGCTGGCTGAAGCGCTGCATTAGCGCCCATGACCGCTCGAAAAATCAGGCACTGTTCGGGATTGTTCAGGGCGGAACTTATCTAGATCTGCGATCAGCGGCGGCTAGAGATCTGGCCACGCTAGACTTGCCAGGCTATGCAATTGGCGGTGTTAGCGTTGGCGAGCCCCCTGAACTCATTGAGAAAATCGTACAGGCAACGACCCCGCTGCTGCCAGAAGATAAGCCGCGCTATTTGATGGGAGTAGGTACCTATAGAGAGATGGCTCAGGCGATCGCAGCCGGTATCGATTTGTTTGACTGTGTGATACCCACTAGACTAGCTCGTCACGGCGCAGCGCTAGTCAAAGGCGATAGGTGGAATCTCAAGAACGCTCAGTTTCGCCGAGACCTGACACCAGTAGATGCAGACTGCCCTTGCTATACCTGTCAGAACTTCACTAGGGCCTACCTTTGCCATCTCATCCACGCCAAAGAGATGCTGGCCTACACTCTCATTTCTATTCACAACATCACTGAGCTGATTCGCTTTACAACTGCTATCCGCAGCGCTATCTTGCAAGATAGCTTCACAGACGAGTTCGCCCATTGGATCTAGCGGTTGGATCGAACAAGAATGCAAGCTAGAGCTGCTTAGTAAACCTGGCTGACGCTGTTAGGGTGACCTCGCATATCGTGATAAAATATCGTCAATTATTACGTAAGCATTTGGAGATACCCGGTATATGGATGTTGCATTGTTGGTAGCAGAGCTACCCGAAGCCTACCGTGCCTTTGGCCCTCTCATCGACGTTTTGCCTATTCTGCCGATTTTCTTTCTGCTCTTAGCCTTTGTATGGCAAGCCTCTGTCGGATTCAGATAGATCGCACTAGGCAAAAAATCCTCAATCAAACAGCAAAGAGACAGTCCCTGATAAGCAGAGCTGTCTCTTTTTGCGTTTGATGTGGATGAGTGTCCGTAGGATTCGACAACATCTACAAAATCACTTAAGAACGATGCTTTTGCTAGCTCTGTCTAGATAGCTGCTTCTTTCGGTGCTTATACGCACCTCTCAACTTTATGTCGAAGGTAATAGCGCTATCTCTACGTCTTTTCTCGGTTTATATCTATGTAGGCTCATGGGATTATTACACCAAGAACGCTACTAGTAAGTCGCCTCGCTGCGTTTCTACTGACAGCGCTAGTCGCATTGTCAAGGAGTATCGCCATCAGTAGTTTAACCGGCAAAGTAGTTTAACTGGCAAAGTGCAGCAGGCCAAAAGCCGTCGGGTATTGATCCTTGACGCACTCTTGAAGTAGTTCAAATTGACGCTCTAGCATTTTAGGAGACCCAGTTGATGCCATCTCCAGAACCCTTTCGGTCTAAACCCAACTACCCCTTGAAGTCAAAAGCTGTACTCTCTACAGCTCGCTATCCGAGGCTAAGAAATCGGTTGTCACAACCCGCCCATCGATTCAGTATCGATAGCTGGTTATCTCGCGCCGATGCTGACTTGCTGCTGCGAAAGCAAGCTCAGTATGAAGCTAAGCAAGGTAATTATGCTAATGCTATTAAAATCTTCAATCAATTGATAGCTCGTGAGACCAAGAACCCGACTCACTTTGTGAATCGAGGACTGATGTATAGCAACTTGCAATGCTACGACGAAGCGCTGGCCGACTATAGCTGGGCTATAGAGCTAAACCCCGAACTCGGTAGAGCCTACAGCAACCGGGCTAACCTACATGCGGTGCGGCAAAACTGGCGAGATGCGATCGCCGACTACGATCGGGCGATTGATCTCAATCCCTTGAACATTCGCGCTCGCCTCAACCAGGCCATCACCTTCAGAGACATCGGCGACTATGAAGAAGCGCTCGTCTGCCTAGACATCGCCCTCTTCTTTCGGTCAAGAAGCGCCACTCTCTATGCAGAAAGAGGACGGACCTATCATTTACAGGGGTTTTGGAACCAGGCGATCGCAGACTATACCACTGCCCATCGTCTAGCAGAGAACACCAGTCTTAGAGATATCAGTAGCCCAGCGAGAGTAATCCGTAGAGTGCTGGGCTGGATGAGTAGCCTAATCTCAATCTAGGTAATATCTAGTCGATATCAATCGACTGTGGTCCGGTTGGATCGGAGAGGTTAATTCTATTCGCAGCACCGCCAGCGGTAGGTACGGCACCCTGCTTATTCAACCAGCTCCTTACGGGGTCTTCTGTAAGATCCAATCGGAATAGGCCGGAGAAAAAGCCGCCGCAAAAAGCGACTGGCTGCTGGGCAAGTTCCTTCAGAAATGGGGTCAACTCGTCGACAAACATACTCAAACTTTCCTACTAAGGCTGCTATAGCGTTCGCCACTTTGCTCCACTTGTCTTGGACGAGTGAAACCTTTGCGCTGAGAGCGTAAAGTGGTTCGCTAGCGTACGGATGCACGCTAGTTATAAAGCTAGTGTAGCGGTCTGACCAGAAATTTTTCTTGAAAATTATGGACGAGACACTTGCTCTAAAAATCCACTCTAAAAATCTGCGCCAAGAATCTGCTTCGAGAGCTTACTGAAGTAGACTTCGTCGCCCGTTGGTATGGATGGTTGACCAGTTGGTACGAGCGGCGGCCAGCTGGGCTTCGCTGAGCGTGGCCCCGGTCAGATCTGCGCCGCAACAATTAGCGCCTTCCAAATTAGCGCCTTCTAGATTAGCTCTGTTGAGGTTAGCTCCCCGCAGGTCAGCGCCTTCTAGATTGGCATTACCTAGATAGGCACCGGTCAGTTTTGCGTTTTTTAGGCTGGCACCGGTGAGGTTGGCTTGTCCCAGGTGAGTATTTGAGAGATCGGCTCCAGTCAGGTCAATCTTTCGCAGGTTGGCTTTGGCAAACCTAGCTTCGGTGAAGACTTGTTTGCGAAGATTGAGCTGAGTGAGTACTTGATTGGAAAAGTCGCGCTGACCTTTTTCGTAGGCCTCTTTTAGAGATTGGGCGGTGTGCTTTCTGCCGCCGCGTCGACGTTCCGCGCTTGTGTAGCTGGCATTACCTTTGGTGCGACGTTCTTTGCTAGCTCGAATAGCCGCTGCCATACGAGAAGTTGGCGATATCCGCTTGTCGGGCTGAGCTTTCTCTTTATTAACAGCAACTTGGCCTGCAGTAGCAAAAGACATGTTTTGAGCCAGGCTGTCTAAATACGGCTCGATCTCTAGATCTCGCATGACATCTTCTGCCATCTGATAGCGATTGAAGACTGAGATATCAAGCAGCTTGGTTAGGACCTTGTCAAAGTGACTGCTGACGGAGACACGCTCTTGCCAGCGAAGCTCGCCGCTCTGAGGGTTGTAGGGCAAATCTTTGGGAGAGACACCTGTGAGCAAGTAGACACAGGTGACGCCAATGGCGTACAGGTCACTGGCATAAACCGGTCGCATGGCCATCTGTTCTGGAGGGGCATAGCCAGGGGTGCCAATAGCGTAGGCGGTGAGCGCGGTCTGATCGCTCGGATCGACTGCGGGCTGGCTGACTTTGTCTTTGACTGCGCCGAAGTCGATCACGACGAGCTGCTGGTCTTGCTCTCGGCGGATTAGGTTGGCAGGTTTGATGTCGCGATGAATGATCTGATGGCTATGAACATATTGGATGACGGGCAAAATCTCACTGAGAAACTGCTTGACGCTGACTTCTGTGAAAGGGCCGTATTTTTTGACTTCTTTCTGAAGAGTAGAGCCGCTAACATATTCCTGTACGAGGTAGAACTCTCTGGTCATCTCGAAGTAGTCGAGCAGTCTAGGCAGCTGAGGATGATTGCCGATCTTGCCGAGGATATTGGCTTCTCTTTGAAAGAGATCGCGAGCCATATCTAGCAGAGTGGGAACATCTGTGGTGGGTCGAAGCTGTTTGATGACGCAGGGTGGGCAGCCGGGCAGCAGCTGGTCGCGGGCAAGAAAGGTAGCGCCGAATCCCCCTCTTCCTAAAGCTCCGAGCACTCGGTAGCGATCGCGCACCCACAGCTTGCTACCACAGCTTTTGCAAAATTGAGCGGCGTTGTCATTCTTGGGTTGAGAGCAGCCGGTCGCGATGCAGTAGGTCATTGAGAGATTACGTCTGGGCGTATTTTGAGTATGCCCGTCTGTGGGAAGAGACGTAGGGTGTAGGGTTCAAACCTATGTGAGGAAGGGGGAAAAGGGAGAGACACGGAGATGGATAACCGTAGTACCATAGGGCGTGGCTGAACGTGTGTTGTTGAGAATGGCTTAAGAGCATTAGCGGCCTGATTATTTTTTTAGAAAGCGCCTGGGCGTCGATTTAATAATGCGTGTTTCTGTTAGCTGGCTCAAAGAACTTGTCGAGTTTGACTTTTCGCCGGAGGCACTGGCTGAGGCGCTGACGATGGCGGGCTTTGAGGTGGAAGATATTGAAGACAGACGTAGCTGGGCAGATGGCGTAGTTGTCGGTCGGGTGGTGGCTAGATCGCCTCACCCGGATGCAGAGAAGCTGAGCGTGTGTACGGTTGATATTGGCGCAGCAGAAAAATCGACCATTGTCTGTGGGGCGGCCAATGTCAATGCGGATATGTGTGTGCCGGTGGCGACGGTTGGAAGCTATCTACCAAGAGTAGATCTGAAGATCAAGCCGCGTGAGCTGCGAGGAGTGGCTTCGGCAGGAATGATCTGTTCTTTGGCAGAGCTGGGCCTAGCGAGAGAGTCCGAGGGGATTTATATCTTTGACGAGCAGCGGTTTGAGCGCGGAGAGATTGCGGTTGGTCAGGATGTGCGGCCTCTGCTGGGGCTAGATGATTTTGTTTTGGATGTGACTTCTACGGCGAACCGGGCAGATGCGCTGAGCATGGTGGGAATTGCTAGAGAGATTTCGGCGATTACTGGCAATCCGTTGAAGCTACCGGTTTCGGAGGAATTAGCAGGAAGTGAGACTGCTCTAGACAAGGTGAGCCTTTCTCTAAACGATCCAAAAGCCTGTCCTATCTATATGGGAAGTGTTTTAGAAGGCATTGAGATTGGACCGTCTCCAGCCTGGTTGCAGCAGCGACTGATCGCAGCGGGAACTCGAGCAATTAACAACGTAGTAGACGTTACGAACTACGTATTGCTGGAGTGGGGTCAGCCGCTACATGCTTTTGATCTAGACCAGCTGATGACGATAGGTGCTGACGATTCGCTAACGGTTAGCGTGCGCTATGCAACCGAGTCTGAATCGCTGGTGACACTCGACGGTCAAGAGCGACAGCTGGCGGCGCAGACAGTGTTAATTACGGCGAATGATGTGCCGGTCGCTTTAGCAGGGGTGATGGGGGGTGCTGAGTCGGAAGTTGTCGATACGACCACAAGAGTGTTCCTGGAGGCAGCTTATTTTGATGCGGCGGCAATTCGAAAATCTGCTAGATCGCAAGGGCTGCGGACAGAGGCATCGGCTCGGTATGAACGAGGTGTGAATCCGGCTGAGCTGAAGTTAGCACGCGATCGCGCTCTACAGCTTTTCATCAGTACCGCAGGCGCAACACTAGTCGGACAAGGTGAGGCTCGCACCGAGACTGGCAATATTTCTCCGACTAGAGAAGTCTCGCTGCGCCTGAGCCGAATCAACCAAATTCTAGGTCAGGTAGTTGAAGGTGAAAGCACCAAAGCACTAGATAGGGAAACTGTTGAAACTCTGTTGGACAAGCTAGGCTGCAAGGCGACTGCTGCTGGCGCTGATGTTTGGACAGTAGAAGTCCCGCCGTATCGCTATCGTGACCTAGAACGTGAAATTGACCTGATCGAGGAAGTGGCTAGGCTCTATGGCTACGACCGCTTCGCCAGTACACTGCCCAGTCAAACCTCGCGTGGCTATCTTTCTCAGGGCGCGGCGCTGTCTAGACGACTGCGAGCAGCTTTTCGAGGGGCAGGGCTCACGGAGGCAATCCATTATTCTTTGACTAGTCCAGACTCTAATCAACAGGTAGTCATAGCAAATCCGCTATTTACTGAATACTCGGCGCTACGGATTGATTTGTTGGACGGTCTGATTGATGCGTTTGAGCTGAATATCAATCAGGGTAACGGTCCGCTCAATGCCTTTGAGATTGGAACAGTCTTCAACAAACCGGACGATAATCCTGACGGCGACCCGATTGAATCAATTAAGGTTTCGGGTATTGTGGGCGGGGATGCGCGATCTGGTCGCTGGGTGACTAGCAATCAGGAGACACCGATGACCTGGTACGAAGCAAAGGGCATTTTGGAATGCGTATTTGAAAATTTGGGACTGCCTGTCGACTATCGGGCCGAATCGAGTGATGATCGGCTTCATCCTGGACGCACGGCTGGATTGTTTGTCCGAGGGCGCACGCGCCTGGGCACTTTTGCACAGCTACATCCAGAACTGCGTCGAGAAAAAGATTTGCCAGAAGCGGTATATATCTTTGAGCTAGATTGGGCGGTGCTAGAGATGTGTCTAACCGGCAAGAGTGGCAAGGCAGTGAAGTTTGATGTGTATTCTACCTATCCAGCTTCTGATCGAGATCTGGCGTTCTTTGCGTCGACCGAGGTGACAGTAGCTGATTTGCAAAAGGCAATCACTAAGTCAGGCGGAAAGCTACTGGAGTCGGTGACTCTATTTGATGAGTATCGTGGTAAGGGTGTGCCAGAAGGTGAGCGCTCTTTGGCGTTTAGGCTGGTTTATCGGGCAGGCGATCGCACCCTGACTGACAAGGACATTGATCCTGTTCATCAAAAAGTTCGGACAGCCTTGGAGAAAGCGTACAAGGTCAGCCTACGCAGCTAATCTCTCTAGAATGGTACATCAGGGCCAGGGTCGGAAGACTTTGGTCCTCTTTGATTAGGATCTTGTTGATCTGGTTCTCTTTTGTTGAGATCTTTTTGATGAGTCAGATCAGGTAGCAAGCTATCGGCGTTCTCGTCTAGATTAACGATTTGACCGTTAAAGAAGTTGGCAAATCGCTTTATTTTCTCGTGATCCTGATCGAGAAACTGTCTATCATCTGGTGCATCTAGTCGCGAGTTGTGTGGATTGTTGGCTGGCGGAGGTATAGGAGATTCGTAACTATCTGAGGGAACAGCCGCGTCTAGTTTGTTGTTTCGCGGTTCGCCATCTGTAATATCTCTGTTGTTCGAGTTGTTGCGAAAGCCATTGTTGGAGATATTATTTGAGCTGTTGTTCTGGGATTTGGTTGGGGACTGAGGGCGAGGTGGAGCGCTAGCAGGTGAGCTAGAAGCAAATGAAGAGGGCGCGGTAGATGAAGAGTCTGAATCTGTTGCTTTTGGAGTGGAAACAACTTCTAGCGAGATGGTTATGGGCCGTTGAAAGACTTGTTGAAAGGCGGCTTCTAAGTTGGGAACCCGGTCTCTGGCCGCTTTTTGGAGGGGGGCTGAACGAAAGCCGACTTTTGCGCCTACGCCATCGAATCCAAGCAGCACCCCCTGCTGAGACATCAGCATTTGGGTGCCTCGAGGCCGCAAAACGACCAAGATTTGTTTCCACAAGTCGGCTAGATTACCAAAAGCTACGGCTGCGGCTGGTTTTTCGGGGGGCTCCGCTTTTTGGAGAGGACGCGCAGAATTAGGAGCAGCAGATGTTGTTTCTGTCTTCGAAGGTGCCGGGTTCGGTTCAGCAGGTTCGGTGGGAATAGATGGCAGTGATACAGCGGCTGAAGTCTCTGTTGATGCTGGCGGCGGAGACTGAGCGGTCGGAGGGGACGTTTGGGGCTGGATAGTTGACGCGATCGCAGGGGCCACAATCGGTGGCGGGGTGATATTGACCGTTGCTTTAGCGGGAGTGCCGTCTATATTAGCCGTGGCGCTGAGCGCACTGGGGAGCAAGCCAGTAAGCGCAATCTCTAGCCACAGACGGGGCTGAGTTGTGTTTTTGACCTGGATTTCAGCAGACTGTAGCTTTTGCTGACTGGCTAGAAGCGTGGCGGCAGACAGCTTTTGCGCGAAGGGAATCATCTCGACCCAAGTAGGCGAGGTGATGGCGACGAGATCTTCGCGGTTGGGAGCGCGTTTGGCAATTAATAAATCGCGGTAGAAACCGACCAGGCTCTGTAAGACGATCAGCGGCTCTCGGCCTTTGTCCATTAGGTGTCGGACGCGCTCTAGTAGAGCGGTGCTGTCGTCAGCTGCGATCGCGCGGACCAAATTCAACAGGTCTCGTTCGGGCACGGCTCCTACTAAATCCCAAACGGTCTCTATCGTAATTTGGTCAGCCTGCAAGCTCAGCTGATCTAACAGACTTTCAGCATCGCGCAGTCCGCCTTGAGAGATCTGAGCCACAAGCTGAACTGCGGGCGGTTCGATATTGATTGTCTCCTCAGCCGCGATGTAGCTGAGGTGCTTGATCATAGACGGCAGCGGAATGCGCCGAAAGTCGAAGCGCTGACAGCGAGAGATAATGGTAGGCAGCACTCTTTGCGGGTCGGTCGTGGCCAGGACAAACACCACTCGATTCGGCGGCTCTTCTAGCGTCTTGAGCAGCGCATTGAACGCAGCCGTGCTGAGCATATGGACTTCGTCAAGCACGTACAGTTTGTACCGGCACTGCACGGGCGCGAACTGGGCGCGTTCGATTAGTTCGCGAATATTGTCTACACCCGTGTTACTAGCCGCGTCTATTTCGACTACATCTAAGGCAATGCCTTGGATGACAGCTTTGCAAACGTCGCACTGCCCACAGGGATGAGCCGTCGGCGCGTCTGAACTTAGACAGTTAAGCGATTTTGCCAGGATGCGGGCGCTAGACGTTTTACCTGTGCCTCTAGGACCACAGAATAGATAGGCTGGCGCAATGCGATTTTGCTCTAGCGCATGGGTGAGGGTATCGGCGATCGCACCTTGACCCACCAGCTGAGAAAATGTCTGCGGTCGATACTTATGGTGAAGAGGTTCGTACAAGCGCGGCTAACCTACGTGCGGCTATAGCTACTAAGATATCGTCTCTGCGAAAGGATTGTCTAAAGTTAGTAACAGAGGCGTGCCGACTTTGGCAATGCCGCTAAGCGCGGCGGCGGCGCTACCACAGCTACGGGCAATTTCCACCCAACCGTGACTACCGACAACTGCGCACAGCGTGCCCACAGGCGCATCCGCGTACGTTTTCACACCCGAAAATTCATAGCGGCGATCGGGCGCTTTAAGCTCGATCCGCCAGCTGCCGCCCGAGACTACACGACCAGGAATGTTGCTGACGAGATTACCAAAATGGTCTATGTACTGCAAACTCCCAGTGTAGTGCTCAAGCAAGTTGCTCTCGACTGCTTGGAAGGGGACCAGGTTCGGTTGGACAAGCGTGTCGAAACCGATGCGATCGCCTAGCTCCTCAATCGGCACACCATTAGCCAGATGCGCTGCGACAGGTGCAAAGATATCTCTGCCGTGAAAAGTATGGCTAGGCTGACTCACTCGCCAATAGCGAGAATTAGTCAAGCTAACAGCAGTAATTGGGAAGTTCGACTGCTCTAGATCGAAAAGATTCCCGAGGAGTCCATTATCTGGGGCAACGAAGTACCCGCTGGAATGCTGGAGTGCGATCGCCCGTCGACTAGAGCCTACGCCTGGGTCGACAACTGCCAAATGGACCGTACCTTTAGGGAAATGTGGATAGGCCATCATCAGATTAAATCTAGCCGCTAGAATATCTTGTGGTGGGATATTGTGGGTTAGATCGCATGTGGATTTTCCCGGTGCGATCGCAGCAATCACGCCCTTCATCACCCCAACATATGCGTCCTGCATGCCAAAGTCACTCAGCAGTGTGATCATCTACTTGGCTCCTGCACCTAGCTATGAAAGCCAGGTATAATTCAGCACTCTCTGTCTGTGACTACGATCATTGATATTACGCAATTGCTCACCTTTAATGTGATGACAGTCATTGATAAGTCGGTACATTAGCCCATGCCAGATGCTAACGCGCTTGAAAAGAGTGTAGCGGCTCTTGCTTTGGACAATATCGCTAGGCATATCTTCATATGTGCAGACCAGACAGTTCCCAAGTGCTGTGATAAAGCGGAGAGCATCATCGCCTGGAAGTATCTAAAGCAGCGTCTCAAAGCGCTGAATTTGGATATCTCTACCGACCGCCCCTCTGACTATGTCTATAGAACCAAGGCAAATTGTTTAAGAGTTTGTCAAAAAGGTCCGATTCTGCTGGTTTACCCTGAAGGTGTTTGGTATCACAGCGCCAATCCTGACGTGATTGAGCGAATTATTCAAGAGCATCTAATACAGGGAAAGGTTGTGTCAGACTACATGTTCATGCAGCATCCCCTATCTCATGTGCCCTGATAGCTCATCTGATATCCCAGTAATTCGTCTGGGTGATTTCATCCAACGTTTTGGGAATAGTTGATTTAGAAAATTGATGGACTAACGCTTGCGCAACCGCGATTTTGTGTGCTAGCTGGTATGCTGATACGTCAGTTCTATCAGTTAAACCAGACCAATACTATTTACCGATACCCTTTATACCAGGGCAAACATCAGTGCAAACATCCCTACAAAGCAGACTACGGACACACGGCATGAAAGAATCCAACCCAGGGGACCAAAAGAAGCTTTTGCTCATCGACGACGATCCCAATCTCATTTTGTTAGTAAAAGACTATCTAGAATTTCGTGGTTACCAGGTAGTCACTGCTGGTAACGGTAGAGAGGCGATCGCAACGCTCTCTGACCTATCGCCAGATATGATTATCTGCGATGTCATGATGCCAGAAATGGATGGCTACGCCTTTGTAGAGCAAGTTCGTCAGGACCCAGGCAAAAGCTGGATTCCCATTTTATTCTTGTCTGCTAAGGGCCAGAGTCAGGACCGCGTCAAGGGGTTGACCACAGGCGCTGACGTATACATGGTCAAACCTTTCGAGCCAGAGGAGCTAGTCGCGCAGGTAGAGTCTTCTCTAAAGCAGGCAACCCGCCTAATTCATCATCAAAACAAGGGCCCCAATTCGATTCCGACCATTCAGGTGCCCTATGACGTAGAGCTAACGCCCACCGAGCTGAAGGTCGTGCAGTTTGTGGCTAGAGGCATGGCCAACCGTCAAATCGCTGATGAACTGAAGGTCAGCCAACGAACAATCGAAAGTCATGTCAGTAACATGCTCGGTAAAACCGGACTGCATAACCGCACTGAGCTCGCTCGCTGGGCGGTCGAAAACAACAAGGCCTAAATCTTCGTTCATTAGGGAAAGCTTTGATGTTAGTATGCCAAAGCGATTGAAGAGGCTGGCTCAAAGTGAGTCGTAGAAGATACCGATTTAGTTCGGTTTTTCCACAGGTCAATTTTGACCCAGTCTTTCAAAATCGTTTCAATGTTTGATATAATCAAACTCCCGCTGGTGTAGCTCAGTTGGTAGAGCAGCTGATTTGTAATCAGCCGGCCGTCCGTTCGAGTCGGATCACCAGCTTCTTATTCAAGGCAACAGTTCCGCAGTCCCCGTAAGGATCTAAGTCCTCGCGGGGATTGACTTTTAGGAGGTGCTTTCGAAAACCGCTGGGTTTTGTTAGATACTTCATCCGAACAAAAGCCAAAAGATTTCCACCTGTATCTACGACAGCAATGCTTTGTGGTACCTGAATTTTCTTCTGCTTTGGCGATTGCACCCTGCATACAATTAGCGCCGCTGCATGGTTTCAGGAGAAACTGACGCCTGCTAGCTCAGTCGGATTTATGTTGAGATTTGTAGGCGTGGTTGTTTTGGTTGGGAGAGCGTGACGAATTTCTGGTGCCTGCCATTCCGTTCACTGTTCCTAGAGAAGCGATCTCTAAAGCTGCTAGCCAAAAACCGCGATCGCCAAATCCGTTAACAGACCCATTCATACTACTTATTCCTTTCTAGAAAACTGCATCGTGCCAGTATCCACCTGAAGATCGACAAACAGCTTGCCATCTTGAAAGAAATAACCGCCAGCGCCTTGTAGACCCTGAAGGTATTCAGTCGCAACTGACTCAGGTGGGCAAGCGGCTAGCGTCGTGGGGCCTAATTCAATTGACAAGCTGCTGCCATCTTCAGTAAAGCTTCCTAGCGCCTGGTTGCAGTCAGCGCGAATAGAAAGCTGGCCATCTTCCATAAATTCAACGGTGTAGTCACTCAAAGAGTCTATTGCTACTTGCGTATCGTTGTTATACCGAATTTGTTCTAGCTGCCAAACTGCACCAGTAAGCGAAGGGTCTTCACTGGTTACCGGCTCCTGACCGACTGGATCGACCTGCACTTGAACGTTTTCTGTCGGGTTACCGTTCGTGATAACCGGGAACTGGGTGGTAGAAACAAACTGTAATTCGCCATCTACTGTAATTCGAGACTGAACAGCATAGGTATATTGCGAGTCAATTTGCCCAATCTGCCTTGCGTCGTAAAGCAGTTCGAACGGAAAAGGCACCTGCCGCCCGCCGGACACCATCTTTGCAGAAGCTAGGGTAATGGCAGCAGCATCCGCTCTGCTGACATCTACAAGACTAACTTCGACCACCGCGTTGGGTGGTAGCGCAATTCTAGGCCGGTAGAAAACGGTGCCCGAAACTGATCTAGAGGCTTCTAGAGGCGTTCCGTTAACAGTGATTGTTTGCTCGCCTGAGCTAGCGATCGCAATCTCTACCGCCATTTCACCCGCATAGCGATAGGTCGTACCCGTCTGCGTAGACTCGACCGTAATCGAGACGCCTCGCAATTCTGTCACGCCAGTCTGCTTGTTGTACAGATTAAACTGGGGCGTACCGTTTGTGTTATACACTCTCATCGCAAGCTGGTCGGTCTGAGAAAAGACAATCGTGCCCTCTAGTAGCATTGCGCTATCTTCTACTTCTGGCATTTGCGCTAGCTCGATATTAGAAGCCCCTGCATTAGGGACGATTGCCAAGCTAGTCTGTGGCGCTTTTTGAGATGTTTCTACCGGAGAGCCTGCCGATCGTGCCAACGCAGCAAGAGGCGCAAAGCCAGCGATCGCGATCGCCGCTAACCCTGCTCCGACTGCTTGAGAAAGCACTTTCTTACTCATTATTAAACCTTTTTCTATTGTATTGGTAGGTTAATTAGAACTATCAAAGAACTGAGCTTTCGACTCATTTAAACTCTATCACCGCCTTGAATAGTGCAACCAGCAGTTACTGTTTTCGTAACCAGAATTCTGTTAGGGTTGTTCCTCATTAGAGGCAGTCGTGTTTGATCGTCTGGGCGTGGTCGCTAGCGTCAATGCTTTGATTGTGGGCTGTAATCACATACCAATCAGCTCTTCCTTCATTTCCGACGCGAATTAGATTGTCGTGATAATATGGCCCGATAGCATCGGCTCATTTGCCATCTCTTCTCACGCGAATAGTCCTGCTACGGGTTGCCTAAAGCTGCTACCCATGCACTTACCCATGCACCTAAAGAAGGATAGACCGGGCCGCTCTCGGACCAAGTCCTGGGCTTTATTTAGACTTTTTTGCTTAAGGAAAGGCACTTAGATGAATAAATTGTGTCATCACTGAGGGGTATTTGTTCGATATGCTATGCCCCTACGACGGTACGTTGTTGATTGTGGCTCGCTTGACCACGCTGATATTTTCTGTTGTCTGATATTTTCTGTTGTCTGTCATTCTCTTCTACCTCGCATTTGCCTATCAAATTATGCAAAAGTTTTTTAGAATCTTAGCTTATTACCAAGATTATTGGTGGATTACGCTTTTTAGCGCCACTATTGTTAGCATTCTTCAGGTCATCGATCTTTTTATTCCCTATGCCACTGGGCAGATTGTGAATATTATCTCTCAGCAATCGGTTGACTTGGCTTTGCAGCGGGTGATTGATCGGGTTGCGATCGCACTCAACCAGCCAGTCACTCCTCAGTTCTCGGTGTGGGTGCTGGTCGCGCTGATCGGCCTCTCCTCCGTTTTGCTTGCCCCTATTCAGCCACTGACTGGCGGCTGGTTTAGCTGGGACACGGCTTTTCGGGCTCGTCGGCAGCACGCTGAAACCGCCCTTAGAAAAATTCTCACGCTGCCGCTAGAGTTCTATGACGAAAACAACCCTGGCCGAATCGCTGGGAGAATTGCCAAAGGACTCTCTAACTTTACCTGGACCTATCCTGGCTTAGTCGCCATGTTTATTCCCAAGGTCGTGAGGATCCTCGGCGTGTTTGTGATTATCGCGCTTGTCGACTGGCGGATTGCGACCCTGGTCTTAGTCTCGGTTACAGGCATTTTGTCTTACAACTTTTGGGGACTCAAGTCGCTATCTGCAAAAGAAGAAAAGCTCGACGAATATATCGAAAATACCGATAGTCGCAACTCTGAGATTGTCACCAACATCAAAACGGTCAAAGCTTTTGGCAATGAACTGACAGAACTACACCGCCAGCGTCAGCGACTAGACCGCGAGTTCAAAGTGCTCGACTATCGCATTCACAAAGGCTACACCATACTCAGCGCCTATCAGCGAACCACCGTCCAAAGCTGTATGTTTGTTGTATTGGTCGGCAGTCTGTGGCTTACTCTGAGTAATAAAATCTCTATCGGGCACTTTATCACCACCTTGACTATTGCCAGCATGGCCTATGCCGAGGTCGATCCGATCTGTGAGCTAGCAGAGATGTTCGCTCGTCGATATGCGCCGATGGTTCGATTTCAAGAATTCACTGCGCTGCCGTCGGGCCGCGATGCTGGTGCGCTTTTACCCAATGGCCCTGACTATCAGTTCACAGGCAAAGTGCATTTTCAGCAGATGACGTTTGGCTACAGCACCGCCAATCCAGTGCTTAAGAATGTTGATTTGCTAATAGAGCCGCACAAAACCGTTGCCCTAGTCGGACACTCCGGCTCAGGAAAATCCACCCTGGTCAAACTGTTGTTTCGCTACTTTGAGCCAGATAGCGGCAATATTTTAATCGATGGTACGGATATTCGACAGCTCGATATCAGCAGCTATCGCAAGCGGCTAGCGATTGTCCATCAAGAGGTGGATATCTTCAATGGAACGCTCATGGATAATTTGTTGTATGGCAATCCCACTGCTAGCTTCGAGCAAATTACAACAGCTTGCGAAATCGCTCAGGCGCACGAGTTTATTCAGCAGCTGCCAAAAGGATACTTTACCACTGTGGGTGAGCGCGGCGTGCGGCTCTCGGGTGGGCAAAGACAGCGCATCGGCATTGCTAGAGCGCTGATTGTCGAACCTGATGTGCTGATATTCGATGAAGCGACCTCTAGCTTGGACTATGAGTCTGAGCGAGCAATTCAGGTGGCAATGCGATCGCTCTTTGGCACCCGGACCTTGATTATCATTGCCCACCGCCTCAGCACCGTTCGCGACGCTGACAAGATTGTTGTTCTAGATCAAGGCAGCATCAGTCAAACCGGCAGTCACGAAGAATTGCTCGAAGCGGGTGGGCTATACCAGAGACTGCATACCCTACAGTCTAGCGGCGGCTAATTACTTGATTCTGTATGCGTTCAACTGGTCAGCAAATGTCCGGTTCAGCGAGCGGGCTGCGCGTAAAGTAAAAAGCAGTTAAAGATAGGCGCGCTTTTACGTTGGAGGCCGTAAATATCGCAAGAAATTGATGGATATTTTGAGAGGTCTGATATTGTAATTAGCAGTTGCCCAGCAGAAAACTGGCAATAATTGCGATTCATCCAAATTTTCGGAGCTTCTTCTATGCGCCGCCCCTGGTTCCGTGCTCGTCGTGCGTTTTTACTGCTCTGTAGCTGCGCTCTATTTCTGAGCATTTGGCTGGGCGGTTTCTCGCATCCATCGCGTTCTGTCGCGCGAGCTGTTGATGCGCAGCAGCTGGTGCAAACTGGGGTCGATCGCTATCAAGAAGGCAAGTTTGTAGAGGCGATCGCACCGTGGCTATCTGCCTATACAGCGTACGAAGCGGCTCAAGATTCGTCTGCGCTGGCAATCGTCAGTGAGAATCTGGCAAGAGCTTATCAGCAGATGGGACAGACTTCTACAGAGCTTTCGTATTGGGAACGGGCGATCGCCTCAACTCAGAAACTAGGCAACACGCCAAAGCTAGGCCGACTGCTCACCGAACAGGCCCAAGCCTATAGCCGACTGGGACAGCACCGACGGGCGATCGCAATTCTCTGCGGCGAATTAACGAGCGAAGAACCTCTCCAAACAGAGATAGAATCAAGAGTTTGTAACGCTAGCAGTGCCCTGACTATTGCAGAAGTTGCCAACGATACCGTCGGACAGGTGGCAGCGCTAGGCAGCTTGGGCGAGGCATACCGCCTGATTGGCGAAGTTCGAGCTGGAGCTGATCTACTCGAACAGGGCGTTTCGATTAGCCACGAGTTAGACTTGCCAGTTCTAGAGAGCGCTTTGCTCAACAGTTTGGGAAACGCATCCGTTAGCCTGGCTCAAGTTAGCTATCGCCGCGCTGAGGAAGCGAGATCTAGAGGCGATCTAGAGGCAGCTTCTTTTCAAACAGAGGCAGATGGCTTTAATCTCGATGCAATCGAGAACTTCCAGCAAAGCTATCAGTTGTCTTTGACGCTTAACGACAAAACAAACCAGCTCAGATCGCTTATCAGCCTAATTTCTGCCTATGAAAGGGCGGGCGATGTTGCAGAAAGTCAACAGTACTGGCAGTTTGCCTATACGCTTTTAGATCAGATTCCTGATTCTCAAGTAAAAGCCTTTGCAGCCATTCAGCTCGCAGATCTATTAGAACCGCTGAATATTAGAAGCTTACAGACTGTGCTGAATTCGTCTGTTCCTAGTCTAGCAACAGAAACAAAGGCGACTGACTTACTCAACTGGGCTCTGACAATCGGTGAAGCGATAGATAATTCTCGAGTAACTTCGTTTGCGTTAGGAAAGCTAGGCAATCTAGACGAACGCGCGGGTCGCTATGCACCCGCTTTTGGCAAAACTCAGCAAGCCCGACTAGCGGCGGATCAAAATATAGCAGCTCAAGATAGTCTCTATCTTTGGGAATGGCAGGCTGGAAGAATTCTCAAAGCCCAAGGTGACTTAGTCGGAGCAGCACAGGCATACGGCCAGGCAACCGATTTGCTAAGGCAAATTCGCAGCGATATCCTCAACAGCAGCCGAGATCTGCAGTTTGACTTTAGAGATACGGTAGAGCCAATTTATCGTCAGTACGCAGAGCTGAAACTAAAAGAAGTGCCCACGGAAGTGACGCTTATAAAAGGAGAGCCAGCTTTTGCAGAGCTAGATCAAACGCTGGTGACTTTGGATTCGCTCAAGGTGGCAGAGCTACAAAGCTACTTCGCTAACGACTGTGTGATTGCAGCGGTTGAAACTCGGGTAGATGCGGTCGGTGACAGCAAAGCAACGGCAGTGTTTAGCACGGCGATTTTGGATACAGACGGACTCTTTGATCAGAAACAAACGGGTCAAAAACAAGCTAGTTCGACTCAGCAGCTAGCCGTTATTGTGAGTTTGCCAGACGGAAGTAAGAAAGTTGCTCAAACTCCAATTGATCCACAGCAGGTAGAGCGTGAGATCAAAAAGTTTCGAGACACTTTGGAACTAGGGGGAAGTCAATATATTTCCGAGTATGACTATGCGCCTTCTCAGCAGCTTTACGAATGGTTGATCAGACCCTTCGAGCAAGATCTCGTCGGCGTCAAGACGTTGGTATTCGTAAACGACGGTCTGCTGCGCAGCGTGCCGATGGCCGCGCTGTATGACGGTCAGCAGTATCTGATTGAAAAGTTTGCAGTGGCAACGACACCTAGTTTGACCCTGACCGATCCGCAGAAAGTAGATCGCCCTACTAGCTTGAGTGCTTTGCTGATGGGTGTAAGCGACCAGCCAGATGTGAGAGGCAAACCATTTAGTGGATTGCCCGCTGTGAAGCGAGAGCTAGCAGCAGTTTCAGCAGAGCTACCGGATAGCAAGGTATTGCTGAATGAGGCATTCTCGGTCTCGGCGCTCAAGAGTGCTTTGGAGTCCAAGGACTATCGCATTCTGCATATGGCAACTCATGGCACGTTTGGATTCAATCCGGAAAGCAACTTTATTGTGGCAGGAGCCAAGCGAGCTGATGGAGAAAGCCAGTTTAACGAGACATTGACGATCAGCGAGCTAGATACCCTGATTCGCAACGTCAGCGATCCGACTCGAGAACCGATTGAGCTGCTGACGCTGACGGCCTGCGAAACGGCGATTGGGGATAATCGCTCTACGCTAGGTTTAGCAGGGGTGGCTATTCGAGCCGGGGTGAGAAGTGCGATCGCGACACTATGGTCTGTCGGTGATGAATCCTCTGCTGACTTAATTGCTCAATTTTACGATAGTTTGCAGACGCCGGAGCTGACCAAGGCAGAGGCGCTACAAAAAGCGCAAGTTGCAATGATTCGCTCTGATAACTTTGTCGATAATCACCCTTATCGCTGGGCTCCTTTCATTTTGATTGGCAATTGGCTTTAGATGTTTGGAGGGGTGCGTCTAGTTTTAATATTGCTTTGATGTAGTGCTCTTTTTATAGACAGCTAAAGGTCTGTACAGTTATTAGAGGGAGTTGCTATAAGCGCTTAGTTTGACAATTCGTTCTGGGCATCTGTTTGCTCTTCTATCTTGGCGAGATCTTCTAACAGGCTTTGGCGGATGGCGATCGCATCCAGATCAGTTGACTGCGCGACCTGGGCGATCGCATCATACCAATAGCCAGCCTGACCATAGATGAGGGCACGTTCAGCGTCTGTTGTTGCTAAGGCTAATGACTGTTGCAGATCGGCAGGAGGGGATGCTACTTCAAAGGAGAGTTCCTGGTTGAGCGATCGCGAGAGATAGTTAGTATCGCAAACCACTACTATCTGCCAGCGATACTCTACGCCGGGTGATAGCCTCACCTCTGCAGGTAGCTGATAGCTCACGAAACCGTCTGAGTATTCGAGATCTTTTTCATGAATAGGCGCTGGAATGCCTTTTTCGTTAGGTGCTAGCAGGCGAAATTTTACTGGATAGGGAGTTTCAGAAGCAGGCAAGTACCAGACAAATTTTGGCAGAGTCGAGGCAGATAGTCCAACTGTTTGGCTAGGACCAAAGGTTGTAAACGCGGTTTCTGAACTGTCAACGCAGCTGCCTTGCCGAGTACCTGTCGTGGTCCGATAGCCTCTCGCGGGTCTAGGATTGCTAGGTGGCTGAAAAGCTTTAGTGATAGGAGAAAGAAAGCTGTCCACCGTTGATGTCTTCGGGGAAGTAAGCTGAGCAACACCTGGCTGTGTACCTATGCTAGAGCTAGCAATAGCGACGGTGAACGCGATCGTAGATGTTGTTTTGACGAGGGTAGAGAGTTGTCTGTGAATAGTCATAATTCTGAGTCTCAACTATATAGCCTGGTTCCATTTTTACGGTACTAGGACCAAAAAAGGGTGAAGGTTTCTGCAAGCTTTATAGAGTTTTCAGATTATTCTCTAAAGCTATGGAGCCTTCACCCAGCGTCGCCAGGTAGAGAGTTTCACTGGCCAACGTAATTCGCAGCACACACCTTTGGGATCTAAGGAAGTGCGAGTAAACTTTCCGCCTAGCTGATTGGCGATTCTATTGGCCTGCCGAGTGCCGTCTCCGCCGTATCTTTTTTCCTGAAGGATAGTGCTAGCCTGACCGTTATCAGCAACTTGGATAATATTACAGTCGTCGGTTCTTCGGCTGATTAGCTCGATTTTAGTCACCCCTGCGGCATATTTGTAGCTGTTAGTTAGGGCTTCTTCTAAGAACCTAGCAATCGCTCGCTTTTCGGACTTACTAAGACGGCCATCGGCAACCGGATCAAACCTTGGCACGGTTGCTACGGATAGAAAGAAGTCGCGCTGTCGTTCAATTGTATTTCTGTATGTTTCCTCTAGGATGGCGTGCAATGGCAGCGACAAGTCTATCGGCTGTCCTTTTACAATTATCAGCTTTTCTTCAGATAGCTTCATTTCCTCTTGTAGCGTTTCTCGAATATTTCGCAGCTCCATATTCACGTTCTCGAGCTGCGATCGCATTTCAGCCGCTGCGGGTTCACCTTCTGCCCAGTTGCGCAGCATCAGCCCAATCTCTTGCAGTGAGCTGTTGTGAATATTGGTGTAGGTTTGCTCTATTAGTTTGTTACGCTCCGCTATCTGAGCCTGTAGCTGTAGCTGCGCCTGATAGAAGGGATAAAGCGTGACCGCGCTGACTAGAAAGGCGATCAGCGTGGGGACTAACGGGAGCCACCAGTTAGCGATCGCAATCGTATATAGCAGCAATAGCCAGCTACTACAGATGACAACCACGAGCAGCAAATGGGTTGCTGGCTTTCGCTGCCAGTGAGCTAGCGAGATGCCGATTAGACCCATGCCAACAATCAGCAGATACTCCAAAGGATCGAGCAGCGTGCGGATGAAGGGGCGATCGTCGTAGATTGCGCTGAGGATTTGGCTGAGGGCGTGGGCCTGAATGGTGACGCCGGGGACAGCGCTGGGGTTGATGTTTGCGATTGCAAATGAGTTTTCAAAATCTTTAACAGACTTGGCAGTGTATCCAATCAGCAAAGCTCGATCTGCTAGCTTCTCAAGAGCAACTTTTCCAGACATTACGTCTGTGTAAGAGACCTGCTCAAAAGGTTCCGAGCCAGCGCGAAAGTTGATCAGCGTTTGATTACCACCATTGTCTTCGTTGATATATGCACCTGTGTTCGGATAGAAGTGAGGAATCTCCACTGAGCCAAAGCGCATTGCCTCTGCGTCTTTTATACCATTTTCGAGCGTGATATTGTCGGTGGCTAGATAAGTTCGAGCTAGCTGTACAGTCAGTGAAAAGCGATAGCGTCCTGATTTGTCAGCGCTAGCAAGCAAGCTGCGTCGCAAAGAACCATCGCTGTCTGGAATCGCATCGACAAACCCAATCTGATTCTCGTTTAGCATCGGTGGGGCTGAAACGGTAGGCGGTTCTATGGACTCAATGCCAACGACGTTATCAGCATTTGTCAATGCCAACTCTAGTTCGGCAAATCCCTCGCCCACAGGCTGATCTCGAACAATATCAATTCCGATAGCACGAGGGTTATAGGTCTGTAGCTGGCTAACAAGCGCGGCCAGATCTCGATCGGAGATTGGGTGGCCCAGGGTAGTCTGAATATCTTCTTCGGTGATGGCGATGACGGTGATACGAGTATCGGTCGCTTCGGCAGGACGCCACCGCAGGCTAGTATCAAAGGCTTTCCATTCTATGGGCTGTAGCAGGCCGAGCAGTCTTGCCAAAATTACAAAGCCAGCGATAGACAGACCCGGTATCCAGTTCACCCGCCAGTTTTGCTGCCAGAGTCTCATAGCTGCCTAAAAGATAGTCAAATAATAAATAGAATATTTAGTCGATTAGACCGTAGTGTCTAGCTTTGTTGTAGGTTTGAATGCGAATATTGACGCCTTCATCAGGATAGACGCCAAGTGCGTCTTGGACGCGGGTCCAGTAGTGGCGGACGGTGCGTTCGGAGACGTTCATCTTTTGTGCGATCGCTCTATCCGTTATTCCTTCTTCAAAAGCAAGCTTGAGCAGAGTCACCCATTCAGGCTTGATCTCTAGCCCCGTACGCATCTCAGGCGGTGTGTATAGCAACCCTTTCAGCGACCAATCCACCTTTATCAGCATCTCCTGATTGGATAGGCTCTTATCAGCAATGGTAAATCCGGCCTGATGAGCGTCTATAACTGGCTTTAGCCGGATGAGTGACTTGGCATGAGCGCTCTGAACGACGAGATTGAGCGTAGGATATGCCGACAGCACGGACTGTAGCAGCTGCAAACCATTGTCCGTTTTGGGCTGTTCTCCTTTTTTTTGAGGAATAGATAAATCCATCACTGCCAAGCTAGGCTTCGTATCCGCAATTAGAGGCTCTACTTCGTCGGCGGTGCTGGCAGACAGAATTTTGGTCTCTGGATACTGATTTTGCAGTACGCCGCAGGTGCCTTCTAAGACAGAGTCGTGATCATCGACGACGAGAAATGTTTGGGTCATTACGTATAGCACTCTTCTGGAGTGTTGTTTATACCAAAAAAGAACAAAGAGGACAATAGGGTACGAGCGAAGCTTCCTTATGGATTCATATCATTTTGCCAGCAAAGGCGACTGGTAAGTGCGCTGCCCGCTTGACTAATCTCTAACTGACCGGCGGTTAAACTATGGAAGATTTCCTTAAGATGCTGAAACTCTTCGAGTTCTGTGACTGTTGACGTGACCAAGGTCGGTTCACTTTCGATCTCGAGAGTAAGTATGTTGCTAGCATCCGCTCGACTTAGCGCTACGTTTAGCTGGTTGGCGCTATGACCTTTACCGTGGCTTTTACTTTGGCCCTTTGGCAATAAGAGCGTGAGTAAGGCAGTGACGACAGATAGAACCGCTTGATTCTGGTGAGCTGAGCTAGGGGGCCAGTCTGTAGGCAGATCGAAGTGAATGGCAGGAGCGGTTTCTGACTGTGCAGGGAAGAATTGCCAGCTGGTGATGGTGAACTTGAGCGCGAGCGGAAGGCTATCGGCGATGAATGGGGGCGAGAGTTCATCGCTGAGGGTTTCGAGCGATTGGTAAAAGGTTTGGAATCTTTCTAGCCAGCGGCGGGTCTGCTGCGGGTTTGGTGCGTCGGTGCTTTGATCGGCTGTCTCTAGATATCGACGAAAGGCGAAGGTTTGCTGAAGCAGTCCGTCGCGGATGGATTCGGCGGTGTGGTGAGACTGGATGGCCTGTTGCTGATGCCACCATTGCCAAGCTTGCTGCTGACGCTGCAATTTTTGCTGCCAGATACGGAGTGTGGCTACCCACCCAACGGTAATTAACACGATGACCTCGACTAATAGTGTATTGACTGGAGTGTTCACTGGGTCTACCGCGTCAGATGCTAGCGTTTTGGCTCCTGGCAGGGGTTGGCGGACACTTGTATACAGATTATCTGCGTAGGCAGGTCCTTGGCTGGCAGGTTGATTCCAAGCTTATCGCTGCTTTCGGACAGAACCATTGCACTTTTCTGCAAGGTTCAGTAGGGACAAGAGAACAAGGACGTAATATTTCTGTAAACTGAATCGCTCTCCTGCTGAGTTCATCGAAACTTCGTGGTAAGTTTCTACCATCAAACATTAACGGCTATCCCAACTAATATTCTTGGAAAGAACCATGCGTAGCCCCCGCTTTCTTTTTATCTGTTTGTTAAGTAGCTTGGCAGCGCTTTGTGGGACACACAGCTACGCGCAAGTTATACCGGATCAGACTCTTGGGGTAGAATCTTCTATTGTTGTACCGAATATTAAGGTGGGGGAGGCCATAACAGATGTGATTGAAGGTGGAGCTATCAGAGGAAGCAACTTATTCCATAGCTTTTCAGATTTCAATGTCAACGATGCGCAAGCTTTCTATTTCGCCAATCCCGACTTCGTGGAATCTATCTTTAGTCGAGTGACTGGTGAGGGACCATCCAATATTTTCGGGCGCTTGGGTGTCGAGGGTTCCGCTGATTTGTATTTTCTTAACCCAAACGGTGTTTTCTTTGGTCCACGAGCTAGCCTAGATCTGGAAGGTTCATTGTTCATTAGTTCAGCAGAGACCCTAAAGTTTGCTGATGGTAGCGAATTTGGCATAGCTGATCTAGGTAATACCTCGTTCTTAACGATAAACGTTCCACTTGGATTGCAGACCAATATAAATGTCTCACCTAACTCTAGAATCGAAAATTCTGGAGAACTCTTGTTAGAAGAGGGTAAAACAATCTCTCTCATAGGCGGTTCTGTTCAGAATTTAGGAACTATCAAAATTCCTGGAGGAGAAGTCCGGTTAGTAGGAAGTGATGTCCGTTTGACTAACGGCTCACAAATAGATGTTAGCAATGCCAATATGGGTGGGCGAGTCTTGATCGGCTACGATGCAGAAGGTAATTCGGCTACAAATAGCGTTCGCATTGAGAAAAATGCGTCAATCAATGCAAGTGCTGAAGGTATTGGACAAGGCGGACAGGTCACAATCTGGTCAATCGATGAAACTCTCTTTTCTGGTCTCATATTGGCCCGTGGTGGCGAACAGCTAGGTGACGGCGGCTTTGTCGAAGTATCAGGAGAAAGTGGCTTAATCTATACCGGGACTGTAGATGCTGGGGCTGCCAACGGCAGCGCTGGAATTTTACTGATTGATCCTACGAATATTGAGATTGTTGGCGTTGATGCAGAGACCTTCGATTTAACAGTTGTCGACCAATTTAGTGATTCTAATTTGACAGTGGGTTCTACGCGGATAGCCGCCAGCGCTATTAGTAGTTCTCCTAATAATGTCATTTTAGAGGCGCAGCAAAATATTGTGTTTAATGATGATGTCAATATTACAACACCAGGGATAGGTATTACAGTCACGGCAGGCAAAGATATCATCCTGAATAATTCCATACAGACTTCGGGCGGAGGCGCAATCACACTAGATGCCGTTAGGAACATAAGTTTGTTTGGTCAAGGCAGCTTTATAGGCTCATATGGAGAAAATGTACAGTTGCTCGCAGGCGATGTAATCAGTTTTCAGAACGGAGCCCAAATAAATACCGCGCCCCTTTTCGGGGATAGCGGAAACATAGCAGTTAAGGCTCGTCAGCTCATACTAACTAATGGATCTCAATTACGAGCGGCACCTTTCTTTGGTACAAGAGGAGGCAATATTACAATCTCTGCCTCCGAGCGTATTGACCTTGATGGCGTTGGATTAGACCTTTCAGGAAATCCAATTTCTACGGGAATAATTACTAGTGATGACTTTACTACATTAAGCGGGGAAAGTAATATCTCAACACCTGTACTCAGCATTAGAAATGGAGCAAGTATCGGTAATCAATCAGTAGGTGGTTTAGCTTCGGGAGGAAGCGTAGCCATCCGCGATGCTAACTTAGTTGAAGTGGTGGGTGCTATGCCTACCAGCGCTGGTGAATTCTTAAGCGGAATATTTGTATCTCCTGATACGAGTGGATCGACTAATTCGATTGTGGTTGATAGTGAAAGTTTAGTTGTTCGTGATGGTGGACTGATCAGTATCAGCGGTACCGGTAGCGGTGCAACAGGCAGCTTAGTTGTAAATGCCGATTCTGTTCTATTAGCGAACAGTTCGGCAGGAGAGTCACCAAGCGGCCTGATTGCTAACTCTTTTGGCTTAGGCAGTCCAGGCGCTATCAAGATTGCAGAGGCCCAAACTGTCAAGGTAACGAGTGGGGCGATTATCGACGCTAGCGAATTATTTTCTGGTGGCGGCTCACAGCGTGGAGCAATCGATATAGACACCGTTAATTTAGAGCTGAGCAACGGCGCAAGATTCATAGTCAATAATGACGGGACGCTTACTATCAACGCCAGCAACGCTTTTTTGATAGATAGTGCAACGATTGAGGCTACTGAGGTGTTAGGTGGATCATCTGGCCGAGTCTCTATTAACGCCAATAGTTTGGACATTATCAATCAGAGTGAAATATCAAGCGCCAGCTTGAACTCAGGAGAAGCTAGAAGCCTTGCTATTGACGTTAACGACGCATTCAACTTGGTCGATAGTAATGTGACGGCGGCTACTTTTAGTGATAGCGGTCGCGGCGGTAGTATTATGATTAGCGCTCGCGATTTCAATATAATTCGGTCGATAGTAGACTCAGTGCCTTTCCAATCGGGTACCGCCGGTACTATTGATATTAAGGTTGACAATTTATTACTACGCGAGCAAAGTCGAGTTAGTGTCAGCGGATTAGGCGCACAGTCTAGAACAGGGGACTTGAACATTCGAGCAGATGTTGTGAGACTGGAGAATGGCAGCAGGATCGATGCAACTGCGCCATCCACTAACGGTGGAAATATTCTTCTCGAGTTGGGTAATCTGCTGGTTTTGAGGAATGGTTCGCTGATTTCAGCAGAAGCTGGCACTGAAGAAGCCAGTAACTTATTGATACCGCCTCCAGGACTCGGAAATGGGGGAAATGTAGAAATTCGTTCGCCTTTCGTCATTGCAATTCCTGGTGAAAATAGTGACATCACAGCGAATGCTTTTTTGGGTAATGGGGGCGGCGTCGATATCACAGCACGAGGCTTATTTGGTATAGAGTTTCGCGATCAACGTACAGAACAGAGCGATATTACAGCTAGCTCTGAATTTGGATTCAGTGGTGTTGTGAACGTCAGTGCTCCAGATAATAGTTTCTTACAAAACAATCTTAGCGAGCTGTCCAATGAACTTGTCAATACTGAAACTCTTGTTGCCAGTAGCTGCATTGCTCGTAGTGAAAGCGCTAATGGGACTTTTACTCTTACAGGCCGCGATCGCCTTGCCCAAACCCCCAACGAAACTACCTCCGCCACATATCCCGTAGGAACCGTCCAACCCATTCCTACCATCGCTGAAACTGCATCCATCACCGAACCCCAGGCCATATACCAACTAGCTGATGGCCGCCTACTAATGAGTCGCGACTGTCAACAGTAGCAACAGTCTCACTCATTGCTTGCTACCTGGAGTAGGCTTGCCAAATTGAAAGCAAGCCATTCCAGAGCTTCTGTTCTGCAACCACATCTAATTAAACGTGTACGAGGCCAGCTCGCAAATATTGACATCGTAGCCTTCTACCGTCGATTCATCTTCAAAGATGGCGCGAAAATCATACTTACAGTGTAACTACTCAGGTTGAAGTAGCGGAAATGTAGGCTTTGCGATGAAGGTATCTGTCAGTGCTTTGAGCAAAGGTTGTTTCTGCTTTCTCATCGTCGAGATATAGCCCCGAATGCGACAGAACATACGACTGCCGGTGGCAGCGCGAAAGCACCCAGAAATCTTCTGTTTGAGCTTCATCATCCGCACATCGCGCTCTGCCTGGTTGTTGTCAAAAGGCACCCGAAAATCGAGCATGAACGCCAATACAGCGGTGTCATGTCTTTCTAGCCGGTCGAGTAAGTTCTTCGCAGGCGATTGTTTTCGGCGACCTCTTTTTTCGGCGCACGCTCATCTATCGGCGGCGGTGGATTGGCCTTAAAGCCTGCCATCAGTATGGTTTGATAGCGTTCCTCAAACTCATGTAGTTGGCGAGTACTTAAGGCGGCTTTGCCCGCTGCTTTCGCCTCGTCTACTTGTGCCTTAATCTCGCACAGCAGGGTCATCATCTGCTGTGCCCAGGGTTGCTCGTAGCGTTCAACGATGAAGCGTAGTTCACGCAGATGATGCGCATTGCACAGGCTGTGAGCACAGTCGTAGCTGAAGTAGCTCTGCCAGCCGTCGTGTACACCCACGCCGTCGAAGTTCGTCAGCACCCCCCTCTCATCTATCGCCTCACACCCTCGCTTCGGATGCACAAAGTAGTAAGTGAGCGCAGCGGTTGAAGCAACGTGCAACCACCATAGTTTGCCGTTGACGCGCAGCCCGGTTTCATCGCAATGAAGCACCTGCGATGCTTCAAGCTCGGTCTTGATGTGTTGCTCTACCGCAGCCAGTTCGTCAAAGCACTTGGCTCTCGCGTTGTACAACGTACCTTCTGAAACCTCGCAACCAAACACCTCACAGAGCACTTCACGGACTCTATCCGAGGGTAACAGCTGCGCATCCATCAGGTACACCATCAAGCCTTTCACACCACGACTGTATTGCACTCGGCTGGTCACATCAGCCGGAAACCGACCTCGGCTGAGCGTTGCACAAGCACCGCAGCACTTGACTTCTGCTTGGTGTTCTATCACTCGCAACGACAACGACGGTAGTTCGTGAACTTGCCTCTTGTCATAGCTGGTGGCAGCGGTGGCTCGCAGGGATGCGCCGCACTGCTGGCATTCGCCCACCCGGTGGTGCACTACCTCATCGACTTGTTCGCACCATTCCAAGGTGCTGCCAGGATGGCCTTTCTGGCCACCGCTGGGGCGTTGACTCTTTTTGCGCAAGCTTTTCGTTCGCTTCCCGAAGCCATCGCCCGACGGCGGCTTACTGCTGTTGCGGCTGTTCTTCGTTTGCTTATCTTCGAGCGCCTT
Source organism: uncultured cyanobacterium (assembly GCA_963793495.1). Lineage (GTDB taxonomy): Bacteria > Cyanobacteriota > Cyanobacteriia > Phormidesmidales > Phormidesmidaceae > Phormidesmis. The sequence continues at coordinate 355,542 of CAWCAI010000011.1, forward strand.
GATCCGCGCCTCTAGCGCTATCTGTTGTTTCAACAGCTTTTCGACTAACGCTAAGTGTTGCGCCGTTAACCCTTCCACTAGCTCTATCACTGCCGCTTCGCCTGCGGCGTAGACTGCTTTGATCTCATCGCGGCTGATGGTGAGTTTTGGCGCGGCTTTACTCAAAACAGTCAATCCTTAATCGGCCTAGTGATGCTCAAACACTATCGTCGTTTGGCCTGTCACCACCCTTTCTTTCATGAAATATTAAGCCTGAGTAGTTACCTTACAGTTCTGACTGTCATCGTTGATATTGATGCCTGTACTTTCTCCTGGCATCAGAATAGAATCGCCCAAGATATCGTTCTCCCAGTCATCTGTGCTAGTTGGAGATGCTTGAAAGTAATACATGGCTAGCGGGCGATCGTTTGTTAGGGTGAACCTTTGATCGCCGCGATCATGAGAGTGAGTGACAGCTACACGGGTAGAAGTATCAGGCTCTGAGGATACAGTCTGAAGGTTTGAGTCGGGAGTAGGCGCTGCGGTGGGCGATTCTTCTACAGGCGGCGTGGGGGCTGCGGTAGGCTCTGGCTCTACTGGCTGCGTGGGAGCTGCGATCGCAGGAGGCAAAGCTACTACATCGCTAGCACGCTGACAACCTGTCGCTGCAGTCGCCAGTAGAACAGCTCCAGTAAGCCAACCACCAATTCTAAGTAGTGAAGTACGCATGATAAATTCTCCAAAGTGTTGTGAAATTACAAACAGAAAAGGTGCTAACTCAGTGAACTTTCCCTTTGCTGTTATTACAACTATAGAAAAAACAAACTCCCGATAGAACTGTTCTTTCAGCAACCTTTTCAGAAGAAAGTAGACAGTATGCCTTACAGAAAAGTGCAGCTACTTTCTATCTCTCCTACAGCCGCGACGGTGACATTTCATCGCCTCGCAACCACATAGACAGTCGCCTACGCAGGAAAATATGCCAAATCTTGGTCAGTGTTGAAAGTACTTGAGATCAAGTCATCTATCAAATCTCAGACAGTCGCTTACTGATGGGCTGAAACTGTCGGGGGCAACGCTTGTTTGTAACGATTTCGCTATGACAACAGCTCAAAGAAGCAGACGTCAATAGCTAGCCGTCAAGTCATATACGAATGAACTGACGACTAGCTGTTGACTGCTAATGTCTCTAATTTTGACACGCCCCTGCTATCTCTATTGATAGAGATAAGAAGCTTCCGAAACAAAATCTGAAGAAGATTGACTCTCTCTTACTATCCTATGGTTTCGACTAGGAGACACGCGAACATTCTCGCTGCTTACAGCTACCGGAATACCTTGATAAGAGGTTTGCAATCTATCCCCATCACTATTGGTTGCCACCGTCAGCGACTGGCCATTCACCGTGAGCTTCCTTCTGATAGAACTCGATCGAAAGCTAAAGCTGTGCGATGCCCCGTTGCTATTCGCCCTGGAAGACTGGCCAGTCATAGGTAGGTTGTAGCCCAGAGGCGTTCTGTAGGCGGTGTATGTGCTTCCAGTAGCACCGTTATACCGAGTAACCATCATATCGGCAAATCCAGCGTCAGCAGTCATTGTCACATTGTCGGCGGCACAGTCGAACGATAGCGCTCCTGATGACTCACTTTCTCCGCCTAGCTGCACCTGTAAAGCAATCAAAGTAGTCATCAGCGCGGCGATTTCGTCGCTTGGCTGTTCCTGTGCAGCTGTGCTCTCAGCAATCTTTAGAAGAGAGCGAACCTTAAGAAAGTTCTCATCACTTTCAGAAAGTTTGTAAGTGAAATCTTCTAGATCGGAAAGGCTACAAGATTCTGAACAAGGCTCGAGCGACTGTAGACTACTGAAGAACGAACTATTCTCGTTTGGTAATGTGAAAGCGTCGAATGACTTCAGCTCCTCTCGTGAAATTAGGCCGTCTTCGAGCGATCGCAAGTCAAAAGAAAAAGACCCCGTAAGACTGACATAGTTGGTGAAAGTAGGATTGTCAAACGCCGCTGCAATCTCGATATCCTCGGTTACCTGCGATAGGGCCGCGTCTAGACAAGCACTTATATCCTCCTGAGCGTCACTTCCTAGCTGGCTGTTCGCTTCAGCAGCACTGTAACTGTTTTCCTGTATTGTACGCAGCAAACAAGTGTTCGTGATGCCAGCATTTGTCTGAAAATAGCCTGTAGTGGAACTAGCAAAGACGGCGCTGCCGCACGACAGCAGTAAAGTAAAGCTGAGTCCGCTAGCTCTCATCCACTGAGTAAATCGCACGTTGAATTCTCTTGTTCTAAGTGAAAGTAGCGTTGCTTTGTTCGATGAGACTTAATTGACTGTGAAAGAGATGTTTCGCGACGATATTGACCTGCTCTGCTACCAATCCTCTCTAAAGTTCCACGCGCAGCAAAAGTCGTCGCCTCAGGTCGTTCTCATCTGCTAACGTCAGCATATTGGCTTGCGCTGACGTAGAGACAAGAGCAGCGTTGCTAGGTCTTTGGTATCCGCTAATTAATGTCAGGACAGTAGCAGGCATAGCTAGCCCGACCAAGATTCGGGCGATGATTTTAGCGGTAGGCGTAGCGAACGGGCAGCTCATAACAAATTCTCTTTTCACGGGAGGGAAAACAAAGTTAAAAAAGCTTCGTTTTCTTTGTTGTTCCAACTCTACAAAGAGCAGGAGGTCAGCATAATAGAGATATCAGCATCATTGCGTAGAGAAAGAAGAGAATATATATTGCAGAAAAGTACATTGGGAGTAGTCGCTCTGGCATGTGAAAGGCCCCTAAGACAGCTTCATCTTAGGGGCCCTTTTCATTCAAGTGAGTAGTCTTGTGATCTTCCAAATTCGTACTCGATACTGAGAGCAGAACCCGATAGAAAGCGCTACGAAGTCGATCTTAGGTCGGGTGTTGACCTATCATCTGTCCTTAATAAGGATTCTGCCGCGTGCGCATATAGTCGTTTGCGTTTGAAAGTCTTTCATATTCCGCAGCGAATGCTGCGTCGTACTCATAGCAGGCAGTAGCATCACCTTGATAGCAAAGGTTAGCCAGCACTTGCAAATACTGCACCCTCTGCTGAATGGCCGGTTGCAGCACCTCTCGCTCATAGGTAGTGTAGTCACTAGTCAAGCGGTTAGTGTTGTTAATGACGTCATCTACGTAGTCTGCCTTGGCAACGCCTTGAACGCTGAACACTGAGCTAGCAATCAAGATCACGGAAAGTAGAATGTTTTGGCGTTTCATAAAACTAGTCTTGTTGAGTTGACAATACAAGTATCTAACTTTTGCTATTAGAGCTTTCAGATACCTGAGCGATGACCTGAGATTCTCTCTTTGAAGAGTCTGGGTTGTGCGATCGCACCCCACTCATCTGCATGTATAAGTACAAAAGCGCTGCAAAATCTTTTGGTGAACGGTCAAGGGCACCATGCTGAATTATTGCCTCGCATTTCGCAACCATTCTAGAAAGCGTCATTGATGCCTTACTAGTATTCCATTTAGTTAGTTTGGCGGCGAGTGTTCCAGGACGTTTTCCTTTTTGCATGGATGCGCTCAAGGTCTCATAGTTATTCAACCGAAGACCTATGTTTTTTGGCATTGCCCAGTGCGTAGAAATATAATAAATACTGTCGATATCTCCCCATAAGACGCTCCAAGCAACTTCACCGGTTCTAAGATTGTGTACTTCTAATTTCTCCTCATCCAAAACGCAGCTAATCGGCATATTTTTCTTGTACTTGCGAGGAATTATGAACAAGTTTAATATTGGTATCCATATAGTGAGAAGACCAATGAAACCAGGAATCAGCACAATGCTAAGACCTAACAGAAGCCATTGAATGAAAGCCTCGTAGCCTTTCGGAATCATGTTAGTAGGTCTGATGATCAATGCGTTCTTGCTAATGTTTTCCATGAGGTTATTCCAAAATTGTGTTCTGTAAAGAGTTAGGGAAGAGTCTTCGAATTGAACTCTTCTGTCGGAATGAGGGAGCGCGTCAACAATTTGGCAGTTGACGCACTTTAGGGAGACGCAATTAAATAAGGTACCGACTTGGGGACTCAGAACTGATGAACCCAGCGCCATAGACGTTGCTATAAACGGTACTTTTATTGAGAGCGTGTCCCTTAGTTGTTACATCGCCCAAATGCAAACGCGAGTCTACTCATCAAATAGATCGGTCATTTGATCGTCATCGTCTGAGTCGTCGCCAAGTACCGCATTTCTGAGTACACAGCTACCCAAGCCCAACGCACCCTTGCCAATCTTGCCGATGCCATCGCCAATGAGTTCTTCGTCTTCTGTAATCACGCCCAGGAGGGTCTGTCCGCCGCCCAAAATAACGCGCCCTGAATGCTTGATTACACCCAGCCCAATATCACCAACTAAGTCAGCAGCAGCGCCAAAAATACTCATGATCTTTCATCCTTTTTTAGTAAAAATCTATGTTCGACAAAAACGTATCGGTCTCGAAAGAGTAAGTCGTTCCAGTATTTGGACTCTTTAGAACGTATAGCTAGACAAAGTGCAAACGTTCACGTCATAGCTAGTAGAGGCAGAACCATCCGAAAATACCGCCTTAAAATCGTAATAGCAGCTCTCCCGGTTATCGTCGATAGAGACTGTCATAGAGGAGCCGGAAGACAACGTACCGGAGCCTAAGAGATCCTCTTCCCAGGAGCTGACGTTGCTCGGAGAAGCATAGAAGTAATGCATGGAGCGCGATCGGTCGTTGATTAGGCGAAAACTGTAGACCGAATAGCGGCTGATCAGTTCAGACGGTGCAGCTGAGGTAGGAATTTCCAACGAATCGATGGTCTGTGTGGTCTGAGTAGTCGAAATAGTAGATGTGGAAAATGCACTGGCTGGTGTTTGGAAGCTGGTGATAGTCGCACCAACAATAGCAGGAATGGAAGCGACGCAGGCAACAGTCTTCAAAAATGTATGACGGCTCATTGGTCAGTTCTCCAAAATATTGTGTGTAAACCATGTACGATTGACAACAGTTGGTCAGAGAGGAATTAATCAGCTCTCTTTGTTGTTGTTATCACTATAGGCAACACAACCAAGCGGCGAAATAGCGTTTTCAGCCAGCTTCTTTGGAGATATGAGCAGAGAAGCTGGCTGAAAAGTGAAAGGGCAAAAAAGAAAGACCAGAGCGGTTGACTGCTCTGGTCTGATATTAGGAAAGACTGGCTTGAGTAAGTAGAGATTACAAGCAGGCTTTGCCCATTACTAGGCGTCCATCTGCTAGCTGGTAGATGCCTGTCGGTTCATCAATCAGGACTTCGGTGTTCGGCTGTCTTTCGGCGATCGCTTGCACAGCCCCCGTAGATAAAGGTACGCTCAATGCAGAATTAGGGCTGTTAGCTAATCCATCTCCGCCAGTGGTAACCAAGGCTCCCTGCCCATCATCAGCGCGAGCAATACAGCTGCTAGCAATTAGCTGATCGGGCGCTATCAAGGTATCAGGTAGGCTAGTCAGGCTGTTTTCTAAGGAGTTGACGTTAGGCACAGTTACAACTCCATTAACGACTCCTGTCGCGTTGATATCGACTCGGTTATTGCCTTGCAAAGTATCTGAATTGGCATTGAGAGAAGCTGCTGTAAAGCCATCTGCCGAAGAAACCAGGCGTATTCAGATTGATGATGCCACCGCTTCCGCCTTCAGCGTTTGCGAAGATATCGCTGTCATCAAAAGCAACGATATAATCTGCGGTCAGGTTGATGTTGCCACCATCCCCACTTCCACCGGATACATCCGCTTGAACGTCGCTGTCTCCGTCAAAGCGAATAGTCCTCGCGTCAATTGTTACGTTACCGCCACCTACACTATCCGAGCTAGATAAGATACTACCATTGTCTGTTCTTAGGGTACCGTTCCCAGCATTGATAGTGATATTGCCACCGTTCGCATTCTTTTCTGCTGACGCTGTAAGCATACTGTTGTTTAGCCTCATGTCAGAGGTGCGAACTGAGATATTGCCGCCCGAACCTGTTTCAGAGATAGCAGATATAGTTGCATTGTTTTCGATAAGGACAGAATTGGCTGTGATGTCTAATTGGCTCGCAGCGGCGTTTCCTGTGGATGCGCCTCGCGAAGTCGTAGAGATAGCTGCACCATCGCGTACGGTCAAGCTGTCTGTCTCTATACTAATATCGCCACCATCTCTGACGGCAAAGACAAGAAACCTATCACCAGCCTGAATATCGGTGAATCGAGTATCTGTATATCTATCGTCTTTAATTCTAAATTCTTCACCTGTGCTCTCAATAATGTAAAGTTCACCTGCGTTGTTAGAGAAAGCGCTGCTGATAGCATCTAAGTCGTTGAAAATACCCTCTCGTCTGACTCCAGCAAATTCGTCAGGGTTTGTCTCTATGTCTTCTAGCTCCACTAGCTCTACGTTTTTGATTGACTCAAGCGACTCTACGAAGTTTGATCTTAGAGAGGCCGTCTCATCATCGGTCAGAAAAATACGTTCCCCTCCCTGAATAGATTCGGCGAAGTTGGTGCTTATTGACTGACCCGTAATGAGAACCCCACGATCAGGAACGTTGAAGTGAGAGAAAAGAACTTGTCTAGCTGTTCCTACTTCTTGAGTATTAAATACAGTTGACCCAGTTAATATAGATTGATTAGTAGGAATTTCAGTGTTATCGAAACTCCCAGAGGGGGCTTCTGTTGTAGGTCTGCTCTGCTCAACTAATCCTACCGAATCTATAGCGATAAACCGATTGCTTTCCACATCGTCTCCCTTCGGAAATAAGCTTTCAGCGGAGCGAGGATCATCATCGGCTGGATTATAGTTTAGGAAAATCTGATTTGAACCGGTGTTTCCCGTTCTAGGTATTGATCGAATTAAGCTCGGAGCTTGTGTGAACAGGATGACCTCTGTATCTAGCAACATTGAGATGAACTGAGGAGACTGACTATCCTCTCGGAGACTTCTGAGAACAACGAACTCTCCATTCTCCAGATTAGAATCTGCAAAAATTCCACTTGGACGACCTCTCTTTGACTCGCCTGATATATTCACAGATTCCTCCGCCTCAATCACAACGGAGCCACCTGTACCTCCTCCATTCAAGCTCGCGACTATTCGAGACCCGTTTTGTATGTTTAGTTGTCTCGTGCGGATAGCAACCTGTCCACCTGTTCCCGGCCCATCTGTAGCCGCTCTGATAGAGCTTGGACGAGCTGAATCAATATCTCCGACAATATTAACAGCATCTCTGGCATTGATATCTATAGAACCGCCACTACCAGGTCTGTCAATACTAGCTGAAAGTTGCGCACTATCAAGAATATTGAGCTGGTCAACGTTTATAGAGATGTCTCCGCTACTACCATATCCCTGTTGATTAGCAGATACAATTGCTTGCTCTCTGAGCGTTACTGTGCCACCGCTTAAACTAACATTGGGACTACTAACGATAGAATCGTCTTCCAACAATAGGGTTTCACTTAAGTTTATATTGATGTCTTGACCTAAAATTCCTGCGCCATCTCGAACTGTTAGAGAGTTAGAAGTAATCGTAATAGGGGTTGTCTTTCCGTCAAAGAAAAACCCTCCTGCAGATAGGACGCTACGAGCGCTACGCTCAGATACGCCACTGATCAAGACTGAGTTTGATTCTATGTTTATTTCTCCTGGGAAAAATGGCGTATTCTCAGAGAATTTTCTCTCTGATAGATCAACAAAAACTCTCGCACCTTCCAGTAAGTTGAATTCTTCAGACCTTATTTGAACGCTACCATCGCCAGGGTCTATGATGCTACTACCTACACGTATCCCACTGAATCTTTCCGTAACGTCTGAGTTGGCATTCTCGGGAACGATATAAGATCCTGTGATCTCTACTAGAGAGGAGTCAATATCTGTAGTTCCGCCGCCTTCATTACCATCTGATACGGATAGGTAGTCTGAGGTAATCTGTCCCCCTCCAGATATAGTCAAACGGTCTGTCTCGAGAGTGATATTCCCTCCCGTTCTAAGTGCGCCTACGGCTCCTGTCCCGATACGGCTAGAGTGTTGACCATCTGCTGAAGCACCGCTGATGTTTACAGACTCTCTAGCTGATATAAAGACATCACCTATCTCTACGGGAACTACTCTCTGTAGAGAGTCATCAGGATCAATACTAAAAGCTGTAGAGCCACCCTCGCTGAAATAGGAAATATACTCAGATATCCTAGGATCTGTGAACTGTGTTAGAAGTTGAGACCCATCTTCAACAGACAGTCGATTAGTGTCTATTAGAATATTGCCTGCTTGTATGGTTGCGCCGTTGTTTAGCTCAATGTCCTCAACAGCACGCAAGAAAATATTGCCGTGGAGTGTGTTGAGACCTCCACCTTGCAAAGAAATATCTCTTGAGATAAGCCCTATAGTTTGTCCTGGTGAAACCTCTAGTCCGGCATAGTCATCAAAACCGCTCAAAGGGATACTAGGAGAAGAAGAGAGAGGAGACTGAGACTGATTGATAATTCTGGCATTTGGATTGTCGCGATTGAATATAAACGCTGAACTATCAATCCTCAGGACATCGCTATTGTCTGTAATAGCAGATACTGCAATTGTGCCTATGCCCTCTATCTGTACCTCATCAGCAGTAGTTGCTAAAAAAGAGCCGCCTAAGTCAAGCTGGGAATTTGGCCCGAAGAGAATACCATTAGGATTTATCAGCCATACATCAGGCACAGAGTTTCCAAAAGTTCCTAGTACTCCGAGAATTTCAGAAGGATTGTTGCCTGTTATCCGTGAAAAAATATTTTCTATATTAGAGGGTTCTGTGTAAAAGTATGCACCCCTTCCTTCCCCAATGTTGAACTCCCGAAAACTGTGAAGCAGGTTGGATTCATTGATAAATCCACCGCTAATGACATCAATATCAGAATTGAATGGTTCAATGATGGAATCTGTTGTGCCGTCAGGAACAATTGCATTCTGCGCGATCGCACCCCCACCACTCAACCCAACCGCCACCACGCCTATAATCCCAACACCTAGCCGCCTCATTGCCTTCCGAAAACTGTACCGAGCCATAGTGACAATCCCAAAACAACACGCCGATCTAAATCACACTCTTGCAAAATGTGGTACAAAATTACAGCAAAACCCTTGTAAGGCATCCGTAACACGCCGCCTGAGTATCGCTTCTAAGATTTTCCCTTGCTTCTGCGTAATTTCCCTAAAGATTACATGTAGTTTCAAAACTTTCCTGATTATCTTTATCTTTGTCTATACGAATACGCTATCTAGCTCATAATTCATAGCCCAGACGCCGTTTCAGCGATTAACCCCCCTCAGATTTCCGCTGTCCACGCTACAGCCCTACAGCGGAAAAACAAAAAGTTTTCGGTAAGCTTTAGTAAGCGCTACAGCGTTCAGCTATTCTGCTTAAGTGAATTCACTCATTTAGCGTCATGCGGATAAATCTCGCCAAACAGCTGACCTTATTTACCAGTCTCCTGCTTTTATCCGTATGGCAGATCTCTAAGCCGGCTCTCGCCCAAACGCTGCCCCCCGATTCACTGCCCTCCCCGACCGAGCCCGCACTGCCTCCCGTCGAGCCCATCGAGCCTGAAACCCTTCCCCCCGTCCAAGATGCGCCGCTAGACATTCAACCTGGTTTGTCAGAACCTACACAGAGCGACTTAGAGAATTCAGACAATTGCCTGCCTCTAGCTAGCACTGAAGAAGCCCGCTTCGCCGTCAGCGATATTGAGGTCGTCGGCAACACAGTCTTGCAAAGCGAAATCGACCAGAAAGTGGCCTGCTACGAAGGGAAAACGATTACGCTGTCAGATTTGTTTAACTTGCGATCGCAAATCACCCAGCTCTACATCGAAAACGGCTACATCACCTCCGGAGCCTTCCTTCCTAATAACCAAGTGATTGACGAAGATATCGAAGTCCAAGTCATCGAAGGCAGCATCGAAGAAATCCAGGTCAACGGCCTATCGCGATTGCGAGACGGCTACGTACTCGCCAGACTCAGCGGCGCAGCCACACCGCTAAACCAAGACAGTCTCCGCGAAAGCCTTCAGCTGCTTCAGCTAGATGCCAATATCCAAGAAGTCAACGCCGAACTCACAGCAGGCAGCCAGCCAGGACAAAGCCTGCTGATCCTAGACCTTTCAGAACCCAGCTCTTTTGGCCTATTTACCACCGCCAATAACGACCGCTCTCCTAGCATCGGCGAAACTGGTGCCAACCTATCCGCCAACTATCGAAATTTGCTAGGTATCGGCGATGTCCTATCCGCCAGCTATGGCCTTACAGAAGGACTCGATCTCTATGATGTCAACCTGTCACTACCGCTCAACGCCGCCGATGGCACTCTCCGCATCGGTTACAGCAATAGCGACAGTCGCATCGTAGAAGACCAATTTAGAGATGTCGGCATTCGCAGCGATACTCAAACCGTTTCCGTAGGCTTCCGGCAGCCCATCAGTCGCACCCCTACCGAAGAATTCGCGCTAGGGCTAGACTTCGACTGGCGGCGCAGCCAAAGCTTCATCCTCGACAACGAGCCTTTTTCATTTTCTGAAGGACCAGAAAATGGCCGCTCTCAGGTCAGCGCTCTGCGATTTTCGCAAGACTGGACAAAGCGAGACGCCCTCAGAGTCCTCGCTGCCCGCTCCCAGCTTAATCTAGGGCTAGACATCTTTGGCGCTACTAGCAATGACACCAGTACCGACGGGCAGTTTTTTTCATGGCTAGGCCAGTTTCAGTGGGTAGAACAGCTCCCTGCTGGGCCGCTCTCTTTGATCAAGTTCAATGCTCAGCTCACACCCGACTCTCTCCTACCAATCGAACGCTTTAGCCTGGGCGGCATCAGCACCGTACGCGGCTATACCCAAAACGAGCTCGTCACAGACAACGCTCTCAACGCCTCAGCCGAACTCCGCATTCCGCTCACTCGCCGAAACCCCAACCGCTTACAGATTGCTCCTTTTATCGATGCGGGCTATGGGTGGAATAATATTACCCCTACGCCAGGCACTAACTTTTTGTTAGGGACTGGGGCGGGACTGCGCTGGCAGGCTGTTCCTTCTTTACTTTTGCGCGTAGACTACGGTGTTCCGATTGTGAATGCGGGCGATCGCGGTGGCTCACTGCAAGAAAACGGCGTCTACTTCTCCATCACTTACCAGCCAAACTAAAATGCAATAGAACCGTAAAGTATCCTCTTATACATTCAGGCTAAATCCTCTGTTTAGTTTACTAAGCAGAGGATTTGCGTAAGTCGCTTATGCAAATACAGCATCGCGGACAAGATTTACATTTGTAGAATCTTCTACGATCCCAATTAGCTTATTATTAAGATAGATGCCTGTGTCTAACGCAGAGCTGCCGCCTAGATTACCAAATTTTGTTGTATAGGTTCCATTCGACTTTCCAAGGTGGATAAAGTCATCTCTAAAGTTCCAATCTTTGATAATGGCACGACCTCTACCCTTGTAAAAAGAGCCTTCGCTAGATCCTAAAATAAAGCGGTCTGTTCCAGCGCCTCCATATAGCTGATCGCGATCTTTACTGTTCAACCGGCTAGATCCTTCAATCCAGTCGTTACCGCTACCACCAAGGAGAATGTCGTCTTGAGTACCGCCGTACAAAAGGTCGTTTCCGCCTTCTCCCCATAGCGTATCTTTTCCGCTCCCGCCGTACAGTTCATCGCGACCAGAGCGGTCGGTCTCAGAAGGACCGCCGTTCCCTCCAATTAATAGATCATTGCCGTTTTCACCCCTGAGCACATCATTGCCTAGACCGCCCCAGATAGTATCTCCTTTTCTACTACCGGTAATCTCGTCGTTGCCCTTCTGTCCATCAATTGTACGAGTGTCGCTACCAGCAAAGATCTCATCGTTTCGCTGACTGCCGATGATTTTTTCTATCTTAGTTGTAAACGAGAGTGTCGTACCGTAGGAGCTAGTTCGCTCAATTCCAGTAAACGAACTGCCATAATCTTTAGGAATATAAACAAAGCTGTCGTGTGCGAACTTTTCTGTAAAAATCCCTCCTGCTCTAGCATCTAAACGATAGCCAAAGAAATCAGAATTTAGCTTAGAAAAATCTAGCGTATCAGCCCCACCTTTGTCCCAGATTGTTAGCTTGCTTCTAGAGCGAGAATTTCCCCAGCTTCGACTACCGTCGTTGAAGCTATAAACAGAATCAAACATATAAGTCGTATCATTTGCGTTGAGATTAGATGCGCCGTAAAGCTTTTGTAGCGCTGCAATGTCATAAGCCATAGGCGTGATCGCACCGAACCCATCGGTAAAACCAGCGCCGCTAAAGTTATATGACATCAAAGTATTAGTCGTGTTGTCGGCAGAATATGTCAGAAATGGCCCAGTACCACCCCCCTCGTCACCGTTGTAGTTGCCAGGATGACTAAGACCTAAGGCATGGAGCGTCTCGTGGATAAGGGTCATGAAACCGTGTGTCCCAAATCCCCCTTGAAAGCCATTGTCTGTACGCTGGTTGTCATCAGATCTCAACAGGAACACATCATGATCTTGTGCATAGGCATAGTAATCTGGATCATCATGCAGTTGAAAATTGATATCTCCATTGCCTCTAGTTTCAACGAATCGAACGTTTATGAACGGTTCGATCATATCTCTGAACATGTTACGGACGTTCTGTTGAACCACTCTACTAACTTGGTTTGAACCGCCCACAAATCCAAAAGCAATCTCTCCATTACGAGGTTTGATGGAATCTAACTGGAGCAAAGGCTGAATATTGTCTACAAACATGGAAGTTTCTCCTTGAGAGGGGAATCACTTAACTCGCAAACTCAAGTTATCTCCCGCAGCAGTTCCAACAACGATAGTTTCTAGCCATCTTCAGTACACGAACTTGTCTACTCTTTGTCAGCTTTGTGCAAGGGCTCGCTTTACTGCCAGTTGATCTGAATAACAGGTAAAAGGTGTTTGCTAAGCATCGTGCTTTGTTTGAAAAGGGTCGTAGCCGTTGACTATGCTGAAAACAAAGTGACAAACGCTGTAGTCCTTTACTCCGCCTCGCAACAGGACTGTATGGGAGATGTTGCAGCCTGCGCTAGTCCTGCTTGCTCTAGCAGCGTCACTCACAGCGTCTGACTATCATCAACGCTATTTCTGTCTGTAGTTCTCCTAGGACCGTTGTGCAATTTGAGGCCGGGTCCGCTTCTATCGCGACCAGATGCCGCCGGATCACGCCGTCCGGATCTAGGTATAAAGTAAACTCACAGGGACTGCCCCCCACTGCTTACTCAACTGCCTCATCCAAGGGCTTCAAACGCTATGGCCAACCTGCTTCGCACACCGCTACATGATCTGTACCTAAAGCAAAAAGCGAGGATGATGCCCTTCTCTGGCTGGGAGATGCCAGTGCAGTTTGTCGGGATTCGCCAAGAGCATACCGCCGTTAGAGAAGGCGCTGGCGCATTTGACATTTCGCATATGGGTAAGTTTGTCCTCAGAGGAAAAGATGCGATCGCCCAGCTGCAAAAGCTAGTCCCCTCCGATCTAGCCAAGCTCACCCCCGGCAAAGCCCAGTACACCGTCCTTCTAAACAAACAGGGCGGCATCATTGACGATCTGATCATCTACCACCAGGGCCAAGAAACAGAAGGCGAAGCCGCAGGCCAAGAAAAGATCACCTTGATCGTCAACGCCAGCACCACCCTCAAAGACAAAACCTGGCTAGAAAAACACCTCACCGAAACAGTCTCGCTCCAAGATCTTTCCCAAGCGCAAGCACTAATCGCCGTCCAAGGCCCAGACGCTACCGCCAAGCTCCAGCAGCTCTGCCCCACCGAAGATCTACAGTCTATTTCTCGCTACGCGCACCATACAGGGCAGCTCCTCGGCGATCCTGCCTTTTTTGCCCGCACTGGCTACACCGGAGAAGACGGCTTCGAAGTCATGGTGCCCGTCGCCGCTGCGCCCAAAGTTTGGCAGCAGCTAATCGCCCTCGGCGTCACTCCCTGCGGCCTCGGTGCTAGAGACACCCTCCGCCTAGAAGCCGCCATGGCCCTCTACGGTCAAGACATCAACGATACCACCACACCCATTGAAGCTGGACTCAGCTGGCTCGTCCATCTAGATAAAAAATCAGACTTTATCGGTCGCCCCGTCCTCGAACAGCAAAAGTCAGCAGGGCCCCCTCGTCGACTAGTCGGCCTCACCCTAGAAGATCGCAACATCGCCCGCCACGACTACCCAATTTTATACGACGGTCAGCCTGTCGGCACTATCACCAGCGGCACCCTCTCTCCTACCTTGGGTTATCCAGTCGCGCTGGGCTACGTCCCACCCGCCCTGGCCAAAATCGGCACCACCGTAGAGGTCGCCATCCGCAACAAACTCTTTCCGGCCATCATCGTCAAACGTCCTTTCTACAAAGCTGCAAAATCAGCGTAATATTTAACTCAGCGGTCAAACCCCATCCCCCATCCCCCATTCCCCCATGTCATTCGATTATCCAGACGATCTACAGTATCTAGATAGCCACGAGTACGCCCGCGTAGACGAAGAAGACAATACAGTAACAATTGGCATTTCGGCGTTTGCGGTAGATCAGATGGGCGATGTGGTCTTTTTAGAGCTGCCGGAAATTGGTGATGCGGTTGAGCACGGCGAAAATTTCGGCACGATTGAATCAGTCAAAGCCGTTGAAGATCTTAAGTCGCCCGTAGATGGTGCTGTGATTGACCGCAATGAAGCGCTAATTGAATCTCCTGAAGAAATTGCTAACGACCCTTATGGCTCATCCTGGCTAATCAAGGTAAAGGCAGACGATCTCTCTGGACTAGACGATGCGATGTCAGCAGAAGAGTACAAGCAGCAAGTAGAAGGCGAGTGAGTCGATTAATCCTGACCAGCAGCTAGACTAGGTGAACTCCAGTAATAGAACAGCTAGCATTCGATAGATGGGTCGATAGCCGCAACTTATCTTAATATTAGATTAACTTGCTGGTACTCTCATCTCCTATGTCCTACGATCTCACCGCCTCTACTAACGAGGTAACGGCCTCAGCTTCAGTCCTCACAGCATCTGTTACCACCAGAGAGCGTCCCAACTGGATGCAACAGCTGAAGTCCGATCGCTTCGCCAGCCGTCACCTGGGGCCGACCGAGTCAGAGATCGAGCAGATGCTAAAAGTACTAGGGATGGAAACGGTAGATGCGCTGATTGATGCCGCTGTACCGGTGGGTATTCGACTTAGCCAGTCGCTCAAGGTTGATGCTGCGCTTAGCGAGACAGATGCTCTCAAGAAGATTGCCAAGCTAGCGGCTCAAAATCAGGTCTACCGTAGCTATATCGGCATGGGCTATCACGCCTGCGTCACGCCGCCCGTCATTCAGCGAAATATCTTAGAGAATCCAGGTTGGTACACTCAGTACACTCCTTATCAGCCAGAGATTTCGCAGGGCCGATTAGAAGCGCTGTTGAACTATCAGACGATGGTCACAGACCTAACGGGTCTAGAGATTGCCAACGCTTCACTGCTGGATGAAGGCACGGCGGCGGCGGAAGCGATGAGTATGAGCTTTGGCGTTTGCAAGAATAAGGACGCGATCGCAGCCAGACGATTCTGGGTCTCAGCCACCTGCCACCCCCAAACAATCGAGGTAATTAGAACCCGCGCCCAGCCACTAGGCATTGAAATAGTCATCGGAGACCATCGACAGCCACTAGCACCCGAAAAACCGTACTTTGGAATGTTGTTGCAATATCCGGCAACAGACGGCGCTATCTACGACTACAGCCAATTTATCCAACAGGCTCACGAGACCGGCGCGATCGTCACCGTCGCCGCCGATCTGCTCAGCCTAACCCTGCTAAAAGCGCCCGGTGAATTCGGCGCAGATATTGCCGTTGGCAACACCCAAAGATTCGGCGTTCCTCTAGGCTATGGCGGCCCTCACGCCGCTTACTTTGCGACTAAGCAAGCCTACGCCCGCAAGCTGCCCGGTCGACTAGTCGGCCTGTCAAAAGACAGCAAGGGTGCGCCCGCTCTCCGCCTGGCTTTGCAAACTAGAGAGCAACACATCCGCCGCGATTCCGCGACCAGCAACATCTGCACCGCCCAAGTTTTGCTAGCAATTATCGCCAGCACCTACGCCGTCTACCACGGCCCAGCAGGCCTAAAAGATATTGCCAGCAGAATCCAACAGCTCACCAGCGCCCTTGCTAGCGGATTGAAAGAGTTAGGCTATGACTCGGGCAACGCTCCTACTTTTGACACCTTGACAGTTAAGGCCGGAGAGCAGACCCCAAATATTATCGCCCGCGCCGCTGAACAACAGATTAATCTCCGAATCGATCCGACTGTAGAAGATCAGCCCGCTACGGTTGGCATTTCCATAGACGAAACCACCGGTCTCGATCAAGTCGCTGAACTGTTGGCCATTTTTGCTGGAGACAAATCTGTTCCTAGCTTGGACTCACTTACCCTAGAGCCACTGCCGGATTCATTCAGCCGCACGTCCAGCTATCTCACTCATCCCGTATTCAACCAATACCACAGTGAAACCGAGCTATTGCGCTACCTCTACAGCCTACAGAAGAAGGATCTTTCTCTAGCCGATGCGATGATTCCGCTAGGATCTTGCACCATGAAGCTAAACGCGACCGCCGAGATGCTGCCAATCACCTGGCCAGAATTCGGTCAAATCCATCCCTTTGCCCCTCTCTCTCAAACCAAAGGCTATCAGGCACTATTTGCTCAGTTAGAAGATTGGCTCTCCAACATCACTGGCTTTGCTGGTATCTCCTTGCAGCCGAATGCGGGCTCCCAGGGCGAATACACGGGTCTACTCGTCATTCGCAAGTATCACGAAAGTCGTGGCGAAGCGCATCGCAATATCTGTTTGATTCCTCAATCTGCCCACGGCACCAATCCAGCTAGTGCAGTCATGGCCGGAATGAAAGTTGTCGCCATCAAGTGCGATGACGACGGCAATATCGATGTCGAAGACCTAATCGCCAAAGCCGAAAAGCACAAAGAAACGCTGTCGGCGCTGATGGTGACCTATCCTTCTACTCACGGCGTCTTCGAAGAAAGTATCAAAAACGTCTGTGAGATTATTCACGCTCGCGGCGGTCAAGTTTATATGGACGGGGCTAATATGAACGCTCAAGTTGGGCTGTGCAGTCCCGGCGATATTGGCGCAGATGTCTGTCATCTAAACTTACACAAGACTTTTTGTATTCCCCACGGCGGCGGTGGTCCTGGCGTAGGTCCGATTGGCGTTGCGGCTCACCTAGTTCCGTTTTTACCGGGCCATAGCTTAGTCACTCCAGGCCAGAACAAATCTGGTCGAAACAAAACCAACGAAGAAAAGAGAATCGGCGCTGTTTCTGCCGCGCCCTGGGGCAGCGCCAGCATTTTGCCAATCTCTTGGATGTACATTCAGATGATGGGCCCAGTTGGTCTAAAGCAGGCAAGCGAGGTCGCCATCCTCAGTGCCAACTACATCGCTAAACGATTAGAAGGCCACTACAGCATTTTGTACAAAGGCAGCAGCGGGCTAGTCGCTCACGAATGCATCATCGATCTACGTGAGTTCAAAAAAACCGCCCAGATCAACGTAGACGATATCGCCAAGCGGATGATCGACTACGGCTTCCATCCCCCTACTATGTCCTGGCCCGTCGCTGGAACAATCATGGTAGAGCCCACCGAAAGTGAATCTTTGCCAGAGCTTGATCGCTTTTGCGACGCGATGATTGCCATTCGCGCCGAGATTGAACAGATTGAATCAGGCTCATGTGCCGTTGAAGACAGTCCCCTGCACCACGCCCCCCACACCACCGCCGATCTCGTCAGCGAGTGGAACCGAGCCTATTCTCGTGAATCAGCCGTCTTTCCCACCCAGTGGACACGGACACGCAAATTCTGGCCCAGCGTCAACCGCATCGATCAAGCATTCGGCGATCGCAACCTAATCTGCACCTGCCCCTCCATGGAAGCATTCACAGACTAGGCTCCCTTCTCCCAATCCCCAATCCCCAATCCCTCCTCCCCCATGCCCCACTCCGCTCAGGCTACCTGGCAAAATCCCCCTGAGCCCATTGCCAGTATGCTCAACGCCCCGCGTCTGCCCGCGATCGCATTCTCCCCAAACGCTGAATGGATCGTCGAACTACGCGCAGCCAGACTTCCCGAGATCAAAGAACTCACCGTACCTACGCTTGGTTTAGCCGGGCTGCGGCTAAATCCTCAAACCTGGGGACCAGCTAAACCTGGCTACTACTGCGAGCTATCCATCCGTCGCCGCGATGAAACAACAGCTCGGCCCGTCGAGCTACCGCCTAACCCTCGTATCCGCAGCCTGAGCTGGTCAAAATGCAGCCAGTATCTGTCTTTCACGCAGACGCATTTACCACCAGATATAGAAACAGATTCAGAAGAACCAGACTTAGCAGGCGCTCCTAACTCAGCTGAAAGCGGTATTAGCCTCTGGATACTGGAATTAGAAACTGGAAGCGTTCGAGCACTCACTGGTCCGATTCTTCATAACGTCGGTGGTGGCAGCGCCACTCGCTGGCTGCTAGACAACACTATCGTCTGTCGAATTCGCGCAGAGCAAGGACCTCCCCCACCGCCACCGACGCTTCCTATCGGGCCTGTAGTCGAAGAAAATCTGGGACAGACTGCGCCCGTGCGCACGTTCACTAACCTGTTGAAGAACGCCCACGACGAAGCGCTATTAGCGTATTACCTCACCTCTGCCATCGTCAGAATCTCTCTGACTGGTGAGCAAACGCCCATCGCAGGCCCAGCCCTTCATCTCGGATTCACGCCGTCTCCAGACGGGCAGTGGCTGAAACTTGTCAAAGTCAAAAAGCCCTTCTCCTATCAGGTACCCATCTCTCGTTTCGCTCGTGAAGCCAGTATCATCAGCCTTCGAGAAAATAGATCGAACCAAAGCCCGTACATAGTGGCTGATCTACCCCTTGCCGAAGAAATTCCGATCGATTTCGACTCAGTTAGAGCAGGCAAAAGACTTTCCGGATGGCGAGCAGATAAACCTGCCACTCTTTACTGGGTAGAGGCACTTGACGGCGGCGACGCCCGGACAGAAAGTGACTATCGCGACGCGATTTACACGCTACCTGCGCCGTTTGTTGATTCGCCAGACTTGTTGTGGAGATCCACGCTGCGCTTCAGCAGCCTAGTTTGGGGAAATGACACGACGCTGCTAGCCTACGAAGCTTTTTACAATACGCGGCAGGTTCGTACCTGGCGAATTTTTCCTGACGATCGCCAAGCCACGCCCGTCTTACTAGAAGAGCGAAACTTTCAAGACGCCTACAGCAGCCCCGGCAATCCGGTCACAACACCGGGGGAATACGGCTGGCAAGTTTTACTCCTTTCAGCGCAGGGAGATATCTACTTCAGCGGGAGAGGCGCTTCGCCAGAAGGCGTTTGTCCTTTTTTGGATCGGTTTCATCTAGAGACTCAAGAAAAAGAGCGGATATGGCGATCGCCCCCAGATACTTTCTCTAGGGTGCAAAGAGTTCTAGACCCGGCAGCCAAACAGCTACTCATTCGCCGCCAAACCAAGACAGAACCCGGCAACTACTGGCTATGCAAAGAAGGAGAAGAAATCGCGCTCACTGCTCTAAGCGATCCCCTTCCCTGGTACAAAGACGTTCATAAAGAGATTGTTCGCTATTCTCGCAGCGATGGTCTAGAACTGTCTGGTACGCTGTATCTACCTCCTAATCACGATCTAGAACGAGATGGTCCTTTACCTACCCTGCTGTGGGTCTACCCAGAAGAACACAAAAGTAGAGAGACGGCTAGCCAAGTTCTTCAGTCAGACAACACTTTTAGCAGACCGGCCCGTGCTTCAGCGCTATTCTTACTTACTCAGGGGTATGCTTTGCTATCAGGGCCATCTATGCCAATTATCGGTGAAGCGGAAACAGAACCTAACGACACCTACTTAGAACAGCTGATAGATAGTGCAACGGCGGCAGTCGACTATCTAGTAGAGAGAGGGGTGTGCGATCGCGCCAAAATCGCCATCGGTGGTCACTCCTACGGCGCCTTCACCACTGCCAACCTACTCGCTCACACCGACCTTTTTTGCGCAGGCATCGCCCGCAGCGGAGCCTACAACCGCAGCCTTACCCCCTTCGGCTTCCAAGGCGAACAGCGCAGCTACTGGGACGCCACAGACACCTACAACCGCATGTCTCCTTTCACAAACGCTGACAAGATCAACCATCCGCTTCTCCTTATCCATGGCGCAGCCGACAATAACTCCGGCACCTACCCTATGCAGACCGAGCGCCTCTACGAAGCCGTGAAGGGACTCGGTGGCATCGTTCGATATGTCAGCCTACCCCACGAAGAACATGGCTACCGCTCCAAAGAAGCCATCGGCCACGTCCTTTGGGAAATGATTCGCTGGCTAAATACCCACGTAAAACGGATATAAGTCAGGTACAAAGCAGGCAGAATCAAAGTGTGCAGAACAGATGAGCCCAGCTTCAATAAATCCACCTTTTGATTCAGCAAGAGACACCGCAGGATAGAAGTTGTATTCTTGCCTGTCTCGTAGGCTGTAGGGGCAATAAGAAAACACTATTGGAGAATACTCATCATGGGTCTCGACGATAAGATAAAAAACGCAGCCAAAGATGTAGAAGGCAAAGTCCAGGAAGCCGCTGGTAAAGCCACAGACAACAAAGAAGCTGAAGCCAAAGGCAAAGCAAAGCAGGCAGAAGCATCCGCTAAAAAAGCTGGCGAAGACGTTAAAGACGGCATCAAAGACGCCGTTGACTAAGCGTATCTTCGACTATGTCCTTTAGCTACATCAGTAGCTTTGCTACAGCGAGAGTGGCCTAAATGTGATGCATTTAGGCCACTCTCTTTGTTTAAAGCAACCAAGTAAATTCCATGAAATCACCAGCTGGGGCTGTAAATGAAGGAAACAGACAGCTCTATCTTGCGGAAGACAGATGCGATCGTCGTTTCGATGTTCAATCAAGCAGAGACAAAAGCGCAACAAGCGCCTTCAATCTTGTTTAGAAACCTGCATCACAGCAGAACTTTTCCCGAGATAAATTCTATGATTTCACAGACGGTTACATCTCTGCGCAAAGCTATCAAACAGTTATCACTGGTCCTAACTAGCGCGTTCATGTGCTTTGGACTCATGCAGACAGCTCTACAGGCGGCCCCCCTACAGGGTGGTAGCAGCACGTTAGATCTAGATAAGACAGAAGCAATTTCGGACAGCCTAAGTGAAAAAAGGGCAGAACGTCGCCAGGCTCAAAGCGAAGCTTCTAAAGCGGCAAATACAGAAATAAAGTCAGATTCCATCGGAGAAGTCTTTGCTGATAAGCTCAATCTAGAAGAGATTGCTGATGACAACGTCCTGCTAGGTGAAGACCCAACACCCGATACGCCGACGAGCCAAACTCCATAGCACCTTACCTGATAAATTGTTGGCAGTAGGTATTAAAGGAATGCCTCTTAACCTTTTCGGGTTAAGAAGCATTCCTTTTTGGTTTTCATATTCAGCAGACAAAATGGCCCGCCGCTGCCAAACGTATTCGACAACAGCGTATTCTTGGTCCGTTGTTTAGCCTTCTGTCAAGCGGTAGGCACCTCTGGCTCCCTTGAACCATTCTCCATCGCGGACGCCACCGGATAGAATATTGGAGATTCGATTGCGAGCTTTCAGATACTGATTCTTGGGCATATCTTCTTTGAAAAGCCCCGACATGACTTCCGCAATCTTGAAGTCTTCTTTAGGCTTGGTGGCCAAAATCAGCTTCACTGCTTCTGGCATTGGCTGATCGCCCACACCTGGCAATGTATATTTTTGCCAGTCGGCTGTCCGACCATCTTTCTTCTTAACTTTTGTTTTTGTCTTAGTCTTGGCTTTTGTAGCGGTTGCAGCCGGTTTCTTCTCGGTGCTCGACTTTTTGGCTTCATCTGGCGCTTCATCTGGCACTTCATCTGGCGCTTCAATCTCTTCCACCGGAGTCGCATCCTTGGTAGAGGACTCGACGGAAGAAGAGTCAGTAGAAGAGCCGTCAAACATATCCATCACTGAAAGGACAGCATCCTTTCTAGTTTGAATGGCAGTTAGCTGCGCAGTTAGATTCGATTCTTCAGCCTCCAGATCAGAGATAACTGCTTGTAGCTGAGGTAAAACGGTTTCAGACATAAATACTCTTTCAATCAATGTTTCAGTAAACGATACTAACGCATTCACCAAACTAATTGAAGCGTTTTCTCCAAATTTCAGTCAAATAGATGAGTGAACAATTGGATGAAACAAGCTTGGGTGGAAATAGCCGTTTGGGACAGCCTACAAGATAGGTAGTCAATGAGCCAGGTAGAGTGGGTCAGTACAGAAGAAGTCCCTTTGGTTCATCAGTATCGAGAATTCTCCTGTATCTTACAGCATAGAAGCGTATTAGATACAATATTATTGCATCTACTCAAACTAATTGAATTGACCCAGCGTCAAAAATACCAGACACGTCCAGATCGGCAAAAACCGCAACTTCTGAAAACCACCATTCTTTGATAAATGACTTCAAGCATCGTTCCAGTCAAAAGCCATATCTTTATCGAGGAAGGCAAAAGCTTTAGCCTGAGGGCCAAGGCTTTCGGCGTCAACAATCAGACCCTCACCTATGAATGGAACTTTGGAGACGGTAGCGCTTCTATTCAAGGAGCAGCGGTGATTCATCGCTATCCGCTGGCTAGTCGCTATCCGCTGACGCTGATAGTCAGAGATGATAAAGGTACTATCAATATCGTCGAAAGAACTGTAGTTGTCGAGGCGCTGCCTCTAGTTGTCACCACTTTGACTAGCCAGATTATCGACGAAGCCAAGGGAATTGTGGCTTTTGAAGCAACAGCAGCTCCTGCTTCGAGTGGTCCCGGTGGCCAAGCATCTAGTCAAGCATCTACAAGTATTCCACTCGAAGCTAGCACTGATAATTTAGTGACTAGTGAGCAGGCAGCTAGTCGCCTAGTGAGCTATGTCTGGAGCTTTGGGGATGGGGGCAACCCCGCCTCCGGGCAAAAAGCGATTCACAAATTCAACCAGAGTGGGACTTACTACGTTAGCGTGATCGCGTCTAGCCCCTCAGGATCGACTGCTGCGCAGGTGCATAAAATCAGCTTAGACAGCGTCATTCCAGATAGTCCTATCAAAGACAACAAAGAAATATTGAAAGACTATCCTGTGACCTTCAATAGCCCTTTCACAGATAGCAACATCCTGAAAACTCACAAGATCCGCTGGGATTTTGGCGATGGCACGACTGTAGAAAACCAGCTTGCCCCTGAACACGCCTACCGCAGCCTGGGGAGCTATGTAGTGTCCTTGATGATCACGAACGAAAACGGGAAAACCACCACCAACAGAATTCCGGTCGAGGTCGTCTCCGCTGCCTCAAAGATCCTTTCTCTATCAGCCGAGGTGGCCTCTAAAGATAAAGATGCGACAGATTTCGTTGCCGTCATTGACAATCCTGACAGCGAAGCGCTGACTTATGCCTGGGACTTTGGAGATGGTAGAAATAAAACCTATCAAGAGAAAGCAAACACTAGAGAAAATGAGGGTAGAAATGTCCGTCATGTCTACGCTGACGAGGGCACATATACGGTCACGCTAAAGGTTAGTAACAAGACGGGGAACCAGGCGGTAGAAACTATCTCTGTCGTTGTTGATAGCATTCCACAGATTGAAAGCATTGCGTATCCAAACAGATTCATCAAGGGGAAAGCTGTTGCCTTTAGCGCCGTGGCAACTAGCAGGCAAAAAGGCGATCTGACTTATCGGTGGCATTTCCAGAACGCGAATGACCACGATGGTAAGAACGCCAGGCAAAAGAAGGGCCAAACGGTTTCCTTTACCTTTTGGGAGATGGGTACCTGGTCTGTGATGCTGACGGTTATAGACGGCTCTAAAAGGGCAGTTGAGGCTTTTGATGTCTTTGTTGAAGAGAAGGAGCTAACAGTTGGTATTGAGGCCAAGTCGAGCGTATTGGCTGGACGCAGCGTTCAATTCAAGGGGTATCTCAACGACCGCACTAGCGATCAAGTGTCTGATCTTCGTAAGATTGAATGGGATTTTGGCGATGGGACAACGGTAGAAAGCCAGACGCTGGAAACTTCTCACCGCTATCGCAATCAAGGTAGCTACACAGTCACGCTGAGTGTAGCCGACGATCGTGGCATCACGGCTACTGATTTTATTGCGGTGAGTGTGGTTGATTCTCCCTTGATTCTGGTGGCGGGGGGAAAGGTTATACTCAATAGACCAGAGGGTGCTCAGCTGGTGTCCTGGCTGCACTCAGTGAACAATGTCTGCTTCTATAGTGGAGAAACGCTGCGAGCTGAAGGCAATAGTCTGATTGCGGTTCCAGAAGTTTCTTCAATAGTTCTTGATGCAGGCAAGTCTGACATTAACACGACAGCCTTCAATCCAGTAGATGCCAATCCAGTAGATGCGATCGCTCCCTCTTTGGGAAACTCCGAGCAAGAGACCATTTCTTTAGTAGAAGCAGATGATTCGGTGCGGTATCAGCGGATAGATGCGATATCTATCGAGGTGCCACAGCATCACGATCTCGTAAGTGACGTGCTTTTGCAGACTTCTTTGATGGGCTACGATCCGGTTCGGCTTGACATCAGAGCTTATAGAGATCGGCTGAAGATAGTCGCTGGTTGGAGCGAGCTATTTCCGGTTGGAGAATTGGCTAACCGCCCCAGCGTGATTGAAGTTGAGAGAGGACCGCTGGTCATTCCAAGCGGAGTCACGCTCAAAAACATAGTGATCGTTGTTAAGCGAGGAGATATTGTCTTTCGAGGTGAGGGACATGTGGTTGAAAGGGTGACGCTGATTGCTCAAAATGGCGAAGTTGCTTTGGGTAGTCTCGCTGCTACGGCTGTCAGAATTTTTTCATCCAAGGCGATCCAAACGACTGCCGAGTCGCGATTTCAATCGGAGAGCGTGTTAGCCAGTCAGCAGTCGATCGTATTTAATGGGGCAACGGTAGGGGCAGGCGATTTTCTAACTATTGTTTCTCAGCAAAAGGTTCGCTTCAATGCAAGCGGGTTGACGCGATCGCAAATTCTCGCAAAATCAGAGGTTGAACTGGGACAAGGCACCACGCTTCAGGGCAGCATTCGCACTCAGCGCAACGTCATCTTCAACGCCGCCTCTACCTTGAGTGCCGCTCTTAGCACGCCAATCGTCGAGTCGTACAAAACGCTCACCGTGTTGGAGATTGAGTCAAACACCGGGCCAAATGCCAACCTAGCGATCAGCCTAAATATTCGTCCCCCAGCCAATATCGACGGCGTGCAGCCCATCATCCGCGTGGTCGAAACGCCCCCTGATATCAAGGGTTTTTTCCAGCTAGCTGACGGCACCCGGCTGTTTTCTGGCAAACAGCTCACTAGCACTGAACTTGCAGAAGTCAGCTTTTCCCCAACCTCAGAATTAGCTGAAGAAACTCATCGATTTGTCTATGCCATCGAAGATAGCTGGAATACTCCTATCAGGCAGACTGTAAACATTCGGCTTAGAACCTCACTTCCCACCACTAACCCTGTTTTCAGCCCGGTCGAGTCACTCACAGCGCAGCCCCCGGTTCTGTGGCCTCCTGCGCATCAAATGGTAGGCGTCAAGGTTGAAGGCTCTGAACAGTTTGGGCCTGGCTTCACCGTCACGCTAGACGCCGTTATCTGTAGCGAGCCTATCGGTGCAAAGAGCGATGGCGATGGTGACTACGATTATGAGATTATCGAAGACACTCAGGTTTTTCTGCGTGCTGTCCAGCCTAGAAACCAAGTCAATCGAGTATACAAACTGCTCTATCGCATTGCAGACACGCTAGGAAATGTGACCTACTCAACGCTTGACATTCCAGTAACGCTATCAGCGAATGTCTATATGGTTAAATCGTAAGCGCTGAGATGTCACGCTCTTCCAGTAGCGCCTGCCGCAGGTGTCTACTGAAAGTTCGGTAATAGATTGCTTTGAGCCCAGAGTTGAGGGCGAGCTTCGTCTAGCTGGCGTGATCGCTGTGTCCCGATCATGGCGATCCGCCCGGTCAAGAGAAAGCTGGTAAAGCTAGATATTACAATCACTGGCAACATTGCCGTACCGGACAGCACGCTGAGGATAATGCTGGTGCTCACGGGCGTCTTGGTCACCGCTACGTTGACTGCTGCCATCAGGCAAACCATGCCGACGGTAGGGTGGATTTGAGGGACTGCGATCGCGATCGCCAACCCCACATTTGCCCCAATAAAGAACAACGGAAAAATAAAACCGCCCAAAAACCCCGAATGCAGCGTAAAGCTAATCGCAAACATCTTGGCCACTGCAATCACCAACAGCATCGTCACACCCAATGTTGATCCGGTCTCAATCACGGTATGAATTTGTTCTTCACTAAAGAACAGCGTCTGCGGCAAGAAGAAAGCAATCAGTCCAATACACAGCCCGCCTAGCGTCGCTAAGGCCACCAGGTTATGCTCTAGCGGTTCTAGTATTCGCCCGATGAAGCGGAAAACATAGATGAAGATCACAGCGACACCAGCGCCAATCGCACCCAGGATCAGCCCTTCAAGCAAATTCATCGGGGTCAGCTCAGGGATCGATTCAAAATGGTAGAAGCCACCAATCGTGATGCCCGTACTGATCCTAAAAACAGCAAAAGAGAGCATGGCCGAGATTACAGCAGGGGCAACGGCTTCGTAGTATTCTAGCCCGCGCCGATGGGGAATCTCTAGTGCGAACAGCGCCGCCCCAATAGGCGCACCGAAAAATGCGCCTAAAGCCGCGCTCATACCGCAAAAGGTCAGCACTCGCACGTTGCTCTGCTTCAGCTTCAGCCGATCTCCTAGCCAGCTACCAAAACTGCCATTTACTTGGACTAGCGGCGCTTCTGGTCCAGCGCTACCACCCGCTGTGATGGCCACCAGAGAGGCAATCACCATCGCTGGCGTCTTACGAATATCGATCCGCCCAGGGCTGTGAACGCTATCGACTACCTGAGCCATTTCTCCAGGCAAACCCATAAAATAGAGCACCAGACCCACACAGAAACCACCAATAGTCGTCGCTATCCAAACGTAGTTATTGGTCGGTAGCCAGCTAGGAAAACGAGGTTCGATCCAGTCTGGCAACGTATGCCAGACGCCGTGCATCATAGCTTCTAGAACAAAGTAGTAGCAGGTAGCTACGACTCCACCGACAATGCCAATTCCCACAGCGCACAGGATTAGCTGCGGATACGTGAGTAGACCGGAGGGCGATGAGTCTTGGTCGGTTGTTGTCTGCGTTGCTGATGGGGCTAAATCAGTTTGAGTTGTCACTGAGATGGATCCTTTGTGAATGGCGAAAGTTCGGCATTTTTACCATCAGTTCTTTAGGATTTTCTTTGAGCTAACGGATTTCGCTGAGGGTAGCTAGATCCGGTTCGTTCTCTCTGTTCCCTTGAAGTGAGAGCCTTGCTAGTAGCCAACGCTAACAAGGTAGACCGGCGCGTTTTGTGCAGGATGCTACAAATTACTTGATAGATGTTAGGAATTACATACACGCTATGCAGCTTCCAACACTTAGCTTTCTACAAAATCCAGGGCATTCTCTTGAGCGAAGCCGTTCGGCGCGATCGCGCATTCAACCGCTCAGCCTAAACCAGTGCTCACGCCAATGCTTATTTTGAGCCGTAAAGCAGTAAAAAAACAGGACGAACAACCTCTGTGCTAATACGGATTTGTGAAATGGCTCATCCTAGCGTAAATACCGGACTTTCTAACATTTTCCTGACAAAAAGGCTTCTAGTCAGTTGATTGATACACGCGCAAAAACTATAGCTGTCCGCAATGTTTGATTCTACAGAAAGCAATTTTTCACAGGGTTTCAATCCTACCGAACCGTTTTTAGAAGGTAGATTGGACGGCGCTTTAATACCGCTTGATGCTACGGTACGTGATTTGAGCGCTCAGGCTGCCAACCGCAATTCTCTCCAAAGTTTATCTGCGCAGAGACTGTTAGAATCGTCTTCTACGGAACTATCGACAAAGCTATCAGCAGCTATGGTCCTAGATCCTTTAGCCAATTTGTCTGCTCAAAGTATCTTTGAGCCAAATGCCGATCCAAGACAAGGGGCGCTCGACTATCCACCTGAGATAGAGCTTGCACGTCGGCTTCAAGGCGTCGACATTCTGCTAACGGGTGGAGCGCTCGATCAGACGAGTCTTGATAGCGCGAGCGGTACCTTTGTTGTTGATGAGAGCGGCTCAGTAGAAATTGACTTTCTGTTTGATGGTGGTGCCTATAGTGGAGAGCTAGCTGTCTTCACGCTTGCTGGCATGGGAGGACTAGCCACCGATGACTTTGTCAAAGAGGCCGCCCGCCGAGCGCTTGGCGATTCCTCCGAAGGGCAGATCGTGATTATGGATAGCACGGAAGGCGCTCAGTTTTCAGGAGAACTAGGAGAGCGCGATCGCAACCAGGGCACCGCCGCTAGCGCCAAAACACTCACTCTCTCAGCAGGCACCCGATTTGCCTTCATGCTAGTGCCCAACAGCACGATCGCAGCAGTAGCCACAGGTGAAATCAGCTCCGACATCCCTCTCTTCTCAATTGCAGCTTTAAATCCAGGCGGCAACAATCAGCTAGCCCAGGCTACCGCAGACATTTTTGCCATCGAAGATATGCAAATTGGCAAAGGTGATGCTGATTTCAACGACATCATCTTTCAAGTAGAAGGCGCTACTAGCAGTCTCCCATCGCTTTCACAGCTAGTCAATCCCGCTAAGAATTGGCTTGCCAACCCAACCGCGCAGGCTTTTCTAACTCCATCTCAAGACCCTGAAGAAAGTCCAGGAGAAAATCCTCTCTCGCCTCAGCTTCCACCTGAAATTCCCCCAGCTTCTCCTGCCGATCCGGTCATAGAACCGCCAGCTGATCCCATTGTCATCGTGGATATCTCCGGAAAGGTGAACAAATTTACCGGAAGCACCAGTGAAGATGACATCGTTGCCATTGGAGCCGATAGCGTCACAATCGGAACCCAGACAGTCTATATCGGTACAGAACAAGTCAGCAGCAATAATCAAAATCCAATCATACGTAGCTTCGATCCAGTCAATCTAGACAACAATTGGACCCGACAAGATCTAGAAACCACTGGCACCGACGGTCGAGGTCTGGGCCTGATCTGGACAGGAACAGCGTCTGTATGGGGTGTTTAGCGTAGATGGTACCCAGGGGACAGCCGCCGAAGACTTCAGGCGAGCTACCGGAGAAGTACAGCAAAGCTGGCTGCGTAGCTATGGTTCAGGCGGTGGGAGCAAGGCTGCCGTTATTGGCCAAATAGATCCGGCTACAGGCGCACTGCTAAAGGCTGCGTACCTTTCCGCAGTGAAACAAGATGGTAAAACAAATTCTCTATCCATCGTTGGAGCAGCCGTCAACAGCGCGGGCAATTTGGCGATCAGCGCCCGGTCATACTTCAGTCCCCGCCGACCCGACGGCAGCCCAATGACCCAAGATCCTGACAATACTCAGGGTTCTCCTTTCGATTACACCGTAGAGATCACTGCCGACCTGACGCGGGTGGTCAGCACCGCCGCCGATGGCTGGAGCTAGAGTTTCAACAGAGTTAACGCTTTTAACTTCCGCTTCTAGGTTTGCCCTCAAAGAGATGGTCCAGGATCGTCTCACAGACATCTATCGCTTTGATTTTGTTTGATCCTAGATATTGTTCCTGGCGAGAAATTAGCAGGGCTCCCTCGTTCAAATCAGTAGGAAAAGAACCGTGAGAGCCTTTGACTAGACCAGCATCTAGTGGGGTAAATTCCATTAAAGTGCGAAAGCCTAGCTTTTTCTTGAGTAGCGTTGCTCCGATTTTGGGCTTGGCTAAGGCGATGGTGGGATCGATAAACATCTCGGCTGGGTCGTAGCCTGGTTTGCGATGGATGTCCACAGTACGAGCAAAGTCCGGTGCGCAGCTGTCGTCTAGCCAGTAGTAGTAGGTGAACCAGGCATCTGGATTGGCGATCGCAACCAACTCCCCCGAACGAGGATGATTGAGGTGATATTCTCGCTTTCCTTCCTCATCTAGCACCTTGGCGACGCCATCTACTTTCTCTAATAGAGCCTTCACCCGAGGAATATCATTTGGATCGTCAACATAGACATGAGCAAGCTGATGATCGGCCACGGCAAACGCCCTGCTCGCCCCAGCATCTAGAAGCTCTCGCCCTAGCTCTTCTCGAAAAGCGACTAATCCCTCTTGTCGCAGAACGCGGTTGAGGTGAACTGGCTTTGAAACCGGCTGAATCCCATATTCTGAGAGCACAATCACCTGCGCCCCTCGCTTCTCGTAATAGTCAATTAGATCGCCACAGACCCGGTCGATCTCTTTAAGATCGGTAGCGATGTCGTCAGGATTGCTGCCTACCTTCTGACTGCAATAGTCTAAATGTGGGAGATAAATCAGCGTCAGCGTCGGATCGTGCTTGTCATCTACCCATTTGGCAGAGTCTGCAATCCACTGACTCGATTCGATCGAAGTGACCGGTCCCCAAAACTTGAACAGCGGGAATTGGCCCAAAGTCTCCTGTAGCTGGGGGCGCAGTTCCACTGGCTTTGCATTGATATCAGGTAGTTTTCGGCCATCTGCCGGATACATTGGGCGCGGCGTGACCTCATAGTCAGCCGTGGAATACATGTTGTACCACCAAAACATATTGGCGCAGGTAAAGGTGGAATCGATAGCACGGGCCATATCCCAGACCTTTGGAGCCTGCACTAGTTTGTTAGACTGTCGCCAAAACTTGACCTCGCAGTCATCACGAAAGTACCAGCCATTGGCAACGATTCCGTGTTCGCTCGGATACTTGCCAGTCAAATAGGTGGATTGAACCGTACAGGTCACCGCAGGCAGCACCGGCTCAATCGCCACTTGCTTACCCTCGGACATCCAATGAGATAGATAGGGAGTGTGCTGCCCGATCAATTTTTTGGTCAGGCCAACAACGTTCAGAACAACAGTCTTTTGCATAAATCGAGTAGTGCTATAAGCTCAGAGCTTTAAGGGGTTGCTGTGATTTGTTACGTTCTATAGTTGCCAAAACCCACTCGTACTCTCGCTGAATAGAGGTCAACATATCGAGCTTCATATCTGAAGGTAAGACATCCCAAGTATAGGTTTCAATCTCTAGATGAGAGCATCCTATGTTGTTCTTTAAAGCGTCTAGGAACGCGGTAATATCTGACTGTGTAGATTGAAAAGCCTGATATCGATCGATAAAGATAGGCACATGAAAATGAGTGCGCCATTCTTCAGCGTCGCTGCCGACAAAATGAGGAATGGCCTGTTTTAGATCGGCATGTTGGCTCAAGCTGCCATCGGCACTACGCTCAATCACCTGATGCAAATAGGTTGATTCGGCGAAAGTCTCTAGCTGGGTAGCCATCCACTCTCTTTTTTCAACGTCATTCGGCAGCTCGATCCGCAGGGCCGCGCTGAGCTGCCCTTTACCAATTTTGATTCCGGCGGCGCGAAACTGTTCAAACACCTGCTGAGGCTGTTCGTATTCGACGGCAAAGTGGCAGGTGTCATAGCAAATTTGAATGTGGTTCAAAAGATGCTGCTCCGCCTGCGGCTGAGAGATACCAAGTTCCTTGACTAACCACGCACCGCCCACTGGCAGCAGCCAGTCTTTGAAGTAAGCAATCACTTCAGCCGCGTTTTCTAGCAGGCCGTCAGGTTCGGGCTCCAAATCAATGTGTAGCTGTTGACCTTGCTGGGCGAGAGAAATGAGCTGAGCTGTGAGCTGAGCAAGCTGCTGTGTACTAGCTGCAAAGACTGCTGCGCGAGCGTCTTGGTCGTTTTTCCACCAGGGCTTGTAGGACAGTGGAACGGTAGAAATGCCACCGTCCATGCCGTCAGGTAGCAGGGTGGAAAGAATTTCTGTCAGGCGCAGCGTGTAGTCTAGGCGATCGCGCTTCGACCAGTCAGGTGCATAAACGTTGTCCTTTACTATCTGATGATGAAATCCACCGTAGGGAAATCCATTGATAGTGAAAACGTACAGATCTTCTTTTCTAAGCCAGCTTTGAAACGCCTCTAGGCAATCTTGTTCCAAAATCTCTCGCGAAGCTAAGTCTGAGAGCCGCAGCCCGACTCCAAATGGCGATTCGGGAGAGAGTCTTTGCTTTAGAGCAGGCAAATAGGTCTCGAGATTGTGTTTTACTTCTGCCCAAGTCTCGCCAGGATGGATATTAGAGCAGTAGGTAAGGTGCAGGTCGCCGTTGACTTTCATTGGTTAGGACTCCTGCAACAGCGCGATCGCCTGCCGATACAGATCGAAATCCACCTCATGTACCTCAAAGCCGTGACCAACCGCATCTAGCAGCATAATCGTCAGCTCACCGCCTAAATGCTCTCGAAACTCACTTAGCCCTTTGAAAATTGAGTCAGGATGATCTGGCTGGTCACTATGATTGCTGAGTTCAGGCGCGTACAAGACAAAGCCCAAAGTCTTGAGCGTATTGAGAATACGCTGCCAATCATCCGCGCAGAGATGACCTTGAAGATAAGAATACGTAGTATCGAGAGCGATGCCGATTGCAACGGCCTCGCCGTGACGCAGCGCATAGTCAGTTAGATGCTCTAGGCGGTGGGCAGCCCAGTGACCAAAATCAAGCGGACGCGAGGATCCCTTTTCAAACGGATCGCCATATCCACCAATGTGTTCTACATGATGCTTCGCGCAGCGGTAGACCAGTGCCTGCATAGCCTCCATGTTTCTATCTGCAAGCGCCGTAGCTGCCGTTTCAATAAAGCGAAAGAAGTCTGCGTCTTTGATGAGGGAAACTTTTATCGCCTCTGGAATGCCGGAGCGCCAGTCGCGATCGCCCAAAGCGCTCAAAAAATCAAAATCGTTTAGAACCAACGTCGGTGGAGCAAAGGCACCTAGAAAATTCTTCTTGCCGAAAGCATTAATCCCGTTCTTGACCCCAACACCCGAATCGTTTTGCGCCAGTACAGTGGTTGGCACCCGAATCAACCGCACGCCGCGGTGCGCTGTAGCCGCCGCATAGCCAGCCATGTCCAAGACCGCGCCGCCACCAATCGCCATAATATAGGAGTGACGACAAACCGCTGTTTTATGCACGGCGTCCTGGATTTTTTCTACCCATTCCGCACTTTGCTTAACAATTTCTCCGCCGGGTACGATCAGGGGCTCCGCAACTAGCGTGAGCGCTTCGGGATAATGCCTAGCGTAAGCTTTTAGCTGGCTGATTAGCTGCGGATGAGCCTGTGATACGCCTGAGTCGACGACCGCGAATACCTGCGTCGAGGATGTTTTTAGCTGGGTTAGAACATCCGCTAAGAGTGGATTGCTAGTGTGGAACAATCCTTGGGTGAAGTGGACATCGTAAGTGAAGCGTACGCTGAAATCTTGCTGAAGTGGTTTGAGCTCAGACGACTTGGGCTCGAAAGGTTTGGGCCCAGGTGGCTTAAGTTCGGAGGGTTTAGCAGTAGAAGCGCCAGCAGCAGCGGGAGAAGTGATAGTAGTGAATGTCATGGTAAAGAGAGTTTGCTAAGTAAACAATATTCAGGAGAAGTTTTTGGAATGTTGAGTCAAGCTTTGTGAGCTAGGGTTTTGCTAGGTCACAGCAAAAAGTTTGGCCAACCCCCTCGAAACCGGCAGCAGAGCCAGTACGCCAAGGCCATAGATCCAGTTGGTAAATCCGGAGGCGATCGCAGCATCCAAAATAATCAAGCAAAGAATACCAGCCTTAACTGCGCCACGAATCTGCTCAGCGGAAGGATTGAGCGCAGCTCGAACAAATTCAGGTACTACTAAAGCAACAAATACTGCCCCGAATGGGAGAACATTGACGCCGCTATAGCTAGGTAAGAGAGTCAGGCCCGCAACGCCCGCAATGACCAGAGCGAGCATCAACAGCGCCACAATGCCGGTTGAGCGACTACCGCCGTGAACTTCTCCTCGGCTAATAGTGGTAATTGCTGCAATATAGACAATGGGAATGAGCGCTAGAAACCAGTAGCCCTGTACAGCCAGTGGCATAGCGCTAACGCCCAGCAGCAAATTCGCCCCGCGACAGAGGCCCATATTGAGAGGACCTATTAGCGGATTGTGTTTGGCAATCGCATCATAGCTGAGCGCAGCCGCCGCAATAAAGGCTGCTAGCGCCGCACTAAGTAGAGACACTTGAACAGCAGCCATTACTCCAACAGCTAGTAGAACAGTGCCTAGAACAACAGCTTCTTGCTTAGAAGCGCGGCCTGAAGGAATCGGGCGTTCGGGCCGCTCCTTAGCATCTATTTCAGCGTCAAACACATCGTTGAACACTACCCCACCGCCGTACAGTCCGGTGGTAGAGAGCAACAGCCAGCCCAATGGAACAAGACTTTCTAGGGCTATAGGAGTTGTGACAAGCAACGCCGCACCAGAGGCCGCATAGCCTAGAAAGATATCGGCCCAGGCGGTCAGAATGTTAGCTGGCCGCATCATTTGTAGATAGGCCAAAAGCGTAGAAGTTCGAGAGGATGTTGCAACCATAGTAAGTTTGGAAATTGTTTTCGCCGACTTCAATCAGCGAATCTACTTAGCCGACTCTATTTAAGCAACTCTATAGAGGTAGCTCTACTCAATCAACAGTGAGGAGAGCTGTTTCGAGTCAGTCACCGGCTGCTGTCCACGTAGAACAGAGTTGCCGTCATAGAGCTGCCGCTGATCGACAGCGGGCGGGTTAGTCCAGTCGGTTTCTTTCATTTCACCGCTTTGAGCGTAGGCGGTAAGAGCATTTTCGTAGCAAACCTTGCGAATGTGCTCTGCGGAAATGCCCATGTCGGCCATCAGCTGAGCTGTTTTTGGCACTGCTAGCGGATCGCTTAGACCCCAGTCGGCGGCACTATCAACGATGATGCGATCGCAGCCATACTGACGCACCAGCTCGACCATCCGCTTATTGCCCATCTTAGTTTTGGGATAGATCGAGAAAGCAGCCCAGAAGCCTCGGTCAAGCACTTCTTTGGCCGTCTCCTCATTGGCATGATCAATAATCACCTTAGACGGATCGACGCCATACTCTACGCACACATCCATGCTTCGAGAAGTGCCTTCTTTCTTGTTGCGATGAGGCGTATGGACGAGAACCGGCTTATCTACTTCCTTGGCTAGCTCTAGCTGTAGAGCGAAGTATTTGTCTTCAGCTTCTGTCATCTCATCGTAGCCAATCTCACCGATCGCCACTACCCCTTCTTTGCAGGCAAACAGCGGCAGCAGATCCATGACCTCATCGGCAATATCCGGATTGTTGGCTTCTTTCGGGTTTAGAGAGATCGTGCAGTAGTGACGAATGCCAAACTGCGCAGCGCGAAACCGCTCCCAGCCAACCAAACTGCTGAAATAATCTTTGAAGCTGCCTGCACTCGTGCGCAGCTGGCCCGTCCAAAACGAGGGTTCGATGATGGCAACCACGCCATATTCTCGTAGCACCATGTAGTCATAGGTGGTGCGTGAGGTCATATGAATGTGCGGATCGATGAAGGTCATCGCGCTGATATCGTTTGTCTGCGTCATGATTTCAGGAGTGAAGATGCTAAGGTTTGCGGTGGCTAATATTCTGAGGAGATAGCTAGGATCAGAGAAAAAATGCTATGCCACTAGATACTGCTGGCTAAATTTTTCCCAGTTCAGCTGATGGTCTGTGATTTCTGCTTGAACAACAGGGTGCTGCGATAGGAGCGCCTGAGCTGAAGGCAGTGAAGATTGTTTGCAGGCGATCGCAGCGGCTAGCTGCTGGTCTTTTTCTGACGTATTGAGCGCGTGCTCTATATCAGTCAAGAACCGATCGTTTAAGAAGGGACCAATCAGTCTCCACAGCTCAGGCGTTACCTGACGCTTAGCAGCCCAGCGTTCGTGCGCATAGTCTGAAAGCATCCGAGCTAGCTCAGGGTTGGCCCGCTCGTCTAGCTGCTGAATCAGATGCAGCGGACTCTCGACAAACACCGCTTTTAGGACCATTTGATTCCAGGGCAGCGCCTCAAAGTAGTCGCCAGGGAAAGGGTTGTTGAGCGCGATCGCATTGAAAACCGCCGTTATGCTCGTGCGCAACCCTTCAGCCGCTCTAGCCACAAACAAACGAGGATGCGGCATCAGCGGCAGGCTTTGATACAGGGCAATTTGCTCACTCACATCAGCAGTGCCAAACAGTTTTTCTACTAGCGTCTGGTATTGATTGGCTTCTTCAGCAGGCAGTGATAAAAG
Source organism: uncultured cyanobacterium (assembly GCA_963793495.1). Taxonomy (GTDB): domain Bacteria; phylum Cyanobacteriota; class Cyanobacteriia; order Phormidesmidales; family Phormidesmidaceae; genus Phormidesmis. Next base: position 391,848 of record CAWCAI010000011.1, read on the forward strand.
TAACAGTGTACGCCCCACCTGATCGAGGCTCCAATCGCTAGGCACCCAGCCTTTTCGAATCGAAGCAGCTTCTTGTAAGTCAGCTCTTGTCAGCGCTAAATCGGCCTTGGTGGTGTAGCGAGGCACTGAGCTAAAGGTGGTAAACAGCAGGCGGTCTGAACTGTTCTCGGCTAGCTGTTTCAGCCTGTCTTCTAGCCAGAGAAGCTGTTCTGCGGACATCTGCTGCTGGAGCCAGCGGTGCAATAACGCTTTAGCTTGGGAGGTATCTGTAATAGAAGCCATAGTAGAAGCACTGAGTAGAGCAAAGCATACAGCCTGGCTACTGCTCTCTGAAACCTTAGTCTGTTTTGGAGATTGCAAGTAGGTACTAAGCTGGTGGTTAAGTCGTTTATAGCTAGCTCAGTTAATCTACACAGGAATATAAGTGCTTTTAAGAAAAATCTTAACTAAGTCATAAAAACTTAGTAAATTTACTGACTCTTTTGTATCAGAAGCTTGGCCGAAACATAAGCGAGCAGTCGAGGTCACCGAAACTGCAAAACTCCAATATGAGCGACGCTGAAGTTTGAAAAAGATGCTGGCTAGGTCTAGGGCTCGCTAGAACCAACCACACCCACCTTGTGGCGAAAGCTGAGTTCACCGCCGTACCAGCCGCCTATTGATAGCAGCAGAGCTACTGTGCAAGAAAGAACCAGACCGATAGGCAAAATAATGGACTCCGAAGCGAAAAAACGTAGGAGAAAGTTGCCAATGGTGAGCGCGAGTGCTGCTACGTTGAGGCCCATATGAGCCCAGCCAGCTCGACGGCGTCTGACTCTTGGAATACGAACAAAATCAAACATACCAACGATAGCAGCTACAATCCCTGCCAATAGTCCGACCCCAATTAGCCATAGAGAGGCTCTAGCCCAAAACTCGTCTTGTGTCAGCCAGTAGCCTATATCAGTGCCAGCAGCACCGCTAAGGAAAGCAACTGGAAAAGTGACAACAACTGGATGAATAGGGTGACCCAATATCGCAACAGAACTAGTGATGCCAGCGTCGACATATTCAGTTTCGCGACTCTCAATCAGAGGTGGGATGTTGGGATAGGGTGTCCCTGTTGGCAGATCGCTCTTAGCTTGCTGTGTCTCCATAATGCCTCTTACACCTTTGTTATGAGTACTTTGTTGTAAGCACTCTGTTGTAATGAATGCGCTCATAGTAGAAAATGCGCTTATTTACACGCTCTACCTAGGGTGTTAAACCGCGCGTAGTGATGTTTTTTCTGCCGAGAGAAACTCATCCCAATGCCTCTTCCTAAGTGAGGATGAAGAGCAGAAAGAGATGTTTGAGCATAGGCAGGTGACAACCAAAATCACACAAGTAGAGAAATTTAGCAAACAAGACATCTGAGACTATGACTACTGTGGCATTTTAGGTGCGCCAGCAGGCGCACCAGCGACCACTACATCCGCCACTACATCCGCCACTACATCCGCCACTACATCCGACAGAACAATAGTGCAGCCGCCTACAGGGGTAGGCACTTCAGCGGTCCCTACCCACAGCGGGACAATACAGCCGCCTACCGGCACACTGTAAACAAATGGCTTTGGAGCCTAGCTCTTGTTGTTTTCATGAGCTAGGCTCTATAGGTTGTTTGGCCTTGGTTTTATTGAAATCGGGCTGGATATGGCCCCCCTTTTAACTTTTTAACGCTTCCTTTAGCTGGTCCATAGCGCGCTCTAATGCCTCGGGCAGTTTGGAGGCATCGCGCCCACCGGCTTGAGCAAAGTTGGGTCTGCCGCCGCCGCCGCCACCAGTGAGTTTGGCAATACCACCGATAAATTTACCGGCCTGTAGTCCTTGGCTAATTACAGGTTTGCTAAAGGCAGCAACTAGACTCACTTTTCCTTCAGACGGAACAGAACCTAGTACGACTGCGCCGTCTCCTAGCTTTTGCAATAGTCTTTCAGCGGCTGCTTTCAGCGCGTCAGGTTCTACTGCATCTAGGTTGGCAACAATTACAGGCGTTTCTCCAATCGTCTCTGCTTTGCTAAGCAGCTGATCGGATTTTTCTAGGGCAAGCTCGGACTTGAGCGCAGCAAGATCTTTTTGAGCGTTTTTGAGTTCGGTTTGCAGGGCGGTAACGCGATCGCTAATCTCTTCTGGCTTGGTTTTAAACCGGGCGCTGAGGTCTCGAACAATGCGATCGCGCACCTCTAGATAATCCAGCACCGCCGGACCCGCCACCGCCTCAATTCGCCGAATCCCAGCCGCTACGCCGGTCTCAGAAATAATCTTGAACACGCCAATCTCAGCCGTGTTACCGACGTGAGTGCCGCCACACAGCTCCATCGAAACGCCGGGATAGTCAATCACCCGCACCTCATCGCCATACTTTTCGCCAAACATCGCCACCGCTCCCTTAGCTCTGGCCTCGGCGATTGGCATCGTCTGGACATCGGCGTCGTGTGCTTCTGCAATCCAGGTATTTACCTGCTTTTCTACCTGCTGTAGCTGTTCTGGCGTCACCGATTGCGGACAGTGAAAGTCAAACCGCAATCGGTCAAAGTCAACTAGCGAACCGGCTTGAGAAATGGATTCGTCTACCAGCATTTTTAGCGCCGCCTGCAAAAGGTGAGTTGCTGTGTGGTTTGCCTGTGCTCGGCGGCGACAGGCTCTGTCAATCTTGGCGCTGACGCGATCGCCAACGGCAAGAGAACCTCGCTCAACCGTGCCAAAGTGAACAAAAAAGCTACCCTCTTTTTTCACATCTTCGACTCGGATAACCAGACTGTCGCCCGACAGATAGCCACGATCGCCAATCTGCCCACCCGATTCTGCATAGAAAGGTGTCTGGTCTAGCACTACCTGCACTTCATCAGCAGCTTCAGCGCGGTCGACTGACTCTCCTCCGATTAGAATCGCTTCTACCTGACTTTGCGTATCGAGCTGCTGATAGCCTACAAACTTAGTAGAATCAATCTGCTCAGCTAGCGTATCCAAGCTGCCCTGCACGGTCAGATCAATAGTCTCGTGCGCTGCTTTCGATCGCTCTCGCTGCTGTTCCATTTCTACTTCAAAGCCTTTGGCATCCACCGCAATTCCACTTTCTTCAGCAATCTCCTGCGTCAGCTCTAGCGGAAAGCCATAGGTGTCATATAGTTCAAAAGCATCTGAGCCCGAGACTTTTTGAGGCTGGTCGGCCAAGATATCAGCCAATCTCTTTTCACCGCGCTCTAGCGTCTTAAGAAACTGAACTTCTTCTCTTTCTAGCTCGTTTTTGATAGCAGTCTCACGGGCTCGCACCGCCGGATAAGCCGCCTCGGAAAGTGCAATCGATCTGTCGGCAACTTCAGTAGTAAAGGGGCGATCGATTCCTAACAGTCTGCCATGACGCACAACCCGGCGAATTAGGCGGCGCAGTACATAGCCCCGGCCAACATTAGAAGCGCTAATGCCATCGGTCACCATATGCATCACCGCGCGAACGTGGTCACCGATTACCTTTAGCGATACTTTTTGAGCGTCGCTTGCCTTGAAATAATCCACACCTGCAATCATCGCCGCTGACTGAATAATCGGCAAAATTAGATCGGTTTCGTAGTTGTTTGGAACATCCTGCAAAATCTGGGCCATGCGCTCTAGGCCTAGACCCGTGTCAATATTCTGCGCTTGCAGCGGCTCTAAGTTACCGTCTGCGTCGCGGTTGTACTGCATGAAGACGAGGTTGTAATACTCGATAAAGCGAGTGTCGTCTTCTAGATCGATATTGTCGCCGCGCTCAGGATGAAAGTCGTAGTAAAGCTCTGAGCAGGGGCCACAGGGACCAGTAGCACCCGATTTCCAGAAGTTGTCAGCCTCGCCCATGCGAATGATCCGTTTTTCGGGAATGCCGATTTCGTCTCGCCAGATGGCAAAGGCGTCGTCATCATCTCGAAAGACGCTAGGGATAATCCGGTCGGCGGGCAGCTTGAAGACTTCTGTGGAGAGTTCCCAGGCCCATGCGATCGCCTGCTTCTTGAAATAGTCGCCAAAGCTGAAGTTGCCCAGCATCTCAAAGAACGTATGGTGACGAGCGGTGCGACCAACATTTTCAATATCATTCGTGCGAATGCATTTTTGCGAAGTGGTCGCTCGGTCAAATTCAGCCGTCCGCTGTCCCAAGAAAATGGGCTTGAAAGGCAGCATTCCAGCAATTGTCAGCAGAACTGTTGGATCTTCGGGCACCAGTGAGGCGCTGTCAAGGATCTTGTGACCTTTGGCTTCATAGAACGCCAAAAACTGCTTGCGTATGTCAGCGCCGCTCAAAAAAGGAAGCTGTGGAGAATTGGACTGCGAGGGAGTAACGGACATAAGCAAAGGACGCAAGCTTTTAATACGAATTCAGGACTTTTGCAGAGCAGCAGGATTCTCTAGGAGTTAGCGCTCTAGATTTGATCAATGTTGCCACACTCTAAGACTTTCTAGGGCGTTTGGTTTCAACTGATTGGGGACTACAGCGGATCTTTATCTGCGGCCTTAGCCCTCAGTCGTTGAAACGTTGACTTTGTGCGCTTCGATTGCCTGTAGGCACTCTTCTACCGAGGCTCGCTCAGACATGGCTTCTACCAGCGCCGTGTAGGCTTCCTGTTGCTTTTCTAGCAGCGTCTGGGCCTGTAAGAGCGACCAGCGAATCTGTGTATCGGCGGCAGCGGCAGTTCGCTGTGTCTGCTGCCAAAGGAGCTTGAGCTTCATCTGATCGTCCTCGCCCCCTGCTGCGCTGCCGTACATCTGCGTTTCGGCGGCGATACCGGCCATCCATAGAATGCAGTAGCGGTTGACCTGCTGAGCTGACAGAGCACCTAACGCTAGCTCGCCTTCTATGGCGGTCGTATCTAAAACCACGCCGCCCAATCCGGGCAGTCCTGCTTTGGTAGCTTCCCAGGCGCTAAGGGTGTAGCTCAAGACGGGAATCTCTAGCAGATGAGCAATCAGAAAGTGTCCAGCTTCGTGATGAAGAATGCGCTGGCGGTACTCTGAAGACTGACGGGAAACCAGATCGACCAGGATATTGCCGCCTTTGCCCTGGGCACCGAAGCGATCAATGGCGATGACGCCCGTGATGGCGGTAAGTGCGATCGCCACCGCCCCGGCTGAAATATCGAACAGTGGCCCTACCAGGCTCAGCATTGTGAAGGCAAAGACAGAGACAGCTAGCAGATTGAGCGTAGTAGGATTCATCCAAAAAAAAGCTATTTGTAAAACAATTCTAGACTTTCCTGGTTGCCTACGTAGCGCCAGTGCCAGGGCTCATAGGCCACAGCGGCTGAATTGTCTTTTGGAAAGGACAGCTCAAAGTTGTAGAAAGGAGCGTTAGCCACTAGCCACTCGTAAGCAGGGGTGTTTTCAAAGCTCTCTTCTAGGAAAGTCTCTGGCTGGCTTTCATCTATGAAATCGACTGCGTAGCCCGTGTGATGCTCGCTGTAGCCAGGAGGAGCGCTGACTTCGGCGCGGGCTCTAGCACTTTCGCCGCGCTCGGCTTTTAGATCAAAATAGAGATAGTTTTGATCCTCTATTGTCCGAAAGCCAGAAATAATTCCTAGCCGCACGCCTTTAGCTTTAGCATCCGCTAGCATCGCTTTAAGACTAGCCTGCGCGTCTGGCTGTAATAAAATTTCGCTACTGGGATCTAGAGGGACTAGTTTACGGGCGTCGGCAATGTCGTAGCGACGATGATTCAACAGCTTTTCAGGCTGAGCGTCAGCCGTTTCGATCGCTGCTAGTTGGCGGGTTGAGTTTTTCTCTGTGGCTGCTTCAGCGCTTGGTAGCCTGACCGCTGAACGAGCTGTTTTTTCTGACTGGCCTGCTCGCTGGCGGTTGAAGGTTTGGCCAATGCTGCCTTTCCAACGAAGAACTGTTTGACTGGTACTAGCAGCAGCGCTGCTGATGTATGGAGTCATCCGATTTCTTTGCCAGAATCCAATCCCCCCTAGCCCAACTAGGCTCGAGATAGCGAGCATTAGCCAGATGCTTTTGCCAAAAGGCTTTGGGTGAGTATCGACATCGTCAATCTCTGCTGGTGGAACTGCCGCTGATTCTCGACGAGCAGCAGGAATTTCATTAGAAGGGGGTGTGGTGGGCAAATTACTCACAGCAACAGTTGGGCTTGAGTGACGGGGTTCAGTGTATAGCAAGTGGGGACAATTCAGCTATTGGTATGTACTTACATAAGTTGATTAGGTAGCGGCATCGACCGTCTTTGCCAGTGCGTCCCAATTCATGTCTTCATACTTTTCAAAGGGCTGATGAATCCAGGGGTTGTTTTGCAGATGGTGAACGGCGTAGTCGGGTGCGATCGCAGAACACTCCTTATGCCAAAGTACCGCCGTGCGAATCTCGTCTATGTAAAAACCGTATTTGTGCCGTAGCCAGGAGATGCTACGTTTCAGGCTCTGACCAGAATCAACTAGATCGTCTACTAGCAAAACCCGCGATCCCAAATTAGCTGTCGTCATGCTCAGGTCTTGTGAAAAGGTAATAGAGCCACGAGTTCGATTGCCTTCGCCGCCGTAGGAAGCAGTCGAGAGAATGGCCAGTGGCTGATCGGAGATGCGGCAGAGAATATCGCCAATGCGCAGGCCTCCTTTGGCGAGACACACAATCTGGTTAAACTGCCAGTCAGAGCGGTGTACCATCAAGGCCAATTGTTCGATGCTGCGATGATACTCTGACCAAGTTACATAAAGATCTGAGCTCTGATGGTCTGGAGTTTGGGAAGCTGGAGTTTGAGAGTTTGGAGTCTGAAAGTTTGAAGCCTGAGAGTCTGGGGTTTGAAGGTCTGGGGCTTGAAGGTCTGGGGCTTGAAGGTCTGAGGTTGGAAGATTTGGCATGTTGTCTTCGAGTGCGGCTTGATCAGCTGCCGGGTGATACCACGGTTATTTATTTATACAGGGTTTTCTCATGGCCAATTTAGAGCCACAGCCACAAGCTACGGTGAAATATCCCGCGCCGAAGCTGACGCTACCGGTGAAACTAGCTTACGGAGCAGGGGACTTCGGCGCGGGACTAACGTCTCAGTTCCTATCGTTTTTCCTGCTGATTTTTTTAACAGATGTGGCCGGGATGCGGCCTGTGGTAGCAGGTTCTGTACTAGCGGTTGGCAAAATATGGGATGCGGTGAACGATCCGCTCGTCGGCATGTTGAGCGATCGCACTAACACCCGCTGGGGTCGCCGCTACCCTTGGATATTCCTGACGGCGATTCCCTTTGGCATTACCTACGCGCTGATCTGGATTGTGCCGGGCTTTGAAAAGGAATGGATGAACTTTTGGTACTACGTGGGGATTACCGCTGTCTTCCAGATGTTCTTTACTACCACGAACTTGCCATACAGCACCTTGACAGCTGAAATGACGCAGGACTACGACGAGCGCACGTCGCTGACGTCCTTTCGACTGGCTTTTTCGATTGTCGGCGGCCTGATGATTTTGGTCGCTGCTAGGGAGATATTCACCCGAGTAGCAGAGCCAGGCCAGCAGTATTTGATCTTAGGCGCTGTGGGCGGCGTTATTTCTATTGTGACTATCTACTGGTGCATCTTTGGCACCTACGGATACATGGAGAAGAAGGCAAAGTCCTCAGGGCATTTTCTCGGTGATGCTGAAGATGAGCTGCATGAGTCTTTTGTCGATCAGCTCAAAGTGGTTGGGCGCAATCGGCCTTTTCTATTTGTCACGGGCATCTATCTATTTTCGTGGCTGGCGCTACAGATTACAGCGGCTGTAATTCCTTTCTATGGCAAGTACTGGATGAATGTAGAGGGTAGTACGCTCGCCTTGATTGTTCAGGGGGTAGCAGTGATTATGATGTTTGTCTGCGCGGCGTTAAGTAACAAAATTGGTAAAAAGAATCTCTATTTTTTGGGATCGGGGATTTGGATTCTAGTGCAGGCGGCGCTGTTTTTCTTGCAGCCGGGGCAGACGGGGATTTTGTTTGGGCTGTGTGCGATCGCAGGCTTTGGCGTTGCTACGGCGTATGTCGTCCCGTGGTCAATTTTGCCAGATGTGATTGAGCTAGACGAGCTAAAGACAGGGCGACGACGAGAAGGTACATTCTATGCCTTCATGACACTGTTGCAAAAGATTGGCCTAGCGCTAGGAATTTATCTGGTTGGCCTAGCGCTAGAGGTGTCTGGATTCGATCAAAATTTAGTTCAGCAGTCTGATTCGGCGCTGATGGCTATTCGTTTTTTTGCGGGTCCGGTGCCGTTAGTGCTGCTAATTTGCGGCATGGTGCTGGTGTATTTCTATCCGCTGACAAAGGAAATACACGCCGAGATCATGCTGAAGCTAGCCGAGCGCAAGCGGCTAGAAAATGCAGAAGAGAATGCGTAGGAGAATAGACAAAGGGCTGAACCGGTTACGTAAATACCGGTCCAGCCCTCTACTAAAAGGGATTTCCTAACGCTACAGCTTACTCTGGTACTGCGGAAGGATAGACGCCATCAGCAACGAACACGGGGATTGCTTCATACTCAGCGTCAATCGTTTCTTTCACAGAAAGATCCCACTGCAGATCGTAGTCCTTCTCAAAGTCGGCTGACACATAGGGACGCAGTGTGCCGGTGACAGCAACTATTTCCCCATCCTGGATCGCTGCTGTTGTCGTGCTAGGAATGACCAGCAGATTCTCGCCACCGAAGAGCTTTTCTTCAGCAATGGTAAATAGGCCAGATTCAAGAATCTCCTCGACTTCGCCTTCTACCGCAATTCTCTGGTTGTAGTAAAGTTCTGGCTCGGCTGTGATATCACCGGGATCGGGAGCAAGGGCAAGGGATGTAGCAATAATGACGGGCTTATTTTCGTAGTCTCCGTACAGGTCAGAATCTAGGGTTAGACCATACTCTTCTGAAACCGTTACCATAGCGAAGGTCTCTACTTTCCCGGTAACCTGCACCTGGGTTTCGCCAACGTCAGGAACAACAAAGGGTTCTGAGGAGGCGTTGATCACTAGAATGCCTTCGCCATTGAAGTATTCATCGTCTTCCATCAGGAAAGCAGTATCGTCAACGGTTTCTTCGACTGCAGCGCGAATAGTAACTTCTTGACCCACGTAGCTTGCGGTATCGTCAACTAGCTCTTCGCTGGTGACATTAGCTTCTTCGGCGGCGGTATCAGTGGCTTGGGGCGACGCACAGGCCGGCAGTAAAAACAAAGAAGCTACCGTCAATAGCTTAATGGCAGTTCCTTTGTGGTTTATTAAAGGTGTTTTCATCAATCTTGCCTTCTCGCTTTATCAACTCGCATTGTAAGGAGCTTTACGAGGTCGTTGACTCCCTCATTTGAGCTAAGTATTTGTATCTTAGGACACACATTTAGGCTATTTTCTCTTCCATCATGGCTCTATTCTCGAACGTAGAACTCAGCGAAAACAGTCTGAAACATAGGAGGGGTAGCGTATTTGGCAGTGCGACTTTGATTGCCGGGACGACAGTCGGAGCGGGTATTCTGGCGCTGCCTTTGGTTACTACGCCGGCGGGGCTGGTGCCGTCGACGGTTCTGATGGTGTTGTCCTGGCTGTACATGCTGGTTTCTGGGCTGCTGATTGCAGAAGCAAATCTGCGGGTAATGCAGCGGGTAGGCCGATCGCAGGTTGGACTGCTGGCAACTATTCAAGACAGCTTAGGGCGGTGGGGGGCGATCGCATCTGGTGTTGTCTATGTCTTTATTCACTACGCGCTGCTGGTGGCGTATGTGTCTAGAGGCGGCGGTATTCTTACGACTGCGCTGAGAAATTTGTATCTGCGCCTTTCAATTCCTCAAACAGTGTCGCCCTGGGCTGGTCATATCCTTTTTGTTGTTTTATTCGGCGGCATCCTGTTTTGGGGAAGTGAGCGCTTTGTCAGCCGGTTGAACAGCCTTTTGGTGGGTATTTTTATCGTTTCTTTTGTCAGGCTGCTGTGGCTGACGGTAGAAAAAGTAGAGGTTTCGCGCTGGTCTAATCAGCACTGGGAGTTGGTCAGCGCTATCATTCCGGTGATGTTTGTTGCATTTGTCTATCAGAATGTTGTGCCGGTGGTGACCCATCAGCTAGAAGGTGACGGGCGACGGGTCAGGCGGGCGATTGTACTAGGATCGCTGGTGCCGCTGGTGATGTTTTTGGTTTGGAACGCGGTAATTTTAGGCAGCGTGGACTGGCGAGGCGGCTGGTTTGATGGGGTAGATCCAACTGAGCTTTTGAGAGGCGGGCTGGGTCGACCGGGGGTAGGGGCGGTGGCGTCGGTGTTTTCTGAGTTCGCGATCGCAACTTCTTTCATCGGATTTTCTCTAGGTTTATTCAGCGTCCTCGAAGATATTTTCAGAAATCTTAAAATCGCCAGCTCTCTGCTCAGACGGCTGTTGTTTTATGCCCTAATTCTGCTGCCGCCATTAGCACTATCGGCGGTTAATCCCAATATTTTCTTGAGTGCGATTGGCTGGGCAGGCGCTTTCGGAAATTCTGTTCTGTTTGGAATTATTCCGGCAGTGATGATGTGGAGACTGCAAGCGGATCCATTTGATACCCAAATGACCAATCCTCAAGCGGCCAATGTCAAAACGGTCAATTCTCAAATGGACGGCAAAGTTCAACAGAGGCTAGGAATGAAGACCCCTGCCACCTTGTTTCTCTTTTATGGTAAACGGGCGGTCTTAGGCATCATGATTATGGTTGCTGTCTTCGTGATCGTTCAAAACGCTGCAATCAAGCTAAACATGCTGTAGCTACGCATAGACTGTGCTGATTTGCACAGCAGATCTCCTGCGGTATAGCTAGGAACATTGAAATCTATGTCATTGAGACTAGACACTCTCTCTCTTTTGTCAGAAGCTTTTGTCTATCCTCCGCCCTATGCTGCTACTGATGACAAGGAGAATATTTTTTATGTTTCAACTGACGAGCGCTGCGGTAAAAACGTTTATCCAGCAGCTAAAGCGCTTCCAGCTCGGACAGCGGCTGCAAAGCTTTGTAGCAATCGCCTTCGTAGGTGTGTTTTTGCTCACGACTAGCGTAGACAGCTCTAGCCTCAACGGCAGCACCAAAGCCATGTTGAACGATATGATTGCTCGCGGTGAAAACGGACGCCCCGTGACTAGCGCCCAGTGGAAAGCCGAGAATGAGAAGCTTGAAGGTAAGCCTGTGAAGCGGGCAGAGCGCATTGCCAAAGAGTCTGGAGATGCCGTTGAAGAAATGGCCGAAATCTATCCTGGCAATGCCAAGAGCGTTCTACCTGGGATGTCAAATGATTCATTAGAGCGAGACGACTAATTTATTGTTTCGTTCGGCTGGTTGCTTGCAACAGATCGACATAGATAGTCAAAAGCCCTGATCGCTTTGCGGCGATCAGGGCTTTTGTTTGCTCGATATCAATAGGCTTACTCCACGGTAATTTCAATCTTGTCTGAAAGGACCGGGTTGTCGTGCGGTATGTGGGTATAGTTTCCCAACAATAGCTGAAGCGTATGCTCACCCGGTGGTAGCTGGATAGTCGCTTCTGTTTGCCCACCGCCAAAGTGCCTGATCTGATCGGTTGCGGGCAAAGGCTCTTCTAAACTAGGCAGCTTGTCTACGTCAATGAGCAGATGGTGGTGCCCAGTGCCTGCTCTATCGACGCCAGCTGGGGCAACGCCCATACCGGAGAGTCCGAATTTGACGGTGAATTCGGACGGGACCGTCTGACCATTCGTCGGAAAGATCAGGTAGGCTTCTGCTTCGGTGGGAGCGTGGGAGATGAGTGATTGTGAAGGGATAGAAGATGTGTCTGAAGGGATGGAAGCTGCGATCGCAGTAGGCACAGCCGTCCCTATAACCAGAAACCATGCACCCAACAGACAAACTATGGAACCAATCCAACCGCTCATATTGAAACCTTTTGACAAGACGCGCTGTCAAACATTGTACCTGCTGAGCGTATTTACCCTGAGCTGGTCTCACACAAAAGGACATTCTAAGAAACTTCTGAAAAACTGCCCTCATAGCGCTCACCGCGCTGCAAATGCATGAGGCATTAGCCATACCGTATAATCTTCCTAATTAGATGAAAATGATTCTCCAGTGCGCGCTATGTTTTACGACCTGCTGACCGCTCAGAACAGAGCACTTGTTTTACGCTTCTACAAAGCTTTTGACGATCGCCAGCTGCAAACAGGTCTCTCCCTCCTATCACCCGGTCTAGTCGCGCACATGTCAGGGATAGCAGAACCGCTCACGCAGGCCGGATTTGCGTCTCTTGGAACAGAACTCTACAACGCTTTTCCAGACGGTCGCCATCATTTCAGTCAAACCGTCGCTCGCAAAGACATGGTCACCACCTGCGGCATTTTCACCGGCACCCATCTCGATACTTTCAAAGGCATTCCTGCTACCGGCAAGCAAATTAGCTTCAGCATCATGCACATCGATCGCGTCAATCACAGCAAAATCGTCGAGCACTGGGGCCTAGGAGACAGCCTATCTATGCTTCAGCAGCTCGGACTCAAGGTTGTGCCCGGACCGAATGTCTTGATGAAAATGGGAATGAAAGCAGGCAGAAGCCTAACCGGTGAAACCTTTGAGCGTCTGCGCTCGATCGCCCAGCCCGACCACTATCCGCCTATCTCCGAATACTAGGTATTACTGCACAAACGAGACTTCAAGTTTCAAGACATTAGGCTTACAGCTCATCTAGAAATTTATGCCCTCTGAACCTACTAGCTATCTTACAGCCGACTGGTTTCGCCGTCCATCGCCTCAAGTCGCCGCCGATCTAATCGGCTGCAATCTGCATAGGTGCATCAATGGCGAAACGATCGTCGGTCAGATTGTAGAAACTGAAGCCTACGAAGCGGGCGATCCGGCGATGTACGCCTATCAAAATAAAACAGAGCGAAATTCTGTTGTCTTCGGACCCGCTGGAATTGTCTATATCTATCGCATTTACCGTCAGTACCACTGCTTCAATATCGTCACCGACCGTGAAGACTTTGCTAGCACCATTCTCATTCGAGCCGTTCATCTAGAACAGAGACCTAGCTGGATAGACCCAGATAAAGATAAGTTAGAAAGAGTCGCAGCCGGTCCAGGTAAGCTGTGCATTGCCCTACAGCTAGACACCTCTTTAAAGGGGATTTCTGTAGAGCCGAGCTCTGGGCTGTGGGTCTCTGGCCGTTCGAGCGCGATCGCCCAGCAGCTCGCAGACAAAGCTCAAAGCACTACGTCCGACGTACCACCAGCCATTACTCAGACCACCCGCATCGGCCTGTCAAAAGGGGCGGATATTCCCTGGCGCTGGTACCTCACTGACTCACCAGCCGTGTCTAAGAAAGAAAAAAAGCGGCAGTCTTCTCGCACAAAGTAATGCGTAGATCGAAGACTATCGCTCTGGGCTATGTAACTCTAAAATCGTGAAAATGTCGTGAGTTCGCGAGGGGCGAATTTCTACAGAGCTAGTTTAGAAACTAGTACCAAAGTCCTTCCACAGCGTGCCTTCGCCGGGAACAGCCATTTGTACAGTATTGCTATCTGTAGCAGTAACCGAAGCTTCGGACTGGGACAAACCTGCCCTAACAACGGTATAGCCCAAGATGAAGGTGACACTTGCAACCAGTAGGCTGGCGATCGCACGGTCAACACCCGTCGTCCGAGTCGGAGCGTGAGTCGAAGCATGGGTGGAAGAGTGATAAGTCATAGAAAAAAGCCCTTTTGTTAAAGTCGACTTCTCTAGTATCTTCGCTCATTTTGGTAGCAAGGGATACCGTTTACATCTCTTGACCAATATTTATACACAGAAACCCACCCTCTTCCGCTGCAACCATGTCATAGCTGCGTGATGTACCCTGTAATACGACTTCTTCAATCAACCGACATGAACATCTTTCTTGGCAAACGCACCTTTCGCTATCTTTCTGCGATAACCGTGACTTTGCTTAGTATGGCGACCACCGCTCAAGCCGCCGAAGTGGTTGCTGGTCCCACTGGAGCGTCGTTTGTAGTGGGTCGTTTGCCCGACGGCAACTATCGATTCTGTAGCGAGAAGCCAAGCGGAGAAGAGGCCCAAGCTGCTGGCGCTTGCTTTCGGTTCCGAAAAGAGGCGCAAGACATTGTTGGCACCTACTACTATCCCACCAAAGGATCGAGCATCTGCTTTAGAGGAAAAGTCAATAGCAACACCTTTAGCGGTCAGGCAGTCGAACGATTTTCCGTAGGTGAAACGCCGCCAGAAAGCTTCTCTCAACCCCAGCTGTCCAGCTGGGAAACAGCTGGTTTTTTGCAGGTGGGAAACGGTCTATATGTGGACGATCTCAATCGTCGCGATGCCATCTTGTATCGCAGTGCCTTGCTCAATCTCAACAACTTCTATCAGTACAATGCGGGCAGAGTTTCACCGCCAGTCAACTGTCCCACCCGGCCCAGCAGTTTAGTCAGCGCCCTGCCGACTCCAGACGAGCTGCGAGAAGTTGGCACCTCTGACTACTACAATCAGCCGATTTATTTAGATTTCAGCAGTATCGAACCCGTCACATCCAGCACTTATCTCTACACCACTCTAGTTGGTAGCCCCACCCGACTCAGCGAGACCGAATACCAGGTGGACTGTCAAAACCTGGAGAGTATTGAAGTATTGCGATCGCGCTACTACGATCAAGACGGCGACCTTCAAGAGCTAGAGCTAGTCAACAAAACCGTACCTGTCAATCGAAGCAGTCCATTTGCCACCCAGCGCTACAACGCCATTCAAGTTGTCTGCCAGGAATACGCACAAGCTGATATTCAGCTACCTACAGACGACATCGGCTACGAGCGCTATCGCAACCAGCGCTTTGGCTACAGTTTGCTCTACCCTGGCGATGTCCTAATTCCTCAAAGCGAGTCGACTGAAGCCGGTCAATTCTTTCAAAGTGCTACTGGCGATATTCAGATGCGAGTCTATGGCGAGAGCAACGGTAGCTTAGAGACGCTTAGAGCGCGGTACGAGCAGGCACAGGTGGATCGTAGCAGCACCTATCAGACGATTAGCGACGACTTCTTTGTAGTTTCAGGGACAGACGACGGCAAAGTGTTCTATCAAAAAACGCTGCTAGAGGGGACTGTCTTTAAAGTGTTGGAGATAGAGTACGACCAGGCGCTAAGTCGTGAGTTTGATACGGTAGCTCGGGCGATCGCAGACTCCTTCGCTTCTACCGTGCCAGACGCTGGCCTGCGTCAGCTGCCCGAATCAGTGCAAACAGCGGTGCTAGATCTAGCAACTGCCAACACAGAGGCAGAATCAGCCATATTCGAGATTACTTCTGTAGAGGCAGAAACCTGGCCCAATGGCTGTCTCGGCTTGCAGCAACCAGACGAACTCTGTACGCAAGCTCTAGTCCCTGGCTGGCGAGTCAAGGTAGAGGCTAATCTGCCGGGAGGACTGATTCAGTTCACCTACCGCACCGATGAAACAGGCGATCGCATCCGGTTTGAAAACTAGCTTACTCTAGACTGCTTAGGCCTTTAGTTTTCGTCAGTGTCTGATTCGATTGAGTCTCAGGCACTAGCTAGAAGACTCAGCGCTTTCCGGATTGAAGAAATCTGTATACCAGGCTGCCCAGGCGATCAGCACAAACTGAAACGGCAGACGAATGCCATGCAGCCACCAGCTATCGGGAATCCCCTCAAGCTTGATGTGGTTAAACGCCATGTTGAGATTGGCCGGATATACCGCGATAAAGAGGGCAACTAGGCCCAGTGCGCAGAGCGATCGCGTCGCCGGAACAATCAGCCCAATCCCAAACAAAATCTCAAAAACGCCGCTGATATAGACCAAAGCCGCAGGATAGGGCAGAAATCCAGGCACAATCTTGATAAACGGCTCGGGCTGCGCGAAGTGCAAGACACCTGCCACAATCATACAGACTGCTAGTATTCCTCTTAGCGTATCTTTATTCTTCTGAAGAATCTCGCTGACCAACTCAATCATTGCATTCTCTCTTTCTTGTCTATCTTGTTTCCTGACTTGGCGCTTACTGCCGCGAACGTTCTATCGGGCGAGTCCTAATTAAGCAAACAAGGGTCGAACTACTCCGGCGACCATACCAAAACCTGCGCCTCATACTCAGGCAAATCTATCATCAGCCGACCATCCTCAACCGGCACGTCGAAGTTTTTCGTCCACTCGTGCCACGTTCCATTCTCGGGCATATCAGCAGCCTCGTAACCAGCTAGAAAGCTGTCGGAACAGTTCGCAATCACCACGACTCGCGCGCCCATCTCATGCCACCGGACGTATCCCACGACCTGAGTTTCAGCATTCTCATGAAAGACAGTAATATTATCAGAACGCAAGGCCGCATTCTCTTTTCGCAGCGCGATTAGACCCTTGTAATACTCAAACAGCTCAGCATTAGCATCATTCTCTAACAGAGGCCATTCTAGCGGCGTTGGGTCTAGCGTCTTGTACTTGTAATCTCCAAACTCTTCCCCCATCCAGATCATGGGGACGCCCATTGCAGTCAGTACCAGCGCCGCTCCGAGCTTAGCTCGCTTGAAAGCCGCCTCGTCAAAAATTTCCAAATCCGCCAAATTTGCCATCAGCCGATTTTGGTCGTGGCTAGTTAGATAGTTGATTACTGTTGACGTGCCCTCAAACCCCATCTTGGTTGGGTCAATCAGCTCTTTGACCTTGTCAATTGCAGAATCATTCCCTTTCAAAATGTCCAGAAAGTTGTAATGGAAACTCACTCTCCAACTGCTGTCTACGGGTCCTTCTAGTCCGCAGATTTCCGGTTTCTCTGGAATGTGTTCAGCCGCAGTAAATAGCGGTTTCGGCTGCGCTGCTAATCCGGCTTCGGCTACAATCCAGCCCAACACCTCCGGATTATCTAGCTGTTTAACCGCGTCAAATCGCAGGCCGTCAAATTGATATTCTGTGATCCAAAAGTTGACCATATCTCGCATAAAATCGCGAGCTGGAAAACGATCGTAATTTTCGTCGTAATGGTCGTAGTCAAACTCTGGTCCCCAGCTTTGATCAGGATCTTTGGGGTCTTGTCGGTACCAGTAGCTATAGTCGATCTGGGTAAGCGGGGCCTCAGATTCTGAATGGTTGAGCACCACATCTAGTATGAGCATAATGCCGCGAGCGTGACATTCATCTATTAGCCGTTTTAGCTCAGCAGGCTTGCCGTAGCTAGAGCGTAAAGCAAAGTAATGACGTATGTTGTAGCCCCAGCCAATTTCCATCGGACAAGACTGCACGGGCATCAGCTCCAAGGCATTCACGCCTAGATCTTGCAGGTAGTCGAGCCTATCGAGAACTGTTTGGAACGATCCTTTGCCTTCTGTGTCGGTAAAGTCTTGGACCAGCATTTCATAGATGACTAGTTCATCCGGCTCCGGTAGCTCTACGTCATGGTGCTGCCAAACGTAATCGTCAATGATTTTCTCACCGTCTTTGATCCGGATGATGCCCTCTTGATTGGCTTCATTGACCTCAGTAGCGTAGGGATCGATGACGTACGTCCACTCGTCAGAATCTAAGAAGGGACTTTGCGATCGCACCCGAAACTTGTAAGCATACTTCCCATCTTCTAGCTCAACAGTGGTCCGAAAGTAGCCATCCTTATCCTTTTCCATCTCTACTGACGAATCTTCTAGGAAGTCTCCAACTAAAGAAGCTTTCGAGTTGTAAGGAGCCCAGAGCTTGAATTCAATTGAATGCGTCATGAGATTGCTGATTAAGGGGGATATGAGATCGCCTACAAATCGAGTCGGTTGCTGAAGCGACTTGCACAAAAAAGTAGCAGACTTTGTATTTGCATCTCTCTATCCAAAGGTTGCTATTAGGCCGCAGCAGTCTATGCCCATACCGCTGGCCTTAATCTTCGGGATCTACTAACACTTCAGGCGGTGCTGCTTCGATAGAGAGGTTACTAGCCGTACAGCAGTCTAAGACTGGTACTCTCACCAATTCCGGTAGATCCAAAGCGATCAGAAAATCCTCCCACTCTTGAGCAATTGTTTGGTTCTCTGGCTGTAGGTTACGCAGCTGGGCTAGCTCGGTTAAGGCGTCCTGTATGAATCCTGCATTCGCATAGAGTGCGGCGCGATTTGGAGCGCTAGCTTCACTGAGGTCATTGGCGAGACTAGCACTGGGCAGGCGTCTTTCTATCCAGCCGTTGACGGTGGTGCGTTCGGCCTCGTCGCAGTCGATAGTGAGATACCACTGATAAGGAACGTCAGGAGAAAGCGCGATTGGCAAAGGCGCGGCGACAATACCATTACTGTCAGCATCACCAGTCAGTCTGCCTTGGTACAAAAGCTGATTGTTGCTGTCTTTAAGAATGAATTCGGTTGGCAAATTAGTGAGAGGCTGGGGCAGATAGAACCACAGACTAGGCTGAGCTGATGTGGTCAAGGTGCCTACAAGCTCGTCGGTATAGGTAATGCCCAGTTCGGTGAATATCTGGGTGTCGGCATAGGCGATCGCACTCAAAGGCAGTCCCTCTTGGCAGCTCCCTCTAGACCCACCGCCTCTGCGCCTGCCGCCGGGTCTACCGGGGTTGGTTAGCCTACCAGGATTGAATTCGACTGGGAGAGGGGGGAGTTGTTGGGCCGGGGATGGAGATGGGAAGGTGAGGGACAAAAGAGCTAGAACGACGGTGGGGAGTAGTTTGGTGGGGGTGAGGTGGGACATTGGGGTAGATGGGGAATGGGGGAGTGTCGTTTATGAGTGCTGGCGTTTTTAGGAGACTGTTTTTTTGGAGGCTATGCTTGTAGCGATCGCAGCGGTGGGAAGGGCGATCGCGCTAGGAACCCAGGGCGTCCAAATTGCAACGCCTGTTAGCAACAGCCAGCTTGTCAGCAATAGCAAACTGCCGGATACCAGTAAGTAGATGAGCAGAGATAGCCGTGGTTTGGTGTGCGTGCTGGTGAGTGTACCGATGAGTGCGCCTAGTAAGGCCCAGCTAGTGATCCAGAGAATTTCTTGCCACTCGGACCAGGTTCTAATCAGGGGGCGATCGCCTGACTCAAAGCTGAGGATTTGGCTGATCATTTGAGCATGAAGAAAGATACCGTGAACTTCGTCTGTCTTTCTGTAAGGATAGCGAGTATAAGGCGTTCGCCAGCGATCTTCGGCGGCATACTCGCTGTCGATTGTTCCAATTAGAACGATCTTGTCTTTGACTAGAGAACTTAGTTGATTTGGGTCTCTATCTAATAGTTCAGAGACTGTTAAACAGACAGCGGGCGTCTCTATTGCACCATCGCAATTAGCCTGTTGTGGATCTCGTGTAATCCGATAGTTCAGCATCATCTGCGCACCCCTTGCATCCGCCGCATGATAGCCACCAAAACTCTCTGTTAGCAAAAAAGGATTTAGTACTACGTCAGTTTCTGAGTCGGTCTCTGTTTCTAGCGTATTTGAATAAATAGAAGCAATCACAGCGCTAAAAGAATCAATAAAAACGCCTTCTGATCGAGGGCTAGTTGGACAAGGAGAATTAGGTGAGGGCTCCATCCGTAACAGGTGGCGTCTGAGCACTTCTCCATCCGCTTCAAAGGCTATGAAGTCGTTAAATCCAATCCGCGCGGCGTCCTCAATCTCTGGCGGGGGCAATCTTTGGGTGGTTCCCTGTGCTGTTTGAAATTCGTCTTTGCAAATGGCAATCAGATTCTCGGTATCTCGTATCTTTGCCTTTAGCGCTGGATCTTTGTCGCTATAGCCATGATAGATATCAAGACCAATCACCGCCGGACCAAGCGACGTTAGCTTATCCAAGACCTTTAGCAAGGTATCGTCAGCGAAGGAGCTTTGCCTTGTTGGGTTAGGAAAAGCTTCAATATCGGCGGCGGTGTTAGTGACAATCAACAAATGACTGTCTTCTGGCTCGAGTCGGCGGGTGCGTAGTGAATAGTCGTAGCCTTTGATTTCTAGAAACTCTAAGAGTCCTAGCAGGCGAGCTGCGGTGAGTAGGAACGCGATCGCAAGTCCGCACCCTAAACCCACTTTTAGCCTACTAGGCAAACTTCTATTCAGAGATCTGCCCGGTAGAGGCGGTGAAGTCGATGCTAAAGATTCAGACACGCCAGCCGATAAACCGGCAAGCGGGATCACCGCAGGCAAAGCTGACGGCTCGACTTTCCCTTGTAAAGATTGCCAGGTCGGTGGAACTTCTGCTAGATTCTGAATAATGACCGGCAGCCAGGTCGCACAGGGAAACTGGGCTTCTAATCCCTGTAGCTGTTCTCTGGCATCACGAACCGCTGTATAGAAAGGTGTTCCACTAGAGAAAGACTCTAAAAATCCCTGCAAGAAAGCGTGAGCCACCTGGTCGGGGACCGGCTCTCTCATTACCAGTACCTGAGGAATGTGCAGATCGGCAAGATCGGCGGCTAGGCCCAATCCATCGCAAGAGTTGAAAATGGCTGTATTGAGACCCCGATCGATCGCTTTTCGGAGCGCATGTCTGAGCTGACGAATGGTGAGCTTTTCGTCTGGGTTTAGCCAGATTTCGCCGTTGCATTCTGGTTCTTCATCACAGCCTACGTCAGACTTGGATGCAGCGTCCTGCGCAGACTGCTGAAAGTATTTGCTGCTGTTGCTGTGCCCCGCAAAAAAGAGAATGTCCCAGCCCTGTCTTTCCCAAAGTGCCTGCGTAAATATCTGGCGGCTGGGCGAGTCGAGAAAGTGGATTTCTGCCCCGATCAGATTTTCGAGCAGTGATCTGTCGATGGTGGTGTCCAATCCTCTGTCGTCGCCTAAAACTGCTAAGATTCTGACTTTTTCGGAGCGGCTACCGCTGTAGTAGACCTGCTGATAGGCGACTGGGCAGATGCCTACTTCGGCATTGCGGTAGCGCTGAAAAAAATCAAGCTCGTACCAGGGAATGCGCTGAAGTAGAGGATCAGAAGTTTGTAAAAGGACGCGGGCAGTATCGGTGGGTGCGAGCTGTTCGAGAATTTTCTCACGGATGGGTTGAAAGGCGCTGCTATTGAGCCATTTGTGGACGCGATCGCGCAACCGACGACTCTGTCTCTGACAGTTCTCTAGTCTAGAAATATCAGAGAAATTAGTTTCACCCGCTACAGCTTCCAAACGAGAAGGCAATCCCATCTGCCAATAGGCGTGCTGCCACTGCTGATAGAGCTGAGCGAGATCCTCAACAGGCGGCAAACCCGCTTGAGTTTCTACCTGTGGCGGCGCGTCCTCATTCCCAATTTGCACAGCGGCTGTATAGCCGGTCTCCGGCGTGCCAGATCCAATTTTAATAACGATGCGCTTATTCATCGACTTACCCACTTCCCTCCTGTTACGGTATCAGGCTGTAGATAGCTATGGATGAATCTAGAACGGTGTACGGATGCATATTCCAAGAAAAGGCCACGCCTACGCACACCGCTATTCACTTTTGCCGTTGCTACTACAGGGCTTGGCCGATCAGAATGCATTTGAGCAAAGCAGCAAACGCCATAGATAGAAACTAGACAGAAAACTGTTCTCTAAACTCAGCTTGTCCCAACTTAATGCGAACACCAAACTGCTCTCCAGCTTGAGCAACAAACCGAAGCTGAATATAGTTATCAATAGCTCTAGAAGTGGCCTCTAGATAATTGGTGCTGTTCTCATCAAGGACAACTAGCTCAATACCTTCTAGCAGGTAAGGAGATTCTCCTAATGGGCGCACCTGTAGAATAATACTGGTTCGTCTATCAGCTGTCTGGGTGATACGGACAACCAGCGCCACCCGAACAGATTGACCTAGCTGAATGCCCAAGTCGACGAGCTTAGCTCGGCTGATGTCGGTGACAGTCGTCGGCGCGTCTAGCGTAGGCGAGACCAGATCGGTAGAGGTGCGAAAGGCCAAGTCGAGATCGACAGGATTAACTAATGATGCCGCCGCTTCCCAGCCACCTGTAATGATCCCATCTACCCATCTGCCGATCCGATTGAGAGCAATCGGAATATCGTTTGATTGGCTCGGCAGCGCTGACTGAGTGCTGCTGAGTATATGGACCTGATCGATGAGCGTTTCGATTGAGCCAAAGCTATTGATGGGGACGTACTCTGTTTGAGGTACGCTTGCGCGAAAGCCGATTAGGGTAGCGCGATCGCTGTCCTCGTCTAAACTGATTGCGACGTAGCCTGCGCGATCGTGCCACTCTTCTGGCGGCACATAGCAAGTGTCGCTCTCTAGCCCCACTAGGCGACAGGAAAGCGTGCCGATATCGGGAAGCTTGAGATCAGCAACGTCTGCTATTAGCTGCATGGTAGGATTCCAGCTGTCGCTATCAGCTATGTCCGTCGGAATAGAAAGCAGCTGTAAATAAGTGTTGACCGCGCAGACTGCCAGTGTATTTCGTCTAATCCGTTCAGCTTTTTCGGGGACAGAACAGTGCCTTGCAAACCGCTGAGCAGCATTTTTATGCTCTGTAGTGATAGGCACAACGACGCCGGACTGTTGGGAAAAGATAGTAGTAACCATGTCGTAGGTCCCCTTTTATGTGTGGGTAATGATAGTGAGTAAGTAGTTCAATAGGCTGCTCGCGAGGCAGCCTTGCATAATATTTTCGAGGTTTAGCTAGAAGTATCCTTCCGACTTTCCAAACGCTCTAAGTCGCGGCAAGCATTTGCGGTTGTAAAAGCTGCTTAGCGTACCGATAGACAGCCCAAACTCTTCAGCAAGCTCTTTCCAGGGGGTTTCTGGGGGCAGGCGTCTAAGGATTAATAGCTGCGCGGTGACATTGGGATGCTGCGCCATGAAGATGGATTTAAGCTCATCGCCTGCATCGGTTTGGACCCAAGTGCGGACCTGCTCTAACAGAGGCGGAATGTCTGGGGGGGCGGGGAGCCGATCGATGGGATCGACGACTGTGCCATCCGCTTGACGAATTATATTGCTGGACTGGCTGGTGATTTTGGTACGTCGGTCGTTTTCCTCAATTCGAAAGTCCTGAAGGCGGCGTTTTAGGTAGGCATTTAACCAGGTTGTCACTCTAGCTTGCGTAGGGTCGTAGGCTCTAGCTGTTGTGGCTTCGCAGAGGTTTCGGCAGAAGTATATCCAGGTTTGCTGTAGCGCATCTTGATAGTAGATATCGTAGGTGTGCCAGAGCTGGTCGGTGAGTGCCTGAATCAGCCTAGTCAGGCCTTTTTGCCGCTGAGAGCTGCCAGGAGGGTGCTGGCAGGTTTCTTTGACCAGTTTTAGCAGCAGGTCAGGGCGATCGCTAGGTGTATTCATACGCTGAAGCACGGTTTTAGGGGCGGAGACTTTACCCATGCGTCCTCTAGTGAAAGTGCAGGATTACTGAGCTATCACCCTTAGGGGAAGAAGTTCTGCAAGTTATTTTATTTTTTTCCCAAGCGCTGTGAAAACTACACCCCGAGGCCCAAGAGCGTCACTACATGCCACCTCTCTACTACCGCGCTACCGTTCAATGTCGAAGAAAGATTGCAACGGTTTTAGGTCTAGAAACGGTGGGACTTACTCAGTCGCGCTCGGAAATTACTCAGTTAGCAACGGGACCTGTTCGGTCGCAGTCCGCGTCAGCTCCGCTTTATATCGCCGTCATTCTTGCCCGCGCGCACTTGACTCATCACAGAAATCAGCTTATCTTCTTTAGCTAAGGTGTTGATGCCGATCACGCCTGCTTCTCAGAACTCACTTGACCAAAGCGCCATCGATAAGTGCTCACAACACCTACCGACGGCTAGGCTGACAAACTGAAAACGGCAGTCTGTAGCTTAAGGGTCACTGTACCTTAGCTACTTCGATTTGCAATACATTTTGCAGCGTCGCTAAGGTCATCTGAGTTCTGGTTTCCTAGTTCACTTGTCTTATTGGAGACCAGACACTCATGTTTATTCCTTCCACTCCGGGCGCTGCGGCGTCCACAGATACAGCTGCCGAGACTTCCCCAGCAGCAGCAATTCCTACGTCCACGCGCCAGTTCCGCGTGAGCGAGTTCGCCATCTACTGCTTGGCACCCTGAGCACAGTTCAAAGCACTATTGCGCTATTGCACAAGCTGGGCTACGCCGAGCCGAATGACTGGAGTCGGCCCATGTCGACGGGCAGAGCGAACGAGGTGATGGCGATATTGACCAAGCGAGTAGGCGGAGGTGACGATCCGTCCTAGTTGCTGAAGTCCTGAAGTCGACCCTTGTATCGTCAGAATTGATTCCTGTAGGGAACACAGGCCAGCATCCGACTGAGGCTAGACGCGTATGCATCCGGCGACTGCTATAGATATAGCCTGTACCGGATGCATACTCCGCAAGAGCTGAAGCTTAGAGAATCGTAAAACTCTCCGTGCTGATGCTGGCAGCGTCCACGTTCATAAGTCTTGCTAAGGTGCTGCCGCTGTGCTGAATTAGCGTATCGCTACCTCGACCGAGAATATCTAGATCGTTGAGCGCAAGGCCATCAGACAGACCGAGAGAGTCTACGCCAACGGTAAAGTCTTGAATAAAGTCTCTGCCTTGATCTAGAGCGAGAACAAAGGTGTCGCGTCCGCCGTCGCCGTTGAGAGTATTTATGCCATTACCGCCGTTGAGGATATCGTCGCCGCTGCCACCGCCGAGAATGTCGTTACCGCTGCCGCCATTGAGCGTGTCGTTGCCAGCTTCGCCAATCAGCACGTCATCGCCACCCAATCCGCTAATCACATCATCGTCAGAGGTTCCGTTGAGAGAATTGTTGCTCTCATCTCCTATAATCACAGTTTGAACTGGCCTGTCTACAGTGCCGGACAAAACCCATAGCTCATCGCCACTAGTGCCATCATTGGCAGTAAAAAACAGGCGACCGTCAAACTCTATAAAATTACTAGGATCACCATCGCGACTGCCCGGCGCAATATCTTTAACTAGATAAGTACCTGCCGCGCTACCGTCGCTCACCCACAGCTCTTTACCTGTAGTACCGTCATCAGCACCGAACAATAGCAGGTCAGAAAATTCTGTCAGGTGTCTTGGATCGGAATTGCCCTCACCAGGATTGATATCCTTTACTAGCTGAATACCCGCTGCCGTACCATCACTTATCCACAGTTCACCGCCAATGTCACCGTTATACCCCCGAAAGAACAGCTGACCGTCAACTTCTGTGAGCTCGCTAGGATAGGAACCTCTAAGCCCATCAGGACTAACGTTGATATCTCTCACTAGCTGTGTCCCAGCTACAGTGCCGTCGCTTTCCCATAGCTCATAGCCAATAAAGCTGTCATAAGCTCTAAAGAACAGCTGACCGTTGAATTCTGTCAAATCCCTAGGGTAGGAACCAATAATACCGAAGGCATTTGGCTTGATATCTCTGACGATCTGAGTTCCAGCTGTTGTGCCATCGCTCATCCACAGCTCATTGCCAGTAGTGCTGCCCTTCGCGCCAAAAAATAGCTTTCCGCCAGCTTTTGTAAGGTACTTTGGAAAAGAACTGCCATCAGAGTTAATATCTTTTATTAGCTGAGTACCCGCCGCAGTACCATCGCTAGCCCACAGCTCTTGACCATCGGTGCCATTATCCGCAGTGAACAACAGCCGCCCGTCAAATTCTATAAAGCTCTTTAGTTCAGAGCCGTCGCTGCCAGGATTTATGTCTTTCACTAGCCGAGTGCCTGCAGCAGTGCCATCGCTTACCCACAGTTCACCACCGCTGATGCCATCATTAGCCCTGAAAAATAGCTGGCCATTCACTTCTGTAAAACTATTTAGGTAGGACCCTGTTTCAGCGTTGATATCTTTGACTAACCGGGTGCCTGCTGCGGTCCCATCGCTCGTCCATAGCTCTCTGCCCTGCGTACCGTCGTCAGCGCTGAAGAACAGCTGATCGCCAATTGCTGTCAGGTTGCGCGGATTAGAGTCTTGCCCGCCCGGCGCAATGTCTGTCAACAGCTGAGTACCGTCTGCGGTGCCATCACTGACCCACAGCTCTACGCCAGTGCGATCGCCTTGAGCAGAGAAAAACAGTTTGCCATCAAACTCTGTAAACCCGCTCGGGGAAGAACCAGCAATACCAGAATTGATATCTTTGAATAAATTCGCATCCAAGGACTCTTGATCAGTCGCTTCTTCTTCTATGAGAGAAAAATTGGGTGATGGAACGGCGGGCATGATGGAACCGGTAGAAAAATCTTGCATAGTATTGAAATCTTACTCATCTAATCTTTGAACTGATTGACACCCTTACTTTTGACTCAAACTGACTAGCTTCTCGGGCTTTGTACAGGAAATCATCCTCCAAGGTCGAGCTAGAGAAACGTAAAATCTCCGGCGCTAATATCGACATCACTCACGTTCAAGAGTCTTGCTTTTGCATAATATTGAAACCTGTCTCTTGACATTGTTTGGTTGTCAATTCTTCTAAAAAGCTAAGACCCTGATTTTATAGCTACTAGAGGCTTTACTAGGTGACCCTGTCATCTATAGCGTTCGTCACGCTGTTCCATCTTGCAATCAGTACGTTTGCAGTCAGTGTGTTTGCAATAAGTGGAAGTTTTGTTTTGAAAGAGCAGCATGGCCAGCTAGCGTACGAATGCACTCGCATGATAGCTATACAACACTTGCCAAGTGCCTTTATCAGCAGACTGTTAAGCCTGTAGCTCTGTTCAACAAAGGTCATAACCTTTGTTGATGCTCAAGCTAAGCGCAGACTGCCTTAGAGCAATATGCAAAAATAATTCGCAGTGAATTTTCGCAATAGATTTTAACCCGTCACTGATTTTCTATGCACCGAGGAACAATGAACAAGAGACTTGTGCTTTCAATCACAACAATCAGATTCAGTTGCTTCATATAAGATTATCATGAATCAATTGTCATCGATTCGTCATTATCTTATTAGTTCTTAAGATGACTACCTTTTTGTTGTAAAGGTCCAGTAAGACTCTTTATGAAGCTATGAAGAGAAGGCGAAAACGGAATTATGAACTGAAGAACAAAAAGCAGATTAGCTAGAGAAATTAGCCATAGACTGGTGTTTGGATGATGCACGGAGTCATGCATTTAAACAACGTACTGTCTATGAGATAGGTCACTACTTTTCAACATTTCTCTGACCAGAGGGCTGGCAAGTATAGCAATGCGCGGAAGGCTATATGTTCAAAGCAAAATGAGCAAACAAAAAAGGGCCCAGCGTAACTGAAGCCCTTGCAGTGCTAAATGATTGATTCGACAGTTCAGCTAACGGCAATGGGCTAGTTTAGCCACCCGCTACGGCTGGCACGATGCTAACTTCGTCGCCATCGTTTAAGACAGTTTCTTTGTTATTTAGAAAACGAATATCCTCGCTGTTGACATAGAAGTTTACGAATCGGCGCAGCTCGCCGCTGTCATCACAAAGGCGCTTTTTTATGCCAGGAAACTTGGCTTCTAATGTATTCATCAGCTCAACGATATTACTGCCATCGCATTCTACGGTGGCTTCGTCCTTTGTGAACTTTTGTAAGGGGGTAGGGATGAGAACTTTTACGGACATGTTTTTGAGTTGTCTTTGACGTTGATCAAAAAAGGACGTGATTGAAAAGGAAATTAGAGAGGTCTAAACCTGAGTCTGCTGCCACTCTAGGCGATTTAGGGTATTAGCACGCTCCCAGGCACGCTCGAAGCTGTCTAGCTTGGGCTCAATTGTGTGAGGCTCGCCGATGTAGCCATGAACAGCCTCCTGTGTTTTCAATCCATTGCCAGTGATAAAGACCACTGTCTTTTCATCAGGATTGATCTTGCCAGCTTCGACTAGCTTTTTGAGCACGGCGATAGTGGTACCGCCTGCAGTTTCAGTAAAGATGCCTTCAGTCTCCGCAAGCAGCTTCATGCCTGCAATGATTTCTTCGTCGGTGACATCTTCGATGTTGCCATTAGTTTTGCGGGCGACTTCGAGCGCATACATGCCGTCAGCCGGATTGCCAATAGCGATGGATTTGGCGATGGTGTTGGGCTTGACTGGAGTGATGAAGTCACGACCTTCTTTGAACGCCTGAGAGATAGGCGAGCAGCCTTCTGCCTGGGCACCGCTAAAGCGGACATCTTTGGCTTCAACTAGGCCAGTTTTGACGAATTCTTGGAAGCCTTTGTGAATCTTGGTGAATAGAGAGCCAGAAGCTAGAGGCGCAACGACGTGGTCGGGCAGTTCCCAGCCAAGCTGTTCGGCGACTTCAAAGCCGAGCGTTTTGGAGCCTTCGGAGTAGTAGGGACGTAGGTTGATATTGACGAAGCCCCAGCCGTGGGTGTTGGCGACTTCAGAGCAGAGACGGTTGACCTGGTCGTAGTTGCCTTTGACGGCCATCAGCGTAGGGTCGTAAATCAAGGTACCGAGGATTTTACCCGCTTCTAGATCGGCAGGGATGAAGACGCAGCATTCTAGGCCAGCGTGGGCTGCGATCGCAGCCGTAGAGTTCGCCAGGTTCCCAGTACTAGCACAAGAAACAGTCGTAAACCCAAGCTCCTTAGCACGAGTGAGCGCTACAGAGACCACTCGGTCTTTGAAGCTCAACGTCGGCATATTGACCGCATCGTTCTTGATATAGAGGTTCTTTAGTCCTAGCTGACGGGCGAGACGGTTGGCTTTAACCAGCGGCGTCATGCCAGTGCCAACGTCAATCGGCGTATCGGTTTCGACCGGCAAAAAGGCTTTGTAGCGCCAGATGGAATGAGGACCGGCTTCAATAATTTCTCTAGAGACCTGGTTTTTGATGGCGTCGTAGTCGTAGGCAACTTCTAGCGGACCAAAGCACACGTCTTCGCAGACGTGCTTTGCACCTAGTTCATACTGCTCTTTGCACTCTTTGCACTGAAGGGCGGTAAATGTCTTGGAGAGGTCTGTGGAGAGTTTTTGTGAACCAACGAGCCGATCAATAGCCTGTGTCATAGTGTGTTTCCCTGGGATGAAAGCGGAGAGAGTGAAACAGGTCTATAGGCCCGTTTCTGCCGAAGTGGATTGATAGTAACACGGGGATTATCACGTCGCAAACATACCCGACTTTTTTAGTCGGGATTAAGGAGAGAAGCGATCAGATGGGCTCTCAATCGCTTTGTCGGCAAGGGTCATCAGTTCTGAGCACCGATTTCAGGTGGTAACGATTTCCTGTAGTCTTTTCCAATCTCGGGGTCTGACCAGCCACTTTTTGAGCTTGGTTGGTTCTGGGCGATCGCGCCCGAGAAAGCCGCCGTCTATATACAGCGTGTTATTCTCTATCTTCAAATCGCTGAAAGTCTCGAAGGGATGCCGTTTGACAACTCTGCCGATGAGGTTGTAGATAGTCAATCGATTCGGCGCTAGGACGAAGTAAGGACGGGTTAGATAGAGGTAGCCCGCTATTACGAGCACGACCCCTAGAACAATGGCGCTATTGAATGAGTTTGATTGCAGCATCGACCACAGCGCCAAAGCACACATTACTAGACCGATAGCCAAGAGCAGGATGCCAATCCAGATCCGATAGTAGGCTTTGAAATGATTGTCTTCAGTCGGAATGAATGATGAGGACATTGGTGACTGATTTAGTTCAGCAGTTCGATCCGTGCGGTTTGATGATACAGACAATTAGTTGGCAGACTTTGGAAAGATGCACTTTAGGTGGGTGCGATCGCTCGAAGTGGGATGGGAGGCGATCTCAAGTCTACCGTTGATTAGAGGAAGCGTAATGCTAGCGGTAGCCAGAACGAGCGCAGTTGAAAGCTGGACTTGAGGCTGATTGACTTGAGGAGTCTCTGAAGCGGAAAGTAGAGCGGATGAGGAATCTGGTTCTGGCGTCTCTAGTTCTGGCGTCTCTAGTTCTGATGCCTCCATTTCTGGCACCGTTTGAGAAATCGCATCAAGCTCAGCTTGCAGCTGAGCTGTGGGGCGATCGCACTCTATAACAATAGCCACTTCGGTTTCGTTACAGTTTAAAAACAGACTCAGTAGCTTGGTATGAGCAATGGCGTCTTGAACGAGGCTAGCTAGCGTATTCTTGAGCCACTTACCATCGGTACAGATTTCAAGTTCTTCCGTTGGCGCAGTAACGACGTAGCGAACATTCTGATTGGCAGCTTGCAGCGTTGTGAGCATTTCGACTTCTGGCAGTAGAAAGCTCAGATCGACCTGGTCTAGAGAGGCAGGCTCTCTGCCGATGTCTAGTTTTGAAACAGCTGCGATCTGATCGAACAGAGCCAGCATTTTAAGCGCAGCCGTCTTAGACTGGGCAATAAACTCTCTTTCTTCTTCAGGCCCCTCGCAGAGGTCTTCTAGTATTAGCTGGCTGAGACTGACAATGGTGTTGATAGGCGATCGCAGCTCATGGGAAGTGCGGGCCAAGAAGCCACTTTTGAAGCGTTCGAGCGCCCGTAGCTGCTGGTAGGCTGGGTCCATATCAGAAGCGGACATTGAGAGATTGCTGCGAGTCATAAAACGCCAAAAAATCTAGTAGCGATGCCTCACATTAGCTCGAATCTTAATAGCTATAGCCGAATTTCACCCTGGCGTAAGATTTGCCAGCCCTGTGAAGTCCATTTAGCAATGGTTGAAGGTGTGCCACTAGCGGTAGATTTTTTGTAGAGTGCTGGCGCTAGGGTGAGAGCATCAGGAAACGTTTGGGCGATTGCGGCTACGTCAGTCAGCGCTAGCTGGCCAGAGAGATTGGCACTAGTGGTGGCCAGCGGTCCCGTCTGAGCAAGCAGCGCTAGGGCGACCGGATGGTTGGGAACGCGAATACCGAGCGTGTCACCATCCGCAGAAGCCAATAGTGCGCTGAGATCTTGAGGAGGACGCGGGTTAACAGGAAGAACCAGGGTTAGCTGACCAGGCCAGTATCGCAGCGCGATCGCCTGCCACTCACCCATAGCGGAGTCAGACGCGGACACATAAGGCAATAGGTCCGGTAGAGACGCACCCATCAAGATTAATGGCTTGACTGGCGGACGCTGCTTTGCTGCAAAAATCAGGCCCGCTCGTGCTGGCATCGCGCCCAAAGCAGGTACGGTATCCGTTGGAAAGCTTACTAGTGTCGGCTGAGTTGTCAGCGCCTGTACCATTTTACTTAGAGAAACTTGAGGCATAGAAAAGCTGAACAGTCATACGAGGCCATACGCCTATTATTCTAGCCATGGCTATCAGCTCTTGTTTGAATGTCTGTTACTAGCTACTTTTTTTGGACTGTTAGACTAACCACCACAGCAACAAAGTCTCAACTATCAACCTATGCTTAGATCGATTAGCTCAATGGCAAATCAAGGTCAGTCCTTGTGAGCTATAGTTACCATCCGGGGTTCGCCGTCAATTCACCAGTTGAGTCCGCCATCATTGAAGATATGCCTGAAAAAAAAGTTTGCGTCATAGGCGCGTTTGCAACAGGAAAAACAAGCCTGATAGCTCAGTTCATCAAAGGCACCTATTCGGATAGCTACCAAACGACTATTGGGGTGCGAATAGACCAAAAGCAGGTCGATACACCACAAGGAAAAATAGATGTGGTGCTATGGGACATCCACGGTGAGGATGAGTTTCAGCAGCTGCGGACGTCTTATCTACGCGGCGCAGCAGCCTGTATTTTGGTAGTAGACGGCACGCGAAAGACTTCGCTAACAACCGCGCTCGACCTTCAGGCAAAAGTGACGCAGCGCATAGGTGGTGTTCCTTGCATGATGGTATTTAATAAGTGTGACCTACAAGCCAACTGGGAGATAACAGAGGACGATATTGCCATGCTCAAAGCTCAAAGCTACGATCTGATCCGTACCAGTGCCAAGACGAGAACAGGAATTGAACGATGCTTCTCACGACTTACTAAGCATCTATCATAAGAAAATAGCATAAGCAGCGATCTAATATGAGTCTTAATAGAAAACAGAACAGGCAACTTGATATAATAAGTGGCCCGAGAGAACAATCAAAAACATAACAAAATAAAGATAATAGAAAGACAATAAGAGGATAATGGTTTCTGCTTCATTCTCTAGCAAAAAGGACTCTGATGATGTGGGTAGCTCTGACGACACAGGAAGAATAGACAAACCTCTGTCAGATCGAATTCTGACGGCGCTAGATATTCTATCTTTAGAGTGGCGAGGCGATAACTTACTAGCGGTTGTTGGTTTGCTACCCGAGTGGGTTCTAGAAGATTTTGAAGGCGTATGGTCAGAAGAAGAACTCCATGAGATAGAGCCGTTTGAGGCGGCGGAGTTTTCTCCCTTTTTAGAGAATTTCATTATAGATGCTCAGCAGTATTGGAAAGAGGACCGCTCGGAACCGATACGATCGGGCATCTGGACCGAGATGGGGGCATCGGGGCAAGAGATTCATCTGGAGGCGATCGCCCTAGTGATCAACGAGCGGCCAATGATTCTAATTGAATCCGCTAAGTTTGCTGTTTCTGAAAAGACAAAGTGGCTACAGACAGCCAGACAGGCGCAAATTAACCATTCACTACAGCGTAAGCTTGCTGCCGCCCAGATTATCGAAGCAACAGTTTATGATTCGCTCACAGCGCTGCACAATCGTGCCTCTTTTATCGCCCAGCTCAGCTCTCGTTTTGACACGAGTCAGTGGTCGGAGCAGCGCCAGTTTGCGGTCATTGTGCTTAATCTAGACCGCTTTGGTCATCTAAACAACAGCATGGGCAGCGCAGCTGGCGATCGGGTGCTAGTAATGACAGCCAATCGAATTCGAGAATGTTTGCGCAAGCACGACATTCCAGCACGGTTTAACGGCGACGAGTTTGGCGTTTTGGTAGGCTACACTGAACGTAACCAAAGCGTGATTACGCTAGTAGAAAGACTGCTGGCAAAAATTTCTGAGCCTTTTTTGCTAGAGGGACAAAGCATCAGCTTGAGTGCATCTGTTGGAATTGCGACCAGAGAAGACTGGCACGAGAGCGCACAGGAGCTGCTGAGCGATGCGGATTTGGCAATGCGACAAGCTAGAAAGACCGGCCAGAGAGAGAATGGAAGATATGCGCTGTTTGAGCGGGAGATGCGATCGCGCCTCCTCGAAAGCTGGAATCTAGCAGGTGAATTACAGCACGCTATTGAGCGCTGCGAGCTAGAGCTGTGGTATCAGCCAGTCATCAACCTAGCGACTCACAAGCCAGAAAGCTTCGAGGCATTGATCCGCTGGATACATCCCGTACAGGGGCTGATATCGCCAGAGAGGTTTCTACCCTTAGCCAGAGCGTCCGGATTGATTCTAGACATCGATCAGTGGGTGCTAAACGTGGCCTGCCAGACTCTACAGCAGTGGCAAGAGAAAACGGGTCAGCCGATCGAGCTGACCGTGAATTTTTCTGACGAGAGCTTTGCTCAAACCGATTGGTTCACGAGGGTAGACAAGGCAATCAGACAATTTGAGATTGAGCCCAAGCGTCTTTGCTTGGAAATTAGTGAACGTCTACTCTTAGAGAGAAATCAGCAGGTGATGGCGACGCTAACTCAGATCAAGACCTTGGGCATCACCATGACGATTGACGATTGCAGCACGGGGTACGCATCGCTAAATTCTTTGAGAGAGTTGTCTTTGAGCAAGTTAAAAATTGACGGCTGTTTTATTGATGTGATGCAAACAGACGAAACGGGCATCGTTGCGACTATCATTGAGCTAGCGCACAGGCTGAACTATGGCATTGCAGCCAAAAGGGTAGAAACGATTGGGCAATACAAAGCGCTGCAAGCGCTAGGCTGTGATGCGATTCAGGGCTATCTATTTTCCCAGCCGGTATCGATAGCAGAGGCTCAAAGCTTGATTAGTAGCGAGTTTGTTTCTTTCAGAAAGAATCTCATTGATAGAGAAGCAAGCTAGCTCAACTAGAGAGTTGTCCGGGTAGAGAGTTGTTCGGGGCTTTTATCTTGTCTAGACAGGCATCTTCTATGGTGCCGCTGTTAGATTAGAGAGCGTGGTGATTTGATAGCCGCGATCGCGAAGTTCTGGCAGAATGATCTCAAGCGTCTGCACGGTTCGGCGTCCTCTCTTTTCTCCATCATGAAGGACAACAACGTCGCCAGAACGAACCGTTCGTAGAATAAACTCACTGGCAAATCGAGAAGAATGAATGTGCGTGTCATAAGGAAAAGTAGAACCGAGCACCAGCTGATAGCCGTGCCGCTGGGCGATATCTACCATTTTGGCATTGTAGAATCCCATGCCAGGACGAAGCCATTTCAATTTCTCATCCTGCGGTAGATAGCGCAAAAGAGCAGCTTCGGCAGTGAGCAGATCTGTTTCAAACGCATCAGCACCCAAGCGAATACTAGGTTCATCTGCCGTGAGATGATTGCCTAGTTCATGGTCGGATCTGACGGCTCGTTGAACTGTTGATTCTTGCCCAGGTAAATTACCGCTGATGTTGAAGAAGGTAGCTTTGGCTCCGTAGCGGTCTAGCACAGTGAGAATCTCAGCGGTGGCAGGACCAGGACCATCGTCTATGGTGAGGGCGATCGCCTTGGGAAGCTCAGCAGAGCGCGGCACTGCGTAGAGTGCGCCGGGAAACAGACGAGCGGCAAGGGCGAATAGCCAGCGGGGCTGGAGCAAAGTAGTCGCCAGAAAAGATAAAAAAAGAAGTAGGGCGAAGAGATAGTAGCGCGATCGCTGTTGCATAGCTGTTGACTCGCTGTTGACTAACTGTTTGTTGGCTCAAAGTGATTGGGCCGCAATCACAAGAATGTGTAAAAATGCAAAAGGCCAAAAGTGCAATCTAAGGAACAAGCGTAATCATGGCGTCTCCCGCAGGTGTAACGGTTCAAGCCGTACAGTCTATCGGCCTAACGGTCTCTGATGCTAACCAAGCCGCCGATTT
Organism: uncultured cyanobacterium; assembly: GCA_963793495.1. Lineage (GTDB taxonomy): Bacteria > Cyanobacteriota > Cyanobacteriia > Phormidesmidales > Phormidesmidaceae > Phormidesmis. The sequence continues at coordinate 426,561 of CAWCAI010000011.1, forward strand.
TTTTACAGGTGCCTTCGACTACACGGTCGTTTCTGATACGGTCATTGGCGACGAAGCAGCTAGCTATCTATACGGCGTACCCGATGCCCAAGTTCGCATCGTGTCTTTGGAGCTAGGTCAAGAAACTATCCGATTGATGCAGTTCTTGAGCGGCACCGGGAAACCGATTCCTGCCGATAGCAAAAGTAATGATCTCTGGTTCCAGCATTTCGCGATTATCGTCAGCGATATGGACAAGGCATACGAACGGCTAAAGAAATTCTCTTTTACGCCGATTTCACCCGAGCCACAGACACTGCCAAATGACATCAAAGCGTTCAAGTTCAGAGACGCCGACGGTCATCCGCTAGAGCTGCTGCAATTTCCACCGGGGTTAGGACCAGATCATTGGCAGTCGAAGGAAGCACTGTTTTTGGGAATGGATCATTCTGCGATCGCGATCGCCAGCACCGAGACTAGTCTAGCGCTATACCGAGATGTCTTGGGTCTAACCCACCAGGGCAGCTTCACCAATATCGGCATCAAGCAAGAGACTATGGACAATCTCTTTAGTGCAAAAGTGATTGTGACTTCTTTGACGCCAGCCAAAGGACGTCTGGGCGTAGAGTTTCTAGACTACCTGACACCACCAGGCTCAAAACCCTTTCCGATCGACCAGCAGACTAATGATCTAGTGCATGTACATTTCGAGCTGCTAGTCGACGATATTGACGCAGCGGTAGAAGCCCTAGAAGAGGCCCATGTGCAGTTTGTATCCCCCAAAGTAATTGACCTGCCGGAGGTAATGCCATTCAAGCGTGGGACCTTATGGCGTGGGCCAGACGGCCATAATGTCCTGCTAGTACAAAACTAGCGGTTAGAAGAACTGTTGACAAAAGCTGTTGGCAAAAAAGGAGAACTCCATTGGATACGATCACCACAGTCCTTTCTGCGCTCTATCCAGCGTTCATTGAGGGGACTCAAGGCTACATGCTATTAGTCTTTCGCGCTTTTGTTGGATTCTTGTTTATCCTGCACGGGCTGCCAAAGATCAAGAATCTTCAGACCTGGTCAAAGGCATTAGGTGCGCCGCTGCCGCTTTGTTTTCTGTCGGCAGGCTTTATGATTGTCGGCGGCGTTGGCCTAATCTTAGGACTGCTGACACCCTTTGCTACTCCGGGCTTCGCGAGGATCCCTTCTTCTTCGACCTCCAGGGCTTCCAGATGACCCTCATGGACGGCTCGCTGCGCTTCGTGAACGACCGCGACTTCTTCGCTGGCAAGAACGTGGCGGCGCTCGTCTACGAGGTGCCCCTGCCGGTCACCCTCGCCGGCGGCGACACCCTCAACATCTGGACCACCACCTCACGGATCGGGAACTGAACGATGCGACGAAATCACTCAAGACCACTGGTGACGATCCTGCTGGCCCTCGCGGTCGCCGCGTGTGCTGACGATGACGGGGGTGGTGCGGACACCGAAGCCACGGGGACGACCGAAGCCGCGGACGAGACCGGAAACCCGAACCCCACCACCGGCCCGACCGGCACCTCGACGACGGAAGCTGACGAGACGGGAGGCTCCGAAGACACGGGCCCCGTGGCGATGGGCCCCTGCATCGACTACTGCAACATCCTCGACACCAACTGCACCGGGGACAACGCCCAATACGCCAACTATGACGAGTGCGTGTCGTATTGCACGGGGTCCGGCTGGCCCGAGGGCGAGACGACGGACATGGCCGGCAACACGATCGGGTGCCGCATCTACCACGGAGGCGATCCTGCGGCCGCGGATCCGGCGTTCCACTGCCCGCACACTGGCCCCTCGGGCGCAGACGTTTGCGGGTCGGTGGACTTCCGCTCCGATGACGCGGCCGCCTACGATCGTGTCGACCGCATGGGGATGCCCGCGGTCTCCACCGCGCTTGTCGGCACCGACGCGAAGAACGACTACAACGACGCCAACCCGTCCGACGACGCAGCGCTGACCTTCGCCGGAGAGCTGATCGCCAACCTCACGGGGCTGCACGACGCGCTCGACGACGACCTCATCGACGCGGGGCTGACCCCGTGCTCGATGACCGACACCGTGTCGGTGAACGGGCTCGACCTGCCCGCGTGCGTGGGACAGAACGTCGCCGCGGGGGTCCCCGTCGTGTCGCTGGTCGTACCCGACACCCTCAGCATCGATCCGTCGGCCCCTGCGGGGTTCCCCAACGGTCGGGGTCTTGCGGATCCGGTCATCGACGTGACGCTCAGCGTCATCCTGCTCGAGCTGACCAGCGGCGTGTGCGGGGACGAGGCGTGCTCGCCCGTGACGCTCGTCGGCCTGAACCCTCCGGCCAACGACGTCGACTTCCTCGCGGATTTCCCGTACCTGGCGCCTCCCGCCACGCCCTAAACCCAACTCTCATCACGCGAAGAAGGACGACTACCATGATCCGGTTTGTACTGGCGACGGCCATGATCACCACATTCTCCGTCTCGGCCCTGTGTGGCCCTCGCGGCCCCTCGGATGAACCCGAGGTCTCCGTGAGGGCCCATGCGACGACGGACGGCCCGGCCAGTCGGGCCGCGGCCGACCCCCCCAAGTCCGCGTCGTTGCGGGACCTCGACGCGCGGATCGAAGCGACCCAGCGCGCCGCGCAGCAACGCGACGACGACTGGCTCAACCTCGAGATCCTCGCGAAGCTGTACGTGCAGCGCGGGCGGATGACCGGAGATTGGGCCGACTATCGCCGGGCCGACGAGGCGCTGGACCAGGCGTTCCGCCGCGCGCCCGACGGGCTCGGTCCGCACCTGACGCGGGCCACCCTCGCGTACAGCATGCATCGGCTCTCGGCGGCCGAGCGCGACGTCGCCCGGGTCGAGGGCTACGCGGTGCGGATGCCCGAGACGAACCGCATCGCGCGGTCACTGCGGGCGGATATCGCGTTTCACCAGGGCCACTACGCGCAGGCCGAGTCCGGCTACGCCGCGAACCTCAAGGAGCTCCGTGATCCCTCGGCGCTCGTGGCCTCGGCCCAGTGGGCGTGGAAGACCGGGGACTTCGAGGACGCCGAGGCGCTGCTGCAGGAGGCGTCGTCGGTCGCGGAGGCGCCCAGCATGTCCGCCTGGGTCAGCCTGGTGCGGGGCCTGTATGCGCTCGACCGCGGACGTTACGAAGACGCGCTCTCGCACTACCGCGCGGGCCTGCAGCACACACCCGAGAGCTGGCTGCTGCAGGAGCACGCCGCCGAGATCTTGCTGCTGCTCGGGCACGACGAGGCGGCGCGGCTGGCCTACGTCGAGCTGGTCGAACGCACGGACAGCCCGGAGTTTATGGACGCGCTCGCCGGGATCCATCGCGACCGCGGCGAGACCGAAGCCGCGCAGCGATGGCTTGCGCGGGCTCGCGAGGGCTGGGAGGCCCGGCTGGCGATGTTCCCCGAGGCGGCGTATGGCCACGCGCTCGACCACTGGCTCGACTTCGAGGACGACACGCAGCGGGCGGTCGCGATCGCCCGCGCCAATGCAGCGGCGCGCCCTGGAGGCGAGGCGCAGGTGAAGCTCGCCCAAGCCTACCTCGCCGCGGGCCAGGCGGACGCCGCCGCGCAGGTCCTGGCGCGGGTCCTCGACACGCCGTGGCGAACCGCGGATCTCCACGCGGTTGCGGGCGAGACCTACGCGGCCCTCGGCGACGCGGCGCGGGCCGGGGAGCATCGCGCCCTGGCGCTGGCGATGAACCCCCACGCGGTTGAAGCGGGATAGCCCGGGGCAGGGAACTCAAAAAAAAGCGGGGTTGGAAATCCCAACCCCGCCTCGAAAACGGTTCAGCTTGCGCTGCCGCTTGTGCACCCGGAAGGATTCGAACCTCCGGCCCTCTGGTTCGAAGCCAGATGCTCTATCCAGCTGAGCTACGAGTGCAGAACGGGCTTCTCCGGGCGTTTTGTCCGGAGAGATGTGCATGGTTGGCCTCTGTTTTTTGCGCCGCCGATCCCAATCGGGGCTGCATTCCCGCTCTACGATGTGGGTATCAGGTTGTCAAGCTGAAGGTGCGCGGCTAGACCGGCTACAGGCCAACCGACTCCGTAGCCTCTGGCGTCGAGCCTATGACCCTCAAGCGAATCCCAACTCGGCTTGAGGGTCTCTCTTTGGTTCTACCGGGGGCTGAGCGTCGGTTCTGACCGCCACCGAGGGCCTTCGTGGACTTTTCGTGGCCAGCGCGCGGTGCCCGATGAAGAAGGCTGCGCGGCGGATCTTCCTCGGCAGCGCTCTTGCGGAAATCGTCTGCAGTCGCAGGTGATCGGCGATGCTGCGCACGGCGCGGGGTCCGGGTACGATTCAGATGTGCACGGACCGCTCGATCAGGCTCCGGTGATCGTCGCTCCGCGACCGGCCCGCCGTCGAGCTCGCGTAGCTTTCGGAGCGCTGCCGCCGAAGCTGGGCACGCCGATGTACGAGGCTGCGATGCGGATCATCGAGGGCATCCCGATCAGTGCGACTTGGCTTGCGCGCCAGTTCGGCCGCCGAGGTATCTCAGAGCACTGCCGATCCGTCCTCGGAGGCGAGCCTATGCGGCGTCGCTCCTACGCGGCGCTGGAACGATACAGGCGAGGCTGCCCGATGGACCGGCGCTGGAGCACCTAGGCGTACTTGCCCGGTGGGCCACCGGCTCTGGCGATCATCCCGAACCCACCCAACATTACTTCCTCTTCCGCGAAGGCAATGCGAATACGTCAGCGACGATGCGTCGTATCTCCTGGAGTTTGGCGAGGTGGACTCGCCCGATCACTTCGCCCATTCGCTCCACCGACCAGTGCCTGACCTTGTGGCACTTCACCGTCCCATCCTCGCCCTCCTTCAGCCCGGGCTCGACACCGCCGGTGAGGCGCTCGACATCCGACGGGTAGACGCCGATCGTGAACTCGTTGTGGCTAATCGGATTCGATGTCATCGGCACGGCAACGACGAGATCACACTCCGTCTCCACGCTTGGACGCGAGATCACGATCCACGGGTGACGCAGCTGCTCCTCCTGCCCGACACCTTCAGACTCCGCCCAGAAGATGGACCCAGGCTTGTACTTCGCGATTTTTTTGGATCCCACGGGGCGCTCCTTGCCTCAGATGACGGCTTGAGAGGCACGGCCCGCGCGCCATCACGCGAGCTGTACAACTCTTCTATGCCTATGCCGCGCTCTCCGCTTCCTCAAGTTCTGCGGAGGCCGCTGCGAGTTGCCCGTAGGCTCCACGTCCCTCGTCTCTCGCAAGCGTAACGGCGTGCCTTATCCCCAGAGAGTCTGGCGCTAGTCCGTTTTCCAACGCGCGCCAAAGGCAGCACCTAGCGAAGCAGTGAAGCCACATGCGTCGTTGCGCGGCGTGTATGCGCCACCCAATTCGCTGCTGGAGGTTTTTTGGGACTTCAACGAAGTCCTCGTCCAGCATGATGTTCGCCTCTTCGGTGAGCATGTTCGCCTGCTCCACGAGGCGCACGCGAGTCTCCGTGACCCCGGCTTCGCGGAGTGCTGCGATGAGCATCTCACCAGGATCTTTCTTTTGCTCCGCCTCGACGGGATCGTCGTGCAAGTCCTCGAGCGAGCAAAGAAGCTCGATCAGCTCCCCGCCGAAACAGCGGAAGTAGCTCTCGAAAGCTGGGTAGCTGTCACACGCGAGCGCTTTGTCGAAGTGATCCCCGAGGGCCCGCCAGGGTCCTTGAGGGCCGCCTTCTTCAGCAGCCGGAGCAGCTCTAAGCAGCTCCAGAGGCGGGCAAAAAGCTCGCTCGATGCATGATGATGCGGTGTTCATTTGTCCCTGTCTGTACCCTGGTGGGCGCGGATCAAGTCCCGCCTCCCCAGTCGCGACGAGTAGAGGCCGCTTAGTATCACGCCCTTATGCTCAAGCATAAGGTCCGTTGACCTGGGATGCACACTCCTTTTCGCACGTCAACATGTGGTGGTGCGTCGATCTCGCCAGCCCCATATTGGGTGTCTGGGCCCTTTGCAGGGCTGTTTGGACGAACAGGTGCCGTGGCTCGCGCATAAAAAAACCGACGCGTGAGGGCCGCGAAAATCCGGCGAGGTCTCCCCTGCGCGCCCATCGCACCCCGTGGTCGTTTGGCTCCGCTTGCTCGCGCGTCCGACCGTAGGATCGTCGACCCTGCGTGTTTTCGGCGCAACGATCCGCGCCGTCGGTCGACCGTTCGAGTGTGCGCACCCTGGAAGTTCCAACCCCGTGGGGGATCGTCGCCGCCGAGGTGTGCGTGCCCAAGGCACTCGACAACCGTTGCCCCAGTGCGGTCCTGGAACAGATCGACCGCGTGGCCGCTTGCATCCGCTCGCAGGCTCCAAGCTGCCCAGAGTCCGCTTCGGAAGTCGAGGCGGCTT
>CAWCAI010000012.1:0-2500 GCA_963793495.1 uncultured cyanobacterium
TGTGATTGTCCTTAATCATCACCGCATCATCTAGCCCCATCCGATGATTTCGAGCTCCGCCTACAGAAGTTGCGTACTTCTCAAGTAGTCTCATCCCCGGTGTCGTTTTCCTAGTATCAGCTAGCTGCGTCGGCAGATCTGAGATGGCATCTGTATATTGCCTGGTTATCGTGGCAATTCCGCTTAGGCTCATCACCAAGTTAAGCGCCACACGTTCTCCAGTCAGAAGGGTGGAGAGTTTGCAGGTGATACTGGCGATGATGGTGCCTTTTGCAACGCGATCGCCTTCAGCGATTTCAGCTTGAAACCTTACATCTCGATCCAATAAGGAGAAAATCCGCTCTGCAACCGGCAGTCCTGCAATCACCCCTTCTTCTTTTGCCACCCAGTAAGCCTGACCATCTACCTGTGCTAGCTTGGCTAGCCCATCAGTCGTTTTATCTCCCCGCCCAATATCCTCCTTCAGCCAAGTCATTAGCAATTCATCCAAAACTATCCAGCTCGGCAGCATCTCATTCATCCAAAATCAAAAGAAAACTTACCTGAGCATAAATCCAAATCGGCTAGATCCTTTATGTGTCGAGGACTACCGACGTTTGTAGAATTGAAAAACTTCCCAATGAGTAGCCAACATCAACGAATAGACGACCAGGCCCGAGTAAGTAAAAGAGCCAAAACCCTATCTAGGAGGTGTTTCCAGCCTTTTTCGGATATTTTCTCAAGAACCGGTTGACACTGCGTATTAAACAGCGTTATATTCATTAGGCGCTGAAGGGAGCGACCTGAGAGGGAAGCGACCTACGGAGCGAAGACAGCACCTAGAAAGTTGAATAATTTAGAGAATTAGAATTAACGAGACCCTCGTTAAAGAATGATAAATTGCTTCGAGGATAGCATAGCTATTGTTCGGATGCAATTGGATAGCTAGTAAATAGCTTGAGTAAAGACAAACTGAGTTGTGTAGTCCTTCGGGGCTGTGTAATTCACCTAAAATGGAGAGTTTGATCCTGGCTCAGGATGAACGCTGGCGGCGTGCTTAACACATGCAAGTCGAACGGACACTTTCGGGTGTTAGTGGCGGACGGGTGAGTAACGCGTGAGGATCTGCCTATAGGACCGGGACAACAGTTAGAAATGGCTGCTAAAACCGGATATGCCGAGAGGTGAAATATTTATAGCCTGTAGATGAGCTCGCGTCTGATTAGCTAGTTGGTGGGGTAAAGGCTTACCAAGGCGACGATCAGTAGCTGGTCTGAGAGGACGATCAGCCACACTGGGACTGAGACACGGCCCAGACTCCTACGGGAGGCAGCAGTGGGGAATTTTCCGCAATGGGCGCAAGCCTGACGGAGCAACGCCGCGTGAGGGAGGAAGGCCTGTGGGTTGTAAACCTCTTTTCTCAGGGAAGAAGTTCTGACGGTACCTGAGGAATCAGCATCGGCTAACTCCGTGCCAGCAGCCGCGGTAAGACGGAGGATGCAAGCGTTATCCGGAATTATTGGGCGTAAAGCGTCCGTAGGCGGTTTAGAAAGTCCGTTGTTAAAGCCCACAGCTCAACTGTGGATGGGCAATGGAAACTACTAGACTAGAGAGTGGTAGGGGTAGAGGGAATTCCTAGTGTAGCGGTGAAATGCGTAGATATTAGGAAGAACACCAGTGGCGAAGGCGCTCTACTGGGCCATTACTGACGCTGATGGACGAAAGCTAGGGGAGCGAAAGGGATTAGATACCCCTGTAGTCCTAGCTGTAAACGATGGACACTAGGTGTTGCGCGTATCGACCCGTGCAGTATCGAAGCAAACGCGTTAAGTGTCCCGCCTGGGGAGTACGCACGCAAGTGTGAAACTCAAAGGAATTGACGGGGGCCCGCACAAGCGGTGGAGTATGTGGTTTAATTCGATGCAACGCGAAGAACCTTACCAGGGATTGACATCCTACGAATCACTTTGAAAGGAGTGAGTGCCTTCGGGAACGTAGAGACAGGTGGTGCATGGCTGTCGTCAGCTCGTGTCGTGAGATGTTGGGTTAAGTCCCGCAACGAGCGCAACCCTCGTCCTTAGTTGCCATCATTAAGTTGGGCACTTTAAGGAGACTGCCGGTGACAAACCGGAGGAAGGTGGGGATGACGTCAAGTCATCATGCCCCTTACATCCTGGGCTACACACGTACTACAATGCAACGGACAAAGGGCAGCCAACTAGCGATAGTGAGCTAATCCCATAAACCGTTGCTCAGTTCAGATTGCAGGCTGCAACTCGCCTGCATGAAGGCGGAATCGCTAGTAATCGCAGGTCAGCATACTGCGGTGAATACGTTCCCGGGCCTTGTACACACCGCCCGTCACACCATGGAAGTTGGCCACGCCCGAAGTCGTTACCCCAACCGTTTACGGAGGGGGACGCCGAAGGCAGGGCTGATGACTGGGGTGAAGTCGTAACAAGGTAGCCGTACCGGAAGGTGTGGCTGGATCACCTCCTTAGAGGGAGACCTACTAGGTTAT
>CAWCAI010000012.1:7500-76505 GCA_963793495.1 uncultured cyanobacterium
TTCTCGGCTGCGGTTTGGGGGTTAGTGGTTCGAGTGATCGCACCAAAAGGCATTTCATAAGTAGCCACATCAGACGGTGTTGCAACTGGAAAGTTCACCTTTAGTAGAACCTGTGTCTCCTGCCAGAGGATATGGCTTTGAATGGTTAGAAAGGGGCTGCCGCTGTCGAGGATATAGTCTTGGCAGATGGTAGATTTTTCTGCTTTATGGACGGTGCGGATGCATTGGCGAACGGGACCGGTTTCATGCCATCGCACCGAGATCAGTTTTGGATCAGGAAGAGGATTTTGCTCATAATCTGGTGCTATGTTCCACGCATCCCAGTAGCCGCTGCGATCGCTGAAGAGTTGCAGCTGGTTTCCGGGAGAGCTAAAAGCCTCTGTCTGCGTTCTTTTCTCTATTAGGCTAGCTATCTGTCCAGTTAACGGGTTGATGGAAGCTTTGAGAAACTGATTTTCGAGAATGTATGTGGTTAGTATGGGAGAGTCAATTGGAGCTGCGCTCGGTTGAATCCAGTAGCATTGATAGCCTAGTGCAGGAATATCTGAGGCTAAGAAGAAAATCTGATAGGGCGCTTGTTCATTCGACGGTTCAAGAGCATTTTGGCTTGGAATGATTTGTTGGTCTTGGTTGTAGACAATCCAGTCTATGGATTGTTTCTTTGGATCAATTGTTGATAGATCGAAGGTGATTACGGTATTTCGTGGCCAGGTCAGCGGGTTGAAGATAATGATAGGTTTGGCGTTCGGATGAGGTGGATCAGGAAGCTGGATGGTGCTGGCGATCGCCTTCAAACTTTCGTCTAGTACTTTTTGACCTATCTGTTGGACCAGCTCCCAACCTTTGTTTGCTTCTACAAAGACTTCGGGGATGGAAGTACCTGGCAGGATGTCATGGAATTGGTTAAAGAGTAAGGATTTCCATGCCGTTTCTATGTCGGCTTTTGGATAGGGGTGACCGGCTGTGAGCTGTGCGATTGTTGCGAGGACTTCTGCCTGATAGAGGAGATCTTCGCTTTGGCGGTTGTAGCGTTTTTGGTCGGCGTGGGTGGTGTAACAGCCGCGATGGAGTTCGAGGTAGAGTTCGTTGTTCCAGGTGGGGAGGGAGTGGGGGAGTGGGGAAGTGGGGGAGTGGGGGAGTGACTTTATATAGCTGTTTGGGGTGGTGAAGTTTAGCGTTGGGAAAAAAGGCGATTTCTCCCAGCGCTGGGCTTTTTCTAGCATGTCTCGGGTGGGACCACCGCCGTGATCGCCGAGTCCGGGAAGCCAGAGGGTGCTGGGAATGCCAGTATCGGTTTCCCAGTTTTTGGCATAGGTGGACATTTTGATGGGTTCGATGTCTGAGCCGATGGGGGGGAGCATGAGGCTGAGGATGTGGCTGCCGTCGGGGGATTGCCACCAAAAGAGCTGATGTGGAAAGTCGGTGGTGTCGTTCCAGGAGAGTTTGAGAGTGGCGAAGGTTTCGATGCCGCCTTGGGTGAGAAGTTGGGGGAGCTGCCAGCAGAAGCCAAAGGAGTCGGGAAGCCAGGCAATTTTGCTGATCTGGCCGAACTTTTCTTGGCAGTAGCGCTGGCCGTAGAGGATTTGGCGAACGATCGATTCTCCACTAATAATATTGAGCTCGGGTTCTATCCAGAGTCCGGCGTCTATGCTCCAAGTGCCTGCTTTGACTTTGTCTTGGATCTGCGTAAAAAGTTCGGGGCGGTTATGTTCTAACCATTCGAAGAGGGCTGGGCTGGAGTGGGTGTAGGTAAGTTCAGGAAAGTCTTTTTGCAGGTTGAGGATGGAGCGAAAGGTGCGTTCGGCGGCGTTCCAGGTGTCGGCGATGGGCCAGAGCCAGGCCATGTCGAGGTGAGCGTGACCGACGCATTGGATTTGTCTAGCTTTTAGCTGTGGGCTGTAGTGCTTCAGCGCTCGGCGGAGTTTGCTAAGAGACTGTTGGAATGGGTGGATGGTGGCAGGGATGGGGATCTGCTCGGAAAGGTTGTCCCAGAGAGTGAGGGCGTTTTCGGGGGACGGGGAATGGGGAATGGGGGAGGGGGGAAGGAGGGTTTGCCAGGGAAGGTGGGCGATCGCATTCTCAATTTCCGATTGGCTATCGGGTTCTAAGGTGGCGAGGACGGTGAGTTCGTCGGCAATGAAGCTGGGTTCGGGAGTGGGGTGATGGGGGGGAAGTTCGTAGGTGAGGTGCGATCGCACTAGCGCCCCGTCGTCGTGACCGGGGCTGACTAATCGAATGGCAATTTGAAAGGTTTGGCCGGGTTGAGCGCTGTCGGTGAGGCAGAGGCGGGTGAAGCATTCAAATAGATCACCTGACTGTACAAGGGTTTCATCAACGTAGATTTGTGCATCTTGTGCCCACCATGTCAGTGAGAGTCTCAGGGTTAATCCAGTGAGTGGATATCCTTTGAGCTGGGTGGGGACTTCAACTTTTTGACAGAGCCAGACGACGTTGAGCCCTTTGCTCCAAGCCACGTGTTGACGACCGTTGAGGGGGGCTATCGGCCAGTTTTTGGTAATGTCTGTGGCGAGAAGAGTCTGTAAGGTGAGGCTGCTGTCAGGGAGCTCAGTGTGCTGCTGCCACTGGGTTTGGATATTTTGGGTGTTGAGCTGGCGTAGGCGATCGAGGCTGGTTTGTAGGCTGGCTGGGAATGAGGGGATGAGATCTGAAGCCATAACTTCCGTTAAACTTTGGAGTGAAGAAGTGGGCGTGTGAACGATGTCTAGCCCGTATCAAAGCAATATATTACGGTTTTTGGTGGGGCAGTATCGGGCAGGCGTCGACCGGCATCGTCGGGCTGTGATGATTACGCGATCGACTGTGGCTCTAGGAGTGGAGGTGGGGTCGGTGCTGGCGATGACTCCAGTGTATGCTGCGGTTCGAATGTCTCAATCGGTGGGACGAAAGTTGAGACAGTCTGTGATGAATCGTCGGTTGCTGGAGCCTTTCTCGAAGGCGATGAGCACCGTGCGGACAGTGGTGGGTTGGGTAGTGCCTATCGATGCTGAGAAAAGCGATGAGAGGGTGATCGCGCCTTCCGCTTCTCAGTCTAATATTGCTCATTCCGATAGCATTCAGTCTGGTGAGATATCTTCTAATAAAGCGCAGGGCAGTTTAGTTTGGCCAATACGTTCTTTTTGGGTGGCCGTACTGCATGCGATCGCCAACTTAAACCGACGGAACGCTAAGAAACTACAGAGCGCCTTCACTGCTCTGCCAGAGACTACAGCGACAGCACTGCCAAACAGGTGGCTATCAAAGCGACTGAGATCGAATCAGGCGAATGCTATGCCGCTACCTCGGGGCAAGGTGGGAGATGCTCTGCGCTCTGTGTCTGTTTTAGAAGTTGATTTGGAGGCTGCGGCTGACAGATGTTTAGATGCGAAGGTGGTTGCCTTTGAGTACGTTGAACATCCTCTAGAAGCGGTGTTGAAATGGATTGATCGCATTTTAACTTGGGCTGAAGGTCAGTGGCAGAGGCTGCTAGATGTCTGGCACCGATGGCTTTTGAGAGGACACAATAGATAGACGTCAATGAAAGACGTCAATGAAAAAGGTGAAGTCAAAATGCTGACTTCACCCTTTCTGTTTTTGGTCTATTTCTTGTTTTGTCTGAGTCGTTTCTAAGCTGCGTGACCTATGCGAACCACTCTTCTACCGCTTCTGCTTTGGTGTTGGTGTTTCGCGAAAGTGTCTTTCTCTCGAAGTCCATGTGAATGGATCGAGACTGCTCACCATCTTTGGCAATTGCCACGATGGGGTAGCGGATCATGCCGTCTTGGAAGGACACGTGAAAGCGGAAAGTGCCGTCTGGCTCTAGCTCGATCTCTTTGCCGTCGATGGTAACGGTAGCGTCGGGCTCAGTCGCGCCGTAGACGATTAGTTCTGCGTCTGCGATTAACCAGAACTTGCGAGACTTTGTAGGAGGTGCGGAGGAGAACATACCTGCGCCGGACATGTTGACTCCAGAAGCAGTAGGGAGTGCCCAAAGTCCAGCGCCTGATGGAAAGACGTATGAGCTGACTGACTGCTCTGGAACCTGGTGCATGGAGCCGAAGAGTGAACCCGCTAGGCGCATCGCTTCTGCGGACTGAGCTTTCGCAAAGATATTGTCGTACAGGGGATTTTCGCCTGTTTGGTAGCCACCACCTGCTTTGCTAGCAGCGGTGGCTGCCTTCTGACTGGGGGAAACCAGTTTGGCAACGTTGTGATCACGAAGCTCCTGGTCCCAGCTAACGGTGACGAATTTATCTTCGATCCAATCGGAGGGATAGACAGGGGGAATGCGGACTGCGGCTGAGCGAGAGAGCATTAGCCAGCGACCATCGTCGCAGATGTAACCAACTTCGATAGAGTAGTCGCGATCGCTAACTGGAATTGGCAAATACCACTCGCGGGCAACTTCACCGCACTCATACTGCTGAAGGCTGTGGGGAGTCTGAGTATTGATGTCTATATCTGTGACATCGTAGAAGCGGAGGGCAAGGCGGCTACCACCTTGGTTGCGAAGTTCTTGCTTATGCTCGTTGGGAATATCCCAGTAAGCGTACGCCCACTGAGGATCGCGGGGGAGTAAAACGATGCGGCTTTCACCATAGCCGTCGGGAAGATCGCTAAGGCCCTCGTCCACGCTGGCCAAATGCTCCATGCTCAGGCTGCGAGTCGCTACAGCAGTAGATGTGTTGCTAACAGCCTTGGCATTATTGGTGAATTTGGCAGCCTCAGCAGCCACTTGACCCGTGACTGGCGCAACTGTGGGAGCGCTGTGAACCCCTGCTTCGGCCTGCTTCTGCTGAATGGCGGCGACAAGCTCGACCTTGCGCATTCGACTGTATCTAGAGACTTCGTATTCGCTAGCTACTCTGCGCAGCTGACGCAGAGTCATTTCTTCAAGTGGAATATTAGGCACTTGTGTTGACATGATCATGTTATTCCTCGATTTTTATTGAAAAGTCGATCCCAAAAGGTTACGAATTGGGATCACCTTTTGTGTCGATATCTTAATAATAGAACAAACACGGCCCCGGGGATCATCCTGTGTGATAGCAATTCCACAAAAAACGCTGTGATCCCTATATTTTGGGATCGATTGGGATCAAAAAGTCATGATTTTCTGACAAAAGAAGCAGCGCTGTCTTCTGTCTAGAATTTAATAGACTCACCGAGCTTGTGCCGACCCATGCTATTTGGAGGGTGATAATGGGCGTGTTGAGTTTGTGTGAGATCGTGGTTGAGTCCGTTGAGAAGGAAAGGCGACGAGGTCAGATTATTGGGCGAGTCTTGCCGGGGGCGGTGCGGCTGTGGTTGCAGACTCAAGTAGATCAGGTGGACTTGCTAGTAATTGAGCTGGAGGGGCGCGATCGCCAGCTGATTTCTGGCTATATTCCTGGAGTCTTTGTGTCTGCTGAGAACGTTACCTATAGGGGATTGCAGCTGTCTCAAGTGAAGCTTGGCGCTGAAGATATTCGGATTAACTTGGGGCAGGTGGTGCGGGGAAAGCCACTGCGACTAGTCAAACGGTTTCCAGTGAGGGGACGAGTGATCTTGAACAGTACGGATGTCGCGGCTTCGATGTCCTCGCCTTTGCTAGCTGAGGGTCTGGTTGATTTTTGGCGATCGCTGGTTCGGCTGCCAGACTTTGCTGAGTCGGTAGCAGCGCGATATGGAGTGCGATCGCTTCAGCCGGATACTGAACTACACAGCCCTCAAATAGAATTGGGTGATGGCTGTTTGGCGTTGAGTTTTTATCCAAAGAGTCAGGGGCAAACCGACGAGCTACCAATTATTCTTGGCACAGCGCTGTCTGCCGTTTCCGGCAGCTATCTTCAGCTAACATCGCCTTGCTGGTTGGAGACTACGACGATGCTAGCTGATATCAGTCGGGGAGAGCCCATTGAAGCGCTGTCTGACTTCCGCTGGGACTTGGGAGAAGATACACAGCTGAGTTGCCTAGATTTGCAGTCAACTCAGCTGACCTGCGAAGGGCAGCTGACGGTCAGGCCCTGATCTTTTTTAGAGCGCTATCGGCCGATTTTTAGTATCGGTCGAGCAGTGGTAAAAGATAAACGACCAGATAATAAACTAGAGGCGCGGTAAAGACATAGCTATCGGTGCGATCGAGAATGCCGCCATGTCCAGGAATTAACGTGCCTGAATCTTTGACGCCAGCGTCTCGTTTCATCAGGGATTCTGTGAGATCGCCGAGCAGGCTGGAAATGCCGATGATAGTGCCGAGGGCTGCGCCCGTGAGCCACCATATGGACCAGCTAAGAGACCAGGCTCCGATGATACCGATACTGATGCTAGCGCCGATGCCGAAGATGGCACCCTCTACAGTCTTTTTTGGGCTGATATCAGAAAGAGGGGTACGGCCAAAGGCGCGGCCAAAGGCGTAGGCTCCGATATCTGCCCCCCAGATGCAAGCAAAGGCGATGAATGTGATCGTGAGCCCGGCGGGGAAGCTGTCCCAGCTGAAGGTCTCGGGGAAGTAGCCGCCGAGAGGAAGATTAGTGACTTCTGTCCCTAGATCACGCAGACGAATCCAGTAGGTCGGAAGATAGCCGCCGTAGAAGAGAGCCAGAATGGAGGCCGCGACGTCGGCAATGGTGGCAAACTTTGGCTGGAAGAGGAGATAGAAGCAGATACAGGTGCCTGCGAGCGCCAGAGTCGCATCGGCAACGGGCGGTGCGATATGGGCACTGACTAGCAGAACTTGACTGACGACGAGAGTGGTTTTGGCGGCTGGATTGATGCCTTTGGCACGGACTAGGCCAAAGACTTCTAGCTGACCTAGGTAGACGATGACGCTAAATCCTAAGGTGAAGTACCACCCGCCCAATACAATGAGAGTGAGGGCGATCGCGATCGCGACAATTCCACTGGCAATGCGAACCCACGGCATAGACGTGTTAACTCAGATGAACGGCAGTCTCACGGGCGCGCGGTTGCGAAACGAGAGATGTATCAATCAATAGAGATTGATCAATATAGTAAAGTCTAGCTTGATTGTTGGGCGTTCCTCTTTATTCGAGTTTGTCGCCGCTGATGATGAAGATGGGATCAAGAGCAGCGAAGACCTGCCGATTGCCTCTGGCCTCTAGGCGATTGACGGCTGGCTGGGCAACTTCGATGTTGCGGACCTGGAGTTTTGCAAAGGTCTCAGAGGCGGTGTAGAGAGTTTCTAGATTATTGGCAGTGACGACGATGCGGCCATTGAGGATGAGTTTTTGCCAGGCGGCTTCGAGGGTGGTTTGGAGCGGTGCGCCTTCGATCAGGATGCAGCTAGGCTGACCTTTGATGTGGTTGAGGCATTTGGGTGCGCTGCCAGAGACGACTTCTATGTTGGTGATAGAGAAAAGATCGCAGTTCGTTTTAATCAGCCCAACGACTTCTATGTCTCGTTCGACGGCAGTGATTTTCCCGTTTGGGCAGAGGAGAGCGGCTTCAATAGCGATGGTGCCTGTGCCCGCACCGATGTCCCAAAGGTGAGCATCTGGCTTGAGTCGTAGATAGCCAATGACAAGCAAGCGGACTTCTCGCTTTGTCAAGGGAATGCCGGGAAGCTGCTGGAATAGCTGATCGGGGATGCCGGGGGTGGCGTAGGGCCAGAGGCGGGACATGGGTGGCTAGGGGACGGGGTTAGGTGAATAGTAGCAGGTAGGGAATGGAGGAATGGGGGGAATGAGGAGTAAGTTTAAGGCTTGACCGTGAGGATGGTTTGGAGGGTAGGGTCGGTGTTGCCGGTGATTGAGCTGCCTGCGTCTTTGAGGGTTTGAAGCTGGGCGATCGCGCTTTCGGTAATCGTTTCGCCAGGGAGGAGTAAGGGAATGCCGGGAGGGTAGGGGGTGATAGTTTCAGCGCAGGTTTTGCCGATGGCGTTTTGGAGGGGGAGGGGCTGTTTGGGTGCGAAGAAGGTTTGACGAGGGGAGAGGGTGGGGGCGTGGGGACGTGGGGGCGTGGGGGTGTGGGTGGTGAGAGGGTACTGCTGAGAATGATGGTTGCTGGAGTATTGGCTAGATAGGTCTGTGAATCCCTGAATGAGTCGATTGATATCTTCAGCGGTGTTGCCGAGGGAGATGATGAAGGTGAGGGTGCGTAGGGCAGGCAGTTCGCAGGTGACGCTGTATTTTGTGTGGAGGATTTCATCGGCGTCGAAGCCGGTGATGCCTAGTGGAGAAACGTCTACGCTTAGGCGGGTGGGGTCGTCTGACTTGCAAATGTTTAACCTAGACAGCTTTTCGATTTCTCGATATGCGCGGTTTGACATCTCTAGTGTCTTTGACATCAGCTCTTTTCCTGCTGTTGCCATCTGATATCGGGCGGCGTCTAAAGAGCCGAGAAGCAGATAGCTGGGGCTGGTGGACTGAGTGATCTGTAGGGATTGCGAGAGTCGGGTTCTGTCGATGCGATTCTCCGAGGGAGAGGCTCCGCCAACGCCTTGCACGTGCAGCATCGCGGCTTGCGTAAAGGCGCTAAGGACTTTGTGAGCAGATTGGACGGCGATGTCTGCGCCTGCGGATAGGGCGGACTCTGGCAGGTCGGGGTGAAAGGCGAAGTGGGGACCGTGGGCTTCGTCGATGATGAGCGGGATATTGTGGGCGCGGGTGAGTTGGGCGATCGCACTTAGGTCTGAACAGATCCCCTGATAAGTTGGCGAGACGATCAGAACTGCCCTGGCGTCAGGATGCTCGGCTAATGCTGCTTTGATAGTGCTAGGTGAGACCTCAAGCGGCATATCCCACTGAGTGCTGTAGGACGGCTGAACATAAATCGGCACTGCACCAGACAAGATCAGTCCAGAAATGGCAGAGCTGTGAACGTTACGCGGCAAGATCAGCTTATCCCCAGGCCCACAGGTAGCAAGAATGGCCGCTTCGATGCCGCAGGTTGAGCCATTAGCTAGAAACCAGGTTTGTTCCGCGCCGAAGGCAGCCGCCGCCAGTTCTTGAGCCTGTAGGATGATGCCTTCGGGGGCAGAAAGATTGTCTAGCTCAGGAAGTTCGGGAAGATCGGCGCGGAAAGCCTTGTCTCCGAATAGCCGCCTGTGCCTATCGGTGATTCCCTGTCCGCGCTTGTGCCCAGGCGTGTAGAAAGCTGCATTCTGACGGGTGGCGCAGTGTAGCAGCGCATCAACTAATGGTGTGTTGTGTTGGTCTATGTGAACCATTCATCTTTCATCACTTGGATCGCAGCGGACTTCAATTGTGAACCCGTCTGGGTCGTAGAAGTAGATGCCTTTGCCGGTTGGTCGGATGATGGGGCCTTTGAACTCAATTTGGGCTTCAGTAAGCAGATTCATGGCGCTTTCTATCTGGTCGGGCGCGATGTCAAAGGCGAGATGATCGGCGCGAGTGAAGCCTTTGGACGGATCGGGATCGGCGGGCGTATAGTCGGGTTCCCAGAAGAGATCGAGAATCGTGCCGTCTGGCGTTTTGAAGTTGGTGACTTTGCCCTCGGCAACGAGTTTGACCAGCGTTTTGGGCACTTCGTCTCCGACTAATTTGTGTAGTCCGAGGATGTTGCCATAGAAGTGGCAGGAGGCCTGCATATCCTTGACGTTGAGGGCGATGTGGTGAACGCCGCGCAGCATGCCAGGATTTAGGACGGTGGAATGAGCAGTGGAAATGTCCATAGCCAGAAGTTGGGTAGAAACGCTCATGAGAAAAGTTGATATTTGGGTTGCGATCGCACTCATAGCGCCAGGTTCAACGCTTAGAGATTTTTAGTAATAATAATAGAAGCTTTATATTGGTTTATCACCACATACTAGTTCCTACAGCAAGTGTCCCTATGAAAAGTCTGTTTCTAGACCGTCTAAGAAGTCCTGAGCGCCCTGTACTGGTGTTCGACGGCGCGATGGGAACGTCACTGCAAATGCAGGAGTTGACGGCGGCAGACTTTGGTGGCCCCGAGTATGAAGGCTGTAATGAATATCTGGTGGAGACGAAGCCTGACGCGGTAGAGAAAGTGCATCGCGGCTTTTTGGAAGTGGGGGCTGACGTGATCGAAACTGATACGTTTGGCGGCACTGCGCTGGTCCTAGTTGAATACGATTTGGCCGACAAAGCCTACGAATTGAACAAAAAGGCCGCTGAACTGGCTCGTAAAGCCGCAGATGACTACTCTACGCCTGAAAAACCTCGCTTCGTTGCGGGCTCGATTGGTCCAGGGACAAAGCTGCCAACGCTAGGTCATGTAGACTTTGACACGCTGAAGAATGCCTACATCGAACAGGTAGAAGGTCTCTATGATGGCGGTGTCGATCTGATGCTGGTGGAGACGTGTCAGGACGTTTTGCAGATCAAGGCGGCTCTGATTGCGATTGAAGAAGTTTTTGAGAAGAAGGGCGATCGCCTGCCGCTGATGGTCTCGGTCACCGTAGAGCAGCAGGGAACCATGCTCGTTGGCTCAGAGATTGGGGCGGCGCTGACGATTCTAGAGCCGTTTGGCATTGACATTCTCGGCCTGAACTGTGCGACGGGTCCGGCAGAAATGAAGGAGCACATTAAATATCTGTCGGAAAATTCGCCTTTTATTATTTCCTGCGTGCCGAATGCGGGCCTACCCGAAAACGTGGGCGGTCAGGCGCACTATCGCCTGACGCCGATGGAGCTGCGAATGGCGCTGATGCATTTTGTCGAAGATCTAGGCGTGCAGATTATTGGCGGCTGCTGTGGTACGCGGCCTGACCATATCGAGCAGCTAGCCGATCTCTCAAAAGATTTGACGCCCAAACCCCGACCAATCGGCGAACGGGGCGAGCTACCACCTTATGGCGAGCTACCTTATATGCCCGCTGCGGCTTCTATCTACAGCCCTCAGCCCTACGAACAAGACAATTCATTCTTGATTGTGGGTGAGCGGCTGAATGCGAGCGGCTCGAAAAAATGCCGAGACCTGCTCAACGCCGAAGATTGGGATGGGTTAGTAGCGCTAGCAAAGTCTCAGATTAAAGAGGGCGCTCACGTTCTAGATGTGAACGTGGACTATGTGGGTCGTGATGGCGAGCGCGATATGCGAGAGCTGGTGTCTCGGCTGGTGACGAATGCGACGCTGCCGCTGATGCTGGACTCGACGGAGTGGGAAAAGATGGAAGCGGGTCTGAAGGTAGCAGGCGGTAAGTGCATCTTGAACTCGACTAACTACGAAGACGGCGATGAGCGATTCTTCAAGGTGCTAGAGCTAGCGAAGCGCTACGGTGCGGGCGTGGTGATTGGCTGTATTGACGAAGAGGGAATGGCGCGGACGGCGCAGAAAAAGTTTGCGATCGCACAGCGAGCCTACCGAGATGCAGTGGAATACGGCTTTCCCCCCTACGAACTGTTCTTCGATACCCTAGTGCTACCGATCTCGACCGGCATAGAAGAAGACCGAGTCAACGCAAGAGAAACCATCGCTGCCATTCGGATGATTCGCGAGAATTTACCCGGCTGTCACATTATGCTGGGCGTTTCCAATGCTTCATTTGGCCTGAACCCAGCGGCTAGAGTTGTGCTGAACTCTATGTTTCTGACTGAAGCTAGCAAAGCGGGAATGGATGGGGCCATTGTCAGCGCCAGCAAGATTCTACCGACAGCGAAGATCGAGCCTGAGCATCAAAAGACTTGCCTGGACTTGATTTATGACCGGCGTGAGTTTGACGGCGATGTCTGCACCTATGATCCCTTAGGCGTACTGACAACTGCCTTTACCGGTAAGAGTTCTAAGCAGCTCAGAACCACGCTGGATGAAGATCTGCCCCTAGAAGAGCGGCTGAAGCGTCACATCATCGACGGTGAGCGCATCGGTTTAGAAGATCAGCTAGCGAAAGCCTTGGAGCAGTATCCACCGCTAGAGATTGTCAATACCTTTTTGCTTGATGGCATGAAGGTGGTCGGGGAGCTGTTTGGATCAGGGCAGATGCAATTGCCATTCGTACTACAGTCGGCGCAGACAATGAAGTCGGCAGTGGCCTATCTAGAGCCATTCATGGATAAGGAAGACGCTGATACAGGTGGCAAGGGCACCGTAGTAATCGCGACGGTGAAGGGCGATGTGCATGATATTGGCAAGAACCTGGTAGACATTATTTTGTCTAATAACGGCTATCGGGTGGTGAATATCGGCATTAAGCAGCCAGTGGACAACATCATTACGGCCTACCAAGAGCATCAGGCCGACTGTATTGCGATGAGCGGTCTGTTGGTGAAATCGACCGCGTTTATGAAAGAAAATCTAAAAACTTTCAATGAGCATGGAATCGACGTTCCGGTGATCCTGGGCGGCGCGGCGCTGACGCCAAAGTTTGTGAATGAGGACTGTCAGAACACTTACAACGGTCAGGTGATCTATGGCAAAGATGCGTTTGCAGATTTGCATTTTATGGACGCGCTGATGCCTGCTAAGAAGGACAACCAGTGGGATAACCTGAAAGGCTTTGCGAATAGTCATCCGATGGGTCAAGTAGAGAAGAAAGTCGCTATCAACCACGCGATCGCTGAACCAGAATCCGATCTGCCGGTAGTGATTGACACGCGCCGCTCTGACGATGTGACTACCGAGATTGCTCGACCTCAGCCGCCCTTTTGGGGACCAAAACAGCTCGGCCCAGAAGATATTCCGCTCGAAGATCTGTTTGACTATTTGGATATGCAGGCGCTAGTCGCTGGGCAGTGGCAATTTCGCAAGCCGAAAGATCAATCCCGTGAGGAATACAATGCTTTCTTAGCAGAGAAAGTAGAGCCGATTTTGACCGAATGGAAGCAGCGAATTGTAGAAGAGAAGCTGCTAGAGCCGAAGCTAATGTATGGCTATTTCCCCTGTCTAGCCGAGGGAAATACGCTCTATATCTATGATTGGCAGGCAGCGCAAAAGGGAGAACCTAGCGAACCGGTAACTTCATTTGAGTTTCCCCGTCAGCGGTCGATGCGACGGCTGTGTATTGCGGATTTCTTTTTGCCAAAAGATCAGGCGAAGCCAGGAGAGTACGATGTGTTCCCGATGCAGGCGGTGACAATGGGCAATATTGCGACCGAGTTTGCCGGTAAGCTGTTTGCGGCGGATGACTATACCAACTATCTCTACTATCACGGTCTGGCGGTGCAGATGGCGGAGGCGCTAGCAGAGTGGGCGCATCAGAGAATTCGACTTGAGCTGGGCTACGCAGAGCAGGAGCCGGAAGGCATTCGGAATGTCTTGGCGCAGCGCTATCAGGGGTCTCGCTATAGCTTTGGCTATCCGGCCTGTCCGAATATGCAGGATCAGCCAAAGCAGCTAGGTCTGCTAGAGGTGGAGCGGATTGGTATGCACATGGATGAGAGCGAGCAGCTATATCCGGAGCAATCGACGACGGCAATCGTGGCGTATCACGAGGCGGCGAAGTACTTTAGCGCGTGACCTCGACTACGCTCGGCCAGCGGGAATATAGCAAAGGTGGCTGAGCGTAGCCGAAGTTACCAGCCTGCTTCTGACTGCTCGTGGACGTATTGCGCGATCGCACGAATCTCCTCACCACTCAGCCTCTCTGCATACGCTGGCATTATGCCTTTGCCGTGAGTGACTATCGAGGCGATCGCACTCACCTCTCCATAGCCGTTGCGTACCATTGCCCTTTGCTTTAGGTTTTTACCTCGCCGGATGATGTTGCCGCCATTGGCATGGCAGGCGGCACAGTTCTCTGTGAACAGAGACGCGCCAGAGGGTTTCGGTGACAGCGTAGTTTCTAGCGGCGTAGTTTCCGGCGGTGTAGTCACAGGATGCTCGAGCAAGGGCAGGGCAATTGTGGGAGATGCGATCGCCAGCCACAGCAGTAGGCCTGCTGCTGCCAACAATGAACGGCACTTCACTCTCGCCGCTGACTCAAGCAAGCCAATGACTTTTGATAGCTGATTGAAAGCTACAATAAGAAATGTTTCCATAAGCTGAGAAAAATTAATAAACTTAACTTGGTACAGCCCAGACGCAAGGTACGGGTCGGCTAGTACTTATTGAATGCTAGGCTATACATCCTTAAGAAAATCTTAAGAAACATTCACTGCCTTATCAATTGTTGATTAGCGCTATACATACAAAACCTTTTGCCTGCACACTTTCTTCTTGGTGTTTTCGTCCCGACCTCATCCCTGGCTGAGCCTTTGCAACAGCTGCTCTCCCAGAGACGCTTTGTGGTGAGTTGGAGTCAGTCTCCTTCTGAGTTTGAAGAATGGGTTGTGAGCAATCGCCACCGCGTTGACTGCTTAATTGTTCAAGCTGCTGAAGATTCTTTCCAAGTGCTAAGACATCTAAGGGACTATGATATTTTGCTGCCGACCCTAGCGTTATATGGTGCGGGATCGCAGTCCCCAGCCAGCAATGAATTGCCTGATGGCGTAACCTCTTTACAAGGCCAGCGTACTTATCACAATGCTGTGGTGGCTTCTAATATTCGCAACCTGGGCGCTATGGATGATGCAATTTACCAGGCGGTCGATTCCTATTTACAGCTACCCACTGACGTGAATGCAGATGAGTTGCAGCAGATAGGAGCTGGCTTAGAAGCTGAGCGTGACGGCGATAAGCGGTTATTTCTGCTGAGTTTGCAGCAGCAGCGTTTAACCGAAAAACTAAAGGAAAGGTTGGGTTACGTGGGGGTGTATTACAAGCGCAATCAGCAAAATTTTTTACGCAATATGGACACGCGCGAGCGTGAAGAATTTATCGACCAGCTGCGTCAGGACTATCGACGGATCATTTTGAATTACTTTGCTGATGACGAATCGATCAATCAGAAAATTGATGATTTTGTCAATGTTGCTTTCTTTGCAGATATGTCTGTGCCCAAAATTGTAGAAATACACATGGAGCTAATCGATGACTTTTCTAAGCAGTTAAAGTTAGAAGGTCGTAGCGATGAGGTGCTAGCTGACTATCGTCTAACGCTGATCGATGTGATTGCTCATCTGTGTGAAATGTACCGGCGCTCCATTCCGCGCGATCGCTAACCTTAAAACACAAACCTCTTAAAACTATTCTTATGGAACACAACCCATCCTTGAAATCCCATGAGTGCCTCGAAGCCAACCTATATCCTGAAGCTCTACGTAGCCGGGAATACGCCTAGTTCTAAAAAAGCTCTGACAACCTTGAAAACCATCTTAGAAGAAAGCTTTAAAGGGGTCTATGCACTGAAGGTTATTGATGTCAAAGAGAATCCGCAGCTAGCGGAAGAAGACAAGATCATGGCGACGCCAACGCTTTCCAAAGTTCTGCCGCCGCCTGTGCGCAAAATCATTGGTGATTTATCAGACCGTGAAAAAGTTTTGATTGGTCTCGATCTTCTCTATGATGAGATCAGGAAAGACATGCACGATTGGGAACCTCAATAGAATTTCCTAATGCTTCTTTTAAGATTCCTCCAAAGACTTTGTCAGCTTAAAAAACACCTATGAACTCCGTTTCGTCTTCATCTGATCCAAAGGCGCAGACTCGTCTCAAAGGTGTGCAAAAGATTCGCACCATGATTGAGGGCTTTGACGACATTAGTCATGGTGGCCTGCCGGTAGGCCGCTCTACTCTAGTAAGCGGAACCTCCGGCACTGGTAAAACGCTGCTAGCTGTCCAGTTTTTGTATCACGGCATTACCTATTTTGACGAGCCGGGTGTGTTTGTCACCTTTGAAGAGTCTCCAGAGGATATTATTACCAATGCCTATAGCTTCGGGTGGGACTTAAAGTCATTAATTAAGAACGGCAAGCTATTCATTTTGGATGCCTGCCCTGACCCAGAAGGGCAGGAGGTCGTCGGCAGCTTCGATCTGTCTGCTTTGATTGAGCGGATTCAGTATGCCATTCGCAAGTACAAGGCGAAGCGGGTTTCGATTGATTCGGTAACGGCCGTCTTTCAGCAGTATGACGCGGCGGAAGTAGTCCGCAGAGAGATTTTTCGGCTGCTCGCTAGGCTGAAGCAGATAGGGGTGACTACGCTAATGACCACCGAGCGTGTGGATGAGTATGGTCCGGTGGCTAGGTTTGGCGTAGAAGAATTTGTCTCTGACAACGTGGTGATTGTGCGCAACGCGCTAGAAGGAGAGCGCAGACGGCGAACGATGGAGATTTTGAAGCTGCGTGGCACGACTCATATGAAAGGGGAGTATCCGTTTACGATTACCGATGGTGGGGTGAGTATCTTCCCGCTAGGGGCGATGCGGTTGACCCAGCGTTCGTCGAACGTGCGGGTGTCTTCTGGTGTGAAAACGCTAGATGAAATGTGCGGCGGCGGCTTTTTTCGCGATTCAATTATTTTGGCGACAGGGGCTACGGGTACAGGTAAGACGCTGCTGGTGAGTAACTTTTTGGCGAACGCTTGTGAAAATGGCGAGCGCTCGATTTTGTTCGCGTACGAGGAATCCAGATCGCAGCTCTCTAGAAATGCTTCCTCTTGGGGAATTGACTTCGAAGAGCTAGAACGAGAGGGATTGCTGAAGATTATCTGCGCCTATCCAGAATCAGCCGGATTGGAAGATCATTTGCAGATTATCAAGTCGCAGATTGCTGAGTTTCGCCCGTCTAGAATTGCGATCGATTCGCTCTCAGCCCTAGATCGTGGGGTGAGCAATAATGCGTTTCGTCAGTTTGTGATTGGGGTGACGGGCTTTGCCAAGCAGGAAGAGATTACCGGCTTTTTTACCAATACGACAGAGCAGTTCATGGGCTCTCATTCGATTACCGATTCGCATATCTCTACGATTACGGACACGATTTTGATGCTGCAATACGTAGAGGTGCGCGGCGAGATGTCGAGAGCGATCAATGTCTTTAAGATGCGTGGCTCTTGGCACGACAAAGCCATCCGCGAATATATCATCAATGAAAATGGACCCCAGATTCAGGAATCGTTCCGTAATCTGGAGGGCATCATTAGCGGCTCTGCTAGGCGAATTCCTTCTAATGAAAAAAATGAGCTATCGCGGATTGTCAATGCGGTTCGCGGTGGCGATGACTAAAGCCAACGGCAATAGCTAAAGCAAACGACGGTCTCTAAAACGAACATGGAGGGATTCGAACCCCCGACCCTCAGAACCGGAATCTGATGCTCTATCCAACTGAGCTACATGTCCATAGATATAAGCGCTAGCAGGTAACCCTAGCAGCTAAATTTTAGCACTTCTTCTCCAGACGGGGCACAAGTGCCTACAAGTAGTTACTGACTGTTACCAACGATACCTTCTCTCTTGGCTGAATGATTTAATGAAAGGCACACGTTAGAGGGGCTGCTATAGCAGTGGGTTGGGTCATGAAACGTAGACGGATATTAGGCTATGGTACTAGCGCTCTTGGGGACGGCAACCTTAGCTGCCTGCACCCAGCAACAGGGTGGGGGTGCAGTTAGTGGTGATTTACCTCGGGTGCAGTGGCGGATGGCGACAAGCTGGCCGCAGTCATTAGATACGATTTTTGGCGGGGCGCAGACGGTGTGCGATCGCGTCGCTGCTCTTACCGATGGCCGCTTCACCATCGATCCCTTCGCTGCTGGTGAAATTGTCCCCGGCCTGCAAGTCCTCGACGCGGTGCAAGCTGGCACGGTGGAATGTGGACACAGCGCGGCCTATTACTACGTCGGCAAAAACGAAGCCTTAGCCTTTGGCACCACCGTTCCTTTCGGCCTGAACGCACAGCAGCAAAATGCGTGGTTCTACCACGGCGGTGGTTTAGACGCTGTGAACAAGCTCTACGCTGACTTCAATGTCATCAGCTTTCCAGCGGGTAATACCGGCGTCCAAATGGGGGGCTGGTTCAAAAACAACATTCAAACCGTGAGCGATTTAAATGGTTTGAAGATGCGCATTCCTGGATTCGGCGGCAAGGTCATGGCCGAGCTTGGTGTAAACGTGCAGGTGCTACCTGGTGGTGAAATCTTCCTGGCCCTGGAGCGGGGCGCGATTGATGCCGCAGAGTTTGTCGGTCCATACGATGATGAGAAACTAGGTCTGAATGAGGCGGCGACATATTACTACTATCCTGGCTGGTGGGAGCCGGGCGCAACGTTGGATGCAACAATAAATTTAGAGGCTTGGAACGCTCTGCCCGTTGAGTATCAAGAAGTCTTTAAGACAGCTGCATACGAATCGAATATTGATATGTTGGCAAAGTACGATGCGCTAAATGGTGCTGCCCTAGAGAGTTTAGTTTCTAAAGGAACAGAACTAGTCGCCTACAGCGATGAGATTTTGACAGCAGCAAGCGAAGCGTCTACCGCACTATTAGAAGACAGTGCTGGTCAAGATGCCAGCTTCAAGGAAATATACGAAGGCTGGAAACAGTTCCGCGATTCTGTTCGAGGTTGGAACAGAGTGAATGAGCTAGGCTTCGCACGGTTTGTGAACAAATGACGCCGTTTGATGCCGGCTTTTGGTCTGCGCTTTTCGTATGTTGGATTCAGCGTGGTGGAAAGATGGACGAGATAGCGATCGCCATTTCAGGAAATGCCAGCGGTGACACATTGCCTGCTGTAGAGAGAATCAGATGGCTGCCATAGCCATTGGTAGGTTGCTGAAAAATATGCAGCTGATAGTTCTTCAGATCTAAAACCCAGTATTCAAGAATGTGAGCTTGAGCATAGACCTTGTCTTTGATTTCGCAGTCTTGTCTGAGCGTGGAGTCAGCAATTTCTACAATAAGTACAACGTCTTGCGGCTGAGGATGTTTGTTGTAGTCCAGAATTTCGCCTCTAAGGATAGCCAGGTCTGGTTCGAGTTCAGATAGATCGTCCAGCGCAATCGGATCCTGCGTGCTAGCAAAAAAGGGCCTGTCGGCTAAAAACTGGTCTAGCTGCTGAGCTAATAGTCGGAGTGCTGTAACGTGAGGTGTGCCTTTCGCGGCCATGACAACGATCTGTCCCATGATCAGTTCAGTTCTTTCATGAGCGGCGAGAATGCCTAGCTCACTCATGCGGTGGTAGGTCTCTACCGTCCACCGCTTGAGTTTGGCAGGTTCTAAAGCAATAGTTGATGGCTGATCGAAAGGCGCGATGAGGCGATCGCCTAGTAGAAAGATTGAGGGACCGTCTCTATTCTATAGATAAAAATCATCTACAGATACCGGTGCTGCGGCGTTTTGAGTTTGTCTATCTGAGCCTGTGGTAGGTGCTTCGCCTAGAGTAAGCATTTGGAGGATAGTTTGATCGCCAGTGGGGGTAAGGACGCCTTGTTGCAACTTGTCCCAGGTGGGAGTGACCGCGAGAAGCAGCTGACGGCCTTTTGAGGTGACGCTCAGGCGCTGAGTGCGGCTGTCTGTTCCAGGGGAGACTGCGATCCAGTTCTTTTTAGCCATGCGATCGACGGCGCGGCTGACGGTGGATTTTTCCATGCCAAGGGTTTTTCCGAGCTGACTGGGCTGGATCTGTTTTTCGCTAAGGACAACGGCGAGAATATTGAGCTGGTTGACGGTCAGGCCGTGGGGCCGCAGCGCTTCGTCATAGAGCCGGGTGATGGTGCGATTGACTTGCCTAAGCCTTCTAGCAACGCATTCTTGTGACATGTGTCGGGCAATTTCTTGGGCAGTTTCTCTTGGTGGCGGATAAGGCTCATTGGCGCTGTCTTCTATGAAAACCATAGCGTTCAGTTGAAAATCAACAGTGGCGATGTTCTGCCGTGCGGTTGAATATACAACCTAAACAGTCATTACGCTAGATACTAGCTAGAAAAGACGATCGCCGTTGTTGCGAGCTTTTATTAGATCATTAGGGCTACTGGCTAATTGAGGGAAGCCAGCTTACGAGCTGTGGAAAGGCGATGATGGCGACTAATACTACTAATTGAAGCGAGATGAAAGGGATGACGCCGCGATAGATGTTGCCGGTAGTGATTTCCTTTGGTGCTGCGCCGCGCAGGTAGAACAGTGCAAAGCCGAAGGGCGGCGTGAGAAAAGAAGTTTGCATGTTTGCGCCAATGATGACGCCGTACCACACTAAATCTATGCCGAGCTGTTGAGCGACGGGCGCAAAAAGTGGAACAACAATAAAGGCAATTTCAAAGAAGTCGATGAAGAAGCCGAGTAAGAAAATTGTGGCCATGCTGACAATCAAAAAGCCGATGTCGCCACCAGGTAGATTAGTAAGCACATCAGCGATGAATCGGTCGCCGCGCAAGCCTCTGAACACTAGGCTAAATGCGGTAGAGCCGAGCAGGATGAAGATGACCATGGTAGTGGTGCGTAGGGTGCGATCGCACACCTCTCTCACTTCACTTAGTCGCAGCCGACCTTTGAGCGCCGCTAATATCATCGCTCCAAAACAGCCTAGTGCGCCCGCTTCTGTCGGCGTAGCTACGCCAAAGAAGATACTGCCCAGTACGAGCAAAATTAACGCCAGCGGCGGAATCATCACTTTGATAATCTTAGTGAAAAGGGCACTGCCACGAATATCTATGAGCTCGGCGGGTAAAGCGGGCGCGAGATCTGGGCGGATGAATGCGATCGCCAGCACATGCACCACAAACGCACCTGCCATCATCAGTCCTGGGATCACCGAACCCAAGAACAAGTCTCCAACAGAAATTCCCAGCTGGTCCGCAAGCACAACTAGAACAATGCTTGGCGGAATAATTTGACCTAGCGTTCCAGAAGCCGCAATCACACCGCTAGCGAGATCTTTGTTGTATCCGTAGCGCAGCATCGTAGGCAAAGAGATTAGTCCCATTGTCACCACAGTTGCGGCAACTACGCCCGTTGTCGCCGCTAGCAGCGCCCCCACTAAAACAACAGCTACGGCTAGACCTCCTCGAATCCGCCCGAACAAAGCGCCCATTGTCTCTAGCAAATCTTCTGCAATACCAGATCTATCTAGCATCGCGCCCATGAAAATAAAATAGGGAATAGCTAGCAGCGTGAAGTTGTTCATGATACCGAAGATCCTTTGCGGCATAGCCGTTAGAAAAATCGGATCGAAAACGCCGATCGCAATGCCGATGATGCCAAAGAGAATGGCAACGCCGCCTAGAGAAAAGGCCACCGGATAGCCTAGTGAGAGCAGGGCCAGCGCACCTACAAACATTGCTGGTCCAAGCCAGTCGGCGATCATGTCTGTTCTCCTTTGCTCGGCTCTAGTCCGGTGGTATGGCCTTTAATAATGGCCCAATTTTTAATCGCATCGGCGATGCCCTGTAGGATCAATAGAACAAAGCTAACCAGGATCATCGACTTGATCGGATAGCGGATCAGCCCACCGGGATCGGGAGAGGTTTCGCGAACGGCCCAGGATTGGACGACGGCTCCCCAAGAGAAGTAGAGAACCAGAACAGAGAAGGGTATGAGGAAGAAGACGGTGCCAATCAAATCTGCGATCGCCTTCCCCCGACGACTGAACCGCGCATAGAAGACATCGACCCGAACGTGCTCGTTGTGTTGCAAGGTATAGGCCGCCCCTAACAAAAAGACCAGATCGAACAAATACCACTGCGTTTCAATCAATCCATTGGAGCTAAGGTTTTGACCAATAGCGTTGCCGACATAGCGACCCAGCACGTTCCAGACGCCGACGCCAATCATAACTAGCACTAGCCAATAGGTCAGTTTGCCAATCGCGTTAGTGAAACGGTCAATTTTGCGGGCGACCTGAAGGAGAGAGAGCACGACTTCTGACCTCGTCTATTCTCAGATTGTCGGTATCAGTGATGACAAGCAGTATCTTACCGTGAGGTCGTGCTTACTCAGATGCCGCGCTTAATCTAATTCAAATATCTATTCAAGCCGCAAATCAAGCCGCAAAAAATGGTCTGGGCTCAAACGTTAACTCTCGAGAAGAGATTCAGAGTGATCTCAGCACAACCGCTTAGAATAAAGAGCATCTTTAGCTACTACCGCCAAGTTTCTAAACGCCCTCTATGACTGCCTCAAAAGCTGCAAATAAGACTGCCAACCCTCACGATCAAGCCAACAACCACGGAATTCCTGAGCGATTGGCTAAGCATACGGTTCGCTACGCTGACTACCGTGAGGTCAACCGCGAAGAGATGACGCCGATGATGCGGCACTACGCGGAAATCAAGGATCAGCACCCTTATGCGCTGCTGATGTACCGGGTGGGTGACTTTTACGAAACATTTTTTCAAGATGCGATTACGATTGCCCGCGAGCTAGAGCTAGTGCTGACAAGCAAGGATTCTGGCAAGGCGATTGGCCGGGTGCCGCTTTCTGGCATTCCGCATCATGCGCTAGAGCGCTATTGTGTGCAGCTAGTGGCAAAGGGATATGCGATCGCAATTTGCGACCAGGTAGAAGATCCAGCCCAAGCCCAAGGACTGGTCAAACGCGAGGTCACCCGCATCATCACGCCGGGAACTGTGATTGAAGAGGGAATGCTGAGCGCTCGCCGTAATAATTTCTTAGCAGCGGTAGTGATCGTGGGGGAGCACTGGGGGCTAGCTCATGCCGATGTGTCGACAGGTGAATTTCTCACCACGCAGTCTACTGACCTAGACCACTTGGCCCAAGAGCTGATGCGGCTGCAGCCAGCTGAAATTCTGGTGCCAACCAACGCGCCCGACTTGGGGTCGCTGCTCCGGCCCGGTGAGAAGTCTAGCCAGCTGCCCGACTGCTTACCCGCTCAGTTTTGCTATACCTTTCGCACCCAGACGCCGTTTACCAAATCAGAGGCTAAGCAGCGACTGCTGGAGAGCCTGAAGCTGCGGTCGTTAGAAGGCGTCGGCTGCAATCACCTACCTTTGGCCACTCGCGCTGCTGGCGGCCTGCTCGAATATCTAGAGGACACCCAAAAATCTAGCGTGTCTCCGCTGCAAACGCTCTCAACCTATGCGCTGAGCGAATATCTGATTATTGACCATCAGACCCGGCGAAATTTAGAAATTACTCAGACCTGTCGAGACGGTATTTACCACGGCTCTTTGCTGTGGGCGCTCGATCGAACCGCGACGGCAATGGGCGGACGGGCGCTGCGTCGATGGTTGCTACAGCCACTGCTGGCGATCGATAGTATCAAAGCTAGACAAGACACGGTTGAGGAGCTGGTCACCGAGGGCAGTCTCAGACAGCAGCTACAGCAGCTCTTAAAGCAGATTTATGACCTTGAAAGACTAGCGGGCCGAGCCGGATCAGGTACGGCCAACGGTCGAGATTTAGTGGCGATGGCGGATTCTTTTGCCAAGCTGCCAGATCTAGCTGGGTTGATGTCTCACGCAACCTCTCTTTATTTGGTGAAGCTGCAGTTCGTGCCGCCGGAGCTGGAGGAATTGGGAACGGTATTGCGATCGCACTTAGTCGAAACCCCGCCGCTCTACCTTACAGAAGGCAACCTCATTCGTGACGGTGTCAACTCACAGCTCGACCAGCTCCGCACCCAAGTCACTACCGACCAGCAGTGGATCGCCAATTTAGAAACAACAGAACGCACCCGCACCGGTATCTCTAATCTCAAAGTCGGCTACACCAAAGCCTTTGGCTACTACATCAGCATCTCTAGAAGCAAAGCTGATCTCGCCCCAACAAACTACACCCGCAAGCAAACGCTTACTAACGAAGAGCGCTACATCACCACCGAACTCAAAGACTGCGAAGCCAGACTAAACAATCTTAACGAGCAAATCCATCAGCTTGAATACGATCTCTTCATCGGTCTGCGCAATCAAGTTGCCGAGCACGTTGGTTTGATCCGTCAGGTAGCTGCTGCTGTCTCTGCGGCAGATGTCTTAGCTGCGCTCGCAGAAGTCGCTGTCTATCAAGGATACTGTCGCCCTGATATCGTCAAAGGCCGACCCGTTTTTATCGAGGATGGCCGTCATCCAGTTGTTGAACAATCTTTGCCAGCAGGTTTCTTTGTCCCAAATGACACTGCCCTTGGCAGCGTAGAGAATGCCTCTACGGCTATCACCCCAGATCTGATTATTTTGACCGGACCGAATGCGAGTGGAAAAAGCTGCTATTTGCGTCAGGTGGGACTAATTCAGCTGATGGCGCAGGTGGGTAGCTTTGTCCCGGCAAAGTCGGCGATGTTGGGGGTGTGCGATCGCATTTTCACCAGAGTTGGCGCAGTAGACGATCTCGCGACAGGTCAATCTACCTTCATGGTGGAGATGAACGAAACTGCCAATATCTTGAATCATGCCACCGCTCGATCTCTCGTTTTACTAGACGAAATTGGCCGAGGCACCGCCACCTTCGACGGTCTCTCGATCGCCTGGGCCGTCGCCGAATATCTGGCCACTGATATCAGCGCTCGCACTATCTTTGCCACTCATTATCATGAGCTGAACGAACTGGCCTCGATTCTCTCGAATGTTGAAAACTATCAGGTCACTGTTAAAGAGATGCCTGATAAAATTATCTTCTTGCATCAGGTTCGCCCCGGCGGCGCTGATAAGTCTTATGGAATAGAAGCCGGACGGCTAGCTGGATTGCCCGCTACTGTCATCAGCCGAGCGCGACAGGTGATGAGTCAGATAGAACAACACAGTAAAATCGCCGTAGGTCTAAGAGAGAATGGTGAGGATGCTATTAGCTTGCAGAAAGCGGCTCCGCAGAGAGCGACTAAGAAGAACAAAAAGTCTGTCTCTTCTCCGCTTATCTCTTCTTCAATAGCTTCCTCAGTAACGGAAGAAGTAATAGCAGAAGAAAAACCAGCGCGTTGGAGTCCTAGAGATGTACCAATTCAACAAACGCCAGCAGACGAACCCGAAGAACAGCTAGATATGTTTGGATAATACTTTTCTCTCAATCCATACGACAATCGGTGAAAAGGCAGTCATCTAGAGAGAGTCTGGATCGATGTTGCGATCGCGTAATTTCTGCAACAGCTCATCCATTTCTTGTTTCAGCTGCTCAGCCTGCTGCCTTTCTTCTTCAAGTCTGCGATTTGCTTCCTCAGTCCTGCGATTTGCTTCCTCGGTTGCTAGCTCTGCTCGGCTAGAACGCTGTCTCTCCTGAAAAATTACCAAATCCTTCGTGGGATACTGATTGCCCTGCTCGTCGTACCAGTACAGCCAGTCTCGAGGTGGCAATAGTCCTTCTCGCCCCCTCGCGATGCCAAGCCCTAATCCAATCTCTGCCATCCAAACTGGATTGCCCGACTGACGAACGTATTCACCCTCCACTAAGCGATACGTTTCAAAAACGTCGTGTTTGTCGCGTTTCGTATGCTTTGGGTTGTAAATCGTGTAGTACAGCACCCCTAGACGTGCGTAAAGCTCCATCTTTTCGTCGTACTCTTTACCGGGCGTCGCCGAGACAATCTCTAGAACCCACTGAGGGACAACGCCCTCTTGCCAAATCAAATAGCTGAGCCGGAGATCCTGTCCCTCTCGGTAATGGGGAACGCCGAGGGCTATAAATGCATCTGGCCCTACTGCTGGCATTTTAGGCTCGTAGTAGACGCCGATATTCGCACCTAGAAACCAGTCATCGCGATCGCACCAAGCCAGCTCTAAAACACCGCGCAGCAAAATAGGGATCAGTATTTGCAGCTCATTGTCCACGGGGCGATTGTCCGTATCTGGTAGATCATGCTCAGTCGGCAAATCAGTTGAAAGCAACTCCAGCGGCTTGAACTGTACCATGACAAAAGATCTGCCTCTAGGCAGGCCAAAAAGTAATTAAGATCGACACGTCTTCATATTAATACACCGCCCCAGATGGAAATCTATCGCCTTCCCGCTCGCTCAGATAACTACATCTTTGTTCTGCACGATCCAACAGACAACACCGCTGCTGTGGTTGATCCAGCCGATGCGCCGCCAGTACTCCAAAAGCTTGACGAACTTGGCGCAACCTTGACCACTATTTTCAACACCCATCACCACAACGATCATGTCGGTGGCAACCGCGAGCTGTTGGAGCGCTTCCCAGAGGCTGAAGTTTATGGCGGCGCACAAGATCAGGGACGGATTCCAGGGCAGCGGCATTTTCTAGGCGAAGGCGATCGCAGGTCTCGTTTGCCGATCGCACTGGACAAGTCATCTTTGTCCCCGGTCATACCCGAGGCCATATTGCCTATTACTTTCCACCTGTCACTACTGGCGAATCTGCTACTGATGAACCGGGCGATCTGTTCTGTGGAGACACGCTGTTTGCGGGCGGCTGCGGTCGACTGTTTGAAGGAACACCGACTCAGATGGCGACTTCTCTAGCCAAGCTGCGCAATTTACCAGACGACACGAATGTCTGGTGCGGCCACGAATATACGCTGAGCAATCTGAAGTTTGCGATCACGGTTGAAGGCGAGAATGAGGCACTGCGATCGCGCCTGGCTACCGTAACGAGTGCCCGTCAGCAAAACCAGCCCACCGTCCCCTCACTGCTCTCTACCGAAAAAGCTACCAATCCCTTCTTGCGTTGGAACAGCCCGGCCCTTCAGTCAGTAGCTAATAGCCAAGATCCTATTACCGTCTTCGCGCATATTCGCAAACTAAAAGATAATTTCTAACGGTTGCACCTTTTACACAATTTGCCTAAACTAGAAAACTGCGCTGCGATGGAAAGTAAGTATTAAGAGCAATGGCGAAAAAAAGAACTCAGCTGGTCCTTAGCCAGGATGTTGAAAAATTAGGCAACACTGGCGATTTGGTAGAAGTAGCCCCAGGCTACGCTCGTAACTACTTAATGCCTCGCGGTTTGGCTTATCGGGTCACTCCTGGTGTCCTCAAGCAGGTAGAAGTTCGCCGTGAGCGCGAGCGAGCCCGTCTAGAAGCAATTAAGCAAGAAGCCGAATCCACCAAGGTGGCGCTCAATACCATCGGCCTATTCACCGTCAAAAAGGCGGTTGGTGAAGACGAAGCCATCTTTGGTACCGTGACGACTGCCGAAGTCGCAGAATTGATCCGAGCCAACGCGGGCAAAGAAATCGACAAGCGCGATATCGATTTGCCTGATATCAATAAGCTTGGCGAATACAAAGTAGACATCAAGCTGCATAGCGAAGTCA
This sequence comes from uncultured cyanobacterium, assembly GCA_963793495.1. Classification (GTDB taxonomy): domain Bacteria; phylum Cyanobacteriota; class Cyanobacteriia; order Phormidesmidales; family Phormidesmidaceae; genus Phormidesmis. The sequence goes on from CAWCAI010000012.1 coordinate 34,381, forward strand.
CGGCAACTATCAATCTCCGCGTTGCCCCCGACTAAGCGGTCTCGTAAGCAGCCCCAGTCCAGTAGAACAGTTCTCAGCAGAATAGTCTTCTACATATCTAGAAATAGTACAAACGTTCGGTTAATTTAGAAGGGCAGGAAGTCAAAATCGCTTCCTGCCCTTTTACTATTGAAGACATCCTTTCGCTTTCTGAACTCTCCCGCCCTCTCCCCTGCTGCCAATGGCCTCTCCCGACTTTCGCTTCAAACCTGCCGCCGATCGCCTTCCCCCGCAGAATATCGAAGCTGAAGAGGCTATCCTTGGCGGCGTCTTGATCGACCCAGAAGCGATTGGCCGGGTTACAGAAATTCTGGTTCCCGAAGCGTTCTACATTGGCACCCATCGCAGCATCTACCAGGCCGCTTTAGACCTACAATCGCGGGGAATGCCGACTGATTTGATGGGCGTGGCTTCATGGCTAAAGGACAAAGGAACGCTAGAGAAAGTCGGCGGCCAAAGCCGATTAGCGCAGCTGGTTGATCGCACTATCAGCGCGACCAATATCGACCAGTACGCCAAGCTGGTGATGGATAAATACACCCGCCGTCAGCTGATTAAGTCCGGAGGGGAAATTATTCAGCTAGGCTACGAGACCGAAACGCCCTTAGAAGATGTGCTAGATCACTCTGAGCAAACTTTGTTTGGCATTACCCAAGAGCGTCCGACCCAAGGATTGACCAAAACCTCAGATATTTTGACGGATACCTTTACGGATATTGAGCAGCGATCGCTGGGTATGGTCCTGCCTGGACTTTCTTGCGGATTCTATGACCTAGATGCGATGACTCAAGGGTTTCAGCGTTCTGATTTGATTATTACCGCCGCTCGTCCGTCAATGGGAAAATGCCTCAGCGCTAATGCCGAAATCTTACAGGCGGACGGCTCCGTTCAAACTATTGAAACTATCTATCAGCAGCGCCAAGCTAATTTGCTTACGCTCAATCAGCGGCTACGCTTTGAGTCAAGTCAACCTTCTGCTTTTGTAGATGACGGTATCAAACCGGTCTTCAAGGTCACCACTCGTTTGGGAAGACAGGTTGAGACAACATTGCCTCACCCTTATCTGACGATGAAGGGATGGCGGCCTCTGGCTGAGCTTTCGGTAGGCGATCGCATTGCCGTCCCTCGGCAGCTTCCCATTTTCGGCAACCAACCCATTCTTGAACATCAGGTCAAGCTACTAGCCTACTTCATTGGTGACGGCGGATTAACTGGTAGCTCACCTATATTTACCAACGCCAATCCGCTGATGCAAGCCGATTTTACCGAGGCGGCTTGCCAGTTTTCAACTGTCAAAGTCAGAGTTGATAGCAGTCAGGGTTCTCGAACGCCTTCTTTAGCTGTCGTGACAGATTCTGACCAACTCACGTTACAGCGACAAGCGTTTGGACAAAAACTTACGCAGCTAATGCAGCTTAAGACAATAACTAGGAGACAGCTAGCACAGTCAATAGGCGTCAGTCCTTCTTTAGTCACGCAATGGCGACAGGGCATATGCGCTCCCGAGCGGCCAACCTTTGACTTGCTATGTGCCGCACTAGAGGCGACAGCAGAGCAGCTAGCACCGGAAGGATTTGAGACAATTCGATGGACTAGCAAGAATCCCGTCAGCGCTTGGTTGGAGGATCTCCATCTTTGGGGATGCAATGCTCACAATAAGACTATTCCTCTCCTTATCTTCACGTTACCTAAAGCGCAGCTAGCTCTGTTCCTAAATCGATTGTTTGCGACCGATGGCTGGGCATCTGTCTTAGCTAGTGGGCAAGCCCAAATCGGGTATGCCTCAGTCTGTGAAAAGCTCGCTCGGCAAATTCAACATCTGCTATTGCGCTTCGGTATTATCGCAACGCTCAAGCAGCGTCAGGTAAAGTACAAGGATGCGCGACGACCCGCTTGGCAGTTGGATATTACGGATGCGATCGCCCTCAAAACTTTCGCCGACGAAATCGGCATCTTCAGTAAAGAAACAGCTGTCAATCAGGTTGTTGAAACTGTACAAACTAAAAAATATCATACAAACAAAGATCTCATTCCTACTGAAGTCTGGGGCGATTTACACGCTGCTAAAGGTAGGGAAAGTTGGACTGGACTAGCCAAGCGAGCTGGGCTTGCAGGAACAAGTAATATTCACGTTGGCAAACGTGCTTTAAGCCGCTCTCGCCTGTCGGCTTTAGCAACTGCGGTAGCACATCAACCGCTACAAGATATTGCGACCAGCGATCTCTATTGGGACGAAATCGTTTCTATTGAATCAACTGGCCTACAGCAAGTTTATGATCTGACGATTCCAGAGACACACAACTTTGTTGCTAACGATATCTGCGTTCACAACACAAGCTTCGTTTTGAACGTTGCCCGAAACATTGCCGACGAGCACAAGCAGCCCGTTGCTATCTTCAGCTTGGAGATGTCAAAGCAGCAGCTGATTTACCGGCTGCTGTCCTCTGAGGCAAAAATTGAGAGTGGTCGCTTGCGAACCGGACGGATTGCTCAGCACGAATGGGGAGCAATGGGCCATGCGATCAATACGCTCTCTGAGCTACCTATCTTCATCGACGACACGCCCGGAATTGGGGTGACGGAAATTCGATCGAAAGCGCGGCGATTGCAGGCTGAGCAAGGCGGTGCGCTGGGGCTGATTCTGATTGACTACTTGCAGTTGATGGAAGGCTCTGGTGACAACCGAGTGCAGGAATTGTCAAAGATGACTCGGTCGCTGAAAGGATTAGCGAGAGAACTCAACGTTCCTATTATTGCCCTCTCGCAGCTTAGTCGCGGTGTAGAATCTCGGACCAACAAGCGTCCAATGATGTCCGATCTACGTGAATCTGGTGCCATAGAACAGGATGCTGACCTAATTATGATGCTCTATCGAGAAGAGTATTATGATCCAGACACACCTGACCGTGGCATCGCAGAAATCATTCTCACTAAGCATAGAAATGGTCCGACTGGTACGGTGAAACTGTTGTTTCAACCAGAATATACGCAGTTTTTGAACAGGGCTTCGGACCTATCTAACCGAGATTGATCAACAGATATAGGATACTATTGCGATTGGCTACGGGTCTGTCTAGTATGTGGCGCTTCCCAGACGCACACTCGAAGAGAAATCTGAACAGATGCCATCAGAGAAAATATCGGTGGCACCTTCTTGCTGGGAGAGTGATGCACTACATTACCTGTGTGGGTACTAGCCTATCCAAATGTTCTCGACTAATTTGAAGAAAGCGAATAGCTAAGAACGACAGCACTCAACTGGATAATTAGGAGAAAACAAAATGGCAGGCATCAAAGATATCACGGTCTCTGTTAGCGGCACACCCGCCGAGGCATGGATCGAAGCAACAGTCACCTTTTCACAGAAGGAGCAAGAGCTGGGTCTAACCTACATGCTATGGATTACTCTATACGACAAAGATTTAGGCCGCGACGAGGAGTGGCTATATCCAAACTTCCCATATATGCCTTCTAGCCAATGGGCGCAATCTGACAAAGACGACTTTATTATGCACCTGCCTGGGAAGTGGCTCAAGCCTACTCAGTCAGAAATTGTTGTGACTCTCTCGGCTCCGCTCGCAAAACAGTCCACTAACAGTATTGATGCGATTCCTCAAGTTCATAGAGCTGTCTATAACGACGCTGATAATAATGCTTCCCTCGAACTCTATGCTAGAGCTATAGTCGTGCCGGAAACGTCTTATGCTGTGAAATATAGCAGCGTTGAGACAGCACATATCAGCAAGATACAGGTAGACGGCTAAGGCTCTTCTGTATACAAATTGTGGATTTGGAAGTTGCTACACAAAACCCCTGAATACACAGAGCTTATCTAGTGCGATCAGGGGTAAAGCTTACGATATCTTCTGCTTGAAAACGGGCCGGATATAAATACCTAGCTGCCAATTCGCAATAGCTCGACATCGAAAATTAGAGTTGCATTCGGTGGAATCACCCCGCCTGCACCGCGAGCGCCGTAGCCAAGGTCAGGGGGAATAATCAGTTTACGTCTGTCGCCTACTTTCATCAGAGCGACGCCTTCATCCCAGCCTTTGATCACCTGGCCTTGACCGATGGTGAAGTTGAACGGCTTGCCGCGATCGCGCGAGCTGTCAAACTTCGTCCCATCTTCCAAAGTACCTACATAATGCACATACACCCGATTACCAGGCTGAGGCGCAGCCCCGTCTCCTTCTGCAATGACCACGTATTGCAAGCCAGAATCCGTCGTCATCACTTCCTCATCCGGCACCATCGTCTCTTCTGCCATTGCATCCTCTTGAGTATCATCTGCTAGTAAATCACTTGCACTTTGCGCTATCAGCGTTTCTGAACGCTCTCCGGCAGACTGTTCTATGGCAGCAGGCGCACCAGAAACGTTGTCTGCGGCTGCTCTCTCACCATCGCCACCGGTAAACTGAGCTACCAGCAGCACCGCGCAGCAGGCAACTACCACGCCAAAGCTAATTAATATTTCTCGCATAGTTTCAATGTAGACAGTTCCAATGTAGACAGTTCCAATGTAGACAAGCCCTTCAAAATCAAAGAGCTAGAAAGTTCACTACTCGCAGTTTACTACTCAGCTGCGGCTGTAGTGTATGACGTTCTTTGTAGTCAGCGCCACTGCTTGTTTTCTAGATCCCGAATCTGCCGCTCTAACCGATCGAGCCTGCCACGCAGCTCGTCCATTTCTGACTGCCGAGGCACGCCCAAATCCTGCATAATATTACGCACCTGCCTTTGCATTTGCTTCTCTACTGCGCCCTGGTCAATATTGAATTGAGACATAAAGTCATCGACGAAGCCTTTGGCCTGATCCGGGTCTAGCTTGCCATCGCGTACCAGCTCTTCGCTCATCTGCTTCACTCGTTCAGCGACTAGCGACGTGGTGCCAATGCCGAACATCAAGAGCTGTCTGAGTAGGTTAGAGCTGTCCATAGGTGATCTCCAGAGGCAAGAATAAAGACGCAAACACTTCTTTATTTTGACAAACTATGTCTATTGACGGCGGGCGGTTTACCGTAAGCCATTCTAGGTGCCGCTAGCTCACTTTTTTCCAAAACAGCAATCTGGCTATGACTACTTGTCCTCGATGCGATCGCCCCATCTCCCCCACCGCTATAAACTGCCCTCACTGCCAGCTTGTCCTCAAGGCCCATGGGCACCCCGGCATGACCCTTCATCGGTCTACAGGCGAGACTTTTTTGTGCGATACCTGCACCTACGAAGCAGATGATAGCTGCAACTTTCCTCAGCGGCCCACCGCTAAAACCTGCACACTCTATCAAGACATTAATACGCTCCCAGAACCCAGTCCAAAAGCGGTCTATCCCCTGCCATGGTGGCGAAAAATCAGCCGATTCTGGGCAGGAATGATCGTTCTAGTGCTTATCAGTTTGATCTTATCTGTCCTGTAGCTCAAGAATCGATACGGATAGCGCGACCACTTAAGAGAACCGTGCTATCACAAACACTAGAGCTTTTTCAGCTGAACGCTTTTTCAGCTAGACATTCTACAAACGTTTCTTTGCTGCGCGTTTTGCCCTATCCTAAAAAACCCCGTACTGATTTATGCTGGCATACACAACTCTTGTCGATATTGTCCAACTGCCTACTGCGCTTGAGACCGTGGTCTATGTAGGCGGGTTAGTTTTTGTTCTGGTCTGCCCTTATCTTTTCTTGAATCTGATGGATAGAGTCAGCGCTGCGAATAAACCCTCTCAAGATCCTGCCGCCGATAGCAAAAGCGACCCGCAGCAAGGCGATCTATAAAAGGTCTTTTCTACGTCTAGGCGCATCGCGAATAGCAGCCACCTCTACAAGCGGTGAGGCCGCAGCAATAATCTCATCGGAGCTTGGTTCGGGCCGGGTATCAGCCGCTGGTAGTTTTATCTGTGTCTGCTCTACTTTGCTTGCGATCATATAGGTCACATACTGGCTCACAGAAACTCCCTCACTGTCAGCAAGGCTTTTCATCTGAGCATGAATCTCTTCAGGTATCGTCAGTGTTAAACGGTGCATTGAAGTACAGCTGGTTTTTGGAGCTTGAGCTATACCTTGTAATTACTGACTTCTATGATAGCTATCAGGAGGTTTTAGCTATCAGTCACTAAGAAAAACAGTTGTCATATAGAACACAGCTATAAGGAACACGCGCTGCTATTAAATTCACTGGAAAAGCTGGAGAAACTAAGAAAAAAGAGAGCTGACCTTCCTTTTTCCAAGGTGTTGCTCTCTCTATCTAACTGATGGTTGAGCTTTTCTGAGCTTCTAGTTTTTCTAAGGCTTTTCATACAGCCTCTAAGCTCTGCGCAGGATTTGTAGAGGTGTCAGTCAATCAGGAGATGCGCACTCACTGCAAGCGAAGCACATACCGGCACAGAGAAAAGACTACAATTAACTTCTTAGAAACCTGCACGAATACTGTTTAGAAACCGTCAGAAACCAGCGGTCCTGGCCCGCTATTGATTGATTAACTTATGACTTCCACCTTGATCTCCAAAAGTGAAATCGCTGAAGCCGTCGAGCAGCGCCGCAACTTTGCGATTATTTCTCACCCGGACGCCGGTAAAACGACCCTGACTGAGAAGCTATTGCTCTACGGTGGAGCCATTCATGAAGCGGGATCGGTCAAAGCTAGACGGGCACAGCGGCACGCGGTTTCTGACTGGATGGCCCTAGAGCAGCAGCGCGGTATCTCGATTACTTCAACCGTGCTGCAATTTAGCTACGACGACTATTGGATCAACTTGCTAGACACGCCCGGTCACCAGGACTTTAGTGAAGATACCTATCGCACCCTGGCAGCGGCTGATAACGCGGTGATGCTAGAAGATGCGGCTAAAGGATTAGAGCCGCAAACGCGCAAGCTGTTTGAAGTGTGTCGGATGCGCGATATGCCGATTTTCACCTTCTTTAACAAGCTGGACCGGCCAGGGCGCGAGCCGCTAGAGCTGTTAGATGAGATTGAACAGGAGCTGGGTCTGACCACTTACGCGGTGAACTGGCCGATCGGGATGGGCGATCGCTTCAAAGGCGTCTTTGACCGACGTAAACAGCAGGTGCATCTATTTGAACGTACGGCTCACGGCAGTAAAGAAGCCAAAGATTTGGTACTCGACTGGGGCGATCCACGGATTAAAGAATTAGTCGGCGACGAGTTATTCGATGAGTTTTCAGAAGAGCTAGAAATGCTCGATGAGATTGGTCCTCAGCTAGATTTAGAGATGGTCCACGCAGGTCAGATGACGCCTGTGTTCTTCGGTAGTGCGATGACCAACTTTGGCGTGGAGCTATTCTTAGAAGCCTTTTTGGACTATGCGCTAGAGCCTGGAGTACATGAGAGTACGATTGGCCCGGTTCCCCCGACTAGAGAAGAGTTCTCGGGCTTTATCTTCAAGCTACAGGCCAATATGGACCCTCGACATCGCGATCGCGTTGCCTTCATCCGCGTGTGCTCTGGCAAATTTGAAAAGGACATGGTCGTCAACCACGCCCGCACTGGTAAAAATGTCCGCCTCTCCCATCCCCAAAAGCTGTTTGGCCAGGGTAGAGAGTCTCTAGAAACGGCCTATCCCGGCGACGTAATTGGCCTGAATAACCCAGGCGTCTTCGCTATCGGCGACACCATCTATCAGGGTGAACCCCTCGAATATGAAGGCATTCCCTTCTTCTCTCCAGAGATGTTTGCCTATCTCAAAAATCCCAATCCCTCTAAGTTCAAGCAGTTTCGCAAAGGCGTCTCTGAGCTTAGAGAAGAAGGCGCAGTCCAAATCATGTATTCTGCCGACGAGTCTCGGCGCGATCCGATTTTGGCGGCAGTCGGTCAGCTACAGTTTGAAGTCGTCCAGTTCCGCCTAAAAAATGAGTACAACGTAGACACCCTGCTAGAACCCATTGGCTACAGCGTTGCCCGCTGGGTCACGGGCGGCTGGCCAGCTTTGGAGAAAGCTGGACGCATCTTCAATACTGCAACGGTCAAAGACAGCTACGGCCGCCCCGTTCTACTGTTTAAGAACGAATGGAACTGTCGCCAGGTAGAAAGCGATCACCCCGAACTCAAGCTCAGCAACACAGCGCCCGTCGTCTCTGGGATGCAGCCTGAAGACATATAAACATCACGACTTTTGTGCTGTCGGCTTGCCCCCAAAGGCGGATGCTTACTTCGTCAGGTATCAAAGATACTGAGACGATGAGCGAGAGCTTGGTTCTTCATTCTCTTTTGAGACCTATGGCACAAAAAGATATTGCACAAAAAGGCGAGGAGATTCTTAACCAAGTCACTAGCGCGGTTGAAGACGTTAGCAAGGAGGTTGTTAGTCGAGTGTCTAATCTAACCGAGGGCCAGCCCAAAGCAGCCGCAGAGGAAGCCACAGCGGCAGCGATTCAAACAGCAGTTGGTCAGGCAATAGAAGTACTGCAAGTTGCTAGCGATGAAGTCAGAGAAAAAGGCATAAACACCGAGCGGGTCACCTTGAAAGCGGGGGTGGGGATTCCCAACATAGCCCAGCTTGAGATCAGCACGGATGTCCCTAGCAAAAAAGAGGACAGCCGAGGAAAAGGGTTTGAAGTAAAGGTCAGCTAGGTACTCTAATCGAGGGTCTGAGGCTGTGGTCTCACTCCAAGACATTAAGCCTTACTAAGGTTTTAGCTATGCGATCCCCAAAGCTTAGCCCAGTCGCTAGGATGGAAGAGTAGCAAGGCCGGAGCGCCGGAAGGGGTTTGTAGATATGACTATTTTCTGTTTAGTGTTTGCCGTCCTAGCGCTGACTATTCTGCATGTTCCTAGCGTTATGTTTACTCTCGGAATTGTCACTTGCCTGGTTGTCCTCAGCGTCAAGCTGTTCTGGACCGTACTACAAACGTTCTCAGCACCAGAGGCAGTGAGAATCGATTAGTTTTTCTACGCTGGCAGTCATCTTTTCAAAAAGCGAGTGAGATCTTCTATCAGATCTCACTCGCTTTTTGCATTTAGTTCAGCTGCTGGCGATCTTCAGGCGATCGCCAGTACCAAACCATCGCCAGGGTGATTTGCTTCAGCGGCCAGTACAGCGCTGCAATCACCACAAAAGTGATCAGGATAATTGTTATCGGCTCTGGCCGTAGCAAGTCTTGTGCGATGTACAGTGCTAAACGTTGCGGACCAGTGATAATATCCCAGCTGTTAAATCGTGGAAAACGTCCCAGGTAGATGCCCACCGCACACAGCATATGCAGCATTAGCTCAGCAGGCAAAATCCATAGTCCCCGTCCCTGCTTCGTCAGATAGTGACCCAGGTTGATCAAAGACGCCACATACGCCTCCATGCCGATCAGCATAAATAGCAGATACTGTGGAATCAAAACCAGCATAATAGTCGGCAACGACGCCCCTTCTTGAATGAAGCTTACTAGATGGATGATATCTGTCAGCACATAAGGTGCATTGGGTAGAAAAGCGACGAAAAGTACGCATCCTATCCACCAAATCCAGCGGCGGACATCGTCAGTGCGATTCTCCAATCGAGAGGCTTGGCCGAAGCGGAATAGCCACAGACTGAGCAGCCACGGAACCAGGGCTAAAAAAGTATTCCATATCATGAAGTAAGCGCTGCGGTGTGCAGCGCTTAGCCCGGCGACTAGTGCCTCTATCATCCAGGCAGCCGGGCCGGTTGAGTGTGTCATAGAACGCTAATAAATACGTAAGAGCAGGAGCAAGTAAATTATGTAAGGTATAGCCTGCCCGCTTAATTGACTACGTCATCAAGACGAAGGATTTCGGATGTGGCAAATCAGGGGCCATCTGGGAATCGCTATGAAGATTCGTTGATAAAAAACGGGGTGAATCCCAAATCATATGGGAGCCCAGGACGATTACCCGATAAAATGGTCCGGTTGCTTTAGGCGATAGATCCCCTTGATAGAACGCTATACCCTGCCCGAGATGGGCGACCTTTGGACAGATGAATACAAATTCAAAACATGGCTCCAGGTAGAGATTGCCGTGTGCGAAGCCCAAGCACAGCTGGGTCGTATCCCCAAAGAAGCGGTAGAGACTATCAAAGAGAAAGCCAATTTTGATGTCGACCGAATTCTAGAAATCGAAGCCGAAGTCCGCCACGACGTGATCGCCTTCTTGACTAACGTCAACGAGTATGTAGGCGATGCTGGTCGCTACATCCATCTAGGCATGACTAGCTCAGACGTGCTGGACACTGCATTGTCTCTGCAAATTGTCGCTAGCCATCGGCTGATTTTGACCCATGTCGAAAATCTGATTCAGGCCATCCGCTACAAGGCGCAAGAGCACCGCGATACTGTGATGATTGGGCGATCGCACGGAATTCACGCCGAGCCGATGACCTTCGGCTTTAAGCTAGCGGGCTGGCTAGCCGAAATGCAGCGCCACCGTGAGCGCTTGAATCGTATTCAAGACGAGATCGCTGTCGGCCAGATTTCTGGCGCGGTCGGTACCTATGCCAACATCGATCCAGAAGTCGAAGAAATCACCTGTCAGCTGCTGGGCCTCAAGCCGGATACGGTTTCTACCCAGGTAATCTCGCGCGATGTTCACGCCGAATTTATTATGAGCCTGGCGGGTTTGGGCGCTTCCATAGAGCGCTTTGCCATCGAGATTCGCAACTTGCAGCGTACTGACGTTTTGGAAGTAGAAGAGTTCTTTTCCAAAAAACAGAAAGGATCTTCAGCGATGCCGCACAAGCGCAATCCGATTAAATCAGAGCGGCTGACCGGGATGGCTAGGATACTTAGGGGAAATGCGATCGCAGCTCTAGAAAACGTCGCCCTTTGGCACGAGCGCGATATTTCCCACAGTTCTGTCGAGCGCGTCATCTTCCCTGATAGCTGCATCCTCATCCACTTCATGCTGGTTGAAACGACTCAGCTGATCAAGAATCTGCTAGTCTACCCCGAAAATATGGCCCGTAACATGAACCTATACGGCGGCGTTGTCTTCAGCCAGCGTGTCATGCTCACCCTAGTCGAAAAAGGCATCAGTCGAGAAGACGCCTACGGCATCGTACAGTCTAACGCCCACCAAGCCTGGAACACCCCCGGCGGCAACTTTAAGAAGCTGGTCGAAAGCGATGCTCAAGTCAAAGAAAAGCTGTCTCCCGAAGAAATCGCCGAATGCTTTAATCCCGACTATCAGCTGCGTAATCTAGACAAAGTCTACCAGCGCCTAGATATCTAAAAGGGTGAATATTAGGACGAAAAAGCCACACCCACAGTCGTAGGCGTGGCTCTTTAAAGGATAACTCTACTGAACTTGTGCTTCACTTGTCTGGATCGTCGAAGTACTCGTCCTCTTCGTCGCCAGGCTTATCCATTTCGTCTTTAAACCCACGCAGCGTCTTGCCTAGTGCGCCACCCAGTTCAGGAATCCGCTTTGGCCCAAAGACCAGTACAGCAACAACTCCAATAATCACCATCTCTGGCACACCTAACCCAAACATGACACTGACTCTCCTGAAGTACGCAGTTCCGCTCTGAGCTATATCATAGACGTACAGAAGACCTATCAGGCTATAGATTTGTCTAGGTTGCTACATGCCTATCATGACAAGTATTGGCAGCAGCATCTTGTTAATATCTCACTGGCGATGACGCTGCTCTAACCAGGTCCGCAAGCCTTCTTCAGAGACTTGAGAGATGGTTTGGTCGGTCGCTGGATCGTAGGCAAACCACAGTGTGCCAGTGCTGGTATCTTTTGTCCAAATACGCAGCTGTTGAGTATTTGTGAGAAAGCTAACGAAGATCTTTCCTGCCAACTTTATCCAGTGGGAAACAGTCGAGAGAGAGTCGTCACCCTTGTGGGGAGCGGGGGGTACACGCCATAGCTGCTCTAAGTGCTGGCGATCGCGGGCGGTTGAATGAGTCATAGCAAGTCTCCAAAAGAAGATTGTTCTTTTTGTATTTTCTAGAGAGAAATCCCAAGTGATAGAGAAAGTTAAATATGTTCTGTGGGCTTTTATCTGGATTGAATACAGCTTAGAGAATCTGCTACGAAGCCGCAAAGCGCAGGGTAAATAGACGCTATGCAAAAGATAGATGTGCTGTGGAGGAAGAATCGCGATAGCCTAACATTAAAGAAAGCTACCGGAATCGAGCCATGGCCGGCAAACCCGCGAAGACTCTTAGAGACAAAGTCAAACTCTCTCAGCTCAGGACACTGATCACCGTGGCGGCTACCGGTAGCTTTAGTGAGGCTGCTTTGCAGATGGATGTCAGCCAGTCCACGGTGAGCCATAGCATTGCGGCGCTAGAAGACGCGCTGGGCGTAATGTTGATTCACCGGGGCCGGCAGCGAGCGTCTCTGACGCCTGTGGGCGATCGCATCTACACCCAAGCATTAGCAACCCTTGAGCTAATCGACGATATGGGCAAAGAAGCTACCCGTGCTCGTGGTACAGAGGGTGGACTGGTAAGGATCGGGGCTTTTCGGAGCTTGGCTAGCGAGATCTTGCCGGGTGCGATCGCCCACCTCCACGAACACCATCCCACTATTCAAATAGCCATTATCGAGTACGATGGCAAGCGCGAACTCATTGACTCACTCCAAGAGGGCAAGGTCGATTTAGTGTTCGCAGACTTGATTCTAGGTGGAGACTGCGAGACCTTTTTGATCATGAAAGATCCGTTTGTCGCCCTGCTCCCGCCCAACTGCCCGGAGATTCCGTCCCAGCTCTCTTGGGACGATCTGCGTCAGCATTCACTCATCACCTCGTCTAGCGATTGCTGTAAAGAGATTGCTATGCACCTTCGGCAGGCTCATCCACCCGTCGAGATTGACTATCTAATTGCGAACGATTCTACCGCCGTTAGCATGACCCGTCAGGGTCTCGGTATTACCCTACTGCCCGAGCTAGCGACTAGACCTGTTCCGGTTGAAGTTCGAGTCGCCCAGCTACCGTTTGAGATTACCCGTCCTCTAGGAATTAGCTGGCTCAAGGATACGCTGCTGACGCCTGCTACCTACGCGTTCTTAGATACTTTCAAACATCTAGATAAAGGGCACCAAAATGGGCTGTCGCAGTACCGTACGGAGCAGACGTATGCTAAAACAAGCTGACTTGGACAAGGGATAAAGCGCGAACTTTTGATGAGAAAACTGTTATTTTTGCTGCCTGGTACGACTGAGCGCTTTTTTGCTGGCGGACTCACTGCTGAACTGAACACGCTGAAGCTGGCCCGGCAGATTTGCGCAGCCGAGATTGTCACCTATCGTCAGCGAGAGACCGACACTCTTTTTCTAGACGACCTGCTATCAGCTTCGAAACATCAGACGGATCGCGGCTGTATCTTTGTTGTTAGCTGGGGATTCGATGTGCCGAAGCTGATTCGGCGACTGGGCGATCGCCCCACTATCTACCACGCACACAGCACCGGCTATGGCTTTAGTCTGCCGCCTCGCGTCCCTATCCTGGCCGTCAGTAACAATACAATGGGCTACTGGGGTGAAAAAGCATTAGGTTCGCTGATTTATCATTTACCCAACGAGATTTCGCCTGCTTTTGAAGATCGTAACTTGCCTAGAGATATTGATGTTTTAGTGCAGGCTAGAAAATCTTCTGAATATCTGTTGCAACAGCTTGTGCCCGCTTTGAAAAAGAGATGTCATGTTGTTGTATTAGATAGCTATGTCGAGGATTTGGTTGGATTGTTCAACCAGGCAAAGGTGTATCTGTACGATTCGGCTGAATACTGGGGAAGATATCGACTCAGTGAAGGCTTTGGACTGCCGCCGATGGAGGCGTTAGCCTGCGGCGCTCAGGTGTTTTCTAGCGTGAATCATGCGCTATCTGACTATCTCGATCCAGGATTCAACTGTCATAAGATTGCAGGCTATTCCACTAGCTACGACGCGCAGAGAATATTAGATGCCGTCAAAAACTGGGAGCGCTTTACGCCTGTTCCCGACTCTTTTTTCATGCCTTACCGCCGCGAGGTTTTAGTTCCTAGACTCAGAATTATACTGACAGAAATCAACGCCTTCTTTGATAATCAAGCAGCCGATTCATCTGATATTCCACAGCTCACTCGCTTACGAATTGCCCAGCTAAGCCTGAAGAGAATTCTGCATAAGCTCCCGTCTAAGCTAAAAAAATAAGTGATAATTAAGTAGTTTGCTCAGCGACCTGGCGCAAAGTTTACTCAGCATTTTCTAATCGCCTACAAATCACTACACAAGCTTCACGAACTGAGTCTGTGGAGGTAGATATTTTGTGCGTATGATAGTACATAAACATTTATTGATGGGTAAGTTAAGCCTACAGGCGTAGTTCCTTGGAACTTGGGAGCCACAAAAGTCGCTTGGCCGAAAACTGGCCAGGTGATGACCAGTTAGGTAATGACCGGAAATGTTTCGTTTGTCAAAGGCGGATATAGCGTTTGGCAGGCTTCGTGACTGCTTCTCGACGCAGGCTGTAAATTCGAGCGTCTCGGCGTTCTCATCAAAACAGCTGGGCACAATCAAAGTAAGTTTTTTCTAGCTGTCAGTAATGGCCATTTTTTCTTCTGACTCAATTGTTACAGAGCGTCTAAATCCGCGCTACGAGGACTTGCGGCCAATCGGCAACCCTTTTGGCTATCAGCAAATGCTGGCTAATGACACCCGTCAAAAACGGTCTGTAGTGATCAAATCTATCAATCTAGAAGAAAGCACGTCCGCAGGCGACATTGCTTGTTTTGAAAGAGAGATTCATCTGCTGAGATCTTTGAATCATCCGACGATTCCTCGCTGTTTGGAGGCTTTTCGACTGGATGCGGCTGAGGGTAAGCGGCTGATGCTAGTGCAGTCTCATCAGGGTGGTCAGACCCTGGCACAGCAGATGATGGCAGGTAAGCAGTACAGCGAAACTGAGATTCGCGCGATCGCCAAACAGCTCTTGCAAGGACTGGTCTATCTCCACAGCAAAGGACTCGTCCACAGAGATATCAAACCTAGCAATATTACTGTCGCGGCTAAAGCATCGGGGATTGCTCAGGCCGCCTGGTTGAACTTTGGCACGGTGCAGTATGTTCATGCACAGCAGCCTGATGCGCTAGTCGGGACCTATGGCTATATGCCGATAGAACAGGTTCGCGCTCAGGCAACCTTCGCATCCGATCTGTATAGCTTAGGCGCAACGCTGATCTATCTGGTGACGGGATCTCATCTGGGCGAGCTACCGCGCAATGGGCTGCCTGTAAAGTTTGTCTGTGCTACCTCGCGGCTCAGCGCTGATTTTCAGCAGTGGATCAACTGGTTGATTGAACCGCAGGTGTGCGATCGCCCTGCCTCTGCCAAGCAAGCCTTGAGCGCACTGAGCTGCCTCCGTTTGGCTATGATCAAGCGGCGCATCTGGCAACCTTCTAAAGCGCAGCGAAGGCCCGTGCCGATTACTACTCGCGATCGCAACCACTATCAGCCCTTTTTTACTAAAATTCAGTCCCAGAAAGGGCCAAATTCTTTCAAGCTGATCATTTGTCCGCAGGGTTTACAGTCTAGAGCCTGCCGCTTGGCAGTGCCACCATTACTAGTGGGTCTGACGATGCTAGCGTCGGCGCTGTATCTGATTAACCTGATTCACTTTTCTCCTATTATGCTCTCAAGCACAGAAGGTCTAGCCGCACTGGCTGCTGCAATCCTGGCTACGGTAGGCTGTACCTACAGTTTCCGCTTTTTGCAAAATGGCTGGCGACAGCTTGATATTGCGTTGCTACGACGTATCTATATTGAGATAAAAGACGACGTGCTGCTGATCTCTAAAAAGCACTGGCTGCGATCGCCCAGTTACTTAGTCAATACCAAAAGAGAGAGTATCTACAACATCAGCTCCCTGCCCGATGGCAGCGCTATGAGAATTTTGACCCATCACAATCGGACTCAGACGCCCTGCTCTTGCTACAAGTTGAGCGTACGTGACGGTGCGCTTACTCAGCGTGATATTCGCTGGCTGACTTCTTTGTTAAATGACTGGTATAACCTCCGTGCAACCTAGCTGGCAGCTACGGATAGTTGGTTTCATTTTTTGAAACTGATTCAGAGTGCGGCGTAGCTAAGCGCACAATAGAAATTAGTTTGGTGATGCATGGCAACTGCTATGGATTATCAGCAATGTGTGACTAACTGCTGCGGTTCTCTATTCGCTCCTCTAGAGAACTGTAGCGGTTTTTTTGCGTCTTATTTGCTTCGCAAAAGCTGTTGAACCAGCTCGATAAACCCTTCAACTTCAGGCGCGGCGGTGATGTATGTCGGCGTATGTGTCAGCACAGAGAGGTAATCAGAGACGTTTGCTACCCCTACAGAATAAGGAAATTGGTCGCTATCAAATAGGCTAGCGTCGTTCGGACTATCACCTACGGTCACTATAGTGTCAGCTGGCACTGCGGGCGATCTTTGCTGAAGCACTCGTTTTAGCCCGGCTGCTTTTTCCTGCTTTTTTACCTTGATGTGGCACTGGAGCGTGCTGTAGGTAAAGCCCATGAGCTTGTCATCGCAGACTGTTTGCATCCAGGCAATGTCTTTATTCGTTAGACCGTCAATATCGAAGGTCCAGTCAGTGATGCGATAGGGATTGTCTGTAGATGGGGTTAGATCTGGGTAGCGCTGGCGCAGATGATCAAAGAGAACTTCTAGGCGATCGCGATGTCGGCTCATGCGAGGAATATCTGACAGAATTGTCGCACTGCCGGTTTGCTTGTCTATATAGACGCCGCCATTTTCTGCGATCGCGCCCACCACTGGCAAGTAGTTCACCAAGCCGCTGACCCAGCCTGCCGAGCGGCCCGTCACAATCATCACCTCAATGCCGTGCTGTCTAAGTGATAGAAACGCCTCTAGCAACGCTGGCGTGAACTCTCCCTCTTTAGTCAAAGTGCCATCCATATCGGTTGCCACCAGACGGATACCCTGCCAAAAGCTTTGCCTATGCGTAGAAGCCAATGCCTGTGGTGCCATGACTCATTTTCCCTGTTTTGCTTACCAGCTATCAAGATTATCTATTCTGACAGCTACCACGGGCATACTCAGAAGCAAGTCACTGGCCGCAGACATGTCAACCGGCAATCTATCACAACTTGTGCTTAACACTGTAGCTCAGACAGCTTTGGCCCAGACACAGGGGGTTCCGCCTACCACGCCCAAATCAACTAATCTTTGGATTTACAGCACGGGCGGTCTCTTCACACTGCTAGTTGGTTTGGGTGTCTACTCTTACCTACAAAACCGCAGGCTGCAAAAGCAGCTCAAATTTGAAAGCTACAAAAACAAAGAGCTGCAAAAACGAGTCAAACTTGCGCTCAGCACGATTGTGAAGATGGAGCGCAATCCAGATCTCATCCACTCGCGAGATTTTAACCTCGACTACTTGCGAATGCGGATGGAAGAAAAACAGTTCAACTTTGCCATTGTTAACCAGTTAAAAGTCAAAGTAAAGCAGCGCATCAGTGAGGCCCTCCGCCCCTCGCAGGCCACTACTGGCATGGTTGGGATCGCCAGCACCAGTCCTCGCAGCGTCAATCAAATCTTTGATGTAGAGTACGTATCACCCAACGATCCCAACAAAAGAAAGCGCGTCCTTTTCAGAATTCAAATTCAAATGACTAAGCTACCTGCCCAGACCACTTCTAGCACCGTAGAAGACATCGTTAGATGCATAGAAGACTTTTTGAATCCGAAAGAAGACGGCGGCTTTTGGCAACCTACGCTCCAGGGCCGCATCGCCAACATGAAATGGGACCAAAAAGCAAAGCCCACGCCGCTGCTGTTGCTTCAGCAGACGAACGAGGGCGTGAATGTAACCTTCAGAACGAAGAAGAACAAGCCTTCAATCATTTAGTAGCGGCACAGCTTATCTGAGCCAGTTCTTCAACCGAGCCGCGACCTGAGGACGGCGCAATTTTCTCATGGCTTTGGTCTGAATCTGTCTGACTCTTTCTCTAGAAAGCTGAAAAATTCCACCTACTTCTTCGAGCGTATGCGTTTCTCCAGTCGTCAGGCCATAGCGCAAAGCAATAATCTCTTTCTCTCTTTCTGTCAGCACCTCTGTGAGTACATCAGAGATCTCCTGACGCATCATCGACTCACTAATTTGTGATTCAGGTGAGAGGGAATTACCGTCTTCTAGCAGTTCCATTAGCTCCGTATCTTCACCTTTTCCTACTCGGTGATTTAAGGAAAGAGACTTTCTCTGAACCTGCTGCAACGTGCGTAGCTGCTCAGGCGTCATCTCTAACACGGCGGCAACTTCGATCTCGGTGGGCGTGCGCTGCAATTCCTTACGCAGCTCACGCTGGGCTTTTTTGAGCTTGTTGAGCTTTTCGACGATGTGGATCGGCAGACGAATAGTGCGGGCATCGTTGGCGATCGTACGGGTAATGCCTTGACGAATCCACCAGTAAGCGTAGGTAGAAAACTTGTAGCCCTTGTCAGGATCAAACTTTTCAGCAGCCCGATTGAGGCCTAGTGCCCCTTCTTGAATAAGATCGAGAAAGGGAACGCCCCGGTTCAGATATCGCTTGGCAATTGAGACGACTAAACGAAGGTTAGAGCGAATCATTCGACGCTTAGCAGCTCTGGCCTGGCGCAGCTTTTGCTTAAGCTGCGTTTCGGTATAGCCAAAGGCAGCGGCTAGCTCTGCGTGAGTAGGTCGTCGCTTTAGCTCTTCGCTTGTTTTTTCGGAGTATTCTTCAATCTCAACAATGATTCTGACTTGCCTAGCTAGCTCGATTTCTTCGGTAGGCTGTAGCAGTGGGTAGCGGGCCATCTCTTTGAAAAAGGCTCCGACAGCATCATCAGTGGCGGATTTGCGGTAGCGAACGGATGCGGTCGCTTCATCAGAGTATTGGACAGAATACTGAATGGCATCTGGATCTTCTACCGCCGCATCAGATTCTAGGACGCCGACTTCTGGGAGGGCCTGATCGTCTAGGTCATCGTCTAAAACACTTCCCTCTAGATCGTCATCGTCGTCATCGTCGTCGTCTAGAACGTCAGCTGTGTCTGCCTCTACACCTACAAGCGCAGTTGAGCTAGCATACTGAGTGTCGTCATCGTCTGCGTCATCATCGCCAGCATTCCAAATTTTTATCAGCAGCTTTTCGCTGCGACTATCGCTAGAGCCTTTACGGTTCTCTTCGCGCAGCAAGACGCTGGCAGAAGTAAGATCTTTGTCTGTTTGGTCTACTCTTTGATCTGGGTTAACGGCGGTAGTCGCTCTGGTACCCAGCTCAGTGGAACTGATGCTGGTGGATTTTGGGACTGTCATATTTATGTAAAGAGGTGAACATCAGAGGCGACTTTCAGAACTGAGTGTCTTAGCTGTGTCTTGATTACGTTTATCTCGTTACGTTTCTAAGCTTATATATGTATTTCTTTAGAAGCAGTTACCGCTTACTATAGCAATCCATCATCGAGACGTTCGGGTCATTAGCGGCTGCCTATCTATGGGAAACCCCGGAAAGCTTGACCGGTGGGTTTTTTGTTTTATTGTTACGTTTCGTTGTTTGGTCTCATATTCTTTGAGCTGTCTTTTCTAGACCGCTTGTCCAGCTATATAGAAGCATTTTTTGTATTCGGTTTTACTGTTTTCAACTTATCTGACTACTCTTGATTCATGGGACAAACCGAACAAAAATCAGAGACTGTGTGGGCCGAGGTTTTGGTTGATTGTCCTGGGGCTTTTGGGGGCACTGCTGAGCGGAATGCCGATACATATGTATACCGTGTTCCCTTTGATCTAGCTGTTAGTTCGGGTGATATTGTCGGGATACCTTTTGGTGCTCAGCAGGTAGGTGGAATCGTAATTCGCCTGCTGACGCAGCTTCCTAAGAATATTTCTGTTGAAGCTGTCAAATCGATTGAGAGCATCATCAATAATACTTTTTTCAATAAAGAGTATTGGCAGCTATTAAACCGTGTCGAAGACTACTATCAGACGTCTTTGATCCGAATTGTTCGAGCTGCCTTACCCCCTGGGTTGTTGTCTAGATCACAGCGTAGGGTAAAGCTCTCTAGGCTGGTTTCGAAAAAGGCTATAAAGATAGCCACCTATCAATCTGAGCTTTCTCAGTCAGCGCTGCTTTTGATAGAAACTCTCAGTAATTCGACGGAGAAAGACTACAGCTGGCAGCATCTAAAGCGGCAGGTTAAGACCCCAAAAAAAACAGGTACTGCCGACCAAGCCTTGCGACAGCTGCTACGGCTAGGCTGGGTGGAAAGCTATCTAATGTCGCCGCGATCGCCCCAACCCCGAAAGCGCCAGGCAGTCCTATTAACCCGCACCATCTCTTCGGACCCCGGATCAGATCTGAGCGCTCGTCAGCAAGAACTGGTGACTACCCTAGAACGCAGCGGCGGTGAGCTGTGGCTCAGCGATGCGCTCCAACAGCTCAAAACGACCAGTCAAACTTTAAAGAAGATTGAGGCGCTGGGTTATTTGGCGATCGCACCTAGAGAGATACTGCGCTCAGGCAGTCATTCCCAGGCCCTGCCCGATCGGCCTAAGGCGCTCACCGCCGACCAATCCGCTGCGCTCTCACAGATTCAGCAGATGCGCGGCTACGAAGAAGCGCTGCTACACGGCGTGACGGGATCAGGCAAAACAGAAGTGTACTTGCAGGCGATCGCCCCTCACCTTCAAGCTAAAAAATCAGCATTAGTCCTCGTCCCTGAAATTGGCCTGACGCCACAGCTAACCGATCGCTTCCGCGCTCGATTTGGCAACCTGGTCTGCGTTTACCATAGCGGCCTGTCTGAAGGCGAACGCTACGACACCTGGCGGCAGATGCTCACTGGCGAGCCCCTGGTCATCATCGGCACTCGCTCAGCTATCTTTGCCCCCCTGCCAACTCTTGGGATCATCATCTTGGACGAAGAGCACGATAGCAGCTTCAAGCAGAACCAGCCCATGCCCTGCTATCACGCTAGGCAAGTCGCCCGATGGCGCGCAGAGCTAGAAGCCTGTCCACTCATCCTCGGCTCAGCCACTCCTTCTCTAGAAACTTGGATACGCTTCAAACCCACCCCCTCAGCTCAGCCGGGCTTCGGCTGCGCTCAGCCCTCGGTGACTGATCAGACCCAAAGTTCCCCTATCCCTCTCCCGGTAGCTGAGCGCAGTCGAAGCTACTACCTCCCCCTTCCCACTCGTGTCCACGCCCGCCCGCTGCCACCGATCGAAATCGTCGACATGCGCCAGGAACTGCATGACGGCAATCGCACCATCTTCAGCCGAACGCTACAAACAGCCCTAGAGAATCTGATCGAAAAGGGTAACCAAGGTATCTTGTTCATTCATCGCCGAGGGCACAGCAGTTTTGTGTCTTGCCGTAGCTGTGGCCATGTGATGGAGTGCCCCAACTGCGATGTATCGCTGTCATATCATCAAACCCATGCTGAAGCTGCGGCCCGGCTGCGGTGCCACTACTGCGGATTTGCACGGTCTCATCCAGATAAGTGCCCAGAGTGCCACTCGCCCTACCTCAAAAACTTTGGCAGTGGGACACAGCGGGTAGTAAATGATCTAGCAAGGTACCTGCCGCAGGCTGAATGCATTCGCTTCGATAGCGATACGACTCGCAATAAAGGAGCGCACCGAGCGCTGCTGACTCGGTTTGCTAAGGGGGAGGCGGATCTGCTAGTGGGCACGCAGATGCTGACTAAGGGAATCGATCTGCCGCAGGTGACTTTGGTGGGGGTGATCGCTGCCGATGGACTGCTGTTTATGCCAGATTTTCGAGCGAGCGAGCGGGCGTTTCAGACGCTGACGCAGGTGGCAGGTAGAGCGGGTAGAGGTGAGCAGCCGGGGCGGGTGATTGTGCAGACCTACAGCCCGGAACACTCGGCGATTCAGGCACTGAGCGGAACTATGCGCGGATCTAGTGAAAAAACTGAACTGGGAAGTTCTACGGCGCAGATGACAGGTCAGACGATGGAGCAGTACGGCCAGTTTTTGCAGCAGGAGCTAGGCGATCGCGCTGAGCTACAGTACCCTCCCTTTGGCCGTCTGGTGCTGATCCGGCTGAGCGGCATAGATGCTGGCGCTGTAGAAGCTGCGGCTACTAGGCTAGCTGATAAATTAGAGACGATGCTGCCCAAGACTCTGCCGACTGCGATGCCGACTGCGAGTTGCTAGGGCCGGTGCCTGCTCCGATCTATCGGGTAGCCCGTCGCTATCGGTGGCACATTTTGCTCAAGCTGAGGCCAGAATCGCCTTTACCGAACCTTACTCGCCTGCGTCCGCCGAAAGGAATTAGCCTAACTATTGATGTCGACCCCCTGAGTCTGTCTTGATTAAGTCAACTGGTGAAGTATAGATAAGCCGCAAAAGGCAGTAGGTTAGCCACGATCAGCAGCGCTTTGGTTAGGCGCGATCGCACTTTCCCAAAGACATACACACTCGCCACTAGCATCAGCACCATCTCCAATCGGCCCGCGATATCGCCGTAATGGTTCGGGTCCCAATACGACACCGGACTCTCGAATCGAAAATTGCTCAGCGGCCAGAAATGCCGGTGCGCGTCATTATGATGTACTGGCAAATCCTCTAAACAGTGCAGCAAAATACTGGCAAATAATAGTGCGATGCCGGTTCGCTTGGCGTAGATCGTGATGCCGATCCCCAGCAGTGCCAGCGGAATGGAGTTGAAGAAATCAAAGAGTAGCTGCCAAGATGGTTTGTAATATTCTGTTCGCCAGATCTGTGACTCGGGTATGTCCGTCATGATCTTCAGCCAAAAATAAAACCCAAACATCGCTAGGTCAGGAACCAGCGCTCCCCAAACGATAAGCGGATTCCACTGTGGCTGTTGCCTGCGGCCTAGTAGAGCAAGATTAAAGATCGCATGAGCAGGGGTATTCATAGAACTAGAGCCGTTCGCAGGCTCAAGATGACGACAGGCTTTCCCATCGAAACGTTACAGTAAAGTAGCTGATCCACTCTTAATTTCTGCCATGAAACTTGGCTCTTCGCTCGCACTCTTGTCTTTATTAGCCCTTGGCGGTGCCTTGGCTGTCACTAACCCAAATGAAGATGACTACGCGGCTTACCTCTCTCAAACCGTTTCAGCCGAAGCTCAAGTCGCCCTTTGCGATCAAGAAGGATTTACCAACTGGTTAGGCAGAGTGGGCGCGGCGCTTAGTCAAGCTTGTCAGGGCCTGTTGGCAGGCGGTGAGACTTTATCAGAAAACGAGGTCCAAGGCATTATCAAAGACAGTACGGAGTACAAGAACTGGCTATTTTTTAGCACTTATGTGACTCAAACACCGTTTGGAGATTACAAGGCAATCGGCGTTTTCGAGCGGTTCATTCTAAGGCCTGTAGACAGCGAACCAGAAACTGCCAGTGAATAGGCCAATCTATCTAGACTGCAATGCGACTACGCCAGTCGATCACAGGGTGCTGGCGGCAATGCTGCCCTTTTTTACAGAATACTTTGGCAATCCGAGTAGCTTGAGCCACAGCTATGGCTGGGAAGCGGAGGCGGGTGTGGAGAAGGCCAGAGAGATTTTGGCGCGGGCGATCGCGGCCACCCCAGTCGAAATCATCTTTACCAGCGGTGCCACTGAAGCGAACAATCTGGCCATCAAAGGTGTCGCCGAATCTTACATGGCAGACGGTCGGCATCTAATCACGCTACAGACAGAACATAGCGCGGTGCTAGAGCCCTGCCGTTACTTAGAAAAACTAGGCTTTGAGGTCACGTATCTCCCGGTTCAGGCTGATGGCTTGATTGACTTGACTGCGTTGGAAAATGCCTTTCGACCGGACACGATTCTAGTCTCGGTGATGGCAGCGAATAATGAGATCGGGACGCTGCAGCCGATCGAACAGATTGGGGAAATGTGCCGCGATCGCAATGTCCTTTTCCATACCGATGCCGCCCAAGCCCTCGGCAAAATTCCGCTGAACGTAGAAGACATGCACATCGATCTGCTCTCTATGACCGCGCACAAGCTCTATGGACCAAAGGGCATCGGCGCACTCTACATTCGCAGAAAAAATCCTCGCGTGCAGATTTCCCCGCAGCTTCACGGTGGTGGTCAGGAGCGCGGCGTTCGATCGGGCACGCTGTATCCGCCGCAGATTGTGGGCTTTGGTGAGGCGGTAAGATTAGCAGTAGAGGAGATGGACGTAGAGGCAGAAAGGTTGAGGGGGTTGCGCGATCGCCTTTGGGATCAACTATCCACACTTCCTGGGGTTCATCTCAACGGTCATCCTACGCAGCGGCTACCCAACAATTTGAACATTAGCTTTGACGATGTGGATGGGAGTGCTTTGCTTTCAGAGCTTCGAGGTGCGATCGCGCTTTCATCCGGTTCAGCCTGTAGCTCTGCGAAGACGACGCCCTCGCATGTGATTAGGGCATTAGGACGTAGTGACCGGCAGGCGATCGCAACTCTAAGATTTGGATTAGGCAGGCACACTAGCTCGGAAGACATTGAACAAGCCACCGCTGCTGTCAGCCGAGTTGTGAATTCGAGAGATTGGAGCCGACTAGCAATTCGTTAGTAGTGAGTTGATGACTACACAGAATTTTTGAATGGGTCGATCCCTGCGACAATAAAGGCCGACTTCTATGGTGCGATCGCTCCATAGATCAAAACTGCGACTCAAAACTATGGCTCAAAAAACGCGGCGTAGCTTATTCGGTGGACTATTTGGCAACAAATCACAGCCGCTGACTATCTCAGTGATGCTGATGTATATCGGTATCGCGATCACGGCGGTCTTTGTTCTAGCAGCTTTGTTTGCCCCACTAATGCAGAGCTGGGGATGGATACAAGATCCAACCGCTGGACTGAGCAATCCAATTCATCAGCCTCCTTCCGCAGCCCACTGGTTTGGCACGAGCCGTCAGGGCTATGACGTATTTTCCCGGACGCTGTTTGGGACGCGGGCGGCCTGGCATGTGGTGCTGCTGGCGACGGCGATGAGTGTGGTAGTAGGGGTGCCGCTAGGAATGCTGAGCGGCTATCGGGGCGGCAAGCTAGACCGGGCGCTGCTGTTTTTTATGGATACGATTTACACTTTGCCAGGTCTGTTGCTGTCGGTGACGCTAGCGTTTGTGGTTGGGCGGGGGGTGCTGAATGCGGCGGTGGCGCTGTCGATTGCCTATGTGCCTCAGTACTACCGTGTAGTTCGCAACCATACGGTGAGTGTGAAAACGGAGCTATTCATCGAAGCGGCGCAGTCAATGGGCGCTTCGACCTGGGTAGTGCTCTCTCGCTATTTATTTTTGAATGTGGTGCAGAGCGTGCCGGTTTTGTTCACGCTGAATGCGGCGGATGCGGTGCTGATTCTAGGTGGTTTAGGCTTTCTGGGGTTGGGACTGCCGGAGTCTGTGCCGGAGTGGGGCGATTCTTTGCGGCAGGCATTAGACGCACTGCCGACGGGGATCTGGTGGACGGCGCTGTTTCCTGGACTGGCGATCACAACAATGGTGACTGGGCTGTCGCTGATCGGCGAAGGACTCAACGAATTTATCAATCCTTTGCTGCGCCGTGAAAATTGGGATTAGCCAAAGATGT
Source organism: uncultured cyanobacterium (assembly GCA_963793495.1). GTDB lineage: Bacteria > Cyanobacteriota > Cyanobacteriia > Phormidesmidales > Phormidesmidaceae > Phormidesmis. The sequence goes on from CAWCAI010000012.1 coordinate 59,927, forward strand.
TCTACCAGTGAGACTCTCAGTCATAATGCTTTAAAAGCAGTTGAGTCCCCCTTTGGTTATGCCCTCGAAGTCATCCAAGCGCAAACAAACTCTTCAAGAGACTTTCTACGCTCTGACAGACAGTCAGAAATCGATTGTCCAAGCGTTTGCGCTGCTGTACGAGCCGACCAATCGCACCCTAGCCCATCAGTGCTGGCTTGATGGGACTTGTGAGAACATAACAACAGAATCAGCAGAGCAAACGGATAGCATTTCTCTAGAAAAGGTCTCGGAACGACTCAAGCTATTAGGTGCTAAACCCTTTAGTCAGGCGGTCACTCAGCTGATCAAAAAGGGCGTACTGATGCAGCAGCAGACCCAGGGGCCTCGCTGCCATCCGGATCTACTAGAGATAGCCTGTCGAGAGGCTGTTCGAACTGACAAGTTTGAGCCACTGGCTCAGGCTATTGAGGCGGTATTGCCGGTTCCAAAGTATTTTCGTAGCGATACTCGTAACTTCCGCCGACCAGGGGAATTTATGCGATCGCTCCGCCTTGCCATCTACCGACAAGACAATATCGAAATTGACGATTTGTATGCGGCGATCAGTCATGTTCACTGGCGATTGGACATGGCCTTTTTCGGCACGCTGCGAGAGATATTGACCAATCCTTTCGATTCAGACTGGATGCGCAGCCTGTCCAAGCCGTTTTGTGAGATGGGCTTGAGCGCTATTTTAGGAGATTCGATAGAGCGCTGTGTGCCTGCTCCGGATGCTTTTATGCTGTTGGAAGAGATCTGCGCGGAGCAAGCGGCTATAAGAAAAGTTGTAGAGCGAGAGACCAAAAAAGAGAATAACCAAGCCGGTCTAGACTTTAGTACAGAATTGACACTTCTATACGCTGAACAGCTCTGGATGAGGGGATCTGTGGCCCAAGCTAGTCAGGTCGTCGCGGCAGTAGAACACAATAATGACCTGCTAGATTACGCTCATCAGTATCACGCTTTGCGAGGGGCGATCGCCTTTTTGAACGGGGATACAGCGGCTGCGATCGCGCAATATCACCTCGGTCTGCTCGCAGCAGGAACAGAACCAGACGAACAAACCGCCTGGTTTACTTTGCCTGCGGCTGCTCTCTTTTTCTTGGCACTGCTAAAGGAAGGCAGCGCTGCCTCACGGCAAGAAATAAATTTATACGGACGCTTGATCCAAACGCAGCCCAATCACTGGCTGTTTGAAAGTGTTTCCCTACTGCTGAGCGTCTCGAAAATGCAGCTGGGCAGCTTTAGCGATGTGCTAGACACTGATGTGCTAGACACTATAGAGGAGCTAAAAGAGTACAGGACTCGTTCTACTGGCATCCCTACCTTGTTGGAAAGCTGTAGCCTCTGTTGGCTCTCGGTAGAGAATTTGGCAGAATGGCTGCCAGATCGGCTGATCCACCTGTGTCAAACTGCCCTGAAAGCAGGCTATGGCTGGATAGCCTTAGAAGCCGCTGACTTGCTGATTCAATATCGCCCAGAAAACGATCTTTATGCGGAGATCGCAACTGCGCTTCGAGAACAGGCGGCGACTGTTCCTTTAATCGAGAGCATTCAGCCAAAAGCGCCGTGGGAGCTTTCTTTGAGCGCTCTTTCTCAGCTCACCGAAGCGCTGATAGAAACTGAAAATTCTGTTGAACATGGTAGCTTTCGCCTGGCGTGGCGATTGCAGTTTATCTCTGCTCAAAGCTGGTCGCTGACGCCACTAGAACAGAAAATTGGTGTTAAAGGCAGCTGGACAAAGGGCAAACCCATTGCGCTTAAAAGGCTGACCGACGACGACGAGATTCCTGACTACGCCACGGCACAAGACCGGTGCATTTGCGAAACGATCGAGGCCAAATACGAACAAAACAGCTACTACGGTGCTTCTAGTCCTGTCTACTCCTTTACTGACAGCACGCTAGTCGAGCTAGTCGGCCATCCTCTAGTGTTTTGGGAAGATTCTCCTAGTGTTCGAGTCGATCTGGTGAAAGGTGAACCCGAACTGATCGTTAAGCGCTTGGAAGGGGGCGATCGCATCATCCTTTCTCTACTGCCGCCGCTACAAGATACCAATCTGCTGGTCGAACGAGAAACCCCCACTCGACTAAAAGTAATTCCGGTGACAGCGGATCACCGTCGGATTGCCGCTCTGCTAGGCGCGAATAATCGGTTGGCAGTTCCTGTGCAGGCAGAAGCTCAGGTTTTGCAGGCGATCGCATCCGTTGCCAGCCTAGTCACCGTCCAGTCCGACATTGGCGGTGGCGTAGAGGCTGAGTCTGTCCCTGCCAATGCCATCCCTAGAATGCATCTGCTGCCCGCAGGCGCAGGGCTCAAAGCCTCGCTGCTGGTCCATCCCTTTCCAGAAGGCGGCAGCTACTACCGACCGGGCGAAGGCGGCGAAACCGTGATTGCCGAAGTCGAAGGCAAGCGCCTCCAAACTCAGCGCAATCTGACAATGGAAAAGGCTGATGCCCAGGCGGTGATTGACGCCTGCCCGATCCTAGTCGACTACAGCGAAGACTCCGAAGCTGTGGGCGAATGGCTCATTGAAGCTACCGAAGACAGCCTGGAACTGTTGCTGCAACTACAGGCACTAGGCGATGAGATCATCATCGAATGGCCCGAAGGTGAAAAGTTCCGGCTTTCCCGTCAGCTGGGGCTCAGTGACTTCAAGTTCGACGTACGCAAGGAGAATGACTGGTTTGCTGCTAGTGGCGAAATCCAAATCAGCGAAGACCGGGTGATGGATTTGCAACAGTTGATGGCTCTGCTAGAGAGTTCTCCAGGGCAGTTTGTCGCTCTAGCAGACGGCGAATTTCTGGCTTTGACTGACGAGTTTCGGCAGCGGCTCAAGACTTTGGACCGGCTTTCTCAGCGCCAGGGCAAGGATCTGCGCATTCATGGCCTGGCTGCATTGGCCCTAGATGAGATGATGAGCGATGTCGAGCAGCTCGCTGTCGACCAGGCATGGCAAACCCATATCCAAAGAATCAAAGCCGCTTGCGCCATCGAGCCCGAAGTGCCCGACACGTTGAACGCTCAGCTGCGAGACTATCAGGAGACGGGCTATACCTGGCTAGCTCGATTGGCCAACTGGGGCGTGGGTGCTTGCCTTGCCGATGATATGGGCCTGGGTAAAACCTTGCAGGGACTGGCCCTGATTTTGAGCCGCTGTAGCGAGGGGCCGACGCTGGTGATTGCGCCGACTTCTGTCTGTATGAACTGGGTGAGTGAAGCGGCGCGATTTGCCCCAAGTTTGCAAGTCAAAGAGTTTGGTGCGGTCAATCGGGAGGATCGCCAGCGCCTGCTAGATGTCTTGGGCCCAGGCGAGCTGGTGGTGGGTAGCTATGGCCTGTTGCAGCAAGAAGATATGGCCGAAATGCTTCAGGGCGTCACCTGGCAAAACATCGTGCTAGACGAAGCGCAGGCGATCAAAAACTATGCGACCAAGCGATCGCAAGCCGTAATGGCGCTCTCGGGCAGCTTCAAAATCATCATGACCGGCACCCCAATTGAGAATCATCTCGGCGAGCTTTGGAATCTGTTTCGCTTTATCAATCCTGGTCTGTTGGGGTCGTTAGAGAGCTTTAACCAGCGCTTTGCCAATCCGATTGAGCGCGATCGCAATGATGCGGCTAGTGACGCACTTAGGCGATTGATTCAGCCTTTTATCCTACGCCGCACGAAAGATCAGGTGCTCAAGGAGCTGCCCTCTCGCACCGAAATTCTGCTGCCAGTGGAGCTGAGTAAGGATGAGAGGGCTTTCTATGAGGCATTGAGACGAGAGGCGTTAGTTAAGCTCAGTGAGAGCGATGCGCAGGCGGGGCAAAAACATTTGCAGGTACTCGCGGAGATTATGAGACTGCGGCGAGCCTGCTGCAATCCGTCATTGGTTCGGCCAGAGCTGGCGATTCCTAGCACCAAACTCGAACAGTTTAGTGAGCTGATTTCAGAACTGTTGGAAAATGGGCACAAGGCGCTAGTGTTTAGCCAGTTTGTTGATCATTTGAAGATTTTGAAAGGCCATTTAGAATCGCAGCAGATCAGCTATCAGTATCTAGACGGAAGTACGCCTGCAAAAAAGAGAAAGCAGGCTGTAGATGCATTTCAGAATGGGAAGGGTGATGTGTTTTTGATCAGTCTGAAAGCAGGGGGCTCGGGCTTGAATCTGACGGCGGCGGATTACGTGCTGCACATGGACCCCTGGTGGAATCCAGCAGTAGAAGATCAGGCGAGCGATCGCGCTCACAGAATCGGCCAGCAGCGCCCCGTCACCATCTATCGCCTGGTCGCCAAAGGCACCATCGAAGATAAGATCGTCGGCCTCCACCAGGTGAAACGAGATTTGGCTGATAGCCTGCTAACTGGCGCAGACATGAGCAGCAAAGTTTCGACCGATGAGCTACTGTCTTTGATTCAGCAGTAGTGGTCGAGGCGAGGGAACTACTGCTAGGTTGACTGCATTGGGTGTAGGCTAGACTTCTGATAACGAGCTTTCTTCTTAGAATCTTTTCTCAAAATATTCTCTTAAAATCTTCTATTAATTCTTTTTTTATCCGGAAGGCGATTGCACAGCAGTATTTGCTACCGCTAGTCTGTTAAAGCCTACGGAAGATAACTATTTCTCTATGGTATTTGCTACCGATAGTCTGTTGAAGTACGGGGGGCATCGCAAATTTCGTTTGATACGATTTGAGACAAATTCATTTCTACATGCTATGTCTCCCAATCGCCGTAGACTTATCCGCTTTTTTGAATATGCTGCTGTTTCAGCTTCGATAGCAGGCGCGATCGCAACTCTTGCCACGCAGAAACCCGCTTATGCGGTAGCTCCTCTTTCTGTATCCGCTGCTCTGAACTTAGTGGGCCGTCGCCAGCGATCGCAGCAGCTAGATGAAACGATTCAGCGAGAGTCTCAAAAAGCCTCAGACTCTGTAGGTTTTCTACAGCAAGTCGATCAGCGTATAGAAGTGCTAGAGCAACAGAGATTAAGCCATCAAACAGACATAGAAACGCTCACTAAAACTGTCGATCAGTACAACAAACAGATCAGAGCAAAGCTAAAGTCAAAAAGTGCTGCGTCCGCTCAAATCACTGAATCTATTCGGACCCGCTTACGCACACAAGAGCAAAAGCTGACGGAGCTTGAAAGCGATCGCGATCGTGACGCTCTAGCCATTCAAACCCTAACACAAGCTTTAGAGCAAACAAAAGTTCAAAGCAATACTGTACTTGCGGGTCTACAGCATACACGCAGCGCACTATCCAATCAGCTGACTAATCAAAATTAAGCAGACGACAATGGAAAATTGCGCCCTGGTTCCTAGAATAGAGTCTTCGGGAACCAGGGTCTTTCGTAGGAACAAATCAGAAGCGTCGCCGAAATTTAAACTCGGTGACGCGCTAGAAGACTTCTATAAGGAAAACGATAGTCGCTGTGATATTCAAGAGAAAAGTGCCTGCGCTTTCGCAGAAAGGAAACAGCAAGAACTTATTGCCCGGTTAGAAAAATTCAAGCAGGCTGGAAAAAACTGAATCATTCCGGCAACTCAGGGCCAGCTGAACAAGGTAAATAGAGAGCTAGACGTGAAGCTGATCAGCATTCAGCAAAAGCGAGATGATGTGAACTCCGATCAAAGAGAATTAGCGGCAGGTGTTGTCTTTGTTGAATGAAAAGTTCGCGCTATGCAGAAAAAAGATTGTTAGAAGCCACGCCCTTCTGACTAGGCGTTCCTCCTGCTATGGAGAGAGAAGTAGCGAAACCAGACACAGCTGATGTACTCACTAAGGCAGTCGTAGTTCAGCTTGGAGTTTGAGAATATCTGATCAGATAGGAACTTATGCTATGTGCGTAAGTTTTCGAGGAGAAATATCAAAATGAAAAAAATAACGACGGCACTGCTTAGCGGTGTTTTGATGCTGGGCGTAGCTGCTTGTGATACGGCAAGGACTAGCGCCGACGCGCCATCTGAGGTAGGCGGAGAGGTCGAAGACCCCGCAGCTGTAGGAGAAACGCTGGATGACGCAGAAAGCGATGTGCGTCAGGCACAGCTTGATGCTGACATTAGGGCGCGCGAGGAGCGCAATGAGGTCCTGGGTGATGAGGGAGAACGCGCCAACTCCGACATAGAGAGTGAGGTCCGTGCCAAGCTGGAGGCGAATATTCCTAGAAGTAAGCTGACGGTTGATGCCGAAAATGGCAGTGTTGCAATATCAGGTAGCGTTCCTAGTGAGCGCGAATACGAGACGATTGAGCCTCTAGCGAAAGAGATTCTAGGCGTTGATTCTGTCAATGTAGACGTTGAGATTGTACCGGCAGCAGAATAGTACCAGCGTAGGGACTTTCTAGTACAGGTGCTAGTAGATCCTACAGTCCGTAGGGTGCATAAGAGAAAAAATAGTAAGGAGAAATCTAAATGGTCATTCAAAACACAAATCCAGCTACAGCTCAAAGTACAACAGGTCAATATCAACGCGCTGTTGGCGTGTTCAAGACTCGAGCTGAAGCAGAGCGCGTGATCCACGATCTAAGCGCAGCAGGCTTGAATATGGAGCGCGTTTCGGTTGTTGCCAAAGACGCCGATGAGGTCTCTGGAATCGAAACGGGTATCAACAAAGACGAAGAGACAGGCAATCATGCTGACGACGGCGCTACGGCTGGTGCGCTCACAGGTGGTGCTATTGGTGGCGTTGGTGGTTTGCTAGTAGGTCTAGGCGTGCTGGCGATTCCGGGCATCGGGCCGATTTTGCTAGCAGGTGCTGAGGCGACTGCGATCGCAACGACTCTAGCAGGTGGTGCAATTGGTGCAGCCGCTGGTGGTCTTGTAGGTGCGCTGCTTGGTCTAGGAATTCCTGAAGAGAGAGCCCGCGTCTACAACGACAGAGTGACTGCTGGCGAGTACCTGGTTATGGTTAATTCTGTTGCAACTGATATTGCCAGCGCTGAGGCGATTATGAAGCGCCACAATGTAGAAGAGTTTGAAATCTATGGCTCTACCGGTTCCGCGCTAGATAATGCAGACAATCTCAAGCTTTACGAAGAGCGCTTGAAGGTCGACAAGGACACAGTTCGCACTGGAGAGGTCACTGTGGGTAAGCGGGTCGTTTCTGATACTACTCAAGTGTCTGTACCGCTTGAAAAAGAGAGAGTTGTTATCGAACGAACAGCGCCAGGAACGACGACAGCTGTCCCTGCGGCAGACGCTTTTCAATCGGGTGAAGTGGCCAGGGTAGAAGTGTTTGAAGAGTCTGCGGACATTCGCAAGGAAGCAATCGTAACAGAAGAGGTCAACGTTCGCAAAGAAACCACTCAAGAGACGGTTACTGCGGAAGAGACGCTGCGTCGTGAGGAGCTAGACGTAAGCTCGGATAACAATACGGTTATCCGCGAAAGCTAGATTGGAGAAGTAGGGGGTGCTTTCCTTTGTAAACTGAACTAGCCCGCTTTTGAAACTTCCTGTGTGTAAGTACCCTAAACTGCATTCGAATGCAGTTTAGGGTACTTGTCTTAACATACCGTTTACACAGCGGTACTTCAGGCGCTGTTCTTTAGTGCGCTTGAAGGAATTTCTTTAAAAGTATTAGAGAAACGTATTGTGCTGCAAAGGCTACAGTATGAGACTTCTTATTGATTACATATAGCCTCGGTATCTACTATGCGCTATCTGACGATTCAAGTTCCTGTTGGCTACGGTCAAAAAGCGTTGTCGATTGCTCACGACCACGGTGGTAATAGTGTCTCTTTGACGAAGGCAGAAGCGCCTCAAGGAACAGTTGAAACCGTTCAGGCGCTGCTGAAAAACCGAGACGTGAGCGCCTTACTCTCTGCAATTGAGACTGATTTGCCACAGGCGGAGATTATGCTGATGCCGTCGGCAGTCTTATCAATTTCGCTGCCAACCTCCAATATTCCTCAGGCGCTGACGGATGTTCAGCCTCGCAGTCCGCTAGAGGTATTTTTGCAGGGTGTACAAAGTATTGGCTCCTGGTCTAGCTATGCGACGTACGCTGTCGTTGCTGGGGTGATTGTCTGGATTGGGCTATATACCAACAGTGTCTTTTTGCTAGTAGCTGCTATGCTGATTGCGCCTTTTGGAGGGCCGGCAATGAACGTTGCGATCGCGTCCGCGAGAGGAGATTTGAGCCTGCTCAGGAAAAGCGTACTGCGCTATTTTGCCGGTCTCGCAATCATGATTAGCGTCACTTTCTGCCTGAGCTTTTTGTTTCGTCAGTCGATTGCAACAGCTCAGATGGTATCAACTAGCGAGGTTTCGGCTACGGCGTTTCTGCTACCGCTAGCGGGCGGTGTAGCAGGCGCTTTGCAGCTAGTGCAGTCAGAGCGTAGCAGCCTGGTATCAGGAACCGCGATTGGAATGCTGGTAGCCGCCGCCCTAGCGCCGCCAGCGGGGTTGATTGGGATGGCGATCGCTATTGGCAGACCAGAAATGGCCTGGAACGGTGGTTTTTTGCTGGTGCTTCAGCTAGCTAGTATTAATCTATCTTGTGCGACTGTTTTCAGGCTGTACGGGCTTAACGCTGACGGTGCGGTCTATACTAGAGGTAAGCGCCGATTCTTCCCAATCGTTCTGGGTGTCTCTGGTCTAGCGTTGGCGCTGTTGTTGAGTACTCAGTTCTTCTTTACTGGTTCACCCGACCTGCTGCGCTCTAGCCAAACGCAAAGAGCTACAACAATTATTCAAGAGGTGATAGAGGGCGATCCCTATGTAAGCCTAGTGGAAAGCAACGTGGCGTTTACCAGAGCCAACATTGACGAGCAAAACACGCTGTTGAGTACGGTGTACGTACAGCCTAGAAAAGGCCAGAGTATTTCAGAAGAGTCAACAAGTCGGCGACTGACCAAAGAGATCCAGGATCAGTTCCTAGAGGAAGGCTTTAACATAACGCCTCTGGTCAATGTTACGGTGCTGACGCCGCCTGAAGGCTAAGAGCAATAATAAACTTTCCAACTTTCGTGCTTTCCTTCTGTTCTTTTGAGCGCGTATCCTTTGACTGCGTAAATTGTAAGGATTTCCTGCCATATAATTGACAGGTTTGAACAGGCCACAGCTACCCTGACTTTTAGCAAGTTGGGGTGGCTGTACGAGGGCAAGCGAAGGGGTTGATTTCGCCACGAAAACATCGGTCTTAACCTACCAAAAGGTCTCCTTTTAGAGTGGTAATTGCCTGACCACTAATGAGGATTCGATTCTTTTCAGAGGTGGGCGCTGTGTTGCTATTAGGCAGCAGGCACTGGACGCGGATAATGCCGCCTCTATCAGACAGCTGCTGTGCGAGCATGTCAGATTTTCCTAGCTTTTCTTGCCAGTAGGGAGCGAGCGAGGTGTGCGCAGATCCAGTGACTGGATCTTCATTGATGCCGACAGCAGGCGCAAAGTAGCGGCTGACGAAATCATATTCCTCGCTATCGGCTGGCGCAGTGGCTATAACGCCGTGGACAGGAAGCTTTTTGACAGCCTCGAAATCCGGCTCAAGGGCTCGCAGCGTGCTTTCTGACTGAAGCTCGACCAAGTAGTTGACGTCGTTTTTGGCGACCGTGCGAATATTCCCACCGCAACAAAGAGATTTTATTAGCTCTGGCGTCACATACGAAGTGACCGTTACTGGCTGGGCTGGAAAGTCCATTTCAATCCAGTTCTCTTTTTTCTTGGCACTTAACCATCCACTCTTAGTACTAAAGCGGGCGACTTCTTCTGGCTGTAGATGGCCCTCGCTCCATAGTACGTGAGCGCTGGCAAGGGTACCGTGACCACACAGATCGACTTCTGTAGCAGGCGTGAACCATCGCAGGCTGTAGCCGCTTTTGCCTTCCGCTTCGACCGGGAAAAGAAAGGCGGTTTCAGAAAGGTTCATTTCAGCTGCGATCGCCTGCATTAAATTCTCCTCCATCGGCGAATCCATTACACACACACCCGCCGGATTACCTGCAAAAGGTTTATCTGTAAACGCATCGACCTGACTAATTTTGAGCGACATTTTGTTCCTTGGTAAGCGATAAAATTCAATCGGACTATCCTAACAGTCTGGCCTATTTCAACAATAAGACAATGCTAGCGGCTAGCAGTCCACCCATCGCGAAGTTAAACCATCGCAGCCTAATTGGATTTGATAGGAACCCACGCAAGGCAGTGCCAAAGAGCGCCCAGATGGATACGCACGGCCAGTTGATTATAGAGAACACGATAGCGACTATCAGCAATTCGCAAAGTTAGATAGAGTATGTATGCCGATCCTACAATTTTCAGATCATTAGATAGCCGACTCACGATGTCTGTTTTCTAACCATATGCGCATCTCAGATTCTGAGAGAAAGGTTAGACAAGTTCTAGTAGAAGGGTCGTAAACTATCCAGTTTAGCTCTCCTGTGGGTTGCTGCTGCGCTCTAATAGATATCGCTGGCTGACCAGTGAGAAAATCTATCAGACCTCGGCTCATTTGCCAGAGAACTGTTTTGAGACTGCGGTTTTGCAAGAATGCTTCGTTTAGTGCAGGCGCGATCGCATTTAGATCGCGTTTCTGACGAACGATGTGCTGAAATTCTGTTTCTAGACTGAGGCGATCGCCGGAAGCAAATCCTGGATTGGGAATAGAGTCAGATTTCATAGCTGTTGGCTTCCTAATAGCCTTGATCGAGCTAGGAACAGTGTTGTTAGCTCGCTTGTTAGCTCTACTATGGCCATCTGCTCTCTAATCTTGGAAGGTACACTTTCTATAGGTTTTGCTAGTACAGTTCAACTTTCGATAGTTTTTCCACTGTACTAGCTAAAGTTCTGATAACTGTACCAGCTACTGCTTTTAGAATTTAGATAGGCTGTTACAGATGCTGCCAGTGTTTGTGCTCTGATGAAGATTCCACTCGATCGCCAAGCCAAAAAGCCAATTTATTTGCAAATCCGCGATCGCATCCATCACCTTATCCACGCTGGCCACCTGCCGCCCGACAGCCAGCTTCCTTCCATCCGCGCCCTCGCTCAAACCACCAAAGTCAACAAGCTTACCGTCATCGAAGCCTACAGCGTCCTAGAAGCCGATGGCCTCGTCCAGGCTAGACAGGGATCAGGCTATTTCATCACCAGCAGCCGTTCTCTCCCAACGACTCGAAGAGAGCAAAGCTCTACCACCGCGCTCAGCCTACCTCAGCCTGCCCCTACTGCCACTTTCAATCCTGTTCAGCAAGTCATTCTTCCAACCGAAGGCATCAACGATTTTCCCGGTATCTACTCTGCTTCTTTCAAATCTCACAATCAGCCAGACTACACCGACTTTGGTCTCGGCTTCCCGCAACCTATTGCCCTCGACGATCTTCAGCGCATTGCTCGCCGCGCGATGAAAGCAGCCGCTACCTTCTATCACCCCGGCAATCCTCAGGGCAATCTCGATCTTAGAAGCCAAATTGTTCAAATTCTCTTACAGCAGGGGCTAGAAATCTCTCCTGAAAATCTGATTGTCACCAATGGCTCAATGCAGTCACTCTCTCTTTTAACCGGCTACTACGTGACGCCAGGCGATCGCGTGATTGTAGAAGCGCCTACCTATCACGGTATGCTCTCGGTCCTTCAGCAGCGCGGGGCACAAATTATCGGCATTCCGATGACCGCCGATGGCATGAATCTCTTGCTGCTAGCCCAGTACCTAGAAAGTCACCGACCTAAGCTGATCTACACCATCAGCACGCTACACAATCCGACCGGTATCACCACTTCTGTTGAACATCGAAGAAAGCTGTTAGCACTGGCAGAAGAATACAATTGCTTGGTGATAGAAGACAATGCCTACGAGCCGCTGAGCTTTGGGACGACCCCACCGCCCATCAAAGCGTTTGATCACAGCGGCAGCGTGGTTTATGTCGGAACGTTTTCCAAAGCGCTAATGCCAGGGCTGCGAGTAGGCTATATGGCAATCACAAGGAGCGATCGTCAGGCAATTGTTGAGTGCAAACTGCTTCATGACTTTCACGTATCGGCGGCGTCTCAGGCCATCGTAAAAGAGTATTTGGCTTCGGGGCACTATCGGCGGCGACTGGCTCAGATCAGGCGTTTGCACCGCGATCGCAGAGACCATATGGTCAGCGCACTTATCCGCTATTTTCCGCTGAGTGCTACCTGGACGGTTCCTGACGGTGGCACCTTTTTGTGGATTCAGCTGCCAGATGCGATCGCCCTAGAGCCTTTGTGTCAGGCTGCTGCCAAGCGTAAGGTATTGGTGGGCTCCGGCGCTGCTTTTTTCCCAAAGGAACAGGGGTATCCAGCGCTTCGGCTAAACTTTTCTCTACCACCAGAACAGACAGATCGCGGGATACAAGTGCTAGGTGAGATTTTGCACGATATGCTCTAGCGCTGAACCATATGTACCTCAGCAAAGTGGCAAACGCTATAGAATAGGGAGCTTGTTGTAGGAGAATCTAGATGATCTTGCTGGTGGTGTTTGGGGTGGGACTGGTGGCAGGCTTTGTGGATGCGATCGCAGGTGGCGGCGGATTGATCATGCTGCCAGGATTGTTGTTTACTGGGCTGCCAGTGGGGAGTGCGATCGCCACGAACAAACTCTGCGGCACCTGCGGCGCACTCACTAGCTCTCTAAAATTTGCCCAGACTAAACAAGTCAGCTGGCGTGCGTGTGCGCTGATGGGTTTGCCCGTAGTTCTAGGGGCTTACCTTGGCAGTCGCAGCATCAGTCTATTGCCGACTGCTTGGGCCGAACCCGTAGTGATTGTTTTGATGGTGGCGATTACCTCGTTTGTTGTTCTAAAACCCGACTTCGGGCTGGCTAAATCGCTTCCTGAATCCACGCCAAAACGAACCCTGTGGAGCATACTAGCCGGTGGCGCAATCGGCTTTCACGATGGCTTCTTCGGTCCTGGCACAGGTGTCTTTCTAGTCTTTTCTCTGCTTGTTCTTTGGCCCATCGATTTCTTACGAGCTACCGGCACAACCAAGATTCTCAACTTTCTAGCAAACGTGACTGCGCTGATCACCTTTGCCTTCGGTGGCGACATTGACTATACCAAAGGTCTTTGCGGTGCTGCTGGCGTCACGATTGGCTCTTTTCTGGGCGCTACTTTTGCCACGAAAAAAGGAGCAAAGTTAATTAAACCAATTTTTATCACCGTGACAACAGCGCTAGTGGCCAAACTTTTATTTGACTATGCGACAAACTAAACGCAACGGGCTATTCCTGTTCTTATGTCGCTTTCAAATATCGTTCTAAAGAATCAGCGCCCGAAAAATATTCCCTGGTAGGATGAGCCCAAACTCATAACAAACCTATTAATGATCACCGTTCACCATCTGAACAACTCTCGCTCCCAACGCATTCTCTGGCTAATAGAAGAACTCGGCCTAGAGTACGATATCAAGCGATATGAGCGAGACTCAGACACCATGCTAGCGCCAGACTCTCTGCGCAAAGTTCATCCGCTGGGCAAATCGCCTGTGATTACAGATGGCGACTTGACTTTGGCAGAATCTGGCGCAATCGTGGAGTATCTAGTCGATCGCTACGGTAGCGGTCGCCTGGCCCCCGAACCCAATACACCGGAGCGACTGCGCTATAGTTACTGGCTGCACTATGCAGAAGGGTCAGCCATGCCGCCATTACTGCTGAATCTCGTGTTTAGTGAAGTTGTGAACAAATCTCCCTTTTTTATCCGGCCCGTTGCGCAGGCGATCGCAGCTCAAGCGAGAAACTCATTCATTCAGCCTCAAATTGATTTGCATCTAGACTACATGGAAGCCGCACTCGAAAAAAACGCCTGGTTTGTCGCAGATGAAATCACCGCCGCCGATATTCAGATGAGCTTTCCACTAGAGGAAGCTGCTACTCGCGCCGGGCTAGATCGCAGCCGCCCCAAACTCACTGCTTTTTTGGATCGTATACATGCCCGTCCCGCCTACCAGCAGGCACTACAGCGCGGCGGACAATATGACCTGGTTAGCAGCCGTTAAACAATCGCACTGCCCAAAAATGAACCTCTTTCCGTCGAACCGCTATCCAACAGAATGAGCCCAGTCCTTAGCCCAGGCCAAAATCTCGTTTACCCGCTCGATCGAACCGGCCTCAGAATAAAGCCTCAGCACTGGCTCTGTTCCACTAAAGCGGATTAGCAGCCAGCTATTGTCTTCTAAATTGAACTTGTATCCATCGATTGTCAGACAGTTGTCCACCTTTTTTCCAGCAACTTCTGTAGGCGTGCTAGATTCTAATGCTGACACTAGCTTTGCTCGCACTTCCATATTTGCCAGCGGCAGATCAATCCGGTCATAGTCCGCAGTGAACCCGGTCTGCTCTCTAAGCGAATCATTCAGCTCGCCAAAGTCTTTTCCGCTCTGCACCACCGCCTCTAATAGATAGAGCGCAGAGAGCAGAGCGTCTCTTTCTGGAATGTGGTGACCGTAGCCGATACCACCTGATTCCTCACCCCCAATCAGCACCTCAGACTCTAGCATTCGATCGGCGATGTACTTGTAGCCAATTGGCGTCTCATACAGTGGCAGCTCGTAAAGTTTGGCCAGCGCTGGAAACAAGTTCGATCCGCTGATGGTCTTGACGACTTCGCCAGTCATGCCCCGGCGCTGGGTCAGGTGCTCCATCAGAATCGGAATTAGCACCTGAGAGCTGAGGAAGGTCGCCTTTCCATCCATTCCGGCAATGCGATCGCTATCCCCATCAAAAATCAGACCGACGGTTAGCCCATCATTCTGCTTCGTCTCAATCGCCTTAAACAGCTTCGGAATATACTTCGGTAGCGGCTCTGGCGCACCGCCTTCAAATAGCGGATCGGCCTCACTGTCAATCTCATTGATCTCGCGCTCCAGCAGCCGCCCAATTCCCGTCGCCGCCGCCCCGTGCATCACCTCCGCAAACACCGTTAGTCGGCCCTCATCTACAGCCGTACGGATCGCCTCAATATCCACCATCGACTGCAATGCGCTGCAATAGCTAGGCCAGGGGTCAAATTCTGTGATGCTACCTGGCGACTCTGCCACAGGCGCGTCCTGATCTAGCATCGCCTCCACCTTCTTTGTCACCTCCGGCGGCACCGAGCCACCGAACGCACTCTTCACCTTCAGTCCGTTATACGCCGCCGGGTTGTGGCTTGCCGTAATCACGATTGCCCCGAGCGCCTTCTGGTCAAACGCCGCCCAGCTAAAGGCAGGCGTCGGCGCAAAGCATTCTGAAAGCATCACCTCATAGCCTGCCGCCGCGATCGATTCCGCCGCATACCGGGCAAAATCCGGCGATAGGAACCGCCGGTCATAGCCGACAATCACCGTCTTGCTACCATTACTGCCATACGTCTTTTCCAGAACCTGCGCCGCCAGCGCCGCCACTTTCCCCACCCGGTCAAACGTAAAATCAGCCGCAATAATGCCGCGCCAACCATCCGTTCCAAATTTGATCGCTTTGCCAACAAACGTCGAGGGAGAAACAGAAGCCATGGGTCTATCTAGTAGCAGAAATAACATCAAATAAGTAGGACTCAGACAGTGCTTAAATCCTTACCCACAGCAGTGTAGCGACGGCATGTTAAAAATACCAGTGATATAAGGATGGGGTAAAGCTATGCCAGAAGCAAAGCAGATGATCGGCTCTGTTTAATTCTTTCTAACCTATACTTTCGTCTCTATAGTAAATGCTTTACAATAGTCCAGCGCGTTTAACGCAGACAAACGGGATGTGGCGCAGTTTGGTAGCGCACTTCGTTCGGGACGAAGGGGCCGTGGGTTCGAATCCCGCCATCCCGATTTTAGTTGCAGGCTAAGGTTTCTAGGTGAGACCTTAGCCTCGTGGAACAAGACTGCTATTTTACAATCGCTCTCCGCTTCAGAACAGAGATAAATTCGTTGGGTCGACCGGTTGGCTGCGGCTGGCTCCAGTCGGTTGGAATGGCGTAGTTGAGCTTGTACAACAGTTTGATGGTGGATTCGATGGCGGCGAGGCTACCGGATAGCGTATGGCGGACGGGTTCGGCCTGGGCGACGGGTCGCTGAGTAGGTGGCTCCGATGCACTGCAAAGTGTGGACGCGAAGGCGTCCGAGAGAGTAGGGGTAAACATGGTGATTCTGGGATTTCCTGTGGGTAACGTGTTCAAGGAAACCCAGAACTCACAAATCCTTAGCCATCCACAGATATGACGTGCAAATCGGGGTGGCTAGAGGTTATCGTTACCCTTAGCGTCCGGGATTGCTTGCTAATCCTGTGCGTTAGCCGTTGGTAGGTGTGACAGCACCTATCAACGGTGCTAAGGTCTTGTCGAGTTCTGAGAAGGTTACGGCGTTGGGCCATAGCCTTAGAAATGATGATAAGAGTATTTTTACGTAGATGCAAGCGGCATCGCTGGCGCTAGCGGCTAAGATTAGGTCTCTTAGCGCCTGCTCGATGTTTTCTGCCAGCATGAGATCGGCGGAGCGATGGCGATAATAGTCGGCAATGTCGTAGCTGGTGACGATCGCGACGACTTTGCGATCGCGATCAAGAATAGGAATAGCACTGGTATCGCGCAGGTCTCTGAGTAAGTCAGGAAGTTTCTCTTCATCCAGATGGGCTTTGGCTCTAG
>CAWCAI010000013.1:0-490088 GCA_963793495.1 uncultured cyanobacterium
TTAATACGCAGTGTCAACCGGTTCTTGAGAAAATATCCGAAAAAGGCTGGAAACGTTCGATAGAACCGGTTTTCGAATGTGACAGGATTACCCACAGCTGTATCTGAAGAAAAGATCAACTTAGCTAGAGTTTTTTGTTTGTGCTTACCTTTTTTGTAGAGGCATAGTTTTGCGTATGTGCAGAGACTATATATGGATATGGTGTTGAGAGTGTTATTTAAGGACGCACGGTGAATTTTCAGTCTGTCATTGCTACGTTGAATCAGTTTTGGGCTGAACAGGGCTGTGTGATTATGCAGCCGTACGATACAGAGAAGGGCGCTGGGACGAAGAGCCCTCATACTTTTTTACGGGCAATTGGGCCTGAGCCTTGGGCGGTTGCTTATGCGGAGCCCTGTAGACGGCCTGCTGATGGTCGATATGGAGAGAATCCTAATCGGTATCAGCATTATTTTCAGTATCAGGTTCTAGTTAAACCTTCTCCTGAGAACATTCAGGAGTTGTATCTGGAATCGCTTAGAGCGCTCGGGATCATGCCGGAGGACCACGATGTGCGATTTGTGGAAGATAACTGGGAGGATGCGGCGGTCGGAGCCTGGGGCGTCGGTTGGGAAGTATGGCTTGATGGAATGGAGGTAACACAGTTTACCTACTTTCAACAGTGCGGTGGGTTGGACTGTAAACCTGTGTCGATCGAGATTACGTACGGGCTTGAGCGCTTGACGATGTATCTACAAGAAGTGGATGCAATGGCCAAAATTCAGTGGAATGACAAGCTGACCTACGGCGATATCTATATGCAGGCGGAAATCGAGAACTCGACTTACAACTTTGAGGCATCTAGTTCAGATCTTTTGTTTAAGCTGTTTGAGCTATATCGCCAGGAGGCGGAGCAGCTGATGGAAAAGGAACTGGTGCTGCCTAGCTATGACTATGTGCTGAAGTGTTCTCATGCTTTTAACTTATTGGATGCGCGGGGTGTGATTTCGGTGACTGAACGTACGCGATATATTCGCCAGGTGCGTACATTGGCGAGAACAGTGGCGCAGCTTTATTTGGAACAGAGAGAGAAGCTAGGTTTTCCTTTACTGGAAAAGGCTGAAGAGAGTTCGAAGGCGTTGTAGCCATAGCTTGGTGTGCGTCAAGTTATATTGAAAATCTTTGTGTTTTTTGAGGGTATGGATTGTGGGCACAGGTTTGAGAGGTTTTTTGGAGCCGATCGCGAGTTGGTTTGCGCGGTTTAATTTGCCGGAGCCGATTGTGCATTGGGGGCACCCAGTGATGATGGCGATTGTAGTGTTTGTGATGGGTGGTTTTGCGGCTTATTCAGGTTGGCAGGGTCGGTTGGCGGCTGATAAGGAGGTAGGGATTGAGCAGAAGCAGAAGCACGCGAAGGTTGCGCCGCTGATGTATTTGTTTATTGTGATGGGTGCTAGCGGTGGCGTTTTGTCACTAGTGATGCAAGGGGAGCCGATTTTGGAAAGTCCGCATTTCTGGACGGGGATGGGAGCGATCGCACTTCTAACAACCAACGCCCTGATCGCAGCAACAAAATTTGGTAAAGGCAATGAAGCATTTCGTTCAGCCCATGCTTACATTGGCAGTACGGCTTTAGTGCTGTTAATTGTTCATGCTTTTTTCGGAACTCGGCTAGGGTTGTCCATCTAGGTTCTTTCCATTTCAGAATAAAAGCGCGCTGTGAAAGAGGCTTTGGATAAGTTCCCGAAGCCTCTTTTTCGTGAGGAGACAGATAACGAAAATTGGTGAATGGGCTTTCTATAGATAGACGCTATTAGGATTGCAACCATGACGCCCTGGGGCAGTTTGGTAATGATGAGTGGGTACATTTTGGGCCTGTTGGTAACAGGAATCACCGAGGCGTGCGTTCTAGGCTGGTTGTCGATAGCAGGGGGCGGCATTCTTTGTTTTAGTATTGTTAATAGTCTGGTGGTACCTCGTTTCTGGCGAATGGGGCCGACCAAAAGACAGTGGTGGATAGCAGGACTGATTGGCTTAATAGCTGCCAGTTACTGTGTAGCAAGATCTCCTCAGCCAGCGGCCAATGATGTTAGCCGCTTTGCGTCCAATCATGAGAGAAGAGTGCTTGGAGAAGTTTTGCAGCTGCCGCAAACGAGCCGCAATCAGAAGGGCAAGTTTTTTCTAGAGGTGCATTCCGTTAGGGGAGCAGGAGATAAGAACACGATTGAAGCGCCTCGTCCGGCCAGCGGCAAGCTTTACGTGACAGCGGCACTAACACCGAGCAAGAAGCTGTACCCAGGTGAATTAGTAGAGCTGAGAGGGAAAATCTCTGCATTTGGTGGGAAGAACGCATCGGAGAAATCTGCTGGCTTTGGAGAATACTTGTCTCGGCAGGGTTGTTTTGCAAGTTTCAAAACTTTCTGGATAGATTTCTTACCCGATCAAAAGCCGCCGCGCTGGGCTTTGTGGAAGCTGAGAGCGCGGATTGTGTCGGCGCAGTCGCGCTGGCTGGGAGAACCGGCAGGAAACTTATTAAGCGCAATGACGTTAGGGCGCAAGGCAGTGGATTTACCCTTTGAGATCAGGGACAGTTTTATCGGGGCAGGACTGGCTCATACGCTAGCAGCTTCTGGCTTTCATGTGTCTTTGATATTGGCTTTGGTGCTGGGGTGTGTGAAAGCTCAGCAGGCGCGGTCGCAGGCAATTACAGGCGCACTAGCACTAGTCATTTACGTAGGGCTCACTGGACTGCAGCCAAGCGTAGTTCGAGCTGCCGTCATGGGTGGCGGTATGTTGCTAGGATTGGCAACGGAGCGCAAGGTAAATCCGCTAGGTGGGTTGATGATGGCAGTGATGCTGATGTTGATAGTTAACCCGCAGTGGATCTGGGATGTTGGGTTTCAGCTGAGCGTGGTGGCAACACTGGGGCTGATCTTGACGGTGCCTCGATTGATGCGGCTATTGGACTGGATGCCAGTGACCATAGCAACGGTGTTTGCGGTTCCGATTGCGGCGTATCTGTGGACGATTCCGCTTCAGCTGCTGTATTTTCAGGTGCTGCCGACGTATAGCGTTTTGCTAAACGGGATGGCGACACCGCTAGTGACGTTGATTAGTATGGGTGGGTTTGTGAGTGCGATCGCAGCGATACCGCTACCGCCTATTGGCAGTTTCATCGCCTCTACCCTTTACTATCCAATCCATATATTGATTTGGATAGTGGAGCGGTTTAACCAATTTCCCGGCAGTTCGATTGAATTTACGGGGATACAGGGGTGGCATGTAGTTGTGAGCTACGGCGTATATGCGTCTGCATGTCTGTGGTTGTGGCGGCGAGACCAGCAGTTGCCTGATGATGATTACACGTCGTTTCTCTTTTAGATTCGACCGCAGACTTTCTGGGAAATCGTTGTAAGATGTAGAACCATCTTGGAGAGGTGGCAGAGTGGTTGAATGCGGCAGTCTCGAAAACTGTTTTAGGGTCAAACCTAACGGGGGTTCGAATCCCCCCCTCTCCGTTTGAATAAAGTCAAAGGAAGCCGAGTTCTAACCTGTGTTATGAACAAGGTTCTAACTGCAAATTAGCTTCAGTCTATCGAGTCAAAAAGATCAGGGCAGCCAAAAATCGGGCAGAAGCTGCTGACCGATTTGACGAACAGCGCGATTAACCACGCGAGCGGCTTGAATATGGGGTTCGTCAGGCACGATAGGGATAATATTTGCCAGTTGGCCAGCACCAAACTGTTTGATGACGCGGTTGGCTGCTTCTAAACCTGTGACGTAGGCTTTCTCTTGAGACCAGGAGCCATGACGAGTGACAATCCAATCGCCACTCATGAACACGTTCGAGAAGCTGGTAGTACTGGGTAGCAGATAGCGGTAGCTGCCGGGGGAAAAGTGAGTAACGCCTTGGCGGATGCGGACGACGCTGTGGTCTACGATTTTGGCGTCGCCAAAGGCTGGGATACAACCGGCGAGATCTTTTTGAACGAGGGGAAGCACTTGCTCATCACTGAGATTTAGCAGCTGATTGGCGTGATAGTAGTCCGCTTCGACAACGGTGCCGGGTTCGTCGGCATATTCATCATGTAGAGCATTGAGGTCGAAGAAGGTCCAGCCAGTAGTTTCATGGAAGCCAAAGCAGGCATTGGAAGGAAGCGGAATGTCGATTTTTCGGTCGAACCAAAGACGGGCAGCAAGGACATCTATGCCACCTAGGTTGGAGAGGTTTCGGAATTCGGGGCGATCGCGCAACACATCACTATTCGCCACAATCTTTTTCATCCCAGTGATCCCCACTGAGAAAATCACTGCATCCGCCTCGAAAACCTCCTCGCCACAGACCACCGCATTGATGGTGTTGTCCGCACCAACTCTTACATCGCTAACACGGTGATTCGCCAGGATTTTCCCACCAGCTTTCTCAATTTGGGCAACCCAGGGTCGGAAGATCATCTCACCGACAGTGCCACGACACCAGCGCACATCAAAATCAGGTTGGTGCGCCAGGATGAAGTAATACAGCATTCCTAGAGCCGCTGCCGCTGAGCACTGTTCACCAGGGGCAAACAATCCAACTAGCAGCATAGGCTCAAAGGATTCTTTGTAGAGTCGCTCAGAGACACCATATTGCTTGAACAGCTCACGGGCGGTCATGTTGTCATAGCGTTTCCAGGCTTCGTCGGAGTTGTCAAAATCTACTAGCGCATACAGTAGCGGCAGCGCGGACATCCGATCTATCAGCGGCAGACGCTTGAACTGGGTGTAGACGAAAGTGCCTAGCGGTGTAGGAAGGTAGGGTTGGCGTTGAAAGATAAGTGATTCGACTTCTAATCCAGCCGGGGAGTATTGAGAGGAGCGAGTGTATGGCGTAAATGGTTGAATGCCTAACTCGTCAGTGAGGCTGAAAATATTTCTGTAGGGATACCAAAAGCCATGGATGCCTGCCTCTACAGAACGACCTTTTGACGTTTGCCAACCAGCAACTAGTCCGCCTGGCTGAGGACCGGCCTCTAGTAGAGTAACTGCATAGCCTTGCTTTGCTAAATGGTAGGCAGCACCTAGTCCAGCCCAGCCAGCACCAACGATGACGATTCTTTTTTGTGAAATATTTGGCATTGTTTTAAGAAGGGAATGAGGATGAATAGGCACAAAAAAGCCACGGATCAATCCGTGGCTTTCTAAATGTTCGCTAAGCCAATGTACGTCTAGCTGGCACCGATCAAAGCAGGCTCTTTTGCGGGAAGGGCCGTGATTTCACCGTCTTTGTCAATATCGAAGACGACGATATCTCCATCCTTGAGATTACCAGCAAGGATAGCTTCAGCAAGATGATCTTCGACTAGGCGCGAAATTGCTCGACGCATTGGTCTTGCACCATATCGCTGGTCGTAGCCTTCTTCGACTAGGCGCTCTTTGAAAGCGTCAGTCATTTCAAAGGAGAGGTTGCGATCGCCCAATCGCTGACCTACTTGCTTCAGCAAAATCTCAGCAATCTCTTTGACTTCGACCCTGGTCAACTGACGGAAGACAATGATTTCGTCAATCCGGTTGATCATCTCAGGACGGAAGAACTGCTTCATTTCCTCATTCACTAGATTGCGAATGTTGTTGTAGCGGCTAGTAACACCGTCTTCTTCAGCAAGTTCAAAACCTAAGCCGCCACCACCTTTTTCAATGACTTTAGAACCAATGTTCGAAGTCATGATGATCAACGTATTCTTGAAGCTGATTTCGCGACCCTTAGAATCGGAAAGGCGACCGTCGTCTAATACCTGCAAAAGGATATTAAACACGTCGGGGTGAGCTTTCTCAATCTCGTCCATCAAAATAACGCTGTAAGGCTTTCGGCGAACGGCTTCAGTAAGCTGACCACCTTCGTCATAGCCAACGAACCCTGGAGGTGAACCAATTAGCTTAGAAACGGTATGCGATTCCATAAACTCAGACATATCCAGTCGAATCATTGATTCTTCCGAACCAAAGACTGCGTTTGCTAAGGCTTTGGCAAGCTCAGTTTTACCAACACCCGTTGGACCTGAGAAAACCAGACTCGCAATGGGACGATCCAATCCGCGCAGGCCAACGCGAGCTCGACGAACCGCCTTAGAGACAGCCTCCACAGCTTCGTTTTGACCAACGACTCTCTCGTGCAAAGTGTCTTCGAGATGCATCATCATTGCCGATTCAGTTTCGGTAATGGCATTGACGGGAACACCCGTCCAAGAAGAAACAATGTCCGCAATGTCTTCATCGCTCACTTCGGGCTGTTTCATGATAGAAACGTCGCCTCCTAGCGTGTCCTGAATTTTCTGAGTCAGCGTAGACTCTTTCTGACGTAGCGTAGCGGCCTGATCGTAGTCCTGTAACTGAATAGCTTCAAGGATTTCTTTTTGAATTTGGCGTAGCTCACTGCGCAGTTCACTTGCTGGAATATTGCGTGAGTGTCGTAGGCGGACCCTAGAGCCAGCTTCGTCGATCAAGTCGATAGCCTTATCAGGTAGATGTCGATCGGTAATGTATCGATCGCTCAATGTCGCTGCAGCTTCCACCGCTTCATCAGTGATGTTGAGTCGGTGGAACTGCTCATAGCGACTGCGCAAGCCGTACAGGATTTCGACCGTATCTTCTACAGAAGGCGGAGCGATAGTGACCGGCTGAAAGCGGCGCTCTAGTGCAGCGTCTTTCTCGATGTATTTACGATACTCGTCTAGAGTAGTCGCACCAATACACTGCATTTCGCCTCTAGCTAGTGCTGGCTTGAGTAAGTTCGCGGCATCCATGCCACCTTCTAATGAGCCCGCCCCTACCAGCGTATGAATTTCATCTATGACTAGAATGACATCTTCCGACTTGCGAACTTCCTCAATAACTTGAGTAATACGTTCTTCGAAGTCGCCTCTAAACCGGGTACCAGAAACCAACAGACCCATATCCAAGCTGATCACCCGCCGATCAATTAAGGCTTCTGGCACGTCTTGATTAACGATGCGTTGAGCAAGACCTTCTGCGATCGCAGTCTTGCCTACTCCGGGCTCACCAACAAGCACCGGATTGTTCTTGGTGCGCCGACCTAAAATTTGAACGACGCGCTCAATCTCTTTTTGGCGACCGATGACAGGATCAAGCTTGCCTGTTGCTGCAATCTCAGTTAGATCGGTACCATATTCTGTCAGGACGCTGCTATCAGACTTACGATCCGCCTTTTTAGTGGTGCCCGCACGACCAGATGTGACTGGTGTGCTCTCACCAATGACCCGGACAAGCTGGACTCTGATCTTCTCAGGGTCTACGCCCAGATTTGCGATCACCCGGTAAGCAACGCTTTCGGAGTTTTGAGTCAGGCTAAGCAAAAGATGCTCAGGCTCTATATAGGGATGGTCAAGCTTACGAGCTTCTTGGAAAGCCTGCTCGAATACCTGCTTCACCTTCGGCGTGAAGGGAATTTCTACCGGACCATTGCCTGATCCTCGACCAATGATAGATTCAACCTCGGTGCGCGCATTCGTTAGATTGATGCCAAACTCATCTAAGACTTTGGCCGCAATGCTGGTGTTCTCCTTGATGATGCCAAGCAGCAACTGCTCACTGCCGACAAAGTTGTGACCCAGGCGACGGGCCTCTTCTTGCGCCTGCATAATGACCGCGATAGCCGTGTTTGTAAAATGCTCAAACATGTTTTGAGGAACCTCGAACCCAGTTTTGGTGGTTCACCTATGGCTTTTGTAGGGAGATACAGCGCTTAGCTGTATGGCTACAGGAGACAGGCGTCCCATTTATTTGTGCTGGCTTTAGTTAAGTTATTTGTCTACTTATGTCAATATACTTGTATTTAAGCTGTTCTGGCACCAGGGAAGGCCGTACCGGGTGGTGTGTTTCCCGTAATGCACAGAAGGCAGGCTAAACGTCCAGGTAATTGTTACAGGTGTACTTATTTTAGTATACAAAACTTTATCAGCCTCTATATCTTCCAAAGGATGTTTGTTTACAAGCGGCGGATCTTATTGAACTTTGAGACTGACTTGTAGCCATCTGGCTCAACGAATCTGACGGGAATATACTCAAGAGCATGACGGTTACCGGTTGAAGTCGGCTTCGCAAACGCTGAGAATATCGAGATCTTGGTCTGATACGTTTTCGATATGATGAAAGCCTGTGAGGGTGTAGGCAGGCGCAGCACTACCGGCTGTTAGAGAAGTGTCTGTGATGAGCGCAATTGCATAGGGATGTACGGTTTGCTCATAGCTATTGACAACGTTGAGTGCCATTCGATCGGGATGAACTTGACCAGAAAAGCAGTCGAACGACGAGTTAGGTTGATAGAAAGCACCTACTGTTTGACTGTCAAAAACGGAAAAGATGGCATAGGAAGCCCCAACCTGGTCGCGCTGCGGACTTTGACCGAAGAGGTAGATACCATCTTCTAGAACAGCAGTATCTTTCGTATAAACACTCTTTTGACCGACTGTCTCACTGGCTTCTTGACTAACGACTTGACTGGCAATAGGGTTGGCAAAAGTTCGTGATGCGCCGACGGTGGCAAATGAAAGCCCTAGCACAGCAAAAGACAGTAGCGCTTTCTTAATTGAGCTGAGAATTGGATCACAAACTTTTGGACTGAAAGCTCCTGGAATGCCAGTTTGATTAGTTGTTTTTGAAGGGCGATTTAAGGAAGTCATTGAATAGGTGCTCGGTTAGGAAGAGATTAGATGCTTTGTGCCTGAATCTGCATAACGCCTGAATCTAAATAGCTTTGAAATGTTTTTATCTGATCTTTTATCTTACGCTTGCGTCTATTCCGGTCGCGCTTGTTTCAAGTTGTGTCAAGGCTAGGTCCGTCTTTGCGGCCTTGTCGCTTCTAAAGATAAAAGCTACAGGGCAGAGGGAGCCTCTGTTACAGGTAAGATTTCGTTGACAGGCAGGTGGTAAACAGACTGTGACTAGGCAAAGAGAAATAGCGAAAGAAGATGGGACTTGGGTAGATCTGCAAGATCGGCTGAGACGGTTGGATGGCCGGAGCTATAGAGAATACAAAGGCATAAAGGGCAATTACGAATTTTCTGAGTTTGAGTTGAGTGTGGACTACGTCCAGGGAGATCCCTTTGCTACGCCCAGTCGCGTTTGCGTTCGAATATCGCAGGCGGTGGCTGGGTTTCCGGTTGAATGGATGACTGATTATGTGTGTCAAGTGGCGATCGCAGATTATCTAACTAGGCAAGTGGCTCAAGTGGCCCAGTCTTTGCAGCGAAAGCGCGGTTCTGGCAAGAGTGGAAAAATTGAGATTGCCGGGCCAAGCCAGGCCATATTGCGGCGTACAGCGGTTTGGCTAGACGCTGATGCGGTTGAGGTTAGGCTGACAGTTGGGCTACCGGCCTTTGGCAGGCGAATTGCAGGAAGGGCGGCGGTGGCATTGCTCTGTGAGGATATTCCGTTGCTAGTGTCGCGCGCGCTGAAGTACGAAGCGCTAGATTTAGCAGCAGTGAAACGTCAGGTCCATGTGCTGGAGGACGCTGAGACGCTAAGGAACCAGCTAGCTGAGAAGGGACTAGTTGCGTTCATTGCGGCAGGGGCTTGTTTGCCACGTCGAAGCGGCGTCGACGGGCAGCCACTGAGTGAGGAGGCTGATTTGTTTATTCCCCCTGTCGATAGCAGCATCGAATTAGAGACGCCGCACAATGGACTAATCAAAGGACTGGGAATTCGAGCGGGGGTGACGTTAATTGTCGGGGGTGGGTATCACGGGAAGTCTACGCTGCTGCGGGCGATTGAGCAGGGAATCTATAGTCATGTACCGGGCGATGGGCGCGAGCAGGTAGTGGCCGACGCTAGGACCGTGAAGCTGCGAGCAGAGGATGGGCGCAGCGTAGTGAGCGTGGATATTTCTCCGGCGATCAATCACTTGCCAGGAGGGAGAGATTCACGGCAGTTTTCGACGACGAACGCCAGTGGGAGTACGTCTCAAGCGGCAGGACTGATAGAGGCAGTGGAAGCGGGAGCGAAGGTGCTGCTAATCGACGAGGATACGGCGGCGACAAACTTCATGATTCGCGATCGCAAGATGCAGACGCTAATTGCAAAAGACAAGGAACCGATTACGCCTTTTGTCGACAAGGTACGTCAGCTTTATGACGACTACGGTATCTCGACAATTTTAGTGATGGGGGGCAGCGGCGATTACTTTGCGGTGGCCGACACGGTAATTGCGATGGAGGATTATCAGCCCAGAATTGTGACAGAACAGGCAAAGGCGATCGCCCGCGCGGATTTGGAGACTAGGCAACAAGAAGGCGGTGATAAGTTTGGGTCCATTACGCCCCGAGCCGTTTTGCCAGGTAGTTTGCCAAATGGGAAGGGCGATCGCTCACTTAAGGTAAAGGCTCGGCGAGACAGTTTGATGCTGGGTTACGAAACTATCAACCTAGAAGCGATTGAGCAAATTGCGGAAGCGCATCAAGTGCGGGCGATCGCACAGGCAATAATCTACGCGGACCGCTACTACTTTGATCCGAAAAGATCGATGTGTGAACTGTTAGATCTAGTCATGAACGATATTGAGCGCGGCGGATTGGACATATTGTTTGCGGACAGTTCACCCAGCGGCTATCGACGAGCGGGTAATTTAGCGATGTTTCGGCGGTTTGAACTAGCCGCAGCGATTAATCGACTCAGAACTATTCAAATTGACTGTCTATTTTGATCTGACGAAAGAATACGTTTTCAGCGAAATTGACGGGTGTTGTTTCAGTAGCCCACCAAGTCAGAACAGGTTTGTGGCTCACTACCTTCTGCAATACAATTCTCCCAGATGATACGACGACTCAAAGCGGTTGGTAGCTGGGCCTGATGGTCTAAGGCTTTGGCAAACCAGTCTAGGCTCTGGGTGTTGTCGCCTCGTCCTGCCAGGATCTGAGCCTTTAAATAAAACAGCTCGGGGTTACTGGGAGCGGCATTCAAAGCTTTGTTCACAGCTATTAGAGCAGCGTCATACTGATCGAGATCTCGGTAGCCAATAGCGATTGTGCGCTGGGTTACGTAGACAGGATGGCTGTGTTGAGCCATTTTTGCGATTGCCCTTTCGGGATTCGCGAACGGCAAATTGACAGCCAGCATCAAGTCCATTGAGCCTTTGAGCAAATTCAGCTCAGAATCTTCTGCGTCAATCCGCTCAGCCGCGTCTAGCTCACGAAAGACTTGCTGAAGCATCCCTAATGCTTTCGGAGTTCCTCTAGCTAGTCCCTCGGTTTTCAGCAGATGAGCCCCTTCTAAAAATAGCCCCACAGCCGCGTAGAGATGGCCGCGTAGCGGGTCTGTTTCCTGAAGCTTGGCCGCCGTTTCTTGAGTGAGCGTTGCCCGATGAGCGACTTCATCAAGCCCGTCGCGACCTTTGAAATAGGCCATGGCAGCCATCAGCGCATGTACCAGAGGCTCGTCGGCTTCGTGTTCCTCGGCCCTGGCTAGCGCAGCATCAGCTTCTGCATAGTTACCCTCTTCAAATATTATCTGAAAGGCAGCTTCTGTATGGTCGCCTATGTCACGAGGCGCCGTGGGCCGAAACGGATCAGCAGCAAGGGTAGGAGAGCTAATTCCGAGCGTGGCTACACCTAGACCGAATAATCCGGTAAATAGCCTGACCGTTAGGCTATTCGGAAATGACTTAAATCCTTCGAAGTCAGTCGTTCGTGATGCGGGGCGAGCATTTCTAAGAGCGATTGGGTTCATGGGTATATGAGAGGAACAGGGGCATGTTCTTTAGATAGAGTATAACCAGCTTGTTTTGATGGGTTTTTAGCTTGAGTATTATTTTGGCAGGCGATCGCAGCGGCACTGGAAAAACCACGTTGACGCTCGCCTTGCTAGCCGCACTGAAGAAAAGAGGACACTGCGTTCAATCATTCAAAGTTGGCCCAGACTACATCGACCCTATGTTTCATAGCGCTGTTACTCAGCGTCCCTGCTATAACCTCGATCCTGTTTTGACTAGCGAAGCCTATGTGCGGCAAAGCTTTCGCAGTCACCAGACAGGCGCTGACTTTGTAGTGATTGAGGGTGTCATGGGCTTGTTTGATGGTGCGACCGGTACGAACGACATGGCGAGTACGGCGCATATTGCTCGGCTGCTGAAACTGCCGGTGGTGCTAGCGATCGACTGCGGACGAATGGCCAGATCTCTAGCAGCGTTAGTCCACGGGTATAGAACATTTGACCCGCGAGTGAAGATTGCAGGCGTAATTTTGAATCGGGTAGGGAGCGATCGCCATCTTCAGCTGCTAAGCGACGCGCTAGCACGGATTGATATGCCGATCTTTGGAGTGTTTCGACGGGAAAAGGATATTGAGTTGCCGAGTCGGCATTTGGGGTTGGTGCCAGCAGGAGAGGTCGGCGCGTTTGGACAGATTGCGGCGCGGCTGGCGGAAATTGGAGAGCGAGGGTTTGATTGGGGGAGGTTGGAGGGTCTTTTTTGGGGGAATGGGGAATGGGGAATGGGGAATGGGGAAGCAGAAGAAGATAGACGGGTAGAGAGGAAGGTGAGGATTGCGATCGCACAAGATGCCGCTTTCAACTTCTACTACCCTGACAACTTTGAAATTCTCGAAGCTCAAGGCGCAGAGCTGATCTTCTGGAGTCCGCTAGCAGACAAGACGCTTCCAGCAGCAGATGGTCTATACTTTGGCGGTGGATTTCCAGAAGTTTTCGCGGCCGAGCTGAGCGAGAACAAGGCAATCAGACTAGCTGTCCATCAGCAGATAGAGCAGAGCATTCCCACTTACGCAGAGTGCGGTGGACTGATGTACCTAGGCAAAACTTTGATTGATTTTGATGGCACGGCTTGGCCGATGGTTGGCGCGATTCCTCAGACTGTCGAAATGAGCAACCGGCTGACGCTAGGCTATCGAAAAGCTACAGCACTGACTAATAGCCCTTTATTAATGAAAGGGCAAACCGTCGTCGGTCATGAATTTCACAAGTCCACCGTTGTGGAAACGCTAACTCAGCCAATCTACGAGACACAGCGGTATTGGGGCGAAGCTGGAGAACCGCAGCTTGAAGGCTATCAGCTGACTAATCTACAGGCATCGTATGTTCACCTGCATTGGGGACATCAGTTACAGCTGGCTGAGCGCTTCGTTCAAAGCTGCCTAAAATATCGACAACAGAGTCGACAGCAAACGGCTTAGCTAGCCGATTCTTTCGACGACATCTTTCAAGGCTTCTTTTGGCTCTGAATAGTCAAAGGAAAAGCCTGCCGCCTGGGTTCGCTCTGGTAGTACTTTTTGACCTTTAAGAACGACGACTGCACCATCTCCTAGCAGTGCTTCGATCGCAAAGTCAGGCACGGGTAGCCAGGAAGGCCTGTCCATCACTTCGCCCAATGTCTGAGCGAGATCTTTCATACGAACAGGTTCTGGTGCGGTGCCATTGTAGACGCCGTGCATGGACGGATCGAGTAGCGCTTTTATGAACAGGCTAACGAGATCGTCAATGTGAATCCAGGAGAACCATTGCTGGCCGCTGCCGATCGGTCCACCTGCATAGAGTTTAAAGGGAGTGATCATTTTTGCGATCGCGCCCCCATCTCCCAGCACAATTCCTGTTCGGATAATCGCCACCCGCACCCCAGCGTCCTTCGCCTTCCTCGCCTCAGCTTCCCAAGCCTGACAAACTTGAGAAAGAAAGTCATTTTCTGCTGGTTCGCTTGTTTCAAAAAACTCCGCCGTTTCACTCGTCCCGTAATAGCCAATCGCTGAACCACTGACTAGGACGGTAGGCTTCTGCTCAGCTTTTGCGATCGCCTCTACGAGCTTTTCAGTCCCGACTTTTCGGCTATTCAAAATCCGAGTCTTACGTTCCGCAGACCAGCGTTCTGAAATCGGCTCACCTGCCAAATTAATCACACCATCACAGCTAGAAATTTCCGCTTGCCATTCCCCCGAGGCGGTAGGCGTGTAGGCTACATACTCGACCGGCTTGAACTTGGCAGCGGCAAAGACTTTACGCGCCTTGGTCTCGCTGCGGGTGAAAATCTTCACATCATGGCCTCCCTCGATCAAGCGATCGACCAAGCGAGTACCGACAAACCCTGTAGCACCCGTAACGGCAATTTTCATAGCTAGACTGTGTTCCTGTTTTACAAACGTCTCTTAATAGTAGCGAGCTGTGCAGTGCAAACACAGCCAAACAGTTGTTGCTCGGCCATTGAAGCAGCGATAAAGCATTGACTTTCTGCCCGTTCAATAAAGATAAAAGTCACCAGCTCGTTTCTATCCTTTGACACCGCTGCCTGTCTCCGAAGGCACAATGTATCGCTGCGCTGCCACAAAAAATAGAACGATTGGCACGATCGAAATGACTGAGCCCGCCGCAATCAACCGCCAGTCTAAGGAAAAGCTGCCGGCCAACCGAGCTACACCCAACGGCAACGTGTAATATTCCGGTCGATCCAAAATCAGCAGCGGCCAGAGGAAATCGCTCCATGAGCCGATAAAGACAAAGATTGCCAGTGTCACCAAAGCAGGACGCACGGACGGAATCATGATGTGCCACCAGATGCCTAGCTCAGTGCAGCCATCAATCCGGGCCGCTTCTTCTAGCTCTTTGGGCACGGATTGAAAGGCTTGGCGCATTAGGAAAATGCCAAAGGCTGAGGCGATCGCAGGAAAAATCACGCCAATATAGCTGTTAGTAAGCCCTAGCCGTACGGTGAGAATGTACAGCGGAATCATCACAATTTGAAAGGGAATTAGAATGGTGGAGACGACCAGGGAAAATAAGACTTCTCTGCCTTTGAAGTCCAACCGAGCTAACGGATAGGCAGCTAGCGAGCACAACAAAAGGTTAAGAGCAACAGTGACGACAGCGATCAGGGTGCTGTTGAAGAAGTAGCGGCCAAAGGGGTTGGACTGCCATACCTTGACGAAGTTATCGAAGGTAGGAGAAGTAGGTAAGAACTGAGGCGGAAATTGGAAGAGGTTTTCGGTCGGGCCTTTGAAGGATGTACTCACTAGCCAGAGGAGAGGAAGGAGCATGGCTAGTGCGATCACACCCAACACCGCATACATCAAAACACCCCTTCCCCAACTCTTACCATTCACCTGAGCCATTCACTCGACCTCCCAGCCAAACTCTTTTAGCCGAATTCTTTTAGCCGAATTCTCTAGTCTGCATCAACCACATCCCAGCAAAAGACTCAGAATCAGGGCTATCTTGTACCGCAATAAAATGTACGTTGTTCGCCGCTGCCTTTGCCGTCTCAAACCGCAGTCCTTCTGCCTGCGTTTCCGGCGTTACCAGATCTGCTAGCAACCAGGTCTCAATCGTGCCTGTGTCCATCAACAATCGAGCAGTGGCCGTATTTTTGGAAACGTAATTCGTTGTCTCCTCTTTACCGGCTCTGACCCCGGCAATTTCCAAGCCAGACATCCAAGCGGCCAAAGGTGTCGCTCGATTCGAGTAGATAATGAATCCTGGAATCGGCGTCTCGGGTTCTACACCCGCTGCCTCCAGCGGAAAAGATTCACCAAAGGCAACATCCCAGTCAGCCATATCGGCAAAGTCCTTTGCAGGTAAAGTAACTAGTGACCACTGCTGGCCACGCAGAGCATCTGGTAAAGGGCTGACGACTTCTAGCGGTTTCGCGATCGCAGCTGATGCGCTTGCCTTGTAACCAGGATCGTTGGGATAAATATTTGCTTTGCGATCTTCTAGCCACTGCTGTAGCGCCAACGTCCGGCGGCTAGGGTAAGGCAGCAAGCCGACTTCCTCACAGGCTCGCTTGATCATGTTCTGCATCTGATAGCGGAAGAATCGCACTTTAGTTGGAGAATCGGAAGATTGCGCGATCGCCTCTTCAAGCGCTGCCTGCAAAGTCTCCGAATTCACTTCACTATTCGATACGTACTTGCTATAGCGAAACAGCTTCTCAGGATCATCCTCTACCGACTGCAATCCTTCGCAAATCAGAACTTCCCAGCGCTTCTTGTTATTCTCATCTAAAACCGGTCTGGAATAAAAATCCAGCTCCCAAACAGTACCCATAGGGATCTCAAGCCAATTATTAGTATCCCAGCCTGAAGCAACTCACCTCCTCGAAAGGAGTGCCTACAGAACGGGGTGGGTCTCCGGCTTTAATTGTCGCCCTCAGCTACCACCTTGGCAACGTTCTTCGCCCGTTCCTCTGCCTCAGCCATAATCGTTGGCAAATCCTTCAAGATTTCTCCGGGATACTTCTCTAGAACCTGAGTAGACAGGGCAATTCGTCCACGTTCGTCATCTATATTCAGCACAATTGCCTTGATCGGATCGCCCACCTTGAACACATCGCCTAAAGCTGATACGTAGCTCTTGCTAATCTGCTTAATATGCAGCAGACCAGAAGCACCGCCAAAATCAACGAACGCACCAAAAGGCTTCAGCGACGCAATCGTTCCCTCAATCAGCTCACCTTTGGTCAAGCTACTCATCGCCATTGCTCTTGCGGCTACTCGCTCAGAGAGCAACAGCTTGTTATTCTCCTCGTCCACTTCCAAAAAGGCGACATTGATCGTTTCACCCATCAAGGCATCCAGGTCCTCTACTCGGCGAGCTAGATGAGATCTAGGAATAAATGCTCGCAGACCACTCACATCCGCAGTGACACCACCTTTATTGCTACCAGAGATAGTCACCTCTAGTACATCACCGTTCTCCTGGCGCTCACGTAGACGCTCCCATAGCTCCTTGATCTCCATCGCCCGGATGGAAATCACCATCTGACCGTTAGCATCTTGATCGCGAATGATTAGAAACTTGCGCTCCATCCCTAACGGCAAAGCCTCTTCCAAGGCAATATCGGTAGAATCAATTGAGACTTCTTTATTCGGTAAAAAAGCTGCCGACTTGCCACCGATATCGACATAGGCTCCATCAGACTCGTGGGTCTCAACTTTACCAGTGACCACGCTGCCTCGTGAAAACTGGTAGTCCTGCTGCTCTAGAGCTTTTGCGAAATCTTCAGCTGAAAACAACGGAGAAATCTCCCTGATCGAATAAAATAGGTTTTCCAAATATATCGCAGGTCTTCACTCATCTCCCTATCGTCAAGAATTATTGAGCAGACCCTTAAAAAAACGAATGATCTGCCACGAACGGCTGATTCCCGACTAATCTCTAAGGTAGACAACAGATGCCTTCATGGGGGCGCGCCACAGTGGTTCAGTTCCATATTCAAACCGATAGTGAAATACCCGCATCCACACAGCTTTATGACCAAATTTGGTTTGCGATCGCATCCCGCCAATATCCACCCGAATATCGCCTGCCTAGTACCCGTCAGCTGGCAATGCAAACTGGGCTCCACCGCAACACCATCAGTAAGGTATACCGTCAGCTAGAAGATGCTGGCGTTGTCGAAGCCATGCCCGGTTCCGGTATCTACGTCCGCGCTGAAGGCACCACAGAAATCGTCAAGCCCGGCTCACCGCTGCTAGCAAAGTTTCCCAAGGCTCAAGACCTTGTAGAAAATAGTTTGGATGAGCTTTTGCGTCAGGGCTGTTCTTTGCACCAGGCTCGTGAACTGTTCATGACCGAGGTTGACTGGCGGTTGCGCTGTAGTGCCAGGGTATTGGTTACCATTCAGCGAGAAGATGGTGCAGGAGAGCTGATGGTGCGCGAGCTAGAGCAGGCGCTAAAGATTCCGGTACAGCTAGTGCCGCTAGAAGAACTAGAGCAGGTCCTAGCCCAGACTCGTTCAGGTACAGTTGTTACCAGTCGATACTACGTGAATGAGGCAGAGGCGATCGCAGCGCCTAAATCTGTTCGCGTCATTCCTATCGACATCTACGATTACGCCAAAGAACGCGAACTCCTCAAGAACCTACCCAAAGACACCTGCTTGGGCCTAGTCAGTCTTAGCAGTGGCATCATTCGTATTGCGGAAGTCCTTTCTTACAGCCTACGGGGTGACGATATTCTAGTGATGACCGCGCAAACAGAAGATACGCAGAAGTTGAGCGCTGTTGTCCGCAGCGCCCAAACTATCGTTGCTCTTGACACCGCTAGCTACCCAGCAATCAAAGAGGCGCTGCTCGCTGCTCGCAACGACATTATTCGTCCGCCAGAAATCATCCGCTGCGAAAACTACATTGGGGAAAAGTCTATTGGTCGTCTCAAGCGAGAGCTTGGCTTAGATTAGCGACAAAGTTTGACTGAGTTCGGATATTCAATCTGCAGTAATCGCCCCCGAAGAAGGGCGATTACTTTTCGAGAGGCAGGAATCTGCTTAAAGTTTTTCTGGTTTCGACTGCGGCTGCGCAGTAACAGACGCTTCTACATCACCTAGAAACGAGTTTGTGATCTGTAGATAGCTTTCTGCATCTTCCATCATCGGAAAGTGCGCTGTGTTTGGCATCAAGACGTATTCGATACTCTCACTCATGCCAGCGGCTTCCTTGCCTAGCTTTGCAGGCGTAATTTTGTCATATTCTCCTGAAACCATCAGCGTAGGCACTTTGAGCGCAGCAAAGGCAGCAGGCATAGATTCTGTCGCGTGCTTACTGACGGCGGCTTTCAGCGTACCGAGAGAGGTCGCACCGTCAGCCATGATGAAATCATCTAAAAAGGCTTTCTTCTCCTCTAGAGGGATAGAGCCTTTGAGGAAGCGCTGCATAAACATTTGGGGAGAAAAGGGGACTTTGCCGAGCCACTTTGGGCGGAAGGCGACGACGTAGCCACCAAACAGATAAAAGGCTTCGAATGCCCGTTTTTGATAGGGAAAGCTGCCGTTACAGGTGAGGATGGCTTTTTTCACGCGCTCTGGGTAGCGGTCTAAAAAGTAAAGGCCGATAGAGCCGCCCATAGAATGAGCGTTCATGTAGACGGGCTGAGTAAGGTTCAACTCATCTAGCAAGGCATTGAGGTCTTCTGCGAAGCTTTCCAGCGTATTGAGATCTGGGTCAGCGGCGAATTGCTCTGGGGTAGGAGCTTGCGATCGCCCGAATCCCCTTTGGTCATATAGCAAACAGTCAAACCTATCCTTGATCGCCTCAGCGGTAGAGCGCCAATAGCGTGCGGATCCTGCCCATCCATGTAAAAAAACCATCACTGGCTTTTCATAGTTGCCAGGATGGTCTTGAGTAGAAATCCATTCGTAGTAATGATCAACGCCGTTAACGCTAACGTAGGGCATCGCTGCTGCTCACCTTTTGATGTTTGAGATCTTTTCTTGTTAGAGAACTGTAGAAACAGACTAGACCAGATGCTACGCTATGCAGATTCTGGCTCTGGTAAGGAGGAAGGATGCATGAGTAAATCCGCTGTAGAACGGTTTTCCACCATCTTGCGAGTGATTACGCAGGTCTTGACATCGTCCCGTGAAGGCAGCTCGTACATCACATCTAGCATAATTTCTTCGATAATACTGCGCAGGGCACGCGCACCGGTTTTGCGGTTGAAGGCTTCTTTTGCGATCGCCCGAATTGCATCTGGCTCAAACTCCAGATCTACACTATCCATCCGCATCAGCTTCTTAAACTGCTTCACCAAAGCATTCTTCGGCTCAGTCAGGATCGAAACTAACGTTTTCTCATCTAACGGCTCCACAATCGAAACCGCCGGGATTCGACCAATAAATTCAGGAATCATCCCAAACTTTACGATGTCGTCTGGCTCTAGATCTTGCAGCGTCAAAGAAGACTTTTCGTCACTGCTGATCTCTTTGCCCGGTCGGACAAATCCCATCGATTTCTTACCAATTCGCTGCTCGACAATCTTGTCAAGCCCGACGAACGCACCGCCGCACACAAACAAAATGTTGCGCGTATCGATCTGAATACAGTCTTGGTAAGGATGCTTACGTCCTCCTTGAGGCGGCACATTTGCAATCGTGCCTTCCAGCATCTTTAGCAGCGCCTGCTGAACCCCTTCACCCGAGACATCGCGAGTGATCGAAGGGTTTTCACTCTTACGCGCGATCTTATCAATCTCATCAATATAGATAATACCGCGCTGAGCCTCCTCCACATCCAAATCGGCTACTTGCAGCAGTCTTAGCAGAATATTCTCGACATCTTCGCCAACGTAACCCGCCTCGGTCAGCGTCGTGGCATCTGCCACCGCAAACGGCACTTCCAAAATAGCCGCCAGCGTTTGAGCCAACAGCGTCTTACCACAGCCAGTCGGTCCAATCAGCAGATATATTGGACTTTTGCAGTTCAATATCATCTTCACCCTCTTCGCTTTCAGCTTGTACGCTCAGCCGCTTGTAATGGTTGTACACCGCAACTGATAGCACCTTCTTGGCCTCGTCTTGACCGATTACGTGCTCATCAAGGTAAGACTTAATTTCGCGCGGCTTAGGAATTTGAGTCAAAGACAGCGCGGAAGACGACTTACGACGCCGCTCGGGCGACTGATCGCGGCGAGGGGCAGGCGAGGCCGCAGACGAATTAGAGTCAAATAACTCCTCATCCAAAATCTCATTGCAAAGATCTACGCATTCGTCGCAGACATAAACCCCAGGGCCTGCAATCAGCTTGCGCACCTGCTCTTGCGACTTACCGCAAAAAGAGCATTTCAAATGAGAGTCATACTTCGACATAACCGTTACCCTACCGCAGTCAACTTAGTGTCAGAGAGCATTTGCTTGGTCACGACCTCATCAATCAAGCCGTATTCCTTTGCTTCTTCAGCAGACATAAAGAAGTCGCGTTCAGTATCCGCTTCAATTCGCTCCAGGTCTTGTCCAGTATGGTCAGCTAGCATCTCGTTCAAACGCTTCTTGAGATACAAGATTTCCCGCGCCTGAATTTCAATATCAGCAGATTGGCCCTGCGCACCACCCGAGGGCTGGTGAATCATAATTCGAGCGCTGGGTAAAGACATCCGCTTTCCCTTGGCACCACCTGAAAGTAAGAACGCACCCATGCTTGCCGCTAAGCCAAAGCAGATAGTTACTACATCTGGACGAATTTGCTGCATGGTGTCGTAGATAGCCATGCCTGCTGTCACAGAACCGCCGGGCGAATTGATGTATAGCTGCACGTCTTTTTCAGGATCTTCCGCATCCAGAAATAGCAGTTGAGCCACAATCGAATCAGCGACATCGTCCATTACTGGTGTGCCAAGAAAGACAATCCGCTCTCTGAGTAATCTTGAGTAGATGTCAAAGGCGCGATCGCCCCGGCCGGACTGCTCAACCACCATAGGTAGCATGTTGCGGGTAGCCGCCTGAAAAGCAGGAAATCCTGCGTGCAAATTTGCCATTTGAGCATTGCTCTGATTTCCACTCGGCGCAGTGTTAAGAGGGCTCCCCCAACAGAGATCTTGAGAGTTTGATAGCCCGCGCCATTGAATCGATTTATCCATATAAAAAGTGAAGCAGCTGCCTATATACGTGCTTAATGTACCGCATCTAAACCAGAACTGAAGTTTGAGACGCGATAACACTCTAGCGAAGTCTGATCGCATTCGACATTAGTCACAGCGCGTGGCCAGTCACACGCTAGAGAACTACTCGTCTGCCTCAGCGGTCACAACTTCAACGTCTACAGCCACCGCTTCCGCTTCATCCGCCGACTCTGGAGCTGTTTCTACCGCCTCTTCCTCAGCCAGTTCTGATTCTTCTGGTAGTTCTTCAGGCGCTAAAGAGCCTTCGGGAACCAGCTCAATCTCTGAGTTTTCCTTCAGCCAAGCCAGAATCTTTTCTTTTAGCAAATCTTCATTGACGACCTGGTTCAACCGCTCTGGGTCGACCTGACTAGGGTCTTCTACCTCTGCCATCATTTCTTTGGTACGCTCTGCCACCTCTTCGTCAGTCACAGCAATAGATTCTTGCTTAGCGATCTCGCCTAGCGCCAGCGTCCGACGTAGACGTTCAATTGCTTCAGGCTTAGCACTTTCCCTCATGTTTTCAACCAGTTCCTTAGTCAAAAACTGATTGATGTCAATCCCTTGACGACCGAGCTGCATGACGGTTTGAGTGACAATGAAATCCACTTCTTTCATAACTAGGGTTTTAGGAATTTCGGCCTCGATATACTCAACTAGCTCATCGAGGAGTGCTTTTTCAATGTTGCCGTCAGTAGCGGCTGTAGCCTCTTCCTGATAGCGCGTTTCAAGAGAGCTACGCAATTCTTCAAGCGTCTCAAATTCGCTTACTTCTTCAGCGAAGTCATCGTCTAACTCAGGCAGTTCCTTTTCTTTTAGCTCTTTGAGCGTAATTTCAAAAGTCGCAGGCTTACCCGCTAGCTCAGCTTGAGGATAATCTTCTGGAAAAGTAACCTCTACTTCTTTTGACTCCTCTAGATTCATTCCGACAATGCCTTCTACAAAGCCAGGGATGAAGCGACCTTCCTTGATTTCCACCTGAAAGTCTTGAGCACTCCCACCCTCAAATTCTTCTAGCTCACCGTCTTCGTTTTCGGCCTTACCGATAAAATCGACAACGGTCACGTCCCCTTCTTTAGCGATCCTGTCTTCGACAGGGACCAATGTCGCCATATTCTCTCGATAGCCTTCTATCGTTTCCTCAACTCGTTTCTCGTCAGGTTTAATCTCTTCAGCCTGAATAGAAAGCCCTTTGTACTTGCTCAGAGTGACTTGCGGCGGCACGTCGACAGAGGCTTTGATAACAAAAGGCTCCCCGGGTTTGTAATCACCGATCAAAGATTCAAAGTCTGACTGTAGTTGGTAGTTGCCTAAGGCGTCGATGGCTTCTTGCTTAATCGCTCTCTCGATCACCGTCTGGATCATGTCTTCTAGCGCCGCCGCTTTCAGCTGCAAAGCGCCTACTCGCTGGATCAAGATCTGGCGGGGCACTTTGCCTTTTCGAAACCCAGGAATATTGGCTGACTTCATGTAGTCCCGCAGCACTTTCTCGTAGCCCTGCTTGGATAGCTCAGCGGGAACTTCTATCTCCAATCCGACTTGGCTATCGGGCAGATTTTCCTGGGTGACTTTCATTTACAAATACGTGAGGGGTGATAATTGATGCGATGTAATCAAAAGCATGTGAACAGAGTGAAATCCATGCCATTCGTCGCAGTTAGCCATCATACACCTGATCTATTTATTCTGACAGAGGTCTCCTACCTCAGATCATTTAGGGTATTCCA
Source organism: uncultured cyanobacterium (assembly GCA_963793495.1). Taxonomy (GTDB): domain Bacteria; phylum Cyanobacteriota; class Cyanobacteriia; order Phormidesmidales; family Phormidesmidaceae; genus Phormidesmis. The sequence continues at coordinate 23,064 of CAWCAI010000013.1, forward strand.
CTTAGGATATATTGTTATAGCGGCTGCTTCACACCGAATAAGATAAGCCTATAAGGGATATCTATGTATGCAACTGTGTATGCAACTGTTTGTAAAGATACTTAGCTTTGCCAGTAGGCCATTCCCCTTACTTATCTACACTCGACTGTATTTCTAGAAAGGCGATCGCATCACCTCCTTTCTCTAGAAGTCCTCAATATTTTTATAGTCACATCTTGTCTCGACTTATTTCAGCTCGACCTTCTTACGCCACGAACCACCTTTCACAAAGCCCTTAGCCACACACGGAGGATACTTGTTTGTCTGATTCCTATAACGTCGTCATCTTAGGAGCCACTGGCGCAGTTGGCACCGAATTACTTCAGCTTTTAGAAGAGCGCAGCTTTCCAATCAAATCGCTAAAACTGTTAGCTTCACCCCGTTCCGCAGGTAGCCAGATCAGCTTCAAAAGCAAAGCTATAACCGTCGAAGCCGTTAGTAGGCAAGCCTTTGACGGTGCAGATATTGTCCTAGCTTCTGCCGGAGGCTCTACTTCTAGGCAGTGGGCTAAAGACATTGTCGACGCAGGCGCACTGATGATTGACAACTCTAGCGCCTTTCGGATGGACGCCGCCGTCCCGCTAGTCGTTCCAGAGGTCAACCCAGAGGCAGCAGAAAAGCATCAGGGCATCATTGCCAATCCCAACTGCACCACAATCTTGATGAGCGTGGCTATCTGGCCTTTACATCAGACCCAGGCCGTTCGACGTATCATTGTTGCCACCTATCAGTCAGCGAGCGGGGCAGGTGCTAGAGCAATGGAAGAAGTAAAGCAGCAGGCCAAAGCGATTTTGGCTGGAGAAACACCGCCTACCGAGAGCTTTCCATATCCCCTGGCCTTCAATCTATTTCCGCATAACACACCGCTCAACGAGCAGGGGTATTGCGAGGAAGAGATGAAAATGGTCAATGAAACGCGCAAGATTTTCAATGCGCCTGAGCTTAGAATTTCGGCCACTTGCATTCGGGTACCCGTCCTTCGAGCTCATTCAGAAGCTGTTAATCTAGAGTTCGAGCGACCGTTTGACCCTCTGCTTGCGAGAGAAGCTATCCAGTCGGCGGCTGGAGTCAAACTGGTAGAAGACTGGCAGGCCAACTATTTTCCGATGCCGATCGATGCTAGCGGCCAAGATGATGTGTTAGTCGGTCGTATCCGGCAGGACATTTCTAACCCATCTGGTTTAGAGCTTTGGCTTAGCGGTGACCAGATTCGTAAAGGGGCAGCGCTCAATGCTATTCAGATAGCAGAATTAGTCGTTGCTAAGCAGTGGCTGCGATCGCCCGTAGCTGTCTAACCTGTAGCTATCCAAAGCGCCCAAGGCTGAAGTGATCGAGAAAACCTTCCTTTGAATGATGAATATGGGTATTGAATGAACATGAGTATGGCTGATACCTCAGTTGATACACCAGCTTCGCCGAAGAAAGCCCCCTTTTTCGGTAGAGTTGTGACCGCAATGGTGACACCCTTTCATAGCGATGGAGAGGTTAACTATCCCCTCACAGAAAAGCTAGCTAGTCATCTAGTAGACAACGGCACTGACACAGTTTTAGTCTGCGGAACGACAGGGGAATCGCCCTCACTTACCTGGGATGAGGAATACGCTATTTTCCAAACGGTAAAGCAGGCCGTAGGTAACAGAGCCAAAGTCCTAGCAGGCACAGGCTCTAATAGTACGAAAGAAGCCATAGAAGCCACTCGGAAAGCTGAGAAGCTGGGATTAGATGGTTCCTTGCAGGTAGTGCCTTATTACAACAAGCCGCCTCAAGAGGGTCTGTATGGACACTTCAAGGCGATCGCACAATCCACCCCTGACCTGCCGATCATGCTTTACAATGTGCCTGGGCGCACAAGCTGCAATCTACTTCCCGAAACGGCCATCAAGCTGTCAAAGCTTTCCAACGTGATTGCGATCAAAGAAGCTAGCGGGAACCTTGATCAAGTCAGCCAGCTCAGTCGATTGGGCTCTGCTGAGTTTGAAATCTATTCTGGAGACGATTCTCTGACGCTACCGATGCTTTCTATAGGTGCTGTAGGCGTTGTCAGTGTAGCTAGCCATCTAGTTGGATCGCGCCTGCAGGAAATGATCAAGGCGTTCGAATCTGGTCAAGTTAGCCAAGCAGCCGCTATTCACCTAAAGCTCTTTCCTCTGTTCAAGGCATTGTTTGCGACTACAAGTCCAATTCCGCTGAAAGTAGCGCTAGATCTGCAAGGTTGGGCAACTGGGGACTGTCGTCTACCACTTTGCCAGGGGTCAGTAGCCCTACGTGAAGACCTTAAAGCCACCCTCTTAGAGATGAAGTTATTGAAAGGGGATATAGTATAGGTCGAAACAAAGAGGCAAAGAAGACAGCCAGTAAGTTAGATTTAGCAACTCAAGGAAGCGACGTCATCCGCATGAAGAGATGAGGCAGGCCGTTAACTATGCCAGATGGAACCGAAAGGATCCAACTAAAACAGGGTGTAGCGCTAGATAGGGCAAAACGTTAGACAAACCGAAAGACTCAACAGAGCGCTAGAGTCAATTAGAAAACAAAACCATCTTCAGAAGGGGATATTAGCCGCGTCCTCTGAAATAAACTGTATTGCCTCAACAGAGTATTTTTAGAAGCGCGCTCCAGACAGGATAAAGACCGTCGACAGTAGGCACTTCAAAAATCGCCAGCGTTAAAAGAAACTGTCAATATCTAGGTGAGACTGTCAATAAGTGCAGTAGAGAAAGCTTTATCGACCAATCCTGCGTTGAAGCACTCAACATAGGCAAACCGGTAGACAAAAGAGATGATGCAATAGACTGCGCAACGCTTGCACCGATATCTATCTGCATAGAGCTCAAGCCATATGCACAGAGCTAAAGCCACATCGGCTCAAAGTTCAGCAGCTCTAAAATGACATAGACGGTAGTGCGTAGCCAAAGTATGAGGCTCTAAAGTATGAGGCTCCATAGAGTAATCAGTTCTTTAGAGGAACCAACCCTGCCCTTTTCGAACGCGACGGCGGGCTCACCTCACACAAAACAAGCGTAAAACTTCTAACGAAGTCGGCCGCTTTCATTCTTTCAAACCTTCAAATTACCATTACAACCAAAGGAAACTACATGAGTAGAAAAACCATCAGTAGTCAGAAGCCCAACATTCAATCATCTAACGGCTCAAAAGCTAGTAGCAAAAAGCAAGATAGCAGTACCCTCAAAATCATTCCTCTCGGCGGACTGCATGAAATTGGAAAAAACACCTGCGTTTTCGAATACGACGACGAAATCGTCCTGCTAGACGCTGGCCTATCTTTTCCTACAGAAGGCATGCACGGGGTCAACATTGTACTGCCGGACATTACCTATCTCAAGGAAAATCAGCATAAGATCAAAGGCATGATCGTCACCCATGGACACGAAGATCATATCGGTGGTATTGCCTTTCATCTCAAGCAATTCAATATCCCGGTTATTCATGGCCCCCGCTTGGCCATGGCTCTTCTACAGGGAAAGCTTGAAGAAGCAGGCGTCTTAAACCGCACTGAACTTCACACCGTTGGTCCGAGAGATACCGTTCAGTTCGGCAAGCACTTCAGCGCTCAGTACATCCGCAACACTCACTCCATGGCTGATAGTTTCACCATGGCGATTAAGACGCCAGTAGGCACTATTATCCACAGCGGCGACTTTAAGGTTGACCACACACCTGTAGATGGTGAGTTTTTCGACTTTCAGAAAATTGCCGAATACGGTGAAGAGGGAGTGCTTTGTCTAATCAGTGATTCTACTAACGCTGAGATTCCTGGCAATACGCCCCCAGAGCGGGCAGTTTTTCCCAATCTAGATCGAGAATTTAACAACGCCGAAGGGCGGCTGTTCGTCACAACCTTTGCTTCTTCTGTGCATCGCGTCAGTATGCTGCTAGAGCTGGCTCAAAAGCATAAGCGTTCTGTCTTTGTGGTAGGCCGTTCTATGCTGAACGTCATCTCCCATGCTCGCAACCTAGGCTACATCAAGTGCCCAGATAGCCTGTTTAAACCGTTGAATCAGCTGAAGCAATGTCCCAACGATCAGGCCATGATCATCACCACAGGATCACAAGGCGAACCGATGGCGGCGCTGACTAGGATTGCCAACCGCTCTCACCGTCAAATTCGAATCGAAGCGGGCGATACCGTTATCTTTTCGTCTAATCCCATTCCTGGGAACACCATCAGCGTTGTCAATACGATTGACAAGCTAATGCAGGAGGGAGCGCGTGTCATCTATGGCAAAGACAAGGGACTCCACGTCTCTGGGCATGGGTATCAAGAAGACCACAAGCTAATGCTAGCGCTGACTCGGCCTAAGTTTTTCATTCCAGTACACGGTGAGCACAGAATGCTGGTCAAGCATGCTGAGATGGCTCAGCAGCTAGGCGTTGAGCCACAAAACATCGCTATTGTGAACAACGGCGACGTGATTAAGATAACGCCCGAAAGCATTAGGGTAGATGGAAAAGTCACCTCTGGTATCGAGCTAGTAGATGCGTCTCGAACCGGCATTGTCGAGCGAAATGTTCTGAAGGAGCGCCAGCAGCTGGCTGAAGATGGCATCATCACAGTCTCAGCGACGGTAGATCGAGGCGGGAGTTTGCTAGGTGAACCGACGATAAACTTGCGCGGAGTGGTCACAACAAAATCACAGGCACAGTGGGAGAGTGGCATCGTGCCAGTGGTTACGAAGTCTGTGCAAACCCGTTGGAAGGAAGTGCTAGACGATTCAACCGGTGAGCTTCCTACTGTGAATTGGGATGGATTGCGATCGCGTCTAGAAGAAGACACCCGTCGGTTCATCCGCCGCGAACTTCCCAAACAGTATCCAGTCACTGTGCTCATGCTTCAGCACTTTGATGGTCCGTCCAAACCAACCACCACTGGGACAGGATCTACAGACGACAATAAGCCTACCCAAACTGGCAGACGTCGACGGTCTTTATCTACAGCCTCTGCATCATGAGCAGAAGCTGCAAATGTGGATAATTACTTCTAGGTAAAAAAGAAGGCTTCTAGCAATTTCAGTGTGCGTAGCACCTGGTAGCTAGAAGCTTTTTTCGCGTTTAATTTCTTGAAACAAGAATTTTACTGCTTGTATCGCGGTTCTCAGATGCATACTCACAGGGAAGGCTACGCCTATGGAGACCGCGCGTCGCTCTGCCCGTTCTTCTAAAACGGAGCTATACATTAATTTTTTGTATACTAAAATGCGATAAAAGCAGGGCTGGCGCTATAATACAGCCACAAGAGCTGCAAGCAGGGATATTTTCACCTGTAGGTGGGATAGTTTTACTCATAGGATAAGCTTGTAATCAGCAGAATGCTTAGATTGCAGCAGAGCCCTAAGTCATCGTTTAGTCATAACGTCTTGTAAACACAAGGTTCTGGCAGCTAGGCAATTAAAGCAAGTTAAAGGAACGCTCTTCCTATAGTAGTCATAGATAGCCTCCCTATATGAAGTCTAAAGAAGCAGCTATTAGCCAACTTGCTCGCTTCTAAAAGAAGTCTCTCATTTGTAACTCTTTTGAATATTATCTGTGTTGCCTTAGCGTAGAACGCAGTAAAGCAAGTATCACAGTCTTATTCACACTTCCAACCCGGTCTACCTCTAGAAAACCAACTTTCTAGAGATCTAATTTTTCACAAATTAAGCAGCCATCAGGCGTGAGTCCTCAAACTCTAAGGACACGCTGATAGGCTTCAAAGGAATTTTGAATGTCCAAGCAAATCGTGATTGCCGAACAGCATCGTATTGCTGCTGTTTTCTCAGAAGATCAAATCCAGGAAATTATCGTAGCGACCGGAAGCCATCAGGTCGGAGATATCTATCTCGGAACGGTGGAAAATATTCTGCCCAGCATTGATGCGGCCTTCATCAATATCGGAGACAGCGACAAAAATGGCTTTATGCATGTTTCTGATCTAGGACCGCTAAAGCTCAAGCGAATGGCCGGTTCTATCACTGAGCTGCTAGCACCTCAGCAAAAAGTTCTTGTCCAGATCATGAAAGAGCCTACTGGAAATAAAGGCCCTAGGCTCACGGGCAAAGTGACTTTACCAGGGCGCTATCTGGTGCTGATGCCCTACAGCCGAGGAGTAAATCTCTCTCGCCGAATCCGCAACGAGACCGAACGTAACCGGTTGCGGGCGTTAGGTATTCTGGTAAAGCCTGCGGGCATGGGTCTGCTAATTAGAACAGAGGCAGAAGGCGTATCAGAAGATGCCATCATCGAAGACTTAGAATCTTTGCAACGAAGCTGGGAAGTGATTCAGCAAGAAGCGATGGTAATGCGCCCACCTTCCCTACTCGACCGTGACGACGATTTCATTCAAAAGGTATTACGTGACGGCTACAACGATGATGTCAATCGCATTGTTACCGACACAGAAAGTGGCCTACAAAGAACCAAGAAACATCTGACTAGCTGGAACAACGGACGCATTCCGAGCAACGTTCTCGTCGACTACCATAATGAGCCCACTCATATTCTGGAGTACTTCAGAGTCAACGCGGCTATTCGAGAAGCACTCAAGCCTAGAGTAGATCTACCTTCAGGTGGTTATATCATCATCGAACCGACTGAAGCGCTAACAGTTATCGACGTTAACTCTGGCTCCTTCACCAGATCAGCAACGTCTAGAGAAACGGTCTTATGGACTAACTGCGAGGCAGCCATTGAGATCGCAAGGCAGCTTAAACTGCGTAACATAGCAGGCGTCATCGTTGTCGATTTTATCGACATGGATTCGCTCAAAGACAAAATGCAGGTGCTAGAGCAGTTTGGTAAGGCTATTCGAGCCGATAAATCTCGCCCCCAAATTTCGCAGCTCTCCGAGTTAGGTTTAGTTGAGCTCACCCGCAAGCGACAGGGTCAAAACATTTATGAGCTGTTTGGTCAGCCCTGCACTACCTGTGGCGGACTAGGCCATTTGGCACATCTACCTGGAGAGACACCAGGCACGAGTAGTCAATTGGAAAGCGTGTCTTCTTCGCGAGCGACTGGATACAGTTCACCCTCGCAAAGCTTCTCTAATCGTCCGACTGCACGCGAAGATCGATCGACTGCTTCGCCTTCGCCCCAGTCTGATTTTCAAGAGCTAGAGCTGCTGAATCATCCCAGTTATAACGACAAGAACAATGGTCGAGGGGGCCGTCGTCGCCGCCGTCGTGGAACAGAAGGAACACCATCAGCTCGGCCTAGCCGTTCAGGTTCGCCGATACCGGTGACAGTTGATAAAGGCGCTGATAGGAATGGTGATGAGCGACGGCGTCGGCGTACTAGCCGAGTTGACGAAAGGATTGAACGTGAGAAAGCTGAACGAGAAGCTCAGCAAGATGGGGCGGGGTACAAACAGAGAGATGCCCAGCAAGACGAGCGACGAGAAGAGCAGAATGAGGACAAAACCGTCAATGCAGAGTCAGGGGGAAGAACCAAGCGCGTTCGGAATAACCGGCGGAAGACTGAAGAGCCACCAGAGCTGATCGCGGTAGAGATGCCTCTAGAAGAGCAGAGAGTGTACGCAATCATGGGTGTTTCGCCGTTAGTCTTTAGCGAGCAAACAGTCGAGAATCCTCAAAACACAATAGTCTCTGTTGTTCTTCCTGGAGAGGCTGAAGCCTTTTTAGCTGAAGCCAGGACTGCTGTAGAAACGGCTAGGGCAAACAAGCGCGTTATCGAAACGCCAGTTCATGCAAATAATGGCAGCTCAGCGCAGAAAGAGATTCCTGAATTCGAAGATGGCTCGGTTGATGATGAATTAGCAGTCAGTGAGATGCCAAGTCACCAGGAAACTTTCGAAGACAATGAGGATGACGACGACTTCTCAGACAAAAGTGCTCCCGTTAGGAAGCGTCGTCGGTCGACTAAGCCTGTCATCAAAGAGGAAGCATCGCCGCTGCCCAACCTAAAGAGTGGCAAGGATGAATCGGCCGCGACAGAATCGGCCACGGCAGATAGCGCAGCAGAAAATCGGTCTGATGAGGCAATAGTAGCGGAAACAGCTGAAGAAAGTGCGGAGGAGCCGGTTAAGGTAGTGCGCCGTCGCCGTCGCCGTCGGTCTTCTGCTGCTGAGTAATATTTTCTCAATATCAGTTCGGCAATGGAACTAGTCTCTAGGATTGTGGGGGTGGATGAGGCTGGTAGAGGAGCCCTGTTTGGACCGGTGGTCGCAGCAGCGGTGGTCGTGCCAGACAGTGCGATCGCATCCCTACTCTCATCAGGTGTTGCTGACAGCAAAACGCTATCCGCCGTCAAAAGGGCCCGACTCGCTATAGAAATTCGACGGCTGACTAGTGTGGGCGTAGGGTTAGCCACTGTCTACGAAATCGATCGACTCAATATTTTGCAGGCGTCGCTTTTAGCAATGCGCCGCGCTATTTTTCAACTGGTGCCTCTGCCTAGAAAATGTCTGATTGATGGCAATCAGAAAGTTCTAGATCTGCCGATGGAGCAAGAAACGGTTATTAAGGGCGATCAATCTGTACAGGCGATCGCAGCGGCCAGCATTATCGCCAAAGTTTGGAGAGATGAGCTGATTATCCGGCTAGACCGACACTATCCCGGTTATGATCTTGCCGCTAATAAGGGCTACGGTAGCGCAAGGCATAGAGCAGGTATTGAGCAGCTTGGTGTCTGTAGGCAGCATCGCAAGTCCTTTCGCACCTGTCAGAATCAGCCTGCTAGGAGACAGTGACGAAAAAAGCTAAAACGTCGATAAAAATTCGAATTCAATAGGCTTATAGCATTCAGGCAACTCTAGCGCTTGTTACTCTGCTCTCATCGCTTTTGGCCGTGAACCTCTAGCTTTGGAAGAATAAGGCGGTCAGCTAGCAGGTGAGTACATCCGGCGCTATTTAGATCTTAAGAAAAACTCGGCTTGGGAAAGCTCGATGTTTGCGCAGCACTATTGGACTTTGCCCATTTGCAATAGTCCGCTATTAGCTGACGCATCAAACGCTGCTTGAGCGTAATTAAGATACCATTGAGCAGGCCATTGCCGGTTCTTACCAGTATAGAGCGAGGCATTAAAGTAGCTGCGGAGGAAAGATCTATACTGACTATCAAGTTAGCCTGCCCTCGCAGTTTGTCACCTGTAGCCGTTGCTTGGCTCACCAGATAGCCGTGCATGTTCATCGAGAACTTTTGGTTGAATGACTCGTAGCCTTCCAAGTGGCATTGATCAGAGCGAAGCCGAACGGTCTGGTCCTCCACCCATATTTCAATGTCGCACACAGGCTGGATGGTAAATCCAAGAAACTTAAGCGGACGGACTTTCAGTCGAAATAAATTAGGCCCAAGCACTTCTACCTGTTTCTCATCAACCAGTGCCTCTACCAGCCGCTTCGGCTCACTCAGGTAGACGTCTATCGAGAGAGACTGCTGCGGCACTGAAATAGTGACTGCCTGAGAAGCGCTGAAGCGGACCATAGATGACAAAAAGGAATGTGCAGAGCGATCAGAGAAGATAGGTTATAAGAATAAAAAATAAATGACTTTGTAAGACAACTTTAACATTTACATACCCATACATTACACCTCCTTATAGATGATTTCTATTGCGCACCTGGGACCGACTGGAACCTTTTCAGAACTAGCTGCTGCCGCCTTTGCCAATAATTTTGAGCCCGAGACCACTTCGCTTAGGGCATATTCCACCATCGCCCAAGCTATTTATGCCACAGTCGAAGGAGAGACTCAATTTTGCGTGGTCCCCATCGAAAACTCCATCGGCGGTGGCGTCACAATCACCCTTGATACGCTGTGGGAGGTAGAAGATATTCATGTGCAACAGTCGTTTACGCTACCCGTTCAGCACGCATTAATCTCCGAAGCGAATAGCGTTAGCGATATCCAGACGATCTATTCTCATCCGCAGGCGCTAGCTCAGTGCCGCGAGTGGCTGGCAAAACACCTGCCACAGGTGAATCTGGTCAGAGCTAGCTCGACAGCAGAACCCCTACCAAGACTAAAAGAGGATACAAGCGCCGGAGCGATCGCCTCTCCCTGGGGCGCAAAGATTCACAACTTGCCTGTCCTTGCCCATCCAATCAACGACTACGCCGATAACTACACTCGCTTCTGGATTCTAGGCAGGAAACCCTCTACGGGTGGCCAGTACACTTCACTAGCATTCAGCTTAGTCAGCAACGAACCCGGCGCGTTGCTCAAGCCCTTACAGCTCTTCTCGGCGCTCAATATCAATATGAGTCGGATTGAGTCACGTCCAACCAAGCGATCGCTCGGTGATTACATATTCTTCGTTGATGTAGAAGCTAACGCCAAGGAGCCAACGATGAAAACCGCTCTAGAAGTTCTCAAACTGCACACTGCTCAGCTAAAAGTCTTCGGCAGCTACGACCTCACAAAGCTTGAACAACCCACCTAACTAAAAAACTCAAGCAACTATTCTAGGACATCTTTCAGCGCTGTACGTGCCGCTAAGTTGTTACGAGTTGACGTCAAGATCTCGGCCTCGCGTTCCAACCGAGCCAGGGTATTTTGCATCTCTAGCAAAGACTGTTGCTCCAAAGAAACTCCATAAAGCGTGCTCGCAACCCAGTAAGAAAGCTCCAGAGGTAGATCTGGAACATCTTCAGGAAAATCAATATCTTGACTAGTTAGTTTTGCAGATAGGCGAACAACATCCCGCAATAGTCCATCTACCTGGTCTGCTAGAGGCACCAAATTTTCTTCTACCGGCTCATCTTCTATCCACTCAACTAAACCCACTCTATATGGCGTTTCACGAACGTAGTTCAATACTCTGAAACGCTGCTGTCCCAAAGTCATAATCTTCAGTCGATCGTCGGGCATACGCTGGTAATGAATCACCTCAGCGCAACAGCCAACTTTGGCAATTTCGCCTGTAGCTGGATCGATCATCAGTACACCGAAACGGCGATCGCCCTGAAGAATAGTGTTCATCAGCATACGATAGCGGAATTCAAAAATATGAAGAGGTAACCGTCTGCCAGGAAATAAAACCATCTCAGGCAACGGGAAGAGCGGTAATTCTCGGACGGCAACTGAGGAGGAAAAATCCATTATGTCTAAGTTAGAACAGCGCCGCAGACATACTTTCTCGCATACGGCATTAATGGCTATTTTAACGCAGGCGGAAACACCACGCTACGAAGGATTGAGGCAGGAAACTACAAAAAAGGGCATCTTTTACAGATACCCTCAGAGGTCAGCTAGTTGCTAATCAGCAGGAAACCAACTGATCGAAGACTAATTGACTAAAGAGATGTATGCGCTACAGCTTTACTTCAATGTCTACACCCGCAGGTAAATCTAGCTTCATCAGTGCGTCGATTGTCTTGGAGGATGGCTGATAAATGTCAATGATACGGCGGTGTGTACGGGTTTCAAAATGCTCACGAGAGTCTTTGTCCACGTGGGGCGATCGCAAAACACAATAGATCTTCCGTCTAGTAGGCAGCGGAATTGGACCAACGGCAGTGGCGTTAGTGCGGTTGGCAGTCTCAACAATTTTTTCGCAAGAAGTATCCAGCAAGCGGCGGTCAAAAGCCTTGAGGCGAATGCGGATCTTCTGCTGTTGAATAGTAGCGGCCATGATAATTCAGCGCCCTATATTGCGCCAGTGTTTAGTTTTCTAGGTTCGATTGCCCGAAGGCCGGAAATATTGTTCTTATGTTGGGTTTCGTAGGGTCACAGCATACTGTGACCCTACGGGATGTCGCGCTATTCGTCGATCGCTTACTTAGTGATCTTAGAAACAACGCCAGCGCCGACGGTACGGCCACCCTCGCGAATCGCAAAGCGCATACCTTGCTCAATCGCAATTGGGTTGATTAGCTTGACGTTCATTTTGATGCGATCGCCAGGCATAACCATCTCAGCCGCGCTGCCATCGTCAGCAGTAAAGCTCTCGATAGAACCAGTTACATCAGTTGTACGCACATAGAACTGAGGCTTGTAACCAGGGAAGAACGGCGTATGACGACCGCCTTCTTCTTTGTTTAGCACATATACCTCAGACTCAAACTCCGTGTGAGGCGTAATACTCTTAGGCTTGGCAAGCACCATACCTCGCTCAATATCTTCTTTTTGAAGACCCCGAAGCAATACGCCTACGTTGTCACCAGCCATACCAGAGTCCAAAGTCTTCTGGAACATCTCTACGCCAGTTACGGTAGTACTGCGAGTATCGCGAATACCGACAAGCTCAACCGTCTCACCGACTTTAACAATGCCACGCTCGATTCGACCTGTCGCGACAGTACCTCGACCAGTAATCGAGAACACGTCCTCAACTGCCATCAAGAAAGGCTTGTCTACTTCACGCTCAGGTGTAGGAATATAGGCATCTACCTCATCCATCAAGGCATGAATCTTATCGACCCACTCATCAGCACCACGAGCAGTCGTCGGCTCGGCAACTAGCTTTTCAACCGCCTTGAGCGCAGAGCCAGTCGCGATCGGAATATCGTCGCCAGGAAAATCGTAAGAACTCAGCAGCTCGCGAACTTCTAGCTCAACTAGCTCAAGTAGCTCTTCGTCATCTACCTGGTCTTGCTTATTCAAGAACACAACGATGTTAGGCACGCCAACCTGACCAGCTAGCAAAATGTGCTCACGAGTCTGAGGCATCGGGCCATCAGCGGCGGACACTACTAGAATAGCGCCGTCCATTTGGGCAGCACCCGTAATCATGTTTTTGACGTAGTCAGCGTGACCAGGGCAGTCTACATGAGCATAATGGCGGGCTTCAGTCTCATACTCTACGTGGGCTGTGTTGATCGTGATGCCACGCGCTTTCTCCTCGGGAGCAGCGTCGATTTCGTCATACTTCTGAGCTTTACCGCCACCACCTGCGGCCAGAGTCATTGTGATTGCCGCAGTCAGTGTGGTCTTACCGTGGTCAACGTGACCAATGGTACCAATATTGACATGGGGTTTACTTCTTTCAAATTTTGCGCGTGCCATGAATTTCTCTTTGTGTTCCTAAAACTAACTATGCGTTCCCTTTGTTTCTAGCGATGATCGCCTCAGCTACATTACGCGGAACTTCCTCGTACTGGCTGAACTCCATAGAAAAGGAGCCTCTTCCTTGGGTCTTGGAGCGGATGTCGGTCGCATAACCAAACATCTCGGCCAAAGGCACCCGAGAGGTAACCTTTGTCACACCGCTTTGCGATCCCATTCCCTCGATCTGACCGCGACGAGAGTTTAAATCTCCCATCACGTCTCCGAGGAAGTCTTCTGGAGCTTCCACTTCGACCTTCATCATGGGTTCCAAAAGAACCGGAGAAGCCTTCATCACTGCTTCTTTGACTGCCATGGAGCCAGCAATCTTAAATGCCATCTCCGAGGAGTCAACGTCGTGATAAGAACCATCCACCAAAGTGACCTTTACATCAATTAACGGATATCCGGCTAGAATACCAGATTCGCAAGCTTCTTTCATCCCTTGCTCAGCAGGTCCGATAAATTCTCGCGGAATGGTTCCTCCCACAATTTTGTTGACAAACTCAAACCCAGAGCCTTCCTCGGCAGGTTCAAGCTCAATCACTACATGACCGTACTGTCCCTTGCCACCACTTTGTCGAATAAACTTCGACTCTGCTTTTGAAGGTTTAAGCACGGTTTCTCGATAAGCCACTTGCGGCGCACCAATGTTTGCTTCTACTTTGAACTCTCTCAACATCCGGTTGACGAGAATATCTAGGTGGAGTTCTCCCATCCCTGCAATCACAGTCTGATTAGTTTCAGGGTTAATGCTGACCTTGAAAGTAGGATCTTCCTCTGACAAAGACTGAAGCGCTTTCGACAGCTTCTCCATATCTTGCTTTGTCTTCGGTTCTACTGCGACTGAGATCACTGGTTCAGGAATGTATAGGGATTCCAGGACAATAGGGGCATCGGGATCGCAGATGGTATCCCCTGTAAACGTATCTTTCAGGCCTAACGCTGCGCCGAGATCTCCCGCTCGCATCTCATCTACTTCAATTCGTTCGTCAGCTTTGAGAATTATTAGGCGAGAGATTCGCTCTTTCTTATCTTTTGTAGCGTTGTAAACGTAGCTGCCTTTCTTTAGGATGCCTGAATACACCCGAATAAAGGTGAGGCGACCGTACGGATCGGCCATGATTTTGAAAGCTAGAGCAGCGGCTGGAGTCTCATCATTGGCAGGTCTAGTACCCGTTTCACCGTTCGGCAAAATACCTTCGATCGCAGGTACCTCTGGGGGTGAAGGCAGATAGTCGACAACGGCATCTAGCAGTAGCTGCACACCCTTGTTTTTGAAGGCAGAGCCACAGAGCATCGGCACCAAATTAGCTTTGATAGTGGCCTGACGAATGCCATCCATCAAAGCTTCTGAAGAGATTTCCTCGCCTTCTAGGTAGCGCTCCATCAGCTCGTCGTTTGTTTCGACGATCGTTTCAACTAGCAAGGCGCGGTATTCTTCAGCCTGCGATCGCACCTCTTCAGGAATATCGGTTACCTGGATATCGGTTCCCAGATCGTTCTCATAGATATGAGCCTTCATCTGCACCAAGTCAACAACGCCTCTAAATTGGTCTTCAGCGCCGATGGGAATCTGAATTGGAACCGCCTTAGCTTTTAGTTGATCTTTGACTTGCTCGTAAACCTTGAAAAAATCAGCGCCCGTGCGATCCATCTTGTTTACAAAGGCAATTCGAGGCACCTTGTAGCGATCCGCCTGTCGCCAAACGGTCTCTGACTGCGGCTGCACGCCACCGACTGAGCAGAACACCGCAATAACGCCGTCTAATACACGCATAGAACGTTCAACTTCAATCGTGAAGTCTACGTGGCCAGGCGTATCAATGATATTGATCTGATGATTGCGCCAGGTAGTAGAGATTGCCGCAGCGGTGATAGTAATACCGCGCTCCTTCTCCTGCTCCATCCAGTCAGTAACCGCGTTGCCGTCGTGGACTTCTCCAATTTTATGGACGACACCCGAGTAGAACAAGATTCTCTCGGTCGTCGTGGTTTTACCCGCGTCAATATGTGCCGCGATGCCAATATTCCTAACGTCTTCTATTGGGATAGTGCGTGCCACACCGGACCTCCTATCGATTAGCTGTAGACGAGCCGCGCACTCGCTAGGATCACGTAGAGAAGATCGCCCGCAGCCTAATAATTATAGAACAGCAAAATGCTTATCAACTTAGTAGCTGCTCCCTGTCGCTATGTCTCCTCGACCTGAAGGACGCAGCTATAGAAATGCTTTTGCAAGCATCTCTTAAGAAAATAGCTTGGAAGTCGAACCCGACTCCAAAAGTCAGCTCTAATAACGGTAATGGGCGAATGCTTTGTTCGCTTCTGCCATCCGATGAGTCTCCTCACGTTTTCGAACCGCACCGCCAGTCTCATTCGCCGCATCGATCAGCTCATTCGCTAGCTTCATCGCCATAGTGCGACCACCTCGAGAACGAGAAAACTGAGTAATCCAACGTAGAGACAAGGCGGTCCCCCGCTCAGAGCGAACTTCCATAGGAACTTGG
The DNA here is from genome assembly GCA_963793495.1 of uncultured cyanobacterium. Taxonomy (GTDB): domain Bacteria; phylum Cyanobacteriota; class Cyanobacteriia; order Phormidesmidales; family Phormidesmidaceae; genus Phormidesmis. The sequence continues at coordinate 38,609 of CAWCAI010000013.1, forward strand.
TAAGTTGCGCCGCCGACTCGACGAGCCTTAACCTCGACTAGAGGCGTCGTATTGCGAACGGCCTGCTCAAAAGTTTCTAACGGATCGTTACTGGTACGTTCTTCAATAATCTTAAAGGCTCCATACAGAATTTTGTTGGCGACAGACTTCTTACCACTGAGCATGATTCGACGAGACATCATGCTAACAAGACGACTGTTGTAAACAGAATCTGGAGGAACGGTGCGTTTTTGAGCTGCTGAACGACGAGACATGAGGTTTTAACCCTAAGCTAATTGAGAGAGTACTGGTGAAAGAGTAATGAGTGTTCTTAGTGGCAGGTACTTCACAGAGAAGCAGTGCCTGCACATACGTATGAATAGGAGAGCTGGGAATGATAGAGCCTACAGGCCACGTAACGCAACGAACCCGTTAAGCTTCAGGACAAGTGGGTCTCAGCATTACCCATCTCGACTTATTACCTAATAGGATCGCACCAAACGGCAGTTTCTCCGTCAAAGACGGCAAATCAAAGCTTCAAGCTTATTCCTTCGGTTTTTTGGCACCATATTTAGAGCGGCTCTGACGGCGGTCTTTGACGCCCGCTGTGTCCAAAGTGCCACGGATGATGTGATAGCGGACGCCGGGAAGGTCTTTGACACGACCGCCGCGAATCATGACTACTGAGTGCTCTTGCAGGTTGTGGCCAATACCCGGGATGTAGGCAGTCACCTCAAACCCGGACGTCAGTCGAACCCTAGCTACCTTTCTCAAGGCTGAGTTGGGCTTCTTTGGAGTAGTTGTGTACACACGGGTACAGACGCCACGACGCTGAGGACAACTCTTTAGCGCAGGAGATTTAGTTTTTTTGGTTGCTTTTGAACGCTCAGTGCGAATGAGCTGCTGAATCGTAGGCATAAGGCGGGGGATTGTAACTCCGCAAAAAAGTTTTCATAGAGTCCGATAGTATCAAGGAAATTTTCACCTTGTCAATCAGGTCTACCATTCTATCTGATTTCATGCCGATATTTAGTATCGATTTTCTTCGTGTATCAATCTGTATAGAGCACATTATCGAATTGCGAACGCAGCGCCACAGCGACAGCTTTCGGTAGCCTGGGGATTGTCAAAACGAAAGGCACCACCCATCAGGTCTTCAGCAAAGTCAACACTGAGTCCTCGAATGTAGGTTAGGCGATCGCGTCTTACCACCAACCGTACTCCTGCAAAATCGTAGACATCGTCTTCCGCACTTACCGTCGACTCCAGACTGAGTCTGTAGGCCCATCTAGCGCAGCTACTGGGCTGCAAGTCTAATCTGCACATCGCATTAGGCTGTTTCTGTCTCTGACGCAGTCGATCTATTTCCTGACAGGCGGCGGCAGTAAGTTGGATCATGGGGCTTCAGCAATGAGCATTGGCAGCGCGGTTACTCGGGTCATTGTATAGCAAACGTACGGACGCAAAGCAGCGTATAAGACTACGCCGAGGCTGGCTCGATAACAGTGTAGCTGAGCAGTACAGCTGACTAGTGCAGACGCTTCTATCACTCGAGAGCAAAAAAAAGCAGGAGACCTGCTGGCTTCCCACTTCTTCTAGAACTAGCTACTAACTTTGAGACTTTCTAGCAGGTCACAGCAAATACTGTCTCACCCTGCTTTTAGTCATTTGCCTTTGCCGTTTTGACGGGCATAGTCGTCTTCATAACGGGTGATATCGTCTTCACCTAGATACTCACCGTTTTGGACCTCGATCAAAATCAAAGGAATGACGCCTGAATTTTCGAGTCTATGAGTAGTGCAAGCCGGTACATAAGTAGATTGGTTAGTCGAAAGCATGGTCTCTTTTTCGCCACAGGTGACTTTGGCTGTGCCAGAGACAACAATCCAGTGCTCACTGCGGTGGTGGTGCATCTGTAGGCTCAGACGGTGACCCGGCTTAACTTCAATTCGCTTGATTTTGTAACCTGTGGCTTCTTCTAGAACGGTAAACGAGCCCCAAGGCCTTAGCTCGGTGGCTGCAACGCCCTCAAAACCATTCGCTTCGATAGATTGGTCTAGCTGTGGAATCTCTTGAACCTGCGCCATATTGTTAGTCTCCTGATGACTGTGTGAACTACTTGTTTGATGAAATATGTCTGTTATGAGTTTGAGTAAGGAATAACTTTGGTCTAGTCGCAGAGCTGAAGCTATTCGCAAATCGAATGAACGCAGGTATCTGCATTTGGGTTGATTCTAACAATGCCCTCCCCCGTTCCGTAAAGTGATGGGCAGCACAATCTGGCCTTCCCTATCAAGTCTTTATCCTTATCAATTGATATTGAAGTTGACTCGCAAATTGAAGTTACTCGATGTTGAAACTGCTAGAGCTGAAGCTGATATCGATGCGTTAGCTTACCGACTCCATGATTCCCATGGCAATCAGCCTCCAGCAGGTTCGGGTGCCAACTAGCTCAGTCTCCGTCTAAGACAAACAGGCCTATGCCGTTGTTGACCCTCGCGGCAGTACGCGGCTGACGGTTGAGGAGCTGGCCGCCTAGATATAGGCTCGAAGAACTGCCGCCATCTAGGTTGAGAGCATCGACTGCGCCGATCTGCTGCATGATATAGGCGGTTTCGGTAAGGGTTGGACCTCGTCCGCCTACTCGGTCGTGCATAGTGGCTATAATCCAGGTGCCGTCTGAGGTTTTGCCGATAGCAGTACGTGGGGCGGCACCTTGTATAAAGTTGGTGCTAAAGCCTTCTAGCTGCGGGTCGAGGACGATATTGCGATCGCGTATCAATAAAGGCCCACCGCCCATCACGTTGGGATATTGCTCAAAAGCAGCAGGTTGACTTTGACTGCTGAGCAGAACGGGCGTCCCTGGAGAGAAACTCTGACCAGCGGTCCGATAGCTTCTAAGCGCCAGCAGATAGCCACCATTCTTCGGGATCGGTATGCTACCTGTCCCCGCTTTGCTCATATTTTTTTGAGCGGTGACCTGGTTATCTTGAACGGTAATAATAATCTCGTTATCGACGATAGGCGTGTAGGTAGCACCCCAATCTTCTGTATAGCGACCAATGCCCGCTTTCACATAGCCGCTGTTGACTGCCAGGATAGGGAAAGCCTCACCGACGCCTGTAGTCACAGATTCAGAGAGCGCGAACCGGTCCATCACCAAATCGCCGTTGTCATTCCAGGCCATCGCTCCTCTACCTAGAATTGGCCCTGAGATCCACTGTCCGGCACGACGAATGGCCCCAAGCGGTAGCTGATTGTTTCGGTTGAAAAATCCAGCATTGACCGCGCCAACGGCTTGGCTGCGCTGCGCGGTTGTCAGAATGGGCTCGATGCCAATAGCCGTATTGGGGTTAGCATGAATCGGCTTGAGCGTGAGGGCAGCGGGATTGGGCCGGACAACGAACATGTAAACCGGAAAGCGGTGCTGGTTCACGCTGACGTACTGCTGTCGCCAGCGCAGACCAGGTGCCCAGGCAACATCACGTTCCACCATGGCATCGCGGCGGACATCGATCACAATCCTTGCAGGATTGCCGGTGGTCCAGATTTGAGGAGACGCGCCGCCTTTAGTTTTGATCTTGAGGACAGTTTGACCGTTGAGTGGTGCAACGTCTAGCCGAGCAAGCAGGTTGCCAGGCTGAGACTTGAACGATCTCACTAAGTCCTGAGAGATATTGCCACTGACGGTAATGGTGTAGTCGCCAGAAGAGTCCATACGCCAGGTGGCAGGGCCAGAGAGATCGACGACGATGCGATCGCCCCATTCCTGCTTTCCTTGACGAATGCCTATGGTCTGACTCGTCGGCATTGATAGCTGTAGCGTGCTGCCGACGACTTGGCTTGTCCAGCCACCGGCTACGGCCATATCGCTAATGTCTAAGTAGCGATCAGTTGCATCCCACCAGGCAGGTAGATTAATGACGCTGTCTTGCGAAGTGGGAAACCAGCGAATTGGCTGTTGCGATTCCACAGTAGTGCTCATCAGCTCTACCCCTAACAGACCGGCCATGGTCGCGCTAGAAACACCAATACGCCCGTCCTTACGCTGCCAGGAACCCGTCAGCATACGACCGTTCAAGCTAATCCGGTTGCCCGCTAGATTACTAGAGGCATTGGCCTTTGCCGATGCGCGAAAAGAGGGTAGTCGCAACGACTGAAAAGGAGTGAGGTGGGGCGAGTGGGTATTGACATCAGCCACTGCTGGCGAAGAGGGTTGAGCTCCAAAAAGTCTGGATAGAAAGAGGGTTGAAGGGGGGAAATTAGTCCCAAAAGAAGTGACAACAGCCCAGCCCAGCGCAGTTAAAAAGCCGAAAGAAACCACCCGCCTCGCGGAACGATGCAAGACTCGATTGGGCGAAGCCTCGAGTGAAAACCGACCGGTAGCGCTAGATTTGGATGACTTTGGATGCATCAGTTCAAAAAGTGATCTCAGACGATCTTCTGTAGGGTGTGGATGAGCTGCGGTGAAGGGTTGCAGTGATCAGTGTCGGCATCAAGGCTGCTTTTCAGGGTCACCTAAAATGGAGGCTGCGCAGAAAAATCGTTTCAGAAAGTTACTTGAACCTTTATTGATGTTTCCCTCGATCTAAGGCTTTCTTTAAAGGAAACTAATACAAAGGAGCCGATAAAATTTCGTTTAGACAAGTTTAGCGAGACAGGCGTCTCACACATGTACTCAATCTGCCAGTGCTTTGATTGTCTAGGGCTCGATTTCCTGAGAGCTGTGAAGACAGGTTCAAAATAGATGTTTTCTGTCAGTGTTCAATCAGGTATGTCACGGATGTTTTTTGAGAAAAAGGGTTACCTATGAACTTCACTAACACTTAACGTTTCTATATAATTTGGGAAGACCCTTCTTTCAATACTAGAAAATTCGACCTGGGTTTGGCCTGAAAGCTAAAGCCCGTTTGCTAGGACTCGTCTAAGTGTTCCTATTGTAGGGGCTCCGTTTGGTGCCGCTAATAGCTCTTTTGTTTTTCTAATTTTCTCCAAATTTTTCAGTTCTTTATTTCATCAGCAGGTAATACGCGCGTGATTCTCAATCCAACCACTTTTCAGACCGATGTATTGGAGCCCTTGGGACCCAGCTGGCTTGTAGAAGAGCGAGATGCTTGTGGTGTGGGGTTTATTGCCGACCAGCAGGGGAGGGCGAGTCATCAGTTAATAAAGGATACGTTGAACGCCCTGACTTGCATGGAGCATCGGGGTGGTTGCTGTGCGGATAAGTATTCTGGTGACGGCGCTGGAGTGATGACCGCGATTCCTTGGCGGTTGCTACAGGACTGGGCCAAGGAAAATGGAATTGACGCTTTGACACCCGGAGAAACTGGAGTGGCGATGGTGTTTTTGCCGCAGACGGCTGCGGAGGAAAAGATTGCGCGATCGCAGTTCAAAGAAGCCATCGAAGCTACGGGTCTAACCTTCGTTGGCTGGCGGGAAGTCCCGGTTGAGCCCGACACATTAGGTCCACTAGCGAGAGAATTTCAACCTAGAATTGCGCAGGCAGTGGTGACCTCTAATAGCCAGAAGTGGGACGACTTGGAGCGATTACTTTTCTTGGTAAGGCGTCGTTTTGAGAAAGCTATTGTTCAGCTATCAAAAGAAACTAGTGGGACAGATGCTGACACGCAGGCACTCTTAGAAGCCTACGTCTGTTCTATCTCTACTCGCACGATTGTCTACAAGGGAATGGTGCGTTCTGAAGTACTAGGCCAGTTCTACAAGGATTTGCAAAACCCAGGATACGAGAGTGCTTTCGCGGTTTACCACAGAAGATTCAGCACAAACACCTTACCTAAATGGCCGCTTGCACATCCTATGAGGCTGCTCGGTCACAACGGTGAGATCAATACGCTGATTGGCAACATCAATTGGATGACAGCAAGACAGGCAGAGCTTTCTCATCCGATTTGGGGTGAGGATCTAGAGCTAATAAAGCCAGTCGTCAATGCAGATAACAGCGACTCAGCCAATCTAGACAACGCAATGGAGCTATTGGTTAGGTCTGGACGAGGGCCTGCCCAGGCGCTGACTATTTTGGTTCCAGAAGCCTATCAAAACCAGCCTGAGCTGGCTAACTATCCAGAAATCGTTGACTACTACGAGTACTACAGCAGCATCCAAGAACCATGGGATGGTCCAGCGCTGATTGTCTTCTGCGATGGCAAACAAATTGGCGCGACCTTAGATAGGAACGGGCTCAGACCGGCTAGATATGTAGTCACAAAAAATGGCTATGTAGTGGTTTCGTCTGAAGCGGGCGTGGTCGATCTTCCTGTAGAGGATATTGTCGAGAAAGGTAGACTCGGCCCTGGTCAGATGCTGGCGGTGAACTTTGAAGAAGGCCACGAGATTCTGCACAACTGGGAGATCAAACAGCGAATCGCCCAGGCTCAACCCTATGGTCAGTGGTTGGCGGAGCGGCGTCAGGAAATTGCTCCTCAGCTGTTTAGTGAAGAGACTCGATTAGATACGCAGACGCTGCTGACGCAACAGACCGCTTTTGGCTACACCGCTGAAGATTTAGACATGATCATTCAAGATATGGCGGCGCAGGCCAAAGAGCCGACTTTCTGTATGGGCAATGACACGCCGCTAGCGGTGCTCTCTGATAAGCCTCACTTGCTGTATGACTATTTCAAGCAGCGGTTTGCGCAGGTGACGAATCCACCAATTGACCCTTTGCGTGAGCGATTGGTGATGTCTCTAACGACTCAGCTGGGCGCTCAAGGTAATTTGCTAGAGGAGCATCCGGAGCTAGCAAACATCTTAAAACTAGAGTCACCGGTGATCAACGATACCGAGCTGACTATCATCGAAGAGTCAGGCTTTGAGGTGAGTACGCTCTCGACGCTGTACAACATTGAAGGGGGCCCGACTGGTCTAGAAGCTGCGGTGAAGGCGCTGTGTGACCGGGCGGCGAAAGCGGTGAAAGCGGGTAGCCAGGTGTTGATTTTGAGCGATCGCACCAGTCCTCAAGACGGCAGCCAAGACAATAAAAGCGAAACAACCCTTTCTCCAGAGCAAACCTACATTCCGCCCTTGGTCGCGGTAGGCGCGGTGCATCATTCCCTGATTGCCAGCGGTCTACGGATGAAAACCTCTTTAATCGTGGACACTGCTCAATGCTGGAGTACGCATCACTTTGCCTGCTTACTCGGCTATGGAGCAACAGCTATTTGCCCTTATCTCGCGCTGGAAAGCGTTCGTCATTGGTGGGCAGACAGTAAGACGCAAAAGCAAATGGAGAGCGGTAAACTGCCTGTTTCGACACTCAATGGTGCGCAGGCTAACTATCGAAAGGCAGTAGACAATGGCCTGCTAAAGATTCTCTCGAAGATGGGGATTTCTCTGCTAAGCAGCTATCGGGGGGCGCAGATCTTTGAAGCTGTTGGTATTGGCGCAGATCTAAAGGAGCTTGCTTTCAAAGGTAGTGTGTCTCGTCTAGGTGGCTTGAAGATTGAAGAGCTAGCACAGGAAACCATGTCTTTCCATGAGAAAGCGTTTCCCGAGCTGACGCGCAAACGCCTGGAGAATATGGGCTTTATTCAGTCGCGGCCATCGGGTGAATATCATATGAATAACCCAGCGATGACCAAGCTGCTGCATAAAGCGGTGGAGACTAAGCAGTATGACCACTATGAAATTTATCGTGAGCAGCTAAAGGGGAGGCCGATTGCGGCGCTGCGAGATTTGTTGGATTTTGCGGGCGATCGCGATTCAATCGAGCTTTCTGAAGTAGAACCGGTTGAGTCAATTATGCAGCGCTTCTGTACTGGTGGCATGTCGCTAGGCTCTTTGTCGCGCGAAGCGCATGAGACTTTGGGCATTGCGATGAACAGAATTGGCGGCAAGTCGAACTCCGGTGAAGGCGGCGAAGATGCGGTTCGATTCAAGATATTGGACGATGTAGACGGTGAGGGCTTTTCTGAAACGCTGCCCCACCTGAAGGGATTGGAGAATGGGGATACGGCTTCTTCTGCAATCAAGCAGGTTGCTTCTGGACGCTTTGGCGTCACGCCCGAGTACCTAATGAGTGCCAAGCAGATTGAAATCAAGATGGCGCAGGGGGCCAAACCGGGTGAAGGCGGTCAGCTTCCGGGGAAGAAAGTGAGTGAATATATTGCGTCGCTGCGCAAGTCTAAGCCCGGCGTGACCCTGATTTCTCCACCGCCGCACCACGATATTTATTCGATTGAAGATTTAGCTCAGCTGATTTTTGATTTGCATCAGATCAATCCGAAAGCGGGCGTGTCTGTGAAGCTAGTTGCGGAAGTCGGGATTGGGACAATCGCAGCAGGCGTGGCTAAGGCGAATGCCGATGTGATTCAGATTTCTGGTCACGATGGGGGAACGGGCGCGTCGCCTCTCAGTTCGATTAAGCACGCAGGGCTGCCGTGGGAATTGGGCCTAACTGAGGTACATCGGTCCTTGATGGAAAATGGGTTGCGCAATCGCGTTCTACTCCGCGTAGACGGCGGTCTCAAAACCGGCTGGGACGTGATTATGGGCGCACTGATGGGCGCTGAAGAATACGGCTTTGGCTCGATTGCCATGATCGCAGAAGGCTGCATCATGGCCCGCGTCTGTCATACAAATCAGTGTCCTGTTGGCGTTGCGACTCAGCAAGAAGCGCTGCGAAAGCGGTTCTCTGGGACTCCTGGCAAAGTGGTGAATTTCTTCTACTTCATTGCTGAAGAAGTTCGGTCTTTGCTAGCTAAGCTGGGCTATCGATCGCTGAATGAAATCGTGGGCCGGGCTGATTTGCTGATACCTCGCGATGATGTGTCGCTGGCGAAGACAAAGGAGCTGGATTTGTCAGCGCTGGTGCAGCTGCCGGATGTGAAGAGCGATCGCGCCTGGCTAGATCATGGCGATGTCAATAGCAACGGCCCGGTGCTAGATGATGAGATACTAGCAGATGACGAGGTAGCGGATGCGATCACGAACCACACCTCAGTGGCTAAGACTTGGGATGTCGTCAACACTGATCGGGCTGTGGGTGCGCGGGTATCAGGTGCGATCGCCAAAAAATACGGCAACACCGGCTTTAAAGGCAACCTCAACCTCAACTTCAACGGCAGCGTCGGTCAGAGCTTTAGCGCTTTCAACATTGCGGGCATGACGATGACTCTCACTGGCGAAGCTAATGACTACGTCGGCAAAGGTATGAACGGTGGCGAGATTATTATCAAACCGTTTGAGAAAGCCACCTATAAAGCAGAAGAAAATGTCATTGTTGGCAACACCTGTATCTACGGGGCTAGCGGTGGCACGCTGTACATCAACGGGATTGCGGGCGAGCGGTTTGCCGTTCGTAACTCCAAGGGTATTGCAGTGCTAGAAGGCGCAGGTGACCACTGCTGTGAGTATATGACTGGCGGTGTGGTTGTAGTGCTTGGGGGCGTTGGCCGTAACGTCGGTGCCGGGATGACCGGTGGACTGGGTTACTTTTTAGATGAATCTGGCGACTTTCAAACGCGGGTGAATCCTGAGATTGTGCAGGTGCAGCGCGTGCTGACCAAGGCAGGCGAGCAGCAGCTCAAGTCACTGATCGAAGCACATGCGGATCGCACTGGCAGTGAGAAAGCTCAGCGGATTTTGTCAGACTGGCAGACCTATTTGCCTAAGTTCTGGCAGGTTGTGCCGCCTTCTGAAGCAGAGAGCGTAGAAGCGGGCGTACAAAAAGAGAAGATAACGACTACAGTCAGCTAGATGAGTTTTGTCTAAGCTATGCCGCGACGGAAGCCCAGCTCGTATTTTCTGAGCTGGGCTTTTTGTGTTTGAGCCTACATCGTCGGTGTCTTGACGCGACCAGATAAGGCACTTATTATTTGCTAATTCTCGACTTGAGAAACAGTCTTGCTAGGTTTTGCGATCGCTACAGGTCCTCTAGGTTTTGGTGGAAAAAGATGAAGCTCATTACTGAAACAACCAACTCTCAGCTAGATATCAACGTGACGCAAAGCGGCGAGTTTGTCCTCGGAGTGTTTTCGTATGATGGTTCAGGGTTAGGAACTTATTCGGTTGGCGTTTATGAAGCGGCTACTTCTCAGTCCACTGAGACAGAGCTTGAGAGGCTAGCAGAGCAGACCAACGAGCTGAACCGTTTACTAGGCGCTGGTTCTTCGACACTCCCTAATGATCCTGGGTGGACCCCGTTTTAAGGCGTTTGCAATCTTGGCGCTAGCTAAGCATCAACTTCAGCGAATTCAACCTGAACTCGGCGGGTCTGAAGCACTTGCGTCATCACGGTGTCTTTGTGGGTGTCGGGCAGTTTCATCGAGTTGAGGCCGGGGACTAACTGACCAATCATTTTGATTTGGGTTTTGAGCATGCTCATCACATCGCAGTCAAATTCAAACTGAGCAGAGAGTGCGCCACGTTTCACCCTCTCCTTAATTACAGATTGCCAAGCCGGTTCACCAACTACCCAAGGATGTTCCTTAACGTTGATAGAACCAGGTAAGGTATCACTTCTCTTTGGATACTTGAATACTTTTTGGTGTAGTTGGGCGGCTAGATTTTCTTGACAGTTGAGTGCGGTGGTTGCCGGAATTGGTGCCATCGTAATCTTAGTAGCGCCAAGCTGACCTAATAAAGACAGCAGCGCTTGTTCTCTTTCCTTGAACAGGATGGAGAAGTAGTCAGTAACGGGATAGTACTGACTCAGGCGTGCTTTGAAAGGATGGCGGCGATAGGTACGACCGAGGATCGGGTGACCGATGGGAAAAAGCAGCGTAGAGGGGAGATCGTCTGGTCTAACGTAGTCAACTATGCGTTCAGACCAAGGCATCAAATCTAGTTTCGCTAGCTGTTGAAATAGGATGCGAGCGTCGTGGTTACGGTTATGAATCCACTGAGAATCTTCTGGTTTTGCATATTTCTCTTGGAGGAGAGCGTTGATGGTCCAAAAGAGGGGCGCTACGTTCTGAGGTAAGGAAAGCGCGGTCAGGGTTGAAATAGAGTTGATTTCCGAGTCGGTTAGGAATGATAGCGCTTGCATCGCTCGTCTAAGCTCTATTTCGGCTCTGGCGATGTAAACGTCCGTCTGACCTCGAAGAGCGAAGTGCTTTAGTTTGCGGACCACGTCGCCGGGTTCTTCGTCGTAGTCCAAGATATGCAGTAGCGGTCTGAAAAGGGGAACTTTTGCCCTAAGTTGAATCTGGCCAGCCGTTTGACTTTTGAGTGGTGCATCAGTGCCGACTAGCTGAGTGTTTGACTGATCGGCTAGCTGGCTTTTTGACTGATTGGCTGACTGGCTAGTCGTAATATCCATTGACTCGCTTTGAAGACTCGACATGGCGGCTTTTTGGGAGGCTAGGTATTTGTGTTTAGTAATATAGCTGGCAACGAGGCTTCAGCTTGTAAGATGCGGTACGAAATAGAATTCTAGAAGACTTTCGTGAGCTTAGCTTCAATTTTTGTCTAGTTGAAGTAGCTGAGCAGCGATGGCTGTGCGAAGCCAATAGGTTAGCAAAGGTTAGAGAAAGTGAGGAGATTGGCCTCTCGCCACAGCAGTCCTGTTTCATCAGGTTAGATTGGTGCTTGTAGATGAGGCTTGTTTTGGTTTATGTTTTTGCGATCGCTCTTCACGGATATCTCTGCTGCCTTTTCTGATGTCTACAGCGGTTGGATTCTATGGAATCTATTCCTAGCTTTTGTGCCTTTGTACCTTAGCTTTGTGCTGTTTCGGCGAAAAGCGCTATCAAAGACCAAACTGTGGGGCTTAACAATACTGATTAGTCTGATCGGCATTGTCGGCATCCAGCCCCGATTACCCAGAGTAATGAGAGCTCAGATGCAGCTGATGAATGCATTGATGGCGGGAGAGTCCTCAGCGCAGCTTAAGGTTGCTTGGTGGATCGCCTTGTTGCTGATCTCTATCGGCATGAGCTACTTTTTGTTCAATCGTCCTAAAAGCGCTCGAACTTTTCTGTGGTGGCTAGGGCTTGTCGGCTTCATTGCTTTTTTACCAAATGCGCCCTACGTTCTGACTGACATTATCCATCTGATCAAAGGAACGAGCGGTAGCAACGTTCCAGTGTGGGTAATCGCGCTGGTATTTATCCCCATCCATACAATAGCTATTGTCTTGGGCTTCGAAGCCTATGTTCTCGCTATTTTGAATCAGGCTTACTACCTGAAGCAAAAGGGAAATGAGCGATTCATTTTGCCGACTGAGCTTTTGATTCATGCTCTGAGCGCCATTGGAATCTATCTGGGCAGATTTGTCCGGCTCAATAGCTGGGACATAGCCACCGATCCAACTAGCGTGTTGATAGTTACACTCAACGCCTTGACGAACAAGCGGCCGGCGGCGGTTGTGTTTGTCACTTTTGTAATCTTGACGGTGCTCTACTGGGTCGCGAAACAGCTGACCCTGGGAATCAGGCTGCGGATCTACTACGGCAAACAAGGCGTCGATGCGCTTGATCTGTAGCGGCAGCCGAACTACGAGCATTGAGAGGCCACTTGCATGGTCTAGCTAAGCAGCCTAACTAAGCAGCTTATTCACTAACGAGAGGCAGGATTTTCAGCAGGGAAGTTGAAACATTCGATAGGCTGGCTAGAGAGACGAATGACAGCTTGATATGCCCAGTCTGTAGGCAAAACGTCAGAGAAAGCGGAGGGGAACTGTCCCGGTGCGCAGGTGAGAGCAGGTTCGTCGGTGTCAGCTTCTAGCTGAGCTTCCACAGGTATTTGTACTGGGACTTGAACGGGCGGAGGGGTTTGCTGCGGTGCTGCTTGAGCAAGGTCGGCTGGCATAGCGGTGAGTAAGGCGGCGGCGAGTAAAATTTCCATTGCGGCTGATTTGTAGCTTTTTCTAGATCATAGTCAATGCTCTGAGATGTGTGTGGGACCAGACATCTTGAGCGTAGAGAATAAACTTTTGCCTGCTCGTATTCGACTATTCACATCCTAGGGCGCAGCCATCTTTGCGTGGGTCCGAACCACCGACTAGTCCACCTGATTCACTAATCCAGATGGCTTGACCGCCGCCGTGTGGAAGAACAGCGGGAACAACTTTGTGTCCGAGCTGTTTGAGTTTGTCTGTGACAGTGGTCGGAATACCTCTTTCGACAGCGCAGACTTTGCCGTCATGGAAAACTCTAGGAAAGTCTAGCGCTGACTGTACGTCCAGGCGGTAGTCCAACAAATTGGTGAGGAAGTGGGCATGGCCGGTAGGCTGGTACTGACCGCCCATGACGCCGAAGGGCATGACGGTACGGCCTGCTTTTTTGACCATGCCAGGAATGATGGTGTGAAGGGGGCGTTTGTGGGGCGCGATCGCATTCCGATGCCCTGCTTCCAATACAAACCCAGCCCCCCTGTTCTGCAACACCACCCCGGTTTTCGGACTCACCAGACCGCTGCCAAAGCCGTGAAAAACAGAATTTATGAAGCTCACCGCGTTCCCTTCTTCGTCTACAACACACAGATAGATCGTATCGGGATGAGTTGGAAAATCTGAATCTTCTAAAGGCGGCAAGGCTTTGTCTAAGCTAATCTTAGCTCGAAGCTCGGCGGCGTAATCGGTTGATAGCAGCCAGTCTAGAGGGATATCGGACTGGTCGGGATCGGCTACGTAGCGATCGCGTACCCCATAGGCCAGTCTCGCTGCCTCGCACTCTAGATGCAGTCGCTCAGCGCTCATCGGCGCATAGTCTGTCAGGCCACATTCCGAGAGGATATTCAGCATGATCAGCGCCGTTAGACCTTGACCATTTGGCGGACATTCAAACACGTCGTAGCCACGGTATTGAGTAGAAATTGGCGTGACATACTCTGCTTGAGGCGCGGCAAAGTCTTCTAAAGTATGAAGTCCGCCGAGCGATCGCAAATAAGAAACAATATCTTCGGCCACCTCCCCTGTATAAAAAGCGTCTCGGCCATTGTCGGCGATTAGCTGTAGAGTGCGGCCTAGCTCTGGCTGCTGATGGCGATCGCCTGCCTTCGGAGCTTCACCATCTATCAGCAGCATCCGCGTCGCATTCTCAGTCACCTTCAGCTTTTTCGATAGCTGCGCCCAGTCATAGGCCACCCTCGGATGCACCGTGTAGCCTTCGGTTGCCAGTCGAATTGCGGGTGAGAGCAACGTGGCGAAATCCGTACAACCATAGTCACCGTGCAGCTTGCACCAGGCGTCTACCGCACCAGGAACTGTTACAGAATGAGGGCTCTGCAAAGAAATTTTCTGCATTCCCTGATCTACAAACCAGCTCAGCTCAGCGGCACCGGGCGACTTGCCTGAACCATTGAGCGCGATCACTTCCTCGGTATCGGCAGGCGCATAGAGAACAAAGCAATCACCGCCAATACCAGTGGCTTGAGGTTCGACAACACAAAGGACGGCTGAAGCTGCGATCGCCGCATCTACCGCATTCCCACCACCTCGCAGTACATCGACGGCAGTGAGTGTCGCCAGCGAATGAGAGGTCGCTGCCATTCCCTGTTGAGCATAGGCAGGAGAGCGCCCAGAAAGCTGAAAATCTCGCATCTTGAAAGTAGGAATAGGAGAGCAAAACCACTGTAAGCCATTCTCTCTCAAGTAGAAGTTGCCATTCTGCTAGCCGCGCTACGAGTCTTTTCAGAGATAGGAATATGAGTCGTCGCAGCCGCTAGGCCATATGCGGGCATGTTGCCATAAATGCATTCGCACTTAGATGGATCTATCTGATAAGTTTCGTGCCAAATGCCGACACTGCCATCGTCACCGACCTCTTTCATAAACTGCTGCCAAGATTGCCAGTGAGGATCGCTGCTGCTACGAGCAAAGCGGGTTAAATCTTCGAATGAACGCCAATAGGAGACCATGCAAGTCTCTAGAGGCCAAGCCCGGAAGAACATGTTTGAACTCAGCAATCCTTTCTCTGGATGTTTGGAGAGGGTTGCCATCATGGGTCCCATAGCAGTCGCCACTGAAAGCCATTTTTGGATCGCCCAGAAGCGGTTGACCCGCATACCAATGAGAAAGACGACGCAAGGCTCTGAAACATCAGCTGTGTAGCGGCCCGGAAAGATGTTGTTCATATTCGTATCGCACTATTTTGGGTAAGGTGTTTTGGTTCAATCAAGCTGATGTATTTACACCGTCAACTTGAAGATAATGAAAGATAGTCGAATTAGCTCGAGGATTTGGTTAACTGAAGCTTCACATGTTACGGTTAACCGCTTGCTATAGGATTAGAGCTACTCACGAAAATTGCCCTGGAAAGCACTCGATTACAGCCTTCTATGCGACGTATATCAAAGGATTTTGCTTTCTCTTTCTCTGTTTCAAATCGACTTTCTGGCTACTGGTCTGCTGATTTCTGGTCGGGTACCTTGGGGCTAACGCTAGCGGTTTTGCCCTTGGCCTGTACGGGCAGTCAAAGCGCCGATGCGCTTGAAAGTGCAATTAGGGGGAACGCTCACCTGTCTGGAGGGAGCGCGATCGCCCAAGCTGAAGTAAGCACCGAAACAGACTCTAGTAACGCTGCGATACTAGGCGCGATCGTCTCTACCCAAGTCGTCTACCTAGCCGAAAATCACAACAGCAGCGCTGATCATCTTGCTCAGCTCAACATCATCAAAGCCCTCAATGAAACCAACGAGCTTGCCATTGGCTTAGAGATGTTTCAGCGTCCTTTTCAACCGGCTCTAGACAGCTACTTAGCTGGCGCCATCACCGAGGCAGAGCTAGTAGAACAAAGCGAATACGAAACCCGCTGGGGCTTTGACTGGGAATTCTACGCGCCAGTTCTACGCTACGCCAAAGACAATCAAATTCCGGTCATCGCGCTAAACACACCAGCAGAAGCTACCCGACAAGTCGCGAGAGCAGGGCTAGATAGTTTGGAAGGAGAACTGCTAAAATACGTTCCACCGATCGCCGAAGTCGATACCACCAACGAAGCATATCGGGCTTCTGTTGCTCAGATATTTGGGGTTCATGGTCATGGCAGCAGCCTAGATTTTGACAACTTTTTTGCGGCTCAAGTGCTGTGGGATGAAACGATGGCGGAGAGTATCGTCAAGCAGTTAAGCGTTGATGCTCAAAGGCAGGTAGTTGTCCTAGCAGGTGAAGGCCATGTTGCTTTTGGCTACGGGATTCCTAGCCGCGTACAGCGTCGCCTTCCTAGCGTCGATCAAGCTAGCGTCAGGCTCAGCCCTGCCGATCAGCCAGTGACGCCTGGGTTTGCCGACTTCGTTTGGGTCACACCATAGATAAATTATTAGCGCAGGCTTTCACGGGCGAAGGGCGTCTGCGGCTCTAGACGCCCGCAGTTGGCCGCAGGCAGCGTCCTTTTCTAACCCGCGAGAGTAGCGAACGCTGACGGCAATACCTTTGTCTTTAAGCTGCTGAGTAAAGCCTTCAACTCGCTGACGGCTGGGGCGCTGATAGTCTACTTCACTGATGGGGTTATACGGAATTAGGTTCACGTGACTTTGAAATCCGCGTAGCTCGCTGGCCAGTTCGGCGGCATGTTCTGGCCTGTCATTTAGATCGGCCAGCAGAATGTATTCAAAGGTCACCCGGCGGCCAGTCATCTTCACATAGTCGCGGCATTCGTCTAGCAGCGCGGATAGCGGGTATTTCTCGGCGCTGGGAATCAGCTGTGTACGCAGAGCCTGGTTGCTGGCGTGCAGGCTGACGGCCAGAGTAATCTGCATTTGCTGCTCGGCTAGTCTGCGGATGTGGCCCGGAATGCCAACGGTCGAGACGGTGATCATTCGCTGGCCGATGCCAATGTCTTGGTTGAGCGATCGCACCGCACTCACCACCGCCTCTGTATTCAGCAGCGGCTCACCCATACCCATAAAGACAATATTGCTCACCCGCCGTTGAAAATCTTCTTGAACCGTCAGCACCTGGTCGACGATTTCGTGAGTTTCTAGGTTGCGCGTGAAGCCACCTTTGCCAGTGGCGCAAAAGTCACATCCCATCGGACAGCCAATCTGAGAGGAGACGCAGACGGTTAAACGCTTATCAGAAGGAATGCCCACGGCTTCTATAATTAAGCCGTCTTTGAGCTTAAGCAAGTATTTGACGGTGCCGTCGGGGGATTCGGAGCGGTAATGGAGTTGCGATCGCCCTACCGGAAAATCTTTGACCTCAGAGCGCCACTGCTTAGAAAAAACAGTCACCTCATCTAGCGACCGAATGCCCTTTTGATAAATCCACTGGTGCAGCTGCTTGCCTCGGTAGGCAGGCTGCCCGTGCTGCGTCACCCACTCGGTCAAAGCCTCGGCGGAGCGCCCTAATAGAGGTAAGGCTAGTTCACTGGACTGCTCAGCAAAAGGTGAGGACGGGAGAGCGGTCATCGCTGCTGTCATTGAATTCTCTGTCGTAATCTTATTCTTTGATTCTAACGTCGCCATCGTTCATCAGATCAACTAGGCCCTCAGTTAGCGCTTTGGGGTCCATAAATAGCACCTTAGAATTATCACTTTCACCAATTTTTTGATTGGCAGCGACATAGCGCTGGGCTAGTAGGTAATGCAGCACTTCTCTGCCATTGCCTGTGTTTGCGATCGCCTCAGAGAGCAAACGCATCGACTCTACATCCGCCTGGGCTTCAGAGATCTTGGCATTTTTCTCGTAGATAGCCGCCCGCTCTTTTTGCATCGCATCCAGCACATTCTGCGGCGGGTCTAGCTTTTGAATCTCAACTCGATTGACCTTTAGGCCCCAAGGCTCAGTAGCCTGATCTAACTCCTTTAGCAGAGCGCGGTTGATTTCGTCACGCGAAGAGAACAAACTTTGAAAGTCCATCTTGCCGACTTCAGAACGCAGCGTCGTAATGACAAGCTCTTTCATCGCAAACTCGACATCTTCAATGGCGTAGTAAGTCCGCTCGAGATCGTAAATACGCCAGTAAATGATGGCATCTACCTCTAGATTCACGCTGTCTTTGGTGATGGCTCTTTGAGGCTCAATGTCCAGCGTTTGCTCTCTTAAGGAGTCTTCTAGCACCACCGACTCCACCAGCGGCACAATCATATTCACTCCTGGTTCAAGCTTTCGATTGTACTTGCCTAATCGCTCTACTAGGGCGGCATTACCTTCTTTGATAATTCGCACTGAGCCGACGGTGTATCCAGCAATCAAAAAAGAAATAATGGCCAGAATTGACGAAACCATGAACGGAGACTCTACAAGTGTGCTCTCTAATTAGCACGTTTAACTAAAAAAGTATATCCCTATCGCTCGAAAATGCGAGTTTTCTCCTACAGAGGTTATTAGAAGCGGCTGGCTAAAAATTGGGCAAAGTGTACACAGACGAAACTGACAGTCAATATTTTCTTTCAAAGAACGATGACTCTTCAAAAAACCACTCAAAAGACATTCATATTCAGTACCTTCGCAACCATAGCGGGCATCACCATCTGGGTGAACGCCGTATCCCCTACGTTAGCCGAAGTCAATAATGCCGATTACGTCTGCTATCTATATGGCTCAGATGGACAGCAATACGACCTGAGTGCCCTCTGCGGCAGTGAAATAGAGACTCAAGAAGGAACGGCAGCTGAAGGAACGGCAGCTGAAGAAACAGTAGAGAATGAAAGCGAAACTACAGAAGCGATCGCACCAGCAGACCGTCCTACTCAGCCAGCATCTCTTACCGGTACAGCCGATACGCTGCCTACGATTGAGAATACAACTCGCCAATTAACTGCTCCCGAGCCTACCGATGGCTGAGCAGTTTGAGAGGAAATCTCTAAGCTAAGCCACTGAATGCAACAAAGGCAGCTCGATGGTAAATACTGTCCGATTTTCAGCGCTCTCAACCGCAATCGTGCCTTCCAAATGTTCAATTAGTTTCTTAGTCAGCGCTAGACCTAGCCCGGTTCCGCCTTGCTTCCAGGGATCGGCACTGGGAACTCGATAGAATTTGTCGAAGATGCGATCGCGCTCTTCTTCAGCAATCTCTACCCCGGTATTAGCCACAGTAATCTGCATCGCAAGTGGCTTGCCAACGACCTCGATCAAAATAGCGTGTTTGGGCGGTGTGTACTTGCAGGCGTTGTTGATCAGTTCTGTCATCACCCGCTCAATACTGGCTAGATCAGAAATGAGCTGAGGCAGGTCGTCATGAATAGTCAGTATCAGATCCAGCTCACGGCTGATAGCTCTGGGCATGAAGCCATTCACCAGACCAGGTAGCCAGCCTGAAATGTTGATCGGCTGCATCATCATTGGATGGTTGCCAACGTCCAGGCGCTGCAAGTCAAGCAAATCGTTGATCAAGCTAATTTCACGCTCGCATTCTTCATTCAAAATGCTGTAATAGCGAGCTAGTCTACCTTTCTCAATCTGCGGCTTTTTCAGTTCTTCTTCGTCAATGCCATAGTCTTGCTTTAAGGTAATGCCCAGCATTTGCAGCGCTACTCGCATACTGGTAACCGGCGTACGTAGCTCATGAGAAACCGTACTAAGAAAGTCGTCTTTGAGCGTGTTAACGTGTTCTAGCTCTCTTACTTGAGATCGCGACTCCTGATAGAGGCGAGCCTGACGGATGGCAATTCCGCATTGATTCGTGACCTGCTGTACTAGCCGAATTTCCAGCTCAGTTAGACACCTGTCCTTGTCATTGATCAGCCATAAGTCGCCTAGAACGATCCGGTCGTCCTCAATCGGCGCGGCAAACATAGACACTCGGCCTCGCTCTGGATTAGGAAAAACAGAGCAAAACTGTAGATACTGACCGGTTAGCAGCAGCTGGTAGACTTCTGGATACGCTTCTAAAAAAGACACCCGGCCCCGCATTGGGGCCAGCCCTGCTGCGCATTCGTGCAGTACTGTCGAAGTACCTTGCTCCAAGTCATATAGCGCTGTGTTTGCTGCTTTTGCATTCAAGACTTCTACTAGCTCATCAACGGCGGTTTGTAGAATCTGCTGCTCATCTAAGCTATCTCTGACGCGATCTGTGATTCGCTTCAGCGTGGATTCTAGCTGTCGGGCTTTTTCTAGCTCTGCCTGATTGGTCTGCAGCTGTTTGTGAAGAAAGGCGTTTTTCTGGTTGGCAAGAGCGATCGCCGTTACGTTCTGTAGTGTGGCTACTAGCACAGTAGTTTGACTAGCAGCACTGTCACTAATCGAACCGCTACTAGCCGAACCTGCCGCATTGAACAATCGGCGATGACCGATCAGCTGCTGAGTGCCGCTTGCGGTTTCAAATATCAGCGGTGTGTTGCTTTGCTGAGCGCTATCGAAAAATAGCTGGTCCTGGTAGGTTAGCTGCCGGGCAACCTGCTCTGGTAAAAAGTCAGATTCGCTGCGACCGACTATAGCCTCAGCGGATATGCCAGCTAGTGCAGCTCCAGCCTCATTGACATAGATCCATCTATGCTGAGCGTTCTTTACATAGACTGGTTGAGCGATCGCATCCAGCATATTCCACATAGCAGTCAATTCAGACAAACTGGTTGATAAGCTCATTACGCAATTGGACAGGTATCAGGCACTGCATAGCCAGCGTCGGAGGCAGCTCTTGCTAGCTGCCTCCTTTGCGCTTTCAAAGCAAAGGTTTCGCTCATTAAGCTTTGTCCACTGGGTTTCGCTCACTAAGAACGTGTGGAGCAAAGAACGTGTGGAGCAAAGTGGCGAATGCTATAAAATGCCCGATTGAACCCTCAAAATATAAGTCATTCTTGATTTAACAGAACCACCGCCGCACAGATTTCAGTGTTATCACTTAATACCTACAGCCTTTAAGCTATGCCACCTCTGCTATCACCTATTCAGCCAGTTACTCAAGCTTTGGTCTCACCTAGAACGGATTCGCCTAAGACGACCAGCAATTTGAAAACTAGCCCGCCGGTTAGGCTTGGAATCATGGCTTCGGGTAGTGGCAGCAACTTTGAGGCGATCGCAGATGCGATTAGTGCAGGCACGCTCCGCGCTACGGTTGAAGTCGTTATCTACAACAATCCAAAGGCAAAGGTGGTCGAGAGAGCTAAACGCCTGGGCGTTCCAGCGAAGCTTCTAGACCACCGTACATTCGACAGCCGAGAGCAGCTAGATAAAGCTATCGTCAGCACCTTTAGCGAATTTGATGTCAATTGGGTAATAATGGCAGGCTGGATGCGCCGGGTTACACAGCGCCTAATCGCTGCCTTTCCTGGCCAGATTCTGAACATTCACCCTAGCCTGCTACCTAGTTTTCCTGGTATCCAGGCTGTAGAACAGGCGCTACAGGCCAAAGTCAAAATCACGGGCTGTAGCGTTCATCACGTGGAGCTAGCTGTCGATAGCGGTCCAATTATCATGCAGGCAGCCGTACCTGTCCTAGCCAATGACAGTGTGGAAACGCTACAGGCGCGGATCCAAGTGCAAGAGCATTTAATCTTTCCGAAGGCGATCGCTTTAGCTGCTAAGCAATCTAATGAAGTAGTCAGCGATTAGCTTAGACGATAGCGTGACATGCTCCCGGCGCTGACTCTGCGAGTACAGCGCGGGCTTCTCAGCTCATGTACCAGAATCTAATCGGCACCGCTTATGAGAAGTTCCTGCTTCACCCGGTCTTGTCTAGGTAGCAACGGTGCTACCCCCAATCAGATCCCGTCCACAGGCCGTTTATTTAGAGTCCACGACATAGACCTGCCGCCGACTTCAGAAATAGGTTGTCTGAGCTTCCTTTCTTCCAAAAACTGTGTCGCGTCACCGTTACATTTTCGAGGGTGATACTTTTCTCGACGAACACTTTGGAGGAGCGGAAAACCTTGCTAAGTAATTGATATATACATCCTACTATGAAGAAACAAGATTGTTCGCTACACTCACCTGGCTATCATCTCGACGCTCACCTGTTGGCAGAGCGCGGGACTTCCCGCCGACTAGTTAAATCGATAGATCAGAGCAGATATAGCAATGCGCGGATGCATTCGTGCATCTGCTATGCACTTTGCGTTATAGAACAAGGGTTGTAGCCTTCTGTGGTGTGAGCAAAGTGCGGAAAGCTATATTGTCTAGTTTGACTTGATGACCAACCTCGGTAATTGTTGACGCAAATAGTTCGTTTTTACTAACATGATTTTGAGCGGCTAAATTATTTGAATACAATCAACTAAACAATCAGTTTTAATTAGCTTCAATTAGCTTCAAACAGCTAGTTCTCAATCAAAATATTTTGTTTTCTCTGGTCATAAAATAAATTTGCTTGAAGCGATAGATGCGCTTTAGCTGATATTACGGACAAGCAGGACACAATCCAAGATGTCTATACATCAATAGTTTTACGGATATCTCCCAATCTTAAAACTATAAATAAACAAAGTTAAATAGTTCCTTAAACGGATTGGGCTATTCGGCTGAACTGCTATATTTTACAAATACGTAAAAATGCTTAGCCATCGCCTTTATAAATCATCAAACAGCCTTTTCATCCGGACTAGAACCCTATCGAAAGAAGATAGAAAAACAGACGTCAAAGGTCATAAAACCATGTCAAAAGTACTAGGATTCAAATCTTCAAGTTTTAGTTCTAAATCGATAAATCTTGAATCATTAATTCGCACGGCGATCGCGCACAAAGAACTCTCGCCAGGTGCTGCTATGCAAATCAACCAGTATCGAAACGGCAAGCTCACCTGCAAGGAACGTAGAATGGTCGCTATTTTGGACGATGCGATCGCAAACGGCTGCGTTGTCCCAATTGAGCTGCCGATGATGACCGTTTCATACCGCAGAGCCATGTGCGCAACAAGATAGTTCACCCTTGGTGGTGATGCTCAACGCTAAAGCTATATGAGATAAAGGATCAGTGGGTTAAGTACAGTCCCGCTGGTCCTTTGCTTTTTGGCCGCCTGGCTTTTGCTTTTTTGTTCTCTCTTTTTTCCTCTTTACTTTGGCTTTGACTAGTCCTCTCGAACTTTCTAGATGGATGCTTTTTTCTATGGGCATTCGGATCAGCGTGCATCAGCTGGCACCGCTGCCGCGATCGCCTTTCTTGATGATCGCCAATCACCGCAGCTTTTTAGATGCGCCGCTACTGGTTGCCGCTACTGCCCAGCCGGTTCACTTTGCCTGTCATCACTACATGTCTCAGGTACCAGTGATGAACGAAATTGTTAATGCATTGGGATGCTTTCCACTTGATGGGCCGCAGCAGAGAGGGCGAACATTTTTCAAACAGGCGACCGACTTTTTGCAATCACATCAGTCCATCGGTGTTTTCCCCGAAGGCACTAAGCCAATGGTTCAGCTGACCTTGCCTGACCAGGTCGGCAGCTTTCACCGAGGCTTTGCTCACCTAGCGCTGCGCGCACCCGTTGACGATCTAAAAATTGTTCCCACTGCTATTGTTGCGCTGGAAGAAAAACAGCAAGATACAATTCCTTTTCAGCTACTCGGTTGGTTCGATCCTAGCGAGCCTCTGTTCCAGCAGTCCGGACGACATCCAGCTGTGATCTATCGTAAAGTTGCCGTCGTGATTGGCGAGCCGATTTCGACCGCAGATCTGCAACAGCACTATCACGGCAAGCAAGCTGGACGAGTAGCCAGTGAATTGGCGGATACTTGTCAAAATAAAATTCAAACTCTATTAAAAAAAGGGACGTAAAGTCAGGCTTTAGTCCTGGCTAGGCGAGGAAGATTGAACACAGTCAGATTTATAAAGCCACATATAAAATCGAACGAAAAACCCAAACGAGAGGCTCTAAAGCCGCTTTTCGTCTATCTACCCGGAATGGATGGGACCGGAGAGCTGTTCCAGGCTCAAGCTGATAAGCTGTCGCACTGGTTTGACCTGCGGTGTCTATCGCTGCCGCCGCAGGAGCTGTCTGACTGGCAGACGTTGACTCATCAGGTGAATGAGCTCATCAATGGCGAGTTGGGGAAAGACGTTGTGCCTTCAGGTAGAAGGCGACAGGTATATCTCTGCGGAGAGTCTTTTGGCGGCTGCCTGGCAATGCGGGTGCTGACGCACTCACCGCATCTGTTTGAAAAGGTTGTTTTGATCAATCCGGCCTCTTCTTTTCGCCGGTTGCCCTGGATGCAGCTGGGCTCTTTAATTACCCATCAGCTGCCTAATCTGGTTTATCGCTACGGTGCTCAAGGTCTGATTCCCTTTTTGATTGAGCCTTTTCGAGTGGGTAGACGCGATCGCATCGCCTTAGCCAATGCAATGGGATCGGTTCCTGCCAAAACCGCTGCTTGGCGCATGAGACTGCTGGGCGAATTCGATACAGAACGACTTCCTTTAGAGCGGATGACACATCCTGTTCTGGTCATTGCAGGGGGGAACGATCGCCTGCTGCCTTCCGTACGTGAGGCCAATAGTCTGGTCGCTCGGTTTCCTAATGCGAAGAAAATGCTTTTGCCACAAAGCGGTCATGCCTGCTTGATTGAGAGCAAAACCGATTTAGCTCAGATTCTACGAGCGCAGCAGTTTTTGCCTAGCGCGTAGGTTTTTAGCAAGCGACCTCTATTCCCAATTTCCTCTATTATTTATAGATACCGAAGCCACCCCACACATCTTTCCCATGTCTAGACGATTCCTTGGCTGGTCCCGTCAGCTCATCTGCTTTAGCGCGATCGCTCTCTTCGCTGTTCAGCTATTTAGTGCGCCTGCTCTGGCCACTAGCCTGTACAGCATGCCACAAACGCCTAACGGCAAGTGGTTTATTGACGAAGCCTCGCAGGTCTCGCGCCTGAATGAAGGCAGAATCGAAAGCTCACTTAAGCAATTAGCCGAGGAAACAGGTAACGAGGTTCGCTTTGTCACTATTCACCGGCTGGACTACGGCGAAACGGCTCAATCTTTTGCCGATCAGCTAGCAGAACGCTGGTTTCCTACTGCCGAAGCGCGTAGCAATCAAACTGTGATCGTGCTAGATGACGTTACTAACAATATCGGCATCAGCGTCGGAGAAAATTCGGCAGCAATCATGAACGAGGATCTAGCGCAGAGCCTCGTGGGTGAAACGATGAAGATACCTTTGCTAAAAGGCAATCAGTACAATCAATCTTTTTTAGGCGCGACCGATCGGCTAGTGGCCGTGCTCTCTGGAGAGCCTGATCCGGGCCCCCCCGAAGCCTATGACGACACCGTCGATGTCGATCGCACCTATGCCACTGCCGAAGAAACTGAAGCGACTCGGGGCTCTTCGACAACTGTGGTGATCGTTTTGCTAATTGCAGCTACGGTGATTCCAATGGCGACCTATTACTGGTACATGTCAATAGGTGGGTGAAGGTGGGCAATACGTCCGTTCGCTATTTCGTTCAGTAGAGTCACTCTAGGGAAAGGGGTATTGGCCTAAGCGATCCGCTATCCTGGTTAAATTCGTGCTGCTTTATACAGCCTCACCGAAAGGAAATCCTGTAGGACTCTGCCGAAAGAAACGCAAGATAGGTCATACGTTGTTAATGGACTGGTTTAATCGACTACCGCGCTGGATGGTCTGGGGCTTGGCACTGCCGCTGCTAGCGCTAAACGGGTGGGTAGCGCTACAGATTTTTGTCTATTTCCGTGCTCAGTTCACTATCTTCTTGACGGCGACGCTGCTTTCTTTTTTGCTGAACTATCCTGTTCAGTGGCTTTCCCGCTTTCGGCTACGGCGATCGCTAGCGATTCTGCTAGTGCTGCTAATCACTATTTCTATACTAGGTGTGCTGGGCGTTCTCCTAGTGCCGCCGCTAGTTGAGCAAGTCAACGATCTCTCCGGGCGTTTACCCTCTTGGATTGATTCTAGTACTTCTCAGATGACTGCTTTCCAAAATTGGGCAGTTGGTCTGAACTTACCGATTGATTTGTCTCGGCTGTCGGCTCAGATGCAGGCAAAAATCACCACCCAGATTCAAACTATCAGCGCCGGATTGCTGTCGCTGCTGCCAGATGCCATCAGTAGCATTGTGGATTTGGGTCTGACTGTAGTGCTGACTTTCTATCTGTTGCTACATGGCGAAAGGCTATGGGACGGCATCTATCAGTGGCTGCCGGAGTCTTGGAATTCAAGGGCTAGGCCTTTGATTAAGCGCAACTTTCAGAATTATTTCTTGGGTCAGTTCACCGTGGCGCTGCTGATGGGCAGCGCTATGACCATTGCTTTTGTCGTGATTCAGGTGCCGTTTGGGCTGCTGTTCGGAATCGCGGTCGGCGTGATGGCAATTTTTCCGTTCGGCCCAGCGCTGAGCATTACGATTATTAGCTTTTTGACTGCGCTGAAGAGTATCTGGCTAGGGGTGCGGGTGGTCACGGTAGCCGCAGTGATTGACCAGGTGGTGGAGAACGCGATCGCACCCCAACTCATTGGCGGCTTTGTCGGCCTCAATCCTGTCTGGATACTGGTCTCACTCCTGCTCGGCACGAAAATTGCAGGTGTGATAGGGCTAATTGTTGCGGTGCCCGTTGCTAGCTCGATCAAAAGCATATTTGAGGATCAAAAGATTCCGCCTTCGCCTTCACCTGATGCGATCGCAGAAACTGAAAGCCAGTCCTCTGATAGCTCAGCCCTGGCTTCTGCATAAAACGAATTCTGTGCAGCTCAGCTGCTGTATCTATTGAATGACACCGCTGAACAGCGCTACGCGGAGCTGTTCCAACTTCAAAGCCGTTCGGCAACCTGCTTCAGTCGCTGTAGCTGCGCTTCCATGTCTTTTTTAGTCCAGCCTGCTGCGAATTGATTAAATCCAAAGCTGACTAGCGAGTTAGGAATAGTGAATTCAAATCGGTTCAGCAGCGTTGTCCCGTTTGATTCAGGCTGACATTCCCAGCGATCGCATCCCTCAAAAAAACCATCGAATCCCCAGACGACCAGTCCGGGCCGCCGTTCGATCACAGTGCTGTGTAGCGAGGGTGACAGCACCGGAATCTTCAGTCGAAAGTCAAATTCACTCCCTGTCGCCATTCGCCAGTCACCAACCGGCTCGCAGACCAAAGATGGATTTAGCCACTCATGCATCAAGCGCTGCTCTGTAAAACAGCGTTCCACCGTCGTCGAACTTGCATGGATAAAGACAGACTGTTCGTAGATGGCCATAGAAGTACGAAGCTAGCTTTTTAAGGCTGCTCACGGAAAATCAGATTATATTGTTCGCCGCCCTCTCAAAATCAGCCGTGGCCTCGATTGTTTCGGGAACGTCAAAGAAAGCCTGGGCGATCGCATCCGAAAAAGTAAAGGTATCTACCCCACGCTCTGCCAGCTCAGGAATATCTTCCACATTGCGAATACTCGCCGTCAACACCCGGGTAGTAGACTTTACGCCTTTCAGAGCCTGCTGCATGGTCGCCACTTCAGCGAAGCCATCTCTGCCGCTATCGTCAATCCGGCCTAGATAGGGAGCCACATAGCTAGCACCGATTGCCGCTGCAATCAACACCTGGTGAATAGAGTAAACCGCAGTCAGCGTCACTGGAATCCCTGAGCGAATCAGCATCTTAGCGGCCATCGTGCCGTCTATAGTCGCGGGTAGCTTAATCACAATTCGCTTATCAAAGCTGCTGAGCAAGTTGCCGATGTTGAGCAAAGCCGGCACCGAATCCCCCCAGGCCTGAAAATGAACTTCTTGCATTCCTAGCGCAAATGCTTCTTGGGCCAGCACTTTCAACACCATCGGAGCACACTCAACCCCTGCTCTTTCTAGCAGCAGCGGATTACAAGTCACACCATAGAACATCCCAGTAGGTAGCCATTTTTTCCAGGCCACCACGTCGGCAGTGTCCAAGTAAAGCCGTAAATTCGACGAGCCGCCAGTCTGTACTCTGCCTGCTAAAGCGCTCATTCACTCTCGCCCCCAATCACAACGTCTTTGATTCTAAGGCTGGGGCCACCGCAGCCAACCGCCAATCCGCTTTGTCCCCCCTTACCACAGCCCCCCGACTCATCCCAGTAAAAGTCGTCACCAATTGCCTCAATATTGGCCAAAGTACTAAAGACATTGCCTGAGAGCGTCACATCCTGGACCGGTTCAGCAATCTTGCCCTGACGAATCATCCAGGCTTCGCCAGCTGTAAACGTAAACAGCTCGCCATTGGTCTGCCCGCCGATCCAGTTACGCGCATAGATTCCCTTATCAATATCAGAAAACAGATCGGCGACCGACGTTTCTCCTCGCTCAATCCAGGTATTCGTCATCCGCACCAGCGGCGAGTAGTGATAGTTCAAACACCTAGCATTACCGGTGGGCACTTCACCTAGCTCGCCAGCGGTCTCGCGGGAGTGCAATCGTCCGGTTAACACACCGTCTTTGATTAGCTGAGTGGTTGTCGCAGGGGTGCCTTCATCGTCATACAGATAGCTACCACGATGACCTTCTGGCGCAGCGCCGTCAAAAATCTGAAGCGTTTTAGGGCCAAACCGCCGACCTAGAGACATAGTTTCTAGCAGCTCTGGATTTTCATAGATCATGTCAGCTTCAGATAGATGGCCGAAGGCTTCGTGAACAAATAGGCCACTGAGAATCGGATCGATGACAACCGTGTAGATGCCGCCTCTTACTGACGGTAAAGTTAGGGAGGTAACAGCGCGATCGCCTGCTGCTTTGACCCTATCTTCTAACCCCAACACATCTTCATAAGCTCGCCGAGATCCAACCGTTTCCCGCCCGGTTTGCACCCGATCACCCCGTCTAGCCATGGCCGAAAACCGCATCTCTAAATCGGTCCAGCTCTGCTCTATCAAGGTGCCTTCAGAGGTCGCTATCAAAACCTGCTGATAGCTGTCTTCATAGCGCACAGTCGTGGAGGCAATCTCAGGATGCTCCCCTCGCAAAACTTCAATGTAGTGATGACACAGAGATTTTTTGTCTGCCAGCGAAATCTCTCTAGGATCAGTTCCGGTTAAGGGCAGCGTGCAGGAGGTCTGAATAATGTCGATGGGCGCTAGCTGGGTAATGTCATCTCCCACCAGACGAGCAGCTACGATCGCATCCTCCATTCGCTGGGACAAATCGCTCAGCCGGTTAAAGCTCGCAAATCCCCAGCCCCCCCGATGACAGGCCCGGACCTGTCCGCCGATCGCCACGCCCTCGCTTAGCGCTTCGGGCACCTCTTTGCGCAGCCGAATCTCGCAGTTCTGCGACTTTTCCAACCGCACCGCTAAATAGTCGACGCGGTGACGATGACGGGCGATCGCATCACTTACCTGGTCCTTATAAGCTTCCATACTCAACCCTTCACTAGCACTAGTCACCGTCTCCGTTCCCCACTCTCAGCATTCGTATTACCATAAAGCTTAGCTCCTTACTTATGCTCCTTGCTAAAGAGCAAAACACCTATGACTGGTGAACTTGGGTACTCTCTCCCGCCCGCTATTCGGCGAATCGCAGCGAACTTCAAGCGAGTTGGCTGGGCTAGCGTGTGGGTACAGACCATCATCGGCGTTATTGCCAGCATTTTGTTTGTATTCAATGCGTTGGAGCCAAACACCGGTTTTTCTAGCGCCTCTGCCGACCTGTTTACCACAGTGGGTATTTTGACCATCTTCATCAGCGCGTTCTGGGGCTTTCGCTACGTTCGGCTAAGCCGCAAGCTCGGTACTAGCAATCCCGACCTACGCCCCAAACCCAAAGACGCCATTAGAGCTATTCGCATCGGTATCTCTATTAGCCTGATCGGTATGCTAATCACTATTTTTGGTGCAGAGGTGGTAGTCGCCGATCTCTGGACTAGGTCACTGCGGCAGGTTGCAACCTTTGGTGGTATCACCCGAGATTCATCAGCTTTTATTAATGCAGCAGATATTGCCGTGGTCTTTTCAGTGATCAACGCTATCTTTGCGCACTACGTTGGTCTCTGTGCCTCGATCTGGCTAGAATACGTCACCAATCGTCAGTAGCCTGTCGGGTTGCAGTCCTAAAAGCTCGAACCTGGCTGCTGCAAAAAGATCAGTTCCTCTGATGTGCTCTGACGACTCAGCACTTGATTGCGGTGGGGAAAGCGCCCAAATTGCTCGATGACGTCTCGATGGCGGATCGCATAGTCCAAACCGCCTTTGAGTCCTTTGTCTAAATTAGGGAAGTCCTGAACGAGTCGCTGCATCAGTTCAACACAGCGATTTTGATGGCGCATATCTTCGCTGTGCTCGAAGGGTAAGTATGCAAAGAATCGGTGGGCAGGCATCAACTCGCGATCCAAACCAGCATCAACTACATGCTGGGCAACTGCTAGAGCTTGAGCATCAGTCGCAAAGCTGCGGGAATGACCTCTGTACAGATTGCGCGGGAACTGATCGAGTAGCAGCAGCAGCGCGATCGCAGACATGGACTGTGCTTGCCAGCTGTTATAGACACCAGCCGCCGCCTCGTCAGTATCGCTGAGGAACTGCTGCCGAATTTGCGCATCAAAAGCCGAATCTTTGATGAACCAGGCTTTGCGGTAATGACCGTAACCTGGATCGGTAGGATTGCCAAACCAAAAGGAAAGGATGGCTTCGACGCGAGACTGGGTGCGACTAGAGTCAGTCAT
Source organism: uncultured cyanobacterium (assembly GCA_963793495.1). Lineage (GTDB taxonomy): Bacteria > Cyanobacteriota > Cyanobacteriia > Phormidesmidales > Phormidesmidaceae > Phormidesmis. Next base: position 68,983 of record CAWCAI010000013.1, read on the forward strand.
ATGCAGATGTGAGGGTGCTGAACGCCAATAGCTTCTCTTGAAAAGCTACCAGGAAAAGCGCATTACAGAAAATCACGTCGGTATTAAAAAGGATGTCGCTCAGACATTTTTTGACTTACTCTAAGCGATATATTTCGACTCACAACTATGTCTATTATTTCTGTTGCGATCGCAGCTGTCCTACTTCTGGCTGTCTTTAGCTGGCTAACAGGCTACCGGTTGCCCATCACCCGACGCGGTACTAGTAGTCACCACGCCAGTATTTCCCGCGAGCGAGGTGTCTCTAGAAGCACTCGCAAACAGCTATTGAGACTGGTCGGTGGCAGTGCTCCGGTCGCTCAGCGCCTAGTGCAAGATATCAGCGATCACAACCCTGATAAACCAGAACAGTGGTGCTGGGAAAAGGCAATCTATGATATTGAGCGCGATCGCAGAGCTTGAATCCAACTTGATAGAAGTGCCGTTTGCCTCGACTAACTAATTTGATAAAACATTCTTGATAAAACATCTTCTCTTAATATGAACCGCCCAAAGCCAGCAGCGCAATCATGTACTGTTGAGCGGCAAGGGCTACGACATCAAGATATTTTTATCTGTTCTATGTTTTGGGCATACTCGCAGCAGAGCATCTGTAGAGACTGTGCTGAAGCCAGAATCTGGAGCAACATCTACTGCTTAACTAATAAAGGAATATTGTAATAATGACGAAGCGGGCACTGATCACTGGGATCACAGGACAAGACGGTTCGTATTTAGCTGAACTTTTACTAGACAAAGGCTACGAAGTCCATGGCATCATCCGCCGCACCTCTACTTTTAATACCGACCGAATCGATCACATCTACGTCGATCCGCATCAAGAGGGCGCTATGCTCTTCTTGCACTACGGCGATCTCAATGACGGCACTATGCTTCGCCGCACCCTAGAGCAAGTTCAGCCTCATGAAGTTTACAACCTGGGCGCACAGTCTCACGTCCGCGTCAGCTTTGACTCACCTGAATACACCGTCGATACCGTCGCGATGGGCGCGCTGCGACTCCTAGAAGCCATCCGTGACTATCAGCAGCGCACCAGCAATGAAGTCCGTTTCTACCAAGCGGGCTCCTCCGAAATGTATGGCAAGGTCCAGCATGTTCCCCAATCTGAAGAAACTCCCTTCTATCCTCGCAGCCCCTATTCTTGTGCCAAGGTCTACGCCCACTGGCAAACTATCAACTACCGCGAATCGTATGACATGTTTGCTACCAACGGCATCTTGTTCAACCACGAGTCTCCGCGCCGAGGCGAGACCTTCGTCACTCGCAAAATTACCCGGGCGATCGCCCGCATTGTCACTGGCCAACAAAAGCAGCTCTACCTCGGCAACCTCGATGCCAAACGCGACTGGGGCTACGCCAAGGACTACGTCAGAGCGATGTGGCTAATGCTTCAACATAAAACACCTGACGACTTTGTCATTGCTACTGGTGAGACCTATTCCATTCGTCAGTTTTTAGACATTGCCTTCCAATACGTCAATCTTGACTGGAATGACTTTGTCGCCTTTGATGAACGCTACCTCAGACCAGCTGAAGTTGATTTGCTCATTGGCGATCCGAGTAAGGCCAAAAGAATCTTGGGATGGCAGCCTGAAGTAAGCTTCGAAGAACTCGTAAAGCTGATGGTAGATGCCGATTTAGAAGCTGTTGGCCAAAAGCCAATGAACAGCAGCAACGGCAATGGCATCAATATGGCAACTGTTCGCCGTCAAGCGATTGGCTCTTTATCTTAAAAACCAATGGAATTAGCAAACAAAAAAATACTGGTCACCGGTGGCGCTGGTTTCTTAGGTAAGCAGGTAGTAGACCAGCTACTGCAAGCAGGCGCTAACCGAGACAATATTCTGGTGACGCGATCGCGCGACTACGACCTTACCGAAATGGCAGCGTGCAAACGCGCTGTCGCCGGACAAGACATAGTCATTCACCTAGCCGCTCACGTTGGCGGCATCGGCCTCAACCGCGAAAAACCCGCAGAGCTGTTCTACGACAATCTAATGATGGGTACGCAGCTGATCCACGCTGCATACCAGGCAGGCGCAGAAAAGTTTGTCTGCGTCGGCACCATCTGCGCCTATCCCAAATTTACCCCCGTCCCCTTTAAAGAAGAAGATCTGTGGATTGGTTATCCCGAAGAAACCAACGCCCCCTACGGCATCGCCAAGAAAACTCTGCTCGTTCAGCTAGAAGCCTACCGCCAGCAGTATGACTTTGACGGCATCTACCTACTGCCCGTCAATCTCTACGGCCCCGAAGACAACTTCGATCCGCGCAGCTCCCACGTGATTCCGGCTCTCATTCACAAGGTTCACAAAGCCCAAGTCAACGACGACAAAGAACTACCGGTTTGGGGAGATGGCAGTCCAACTCGCGAATTTCTTTATTCTACAGACGCCGCGCGTGGCATCGTCATGGCAACCCAAAGCTACTCAGACGCTGCTCCAGTCAACCTAGGCACCAACGCTGAAATTTCGATCAAAGACCTAGCAGAGCTGATTTGCGAAGTCATGGATTTCAAAGGTGAACTCGTTTGGCAAACCGACCAGCCCAACGGCCAGCCGCGTCGCTGCCTCGATACAGAGCGAGCTAAGCAAGCCTTTGGATTCGAGGCAAAAACCGATTTTCGCGAAGGGCTAAAGCAGACAGTCGAATGGTATCGTCAACAGGCAGAAGTACTTCAGTTAGCCTGAGACGTACCTACTTCACACCATGACAAAGGAAAATAGATGACGCATTTTCCCGAGCAGCTTCAGTCGCTACAAAGATTCGATGGCCCCTTCGACGCATTCAAATTAGAAGCGAAAGACTGCGATGTGCTGTTTGCCTCGTATCCCGCAGAAACAGTCATTTCCCCACATACCCACGAAACGGACAATGTTGGTGTAATCACTCAAGGTGAGCTCATACTCTGCATGGATGGTGAGGAAATACGCTATAAAACCGGCGAGTGGTATCACGTACCTGCTCAAGCTACTCATTCAGCTCGATTTGAAGAGGCAACTTCTGAAATTGAATTTTGGTTTCACTTGAAGTGAGGCGGGTCTATTATAATGATGGCGCAGTGCCCCTAGCGAAATAGAAGCGAAATAGCATGGCAGAACAGAACCCGTCGGACCAGAACGCTGAGAACATCGTAGAGGGCGCAAAGCCCGAGGATACGGTTGCGGAAACGGCAAAGCCTGATGCCGACGCGGAGGGTTTAGAGCAGTCGGAAGATAAAAAAGCGGATGAACCGGTTGCTAAGATAAAAGAGAATTCTGAGGAAGATACCGCTAAGACCGGTAACCAGCCAGCAGGTAAAACAGCGGGCGAGGGTAACGCTGCGAAGAAGCCAGCCGCTAAGTCTGAGGCAAAACCAGCTGATAAAAAGCCAGCCGACAAAAAGCCAGCCGCGAAGAAGAAAGAAAAGCCGCCCAAGCTAGAAGACAAACCTTTCAACGAGTTTATGGAGCAGCACTATCTGCCCAGCTTAAAAGAGGCGATGGCAAAAGAAGGGATTGAAGAGTTAAGCCTGGAGTTTGCTAAACGCAAGCTAGAGGTAGTGGGGCAAAGCGGCGACGACCCCTACTGGCAGGTACAGGGCCAGTGGACAGCAGAGGGGGAAGGCGATCGCAAGTTCAACATCGCTTTTATCGATGAAGATATCACCGGACAGAAGGTATTCACACTAGCCTCTAACGGCAAGGTGCCCAGCACAATTGAGCAGTTCATGGGCGACGAGCGACGAATCACTCTTGATCTGATGGTGCTCTACACGCTACAGCGACTGAACGGACAGAAGTGGCTGACGCGCAATTAAGATCCATTTGATGTTCGAACATATTGCCTGGGCTAGAGCCTTTGAAGCTAGCGATTGCTATCGAGACGCGATTGAGTATCGTCTCGATAAACAACTATGTTTCGAGGGCTAGTTAGCAACAGAAATCTGAGATAGAACAGCCGAGTTATGCTGGTAAGCGTCCCTTGCCCCTTTAGCTGCGCTAGCTGCTGATATCTTCTCAAAGTCCAAAGGCTAATAACGCTTATTGCTAGCCCCATGCAGAGAAGAGTCACCACAGACCATTTGTCAGCCATCTTGGCAGAGATATGCCAGGGAACTAGAAAGGCAGCGAGATAGGTCAGCGAATGCAGTCGCTTCCAATTCTTTTGCAGCTTGCGGATGCTCCAGTTGTTTGAAGTGATTGCTAGCAGCGCAAAAATGAATATCAGCAAGATTCCGCTAATGCTCTTGCGATAAAATTCCAACTCCGATAAGTTCGGGGCCTGCTGATAGAGAACGACACAGGCGTGACCTGCCGAGAGTGTGAACGTCCAAAGACCAATAGGACGGCGATTTTTCAGGAGAGTTCTGTAGAGCGGGCTGTACTTGAAAGCTGGGAAGATAACTTTGAAGTTGCTGGGCAAGAGAGTAGCTACATAGGTCAACATGGCAAAAAGACCTAACGCATTATCCATCTTTGGATACCTTGACGATTTCTATAGCGTCGGTCTCTTTACTTCAAACAGTATCGGTGCGCAAAACCGCTGTTTTGGAGCAAAGCAAAGAGGCTAGCTAGCGTACGTAGGCACCCGGCACTAGCTATACTGCATACCTGCAAGATCTAAATCGCAGACACACATATTATTGACACCCGCAGCTAGAAACTCTCCTGAGAGGCTTTTGGAGCTTTGAATATGCACTCAGGTGTACAGACCTCTATTCAGAGGTCCGGAGTTTAAGACGGCAACTTTAATCAATCTCAATTTAGGACATATATCCTATGAGATGTGTGCCCTAGTGCAAGAAATGGCGGATACCTGTGAAGGCCATGATCAGTCCCAGTTCATTGGCCGCCGTAATGGATTCTTGGTCACGGATGCTGCCGCCGGGTTGCACAATAGCTTTGATACCTGCCGCTGCGGCTGTCTTGACAGAATCGTCGAAGGGGAAGAAGCCATCGCTAGCAAGGATTGCCCCTTGCGCGCGATCGCCCGCCTGCTCTAACGCAATCTTGACTGAGCCCACACGGTTCATTTGGCCCGCGCCGACGCCGAGGGTAGTGTTGTCTCGAGTAATTAGGATGGCGTTGGACTTGACGTGTTTGACGACTCGCCATGAGAAAAGCAGCTCCGCTAGCTCCGCTTCATTGGGCTGCTTCTCAGTCACAATGGTCCACTGGGTAGGGTCTTCTCTCAGATCGTCTGAGACTTGGGTCAGAAATCCACCTGCGATCGCCCGCACGCTTTGCACCGGACCAAAACCCAAATCAGGCAGCACCAGTATCCGCAGATTCTTCTTTTTACTCAAAATCATCCTAGCCGCTTCACTACAGCCCGGTGCCACTACACATTCTAAAAAGGTACCGGTTAGCGTTTCAGCCGTCGCTTCGTCAATGGACTGATTGAGCGCAACGATGCCACCGAAAGCAGAGACACTATCAGCATCAAACGCCTGCTGATACGCCGTTGATAGAGAATCGGCAATCGAGACACCGCAAGGATTGGTATGTTTTAGAACGGCAGCAACAGGACGCTCATCACTGGGAAATTCAGCAATGATGCGGCGAGCAGCTTCTAAATCGACTAAGTTGTTGTAGCTCAGGGCTTTTCCCTGTAGCTGCTCTGCGGCAGCCCAGCCGCTGGCGATCGCACCACTCTGATACCACCCAGCGCTCTGATGGGGATTTTCCCCATAGCGAAGGGTTTGTTTCAGATGGCCGTTGATAGCATAGTTAACCGGAAGGGCAGCGGCTTCGTCAGGCTGGTTGACTAGAGTCTGCTGCTGGGTGAGATATTGCGCGATCGCACAGTCATAGTTCGCCGTATGCCAAAACGCCTGCTGCGCACAAGAAGCGCGAAATTCTATAGGCGGCTTTCCCTGATTGGCTTTGGCTACGGTCAAATAGTCATCATACTGATTGGGATTGCACAGTACGGTCACATACTGGTGATTTTTGGCAGCAGCACGAATCATAGTGGGACCACCAATATCGATTTTCTCAATCGCCGATGCCAGGGTGACCTCTAGCTGAGCAACCGTTTGCTCAAATGGATAGAGATTGACAACCACCAGATCGAAAGCGCGGATGTCGTTGTCAGTGAGATCTGTTTGATCCGTAGCCTGATCCGGTCTAGCCAAAATGCCGCCGTGGACCTTGGGGTGTAGCGTCTTGACCCGACCGCCGAGAATTTCGGGAGATCTTGTGTAGTCAGAAACCTTTGTAACTAGAATGCCTGCATCGCTGATAGCCTTTGCCGTACCACCGCTGCTGACAATTTCAAAATCGAGATCTTGGGTGAGCGATCGCGCTAGCTCGACTAGACCAGTTTTATCTGAAACACTCAGCAGGGCAAGGCGAGACATGGGCGATTTTTAGAACGTATAGAACAAGTTTAAAAGAGTACAGGGTTTAGGGATTAGAGAGTAGGCTGGGTTTGGAATTAGTCGGTAACCGGGTTCAGAGGGGTGGAAAAGTAGAGGAGTGGGGGATTTATGATTGTGAGTGGTTTTGTTTTGAGAGATTGGGACTGTGGTTGAGAAGTTAAGTTTGAATGCGATTGCAATTACCCCACCTGATGCTAGCGACAAGCTAGTTGTCTTACTGCACGGATGGGGAGCAAATGCGCAAGATGTAGCGGGACTGATCAACGCCATTAATATGATTGCCTCGCCGATTAGGGCTCTGCTACCAGACGCTCCGTTTGACCATCCGATGGTGCCGGGCGGCAGGGCCTGGTATAGCTTTCCAACCAGCTATGACTTTCGTAAAGGGCATGATTTCGCGGCGCAAGCTGACTTGCAAGAGAGTCGTCAGCGGCTGTTGAATTGGATGCGATCGCTGCCTGAACAAACCGGTATCCCTTTAGAAAAAACCATCATGGGCGGATTTTCTCAAGGTGGTGCCATGGCCTTGGACATCGGACCACAGCTACCCTTAGCAGCAATGCTCATCCTCAGCAGCTACAGCCACACGCCCATCTTGAACTGCACCACCCCACGCCCGGTTCTGCTTATTCACGGCAGACAAGACCCTATCGTACCGCTAGCCAAAGCGCTAGAGACTAAATCTCAGTTAGAGCGTCAGGGACTCGCCGTTACCTACCATGAATTCAATATGGGTCACGAAGTTTCTCCAGAAGCCCTCAAAACAGCCAGTCAGTTTTGTTTAGCTCTTTAACGTTTGGAAAAAGTTTGAAGCAGACTTTGTAAATAGAACTTATAGATGCCGCGAGAGCGATTACACTTGATGCACGTCTATGTGCTGTGGACGTTGAACTGCCACCTCAAACTGTCATACCAACCTTGTAGGGAATGGGCCGCCATGCAATCCACCGAATCGCTTTACTCTAGAGCCTCTTCTGGGGCAGCCGTTAATTCAGGCCCGCAGACAAACAATCACATCTCTTCTCAAGACATCGCCCAGATGACACCAGAAGATGTGGCTCAGCTGGCGCAGCGGTTGGAACAAGACGAATACAACACGCCATTTGATGGGCTAAAAGACTGGCACCGCCTGAGAGCCGTTGCCTTTCAGCGCTCAGAGCTAGTAGAACCCTACATGCATCTGCTTGATCTTGAAGCTTTTGACGAGTCGTAGGCACCTATTGACGTACGCTAATTAACGTACACCAACAAACGCGCAACAGATTAAGCTGTGTCTCTAAAGGCCGCGCCCCAAAAGATTCTGATCGGAGTTACAGGTGGCATTGCCGCCTACAAACTGTGTGAAGTGACGTCGACCCTAGCAAAAGCTGGGGTCGACGTTCGAGTATTGATGACCCAGCAGGCTCAGAACTTTGTCACCGCGCTCACATTCGCGGCGCTATCTCGGCATTCGGTCTATACAGATGATGATTTTTGGTCGGCTAAGCAAGGCAGGCCGCTGCATATCGAACTGGGTGAATGGGCCGATGTTTTTCTGATTGCTCCTTTGAGCGCAAACACGCTGGCTAAGCTTGCTCATGGGCTAGCCGACAATCTGTTGACTAACACCGTCCTGGCTTCGACCTGCCCTGTTGTGCTTGCACCAGCTATGAACACAGATATGTGGCAGCAGCAGTCGGTTCAGCGAAACTGGCAGCTGCTAGCGGTTGGCGAATTAGTGTCACGCTATCACGCGGTTGGACCGGAGGCTGGGCGGTTGGCGTGCGATCGCGTTGGCACCGGGCGAATGGCAGAGCCCGCTGAAATCATCGCAACAGTTCGCTCGCTGTATCATACCAAGGGACACATGGACCTGTCTGGAAAGCACTTGCTCATTAGTGGCGGCAGCACCCGAGAGTACCTAGACCCCGTCAGATTCATTGGCAACCCGGCCACAGGTCGTATGGGCATTGCCCTCGCACAGGCCGCTCACCACCGAGGCGCACAGGTCACCTTAGTGCATGGACCACTCACCAGCGAACTTATCAAAACTATTCCGTCTTCCATTTACACCATCGCGGTCACCACTGCTGCCGAAATGGAAAAGGCAATGCTATGGGCCCTACCCTCAGCAGACTGGATGGTTATGTCCGCCGCCGTTGCCGATGTCCGTCCCACCCACATAGCTACCTACAAGCTTCACAAGAAGAACTTGCCCGATCAGCTGCCCTTATCGATTGTTCCAGACATCGTCGCCCAGCTAGCTCACCAGAAGGCACCCAACCAGCGAGTTGTTGGCTTTGCAGCTCAGACAGGCGATATTATCACCCCGGCGCTCAGCAAGCTAAAAAGCAAACAGCTAGATGTAATCGTCGCTAATCCTATCGACAGGCCAGATAGCGGATTTGGTAGTCCAAACAACCAAGCCGTTATTCTCTCAGCGAACGGCCAGCAAAAAGAGGTCGCTCACGGTAGCAAGCTATCACTAGCTCACCAGCTGTATGATTTTCTAATAGAGACTGATTAACAGAAATTCTTCAGTAGAAACTTCTAAATAAGAACTTCTAGAGAAAAGAACAAAGCTTTTTTCTTACGAATCAAACATCAATTGATACTGAACCATACTGAGTTTGGGGTAAAGACTGGTACATGAGAAACGACTGTTTATGACAGGATGTACCTATGAAACCAGCGAAACTACCTATTTGGACTGAGATAGTATCAGTAATGATCGATTAATCCTGGTAACAGCTTCATATCAAAGGGTACGATCTCTAAGATTGTGAAAAGTCGTTTGCGTAAACTACCGATTCATTAAGTAAGGTTCATATGATAGCCATAACTTATCAATGATTATCACGGCTTCCGACATGGTTCATATAAAGTTGAAACGTCAATCGGTCGTCACCCTGACTACAGGCTATCGACAGCCAAACGGATTCCTTAGCAGAGTATTCGCAAACTCTCAGCAGCAAGACCTTTCGCCAGAGCAGCAAAAGGTAGCAATCACCGCTCAAAATATTCCTTGGGGTCCGCCTTTGCCTGTCGCCACCAGCGGCTTCAAGCGGCTGCTAGATGTTGTTGGCGCTGTAGTTGGTCTAGGCATTGTTGCCATATTGTTAATACCGATTGCGATCGCCATTCAAATCGATCACCCCGGTTCCATCTTTTTCACTCAAACTCGCTACGGCTACAGAGGCCGCCCTTTTCGCATCTGGAAGTTTCGATCCATGATTCCAGACGCCGAAGCGCAAAAGCACACCGTCGAAAACGAAGCCCAAGGACTGATCTTCAAGAACGAAGCAGACCCCCGCATCACTCGCATTGGCCGTTTTCTGAGACGTACTAGCCTGGACGAGCTTCCTCAATTCTTTAACGTTCTAATTGGTGATATGAGCCTAGTCGGAACCCGTCCGCCCGTACTCCACGAAGTCGCCGACTACGAAAGCCACCACTGGCAGCGGCTCGCTGTCAAACCAGGCATGACCGGACAGTGGCAAACCAGCGGTCGATCTAGCATTAAAGATTTTGAACAGGTAGTCGAAATGGATCTGAACTACCAGGTCGACTGGTCTATCTGGCGCGATATCCAAATTATCTTCAAGACCGTTGCCGTCGTCTTCGGTAGCAAAGACGCCTGCTGATAGCGACTGCCAAAAAAGCTCATTCAGAAGCAGGAGCGTTCGTTGGCGGCGCAGCATTCTCAGACTCTTGTCTAGCGGCTCTAATCGCATCAACGACCTCAGCTGGCAACAGCCGAATGCGGCTGAGCATTTCGTTATCGCTAGTATGGATTTCTTGCAAAATCACTTGCAGCGGAATAACCGCGACCTTGATGCCCAACTCCTCCTGCGGCAAGCTGGCCAAAGACTCATCTAAATCGGCGTGTGAGAAGTACATAGGGAAAACTGCCTCGCCGTTAGGCTGCCACAGCGGCGCAAAAGCACCGTTAGGCAACTGCGCGTAAAACAAAGGCACTCCCCCTTGGTAGTCCGAATCGATAGTACGGGCATACTCTACTTCTGCTTGCTCAGGCACTAATACTATCTGCAAAGACTCTCCTTCAAGTTCTTCAGCAACCTGATGAATGCGCTCCAAGTTAGTCGGGACTACTTTTATCGTATCTCCTGCATTCGGCCGATTCTCAGCAATGTAGTCACTAGCACTTTGCAAAGACACAAAAACTAAAATGCCATCCGCCGCCGCAAGCGGTCCATTCTCGTCTTCTAAAATGAAAGCTAAGACCGCTTCGCGCTGCTGAACGATTTGCTCTTCTGGTAGAGCTAGAGCTGGATTGGCTATCAATCCAGGGGCCACCAGACTCATGCCAAGGGCACTAACCGTCAACGTCTGCGCGAAGATGCGATGAATAGACAGCTTCATAAATCCTCATAGATCAGCGTATTTGCACCCTTATCATGTCGAGCCTTTCCATATCGCTCAAGCGGCGATGGACAATAGAAAGAATTGGCACAGCTGCACTCACCAAAAGCCAGCTACGAAAAAATTCACCTTATCTATAGGACTATTCCTGCAAGGCGACGGATATGGCTGACAGCGCAGACCAGCAAGATAGATGACAGGTATCGGGATGACAGGATTCGAACCTGCGACATCCTGCTCCCAAAGCAGGCGCGCTACCAAGCTGCGCTACATCCCGGCCTTCATACTAGCATGGGTTATCGGGCTTTTTGTCTGAGGACGATTGGCAATGGGCCAAATGATCGAGGTGTTTGGAACCTATACATCAATGAGAGAGCGAATTTCAGCATGGTGATGTCTATAAATCATCCTATCGATCGACTGCCTGGGTTGACGAAGGCGCAGCTTCAGCAGCTGAACGAGTTAGGAATATCAACGACGTTCGATCTACTGCGTCAGGGAAATAGTTTGGCGCAAAGGCAGCAGCTATCGACGCGGCTCAGTACAAACATCAAACACATCAACAAATGGACGGCGTTAGCGAATTTAGCCAGAATTCCTGGGGTAGGCACTCAGCATTGCGGACTGCTGCTGCACGCTGGGGTAAGTACGCCACAGCAGCTAGCAACGATGAGCGTGCAGCGCTTACATCCGCAGCTACTGCGGCTACAAGTACAGCTGTTTAGGCGCGCCGATCTAGCACCCAATACAGGCACCGTAGCAAGCTGGATTCAGCAGGCACAGCAGATAATGGCTTCGTCTAAAGGCTAGGCAAAAGCAACCTTAGTCGGGATACCAAAACATGCCTTTGATCCCCTCGGGGTCGGGCATAAAGCCTAGCTGCTTGTAGAAATTAACCACATCTGGGTCCGCAAACAGCGTCACATTGCTGATGTCTTCGCTGCGTAGCTTTTTGATTAGCTGCTTCATTAGCGCTCTGCCCAGACCTTTGCCCTGAAAGTCAGGATGGACAACCACATCCCAAATAGTGGCATTGAAAGCGTGGTCCGAGGTGGCTCTTGAAAAGCCAATCAGCCTTTTGCGGTTGCCTTTTTGCTCCCACATGGTAATCACTAGGAAGCTATTTTGAATCGCTTTACGAACCTTGCGGATGGGTCGACGGGACCAGCCTACGGCGTCACAAAGCTCTTCTAGCTCGTAGAGATCGATCGTGCGATCTACGCTAAAAAAGATTCGACTATCGTCCGAACTTTGGGCTTCTGCAATATAACCGGCACCAGCAGTTTGCTTGGAAGCTGTAGCAACATCAGAGGTGGTGAATAGGCTTTTCCAGAAACCCATGCAGGCAATTTAAGTAATTTTAAGACTGAAGTAAGCAATGCTTAATCAAAGTATATCGTCTGGTAGCTCACTTCTTGAGTGTACTTTACTCACTTTGCGATAGCGCGAGCACTTTCAGCTGTTTGAAGGGCTTTCTGGGCCTAAAATGTCTCCTTTGGTTTAGGCCTTTGCAGACCTTCGAGTCTAGCCAAGGCTACAGGAGCTGTCTTCTAGACGGAACATGGCAAGGTAGCCCCGTCGAGTTTCTAATCAATCCAACTGGATCCGGGCAATCTAAACCCATCACAGGACTTTTAAGAAGCGTTAGCCCAGCTATGGCAACTGGTTTGGAACCGTCTACTTTGGAATTGCTCAAACGATTCAATCGAGCTTTCCCTCAATTTTATGAGCAGTTTGTAGACAGTGAAATACAGCTCCAGAATCTACGGCTGGCCTATCAGCTTTTTAGAACTGAAAAGGCGGTGATTGAAATTCATTCGGCGGGCGATCGCACTATCCTCCAATTCGCCTATCGCAACCAGTCTTTTCTACTTAGCGACATCTTCGGCGTTTTAGCAGCCTACGGTCTCACTATTCACAGTCTGAGCCTATACGGACAAATCTATCCCCCTATGCTGGTCTTTGCCAAGCTAGAAGTCTCTAGAAGCGGCAAAGAACTCACTCTCAAAACCGCCGAAAACGTCAGCCGGGCGGTTCGAGAAGCCCTGTCCGGTCGTTTTGAAGTCGAAGACATGCTAAACGTAGAATTCAATCTAGGCGAAGGGCTCTCTGATGTTGAGACCGAGTTTTATATCGATCCGGTCTTTCATCTACCGGCACTGCTGATCGAAGCCGAAAATCGACCTGGCCTGTTCTACAAAGTGATGCACACCATCTGGCAGGAAGATCTGCTGGTGCTCAATGCCAACCTTTTAGTCTGGCGAGGTCGGACTCGATTAATTCTGTATCTGCTCGGTCCCAACGAAGGTATCATCCCAGAATATTTAGGGCAAAAGATCGCGGAGGGCGTTCGCCATAGACTGTTGCGTAAATAGACTGCCGGGTAAATAGACTGTTAGGCAAAAAACTACTAGGCAAATAAATGGCGTTAGCATATAGAAATGCTGACAGAGAGTATTAGAGGTGTCCCGCACGCCTACGATTTTATTCACGCGCAAAAACACGCTCGACTAGCCGATCCATCAGTCGGGGCGCAATCTTTGGTTTTTATTCATGGCTGGCTACTTAGCCGTACCTATTGGCAGCCCCTAGTCCAAACTCTTTCGGCTGACTATTCCTGCTTGACCTACGACATGCGAGGGTTTGGAGAGTCGACCCTCACTTCTAGGCAGCTAGATTCTAGGAGGTTAGAGAAACCAATAGAGGGATCGTTACAAAACGACCTGATACAGCCTATCGAGCTGCCAGCAGACCGCACTCTGATGGACCCGAATAGCGGGCAACAGATAGAGACGTATCAGGCTTCCGCTCACGGCTTAGCTGCGTACGCTAAAGATCTAGAAGCATTGCTAAATCAGCTAGGGCTTGATGATGTCTGGCTTGTCGGCCATTCGCTGGGCGGCAGTATTGCGCTCTGGGCTGCCTATTTGCTCCCAGAGCGCGTCAGAGGCGTTGTTTGCATTAATGCGGGCGGCGGCATCTATATAGAGAAAGAGTTTGAGAAGTTTCGCGCAGCAGGTCAGCAAATGCTGAAGTTTCGCCCTAGCTGGCTGACCCGGTTACCGCTCTTGCCTAGAATATTTTCTCGCCTGATGGTGGAGCAGCCTCTGCCCATTCGCTGGGGACAGCAGCGCCTTCGCGACTTCATTCGAGCCGATGCGCAAGCTGCAAAAGGTTCGCTCTTGGAGTCTACGACCTTGGAAGAAGTCTATCTATTGCCTCAGTTGGTTAGCCAGATTCGTCAGCCTGTCCACTTCATCACCGCGACTGAAGATACGATCATGCCGCCGCGCTATGTCCAGTATTTGGCAAGCTTTCACTCGGGATTTGAAAGTGGCGAAATCGTCTCTAAGATATCCAACTGCGGTCATATGGCGATGGTGGAGCAACCCGAGGCGGTCGCTCAAATTATTGAGTCCATCCTTGAAACGGATAGATCTTCGGAGCCGATAGCCTAAAGCTCAGTAGCGACAGGGCTTAGCAATAGAGTTCGGCAACGTCTGTAAGAGACAGCTTTGACTGTGCGCCAACTGTGAGAGGCGATCGCGCCCCTTTTGCAAACTGTGCCACAGCTGCACAGGCGATCATTGCGGCATTGTCGGTGCAGTACATTAGCGGCGGGAAAAGTACTTTGATATCTTGTGCTGCGGCCACTCGCGTTAGGGTTTCCCTCAGCTCGCTGTTGGCAGCAACGCCGCCTCCGACGACAATGGTGTCTAGCTTATAATCGGTAGCGCAGGCGATCGCCCGCTTCACCAGCGCCTTTACCACCGTAAATTGAAAACTCGCCGCCACATCCGCTATGGGCACCTCGCCTTTGCCTGCTAACGCATCAGCCTGTAGTTTCTCAATCAACCGTCGCACTGCCGTTTTCAGACCGCTAAAGCTAGCATCGTAGGGATGAAAGCCACCGCCAGGGAGAGAAATTCTACCCTCTGGTAAAGCAAAGGTTTTTGGGTTTCCCTGCTTGGCTAGTCGATCGACTACCGGTCCGCCTGGATAGCCCAGATCTAGCAGTCGAGCCATTTTATCGAAGGCCTCACCCGCTGCATCATCTCGAGTTTTGCCCAAGATGACGTAGTCGCCAGTGTCACGCACGTGAATCAAGCTGGTATGACCGCCGGACACTAATAGGCACAGAAAAGGGGGCTGCAAGTCTGGGTCGCTTAGATACGACGCATAAATGTGGCCCTCTAGATGATGAACGCCTAGGAAAGGCTTGTTGTGAACTATCGCCAGGGTTTTGGCAGCCGTGATACCAACCATCAAAGCGCCGACTAGACCCGGTGCGCAGGTAGCGGCGATCGCGTCTACCCCCGCCCAATCTAAGCCTGATTCAGACATTGCCTGCGCGATCGCTATACCGACCGCACCCACGTGCTCGCGCGAAGCCACCTCCGGCACCACCCCCCCGTAGCGTCGATGCACCTCGATTTGCGACGCGACTACATTACTCAGCACCTGAGTGCCTCGGACAATCGCCACAGCCGTCTCATCACAGCTAGTCTCGATAGCTAGAACAGTCGTCGGTGGAGCATTCAATGGGCGAGCACTCCGGTTGATGGATCGGTCGGTATCGATAAGTTGTTCTTTAATCAATTGTTTTTTTGCGAAAGAGGAGAATTCATCAGGTGAGCCCAAGTCCAGATCTGTGAGTTCTAGACTGACTATATGAGCCGTCTTTAGGGCTTTCCAACAAAGTGTGTCGGTAATTGTATCGGGATGTAAAGCGTTGCGGTGCTTTCTTTACGGGGCTCTCACCCGAGGAGTATGATTGCCTACAAGCTAGGTTAGGCTTGTGGATTTTGATGAGACGCCTTTAAAAGCATTTTGCCTCTGAAGTGCCTCGTTAATAGACAAGCTTACTCCAAAGCTTCTAGTAATGAGAGAGGAAACCTAATATATGCGACATATGAGACGGTTGTTTGCTCTGGCTTTAGTTCTCTGTCTTTCCTTTGGTTTTGCTGCTCCAGCAACCGCCGGAATCGCAGGTGACGATGTAGCGGGTCTAGTACCTTGCAACGAGTCAGCCGCCTTCCAAAAGCGCGCCGCTGCTGCTCCCACAGATGGAGCAAAAGCCCGCTTCGAGTTCTATGGTAAAACCAGCCTTCTGTGTGGCCCCGAAGGACTGCCCCATTTGATTGTTGACGGCGATTTGAAGCACGCAGGTGAGTTTTTAATCCCAAGTATATTGTTCTTGCTAATCGCCGGTTGGATCGGCTGGGCAGGTCGGTCTTATGTGATTGCGGTAAGCACTGAGAAATCTCCCGAAGAGAAAGAAGTTGTCATCGACTTGCCTTTGGCGATCAAGTGTACTGTAGGTGCTCTCGCTTGGCCCCTATTGGCGTTCAAGGAGATTGCATCTGGTGAAATGTTTGCCAAGAAAGATGAGATTACGGTCTCTCCTCGCTAGGTAAGTTTTTCCTAAACTGGCTGTCGAGTTTGCCTAGAAACTGGCAAAAATCTTTAGGAAAAACTTTTGGCCAAGAAACTTTGGCAAAAACCTTTGACAAACAAATAGAGAACTGAACTCCAAGGAGGAGTATTCATGAGCAGTAATCTTTTGAGATATCTATCAACCGCCCCTGTGCTGGCCACTGTTACTTTAATAGTGGCAGCAGGCGTTTTGATTGAATTCAATCGGTTCTTCCCTGACCTGCTGCTACACCCATAGGCTCTAGCCAGCCTTAGTTTGTAGTTTGTTTTGGTTATTTACGCAGTTGTGTTGAGTAAGTTTGGAGAACTAAGAAATTAGCTATGCCAGCATCATCAAATTTCATTAAGCCCTACGCGGGCGACCCTCAAATCGGCAATTTAGAGACCCCTCTAAACTCGTCTGGGCTATCTAAAGCGCTGCTTGAGAATCTACCGGCCTATCGCACTGGGCTCTCTGCTCAGCGACGGGGTCTAGAAGTCGGTATGGCCCACGGCTATCTGCTGTATGGTCCGTTTGCACTGCTAGGTCCGCTCAGAGACACTGACGTGCTTGGAATCGCAGGTTTACTTGCCGCGATCGGTCTAGTGCTGATTTTGACTGTTTGCCTATCTATCTATAGTGGTGCTGATGTCAGCTCCGAGATTGCTCGGAATACGCTGCCCTACAAGCCACCCGAAGCTTTGAGTACCAACGAAGGCTGGAGCGAGTTCGCTAGTAGCTTTCTAATTGGCGGCATTGGTGGCGCTGTTTTTGCATTCTTTTTGAGTGCGAATCTGCCGCTATTGACTGGCTTGATCGCAGGCGCTCAGTAAGCGTATCAGCACACAGAGTTTGTTTGCTTACAGCCAAAGCAAACGGACGAATACGCAAAATACCCTTCGGGTCATCTGATTCGAAGGGTATTTTGCGTAGAGTTGTCTAAAATGAATTCTTGTTTGACGGTTGTGTGTGTGGGTTGAAAGGATGGAAATCGGCGTTCCAAAGGAAGTTAAGGATCAAGAATATCGGGTAGGGCTAAGTCCAGCCAGTGTGAAAGAGCTGTGCGATCGCGGCCACAAAGTCACAGTAGAAACCCTAGCAGGCGTCGGTGCTGGCTTTGAGGATCAAGAGTATGTGGACGCGGGTGGTGCGATCGCTACCGATGCCGCTACGCCTTGGCAGCAGGAAATGGTAGTTAAGGTCAAAGAGCCTTTGCCAGCAGAATATGGGCTGATTCAAGACGGTCAGATTCTCTTTACCTATTTGCATTTGGCAGCAGGTAGAAAGCTGGCAGAGAGGCTGATTGAGAGTGGGGTGAGTGCGATCGCCTACGAGAGCGTTGAGAAGGACGCTACCCTCCCGTTGTTGATGCCGATGAGTGTGATTGCAGGCAGACTCTCTGTACAGTTTGGCGCTCGCTTTCTAGAAAAGCAGCAGGGTGGACGAGGCGTTTTGCTCGGTGGTATGCCAGGTGTAGCAGCGGGTAAGGTTGCTATTATTGGGGGCGGTGTCGTCGGGACGGAAGCCGCCAAGATGGCCGTTGGACTCGGTGCGCAGGTCACCATGATCGACATCAGCGTAGAACGATTGACCTATCTAGAAACGCTTTTTGGCTCCAGAGTCAGTTTGCTCTATAGCAACACACCCAATATTGCAGCGGCAGTCACGGACGCTGATCTGGTCGTGGGTTCGGTACTCGTACCCAACCGGAAAGCGCCAACGCTCGTCACCAAGGCTATGGTGAAAGAAATGAGGACAGGCTCAGTCATTGTAGATGTTGCGGTGGATCAAGGCGGCTGTATTGAGACTTTGAAAGTAACGTCGCACAGCGAGCCAGTCTACACAGAGCTAGGGGTTGTTCACTATGGTGTGCCTAACATGCCGGGCGCGGTGCCCTGGACTGCGACACAGGCATTAAACAACAGCACGCTGCCCTATGTTCTACAGCTAGCGAAATCTGGGATGGATGCCTTAAAGCAGGAATCCACGATTGGCAAAGGATTGAAAGTGGCGCTTAACGTAGAAAGCCATCGGCTTATCCATCCAGCAGTACAAAAAGTTTTTCCAGATCTCGCCGCTTAGACCACAGTGTTGGTCACTTTGCAGCGGTATAGCACGTTGGCTAAAAACACCACGTAGTAACGGGCAAAGCGACTCATGTTATCCGATCGTCGACGATTCTCTTTTTATTCAATAAAAAAAGCCGTGACGCTATCAAAGACAGGTCACGGCTATGGTGTGAGGATAGGAAAATTAGCTTTGCGCTTTGGCGCTCGATGTTAGCTTTGGGCAGGCAATGGTTCTGGACGCAAAGATAGCGTCTGAGTATCTCCGTTTCTGCTGATGTTCAAACGGAGATCTCTGTCTAGACCATTAGCTTCGACTGCCTGCTGAACCTCTTGCCCAGTCGAGATTACTTCACCATTCACCTGGCTAACGACATCCCCCGATCGCAGTCCTGCTTTTGCCGCTGGGGAATTGGGAACCACTTCTGCAACCAGTACGCCGCTATCAGAATCAACTCGAAAACCACTGTTTGGATTTTGATTGATAGAGTCACGCACCTCAGCGGTGAGGTTTACCATTCTGATACCGATGAAGGGGTGATCGACTTTGCCGTTCGCTGCTAGCTGGTCGGAGATGCGCTGCACCGCGTCAATCGGAATCGCAAAGCCAATGCCGTTAGCGCCTTGAATAATGGCTGTGTTCATACCAATAACTTCGCCGCGAGCGTTGAGCAGAGGCCCGCCAGAGTTGCCGGGATTGATCGCCGCATCCGTTTGGATGAAGTCTACGCGCTTGTCGGGGATGCCGACTTGGCCGCTGGTGCGTCCGGTGGCGCTAACGATGCCGACGGTAACGGTGTTGTCTAGTCCGAGAGGATTGCCGATGGCGATCGCGACTTCCCCAGGCAGCAGTTCTGCATTACTCACAGCCAGCGTCGGCAGATTGTCAGCCTCTATATCGATAACTGCAACGTCTGTCACCGGATCGCTACCGAGCACCTTACCCTCAAAGGTACGACCGTCCTTCAGCGTCACCTGCACGGTATCTGCGCCCTCTACCACGTGAGCGTTTGTCAAAATCTGACCGTCTTCACTGACAATAAAGCCAGAACCCACGCCGCTTTGCGTTCTTTCCTGTGGTACCTGTGAGGGGATCTGGTCGCCGAAGAAGCGACGAAAGCTTTCAGGCACGTTAGGAGCTCGCTGCGCGACCGTTCGCGAGGCATTAATCCGGACCACCGCTGGACCTACAACTTGAACGACCTCAGCGACAGAAGTCGCTTCAGCAGGAACCGTCAGACTAACGGGAACAGCCTGGGCATAGGCAGATTGTTCGACGATAGCAGATCTTTCAGCCGTTCGA
The DNA here is from genome assembly GCA_963793495.1 of uncultured cyanobacterium. Taxonomy (GTDB): domain Bacteria; phylum Cyanobacteriota; class Cyanobacteriia; order Phormidesmidales; family Phormidesmidaceae; genus Phormidesmis. The sequence continues at coordinate 88,533 of CAWCAI010000013.1, forward strand.
TTGAGCGGTCCCATAGCAGCATAGGTGCCTGCTGTAGCTGTACCCGCACCTAGCAAAACCAGTGCCAAAGAAGTTGCAAGCTGGCTGGCTCGCTGGCTGCTGCCGCTTTCACTACTGTCTGTCTGAGGAGAACGCTTGCTAGAGACGTGGTCAGGGCGATCGGCTGTCATGGATTTTGTCTGTGCTATTGAAGGGCATCTCCAAGATATCGTGCTGTTTTGACAGCGAGGTGACGATGATATGGCGATCGTGTGAAACCCGCAAGTCTTTCCGATGATGGATTGTTGCTCAACAAGCAGCTGCTTTACTTGAGAAGAACACAGACGCTGACCTACGTAGGCTAGCGATCATCTACAGGAGTCTCAAAATTTTTATGGATAGTAAATCAACCGTTGTCTGGCAGGGAAGCGCTAAAGAAGGCAAAGGAAAAATCACGACAGAAAGCGGCGTGCTGAGCGAGTCTGTTTATACCTATGGCACTCGCTTTGAAAATAATCCAGGCACCAACCCAGAAGAGCTAATCGCAGCGGCTCATGCGGCCTGCTTTACGATGGCTACAGCAGATGAGATGGGCAGCGCTGGAATTGAGCCCGAGCAGCTGACAACGGTAGCCAAAGTAACACTCAGTACTGAAGGGAATGAGCCTGAGGTAACTCAGATTCATCTGGATATAACGGCTAAAATACCGGCTGAGAACAAAGACGCTTTCGAAAAAGCGGCTAAGAGCGCAAAGGAGAACTGTCCTATTTCCAGGCTGCTGAATGCGGATATTTCCATGGACACTCATGTTGAGAGCTAAATATGGCTTTGGGCGCTGAGTTTTGGCGACTTTTCGCCGACTTTTCCTCAGACTGGCACAATAGAGGGGTTCACCCATCATAGATGCCTTCGTGTTAGCGCCTGAAACCCTATTTCCTTTTCAGTTAGACGATTTTCAACTGGATGCGATCGCTGCCCTAAATCAGGGCCAGTCGGTCATCGTCTGCGCGCCTACGGGTTCTGGCAAAACCCTTGTCGGCGAATACGCTATTCACCGTGCCTTAGAGATGGGCCGGCGCGTTTTCTACACCACCCCCCTAAAGGCACTCTCCAACCAGAAGCTACGAGACTTCAAGCAAGAATTTGGCGAAGAAAACGTCGGTCTACTGACAGGAGATAGCTCGGTCAACCGAGATGCGCCTGTCGTGGTGATGACAACTGAGATCTTTCGCAACATGCTTTACGGCACCACCATCGGTGAAGTCGGGACCTCGCTGCGAGATGTACAGGCCGTCGTATTAGACGAATGTCACTACATGAACGACCGGCAGCGGGGTACTGTCTGGGAAGAATCGGTCATCTATTGCCCCCCGGAAATTCAGCTAGTGGGCCTATCTGCCACTGTAGAAAATGGCGGTCAGCTCACCGACTGGATCGACGAAGTCCACGGTCCTACTCAGCTGATCTACTCAGACTACCGCCCGGTCCCGCTCAACTTTCACTTTGCAGTAGAGAAAGGGATCTTTCCACTTCTAAACGAACAAAAGACCAGCATTCATACCCGGTTGAGAAACTACCGCAAGCCGCCTCGCCAACAGCGTGGGCAAAAGAAGCAGAAGGCAGGTGCAACTCTACCCGGCGTTGTCAGTCAGCTTCAGGCAAAAGACATGCTGCCCGCAATTTATTTTATCTTTAGCCGCAAGGGGTGCGACAACGCCGTGCAGTCCGTGGCCAACATGAGCTTGGTGAGCGCCGCTGAAGCGGAACTGTTAAAACGGCGGATTGATAGATTTGTCGATCGCAATCCAGAAGCCATTCGCGCTAATCAGCTAGAACCGCTGTATCGTGGCATTGCCGCCCACCATGCGGGAATCTTACCAGCATGGAAAAGCTTAGTCGAAGAACTCTTCCAAGCGGGGCTAATCAAGGTTGTTTTTGCAACTGAGACTTTGGCAGCAGGTATCAATATGCCTGCTAGAACGACGGTAATTGCGAGCCTTTCTAAGCGGACTGATGATGGACACCGGCTATTGCATGCATCTGAGTTTTTACAAATGTCAGGGCGGGCAGGACGGCGGGGAATGGACGTTGAAGGCCATGTAGTGACGGTAGAGTCTCCCTTTGAAGGGGCAAAGGAGGCAGCTCAGCTAGCGCTAGCTCCACCGGACCCGCTAGTAAGTCAGTTTACACCGAGCTATGGTATGGTGCTAAATCTGTTGCAGATTCACACCGCAGAAGAAGCTCAAGAGCTGATTGAAAGGAGCTTTGGGCAGTATTTAGCAACGCTGCATTTGGCACCTCAAAAGAGTGCGATCGCCAAGCTAGAACAAGACATCTCAATCTTGCAAGATCAGCTGGCATACATTGATGAAGCAGCACTAGCAGAATACGAGAAACTACGTGGCTGGCTGCGAGAAGAAGAAAGACTGTTGAAGATTCTGCGACAGCAGGCAGAAGAGAAAATTGGCAGTAGCGATCCGGTGTCAATTTCTTTTGCAATGTCTGGTGCGATTCTCTCATTGAAGGGAAAGAATATTAAAGTATCAACGCCGTTACCTGCCGTATTAGTGAGTAAAGTTTCAGGACCGGGACAGTTTCCGTTTTTAGTTTGTCTAGGAGAAAACAACCGTTGGTACGTAGCGACAATCAAAGACGTGGTGGCGCTGCATGGGGAGTGCAATCGCCTTCGTGAGGCAGACGATCTTACACCACCAATAGAGCTGATACATTCACCTGGAAAATCTCGTAAGGGCAATGAAGAATCTGCTGCCATAGCTGCAAAAATACCTGAGATTCCAGCTATAGAAGCGCAGGCCCCTGAGGTCAAAGAGCAACAAGAGAAGGCAGAGGCAGTCGCCCAAAAGCTGTCAGAAAATCCGGTGGCTCGAATGGAGAATCCCAAGGCGGTCGTCAAGCAGCAAAAGCGGTTGAAAAAGTTGAAAGATGAAAGACGCGATCGCGCTCAAAAATACGAGAATCACACCCACCACTACTGGCTAGAATTCGCCAGCCTGATGCAGGTGCTCGAAAACTTTGAGTGCCTTGAAGACAATACGCCAACCGAGATGGGTCAGATGTGCGCAGCCATTCGCGGCGACAACGAGCTATGGCTAGGGATGGCTTTGGCTTCTGGAGAATTTGACGCGCTAGAACCACAGCAGTTCGCCGCTGCCTGTGCAGGTATTCTGATGGAAAACAACCGGCCCGACACTTGGATTCGCTACCGGGTAACCCGTCCAGTATTAGAAACACTAGGGGGCTTGCGCAACCTCAGACGGCGTATCTTTCAAGAACAGAGAAGGCAGGATATTCAAATCCCAGTCTGGCTAGAAGAGGACTTGATTGCGATCGTAGAGCAGTGGGCTCTAGAAGTGGACTGGCAGGAGCTTTGCGACAATACCAGTCTAGACGAAGGCGACATCGTCAGAATCTTGCGCCGGACGCTAGATTTTCTCTCTCAAATTCCCCATGTTCCTTATCTATCGGACGCGGTCCGCAACAATGCTAGACAGGCCACCTATCTACTCGACCGATTTCCAGTCAACGAAGCACCTGAGTAGCAATTGATATAGAAATCAGTTTCCCTCGTCTCTACCGCTGCAATGCTAGCCAACGCTTCAGTCACTACAGGTACTGATTCTGATGAGCTCTGTACCTCTGACAAATCTTGTACCTTTGAAGGCTGTGAAGTACAATCTGTCAGGAAAACAAGCAGCCAGATAGCTATTCTGTTCCCACAAAAACCGTTTATCATCGTCAGTCTCTCCCAGCATCAAGCTCTGTACGGATCATCGTCTGTAATGCCTTTCCAAGCTCTTGATTAACTTCAGACGTGAAGTGCCCATGGCAACAAAGTTTTCGGGATTGGTAGTGCTGACGACGGTGTGCGTACTAGAGTTATTAACCGGCTCCAGCTTTCTGTGATAGACATCAATCGTATAGCTGAGCGTTTGAAACGTATAAAAAGAAATACCTACCGGCAGCAGAACAGTCATAGTAGGCCAGTCAGCCTGCAGGCCTAGCGTCTCTAGCGCTCCGGCAAAAGAACTGGCAAAGAACCCAAAATATTTGAAGCAGCCCAGCAGCCCTAGATTAGTCACCAGCGAAAGTAGTAGCTAGCGCCTAAAAGCAGTCAGTTCTGCCAGGGGTGCGTCAAAACGCGATACAGGCTATAGACAACCAGCAGAAAAATTGAAAAGTCGACAGAAGCAAAATTCATTGGCAAGGCAGCCCTGATTGGATCTACATCAGCCGAAGATCACGTACAAAAATATGTTGATATTTCTATGACGTAAAAAACAGTAGCTTTGCTCCTGAATTGGAAATTCAAGTAGCGCCAATCAATGAGCTTTACGCCAGGATTCAGCGAGCCGTCGAATCTCAGCGAGCTCTTCTGCTGGCATCCGGTCCAAATTCTTTAAAATAAAGTTCATTCGCCCTTGTGTACTCAGCTTCTCCCGGTGACGGTCCAAAAAGTCCCAGTAGAAAAAGTTAAAAGGACAGGCATTCTCACCCGTTCGAGCTTTTTTGTCATAGCTACAGCCTTGACAGTAGTCGCTCATTTTGTTGACATAGTTCGCGCTAGAAGCGTAGGGTTTGGTCGCTAGCACCCCGCCATCGGCAAAGAGCCCCATTCCGATCACGTTAGTTTGCATCACCCAGTCATAGGCATCGATAAAAGCGGCGTGAAACCAGTCTTCCACCGCCTGCGGCGAAAGGCCAGAGATCAAAGAGAAATTAGCAAGGATCATCAACCGCTGAATATGATGCGCGTAGCCCGTGCGTTTGATTGTCTCAATTGTTTGGTGCAGACAGTTCAACCGGGTCTCGCCAGTCCAAAAGAAATTGGGCAGAGAATGTATATGCTCAAAATAATTGCGAGAAGGATAGTCTTCGTCAACGTGGTTGTAGAGTCCATGCATGTACTCGCGCCAGCCAAGAATTTGACGGATGAAGCCTTCGACGCTATTGAGCGGAATCGGATGCTCTGACTCAACAGAGGATTCGTAAGCAGTGACGATCGCATCGATCACTTCCATCGGCTGCAACAGCCCAGTATTAAGATAGGGCGACAGCAGTGCATGCCACATCGTGTCTTGACCGGTGACCATCGCATCCTGGTACGGACCAAAGGTAGGCAGGCGATCGCGCACAAAACTAGCCAAGACTTGCAACGCTTGCGATCGCGTCACCGCCCAGCCAAAGCCATCAGACTCGCCAAACGTTGGATAGTCAGCGGCCTGCACCATTTTCATCACGGTCCGCGTAATTTGATCGGGATCAAACGTCAGCGGCGCTGGCGGCGAAATCTTTTCCTTAGGCGGCTTGCGATTCTCTTTATCAAAATTCCACCGATCGCCGACTGGCTTCTGACCATTCATCAAAATCTCAAACCGCTTTCGCCCTTCACGATAAAACGACTCCATCAGGAGACTCTTGCGAGAGGCGGCCCAAGATTCAAACTCTGCTGTAGACCACAAGAAGTGATTATTCGGCGTTTGAACAATCTCACAGTTGAGCTCTTCGCTTTGCGACAGCGCATTCAGCATCTGCGCAAACGGACGGTCAGCAGGTTCCATCACCCGCAGTTCATCGACGCCGTGTTGCTCAATCCATTCTTTTAGCGGCGCTTCAAAGGTCTCCGCCGTTTTGTAGCTAACCTGCCAGCCATCAGCTTTTAGCTCCTCTGCGAAGTGGCGCATCGCCGACCAGATCAAGACAAGCTTTTGCTGGTGATAGCGTCTCTCTTTCACATGGGCTAGCGACTCAATTAGCAGAATCGGCGTCTCCGACCTATCTGACTGGCGACTGGCGATCGCCGACTGTCCCTGCCAAAGCTGATCTCCCAATACCCAAATGCCGACCGTCATACACACACTAAAAGCTACTAAAAGCTATAGTGTAGCGTCAGTCATAAAGGAGTGTAGCGTCAGTCATAAAACAAAGAGCAACGACCGTTTTCTTGGGTCTTTACAAAGAGTTTGAACTACCCAACTTAGCCCACTGCAAAAGATGGCGATGAATCCATCGAATCTCTTGATAGCTACCCACCACACAAAGACCTGAACTGGGCGCATCGTGATTGTAGAAAGTGAACGTCAGTTTGGCTCCAAACAAATTATAACCATTAGAAAAAACGAAAAAAGCAGGCGCTACAGTGACGCTTTTGACCGACAGCCGAGAGTAGTGAAGCTTACTTTCAATCGGTGAAGCGTTGATCTTCCCAGCTCTATCCCGTCTAGGCATCAGGGCGCTTGTTAGGCTCAAAAACGTACGGCCATTCAACTCGTTACTGAGTCTGACAGTAGCCTGCCTACGGACTGTTCTTCGGTCGCGCTTTGGGGTGGTGATGCGTCTGAACAATATCGGTAGCAGCATAGCGATTGCTATGCCCAAACCAGTAGAGCCCGTAATAGCAACAGCGCCGCCCACAAAAATAATTGTGCCAACAATAGCCAGTAGCCAAATCTCTAACCTGTCGCTGATACCTTGATCGGGGATAATACCCACACAGATACGAGACTCTAAAAATTGGACAGAGAACTTATCTGCAACAGACTTAATCCTAAAGTCGGCATAAGTCGTCTGCGGAGTAACAGTTACCCGCCGCGAAGTAGATGCCGCTGCGCTGCGCCGCATTTGAGCAGTTCTAGACCGATGGCCTGTCGAATGATGGGCCACAGACTGATGAATCGCAGATTGGTGGCTGTAGGGTTTTACCAAGACTAAGGCAATGCCCAGCGCTGTTTCCACCTCAAAAGAGTCTAAATAGGACAGCATGGATGACAGCTCGTAGGTCTGCACGCCAGTTTCTTGCTGTTGCAGCAGCGTATCTTCTATTTCTTTCTCCTGTGGGTCTGGGCAATATAGAAGCAGTTTAATGACAACTGGCATACTTGAATGAACATCTGTTGCGAGGAAAGTTCTTTTGCCCACTTCTCGATCTAGAAGTTTTTCCAAGCGGTAACAGGGTCTCTTTTGTCTGAATTCACCAGCTTCTGTCTCAAGTGATTCTGTCTTGAGCACAGAGACTGGCTCAATCAACTGCCCGATCATTTGACTGGTCGTTTGACTGGTCGTTTGACTGGCCGTTTGGCTGGCCGTTTCATTGGCGGCATTGTAGCGCTTCATAAGATCTAAGTACATCTACGGTGCTCATCTATACCCAGCATAGGACGATCGTACTTATTCTCAGCGTAAACCCGTAGAAAAAGATAGAACCTCCAAACACAGCGCTTAAATATGAAGAGTAAGTATGTCTAGAACCGCGTTTGGAACTCATCAAAAACTCTTGGAATGCATTGGTCAAACGCTGATCGTTGCCTACAAGGAATCGACTGAGCAGCTAACCAAGGTGCTCAGTCAGTTCGGATGCGACTGCACCGTTCTCCGGCAGGTTCACCAGCCGGCATATGAAACTTACTCACCTAGCTTTTTGTGCTTGCTAAATCATCGCAATGCCTGGGAAAGGGCACTGCAATCGGATCAACCGACGTTGATTGTGGAGGCTGATTTTGTGCCGGTCAAAAATTTCTCTGAGCTACCGCCGCCTTTTGACCCGTCAGATTCTCAGATGGGTATCACCTGGCTATACACTTGCGCATCTCAGATCTACAATGTCTCAAAACCGAATCGACCCGGCGGAAGTTCATCAGGATTCCAGAAATTTCCTCAGCGGTTTGCTCAGGGCTACTCCACAGCAATGGTGGCCTATATTATCACCGCCAAAAGCGCGGCTGCCTTACTTGAACTGGCAGCGCAAATAGAACGCTCACCTGGGCCGAGAGCTTATTCAGCTTGGGATTCGGGGATTGAATACTTTCTACGTGGGGCGGGTTTCCATAACTATGTACCCTTCCGCAATTATGGCGAACACGGAGGGATGCCCAACCCTGAGCACCAGCAAAACAAACTGAGTAAAGCCCACAGGGCTGATGTTCTGTACGGAGAACTAGCCTTTCCACCAATGTATGCCTGTATGAATGATCAGGTTAATCGATGGGAATGGTGGAAAGTTCGCGCCTACGCACGCACCAAAGGCTGGGGACGGTTGCTGCTGAGTAAGTATTTGCGCGTTAGGGTAATGAGAAAGTCACATCAAAGTCGAGAGCTAATAGGGTTCGCGATCGCCCGACATCTGACGTTCTAATTCAACGCTTCAACCAAAGGAAAGACAGGCATCAGGCTTCTGCTTTGGCTAAATTTACCAAGGCTTCTCCAGCCACTCGACAGCCTGTCCATTCATCCATGAGTACTGCGCCTATTCTCTTATAGAAAGTAATTGCGCTTTCATTCCAATCTAGAACGCTCCATTCCAGTCGCCCACAGCCTTGTTCTACAGCATAATTAGCTAGATACTTCAACAGCGCCGTGGCAATTCCCTGGCGGCGATAGTCAGGCGAGACAAAGAGATCTTCTAAATAGATTCCTGGCTTCATCAAAAAAGTAGAGAAGTTGTGAAAGTAAAGCGCAGATCCCGCCACTTTTCCATCTACATCCGCGACAATCGCTTCTGCAAAAGGTCGCTTACCAAACAATCCCAATCTCAAATCCTCTGGTGTACCTACCATCTCATGAGCTAATTTTTCATACTCACTTAAAGCAGTACTCAGTTCAAAAATAGCCAAGACATCTTCAGGCGTAGCTAGTCTAATTTTATAGGCTGCCATCAGAATTCTCCTCATCACTCAAATTAATCGACTCGTAACCTTGCCTACAATCAGCTCACGAGCAACCACTCCAAAAGAACGACTGTCACTGCCCTCACTTTCATTGTCGCTAAGCACGTAGCAGCTGCCGTCATAAAAGGCTTCTGTCACCCGTTTGACCAGTCTTAGACCCGGTCTTTGAGGATGACGACAGACGATGATATCTCCAGGAAAAATCCTGGCCGTTCTAGGAATAGGATGCACTAGCACATCTTCGCCAGAATGCAGTGTCGGCAGCATAGAATTTCCAGTGACTCGGAACCGCCACCGTTTGCCTAGCGTCCAGAATCCAATTTCTTTCCAATCGCGCCTGAGTTTCATGGCTATGAAATATTAAAGCGGTAAGCTATCAAAGCAGCTATCGATTGAAATATCCTACCCGAAAGCAGGCAGCCAAAACTGTTGATTTTTTGTAACTCAGTGTCTATGAACTATAAAAAAGGGGCTCTGCAATCTGGTTTGACAGTGTTACAGAAATCCCCCCTTTTACTGCTGTAGATAGGCACTCACTAACTAGCTAGCGGTGTACCAGGATACATCGCGGCTCTTAGTCTCCCAGAAGATACCGTGGATTTTTTGAACAGCGTCCATCAGTTCCTGACAGTGCTGGGTACTGACTTCTACCTTGCAAGCAGAGCAAAGCTTTGCAGCTTTCCAGAAAGTATCATGCAAGTCAGGATACTTTTCTAGGTGAACGGGCTTGAAATAGTCAGTCCATAGAATCAAGAGCTCATCTTTAGTGATTTGAGCCTGTTCTTCTTTGATAGCAATGAAGCGAGACATGGTGTTTTGATAAGACGCCATCGCCTGAGTGTCACCGTCTTCAGGGTGCTGTAAGTCCAAGATTTTCTTGGTCATAGAAACGACTGCTTCTGCGGCAATGCGGGCAGAAGACGGATCGTATACACCGCAGGGGCCATCGCAATGGGCTTGCACTTCGGGGGCTGGGAACAAAGCCTTTAGCGTGGAAATAACTGTGCTGAGCATAAGTAGAATTTAAAGAGCTGTACGGACTCAGTATACCGCTCATGCTTTTCGGTGGATGAACTTTTAGGCCAGCCGTTAAACAGCGCTCCGATAGGGCACTGTCTGATAGAGCGCTGCCTACTGAGGCACCGACTGATGAATCGCTGTCCGGTGTGGCACTTCTCAACTCAAGGATAGGCTCTTTTTACATAGAACGTTTGTATTAGACTGTGTGCCAAAGGTTTGAGATAAAGAGTGAGGATAAGGAGATGGGGCAGATGAGAAGATGGGTGAAAGGCGCGATCGCACTCCTCACAGTCAGTCTCTCAGCAAACCTGTCAGGCTGCGATCGTCTAGCCGAACCAGACATTTACGCCAGCCTGCCACCCTGCGTCGACAGCTACTGCGACTGTGGAGACTTTAAAAATCAGCAGCTAGCGCAAACGGTTCTAGAGTCTTTTGCAGATGATTACTACGGTTTGGACAAAGATAGCAACGGCTTAGCCTGCGAACGGCTACCGCAAACCGATCTAAGTCTAGGCTGGGCAACTTATTTTTCAAACAACGAACACTTGGTCTTGGGCAATCCTAGCAATGCCGGACAGGAAGATCCCAATAACTTCCTAGTCGAGCGAGACCAGTACGTGCTTTCTTACAGTCGCGATCGCAATCTTCTAAACTGGGCTAGCTGGTGGGTTGATCCCCGCTGGCTAGGCACAACCGGCAGGCAGGACGATTTTCGCGTAGATGGTGGCCTGCCGAAAGGGTTTTACCAGGCAACCCCCAGCGAGTATAGCCGCAGTGGCTACGATCGGGGGCACATGGTTCCCTCAGGCGATCGCACTTCGAACCCTCAGGACAACTCGATCACTTTTCTGATGACCAACATTTTTCCACAGGCCCAAGAAAACAACCGAGGACCGTGGCGAGCACTAGAAGAACATGGACGCGATCTGATCTACCAGCAGGGCAAATCGCTATACATCATTGGCGGCACCTACGGTGACAAAGGATCGGTCGGCAAAGTCACCGTACCCGGTCGGATATGGAAAGTGATGGTGGTGATGGATTCAACCGATGACGAGGTAACTCGGCAAACCGAAGTCATCGCCGTCGATATGCCCAATAGCGATCGCATCGAAGACGACTGGCAGGTCTATCGCACGACGGTTGATCGCATCGAAATTGCCACCGGCTACGACCTACTCTCTAACCTATCCGAAACTGTCCAGGCAGCTATTGAGGCCAGATAGGCAACGAGACCAAATACGGAGTAAGACAAGATAGGAAAAACAGAAACTACAGGCCAGAAGTCTTCAGGAAAAACATATTTTTGGTGGCGAGCATATCTTGTAGTGTGTATAGATTGTTATTGTCGCTTCTATACTTCATGACCGTTATTGCCGCTCAGAAAACTAATGACGCTATTGTTTTCGCCGCCGACACATTAATATCAGATGGTTTTGCCCGTTCAACCAGTGACGATATTGTTCATAGTAAACTTTTTGAACAAAACGGCATGGTAATTGGGACAACCGGACTGTGCTACGAAGGGACCTTGATGGAACTTTTCACCCGCAATCACAAGCCAGTAGAAGCCACTCGTTTGAGCGTGATTGATTTTCTGATTGAGTTTAGAGAATGGGTGAAAAAGAAGGACGGTGGACATACTCCTTCTAACGGTTTCTTGATCGCCTACGACAAAAAACTATTCTGCGTATGTGGCGGTATAGAAGTGTACGAAGTTTCGCGGTTTGAAAGTATCGGAGCCGGTAAAGACTTCGCCAAAGCAGCACTCTATCTAGGTCACAGCCCTAGAGAAGCCGTTGAAGTGGCCTGCAAGCTCTCTTTATACTGTAGTGAGCCAATTACTGAGATTACAGTAGAAATCTAGACAGTAGAAGTGTAGGCGCTTCTTGACAGTCTACCTAGCATACGTCTACTGCACAGTCCACCACACATAATAGTATGTCGAAGTAGGGAGGGTCGCTCTGTAGCGGTGTCGTACTATTAATATCGATGAAATTAGTCTATTGCATTCTACATGCGCATCCTTCTCTGGCTTCGAAATGACCTGCGGCTTCACGACCATGAGCCTTTTCATCGTGCCGCAGAGCAAGGAGCCGACATTATTCCGCTCTACTGTTTCGATCCCAGACAGTTCGAAGAAACCTCATTTGGCTTTCCAAAGACAGGGAGCTACCGCGCGCAGTTTTTAATCGAGACAGTTGCGGCTTTGAAAGAGGAATTGCGATCGCGCGGTAGCGATCTAGTCGTCCGCCAGGGCAAGCCAGAAGAAGAAATTCCGTCCCTGATCAAAAAGCTGAATGTTCACGCCGTCTACTGGCACGAAGAAGTCACCTCGGAAGAAACAGACATAGAGCAGCGTGTAGAAGAAGCACTTAATCGTCTTAAGATCACCTCAGAAGTCTACTGGGGTGCAACCCTGTACCACCCTGACGACTTGCCCTTTGAAACTAACCAGCTACCCGAAGTGTTTACCCAGTTTCGCAAAGCTGTAGAAAAGGACAGTCAGGTTTTCCCAACCCTTGCCGCACCCAAAAAACTATTTCCACTGCCCCAGGAAATAGAGCCTGGAAAAGTCCCCAGCCTGTCTGATCTAGGCGTAGAACCTAATTCCATCGATACAAAAGGAGTCCTTCAGTTCAAAGGCGGCGAAAGCGAAGGACTTAAAAGACTACAGCACTACTTTTGGGATGCTGACAGGCTTCAGGTTTACAAGGAAACCCGTAATGGTATGCTCGGCGCAGACTATTCTTCTAAATTCTCGCCCTGGCTGGCAAACGGCAGCCTTTCTCCTAGAAAGATTTACGAGGAAGTACAGCGTTATGAAAGAGAAAGAAAGCAGAACAACTCCACCTACTGGATGGTATTTGAGCTAATCTGGCGAGACTATTTTCGGTTCGTTTGCGTGAAATACGGCCGCAAAATCTTTCGCAAAGGCGGCATTCGCGGGCTTCCCATCGAATGGCAGCAAGATTGGAAACGATTTGATCTATGGCGTACCGGAGAAACAGGCTACCCGTTGATCGATGCCAACATGAAAGAGATTACAGCAACTGGATTTATGTCCAATCGCGGACGGCAAAACGTAGCCAGCTTCTTAACCAAAAATCTAGGAATTGACTGGCGAATGGGCGCAGAATGGTTCGAATCTCTTTTAATTGACTATGACGTATGCAGCAACTGGGGAAACTGGAACTACACAGCTGGTGTGGGCAACGACGCTCGTGGCTTTCGTTATTTCAACATTCCCAAACAGTCAAAAGACTATGATCCGAAAGGTAAATACGTACAGCACTGGCTGCCTGTGCTATCCGACTTACCCGCCAGTAAAGTACATATTCCCTGGAAACTACAGCCCACTGAGCAAAAACGCTTTAACATTCAGTTGGGGGTTGATTACCCTAACCCGGTCGTTGATTTACAAAAGTCTGTTGAGGCGAACGAGCGGCGATATCAAACAGCATGGGGCAAGAAGTCTCGGCAGCGATAGGCGCTCATTCAAGGCACGAGTAAGAAAGAGACAGGGACAAGCAAGACTGTTAGAAGAGCTCAGTCAAAGAGAAAGTTTCTATCCGCTTTCTTGCTATACATCAAAGGAGCTGCTCAGCTACCTAAGATTTTCGTTTAATTCTCACAGCACCATATTTTCCCATTCGGTATCTTCTTTTATACATCTGCGAATCTACAGCATCAGGTTAAAAACCACGAAATCAAACACATTTGTATATGCACTCAAAGACCGATCAGACGATAGACAACTCAAAGCTACCAACGTCTCGAAATCCATAACCATACAAACTTTCAGCGCAGGGCATACTTCAGAACGATGAATATACAGAAAATTGCACTGCTATGTGCCAGATATTTTAGTGGTTGAACATCGCATCTTCACTGTGAAATGAGTACGTAGGGTCATAAACGGATTCCAGTTAGCAGCAGGAATCTATTCACGACAATCGTCAGACTCACTAAAACTGCTTTCCACACTGCTTCACGTAAAGCCACTCTATCCCAATCAAATCAGACGCTCATCACATTTCCGGACACTAATGCTATGCTCGCGCCAAATCATTTTTTGCAACCGATCAATGTCAGATTAACAATTCATAGTTGACATATCTCATGATTAGAGGTTTATTGGTTAGGTGTTAACACGCAACCAAGCGCTTGTGCATCAGATGGGTCCAATTTTGGGTCACTTCAACCTTGATCTCGTCCAAGAATGCTACCGAAATGAGCTCTACTAGCCAACGTTGATAAAGTTGAGAATTAACAGCTTTCTTTAAATTCACGTTCACATCTACTAGAACTACTCGAGTTCTACCACCCAAGTGCTGGTTGAAGAGCGTTCTGTCCAAAAGCTAAAAAGGCATGGCAGCGCACTTCAAACTCAATTCAAATTCAAACGGTCTGCTGCGGTTTGCTGATGGGTTGCTCTTCAGTAAATTGCCGACTGTAGGCAGCGTAGTATCGTCATAGTGGTTCCACGCAGCATCCTGCCCCTGAAGCACTCGTTCCATGCTTCAGCGCTCGTTATTTACCAGCCTTTTTCCTACTATTGTTCACGTTCAGACCAGCTTCTAGTCCTGATTTCATCAATACTTTTAGTGAAACGTCACCGCACCTAGTAGCAAAAGTTTCAGCAAGAAAGCTTTCTTTTCGGATAGTTCCCTATACTCTTGGATAGTCAATTGTCAAGACGGTTTTCAAGTGAGTGCTATCACGGTAGATGAAGTTTGTAAGATGAATTAGCTTTGACCAGTGCTAACTGCCTTACAACACCTTCACAAGTTTTACAGTTTCCACGTCTTTTTCTAAGGCTGCATCTCCGATGTCTAAACAAACATTGGTAAAAATAGGAGATATCTATGGATATGAACACCCAAAGTATGCCACATGCTGGAGATTCCCAGAATATGGCCGGGCACGCATCACTCATGAATCTAGTGCCCGAATCTGCGGTAACTCATAAAGCCATTAGCAATGGTTCTTGGTTCAACCCCAATACATGGGCTGACAAGCAAGTGCCAGGAGACGGTGCCAACGTCATGATTGCCCGTGGCGTCAGTGTCACCTACGACGATGAAAGCGATGTTCAGCTCAAAACTGTTCGCGTAGATGGGACCCTTACATTTGCCAACAACGCAGATACCCAGATAATTGTTGATACGTTTGTCAACATGCCATCTGGCGCTCTGAATATTGGCACTAAGGCTAATCCAATACGAGCCGACAAAACCGCCGCAATTTTGATCGATGGCGATGGCAGAATCGACGCCAGATGGGATCCTGAGCAGCTTAGCCGAGGCATTATCAGTCATGGTGAGGTGAATATCAATGGTGCAAATAAAACTGAATTTATTGCCCTGGCCCAAGATGCTGAAGCAGGCGATCGCGAACTCGTTCTAGACGGTGCCCCCAGAGGCTGGCGCGTTGGTGACAAGCTTGTACTCGGTGGCACTCAGTACAATCGATTCGGCAACGACGAAAACAACAGCCGCTTTGGTGATGAGGAACTTACTATCACCAAGATCTCGGGTAACCGAGTTAGCTTCACCAACGACGACATCAGATCTGGGAACAACGTAGACACGCTCAGATTTGATCATGTTCGCCCAGATATTCCTGAGAAAGATCGAACCAATCTCTACGTTGCCAACACCACTCGCAACGTTACCTTCGAAACCAAAGACAGCGAAAATCTGCCTACTGCGCAACGTGGGCACGTTATGTTCATGCACAACCCTGATGTGGAAGTGAACAACGCTGGTTTCTACAACTTAGGGCGTTCCGATAAGTCTAAAGTTGTTGACGATCCCAGAAGGAACATCGACGGTTCTTCTGGCAGAGGCAACAATCCTCGCGGACGTTATGGTCTTCATCTCCATCGGACTGGTGCAGATGATATCCAAGGTCAAGCTGCTGAAGTTAGTGGTAACGCCGTTGTGGGTAGTCCCGGTTGGGGAATTGTTCATCACGACAGCTATGCAAACATCACAAACAACGTTGTCTTTGATGTTGCTGGTGCTGGCATAGCTGCGGAATCTGGTAATGAGATTGGCTCTTGGAAAAACAATCTCACCATTAAGACTACTGGACCTGGCAGAAACGTTAAAAGTGGAGAGGCCCGGCTTCGTCAGGAGAAATTTGATCTTGGATTTAATGGCGAAGGATACTGGGTGCAAGGCGCTGCTCAAGTCGCGATGGAAGATAATATTGCCGTCAGCGCTAACGATGCGGGCATTGCTCTTTTTGGAGACGGGCAGGGTAACGAAGCTCGAGACGCTAGCACCATCCTTATCAAGAACCTACCTGACCGAATTCAGGCTCTCTTTCCAGAAGGGCAAAAAGAAGTCGACATCACCGATGTCCCGCTTAACCAGCTCACTGGATTCCAAAGTTACAACAGCGCTGTTGGCATTAGAGTGTGGTCTCAGCTAGCTAACTTTGACGGTCAGCTAGACCTAGACAATAGAACCCCTAATGCAGCTCATGACGGTCGTGCAACCATCGACAACTTCACTGTCTGGGGAACGCGCACAAAAGGCATTACCACCGACTACAGTTCCAACATCGATTTTGTCGACGGATTGATTGTTGGTGACGTCGAAGATCCTAGAGGCGATGGAATTGTTCATAACCATGCTACGAATGGGCTTCGCTATGTCGATCTAACCGTTCGAGGCTTCGGAGAAGGCTACAATCCTCAATTCCCCGATGTAGAGAAGAACGGCATTGTTACTACAGCAATCGAAGGTAGCGTTTTTGGTGACAACACCTACAACCTCGCAGAAGTCGGCGAATTCAAGCCGAGTAAGTATGCCTTGGATGATTATCCCGTTCTCTTAGAGATAGACAATACCGAATTTCAAGTCACTAAAAACAACAAGCTTCCTGTTGCTCAATTTAGCACTACCGCAGCGGGCGGACTCTCTGCGACTTTTGACGCTGGTGAGTCCTACGACCCTGATAACGTAAAATATCCTGGACCTAGTAATGGTATTGCTAGCTACGGATGGGACTTTAATAGTGACGGAAAGATAGACAGATTTGGCCGCGAGGTCACGTACCACTTCAACAGACCTGGAAATCAAACAGTCTCCTTGCAGGTTCTAGATAGTCAGGGCGAAGCTCACACTGCCACGCAAACCGTCGAGATAAGTCCCACTGCCTATACGAATCCTTTTGTAGATGGAGACATTAGCAACAATACAAAACTCACCGAAGGCAGACGGTTGAGCAGCCTAGCATCAGGAGAAGGCTGGCATGCTACCAGGTATGTACGTCAGGCTGGCGGCAGAATAGAGATGGCCACTACCCAGAACCGACGTTCAGGGCTATCACAAGTTATCCAAAACGATGGACTGCACCAAGGCGAGCAGACACTCAGCTTCAGGCTTAGAAATACTGAAGGCAGCAGGTTAGATAGGAAAAAGAACAAAGTCACCGTTCAGCTATGGGGCGTTGATGGACAGTTTGATGGAAATCTAACGGAAGGCGACGGTCCCGTCCAGGCCGGTACGATTCCCATGACTCGCAATCTCTTGTTTCAAAAGACCTACGGTGGCTTGAACGGTCAGTTCTTTGATTTCAAAGACTTTAAAGAAACAATCGATCTAGGCGATGGTTATCAGCATCTTGTCGCTAGACTCGAAACTGATTTGACTGATGATCGTGGAGATTCTGTCGCACTAGACTACTTTGAGCTCGGTACTGAAGGTGTTCCACCAGGAGAGCTTCCTATAACAGATTCGTCACCAATTACCGACCCCGACCCCGACCCTGTCACTCCCGACCCCGACCCTGTCACTCCCGACCCCGACCCTGTCACCGATCCAGACCCTATCACTCCCGATCCTGTTATCCCTGATCCACCGGATCAGCCAGCACCAGAGGACCAAGGTTCGGACTCAGCCAATCCTTACGAGCTACCAGGCTGGATAGCCCAGTTCAGTTTTGAGGAAGGTCGTGGTTCGAGAACCTCTGACAGCAGTAGTTTCGGCAATAATCACAAGGGAAAGCTTAGAGGTAAAACTACCTGGGCCGAGGGAATAGATGGCAAAGGAATAGCTTTTCCAGAAGCTGGTGTAGTTCAAGTTAAAAACTCGGCTGGTATCAATTTAGGAACCCATGACGAGCGAACAGTATCTGTTTGGTTCAGAGCGGATCAAGTCTCAAGAAAAAGTGGAAAGCAAGTTATCTATGAAGAGGGTGGCGGCGATCGCGGCCTAAACATATACCTCGACAGGAACCGCTTATATGTCGGTGGCTGGAACCAGTCTAGTGGTGAAAGCGACTGGTCTGGAACCTGGCTAGAAACCAAGGGCGTTTCTAAGAAAACTTGGCACAACGTCTCTTTAGTACTAGATGGAGATGACGAACTTTCGTCTGATGCATTCAGAGGCTATCTGGACGGTAAAGAGTTCGGCGTAGGCGATGGCTCTCAGCTGTGGAAGCGTTCAGACGGTATCGGCATCGGTGGCACGATAGGTTCCACCCTCTTCCACGATGGACAGAGAAAAGGTGGTGGACTGACAGGCCTAGTTGATGAGGTATCCATTTTCAACGAGGCGCTCAGCGCAGACCAAGTTGCGACCATTGCTAACCCGAGCTTCCTGTAGAAACTGAAGGGCTTAGTACCTGTGTTAGAAGTTAGCATAGGTACTAAGCTCATACTTCTAACACAGGCACTTTAGTTGTCAGAAGCAAAGTGCGAATGCGTCCGCGCTTTGCTATATCTCGAGAGACCAAAGCAAAAGCCCTCTGGATTGAGTAATCCAGAGGGCTTTTATGCTTACGTACTTTGCTTGTTTGTATGCATCAGATAGAAACAGGTATGCATACAAGAGAAACAAGCTTTAATCTAGAAAGTTGAAAATGTTGAAGATAGTGCCCAGCAATCGACCAACTGGGCTAACCGCTAGACCCACCGTATCCGAGAACGTTGCTAGCCCAGATCTATCTACGACCACCACATCATCATCTCGTAGAAGCGGGTTGGTTTCCTCGTTAATCCCATCGCTCAGGTTTATAGCAACTGCTCTCTCCTCCACCGAACCGTCTGCGTTGAGTCTGATCAACCCCACTGTGTCATTGTCGGCTCGTTGAGTATCGAAGCCGCCTGCCGCCAAGAGTACCTGGTTGAGCGGCGTGTTAGGAGAGACTTGAACCGGACCAGGTCGATCCACTTCGCCTACGACATAGATGGTGACTGCTTCTGGCGAAAAGTTCGCATCGCCAAGCTGAGCGGCCTCAGCCGGGTCTAGAGCCGTAGCCACTGGGATAGCGATCGTATCGCCTGAGCGCAGCACAACATCACCAGACATATTGCCATCTTGCAGCAGGTCCCAAAGGTTTACTCTAAGTACTTGCGCTTGGCCAAAGCGATCGGGACGATAAACATCAATCTGTCGAATATCAGCTTGAGAGGAAACTCCACCCGCTAGCCGCAGGGCGTCCGTCAACCTTGGAAAGGTAACTGTATCGTTATTTTGAACAGGAACTGTGTAGGTTCCAGGTCGCTCGACCGCACCGACAACACCTACCTGAAGGGGTCGTAGAGTCGTAGGGACTAAAGAGACAGTGGGCGATCGCAGATAAGGCGCATATCGCTGTGCGATCGCTTCTGAGGCTCCTGACAAGGTCAATCCACTCAAAGCAATTTGTCCAGTCACCGGTAAGCTAATTGTCCCATCTAGTAGCAATACAAAATCTCCACCGTATTCAGGAGCCCCGTATACATCGAGGCGGACTTTGTCACCAGGCCCCAAAACGTAGTTATTCTCCCAGCCCAGAGAAGAACCCGGTGCCGCGACAGGGACCACAGCCGTAGCACCGTCAGGCCCTGTAGGACTCACCAAAGGCATAACAGGAGGGGATGAGACAGGCTGAGGCGAGGTACTAGGTAAAGTCGGTAGAGTTGTATCTAGCTGGGATACGACAGCAGAATCGGGTGTGATAGAAGCGATCCCGACAACAGGTGTCGCCGATAGAGAATTCTCTATTGTTTGACCAGCTTGGAGCGTAGCTACTGCTAAAACACTCTGAGAAGACGCAATCACACTGATACTATATACAGCTAGCGTAGCAGCCACGTGTTTTACAACAGCGATACGTTTGATAGAAGATGACCAAGAATTAGACTTCATAGCAAGCAATCGACTCAATATTAATTTCACGTTCTTTCCACTATCCGATGGACTACCGACTTTAGGCGCAGCTTGGAGAGAAATTCTTTCAAAGTTAACCAACTCTCTGGTGCTGAACATCCATACATCAAGCCAGAATAGTGCTTCAGTATTAGCCTGGCAGACCCTTATTCTAGAGTCCTTCCCAATGAGATGGTAGGTATCCGGACATCATAGGATTCCACTAATAACCTCGGAATAAGCACCCACCTTTTCTGAAGTTTGCATAAAGATCAAGCCTATCAACAACAATGCTTTTTCGTCATGTACTATAGTTTGATTCAGATGGGGATACGTACGCTGCCTTCTCCGTTCCGTGCCAAAGCTCATATACCAATGAGCAAACGTAAACGCTGAGCAGGTTTCAGTTGGTCGATAGATTGGGTGCTCTAGACTGCTTGAGTCTATGCTAGCTGTGGGCTTTTCGCATCATATGCGTCTGTTCAAACCTGCTAGCGGTGACTTGGGTATCTACTGATTGTTTTTAGAACGTGTTTCCAGCGTAAGAGTGCATTCGCTCACATTGAGCTAGATTCAGTACAACTTCTTAAAGTAACTCTAAATGCAGCAAATAATTACACCATCAAACAGCGCTGAGCAGCCTTCCAAGCGGAAGGTAGCAAGCCGATTTACGAACGCTTTGTCTAAAGCTGTCTTCCTTAGTGCCGCTCTGCTAAGCGCAGCCTTAGTCGTGGCTAGCCCGGCGCAGGCTCAAACCCTAAAGGGCAGTGTTGACCTCAGTGGCTCTACCAGAGTGGGCAGACCCAACGGTGCTGCTCCTTCCGGTACACCAGTCAAGTTCAGAGGTGCAATCTCCGAAACCGGAACAGGTGCGTTCTCCGGAATCATGTCTGGGCAAACTCCAAAGCTTGGCAAGATTAAGCTAACCAGAGATACCTCTGGTACCTATTCCACGGCTGCAATCACAAACTTTATCGACTTCGGTAAAGTTAGCTTCGGCGGCGAGATGGGTAAGCTCACATTCGATCTCGATTCGTCGACGTTCGAGCGAGTTCTTCCCACAGACTCCCTCAAGCTTATTTCCAACGGCTTCACTGGCGTGTTCAAGTTCAACGGCAATGCGGTTGGTAATGGCACTGGCTCGTTCACTGCCTCTCGCGTAAACGGGACAAACTTTGACTACGACCTAACTGTAGGCGCGCCTGTACCTGAGCCTTTGACCATCCTGGGCACAATAGCTGCAGCTGGCCTTTTGGGTGCTGGCAAGCGGGAGCTTGACAAAGCAGGTGCCGACAACTCTGATGATGTCGCCTAGTTAATTCTGGGATGATTCGGTTCTAGGATGATTTGATGGAACGTTCCATTCCAACGCTAGCCTGGCCAGTTAAGTTCTTCTATCTATATTTGATAGGAACGGTGACTGGGCTGGCGATTGTTTATTTAACGCTTGCCGATCGCATCGGCAACGAAAGCTTGTTTGGAAACGGCTGCCTCTTCTGGGGTGGCTGTACCTACTTGCTCTGGCAAAAGCGGCATGAGTTCTCATTCGGCAGCGATCCTCTTTCAAGTGCTATCGGCCTCTTAATGGTGGCATTAGTACTAGTTAAGACGGTTTCACTTCCTACTGAGGCTATGCTGCTAGCCTTTCCTTTCATCTCTGTTTTGGGTATTACCCTACTAGCCTCAGGGTGGCGTCGATTAGGTCAGTTCAAGAATGCCCTATTGATCTTGTTCTTTCTAGGAATGCCACAGCTTCTGATTGGGACATTCATAGATATTTCTATAGTTACGGCTAAAGTATCAGCATTCATGCTCTGGTATACAGGATTTGATGTTGTCCTCAGAGGCGTTTTCATTCACTTACCAGGAGGGAGCGTTGAGGTTTATCGAGGATGCTCCGGCCTGGGCAACATGCTGTATATGTTGGGGATTGCTATCTTGTTTAGCATTTTTCTACCTATAAGTCGTTCCAAGCAGCTGTTTGCTATTTTCGTGGCGGTATGCGTAGGGTTCTTCATCAATGCGATCCGAGTGGCTTTGCTGGCCATATTGGTAGCGAACAGTACGGAGGCGGCTTTCGACTACTGGCATTTAGGTGAAGGCTCACTAATTTTTTCTATGCTTACAGTAATGATTTTCGGTTGCTTCTATATCCTGCTGATTAAGTGGCAAACGTACAAAGGCCCCAGAGAGCCTCAGCAAATAGACCTATGAAGCTCGATAAATTGTGGGTGACTGTCTGGCGTTTTTTGTTATTGGCTAGTTTTAGCAGCATTGGTCTTGCCCTAGGCACTGTTATCCTCAGGCCAGCAGCGACACAAGCAAAGTCAGAGACGTTTTCCTTCCCGCCTCAAGTTACCTTATCAGGCTGGCAGCTCGTAGGGACCGAACCAATGGAAGGGGAGGGTCCGCAGCAGCAGGGCCAGCGATACCGATATGTCCAAAATGAGCACAGCTTAGATGTTGAGCTTTGGTATGGCCGTAACGGCAACGCTTGTAAGAGACTTTTTCAGCAAGGAGACCCGTCTGCATCAGCCCTGCCTCTACAGAGCGGTCAGGCAGGGCTCAACACAGCACAAAGTGCTCAGATGCAGAACACTCAGGCGCAGAACGCTTTGGTTTACGAGACAGATGACGGCTCATATGAATACTTCAGTCAGTCAGGGGTAACCTATCTTCAAGCAGTCATCGATTCTAGGGGAGGTAGTGTAGTCACCCTAGATCAATTTATTCAGAATCGATACCGGTATTTTCTTCGTCCTCAGCCAATGCTTCGATGGCTCATGGGTAAAGAGACTATCACTGGCGGTCATGACTGCTTGAGCGCAGAGCTATCGCTACCAGTCAGATCTGCTGCGGCAGGGGATAGTCGGCCGATACTCGAATTAGCCTGGCAAAATTTGTCCCGATGGGGATATGAACAGCTGAATTCAAAAACATAGGACTTCTTCTTCTGTCTCAGTTGCCCAAAAGCATCGCCATTGAAGCCGTGATGTTAAAGCAGTAGACGAATTCTCGGCTTTTTTAACACCTTATTGATATGACTTCAATTCAGAATAATCCGTCTTCAGCGCAGAATGCCAACGTCACTAATGGCAGGGTCGATTCGCTTTGGGAATTTAGCGCAAAGGTATTGCAATCCGTTCGCGTTCTACGCTGGGTTGGCTACGGACTACTGCTAATGGCGCTTCTAGATTTAGGCGAAGTAGTCATTCCTCCACAGTTTATGAATCCAGTGTGGGAGTTTCAAACAATGGGAGCATTAGTCGAGCGTGTACCTGTCCCTTTAATTGGGTTGGCGCTTGTGTTCTTCGGAGAGAACAGCGGTCGTTCAAAGCGAGCAGGAATCACTCTTAAAGTACTCTCTTGGTTATCACTACTCGTCGCTATCTTGTTTTTCCTTTCGGTACCTATGGGCGTGCTAAACACAGTACGCATTGACGAACAGACTCAACAAGGACTGGATGTTCAGATTAGTCAAGGGATTGATGAGCTTCAAGCTGTGAATAGCGAGCTTGAAAGTGCGACAACTGCCGATGAGATGAGAGATTTGCTAGCGGCGCTCTCAGGAGGAAACGTTCCAGTAATAGAAAGTAGTCAAGATCTGCAAGAGGCCAGAGCAGGGTTGGAAACGGCTTTGACAGAAGGAGAAGCTAGTTTGCAAAGAGATGCCAAAAATGCATTGGCTGCTCAGAGAAAGAGCTTGTTAAAGCGCTCTGTCAAGTGGAATCTTGGTGCGCTGATTTCTGGTGCATTGTTCTTCACTATTTGGAAAGGAACTGGATGGGCCCGTCGCTAGACTAACGTATCTAGCTAGAACCTATAAAGCAAAAAGCGTAGTCTGACGAGCAGCTGTCAGACTACGCTTTTTAGGTATTGAGCAATCAGCGTGTTGATAGTCGCAACATCGAAGCGATCGCGCGCCTCGGACTCGGCAACTTGAGCAATTTGCTCAGTCTGCTGTGGCTCATTGCGACAGGCTAGAATTGCATCCGCTAGCAGCTTGGGCTCTTCTGGCGGACACAACCAGCCATTTCTCCCGCAGTCTACCAGCTCTGTAGCGCCGCCTGCCGCCGCTGCAATGACAGGCGTTCCGCAGAGCATTGCCTCTACAATCACTCTGCCGAATGGCTCTGGTGCTGTTGACGTATGGGTAACCAGATCGCAGACACTCATTAGCTGGGGAATATCCGAGCGAAATCCAAGAAACCTAACGCGGTTTTGTAAGCCTAGCTGCTCGACTTGCTGGTGGAGCTGAGCCACGTAGTCATCTTCTCCAAAAAGAGCGTCTCCAACAAAGATAGCCTTAGTGTCCCCAGGGCACAGGGTAAGCGCCTCTAACAACACATGCTGACCTTTCCAAGGAGAAAGGCGGCTAAAATGACCGATCCAAAAGCCGTCAGTTAACTGTAGATCGGCTTGCAGCCGATCAATATCTGAGGGAGCGATCGCATACTGACAACTGTCAAATCCGTTGTAAACCACCCGGCAAAGCTGCGATCGCCCACCCGCAGCGACAAAAGCCGTCTGACTCGCCAGAGAATTGGCAATGACCAACTTGGCCATTCGGTTCGCTAATGTCACTAGCACCGTCCGATTAACTCGGCTGAAGTGGTCGGACGAAATGATATCGTGCAGGTGGTACACCAGCGGACGTTGGCTCAATAGGCTAGCCAACGCTCCTACCACAAGCGCTTTTGGAGTATTAGCATAAATCAGATCATAACTGCGAGCCGTGTTCGCCACTGCCCGTATCAACGGCAATAGCTGACCGACACTGCGGAGACTTTCGAGCAGACTACTTTCCTTACGAACATCGATAGCTTGCGTGGTGAAGACGGCCACCGGAATTTGATGCTGCTCTAGCAGCTGTCGAAAGGGCCCATCGGCCAGCAGCCCTACCATCGACTGGTGACGATAAGGCTTAGCAATATCTAGCAAACAGAGTTCAGCCCCACCAGGTGTACCGCTTTGATCTAGGAATAGGATTTTCATCGAAGGATATCTATCACAGAAATTATCAAATCTCAAAAGCGACTACGACAGTGAAGACATAGCTAGCATCGGATGCATCTGCACGCTAGCTAGCCGCTTATAGCCTTGTATATCAACGGTTTCACCTACTGAAAAGGTGCAGAGCTAAGTAGCCAAAGCTACAGTAGCCAAAGTTGGAAATGAAACTAAAATGGCAGCGGCCTTCAGGAAACAGGCATTAGCAAAACGTCCCTCACCTTTTGAGCGATAGTAGGCCAGCTGAAGTTTTCAGTCGCGTAGTCACGACACGCAGTCCTATCTGGCAAATCAATCTCTCCAGAAATTGTCTGCCGCAGAGTCTGGATGATTGAGTCAGTATCTGCATTCTCCATGATCAGCTCAGGCGATAGGCCACGCAGGACTTCTGGCATCCCACCAATTGGCGTACAGACAGCGGGCGTACCGCAAGCGAGCGATTCTAGCAGAACCAGTCCAAACCCCTCTAAGGATTGACTAGGCATCACCGTCAGATCGGCAGCCTGATACGCCACAGGTAGATCTGCCTCGGGCAAGAAGCCTAAAAACCGAACGCTGTCTGCAAGACCCAATGCCTGCACTTGCTCTTCTAGCTGCGATCGCAATGGTCCTTTACCTGCGATCGCCAGCCAGACCTCTGGCGTCGTTTTCTTCAGTTCCGCTAGCGCCGTCAGCAAGTTGTCTAGTCCCATACGATGGACCAAACGCCGAGGGGTGAATAAGACAAACCGATCTTGAGGCCAATCCAACTGAGTACGCGCTTGCGATCGCTCAAGCGTTATCTGAAACTGGTCAGTGTTTACCCCGCCTGGAATAACATGTATCTTACGCTGAGGTACCTGATACTGTTCGTGCAAAATTTGACCAAAGGCTTTACTCAACACGATAAAGCGATCGCACCGGCGATACACTCGCTGCTCTATCTGACGCTTAACTGCTGTTCCCAGCTTACTAGATCCCTCTTTATCGCTTTCTAGTGCCCAGGGTCCGTGAAAATGACAGGTTACAGGTACCTTGCGGGAAAACTGACCCAGCAATGGCAAGCCATACAGCGCAAAATGTAGGTTGATAGCGTCACTTTCTCTGAGGCTTCTATGACGGTTTTTGTAGCGATCACGTACCTGCCATAGCCGCTGCCATAGCGATCGCGTCGGATCGGCTAAATTTGTCAGCGTTACCGGAAAGTTTGCTGCTTCATCTGGGAAGCCAACGCCGCAAAGCTCAACCCTGTCATCTTTAGTCGCTAGACTATAGGCAAGTTCATAAACATAGCGGTCTAACCCACCTGGTGCGTCAGGAAACCAGGCATTGCCAACACAAACAATAGAGGCAGATGCGTTACTTACAGGTTCCATTGTCAACGAGGTCTCGATAAAGGTCATCACTCATACTCGTTTAAGATTTTCTGCGCTAAGCCATCTTAAGCCGCTGCAAATACTTAACCTTCATTAAAGATTGAAGTATAGGCTTTATAAAAGAAAGTTTTCACAAACCGAGCCTGTATATTGAGCTTTTTGGATAAAGAGTAATATGCTATCAGTGATAAGCACGCCTTACATAGGCTAGAGACGTTGCGACTAAACGTTGCGACTATCGATTCTAAACAGTCCTCAAGCTGCACTGCCACGATGACTCTATCACCAAAAATCAAGCAGCTTGGTAAGCGGGCGACTATTAGAGCCAATTACCACCTAGGTAACTATAAGAACGTCATATGGTTAGCAGGTGATGGACGCAGCGGCACCACCTGGGTTTCGAATCTGATTAACTGGCAGGGTAACTACCGGGAAATGTTTGAGCCATTTCATCCCGAACTAGTCAGTGGTCTAGAAGACTTTCAGTTACATCACTATCTTAGAGCGGACGATACCACTCGCAGCACCGAGATATTAGAGTCAATTTTCAGTGGCAAGTTCTACCACGAACGGCCAGATGCATTGAACCGACGATTGATCTACAAAGGCCTACTGATCAAAGATATCTTTGCGAACCTCATTATTGCTTGGGTTAATCGCAACCTTCCGCACGTAAAATCCGTCCTAGTGATTCGAAATCCATTTGCGGTGGCACTTTCCAAGCAAAAAAGAAAACGAGGAATCTGGATGACAGACCCTAGCGCTTTCTTGTCACAGTCAGCATTAGTAGAGGATCACCTTGCTCCCTTTAAAGAAGTCATTGAACGTGTCGGTGACGACTTCATAGAAAAACAGATACTAATTTGGAGCATTATTCACTATGTTCCCTTCCGGCAGCTGACTTCAGGCAGTGTCTATATTCTTTTCTACGAAAACCTTTTTGATGAGTCAGAACAAGAAGTCAGCAACCTCTTTCACTACCTCTTCAGAAGTCAATCAGCTTATTCAAGCTCAGGTACTCTAGCACCAGAGATTCTAGCTAAGATACGTAGACCTAGTCGAACACCTGGTAAAGACAACAACATTCTTCTAGGAAAATCTCCTATCGACACTTGGAAGAACGAACTATCGTCCGGCCAGATCGACCGCAGCATGGAAATATTAAGATGCTTTGGTCTAGACAAAATCTACGGAACTAGCTCGAGACCGAATAAAGCCATCGTTGAAGAACTGATCGATCGTTCAGAACCAAACCTTTTAGACCCTAACCTTGTAGGTTAAGCAATGCTTTTATTTTTAGTACCCTTGAAAAGTTCAAAGATGTCTAATTCATGGGAGAACACCTGTCAGTTGTTAGAGCGCACGCTCAAGTCGCTATGCGCCCAAACTAGTCCAGACTTCAAAGTGCTAGTTGTCTGTCACGAGCAGCCAGATCTTGAATTCCAGCATCCTGCGATTGAGTTTTTAAGCGTAGATTTTCCGGCTCCTAAGCCGATCAATTACGAAGAAGAGCATCCTATGAGGGAAGCTAGAAGAGACAAGCACCGCAAGATCTTAAACGGGCTTTTGCATTCACAGCAGCACCAGCCTTCCCACGTCATGCTAATGGACGCAGATGATCTAGTTTCAAATAGCCTGGCGACCTTTATTAGCCAGCACAAAACTGAGCCAGGCTGGTATATAAGCAAAGGATTTGAATATCTCGAGGGTAGCGGGCAGTTATTTCCCATCACAGAACGTTTTTATGGAAAATGCGGCTCGTCCCATATTGTCAGGTTTGATATTTTAGAAAAAATAGCTCAAACAACGTCGCTCGAAGACGTACACCCGAGATTTTTACATCACCAAGATGTTCAAAAATTTGTTGAGCAGCAGGGCTTTTCCCTATCACCGCTACCTTTTCCAGGGGCCGTATACATCACCAACCACGGTGATAATATGTGGGCGTCGCAAGGCGTATTGCTAAAAAGATATGGGCAAACGCCTAAAGCTTTCATCTCGTTCTACGTTAGAAAGCTATTAAAAACTATCATCTCCAAAAAACAGGATGCTGCTTTGACACAAGAGTATGGACTATATGACCTAGTATCTTCCTAGCTCGGTATCCTATCTATGCGGCGATACATCTTCTAATTGCGACAACTACTCTCTGACAGCTGCTACCCAACAACTCTAGCAACCGATAACAACCGGCTTCAAAGTTGAAAGCCCACGCAACTACCATGGCTATACCCACAGAGCATACCCTCCACTTTCTACTAGTCTCACCAACCTACGCCTGTAGGCCTATAACCGGAGCGGGTCAGCGAACATCACTTATCTTCAACACGCTCAAGACTTTAGGCAATGTCGATGTTTTGCTAGTAGGTGATGTGAAATACGAAAAGTTCAAGGCATTCTTTCCAGGAGCGAATGCACTTTATATCATCAAGCCGGGTGAGCGTTCGGAATTAGGGTTCTGGCGGTTTTTGAGACCTTTGAACGCGGGCGGAGTCGATGCGATCGCAATCAGGCTCGGGGCCAAAAAGTTCATGTACGAGCCAGACAAGAACGTTCAACAGGTGCTCGAAGAACTCCACAGCAAGAGCGACTATGACCTAGTCATCGGGCGCTATCTCAGGCCAACGGTTCGAGCAGGCGCACTCCACAGCAAGAAAGCACCTGTCGTCCTAGATATAGACGATCGCGACGATGTGGTCTACAAATCTAGGCTGAACCTACCTGGACTCAATCCGATCCAGCGGCTATTTTTCCAGTCGTACTTCCGACAGACGCAATCAGTCACAGCACAGCTATTGCCGCATTGTGACCACGTATGGCTGACTAGCGAAGCCGATGCCCAAGAAATTTCCCACCCGTCTAAATCCATCCTGCCGAACATTCCCTATACATTCAACGTCAGCAGCTCGGAGGCTTTTGAGGAGAATCGGTCGTCCAAAACCGTATTGTTCGTAGGCAGCTACGCTCACAGGGTAAACGCGGAAGGCGTAGAGCGCTTTATTTTGAACTGTTGGCCGAAGATCAACGCGGCGGTAGAAACGGCCACCCTACGAATTGTAGGATCTGGAAACTGGAAAGCAGTAGAAAACAGATTTAGCCAAATCCCGAACGTTGAGATCGTTGGTTTTGTTGACGATTTGGCAGAAGAGTATCAAAAAGCTGCCTTCACAGTAGCGCCATTATTTGAAGGTGGTGGTACCAAAATTAAAGTACTAGAGACGCTGTTTTACCAACGTACAGCCGTCATCACAGATCACGCTCAATATGGATACGACAATCTCAAGCACAAAGAATCTCTATGGGTGGCCGCTACTGAATCTGAACTAATCGAAGGATGCATTGAGCTATTAGGCAACCCCAATCTGCGAGCTGAGATGGCAGAAAGAGGACGTGAGACCGTGGTTAAGGGATATTCGTTTGATCGCTTCTCTAGCTTGATCCAAACATCTATCGAGAAATTTCTGGTCAAAAATTGATCAGCCTACCTTGCGACACAAAGCCTGAATTCTAAAATCATCGTCTGAATAACCTGCATAGCTAGCGTCGGATATACTCGTACGCTAGCTAGTTTTATGTGGATCGATAGTGTGTTGGGAACTTACCAGAATTAAGAGAGTCTGAGAGAAAGAAGCAAAGCCCGGTTCCCTTTAGGGCGGGGATGTAGTCTCGCGTCTCTCGGGTGAGTGTAGCGAACAATCAGTGAGCTTCGGGTCTAGCCTGAGCTTCAATGTACTGCCTCAGCACTTCAATAGGCGCACCGCCTACACTCATCACAAAGTAACTGGGAGACCACAAAGCTTTATCAGACGGACACTTGAACCCGGCTGAGCGGTAGTTTCTACTAGACGCGCCTTTCAAATGATTCACCAACTTAGACACTGCTAGCTTAGGCGGATACTCAATCAGCGCATGAATGTGATTGGCTTCCGCGTTGAATTCTCTAATCTCAAATCCCATCTTCTCCCCCACTGTATTAAACGTGGTCTCAATGTTTTTAATTCCTTCGTCATTAAACACAGACCTACGGTATTTAACCACGCAGACCAAATGTAGTTGCAAGCTTGAGACACTGTGCCTCTCTCGCCTTAAGGATTGCATTGTGTTTTCATCCAAATGTGTTAGTATTGGTACAACCAACTTAGCACAAGTCATGAAAGCCCGCTACAGCTACCGTGTCTACCCTCAATCTCGACAGCAGACCAATGCCGCAAGGCAGTTTGGTTGTAACCGTGTTGTTTGGAACGATGCGCTGGCTGTAGTCAAGGCAACTGCTGAGGGCCAGAAATGGCCTAGCAACAGTCAGTTGCAGGCAATGGTAATCAAGGCGGCTAAGTTAACTGCTGAGCGGGCTTGGTTGTCTGAAGTGTCGGCAGTGCCGTTGCAACAGTCAGTTCGAGATCTAGGCGTTGCTTTCAAGAACTTCTTTGAGTCGCGCAGCGGCAAACGGAAAGGCAAGAAAGCTGGCTTTCCTAGATTTAAGCGGCGAACGGGGCGGCAGTCGGCGCGGTACAACAAAAACGCTTTCAAGTTAAAGAACAACCGACTGTATCTAGCCAAGATTGGTTGGCTCAAGGTGAAGTGGTCTAGGCCGCTACCTTCTGAGCCGTCAAGCGTGACGCTAATCAAGCACACCGCTGGTGAATACTCAGTGAGTTTTGTTGTAGAGGTGGGACAGATTGACGTCGAGCCTTTGCAGGCTTCAGTGGGCGTAGATTTGGGGATTAAGACGTTTGCTTTCTTGAGTGAAGGCGGCGATGTCAACGCCCCTAACTACAAGCTGCTGATTCGCAAAGTGAAACGCTTTCAGCGCAAACT
Source organism: uncultured cyanobacterium (assembly GCA_963793495.1). Taxonomy (GTDB): domain Bacteria; phylum Cyanobacteriota; class Cyanobacteriia; order Phormidesmidales; family Phormidesmidaceae; genus Phormidesmis. Next base: position 119,541 of record CAWCAI010000013.1, read on the forward strand.
AGCCCGCCAAGTTAAAGGCTCTGTTCGCCGTGAAGCGACTCGACTCAAAATCGCTAAGCTCAACAATCAGATTGCCAACATTCGGAAAGACTTCCTGCACAAGACGACCACTAAGCTAATCCGTGAGAACCAAACGGTATCGCTTGAAGATCTCAATGTGTCTGGAATGCTGAAGAATCGCAAGTTGAGTAGGGCCATTAGCGAGCAAGGGTGGGCTATGTTCCGTTCGATGTTGGAAGCGAAAGCACTTCAGTACAAAGATAGAACCGTATCTATCATCAGCCGATGGGAGCCTACCAGCCAGGTTTGCTCTGATTGTGGCTTCAAGTGGGGCAAGTTGGATCTCTCAGTGCGCTCAGTGCGCTGCGTAAGTTGTGGCGCTGAGCATGACAGAGACGAGAACGCCGCTAAAAATATCGACAAGTCGGGGCTTGATTTAGCCCACGACTCTAAACGAGCAAAGAACGCATGTCAGTCCGGGTTCCCTGGCAGCGCGACTGCTTTGCTAAGCCAGCCGTTCGAAATGCAACTTAGTTTGTGCTTCTAGCCGGAGAATCCCTGTCGCTTTAGCGCGGGGAGCATGTCAATAATCTGGGCGGCTGACGCTACACGTAGTTCAGCTGTTGCAATAGCTCTCCTGACTCTCCATATATTTCAGATAGCTGCTGTTCGTCTAGCTGTCGCTTCCACTGCTCAATCGAGCCAGGATTGAAGGTTGATATAGCCGTTTCAAACAGCTGACGAGACTGGGAGTTTCTAATTCCTAAGAAGTCGAGAATCTGATTTGCTTCACCGGTTGGATCCGTGCCGAAAGATTCATATCGAACCTCCAGCAGCTTTTCTGAAGAGAAGGTTTTAGTAGCTGCGATCGCGTCTTCTGTAAACCTTTGCCAGGCCCAAATACAGCGATGGACATCACTGGTTGATTCAAATTCATCGCGTCGTTCTGGTTCAACCCAGAACTGAGCATAGGGTCCATAAGGATAGCCGCCCGGCTCATACTTTCCAGAGTCAACAGCTCGTGCCGCTAGCCATGGCTTCTTACTAAGCGAGAGCGCTGCATCACGACCATCGCGAATGATATGAATAAACTGAGCATCTGGGAAAGCTTCGCTCAAGAAAGGAATGATACAGCAGTTCCGAGGCGTCTTTTCGACAAAGCGCAAATCACCATCAGCATGAAGTCTCATTAGCCACGCATACACCGCCCGATAAAACCATTTAGCCTTTACATCGCTCCAGAGCCCTTCGTAGACACATCTAGCGGCAGCTTTGGTTGCCACTGGCTCAAAATGATAAGACAGCTCAGGCACCTCAGCCAAGCACTCACCTAGAAAAGTCGTCCCCGAACGAGCTGCCCCAATCAAGAAAATAGGCCGACTCAGATTTGGAAATAGGGTAGACCACAGCCGACTTACCGTCAGCGGACGCTGCTTGGTTCGATACTTGTCTCTGTCCATACCCGCTGTGCGCTTAGCTAGATAGGGCAGGCTTTGCCAGGTAACGGGCTTTGCCCAAGAATCTGATGGTGAACGATTAGAGCTTTCTAACATACTCATTTACTTTCTTGTCCAAGAATCAAGTACTAGACGCAGAGGCAAGTTGCTCGATGGTGATTTTCCGATCAGCCGCAACATCACGTAGAACTTGCGATTTACCACTTGGCCACGTTACCGTAATTGCATCCGCTCGGTCGCGTGTTCCCAAACCAAAATACACTCGATAGTGTCCTTGGGAAAAGAAAGCACCCTCTGAGCTACCGACTAGCTGCATTTGAGTGCCATCTGGCGTCTCTAGTGAAATAGAAGCACCAATTGCCTCAGGATTACCCGCCGAGCCCTTAAGCACTAGCGACAGCCAGTGGGATTCAGAGCGCTTACTCTTACCTTTATTTTTGAAAAGACGCACCTGCCATGGGTCGCTCGGATCTCGCCCTCTGAAGCGATTTATCAGCCGATCGAGTGGTGCATCCTGGCGTTGTGCCAATAGCAAATCTCGAAAGCCATCGTTATTATAATCAAGCCACGAGCAGCGAGCCTTCTGCTGCTTCATCCGCTGCCAATTGACCAACCTAGAGAGGTGCTCTCTAACAACAGCAGCCTCATTAGAGAGCAACTGAACACGCTTGAAGGTATGGTCAGGCTGCTGGCGATATAGCCCGCCTGGAACCGCATGCAAATCGCTGTAGCCGTCGTTGTCGTAGTCCACCCAGTTGGCACAGAGGCTATATTCTGGCAGACCTATTTTCTGTGGGTCTTCTAGCTGATAGGAACCATTGTCTTTTCTCTGTAGCAGATAGCTTTTGGCCTTGCCTGCTATATAGATGTCCGAGTTACCATTTTGGTCAAAATCAACAACGCTGAACTGTTTGTTCTTGTGGTCGGCAAACTTTCCCAACGGTTCAGCAGTAAAGGTATCGCCCTGGTTGTGATAGATGGTGAGATTCTTGTCTTGGGTGGCTACAACATCTGGAAGATTGTCGCTGTCGGCATCAAACCAGATGAATTCGCCTGCTCTCGGCAAATCCAGACCTACAGATCTAGCAACATCCTCGAAGGTTCCATCCGGCAGTTGACGGAAGAGCTGATGGGGACGCTCTATGTTATCGGAAGCGTTTCGACCGCAGGAATTGAAAATATCAAGCCTCCCGTCGTTATCAAAATCCACCCAAGCTGACTGTCGGGCTGAACAATCATCTTTAAGCAGATTGAACCGAAGAATCCGGTCTTCGAACGAGTTCTTTTGGTTGACGAAGAGCTCGTCATAGTACTGTTCTGGGTACAAACGCATCTTTCCGTGGATGCCACCTCTGCCAATAAAGACGTCGTTCTGACCATCGTTATTGACATCAGACCAGGACATACTATGGCGATCGCGCCACATCAGCTCAAAGCGGTGAGAATCGGGTGTCAGCGCGTCTTGCCCGACAAAGATTGCCGTCAGTGGCAGGCTCTCATCAATCTGAACTTTATGAGGAATCTCAACCACTAACTTCTTGGAATTGCTCTCTTTTGACTCGAGTTCTAGATAGCCACCAGGACTCAAATCGAACTGCACCTGGCTCTTCGTTATACCCGACGGCAATGCTGTTTTTTCAATCTTGACAACAGCCTGCGATTGTTGTGTCACCTTCACAGTAGCCGAAAGTTCAATAGCACCGCTTACGTTCTCAAACGCTTCAGTATCTTCAGCTATGATATGGAGAAGATTTCGCTGCCTGTAGATATAAAGCCCTGGTGCGTTCATCTCGGGTGATTGCGCAGAATTTTCCAGTCTAGGAAACTGTCTATCTTGACTCAATCCGCTGTCAGCAAACATATCAACAAAACCGCCAGCGCCATCACCGACCAGAAGACTCTGTCGGGCACTATGATTAGTCGTGAAAATATCTAAATTTCCATCTTGGTTGACGTCAGTTACACCAATATCGTTAATGTCATAGTCTGCGATCTCGATCGGTACGGCCTCAAACTGAGCACCTAGCTTGATAGAAGCCGGTTCGACAAAGAAAGAGAGCGTTACCATTGCTGCGAAAGCGAAAGTTGCCAGCAAGATCAGGCTAACTACTGCTTTAGGGTGTTTCAGACGTTTCATAAGTTTCTCGCACTTATTTTCTATCTGCTATTAGTTGGGTTCTACTTTTCGAGTGATTTAGTTCAAACCAATTTAATTTAGATGATCTAATTTTTAGTGATACAGCCTGCCAAGGACTTATCAGAAACAATTACTAATTATTTCTGGTTTCAAGACTAAAGCTTAAAGATTCAGTAAAAATACGAACAGCCTCCAGACAAACTGCAATTGTGAATCAGAATTAGGTTTTGTATGTACGTTTCGTATGTGTATAGAGTCGCCTGCGACTTCCCCATAGTCTTCAGTGGATAATCTATACTTTACCCTTTAGAAAGCTCTTCGAGCGCATTGCCTATGGATGTATCGAAAGAGTACTAAAAACCAAGCTGAGGAATTGACAATGGCTGATAGACCTATCTTCATAGTCGGTAGTGAGCGGTCGGGAACGACCTTGATGCGCTCGCTAATAAACGCTCACCCGAACATATACTGTGGAGAAGAAACCCACTTTCTCTCGTGCTTAGAAGGCATCGTCGGCTCAAAGTGGCGGCTTATGAAAGACTATCCTTTCGAAAAAGAGTACTGGCACGAAAAAATCAGAGATCTGTTTGACGGATTCAAAACAGAGGCCGCCGAAAAGCAAGGTAAATCGCGTTGGGGTGATAAAACACCTATCTATGTCCTCAAGCTAGATTTCATCAATACGCTCTTCCCAGATTGCCAGGTGATTCATATGATCCGCGACGGTAGAGACGTCGTCGCTTCCAGTATGGATAGATGGGGATACCGACGAGGATTGAGTGCAACCAAACGCTGGGGAACAAGCGTCAGAGCAGGCCAAGCTTTCGGTCGTAGCGTATCACCAGATCAGTACACCGAGATCAAATATGAAGATCTAATATTAACACCTGAATCTACTATGAAAGAAGTCTGTAAATTCTTGAATGAACCCTGGGAGCCGTCACTTCTAGAGCAAGGAACTTACAAGAGCGCACTCACGGAGAAAAGAAGACAGGCTGCTGGCAATAGCGAGGCTTTGTTCTACGCTTCTCGTATTGGCGTCGGTAAGAAAAAGCTCGACCCTTTCATCAAAAGCCTGTTTAAGTACTATTCTGGCCCGCTTCTCGAAGAGCTTGGCTATTCCTAGTAATAGTCTAGAAAGAAAGAGAGGTTCAAATAGAAAAGCTGCTTAGAGTGTAGGAAAATTCGCCGACTCTATGGGTAATCCGAAGCGCCCTAACCCAAGAGCGATCGCCGCTTAGCCAGAGATAGCTACTACAGCACTGACAAATAGGTTCAAGGGGCGATCGCAATTTTGGATAGTACTGATAAGCCCTGTCGCGATGGGCAATAACGTTACTGCTATGAAGGCCTCTAAAAGTCGTGTGACGATTGCTGAAAATTTTGATGGCAGTGGCTTTCTCGAGAGTGCGTCTGTGAACGCCCCGAATTTAGATAAGCGGCATCTCTATCAGTAACGTGACACCGATATGACAATTTTCCTTTTTAGGCTTCTACAAACGCGGCAAACTAACCAGCATCTACTAGAACGGTTTATTGAAAACTCAGATCTAACAACTCGTGTCCAACTCAGGTATAAACGAGACTTTAATCAAATCTCATTCTAACTATCAAAACTTGTGCGACTACGATTCGCTAGCCTTCTAATTCTATCGATGAGTATTGCCTGGTCAATACTCATCGAGCTGAGTGGATGCTTCCGCCGTGGTGGGAACACACTTTTATCAAACTACAGTCCGCTTGTAAAGTTCTTATAAAAACATTAAGCACAGACTGCTTGTTTCAATGGGAACGCCTGTATGCTGGGTACATGTGCGCATATCTACCGTGCCTCACTGGCATATTGTCCAAGTTCTTTCATACACGGATCTTGTTCATCCACGTAGGCTCTGATACCTAGTGATTGTGTATCTCTTTGAAAGTCGTGCATCTGTCTCAGCTAAACATCCATAAGTCGTATAGGTACCCTCGGCTGCTAACCCATCTTTCGTTAAACAAATGAGCTGAGGCAATCTGAACAAGATAGCTTCAACACAGCAGGGTAATGAGCCGATATCTCTGTATTGGTCCTTCAATTTGTGTCGGTAATAGAGCAGCAGCTTAGCACCAACTTTATACAAACTCCAAATGTACCGATAGTCTAGTCTCTATCGGCACTCATCGCCGTCGGTATTTCCCGATGAAACGATGACTTACGACGATTTGCTATTGCTCTACTTCACAGTGATAGAAGATCTCCTTGTAAGTCTCTCTTTATAGGTTTCTACGTATGTAGTCCACTACATGCATTAAAGGCCTATTCTGCCTTGAATATTGTGAGTTTTTGATGATTTCTTAGCGACTGTCCCTATCAAATCTTTTTCAGCTATTTCTTTATATCAATGCCTGTGGGTTGAGAAAGTATCGGAGTAAACAATTCCCACCATTGAAATAGATTCTTAGCGCTCAACTAACGCATGTAGCTGACGCATAGTTTTACGCACGATTACAATTCTGTTCCTTAGCAAATCAGGTCACGATGTCATCCTATCTAGATATATCAGGCACATACGACGAGCAGCCTTTGCCTCTCGGATCTTCATACCTTCCCGAGTCAAATCAAGCCCTTTTCGGCCAGCACCAACTAGAGCCAAGTGCGCTCTTGTTCGTCGATACAACCATCGAAAATTTTCAGCAGTTGGTCTCTGATCTATCTTCTACTGATGGCAGAGTGGTGCTGTTCGATCCTGACAAAGATGGCATCGCTCAAATTAGTGAAACCATAGCGGAATACGCTACCCTTTCTAGTCTTCAAATCTTCTCTCATGGTAGTTCAGGAAGACTACAGCTAGGTTCGACAGAACTCAGTCTCGACACCTTGCCAAGCTATCGCGATGAGCTAACAGGATGGAACGATGTCTTGGCAGACGACGCTGATATTCTTCTATATGGCTGCAATCTTGCAGCCACGACCGACGGCAACAAACTGATAAATTCTCTCGCTGAACTTACCGGCGCTGATATAGCAGCCTCTAACGATCTCACTGGCAGCAGCATCCTAGGAGGAGATTGGAATCTCGAGATCAGCACTGGTACCATCGAAACAGATATTTCGCTGTCGTTACAGGCGATGGCTAGCTTTAGCTCTGTACTATCGCTACCTCAAAACGGAATTGTCCTACATTTGGAAGCGGGTAATGGGGTCACTGTCGGTAGCGACGGCGCTGTATCTGTTTGGGAAGATCAGTCTACTTCTCAAAACAACCTATTGGCCTTTGGAAATCCTGAGGTTGTCTCTGGCGAGCTCAATGGTCACGATGTTGTTCGGTTTGATGGTCGAGGGGATAAGTTCGTGCGATCGCTAGCACTGAACAACCTACCAGGGGGGAATGCGGATCGAAGCGTCTTTGTTGTTGCTAATTACAGCAGCAATGGAAATGGTGGCGTTACTTACGGAGACGATGAAACTAATCAGGCCTTCGGACTAGTCGTTGACCGCACTGGTAATTTGGCGGTGCAGGCGTGGAAGAACAGCGAAGACATACGGAGCAATGTTCCAGGTGTTGGGCAAGGCTGGCTCACGCAGTCGGCAGTTTTCGGATCGGGCATTCTAACTCACTATAAGAGTGGCACGTTGATCGACACCGCCGCTAAAACTTACGAAACGGATATTAGCGACGCTGGCGAAGGTCTGGTGATTGGCGCGGAGATCGACGGTGCCCCTCAGCTAACGATGGACATCGCGGAAGTAATCATCTATGAGCGGGCGCTGCTAGACTCCGAACGCCAAGCTGTTGAAACTTACCTAGCGGAGAAATACAACCTAGCCGTTGCCGAAGCTACTCCTAGGTTCCAACGAGAGTTTGTTCTAGCCAACATGGGTCAGCCAATTGCCATCGAATCGCTACCTGATGGCCGCATGTTTGTCGCCGAAAAAGATGGCACAATCAACCTCACCGACCCTAAAGCACCTGTTCCCAAGGCGATCCCTTATCTAAAAATACCCAACGTTCAGACGGACGGCGAAATGGGACTACTAGACATCACGCTAGATCCTAACTTTGCCACCAACAGCTTCTTCTACGTCCATTACTACAATTCTGCGCTCGATAGGAGCATCATTTCCCGGTTCGTACACGATGTTGATCATGCACACATCGAAGAAGAATTTATTGTGTGGCAAGATAGCACGCTGACTTCTAACCAAAAAACAGCTTTTCATCAGGGGGGCGGCCTCGATTTTGGTCCAGATGGCTATCTCTATTTGACCATTGGAGATAAGTGGGACAGACCTAGCGATTCGCAGAATTTGACAGTGACGGCAGGAAAAATCATTCGAATCGATCCTTCTAACCCGCCTGCGGTAGGCTGGGTCGTCGGCGGTAACAACGATGTACTGATTCCTGACGACAATCCGTTTGTAGACGGTGCTGGTGGTAATCTAGACGAGATTTGGGCAGTAGGACTGCGTAATCCTTTCCGCTCGCGGTGGGATATAGAGAGTAACCGTTACTTCATCGGAGAAGTCGGTAGCAATGTCGATTTTGGCCCAGATGCGTCTTGGGAAGATTTGCATCTAGGTAGCGCTGGTGTTAACTTCGGGTGGCCGGTCTGTGAAGGGCCAAACTGTAACCCCAATCTACCAATACCAGAAAACTACTCGCCACCAATTTTCAGCTATCAACACGGTAGCTTAGGCGAAACGAACAATGCGGGCAGTCGCGCCATTGTTGGGGGCAATATTTACAGAGGAAGTCTGTTTCCAGAAACATACAATGAGGTTTACTTCTACGGTGACTTCGCTAAGGGCTGGCTGCGCTATCTAACGTTTGATGAATCAGGTAACGTCACAGGCGACTTCGACTTTCTAGAGGACGTTGACTTAGTTGACAATGCAGGTGGCATCACCGACTTGGAAGTGGGCATAGACGGCGCACTTTACTATACAGATCTCTACAGTGGTACCCTCAATCGGATTGTTTACAACACCGGTAACCAGGCCCCTACTATCGAACAGGTAGAAGCCACCCCAATCAGTGGCACATCACCGCTAACTGTGACGTTTTCTGCGATCGCAACTGACGCTGAAAACGATCCTCTCAGCTATTTCTGGGACTTCGGCGACGGGAACACAGCCACAAGCGAAACGCCAAATATCACTCACGAATACATCGAAAACGGTCCTTACAGCGCTTCACTAGCCGTTTCCGACTATACAAACAACACGCTCTCCGCACCCATCGATATCACCGTAGGAAGCGTTCCGACAGCAACTATCTCTGACGCCAGCTAACGGCCTTCTATTTAGAGCTGGTGACACCATCAGCATAGAAGGAATAGGCAGCGACGCAGATAGTACGCTTACTCAGAGCAGCTACGATTGGACGATTGAATTTATCCACAACAATCATGAGCATCCTGAAATCGATAGCATTAACGGAACATCACTAAGCTTCGAGGTTCCTAAGTCTGGACACGATTTTTCCTCGAACACAGGATACAGAATTACGCTAGAGGTGACTGATACCGATGGACTCTCTAGCACAGATAGCATCGATATTCTGCCAGAGAAAGTCGACTTGACATTCAGTTCTAATGTTCCGGGCGGCATTACCTTCACCCTAGACGAGCTACCTAGAACTGGACCGTTTGTCTATGATACGGCCATCGGTTTCGAGCACACTATCAGCGCCCCTGAACTCATCTCTTTAGGCGGAGAAATCTATACTTTCCGAGACTGGTCTTACGGTGATTCGCTCAACTCTTTGGAACAGACGCTTTCTGTTCCTGACACTAACCAGACGGTTATCGCAAACTATGCGAAGAGCGAAGCACCGCTACCCGGGAACGGCTTGGTTCTACACCTAGATGCGGATCAAGGCGTGAACACTACCGGCAATGGCACTGTTACAGAATGGACTGATCTATCCGCCGCTGGCAACAACCTAGTAGCCTTTGGCGATCCGACATTAGTCACAGGTGCGCTCAACGGTCACAACGTAATCAAGCTAGATGGTGATGGCGATCAGCTATCTAGGACGCTAGCGCTCAACGGCTTGCCCGAAGGTGATGCCAATAGAAGTGTGTTTGTCGTCGCCAAGTATAACAGCAACGGCACAGGGGGCGTTACCTACGGTGACAGCCGCAAAAACCGAGCATTCGGCGCTGTGGTTGATCAAGATGGAACGCTGGTAGTACAAGGCTGGAGCGGCGGCAACGACTTTGATAGTGATATCGCTGGCACCGGAGAAGGGTGGCTACTACAGGAAATCGTGCATGAAAATGGCACGCTAAGCCACTACAAAGATGGCCTGTTGATTGACACTCGAAACCACACTTACAACACCAGAGTCGTGGATGGAAGAGGCCTGATTATCGGTTCAGAAATTGACGGCGATCCCTTCGTGGATATGGACGTAGCAGAGATCATTATTTATGATCGAGCGCTCTCCGAAACGGAGAGGGAGAAGGTTGAGAGCTACTTACAGGGTAAATATTTTGGTTTTACAGATAGCCGGCCCACAGCTGTTTCTGACACTGCTAGTACTGCTGTAGATGCGTCAGTAGTCCTTACAGAAGCAAACCTGTTAAGTAACGACGAGCTAGGGGATACCCCGACGGTCATTACCGCTGTCGATAGCGCTAGCATCAACGGCGGTACGATTGTCGATAATGCTAATGGCACCTATACCTACACACCTGCTGCTGGATTCTTCGGACAAGATACCTTCGACTACACCATTACCGATGTTGATGGTGACACTAGTAGCGCGACTGTGACGGTGGAGGTGAGCGCACCTGATAGCCTACCAGTTGCAGCTAACGACAGCGCGATTACTAGCACGGGTGCGGCTATCATCTTGAGCCAGACGGCTTTGCTGAACAACGATGAGCTAGGGGACGTTCCAACGACAATTACAACTGTCGATAGCGATAGCGTCAACGGCGGTACGATTGTCGACAATGCTGATGGCATCTATACCTACACACCTGCTGCTGGATTCGTCGGGCAAGATACCTTCGAGTACACCATTACCGATGCTGATGGCGACACCAGTAGCGCGACCGTGTCGGTCGAGGTAGTCGAATATCTACTAAATCTGGATGACTATACGCTCGAACTCGCTAACGGCAAGCCGCTCAAGGCAATCGAAAATGGCTTTGTCTTCGATGCAACTGATGTGGGTGGACCAGCTCCTCACTTTCATCAGGCGGGCATGCCTCAGTTCTTGACACAGCACAACGTCGGCGGCAACGGTCAGCAAATCAACTTAACGCTCGCTAGAGAAGATGGCTCTGCGTTTAGCTTTGAGCGCTTCGACTATACCAGCGGTCTTCACTTCAACGGTGAGCTAAATGGTGGCTTTACCGTCACTGGCACGCTAGCTGACGGTGGCGAAGTTACTCAGAGCTTCGGACCAGCAGCTGCAGCAGATATATTCCAGACAGCGGTTCTAGAAGGGGCCGGCTGGCTGAATGTGACGACTGTTAGGGTTGTAGGCGATCGCATCGCTGTTACCGAAAACATCACCCAGGAACTCAACCTCGACAACTTCGTCATCAGAGGACTTCAGCCCGTAGCCACAGCTGATATAGCGACAACAGACCAAGACGCTCCGCTGTTATTAAGCAAGGCGGCTTTACTCAGTAACGATAGCCCCGGCAACGGTCCAACCACACTTACCCAGGTTGACTCGACCACGGCCAACAACGGCATTATCAGTGACAACGGCGATGGCACCCTTACTTATACACCTGCACAAGACTTTGTGGGGCAAGACAGCTTCAACTACACCGTCACTGATGCAGATGGGGATACCAGTATGGCAACGGTCACTGTGGAGGTGACAGCAATCATAGATAACCAGCCATCAGCAGTTGCAGATACAGTAACTACCAGTGAGGAGTCTGCGCTCACGCTGGCAGCAGTAGATCTCTTAAGTAACGATGACTTAGGCGATGCTCCGACTACTATCACTAATGTTGATGTTAATAGCGCTAACGGCGGCACTATCGTCGACAACGGAGATGGCACTTACACTTACACGCCCGCTGCCGAGTTCTTTGGTCAAGATACCTTTAACTACACCATCACTGATGCCGATGGTGATACCAGCACAGCGCCGGTCACTATTGATGTCACTGAGATAGATCGTCAGCCAGTTGCAGCTGTCGATACCGCTAGCACTGTTGTAGACACACTAGTTGTCCTTACAGCGGCCAGTCTATTGAGCAACGATAGCTTAGGCAATACACCTACAGTCATCACCGCTGTCGATACCGCTAGCGTCAGCGGCGGCGCGATTGTCGACAATGCCGATGGTACCTACACCTACACACCTGCCGCAGGCTTCATCGGAACCGATACCTTTGGCTATATGATTACCGATGCCGATGGTGACATGAGTGAGTCAACAGTGTCAGTTGCTGTCTTTGAAAACGATAGCAACACTCTTCCCCTAGGTGGCTTGGTGGTTCACTTAGATGCGAGTAATGGCGTAAGCACGGATGCTAACGGCGTTGTGACCAGCTGGAGCGATCAGTCCGAGCTAGGCAATGATGTTGTAGGACTGGGTGACCCCACGCTAGTGACGAATGCACTTAATGGCCACGACGTTATTTCACTGGACGGAGCTGGTGACAAGCTCAGTCGTTCCTTAGGTCTCAGCGGCTTGCCTACTGAAAATGCGGACCGCAGTCTGTTTGTCGTCGCGAAGTATGACGGCTTTGGCTTTGGCGGCGTCAGCTACGGCGACAATCGGAGAAACCGCGCTTTTGGAACAATTGTTGATAGAGACGGCACCTTAAGCGTTCAAGGCTGGGGCGGCGTCAACGATTTCGATAGCGGAATTGCCGGAACGGGCAGTGGCTGGTTGATCCAAGAAGCTTTACATAGCAATGGCATCTTGAACCACTACAAAGATGGCGTTCTGATTGACTCGCAGACGCACACATACAGAACAGAAGTCGCTGATGGCGAAGGGTTAGTTATTGGTTCTGAACTAGACGGTTCGCCCTATGTCGACATGGATATTGCGGAGGTCTTAATCTACGATCGAGCCCTTTCCGATGAAGAGCGGCAGCAGGTAGAGGCCTACCTCCAAAACAAGTACTTTGGTACTGTTGATGGCCAGCCAGTAGCGGCTGATGGTACAGCTACTGTTGATATTAACGGTGCTGTCAATATCAATGTGCTGACCGACGACAGCTTTGGGACTGATGGTCCTGGGCTTAGTGCGATCGCACTAAGTACCGCAGCTGACAATGGAAATGCATCTGTCAATGACGGCGGCACGCCAGACGATCCTACTGACGACACCATCGATTACGCGCCGAACGCAGGTTTCGTTGGTCAAGATAGCTTCGCCTATACCATCACGGATGCGGACGGCGACACTAGCACAGCTAGCATCACAGTGAATGTGACGGATAGTAATCTTCTCGTCGATGGACTGGTCGTTCATCTAGATAGCGACGTCGGAGTAACTACGGATAGTAGTGGCGTTGTGACTGACTGGGCAGACCAGTCGGGCCTCGGCAACAATCTGATGAGCTTTGGCGATCCTACACTCGAAGCAGGCGCACTCAACGGCCACAGCGTAATTAAGCTTGATGGAACACAGGACAAACTAGCCAGAGTCCTGGCTCTCAACGGTTTGCCCGAAGGCAACGCAGAGCGCAGTCTGTTTTTGGTAACTAAATACAATGGCAACGGTTTCGGCGGTGCTGCCTACGGTGATAATCGGAGGAATCAGGCCTTCGGTGCGATCGCGCACGACGATGGTACGTTGATGGTTCAAGGCTGGGGTGGCGCGAATGATTTTGACAGTAACGTTGCTGGTACTGGTGCAGGTTGGCTGCTACAGGAAGTCATACATGATGGCGAAACGCTCACGCACTACAAAGACGGTAGCTTGATCGACACCCGCACGCACACTTACGCTACTGACGTTGCTAATGGAAATGGCTTGGTGATCGGTGCAGAACTCGATGGGACACCCTTTGTCGACATGGAAGTTGCTGCACTACTGATCTACGATCGAGCTCTCTCTGAAACTGAACGACAGCAAGTAGAAACCTATCTTCAAGGCAAATACTTCGGTACCAGCGACAATCAACCGACAGCAGTTGACGATAACGCAGTTACCAACGAAGACACTGCTATTGTTCTGAACGAAGCAAATCTATTAGCTAACGATGAGTTTGGCGATATTCCAACAGTCATCTCCACTGTAGAGACTGCTACCGTCAACGGCGGTACCATCGTCGATAATGGTAACGGCACCTATACCTACACGCCCGCAGCTGGATTTGTAGGTTTAGATAGCTTCAACTACAGCATCATCGATATCGATGGCGATGCGAGCACAGCGACTGTCATTATCAACGTCACTGAAGTTGATAACCTACCAACAGCAGTCGCAGATACAGTGGCCACTGAAAAAGATACAGCAATAGTGCTTGTTGAATCTAATCTTCTAAACAACGACGGACTAGGTGATACTCCAACAACCATTACCGCTATAGATACTGATAGCGTCAATGGCGGCACTATCGTTGATAATGCTGACGGTACCTATACCTACACGCCAGCCACAGGGTTTGTTGGAGAGGATAGTTTTGACTACATCATCACCGATACCGATGGTGATACCAGTAGCGCAACGGTGACGGTAGAAGTGGTCGACTATCTGCTAAACCTAAGTGACTACACGCTGGGGCTAGTCGAGGGCAGGCCACGTAGGGCGATCGAAAAAGGCTTTGTCTTTGATGCGACTGATACGGGTGGCACAGGCCCTCACTTTCATCAGCCCGGCATGCCTCAGTTCTTAACGCAGCACAATGTTGGCGGCAACGGCCCACAAATCAACTTCACGCTCGCTCGAGAAGATGGCTCTGCGTTTAGCTTTGAAGGCTTTGACTACACTAGCGGTCTCCACTTCAACGGCGACCTGAATGCCGGCTTTACTGTCATTGGCACGATGGCAGGAGGCGGTGAAATTACTCAGAGCTTTGGACCAGCGACGACGCTAGACAGGTTCCAGACGGCGGTGCTGGACGGGACTGGCTGGGAAAATGTGATAGCCGTCAGGTTTAGGGGCGATCGCATCGCCGCTGCTGACGGCATCACCCAAGAGCTCAACCTCGACAACTTCCTCATTAGATACCTTCAGGCATAGAGTCTAAAGACCGCAAGTGCGGCCTTTACCGGCCCTTTTCACAGCCTCGACTAGCGCCGAGGCTGCCATGAACTGCGAGTAAAGCGACGTGCGCCATATCAAAAACCCTGTCTTGAGACTCTCTCAAGGCAGAGCTTCTTTAGACTGAAGGCGGATGCTAACTATAGCAGCGATTAGAAGCCGCCCTGAGTATTAGGAACGGTCTCGAAGCTAACACCCATGAGGTTGAAGTCGGAGTTGTTTTCGCCGTAGCTTTTCTCAATTGGACTCCCTTGTCCGTTACCAAAACCAGTTGCTTCTATCACTAGCTTAGCAAAGGGCTGTGATGTCTCGATTTCAATCGGATATGAGCCATAGCTTTTTCTAACTTTGACATCTTCACCTAACGTGCTGAGTTCAGGGCTTAGCAGACCGTCAGCAACTTTTCTACCGTTGGCATTATAAGCTGTCCATTTACCAGTCTCGTCATACCCGTTTCTGCCTTCATTCAAACCCATCATTCCTACTGTCAGGGTGACATTGTCGACTAAGGTATCGAACTCTAGCTTCAGCTTCTCACTGACGGCGCTCAGCTCGCCATTTTTCGCATAGAAATCGATTTGATCCCATCGATCGCCAGCACTAGAGATGCCGAAACCATGGTCAGCGAACTGCGTGTCATAGACAACATTCGCACGGGCACCGTCTAGACCTATTGCGGAAAGACGTACGCGATCGCCCCAAAGAGGCGATGACTGATTTGGTTTGACAAAACTTTCTGCCGCAGCAAGATCAATGCGCTGACTGCCGGGATTGATAGGCGGTGGTGAAACTTCAGACGGAGCAACGTCAACTCTCACAGTGGCACTGCTTTTGTCGCCATTCGCATCTGTGATGGTGTACTCAAAGGAGTCTACACCACCAAAGTTTGCATCTGCGACATAGCGAATGACATCATCACTCGGAGTAGCTGTTCCCTTGTTTCTAATCCTTACTTTTCCATGATCGGCTGCGCCAACAGTAATCGCTCCGCCAGGACCATCGCCGCCAAAGCTATCGTTACTCAATACATTGATGTTAATACCAGTACCAGCATCTACGGCGGCGCTGTCATCCACGGCTGTAGGCAAGTCGTTGGCCGAGCTGACATTGACGTTGACACTAGCACTACTAGTATCACCATCAGAATCCTTGATAGTGTATCTGAAGCTGTCTTGACCAGAGAAGTTGATTCTAGGCGTATAAGTATAGGTGCCGTTGCCATTCTTGATGATCTTGCCGCTCTGGCTGCTGTCATCTGCGACGAAAGTAACTGCTGTGGGTACATCGCCTAGATCGTCATTACTCAATAGGGCGGATTCTGCTAGCACTAGCGACTTGTCTTCGTTGGTGCTAACAGTATCGTCAGCGGCAATTGGTTTGTTATCAGTTACTGGTGGTGGAGTTACTGGCGGTGGAGTAACAACTGTTGGGCTAGTCACTTCGACGCTGACTGTAGCTGTACTCTTATCGCCATTTGCATCAGCAATGGTATAGGTAAAACTGTCTCTACCGATGAAGTCGTTGTCCGGAATGTATCGAATTAGGTCGTCAAGCGGATTACTTGCGTGTACCTACTTTCCTGACGCTGACTTGACCGTGCATGGCCTTGCCTACTGACACTTGACCGACACCAGGACCGTCACCGCCAAAGCTGTCGTTGCCCAAGACGTCGATACTAATCTCCTGATTCATTTCTGTTGAAGCGGTATCATCGTCTGCGCTAGGCAGATCGTTGGTAGGCTCGCTCGGTGGCTCTGGTGCCTCTACGAGGGCAATGCGCGAGTATGTAACGCTTTGCAAGTTGAAGTCAGAGTTTGTTCGGCCTATCAGTACCGATGCCGTTAGCATAGGCTGTAGCAGATATTTGGAGTCTGGCAATCTCTTTACCAGGCGAGATTTCAAACTTATAGTTGCTACCACCTAAGCTTTCACCAGCAAGAGGGTCAAGCTCACCACTAGCTATGCTATTATCCTCAGCATCGTATGCCTCCCAGCGGCCTGTTTCTTGCAGATCTCGCCATTCATCTGCATTTATTGTAGAAAGTTGCGTACTCATAGAATTTCCAAAAAAGGTTATCAATTGATGCAATGAATGTTTTCCGACTGATTAGTGCGCAAGCATGAGATTCGTACACAAGCGCCAAAGAGAGAATGCATTAGGGTCAATATCGATAGCGAGCATCCAAAAAAACTCATGCCAGTCCACACTGGCACTAGTTGCGCAGAGAAAAATAGAAATAGCAAAGCAAGAGCTTTCAGAAAATGCCAAGATCGTCCTTATCTCGTAGTAATCGGACTAGCTAGCAGAAACACCAGGTATCAATCGCTCGGACATACTGACTAGCGGCGTCATGATTACAAAGCATGATCATAGAGAAAGCGTAGCGAGACCAGCGAAAGCAGCTATGCGAGAGGTCTGCAAAAACTAAAGCGTTTATGCTGAACTTCTACTTTTAAGAGACACAGGCACAGCTATAGCTGTCAGCGTATTCTCGCAATCAAACCAGACAAGCGTAGAACTAGCAAACCTGCACTGTTCGGATAGCTTTATCCATTTGACGCTGCATTAGTTGGGCTGTTGCATGATTCATAGCAACTTCTACGTATATTCACTGGAGGGCTTCAAGGAATACGTCGATGGCAGATTAGTAGAGAATCTTTGACACAAGCTACAGCCACAAATGAATTAGCGGCAATCAATACTATGTATCGAGCAAGTCGTCTTCAGTGACCAGTGTTATGCAAATGACTACCATGTAACAATCAACTGCTACACGGCTACCTTCAAAGACACAGATTTTCAGTACAAGATTACAGTCTTTTGTATAGATGTTTGAAACTGCACGACACAGCCAGAGGATACAAGACCTGTTCAAGTCCGAACATGAAGATACTAACCTGATTCAGCCAAGATAAAGGAAGTGTGAGCATCGAAATGTTTAAGCTGATGAAGCGCAAGGATTCAAATAGTTTATCAGGAATAATATCTGTCAATCATCCTGTCAAATCGTTCTGTTTCTAATAAAAAACAAAGTATCAGTAATAATATGTGTCAAAAAAAATGATCGGACTTCATCCATAAACGATCTCGCTAGGCGTGTGAAGCCTATATTTTTCAATACTTTCACTTTATCGGCCAGGATTGGCTTGTGTGAAGGGGGTATTGCTGCCACATAAATTAGCTCGTGCTATCTAAACATCCCTTCACTGTCAATTTTGTGATCACAACTTTGTGTTCGTAACTTTGTGTTCGCTAGATCGAACAGATTCACAAGAACAGCCACATTCAACCCTATTAACTGACAATCCTTTCGACTTGTGAAAAGCATTTCTTGTTAGTCAATTAGCATTGGCACTGTCTTGGTGTTCGCACTGGCTATCAAATCACTGCGCACATAGCAGCTAGTCCATAAGTTCTAAAGATTCGGACCTGCTATTCATCAAATTATATTGAATCTGTAAAGCTCCGGTAAGCACGATTCGCAACCAGCATCTCTTACAGTCGGTAATACGTACACTACGCTTGCAGCGCATCATACTATCTCCCTCCCTCAGAGGAGAGATCGAAACGAAAGACTAATAGTGGATGCTCACCCTGATATCAAGCACTGAATCTCTCTAGTTTCTCAATCGGCTTAGAGCAGGCGATAAGAAGCCAGTTATGCACATAGACTTGCGCTACCACGGCACCTAGACGACTCAAAAGTTGCGTTCTGTTCATTAAAGTCTCTACGTGTCAATACTTGCAGTATCTATAAACGGGATGGCTGTTGGATTGTTGCTTTCAAGTAGTTGAGCCTTTGATTAGAACAATCATAAAGATTCGCACTTCTAAGCTTCGCTCATCTATTAGCTATGACACAGGTAGCTCAGAGGCTATTGCTTCAACAGACACAGGACTCTGTTGAAAAGCTGTCGACGAATGTCCAAAGATATTTTGTCTGCGTCATTACACGCAGACGCATATACTCCTATGCTAACTTTCAGCGATCCGCTCTCTACAGAGCAATTATTATCAGCGACTGAAATTCGTCAGAGCTCAGCGGCTAGCTTGGTTGCCGACAGAGCTATTCTTGATATACAGCAACAAACATCCAACAGCCTTGTATTTATCGACGCAGGCGTTGAAAACTATCAAGACATTGTTTCTAGGATCTCGACAGATGCCAATATTGTTTTGCTGAAGTCTGAGAAAGATGGCATTGCGCAAATTAACGAAGCGCTAGCAGCCTATATTAACGTTTCTAGCATTCATATTGTTTCTCATGGAAGTTCTGGAAATGTTCAGATTGGGTCATCAGAACTAAATATAGATACTTTGGAGAACTATAGAGACGACCTGTTCAACTTTAAGGAAGTCTTGACTGACCAAGCTGATATCCTGCTCTATGGCTGTGACATAGCCGCTGGAGAACAAGACAGTACGTTGCTAGAAGCGCTCTCAGAGATAACAGGTGCCGACATCGCCGCGTCCGACGACGCCACAAGAGATAGTGTACTGGGTGGAAACTGGAACTTGGAAGTTACAACAGGTGAAGTAGAGACAACTCTAGAGCTTTCGTCTAAAGCAACATCCGAATCTAATACAATCTTAGCGCTGTCTCAAGACGGCCTGGTTTTACATCTAGAGGGAGGAGCTGGAGTATCTACTACAAATGACGGGAAAGTGACCCATTGGGAGGACCAATCTGCTTCTCAAAATAATCTCTTAGCTTTTGGAGATCCTCAGGTTGTCTCCGGTGAACTCAACGGTCACGATGTTATTCGGTTTGATGGTAGAGATGATCAGCTAGTGCGATCGCAAGCACTAAACAACCTACCGAGTGGCGATGCAGATCGAAGCGTCTTTATCGTTGCTAGCTACAACAGTAGTGGCAACGGTGGTGTGACCTATGGAGACAATGAGTCTAATCAAGCATTTGGACTAGTCGTTGACCGTACTGGCGATTTGGCAGTGCAAGGCTGGGGCAACCCGGACGACGTTCGCAGTGATGTACCAGGCGTTGGGCAAGGATGGCTAAGCCAGTCGGCAGTTTTTGGATCAGGGATTCTGACGCACTACAAAAGCGGCATACTAATCGACACTGAAGCCAAAACTTATGAGACCGATGTCAGCAGCAGTGATGAAGGATTGGTGATTGGCGCTGAGATCGATGGCGCACCTCAAATCAAAATGGACATAGCCGAGGTAATTATCTATGATCGAGCGCTGCTAAACTCCGAACGCCAAGAGATCGAAACTTACCTAACAGAGAAGTACGATTTGGCCATCGATCAAGCTGATTCTAACTTTCAGCGTGAGTTCGTTCTAGCAGACATAAACCAGCCCATCGCCATCGAGACTTTACCGGATGGGCGCATGTTAGTTGGTCAGAAAGATGGCAGAATCAACATCACTGACCCTGGTGCCACCGTTCCTAAAGCAGGTCTCTACCTACAGATACCCAACGTCTTCACTGAGGGCGAAAAAGGACTGCTTGATATCACGCTAGATCCTAACTTTGCAACGAACAACTTTTTCTATGTCCACTACTACAACTCTGCGCTAGAAAGAGGTATTGTCTCGCGATTCGTACATGACTTGGATCATGCGCATCTCGAAGAAGAACTAATTATCTGGCAAGACAGCCTACCGTACACCGCGCAGAGCAGCAGATTTCATCAGGGCGGAGGGCTTGACTTTGGACCAGACAGCTATCTTTATCTTGCCATTGGCGATAAGTTTGATAGGGCTAGCGATGCTCAAGACCTAACCTTGACGGCAGGGAAAGTCATTCGGATCGACCCTTCTAACCCACCTGCGGCAGGCTGGATTGTTGGTGGTGACAACGACGCTCTAATCCCTGACGACAATCCTTTCGTAGATGGTATTGGCGGAAATCTAGATGAAATTTGGGCACTAGGTCTTCGCAACCCCTTTCGAGCACGATGGGATATCCCTAGCAACCGCTACTTTATCGGTGAAGTTGGCGGCAATGTCGATTTTGGTCCAGATGCATCTTGGGAAGATTTGCATCTAGGCAGCGCCGGAGCCAACTTCGGCTGGAACAACTGCGAGGGTCCAAACTGTAATCCCAATCTACCAATACCAACGAACTACTCACCGCCAATCTTTAGCTATCAGCATGGGACCTTCGGTGAAACAAACAACGCAGGCAGTCGCTCTATCGTCGGTGGCAACCTCTATAGAGGGGATCTGTTTCCAAAAACTTACGATGAAGTTTACTTCTACGGTGATTTTGCTAAGGGTTGGCTGCGCTATTTGACGTTTGACGAATTAGGTAACGTCACAGGCGACTTTGACTTTCTAGAAGAAGTCGCCTTTGTCGATAACGCAGGCGGTATCACTGACTTGGAAGTGGGTATAGACGGTGCGCTTTACTACACAGATCTCTACAGTGGTACCCTCAACCGAATCATCTACAACGATAGCAACCAGGCTCCTGTTATTGAGCAAGTAGAAACAACGCCTACTAGTGGAACATCACCGCTGAGCGTAAATTTCTCTGCGATCGCGACCGATGCCGAAAGCGATCCTCTCAGCTACTTCTGGGACTTTGGTGACGGCAACACAAAAACGACTACCGAATCTGAGACTACCCACGAGTATGTTGTGAACGGCACTTACAGCGCTTCACTAGCCGTTTCTGACTCAACGAACAATACGCTCTCTGCGCCTATCAACATCTTGGTAGGCAGTGCGCCAGCAGCAACCATTCTTATGCCAAGTGACAACACTTTGTTTAGAGCAGGTGACACCATCAACATTAGCGGAATAGGTAGTGATGCAGACAGTACTACAGCTAATAACAACTACAGCTGGACAGTTGAATTTATCCATAACGAACACACTCATCCCGAAATCGATAGCGTTGCTGGTAGATCGCTAAGTTTTGAAGTGCCAACATCTGGGCACACTTTCTTCTCAAATACAGGCTATAGAATTACGCTGACAGTGACTGACGCCGACGGCCTCTCCAGCACCGACAGTATTGACATCCGACCAGAGAAAGTTGATCTAACTTTCAACTCCAACGTCCCAGGCGGCATCACCTTTACCCTTGACGAGCTACCCAGGACCGGACCGTTCGTTTACGACTCAGCTATCAACTTCGAGCATACCGTCAGCGTCCCTAAAATAGTCTCTGTAGGTGAAGACGTTTATACCTTCAAGGACTGGTCTTACGGCAATGCGCCTAACTCTTTCGAGCAGAGCCTCTCTGTCCCTGATACTGATCAAACGGTCACTGCAAACTATACCAAGACTAGTACATCGTCGCCTATACCTGTCAGTGGGTTGGTGGTGCATTTGGATGCGGACAGAGGGGTAGAAACCGATGGCGATCTGGTCACTGGCTGGACTGATCTATCGGGTTTGGGCAACGACGTGGCTGGTGCTGGCAATCCAAAACTATTGGCTGGGGCGCTTAATGGTCATGATGTGATTGAGTTTGATGGGAATGGAGACAAATTAACTCGATCTTCAGGACTCAGTGGCTTACCCAGTGGTAACGCTGACCGCAGTCTATTCCTAGTAAGCAGATACGATGGTCTTGGCTATGGTGGCGTTACATATGGGAACTACAGAAATAACAAAGCCTTTGGTGCAGTCGTGGATCCTGATGGCATGCTTTCGGTGCAAGGTTGGGGCGGTATCAACGACTTCGACAGTGAGGCAGCGGCTGCTGGCAGCGGCTGGTTAATTCAAGAAGTTGTGTACAACAATGGCGTGATGAACCATTATAAAAACGGCAGTTTGATCGATTCACAAACCCATCGCTACAACACAGACGTTGCCAATGGACAAGGTTTGGTCATTGGCGCTGAGATTGACAGCTCACCCTATGTGGATATGGACGTTGCAGAAATTTTGATCTACGACGAGGCACTTTCAGACGCCGAACGCCAGCGGGTTGAGACCTACCTCAAAGACAAGTACTTCAGCTAACGTCCAGCAGTTGCCCTTAAAGAGACAGACACGGTGCTGCCAGTGGACGTAACTACTCAGGTTGAAGTAGCGGAAATGTAGGCTTTGCGATGAAGGTATCTGTCAGTGCTTTGAGCAAAGGTTGTTTCTGCTTTCTCATCGTCGAGATATAGCCCCGAATGCGACAGAACATACGACTGCCGGTGGCAGCGCGAAAGCACCCAGAAATCTTCTGTTTGAGCTTCATCATCCGCACATCGCGCTCTGCCTGGTTGTTGTCAAAAGGCACCCGAAAATCGAGCATGAACGCCAATACAGCGGTGTCATGTCTTTCTAGCCGGTCGAGTAAGTTCTTCGCAGGCGATTGTTTTCGGCGACCTCTTTTTTTCGGCGCACGCTCATCTATCGGCGGCGGTGGATTGGCCTTAAAGCCTGCCATCAGTATGGTTTGATAGCGTTCCTCAAACTCATGTAGTTGGCGAGTACTTAAGGCGGCTTTGCCCGCTGCTTTCGCCTCGTCTACTTGTGCCTTAATCTCGCACAGCAGGGTCATCATCTGCTGTGCCCAGGGTTGCTCGTAGCGTTCAACGATGAAGCGTAGTTCACGCAGATGATGCGCATTGCACAGGCTGTGAGCACAGTCGTAGCTGAAGTAGCTCTGCCAGCCGTCGTGTACACCCACGCCGTCGAAGTTCGTCAGCACCCCCCTCTCATCTATCGCCTCACACCCTCGCTTCGGATGCACAAAGTAGTAAGTGAGCGCAGCGGTTGAAGCAACGTGCAACCACCATAGTTTGCCGTTGACGCGCAGCCCGGTTTCATCGCAATGAAGCACCTGCGATGCTTCAAGCTCGGTCTTGATGTGTTGCTCTACCGCAGCCAGTTCGTCAAAGCACTTGGCTCTCGCGTTGTACAACGTACCTTCTGAAACCTCGCAACCAAACACCTCACAGAGCACTTCACGGACTCTATCCGAGGGTAACAGCTGCGCATCCATCAGGTACACCATCAAGCCTTTCACACCACGACTGTATTGCACTCGGCTGGTCACATCAGCCGGAAACCGACCTCGGCTGAGCGTTGCACAAGCACCGCAGCACTTGACTTCTGCTTGGTGTTCTATCACTCGCAACGACAACGACGGTAGTTCGTGAACTTGCCTCTTGTCATAGCTGGTGGCAGCGGTGGCTCGCAGGGATGCGCCGCACTGCTGGCATTCGCCCACCCGGTGGTGCACTACCTCATCGACTTGTTCGCACCATTCCAAGGTGCTGCCAGGATGGCCTTTCTGGCCACCGCTGGGGCGTTGACTCTTTTTGCGCAAGCTTTTCGTTCGCTTCCCGAAGCCATCGCCCGACGGCGGCTTACTGCTGTTGCGGCTGTTCTTCGTTTGCTTATCTTCGAGCGCCTTGATCCGCGCCTCTAGCGCTATCTGTTGTTTCAACAGCTTTTCGACTAACGCTAAGTGTTGCGCCGTTAACCCTTCCACTAGCTCTATCACTGCCGCTTCGCCTGCGGCGTAGACTGCTTTGATCTCATCGCGGCTGATGGTGAGTTTTGGCGCGGCTTTACTCAAAACAGTCAATCCTTAATCGGCCTAGTGATGCTCAAACACTATCGTCGTTTGGCCTGTCACCACCCTTTCTTTCATGAAATATTAAGCCTGAGTAGTTACCAGTGGACTTAGAAAGCAGTGGAAAGTCAGTAAGCTTAGACTAATCTATCGCTGTTAGACGACTATAGGATTTGTCACTTTGCTTGGGTACAGCAACGGCTGGAAGCATCGCGCAGCAGCTGGCGCTATCCGCAGGCGTGGCTTTCTCTATTGCCGAGAGCTATATATTTCAGAACTCGGGAATACAACTTAGGGCTGTCTAAGACACGAATCTTCGACTGGAGGTACTGGAAGTGACCTACGCTGACTAGTGAAGACTTTCCAAAAAGAAAGATATCAATTAGGAACAATGAAAGAAACAAATTCTGAAGATGGACAAGCTATCCTCAGACGGACTTTGTTGCATGAAATTATCGAAAAGGATGATTGTGAATACAGCTTCCTACACCTGCTAAAATGCTGCTAAACAGCTTTTGAAAGCTGGAAGATTTTGTCAATATAGTGGTTCCCAGATGCATACTCATATAGCCTGTCCCGGATGCATTCGGGACAGGCGCGTCACTCAACCTATTGCGACATAAAGCTTTCAGGCTGAAAGCTGTACCTTAGTCGAGTGACAAAAGCTATAGAGCACTGTAATGTCACAGCTATCAACTAAGAAAAGCGGTATCAGCACCTAGATACTAACACCGCTTTTTGCTTATATCGTTCTGTTTAGCGCTAATAAACAACAGAATGCATCAGGTTATTAGAAACCACCTTCTGTTCCTGGAACTATATCGAAGCTAATAGCTGTAACATCAAAGTCAGAATTGTTCTCTCCATAGCTCTGCTGTGTTGGCCCGCCTTTGCCATGGCCGAAGGCAGTTGCTTCAATCACCAGTTCCGCAAAGGGCGAGCGAGCATCGATTTCGATCGGGTACTGGCCATAGGTATTAGGTGCTCGTACACCGTCTCCCAAGAGACTTTGATCAGGTCCAATCAAACCAGTATCCACAGCGCGTCCATTCGCGTCTAAGGCTGTCCACTTGCCTGTTTCGTCATATCCGGTGTTGTCTTCGTTGACACCCATCATGCCAACAGTCAGTACCGCATTGCTAACTAGCGTGTCAAAGGCTAGTGTTAGCTTCTCGCTACCTTTGTCTTGGAAGAAGTCGATCTGCTTACCACGATCTTTACTACTGACAATTCCAAAGCCCTTATCACTCTTCTGCTCATAGTAAGATACCCTCGCAGCTCGACCATCGAAGCCAGCAGCCGAAATGCGAACCTCACTGCCCCACCGCTGAGGCAGAGTAGTCCCGTCTAGATAGTTGGGCGAAGCTGTTAGATTAACTCGATTTCTAGGTTCCATTGGCGGAACAACAGGTTGCTCTACCGAATTCACTTTGACATCGACTTTTGCCCCGCTAGTATCACCGTCTGCATCAGTAATGGTATAGCGGAAGCTATCGCTACCGCTAAAGCCTGACTCTGGAGAATAGGTATAGCTACCATTCCGGCCTGGTGTGACTGTACCGCCCTCAGCACTTGACTCGGAAACCGTAGTAACAACTGTTGGAGCATCTCCTAGACTATCGTTATCAAGCAGTGCGTCTGCGGTGATAACAATCGAAGCCCCTGCGTCCACAGTGATGCGATCGCCTACAGCCTTAGGCAAATTGTTTGCAACCTCTGCTTCCTCTACGACCACTACAACGGTCGCCGTACTGGTATCACCATCAGCATCAGCAATGGTGTAGCGAACACGCTCAACGCCACTGAAACCAGGATTAGGAACATAGGTAATTAAGTCGTCCGTAGGATCTGTAGCCGTGCCTCGAGTATTCACACTGACTGTGCCATCAGACACAGAGCCGACTTCGATTGCCCCTCGACTAGGTCCGTCGCCACCGAAGTCATTCTCTAGGGGTATATCAACGCTCACTCCAGCAGTCGTAGTAGCATAACCACCTATTGCTTCTGGACGGTCATTGACAGGATCGACCGTGACTTGAACGGTGGCACGACTCGTATCGCCATCTTTGTCGGAAATACTGTAACGAAAACTATCTGAACCGAAGAAATTTGGTGCAGGGGTATATAGATATGTTCCATCTGGTTGGTTAGCAATCGAGCCGCCCTGAGCGCTTCTCGAAGCAACAGAAACATCTAAAGGTGCGTCGCCTACGGTATCGTTACCCAGAAGATCCGTGACTGAAATGACAGTAGACGTATCTTCATTGACAGTGATACTGTCATTTGCTGCGATTGGTTTGTTATCAACAACCACTACGTCGCCACCGGTCTCACCATCTCCCCCAGTCTCACCATCTCCCCCAGTCTCACCATCTAAGTCATTAGGAGGACTGATAAATGGCGGAGTCGGCATCTCGCCTTCACCAGCTCTCGAATAGGTCACACTTTGAAGCGTGAAGTCTGAGTTGTTATCTGAACTATTGTCTTGAACTGCACTGCTATTACCATAAGCAGTTGCCTCTATAGACACTCTTGCAATGTCTTTTTCAGCTGCGATCACAAATTTGTAATTGCTATTACCCAAATCTTCAGCAGCAGTCGGGTCTAGATTACCCGATGCGATTTGGCTGCCGTCAGCCCCATAAGCTCGCCACAAACCAGTTTCCGGTAACCCTTCACCGTCATCTAATTCCATCCGGCCAAGCACAACACTCAGCTGACGAACTGCTCCACCAAAATCAAGGTTCAACCCTTCACTTTTGCCTAGAGTTTCGTCGAAATCTATTTGGTTGCCATAGCGCCCTCCTTGAACAGACAGCCCACCCGCGCTTTTTTTGAGCGTAGCATCGGTATTATCAGCGCTGTACCCGGTGATCTCAACACCATCTGCCCAAACCAAGCGACTCCCCTCATCTTTACGCACAGCGTCCTTTGCCATTAGGGTAGTCAAGGCGTCAGCTTCGATAGGCAAGACATTATTCATAACTTGATTCGCTCGGGTGTAAGTTACATTCTCTAAACTGAAATTAGCCGCGCTAGCATTTGTCCCATCGGTAGCAGCGGAAATTGTCATCCGCTCAAAGGGTGCATCTACCGCGATCGCGAACCGATAGCTGTCAGAACCAGACGGCGTTGCTGTTGAGGGATCAAGCTGACCACTTGCGACCAAATCGCCTTCAGCAGAAAAGGCTTTCCAGCCGCCAACAGACTGAGCGTCAGTCTGTTCAAGTCGATCTAATGTCAAACTGACCTCTTGAACGTCGCCATTAAAATCGATCTCGAACTGTTCGCTAGTCCCTCGCACGGCGTCGTAGTCCAACTGATTGTCATAGCCACCGACAATCCCTAGTCCTCCATCTCGGCGATAGCTGATTTGTGCATCAGAGCCATCTTTAGATTGGGCCGCTATTGTGACACCATCACCCCAATCTTGAGCGCCAGTGGTTCCGTTCAAAAAATCGGAGGAGGCTTCTAGCATTGTTGAAATTTGAGTGCTCATAAAGTTTCCAAAAAAGGTTATCAGTTGGTGAAATAAATGGTGAGTAATTACAGCAGCACTCACGAGGGAATCAGTAACAGCACCAGCATCGACAGCTTTACAAGGTGCCGTCCCAGTACTTTTTTGTACTCATTCCGTGAACGCTGCAAAAATAAACAGATAGCTGACGTTCTCAGTGAGAACTAGCTTTGGTCGTCCTGCACCGGGGTTAAGTTCAAGCGTCACAAAGCTCAAAACTGTAACTCTTGGGCTCGTAACAAGCTAGCTTTCTTCATCTCTTTACAAAGACAACTCCCGTCTTCACTAAAAAAAGGAAAATAAGTCGGGTTCAAAGATGAAATAAGTCGAGGCTGCTGCTGAAAAGGTGGACTGAAGGGCTTGACAGAAATTCACAGATACATCCAGGGCATCTATGTCCCACAGTAGATACAGCTAGGCATCAGTAAACTTACATTGTTTAAAGAGACCTTCATACTTGACTAGCAAAACACTAGTTTGGTTTCAGAGTAGTATCTAGTTTGTCATCTGTTTAATTAGCACCTTCTACGTGCATCCACCGGAAAGATCCAGAGGCAGCATCGATGGCAGATCGAGAAAGCCTTTCTAGTAAAGGCCATATCTATAAATGAAGTAACGAAATGGAGCGACAGCTGTTCATCGCTACAAATCGAGCGGCTCATCTTCAGTAACTTGTCTTAAATGAATAGGTAACAACATTAAGTCAGCTTAAAAGAGCGGATTTTCAGTGCGAGACTATCGCTTTAGAGTGAACAGTTAACAGCCGAATGACACAGCTAAGAACTCTGAAAGCATTGTTCAAGCTCGAACATGACAATGTTAACCTTATTCGTCTGAAAATGAAGAGAGTGTAAATATCTAGATCTTTTAAGTCATGACGGAAAAGTATCGAAATAAACTATCAGGAACAATTGATTGGAGTTTCTGCGGCTAATCATCCTGTTTTCCAGAATGATTAGCGTATTAGTAGGGATAACGATTTGGAAAAACAAAAACTTGCCGGTCAGTCTCCAGAGATTTTCTAGAGTGACCATAGCGGCTAAGTGACTCGGTCGATCTCGTTAATAAACCGTCGGGCGATCGCACCTGTATTATATTGTGCTAAAACAGTCTGCCTGCCCTGCTCAGCTATCTGCTGTCGTAAGTTAGGATCGCTCACCAATGCACTCAGCTGTCTAGCTAATGCATCAGCGTTCCCTTCCTCAAACACTAGCCCACCTTTGGTTGCACCGATCAGGTTAGGAATTTCACCTGAGTTTGAGCCGACTACCGGTGTCAGACAGGCCATTGATTCAATAATCACTCGACCAAATTGTTCCTTCCAGTTAGCGCGTGTTTCCGAAGGAATAACCAGAATATCGAAAGCACTTAAGTAAGTTGGTGCTTCAGGATGAGGTACGTAGCCAAGGTAATCAACGCGATCGCTTAGCCCAAATCTATCTATCTGACCAGAAAACTCAGGCTGGTAGTCTCCAGCACCCACCACCACCAGCCGCCAGGCGAACGATTTAATCTGATTCAAAGCTTGGGCAAGCGTCCGAAAGCCTTTCTCTTCGACAATCCGGCCCATGTAACCAATCAAGACCTCATTCTCACTTACTTTCAGGCTTGCCTTTAGCTCATCAGCTTCAGGGCGAGGAAAATATATTGCTGGATCGATGGCTCCTGGTAGCAATTCACAAAAACCATTGTATCCCTTCTCCTTCAGAATTTCTCGAGCGCTCTGCGATCCTGAAAAAGCAAAATCACTACGGTCAAACACAAAACGCTGTAGTTGTTGGAAAGGGAAAGGATACTGTTTGAGAATATTCTGCCAGGTGAAGAAACCAATCGGCTTTCTAACACTCAAAGCATTCGCTAGATATATCTGAGCAGTAGCAACACCATAGGGCTCGTGATTGACATAGATAGCATCTGGATTGATCTCCTTCAGCAGCTTTGTAAAACCCGAACGGTAGAGATGAAGCGGAATATTTCCAGACATCCAGGTAGCAAGCGTTAACAGTTTCCCGGAATACTCTGGCCAGCGTTCTGGCACTATCGCCTTACCACCGTATTCGCTTTCCCAATTAGAAGGGACGACAATCGTGATTTCCCATCCTGTTTGCTTCTCAACTTCAGCATAGAACTGCTGATTGATAGGCGTAACACAAGGATGACTGATTATAAGAACTTTCATCGGGAGTCATCTCTCCATTGAAAACAACTGTAAAGATAAGTAGCGAAGTAAAACTGGCTAAGCAAAACTATAAAAAAACAAAAAGGCCGTTCCTTAACTATTAAATGGCAGAGTGCTGAACGGAACGGTCTTAGACGACGAAGTGTCAGAAGAGAAAGCATGCAACCGTTGTTCGCGATAGTATTTCTTTCCAGCAATGCCCAGACCCAGCATCACCCAGAGCATCAAACCAGAACTATCAATGACGACGCTACCAAACGGAAGCTGGATAATAGTGCTAAACACAACTGCGCGCGCTACAGCAATAAATTTATCATCTCGACCTTCGTTTCCTGCAAACAGTTTGAAGACTAGCATCAGTAGGCCACCTGCATAGAAAACCGTGCCAATCCAACCGAGGTTAAACAAAAAGATGAATATTCCCCAGTCGTAGTGTCTATCGCCTATTCCCTTCCCGACAAAGCTTGTCAACGCGGAGTTGATTAGTGAGGCAAAGGTTCTAAGCCGAACATTTGCGCTACCATCATCTTCCAAGCTACCAATAGATTCAACGCGATCGCCAATCGCCGAAAAAGAGTCAATGGTTGCCAAAGAAAAGATAGCTGCCCCAAAGACCAAGATCATGACGAATATTTGCATCTGATGCTTGGACTTCATCGAAACAAGAAGAACCAACACGCCTACAAACCAACCACCCCAAGCGGAACGGATCAGCGACAGCAAAAATGCTAAGTAGCCTGTGATCAAGCTAGGAATGAGAATCCCGCTACGGACACTAAATAGCACCAGCAAGCACGACTTCATGATGTTGCCAAAGGGTCCTGGAGAGTTTAGCGTGCTCCAAATTCTAAACCCCATCGGCTCGGGCCGACCTGCACTGGTAAAGCCTGATTTAGTAAGCCAGAACAGATCCCACTCGGGGGCAGTCAGGTATTGAAATATTCCATAGCAACCCATGACCAAGACAGCCCACACAAAGGTCTTTTGAATAACATTGCGATAGCTTGGATAGTCTCGCCAACGAGTAAACAAGTAGAATCCCATCAAGGGAGGAGATACCCATCCCAATAGAGATTTGACAATAGAGACTGGATCTAGCCCTTGGGCGAGCCCAATCAGCAGCGCGTAAAATAGCCCAACAAAGGTCAGTAAAAAGGGAAATGACCCCTGTCGCAGCATTTTGAAAATAGTCTGACCAAAAGCAATACCTGTAATGGTAGTGACTAGAAATGGAGCCAGTAGGAAAGGACTAGGCTCAGTATAGCCACCCGTAAAATCAGATATCCGGCGAACGACCGATATTATGAACCACAGCCACCAGGTAAAGCTGACGTACATCAGCGGACAGCGAAAATACAGTAGGAGCCCAACGCCTACCGAACCTACCGTGAATGCGATCGCCAGCACTTGACCTAGCCCCAGCGCAATTCCAATCGCCGTCAGCCCTGAGAGCGTAATGATTGCAACCCATCCTAAAGCTGAATCCGGGTCGGTCTTGAGCGCCTCTATCGGAGAATTCACTGACGATATCCGCTGTCCTTGATTCACGCTTTACCTCTTCGCTGAGCAACAGGCAACAAACCTGTCAAATAGATGTCCGATCATATTCGATTTGCTAGTAGCCATAAACTGAGCGATTCATAGCCGTCAGCACCTCTGAAGTAACCCGTAGGTAGCTAGGTAACTTAGTTTTCCACTTTTCGTCTAGTACAATGCCTTTTCCTTCATAGCGCATTGGATTACCAGCAATCGTGTGCTGGCTACCCTGACGGAAGTTAGTAACGGCCTCTGCTTCAAACTCACAACCAATCGCGGCACAAATTTTCTCGAAGGTTCCCATCGGGTCAGAGGCAAGATCTTCGTAGTTGACCAGCTTATAATCATCCGGGGCTAGATGGTTCTGAGCGGTTTTGGTGATCAGATAGTTTTCAATAGACCACTTCAGTGACTGCCTAGCGGTTTCATAAAGACGCCTGTGGACGAGGTTAGCGTATTCTTTAGGCAACCTTTTGACCATAGAATACGCAAACGAAGGCGGCTTTTTAACCACATGCAAAACCTTGATATTAAAGCGCTGCGATCGCGCCAACCACAGCAGGCGATAGGGGTCCTTAGAGGCATCAATTACCCAGTTCAGCTCTGGGCTATACTTTTCTCGCATGATGTCCAAGAAGGCTTTAAACACTTCGTAGTTATTCTGGCCATATACTTTGATCTGCCTAGCAACGTCAGCAGGAAGCGCGCCCTTACTAAAATCACCTAGCCGATCGAGGCGTACCGTGTGCCCAGCATCCCACTGTTCTCTAAACAAATGCATCTGAGGCTCAGGCTGATTCAGCGGATCGGCGCGCTTGCGCATTTCACTCCAGACAGGACACTCTAGTATCGACTCTCCACAGATGCAGGGCTTGACCCCCCCCTGCAAAATTTCATGTGGCCACATATGAATCTCACCAGTCGTCGTCATCTTAGAATGAGCGCCAAGCATAGACTCTAGTAGCGTAGACCCACTATGACCAATACTACCGATGTAAATTAAGTTGATTTTAGGCTGCTGTTCCATAGTCTCTAATTAGATTCCTGTACTTGATGCTGGACAACTTGTTGTTGGACGGCTTTATCATGGAAAAATAGTTTAGCGCTCAGCCCCTTCAAAGACAGGATAATTCGTAGAAGCGCTTTCGAATACTTACTGTCTAAAAAGACTAAACTGGCACAAGCCGACGAGACTTGCCCAGTTCCTCAAACAAATCAATATACTGCTGCGCTTTACTTGTCCAGCTGTGCTGTTCTACAATCGCGCGTCCTGCTTCCCCCATTTGCCGCCGCTGCTCAGGGCTTTTTGCCATCGTTACCAGCGCTGCCGACAGCGCCTCAACGTCTTCCGACTCAGGCAGCACAATACCCGCTGCTGGTGTGATCACCTCCGATGCGCCAGTCGTCTCACAGGTAATTACTGGCAAGCCCGTCGCCATTGCCTCAGTTACGACCATGCCGAAGGGCTCATACCGAGACGGAAATACAAAGAAGTCAACTGCTTTCATAATCTCAGAAACATCTAGTCGATAGCCTAGAAAATGAACGCGATCGCCAATTCCTAATGTTTCAGCACGCTCGATGTAAGGGCTACCTTCTGTCGATCCAACCACCGTCAGATGCAAACCAGGCGCAGCAACCATCGCACTGAGTACAGTCTCTAGATTTTTTCTATTAGAACGAATATCCCCAACGAACAGAGCCATAGGAACATCCTCTGGCAGATCCCAAAGAGCTCGTTCAGTCCGACCAGGCACGAATTCTTGAACGTCGACACCATTGAAGATGACCCGAATCATATCTTTAGGCACGCCAACGCTCAGCAGTTCCTGCTCTACTCTCTCAGAAACAGCAATCACAACCTTAGACTGATTCAAAGCCCGCTTCTCCCAACGTGCATTCAAAGAGGTGTAGAGCCACTGATAAGTTCCTATCAGATCCTTACGCTGACGAGCGGTGTGAACAGGCGATCGCAGCCAGCCATTGTGCAAAAACTGCACCGTGTTCACATCTCCAGGAAAAGCTGTCACACAGCCATACACCTGAACAACATCCAACTGCTCTTTGTGCTTCTTCAGCCACTGCGTACTCTGCCAAGAAAAAGCCAGATCTCGCAGAAGAATCGACGGTAGATGCTTAACCGAAATATTGATCCAAGTCACCTGCTCACTCTCTATAAGGTCATCCGCAACTTTACTAGCAATTAGCGTAAAGTGATGCCCTCGGCGAATAGCCTCTTTGACAATCTCGTAGTTGGCCCGACCTTGGCCATCTCCCTTTACAACATTCTGTGAGACGATACAAAATCTCATGAACAAAATCCTTCTAGGCGTTCGCCGATAATCTTGAAATCCAAACTAATCTATAATCCGCTGAAGTGGTTCGATCTCAGCTCACATGCAAGCACTGCAACCTTATCCAATAGCCTCATTCAATTCACAATCGTTCACTTCAGAATCATTTAGCCAACATTTAGCTAAAAAGCTAGAAGCATCAAACAATCGACGCCTTACTGGGAAACACTTCACCCTACGCTCTTATCTAGGCCCCCTTCTCCACGTCTGCCAACCTTCCCACTGACCTCGCAGCGACGCCTGAGTTTTTTGAACGGACAGCAACCCTTCTTGAGGCAAAAACCGTAAGCACTGAACCAAACCACGGTTTCCTCGCGTCCCAATCAACGCCCCCCAAGCTAAAAAGGCAGCTCGCCGCAGCGGCGAAAAATGCTCTAACAGATTCAACGTTCCATTATGAACCTGATTAGCATGGGCATCTGAGGCAAACTGTCGCCGCTGGTCTTCGTCGTGTCGCTGAGCCGGATAATGATCGACCAAGATTTGAGGGTTGTAGACTATCTTCCACCCCTGCCTTTTCAACGTCAAACAGCAGGCATCCTCGAAAAAGACCTGCGCTCCAGTCCCGCGCATCCGCTCATCAAAACGAACCTTTTCTAGTGCCTTCCGTCGAAAGCCCATATTAACGCCTTTGAGCAGATCCACTTCTCTAGCCCCCCCAATTCCAAAGCTGTGGTTACCGATGATTCGCCCATGCCACTGAACTTGTCCGACAACTTCAGCGTCAATGAACTTGATATGGGTAATACCGTGAAGGATATCTTTACCGCCTACTGCCCCAATTTTCTCATCCGCTAGAAAGTGAGCCTCCATCAGGGCAACCCAATTCGGCAAAGGCGCAGCATCGTCGTCAGTATAAACAACAATGTCACTACAGGCTGCATCCAACCCCGCATTCATGGCGGCTACGACACCTGAAATCGTAACAACAACTGTTTTTAGTGGTAACGATTCTGCATCAAATGATGATAGAAAAGCCCACGTTTGAGTATCCGTATCTCTCGCTACCACCACCACTTCATCCGCAGGGCGATCTTGATCTTTTAAAGCCGTTAGGCAGCGCTCCAAATCTTTTGGGCGGCGGTAGGTGGGAACAACAACAGTAACCGTCAACATAGCTTTGGCTTTGAATAAGGGGAGAAAGAGTAAAAGAGTAACGCAGCGGTCATTTCAACCAGCCGGAAAGATCTCGATCGAGCAAACCTTGAAGTTTTAGAATATCCTCTCGATAGGTTTCTATCAGCTGCTGACGAATTTCCATAGGAAAGACAGGCTTATCACCCGTGTTTTTTCGATGAACATCTCGGGCAATCCGTCTACGCATTTGTTCAGGCAGCAGCGGCTTGATGGCTGCCTTCAGAGGATTATCCTGCATAAAAAGATTTTGTAACCAGCGGCGCTTCGGAATCCCCGAGACATTAGAGCGTGTCAGATCAGGCACGAAGCTCTCATCAACACCTAAAAAGCGATAGATATCTTGTGCGACTGTCTGAGTACCCTTGACTAAATCATCGTAGAGATATATCTTCACTTGCTCAGCGTCAAAGCGATCAAAGTAGCGCTTCAACTGTTCATAGTAGAAGCCCCTATCTTGATAAAACCATAAGGGCTGCCAATTCTCCTTCCGGCGAACTGGTTCGGCTTTCAGTCCCTCAGCAAAACTCAGCTCCTCAAAGCCATCTCTTACCAAATGAACATAGCTTGAAAAAGCGCGATCGGCTGGATTACGCAAAACGGCAATCAGCTTGGCGTTAGGAACATGATGCTGAATACGCTCCGCTGCTTTTTCACTATAGAGATAGATAGTCGATGCTTCACCAACCGCCGCTTCGTCATTGACCTTCTCAAACAGCTTCTGATAGTCATTTAGCGTACTAATCGATCCTCGATTGATGCCTTGAGTAATCCCGCCGTAGTTAGGCTGTTCACCTTCCAAAGCAAAGAACCGAGGCTCTTTCTGCTCACTCATATAGACTTGCGGATGCTGGGACAGATACGAATAGAGCGAAGTCGTACCAGCCTTGGCTGCGCCAATTATCAAAAAGTTAGGCATCTGCATGATAGACATGAACCCAGGCGCTGTGACCCAGGGAATAAAAAGCTAGTAAGCAAAAGCAGTGGTCGGTAAATCCATATCAGCTAACTAATCTATGACACGAAGCTAAAGGGCTATCGAATCAAAAGAAAGAGCATCAATATTTCCACTTGCTAAGTTAAGTCTAGAACCATCAAAGAACAAATCTGTATCGAAACTGCCCGCAGTGTTTGATCCGGTTGAAGATGCGATAAACCCAAATACATCCTCATCAGCGCCCGAAAGCCCAGCCGCATTGAAGTCACCAGCTACAGAGAAGAATAGTTTTCCAGAGGCGTCGGTAGCCGCTGCGTCAAGATATTCAGTGCTATCATCCGCCAATCCGACATCGCTACCATCGAAGTACTGAGACCAGCTTCCACTCGTATTTTCTCCTAGTGACATCGGATTGAATAATAGCAAGTCTGCATTCTCAGCACTGACCCCCGGAACGCTAACATTTCTGCGGGTAGAAATCAACAAGCTGCCATCAGGGAGCCCTGTTAGTCCATCAATGTCTTCACCCCCTGTGGTCAAACCAACATCGCTACCATCTATGTACATTTCAAAGGTGCCAGATGTATCTTCACCTAGTGACGTTGCCGTAAACTTGACCACATCAGAATCATCTACATTACCCACGCCGTCTATAGTCAGAGCCTTATCAAAGGACATTAGTATCTCGTTATCGCTAATAACCGTAAAGGCATTCACGTTCATTCCTGCTCCACTAAGGCCGACATCTGAGGCATCAAAGAAGAGACTAAAACTGTTGCCATCGTACCGAACGATATCTTCAGACTTGACAGCAACACCATCCAAGGTCGTACCGTTTCTAAGACTGAAAAGAAAAGCAGCGCTATTCTCTAGGTCGTCACCAGACTCCTCGCCTGGTTCGCTTCCCTGACCGCCCTGCCCATCGTCAAGATTCGCGAAGTATTTCTCCTGTAAGTAATTTTCCACCTGCTGCCGTTCACTGTTGGAAAGCGCTCGGTCGTATATCAGCAGAGTAGCAATATCCATATCGATGTTAGGGCTACCATCGATCTCAGCGCCGATCACCAAGCCGTCGCCATTGGCAACATCAGTGTTATAAGTATGTGCTCTAGCGGCAATCAGACTACCATCGCGGTAATGGCTCACCGTTGCGCCATCATGAACAATCTCTTGGAGCAGCCATCCACTGCCTGTACCGCGTTCTCCGCTCCTAAAGTCATTCGCCCCTCCCCAGCCCTGAACCGCCAGATTACCGTTCGTATCGACAACAGCGCCAAAGGTCTGGTTCTTCCTGTTATCGCCATAGGCTACTCCGCCATAGCCCGTGCCATCATACCTGGCGACTAGAAAAACCGTCCGTTCTGAATTACCTGCCGGTAAGCCGTTGAGATCTACAGTCCGACTCAGTTTGTCTCCGGTACCATCGAATTCGATCACGTTATGACCATTGAGCGCATCAGTCAGCAGCCTGGGATCCCCATCACTTACTAGTAAATCGTTCTCTAATCCAGACTGATCGGCCCAGCTGCTTACGATACTATTACTACCAGTGGCCACGCCCGTATCTGCATCTAATTTCAGTACTAGCCCGTCGGTAGGTAGGCTGCTAGGAGCCTCTCCTGCTGCAACCGTGACACTAATGGCGGCACTGCTGCTTTGACCATTAGCATCGGTGATAGTGTATTCAAAACTGTCTATACCTACGAATCCCGCTGCTGGAG
Organism: uncultured cyanobacterium; assembly: GCA_963793495.1. GTDB lineage: Bacteria > Cyanobacteriota > Cyanobacteriia > Phormidesmidales > Phormidesmidaceae > Phormidesmis. Next base: position 157,193 of record CAWCAI010000013.1, read on the forward strand.
TATAGGTGTAAGTACCATCCGGGTTGATTGTAATATTACCGTCATTGGCTGTGACGGTATCCACTACAATCACAGTTGTCGGCGCATCACCCAAATCATCATTGCTGAGTAATGACTCATTACTGAAGATCACTGCAGTATCTTCAACAGTCACAACCACATCAGCAACAGCAACAGGAGCAACGACATCGGTGGATTGCTCCGTAATTTTCAAGACTTGGTTGATGCCAACGTTTTCTATTCGCTGAACGATACCGCTAGGCCACTCGATTTCAATACGCTCAATCTGAGCATTTTGAGCGAGGCCAAAGTGGAGTCGTTGGTGATTCTGAGAATTAGAGTGAATTCCCCCATTCTGGTCTCGGCGCTGGGTTACTCCATCTGCTGTCGTCACAAACACTTTCGCACCAATGCCGTCTCTGTTGGTTACAATCCCTTCTAGGTCAATCTCTAACCAGTTGTTGTTGTTACCTTGGTTACGAAACAGCAGTTGCGGACCACCCTCAGGGCCAACCGAGCCCGTCCCGTTTGTAACAAACAAATCGACAAAACCGTCGACGTCATAGTCCGCTGTCGTGATATTGTCGGCGACGCCCTTTGTCGCAGGGAGTACTCCGCCCGCATTAGCAATCGCTTCAAACGTGCCGTCTCCTTGGTTGTCAAACAGGATGTTAGAAAGATTTGTTCCCCCTCGATTACCTCTGACGACTAGAATGTCGACGTCCATATCATTATCAAAGTCAGCCGCAACCACGCCACTGCCAACGCTAGTATCCACCGCGTCGATGCCAGCACTGTTGCTCACATTCACTAGATTACCTTCAGCATCTGACAGTAGCAACCGGTCGTCTCCGCCTCTAGCCAGGTAGATATCTGTTTGCAAATCATTGTTGAAGTCAGCAAAGGCAAAGTCGCGTGCGCCTTTTAGAACCCGAGTATTGCCTACGGTATCTGTGGTGATGTCTTCGAAGGGCTCGGTAGAAAGGTCTATCGCGTCGGCTAGGAAGCCCGGTAAAACGAGGTTGTAGAAAGTCTCATCAGAAAAGTAGCCGACGCCGCCTAGCTTAGATGTTTTGCCTTGCAGACTCTCGGGAAGAACCGCTTCACCAACGTCTTCAAACGTGCCGTCCTGCTTCTGGTGGAACACAGTCGTCGGATTCAGCCCGTCTGCCCTTTGAGTCGAACCGTGATAGAAGTCGAGTCGGCCATCGTTGTCGTAGTCAAACAGCACGACCGCCTGGGCTTTGGCGCTGTCGTAGGCGACCCCAAACTCTACTGCCTTATCTCTCAGGACGCCGCTTTCGTTGATGTAGAGGCGGTTGGGATTGCTATCAGGCGGCAAGTTCTCCTCACCTAGCGTACTGGTGTTGCCCTCCCCGCCCGCTAGCTGAATCAGGTCTTGGTCGCCATCGTTGTCCACATCAGCCCAGGCGGACCCGTGATAGTCGCCCTGTAGCTCTTTGGCAATGAACACATCCGAGCCGTTGTTCACCACGTCTGTAAAGGTGCCATCGCCATTGTTGACAAACAGCGTTCGGTTGAACGTCTCGCCACCGCCGAAGTGGTTGTTCACCCACAAGTCAGGTAGACCATCGCCGTTGAGGTCGCCCCATGCGCCGCCGCCGTAGCTGCGAGCGGTAATGAAGTCTCCAGCTTCACTAGTGACATTCTCAAAGCTAATCTGACTACCGTTTTGCTCAAGCTCGGCCAGGCGAGGGCTTTGCTCATCGCTGAACTCGACAGCCGCTTTATCGTCTTCTTGGCGCAGGCGCGCTAGCTGGTCTGCCGATAGCGTCTCTCCTGCTAGCACCGCAGCGAAGATGGCACCTTCATCGCCCACGCTGTCTGCCGCACCGTTGAGCACGGTGTCGAGATGATGACCGAACTCTTCTGCAACGAGTGTGACTAGCCTGGACTGGTCGTTTTGATAAAGCGCAAAGAAGTCTTTGGATAGATAGATGGTAGCGGTCTCGGCTTCGTAAGCGCCGTGCGCGCCGCCCATCTCTGCGGACGATAGAAACGCTATCGTGGGCAGGCTACCAAAATCTTCTGTCTGCCAGGCATCCAACAGACCCAAGGCAGCTTCGAGACTAAAGTCCTCACCGAAGGCTAGTCGCAGCTGCTCTAGCGGTTGGGCATCACTAGCAGCAAATGTAGAGAGTGAATCCTGTAGACGCGATCGCGCTTCCGATAGCATCGACGCTAGGGCCGACTGGTCTAGCTGTTCAGCCCTAGCTGGCTCCGTACTAGCGCTCTGACTCTGCGTATCCAGCATCGCCTCTAGAGACGGCTTCAGCAACTGAGCGGCCTCAGACTGAAGGACATTTGTTTGCGAGTCATCTCCACTAACGATTGCTGAGTAGGCGTCACAGTAATTACACATGTCTTAAATTTGCTCTTGTCATAAGAACTACAAGTCGATCTCTACAAATATACAGTTGTTCTTTTGTAGCAAGGGCTGTAGCAGGCGTTGCCTAAACAGAGTCTTTATCGGCACCTAGCAAATTGTACGCAAACTTTTATATTTCGCAGCCAGAGCGTGATTCAGCGACAATACTAGAAAGACTACCTTCTCGGCTAGACATCGCTAGTTTGTCGAATAGTTATCCGCTGATCAACATCGACACTTCTTACGTCTTGAGACGAGCCGTCAGGCCAGAATACGCGAATCGCATCAATAGACGTCTGTTCACCTAAGCCAAAATAAAGACGATAGTGCCCCTGTGAAAACTGGGAACCTTCAAATTGACCAACGCTCTGAAGTTGTTTTCCCTTAGAGGTCGTCAATTCTACCAATGCGCCAATCGCCTGTCTGTTCTTGGTTGGTCCCTGTAAATCAATCTGTAGCCAGTGATTCTTAGTCTGTGCGCTTGGCTGTTTGACATTTGTGTAGAGAGTTACCGTTGATCCTTCTGAAGCAGCTTCATTCCCAAATATTTTGCGATTTAGCAGATCGTAAAATGCTTGTGGTTTTGATAGCCGATAAGATGCAGACCACAGCAGATCCAGAGAGCCATCATTGTTGGCATCAAACCAAGTCGCAAAAGACTTCTGCAACAGTGTCGTCTTCTCCTCTAGTAGTTGTACGGGTTCAAATGCATTGGGTGCGGTCTGCCGATACAAACCATCAGGAGCTACGTGCAGATCGACTAATCCATCGTTGTCGTAATCAACCCAGTTGACCGTATAGGACTTGGCTGGAAGCTGTAGTGCCTCTATGTCTGACTCGACATAGCTTCCTTGATTATTCGTTAGCAGCGCATTGCCACCTGGAGAGGCGAAAAACACGTCTAGATCGCCGTCGCTATCGTAATCTGCGATCGCAAATTTACTGCTATCACTAAAGGTCTCTACCACAGTCCCAGGGTTATCACCGATTCTCTGAGGCTCAAACTTCCCATCTTGATTGGCATACAGCCAGAAAGCCTCTTCATCTACCCACAAAAGGTCAATAGCCTGATCTCGATTTGCGTCCAGCCAGACAAACGATCCTCCCTCAGTAATGTCTAAGCCAACATCCGAAGCAACATCTTTAAAGTGACCATCCGGCTGCTGTTGATACAGCTGATTAGCATAGGCGTGGGTTGCAGTCGGTGGGGTGAAGCACACAGTGTAGATATCCAGCAGTCCGTCGGCATCGAAATCTACCCAAGCCGTCTGTAATGCAGGACAGGCTTTTTTCTCAATATCTACGTCATCTACTACGTTGACATATACTGGAGCCTCTGAACTCACCAGCAGCTCATCGGTATATCGCTCAGGCAGCGTTTCCATCCTAGCTCTTAGCCCACCGCGAACAATAAAAACGTCTAAAGACCCCTTTCCATCGTAATTTGCCCAAGCCATGCCGTGGCGGTCTCTCAGATACATCTGAAAGTTTCGGGTCGTAGGATTGACCTTGTCAACACCTACATAGACTTGGCTCAAGTCAACATCACTATCTAGCTCAATATCGATTGGTAGACTCTGGTTGTAGGAGCCTAGAATAGCCTGAGCATCCTCTGTATCGATAGTAAACGTAGTAGTCGAGACAACAGCCCCAGACTCTAGTTCCTCTTCGTTAATATCAATTCCGAATCCACTACTCTCAATAGCCGTCATTGGAGAAGACGCTTTCATCGTCCCTGAGAGAAACGCCTCACCATCAGTTCGAGCTCCTGCAGTCGAGGTCAGATCCTTACCCCGTATCACAATCCGTCTTTGATCCCAGTAGATGTAAACACCAGGTAGATCCATAACTGGCGCAGCTGCAGGCTCCAATCCAGGAAAATCTGGATCTTGATTTAATCCCAACGCAGAAATAGGACGTTCATCGAACGTGCCATCTTCTTGTCCAAATAGTAAGAACTGCTTTTCACTATGGTTAGACGTATATATGTCTAAAGCACCATCTTGATCAATGTCAGCAACGCCAATATCGAATAACGCGGGAACACTAGGCAGTAATCCTTGCGATTCGAACCACCGCTGACCCTGTGTTGTCACGCTAAGTTTTTCAAAACCTTGCTGACTATAGACAGCATGGGTCGTCACAGCGATAGCAAATGCTAGAAACGTTAAAGCAAGTCCTTTAACTATCCAATTCTTCTTAAGAGACTTAATCATCAGCCCAGACCTTACAGTGCCCCTTGTGTGTTTAGTTGTAGCTCTTTATCAGTCCACTAAAGATAGCCATATGCGGAAAGTTCTGCATAGGCAACTTTCTCAGCAAGTTCAAGCTCTTCGGCATCTAGACGTCTATGAATATTGACCGAGCTTTGCCTAGCTGACTCGAACTTTGCGCGTAGCTGATCATTCATGTCACATCTGAAGTGACTCACCGCCTGCTCGCCATATTCTATGGGCGATTGGACCAGGTCTTCGTACTTCATGGATATGATTCGTCCACTTGCCACAACATCCGGACGAGACAGAAAATCGTGGCAACGGCGAACCATCTCCTTCCACATCCAAATCGAGCGGACATAAGGCGTGTAGCTTAAAAACTCTTCTTCTTTTCCTGCTTCAACCCACCATGGAACATAGCGATGATCTACTTTTCGACCCATTGGCATCTCTGCCGTTTTTAAAGTCATCAGCTTTTCATCTGTCAAAACTTTGTACTTACGTGCCAAAGAATCAGCGCAGTCTCTACCGTCCCTATAAATATGGATGATGCGGCTTTCTGGCAAGGCGTTGAATACCAGTTCAGGAGAAAACGCCAGGAACGGTTCCTTATATACAAACCGCTCTATTTTTCTCTGCCCCTTGAGCGACTGAAGCAGCTCCTTTGTACTCATCGATTTTAAGAGCCATTTGTGTATCGAACTAACACGATTGCCGTAGACAGCTTCAAGATAGTCTTGAATAGAAAATTCAAAACTATTGACAATGCATTCGTAGGCTTCAGATGATAGGTCTCGGTTCGCCAGATGTGCCAGAGCTAAAGGAAAGAGATGTCCAGAAGAACACTCAGAATTAGGTAATGCATTGAGCGCTTCAAATAAAAAGGTCGTACCTGATCGAGGACAACCGAAGATAACGTTGTACTCGAGCGGCATTGAGTATTCAAACGCTTGCGAGTTAGCCTGTGGTGGGCCTGCTAGTGTATTCGTATTATCTTTAGCTTGCACAATACTAGGATTGGATGACATAACCTTAGACTCTTTTGCAAAAATTAGACAGTACCGGGCTAAGAGATTTGGTTCAGTTAGACCAACCATCGAGAAAGATCCTTCCCGATAAGATCTTGTAGGCCTAAAATATCCTCTCGATAGTCAGCGATCAGTTTCTGGCGAATCTCCGGAGCCAAAGTGGGCTTTTTCTTTAAGTTTTGGCTTCTTATCGATTTCCGCAAACTACTAGGAATAAACGGCCTAACAACCGTCTTTAGCGGATTGTCTTTGATCAACAGATTTTGCAACGCCATATTCTTAGGAATTGCTGAGACGTTACGTCGAGTAAGATCAGGCGTAAAAGTGTCTTCAACGCTTAAAAAACGACAGGCATCTTGAACAACAGCACCGCTATCAGCTTGCAATTCTTCATAGAGATAGATCTTGATCTGTGCGTTGTCAAAAAGCTCAAAATATCGCTTGATCTGGTCATAGTAAAAGCCGACTCGTTTGTAGTGCCAACCGGGCCAGCGCTTCATCTCAATCCTACGTTCCTCTTCTTGAGCAAGTGCTTCCTCAAAAGTAAGCTGCTCACAGCCATCTCGAACCTGATAGCAAAAGGCTGAGTAGGCTCTTTCAGTAGGATCTCGTAATACGGCGATGAGCTTTGCCTCGGGAAGCTGAGCTTTGATGCGCTCGGCAGTCTTGGGAACATACAGGTACTCTGTCGAGGCCTCTCCAATAGCAGCCTCAGTCGATACACCTTCAAACAAAGTGAGATATTCATCTTTGCTCATAGGAGTACTTCGGTGCTCTTTAGAACCACTCCTATAGGGATCTTTTAAGTAGTCTTCGTAGAGCTCCGGAGAAAAGAACCTGGGTTCTTTAACTGGGCTCATATATATTTGAGGATGCTCATTCAAGTAGTGGTATAGGGAGCTTGTACCAGCTTTGGCAGCTCCTATAATCAAGAAATTAGGTTTTACCATAAGTTATAGAACCAAGCTTATTCTAAACACAGCAATCATCTAGAGGCTTTAGCTAGTGGATAAGATCCACTCTTGCGAACAAACCCCTTTTCTTTGCGGCTAAAAAAGTGCTGATAGGCCGATACTGTCGCTTTGACGCCTTTTTGGATCGCTTTTGGATCCTTTTGCTTGATCAATCCTGCTGTCATCTTCAAAGGTGCAACTATTGTGTAAGTTAACGCCTTGGGGATTGACTTTTCATAGAAGAAGTAGGCCTTTGCTGTCGTATACAGCTGAGAAGCGAGTACTCGATCCCAGTTACTAGCTCTGTCAACTAGAGACTGATAATGATTAACCCACAGATTATCTCGGTGGACAATCTCGTAGCCGAGTGAAACCGCATGGCGAGCGATATCCAGCTCTTCGTAACCATAGCGTAGACATTCATCAAACAATGCTTCTTCAAATAAGCTAACAGGAAAGATAGTTGAGTTCATCACTACTGAACGACAATCTGACTTGCCGACAGGAATTTTCATCGTCCCCCAGAAGTCCGCATTGTGAGGCAAGATTTTTTTGACAGTGCCTTCGCCTTCCCAGCTTCTATGCTTCATTTCGTAGCCCGTAATAACTGATTCAGGCGTTTGAGCAATCAGATTGTAGGCGGTTTCAAAGCAATCTGACGGTACGCACACATCATCATCTATGAACATCAGATGAGTGCTCTGAACTCGGCGAATGCATGCGTTGCGGTTTGGTCCTAGGCCCAGACGTGGTCCTGTCTGATATGTGACAGCGGGGTAGTTTCTAACAACTGCCTTAGTAGGCTCCGGGTCAGGACTATCGTCACTGACAATTACTTCGTCCGGCGTAACCTTGCTCTGAAAGACGCTTGTTAGACATTTGGTAAGATCCTCAGGTCTATTCATCGTGCAGATGCACAAGCTGATTGAATGATGATCTTTCTCTTTCTCTTCTGAGGCTTGCATAATCTCTTCTGAGGTTTGCATGATTTGTATTCTCGAAATGGATATTAAGAAGTAACGTAGCTTGTGGTGTGGCCTAAATTTCGACGTTTTTCCAAGCGTTAACATCGAACCCATAAGTCGAACGCAACTGGACCAAATCGTCTCTCAAAACTTCTAGTATTTGATTTCGCTGTGCCTGTGAGAATTTTACTTTCTCTCTTTTACGGCCTACTAGCTTGCGTACCCATTGCCTTCTCTCTTCTGAGAGACTGTTTGAAACGCTTTCTTTGAGACCACTCTTTTCTAACCACTTAAGGCCTGGGAAAGCAATCTCTCTTCTCTGTTCTTGAGAGTTATATACTACATTTAGTCCTTTGAATTCGTAGTCAGGATCGACTTCTAAAAATATGCAAACCTTTTTAAGGACGGTAAGCGGATCGGCCTTAAGCTCTTCGAAGTTCAACAAAAGGATGTTTTCTTTCTGAAACCGCTTAGTGTATTCCTCTAGCTGCTTGGCATACATAGAAATTTCGATCAGTTCAGAATCGATGCCTTCGTCAATTGATGCGATCTTCGTCTTAGAAAACATTTGTTGAGCGTGGTTGTAGTGCGATTCAACTCTTTCAACCGGATCTCTGAGAATGTAGATGAATTTAAAGGACAGGCCTTCTGATGCCACCGATTGGGCAATGTTTTCGGCGGCGTTTCTAGGGTTCCGAGTAGTGAAGCGTGTGTAGCTGGGCGTTCCTTCTAAAGCAACTTTGTGAATAGCTGGATCCCAGTCCCAAAGGCTCTGATAGTATTCTAAGCCCCTTGAAAATCTGTTGTTGAAAAATTTAGGCTCCTTCTGCGTACAAGCAGCTATTTCCGGATGTTCTGCTAAGTACTCGAACAAACTGGTTGTTCCGCACTTGATTGCACCAATAATGATTGCAAAATTACTGATCGCCACTTCTGTATATCTCCTAACGCAAAATTGCTGTGGGTGGTGTTTCGATTTTCTAACCGAATCAGGCCGCTGCTCCATGTGGCCGTTGCTCTATCTAGCTAGACACGATTTCGCTTAAACCTCTAATCCTTTCAACGCTCTAGCTGAAGAGGCGTTTGAGCCAAATTGCATGTTGTGATATTCCCATAGCTGACCTTTTTGAGCGAGCAATTCTTTGTAGGTCCCCTGCTCAACGATTTCGCCTTGTTCCAGCACGACAACCTTATCCGCTTTGACAATAGTAGAAAGGCGATGCGCGATCGCGACCACAGTTCGCCCAACAGACAGTTTTTCAAGAGAATCTTGAATAAGCTGCTCTGAGACGGAGTCCAGCGCACTAGTTGCTTCATCTAGGATCAGAATTTCTGGATTACGGAGAAGGGCGCGTGCGATCGCAATCCGCTGGCGCTGTCCACCAGATAGTCTCACGCCCCTATCCCCCAGAACTGTCTCGAAGCCATCGGGCATATCTTGAATAAATTCCAACGAGTTCGAGAGCCTTGCTGCTTGTAAAAGACGCTCTTGTTCAACGTTTTCTAGAGCGTACGCAATGTTATTGCGGATTGTGTCGTTGAAGATAAATGTATCCTGACTAACTACCGAAAGCCGCTGACGGAAAGAGTCAATGTCAAGCTTACGCAAATCAGTACCGTCGATTAAGATCTGTCCACGAGTCGGATCGTAAAAGCGAGGAATTAAATCGGCTAGGGTCGATTTGCCCGCACCAGAAGAACCCACTAACGCAGTTGTTTTACCCTTTTCGATGGTTAGGTTTATATTCTTCAGAACAAGTGACGACGTCTCGTAGCCAAAGTCCATTGCATCAAAAACAATAGAGCGCTCAAGCCCGGAGAACTGGACATAGCCATTCTTCAGGTAAGGCTTGTCGTCAGTTCTCAGTATCTGCGATATCTTGTCAAATGACCCATGGAAGTTTCTGATCCCTGCTGTCGAAGAGTTCAAACTTTTGATCAGCGGTAATATTCGAAAGAGAATGAACAAAAAAGTCAACAGTGAGGCTAGCTGCAATTTTCCTGCAGGGACTAGCAGCGTTACCGCTAGAATCACCATGAGAATAATGATTGTGCTAGCAACGCCTTCGACTAGAGGACCAGCTAGAGCCATCAAGGAAACCGTATTAACCGAGGTTTGAAAGAAATCTTGATTGCTCCGGTCGAAGCGCCTGCGCTCAAATACTTGCGCCGCGAACGCCTTGACCGTTCGTACACCGTTGATAAACTCTAAAGAGATAGACACATAGCGACTGCTAGCCGCCGATCTCTCTAGACTAGCCTGTCTGACATTCCTCAACAGAAACAAAACGCTGTACGACAAGAGTCCAAACAAGACAACGGACAGCAATGACAACTGCCACGACATCAAGAACATTGAGCCCAAATAGACTAGTAGTAGAGAGCCCTGAATCAGTATCGTATTGAACAGAGAAAAAGCTTGCATGATCTGCTGAATCTCATTGGTCATACTGTTGAGTAATTCGCCAGAGCGAACCTTAGCAAAATAGCTCAAGGGTAGGCGCTGAAGCTGTTCAAAAATTCGCAAACGAAGCTGATATCCCAGTCTAAACCTGCCAATTCCCACATACTTGAAAGCAAAATATGTAAAGACGGCCCGAGCAAGCGTCATGATGATGAGCAGCACCGATATTCTGAATAAGCGCACTTGTACTGAAGCATTAACGGCCAAGATCCAAACATCGATCCATTGAATTCCAGTCTTGATAGGCTCAGCATCTACATCTGTTAGGCTCTGCAAGAACGTAAGGATAGCGCCAATTCCGAATCCCTCAAAGATAGCGGCTAGAGTGGTAAAAAGCACTGCTAGAAAGATGATCCGAGGGAAGTATTTGAACTCGCGTAGAATCAGCTGATTGTCCTTCCAAAATCCAGTTGTTTTGATAAGCCGTCGGAGAACTAAAGGAACTTTTCCGCTTTTCGCTCGATTTTTCATAGTTTCTTAGAAAGATATTTTGGCTGAACTAACCTTCTTGTATCGCTGGGAGCTTTAGCTCTGAACCTACTGAGCGCTTAGTAAGCTGAGAAAGTAGAATTGTGAGCAACAATTGACTCAGTTTAGCGAAAGCTCGGTTGGCTGCGAGCTCATTTCGCCCATATAGGGGGTGTCGCTATCAGTAGCACTCACTACAGGGTGGGATACATCACTTGCCACGATCCCAATCACGTTGTCTACTTGGCTCATCGCTGCTAATGAAGACTGGAGGTCTTCTTCAGTTGTTTGTTTCAGTTGAACCACCATCACAACATCTCCACAGCTTGCCGCAATTTCTAGAACATCTGCAGTCCCTAGAATAGGTGGGGAATCTAAGATGACAAGATCGTACCGCTTCTCTAAGGCATCAATCAAAACACGAAAGCGCGGAGAAGAAAGAATCTTCATAGAATCTTGAGTTTCGAGCTTTGCCGGTAGCACATCGATTGAAGTACCTAGTAATGTTGTCGATACAGGAACCAACTTAGTAGCAGGCTGGTCTAGTAGCGTGGAGAGTCCTTTGCCACTAGGAAAGCTGAATCTCTCCTGGAGCGTGGAAGATCGTAGATTTGCATCGACGATGATCACGCGTTGACCGATGCGAGCAGCGCTCAACGCTAAGCCTACTGCTAACGTCGAAGAGCTTTCAGGAGACTGTGTTGACGCGATAGCTACAGACTTACCCGAATCAGAGCGATGGAGCTTGACACTCTTATAGATCAAGTCTAAAGAATCTCTCAACGAAAGCCAGTAGTCGGTCTCTAGGCCATCACCGTTACGCTGATAGCCAGAAGTCGAGGCTGGCGTTCTAATAGTACCTTTGGTTTTGCTAGAAGAAGCTTCTGTCAAGACACCTAGAAGAGGAACTGTGCTCAATCGCTGTATGTCCTCTGGCGTTCTGACTACCCCATCTAAGCCTTCACGAATGAAGGCAATTGTTCCGCCTAAGACCAGACCAACCACAGCGCCTAGTAGCATGTTCTTTCGAGGATCTGGCCCTATTTTGGCACCAAGACTAGGAGTGGCTATAACTTGCCAGTTAAAACCGCCTCTTGCCAGCTGTGAGCTTAGCAATTCTCGCTGTCTCAACAGTTGCTCTAGGACAACCTGCTGAGTTTGCACCTCAGGCTGTAGGCGGTTGTAATTGTCAATCAGCTCAGGAAACTGGTCTAGTTCTGCCCGAATAGTCTGTTCAGTCTGCGCCAGGCTCCTTTGACGAGCGGAGATGCCTTCTAGCAAACTCTCCGTTTGAGCCAAGTTTTGAACTAAGTTTAAGTCCAGCGTGCTGAGCTGTCCAAAATCTTGAAGGCTGTCAGCTGATGCGATTGTAGAAGCAGCGTCACCAAGCACGCGCTGTGCCTCTTGTCTTAGCAGGGCGAGCTGATTTTGACGTTGTGCTACTAAACCTTGTACCCCTTGGTCCGCATCTGAATAGACGACTCTACGTTCTGCTAGAGCCAACTCGACCTGCTGAAGTGCATTGAGTAGCGTCTGAAATCGAGGAGACTGGCTTAGTCGAGCCGCCGCGATCGCATTGTCCTCAGACAGCGCAACCTGCTCACGCAGGGTTTCATATTGAGCAGAAGCTTCCTGATATTGAGCCTCTAGAGCCTGCTGCTCAGATAAAACATTATTCAAGGAATCTGTTACTGCTGTTGCTTGGCGCTCCGGATCAATAACAGCTTGATTCTGACGGAATTCTTTAAGCTTGTCTTGTGAAGAAGACAAACTGCGGCGGGCCTCTTCAAACTGAGTATTAATGGCGCTCAGTCCTTGGTTTAGACGCTGTTCTTGTCGCTCTAGCGCGTAGATCAAATAGATCTCTTGAAGCGCTTCCAAAATACGCTCTGCTCTCACTGGGTCGCTATCGGTATAGACAATACCAACGATACGCGTTTCATCACCACCTTCTTGTATTTGAGCTAGACTCAGAGAGCGCTTCACAGCCTGAGCAGTTAATTCGGGATAAGAATCTCTTAAAGAATCAACCGCTCTTTGCAGGAGTTCACCACTACGCATCAGATTGAGCTGGGTTGCGTAGTCAGCTTCTCTTTGGCTTTTAGAAGGCTGGCTTTCTAGCTCTGCTGGATCGATATCTTCTTCAAAGTTGGGCTCAATGATCATCTGCATTGAACTTTGATAGATCGGATCTTGGGTGAGCGTGAACAAAAGAGCTCCTATCAAAGCAAGACTGAACGTGCCCAGTACCCACCAGCCCCTGCGGACTAAGACATTAAGAAGCTGAACATACCCAAACTCTTGCTCTACAGGCTGAACCATATATCCCCTTTGACGAACCCGATCCGTTTTCATTTATAGAATGCCAAATTAATAACGCATTGATACACAGGACTCTGCAGGTACGCTAGCGTACTCAGTCTCCTCTAGAAACGTATCCAAATTTCCAATCATTTGATCGACTTTCTCAAAGAAAGCTTCTCGTGTGAATCTTTCCTTGGCATGCTGCTGAATAGCCGCGTAGTCCCACTCTACGGACTGGGCCTCTACTAGTGCAGAGCGAAGGGACGCGGCGGTTTGATCTTCGAACAGAATACCTGTCTTTCCGGAGACCTGGGTATCTAGAGCACCGCCTGAACCAAAAGCAACCACAGGAGTACCGCTAAAGTTCGCCTCAACAGGAACTAAACCATAGTCTTCTAGTGCTGCAACGATGATAGACTTTGCTTTTGAGAACAAGTGCCTACGCTCATCATCACTAACATGCCCTAAGAACTGGATATTGCTAGCTGCCTTGGCCTCTAATCGCTGGCGCTCAGGGCCGCTGCCGATAATGCGTAAGGGCCAACCTAGCTGATTAAATGCTTCTACAATAATGTCTACGCGCTTGTAGCTTAGCAATCTGGAAGAAACGAGGTAAAAGTCCTCCTTGCGGTCGCAGAATGTGAAGCAGTCATCGTTTATCGGGTAGTTAATCGTCAGCACCTTCTTTTTGTATATGTTGCGAATACGCTTGGCGACCGTTGTGGAATTAGCAACATAGATATCGGGCTCCCCTGCATAGGTAATGTCCTGCCTTTTCATGTAGTTGAAGACCAGCTTCAAGAAAGGCTCAAAAGCTTCAAACTCTTGATACCCGTCTAGGTAGGTTTGTGTGTCCCACAAAAACCTTGAAACATTGTGACAGAAGCAAATATGGCGAGCATCCGGACGCTTCTGAACGGCCTTAGCAAAGCTAGAGGAACTGCTGATGATCAGATCGTACTGCTCTAGATCAAGAGCACGGAAGGCTGGAAAGTAGAGTGGGGCGAACAAACGGAAATAGCGCTTAGCACCAGGTACATTTTGTAAGAAGGTGGTTTTTACTATGCGGTTTCGTAGTTCTATGGTGCTTTCAGGGTCATATACAGAAGTATAAACATCAGCTTCAGGAAAGTGGTTGCAGAACATCTCGAAGACTCTTTCTGCTCCCCCCCTCTGATTTAGATAGTCGTGTACCAAAGCAATCTTCATAACTTCATTATCCCCTTCTCATTCATACGTGCCGCATGAACATGTACATTGCAACTCAATGGAAAATACAAATGTAGCCTCGCTGGTATTAGGTTACGGCATGTACCGAGCCGTGACAGGCAGTATCGTTGAAATCTCTGTATGGCTTTGCTTGACAATGTAAAGAGGCAGTAATTTGACGGATGCATCCTAGAAGCTAGTTCCCCACTATTACGACCTAAAGTATGCACGTAGAGGTAATTGTTATGATTAGAGCCATTGCTACGGCAGGTTATTTCAAAGGTGTCTTGAACACATCATCAGGGGAGTGTCCGTCACAGCTAGCTGGCTTCTAACACATTCTTTGATTTCAGTTGCTCCTATCTACAAATTCCGCTTAGTCTAACAAAACCTGAGATGTTCGCCTTCGTAAGGCTACCTCTAAAAAATTTGTCATAGCACTGCGATCTAGGGCTATGCTATATTTAAAGATGAACTTTATGTTAGGAGCTCGTGTCATCCACAGGAAGGATACGAACTGTGATCTAATCGAACAACACTCGGTGCGCAAGACGTAAGACCAATTAGAGGCAAATGTCGAGCACTTTGTTAAATCTAGAGATGAGATAGTAGATCTAATAGAGCTCAAGCGGTTTAAAGACATAGTTGTTAGCGCATCCATCATGGACGTAACTTGATAGGAAGCGCATTCAGCCATCGCGCTGATTATGGATATTAGCCAAGCATCAAGCGAACCTTAACACTGGAACAGGCTAACTCAGCACTACTTAACCGTAAATTCACACACGCTACACAGCCTTCGCTATGCATGAGCGTAACTCTCGGGAAAGTAAGAAAGCTGATATCTGAAGCATACTTTAGCTGGGGCAGACCTAACACAAGCTCAACGGTAGAAGCACCTATCATTAACAGCCTTCTGCAATCAGCAGGTGATATGAAGTCCTTTCGACTACTCACAACAACGCTACAGCGTTTCCCGGATGCGTTCGGGAAACGCGAGCACGATATCTGCTGCTGTGCAATGACTTCAACCAACGTGCTGTACCTCGGCAAAGTGGCCAGCGCTATAGATGTACAATCCGCAATCGATGAGGCCTGCAGCTTTCTGCTTCGTTGATCGACGGGCCTTTCTTTCATCTCCATAGAAAGTTGGGATTAGGCTGAAATGCTACAGCGCTAAGATAGTTCCCGTCTTACAGGCACCTGTTAAATCTGTTCCAGTTGTGATCGCACCTTGTAGATATGCACATAGAAGGTTGGCTCTTGCCATTGATGCGCCCGTAAAGTTTGTTTCCTGTAGGTTGGCTTCTTCTAGATTGGCTTCGGTGAGAGTGGCCCCTTGCAAATCTGCTCTGGAAAGATCTGCGCCTTTCATGTTGCTGTCGCTGATGTTAGCTCCGCGTAGATCTGCGCCTCGAATGTCGGCACTCTTGAGGTTGCAGCCCGTTAGCGTTGCCCCACTTAAGAAAGCGCCTGTCAAACTCGCACCGGTTAGGTTTGCGCCCATCAAGTTTGCACCTCGTAGATTCGCTCCACGCAGATCTGCGCCAATAAGATTGCACTGCATTAGATTTGCACCCCATAGATTGGCTCGCAAATCTGCACCCGACAGATCCGCACCGACTAGGTTACTGCCTTCTAAGTGGGCGCGATTGAGATTAGCCCGGCTTAGATTACTACCAGACAAGACAGCTCCAGATAGATACGCACCTGATAGATCGCAGCCAGAGAGCTCGGCATCGTCTATCTTTGCCCCATTCAACTGCTTTAGTTTGCCTGCACGGATAGCGTCGATGTCGATAGTCTGGCTCATAAGTGTTGACTTCAGGCGATAGTTCTGAGGCTAGTTATTTGAAGACGGTTGTCTCAGGAGATTGATACTCTGGCCAAGAGTCAGCTACGTCTGGATCGATGATGCCCGTACTCAGCGTCATTTTGAGAGGGATAGAGGGAAGGCTTAAACCCTGTTGCAATCCGCTGACTAAAAAACTTAGAATTTCTAACAGCTTAGGATCCCATCTTTCGCCTGATTGTGCTTTGCAATTTGCAAATGCATCAGTCACGTGTTGCCATTCGTTCTCGGCAGAGGGAGAAAAGCGCTGGGCATCTTTGTGGCGGCGGTTGGCGACGGCATGCTGAAAAGCGGCAACAAGTCCTAAAATTCTGGCTTCAACGGGAATACTATCGCCCGCTAGTCCAGCTGGCTGTCCTGTACCGTTCCACCACTCGTGCTGATGAGCGATGATTTGTGCGATCGCCCGCAATCTCGGCAGTACCCTCAAAGTCTGAGCACCAGGATTCAACGGGCAGCTGTCGCCCTCTGACTCTAATTCTCCAGAATCTAGCTGAGCAGGCGCAATTCGGTGTAATAGACTCGCAAGCCTCAATCTTTGCATCTGCCACACTGGCAGATCCAGAAATTGACCCATCATTTCGCATAGGGAGGCTACTTCAGCCGCAGCTAAAGGATTGGTAACATCGGCTAGGTCAGCTAGCTGAGCCATCCGTAGATAAGCTTGTAGTTCGTTAGAGACTAAATTCTGACTCAGCGCGTCTGCAAACTTGAAAGTCTCTGTTTCGTCAACTTGGCGATCGCCGCCCTTCAAGTAGTCCACAACGCGCATTACCACATTGCCTACCTCGCCTGTTTTAGAGGCTGCCTGCGTATCTATGTCTGCCAAGCGGTCTTCTAATTCAGCTTTTAGATCGGTGTTGTACTGACCGATATGGTCAGCAGTAATTGCAATCGTTTCTTTTACCAGCGTTGGATCAAAGGTCCAAAAGCCGTAAAACTTACGTTCTAGATCGTTTTCTGGCTGACCTTGTGGCCCGTACTCTTCTTCGGTAAGTTCTTGACATAGCACCATCGCACTGTAGGTAGAACCCATAATCATCAGGTGCCACTCTTCAGAAACCGGATCGTCCGCCTTTAAATCTACTAATTCAACGTTGTCACGAGCACCTGTAGGATGGTCTCTAAATCCCGCACTAGGTGCAGCTAAGATGACAACTCTATCGGCAGTGTCCGCTAGATCTGCATACCGATCAGCCTCCTGCAAGTACCACTTTCCTTTCTGGAAGGCAGTCACTATCAAAGGCGAAGTTTTTGTCGCCAGCACCGCATCTTCCAAGGCGTGGCACAAAGCAACCAAGGTGTTTTTGTAATACACCCCAAAGTTGAGCGGTGTACGACCAGAGGCCGGCAGCGTATTTCCCGGAATACCTGTGTTTGCCCCTACTCGCGTGTCTCTGTCTGCCTCTTCGAGACTACGACGCTCATACATCAACTTTTGAAGAATGGAACCCGCCAACATGCCTTTACACAGACCTTACTAAACCTTTATCAAACTCATTCAACTGACATGGCCGAGCTCGTTGCTCAACGCAATCATTCACCCACCCGTAATCTGGCTGAAATCCCTCCTACGATGATACCTCAGCTAAGGTACGAGTTGGTGACTTCACAGGTGCGCTCAGCGCTTCGGCTAACGGCGCACGACCCAAGCGCTTTTCTAAAATGTTCATCACCCCTCGACCGAAATCATTTGGGAACTCTTTCATCGCTGTTAGACACACATCTCCAAAGTAGGCTCCTAACTTACCTGGATTCCACAGCAATTTTAGAGCCACCCAGGGTAGATAAATCGCTAGGGGGTTATAACCTTTCTTCAAAATGTTGTTTTCGAAAGCGTACTCTTCTAGATGGGTGTGAGGCTGCAAACCAATGAAGAAGATTGCCGGCTCTACTTTATCAGCGCCAAAGATTTCTTCCAACTCACGATGGTACGCAATTGTCTGTCGAATCGTTTCATCTCGCTCGTCGATCACATTAAACGAGTAGTTGACTGAGACGAAGTCATCAAATCCAGCAGCTTTGAGATCTCGGCAGTTTTGTAAGACGGTTTTTAGGTTGTAGCCCATGCGCATCTTTCTAACTAGCTCTTGAGAACCGCTAGTGATGCCAATCTCGAAGTAGTTCATCCCGGTTGCCACCATAAGCTCACACAGGCGAGGCGTCAGGTTGTCTGCCCTAATGTAGGCAGCCCAATTGATATCTGTCATGCCAGATGATTGAATCTTTTCCAACAGCTCGATGGCATCATCTATGTAACGTTTAGCTGGAATGAATTGCGCATCTGTGAACCAAAACCTGCGGATACCTCGGTCATACAGCTGTCGCATCTCTTTAACGACTTCGTCAGCGGGATTAACGCGTACCTGCTTGCCCTCAACTACGGTGTAGATACAGTAACAGCAGTTGTGAGGGCAGCCTCGTTTAGTCTGCACACCGATATAGAAGTCTTGCTCTTGTAAATAGTATTCAAACTCTGGCCACATTGCCTCTATATAATCGTAGTCGCAAGCGGTTTTTTCGATGGGCATAGGCTGCTCGTGAATTAGGCGCTTTCGTGGCTCTTCGCCGACGATGTAACAACGCTCCTGCGAAAAGTCTTCACCCCGTAATAGCTTCTCCAAAAGCGACTCACCTTCCCCCACCGAGACAATTGCACCTTTTGGCAGCATCTGTGGCATTTGCTCATAAAATACGCTGACTGCGCCGCCGCCGACTACAACTTTTGCACTTGGCTGATGCTTTTGAGCCCGTTTCAGGCCGCGCTTAACTAGTTTCTCGTTGCGTCGCAGCTCGGCTAAGTATGTTGCAGTCATACGCGCACCTCCAATAGCACCGCGCATCCTAACGAGTGGATTAGAAGCGTAGGCGAATTCAAAGGCGTTTTGCAATGGGTTGCCACCTCTACCACCGACGGGAGCATAGATCTGGATGTCACGCCACGAAAAAACGAGGAGCGTAGGCTGAAAAATATCGATGCGGCTATCCAGAGCTCGAGTAAAATCGAGAGGGGGTACCGTCCCCATATCAAAAATCTGCTGCTCTACATCTGGGAAACATTTATGTACATGGTCGGCTAGATAGACAACGCCAATCGGGAAGATAGGGTTGCAAGGAAGTCGAACGTAAAGAATGCGGTCGTTCATGATAAGCAGCGGGAGATAGCACGTGATCAGTACCGAATCGTCAATTCTCAGACTTTTCACATATCTTCACGATAGCACTGACTTTGGGGCGTGATCGCGTTTCTATAAATCTTTAGACCTTTCGGCTGAACTTGCTGTCCCTTTGAGGTCAGATAGTGAAAGATAGAATAGTAGAACGGCTTCCCATTGCAGGTTCCTTTGGGTACAGCTTTGGGGGGTGCCAGCTCAGGGGGATAGCCAGATTGCTGTCACAGTCTGAATATGGCCTTGCGATTCTACTCGTCTAACTGAAACGAAAAATAAAGTTTCGCTTTGTTTTATGGCATTGTTTGGCGATTGATTTACGAAAGTTCACGCAGGGAACCGCTACAAACAGAAGTAAAAGTTCAAAGTCATACGACACCACTACCCGTGAAGCCTGTGTGACTGCTTTTCCTATTTTTGCTTGTTCAAGCCTTCTATTAACGAATACATGCTGCTAGAAAATGTTTTTCCCAACTTTACTTCGAGCATCAATTTCTATCTTCATGTAGTGACTTCATACTGTTTGTTGTGACAGTTTAGAGCTTTAGAAATTAGTGTGGGAACTCTACAGGGTTATCCGGTTGCTAGTTGCGAAATGCCTTAGTATTAGGCGATCCCGACAAATGCATTGGCTTGGTAGTCTCTATTACAGTCATCTTATTTCTCAAGTGTTAGCCTCGCTAAGTGTGAAGTGTTTCAGACAGTTTCTCCTCGTTCCAAACCATGGCTCAAATCATAGATCCTCTTCCGTCTGACGACGCTGCCGTTATTCTTTGCTGCTACGTCAATGTCACCAGCAAGATCCAAATTGCACGCATCACAAATGTGCCCAACTGGTACTTTGAGCGCGTTGTGTTCCCTGGACAGCGGCTCCTATTTGAAGCAGTTCCTGCCGCAAAACTAGAGATTCATACAGGCATGATGGCAAGCGCTATTTTGTCCGATACTATCGACTGTCAGGGTTTGGCAATCCAGCCAGATGACGACGAAGCGGCACCTTCTCCTTTGTTTACGTCAGAAAGCAAAGGTCTAGAAACATCTTTAAGTACGTAGATATGACTGTAGATATGTAACCGAAGATTCGTGACAGACAGACATAAACTTCAGTAGAGTTTACGTAGATGAGGTGATGTACCTTTGAAGCGACCTACTTAAAGAGGACAAATCTGTGGATCTTCCTTCGTTTATCTGGCTTTGGAAAATAGCGGCCTGGTCGATGGGATTCTCTATATTGGCCTATATGCTGCTGGCGATTAGCGGAGCTGGCCTGTTTTATACTCGCCCTGATCAGCGGTTCCTCCGCCCCAAATTGCTACGCTCAGCACATTTTGTGACGGGCCTCGTCATGGTTTCGTTGGTGCTACTGCTGTTATCTATTGGTGTGATCGGGACGCTAGGTGAGTTTGGGAGTTTAGGGCATTCCCTACATTTGCTAGCCGGACTGACTGTCGTTGTCGTAACGCTGATTTCAGCATGGAGCGCAATGCAAATTAGCGCCGATCGGCCGTGGGCTAGGACGTTGCACCTCAGTCTGAATGCCGTTTTGTTTTTTGCGTTTATCGCGGTTACGGCTTCTGGTTGGGGCGTTGTTCAGAAGTACCTATGATGATTTCGGGCTTACGTTTCTTTGATTACATAATTCTTTTCAGCGAGATAGCCGTATCGATTCCTTCAGTTTTTGCTTGCCTGTTCTAACTCTCGCTTGTTCTAACTTATGATCGTTAATCCCTCGCCTTCTCAAGATAGTTTTAGGATCTCTCCTATCATTCGGCTTACCCTTATGTCACTGTACATTGCGCTGGTGATTCCTTTACCGTTTCTAGCTGAAATGACAGATGCGTCAGTTCCACCTAACTTGTTATGGATCGGGTTCGCTATCGGTGCAGCTATCTTATGGGGCGCTTTGAGCGAACAGGTGGTGGTTAGTGATGAGGGGATTACTATTACCTACCCTGTTTGGATGAAGGCATTAGGGAGAAAGGGTTGGACGCTGCGCTGGGATGAGATTACAGCGCTCAAGCCGCGTTCAACTGGACAAGGAGGTATTGTGTATTATTTCGTTAATCAGGCACAGGATAGGGCTTATCTACTGCCGATGCGGGTGGTTGGGTTTGCTCGGCTGGTGCGATATGTCGAGCTGAGAACCGGTATTGATACTCGTGATGTTAAGCCGCTTTCTCAGCCCTGGATGTACATTACATTACTGGGTCTGACGGCAGGGCTGCTGCTGGTAGATATTTGGACAATTGCAACGGCTAGCAACTTTGTGCCTGCCTTTTAGTCAGGCCATTTAGAGTGAAGGGTCTGTGTCTGTGACAATCTTGGCATTTGAACGGGTGACGATGAGAGCTACTGCTGGCATCGCTGAGATTCTCAAGGACGTGACTTTCTCTTTGGAGCTGGGTGACTTCGTCGCCCTGGTGGGTTCGTCAGGTTCAGGTAAGACTAGTGTGTTGCGCCTGATGAATCGATTGGCTGAGGCTCATAGCGGTCGAATCCAATTTGAAGACGAAGATATTCGACAAGTGACAGTGGTGTCTCTACGACGTCAGGTAGCGCTGGTTAATCAGGAAAGTCGGCTGCTAGGAATGACAGTGAGGACGGCGCTAGGCTATCCGCTTCGATTAAAGAATCACTCAGCTGCGAATATCGATCAAAGTGTAGCTATGTGGGCAGATCGGCTCAAAATTCCGGCAGGCTGGATGGATCGGACGGCGGTGAACTTATCGCTCGGTCAGCGTCAGCGAGTGACGATCGCACGCGCCCTGATCACGCAGCCCAAAGTTCTTTTACTAGACGAACCGACTTCAGCTCAAGATGTTGGCTACAGCGAATTTTTACTCGCTCGTCTTGCTGAACTGGCAACAGCAAACAAGCTGGCTGTTGTTATGGCCAATCACCAGATAGAGCTAGTGTCTAGATATGCAAACCGTCTGTGGCAAATGGAAAAAGGCCGATTGATAACCGATACACTGGCTAGCGAAGTTGATTGGCTCCAACTGCAGCAACAGCTAGTCAGACAAGAGCAGGTAGAACATGCCGATTGGGGCTAAGGAAGATTGGGACTAATTAATTTTTCGCTGGACTACGCAGGCTTGCCATGGGCGATCGCCATCACTTCCATCGGAGACACCCCGATTTGGCCAACGCAAATCTGATAGCCTACATTGCGAACCGTTTGAATCAAATCGGGGCGACGCGGATCGACCTCAATTTTCTTACGCAAAGAAAGGACGTGCGTATCCACCGTACGCGGATTGTCAATCGCATCTGGCCAGGCACGACGCAACAGATCAATTCGACTCAGGGGCTCGCCCTCTGCCTGAGTCAGCACGTATAGCAAACTGAACTCCTGCGGCGTTAGGTCAATAAAGTCGCCCTTGTATCGCACCCGCCTTTGCACCAGGTCAATGTGCAAATCACCATAATCCACCGCCAAAGGTGTGGCGGTATGCCGATTGCGACGAGTTAGCGATTCTACCCGAGCCAAAAATTCCTTCATTCCAAAAGGCTTTTTTAGATAGTCGTCTGCGCCAGCCGCTAATCCGCCGACGACATCTGCTTCTGTAATGCGAGCTGAGAGCATCAAAATCAAAGGGTAGCTTTGATTTCTTAGCCACTGACAGAGCTGCATTCCTTGTCCACTGCTAAATTCTGCTTCCAACACAACCAGATTGGGCTGATGAGATTGAAAATTGTCTCTAGCTGAAACCATATCAGTACACTGTTGAACCTGATATCCAGCCTGCTGCAAGTTCCAACTGAGCAAAGAACGCAAATTAGGATTGCTTTCAATGACTTGAATACTCGTCTTAACGGTGTGATTAACGATATCGTTCACAAAATGAAGAGCGAACTAAATGCCGCTGGCTACAAGTCCTTATATTAAAAACAGTATCAGAGCCATTTTCTCAGTTCTGTAATCGAAGTTACGAGAAGTAAATCCCTCTATATAGGCACTATATCTATTGTTTGGAATCAGTCCAGACCGATTTGAGCTGGTAAAATGTAGGCTGTAGCTCTTTTTCTCGATCGAGACGATTCTCGATCTTTTCAGCTTCTTCGTTAAGCACTTGAGGACGACAATGCCAATGCTTCAGGACGCCAGAACGATTCGCTACTACCAGCGAATTACAGATACACTAGTAGACTATTGGAACAAAGGCTATCGTTCTGATGAGCTCAGGCTTTACATAGAAGGCTACGTTACATCCTTACGCCACTCTGGTGCGATCGAATCGTATCTGATTACTCAGTTAGAACAGGAAAGCATTCGTTTTCTATATGACTCCTCAAACTTTGTGGTTGCTCAGCCAGAAGTCGAAACAGACTACTACTAGTCATTGATCACAAGCTAGCTGTGGAACCGGCTAGTTGTAGAGAAAAGAAGAAAGCGCACCAGCCAGAATTTTTATCCTAACAATAGTGCGCTTTAATTCAAGTTCAGAGGGAAGAGGCGACTAGAGTTATGAAGCTAGGGCAACTTCTACCGTTTCTTGAAGGTTGCCCTCTTCGTACATTTTGATCAAGATATCTGAACCACCGATGAATTCGCCGTTGATATAGACCTGTGGAATAGTGGGCCAGTTGGAGTATTCCTTGATGCCCTGACGAATTTCTGGATCAGCAAGGATATCTAGCGTTTCATAGGGTGCGCCTAGCATGTTGAGAATCTGCACAACGTTATTTGAAAAGCCGCACTGAGGCATGAGTTTGTTGCCTTTCATAAACACCATAATTTTATTTTCTCCGACTAGGGTGTCGATTCTGGCTTTGGTTTCTGGAGTCATCGCTACCTTGTTGAGTTGAGTGTACTGGGCCTTTGAGTCAGTCTTATTTTATGCCGCTAATTCGCTGTGGGTTTTAGTATCTAAAGAAAGTGCATGAATGGCTTCTGAAGTCATCGCTGTGTTAACCGCCCGGTAGACGAGCTGATGTCGCTTGACGAGGCTAAGTCCTTCAAAAGCATCGGACACAACGGCAACCTGATAATGGTCACCACCACCAGTGAGGTCTTGTACGGCGACGTTGGCATCGGGCAGACTGGCCTTAATCATCGCTTCTACTTGGTCAGGGCTGATCATCTGCGTCTCCTGTGGATTGCTATCGAGATTGACCCACTTATTATGCCGCAATGTCTATGCCGCAATGTCCACAGAAATGTCCATAGAGCAGAGCAATGTTTTGTGCTGCACGTTTCATATCTAGCAAGCGTCTTTGACTGCCATTAGTCAAACAATTAAGCTGGCCCCACCAGTGCGCCTGCTAGCTAGGTGAGTTGTAAGCAACACCGACAAAGCCAAGCTCGTACAGTTGCTGATAGGCTTGCTGGCCGAGACCGCGAGTAGGCTGTTGACTTTTAACGACTTCTACGAGTAGAGGGACGGCTAGATCAGGGCGGTTTTGAGCACGGTAGACGACGGCGAGCTGATAGCTGGCCTGATCGCGGACCTGGGCAGATTCTAAGGCAAGCGATCGCAGGTCTTGGTTGACGCGGCTATCTAGGCCCACAAATACGCTGGACAGGCCCTGGTAATGGGTGGAAACATCGTTGAGCGCCTGACGAGCTTCGAGCAGCTTAGAGGCCGCTAGTGTGTAGTTCTGAGCACTAATAGCAACTTCGGCTTCGCTCATGAGCGATTGACCTGCGGCAATTCCGATCGGACTGTCGGACTGTCCTACAGCGCGAGTCACAGTTGGCATCTCTGTGGAAGGCTCGGTAGCGGGCTGAGCATTAACCTCTGGGTTGACAGCGTCTGACATCTGAGCCTGCGCTGCTAGCGGGAAGGCAGTAGGGAGCGCAATCACGCCAACGGCCGATAGAGCAGCAGCTAGAGCAGTCGTTTTTGAAGAAACTCCAGAAAGAAAAGCTTTAAAGTTGAAAACCATGATGTGAGGAAGCGGTGTAAAAGTCCAGCTTACTGTAGGTGATTCAACCTAGATTAGGGCATGGCGCTCTCTGTTGTCGCCTTGCTTTGTGACTCTTAGCCAAGTGGATTGTAAAAGTCTGGTGAAGAGGTCTAAGTTGCGATCTGTATTAAGCTGTGCAAGTGTATCAAGCTTTAGACCATAGGGTTTATGAGTCCATCAGAATCTTTTCCGGTAGCTCAACTGACTAGTGATACTGTCAGCGGTGCAGCAGGCGTGCTGCCTGGACAAGAGGGCATGATCTTGCAGCGCGGCGGCGAAGAGCTGTTGCTGCGGAAGGTCAGAGACAGACTGACTTTCTGCTGGTCTTTTGAAATGGTTGATGGCGCAGCGGATACAAGCGAAATTAGTGAGCTATCGGCCCGATGGCGACCACAGCAAGTTAGGAATATCACGCCGAGTGCTGGATCGCCTTCAGGTTTCAATCAGAATGATGCCAATCAGAGCGGCCTGATGGAATGGCTGCTGGAGTGGCAGCTAGAGGCTGCTCAGCTGGAAGGGGCTTTGTCTGACTTACGGGCCTTGGATGCGATTGTCTATGCTAGCCATGTGTATGAGCTGGCCGTAAGTCCTGGCTCGTACACCTATCTAGGGAATCAGCTGACGGTGCAGTTTGTAGAGGGTCTATCAGTAGCTCAAATTGAGAGCTTCACGAGGTCTGTCGGCCTTATCCAGCTGCGACCAATCGCTGGTGCTGGCAATACGCATAGCTTTAAAGTTGGACCAGCGGCTCGTCAGAACCCTTTGAAGATTGCGAATCAACTGAAGCGGCATCCTCAAGTCTTACTGGCTGAACCGAATATTATTATGGCGATCGCACCCCTATATCGTCCCACTGACGATCGCTACGCGCAACAATGGCATCTCAATCACCGAGGCGGACGCGACCTAGCGCCTGGCTCACATGTCTCCGCTGAAAAAGCTTGGGATATTACTAGAGGCGCTCGTTCTATCACTATCGCTATAGCCGACGATGCCTTTGATCTGTCCCATCCTGATTTGCAGGGACCAGGCAAAATTGTCGCGCCTAGAGACTTTAAAAATAGTGACGGTTTGCCGACGCCAGCTGCTGGCCAAGACGAAAATCACGGGACAGCGGTTGCAGGCGTTGCCCTTGCTGAAGAAACAGGTCGAGGCATTGTTGGGGTTGCACCTGGTTGCAGTCTGATGCCTCTGCAAACAACAGGCTATCTAGACGATGTTTCGATTGAGCAGCTATTCGACTGGGCAATCGAACAGGGCGCGGATGTAATTTCTTGTAGCTGGTCTCCTGCCACTACTTACTTTGCGCTGTCGAGGCGAATCAGTCAGGCAATTAAGAAAGCAGCGACTCAGGGCCGGGGGGGGAAAGGCTGCGTGGTGCTCTTTTCGGCAGGGAACGCTAACCGGCCAGTGGATGGCAAAGTTGAGGAGATGGGCTGGCCAAAGAATGCGGTGCGTGGTCTGACTCGCTGGCTGAGTGGCTTTGCCATACACCCTGATGTGATTACCGTCTCTGCCTGTACTAGCTTGAATCGAAAATCGGCATACAGCAACTGGGGCCGAGATGTTTCGGTGGCGGCACCGAGCAACAATGCGCCGCCGTCAATGTCTCTATCGATTGGACGATTTGACACGGGGCCATTGATTAAGGCACCTTTGCCGGGGCGGGCAGTGTTGACGAGCGATCGCACTGGCGATCAGGGCTACACCACCAATGACTACACAGGCTTTGGCGGCACCTCTAGCGCTTGCCCTTTAGTCGCAGGGGTTGTAGGCCTGATGCTGTCTATCAATCCTGACTTGACCGCTCGTGAGGTTAAGCAGATTTTGCAGCGGACTGCCGACAAAATTGTTGATAAACAGCCCGATCCACAGCTCAATCAGAAGTACGGCACCTACAACAGCAGCGGTCATTCCTTCTGGTTTGGCTACGGCAAAGTCAATGCTTTTAATGCGGTCAAAGAAGCTCAGGCAACAGGACTTAGTGGACCCTCGTCCAAGCGGACTCTGCAGGCTACTTTGAGCGCTAAAAATGAGAGAGAAGTCTCTATCCCAGACGACGACCCTAGAGGCGTGCTTAGCCTGGTTACGATTAGTGAAAGCAGCGCGTTACAAGACATCAAGGTTTTCATTCACGCTGAGCACGAGTTCTTGAGCGATCTGTCTTTTACACTGGTCGCACCGAACGAGCAAAGGGTACTAATTCAAGGTCGTACGCTGGGTCGTCAGACTCGTTTACAGAGAACCTATTCTTTGGTGAGTACGCCAGCGCTCAGACAACTGATAAATGGTCCGACAGCAGGGCGCTGGCAGCTACACATCATTGACCATATGCCAGGTAGCGTGGGTCGGTTAAAAAAGTGGGAATTGATATTGGGCGTCTAGTACGTTTGATTCAGATCGTTAATGCCAGCAAAGAATAGCGGTGTTAGTAGACAGCTGAGTGTGGATGTGTCCACTCGCTGTTATCACACTTGCACTGCTGGTCTAATGCCTGCAGACTATTTTGCAGGTCTTCGGTCAGACGTTTCGACTGCTCTTTGCACGCGCCTTTAGCGTAGTTTGCGACGGCTAACGGTTCACCGATGCGAATGGTGACGCTACTGCGCCATTTTGGACACAGATCGCTGTATCGCAAGGTGATAGGGATGATTTTGACGTTTAAATTGGGACGGCTGTGTTCGGCTCGCAAAGCGATGCGGGCAAGGCCGGGTTTGAGGGGGTTGATGCGATCGCGAAATATATTCCCCTCCGGATAAATCACCAGCATCTCATTCCCTTGTAAAAGCTCCACGCCATGCCGCAAAGACTTCACGGAAGGGTTGCGTACATGTACTGGAAATCCACCTAGCCGCCGAATAAACCAGCCCTGAATTCCTATGCATTCGTCAGCTGTGACCATAAATCTGAGGTAGCGCCCTGCTCTTTGTCCTATTAGACCAACTAGTAGTGAATCCCAGCGGGCCTGGTGAGTCGGCGCAAGGACAACAGGACTATCAGTAGGAATATTTTCTTCCCCAACAATTTTGATATTGCTGAAATAAATCGGTAAGACTAGCCACTTACCAATGGCATACATAATGGGCGCGAGCCAGGGAGAAAGGCGAGATTTGACCGCCGGACATTGATGATCGGCAGGAAGCGCCATATTTAGAGAATTTATCAGCATGTGTGTGGAGAAAAAGCATCTTAAGTTGAATGCGCATGTGTGTATCAATGCGCTTACTCAGCTAATTCGATGGACCAACAGTAGACGAACAGTCGCCGCTTAGTCAGGAGTGTCACTGACACTTTCAGGGGTGGCTTGGTTCTCAGTAAGTTGCTTAGTCTGATGGTGTTGAGTTTGTCGCAGCTTGGCTTGAAGCCGCCTTTGTTTGAACCAAGCTTGTAGCTGCTGCCGACAAGTAGTTTCTAAAACTCCACTGATAACTGCCAGCTTGTGGTTAGATCCTGGTCCATCCGGTAGATTCAGGACAGAGCGAATGGCTCCCGTTTTTGGATCGCTAGCGCCATAGACCAGTAAGCCTAGTCGCCCGTGAATAATCGCGCCTGCACACATTGGACAGGGTTCCAAGGTCGCATACAGCGTGCATTGATTCAGGTGCCAGTCGCCTAACTGTTTAGCAGCGGCGCGGATAGCTAGAACTTCAGCGTGGGCAGTAGGGTCTTGATCGCGCTCTTTGCGATTAGTGGCTGAGGCGATTAGCTGATTGTCTGGGCCGACAATGATGGCCGCGACGGGGATTTCTCCGGCTGCGCCAGCGCCTTGGGCTAGGGTGTGCGATCGCCACATCCATTCCTCATGCCGCATTTGGTCCTCAGGTGCGATCGCCACTTCCTCCGATTTACGACTATTTACGGATTTCAATCCGTCGGGATTTGTATCAAGTGCCATACTAAGTAGAGCGATTTGCCTCTTTTCATTTGCCTTTTGTCAATAGTATGGTCACCACCGTAGATTTTCTCAATCAGCTCAATCCAGCTCAGCGTCAGTCTGTAGAGCACTTTTGCGGACCTTTACTTGTCGTTGCCGGAGCTGGCTCAGGAAAAACTCGCGCCCTCACCTACCGCATCGCTAACCTCATCCTCAACCATCGAGTAGATCCCGAAAACATCCTAGCGGTCACCTTTACTAACAAAGCCGCCCGCGAAATGAAAGAGCGCATCGAAAAGCTCTTCGCTGAACAAGAATCCCTCGCGCGTCACGGCAAACCTTTTCACATGGTGCTAGAGCGTGAGCAAGTTCAGCTACGCTCCTATGTCTACAAGACCTTTATCAAAGGGCTCTGGGTCGGCACTTTTCACGCCCTCTGCGCCCGCATCCTCCGCTACGACATCGAAAAATATCAGAGCGCTGACGGCCAGCACTGGACCAAAAGCTTCTCCATCTTCGACGAATCCGACGCTCAGAGCCTCGTTAAAAGCATCGTCATCGGCACCATGAACCTAGACGATCGCAAATTCAACCCGCGCTCCGTCCGCTTCGCTATCAGCAACGCCAAGAACCAGGGCTTCACTCCCGACCAATACGAACAAGAAAATCCTCACTTCAAAGGCCGCACTATAGCTGAAGTCTACCGGCTCTATCAGAAAGGGCTTTCTGCTAACAACGCCTTAGACTTCGACGATCTTATCCGGATGCCCGTCCAGCTCTTTCGCCAAAATCGGCAGGTTCTAGACTACTGGCATCGCCGCTTTCGCCACATCCTAGTTGACGAATATCAAGATACTAACCGCACTCAATACGACCTAATTCAGCTGCTCACTACCGACGGCAAAGGCATCAAGTTCGACGATTGGAACAACCGCTCCGTCTTTGTAGTTGGCGACGCTGACCAAAGCATCTACTCCTTTCGCGCCGCTGACTTCACCATCCTCATGGGCTTTCAGAAAGAATTTGGCGACGGCTTGGCCGACGATGAAACCCAAACCCTCGTCAAGCTAGAAGAGAACTACCGCTCTACATCAAACATCCTTGATGTCGCCAATCATCTAATTGAAAACAACACAGAGCGAATTGATAAAGTGCTCCGTGCTACTAGAGGCGAAGGTGATTCCATTCTTTGCCATCGAGCCGATAACGAAGCAATGGAGGCCGAATACGTCGTCGGTCAGATCCGCAACCTAGAGCTAAAGAATCCAGAGCTTCGATGGAAAGACTTCGCTATTCTCTATCGCACCAACGTTCAGTCTAGAGCCCTAGAAGAAGTCCTCAACCGCTACGAAATTCCCTATCGGCTAATTGGGGGGCTTCGTTTCTACGACAGACGCGAAATCAAGGACATGCTTGCCTACATGCGGCTAGCAGTCAACCCAGCTGATAGCGTCAGCCTAAAGCGCATTATCAATACGCCTAGACGCGGCATTGGCAAGACCACACTCGATAATCTAGACAAAGCGGCCAGCGAACTAGGCGTCTCCCTGTGGGAAATTATTCAGGACGAGACTTCTGTCAAAACTCTGGCCGGTCGAGCTGGGAAGAAAGTCACCGGTTTTGCCCAAATGATTAAGGGGTGGCAAGAGCGAGTTGAGTCTGTCGGACCTGCTGAGCTGGTTCAAGACGTTCTAGAGCAAACGGGCTACATCGAGTCTCTAAAATCAAAAGGCACCGAAGAGGAAGAAAACCGGATTGAAAATATCCAAGAACTCTATAACGCTGTTGTTCAGTTTGAAGAAGAAAACGAAGACGCAACGCTGCTGACCTTCTTAGCCAATGCCTCTTTGAGTACTGATAGAGATGATAACGATGACGGCAACCAAGTCACGTTAATGACGCTACATGCCTCAAAGGGTTTAGAGTTTCCAGTTGTCTTCATGGTCGGTCTGGAGCAGGGACTGTTCCCTAGCTTCCGATCGCTAGAAGACGCTGCCGCCATCGAAGAAGAACGCCGCCTCTGCTATGTCGGCATCACTCGCGCTCAAGACCGGCTCTTTATTTCTCATGCTCGCGAGCGCCGCACCTATGGCCATATGCGTGAAGTCTCTACACCCTCTATTTTCTTGAGCGAACTTCCACGCGACTACATCCTTGCTACCGTCCCCAGTGCGCTTCCCGAACGCTGGACTACCACCACCCGCCAGGCCAAGCTAAAAAATCCTCAGCCCAACTTGAACAAGCCTGGCACCCATGAAAACGACTGGAATGTCGGCGCACCCGTTGTTCACAAGGCGTTTGGCGAAGGGAAAGTCACCCATATCTTCGGTGCAGGCAATAAAATCTGTCTGGCTGTCCACTTCCCTGGCATCGGCAAGAAAATTATTGATCCAAGAACAACTACGCTCGATCGCCCAGATTAAGCGACCTCTTTCTTCTCAAATAGGTCGTCGGGTTCATAGAGATATTCGAACCAGTTCCCAAAAGGATCGCGGCCATAAAAGGAAGCGGTGCCGTCCCGGTGGTCGTGAATCTTACCGACTTTGACGCCGTCGGCTTTGAGTTTCTCGTAGGCGGTGTCTATTTCAGCTCTGTCACTGAAGACGAAGCCAAAGTGAGGACCGGCCTGGTCGTAATCTGGGCTCATGAGAGCGAGGCCATCGTCTCCAGCTTTGAGGTAGGCCCAGTCACTGTCTTGCCAGACAACTTTCATGCCCAGATTTTGATAGAACTGTACCGCTTTAGGGACATCTTCTACACAGACGGCGACATGTCCTAAGCGCTTCATTTGCATGGGTTTGGCTTCCTAGTAGCTGGCGTTTTTGGGATTCTACTTATTTTAAGATAGCTGTAAGCCGCCTGCCGCAGTTCGGACGGTATTTACGAAATCTGACCGCATTTCTCTGCTGGGAACTAGCCGCTAATATTATAGATATCGAGCGGGCAGAACTCTTCTCTTCTGCGGGGATTAGCTCACTGGCTCGGAAGTAAAGCAACGCAAGGATTTGTTCGTATGGAAACCACTTTTGATTCTGACAAGCGGAAGCTTTTTTCGATTGCTTCTCATGGTTCTATTTTTCTAAGTCAGCTAGTGCTGTCGGCGGGTGTTCCTGCAGTGCTGATGTTTACCTCCGATGACTCAGTTGTTAAAGAGAATGCTAAGGAAGCTCTAAATTTCCACTTCAACATGTGGCTCTATAGCGTTTTGTTGATCGTTCCGGCCTGGTTGATTATTGGCCTGCCGCTGGTTGCACTGCTTGGCATCGTGCAAGTGACTTTGCCCATCTTCGCTATTTTGAGCAGCGTGACCGATCCAGATAAGGCTTATCGCTATCCCTTTATCTTCCGTCCGCTCTAATTTTTGTCTGCGTTAGCTCGCTAACGGTGGAATCGTCAGGCCTCTCAAGGGTCTGGCGATTTCTTTTTGGGTCAGTCCTTTGGCCTGAATGAGTACGCCGAAGTTACCAAGACCCATTGGGCTAATGAGCTGCTGTAGGGCTTCGCGGCGACGCATGATGGCCTGGATATCAGTAGCTGTTGCAGCTGTGTCTGCATTGATTTGTGAAAGAGCGTTAAGGCGATCGCCCAGTCCTAGAGCCATCAGAAACAATCCCTGTTGAATGAAGCCAAGATTTATCAAACCGGCTTTGCTCCCTTGCTTTTCCAAAGCGGTGAAGTCTACGTGAGCCGTTATATCTTGTTCGCCGATATGAATAAACGGATCGCTGTGGTGGCTGTGTTTGTAGTAGCACTGTAAGGTGCCTTCTACGCGGGCCAGACTGTAATAGCGCCCGGCGGTGTAGCCGTAGTCGATAGTAAGTAAATAGCCTCGCTCTAACTTGTTGGTGATTTGAGCGATCCAGTCTAGTGCTGCTAGGTTGACTTCTGTTCGATAGCCTTCTGGATAGTTGCTCAAGTTAATATCGACCTGTTTAAAGTAGCTTTGTAGCCGTCGTGTAGAGAGGTCTCCTAGCTGAGACGAAAAGCCGTTTTCACCATAAGTGACGTAGATTTCTTGCAGCTTTTGATCTCGCAACTCTACCCAGTGAACAGGAAAGGCGTCTACTAGTTCGTTAGAGAATGCGCAGCCGGTGAGGGGTTCGATTCCGTCTAGCGTTTGCCAGGTAATAGATATGCCCTTCTCGTTCCAGTGATTCAACCGCTTTTGCTGTTCTGCCTGGAGTGCAGCGGACTTTTCGACGATGATGTAGTTGAGCGTGGCAAAGCAGTTGGGATAGTGAGATTGGATGTAGGCGATCGCATCTCCAGCCACCAGTCCTTGCCCTGCCCCCATCTCCACTAGATCAAACCGATCGGGCCGACCCAGTGCCACCCACATATCCACAAGCTGCTCCGCTACTACTTCACCAAAGTCGCGGCCCATGTGCGGCGAAGTGACAAAGTCACCCTGCGGACCAATAATGCTGTTTGGCGTCGCGTAATAGCCAAACTGCGGATGATATAGCGCTAGCTCCATAAACTCCGCAAAGGTAATGCGCTGTTTTGCACTCTGCTGAATTATCTGAGCGATCGCCTGCTCTATATTCTCCGAAATATCCAACCGCTCTACCAAAGTTTAATCACCTACTAGGATAGAACCTTAGAGAAGGTCACTAGATCGCAGCTCAACAGTTTAATCAGGCAAAAGGAATTCTATAGACACTATCTATGGCGTCGTTACGGTTGAAAGGACGTGTTGTAGAGATCGATTTGAGTGAATATTGCATTGAGGACTTAGAGAAAATCTAGGGATCTTGTGCAGTGCGTTGGCGTAGCTTCTGCTTGGAGAACCACTATTAATATCCATGCTGCATTTCTAGTACTGGCATGAAGCTCATGTGAAGTTAGGGCATTCTGAAGGCATAGTCAGTTTGTTCGAGACGACAAGTTGGCCTGCTGCCACTCTCTAGTTTGCCAGTATGCAAGAGCCTATTCAAAGAAAGACCGAGCAGATCGCTGCAATCATTGAAAAGCGCCGCCCGGTCGTTAACCGGATTGAATCAGTCGAAGGGCATTTGAATAGACTGTCTGAGGCGCTTCTGGTATTACAGCAGCAGTGCATCACTCAAAGCCAAAAGTCAGAAGATCCAGAAGTCTGCGATCGCCTCAACCAGATCAACACAGCACCGCTACAGGCCAGCATCGACACCGAGCTACAGGCGCTAAGCAGACTCAAAAAGCGCTTTGCTCGCAATACGCTAAACATAGGCGTTATCGGTCGAGCTAGACAGGGAAAAAGCCGTCTGCTACAGAGCCTGAGCGGATTAACAGCCGATGAAATTCCAGATGGAGATGGTATGCACTGCACAGGTGTGCGCAGTACCATTCTCCATCAACCCACGACGGACACTTACGGAGATGTCTGCTTTCATACTGAGCAGTCTTTCTTAAAGGATGTCATTGCACCATACTATGACCAGCTCAAGTTAGGTCAAGTACCGATTTCCCTAGAGATATTCACACATCAAGCGCTGCCAACGCTGCCGAAAGAGCTTTCCGCTTACGCAGAACCCGGAGCCATGTATGAACATCTCAAGCAGTACCATACCTGCTTTGGCAAATATGCTGATCTATTAGGAGAAGCACCCCGGCGGATTACCAGAGGCGAAATCCGAGAGTACGTAGCGCAAGATAATTCAGACGGGCAACGCGTTTTCTTTAACTATCTAGCGGTTCAAGAGGTCAAAATCACCTGTCTGTTTCCACACGAGGAAGTTGGGCAGATTGCTCTAATAGATATGCCAGGGCTAGGCGACACTGGCGTGGGCGATGAAGCTCGATTAGTGCAAACACTTGGCCAAGATGTAGACATTGTCTTGTTTGTGCGGATGCCGAAACCGGGCGGCGATCACTGGGCGGATGTGGATGTACGCCTGTACGATACTGCTCGCAAAGCCTTGCCAATGCTACCGCTTGAGCTGTGGTCTTTTTTGGTACTCAACCGTACGACTGCCACTTCCAAACTAGGCGACAACTGGAAGAATTGCGAAAATTTGAAAGCAACGCTGGGTGAAAAGCACATTCAAGTAGCTCAGCAGATGACCACTAACTGCGCCGATGATGGCGAAGCCGAAACGCTGCTAGACTCGATTCTTCAGTACATGGCTGAGAACATCACTCAGCTGGATCGCCAATATGCCAGCGCCTGCCAAGCGTCTTTGCATCAGCTACAAAAGTCGGTGCAATCAGAATTAGAAAAAGCCCAGAAGGCACTTGGCCAAGCCAGTTTTCAAACGAACTGGCTTCCCCTGTTTGAAGTTTTATTCCGTGAGCTGTGGGCGCAACTAGCACATGGTCTAGAATCGCTGCTCGAAGAGCTGAGGGAACAACGGTATCAACCGGACTTTGATTTTAAAAAACAGGTAGAGGCTGCGCTTAAGGCTTGCAAAGAGGATACGGGAGTACCCACTCTAGACGAGATTAGAGTCCGCCGAGATGAACTAGGTGGATACTCATCTGCTTATTATGCGTATCTCAATGAAGTAAGAGCCCATCTGTCTCGACAGTTTTTGGTGATTGATGAGGCGCTTACCGATGGGATTAAGAAAAATAAATTTCAGGTCGCTAGTGTGTTGATAGAGCAAGGTCTACTGAGCGGGCTAGCGGAAGTTCATGATGAAAAATTTCTGAATGCGATCATCCAGCAAATTCCCGATCAGCTTGTTCCTAACGAAAACAGTCAACTTAAATTTGGCTTCCAAGTTTTAGATTCGTTTGCTTTGTCCTACCGAGGACTGATCCAGCATCGCATTCGCAGAAATCTAGACGATCTAACTCCGGACCTCACACAGCTCCAGCTATCTGACAATCCATGCGCCTCAGAGGTTTTGAGCTGCTTGACCTCTTTACAAGCAGAAGCTGTATACAAGTGTAGAACGGCCCTAGATGACTTACTTGACGAGCCTAGTCAAGCGGCCTTTGCCATTGTGGAGGAGTTTGTGGATCGAGTCTTGAGAGCGGAAAACGTTGATGCGGAATGGCGCATCTTCTTAGCAGAGATGCGAACGAAGGTATGGCCAGAGCAGTTTGGTCAACTGGAAGAGCGTAGTAGAACGTATCGGGAATGGCTGCAAACCGTTGAGCAGGTCGCAGCCGTTAACCAGACCGCACAATTCACTTTTTTGGATTGAGAAATTATGGGAATTCAAGAACTTCAGATTACTATGCTGGGAGCTGGCGGCACAGGAAAGACAACGCTTTTAACAGCCATGTATGAGCAGTTTGAGAAAACTATCAAGGATGGCACGCTAGAACTTACGCCCGATGACGAAACCTCCTGGCTATTGCAAGATCGACTAGTTGATTTACAGAAGGCTCTAACGGTGTTCGAATCAAAAGGAAGAGTAGGTCTCGAAAGCACCGACGAAACGGACGGTCAGCGCTCCTTTAAGTTCGGATTGGGAAAGAAACATAAAAGCCCATCGCTTCAGTTAGTCTTTCGGGACTATCCTGGTTATTATCATGCTGGGAATGCAAAGAAAGAAGACAGAGATTTCGTCAACAAAATACTGAGAGAGTCGGCAGCAGTTCTGATTTCGATCGATGCCCCAGCTCTGATGGAAGACAAAGGCCGATACCATCATCAGTTAAACCGTCCTCAGCAAATCAAGGATCTTTTCAAAAAGGCTTATCGCAATCTTGAATCGCCGAGGCTAGTTATCTTTGCGCCTGTGAAGTGCGAAAAATATCTGCAAAACGAGAAGACAGCCAAAGAGTTGTCTAGCCGAGTTAGCGAAGAATATCAAGGGTTACTCGAATACTTAGATTCGGCAAAACTAGAACCGTGGATCGCGAGCGTGATCACCCCTGTCCAGACAGTAGGCGGTCTCATTTTCTCAAGAATCGAACCCGATGAGAAGGGCAAGCCAGAGTTCTATTTCCGGAAGATCAATCACGAGGCTAAATATGCTCCGAAGGACAGCGAGCAACCTCTACGCTATCTCTTGAGTTTTTTGTTAAGGCTTCATCTCCATCAAAGAAATTCGGGCTTTTTTAGCTTTGTCCGTGATTGGATGGGCTCCGACACACACCTAGAGCAGGCTGTCAATAAGTTCTCGCGAGAATGTAAAACCACGGGTGGATTCACCATTCTCGCTGGAAAGAAATGGCTAAGCTAACTTAATTTATCTAGGGAAGATTAGTATGACAATCTATGTTTATAGTCGTGGCAAATCTCAGGAGCACGATCATAGCTGGCTAAAAGTTGAAGCAGATAGCCAAGCCTCAGCGCGTCCTGAAATCCTCAGCAAAATAAAGCCTGGACCTAGTCCACAAAGCACGCCTGCTTAATCTCTGTCTTGTTATTATCTGAACAGTGATTAAACGGCTGAAGCTTTATGGCTTATGGGGATTTCACGCTAGCTCAGCTAAAGAAAACCTTTGGGCTTTCCTTTCAAGAATTATCTGGATTATTCTCGACACTAACCGACATTGAGGCTAGTAAAGGATTAATAGAAACGTTGGCTGAAGGTGTCGAGCTAGCCATTGCTATCGGTACGGAGAAAGCCCGCTCCGAGATGATTATTACCCCAGTTTTGTTAGAACTTAGACGCCTGTTCAAGAAAGAGATTAGTCTATTTTCCGGCGTTGATTTTACCGTCTCTCCAGAGCAAGGCTTGAACGGTATTTGCGACTACTTGATCAGTCGTTCCAAAGAACAGTTACTCATACAGTCACCCGTCATCATGTTGGTGGAAGCTAAGAACGAAAATCTAAAGACGGGATTGCCTCAATGTATCGCTGAAATGGTCGCAGCGCAGCAGTTCAACACTCAAGAAGATAACGAGATTGAAGCCGTTTATGGCGTTGTCACTATTGGTACTACGTGGCAGTTTCTACGGTTGAGAGGACAAGTTGTCGAAATTGATCTGAAGCAGTACCCCATTGTAGAAAGCCTTTCCAAAATCCTGGGTATTTTGTCGAGTGCGATCGCTGGAAAATAACTGGGAAATAAACAAAAAAAGGCCATCCTACAAGCTTTGTAGAATGACCTTTCGACATGCGTTAACGCCCGTCCAAGGACAAGCTTCGAGCCAGTGCCTAAGCTTCGTCCAAAGCCGCAATGCCAGGAAGCGTCTTACCTTCGAGTAGTTCCAAGCTAGCGCCGCCGCCAGTGGAAATGTGGCTCATTTTGTCGGCAAGACCCGCTTGCTCAACGGCTGCTACAGAGTCGCCGCCGCCAATGATGGTGATACAGCCTTTGTCAGTAAGGCCAGCTAGCGTATTGGCAATACCTGTAGTCCCTTTTGCGAATGCTTCCATTTCAAATACGCCCATCGGGCCGTTCCAGATGACGCTCTTACAGTCAGCGAGCGCATCTTGGAAAGTCTTCACAGAATCAGGACCGATGTCTAAACCCATCCAGCCATCAGGAATACTGTCAACGCTCACGGTTTGAGTATTTGCATCGGCAGCGAACTTATCCGCCACGATGACATCGGTAGGCAGCAAGAACTCGACGCCTTTTTCCTTGGCCTTGGCTTCTAGCTTTTTCGCCAAATCTAGCTTGTCTTCCTCTACCAAGGAGCTACCGACACTCATACCGCGCGCCTTGTAGAAAGTGAAAATCATGCCGCCGCCGATGAAGATCTTGTCGACCTTATCTAGCAGCGTTTCAATCACGCCAATCTTAGAAGAAACCTTGGAACCACCGACAATCGCCGCCAAAGGGCGCTGAGGATTATCGACAGTCTCCTGCAAAAACTTCAGCTCTTTTTCAATCAGAGAACCAGCAACGGCTGGGCTGAGGTACTCAGTTACACCCGCCGTCGAAGCATGGGCGCGGTGAGCTGTCCCAAACGCATCGTTTACATACAGATCGGCGTTGGCAGCTAGCTGCTTAGCAAACTCAGGATCGTTATCAGTTTCGCCGTCGTAGAAGCGGACGTTCTCTAGCAAAGCGACATCGCCCTCCTTCATGCCAGCAATCTTAGTGGCAACTTCGTCACCGATACAGTCGTCACATTTGATCACTTCTTTGCCCAGCTTTTCAGACAGACGTGCTGCTACTGGCGTCAGACGCATACTCTCAACCACCTTGCCCTTCGGACGCCCGAAGTGACTAGCGAGGACGACTTTGGCACCTTTGTCGATTAGGTCTTGAATGGTCGGTAGGGCAGCTCGGATGCGGGTATCGTCGGTAATGTTGCCCGCGTCGTCGAGAGGAACGTTGAAATCGGCGCGGACCAGCACCCGCTTTCCAGAAACGTCAGATGCAGATAAATCAGCTAGCGCTTTCTTGGCCACAGAAAATACTCTCCTAAAAAATATGTAACGTTTATGTGCATCAGCGCTGAAAGCGGGGCAGAGCTTGTCTACTGTTGATAGAGTTCGCTTTTTGTTGGCTAGGCTCGCTTTTGGCAGATGCGTAAGGCTTTAAAAAATGCGTAAGATTGCCTACGTGTCATCAGTTTACAGAAGTCTGTGATCTCTTCTGAAGCAAACCTGAAGAAACTCTGATGGAAATTTGAAGCTCACTCCCAAAGCCCATATTGAAAGCTAGTTTCAAAAGCTCACTATCAAGAAATTCACAGGAAACGCTGGATCTCCTTCTATGTACAAAACGCTTCTTCTTTCAATCGACTCTAGCCCTAGCGCTAAGAAAGTCTTACAGACCGCGCTTGATATGGCTCAGCTGTGTGGCTCAAAGGTAATAGTGCTCTCTGTCGTCGAAACTCAAGAGCAAAGCGATCCGGCCCACCCTGAGCAGACTTCTGCGGAAGCAGTAGCATCGCTACTCGCTAAGAGCAAGACCGTTTTTGAGCAGCGTGGTTTTACGGCTGAAACGGTTGAGCGTGAAGGGAATCCAGCCTTTATTATCTGTGATGTTGCCGATGAGATTTCGGCCGATCTAATCGTGATGGGCTGTCGAGGAACGGGGCTGATTGAAGATGGCGCTGAAGAAAGCGTGAGTAATCGGGTGATTAATCTAGCGCCTTGTCCCGTGCTGGTCGTGCCTTGAACGATATCGAGCTATACAAAGGTTTAAGCTAGCTGTCTAATCTAGTGACTTAGTTCTCTATGGCGACTCCCGCAATTCAGTGGTACCCCGGACATATTGCGAAGGCGGAGAAAGCCTTGCAAGAGCAGATCAAACGGGTCGACGTGGTGCTGGAAGTTCGCGATGCGCGGATTCCTCTAGCAACGCTGCATCCAGATTTGGCTGGCTGGCTAGGTGATAAGAAGCGGGTGCTGGTGGTGAACCGAGTGGACATGATCTCGCCGCAGATGCGCGATCGCTGGCAAGCCTGGTTTAAAGCCAATGACCAGGTCGCTTATTTCACCAATGCCAATCAGGGAAAGGGAGTAGGGCAAATTGCCACAGCCGCTCAAAAGGCGGGCACGGCAATGAATCAGCGGCGAAAGGATCGAGGAATGCGATCGCGCCCAGTTCGAGCCGTCGTCATCGGATTTCCCAACGTCGGCAAATCCGCCTTAATCAACCGGCTGCTCAAACGCAAAATCGTAGAAAGCGCTCGTAAAGCAGGCGTCACTCGTCAGCTACGCTGGGTTAGAATCTCAGACGAAATCGAACTACTCGACGCCCCCGGCATTATCCCAGCCCAGCTCACGGACCAAGCGGCAGCCCTTAAACTTGCCATCTGTGACGACATTGGCGAAGCTGCCTACGACACGCAAAGAGTTGCCGCCGCTTTTGTCGAACTGCTCAAAGAGTTGGACCAGACCGAAATCGAAGCGGGCACCGCGAAGCTTCCTGTTCGGACTCAAGCGCTTCAGTCTCGCTACGAGCTAGATCCAACTGACTGTACAGGAGAAACCTACCTGTTTCGGCTCGCCGAGCATCAGTTTCAAAGCAGCCAGGAGCGAGCAGCTAGAAAGCTACTAATCGAATTTCGTAAAGGCGTATTGGGCAATCTAAGCTTGGAATTGCCACCTAGCTAGACTCTAGCCCCATCTTCATGCTGAGAAAAGCCCTCTTTGCGGTCCATCCACCGACCTATCGGCTTTTTGATCGAGTCCGGCAAAAGCTCCGTCCACAGTTTGAATCAGCCGCGCAGAAACATCTACGCGAGCGACGGAGCGCTGACTATCTGCTGATTTCGCTGACGAACTGTGGCAGAACCTGGCTGCGAATTATTCTGGGGCAGGCGATCGCACTCCATTACGACCTCACTGAAGTCAACGTCCACGACCTGTTTAGACTCTCAGAAGTCGACCCGCGATTGCCTGCAATCAAACCGATGCATGAAAAATACGATCAGTTTGATCACGGTTACGCCGGTCAAAAAATCATTCTTTTAGTCAGAGACCCTCGAGATGCTTTGGTCTCCCGCTATCACCAGCATCAGGACGCGCTCGGTTTCGATAGCCTAGAGCACTACGTCCAAGAGAGCACAGAACTAGCCGACTACATTCAGTTCTACAACGACTGGCAAACTCATCAAGAAGCAGCCGATTTGCTGGTAGTTCGCTACGAGGATATGAAAGCCAACACGCTTCGTGAAACTAGCCGAGTTTTTAGTTTTGTGGATCTACCGATCACCACAGACGAAATGGAGCGGGCGATCGCACATGCCTCTTTTCAAAACATGCGAAAGATGGAGTTAAAAGGCGGCAGGCAAGTAGGCATCGGCGTCATGGCAGCTCGAAACCCCAACAACCCAGACTCTTTCAAAGTGAGAAGGGGCGCAGTTGGCGGCTATCGATCAGAGCTGCCGACAGGGCTGACGGCAGCTATGGATGAACTGGTCAGAACAGCACTCAATCCAATTTATGGCTATCAGTGATTAGCAACCAGCAACTAGCGACAGGCGCATGGAATCAAGATGGCTGTGTCTAAAACTTCTCGAGCATTGACAGTTTCAGTAGTCGCGCCGGATTTATCAGGCGGCGGCACGACTCGAGTGTATCTAGTGGCAAGCGCCCTTCAGCGACTAGGCTGCGACGTTACAGTAGTGGGCGCTCAGTTTTCAGAGACGCCGTATCCACTACCGCCTACCAGTTTGAATGTGAAAGCGGTAAGAGCACAGCGATCCGCTCAGTATGCAGTTGCCCTTCAGGTGCTTCTTAGCCACATCACAGGTGACATCATCTATGCTATCAAACCCCGACCGACCAGCTTCGGTACAGCCTTACTCCGTAAGCTCGCTACCCGGAAGCCAATCATTCTAGATATCGACGACTGGGAAATGAGCTGGCACGGCGGCGATCGTCAGCACTATCGGCCAGACCCTAGACAACTTGCCCGCGATCTTCTCAAGCCGGGTGGCGCACTTCAAGACCCAGAACATCCCTTATATCTAGAATGGATGGAAAATCTGGTCTCACAGGCCAACGCCATCACCGTCAGCACCCGCTTCTTACAGCAGCGTTTCGGTGGCCACTATCTGCCCAATAGCAAAGACACTCAGCTCTTCGACCCCCAGCACTTTGATTCAGCCGCCAGCCGCCAGAAATATGGCCTAGCCGACTATCGCGTCCTGATGTTCCCTGGCACTGCCCGCCCCCACAAGGGATTAGAAGACGTGCTGATAGCTTTGGATCAGCTAAATCAACCTGATTTGCGACTGGTAATTGTTGGTGGACGCAAGCCCGACAGCTACGAAGACGACCTACTTGCCAAATGGGGAAAGTGGCTA
This sequence comes from uncultured cyanobacterium, assembly GCA_963793495.1. Classification (GTDB taxonomy): domain Bacteria; phylum Cyanobacteriota; class Cyanobacteriia; order Phormidesmidales; family Phormidesmidaceae; genus Phormidesmis. The sequence continues at coordinate 199,593 of CAWCAI010000013.1, forward strand.
ATCAAACTACCTCGCTTTCAGATGGATGAGATGGCCGAAGTCGTCTCAGCTGCTCATGCTGTCGTGGTTCCGCAAAGAGACTATGCCACGGCCAAAGCCCAGTTTCCGCTGAAGCTGACAGACGCGATGGCGATGGCAAAACCGATCTTGTCGACAACCGTAGGGGACATTCCCGAAATCTTGAGCGGCTGCGCCTATCTGGTCGAGCCAGAATCACCAGCGCAAATTGCCCAGCAGCTCTTACTAATTTTTCAAGATTTAGATCTCGCCCATCAAAAAGGGTTGAATGCGCGGGAAAGATGTGTGGAGAACTACAGCCTCGAGGCTATGTCCAGACGATTACAAACCATTTTGTCTGAGCATATTCGAACTCATCGCTAGTCATTTAGCAACCTTGTTCAAAAGGGACTCTATCACTCCTCGGCTATTGCTTCAGCGCCTTTTCCCACTAGCAAAACTAAAAGTTCATGCATTCTAGAGAGCTTCTAATCAAGTCCCTGCTTCAATATCCTGTATTAGTAGTGCTGACTGTTTTGCTGGGATTTTCGGGTGCCTTGTTCAATGGCATTGGCACAGTCTTGATCGTTCCTATTCTGCTAGAGCTTTTAGGCCAGTCTACGGAATTCGCCGCTCAGCTACCTGATATTTTGCAGCGCATCGTCGGACTCTTTGACGGCGTACCCGAACGCTATCGATTGCTATCGCTGAGCTTAGCGGTAGTCTCTTTAATTGTGCTCAAAAATGCTTCGAACTATGCTGGCGCTCTGGCATCTAATAAATTGAACCGCAAGCTAGCTGCTCAGCTACGACTAGATGGACTGCGGCTGCTGCTAGAGGTCGATCTGGCCTACTACGCGAAGACAAAAGTTGGCGATTTGATTAACCACCTCAATGTAGAAGTGAGCCGGACGACGATTGCGATTCGGACATTGGCGAGGCTAGCGATCGCAATCATCACCATCCTGGTTTTTGTCAGCATTCTGGTCTGGACCTCGTGGCAGCTCACCGTTATTTCAGTCCTGGCGCTCGGGCTAGTAGCGTTGGTCAATCAGTCTATCGTTCGCCAGTCTAGAGTCTTTGGTGCGCAGCTTTCGCAGCTATCTCGTCAGTATTCTTCTCGGGTTGTAGAGATCCTTTCTGGCATTCGGCTCGTCAAGGCTACTGCAAACGAAGACACGGAATACAAAACGATTGCAAAACTGATTTCAGCACGAGAAATATCGGAATATCGCGCTCAGCTATTATTTGCAGGCATCGGCCCAATCAACGAAGTCAGCAGTATCGTAGCGCTGATCGCGGTTGCGGTGATTGGGCGAACGGTTATGGGCGATCGCATCGAGACCTTCTCCTCAATTCTGCTCACCTACCTACTTGTCCTGTTTAGAATGCTGCCCTCCATCGGCCAGCTCAACGCTGCCCGCAGCCAGTTTGCCAACGCCAGCCCTAGCGTCGAAATCGTCAGCGACTTTTTACGTCGAGATGACAAGCCCTTTATGGCCCACGGGCATCGCCAATACTCATCTTTGCAAACAGGTATCCATTTCAAGGATATTATTTTCAGCTATCCAGGGTGCGTTCAACCCGTGCTGAAAGGCGTCGATCTGTTTTTGAAACAGGGAACTACGCTAGCGCTAGTCGGTGCGTCAGGAGCAGGCAAGTCAACGCTGGCCGATCTACTGCCTCGATTTTACAATCCCAGTCACGGTCAGATTCTCATTGATGGTATTGACCTTAAAGAGATAGAAATTTCTGGCTTTCGCAAACGGCTAGGCATCGTCAGCCAAGACACGTTTTTGTTCAACGCCTCGGTTCATGAAAATTTAGTATACGGACGACCCGAAGCCACAGATCAGCTAGTAGAAGATGCGCTGCACCGGGCAAATGCCTATGACTTTGTCATGGAGCTGCCTCAGAAGTTAGAAACGTTGATTGGCGATCGCGGTGTTCTGCTCTCCGGCGGTCAGCGGCAAAGATTGGCAATCGCTCGCGCTTTGCTGCAAGATCCCGATATTTTGATTTTAGATGAGGCGACTAGCGCCCTTGATACCCTCTCAGAGCGCCTAGTGCAAAAGGCGATTGACGAACTGAGCCGCGATCGCACCACTCTAGTCATTGCTCATCGTCTCTCCACCGTTCAAAACGCCCATCAGATTGCCGTTCTCAATCGCGGTCAAGTCGTCGAAACAGGCACCCATAAAGAACTCCTCAAAAAAGGGAACTACTACGCCCAACTCTGCGCCATCCAATTTTCCAAGCAGATCAAAGGCGACAGGGATAGCGAAGACCTATCTGTGCTAGACCGAAAAATTGCTACCGCGTCCTACGACATGCGCACGGGACTCAACGGTATCATCGGCGCTCTCAGCTTGCTAAATGACGATAGTGTCCAAGACAGCTCTGAACGAGATGAGCTCGCTGCGTTTGCTTATGAAAAAACGCTATCACTGCTAAGAAATGTAGAAGATCTAGAAAGGGTAAGAGGATTACAAAAGCGTTAATTTGCTCTGTCTCCACCGACTTTTGACTATTTTCAGATGTTTCCAAATGGGTAAGCTCCACGGCCGATTCCAACATTAGATAAATATTCAACTAGAGAAAAGTTATGCGTGGTGTATATATAGTGGCTAGCGATAAAGTTGCCGACAACGCGATCGCGCTGCTCAGCAGCTTGCGCTTGTACGATCCAGACATTCCTGTTTTTCTCATTCCATTTAGTCAAGATTCGGCAAAGGTCACACAGCAGCTTGCCGATCCATACAACGTGCAGCTATTTCCTGATCTAGAGCTGATCGAATCACTGACCGAGCGAATCAGCGAAATCTTTCCTCGTGACTTTTTGGCTCTGCCCAACAAAATGCGCAAGCTCGCCGCCTGGTTTGGTCCGCTAGACGAGTTCTTGTATATAGATACAGACATTCTCTTCTTTTCACCTGTCTCCGATACGCTGGTCTATCTAGACCAGGCAGACTTCATCTGGTGCGACTATCACTACAAGCGCGGTCTCGAAGATGTCTTTTCTGACGTAGTTCCGACTCAGAGCATATTCAGCGAGGAAGCACTAAAGGACGTTTTCAATAGCGGCCTTTGGGGGTCAAAAAAAAGCGCGCTGAGTTTAGAGACACTGTATGAGGTGCTAAAAGAGTGCGCAGCTCACCAAGAATACTTTGACTTTTCCAGCGGAACGACAGACCAGCCAATCATGAACTATTTAGTTCTAAAGACTATTCATCGGCGGCTTAATATTGCCAGAGCCAACCCAAGTGAGCCCGGTAGCTGGGGCGGTTCTCTTCACTTTGAACAGCGAGGTCATGTCCTGTTTGACGGCAATCACCCTCTACGCTATCTGCACTGGGCTGGTACGCCCATGCGAGCGGGCGGCCCCTACCGCAACCTTTGGACTTACTACCGCTATCTAAACGATCCTACAGAGCACAAACGCCTGATCGCCGCGCAGTCGGCTAACCAGCCGGCTTTTAATTTACCCACGCTTGAACAACTCAAAAAGATGCTTAAGCGGCAGCTGCGATCGCTAATTTCTAATTAGACTTCCTCGGATAGCAGCTTTTAGCTAGTAGCTGTAGGCCGTACGGTTGGGATACCGATGTAGCAAATTCAACAGCCGGTCGGGTTCAAAAGATCTCGGGTCGCTACGCGATCCCGATCGATCAACGGCCTTGTGGGTAGTAATTCGAGAGTCCGGGACCGTCGTGCGGGCCAGCAGCCATGCCAAAGACTGGTATTGCGCCTCAGTATAGCCGCTGTGTTGGCGATTGTTGTTCTGCCCGTCTGACGGCGTTTCCAAAGAAATGTGATAGGCAAAATTATTCACAGAGCTGGGAAAACCAGGATTAGTGGCAACGGTCTCCTCACCTGTAGCTGTGCGAAAACTAGAATCGCCCGCTCCAAACGCTCGCTGTTCTGGCGGAACAACGTAATACACCGTACCGTCCAAGCCAATTAGCGTGTGATAGCTCACCTGGTCTTCATCGCGAGGATGGTATCTAGCAAAGAGATTAAGCGCACTTGACGCGGAGCCAACCGTTTCGTGCAGCACCACGATAAAGTCATTGCTAACCGGGATGCCGTTAACGTCGAGGGCAAAACGCTCTCCGTAGTTGCTAGGATCGGCTAACCGCAAAACCTCTTGCGGTTGATAGCTCGCAGCTAACTGGGTAGTACTGAGGGTAGCTTCACCAGCTTCGGAATCAACCGCAGCTGAATTCTGAGTGCTGGACTGGGCACTGGACTGGGCGCTGCTTTGAACGCTACTACCTGTAGGCAGTCCGTTCGAAAGGCTACTACCTGCAGTTGTTTCATCTGCGGTCATCTCGTTAGCAACCGCCGCTGAAATCCCAGCGTTCTCCGCCTTCGCAGCAAAGATAGATTGCTTACGAGATTGATTGTTACTGATAGGCGGCGTATCACTAATGGGGCCAGTCGATACGATCACCGCAACCGTCAACAGAAAGGCGACAATGCTAGCAGCCCAAACTAACCAAGAACGACGCATAGGGCGACTCGCAAAGAAAAAGGCAGTGATAAGGAATAATATTTCCCATACTAGCGCTCAGTCGGATGTCGTGTAAGCGAGTTCATCAATTCTGGTCGAAGAGTTTTTCGTTCGAGAACCTGTCTCAAATCGTAGCTATCTGACATCGCGCTGACGGGCTAAATACTGCCGGTAATACTGCCGGTAGATCAGCTCTAGTCTGCCACTGTAGGCTTCGATGGTAGACCGCTGGCGCTTGTAAAGCCCTAGAAATAAGTTGGCAAATAAGAGAGTTGCGATCGCAACAACAAGACCCGTTGCCGTAGAGATTAACGCTGTTCCAATCCCCGCTGTCACCTCAGTAGTCGACTCTCCACCAGCGTCACCAATTCGCAAAGACGAAAACGAATTCATCAGTCCCAAAATCGTTCCCAATAGTCCTAGCAGCGGCGCGACCCCGATAATCGTGTCAAAAACCGTATTAAAGCGCTTCAGCAGAGGCATTTCACTTTGAGCTGCGCTTTCGAGTGCTAGCCGAAAATCCTCTGGGCTCCCTTGCTCTATCGTGAGCGCAGCTAGAAAAATTCTGGCGATGGGGAACTGAACTTGCTTGCGAAGATAGGCGATCGCCTCTTGCGGCTGAGTGCTATATAGTTTCAGTACCTGCACGATAAAGCGGTCCTGCTGTTGATAGAGCTGCAACCAGAAGAACGCTCGCTCAAAAATCAGCGTTGTCGCCAGTATAGAAAATCCCAGCAGGGGCCACATAACGATCCCGCCTGCTCGAAAAACGTTCAACAGCTCCATGATGCTTACTTACCCTAAAGACAGACGCTCAGGCCAAGTCTACAGGCTAGACCCTTGAGATCGGATCTATATGCCAAGGATATCTACATTCCAGGAAAGTGCTCAATCTCTGCATAGCCATTGAACAAGAGTTCTTTGCCCTTCACATCTAGCTGATTAACTCGTAAAGAAACACCGTCTAGATCGAAGCGCTCCAAATCCACCATTTGATTCAAAACGCCGATAAAGCCGGGGATCATTGCTTCTGATAGCCACTGGATCTCTTCTGGGATATTGTCCGGCTCAAATTTCACGTCGGTAAACACCACTCTCCTACGACGCTCTACCGCTACCTTCGCCGACAAACTGATCGGCAGATCGTCGCGATTAGGTAAATCTGTCTTGGTTGTAATCTTGACTCGCTGATTGGGTAGCAACACCATCTGCACTTCGCGGAAGGATACTGGATCGCCTCCAGACATGCTAGTCGCTTCTTCGGAAGTGACATCCTTTAGGTGCTTTTCCACCAAATCAGCGCTGAAGGCTTTGTTAATGCCTGATTCGGTCATGGTTACTGTTGCGATCGCATGAGTAGCCTGTTTCAACCGAATTTTGCCGCCAATCAGGCCAGACATATCGAGTGAGACCGCGTCGGTCTCAAACTCCATCGCCTCAGCTTCAAACATCTTTTTGATAACGAGACCTCGGCCCTTCATCTGAAAACTGTCAACGACACCCTGCAGAATCTTGCTTGCCGGAGCACATCGAATAGAAACGTCAACTGATTCGCTACGAGTAAACAGTTGTTGAATAGCTTGACGAGCCACGGAACTTAGCATGTTTTCGCCGAAGTCCTTGGATGTAGATTGTGAGCCTAGCAGACCGCCTAACATGCTTAAGGTGAGTACCTGCACAGAAAGTTCACTTTCACTTGTAACAAAATATGAACAAGTCTGCCATGTTAATTCAGAGCACCTAACCATATAGAGTTTCACAAGCGGGACTGAAACGGACAACCGATCGTCAGCGCCGTCCAATAGTTTAGCAGCCAAAACCGATTTAATCTGCAAGCGCTTTGTTCAGCAGCCTGGCGGTTTTCACGACTTTAAAGATCGACGTTGAGCTCAGTCATACCGACACCTGCAAACGCTTGAAAAGGTCTGCAATACTAGTCGCTTTTCTCTGTATTCTCTTGAAGCATTCACAATTTCTGTCGATTCCTTGAGAAGAGATTAAAATCCGCTAGTTTTCCCCGCGCATTAAAAAACTACCTGTATCATGGAATGAGTTGTTAGTAAACAAAGCTGATTAATTCCTGTATAGGTGATTACCTTTTGGCTACAGAGCGATAATTTGGTTTATTGCATGTAGCTTCAGAACGCAATAGTAGAAATTAGAATCTTTAAAAGAGAGTTTGATACAGTCAGAATCAAATCATCAACATCAGTTCGTCAACTCAAACAAACAGCTCAACGAAGGTAATTTTCTCTCCGGACCCATCAGGTCTAATTAATTATCGAGAAGCCTGTTCTAAAAACCGTCTATCTGCTCTCACTGCACAAATAGTCTTCGAATATCTTTTCATTCACTGCTTTGTCCAGGATAGAGGCACCAAATAGGCTAATAGAGAACAGCTCAACGCGATTGCTGTCGTCTTTGACAACTGATCTTGGCAATGTCATCGAGCTGTTTTTTGTCTTTATTAAGAATAGTTAGAGTCCATTAGGCTCTAAGTGAACTTTCTATCTGAGCTGATAGCTTGGTGATTGATCTGTAATTTGATAATTATTCTTTTTTCAAAGCAAAACGGAACAGCACCAGTGAGTTTGAGCCTTCTTGGTAGATATCGTTCGACCTATGTATAACTGTTGAATAACTGTCGAGAGATAGGGCAAATTTTCAAAGATTACAAATTTCAGTTCCGATGATGTCTAACAGCATCTACTGTCGTAATTAGCGAATAGAGCTCGCTTTAGCTTTTTACAACTTCAGAGTTTAGAGACCGCAGTTTAGTAATCACTCTGATCAAAAACTACCCGCTTTCATTTCGGAAAATATATGTTAGATAGCCATCAAATTTTAGGTCACGATTCCGTATTTACACCCGAGCAAGTTTTAGAAAATCGAGGTCGCGTTGCTATCTTTATCGATGGCTCAAACCTTTTTTATGCCGCTTTGCAGCTAGGTATCGAGATTGACTACACCAAACTGCTCAGTCGATTGACTTGCGGATCTCGGCTGTTTCGATCATTTTTCTACACGGGCGTAGATCGGGCCAACGAAAAGCAGCAGGGGTTTCTGCTGTGGATGCGTCGCAACGGCTACCGGGTGATTGCGAAAGACCTTGTTCAGCTGCCTGATGGATCAAAGAAAGCAAACTTGGATGTAGAAATTGCGGTTGATATGATGGCGCTAGTTGGCTGCTACGACACGGCGGTTTTAGTCAGTGGGGATGGAGATTTAGCCTACGCCGTAGATGCGGCTAGCTACAAGGGCGTGCGAGTAGAAGTTGTTAGCCTCAGAGCAATGACCAGCGATAGCTTGATCAATGTCTCCGATCGCTATATCGATTTAGACAGTATTAAGGACGACATTTGTAAGACATCGCGGAGTAGCAGCAGCAGCGCTAACAACTATACCTATCGTCCGCTTTCTAGCCTGTCTGTACTCGATGAGGCAGAATCGTCTCGTCCTTGAATGTTGTTGAAGTAAGTAATTTTGAAAAATCTGTGGTATCGAGGAACATTCGTTGTTGCTATAGGCGTTGTGGTGCTTTTTGGCCTGCATACTTGCGCCTCGAGGAGCGACTTGACTGAGTCTAGTCCTGGTGAGGCAATTGACGCAGCGCTAACTTTGCAGGCTGTGACACTGGAGCAGCCGGATACAGACGGCAGCTTGCTCTGGCGGCTAGAGGCTGATTCGGTTACCTATGTTCCAGAAACCCAGAGAGCGGAATTACTCGCGCTCAAGGGCGAGTTCTACGAAGAAGGGAAAAAAGTCTATACCGTCGTCGCGGATAAAGGTGAGGTAGAGCAAAACGGCAATACGCTGTTCCTTCGGGGAAGTCTGGTAGCGACTAGATTGGAAGACGATCTGACCTTGGCAGGCGAATTGCTGAAGTGGCAGCCAAAGCAGGGATTGTTGAAGATGGGTGACTTTGAGGATGGGAACTCGAGTGAACAGGCTAAGTCGCGATCGCCTGTAACTATTTCCAATCCAGAAATTCAGGCGATCGCACGGTCGCTGAGTGTCAACAATAAAGAAGACCGAGTCAACATGAGCGGCAACGTCACTGCTAAAAGCAAGGCAGAGCCCTGGTTGACCTTTGCGTCGGAATCGCTGATCTGGCTGACAGACCAATCGCTGATTCAGGCAAACCAACAATTGACCGTAGAACGATTTGCTTCTGACGACTACAAAAAGCTGACTGACCGGCTAGTAGGTGGCTCTGGCAACGCGCAGCTAGATAAGAATATAGTCACGCTAGAGCAGTCGGTGCAGCTAGATTCTTTGACGGAAGGGCTGAGCGTAAAGAGCGATCGCGCTGTATGGGATGTCATCGCACAAACTGTCGATATGAACCAGCCTGTCGATATCGCTCAGCCAGCTCGTCAGATCACGGCTTCAGCTAATCGAGCCAGCCTAAATTTAGCTGAGCAGATTATCTACCTAATCGGCAATGTGAAAGCGAACGGTGCCAAAAACGACACTCGCCTAGCGGCTGATCAAGTAACCTGGAAAACATCAACGCAGCAGGTAGAAGCTGAAGGCAACGTCCGCTACCAGCAGGCTGCTAATCCTGAAGCGACGCTGTCCGGGCCAAGCGCTATTGGCAACATAGAAGACGGAACGCTAGTGGTCATCGGCAATGAATCAGGCGATGTGGTGACGGAAATTCTGCCAGAGGGCTTCTAGCTATTCCCAGAAGCTGGTAATGCCCAAGGAGCGAGATTAAATTCCACACTCTACGGTTGCTTTTCGACCGGATGATTCCGTAGCGGATCGCCAAACTGGTATGGGGCCTGACCGATTACCACTGTGGTACGTAGCTCTGGCGGTAGCGTTTGCGCTTTGCCCCACTGCTGTTCGAGGGCGGAGAGAACCTGATCTTGACGCGATCGCAACCTATCTAATCCAGCCCCGTAGTTCATAATCGAAAACCAAACAATTCCCTTTGTCTCAGTGGGAAAAGCCCCAGCTAGAGAACTCACCACTGCTAGGCTGCCTGTTTTCACTACCGCATTCGCTGGCAGTCCTCTATCTCTGACGGTTCCACCATCCGCGCCCGCCACCGGAAAAATATCAGACAGCGTAAATCCGCTATCAAGCAGCTGCGCCTGAATAGCTTGCAGCATCAGCACGATGGCTCTAGGCGATATCTGGTTCTCTTCGCCTAATCCAGAGCCGTTGATCAGCCTGACTTCACCAGGCGGAATTTTAGCCACTGTTTCTACTTTGTTGACGACAGCGCTAGCCCCACCAGCTGCACTAGCCATCTGCTCAGCCATAGGATTGTTGCTGTAAATGTTCATAGCCTTTAGCACCGCCACCATCGGTAGAGAATCATGGCGCAAGAGCCAACCATCAACCGCCTCTTTTCGATTGATCGGCTCTAATTTAATGTCGCCACTGATGTCGATAGTAGGCTTGTTACTATCTTCGGCTAGCGTCTTACCTAGATTTAGATAAGCAGCCTCTACCTCGTAGTCCCATTCATTAGCGTTCAAAGCTTGCTTTAGCCAGGCACCTGATGTCGTGCGATCGGTTTCAAAGTTCATGTTGAAATTGCCAACGATGATCAAGTCCCCTTTGACTCGGCGGATGCCCTGCTGCTGCAAGGCTTTTCCTAGTGCGATCGCCTCCTCCCAGACAAACAGCGGATCGTCACCTCCGACCACTACCAGATCGCCTAGCACCATCCCGTTCTCAACCTTGCCACGCCAGCCCACCCACGTCTCAAACTGATGCGTCGGTTCCCACGTTGCTAGGGCGGCCAGAGTCGTTGCAACCTTGGTCAGCGAAGCCGCAGGTACGGGTACATTCCCGTTATTTTCAGCCACCGGATAGTCGCCCGCTGACACCCAAATACCCTGCTCTTCAGGAAAATAGCCTGCAGCCGATAGCCCAGATAGATAGTTAGCCACAATTGATTTTGCAGCTGGATCATTGGCAATGGTGGCTTTGACCCAACCTGACTCCCAGCGAGGACGAATATCCACAGCGCTCAAATTTAATGGTTTTGCTGGTTCCCAGCCGCCCAATAGCCCGCTTAGAAAACTGGCCATCACGCCCGAAACTATCCCAGCACCCATAGTTGCCCAACCCAAAATCCGTTCTTCAGCGGACCTATTCAAAAATAGATTCCTGCCAAAGATACACTATACCTACCGCCTTTGTGGGCCATAGAATTCTGACCTGCTTGCGACCCACTAGCCTCAAATATTCACCTTTTACTGTCTTCATCTATGGCTAGACCCGACCAGAATCAAGTACTTAGACAGCTGCCAATAGTTGTTGGTGCGATCGGCGGTACGCTCTTGTTTCTCAACCGAGTAACAACGCCCGAGCTTAGCGCTGCTCAGTCTAGAGCCGATGCGCTAGGTGTAATTTTGAGCGCATTGTTGATTTTAACTGGCCTATTGTGGCAGCGCATTCAGCCAAAACTACCCGAATCAGTTGAACTAGTCGGCAAGCAAGGCTTTGATTTAGCAGAAGATTTGCCGAAGGCAGTCCGAACAGAGCTAGCTTGGGCTTCTCACCTGCTATTAACTAATACAGCTACTCGTAGCGTACTGATCTATTACGAGGACCGAGTCTTGCTACGGCGAGGCATTCTAGGCCCAAAATCAACTGTTACTCCAGGAACGATCGTAAAGCGCGTCTTGCAAAAAGGATCACCCGTCTATTTGGTGAATTTGGCTCTCTATCCGGGGCGAATAGAGTTTGATTATCTGCCAGAAAATACCCAGGGACTGATCTGCCAGCCTCTAAGCAATAGAGGCGTTTTGTTTCTAGGAGCCAATGCGCCTCGTAGCTACACCCAGCAGGATGAAGCCTGGATCACCGGTATTTCTGACAAGCTAGCCGACAGCTTATCAAATCTACAGCGGCCAGAAACGGCTTGAGAAAAGCTCTTGAGAGTCCTACTCAGCGGGTGTCGCTTCTTTGTCTGGGCTATCATCCAAAATCCGGACGGCTACTGTTGAAACTCTGAAGTTGTAGTTCTGGCCGTCAATTTCTATTGGCGTACCCACCTTGACCGGAACAGCTAGCACCGGGCCATCTTCAGTAATTTGGGCTTTGCCACCGAGAGTAATCAGCATGTCGGCTGTATAGTTCAGCTCAGGGCGAGGGTCTGGGTAGGATTTGACGGTGCCGTCTGGCTGAGGAACGGCGACGCTACGGGGCAGGGCCTGAACTTTTTTGACGTCGATTTCGCCACCGTAGGGCTGATTACGCACAATGATTTTGGTCGAGGTCGTCTTTGACAGATCGGCTAGAAAGTCATTGGGGTTGAGTACCGTCAGACCTCTGGCAATCACGTCGACTTCAACTTCTCTGGTGACAGTACCAACTTGGGCGACTGATCCGCTGGTCCCCGGATAGAAAAAGATACCGAAGATAACCATGACAATCGCCAGGGCCGCGCCCAAGTCTAACAGGCTCAGCTTGCCGAAAAGTCGCCCTTTAGAATCCAATATTGCCATTGCCAGTCCTTTGCTTTTGTCTACGCTTGTACGCTTATTCCAAAGTATTTAACCACACTCTTTCGCGGTTGCCCCATTACAGACAACATCTGCGAGATATCATCAGTTCTTGAAGTGTCACAGAATCAGTCCTTACCTAAGGGGGAAGCCCTTAGTGTTAATTTGTGAGGATATTTAGTTAGAACCTTGGCTCAAACTAGAACTTTGGTTCGCAGTTTTTGAAATATCTATTTGTATTGACGGCGATTCACCCATGTTTGAACAATTGCAATTAAGTAGGAAGAGGCTTACCCGGCGGGTAGCGCTAGTTTTAGCCGGGCTAATGATGGCTGTCGGCCTCAATGTGGCAACAGCGCAGCCTTCTCAGGCGGGATGGATAGACCTGATTTTTAGTGGAGTAAGAGTGCTTCAACTCTCGAATCTCTCAGACGCCCAAGAAGTTGACTTAGGTGCAGGCATCAATTCTCAGCTAGTCAACGGTCGACAAATCAAGCTGTATAGTAATTCGGCGCTCAATACCTACGTCAATGACATCGGTCAACGCCTGGTGAAGGTCAGCGATCGTCCTGACATTCCCTATACGTTTCAAATCGTCGAAGATAGCGGTGTCAATGCGTTTGCGACGATGGGTGGATTCGTTTATGTCACCACTGGGCTGATGGCTGAAGCTGATACTGAAGCTGAGCTAGCCAGCGTAGTTGGTCACGAAATTGGACATATTGCGGGCAGACATGCTGTCAAGCAGATGCGGCAAGCCGCGATTACGCAAGGAATTACGGGTGCGCTGGGTGTGAACCGCGATCGCTTGGTCAATATTGGTACGCAGATCGCCTTACAGCTACCCGCTAGCCGTAGCGACGAGTACGAAGCGGATCGGCACGGCTTCTACAGTATGGGCCGAGCTGGATACGATCAGTCAGACATGGTTAGCTTCATGCAAAAGCTGATTCGTCAGGGGTCGCCGCCGGAATTTTTGAGCACTCACCCCAATGCTGCTAATAGAGTAGCTGAGCTACAGCAGTTGGATGAAACGGAAGCCAGTGCCGGCGCTACTTTTGGCACAAACGAAGCTGAGTATAGCTACGTAGTCAATTCTCTTCGATAGGCTTGCATTCCTCTAAACATTAAATCGCTGTCAACTAGAACCCTGGAGGCTACCTCTGGGGTTCTTTGCTGTAAGTATTGATGTAAAAGAGGACCATCGCCGCCTGTAAATACGACCATGCCAGTCGGAAACTGCTGCCACCAGTCAGAGATGTAGTCAACGCAGGTACTGATGATGCTGTATACGATACCGCTAGCGATCGCACCGTCAGTATTACTAGCCCATCTTTCTGGCAGCTGGCTTTGCCCAGGCTGTGTCCCGGTTATCGTTGGCATCAGTGAGCTCAAAACAGAGCCCAGTTCAGCCGTCTGCTGACCTAAAGATTGGAGCTGAAGCCTCATACCCGGTAGAATCGCGCCGCCGTAGACTGAATCGGTGACGCCAGCAGTCAGGGTCAGCGCAGTGCCGCTGTCTACCACTAAAATTGGCCAGTTGAGCGTTTGCTTTGCACCCAATAAGTTGATGGCTCGGTCGATGCCCAGCGTAGGGTAAATATTTCTCAGGGGGATGTGCGATCGCGACACAACTTGACTATTCGGTACCACCTGCTGCCATAGCTCCGTTTGAGCGGGCACGACAGAAGCAATCCATAAATCTATTGGCAGCGACACATTTTGAGGACATGCTGATGCTCTTTGTTCAGACACCAATCCGTCAATAATCCGCCAGGCGCTTTGGGGATACGGTTGCTCGTTAACGTCATCAACTGTCGATTTAGGAAGGTGGGAGGTGTGCCAGACCCCCATCAGCACACCCCGATCAAACTGTCCCCAGTGCAAACGGGTATTACCGACTACCAGCGCCAGCCAGGATGCTCTCATGGTCAGGAGATTGTTTTGGAAAGCTATTGTTTTAGAAAGCTATTGTTTTAGAAAGCTATTTAACGAAACAAGGGCCGACCAGCGGGGTCAGCCCTAAATACGATTATCGAAATTACCATCAAACCGAAATCATTACCGAGCGTTATGCTCAACTAGAACAACAATACGTCAAAGGCCACAAGTTCACACACTGACACACAAGTTTGTAATTAATCGTTTGTTTCTTTGAGCTGCTTCTGCATCTCTTTCACTGACTTAGCCAACTCTGGCAATCGTTTGATTAGCGCGGATGATTTGAGAAATATTTTGTGAGATATTGCCGGCGAGCCCGAGACAACTTTGCCAGCAGTAACGTTGCTGGTAATACCCGACTGGGCGGAGACAACCACGCCGTCTCCGATCTTGGCTTTGTTCGCAATCCCTACTTGCCCTGCTAAGATCACTCGATTTCCGATAATAGTGCCACCTGCCATCCCTACTTGGGCTGCCATCACCACCGCTTCTCCAACCTGGCAGCTATGGGCAATATGCACTAGGTTGTCGATTTTGGTATTTTTCTTGATTCTGGTTTCACCTACCGCAGAGCGATCGACCGTTGAGTTGCAGCCAATCTCCACCCCGTCTTCTAATACAGCAATGCCGGACTGATGCATCTTCTCCCATCCCGCAGCTGTGGATACAAAGCCAAAGCCTTCTGAGCCAATTACCGCGCCGCTGTGAATCACGCAGTTGTTGCCGATTTGAGTGCGCTCATGAATCACACAGTTTGCATGTAGGACCGTATTCTGGCCGATGGTAGCGCCTGGATAGACGACTGCACCTGCGTGGATGCAGGTGCGATCGCCCACCCTTACGCCCGAATGAACCACGGCCAGCGGACCGATCGCAACCTCGTTACCAATCTCTACGCCTAGCTCAACAACGGCGCTAGGATGAATACCTGCGCTCCGACGGTAGGGTTGATAGAAACAACCGATGGCCCTAGCAAAGGCTAGCCGAGGATCTTTGGCGCTAACCCAAGGTATGTTGTGATCGTCTGCTTCCGTCTGTAAGCCTTCATCGTCAGGCAAGATCAACGCCCCAGCCCCAGTAGTGCTGACGTAGGATGAAAATTTTTCGCCTTCTACATAGCTAAGCTCGTCGCTGCTAGCTTCTTGGATAGCAGCTATACCTTTAAGGGTGCGATCGCCTGCAGCACCATCAATATCCAAACTCGATGCCGTCACCTGCTCACCTAGCGCGGTAACAATCTGACTAAATTTCATAGCTCGTCTTTCCTGCGTAGACCCCAATAAGCTAACAGGCTAAGCTGCCAGAAAAACAGCGCATTCTACGTGCGCCGTCTGAGGGAAAAAGTCCGCAGGCTGAACCCTAGTCACCTGGTAGCCTCCCGTCTCACACAGCACTCGCAAATCACGTGCCAAAGTCGCCGGATTACAGCTGACATACACAATTCGCTCAGGCCTAATCGTCATGATCGACTCCAGCACCTCCGGCTCACATCCTTTGCGAGGCGGGTCCATCATCAAAATATCCGGTCTCACATCCAAATTAGGCAGCAGCACCGCCACATCACCAATCCTGAACCCGACATTCTCAATATTGTTCAGCCTCGCATTGGCCTGTGCCTGCACCACCGATTCAGTAAACGCTTCTAACCCAATACACTGCTTTACTTTTCGGGCTAACGGCAGCGTGAAAGTCCCCACACCGCAGTACGCATCTATCAAAACCTCATTTCCAGTCAAATTCAGCTCAGTTTGAATCTCATCCAACAGCCGTTCTGCTTGAGTGGTATTCACCTGAAAGAAAGTTGCGGGCTGAATATGGAACATCAGACCCGCGAACATCTCTTCCAAATGCGACTCGCCCGCGATCAGGAATGTCTCAGGGCCAAAAATGGCGTTCGTTCTCTTCCAGTTTAGATTCACTAGCACACCCACCACCTCTGGATACCTGTCCATCCATTGCTGAGCCTGCTCATGAATTCCCTTCAGCTTCACCGAACGGCTAACCAAAGTAATCAATATCTGACCCGTACGCCGACCCACTCTCAGCGACAAGTGCTTTAGATGTCCCTTGTGCGTCCTCTCATCGTAGATTTTCCACTCGCGTGATTGGATGTCTTTCTTTAGATCAGCCAGAATCGGGTCAAGGCGACTATCCTGAACCGGACACTGGTTCAGATTGACCAGCCGATGAGAGCCCTTGCGATAGTAGCCAGCCTTGACATCCTTTGTTGGCGACAGTCCTAGTGGATACGTTGCTTTGTTTCGATAGCCCAGTTGCTCTTCAGCAGCTAAAACCGGATCAACCTCCACGTCTTCTAGCTTGCCGATGCGCGTCAGCGCGTCTACAACCAGCCGATGCTTTGCTGCCAGCTGTTCGTTATAGCTCGCCTGCTGCCACTGACAGCCGCCACACTTATCTGCGACAATACAAGCCGGACGTACCCTTTCAGACGAAGGCTTCACAATCCCCGCCGCTTTCCCAAAGCCGTGAGTCGCCTTTACTTTAGTCAGCTTCACCAGCATCTCGTCGCCTGGCACCGTGTTTGGGACAAACACAACCCGATCTTCCCAGCGCCCCACCCCATCACCGCTATTGCTGAGATCAGTGATCGTCACCTTTACAATTTCGTCCTGCTGCCATTTGGGTACTTCGATCGGTGCTTGCCAAGGGTCAGACACGGCTGCTTTGCCTTCAGCGCTGAGCTTAGATTCTTCGGAAGGCATTGAAGGCATGGCGGTTACTAGTAAAGCGTAGAGTTAAAGGCGCAGAAGAACGTAAGCAATATGGAGCTTGTCAGCTCACTAGTATGGCTTATTTAAGGCCTTTCGTAAGTTTTGACTGGGTGGCTCCACGCCTGTCCCAAGGCAGAGCAATGCGATTCAAGTCTTACCGTAATATTTCTTAAATGTATTCTCAGGTAGCTAGCAGCGGTGTTTCGCTTTATTTCTAACGAAAAAAATACTGAGAAAAAGGCTATCTATGCTTTCCTTGTTCGCCTAAGAGTCGCTAAACTGTCAATATAAATACAGAGTTATCGCACCCGTAAAACCTATGTCTGTTGTCAGCCAAGTAATCCTTAATGCAGATGACGAACTGCGCTACCCCACGAGCGGCGAGCTCAAAGGTATTGAAAACTTCTTGAAAACCGGCAATCAGCGGATGCGGATTGCTCAGATCCTAGCGGACAATGAGAAAAAGGTCGTAGAACAAGCCAGTGGAGCCCTCTGGAAGCTACGCCCCGACTTCATCGCAAAAGGCGGCAATGCCTACGGACAAAAGCAACGAGCGCTGTGTCTACGCGACTATGGCTGGTATCTACGATTGATCACCTACAGCGTCTTAGCAGGTGATAAAGACCCCATCGAAAGCATCGGTTTGATTGGCGTTCGTGAGATGTACAACGCATTGGATGTGCCAGTGCCGGGAATGGTAGAAGCAATCCGCTGCCTAAAGGATGCATCCTTATCCCTGATGGACGACGAAGATGCCGCTGAGGCTGCGCCTTACTTCGATTACATCATTCAGGCGATGTCTGCATAGATATTAGGTCTTTTGTATAGATCAATAAAACAGTTCGTACCAAGCAGGATTGGGCTAATAGCTCGTTCCTGCTTTATTTTGTCCAAATGTCGTTGAAGATGTTCTCTACTGAGCAAATCTAGTTACGCAGTTGATACACCTGTACGCTCATATGGGATATTCTTAGGCCATTGTTTTCCACATGCCGTCTGCCATATTGCCAGCCATGGTTTCTTCTGTGCGCCAATCCTTTCAATTCGTCGATAACTGTCAGCTAGGTAGAGTCGTCAAGTCTAACTCTCATTGCGACTATGTCGTCCAGTTAGATACGCCTAATGAGGTTGATAGTCCACCGCAGATTGAGGACTACGGGTTTGGTCAGTTTGTGAAATTTGAGAGTTCACGTCACTGGGCAGTAGGCATTATCTACGACTCTCAGCTGTTTAACTCATCTTTTTTAAACAGTGGGCCCAGGCTAACTAGTGCGCCCGATCCAGTTTTTACACCCGACCTGATTCAAGATACCTGCATCCTTCTAAACGTTGCCTTAGTAGGTAGTCTTCAGACTAGAGACGATGGCACTAGCTACGGATTGCATGGCATTCCGCGAGTCGTCATTCCAGCAAATACGCCAGTCTCACAAATGAGTATTGAGGAAGTGCATTGTTTCCACTGCTCCGTAGAGAGTAAGCCGCAGTTTTCCTATTACGGTCATCTTTTGCGCTCCGGTGGAGCTTTTGCGCCCCAGCTAACGGAACAGGTACTTGGCGAACTGATCGCTACAGAGCTATTTTCGGGTGCTGAGCAGAGAGCACTACAGGTATTACGCAAAGAGATGTCCTGGAAAAGCACTATGGGCACCATGCATTGAGGCACTGTGTGATTCTTTTAGCCAACCGCTCTTGATCAACTTCTATTGGCTAACCATAGAGAAAAAATGGCGATGAGATAAATTAAAGTTTGCAACATTCCGTTACATAGGTTATAGTAAGTACATCGGTTGAGAAACACCTCACTCACTTTAACCAGTGAACGGACCGCTTTCTTTTTTGAAGCGCTCAGCCCATACGTACCTAACTACTCGGAATAATAACAATGACTACTACTCTACAAACACGCCAAAGCGCGTCGTTGTGGGAGCAGTTCTGTCAGTGGGTTACAAGCACCGAGAACCGCCTCTATGTAGGTTGGTTCGGCGTCTTGATGATCCCGACATTGCTCGCTGCTACTGCATGTTTCGTCATCGCGTTCATCGCGGCTCCTCCCGTCGACATCGACGGCATCCGTGAGCCCGTAGCCGGTTCACTCATGTACGGCAACAACATCATCTCTGGTGCGGTTGTTCCTTCATCTAACGCGATTGGCCTTCACTTCTACCCCATCTGGGAAGCTGCTTCACTCGATGAGTGGCTTTACAATGGCGGTCCTTACCAGCTGGTAATCTTCCACTTCCTCATCGGCGTCTTCTGCTACATGGGTCGTGAGTGGGAGCTATCCTACCGTCTCGGTATGCGTCCTTGGATCTGTGTTGCCTACTCTGCACCTGTAGCAGCGGCAACTGCAGTCTTCCTCATCTACCCACTAGGTCAAGGTTCATTCTCTGACGGTATGCCTTTGGGTATCTCTGGTACGTTCAACTTCATGTTGGTCTTCCAGGCAGAGCACAACATCCTGATGCACCCCTTCCACATGTTGGGAGTTGCCGGTGTATTCGGTGGTTCGCTCTTCTCAGCCATGCACGGTTCACTCGTTACCTCTTCATTGGTACGTGAGACCACAGAAACTGAGTCGCAGAACTACGGATACAAGTTCGGTCAAGAAGAAGAGACATACAACATCGTTGCAGCGCACGGCTACTTCGGTCGCTTGATCTTCCAATATGCATCGTTCAACAACAGCCGTAGCACTGCACTTCTTGTTGGGTGCATGGCCTGTAGTCGGCATCTGGTTTACCGCGCTTGGTATCTCTACGATGGCGTTCAACCTGAACGGCTTCAACTTCAACCAGTCCATCATCGACTCACAGGGTCGCGTGATTGGTTCTTGGGCTGATGTCTTGAACCGTGCCAACCTGGGTATGGAAGTAATGCACGAGCGCAACGCTCACAACTTCCCGCTTGACCTAGCCGCTGGCGAAGCAGCACCGGTTGCTTTGACTGCACCTTCTATCAACGCATAGTCATTTGATTATTCTGTGATACGACAACTTCATAGTTGACCGAAAGCCCCCCGCACCGTCTCGAGAGAGGCATGTGCGGGGGCTTTTTGGTTTGTTCGCGAGCTTTGCACTGGAATGGCTGATGTTGTCCCCGAAGTTTTAGCGGCGTGCGCAGATAACAGAGGATAACTCCTCATGGTTGCCATCTATCGAGCAGTCTTATTAATCAATAAACTTCTCCTCGCGACTGCCTCTTGCCATAGCAATTTTGTTTACGAACCCGTTACAAAAGGAACAACACTCTCCAGAAACACAAGCGACAACAGGCTAAAATCTAGCAAAGACAAGCAGTTCATAAAAATCCTTTCTTTGTAAACCCGTTTGCAATATTTCGTTACATATGCTACGATAGGTGTATACCGACAGACAAAAGCGTTTGTTTGAACGCCGAGTCCGTCATATACCTATTCACTTTCACACCGTAATCATTCCATGGTTTCTACAACTACTACTCTTCAAAGAAGCGAGAATGCTTCTCTGTGGGAGCAGTTCTGTCAGTGGGTTACAAGCACCGAAAACCGCCTCTACGTAGGTTGGTTCGGCGTCTTGATGATCCCGACACTACTCGCTGCTACTGCATGTTTCGTAATCGCGTTCATCGCGGCTCCTCCCGTCGACATCGACGGCATCCGCGAGCCCGTAGCCGGTTCACTCATGTACGGCAACAACATCATCTCTGGTGCGGTTGTTCCTTCATCTAACGCAATCGGCCTTCACTTCTACCCCATCTGGGAAGCTGCTTCACTTGATGAGTGGCTTTACAATGGCGGTCCTTACCAGCTGGTAATCTTCCACTTCCTCATCGGCGTCTTCTGCTACATGGGTCGTGAGTGGGAGCTATCCTACCGTCTCGGTATGCGTCCTTGGATCTGTGTTGCTTACTCTGCGCCTGTAGCAGCAGCAACCGCAGTCTTCTTGATCTACCCGTTGGGTCAAGGTTCATTCTCTGACGGTATGCCTTTGGGTATCTCTGGTACGTTCAACTTCATGTTGGTCTTCCAGGCAGAGCACAACATTCTGATGCACCCCTTCCACATGTTGGGTGTAGCCGGTGTGTTCGGTGGTTCACTCTTCTCAGCAATGCACGGTTCACTCGTTACATCGAGTTTGGTCCGTGAGACAACTGAGACTGAGTCACAGAACTACGGTTACAAGTTTGGTCAAGAGGAAGAGACCTACAATATCGTTGCAGCGCACGGCTACTTCGGTCGTCTCATCTTCCAGTATGCATCGTTCAACAACAGCCGTAGCCTCCACTTCTTGTTGGGTGCATGGCCTGTAGTCGGCATCTGGTTCACTGCTCTTGGTATCTCTACCATGGCATTCAACCTGAACGGCTTCAACTTCAACCAGTCGATTATTGACTCGCAGGGTCGTGTGATTGGTTCTTGGGCTGACGTTCTCAACCGTGCCAACCTCGGTATGGAAGTAATGCACGAAAGAAATGCACACAACTTCCCACTCGACTTGGCTGCTGGTGAGTCCGCTCCTGTAGCGCTTACTGCACCTGCTATCAACGCCTAGTCTGACGACTGCTTGATTTGACAACCGAATAAACTAAAAGGCCCTCCGTATGCTGTACGGAGGGCTTTTTGCTGTATGAGTTATAGTGGCTTATTTTACGTATTAATGAAACGGTTGAAAATGCCTAATACGGATTGTTTTACCTTTTGGCGGCGCTGCCAATTCTCAAAGTCCCTTTGGTAGCGGTAGCCAGACGATTGATAGGCGCGTAGTCCGTGAAGGGCGAGTCCTATTCCCCATGTCAAGATAAAGAATGCTGCGAATCCGATACCGCCCGATATTGAAAGGTTTAGCAGTAGCAAGAACCCGTTGACAACGCTGTAGCGGATGAGGTGATGCTGGAAATTCTGGCGACGCTGCTGGTTAAATACTAATTGCTGAGCGGATTCGCTTTTGAGAGATAGCCATTCTCTCTCAGCCGACCATAGCGTTTCCGGGGCGATGTTAAGCTCGGTGGCGATTTCAGAAAGCTGTTGGCGGGTAAGCTCGCCGGATTCGGTTTCTTTAGCGATCGCAATTTGCAAGATCTGCTGAGCTTCCTCGCTAGCGTAGAGGTCTGCCATGGTATGGATGGGGGCTGCTACTGTTTCTTTAGTTATAGACAACTTTGCGCTAGTTGCGTAGTAGGGAAAACCAGATTCCAACTGGGCAAACTTGTGAAACCATCAAATTTTCATTGTATTTGGGAACCTATCACTATGGCTCAGCTTGTTCCGATTCAGCTAGAAGATGGCAGTGAGATTTATATACAGGCCGAGGATGGCGTTGAATCGCCGACGATTGAGGCAACAGCGCCAAATGATATGGAACCAGAGGAGACAGTTCGCGGCGGTCAGAAGGGCTTTCCCGAGTTCGGCTCGCGTGGTTTCGATAATTTGCCAGGAAATGAATCTAGAAGTAATAGACAGAAAACGGCTGCTGTGATCGCAGCTCAAAGCTTCAAAGCAATCGAGGGCACTATCCGCACCTACACCAGCCAGACGCTAAATTCTTTCAAAAACATGGGAAACAGCGATATCCATAAGGTAACTCTGCAGTTTGGTATTACCGTAGGCGGCGAGGCAGGCGTTCCTTACGTCACCAAAGGAACCGCTGAAAGCAACTTGAGTATCACAGTAGAGTGTGTGTTTGACTCGGAGAAGTAAGACAGACTATTCCGAGTCTAAAGCTTGCGCTCTATGGTTTCGTTCAGGCGCTGCATAGTGATGTCCAGCTTTTCGGTAGGTGTAGGCTCTGCTACTACTTCTTCTGAACGCTTGAATCTTTCAAAAGCACGGACGACTAGGAAAAGCACGAAGCCAACGACGACAAAATTGATCAGCGCGGATAGAAAGAGACCATATTTGATGCCGCCTGCTGATAACAGCGCAATGTCTTCAACACCGGCAGCGTCTAAGGCGGGCGTCAGCAGTAAGGGCGTGATAATGTCTTCGATGAAGGAAGTAACGATAGCGCCAAAAGCAGCACCTAGAACGACGGCAACGGCTAGGTCAACGACGTTGCCGCGTAGCAGAAAGTCTTTGAAGTCGTTTGCAAAACTACTAACAGAGCTAGTTGCTCGTGCCCTAGTTTGTCGATTAGCCATGCTTGATTATCCTATCTAAGACAACATGAATTCAATAGATTGCACATATGCCCATTCACATATGCCCATTCAACGTTTTCCTTATTGAATGGGTATCGAATATTGACAAGATATCAGTATTTTCTCTGACTTCCAAGTACGTCTGCGATAAATCTGAGAAGCCCTAGCTGGCTATATTTTAGGTCGTTTGTCTCTAATCTAAATCTGTCCAGTCGCAGGTCATGTCTTGACCACCGTCGATTTTCTGGCTCCAGGGGTTGGGCTCGATAGGGGCGCTAGAGCGCCAAAGAATTTCAAATTGACCGTTGTCTTGGGCTTTGCCAACGTAGGCGGTCTGTGTAAGGCGGCTATTGGGTCGAATGGTAACTGAGCCGCTAGGAGCAGAAAATGTTTGTCCATGGGCAGCTGTACGGACGGCTACAGGCTGACTAGACTCAGCCTGCTGTACGGCTTTTGCCCACAGGTGGACAAGACTGTAAGCCGATTCCATTGGGGCACTGAGCACTTGATCATTACCGTAGGTCTGTTGGAAGCTGTTTGCCCACTTTTCATTTTCAGGAGTGTCTAGCGTTTGAAAATAGTGCCAGGTAGCATAATGGTTGCGGAAGAAATCAGGCCCAATTTGCAAAATGTCAGTTTCGCTAAGGCGAGTAGACATGACGAGGTATTTTCCGGATACAAGTCTGGCTTTTATAGCTTTAAAGAAGACGCGGTTTTGTTCTCCGATTAGGCTGTTGAATATGATTCCACCTTCCGGGAGAGCCTGCTTTATATCATCGATTAGGGGCTGCATATCAATATTGATGCTGCTATTTAGGGGTAAGAAGGCTTCTCCAGCGACGGTGCCCCCTTTTTTTTTGAGGATGGCTTTAGCGATCGCATGTACGCTCCGGTCGTTTTCACTGACTAAGAAAAAATTTTTTCCGCGATTCCCTAGCATCCAATTAACAGCAGGTTCAATCTGTTGATTCACAGTAGCGCCCCCGTAGACAATGTTTTTGGCACACTCCCGGTCTTCATCTACACCGGGATAGCAGAGCAAATGGTTCTTGGCGGTGACAACAGGCAAAATGGCTTTGCGGCTAGCGGCTGTGAATCCACCAAAGATAACGGATACCTGATCTTGAGCAATAAGCTTTTCGGCTTTTTCGGCGAAGGTGGGCCAGTCAGAAGCACCGTCTTCTTGGATAGGAACGAGCTGTTTTCCTATTAGGCCGCCGCTGTTGTTGATTTCCTTGATGGCCAAAAGTTCAGCGTTGACGATAGGCGCTTCACTGATAGCGAGCGGGCCAGTGAGGGAATGCAAAAGGCCGACTTTAATTATGGAGGTACCGGCATCTAGTGCGGCTAAATCTACGCTATCGGAGATCTGCGTACTATTGGCAGTTGAGGTTCCGTCGATAAAAGACACATCGGATGGGGCACAGGCTTTGAGCAGAACACTGCTGCTAGCTGCGGCTATACTCGCTGTTGTGCTGTAGCTCAGGAATTTTCGTCTGCCGATTTTGGACATTGGGGTTTGCTTATGCACTACTGCAAGTGAGGAAGATCAGAAACCTCTTTTTACAATACGACTTTGACAATCTCCTTTCGCAGGGTTGCTTTGCAATTGAGAAATTAATTTGAAATAATTTCTAGAAGATCCGCGTTGTGAACGCTCATGCACCAGCGCTAGCGCTATGAACGTATGATTTCAAATGCTCAACTATTAATGTTCGCTTTATGACTACTGTTGTCGTCGCTACTGGCAATCCGGGGAAGCTAGCTGAACTCAAGGACTATCTAGAGGCATTAGATTGGACGCTGGCGCTCAAGCCTGAAGAGATTGAGGTTGAGGAAACGGGGGCTACGTTTATTGAGAACGCTAGGTTGAAGGCTTCGGAGGTGGCGATCGCCACTAATAGCTGGGCGATCGCAGATGACTCGGGGCTCTCTGTAATGGCACTAGGCGGTGCGCCGGGGGTGTATTCAGCGCGGTATGGGGATAGCGATGCCGGGCGAATTAACCGAGTGCTGCGGGAGTTGGGGGACCAGACAGATAGGCGAGCTGAGTTTGTATGTGCGATCGCGCTATCTAGCCCCGATGGAAAAATCGTATTAGAAACAGAAGGCCGCTGCCCAGGCTCGATTTTGACAGAAGGAAAAGGGGCAGGCGGATTTGGCTACGATCCGATCTTCTTTGTTACGGCGCAGGGCAAGACATTTGCCCAGATGAGCAACGCCGAAAAAGAGCGGTTCAGCCATCGTGGAATTGCATTCAACCAGCTGATGCCAGCGCTGAGGCAGCTACAGCTTGAGTAGACCGTTTTAGTTAGAACGGAAAAAAGGCTAATCTCTTCGTTGAAGATTAGCCTCACGTTGTATTGCTTAAGATCACGAGAACTCAGCTACTCAAATCCGGTTGGTTTGACCCAGTTGATTTGGCCCAGTCAATTTAGCCCGGTTACACAGCGTTGTTTTTGTTCAACAAGTCTTGAACTTGCCCTAGAGCAGCTCGAAAGATGTTAAAGCCAGCCCAGCCTGCGGCGATAAGTAAGGGTGATAGTACAAGCGCGATGCGGATATCCATTTTGCCCTCTCCAAAAGAATTGCTTAAAAGGTTGTAATAATCTTCTCATATAATCTAACACCTCCTTCAGTTTCACGATGATAAAAAAGCAAAGACCGGTCGCCATGGTCACAGGGGCGTCTAGCGGCATTGGGTTGGCGATCGCACAGCACCTGTCCAAAGCAGGCTACGACCTCGCCCTCTGCGCCCGTCGCCACGACCGCCTAACCGCTGCTGCTAAGGACTTAGAGACCAGCGGCAGCGAAGTATTGGTCCAAACGGTTGATCTGCGAGACGAAGCCCAAATACTCAGTTTCTTCAGCGCTGTTCATGAGCGATTTGGCCGCTTAGATGTGCTCATAAACAATGCTGGACTGGGTCACAAAGAGCCGTTAATGACCGGAAAGACAGATGCCTGGCGAGAAATGCTAGAGGTGAACGTGCTGGCGCTGTGTATCTGCACTCGCGAGGCAGTGCAGCGGATGCAGGGCGCAAACTCAGGTCATATTGTGCATATCAGCTCTATGTCTGGGCACCGGGTACCGGCGATCGCTGGCATTTACTCGGCGACTAAGTTTGCTGTCCGCTCTTTGAGCGAAACGCTCAGACGTGAGCTGCGCACGGCGCAGAGCAATATTCGGATCTCATCGGTGAGTCCTGGCATCGTAGAAACTGAATTTGCGCAGAAGTATCATCAGAGCGCTGAAAAAGCACAGGAAACTTACGGTCAGTTTCCTGTGCTTCAGGCAGAAGATATTGCTAAGGCAGTAGTTTACGCTCTCCAGCAGCCGGAGCATGTTGAGGTGAACGATATCCTTATTCGTCCTACTCAGCAGTCTTCATAAGCAGTTTTCGTGGTTGGTACTGATAAACAGTTTCATTTGCCTATTCAATGACTTCTAGCTCATCTTCATGCAGGTGAGCTTTAAAGGGACGTTTGGCACCTTCTATTTCAAAAGAGGTGACGAATTTGTAGTTTGCGCTGACAGGTCGACCTTCCCACTCAGTCAAAATGGCTGAGATCACCCCTTCCATGCCTTGAACGTCATGAGGCTGGTTGCGGAACTTAGGATGGTTGAACAGCGTTAGAGGGGCTTTGATGCGCACGCGATCGCCAACTTTCATAGATCAAGAGAGATAAAACGGTTCAGCCATTCTCTCATAACGGGGTTCCTGCCTTCAGCCACTGCCCCTTACGGAACCCTGCCATAACCTGCTTCCTCGTCTGTAGGTGTTTTTTATTCGCTGCTAGGCTCGACATCTGGTACAACCTCTTCAGCAGGGCTCTCCGGCTGTGATAAGGGCTTGAAATTACTCCATAGCAAACCAGCGACGACACCGATTACGCCCAGGACGATTGCCGCTAATAAGAGAGTGACCCAGCCTCGCGTTTTAGTCGTAGATGCCTTACCTTTGGGTGTGATAGCTGTCGAATCAGCCGTAGTGAGTGGCGTATCATCCTCGTCGTCTTCACCGTAGAGAAGCGCCCGTGAGGCTGGCGTCATACCTGTGGGAGGAATAGGTAAAACGTTTGGAGATCCAATACCTGAAGCCTTGGTACCTGAAGCTTTGGCTATGGGACTAGAAAGGTCCGATTCTAGATTAGAAACTGCGGAGGGGCGATCGCCTAATTGCCCTTCGCTAACTGCGCTAGTCGCGATGCCAGCATTGATTTGATCGGCAGACGCTACTACTTTATCTTCTTCACCAGTCACGATTGCATTCATCAGCACCACAGCCACGTTGTCATGCCCATTACGCTGGTTTGCTAGCTCTATCCAAGAGTCAACTGCCGCATCTAAAGGCACAATCTGCTTCATAATCAAGCCAATATAATCTGGCCAGGATATCTCCACCTGATTATTGTCGCTGAGGCCATCAGAACACAGCAGCAGCGCTCCGCTTGATTCGAACAAGAAGCGCTGAGTGTGTGGCTTTAGCTGTTCGTATTTACGCATACCAACGGCTTGGCTAAGTGCATGGGCATCGGGCCGTTGCAGCGCATCTGTATAAAAGCTGTTGCCGGCGCTGACTTCTCGCCCGGCAATGTCGTCGTCTATGGTGAGCTGCTGACAGTGGTCAGCGGTGATCCAGTAGGCGCGGCTATCCCCGATATGGGTGAGGTATAGCTCGTTGACCTCAGCTAGGCCATCTGCCATTTCAACCTTTTGCGGCAGTACTAACGCCATCACTAGCGTGGTGCCCATGCGCTGACGATCGGCGCGGCCCTGCTGATCGTTTTGCTTAACGATTAGGTTATTGGCGACTCTGATTGCCGCTTCGATTTGGTCGATGACAATCTGGGGAGAGCGCGGCCTAGTCTGATTCATGGACTCTGTTAGCAGGCTGCGAAGCTGGAGCTGAAGCGATCGCACCACCCGCTGACTGGCCACTTCTCCGCCTTCATGCCCACCGACGCCATCGCAGACGATCGCCAGCCTCGGCAAAAGGGGCAGATCGGCTGTGCTAGTTCGCTGCAATTCATTGCGGCTAGGATAGCAGGCATCTTCGTTTTGGCGCATGGTTGGCCCGGTGCTGGTTGCGCCAGCCACCTGAAACTCCAGGGTCTTACCCGCTGACTCTTTTAAGAGCTGAGCATTAACCTGTTCTTTGGCCGCAGCAAAATCTACGTTGGACGAGCGAAGATTTTGACAGACGGAACGCAGCAAAGTTGCGATTGAAGGTTTAGCTCCAAGGAGATAGGTGCTCTCCCAGGCAGCGGCCAAATCTTCAAAACTGGGTTCAGCCGGATTCGTAGACAGACCAATCAGTCGGACGCGCCATGCTTCGACGCGGATGTTAGTCTTTTTGAGCAGGCTAGCGGCTGCGCCAAATTCGCTTAGTGGCTCCCATAGGCTGACCATTTGCCAAAGCCAGTATGCCTGGCGAAAGGCTGTAGTGGTTGGCCAGGCTTTTGCGATCGCAGGCATTAGATGTCCCTGCCGACTGACTGGCACATTGCTCAGCAGCAGTACCGCTTCCCCAGAGTCCTGATGACAAATGCCATAGATACCCGGCAAATTTAGCTGATATGGATATGCCTTTAGATACGGCACCACAAAGCTAGGCACTGGATCGGGCACCTTTGGCGGCTTTTCAGGTTTGGTATCTAGCCAAATCGAAGGGGCAACCACCTGATAGCGACCGTCAACAATATCTCCAATAGGAACTTTGTTGGTGCCATGGCCTAAAGCCCAGACATATTGCTTAAAGAGGGATTTACTCGCTTCGCCAGTCATAGATGCTGTCGTTTTTAGTCGTGCTGTTTGGATCACGCTTTAAAGAGGGATTGCCGTTAAATTAGGTATATGGTAAGGGAAAAGGGATTTAGTGCAAATAAATTTGATGGGATTGGCTCAAATCTGCCCAATTACGCTCAATTAATAGAGTGTCCTCTCAATAAACACGTACGCTGAGCTCCTGAACTAGGATAAAAAAGATACCCCCAACGCAAGACTCAGTACTGACACTGAGTCCATAAAGCATATGAATCCGGCAGTAATATGGATCACTATTGGCGTCGTCTTTTGCACAATGGAAGTTTTGATGCCGACAGCCTTTTTGGAGTCAGCCTTTGGGATTAGCGCTTTTGGCGTAGCTCTGCTGTCACTGGTCGTGCGCGGTTTGAACTATCAGATAGTGCTGTGGATGATGCTATCTGCGCTGATTTTTTGGGGACTCAAGCGATTTGTGCCCAATCCTACGGCTCCAGCTTTGCGACAGACAACAGAAGCTAGAACGACAACTGCCATTCAGCCAGGAAAAATAGGCAGAGTCATCTATGAAGGCATTTCTTGGCAGGCTCGGTGCGAAGATCGCAAAGTCTCTATCGGCCCAGATCAAGAAGTCTTTGTATTAGAGCGAAAGGGAAACA
Source organism: uncultured cyanobacterium (assembly GCA_963793495.1). Lineage (GTDB taxonomy): Bacteria > Cyanobacteriota > Cyanobacteriia > Phormidesmidales > Phormidesmidaceae > Phormidesmis. The sequence continues at coordinate 228,781 of CAWCAI010000013.1, forward strand.
CGCTAATTGTGGTTCCGCTTAGCATATTTCAGTAAGCTGATATCCATGCTTATACCAGTCGACCGAGATATCTGGGTTGCCGAACAACCGATGCGCTACTTCGGCCTCAGCATTAGGACTAGGATGACGGTTATTCGACTACAGAGTCAGGAAATTGTCGTTATTTCGCCCATTCGCATGACAGAAGCCTTAGTCGCACAGCTCGACCGGCTAGGTAATGTGGCATACATAATTGCGCCAAATCTCTATCATTATCTCTTTGCTGCTGACTGCAAGACACGTTACCCAGCTGCGATTTTTTGGGCTGCGCCAGGGTTAAAAGAGAAAAGACCTGAGCTGCCCATTGATTATGTGATTGAGCCTACAGCCGTTGATTCGAGCGAAAGCAGGCTGTGGAGCTGTCTGGAATTCATCTTGTTTGAAGGCTTCAGAACACTTGGCTCGGGGGGAATAGACGAGCTTAATGAATGCATCTTTTTTCACAAAGCCACTCGCACATTGATAGTCACAGACACCGTATTTCACTTTGATGAGAGCTTTCCGCTCCTGACTCGTCTTGCGATCAAAATGAGCGGAGGCTACAGAAAGCTGAGTCCTTCAATGCTAGAGAAAATTGCTACGAGGGACAACGCAAAGGTAAGACGATCTGTCGACAGAGTTTTGGAATGGGATTTTGAGCGAGTAATTATGGCCCATGGCAGCATTATAGAAATGCATGGAAAGGAGAAGTTTCGGCAAGGATACGAGGCGTTCTTGGGCTAGGCTACGCCCAAAAATCACTCTTTATGTTCTTAGCTCTCACGTTCTCACAAAGAAAATTCTTTATCATTCAGCTCTTTCTTGATCGCCTCGACGACTGCTTTCGCCTGTCGATAAGCCTCTTCCGCTTGTCCAATAGAGGGCAGGGCATTAGTCTGTGTGTACCGCCCTTTTTTCGCCCACTCTGACAGTACGGTCAGTGCTTCTGTATCAGGCAGCGAGTTCCAGTCTGGTGGCAAGAGCTTTCTTAGTTTGACCAGATCGCGAACTAGTGGAAATTGAAGATTTAGAAAGGTAAGACCAGCCTTAAGTGCTTTCTCAGCGGCTAGCTGCGAGTGAAAGCAAATCTGACCCGTTAGGTGCTGTCCTTTTTCTCTCAATATTTCGACCGTTAGAATCTCATCACCAGCGGAGGAAAGCCATTCTGCGGTCGAGTCTAAGCGTTCATTCGGTTCGTTCATAGATTATCTTTCCTTCTTCGGTTGCAAATCGTAAAACGCTGGAAACCGAGTGTTTATATTTTTCGACATCTTGCTCTGTTGCGATGATAATATCTTCTGAGATTGGGCAGTCAGCAAGTAATGTCTGGATGGCAACTGCTTGCTCGCGCTTGTCTTCAACGTCTTTGAAGATAATAAGCAAATCAATATCACTATGAACTGTAGCTGTGCCGTTTGCATGAGAGCCGAAGAGAATAATCTTTTCAGGATCAAATTCTTCTGGAGATGCGCTCTGCTGCTGTCCTGATCCAGTATCTAGGATTTGCGTTCTGCCAGTCCTTTGGAGCATCGTCCGATAGAAAAGGCTTGGTATCGTCGACTTGCTTAACAACGGTGATTTGCACAGAATCGCCTGGTTGAAAAGGTAGGTCTTTTAGAAGCACTGTGCCGTCCGGTGCTAGTTCTGCTTCTAGTATATGACGCTTCATCCAATCTCTTTTTACAGCAGGCTTTTTACAGTCTATATGCTACGAACGAATTGATGAGGCGGTAGATCAGCGGATGTTGTAGAGGCGGTGGTCACGGATTTGGATAACGGGGTGGTTGAGCGATCGCACCATCAATTCATTGTGAGTAGTCACTACAACCGTAATGCCAATGCCATTTAGCCTGCGCAGAATATTGAACACCTGACGAGCATTATCCTCATCAAGGTTGCCAGTAGGTTCATCGGCTAGGAGTAGCGGCGGCGTTCCGACCACAGCGCGAGCGATGCTAGCTCTTTGCTGTTCTCCGCCGGAGAGCTGCGAGGGAAAACGGTCTTCTTTGCCTTGGAGTCCAACCATTTTGAGCGTCAGCGGCAGGCGGCGATCGATTTCTTTGCGAGAGTAGCCCTGGGCATGAAGCGCGAAAGCGACGTTTTCGGCAACGGTGCGCAGCGGGATGAGCTTATAGTCTTGGAAGATAACACCGATACGACGGCGAAGCATAGCTAGCTGATTGCCTTTAAGCGAACTAACTTCCTGGCCGTTGATATGGACTTGGCCTGCGGTGGGTCGTTCTTGGCCGTAGAGCAGCTTTAGCAGGGTAGATTTTCCTGCGCCTGAAGGCCCAGTGATGAAGAGGAAGCTGCCTTTTTTCAACTTTAAGTTGATATCGATTAGAGCTGGAGCGCCGTTTTCGTAAGTTTTGTTCACCTGGCGTAGCACAATGATGTGCGGCGACGGGGCTTGCGACAGGTGAAGGGGGGGTAGCTGGGAGGTCTGGCGCTTGGCCTGAGGAGTGAGGAGCGAAGTCATGAAGGGGGAACTCACAAGATAAAGGCAGTAATCACACTAGGATAAGGTTCCCCTAAATCATTAATTGTTGATGACAACGCCTAGAAAACGGCAGATGCCTAATCAGTCGAATCAGCTCAGTCGAACCAGCGAGCGATGAGCTGATCCATTTCACCACTAGCTTTAATCTGAGAGAGAGCAGCGTTGATGTCGCGGCGCAGCGGTGAGTTTTGGGCTAAGGCGATCGCGCTACCGGTTGCCTCTTCTGTTGGCATGATGTTGGCTCCAAAGTCGGGGTAGCGGGCCAAATAGTCGTCGGCCAGGTTCGCCTCGACAACAGCGCCTTCAATTTCGCCTGTGTCTAAGGCTCTAAATAGCTGCTCAAGGCTGTCGTAAGATTCGACGTATAGACCGGGAATTTCGCCGTTGGTGAGCTTTTGGGCAAAGCGAGCCTGGACGCTACCGCTGCGAACGCCAATGTTCTGATAGCTGAGATCGCGCGATCGCAAATATCCGTCAATAGAGACTAATGTATGCCGAGAGCGATAGTAGATATTAGAAAAATCAATTTGCTGCTTGCGGCTGCGGTTGGGTTCTAGCGCGGCCATGACAATATCTACCTTGCCATCGACTAAAGCAGGTATGAGAGCATCGAAAGATAGGTCAACAACTTCCAACTGCCTGTTTAATCGCTCCGCAATCAGTTCTGCTAGATCAATATCAAATCCAACGATAGTTGGACCTTCCTGGCTATCTTCACCGTCTTTTGTCTGACCTTCTAATTGATCTTCGTCTATTGAATCTTCTGCTCGCTCTTCTGTCGAATCATCAACTATTTGCTCATAGGGTGGATAGTTGGGCGTAGTCGCCATCACTAGCGTTTTATCGCTTCTAGCTATTTGAACATCGCTCTGGTCGGCGGCTGTTGCAGCTGGCAGCGCTGCCAAATCGCTTTCATCAGCCCCTTTTTCTCTACAGCCAGCGATGACCAACGATAAAGTGAATCCAGCTAAAAACCAACGTCGCTTCATAGCGTTTTTCTTACTGTTTTGACGACCGCTGTTCTTTTAGTCCATGCCACAAAGACGACCAGGCAAACTGAGGAAGTGCCATCATTCGTCGCCATCGCCAGGGCTCTTGGTAGAGTCGATACAGCCACTCTAAGTGAAAATTGCGCATTCGAAGCGGGGCGCGAACTTTACTGCCAGACCAGATATCGTAGCTACCGCCTACCCCAATCCAAACAGCGTTGGGACATAACTGTCGATATTTAGAGATCCAAAATTCTTGTCTAGGTACGCCAAGTCCGACAAAAATCAGATCGGGCTGAATCTGCTCTAGCTGTTCTAGAAAGCGGTCGAAGTCTACACCTTTGACATAGCCATGCTGAACAATAACCAGATTTAGCAGTGGATTTTGCGATCGCCAATACGCTGCTGCCGCCGCCACGATCGTTGGCTTACCTCCGTAGAAAGCCACTTTCTTGCGGCTGTCCAAGCTGCTTAGCAAATCAGCAGCTAGCTCGATTCCTGGATAGCGATAGACCGTCTGCCTTTTCAGCAGCCGGAAGTACAGCTCAATTCCCGATCCGTCTGGTACAACCAGATCGGCTGCTCCGATAAATTGACTGAGCGCTAGATCCTGTTGCGCCTGCATACACATCTCGGCGTTGAGCGTGATGACATGCGTTCCTTTATTTTCTTTGAGTCGGTGGTTGAGCCAGCTGATGTAGTCCTGACTTTGATGGACGGGTAGCCCCATCACCGATAGAAGTTTGATCCCTACTTGCTTTGCACTCACCTGATTGGTCCTTTAGTAGTCTGATTCCTCTTCATATTCCATGACTTTTTTCTTTGGAAGATTTAGAGGCTTGGCTTCGATCAGCTCTTCTTCTTTTTCTGGTCTTCCCGGTTCGTCCCACACGTCTCCTGTTATATCAACATCTGCGGATGGTACGTCTACAATATCTGGCTGAGCGGGCCTCTGCTGCGATCTTTGCGTTCCTGGCTGCGGCTCTCTTTCCCTCTCTCTTTGCCTTTCTGCCTGAGGAGAGAAGTCTTCTTGCCAACGCTGTTCCTCGCGCGGTCTTTCAATCTGCCGGTCGATCGGTCTTTCGATAGTGCGATCGCGTTGCACTTCCCTACGGACCTCATTTCGAACACCTGAAGGCAGCTGATTGGACGCCGAAGTCGGCATCACATAGCCGTCACTGAGTCCTCTGTCCCAGGCTGGACTTGCTAGGCCCAACCGTTCCAATAAGCCAACGCTGAGCTGTACCAGCTTTTCCTCACTGCCTTCAAAGACGATAATCCGATCGGGTCCTGTGCTCACGATCTCCTCAACTGGCAGCTCGTATGTACTGACCACCTGATCAGGAATCTGCGGCAAACCTAATGAAGCCACTACAACGGTTTCTAGCTTGCCCGTAACCACATCAAACTTAAATCCGCGGACTCGCCCTAGCACTTCTCCCGACTCGGTAATCACCTCGCTGTTGACCATGCTGCTAAAGGGCGACACATTGATATCACCGTCTAATACCGTGTCATCGTCAACTAAGATCACATCGCCCATCTGCCGGATATCGCTCAGCAGCATCACTTTTTCGTTGCTGGCGATCACCTTCGAGAGGGCATTTTCTTGCAAGCCGACAGCCAAAACTTCTAGCCTGTCCATATCGACCCAAAGCTGACTAATAACGCCAAGGCGACGGCCTGTGCTGCGGGTGATTACCTGTGTGCCTACAATGTCAGAGCGGAGTCGGCTTTGTTCAAAAGTCATGACTATTCAAAAATTGCCTCAAAACGGCAGCGCGGAGCTTGAGGGACTATACCTTATTAGGTGTCTATTGTATCTGACTGGTTTCCGTTTGCCGTGGAGGGAATGCCGAATGGACTTCGACTACGCTCAGCCCACGGTGGGTATTATGTTATGTCGATCGATCTGACGCCAGCCCGCTGGCTGAGCGCAGTCGAAGTCAGATTTTATGTAGCTGCTTTGGCTAGGTTAATGCCGAGAACCTGAGTGTATGCGCCCCTAGCTTGAGTAACGCCGATGGTGCGTTCGGCGGATGCGATCATGGGACGGCGCAGGCTGACAACAATGAACTGAGCGAGTTTGGCTTGCTGCTGGATCATTTTTGACAGGCGCTCTACATTGGCACCGTCTAGAAACATGTCGACTTCGTCAAAGGCATAGAAGGGAGAGGGGCGATAGCGCTGAAGGGCAAAGATAAAGCTAAGGGCGGTAAGGGATTTTTCGCCACCGGACATAGAGGCGAGGCGGCGAACTTGCTTGCCTTTGGGATGGGCAACGAGGGTGAGGCCACCGTTGAAAGGGTTGACGGCGTCGTCTAACTGAAGATGGCCGTCGCCGTCGGAGAGTTCGGCGAAGATGGATTGGAAGTTGAGGTTGACGGCGTCGAAGGCTTCTTTGAAGGCTTGCTTGCGAAGGGTAGTGAAGTTCTCGATGCGCAGGAGAAGTTCGGTGCGCTCTTCTTCGAGGGTGGTGAGCTTTTCTGTGAGTTCTTCTAGGCGCTCTAGGGTCCGTTCGTATTCTTCTAGGGCGAGCATGTTGACTGGTTCTAGAGCTTCTAGCCGACGCTGCAAAGATTTGAGAGACTTGTCTAGGTCTTCTAGAGTGAGGTCTTCGGGAATCTCAGGAAGCGGATCGGGGAGCTGTAGCGCTTGCTGTTCGATAGTTTGATGCAGGTCGTGAAGCTGCTGCTGTCGTTGAGTTTGGGTTTCTTGGAGTCTTTGTAGCTGCCAGTGGTGCTGCTGCTGTTCGTTTTGTTCGATTTTATAGCGGCGCTCGACGGTGTCGCGAGCGGTTTTTTCTTGCTTGAGCTTGTCATCTAGGATGGCGATCGCACTTTTTGTCTGGGCAATGGTCTTTTGCAAAATCTGCTGCTGCTGAGCAATTTCCGACTGCTGATCGATCTGAGCCTGCTGCTGAGTGCGCAAAGAGGTAATCTGCTCTTTGCCTGCCTGCACTTTTTCTTGCAATCTCTGCTGATTTGCCAACAGAGATTGCTGCTGCTTTTCAGCGGCTCTTAGCCTTTGCTGCTGTTCGTTCAGCTGCGTTTCTAGAATCCGGACTGCGCTCTGAGCAGCTTGCCATTCACTATGAGTCTGAGATCCTTCTAAAGCAGCTAGCTCCTGACGTTTCGCAGTAAGTTCTTGCTCTTGGAGCGGAAGGCTTTGCTCTAGTTCATTCAGCCGGGCTTGCGCCTGCGTATATTCATTGTCAGCTCTCTCTAGCTGAGCTCTAGCTTGAGCGACTCGCTCTGCGTTGGCTCGGCGCTGGCTAGCCGCTTGGTTGACCTTTAGCTCATGCTCACGATATTGCTGACGGGCTTCTATCAGCGCTTGGGATTGTTCTTTTGCCTTGAGGGTGAGCTGATTCACCTTTTGCTCGCAGCGAATCAAGACGGTATTGATTTCAATAAGGCGATCGCGCAACGCCTCTGCCTCTTGCGACTCTCCTGCTGCGACCGTGCCAAAATGCAGCCGCCCGCGCTGCCGCAAGCTACCGCCAGTCATCGCACCGCTAGACTCTAGCACCTCACCACCTAGCGTCACTATCCGATACTTACCCATATTCCGGCGAGCTTCTGCTAGCGTTTCAAACACGACCGTAGAGCCAAATACAAACGCAAATACATCTGCGTACCTGTCATCGCAGCTGATTAGATTAACCGCATAGTCTATAAGACCATCCGGTCGATTCCACTGATCTATCGGCTTGAAATTTGGCACTCGAATCTTGTTTAGAGGTAAAAAAGTTGCCCGGCCAGCTCGACGCTGCTTTAGCAAATCAATCGCTTTTGCCCCTACCCGGTCATCTTCGACCACCATAAAGCCCATCCGTCCGCCCGCTGCAATCTCTAGCGCTAGCTGATAGGCGGCGTCTACTTGACCTAGCTCAGCTACGATGCCGCACAGCCCCTGAAGGCCGCTGCGTTTTAAAACTTCAGTCGCTTGCGTCCCCTGCGACTCTCTAATCGCCTGCTCTTGCGCTTCTAGCTTGTCTAGCTCCCGCTGCTTTTCTCTTTGCTCTTGCAGCAGCCTGTTTAGCGTCTGCGTCTGCGTTTGCAAATCAGCCTCGATATCGGCCACTATCTGAGCTAGCTGCTGGATACGCTCTTGGCTAGAAGAAAGCTGGCTCTGGTTTTCACTGCCTCCACTGCCTTCAGTAATCTCCACCGCTAGCGCTGTCAGTGTCTGCCGCTGGCCTTCTCGCTGCGTCTCTAGTTGACTAATTCGTTCTTGCAGTCGCACTCGCTCTGAGCGCTGTGGCTCTAGCTGCTCTAGCAGGGTCTCTAGCTGACGGCGCAGGTCGGTTTGTTGCTGTACCCAGGCTTGGGACTTATCGGCGATCGCATTGGTTTCTTCGCGCTTGGCTTCTAGCTGAGCGATCGCACTATCTCTGTCCGTCTGAATCTGAGCTAGCTCTTGATCGGTCAGATGCCGCAGCTGCTGGCTAACTGTTGATAGCTCGCCTTCGTGGGTATGAATTGCCGCCTGAATTGTTGCTAGCTGAGCCGCGATCTCTTGAGTGGACTTGCTTAGCGTTTCTTCTTGCCGGACTAGCTGTCTGAGTTCGGCTTCTTGGGTAGCGAGCTTGGCTTGCAAAGCCAAATATTCTTCTTCGCCGAGCGCCTTTACCTGAGCGTTTAAAACCGCCAGTTCAGCAGCGGTCGCTTCCAGTGTTTCAGTGAGAACAGCGATTTTTTGTTCAATCGCTTCGCCTTCTTGATGGCCTTTAGCAATTTGACTGGTGAGCTGTTCGGCCTGCTTTTGGCGCGATCGCCACTGCATCACCCCTTCCCACCGCTGTTTTTCTTGTAACGTATCCTTGATCTGCTTGTATTTCTCCGCCTTCTTCCGATCTTGATCCAGCCGTTCTAGCTGAACAATGAGCTCTGTCTCAACAATCCGAAAGCGCTCTTCGCGATCCTTGACCACGTCAAGCTTCGACTTTGCCTGATTGATCTTGCGATCAAAAGAGGCAACCCCTGCCATCTCGTCAATAATCTCTCGTCGTTCGCGGGCATTCATCGAAATGATGCTGGTGACGTCGCCTTGCAACACCACGTTGTAGCCTTCTGGATAAATCCGAAAGCGCTGTAGCTGCTCATGCAAGTCATTGAGCGTGCAAGGTTCGTTGTTGATGTAATAGTTGGAGGTATAGGTGCCCTGCGCAGTTACTCGCAGTCGTCGAGTGACTTTCCACTCCTGCGAAGCTGGTAGAACTGGAGACTGACCGTTGCCGTTGTGTCCATTCTTAGCAGCGCCATTTACACCGTCGCGATCTACGACAGCGTCGGGTGCTAGCCCGTTTACTAAACCATCTTCTGGCGCTTCTAGTGGCTGAAAGTCTCCAGCGGTGTCAGATTCAACAGCAGTTGCGCTGTCTTCGGCTTCCTCGTTGCTGATTAACTTGTCTATAACATCACTGATATCGAAGGTTGCTGTGACAATTGTTTCTACCGTCGAGCGACGCTTAGCCTGATTTTGGTTCACCAGATCGGGCAGGCGTTCTGCTCGCATACCACGAGAGCTAGCTAGCCCCAAACAGAACAGCAGCGAATCTAAGATATTTGATTTTCCAGAACCGTTGGGTCCAGAAATGACTGTAAATCCCGGCAGTAAAGGAACGTCTGTCGTTCCGCCGAAGGATTTGAAATTGGAGAGTTCGACTCTTTTTACATGCACGCAGGCGGCGCACTGAGTAGTGCGTACGTATGTACCATCAAAAATAGCATTGAATAAGTCGTATTCTTAGCAAAGAATGGTAAGAAAATCATCCTTTTTCACACAACGTCTCAAATATTGTCAGTTGCTTTGGAGCGGACAAAGTTGTTGTTTTGGTTGAGTCGTTTGATTTGAACTCTTTTTCAAGGTCTCTTTGGCCTAGTCTATTGAGGAAGTAGCAAAATTGATTTGCTTGCGCATCCTCAACGCAGGGTGTCTTTGATGTGTCTTTTCCTAACCTACCTGTGCCGACACTGCTAACCCCCACACTCTTAGGCTTTGATCCAGGACGCGACAAGTGCGGACTGGCGGTGGTGGGGCTAGATAAGTCACTGCACTATCATCAGGTGATTTTGTCTCCAAACGTATCGGTTGCGATTCAAAACCTGCGGGAGACCTATCCGATCTCTTCGATAGTAATGGGCGATCAGACTAGCTCCAAGCAGTGGCAGGCACAGCTGGGTGCCTTGCCGAATGCACCCAGAATTACGTTAGTAGACGAGCGCTATAGCTCTTTGGAAGCGCGCGATCGCTATTGGGAAATGTATCCTCCCAAAGGCATCAGCAAACTACTGCCTCAAAGCTTACGCAGCATTCCTAGACCCATTGACGACATTGTCGCTATCTTGCTGGTGGAACGCTATCTAAATAGACTCTCTGGAGAAGATTAACCCAAGGAAGTTGGCTCGAAAAGATTAACTAGCGCAGCCGGTAGCCACCGATCAAAGCTCTGCTCGAATCGTAAACGAATAGTCTCCGCCTGGCTCCAGCTGATAGTCAAATTGCTCTAGGAACCGACCTAATGGCTCTTGAATCAATGCTCTGCCTAGCGCAGGCTCTACCGTTAGCTGACCCATCCGAAAGCGCCATCGAAAGCGCCATTCAAACTCGTTAGCGCTCACTTCACCCTCAATCCTGCCATTCTGCCAAGACTGATGAGTGATTCTTACGTAGGCGGTGGTAGCAGGTAGATGTTGACTCGAACTCACGCGGCTCAGCAATCCTCTAATATGTATGGCCAAACCCACATGATCTTTGATCTTGTTTGTGACCGGGGCTTTTTCTAAATACTCTAAATACTACAGTGCTTCTTTGGTCGGGTCTCTGGACTCAGTCTAAAGACTGTCTGAAGATAAAGACTTTCGGCTAGCTCGACCGGCTATCTCTGCATTCTCTCTATTCAAGAGATCGCCAAAGACGGTAGCCTATAAGCTAGCCCCTTCTCTCTCTTTGTGAATCTATCGTGCCTAAGGTTGGCATTATCTACAACGACATAAAGCCGGTAGCTGCGACAGCTGCTGAGCAACTTGCGCAGCGCCTGAAAGAACGCGACTACGAAGTCTGTCTAGCTACTGGCGTTGCCGGTATTCTGGGCTATTCTCACCCAGGCAAGCCAGTTTGCCATACGCCCGTCGAAAGCCTAGTTCCAGCAGGCTTTGATCAGGAGATGGATTTTGCTGTGGTATTTGGTGGGGATGGTACGGTACTAGCGGCATTTCGTCAGGTCGCACCCAAAGGCATTCCGCTGCTGGCTGTCAATACAGGCCACATGGGATTTTTAACCGAGATCTACCTTAATCAGCTCGACGATGCCATCGACCAGGTGATCGCAGGCAACTGCCATCTAGAAGAACGGGCAATGGTGCTAGTAAATCTGTATAGCAGAGGACACCTGAGCTGGGAGGTTCTGTGCCTGAATGAGATGGTGATGCAGCGTCAGCCGCTGACGAGTATGTGCCATTTTGAGGTGCAGGTGGGTCACCATGCACCGGTTGATGTGGCGGCAGATGGCATTATTGTTTCTACGCCGACAGGCTCTACAGCCTATTCGCTGTCTGCGGGCGGACCAGTGATTGCACCAGGGGTGTCTGTACTGCAGCTAATTCCGATTTGCCCTCACTCGTTAGCTTCTCGGGGATTGGTGTTTCCAGATCACGAGCCAGTAACGATTACGTCGGCGAATCCAGAGACGCTGGTGATGGTGGTTGACGGCAATGCGGGCTGCTATGTGGGTCCTACTGACAAGGTGACCTTGGTGCGATCGCCCTACACCGCCAGATTTATCCGACTCAAGCCACCTGAATTTTTCCGCGTGCTCAGAGAAAAGCTAGGCTGGGGACTACCTCATATTGCTAAGCCAACTTCAGTAGAGCTACCCTGAGCGCAGCTTCTAGACACGCCCCAAACACAACCTCCAGATGCAAGCCCCCTTTTTGCTATGAGCCTGCCCCCTGCTCTTCCCAACTCACCGCCAAATTCTTCAGCACCTATGCCCCATTCCCCGACCGTGCTGGTGCTAGAGAGCGATGAAAGTCTAGCGCGTAAGATCGGCGTAGATTTGCACGAGGCAGGCTATACGCCAATAGAGGTTCACAGCCTGCGAGCAGGATTAGCTCAGACGCAAACGGCAATGCCAGCGTTGGTTGTCGTTGCTAGGCGACTAAAAGAGGAGTCTGGATTAGACCTGTGTCGTCAGCTACGCAGTGAAAAAAATCGCGTGCCGATTCTGCTGATGATGACGCACGATGAGCTGGGCGATCGCGTCGCCTGCCTAGAATCAGGCGCTGACGATTACTTTCTTGCTCCCTACCGTACCGACGACTTTATCTCCCTAGTCAACGCTTACCTGAAGCCAGAGGCAACCAGCAGTGAACAGCTGAGATTTGCCGACATGACACTAGATGTCAGTCAGCGTCAGGTTGTTCGTGGCAGTCGCCTAATAGAGCTGACTATGAAAGAGTTTGAGCTATTGAAGTATTTAATGGAGCATCCGCGTGAGGTGCTAACTCGCAAACAGATTCTAGAAAGCGTCTGGGGCTATGACTTTATTGGCGAATCAAACGTCATCGAGGTCTACATTCGCTACCTACGCCTCAAGATAGACGGAGAAAATGAGAAACGCCTCATTCAAACGGTGCGTGGTGTAGGCTATGTTCTGCGAGAGACCTAAGCAGTCGTTCTTTATAGGCGGAGCCAATCAATATGTACAGAAAAGATAGAAATCCTCTGCCTGTCCGAGCGGCTGTGCTTTGCACCTTCTTTCTCCTGTGCCAAACGGCGTTGATTGGCTGCACGATGCCTGCCGATCCAAGCGGAGATGAGACCGCTAGCAGAACAACGGACGAGAGCACATCAGAAGAGACAATCACGCTCAACGGTCCAGGGCAGCTGCTGCCAGTCAGCGCGGTAGCTCGGATGCAGGGTGAGACTTTTGATATAGAGGTGGCCAACACTTCAGCAGAGCAGTCCTTGGGACTAATGTTTCGTTCGGCTTTACCGGATAACAGAGGGATGCTGTTTCCTTTTAGTCCGCCTAAACGGGTGAGCTTTTGGATGAAGGATGTGCCGGTAGCGCTAGATATGGTGTTTTTGCGCGAGGGGAAGGTAGTTGCGATCGCGCCAGAAGTCCCATCTTGCCCCACACTGCCCTGCCCTTCATACGGACCTGGCAACCAGATTATCGATCAGGTATTGGAGCTTCGTAGCGGTCGAGCTGCGGAAATTGGTCTACAGGTGGGCGATGAAGTCACTATCGAAGCCTTGCCAGGGTATAGTCTTTAGCAACAGATGGGTAAAGTATCCAGAAGCTGGCATTGAGTAGGGTCGTTCTGAAAGCTTTATCTGTTCTGCATACTGAGAGATAGCCTCTGGTACTTTCAGCAGTAGCAAGGGCTGTAGCCTTGTTTCAAGCGAAGCGAGATGCTTAATGCTCGCGCGTTTATTATCCCCAAGCGGCTAATTCTAAAGAAAAGCTTAAGCTACGCTATAGAAAGAGGTCTTTTCTGCTCGTTCTACCGTAGGATTACTGAACTCAATAAAAACCCTTTTTTCTTAACTCAATTCTCAGGGATCAAGGAAAAGGAATTAATAAACTTCAAGCACCTAGCTTCTACCTATCCATGATGTCGAGAGATTACACAAAGTTAGTTCAGTTTTTGCAAGAAGAGCTTTCCATTCCTGCTACTTCTATCAAGCAGGCACTACAGCAGTGCAAACAAGATTCTGCACCGCTGCCAATGGTCCTTTGGCAACAGGGTGTGCTGAGCCTACAGCAGCTGGAAAAAATATTTGACTGGATGGAGATGGCGTAGCGGCTGTTTGTCTATCTAGTTCTTCTGCTTCCTACTGCTTACTTGCTGCGTATCTGGCCTGCGGATAAAGGCGCTAGTTGACTTTGCCAAAGCGGCGATCTCGCTGTTGAAACGCTTTCATGGCCTGATGAAATTCGGATGTGTCAAAGTCGGGCCACAGCGTATCAGTAATATAAAACTCTGAATAGGCTAGCTGCCAGAGCAGGAAGTTGCTGATACGCATCTCACCACTGGTCCGAATCAATAGGTCAGGATCGCTGATATCAGAGGTGTAGAGATGACGGCTAAAGAGTGATTCATCAATATCTTCTGGATCGAGGTGGCCTTGCTTTACCTGGGTTGCGATCATCCGGCAAGCCTGCAGGATTTCCTGCCGCCCCCCATAGTTTGTCGCTACTGAAAAGCGAATACCCTGATTCGGCTTGGTCAAAGCAACCGCTCGATCGATCTCCTTTTGCAGCGTTTCAGGCAGTGCTAGCAAATCGCCCACAAACTCAATGCGGACATTCTCTTCCATCATTTCCTTCAGCTCTTGACGCAGCACCCGCTCAAATAGCGTCATTAGGAAATCGACTTCCTTGGTAGGTCGTCCCCAATTCTCTGTCGAAAACGCATAGGCCGTCAGCGCCTCTATCCCCCAATCTCGGCAGCAGCGTAGCAGTTTCTTGAGCGTATCGACTCCCTTGCGATGACCCATGATTCTAGGAAGCCCGCGACTTTTCGCCCAGCGGCCATTGCCATCCATAATCACCGCCACATGATTAGGCATCCGGCCCTGCTCCAAGTCTGCGGGCAGTCGTGAAGAGTCTATGGCTTTAGCCGTCATTTCTTTTCCTGAGGGGTGGGGCTAGGTAGTTTTCGCCTGAACTTGCGCTTGAAAGTATTTAAGAACTTAATACCTTTGAGACTCAACCGTCGTCCCAAGCTGCGAAGCTGCGGCGCAACCGTATCAACATCCCCAGATGGCGAAAACTTATCCATCAACAATTCTTTCAGTTTACTGCTGGTCAGGGGTCGGTTTAGCACACCTTTTTCGGCGACCGAAATTGAGCCAGTTTCTTCAGAAACCACTACGCACAAGCACTGCTCCACCCGCTCGGTAATACCCATTGCCGCCCGGTGCCGAGTGCCTAACTGCCTAGAAGCAGTCTGTTCAGAAATGGGTAAGATTACACCCGCTGCCAGTATCCGCGAGCCCCGAATCAAAACAGCACCGTCATGCAGCAGGGTGGTTGTCTGAAAGATAGTTTGCAGCAGCTCTCTAGAGAGCTCTGCGTTGATCCTGACGCCAGGTACCGAAAAATCACTTTCTTCAATCGGATCATCGGTTTCCAAAATCATCAACGCACCGGTCCGGTTTTGAGAGAGCCCTTTTACCGCTTCTACTAGCTCATCAATCACACTGTTCGCGGTCGATAAGTGACTTTCTTGACCGACAAAAAGCTGGGTAACTTCTCCTTTACCAATCGACTCTAGCAGCCGTCTGAAATCGGCGACTAGCATTACAGCCAGTGAGACAGAAGCCCCCAGCAAAATCTTATCCATCAGAAAACTGAACACCCTAAGCCCTAGCACCTTGCTCAGTAGCGTGGCTGCCATCAATAGCATCAGTCCTTGCACCATCCACATCGTGCGGCGATCGCGAATCACCGACAGTACCGTGTAGACCAGCACAAAAACTAAAACAATATCAATAAAGGTGATATACAAAAGCTCAGACCGATTTCACCTGATTGGATGTTCAATCCTCGTATACTACTGCGCTACAGGTCTGAGTGCATCGGGTAAGCAATCGTGACTCATCAAATCCGCGTACGTTTCCCGGCGCAAAATTAGATGAGCTTGACCCTGGTTGACAATCACGGCAGCCGGACGCGGGACTCGGTTGTAGTTTGACGACATGCTGTAGTTGTATGCCCCTGTAGCGGGAACTACGACAACCTCACCCGATTCGAGCGGCGGCAGGCTGGCAGAATGAATAACGACATCACCCGATTCGCAGTGTTTCCCAGATAATGTCACCGTTTCGCTTAGAGGCGCGGACATTTGGCTAGCGGCTAGAACGCGATACACCGACTGGTAGGTGATTGGCCTGGGATTGTCAGACATGCCACCATCGACTGAGACATAGGTCCGAATACCGGGAACTGTTTTTTGCCCCCCAACTGTGTAGGCCGTTACGCAAGCGGAGCCGATCAGAGATCGACCGGGCTCGCATAGCAGCTTTGGATAGGGTAGTCCGCTAGCGCTACAGGCCGCGACCATACTGTCACAGACGGTCTTTGCCCACTCGTCAATGCTTGGCGGATCGTCAGATTCTGTGTAGCGAATGCCTAATCCGCCCCCGATATCAATTTCTTCGATCGCAAGGCCGTATTTGCTAGCGGTTTGAAACCAGCGCATCATCACTTCGGCCAGGTCATGGTGAGGCTGTAGCTCAAAAATCTGCGAGCCGATATGGGCATGTAGACCAATGCAGCTAATATTTTCAGTTTCTTTGGCAATAAACTCGAAGACCGTTTCTAGCTGATCTGGATCGAATCCGAATTTGCTATCGATGTGACCGGTCTGGATGTATTCGTGGGTATGACACTCAATTCCTGGAGTCAAGCGCAGCAGGATAGTAGCTGTTTTGCCCGCTGCCTTCGCTATCATGTCGAGGCTTTTGAGTTCGTGCCAGTTGTCGACAACGATGCGAGCGTCAGCGTCTAGCCCTAGCTCAAGTTCTTCTGTGGATTTGTTGTTGCCATGAAAGTACAGCATTTTACCCGTAGCACCAGCGGCAGTCGCTGTCTTGAGCTCTCCGCCGGAAACGACATCAATAGCGATGCCTTCTTGAGTTGCGATCGCACACACCGCCAAACAGTTCCACGCCTTAGACGCATACACAATTAGCGACTCACCTGGATAGTGCTGCTCAAAGGAGCGCTTGTACTGTTGGCAGGCCGTCCGCAAGGTTTGCTCATCTAATATATAGAGCGGCGATCCAAACTCCTCAATCAGCGATACTACATCCAAGCCACCCACCGTCAGATGGTCCTGCTCGTTGACGGCTGCTGTTAGCGGCAGCAAAGTTTGGTTGGCAGAAGTCTCAGGGGAGACCTCTGCCAAATATTGCAGGCTAGAAGCTGGGAGACTTGAGCGGGTTGGGGCTGCTGAAATAGTAGAGACCATAGGAGAAGGATAAGAAGGGTAAGATTATTTAATCAGTGTACAGTTGGCAGCTAAGTAGATAAACATTGCTTTGGAAAGTGCTGTATCGATGGCTTCGATAGCGCCTTGATTGCTCAGCACCTGACTATCTAGTATTCCTTAGCGCTTGAACTTGCCTTGGCGCGATCGCGAATGTCAGCTTCCTCTTCTTTTCTAGCCTGTCTACCTCTGATCGCTGCGGATATTCCAGCTGTACTCGCACTAGACGAGCGGTGTCTAGGCGGGCTGTGGACGAAATCGGGGTACGAACGAGAGCTAGAGAGCGAACATAGCGATTTATTAGTCCTTGTAAAAACCGGTAGAGTGGATCTAGTCGATCGCCGACTCGAACACGACGCTAGTCAGTCAGTCGCCGCTACCGATCCCACAGATGATCTCCCTTGTTCTGATGCTCATTTTGACACTCACAGCACAACAAATGATACCGGACTAGAGCTTCTAGGTATTGGCTGTCTGTGGGCCATCTTAGAAGAAGCGCACGTCACAACGCTGGCGATTGAGCCTGGCTATCAGGGGCAAAAGTTAGGACTGCTGCTGCTCACTCAGCTGTTACAGAAGGGATGTGATCGCGGCCTGACGCGAGCAACTCTAGAGGTCCGATTATCCAATCAGCGAGCGCTATCGCTCTACCAGAAGTTTGACTTCAAAGAAGCTGGCCAGCGCAAACGATACTACGCCGATGGAGAAAATGCTCGGATTTTATGGCGCAGTGGGCTACAGACAGAGCCTTTCTTAGCTCAGCTAAAGAACTATCAGGCCCAGTCGATTGCGCAGCTCGCCAAAACCCAAAATTATTACTTCTATCCCAGCATCCAAAAATCAGTATGAAATTCGAGAACAGGCTGAATAGGTTTACTAATCTTCATCACAATTGCTAGCAGAAACATCAGATAGTTTCTGTTTCTTTCGCGTCTTTTCTTAACAAAAATCCGTCTCCGTTGTTCAATGATCGAAAATCTCCATTTTTCTACAATCAAAAAGCTATGATTTCTTCCAGATTTCCTTGACCAGTAGTGAACACCGCACCGTCTCCACGAATTTTTGCTGTGCTAGAATCTCCATAACCAGCCCGTTGCAGGTGATGGAAAACCGCCATGTTTGAACGATTTACAGAAAAGGCCATTAAGGTCATCATGCTCGCTCAAGAAGAGGCCCGTCGCCTCGGCCACAACTTTGTGGGTACTGAGCAAATACTTTTAGGACTGATCGGAGAAGGCACCGGTGTCGCCGCGAAGGTTCTTAAATCCATGGGGGTTAATCTCAAAGACGCTCGCATTGAAGTCGAAAAAATTATCGGCCGTGGCTCTGGATTTGTCGCTGTCGAAATTCCGTTTACACCCAGAGCAAAACGTGTCCTTGAGCTATCGCTTGAGGAGGCCCGGCAGCTAGGTCACAACTATATTGGGACAGAGCATCTACTGCTGGGATTAATCCGAGAAGGTGAAGGGGTTGCCGCCCGCGTACTAGAAAATCTTGGCGTTGACCTTTCTAAGGTCCGCACTCAGGTGATTCGTATGCTAGGTGAAACCGCTGAAGTTTCTGGTGGAAGTGGTAGCCAAGGCAGAACCAAAACGCCGACGCTCGATGAGTTTGGGTCAAACCTGACTCAGATGGCCGCTGACGGCAAGCTTGATCCAGTCGTGGGTCGTCAGAAAGAAATCGAGCGTGTCATCCAGATTCTGGGACGTAGAACCAAGAATAATCCTGTATTGATCGGTGAGCCGGGCGTGGGTAAGACTGCGATCGCAGAAGGACTCGCCCAGCGCATTGGCAACAACGACATTCCAGACATCCTGGAAGATAAGCGCGTTGTCACCCTAGATATCGGCTTACTTGTCGCTGGTACCAAGTACAGAGGCGAGTTTGAAGAAAGACTCAAGAAGATCATGGAAGAGATTCGCGCCGCCGCGAACGTGATTTTAGTAATTGACGAGGTTCATACCCTAATTGGTGCAGGTGCAGCCGAAGGCGCAATCGATGCGGCCAACATTCTCAAGCCAGCCCTGGCAAGAGGTGAGCTTCAGTGTATCGGCGCGACTACGCTAGACGAGTATCGCAAGCACATTGAGCGAGACGCCGCGTTAGAGCGCCGCTTTCAGCCAGTAATGGTTGGCGAACCTAGCGTAGATGAAACCATCGAAATCTTGCATGGGCTGCGTGACCGATACGAACAGCACCACAAGCTAAAGATCCTAGACGAAGCGTTAGATGCGGCTGCTAAGCTGTCCGATCGCTACATCTCCGATCGATATCTGCCAGACAAGGCGATTGACTTGATCGATGAAGCCGGTTCTCGCGTTCGACTGTTGAATTCTCAGCTGCCACCAGCGGCGAAGGAATTGGATAAGGAGCTGCGTCAGGTACTCAAAGACAAGGACAATGCAGTCCGCTCTCAGGACTTTGACAAGGCCGGGGAGCTGCGCGATCGCGAAATGGAAATCAAAACTGAAATCCGTACCATCGCTCAAACCAAAAAAGCAGAAGACGCAGAGGATACTAAGACCGAGTCTCCCAACGTCACTGAAGAGGATATCGCCCACATTGTGGCTTCCTGGACAGGCGTTCCGGTTAACAAGCTAACCGAGAGCGAATCTGAAAAGCTGCTGCACATGGAAGACGTTCTACACCAGCGTTTGATTGGGCAAGACGAAGCCGTCAGGGCCATCTCTCGCGCTATTCGTAGAGCCCGCGTCGGCCTCAAGAGCCCCAACCGTCCGATTGCTAGCTTTGTCTTCTCTGGACCCACTGGCGTAGGTAAAACCGAATTAGCCAAATCACTGGCCACCTATTTCTTCGGCGCAGAAGAAGCGATGATTCGCCTCGATATGTCCGAATTTATGGAGCGGCATACCGTTTCTAAGCTAATCGGTTCGCCCCCTGGCTACGTTGGCTACAACGAAGGCGGCCAGCTGACAGAAGCTGTTCGTCGTCGCCCTTACACCGTTGTGCTCTTCGATGAGATCGAAAAAGCCCATCCAGACGTATTCAACATGCTGCTGCAAATCTTGGAAGACGGTCGCCTGACTGACGCCAAAGGCCGCACAGTAGACTTCAAGAATACGCTGTTGATTTTGACCAGCAACATTGGATCTAAAGTCATTGAAAAAGGTGGTGGCGGTCTCGGCTTCGAGCTTGAAGCCGACCAGGCCGAGTCTCAGTACAACCGCATCCGCTCTCTGGTCAACGAAGAGCTGAAGCAGTACTTCCGTCCTGAGTTCTTGAACCGGTTGGATGAGATTATCGTCTTCCGTCAGCTCACTAAAGATGAAGTCAAGGAAATCTCCGTCATCTTGCTCAAGGAGGTGTTCGGTCGCTTAGAAGAACAGGGAATAACCCTAGAAGTGACTGAAAAGTTCAAAGAAAGGCTGGTGGAAGAGGGCTACAATCCCAGCTACGGAGCGCGTCCTCTACGTCGAGCAATCATGCGCTTGCTAGAAGATAGTCTGGCAGAAGAGATTCTGTCTGGAGGTATCCGAGATGGCGATACGGCTGTAGTCGATGTCGGCGAAGATGGCAAAATTGTTGTCAGCTCTTCTAAGACAGAGACTCGTGAGCTAATTTCTGCGGCTGACTAAACCAGGCTGATTGAATCAACTGGTTACCGGCTGGTTTCATAAATTTGAGGATGTCTGAGAAATCTGTTTCAGGCATCCTTTTTTTATTATTTCTGGGAAATTGATTTTTCATGACAGATGTCGAGAGACACAGCCATACGTGCGGATTGCAGGAGAAAAAAGGAATTTAGGAGGCAATTCTGAGCCTTTTCAAGAATTTTTGTAAATAGACGTAACGCTGTCTTGCGCTCATCATCATCCAAAATCGATAATTATGAAGGCCCCAAAGCGATTGGAAGCGATTTCTAGCTTTGCGGCTGAGCTGAGAAATTTTCAAGACGTAACTGGTGAAGTTGCCATGATTGGTGGAATATTCGAGACAATTGGTAAAACTCTAGGGATTGGCAAAGAAAAATATTTTCTAGAACTCGATGACGCTGCCGAAGAAGTAGCAAAAGGTATTAAAGGGTCTGCGGCTTCTGCTACTAAAGCTGCTCAATCCGCTGTAGAAAGTGCCAAAGAAGCAACTATAGAGGTTGCAGAAAAGGCTCAAAGTCTAGTTTCTGATACTGCGGATGAGGCTAAAGATAAGGCGAAGTCGGCGGCGGATGATGTTGCTGATGAAGCGAAGAAAACGGCTGCGGCTGCGGACGAGGCCGTGGCTAAAGGGAAGAAGAAGGCTGCTAAAACTGTGGCGAAAGGCAAGGAGGCTGCTAATAATGCCGCGCCTGAAGCGCCTGAAGCGCCTGAAGCGCCCGTTCAAGCAGCGCCGCCGTCTGGGCCTTCGGTTGAGGATTTGATTGCTAGTGCGATCGCAGCCACCGAGCCTAAAGTACAAACCGACAATGACGGCAACGTCATGGAAGAAGTCAAAAACTTCTCTACTGACTATCTAGAGACGCCTAGTCGCTCTAGTCGTCGGCGTCCGGGTCCTAGCCTATCGCCATTCAAAGATATGGCAAAAGAGACAAATCCTAGACTAAAAGGTTAAGAAACTTCCTTCCTGACCGTACTTTAGCTATACGAAAGCCGTAGAGAAAGCATCGACTCTTCTCTACGGCTTTCCTTTTCTGTATTCTTTGTGAGTAGCAGTATAGTTAGTGTCAGATGCATTCGTACGTAGGCACAGCCGTCTCTTGAAACATATATCCAACGTTAGATATGGGTTCTCAATCCCAAATTGACTACTCTAATCGGGTAAATTTCGAGGAGGCGTTATCGCGCCTTGATAGAACTTCTGCTCTAAATCACCTAGCCACAGCCACAAAACTACAGCAGCAACGGGAATCGTGGCTAGAAAAGCACTTATTGATAGAGAAATCGGTCTAGAAGCGACCATCGTCAGCGGCAGAAGTGACAGAAAGATGACGCTTGATACCAGGGCAACTTTCCGAATTTTCCCAATGCGCCAAAGCGCTACAGAGCAACTACTGCAATGCTGGGTATGTGAGTGATAGCGGTCCATCAATGCCTCCGTTGGCTGCTGAGGAGGCAGACTCTGGCTAGGGAATGGATCGGCTGTAAATTCGCTAACCCACTTGCGAAAAGCAACTACATAGCAGTCAGCTTGGGTTGGGAGATAACAGGTCTGCCCGTAGGAGCGATTCTCTTGCGAGGAGGCTTTGCCAGCGCTGCCTTTCTCTAACAATCTCTCCTGAATATGCAAAAAGATTTGGTCATCCTCTAACACTCGATTGTTGTTGATATGGCTATACCAGCGCGGAGTCAGCTTGATGAAAAAGCCCGGCAGCTTTGAAGAAAATTTGAAAGGAAACCGAGCAATCACCCGGCATTCTCCTTTGCGAATGGGCGTGGCGTATACCACCGTCAGCGTTCTGCCAAACTGCTTTGAGGTCAAATCGTGGTACATCAAAGAGGGCGCTACAAAGGTTGTGTGTTGAGTCCCTAGTTTGCCCTTACGCGGTCCTTCCGGCCAAATCCCCTGGAAGCCTTGCTTATCTAAGGCCACTACATCCATCTGCATCGGCGCAGCATTCTCTCGTTTGCTGACCGTCTTATGATGCGTGTAGGGAATGTGGCTGACATCCAAAACATTCTCTAACAGAGTCAGAGCATCGTAGGGCAGGTCACGAAAGGTATCGAGTATTACCCAACCTTCTGGCTCCGCGTCTAACAGTTCGATCACAGGAACTTTCACGTGCTCAGCATTCTCTGGCTTGCCGGGATAGACAAAGAGAAGGCCTTGGCAAACTTTGGTAGGCAGAGAATCTATGCAAGCTCGATTGGATAGGTGGGCTTCCCCTTCGAGCGACTGCTGAGGAATGTACTCACAAGCGCCATTCCCAGCAAAGGCCCAGCCATGATAAGGACATTCAAGCAGTCCGGCTTCGTTGATACGGCCTTCTGACAAGGGGGCAAGGCGATGAGGGCACTGGTCAGCAAAGACACGCCAGCGCTGCGACTTTGGTTCCCACCAGATCACCACATCCCGTTCGAGTATAGTGAAGCGGATCGGTTTAGCTTTGTCTAAGTACTTTACATAGTTGATGGGATACCAGGCTTCAGCCCAGTCAAAGTGATTTGGGTCTGGCCCACCCGCGAGCTGTTGAGAGGGACTCTCAGAGACTTTAGTTGAGATTTCATTTTGGATAGCCGTCATATGATTTGAGGAGAAACCGTTTGGACTCCTCTATTGTGTTAGAAAATGTTGTTTACGAAAGGTCTCTTTGGTAGGCAGGTAGACTGTTGTCCGGCGCGATTCCACCGTCGGTAATCAACTCGCCAAGATCGTCCTACTGACCGGCATAAGCTGATAGAGGCTCTCGAATGAAGCGGATGTATAGGTGCTTGAAGGTAGAGCGGAAGACTCTAGGCGCACCAAAATCAATGGGCATCATCTTGTCAGGTAGCTTCCAGCCGTCAACTTTGACTTCGTCGGGCCGATGCAGCGGAAAGTCGATTTCCGACAGCTTTGGACACAGGCCCAGACGAACCGACTCGACAATGGTCGGCAGCTGTTTGTGGTCAACGCCCAATACTTCAATCATGGCTCGATCTAGCGCGAACACGTCATCAGAAGCACCGAGAACGCCTAGCTCTCTAGGTTCGCCGCCGCTAGGTCCATTGCCCTCGTGTCCGATAATGCCATCAATGATGGTTAGCTGAGGTGAAATGGCTCTGGCGGTTTCTACCAGCATCGTGCCAAATCGCTGATGGTCTTTGCCTGCTTCCATATGCCACCAGGCTTTCATCTTACCGGGGACACAGCCGAACAGGTTTTTGACGCCAAGAGTAACTGTTAGCTGAACGTGAGACTTTACCTTGGGCAGGTTGATCACGACATCGGCTTCCATTGCTTCTTTGGAAAGTAAGAAGTTATCAAAGTCCTGATTTTCGATGGGGTAGCGCTTGCCGTGCATTTCTACGACGGGCAGGTCAATTTTGTTGGCCCATTCCAGTAGGCCGTTGGCTTCGGCGACGCCGCGAGCGCTGCCAAATGCTGGGCTATCGCCGATGAAGGGTTTGCCGCCGACTGCCTGCACCATCTTGGCAACGCAGTACACTATTTCAGGGCGGGTTGTACATTCTTTGGTCGGGCGCGAGCCGGTGAGCAGGTTGGGTTTTAGCAAGACGCGATCGCCCCGCTTCACGTACCGAGCCATCCCACCCATCGGCGCAAGCAGTGCTTCTAGCCGCTCAGACAAGGCTTCAACTTCGTAACTCTCGGCGCGAATAAGACTCACTGACGGCATAGGACTTTTTTCCTTTTGGGCGATCGCACACCAATTCTCACACATATTTCTTAATGCTAACCTTTTGGGCCAAGACAAGCGGCACCTGGATCAACGTTGCCCTAGTGCTGCTCGGCACCAGCAGCGGACTGCTAGTACGCAACCAGCTATCGCAGAAAATGAGAGTCGTCATCACTCAGGCAATGGGACTCACCACTATCTTTATCGGTATCTCTATGGCTCAAGACTTGTCTAAAGCTCAGGTTGGTAGTATTGCAGGCGTCATTCTGGCGCTGATATCGCTAGCTGTTGGCGGACTACTGGGCGAATGGTGGCAGATAGAAAATCGGCTTACGGATTTAGGAAACTGGCTGAAGGCTCGATTCAAGGGTGGCAGTCGCTTCACCGAGGGATTTGTCGCTTCCAGTTTGCTGTTTTGCATCGGGCCGATGGCGATTCTAGGCAGCTTGAACAACGGCCTACTAGGAGACAGCACTATTCTGGTGGTCAAAAGCACAATGGATGGTCTAGTTTCGGTCGCGCTCACTGGCACTTACGGCATCGGCGTTGGCTTTTCAATATTGCCAATTATCCTTTATCAAGGCGGGCTTTCGCTCTTAGCCAGCGGACTAGGCCAAGTAATTCCCGATCCAACGACGGCCCCTAGCATCCTGCTCGTCACTGGCATTGGCGGCATCATGCTGCTTGGCTTGGGGCTAAATCTGCTGGAAGTAGGAAAAGTTCACGTTGCCTCGTTCTTACCTGCACTCGCTGTAGGTCCACTTGTTAGCTGGCTAGCGCAAGCCTTCAACGCTTGACCTGCTTCGATCAAATCCCATCGCTCCCTGTAGGTGGCTGAAGAAGCCAAAACTAAAAGCCCGGTACTTGATAAGTACCGGGCTTTTACACCTGTTTGGTGGCGGGGCATGGATTTGAACCATGGACCTTCGGGTTATGCTTACCACTACAGCTTTCACTGCCGCACTCAATTGCCTTTTACGGCTTGCTTTTTACAGCGATTGAGTCGTTTGCTGGTCTGGACTGTCCCTTCACCCTCGCCTCAGATACGAAACCTTTGCGTTAGGGTGTCTGCCATCCAGTCTCTACACCTTCCGCAGTCTCTAGGCGAGACTTTGGCTTGGCTCGGGATTACCGTGCTAGTGGCTTCCCCGAATTTGACAGATTACACATAGAAATTTCTCTCTATGCTGCCCTGTTCAACTCACTGTTAAGCACATAGTGAGGTTGAACCATTGAGCCCGACGAGCTACCAGACTGCTCTACCCCGCGATGGGGACGCCCTCTTGAGCGCTTAACAAGTATAGCGGGTTACTTCCAAATTGTGACACTTTCATCGAAAAGTATTCTGAGATGTCTCCTAAAAAGCGTCTGAAACGTCTAGATCATAGACATTTCACCGACCACCTCTATGCGAGCATATCTGCCTAGCATCATGAACTTGTCGGAGAGCGTTTCGGAAACGTCGGGGGTAATCCAACCAAACTGTTTAAGTAGATAGACGGCGGTGGCGTATTTTGCCCGTTTAGAGCCATCGACGGCTTTGATAGCAATGCCCATACCTTCACCGACGCGGCCAATGCACTGAACACCCTCTGCGCCTGCCTTGCTGACGAGTTCACCTTCTGTAATCTGCATCAGCTGAGTGTCAAAGCCTTCTGGCCCAGAGACCAGCTCAGGGTAGCTAGTCATGGCGCGAACGATGCGCTCCATTTCCAAGCTATCGCCAGAGGTCAGCTTGGCGAACAGGGTGGCCATCTGACTGAGCTGCATCAGGTAGGTAGGAACACCGCAGTTGTCATGGGCGCAGATAAATTCGTCGGCGGGCATACCTAGGAGTTCGGCGATGCGAGAGGCAACGAGCTTTTGAACGGGGTGCGATCGCTGCATGTACCCATCCAAAGACCATCCCTTTTGCTTACAGACCGCTAGCATTCCAGCGTGCTTGCCAGAGCAGTTGTGAGCTAGCGGCGTGGTCTTTTCATCGGGAACAGGGCATTGCAAAGAGCCAGGATCGACATCGCAGCGCCAGAGAATATTAAAGGCCTGACGGGTTTGCTCGATAGTGCCGTGGTGCGAGCTACAGATAATCGCCAGATCTCTATCGGTCAAGTTGAAATGATCTAGCGTGCCAGTGCCGGTTACAGACATGGCTTGAAAAGGCTTTAGCGAGGAGCGAATAAAAGTGCCTAGTTCTGGATCGCCAGCGCTAGCGAGGACACGTCCACGAGCATCGCAGGCGACAGCATGAACTTTGTGCGTGGATTCGACAATCCCTTCTCTCAAGAGCTGGACGGTTAGCAGGGAGGAAGAATGACGATTCGTCCTATTCATAGGATCTAGGTTCCATGTGTAGACTTTGGCTAAGCTGGCAAGTAGACGCGCTAGATCTAGCGCGTTGGCAATAAATTAAGTCTTGACCATCTAAATAAACTGCCAGGTCACCAGGCTAAAGGCAAGGATGCCACAGATAACGGCAAAGGTTTTTTGGAGGCGCAGCAGGATTGGTTTGACCTCATAGTCGGCAATCAGACGATCGCGGTTGAACACGTCCTCCGGCTTTTCCCACATCTGGCCGTCGTACCAGCCGGATTCTTCGTAGAAGACAGACTGCCGCGAAAGGCGATCGCACACGTGATTCCAGCCAATATACAGCTGCACCAATGCCAGTACAGGTAAGATCAACGCACCCAAAGACGCACTAATCACAAACTGAAGCGGCAGTTTGTTAGGGACAAAGCTTACAGCCGCCATTGGCCCAGCGACCAACCAGTTCAACAGCCAAAGCATAGCTATAGGTAGTAAATAGCCCCGCAGCACCCGTGCGCCCCAGCTATAAAACCAGGATTTACTCATGCTCTCGTATTCCTTGATCGGGATTTGATCAACGGGCACCGGGCATTGAGCACTGATGGAACTCTTTTTAATATCGCCGTTCATCGGATTTATAGAAGTGTCCTTTGAAAATGTCTGATCTAATGATTGAGCGCTGAAGTTGGCTGAAATTCAATTCGTTCAGCATGACCCCAAAAGGCTTCTAGATCGTAGTACTCGCGATCGCTTGGCATGAAAATATGGACAATCACATCCCCATAGTCTTTGAGCACCCAACGGCCCTCGCCCATACCCTCTGTGCGAAGCGGCTGCCGATCGAGCTGATCTTCGATAGTGCCTTCTATAGCATTGGCGATCGCCCGCACCTGCACATTAGAAAAGCCGGTGACAATCACAAAATAATCAGCCAGATAAGAAATATCGCCCGTCTGCAAAATGGTGATATTACCAGCTTTGCGATCGTCGGCTGCTTCTGCGATCGCTAGCGCCAGCGCTTTAGCTTCTTCGTCAATTGGCTGCTTGAAGTCGCTATCAACGCTAGGCAAAACTTCTGTCTCAGGCATAGCATCAATAGAAGCTGATGACTCTGGGGTATTTCTGTCCGGGATATTTCTGATTGTCTTTTCGGCCATGACTTTTAGGGGATCATTCAAAAGTTCTTATCCTTCCGTGCGAGCTATCTATTCTTCTATCTTACTGAATACCTTATCTATCTACATCGGAAGCCTTAGCTTTAGTTACATTGGCTCAGCATTTGTAACCTGCAAATGTCGTGGCGCATGTCATCAAACTGGCGACGGTAAGGCATAATCCACACTATTCGAGCTTGAAAGGTTGAAAAGCAGAATTAGTAAGGGGGTATAACGCTTTGATTTTGGGTCTCTTTGTTGGATTAGTGGTAGGCTTTCTGGCGACGGCTATCGTCTTCTGGCTGCTAACACAGCGAATCAACAAGCTGCTAATCGCGCTACAAAACAGTCAACAGCAGCTACAGCGCCTAGAGAGCGAACACGAAGTTCGCCTACGAACGGCAACCGATCGGCTACAGCTTGACTACGAACAGCAGCTAGCCGAAAAAATTGAACACTACCAAGACGAGCAGATATTGCGATCTGAGCTGCAAGCACTAGAGTTTGAAACGCGCCTGAGCGTAATTGAGTCGGCTTATGACCGGGAACTAGAAGCGCAGCGATAAACCTGCAAAGCAAGGCGATGCACTATAAGATATTTGAGACTACTCCCTGCTAAAGGACGACCGTATGACCCGCGCAATTATGGAAACAGATAAAGGCACCATCAACCTTGAGCTGTTTGATCAAGATGCTCCCAACACCGTTGCCAACTTTACAAAGCTGGCGAAAGACGGCTTTTATGACGATCTCAATTTCCACCGGGTAATTCCCAACTTCATGGTTCAGGGGGGATGTCCAAACGGGACGGGTACCGGTGGCCCTGGCTACAAAATCGACTGCGAAATCAACCCCAACAAACACGAAGCGGGTAGCCTTTCTATGGCCCATGCTGGCAAAAACACGGGCGGCAGTCAGTTCTTTATCTGTCACGAGTCGCAGAGTCATCTGGATGGAATTCATACCGTCTTTGGCAAAACTGAAGATATGGATGTAGTGAACGCGATTGAAAAGGGCGACAAAATCAAGTCTGTCACTATCGAAAGCTGACGTCTTGAAGAGTTCACTTGATTTCTCAATCCGCCTGAAGATGCTACATGAGCGTATCTTCAGGGGGATTCGGTTTAAAATGGTGAGCCCCAACTGATTTCTTGATGTCAATTGATGGTGCTTACACAAACGAAGGATATCCCGCGAAAGAACGCTCAATCCAATGCTCACCTGGATAGTCTTTACTACTCGCCCATAGGGAAAAAAATACTAACGGGTGTTACCGGATTAGCCCTAGCTACTTTTGTCGTTGGCCATCTGATTGGAAACCTAACGCTATTTTTTGGTCCGTCAGCTTATAACCACCTAGCTCACTTGATCGATAGCTTGGGACCGCTGCTCTATCTCGTAGAGTTTGGGCTGCTGGCGATAGTGACGCTACATGCTGCAATCGGTATCAGCATTTATGTGGGCAAGCGGCAGGCTCGGCGGGTGCAATACAGCGAGTATGAGAGTGCAGGTGCGCCTAGCCGTCAGACGCTGTCTTCTAGAACGATGATTTTTTCTGGGGGGCTGCTGGCTCTATTCTTGGTTTGGCATCTAGCAACGTTTAAGTTTGGGCCGGTGTATAGGCTACCCGGTTCGGCGGATCGCGATCTAGCGCGGCTGGTGTCTGAAACATTTCGGCAACCGGTTTATACGGCTAGCTACGTGGTGATTTTAAGTCTGCTGGGTTTGCATTTGCGTCACGGGCTTTGGAGTGCGCTGCAGTCTGTAGGTGTGGCAACAAAGCCGGGTGCGGTTGTGGTCAGTAGCGTTTTGGGGAGTGCGATCGCACTAGGGTTCATCGGCCTACCGCTCGCTATCTACTTTGGAGTGCTGTGATGCGATTAGACGCCCGTATTCCAGAAGGACCGCTGTCAGAGAAATGGAATTATTTCAAAGACCATTCTCAGCTAGTCAATCCGACTAATAAAGCCAAACACACTATTCTAGTTGTCGGGACCGGGCTAGCAGGCGCAGCAGCAGCGGCAACCTTGGCTGAACAGGGCTACCAGGTCAAAAGCTTTTGCATTCAAGACTCACCGCGTCGGGCTCACAGTATTGCGGCACAGGGCGGCATCAATGCAGCCAAAAACTATCCTAACGATGGCGACAGCGTATGGCGACTGTTCTACGACACGATCAAGGGCGGCGACTATCGCTCGCGTGAGGCCAACGTTTACCGACTAGCGCAGATCAGCAATCAAATCATCGACCAGTGTGTGGCTCAAGGCGTGCCGTTTGCGAGGGAATATAGCGGCCTGTTGGCGAATCGTTCCTTTGGTGGGGCGCAGGTTTCTCGAACCTTTTATGCACGCGGCCAGACGGGGCAGCAGCTATTGCTCGGAGCCTATGGCGCAATGATGCGGCAGGTAGCGGCAGGGCAGATATCTCTGTTCCCTCGGCGTGAGCTGTTGGACTTGGTCGTGGTCAAGGAGCAAGCGAGAGGAATCGTGGTGCGAAATCTGCTCACTGGCGAGTTTGAGCGGTATGCCGGAGATGCGGTGGTGCTAGCGACGGGTGGCTACAGCAATGTGTATTACCTATCGACCAATGGCAAGAATTCCAATGTGACGGCAGCCTGGCGATCGCATAAAAGAGGGGCGCTGTTTGCCAATCCTTGCTTTACGCAGATTCATCCGACCTGCATCCCGGTGGCGAGTGAGTTTCAGTCGAAGCTGACGCTGATGAGTGAGAGTTTGCGCAATGATGGCCGGGTGTGGGTGCCGAAGCAATCAGGAGATAAGCGGGCGGCAAAAGATATTCCAAAGAGCGATCGCGACTACTATCTGGAAACGCGCTATCCCGCCTTTGGCAATCTGGTACCTAGAGATGTGGCCTCTCGCAATGCCAAGCAGGTGATTGATGAAGGTCGTGGTGTGGGGACAACGGGACTGGCAGTGTATCTGGACTTTCGCGATGCGATCGCCTCCCAAGGCAAAGATGCGATCGCCGCCCGCTACGGCAATCTATTCGATATGTACCAGCGGATTACTGGTGAAGATCCCTACGACGTACCCATGCGAATTTATCCTGCTGTGCATTACACAATGGGCGGGCTGTGGGTGGACTATCACCTAATGAGTACTATCCCTGGCCTATTTGTTCTTGGAGAAGCCAACTTCTCGGATCACGGTGCAAATCGTCTGGGTGCGAGCGCTTTGATGCAAGGTTTATCGGACGGCTATTTTGTCATTCCGTACACGCTCAGTCACTACATTGCGACCAATTCTATAGAGCCAGTCGAGACTTCGGGGGATGCGTTTGCAGAAGCGGAGGCGTCGGCGAGAGCAAGGACGCTGAAGCTATTAAGTATCAAAGGCGAGAAAACTGTGCTGACGTTTCACCGAGAGCTAGGCCAACTGCTGTGGAATGGGGTGGGGATGAGTCGGAGCCGAAAAGGGTTGGAAGAGACGATTGCTGGAGTGCGATCGCTCCGCACGGAATTCTGGCAGAACCTTCGCGTTCCAGGAGCAGCCAACACTCTAAACAAAAACCTGGAATTTGCCGGACGAGTTGCAGACTTTATGGAGCTTGGCGAGCTAATGGCCCGCGACGCACTAGCGAGAGAAGAATCTTGCGGCAGTCATTTTCGGGTTGAATATCAGACCGCTGAAAGTGAAGCGAAAAGGAGAGACCAGCAGTATTCAACTGTCTCCGCGTGGCAGTACGAAGGTGACGAGCAGACCCATACGCTCGTGAGCGAAGATCTCGCTTTCGAGAACGTAAAGCTTACTCAGCGTTCCTACAAATGAAAATCAATTTGAAAGTTTGGCGACAAAGCGAGGCGCAAGCAAATGGAGGCTTTGTTAATTACAGCGTAGAGGACGTTCAGAGCGATCTTTCATTCTTGGAAGTGCTCGATATGCTAAACGAGCAGCTGACAATGCAGGGGGAAGTGCCGGTTGAATTCGATCACGACTGCCGCGAGGGAATCTGTGGATCTTGCGGCATGATGATCGACGGTCAGGCGCACGGTCCTCAGCAGCGGACATCGGTCTGTCAGCTGTACATGCGAAACTTCAAAGACGACGATACGCTCACTTTAGAACCGTGGCGGGCGACCGCTTTTCCGGTGGTCAAAGACTTGGTCGTCGATCGATCTGCGTTCGATCGGATTGTGACAGCCGGTGGCTACGTTTCTATCAAGACGGGGGCTGCGCCCGATGCCAATGCCGTGCTGGTCAATAAAATCAGCGCGGATCAAGCCTTTGACTATGCTACCTGTATTGGCTGCGGCGCTTGTGTGGCTGCCTGTCCGAATGCGTCGGCATCTCTATTTACCGCAGCAAAGATTTCTCATCTAGCTCTACTAGCTCAAGGAAAGCCAGAACGAAAGCAGCGAGTGGTCAAAATGACGCAGCAGATGACCGCAGAAGGCTTTGGCGACTGCTCGAATCATGGGGAGTGTCAGTCGGTGTGCCCGCAGGGAATTTCGATTGATGCGATCGCGAAAATGCGCCGAGAATACATTCGCGCTAAGCTACCGTTTGGTTAACGAGAGGACTGCCCCCATGCCCAACGCTCAAGTCAAAGCTCCCCAAGTTAAAGAGATTTACACCGATGGTGCTTGTTCGGGAAATCCTGGACCCGGTGGCTGGGGAACGCTGATAGAATTCGCCGATGGTCAGAGGCATGAACTCGGTGGCCGTGATACCAAAACCACAAACAATCGGATGGAAATGCAGGCTGCGATCGCCGCGCTAGAGTTCCTTTCCGAAGCTGAGATTGACGGCGGCGATGTCATCCTTCACACCGACAGCGAATATCTCAAAAACGGCATCACCAAATGGATCAACGGCTGGAAACGCAAAGGCTGGAAAACCTCATCCGGCAAAGCTGTCCTAAACAAAGACCTTTGGCAGCAGCTCGATCAGCTCAGCCAAACCTTGAGTGGCGAACAAATCAGCGTTGATTGGCGCTACGTGCGAGGCCACACCGGCAACCCTGGCAACGAACGCTGCGATGCGATCGCCAGAGCCTACTCCCACGCTCAGCCAATTTCACTAAAACAGCATCGAAAAACAGTCAGCTCATTGAAATCAGCTACCCTTTCTGAGTCAGATCCCAAGTTCGCCATTACGTCAAATCAAGAAATTGAGTCTGCTGATACATCCGATCAAAATAGTGGCACCGAACGTGATCCATCTCACAAACCGGCGCTACTATTTGACGAGAAGAACGTCCAGGAAGAACCAGGTGTCATGACAGCCACAGCCACAGCCAAAAAGCAGCTCGCTAACGGTTTCTCAGAAACTTCTAGGATCACCAGGATCAAAAATACTTTAGAAACGCTCCAGGTCACAGATGAACTGGCAAAGCAAGGCTATCTGATCACCAGCGCTGAACTAGCCGATCTGATGGATGTCAATGCCAGCGCTGTCACTAGCCGAGGCGACTACTGGGCCTGGCGCAACTGGACCGTCTCCCGCATTCGTCGCGAAGGGAACCAAATCCTCTGGCAGCTAGAACGTATCGACGAGTAGTGGCACCGCTTACTTCCGGTTCGAAGTGACTGTTCAAAGTAGGAGTCAGATGAGCTAAACCCTAGCCAGGTGGCCAGCCCAATCCCCGTCCACCCAGCAGGTGTAAGTGTAAATGGAACACGGTCTGTCCAGCTTCTTCACCCGTGTTAATCACCACTCGATAGCCATTCTCTAATTTTTGCTCTCGAGCAATGTCACTCACTATAAACAACAGGTGACCAAGCAACGCCTTATCTTCTGATTTGGCTTCTGATAGCTTGGGAATTGCTTTTTTGGGAATGACCAGAATATGAGTCGGTGCCTGAGGCGAAATATCTCGAAACGCTAAGCACTGGTCGTCTTCATAAACGATGTCAGCCGGAATTTCTCGGCGGATGATTTTACCGAAGAGAGTATCTTCTTTCATAAGGCCAGCTTTCCGCTGCTTATAAGCGGTCTTTATTAGAGCAGACCTATCTTATAGCTTCTGGCACTTTGCTTCCAGCATAATCAACAGCTACAACCCTTTTCAAACAAAGCAAAGTGCCTAGCAAACTGCACAATGCACTGCGCAGTTTGCTATATCGGTACACAGACTCACCAGGACACAGAAATTCTTCAAAAATCGGCGTTCATCACGACGCCATAAGAGCCCATTACGCTCCCTACACTAAAGGACAGCGGCAAGCCGCCACCCATGGGGACTTTACCTTCATTTTCTAATAGGGTGCCGATTAACGGCAGGTCCTCAAAGTCGAGCGTACCTGCTTTCGCCGCTTCTTCTGCTAGCTGCCGATCGACTTCGACGCCCGTGTTGATGTTATCTGCGATCGCACCCAACCCAACTTCCGAGCGCTGAGCGTCAAACTGGCTAGATTCTGATGGCGATAGAGAAATGACACTGGCAGATAGTGCTTCCGAGCGGGCCGCTTCTACCCCAGAACACAGACAGATTGTGCCAACGCTGCAAATACTCAAAAACAAACGATCAACCGACGTTTTGAGGAGCATAAGAATGAAGAAGAGAAATTGATAAGTTCAGGTTACTCAGCAAGAACACAGTGTAGAAAGGTAGAATTTACCGATTAATCATATCGATTCTGTCAGAACTACTGATCGATACTGAGAACAACCAGCGCACATCCTTTTCTTCAATGCCCCGATGCAGATATCTAATAGCTTTTTCTAAACTGCGGTTTAGCACAAACAGAGACTACAAACTTTCTCGTAACGTCTTCACAACAAATTGACTAATCTCAGCAGAAAGCTCTGGCCACATCGGCAAGCTCAAAACCTGCTTACCTATCTCATCGCTGACTGGGTTAGTCGGATACTGTCCGTCATAGATTGGTAAACGATCTTGGGGGAAGGGGTAGTAGACCATGCTGCTAATCCCCGCCTCTGCTAAAGACTGTTGAACATGATCGCGTTTTCCATCTAGAACGCGAATCGTATATTGATGAAAGACATGGCCATCTGTGAGCGCTGGTGTAATTACTCCGGCTATACCCTCCAACAGCTGACTATAGGTCTCGGCGACCTGTCGGCGCTGCTGATTCCATAGATTAATGTAGTCAAGCTTGACGTGCAGAACAGCAGCTTGA
Source organism: uncultured cyanobacterium (assembly GCA_963793495.1). Classification (GTDB taxonomy): domain Bacteria; phylum Cyanobacteriota; class Cyanobacteriia; order Phormidesmidales; family Phormidesmidaceae; genus Phormidesmis. The sequence goes on from CAWCAI010000013.1 coordinate 263,146, forward strand.
ATCGCATCTAAGCGAGAGTTGTAGCCTAACATCTCATTACAATATTTCTGCTTGGAGCCGTGTGTCCTGAGCATCATAGCCAGATCTGCTAGCTGATCGTCATCGGTCGTGATCAGGCCACCATCCCCATAGGCCCCCAGATTCTTAGTGGGGAAAAACGAGAATGCCCCCATATCTCCTAGGCTTCCAGTCTGTTTTCCCAGCAGCGATTGACGAACGCCTTCCTCACAGCTGCTCTGACACCCACTACAGCTACCTTTATAGACTGCACCAAATGACTGAGCGCAGTCTTCAATCACCTTAAGATTGTGCTGTGTCGCAACGGTTTTAATTTGAGTTAGCGCCGCTGGATTGCCATATAGATGCACCGGCATGATGGCTTTAGTCTTAGACGTAATAGCCGCTTCAACCAGACCAGGATCAATATTGAAGCTACTAGCCTCGATATCAACAAATGCGGGCTTAGCCCCGACGTTACTGATCGCTTCTGCGGTCGCAAAGAAGCTAAAACAAGTCGTGATCACCTCGTCGCCAGATCCTATGCCCAACGCCCTTAGCGCAATAATTAAAGCGTCTGTACCTGAGTTCACACCAATTGCGTGCTTGACGCCCAGGTACCGAGCAACCTCGGACTCAAATTTTGCAACCGTTGGTCCCAAGACAAACTGACCCGACTCAAGCACCGTGTTGATAGCAGACTTGATTTCTGACTTGATTGCTTGGTACTGGGGCTTGAGATCTAAGATCGGTATCTTGTTCGGTATCTTAATTGAACTCACGTCAGCTTTCTCTCTCATAGACAGTCAGGATGAACAGCCAGGACGGGCCAAAGCTTCTAGCCGTTTGCGCAAAGCAGTTTCAAGGCGCACTTCGTCCGGCTCAAACTCTATCATGCTTGCTTAGGCTTAGCTGATGTACAGCCACTGGTATACGTTTACTTAAAATAGAGTGCTTACTTTTCTGGCTCGTAGATTTCTGGCAAGACAACCTCTTTGGGTCTAAACCTGACCTGCGAATGTAGCCATTCTGTAATCATATGAGGACAATTTTTGCGACTCCAGCGCAGCATGAATGGGCGAAACACTGGCTTGGAGTGGCGAGCGATCAGCTTCATGATTCGGTTTAGGGGGCGCGATCGCACCCGTTTATTCACCAGATTGATCGAGCCCACATCGTAGAGGCAATCCATGATCAGCCGCAGTGTCACTTCCTCTCTAAGAAAAAGACTCTCTAGTAATAGCTCCACATCTCGCATCCGGTCGTCCTCTATCTGTTGCTCTCGAATAACGACAGAAGTTTTCGGCGATCTAGAGAGACTTAACATAGCGGATTATAAAAATTAGTAAGAGAAGAGTCTATTATTTCTAATCTACCGCCTGATCTTTCAATTTGCGGTCTGCCTAAAGGAAAACTTTGGAACGCTGAGCACGCGGTTACCTCGTATGTAACTCAGGGCAGCTTAGAAAGGCAGGTCCATACTGATAGATTGAGGATTGGATGCACGATGCTAGCAAGAATCTGGAGTGCATCACTCATTGGAATCGACGCACTCAAAGTCGGCGTAGAAGTTGACCTTTCGGGGGGCCTGCCAGGAGTTGTGGTTGTCGGGCTGCCTGATACTGCTGTACAGGAATCTAGAGAGCGGGTGCGAGCGGCGCTAAAGAATGCAGGCTTTGAGTTTCCGATGCGCAAGGTGGTGATCAACCTAACGCCAGCAGATGTGCGCAAGGAAGGGCCGATCTATGATTTGCCGATTGCAATTGGGATTTTGGCTGCCTGTGAAACGGTAAAGCGCACTTGCTTAGATGACTATTTGTTTTTGGGTGAGATGTCTTTGGATGGGACATTAAGACCAGTAGCGGGGGTGGTTGCAATCGCAGCGGCAGCCAAACAGCTTGGTCTAAAAGGTGTCGTTCTCCCTGCTGATAACGCCTACGAAGCTGCTGTTGTTCCCGATTTGGAAGTCTACGGCTTCAAGCATTTGAGTGAAGTGGTGGACTTTCTCAATAGTCCAGCAGACCATCAGCCTGTAAAGGTGAGTGAGCCTGAGGCTTTGTTGCGATCGCCCGCCCCAACCCTTGACCTATGCGACATCAAAGGCCAAGCCCAAGCCCGTCGCGCCCTAGAAATCGCCGCTGCGGGCGGTCACAATTTATGCCTGATCGGTCCCCCCGGCAGCGGTAAAACCATGCTTGCCCAGAGACTCCCCGGCATCCTGCCACCCCTCACCTTTCCCGAAGCCCTCGAAGTTACTCAGATCCACTCCGTCGCAGGCTTACTCAAAGAAAAAGGCCACCTTGTCAACCAGCGCCCCTTTCGCACGCCGCATCACTCTGCCTCCGGTCCATCCCTAGTCGGCGGCGGTAGCTTTCCAAAACCGGGCGAGATTTCCCTAGCCCACCGTGGCGTCCTTTTCCTCGATGAGCTGACTGAATTTAAGCGCAGCGTCCTCGAATTTCTGCGTCAGCCGCTAGAAGATGGCAAAGTGACCATCACTCGAACTCGTCAATCGGTTGAATTCCCAGCGCAATTCACCTTAGTCTCTAGCACCAATCCCTGTCCCTGCGGCTACTTTGGCGATACTGTTCAACCCTGTACCTGCACACCTCGTCACCGAGAACAATACTGGGCTAAGCTTTCTGGTCCGCTAATGGATCGAATTGACTTACAGGTAATCGTCGGACGACTAAAACCAGAAGAAGTCACCGGTCAACCCGAAGGTGAGGATTCAGCCACTGTCAGAGTCCGTGTCGAAGCTGCCCGCAAACAGGCACAAGAAAGGTTTAAAGATTCGCCTGCTTTGCAATGTAATGCCGACATGGAAAGCCGTCATATTCGCCAGTGGTGCCAGTTCAATGAAGCTACTCGCACGCTGATAGAAGGTGCTGTTCGCAAGCTGGGACTATCGGCTAGAGCAACAGACCGCATTCTCAAGGTGGCTAGAACCATTGCTGATCTAGGAAATGCGCCTGAAATAGAAACTCATCATGTAGCAGAGGCCATACAGTACAGAACTATCGACAGACTGCAATAGTTTTCTAATAAACGCGATCGCACGATAGCAAATGCAACGCGCCCTTATCCTTTTGATAGAAGGGGAATCACGGCGATCGCAAGTACCCTGAGTAAGTGGCGTAGAGTCATACACATTTAGGGTTTCAAGAATTGAAACTTGTAGAGGAGTTATTTACTATGTTCGTTAGAAAAGGCATCTTCGGAGCACTCAGCATGCTGGTGCTACTAGCCGCTGCTCAGTTACCTGCACGGGCCCAGTCCATAGCCCAAGATCTCGTTGAAGACACTCAAGCCGTTGAAGAGGTTCAGACCGTTGAGAGCGCTCAAGCTGAGGCAGCGGTAAGTCAGCCAGCAGCAGTGACAACACCCCCTGTCGAAACAGAAGCTGCCGCGCTGACTTATCCTGTTACTGAAGAGCCTCTTGAACTAGCCCAGTCTCGTCGTCGTCGCACCCAAGGAGTTACTAACTCTAGTTTTGTCGGCGTTGGTGGTGACATCGGCTATGCAGGCGATATTTCTTTTGCAGTTATCAGTAAAATTGCGTTTACCAACAGGCTAGCTGTTCGTCCCTCTGTTCTGATCGGTAATGACTTCGCAGTGCTAGTACCTGTGACTTATGACTTCAGGCAGTACGCGCCTGAAGCTGGCGGGTTCCAGTTTATTCCTTACGGTGGCGTAGGGGCAGCCTATAACTCCAGCGAAGACAGCGATTCTGATGTGAACTTGCTGCTGTCGGCGGGCGTGGATGTACCAGTATCTAGGCGGTTCACAGTGAACGCGCAGGCTAACTTAGGCGTGTTTAATGACACTGACTTTGGAGTGACTGTTGGGGCAGCTTATAATATTGGCAGCTTCTTCTAGAGAAAAGTTTCAGAGTTAGCTTTTACAATTGGCTCATCAGCTCTAAACACTGCAGCGCTTGTTTCACAGGCACTGCGGTGTTTTGTGTTTGCAGAGCTCTCTTCTATATTTTGACCTTCTGGGAATGATCAAGAAATCATTACTAGGTAGACCAATGGGCGCTGCATCTTTCGAGCGCGATCCCGCAGTATTCGATCAGCTGACCGAGCTGCGCTGCGCTTTTCAAAGTATTTGGGGCTATCCCGATTTTCGTGCGCCGCAGGGGGAAATTGCTCACGCGATCTTAAGCGGACAGGACATCATTGTGGTGATGCCGACGGGCGGCGGGAAGTCAATTTGCTTCCAGCTGCCTGCGCTGATGCAGACTGGAGTGACGCTAGTAATATCGCCTTTGGTGGCGCTGATGGAGAATCAGGTGCAGGAACTGTGGGAGAAGCGGCTGCTAGCAGCAGCGTTGCATAGTGAGTTGGGAAAGCGGGTGCGATCGCAAACCCTGACTAAACTCGCCCAGAACCGTCTCCGCCTTCTCTACCTGTCGCCAGAAACCCTGCTGAGCAAACCTGTCTGGGAAATTCTCTGTCAGCCTCAAGTCGAAATCAACGCTTTGGTCCTAGACGAAGCGCACTGTTTGACTCAGTGGGGAGATAGCTTTCGACCTACGTACCGGCGACTAGGTGCGGTGCGTTCGGCGCTGCTAGCGACGAAGGCCAAAGGGACAAGCATAGCGATCGCAGCCTTCACCGCCACCGCCGATCCCACCACCCAAAAGGCACTACACGCCGTTCTTCGCCTACAAGAGCCCAAAATCATCCGCCTCAATCCCTATCGCAGCAACCTCCATCTGGCCGTTCAAACTATCTGGACTCCAAAAGGTCGCAGGCAAGCTTTGCTTAAATTTGTCCAGCGTCAGGGTAAGCAGTCGGGCCTGATCTACACTCGCACTCGGCGTGGTACTGAGAACTTAGCTAAGTGGTTTGCGGCAGTGGGCTATTCAGTCAAGGCATATCACGGTGGGCTCTCTGCCATTCGACGACGGCAAATAGAGTCAGAGTGGATTACAGGAAACTGTCAGTTTGTGGTGTGTACGTCGGCGTTTGGCATGGGCATCAACAAGCCAGACTGTCGGTTTGTGGCGCACTACGAAGTACCCAGCTTAATCTCTGAATATGTGCAAGAAGTAGGACGCGGTGGACGGGATGGAAACCCGGCCATAGCCCTTTCGCTAGTCAGCGAGCCGACTGGACTCCTAGCCCCAGAAGACAAACAGCGCTGGAAATTCTTCGAACAAAAGGCTCAGCAGCTTCAGCAGTCCGCGCGGCAGCTAGTAAAGCAGATTCCAGAGTCTGGGAATATCGACGAGGTCCGCAGCCAGTTCAAAGAATGCGATCAGGCGCTTGCTTTACTACATCGCGATGGACAGCTGCGATGGCAAGATCCCTTTACCTATCAGATTCGTACAGGTGGTCAATCGAAGGTGGAGCAGTCTATTTCAGCAGTGTCAGTGATGCGGCGATATCTGTTTACGAAGCGATGTCGCTGGCAGGTTTTGTTGGAGGAATTTGGGTTTGTGAGAGAGGCGAGATCTATGCGGTGTGGGAAGTGCGATCGCTGTCGCCTACGAGGGTAGCGTAGCTGAGCTGTTGACTGGCTGTAGCCTACTTTCGTGCTACCTGTCTTTAGATAGTTTCTGCTTGCTTTTCTTCATTAGTCATCACTAGGTTGTCGGCAGGTTCCGGTTCTCTAGCTGTGTTAGAGAGGTTAGGAATAGTAACGGAGACTTCTGAGTCAGCCAGTTCTGATTTAGCGACGGTAGGAATGGCTACTCTTTCAGAAAAGCCCCAGGCAAAAAGGCTGAAGATTAAACTGACCATGATCCACTCTGGCGGCACTAAGGCCGGATCGATGACGCGGACAATTAGACGTATACCGACAACAGCGACGGTAACGAACCCAGCATCTTCTAAGTGGACGTAAATAGATAGCCAGCGAATGAAGAGTCCAGCCATGAAGCGTAGGGCAATAATGCCGATGGTGCCGCCTAACAGAACGATGAAAACGTCTTTAGAAAGGGCGATCGCAGTGGTCACACTATCTAGAGAGAATGCCAAATCAGTCAGCGCAATCGTCGGAATCGCTTTCCACAATGAGCTAAATCTTGGCCCAGTCGTTTCGTCGTCATCATCCGTAAAGAAGTGTTGGTAGACTAGCCAGAGCAAGTAGAGTGCGCCTGCAATCTCGAACTGCCAGTACTTAAGCACCCAGCTAGCGGCCAGGATCAACGCCACTCGCAGGATAAAGGCAACGACAAGGCCGATATTGAGTGCTTTTTTCTGAAGAGCTGGAGTTTCTAGTCCCTGGGCGATCGCGGCGAGCGCAATCGCATTATCAGCAGACAGCACCAGCTCCAAAAGAATGAGTACAGGTAGTAGCAGCAGCGTATCTCCCCCCAGTGTGGGAGACATCTCAAGTAGGCGATCTAGCATGTATTCGCTGAAGGGATTAGGTCCCTCAAAAAGGATTAGGACAAAAAATTAAAGGCTAATGTCCTTTTTACCAAAGCCTTTTATCAAAGTGAGGCATGAACGCTCACCCCTATTTAGAATAGATCGAAAGCCGAAGTCATGCTGTTTCGGATTGCCGTCTATTTTTATGCCTACATCCTTTCAAAAATTTAGAGATCAGTATCCAGAAGGCGCACTCATCACAGATTTGATTTCTGTCTGCGACGGTCAATACATCGTTCGAGCCAGCGTTTTGATCAAAGGTGAGGCGATCGCAACGGGACTGGCAATGGGTCAGTCGGTGGAAGTGGCTGAGGATGGGGCACGCGATCGCGCACTAGCTATCCTAGGAATCTCTAAAAGCGATGACACGATTGACAGTGTGTCAGCGTCTGTTGACGAGCCATTAGTCCCTATCTCGTCAGGTTCCCCAGATGAAGAATCTACTTTGGAAGACTCTTCAGCAGATTTAGAAGAGCCAGAAGCTATAGAAGATAGCCCAGAGGAAGAAGATCTCGGTCCACCTATCGATGTCGTCGTCGAACAGCCATTGGCGACATCCGCTCAAAAAGCATCGGCAGCGGCAATCGCCCTAGAGAACTTCAACACCAGCGCTCTACCAGTCGATCTCTCTGACGTGATCGCCCAAACGGATGTAGAGTTGAGGCGACTGGGCTGGACTAGCGCTCAGGGCCGCGACTATTTAGAAAAGACCTATGGCAAGCGATCGCGCCAGCAGCTTACAGACGATGAACTGATGAGCTTTCTGCTATACCTAGAGGATCAATAAACGCCCTTTATCTGCGACAGTCAATATTACGGAAAATAAGACGACTAGCCAATCGTTCCTTTTCCTTGAGAAGATAAACCGGCAAAACAGACCATAGACTAGACGAACAAAAACATGAAGATCCCTCCTTCTACCGACTCCTCTCCGCGTGTCAGACTTAGTGCGCTGCTTTCGGCGGCAGAAGCTAACGCCCTACAGAACTTGCTAGACAAACTCACTACTGACGACTTTCATCGACTAGCCGAGGGCGACGAAGAAATCACCATCTATGTAGAAGCGACCAACAAGCTCCGCCGTCAGCTCAACGCTGCCGAAGAAATTCCGGTGCTGCCCGCTTACGACGACTGATAGAAGCTAAACCACTGGCTGAGCGCGGAACTCAGCCATCTGAGATTGAATCTCATCCATTTTTTCAATCAGTTCTATCTGAGCCATTTCAGATTGCTTACCAGAGCGCAACCATTTGAGCTGAACTTTCTTTGCCTCAGCTTCAGCATCCCCCAAAATCAGTCCTAGCACGGCACCGCTACGATCGGCCCGCTTGAACTGTTTACCAAAGGCACTGCTGCTGAGATCGACTTCAACAGAGCACCCGATTTGCCTAAGCTGATTGGCGAGGGCAATCGACTGAAACTCTGCTTTTTCGCCGCGTGAAATTAGATAGATATCTAGCAGCGGTTCTGTACTGTATTTCCCCATTTGCTCTAGCAAGATGATCAGCCGTTCGAGCCCCATCCCAAAGCCAATCGCTGGGGTATCAGGTCCGCCTAGCTGAGCGACTAGGCCATCGTAGCGACCGCCACCGCAGACAGTGGCCTGCGCACCCAAATCAGAGGACTGGATCTCGAAAGCAGTATGGGTGTAATAGTCCAAACCACGCACAAGCCGAGGATTGATTGTAAAGTCGATGCCGATGTTAGTCAGGTGCTGCTGAACTGCGTCAAAGTGGCGTTGGGAATCGTCTGAGAGGAAATCAAGCAGACTAGGTGCGCCAGTCACGATTTTCTGAGTGCGCTTGTCCTTGCTATCTAAAATGCGAAGCGGGTTGCGCTCTAGGCGGTCCTGCGAGTCGCTGTCAAGGTCGGCTTTATAAGGGGTGAAGTAGGCAACTAGAGCGTCCCTGTACGCCTGGCGATCTTCGCTGCTGCCGACGGAGTTGAGATCTAGGCTGAGTGCGGTGAGACCGAGGGCCTTTAGGATTTGGGTTGCGATCGCAATAATCTCCACATCCGCCCGCGCATCCCGGCTGCCCAAAATCTCCACATCTAGCTGATGAAACTGCCGCTGCCTACCCGCCTGAGGCCGCTCATACCGAAACGCAGGCCCGATGTGCCACAGCCGCTGCACGCCACCTTGAGCAAACAGCTTGTTCTGAATAAAAGCCCGCACCAGCCCGGCAGTAATCTCAGGTCGCAAAGCAATCGAGCGCCCGCCACGATCTTCAAAGCTGTACATTTCCTTGCCGACCGCATCTGTCGCCTCGCCGATGCCACGAGCAAACAGCTCAGTCATTTCAAAAATAGGCGTTCGAATCTCTCTGTAGGCCGACTGAGAGAGCACATCGCGAGCAATTCCTTCTATCACCACCCACAGAGGAGACTCCGATGGCAAAATATCACGGGTTCCACGAATGGCTTGAATGCTGCTCATAGTCCTGATTGAATTCTTTACAGTTTTCTTCACGCTCAGAAAGTTTAGCGCCCCAAGGAGCCAGCGAGTTAAAGAAGTTCCTCTGCAAAAAAGAACCCAGGAAGAAGGGAAATGGCTAGGCGGGAGTTAGCCCCCTTACAGAGCAGCATCTGGCAGACGGCAGCAGTTCAGCTCATCAATGCACACTTTGCCAGACTGCAAAGCCCAGCGCACTAGCGCAACTCGATTGCCAGTAGCCGTTTTGCTCAAGATGTTGCTCACGTGATTATCAACGGTGCGCTTGCTAATTTCTAGCTGCTGAGAGATCTCCTGATTGGTAAGCCCTGCCGCGACTAGCTCTACAATCTCTAGCTCCCGCTTGGACAAGTCGTGCTGCGCGTTCCCTGTAATTCCGTCTGCTAGGTTTTGACTGTCAATTTCGGAAGCCTGGCTACCTGTCATAGAGTCCTTAGTCTGTAATTATGCTTAGTATTAATTGTAGTGAATGCAGTCTGTCAAAATGTTCGGTTTTCTCAGTCTTAACAGAATATTCTTTTCTCAAGGAGATAATTGGCAGCGTCTTGCCCAAATCGCTAGAGCTATGCTTAACCGCTCACTACTGAGTTTCTTAGCCGTGTTGCTAGGGCTATTAACTGTTCTAACTTTTCCAGACAGCAGCTTTTCAGGTCCGCTGGTTACCGCTGCCGTTGCCGTAGACACCAGCGCGCAGTCAGTTAAACGCAGTGACGATATTTCTGTAGGCGAGCTCAATCAGTTCGCACAGGCCTATATCCGCATACTAAAACTGCTCAGCGATCGCCAGGCAGAGCTGCCCGAAGACGAGACCAGCCCCACCGCTGTAGAAATTCAGCAGTCTATCGAAACTGACACAGTCAGCATTATTCAGAGCAGTGGTTTGACACTGCCCAAATACATGCAGATATTAGAGATGGCCAGCCAGGACGAAACCTTTCGGCGCAAAATCTTTGAGAGATCCTTAACAAACAACGACTACTGAGCTACAGGTTCCCTACTGGCCTGACGTGCTTTCTGCTCATTCAATAGGTTAGAGATGACTGAGGCGGGCTGATGCGGATGCCCCCAAGCAAAGGCATGGCGAAAGGCTGCTGCTTGACAGGCTCTAAGCCCATCGAAGCCAATCACATCATGAGTGAGCAAATTCTCATATTCAAACGGCAGTCGGACATTGTGCAAACCAGCATTGTCCGTACAGATAGCAATGTCTACCCCCGCATCAAAGCAGCGGTTGAAAACAGTCTTGAGCTGACTGATCTCTTCTAGCGTGCCAGTTTGCAAGTAGGTAGTCGGGCAGACCTCTAGACACTGGCCTCTAGCGGCTACGTCCTTGAGCAGCTCTGGATAGTGCAGTGGAATTTGAATGCCGTGGCCGATTCGCTTGAGATAGGGCAATAGCTCTGGGTAGCAGCCGTTTTTGGTTTCATAGAGGTGGCCAGTTGTGTTTAGCCCCAAGTTCTGCGCGTGGGTGTAAAGGCGCTTGATCTCTTCTAAGTTGTACGCTGCGTCTCCACCGGCAATGTCTACCCCGCAGACATACTCGGGATATTGTGCTGCTAGCTCTATGGTCGCCCGGTTGATTTCATAGGGTAGCTTGGAGTGCATGCAAAGAATTTGCTTGGTAACTACCGGGTACTCGCTCTGCTGACTGGCGCGGCCTACAACCTCGATAATTTCGGCCATAGCATCAATTCTTTCGGCATGGCTCAATCGTTCGGGGGTGCGATAGAACGGTGTGTAGCGCAGCTCTAAGTAGGCCAGATTCTCAAAGATATAGGCACCGCGAATCAGCCGATAAATGAAGTAGGGCAAGGCTTCTTTTGTCTGTACGCTTTCGACTAGCGTGTGTAGCTTTAGATATTCTTCAAGGGTGTCTTTGGGCTGGGTATAAAACAGCTCGAAGTCGCCGTAGCTATTGAACTGATCGGAGATATCTGGCCGGTTGCGCTCGAAGTAGCGCCATAAGACTCTAGGGACTACGGAGCCGCCCAAATGGCGGTGAAGTTCTGCGTATAAGCTCATTGAGAAAAGCCTCTAAGGATATTTGTAGGTTTGAGGTTTCAAAGTTTAGTGAGTAAGGGACTTGATCGCTTGGGCGCGGATAGAAAGTGAGAGGCTCGAAAGCCAGAAACCAGCGAACTTGTCGAGATGAACTTTTTGTATTCAGCCGTGCCTTGGTACAGACAAACTATTTGCAAGGCGTAGATGTGTGAAGTGCGAATCAGGAAAATTCGGTAAAAATTCAAAAACTTATCTGTTTCTTGTAACGCATAATTACGCATTTAGTGTAGTGAGGGGTGATGATCTTCAGCACAGCGTGAGTGTGAGCACTTCCGATAACCCGTCAACTTTCGTTGTTGACACTTCACTCAAAGCTTGGTGATAATTGTTGTTTGGTTGATCTTTAGCAACGTATTTCTTTTGGCTAACGTTATTGTTATCGGCGCTCAATGGGGCGATGAAGGTAAAGGCAAAATCACTGACTTGCTGAGCAAATCGGCAGATGTGGTTGTGCGCTATCAGGGTGGCGTTAATGCTGGCCATACCGTCGTCGTCGGCGATCAGACTTTCAAGCTGCATCTGATTCCATCGGGTATTCTCTACCCCGATACCGAATGCATCATTGGTAACGGCACAGTCATTGATCCTAGAGAGCTGATTGCAGAGTTAGACAAGGTAGAGGCGCTAAATGTTTCTTCTAAGAATTTGTTTATTTCTCAGAGCGCTCATGTGACGATGCCCTATCACCGCATGATTGATCAAGCGGCAGAAGAGCAGCGCGGTAGCAAGAAAATCGGGACGACGAAGCGGGGGATCGGTCCGACCTACGCGGATAAGTCAGAGCGTACCGGCATTCGGATGATTGATCTGATGGATGCAGACGGCTTCGCTGAGCAGCTAAAGTGGACAATTGATGCCAAAAATATTGTGCTGGAGAAGCTTTATAACCTAGAGCCGCTGAAGGTAGAGGAGGTGCTAGAGGAGTATTTGGGATATGCGGATCGATTGCGATCGCACATCACTGACAGCTCCCTACAAATCTACAACGCCACCCAGCAGAAAAAGAACATCCTCTTTGAAGGCGCACAGGGCACCCTGCTAGATCTCGACCACGGCACCTACCCCTATGTCACTTCATCTAACCCGGTAGCGGGCGGAGCCTGCATCGGCTCGGGCGTTGGCCCTACAGCTATTGACCGCGTCATCGGCGTCGCCAAAGCCTACACTACCCGAGTCGGCGAAGGTCCATTCCCGACCGAGCTAGACGACGAAGTCGGCAATATGATCTGCGAAGTCGGGGCGGAATTTGGCACGACAACAGGCCGTCGCCGTCGCTGTGGTTGGTTCGATGGGGTTGTCGGTCGCTACGCTGTCCGGATTAACGGATTAGACTGCCTAGCTGTCACTAAGCTCGACGTTCTCGATGGCTTAGAAGAGATCAAGGTGTGCGTCGCCTACGAGCTAGACGGTGAGCGCTGCACCGACTTGCCTAGTAACGCGCAGCGGTTTGCTCGCTGCAAGCCAATCTACGAGATCTTGCCTGGATGGAAGCAGTCGACCGAGCAGTGCCGTAGCCTAGACGACTTACCGGAGGCCGCTTTGGACTACCTTGAATTTTTAGCCAAGCTAGTTGAAGCACCGATTGCGATCGTCTCTTTGGGTGCGAGCCGCGATCAGACCATCATCGTCGAAGACCCTATCCATGGACCAAAGCGGGCGCTGCTCAAAGAGCATACTAGCGCTTTTGGGAAGGTAGGCTAAAACAAAGAATTCTCGAATGAGAAAAGCTAATCTTCTGACTTTTTTGTAGATAGCAAGCATCACTGACGAGTAAAAGTCCCAATGCGATCGCCCACTAATCAGGTAATATAGATCCTCGGGCTTGTCTGGCCGCTGACACCTGCCTTATTTTTTTATCCCACCACAGACTGAACACACCGACCGAATACACAGAACTCTCATGGATTTATCAATTGAGTGCGCCCAGCGTGCGCCAGAAGACAAGCCCAAAAAACTTCGCAGAGAAGGCACCCTCCCCGCTGTCCTCTATGGACATGATGGGACTACCTCCGTCGCCCTCAAGCTAAGTAACTACGACGCCGAAGCCCTCTTGCGCAAAGCCTCGGTGAACAAGTCGGTGATTACCGTCAACGTGCCTGATATGCCCTGGAGCGGCAAAGTAATTTTGCGTGAGGTGCAAAAGCATCCCTGGAAAAACAAAATTCACCATCTCAGCTTTTTCTCGATTGCTTCGCAGTCCGAGATTGAAGTCAGTATGCCAATCAACTTCGTTGGTGACTCGATTGGTGTAACCGATGAAGGCGGCACCCTCGACATGGTGATGACCGAAGTTCAGCTAAAGTGCCCTCCCGATGCTATTCCTCAGACTCTAGATGTAGACGTTTCTGAAATGAAGATTGGTGACGCGCTACACGTCGGTGAGATCAAACTGCCGAAGGGAGCCTCTATTGCGCTAGATCCTAATTTGCTGGTCGTATCTGTGCTTGCGCCTCGTACGGTGGCGGCGGTTGAAGAAGCTGCGGGAGAAGTACCTGAAGCAACGCTGACAGAAACTATCAATGTTGAAGAAGATATCGATACCTCTGATTAACAGCTGCGTTTTTTAAGAGAGTATTTATAGGCTAGCTGAGGAGTTTTTCCTAAGACTAGAAATTGAAGAAGGGGTTAGGAGATAGACTTCCTAGCCCCTTTTAGTTTTTATCGAGACCGTGACACAAAGTCTTCGAGATTTGTTTTTCCCCTATCCTCTGTCCCCAACTTTTAAAGGTCATGTCCGATTCCACTTTGCCGACGCTGATTCAGCAGATGCTCAAATCCAATTTCTATGCCCATCCGGTAACTGAGCCTGTTCGCCTGATGCAGACTCATGTCTCATACGTGCTACTGACAGGCAACTACGTCTACAAGCTAAAGAAGCCAGTAAATTTTGGCTTCTTGGACTATTCCACGCTCGAGAAACGAAAGCACTTTTGTGAGGAAGAGCTACGGCTAAACCAGCGAGGGGCCGGGAGCTTGTATCTGAAAGTTGTGGCGATTACTGAGCCGGCAGAAGAGGCGAAAGATAGCGCGGACGGTGCTAGCAAGGCAGCGATTGATGGCAGTGGTGAACCGATTGAGTACGCGGTGAAGATGCGACAGTTTCCGCAGTCGGCGCTGTTGAGTGAGCAGTTTGCCAAAGGACTGTTGGATGCGGAGAAGGTGCGATCGCTCGCCCAGACCGTCGCCGACTTCCACAGTAAAACTACCACCAGCGAACACATCCGCACCTACGGCACGCCAGACGCTATCCGTCAGGCATTCGATGAGAACTATGAACAAACGCTCACTTACATCGGCGGCGACGAGATCATCAAGCCACAAACTCAAAAACAGTTCGATGAGACAAAAGCCTACACAGACAGCTTTTTTGCCACCGAGCAGGCACTTTTTCAAAAGCGTCTGGACGCGGATCGAATTCGCGCCTGCCACGGCGATCTGCACCTTGGCAATATCTGCGAGTGGGAAGGCAAAATTCTTCTATTCGACTGTATCGAATTCAACGAGCCCTTCCGCTTTGTCGATACGATGTTTGACATTGCCTATATCGTGATGGACTTAGAGGTCGCCGGACGGCAAGATCTCAGCCAGATCTTTCTAAATCAGTACGTGGAAACTACAGGCGACTACGAAGGGCTAGAGATCCTGCCACTGTATGTTAGCCGCCAGTCGTATGTACGCGCAAAAGTGACCTCCTTCATGCTGGGCGATCCGTCGGTTGCTGAAGCGGACCAGAAAGCGGCTAGCGAGAAAGCGGCCAAGTATTACGAACTCGCCTGGTCCTACGTGCAAAAAAAAAGAGCCCCTAGTCGCGATGGCCGGACTGTCGGGCTCAGGGAAAAGCACAACGGCTAGTCAGTTAGTGAGGCTATCAGGTGCCATTCGTCTGCGCTCCGATGCGCTGAGAAAGCATCTAGCGGGTGTCAGTCTGTACGAAAAGGGCAGCGATGAAATCTATACGCCGCAGATGACAGATAAGACATACAGCCGTTTGATTGAGCTAGGTGTACGGCTCGCCGCTCGGGGCTATCGGGTGATTTTGGATGCGAAGTTTGATCGACGAGCAAAGCGGGAAGAGGCGATCGCACAAGCTAGTGCTCAAGATCTACCGCTGACCTTTTTATATTGCACTGCGCCGCCAGAAGTTCTGCTGGCGCGTGTGGAACAGCGTGATGGTGATATTGCCGACGCGACCGCCGCGATTTTGGCGAAGCAGTCTATGGAACCTTTTGACCAGGGTGAGCCTGTGTTGATAGTTGATACGACCCGGACAATAGATGAAATTCAGCAGCAGTTGAGCAGTGTCTTCGATTCTCTTGCTCTCTCCTCCAAGCCGGATGAGGTTCAGCGGTAAAGCTGATATATTTGGGTTCTTAGCCCCCTTTTTCACTGCTCTTTCCTTACTCAACGCAGGACTCGTCGTCGTGGCTGATTTAATCATTCCAGCAGTCATTAGAAACTGGCTGATTTTTCTGATTGCCTTTTTTCTACTGGGCTATCCAGTTCCCTTTAGCATCGTATTTGGTGCAATCGGGGGTCTAGCCGGTGGCATTGTGAATGCCTGGTGGCAGGTCAAGGGCGGTGCGCCTGAAGGCCCAGAAGGGCTGCCGCCAACGGATAAGCTTAGACGTCCTGCGCCGGATGGCTCCGATGAAGATCCGCGCTTTTCGCTACCCTTTTTGAAAACAAATAAAGCCAATCGACGCTATATAGAGCGCAAGAAGCGCGCTAGAGATCGGCGAATCGGTAGATAGATATGTTCTTTCTCTCAAAGCTGCTTCCGCTCTTCATCTATCCCGTGGGGCTCAGCAGCCTGCTGATGGTGCTGGGCCTAGTCTGGCTGTGGCGTCATCCTCGCCGAGCTTCGGGGGCGATCGCACTTTCCCTATTCATTCTTTTCTTCAGCAGCAATCGCCTGGTCAGCAACAAGCTGCTGAGTTCCTTGGAATGGCAGTATTTCCCACCAGATCCTATGCCTACAGCCGATGCGATTGTGGTCTTGGGCGGGGCGACAGTACCGGCGATCGCGCCTAGACCGTGGGTGGAAGTTGGCGAAGCGGGCGATCGCATCCTCTATGCAGCTCGACTTTATAACCAGGGCCGCGCCCCAAAGTTAATCTTGAGCGGCGGACGGGTGCAGTGGCGAGGCGGTAGCGATGAGTCAGAAGCAGACGATATGAAAGCGTTTGCGATGGCGATGAATGTTCCCGAGAAAGACATTATTCTAGAAGGCAACTCGTTGAACACTAGAGAGAATGCCGTTAACGTCAAACAGATTATGGAAGCGCAGTCGATTGAGTCTGTCCTGCTAGTGACCTCTGCGGTACATATGCCGCGCTCTGTCGCCATTTTCAAAAAGCTCAATATTAAGATTATCCCAGCCCCGACCGATTATTTAGTCACAACGCCCACAGAGGAGCGGACCACGATTGAAGGGCGGATTCTGGATTTGCTTCCCCGCGCGGAGGCGACTGGACGCTTCACTCGGGCAATGAAAGAATACATAGGATTTATGGTTTACCGACTGAGGAGTTGGGCATGAGCGATCGCATCAAGCCAGATGTGAACCATCTGGGCATCCATCAGCCTGCTGTATTCGAATATCTGGTGCCGCAGTCAGCTGAAGTCAGACAGGTGAGTGAGGCGCTACAGCTCCATCAGGCCGCTATCGACTTTAAAAGGGAGGCGGCGTATCGTCAGGCATTTGAAGACTATTGCGAATGGTATTACAAATTAGCCGAGCAGAACCGGGCGGAAATGCTGTCCATGCAAAATGACTCAGATTCCTTTATTCCGTGGCGCGGCGCAACTTGACCATGAAGAAGCCATCCATGTTACGGAGATGGGGCCATAGCTTAATCCACCCCGACTCAGTCGCAGCTAGCTGAAATGACGGTGGCGGCGCTTCAATTGTCCAGCCTGCGTTTTGAGTCAGAAAGTTTTCGATCTGGGTCTCGTTTTCATCGGGGTGTAGGGTGCAGGTGGCATAGACAAGAACCCCACCGGGTTTGACCCAGGTTGAGGCGTGAGTCAAGATTTCATGCTGCAAGGTGACTAGAGAGTTAACCGAGTCGGGGGTTTGTCGCCAGCGGGCATCGGCGTGACGGTTGAGTGTACCTAGCCCAGAGCAGGGAACGTCTAGTAAGACGCGATCGCCTTGTCCAACGAACGTAGGCTGGTTGCGGCTGTCGGTCATGATCGGACGGACGATGGTCGAACCGAGGCGGTCGATGTTTTGCTGAATTTTTTTGGTGCGCGATGGGGTGCGATCGCAGCTCCAAACCGTACCTTCGTTCCCCATCAGCTCCGCAATATGCAGGCTTTTCCCTCCAGGCGCAGCGCAGGCATCGATAATCACTTCTCCTGGCTGCGGATCTAATAGATAGCTCACTAGCTGAGCGCTGCTATCTTGTACCGCCCACCAGCCGTCTGCATATCCTGGTAGTTGAGTCACCGCGCCTGCATGTGAGGTCAATCTGAGCGCAGACGGAACGCCTTCGACCGGAACAGCTTCTATTCCGACTTCTGCAAAAATAGCCGCCGCTGCTGACAAAGACTGACGCCCAAGATTAATCCGCAAGTCCAGCTGAGGCGATTGGTTAAAGTACTCGCACAGCGCGGCGACCTGATCGTCTGGCAATACCTTGCGCCATACGTCGATGATCCAATCGGGATAGCTATGTAAAACGCCCAACCGCTCAGCGCTGTCCTCAGGCAGCTTGAGTGGATCGGTAGCCGTCTCTAGATTCAGCTCGCGAATATATTGGCGCAACATGCCATTGACCACGCCGCTGAGCTTACCCAGTCGCTGAGCCTTGGCCAGCTGCACAGTTGTGTCGACAACCGCATGGTCAGGTACATGGTCTAAGTAGCGCAGTTGATAAAAACCAAGCCGTAAAATTTGGAGAAGATCGGCCTGCTGTTTCGCCGCCGGACGCTTGCCATACTGATCGATTAGCGCGTCTAGCGTCCTTTGCCTGCGGACAGTGCCGTATACCAGCTCAGTGACAAGTCCTCTGTCTTGGGCGCTGAGCTGGCCAATAGTCTTAGCATCTTTGAGCTTGCGATCGATAACGACATCAGCAAAAGCGCCCCGATCGATTGCTCGGAGCGCTTCAAAGGCAATCTGCCTGGCTGTTTTGGCGCTAGTTTTGTTGTTTGTTCTAGGAGGTTGGGTCAAACTATTTCCGTTTGCCGCGAACGCCACGAGCAGGCATTGCCTTCGCCTCATTCCCACGGCGCCTCTTATCGCGCCATTCAATGGCAGTGAGGTACACCACACCGCCCGTCACGACTATTAGCAACACAAAGGACATCACAGCCAGCACCGTCAGTAGCAGGTTTTGTGATGCCGCATTCAAGAAAGCATCCATTGAAAAGTATCCGTATAACCAGCAAGCCTAATAATTAGAGTCTAGACATCACTCTAGAAGCCGTTACGTCCCCAAATCACCATAGAGATAGAGAAAGTAAAGCAGGCTAACAAAGAAACCCAGCCAAGTGTCAAAATGTCCATAATCAGTTTTTCTGTTCTCAAAAAAGCAAATTCTTCACTTTCTATCATACGGTAAAGTTAGGACCGCCTGGCTAAAAGCGCTGCTGGAAAATAGGAGACATTCAGAACTTGATCACATCAGAGATGGCCCTGGCTCAAGCGCGGCTAGAGTCAATTAAATCTGGCCTTATCGGAGCGATCGTAGTAGGTCTAGTTTCAGTGCTGGCAGGGCTTATCGCAGCTGTAGGCGATCTGCCTTTCTTGGTTCCAGAGAGTATTCTAGGCTGGCTAGTGAATGTAGCAGTGGCAATAGTCTCAGGTTTCTTTTTTGGCGTTACGTATCGTTACATTGTTAGGCAAGACGATAATTTGCATCTAGGCAGTGGGGCAGTCGGGGCGTTTGCATTTGTGCGATCGCTTGCCCAGATCGAAGCGACTTGGGACGACACGTTTGCCCTAGTCAGCTGGCTATTGATCACTGGCGAAAGCTTTCTGTGGTTTGTGAGCGCTCGCTACACGCTAGATTTCGCGCTTCATCGGCAGTGGATCAAGCCGATTGACTGAGCTAGGTTGCCGGTTAGTCTAGCCAAGAGAGCCTATTGCTCAAAGGTTTCAATAGCACCAGGGGTGCGCTGCATAGAGAGATCAATGGCAGAGAGGATTTTGTTTTTGGCGCGATCGCTCTCCATACAAGCTACCGCCAGTCGAGCGACACCTGCGCGTGGGATCGATCCAGCTACAGATACATCTGCTGTGAGAATTTCCTGGTCAGTTGCAGGCTGAGACACAAGACCACCCGGTCGAATGACGGTATAGTCCAGTCCACTGTCAGCTAGATAATCCTCAGCTTGGGCCTTCTCTTTGAGTACGGGGCCAAGGGTTTCTAATACGTTGGGTGGAAGGGCGATCGCGCTATCCCCACTGCCAATAGAGCTGATCAAGATGAAGCGCTTGGCTTTGGCTGCGATCGCCGCATCAATCAAATTTTTATTACCAAGATAGTCAGGGCGGCGGCTGGCTTCCATACCTGGGACGCCGCCAATTGTACTGATCACTACGTCAACGGGATGAGCGCCAATAGCTGCGTTCATCGCATCCGCGTCTAAGGCATCACCTAGTTCAATCTTGAGACCCATTGCAGAGAGCTCTTCTTTGGCATCCTCACTTCTTAAAAGCGCGACCGTCTGATGCCCTTTGACAGCTAGCTGCTTAGCAATTTCACGACCAACCCCTCGACTGGCCCCAGCCAGAAAAACAAGCGCCATAGCATTTTAGTTAGAACAACGTATCAATTATGACGCCCAACGATCGATCTAGATCAATGCCTTCAATACGACCCTCAGAAACTGGTCTCTCAAAAATTCGGGTTATCCACACTTCTTTAGATCCGATCAGGAGGCGAGTGAAGTCTATACAATGTAGGGAAACGAACATCTAAAATCTCTAGAGCTTCTAATGATTCCAACCGTTATTGAGCAGTCGGGTCGCGGCGAGCGCGCTTTCGACATTTATTCACGCTTGCTCAGAGAGCGCATCATCTTCTTGCACGGTCAGGTCACTGCCGATTCTATGAACCTAATCGTTGCCCAAATGCTTTTCCTAGAATCTGAAGACCCTGATAAGGATATCTATCTGTACATCAATTCGCCAGGTGGTTCTGTCTCCGCAGGGTTGGGTCTATACGATACGATGAATCACATTCGACCAGACGTGGCGACGATCTGCATGGGTTTGGCTGCTAGTATGGGAGCTTTCTTGCTCAGTGCGGGCGCTAAAGGCAAGCGGATGATTTTGCCTAATGGCCGGGTGATGATCCACCAGCCTTCTGGGGGCGCGCAGGGTCAGGCAACAGACATTGAAATCCAGGCAAAAGAAATCCTGTACCTGAAAACGATGCTTAACAAGGCAATGGCGAAGCACACAGGCCAGTCGCTAGAAAAGATAAAGGAAGATACTGAGCGCGACTTCTTCATGTCGCCGCAAGAGGCGATGGAATATGGCCTAGTCGATCAGGTAATCGATCGTCATGCTGTTGGTAGCCGCCCTGACCCTATCAACTAGATTTCAACTTGCATAGAAAACGAAGAGCGTAAGTCAGTCTAGTTTGTAGCGACTGCTAGCTCTCAACAGCCGAAGTATGGAAAAGTCTCAGATCATTGGTCTGAGACTTTTTTGTGGCAGCTCACTATACAGATAGACCTGGAGGATTTCTTTCTAGAGAAAGAAGATCGGCTGCGTTTCAACCTGAATAATAAGAGTATAAATACGGTTGAGTTTATGGTTAGCCTACTGTCTAAGTCCGTGACCAAGCCCAATCCTCGGCTAGAGCAGATCGCCCAACAGGTATTTGGCTACGACCATCTGCACCCTGCTCAGCATGAAGTGCTCGCGGCTGTGTTGGCAGGAAGAGACACCTTAGCAGTGATGCCTACAGGCTCAGGCAAGTCAGCGATCTACCAGATTGCAGGGCTGCGAATACCTGGGATAACCATTGTCATCTCACCGCTGCTTGCCTTGCAGTTTGACCAGGTAGAGGGAATCGTTCGGCAAGGTACCGTAGAAGCTGCC
Organism: uncultured cyanobacterium; assembly: GCA_963793495.1. Taxonomy (GTDB): domain Bacteria; phylum Cyanobacteriota; class Cyanobacteriia; order Phormidesmidales; family Phormidesmidaceae; genus Phormidesmis. Next base: position 284,099 of record CAWCAI010000013.1, read on the forward strand.
GTACTCAACTCAACTTTGAGCCAGACGGAACGCGATCGCGTCTTCGAGCAGCTAGCGAATGAAGAACTAGAGTTCCTTTTCCTAGCTCCTGAGCAGTTCAGTAACGCGGAAACGCTCAGTAAGATCAAGGAAATCAAACCCTCACTGTTTGTCGTTGACGAAGCGCACTGTGTTAGCGAATGGGGTCACGATTTTCGGCCCGACTACTTGCAGCTGAGCGGTGTGATTGAAGATTTGGGGCATCCCGTGACGCTAGCGTTAACAGCGACTGCTTCGCCCCTAGTCAGAAAGGAAATTATTGAACGGCTGGGCATGGACGATCCAGCTGAAATCGTCAAAGGGTTCAATCGGCCTAATATTCACCTCAGCGCCTGTTGTTGTCATGAAGAGCAAGAGAAATTAGATCATTTGCTGCACGCGGTGGCCGAAGCTGCGACACCAGGAATCATATATGTGGCAACGAGGAAAACAGCAGAGGAGATAGCCGAAAAATTAGCGGCGCTTGGCTATCTTGCTAGTGCGTATCACGCTGGTATGAAGGCGGGCGATCGCGATACCGTTCAAACTCAGTTCATTGAAGACAAAATCGACATCATCGTAGCTACCAACGCCTTTGGCATGGGCATAGACAAGCCCAACGTCCGGTTTGTTTTCCACTATCACATTCCCAGTGCAATAGACGCCTACTATCAAGAAGTCGGTAGAGCTGCTCGCGATGGAGATTCTGCCAAGGCGATACTGTTTTATCATCCTGATGATATGAAGCTACAGCGCTTTTTTACTGGAGGTTCTCAAGTTGATAGGGACGTTCTAGAAGAACTAGTAGACCTGTTAGAGGCTTCAAAAGATACGATTAGTCAAAGTCAGATAAAAGAACACTTCAATCTATCGCAAGCGAAAACGCAGGCTGCGATAGATGCGCTTGAGTCTGTTGGATTTATTGAGTCAGAAGATTCAGGCGAGATAGTTCTTGTAGATACAGATACTGCTCAAAAGCTAACAAGAGAACAGGTTGTCGAGCAAGCGGTAACTCAACAGGAGCGACACAAACAGTTTAACCAGTCACGCCTGCATATGATGCGGGGTTATGCAGAGACAAGCGCCTGTCGTAGAGAGTATATCTTGAGCTACTTTGGTGAACAAAGTGAGACACCGTGCGGCAGCTGTGATAATTGCGAGAGTGCTAAAGGAAACGAAGTGAAGTACCTTCAGCCATTTCCAATCGGTAGTGAGATCATCCACACTAACTTTGGAATTGGTCAGGTATTACGATACGAAGAAGACAAAGTAAACGTTTTGTTCGAGACGGTAGGATACAAGACTTTTGTAACCGAAATGATTGAGCATTCAGTGCGATGTCTAGACAGATCCCACATAGGGGTTTAGCAGGCTTAGTCACGGCAGCCTAAGCTTTCGCGGGTAGAGACACCGGTAACAGGGTTGATGCCATCGGCACGTTTGCACATCTTCTTGACCTGGAAGCGGTCGAGGATGGAGTCGGAAAAGTCCGCGCCGGTGATGATAGTGTCGCCAAATGAGCTGCTCGTTGCGATCGCATCCACAAAGATCGCATTGGTCAAATCCGCCCCGTCGAACAGCACGCGATCGGCAAAGGTCTTGGTAAAATCAGTTCCCTTCAGATTTGTGCGTAAAAACGTCGCCTTCGTCAAAATGGTGCCGCTCATATCCGCCCCCTCAAAGTTGGCATCTCGCGCATCAGCGGCGGCAAAAGATGTTCCCGATAAGTTCTTGCCCGAAAAATCTGCGCCTGCTTGGTTCGTCAGCGTGTAGTCAACCGTATTGTCCTGTGCTAGCGCGGGCGTCGCCCAGAGAAACAGCGCCAACATCAGACCAGCTACGCTAATCACACCAGCTTGCTTCGCGGATTTTCCAACGCTCGCAAATCCATACAGCCTCGTAGATGAGACCACCTTCTCTACGACTACCCTTAGATATCGCTTCACTTGCCGTAACTCCATCGCTTACCTACCTTACAAAAGCTCTAATTCAACTGGTCGCGTTCTTTGAATCATATCTGAACGGGTCGACTGCTCACTCAACTACGCCAGATCCTTTTGTAAGAGCTCAGAGAAGTCCAGATTCTCAGACGCTAGCACCATCACCGTTGCAGGCAAGCCCACAATCCGATCTTGTAAGGTCTGATAGTATCCTTGATAGTCAGCCGCATCAGGGACAGCTAGACCCAAGAAAACCAAATCAGCCCTAGCTGAAGACGTTCGCAAAATCTCTTCAAAGGGGCGCTTATTCGCCAAAATGACCTCAGAGCTAGCACCAATTCTCAAGCTGTTAGTTAGGTTCTCTAGATTGACTTCAGCGGCCTCCTGTCCGGCCTCGTCAGTAACGACCAGCTTCAGAGTAATTTCCGCCGAACGCCATTGCCAGCTAGTCCGCAGCAGATAGGCCAAAATCAGCATCAGACCGCCGTTGGACTGCAAACCACCCCACCACACATCGATTTTCTGCTTTGGCTGATTCACATACATGGGAGGCAATAGCGACTCGGGTGCATCCGTACCGCTGTGATCTCGGTAGATAACGACATTGCGCTTGGCCTCGTGGCAAACCTTGATGGTCTTGCAATAGCGCTCAACGCTTTCAATATCAGGATCGTCAGAATCGCCTAGCAGAACCGTATTGGGAATTAGCGGTCCCATACCGTAGGTTTCTAGCAGCTGCTTGGTCCCGGTGAATGGATCGTCCGCTGTCACAATCTTGGCAAAGGCTTGAACCCCGCGCTTATCTAAAAATTCTCTAAGAACACCTTCGGCTTTCTCTTGCTGGGCAATACTGCGTGAACCGCTCGGAAGAATACTAGCAACCGTAATTAAACCTCGGTTGTGCGTTAACGCTCTGGCCATCTCAATTAGATACCAGCGCTTGGAAGGTGAGCCAGAAAGCACGAGCAGGTGAGGTCGCCAGTTTTTGGGATCGGCGTTGTCGTCGATATTGAGCAGAGCGGTGCGAACGATGGTCATCCAGATACCCTGACGGACATCGCCCCAGGTGCTCTCGATTTGCCTGCGCTCTAGCCAGACGTAGATCAAAGCCACGATCACCAACGCAGCGATCGTCGCCACGGGATTGATCAAGAACATGACGGCGATACAGCCAAGAGCACCTAGGAAAGAGAGAGACCAGTGGACTTTGAACGTGGGCCGAAAGGAGGGACTTTGCAAGAAGCCTTCGAGGCCAGCGGCGACGTTTAGCACCATATAGGTGGTAAGGAAGAACATGGAGAGGACAGGGGCGATCGCATCCAAGCTCCCCAGCATCACCACAGTCAGAACGATCCCTAGCGTAAACAGCGTCCCTAGCCTGGGATCATCTGTCGGTCCATTCCCTTTGCCTAGCCACCGCAGACTGCTAGGCAGAATATTGTCGCGAGCTAGCGCCTGTAAAATTCGCGGTGCGCCTAGAATGCTGCCGATTGCACTAGAGAGCGTTGCTCCCCACACGCCTAAAATGATCGAGTCAATCTTCAAATAGCCAAATAGCGCAATCCGCTTCATCACCATCAAATCCGGGTTGAGCAGAGCCTGAGACGCGGTAGGCGTGCGAGTAACCAGAATGTAGGGGATCGCCATGTAGATGACATATCCCACAATGACAGCAGCTATCGTTCCTCTAGGAATAGAACGAATCGGGTCTTTTAGATCGCCCGACATATTGACGCCAGACATAATGCCGGTAACCGCTGGGAAAAAGACAGCAAAAACGGCCCAGAAACCCACTTTCTCGACTTTGGCAATATTGATAGCATCAGAAGGATCAGGGACGACATCGTGGCCAAAGAATAAGGCAATTAAAGAGAGGACGATCGCAGCCATGATGACGTACTGCGCTTTGATCGCGATATCTGCTGAAGCTAGCGCCAAGGCGGTCACCAGCACTGTGGTAATCAAGGCCACGATCACAATCGGCGCACTTGGATACACTAGGCGTATGCTTTCGGCAAAACCAATGGTGTATAGCGCCACCGACAGCGCCTGAGCGAAGTACAGCGGAATGCCGACCGCACCGCCCGTTTCAATGCCCAAAGAGCGGCTGATCATGTAGTAGGCACCGCCCGCTCTAACAACGGTGTCAGTTGCGATCGCACTAATAGACAGCGCCGTCAAAAACGTGATCGACGTGGCAATCGTCACAATTGCCATCGTTGGATACAGGCCGACTTGACCCACCACCCAGCCGAAGCGCAGGTACATAATTACGCCTAGAATAGTCAGAATTGAAGGTGTAAAGACACCGCCAAACGTACCTAAACCTGTAGCCTCATTTTTCGTGGGTAGCGTAGAGGGATGGGGTGATTGTGAAGTCATCGGCGTTTTCAAAAGGGATGTACTGCGGCACCGTTCTACAGTTTAGAAGGCTTTGGCTTTCTCTACTGATTCCTTCTAATGCTATCTTTCCATTACCTTTTGGTCGTCTTCTAGCAGTCTCTTGGCACCTATGAGCTCATCTACTTCCACTCAGTGGCAGCGCCTACTCAAGAATGCAGGAACGTGGCAAGGCTCTTTCACCCAGCTATCGCCTCAAGGTAATGTACTCTCTGATACGCCTACAGAAGTAGAGCTAGCGCCGTACGATGACGACCAGGCTATGCGGCAAGAAGTCCGCCGCTATCGGGCGAATGCCCCAGCGCAGATCCAAAAGCTCGACTATCGCGCCCTCAGCCGGGCAACGCGCTTTTTTGAAACGGGCGCATTTTCACAGGGGTCTGTGCAGTGGGGGCCGTTCTCTACCTTTGGCGCAGAGCTAGGGCTGATCGCGGGCGATCGCCGTCTCCGTCTCGTTCAGCTTTTTGACGACAGCACACTCAAAAGCATTACCCTCATTCGCGAACAGCTCGAGGGCTCGCAAACGTCAGAACGTCCACATCTACAAGTCTCGGACCTGCTTGGTACCTGGAAAGGCACAGCCGTCACAGAATATGCCGATTTGCGAACAGAGCAGCATAGCGAAACTCAGCTCAAGATTGAACAAACTGGTGAAGGGAAAGTCCGGCAAGTCATCAGCCTTAGTCCGAATATGCCGACTATTAGTTCTACCGGCACCATTCGCGATCGAAGGATCGAGTTCACAGCGGGAAGCCAACCTGTTCAGGTTCTACTCCTGCCGGACGGTGCCTCATCCACCTGCCCCAGCAAAATCGCACCGCGTCAACCTTTGTTCCTAGAAGTCGGCTGGCTGCTAGATTTGCAAACTCGGCAGCGGCTAATTCGTAGCTACGACGCTGCGGGTGCTTGGGTGAGCCTGACGCTGGTAACAGAGCACAAGCTTAGCGATTAAGGACAGGATGCTGGCCGTAAAAGGGCATAACCGAAGACCAGTCAGGACGATGACCTTTTTGGTACTGGCCTGTGGCGATCGCACTTACGCTCACCACAGACTTTGCAATTCCTTCTCCCATTTCTGTCTGAATTTGAACCAGCGGCCTCTCCCATTTTTGTATCTTTTTGGTCCAGTCCTCTTCCATTAGCACCTCGTCTTCAAACACGGGCGCTAGTTGACCGCTCTTGTCACGTTGATAGATCGCACCAAACACCTCACCACGCTTTGCAGGCATCATCACCGCAATATCCGCTGCTAACGATTGGGGGCTCGTTGCTGTGTTCTCTTCTGCATCCAAAGCCAATGCCGCCAAAGTAGACACACCAAACAAAGGAATCTCTAGCTGCTGCGCTAACGTTCTAGCGGCTACCACGCCAACTCGCGTACCAGTAAAGCCACCAGGCCCCTTGGCGACAGCCACAAAGCTCAAATCTGTCCAAGTGTGAGGCAATATAAATTCCATCATCTTGATGTGCAGATGACTAGAGACATCGCGTCCCAAGTCCCAAATCTGATGGCGGTCGACTGTTTTATCCGAGGAGCCTTCAGCGCTCTGCAACATCAGCCCAAGCTGGGGACTAGTCGTGTGGATGGCAAGGCCAAGCATAGAGAAACTAAACTATAGATCGTTACAAACTCAACCCTACCGCAAACCTGCGAACGAATTTATTTGCCAATGGCCCTCTGTGAACTGTGCGATCGCGACTGTCCTAAACTCACCGAACACCACCTCGTCCCCCGCCAGGAAACCAAACGTAAGAAGAAGAAAAACCGCGCTGACCTTGGTCCTACAATCGATATCTGTCCGCCTTGTCATAAACAGATACACACACTGTTTACCAACAAAGAGCTAGCGGCTGATCTCTATTCGGCTGATCTATTGCGATCGCACCCAGCCATGATCAAATTCCTCGCCTGGATTGCCAAGCAAGATCCCTATAAAAAGGTTCGCACTCGCCGCTAGTCTCTGCTCAACTTCCTGGCTTCAGCCGAAATCGCATCATCACCGGTAGGTGATCAGACGCCTCACCCACCGCGCTGACGACCTGTGTATCCACCATTTCAATAGTTTCAGGCGTATAGAAAATATAGTCGAGCTTGTATTCAGGCTGGTCACTTGGAAAAGTCAGGTTCTTGCCCGTCCAGTCTGCTTCGGGAACCGCTGACACTAGCGACTCAGACGCTAGCATCTCCTTGATAGAGAACTGAGTTTCGCCGTGGTCAAGGCCACTCGCATCGATAAAGGTGCCTCGATTCAGGGCGCTGTTAAAGTCCCCAACCAGTATCACTGGGTAGGTTTTTGCGTAGTCTTCGGCAAGCGATCGCACAAACGCTGTCTGACTCACCCGCGTCGGCTCGTCAAAGGCTTCTAGATGCACGCTAATCACAATCACTGGCTGTTCGCCAAACTGAATCTTGGCCACCTGTGCCAGCCTATCGAGATAAAAGGCGTTGTAGTAAAAAGGATTGTCGGCTACTTTTTCTAAAACGATGCGGCTGTTTTCTTGAATCGGGTGACGGCTGATAATTGATTGTCCCGAAAGCATTTTGCCGAATTGAGCAGAAATCGGCCAGTACGGAAAAGGCACGTAGTTCTTATCCCAGCTGATTGCGATCGCGCCAAAATCTAAACCCAATCCCTGTCTAATTGCCTCTGACTGATCCACGTCATAAGAGCGCTTCGAGCCAAAATCAACTTCCTGGAAAGCGACAATATCCGGCTCAAGCTCTTTTAAAGCTGCAATCACCTGCTGCTGATTCGCATCAAAGTCTACACGCTCCAACCGGATCGCTGTATTATTCGCCAGCCCTGAGAGATAGCCCAGGTTGTAGCTTACGATGCTATGAATAGTCTCACCCGGTGAGAAAATCGCGCCGTAGTTCAGGCCGCCTTCTGTATTGACAATCTCTGCATAGTTTTGCTGGCTGTAGCCACCAGACGACCCCCAGAGGTAGAAAAGTGCGATCGCCACCGTCGGCAGCCCCACCATCAGTCCCAGCAGCTTCAAAAAAATCTTCATTATTCCCCTTATTCATACATGTCCCCGCGCAATACAATCTTCTACGGCTTCCTTGCCTTCATCCCCGTCTCCATTACCGCTCACTTCCTCGGCTGGAGCGACTTGGTTATATTCGTCACTGCCGCTCTGGCCATCATTCCATTAGCGGGCTGGATGGGAACAGCCACCGAAGAAATAGCAGTTGTGCTAGGGCCGTCGCTCGGCGGATTAATGAATGCCACCTTTGGGAATGCCACAGAGCTAATTATCGCTGTCTTTGCTTTGCAAGCCGGTCTGGTAAACGTGGTCAAATCTAGTATCACCGGCTCTATTATCAGCAACCTACTGCTAGTGATGGGCTTTTCTATGCTGCTCGGCGGGCTCAAGTTCAAAGAGCAAACTTTTCAGCCGACGATTGCCCGGCTCAACGCCTCGTCGATGAACCTAGCAGTGATTGCAATTTTGCTACCCACCGCTGTTAACTTTACGTCTACCGGCATCGAAGAACCTGTCTTGCAAAAGCTGTCGATCGCGGTAGCCGTTGTCTTGATGCTAGTTTATGCGCTGACGCTGCTGTTCTCGATGAAGACGCACTCCTATCTGTACGATGTGGGCGTTGCCGAAGAAGTGCCGGAACCTGTAGCGGCAGAACCTACAGCAGCAAAGACTGTGATGGTTGGGAATGCGATCGCCATCAATCAGCCTAGTAACGAACATACCGAAGCCGCTCATGCCAAGCCGAATCTTAAACTGTGGGTGGGCGTTTTGATTGCGGCGACCCTCGCTGTCGCCGTCGAATCAGAATTCTTGGTGGGTACGTTAGAAGTTGCCAGCAAACAGCTCGGTCTCTCAGAACTGTTTACTGGCGTGATCATCTTGCCGGTCATTGGCAACGCTGCCGAACATGCAACCGCCGTCACCGTCGCTCTGAAAAACAAAATGGATCTATCGGTAAATGTAGCTGTAGGCTCTAGCCTACAAATTGCACTTTTTGTGGGTCCTTTGTTAGTCATTATCGGCGCAGTCATGGGTCAGCCCATGGATCTAGACTTCAACAACTTTGAGCTGCTTTCTGTTGTTGTTGCAGTTCTAGTCGCCAACTCTATTAGCGCAGACGGTAAGTCAAACTGGCTAGAAGGCACGCTGCTATTAGCCACTTACACAGTGATTGCTTTGTCCTTCTATTTTCATCCTGTGATTGATGGTATTGGATAAAACGGGACGCGGATTTAGCTTGAGTTGCTGGACCCGCCCCGTGACGGAGTAGGTCCACACCCTACGCAGCCCGCCGATCCAAACTAGCCGACTTCAGCCGGAATCTTTTCCAGCATCAGCTTCGATTTTTTCACTGGATCGGGGATATCAATCGGATACTTCCCGGTAAAGCAGGCAGAACAGAAACTGCCCGTTGCCACCTGAGTCTCTTCTAACATACCTTCCCAGCTCAAATACGCCAGAGAATCAGCGCCTAGCTGTCGCTCAATTTCTCCGACAGTCTTGGTAGCTGCAATCAGCTGATCCTGGTTGTCTGTGTCAATACCGTAAAAACAAGGGTGGGTGACAGGCGGCGAGGAAATTCGCATGTGGACTTCGGTTGCACCCGCGTCGTAGAGCATCTTCACCAGCTTGCGGCTAGTCGTCCCGCGCACAATCGAATCGTCTACAATCAAGATCCGCTTGCCTTCTAGCACGTCACGCATGGGGTTGAGCTTCATCCGAATGCCTGTTTCTCGCATGGCTTGGGTCGGCTGAATAAACGTGCGGCCAACGTATCGATTCTTAATTAGCCCTTCAGCGTACGGAATGCCAGAAGCTTCTGAGTAGCCGATGGCCGCAGGCACACCCGAATCAGGAACGGCCATGACCAAGTCAACATCAGCAGGCGATTCTTTGGCCAATCGCTGACCGATGCGCTTGCGATAGCTGTACAGGCTCTCACCGTGAAAAACGCTGTCCGGGCGAGCAAAGTAAATCATTTCAAAGATGCACAGCTTGCGCTCGGCCTGGGCCCACTGCACGGACCTAGCGCCGCTGCCGTCAATGACCAGCATCTCGCCAGGATCAACATCTCTTAGATAGGTAGCCCCGACAATATCTAGACCACAGGTTTCTGAAGCGAGTACTAGCCTGCCGGGGCCATAGCCTGCGCCCGCCTCAACGGGCGCGGTAGAGCCAATGTAGCCTAAGACTAAAGGCCGAATGCCGTGGGGATCTCGAGTCGCGATGATGCCTTCAGGGGTGCCAATCACTAAGCTGAAGGCACCTTCGCAGCGTTTAAAGGCAGCGATCGCACCCTCTTCCCAGCTATTGCCATCACTGACGGATTCTGCCATCGCGATCGCAATCAGCTCAGAGTCAGAGGTGGTCACCAAATCGTGATTTCGCTCTAGCAGCGCGGCTCGCAGGCTGTTGACATTCACAATATTGCCGTTGTGTGCCAGAGCCAGGTCGCCTAGTCGCGTATTCACTATCGCTGGCTGCGCATTGGCCACATGGCTAGATCCAGTGGTGGAGTAGCGCGTATGGCCGACCGCCCACTGACCCGACATAGCGTGCAAATCTTTGTCTTTAAAGACTTGGGAAACTAGCCCCATTCCTTTTAGAGTATGCACCTCGCCTTGGTCAAACGCCGCGATACCTGCTGACTCTTGGCCTCTATGCTGCAAGGCGTACAGTCCGAAATAGGTCAACGTTGCTACCTCGTTGTCGGGCGCGTATACGCCAAACACACCGCAAGCTTCCTCGGGTTTATCGGGTTTGTCTTCTGTGTCTGTTTGCGCCTTTGCGATCACGTCACTGGTAAGACTACTCATAGACAACTTACCCGCGACAGCAGAATCAGTAGACTGGGACATACTCGGTTTAAACTCCAATGAAACAGCAGGACCGCTCTCTTCAGAAGGGCGAATCCCACAGGCGGTTATTCACTTTTTTAACAAAGTTGAGCAAAATATGACTGAGCCGCTGTGCAGCTTCGGCAGTCAGTATCAAGATTAGAAAATCTCTCGCCTAGCAGTCGAAAATCTGCCATCAGAGAGCATTAACTTTACTTTAATAATTTTTTAATCTCTGCACAAATCCTATCACCCTCTGTAATAAAGTCTGAGAGAAATAATCACGAACCCCGTACTATTTATACCCGTACTATTGACACCCGTACTATCTATATAGGTGATTTGAGTCGGACTAGAACCAAGCTTTAGTCAGGGCTGAGCGCGTTGGCGATCGCATTCCCCCAGCGGGCTTCCATATCGGCTACCGGCATTGAAACCAGAGCCTGTTCTGCTGAGGCGATCGCAATTTCCAAGTTTTGCTGAGAGTTGCCAACCATACCAATCAAGCGGCATTCAGCCAGATTGTGCTGACAGTACGTCTCCCACTCAGACCGGTATTCTTCAGAGACCGAGACTACAATTCTTGCCCCACCTTCACCAAAAAGGAGGGTGTCTAGTCTTAGATCGCCTGGTGTCAGCGTAATTTTGGCTCCTTTGGCAGCGCTGATACAGGATTCTGAAAGTGCGATCGCCAGTCCCCCTTCCGCGCAGTCGTGCGCCGACTGTATCCACCCCTGTCGAATCCCATGACGGCAGGCGGCTTGAACAGCCAGTTCTAGCTCGATATTTACTCTGGGCGGCTTCCCGGCTACCTGCTGGTGAATATGTTTGAGATAGTCAGAGCCGCCTAGTGTGACCGTCCCCTCCTCGGTTTGATCGGAGCTAACGCCTAACAAATAGATCAGGTCACTAGTAGACTGCCAGCCTTGAGCGCAAACCTTGGTCAGATCTGGAATTAGACCGACCATGCCGACGACAGGCGTTGGGTAGATCGGCTGCGGTTTACCATCACTGTCTAGCGTTTCGTTGTACAAAGAGACGTTGCCACCGGTCACAGGCGTCGAGAATTTTCGGCATCCCTCCGCTAGGCCCCGGCAGGCTTCTGCAAGCTGCCAGTACCCAATCGGCTTTTCGGGGCTACCAAAGTTGAGGTTATCGGTTACGGCCACTGGTTCCGCACCGACACAGCTCAGGTTTCGCGCCGCTTCAGCAACGGCGGCAAGTGCGCCTTCATACGGATCTAGATAGACGTGGCGAGCGTTGCAATCTACCGTCGCAGCTAGGCCAGTGTTGGCTTTGGGGTCGGGGTTGATTTGGGACCTAAGCCTGATCACTGCCGCATCCGCTCCGCCCGGCATTACCACCGTATTGTTCTGCACCTGATGGTCATACTGCCGGTAAACCCATCGCTTAGAAGCGATCGTCGGCGTCGCGAGTAGATCTAATAGAACCTGATTCCAGGACTTACCATCAATGCCATCAGCCGTCGCCGCTGGCAGTTCGTTCTCTTGCCAGGCCCACGCCTTTTGCGCGTACTCAGGCGGCTCCTCCATCAGCTCATGCTGATAGATTGGCGTATTATCCGAGAGCGCCGTGGCCGGAACTTCTGCGGCTACCCCCCCTTCAAACAAAATTCTGACTATCGGCTCTTCAATCACCGATCCTGCCACCACTGCCTGCAAACCCCAGCGATGAAAGATATCAATCAGTTCCTGCTCGCGGCCCGCATGCGCTACAAACAGCATTCTCTCTTGCGACTCTGAGAGCAGATACTCGTAGGGCACCATGCCCGGCTCCCGCTCAGGAATCAGGTCTAAATCTAATTCGATCCCGACACCGCCATTCGCCGCCATCTCCGCTGTAGAGCAGGTAATCCCCGCCGCGCCCATGTCTTGAGCCGCCGCTACACCACCGGTCTTGAAGGCTTCTAAGCAAGCCTCAACAAGGGACTTTTCTAAAAAAGGATCGCCGACCTGCACCGCTGGCCGATTTGCCTCCGATTCATCGCTGAGTTCCGCGCTCGCAAAACTCGCCCCGCCCATACCGTCACGCCCGGTCGTAGAGCCCACGTACAAAACTGGATTGCCAATACCGACCGCACCCGATTTCACAATTTCATCGGTTTCCATCAGCCCGATTGCCATCGCATTCACCAAGGGATTGCCGCTATAGGCTTCGTCAAAGGCCACTTCTCCGCCAACGGTCGGCACGCCAAAGCAGTTGCCATAGTGAGCAATGCCCGACACGACGCCGGTAAAAATCTGCCGAGTCCGCGCATTTTCTAGGCTGCCGAACCGCAGCGAGTTGAGCACGGCAATTGGGCGAGCCCCCATGGTAAAGATGTCGCGTAAAATGCCGCCCACGCCGGTCGCCGCACCTTGAAACGGTTCAATGGCTGAAGGGTGATTGTGCGATTCAATTTTGAAGGCGACGCGCATACCATTGCCGACATCGATCACGCCTGCATTTTCTCCAGGGCCGACTAGGATGCGATCGCCCTCCGTCGGAAACTGACTCAGCAAAGGCCGCGAATTCTTATAGCAGCAGTGCTCCGACCACATCACTCCGAACATTCCCAGTTCGGCCCGGTTCGGATGCCGACCTAAGCGCGCCACAATCTCGTCATATTCGTCCAGCTTCAGCCCTTCTGAGGCAATGTCTTCAGGCGAGCAGACTTCAGGCGAGCAGACTTCAGGCGTGGTGGCTTTGGGGATAGAGGCTTTGGGTGAGCTAGCCGCAGAGGTCGCCATAGGGTTTAACTTTAGTTGAGAGATCAGCGGTCGGACATCAGCTATCAATTCTATCGTTCTAAGTGAAGCATTTCGTCCATGCAGCAATCGGTATATATTTTCTAATAGCCGTTCAACTTAATCTATCGATAATTGAACGCTTTACTAATCATCCGAGGGCTTTCCATGGCAACTTATCAAGTCACACTCATCAACGAAGATGAGGGCATCAACGAAACGATTGAAGTGGCTGACGATCAATACATCATCGAAGCAGCTGAAGACGCAGGTATTGATCTACCCGCCTCCTGCCGCGCGGGATCTTGCTCTAGCTGCACTGGCAAGCTAGTTTCTGGTTCTGTCAATCAAGAAGATCAGGTTTTCTTAGATGACGACCAGATAGATGCAGGCTTCGTGCTTACTTGCGTTGCTTACGCAACTTCTGACTGCACGATTCAAACTCATCAAGAAGATGCACTTCTATAGTTTCTAAATCAGAAGTTTCTAAATTAGAGACAATCACGCTTGTAGCGGCTAGCCTGATAAGCTCAGCCTAGCCAGGCAAATAGTAGACAAGACCAGCAAAAACTGAATAGGCCCTACCGTCTTCTCTCCGTCTCTCGTTCGAGCAGGCGTAGGGCGTTTCTTATCCGCCCAATTTTGTCGCTTGTAATACAAAGCTTCTTTAAGGGGGTGAATCTACGATTGTTGCCTGGTCGTATTAAAAGCGGGGAGCCAAAGATTATGCGTGATTCCTACATAGCGGTCCCGCATAGCAAACGTCTACCCCTTACACCAACGCCGACCTGTAAGGACTAGGAGTTGCTGTACCAAAGGCGACGATATGCTTTCCTAACGGTACGCTGTTTCAACATATATCCCAAAACAATAAGCAGGGTGGCGAGCAACCCTCTCCTCTACGCTTTGAGGCAAGGAATGTATGTTTAAAAAACGTAGCTGATACAATTGCCTATCCTCGCTCTTGGCTTGTTTGGCGGCGTGTAGCTAATAAGGCACCGCCGCCAAACACCAATCCCCAAAAGGCAGACCCAATTCCCAATAGCGACATCCCAGAGGCGGTTACTAGAAAGGTAATCAGCGCCGCCTCTCGGTCTTTTTCATTAAGGAGTGCTGTTGCCAGGCCTTTGCCAATGGTGCCGAGTAAGGCAAGACCGGCGATCGCAACAATCAATTCCTGCGGCAGCGCCTCAAAAACTGAGCTGACTGTCGCGCCAAATATACCAACGATGATGTAGAAAACGCCTACTGCGATCGCGGCCACATATCGCCTGTCAGGATCTTCGTGCGCCTCCCTGCCCATAGAAATTGCCGCCGTAATTGCCGCCAAATTAATTGCAAACGCCCCGAACGGTGCTAGCAAAAACGTGGCTACGCCCGTCCAACCAATCACAGGCGAAATTGGCGTGTCATAGCCAAAGGCTCGAATCGTCGCCACCCCCGGTACATTCTGGGAAGCCATCGTCACCACAAACAGCGGCAGCCCCACACCGATAATCGTCGCTACCGAGAAAACAGGCATCACGAAAACGGGCTGCGCTAGCTGCAATCTCAGTCCCTCCAGGTCCAAAAGTCCCTGCGCGCCCGCAATTAAGATGCCAAGTCCCAAGGCCGAAAGCACGGTATAGCGAGGCATCACCTGACGCATCACCAAATACAGCAGAAACATTCCCATCGTCATTACAAACTGGGTCTGCATCGCTACAAAAACATTTAGACCAAACCGTAGCAGTACGCCCGCCAGCATTCCAGAGGCCAGAGATAGCGGAATCAGATTCATCATCCGCTCGAACCAGCCGGTAAAGCCGCAGATCACAATCAGCGCAGCAGATACCAGGAAAGCGCCAATCGCCTCCGGCATCGAAACACCTGCCGCCGATGTAATTAGCAGCGCCGCTCCAGGCGTTGACCATGCTGTGACAACCGGCATTCGATATTTCCAGGACAAGATTAGACTAGTCAATCCCATGCCCATGCCCAAAGCCCACATCCAGGAGCTGATTTCCGCTGAGGTTGCGCCTAATGCCTGCGCCGCTTGGAAGACAATTACGCCAGCGCTGGTGAAGCCGACGAGAACTGTGATGAAGCCTGCTGCGATCGCGGAAATCGAAAAATCCTTTGCCAGTGTCATAGACCTTGTAGACCTCAAAGCGAGTAAGCGGCGACCTTGGCTTTTACCATCGTTGCCAGTAGACATCGCTCAGCCTACTGCTACAGCAATCTGCAGGCTTGGACAAAGTTGACTTCTCGATAGCGCCCAGGTGATACGCCTAGAGCCCGTTTAAAAGCACGGTTCAGATGACTTTGATCATAAAAGCCACAGTTCGCGGCGACCTGCGCGATCACGATGTCCTCAGTAAGAATCGCTTGTTTCGCTCGCTCTAGCTGCCAGTGCAGCTTGTATTGATGTGGCGACGTGCCCACTTGTTGGCTAAAGCACCGAACTAGATAGTAAGGATTAAGATTAACCAGGCTAGCTAGATCTTGAATAGAAAAATTATCTATGCAGTGCGCTTCTATGTATGCACGGACTTGCGCAATTGAACGAGTCTCAATTCTTTTGCGATCGCAAATATCAGGAAGCTGAGTGTGTTTAGTAAAAAAATGCGAGAAAAAATGGAGTAAAAGCGACTGCTGCTCCAGCAAACTTTCGGATTGCTTTGCAGGCAAACCTTCAGACCTTTCTGAATCAGACTTTTCTAAAACGGAAAACAATCGCTCGAACAAACGCCGCGACGAAGCATCTTCAACAGCAATATGTGGGAAACAGGGAAGCTCGCGATTGGTCGGATAGCCCAGCTCGCTCAGGTAGTACCGTGCAACCGACTGACTGATATACAAATTGCGAAACTTCCAACCTTGATCAGAGACGGCCTCACCCGTATGAACTTCACCAGGATTGATGCAATTAAACAGGCCAGGACGATGACTGTGGCAAATGCTTCCGTGTAGGCACCGTCCCAACCCTCCTTCGTTCAGTCCAATCGTGTAAGCATCGTGAAAATGCCTGCCGAATCTGTGTCTAACCAGCCTTGCTTCAAACAGCTCTAACCCCTGAATCGACGAATCTCGAAGCTGAATAAACTCTGAATTACCAGTCATTAGTCGCAAGCTTACAAATTCTCTTCCTTTGATTCTAGAGAGTTTTGCTCATAGCCTGCCTAAATGCCAAGAATAAGAATGGAGGGATAGTACTAAAGTAACGCTTCCAAAGTCGTCTAGGCTCTTGAACCAGTCGATACAGCCACTCCAACCCCAGCTTTCTCGCAAACTTAGGGGCCCGCTTCACCTCTCCGGCAAACACAGAAAAAGCGCCGCCCAACCCGATCATCACTGCATTGATCTGGCCTTTGTGCTTGTGCATCCATTGCTCTTGCTTCGGACATCCTAGACACACAAACACCAAACCAGCTTCGCTATCGTTGATCTGTTTTACCAAAGCCTTGTCCTCACTCACCGTTAGCGGTCTAAACGGTAGTGGTGCTATTCCTGCAACCTGCACGTCGGAAAATTCGTCACTTAGACGCT
Organism: uncultured cyanobacterium; assembly: GCA_963793495.1. Lineage (GTDB taxonomy): Bacteria > Cyanobacteriota > Cyanobacteriia > Phormidesmidales > Phormidesmidaceae > Phormidesmis. The sequence goes on from CAWCAI010000013.1 coordinate 300,560, forward strand.
GTCGAATCTTCCCTAGCGTTTCAGGTGTAGATCCGACTAGAAATAAGCTGACTGGTCTCTCACTAGCCTTCTTACATAGCCCCTCAAAAATATCCATGCCAGCAACCCTTTCTTGCTTTCCGAGCTGAAACCAGCTCATCATCCAAGCTAAGGGCATGCCGTCAGGCGTAAGCATGTCTGCCTGGTTCAAAACGTGCGAAAAGTCTGAATGCCAGCTGCCCTCCATAATCATGTGGACATTAGCTACACAGACAACCTTACTGAGCCGCTCGTCTGCCCACTGCAGCATCTTGCTAAGCTGTCCTTCTAGAGAAAGCGAACAAATATTAAATCCGATTACATTCTGGGTAGGAGGTTGTTCAAACAGCTTTCGATGACTAAGCGCAATCAGCTTGGAAGTGTCGTCTGACAGTTGAGAGGACGGCATAAGTAAGCAACAAACCTCAGTGGATTACCTCATGATCGAACTTAAGCTACGATCAACACTTTGAGCACCTTTAAAATGCTGGCAATATCAAGGACAAACTAGAAATTGAGTGAAAGGTAGAGGGCGTTTGCCAAAACTGTTGCCGAGATTGCCCTCAAAGTTTTCCCAACGTGAAAGACCTTGGCAACATTTTCCTTTTATAGAGATTTCATCTGATATGTCAGATGCTCACACAGCTTTTCGTAGTAAGACTGAAGTGCGATCGCCCTCTCCGAGAGTTTTCACGGAGAAGGAAAGTGTGTTTTTGAGTGCTTTCCAGTAGCTACGTAGGTGATATCAACTGCTGTCTGAGTAGTCTCGACCAGTATCTGAATAGTCTCGACCAACATCTGGGTATTCTTGACCAGTGTTTATCCGAAATGCAGGCTCTACCCATATAGAACGAATATCTTTTTTGTTAGGTTTGAGATTTTTTGATTAGGAAAGAGACTATGGAAACGGAGAAGACTTTACCAATATCGACACCAGCGGCTCCTCTGGCTATGCTTGAAGAAGCAGAGGGCGGATTAGATATTGGTGCGCTAATCAAAATCATTCGACGCAAGTGGTGGTTGATCGCTGGCACTGTGGCTCTAACCATCGGAGCCACTACTATCAAAGCTCTAACGGATACACCCATCTACAGCGGTCAAGTAGAGCTGCTAGCCGAGGCTCAAAGCACAGAAACGGATATTATCTCGAATGTTCCAAATACCTTAACCGCTAGAGAAATCGAAACCGTCAGCGGTGATCTGATTAGATTGCTTGTCAGCCCAACGGTTCTCCAGCCTGTAGTCGACGGTATTCGCGAGATCTATCCCAGCTTCTGCCCAGCTACTGATATCTCTATTAAACAACAGCCTTTGAGCGCGAACTACGATCCTTGCTACAGAGAGCTGGTCGACCGACTAGTCGTTGGTGCGATTGATAAAGACTCAAATATCATCCGCATCACTTATCAAGCATCAGACCCACAGGCTGTGACGCTTGTTCTTGATCTGGTCTCACAGGCTTATTTGGAATATAGTCTAGAGTCCAAGCAAGCGGATATTCGCAGAGGTCTCGATTTTGTAGAGCAAAAGCTGCCGGATCTAAGAGCGAAAGTTAACGGACTTGCAGAACAGCTACAAACGCTGCGAATTTCTAACAATCTTATCGATCCAGCCGCTAGGGGTAGTCAGCTATCTGGTCAAATTGGTCAGTTCTCTCAGCAGCATCTAGAGGTTCAGACTCAGCTACAGCAGGCTAGAGCTACCTATAGAGATTTGACTCAGCAGTTGACTCTGCCTGCGGATCAGGCGACTTCCTCTGTATTAGATCAAAGCCCTAGATATCAAATCCTACTAAATAGTTTGCTGGAACTAGACTCACAGATTGCTGAAGCGTCGACAATCTATCAAGATACTATTCCAGAAATGCAGGTTCTCCAAGAACAGCGAGAGAATTTGTTAGCGCTCATCCAGAGAGAAGGCCGACAGTCTCAAGAAGCTGCAACCAGCCAGATTCGCGAACTAGAAGAAAGAGAAAGAGCCCTAGAGGAAACGATTCAAGGCCTAAATTCAAACATAGACAGCCTATCGCTAGTCTCAAGACAGTATGACGACATTGAGAGAGAACTACAAATCGCAACGGCCAATCTCAGTCAGTTTCTCTCAACTAGAGAAGGCTTAGAAATTGATGCAGCGCAAAGAGAAGTGCCTTGGGAGATTATCACGCCTCCAACCGAGGCTCGTCCTCAGCCAGAAAGTCTACCTCAAAACATAGCGCTAGGAGCCATATTAGGTCTTCTACTAGGAACGGGTGCAGCTCTGTTACTCGATAAAAGTAAAGGTATCATTCATACCGAAGGAGACATTCGCCGCACTACAAACTTACCTATCTTGGCAAGAATACCTGTTCGCGAGATATTAGAGCGTCAGCAACCTGAAAGAGTCCTTCAGCCTATTGGCGCTAGTGTTAGAGGAGTCTCTAGTACGGAAAGAACAATCAGAAGCAACGGCCATAGCAAAGCACTGTATGACAGCGATCCTTTTTCTGAATCTTTTCGTCTATTGTTCAACAATCTTCAGCTGATAGGAGGCTTAGCTCAGTCGGTCAAGTCTATTGTAGTTAGCTCCGTGATGGTTGGAGAAGGTAAATCCACCGTATCTATCCACCTTGCAGAAGCTGCTGCTGCTATGGGGCAAAGGGTGCTATTAGTCGATGCAGATCTTAGAAATCCTCATATCCATAAATATCTAGAGCTCTCAAATGAAAAAGGATTGGCAAATCTATTTTCAGCAGAAGAAAATCCCGATGTAATTCAAAAATTCACAGCTGAGCCGAACATGTATGTCCTTTGCGCAGGGACGGTTCCGTCTGAGCCCTCTCGACTGCTCGCCTCTAAGGGCATGAGACAGGTGATGGAAAAGATCGAACCTGTCTTTGATCTGATCATTTTTGATACGCCGCCGCTGCTAGGACAGTCGGATGCTTATCTTGTTGCCAACCATACGGATGGACTTTTGTTAGTGACGCGCTCGGGCACTTTGAAGCAGTCTCTATTAGATAGAGCGATGGAGCAATTGCGCTTGGCGGATATTCCGCTGTTAGGGGTAGTAGCTAGAGAAGAAGGGTGATGCGATCGCAATTTCCACAAGGGTTCGATGGCAATTCGATTGAGTCTGTTTGATACAGTTACTTACACAAGCGTATCAGTGACGCTGCTAAATTCTCAACCGACGATCTATTACTAGAACACACATCGATAGCTGGCATTACTAGAAAATTGCTAAGGGAGCCGCAAATAAAATAGCCACGCACTTACAATGTATCCTACCTGTCAGAACTACCAGCCAAGTCAACATAGGCTATGCTCAATTAGTCGCCGCTGTTTGCAAGATTTCTCTTGCAGCAGCTCATACCATCTTAGCCCAACTAGCACAACGCTTGTCAGCATAAAACCAGGTTCCTCCATTAGAGTAAAGACAAAACCGCTGACTATGACGTTAAACATCAGGAAGCAAGACATATCATCTCTGCGGATTTCGGCCCAGACAATTCTCCAAAGAGAGAGATAGCTGGCCAAGCCTAAAAGACCCAAATCTCCCCAAATACCTGCCCATCCCCAAAACGGAGAGAAAAAGCTGGAGTCTAAATAACTACCTCGCCAAGTTGCCCAGACTTCTTCGGAAACCGGACTGGAGGTTGCGCCTAAAGGTCCAAACAAGGACCAGTAGTCACGAATCATCCATCCCCCGATACGACCGACGGTGTGTCCGGGCCCCAAACCCAAGAGCCAGTGTAAGAGTGATGTATAGTGAGCCGTGATAATTCTCAGAGGACTAGTCTTTAACATCATTACAGCTCCATTCAGCCCGTATATCTCAGGCCGAATCCAGGCTCGATAAGCATCAAAAAGTTCTACGTTGTAAATGCACCAGTAGAGTGTACATACGCTCAGGACGGCTGCGATCACATATTGTAGAGTTGCTTTAATATCTGCGACTTTGCTAATGATCAACAAAATCCAAGCTGCTATAGCTACAGCTATCACCTGCTTTGCATCAGCTATTAAAATTTGAATCATAACTGCTAGTGAGACTGATGCTCTAAGCCAAAAGGGAACTAACTTTGCACTCACATAGTAGTAGACACCGAAAGCTAATGAAACACTAGCACCGACGACATGTCCACCGGAAGAAAGATAAAATACGCCTTGTATATTGTCTTCTAAAGTCATAGCCGAATGCTTCAATAAACCTGCTTCCAACCCAATTTTCTGAGCTAAAGCTAAGGCGATATGGATCGCCCCAAAGCCTATTATCCATTTTCTAAGGCGGTATAAGACATTTTCGGAAAAAGGAATAGAGAGCAGTGCTGTCAATAAAACAAACGGTTCAGAGAGGAGTATGAACTCTAAGAACACGTTAACGACGCCCGCACTGTTGAGTAAGGCACTTGCTGTGGCGATTGTAAGCAGTACCATCAGCCCGACTATGAGCGATTTAACAATTGCTAGCTGATGCCGATTGCAGCTGCGGCTGCTTAAGAGAACTACTCCGCAGGCAGCAGGTAGCACTATAAAATGCGCAAAGTTGACCTGGGAGGGTGCTCCTGCGGCCTCGAGAATACGAGGAAAAAAAGCGCTGGCGAATGCTAGCAAAAGCAAAGTGGAACTGGAGATAATTCCTTGCTGATTGTGCTCTCCCTTATTTGAATATCTTTCGCTAGCCTGATGAGGGAAAGGAGCTTGTTGCATACTGAATGGGAAAATATGAGTACAACGACAGGTATTTGCTGTATGAGAGTCAATTAACGCTTTATGACTTTGCTGTAAATATCTACCAGATGTTGATAGTTACATTCATCCGAATAGTGTGCCTCGAATTCAGCTCTCGCTGTATGTCGCATTCGAGATAGCTCTTCCGGATGGTCTAGTGCTTCATTAACCTGACGTGCTAGGTCGTCGACGTCTCCTGGCTTGAAATGCCAGCCTGTGCGCCCAGGATGAACTAGTTCGGCGATCGCACCGTGCTTTGCCGCCATCACGGGCGTACCCTTGGCATAGGCTTCTACCGCTACTCGTCCAAAAGTTTCATACCATTTAGATGGAAAGACTTGCATGGTAGCGCCACCCATTAGCTCATAAACTTCGTTGAGTGGCTTGCGCCCCAGGTACTCTACACCGGGCAACCGCTCAGCTTGTGCTTTTACCCAGTCAGATAGCTGACCGTCTCCAACAATCTTCAGCGGTAAGCGACTATGCAGCGTTCCCCAGGCTGATAACAAAGTATCAAGACCTTTCTCAACAGATATTCTGCCGACAAACAGAGCGTAGTTTCCCTTGCCGTCGCCAGCACCCAAGTCGGACGTAATAAAGTGAGGTTTTACTACAATTTTTTCTGCGGGAAGTCCGCCTTCGACGAACTTTTGTCGGGCAAACTCTGTCAGCGCTATATAGCGGTCTACTTGATGTTGCCAGGTATTAATTGCCCTGTGGAGTGAGAGCATCGCCGCCACACCACCGCTAGCGACACGATTTTTGCGGTAGCAGCCGTGGACAACGCTAGGATAAGGAATTGGCTTGCCCACACAGTCTTCACAGACTTGTCCTTGCCGGAAGAATAAGCCATTGGGACACACTAGCCGGTAGTTGTGTAGCGTCTGTACAACGGGAACGCTTTCAGCTTTAGCAGCGTAGTACACAGAAGGAGAAATTAGAGGAAAGAAGTTTTGAACGTGAACGATATCGTAGCGGTAATTTGCTAGCTTTTGGCGGATAGTGCGATAGGCTTTCTGTGACCAAACAGTGCGTGCTGCTAGCGACAACTTGCTAATTTGGCTGATGCTCTCGTTGTCTTCCTCATAGAGGTCCACATGGTGGCCATGCTTCTCTAGCAGCGTCATCTCAGCTTCGTAACATTCTTCTTCGCCACCGCGAATCTGATAGCGGTTGTGGACACCTAAAATGCGCATTACAATCTTTGCTCTGTGAAGTGAAAAACCGACAGAAGCCCAATCAGTGGCTTCATAAGCTTATGTCAGCGTTGGTAAACATCAGCCTACTTTCTGCCCTCTAAAATAAGGAAAAAGTAAGCGCTATTTCAGGTGTTGCAGAGCTTCTCATACAGCTTGCTGAGCTGTTCACCTTTTACTCGCCAGCTGTACTGATCCCGGACGCGCTGCCTTCCAGCAGCGCCCATTTTATCTCGTAGCTTGGGTTCTTCAGCCAGCTTCCTCATAGCTACGCTGAGATCTTGAACCGTTTGCTCGGGAGTGTGGGCAGGTACTTTAAAGCCGGTCTGATCCGTGATCTGTACGGCAGGCCCACCCAAATCTAAACAGAGAACAGGGCGACCGGCAGCCATGCCTTCTAGGCAGACCCAGCCGCCAGAATCGTGCAGGCTAGGATGGACTAGTACGTGACTTTGCGCCAGTTTCTCCAAAGTTTGCTCTCGAGGCAGGCAACCCCAAAATCTAACGCGATCGGCAACATCTAGCTGTTTGGCAAGTGCCTGGAAGTTTTCAAGTTCTGGCCCTTCGCCCAAAATCCAATATTCTGCGTTGGGCAAGTCAGCTTTGGCAAAGGCACGAATGCCTAGATAAAAGCCTTTCCAGTGAAGCAGACGACCCATACTAATAAAGCGTATTGGCTCTACGTCTGGCAGGGGACACTGGCTTAGTGCTTCGATTTCTTCTGGAGCCAAGCCAGATTCTGAAACAACCTGTACCTGGTCAGCGCCCATTTTATAAAGCTGCTTGGCGGTATCGTGGGTGGTCGCTCTGACTGTAGCACTGCGTCGAGTGGTTAGCTGAGCGAAGGGATCGTTTTGGCCGATGTTATGAATGAGCCGGCGGAGGGTTTCGTAGCGCTTTGCCCTACGGCTAAAGTCTTTGAAAAAGGGCTTAGGAGCCTGTTCGCCGCCACCGACAGGTCCTAAGACGAAGGGAATGGGCAGCAGTGCCAAAAAGCTGGGTGTGGAGTAGCGTACGAAGGTAACATGGTGAGCTACGTCGAAGCCAATTTCATTGTGCAGGCGGCGGGCCGCAAAATAAGCTTGGATCTGCCACAGATAGTAGTGCATTTGCATGGCACCGGACTGGCCCAGGCGCATGCTGTCTTGCCAAAAGGGCAAAGTGAAATAAACAAACTTGAGGTCAGGGATGGGGTTATGGGCAAGTTCAGCTTCAATGGCAGCTTTACTTTCGTCCGGGCGAGTCAGTACCCAGACTTGATGATGACGGGCGACTTCGCGGGCGATGTTCCAGCCGACGCCAGGTTCAGAGCCTTTATTAGGTTCACAGGAGTAGGCAGATATAAGAATTTTCATCGAATAAAGCTTAGCCTCTTACTCTGTGACTGTTTACATTGTTCCTCGTATAACTGGGCGGTGTCCTCGGCCGTTTTTTCCCGTGAAAACTGCTTGACTCTTGCTAATCCAGCCTGAATGTAGTAATCGCGCTTTTCTTTATCTTTTGAAAGAGCTATTACACTTGCTGCTATCCCGTCAGCATCTGTAGGATCTTTCATAATAGCGGCATTGTCGACGACCTCAGGCAGCGACGAAACGTTAGAGGTAATCACGGGCAACCCACAAGCCATCGCCTCCAAGATAGTCAAACCAAACCCTTCATACAGAGAAGGGGCGATTAGAAAATCGGCCGTGCTGTAAATTTCTATTAGTTTTTGCTGATCAGGCGTCCCTAAATCAACGATGCTATTGGCTAACTGCTGATCTCGAATAAATTTTTCTTGTTCACCTGTAAAGCCTGCTCCAACTCTCCACAGCACCGCCGTTTGACCTTGCGCCGTCAAACGTTTTAGCACCTGTAGAATCGTTAGTATATTCTTTCTATGGTGAGTAGAGCCTACGTTTAATAGGCGAATAGGGCTGTGTACTGTCTGTGTAAATTTGTTCTGTAGTTTAGGAAAAGCAGGGTCAACTGCATTGGGAATGACTGAAATTTTAGTAGGTTTTATGTTTAGTAGATGAGAGATGTCTTGAGCGGTATTAGTAGAAACAGAAACAATGCGGTCGGCTTGCTTGAGGCCATTGGCGGAATATTTCCACATAGCCATGCTAAGTGCGGGAAATCTGGACTGATCTCGAAGTATTTCTGGGTAGACCAGCTGAACTAGATCGTGGCAGGTGATTACTACAGGCTTGCCTGTTTTTTTTAGCCAGTAAGCAAGATGAGCGTTACTGTGATCAATAATATGAAAGAGATCAACATTTTGCTTACTGGCAGCTCTGGGATGATGCCAGTAACGCTCGTAATACTTCTTCAAACCTGAGCCTGCTTTCCAACTGCTAGATTGACCTTTCCACCAGGGCTTGGGCGCGATCTCAATAATTTCCCAGTCGGGACGAACAGTTTTCAACCCTTTGACAAGACCATCAGCATGGACGTCCATGCTAAAGGAGACTCCCCGCGCCCGCCTCAGTATTGCTATACGCATCGCCAAACCTTCAATGTAAACAAGCTAGACTCCATCGTTGTTAAAGTTGTCTTTTAAGAAGATATCGGCTCAAAGGCCAGCTTTTTTGAGTTTGTTTTACGATGTATACGTTCGATAATTTCTAAGAAAGCATTAACTTCGCAGTTCAGATCCTGCTGCTCAAAAACTTCTCGTGCCTGTCGGCTGTAATGCTGACGAGTGTCAAGACAGGCCAAGGACAGCACTGCTTGGGTCAGTGCATCCGCGTCACCGCAAGGATAGACTAGACCGTTGTAGCGGTGTCTGACAGTGTCGCTGTAGCCCCAGTTGCCGCAGCGATCGCTAATAATCGCCGGACACCCACAGGCCATGGCTTCTGAAACCACTAGTGGATGAGGGTCTGACCAAGAGCTAGCGACAAACACATCAAGGGCAGCATAGTACAGCGGAAGCTTGTTCTGGTTGACGAAGCCTACACTGATCACTTCACCATCGAGCTCTGCTATGCGTTTGTTGATAGCCTCGTTCAGATCGCCGCCGCCGAGCATAATGCCGCGCACTCTTGGGTCTTGTCTATTAGCTTCAACAATAGCTTCAATAAATTCGAAAGGATTTTTTCGTTCTATATATTTGCCTACAAATCCATATAATATGGTGCTCTCACTCCAACAGAGTTCTTTGCGAATCTGTTTTATTTCATCTGGATGCTTGGCTAAAGTCTGCTCGTAGCGTTCCCTATCGACCGGGTAGCAGCCTCGGACAATTTTTTTGGCAGGGACGCCGTAATGTCTGAGGTATATTTCATTATGGTCACCGCTAGAGATCCAATGGTCTACTAGACTATACATAGAAGGATAGAGTAGGGTTGTGGCAAGCTTCCGTAAGTAGCTCAAATGACCATCAGTAATGATAGTAGAGTCGTTTTGCATAACAACAGGAATGCTCTGAAGCTTGCATAGCAGCAGCGCTAGCCGATACGAATAGGTAAAAAAGCTGCTGATAAAGACGGCATCAAAGTTTTCAGCTTTGAGATTGTTGATCAGTCCTGGCGTAAAGATTGATCGCTTGATTTTAGGAGAGATCTTTCCATTCCAATCCTTTAGATACTCGTAGGTATAGCCGCTGGTCAGGTCTACATCCCAAGCAGCAGTATTACCTTCTCCCTTTGCACCTTGCGCTTGATTTTCGGTACATAAATAAAATGTTGAGACAGAGACTCCCTTCTGTGCATTTAGCTTTCGCCACAAAGGGGCATGGTGTTGCGTGGGATGAGTAAACACCACGCCCAAACGAAATATATTTTCCATCGCAGGGATGCTCCGTGTATCGCTCTTGTCTAGTTACTAAAACTTTGAAAGCTTTTTTGTGAGGTTGGCTAAACGTATCCTAGTTCTTTCAAAAGTCGATCGGATTGAAGATATAATACGCTCTTTAGAAATGGATCTAAGTGCTTCCCCTTGCCAACTTGCGAACGATATATTAGAGATTTATCTTGGCTCTTTTCTCGACGCTTTTGAGTGTACTGCGCATAACTACTGTCTTTGTTGTGGTTGGAGGATTCATCATAGTGAAGAACTTTTGATTCCCAAGGCTCCTGTAGGTACTCAAATATCATTTTCGCTGTATCTTCAGGCTTTCCTACCATATCTTCGTATCTGATTTCTACATATTGACCAGCAGGTAAGCTTTCGCCAAACTCACGCGCAGCGGTAATATACTTCTGCCATATATACGTTGCTTTTACGGCTGATTTGTATCCCCAGCGATTGCGGTGAGACCTTACAACATCTCTGCCGTCTCGGATGACATGAATAACTTGGCAACTAGGAAATAGCTTGAGAACAAAATCCAAATGGGGAGTATAGCTAGGCGTTTTATCTGCCCATCTATTCTTGCCATGCCTTTGAGCAAATTCCGTCTTGAATGCGCTGAAAAAATCAGCTATCTTTTGATGCCAGTATTCTGGGTCTGAGTTGTAGAACTTCAGCTTATCCCAGTACCCATCGCTGACGATTTTTTGGCACTCGATCAAAAAATCCGTTTCTTGCCCACAGCTAATGTTTGAATGAGCATCGATAATTGATTGAACAAGTGTGGTGCCAGAACTGGGGCAACCGACAAGAAAGATAGGTCTCTGTGTATCCTTCGTATCTATCTGGGTATCTTTCATATCTGTCTACAGCATTCAAACTGCGTGGTTTTAAACCTAAATTTTTTCGGCTTTAATCTAGATGTTCAAGCTCAATTTTTAGAAGGAATAAGCATATGCTTGTATCTTTAGCGTCACTTCAGATAGTAGTACAGCGATATTAAATTGACTCGAGCAATTTCTAATGAAGAAATTGATGAAAAGAAGTTTTTAATCGCTTTGCTATTTTCAAAGTCGTTGTTTCTAGCTCTCCAATCGATACTAATTCCAACTGCTATCAATTTGCCAGCAAACTTTCTGAACTTAGGAAAATTTTGCTTTACCCAGAGACCTGTGAAGATGTACTTTCTAGCCTTTAAGTGCTCTATGCCTTCTTTCAAGGTTGTTGCGTTGTTTTCGTGTATTCTTTGAAGCGCTAAGCTGTCGCCTGACATAAATCCTTTACTTAGAGCTACTGCCATAAATTTCACATAATGATCGCTACTTTTCACCGCCTCGCTCGTCGGCATCGGTAGAATTTTTCCTAGTAGCGATCGCCTAAAGCAAAGACCAGAACAAGGGGGAAGGCTAGGAGGAATTTTGCCAAGTTTGAGGCGACGTCGAAAATCACACGCGCGAGTTTGATAGTTCTCTGTGGTGCTTTTAGGTAAGTAGTTCTTATCTACGTCAACTAGCTTAAGGCTGTGAAAACACCAGCCAATCTCCTCAGAAGATTCAAACACGCTGACTATTTTTTCGATCTTGTTGGCCACAAACAAGTCATCGGAATCTAAAAAACAAATAATCTCACCTCTGCTAGCCGCAAACCCCGCGTTGTAATTCGAATGTTGACCACCGTTCTCTTTTAAGATAGGTATTATTCGGCTTCCATATTCAGCAATGATTTCTCTAGACTTATCTTCAGAGCCATCATCAACGACAATTACCTCGATATTCTCATATGTTTGATTGAGCGCACTATCTATAGCCTCGCCAATGAAGCACTCAAAGTTGTAGTTACCAATAATTATGCTGACAATGGGAAGGTTTTTCATTCTTTTAGTTCTTGCTATCCCCGTTGAGTATCGCTTCCAGAATAGAGGCGGCATTTTTCTATAAGGACTACATATCTGGCGTAAAACATAACTGAAATAAACTGTAGTTTTTGATAGTAACTGGTCAAGCTTTCATTTCTCCAGGCCCTATATAAGCTTCTGAAAGGTGGTCTAAAAGTGGTCGCAATGTCTATCGCAACCTCTATTGGTGAAGGATTTCTATTCATTAGGCGGTTGAATGAACCACCCGCAAGACGAGTAATACGTCTGCTAAGCTCAGGAAACGTGTGTCTAGCAGGATGAGCTACACGAGCGTCTTCGGCGTAAACCTGTTGATAACCTGCTGTAGAAACTCGCTGTCCCCATTGACGATCGCCACCGGACTTCAAATCGCTATCAAATCTTCCAACTTTATCGGTAACAGACTTAAAGGTAAAAAGGTTAGCGGTCATCGCAAACTGATACTCCTCTAGTTTCTCTTTCTGAGAGAAATTTAGCTCAATTCTTTCGAATAGCTCTACTGCTGTAGGCTTTTCTAGATCTTTGAAGAACAGTTCTATCTTGCCGCCTACTAAACCACAGTTGGGAACGCTTAGGAGGCTGTCTACACCCTTTTCAATCCAATCTGAATCCGGAATACAGTCTGAATCGGTAAAGGCTAAGATCTCACCTTTTGCGACCGAAATGCCTTGATTGCGAGCGGCGTAAGACCCAGGCTTTTCTTTGTAGGCGTACTTTGCCTGGCTAAACTGATCTGCTAAGCCTCTGATGTCTTCTTCAGAGGCATTATCGACGACAACGACCTCGTATAAGCTCGGCGAATAGGTTTGACTCTCTAGAGCCTGCAAACAAAGCTTTAGTCGCGCTGAGTCATTGTAGACTGGAACTATGACAGACACAAAGCGAGAAATAGGTGACATTTTGCTTGGCTAAGACTTGTTCTCTGAATTTCATTTGTTTTATTGCTGTCTTACAACCGCTTATATTCGACTTGTACATCTTTCAACTTAACTTCTTATGGACGCGCTCTTAATAAAAGTACCGTCTGCTTGTTTCGTTGGTTACAGAAGTGCTGTGGCCTACGTCGATATGTTGTTTAATTGCGGCTCCCTTATCTCAGGGGTTCACGTAATGTTTTCTCTCTAATGTAGTCATTCATCGCGTAAGCTCCTTACTGCTGTAAATAGATTGTCAGAGCCAAGGCCGTTGGCAGAAATATGGTCTACCTTGCATAGACTCCAAACCGGATTTCTGCACATATCTTTCCCTAGTTTCTCTGGGATGTATCATCTAATCTTGATTTGAGGAGTACGAGTAAAACGGAACAAATAAAACCACATGTGCGCTTACGATGTACAGAAGCTATCCTTCATGCCAGAATTTCTGTAGATAACACTCACACTGCTAATTCCCATTGAGAAATATCTACTCCATACTCCGCTCTAAGTCTTTGTATGTCGCTACGTAATTCATCGAGCACAAACTGACGCTGTATGTCAGAAAGCTCAAACTTCTCCTGTACTATTTCAGTACTAAACCAGCCTCGCACAGTTTGCATAGTCTGAACTCTTAAATGCGTAGGCAAGCAGCTGATGATAGGTGAGGCTAAATACTTATCGACCTTAGGCCAGGCACTATTAGTTATGGATTTACCTTGAGAGACGTTGTGCTGGTTTTCCAAATCAGGAAACAGAAAGTCAGCGTCAACTTCTAGAAAGTTGCATACTTCTCTTAGCACTTCTACCGGATTAGCTTTCAAATTGTCCGTATCTAACAGCAGAATGTTCTTAGCTGGAAACCTTTGATAGTATTCATCAAGCTGCATTGCGTATTTGGAAGCTTCAATTGCTGGATACGGAATACCACGAACCGTCGGATGGTTGTAGCGAACAGACCACTGCTCTTCTAAGTCATGGGTGCAGTGAGAAATCACTCGATCGATGGGGTTTCGAATAACGTATATTAATCTAAAATCAATCTTGGCTTCAACCGCAATTTTGGCAATACGCTCAGCGGCATTAGGCAAGCGTGGAACCTTTGAGTAGTTGATTGAGGCTTCCACGGCTGTTTTATGAACGGCCGGGTTGTAGTCCCATAGCGTTCTGTAGTAATCCAGTCCTTTACGCCATGACCTTTCGTGCGTAAAGAAGTTGGGTTCTTTGCTCTGGCACGGCGCTACTTGTGGGTGACTAGCTAAGTGGTTGAATAGGCTAGTCGTACCGCATTTCATGGCGCCGAATATTAGCGTGAAGTTGTTGATAGGATAGGTCATTTGGCTGGGCTAGAGAACGTCCTTGATTAGAAGCAAGTATTCTTCGCGATCGCATTAATTATCAAGCCTCCATATCACAAAACTTACTGGTAGCTTTCTTAGGTGAAATATAGTCGGAGCTTTACCCATGCTTTTATCAGCCTTGTATACACATAGATATATACAACATAAACACGTTTTCTTACGCTTTTAATATTGTCATCTTTAAGAAGCTGTATCAGGTAAGCCACAGGTGGCTTGACGTCGAGTAAGACTTCAGAAAGAAACTTTGATGCTGGTAGTTGTGCCTGCTTTTTAAGTTTGAATTCTCCTTCACAGACTCGTTTAAGCTTTTGCGTCAGCTCTTGCACACTCGATCTAGCTGGGTGAACGATTTCAACGCTCTCAGCGTAAACTTGCTTGTAGCCAGCAGCATAAACCCTTTTGCCCCATTCACGATCCCCCCCAGACTCAAGCGACTGGTCGAATAGTCCAACAACTTCAAATACCTGAGGCGTAGTAAAGAGATTTGCCGTAACCCCGAAATGTCCTTCTCGAACGTACTTTTCCTGCTGAAGAAAGTGCAAGCTGTCGTACAGTTCTGCTGGCGTAGGATTGTTGGGATCTTGGAAGGAAAAGCCAATGCGACCTGCGATAAAGCCGCATCCCGGATGAGCTAGCATCTGAGCAACGCCTTTTTCGATCCAGTTCTGAGCTGGAGCACAGTCGGAGTCAGTGAAGCCCAGTATTTCGCCTTTAACAATTGAGAGGGCTCTGTTACGAGCGCTGTAAGAACCAGGATTTGGCTCAAAAACGTGCTTCGCCTGCTGAAATTGGTCAACTACAGACTTTATATCTTCGGTAGAGTTGTTGTCTACAACAATAACTTCATAGAGGTTCTTTGGATAGGTTTGCTTTTGCAAAGCCATCAAGCAACGATGTAGTCTTTCGGAATCGTTATAAACAGGAACTATGATAGATATAAATGGCTGAATACTAGGCATCGCGAAAACCACTTAATGTCTTCTCAAGAAAATTTTTGGCTCACGCCCTACTCAATCCAGCCCAGAGTTGAGGCACAGTCGGAATCATTGAAGCCTCAACTCTTACCTCTGGCAATAGAAAGAGCTTTGTTGCGAGCACTGTAAGAACCTAGGGCTGACTCGAACGCGTAGATAGCTCGATTAAACTGAGAAACTACAGACTTAAGATGTTCAATAGAGCTACTGTTAGTGACAATAACTTCGTAGGAGGACTTCGTATGTGTTTGTTTACCTAGTAGTTTCAGACACTGCTTAAAACGTTCACAATCCTTATAGACTGGGACAATAATTGAAGCGAAATGACTCATATTGTGCGTTTGATCGATCACTTATAGCGAAAGGTTCAGCTTCAGAGGTAAATTAGGCAGTCTTGTTGATTCATACATACGAGCCGCATGAGTAGTCGCATCAGAGGCATTTTTGTCCATTAAAGATGACTCGAAGTTGTAGCAAGACTGTAGTTGCTTGGACACCCAGTCCATCTGCTGAGTAGAATTTTGGGCACCAGGACATAAAACTTCCAACACGAATGGAACCTCGAATCCAGGAGGATTGTATTGATAGCCATACTTGCTCGTTTCAACCTCTCTCGCGTAGAGTTCTGTTGTTACGTACTTCAATGCGGACAAGAATTTTTGATTCTCCCAGAATGAGTGATCTGGATACGCTTGCTTCAAGAGAGCAAAAGCATAAAGATTGAAACTGTGGTAGCCCACTTCTTTTTGCTGTCGGTATCTTTCGTTACTTGATATCATTTTTCCATGCTTGATTTTTTGTGCACGTTCTAGCACGTTTTTGAGCTGTCGTCTCATGGTGACGGGCCCAATCGGCGGCATTATATGTTTGATCAATCCAGATGAGCGAACCTCAAAAAGGCGAGTGAGCTGGCCGAGAAATTGACGAACTCTAGCGTCGACTGTTTTGCATTGACTAGAGGATGTCAGTAATCCACCCGACGCAGCGAACCATAGCTGATGGTTAAAAGTAGAATCTACTCCAAGGTACGAACCGTCTGCATTCACCCGTCTCCAAACACCGTAAGGCTGTTCTTGGGGGTGTAAGAGAAAAACTTGCTCTGCTAATGCTGTTAGATCAGGTCTCTCAAGATCTCTCGCGGCGATGACCAGCGCTTCAATTGTCCAAGCTTGACCAATTAGACCATTGCAGGTGTCTTTTTCCGGATTTCTGCGGTGCCAGAAAGCTGCTCTCATCGGTCGAGCGGCATCGCTGCAAAGGTAAGTTACCGCCTTCTTAGCGGCCTTTAGAAACTTTGTTTCTCCAGAGATAGAATAAGCTTTAAGGAATGTGATTAGCCAGTGAGCAGTATTACGAACAGGAGTTTCAGGATCATGGTAAGAACCGTTGTGCCCTGGAGGCATAGACCCATCTTCTAAGTTTTGGAGGGAAAGTGCAGCGTTAGCACTTTGAACAATGATTTCGTATAGATTCATCGTTTTATGGGTGAGACTTCTTGAATAAGTTTGTTAAACCGGCCTATGCCCGTAGCAGATTGGCACATCCAATGAACTAACCAGAAGGCGAACAAGCTATTAGATTCTTTCCCTAAACCTTTACGTTCATTGAAAGCTCTGACTCTTGCCACAGACGGAGGCTTCAGAAGTGGTTTGAGCGCGTCTTTAGCTATGATGGGGATAGTTTGCCCTTTAACCCGCAATATATGAAACTGGCCTTTCCCTACGCGGTATTGTTTTTGTATTAAAGCCCATAGAGGACGCGCTGGGTGAAAGACTTCCGCTGTTGGCGCATAAACTAGTTTGAAGCCAGCATCGGTTGCTCGCTTAGTCCAAATAACGTCACCACCAGACTGAAGATGTGCAGGAAAGAATCCAATCTTGTCAAACACATACCTGTAAGCAAACAGATTAGCGGTTTTGCTGACTTTACGAGTCTCAATGTTGTCTTTGATTTGCATGTTCGTTACAGAATCGTAAAGCTCCGCTGCGCTTCTATGCTCTGAAAAGGTGAAGGTGACTTTGCCGCCTGCTAGGTCAGCGGGGCTATCTTCAAGGGCATCAACGCCTTCTTGTAGCCAGTGGGATTGAGGAAGACAGTCGGAGTCGAGGAAAGCGAAAATTTCTCCCCTAGCGCTTACAACGCCTTTGTTACGAGCTGCATAAGATCCTGGTGATGCCTCAAAAAGATATTGTGCCTGTGAAAAATCTTCGACGATTTTCTTCGTATTCTCATTTGAGTTGTTATCAACAACTAAAATTTCGTAGCAGTCACGTGTATAAGTTTGATGTTCTAGCGCCTCAAGACACTTTCTTAAGCGTACAGAGTCGTTATAGACCGGAATGATTGTAGAGACAAAGGGAATAGTCATGACGCCTCAGTGACTTTGAATAGTAGATGTTAATTTTCAAACATTAAGTCGGCTCGTGATGTACTTTATCTGTTGATCGTCGAAGATATCTTCAAATTTTGTGCTTTTGTTTCTTTGGATAGAACCGCTCACTGCCCCCTTCCACTTTTCTCTATCGCGTACTATATCTTTAATAGCTGTAGATCGATTCTCAACTGTTGTGCTTTCAAAAGGAATCTCTAGAAAGCCGCAGACTGTCCTAATAACCGATTCAGGGCTTTCAACCAAAGATTCGTACCTAACTATTAAATGATTGGGCTTACAGGCGTGAAGGTAGCTAATGCGCGTGTCACCAAGCCACCTTTGAACGCACTTATCAACATCCCAACTACCGTTCCATGTTTCGGGATATTTTTGACTGACGCTGTACAAAGAAGCTACTACATCTTTTCCATCTCGAATGATATGAATGAACTTATTCTTAGACACTAGTTTTTCTATATAGCCGAAGAGTACCGAGATGGTTAACACTGGTTTCTTCCGCAGGATACGTTGAACATGAGCAGGCGTTTTTTCTAACCAACAACTCTTTTTTTCTTTTTCCGCTAGTGCATCTAACGTTTTTGCAAATACCTGAGCGTGTTTGTATATAAAAAATGCATTGCGAGGAAGATTGCTCTGCATGTCTGGGCAACCTATATCCTGACAAAATTGGTCGAAGTTGGATATCTTGATCTTTCTGAGGCTATTCCTAGCCTGCTTCTCCAAGTGCCTGGATAGACGAGTCTTTGAAAAAACTTAGACTCCGGAAAAGATATAACCTGTGAATGTCCTGCGATAAAACTCTGTAACAGAGTAGTGCCAGAACGAGGACATCCTACTAAAAAAATTCGTTGTTTTACCTTGAATTGGTTCTTTTTCATATCTTTGTATATTCAGAATCAGTGCAATCTCTCTTATGCAGCTTTCACTAGTTTTTTGCTCCAGCATCCGCCCCGAAATTCCACCATATGATTTAATAGAAACGAGCTCTCTGTAACGTGCTTCATCTCTGAACTTAATCATTCGTATTTGCTGATTGCCAACAATCGCAAGAGCAGGCACGGTCTTGCTTACAACCGTTCCGGCACCAATAATTGCGCCGCTTCCAATTTTAATTCCCGGAATTATGACGACACTAGTTCCAATCCAGACGTTACTACCGATAACTACTGACTTTAAACGATAGCTATCGTCGTAAGATAAGCGCGTACTTTCGTAGTTACGAATAGATGTATGGAGTACCAAGTTTCTGCTTATGCGGGTATTGTCCCCAATAATCAGACCGCCTCTTGCATCTGTATACGCATTATTGCCGATTATTACATTGTTGCCAAGCTCAATATTTTCTGGAAATACAACTTTGACCCACCCTTGAAAATGCACTCCTCTACCGCAAATCTTAAGCTTCTCAATGATTCCTAGCTTTAGATCGGCACAAGCTACAGAATCTACATGAGTAACTACCTTTGAGATCAAGCGAGCAAATTTCAACCTTAATCGGCTAGAAACCGAAATCATTTCGTAGACCCTTTTCAGTAACGGTTTGGATGTGTTTTTATTTCTGTGTCTTTGTCTGAGCGAATTAGTCCTCTCTATTTCTGAGCATGAAGCTACAACCATAGACTTTTTAATGTTCGAAACAATAGAACTGGCATCGCTGCCATCTCAGAGTATTAACTAATCTTGCGGATGCCTTCATTCAAAAAGCACACTTTAAATTCAATACTGCCATTTAGCAGAGTTGAGTTAGCTTGTATGTTCCATTTGAAATAATACTTCTGAAGTAGGTTTTGCCGTAAACAGAAGGCTTATCCTCTTAGGTTCGGCACTGCATTTGGTGATATTTCCATAGCTTTCCACGCGCACAGATCAAGTCTTTGTAGCTTCCCTGCTCGACAATTTTCCCTTCATCCATCACAACTATTTTGTCAGAGTTAGAAATTGTTGATAGTCGATGGGCGATCGCAATCACCGTTCGCCCTTTCGACAACTTCTCCAGCGATTCCTGAATTAAGTTCTCCGTTACTGAGTCCAAGGCGCTTGTAGCCTCATCTAAAATTAAAATTTCTGGGTTGCGTAGCAGGGCACGCGCGATCGCAATCCGCTGCCTTTGCCCACCAGACAATCGCACACCGCGATCGCCTAGTACTGTCTCAAATCCTAATGGTAGATCCTCAATAAAGCCCAATGCGTTCGCCATTCGCGCAGCCTCATAAACATCTTCGTCACTAGCCACCTCAGCACCGTAGATAATATTCTCTCTAGCCGTAGCGTTAAAGATAAATGTATCCTGACTTACAATTGCCATTTTCCGTCGCAGCGAGTTGATTTTGAACTCGCGCAGATCCACTCCATCAACAAGAATGCGGCCTCGCGACGGGTCGTAAAATCTAGGTAGCAAATCTGCCAAAGTTGTTTTACCTGCTCCCGAAGATCCCACTAGAGCTGTTGTTTCCCCATGCCTAATCGACAGCGTGATATCGTGTAATACAGGGTCACCAGGATTGTACGAGAAGTCGACCGACTCAAAATCTATTGAGCATTGCAAACCTGCAAACAGCTTTTTCCCATCGTCAAAGTAGGGCTTATCATCACGTCGCAACAGATCGGTAACCGCCCCCAAAGATCCTTGAGACGAGATAAAACCTACTCGAATTCCGTTGAGCGATGATACCAACGGCGTCGTTCGAATCAGCACAAACAAGAACGTCAGTAGCTCAGCTGCTTTCAGTCGCCCCGTGGAAATTAGTAAACCATACGACACCACTACCATACCCACTAGCAGCGTAGCCCCCAATCCTTCAACGATTGGCTGCACCAGTGCAGCAAGCTTAATCAACACAATCTGAGACTTGTAGACTTTACGCGTTGCAACATAATAGCGGCTGCGTTCAAACTCCTGTGTACCTGAAGCATGAACCGTACGTATGCCATTGATAAACGAAAGAGCGCTGGTAGTAAACGCTTTATTAGCTTTTGGCACCTCAAAGCTAGCTTCTTTAACTCGAGCAGTCAGCGAGGTCAAGCCAACAGACATCAATCCAAATACCAGGACCGAAGTCAAAAAAAGCTGCCAGGACAACAACAGCATTGATATCAAATAGGCCAGCAATTTAGAGCCGTGAACAATAAAGCTAGAGAGAACGTTGAACGCCTGCTGAACTTGATTGACCTCTCCTCTAACCGTGCTGATTAGTGCGCCAGGATTAGCGGTCGAATAAAAGCTTAAGCTCAAGCTTTCTAACTGGTCAAAAATCTTTCGGCGTAGGCGGTCCACCAAACTCAAAGAGGCTTGCTTAGAATAGATACTTCCCAAATAATCGAACCCGGACTTTAGCCATACACCTAAAAGCAACAGTCCAGAAAGCCGATAGAGCCTTTCTACAGCGGTAGCTTCGGTTGCTAACACTGAGCTATCAAACCAGACAAGACCAGTTTGAAGAGGTGGCTCTTCGGGGTTGGTAAGCCCTTGTAGAAATGCAGCAATGAAGCCTACTATAATCCCTTCGAAGAAAGCTGCCACTAGGGTAAAGCCAATTGCCAGCACTACAATCTGACGAATGTGCTTTAGCTCTCTTAGAATTAGACGATTTTCTTGCCAATAGCTAGTTGTCTTTATTAAAGCGCGAACAGCATTGGGCAGTTTCAATTTCATACTGGCTCGTTATCACAAGATAAATACTCTCTCTAAGTTTGCTGCTGATCCAACATACTTAGCTCAAAATGAGACCACTTTACGGGCTCATCAAACATCTTTTAGGTAGAAACAGACACAGCTCTGATGCACTTCTAAGATCCAAAGGCAATTTAGACAAAACAGATTAGCTAGAACCTTCTGCTAGACAATATTCACCATATAAGTTCCTTACTGAATGACTTTACTGCACAGACTTTGCTGCACGGGTAGATCGCTAGGGTTTGGACTATCAACAGAAGTGAAAACCCTACTGCACAGCCCAAAAATTAGATTTCTGCGCATATCTTTCCCTAGTTTTTTGAAGATGTATCATCTAATTTTGATTTGGGAAGAGTATTAGCAGTAAAGCGATACACGCTAAATCATGCAGTTGTTTATTTGCGGCTTCCTTGGCGATAGATTTTCGGTCTAGGTGATTGTTCAGCAGTAGTTGTCTATTTCAATGCAGGCTTTATGACTTCTAAACTCTTTAGCCGTCTCGATACGGCAGTTCTTGGTTTGCTAGCGATATTGAGTATGGGAGCGCTACCGCACAGATCAATAGCAGCCGAAATGATTCCCGCGTTGGATACGGCGGTTTCTGCACCTGAACCTGTTGCCGCGTCTGCCTATACGCTAGGTGCAGGCGATGTTGTCCGGATAGATATTTTTAGGGTGCCTGACTACAGCGGTGAAAGTCAGGTTCTAGTGGATGGGACTTTGAATCTTCCTTTGGTTGGCAAAGTGGAGGTTAGCGGACTAAGTCTAGAAGCTGCGGCTGCGGCTGTTTCTAATCGATACGAGCAGTATCTAAAGCGACCGGTGACGACTGTTAGCTTAGTGAACCGTAGACCTTTGCAGGTGGGTATTGCTGGTGAGGTGGCCAGGCCTGGTTCTTACACGGTGGAGCAGGGCAATACTCAGTTTTCTAGGCTGAGTCAGATAATTGAGACGGCGGGCGGGATTACG
This sequence comes from uncultured cyanobacterium, assembly GCA_963793495.1. Taxonomy (GTDB): domain Bacteria; phylum Cyanobacteriota; class Cyanobacteriia; order Phormidesmidales; family Phormidesmidaceae; genus Phormidesmis. Next base: position 322,434 of record CAWCAI010000013.1, read on the forward strand.
CAGTCGGCTAATCTGTCTCAAGTAGAGGTGCGACGGGCGATCGCGAATGGCGGCCAACAGACTGTCCTGGTAGACCTTTGGGAAGTGATTGAAACCGGAAATCTCAATCAGGATCTGGTGCTGCGTGACGGTGATTCTATTTTTATTCCAACAACGCTAGTGCCTCTAGAAAACGCAGCTCTGTTGGTAGATGCGAGCTTTGCCTCAAATGTGAATCAACCGATTAATGTTGCAATCATTGGTGAGGTTTATCGCCCAGGCCCGTACACTCTGCGAAGTGGGGTAGCACAGGAGAATGGAACAACAAGTTCGACGAATGGAAGTACACCAACAACGGTGACGCGAGCAATTCAGGTAGCTGGCGGTATTAAGCCGCAGGCCAATGTGCGGAAGGTGCAGGTAGTACGACCTACCCGCTCTGGTGCCTCACAGGTGTTTGAGGTGGATCTGTGGAAGCTGCTGGAAGCGGGTGATCTAAAGCAAGACGCAATTTTGCAGGAAGGGGATACAGTGTTTGTTCCACTGGCAACAGAAGTTACGCCTCAAGAAACAGGACAGCTAGCGGCGGCTAGTTTCTCACCTGATACGATTCAGGTGAATGTGGTAGGAGAGGTACAAGATGCAGGAACTGTGCGGCTTCAGCCAAATACACCGTTGAGTCAGGCGATTTTGGCAGCGGGCGGCTTTAATAAACGGGCGAGTCGTGGCACTGCTGAGCTGGTGCGCATTAATGAAGATGGCACGGTCAGCCGGAGTGCGATCGCAGTGGATTTTGCGCAGGGGTTGAGCGAAGAGAACAATCCGCTGCTGAGAAACAATGATGTGGTAATTGTAAATCGGAGCGGTTTGGCCACAGCGTCTGATGTGATTAGCACGGTCGTGAGTCCGTTTGCTGGTTTCTTTAGATTCCTAAACCTATTTTGATCGGCCTTCGAGATTGTCTTTCATTTGCTTGTCTTTTGCTTGTCTAAAGAGACTGATCTGATCGTGTATTGTGAAACGCTAAAAGCGATGGTTCTAATTTGTAGAGCCATCGCTTTTGTTTTAGTCTGAGCTATGGCTTCGGGTTACTGAAGCTTTTCGCTGGCGGCGGCGACGCCACTGGCTGGGACTTCGTGACCTAGTTCTGTGAGGGTGGCTTCTAGGGCGCTGACGGCGCAGAGAAGATCGCGATCGCACACAAATCCCAAATGTCCCATCCGAAACATCTTGCCCTTCATGTGATCTTGACCGCCTGCTAAGGCAATATCAAAACGGTTCTTCATCACCGAACGAATTTTCTCGGCATCGACACCCTCAGGCACTACAGAGGTAACCGCTGGACTCGCATGAGTATCCGGTGCAAACAGCGGTAAACCTAACGCCTTCATCGCTGCGCGAGCGGCCTCTTTGTGGCGACTATGACGCGCAAAGATGCTGTCTAACCCTTCTGCTTTCATCATCTCTAGGGCAACTTTCATGCCGAAGTAGAGATTAACGGGTGGGGTAAAGGGCGTGCTGTCCTTGTCCGCCGCCTTACGATATTTGCCCAGATCTAGATAGAACTTAGGCAAAGTAGCGCTTTCATACGCTTTCCACGCCTTATCACTGACCGCGACAAAGCCTAGCCCCGGTGGCAGCATGAAGCCTTTCTGGGAACCTGAGGCAATGACATCGATTCCCCAGTCGTCGACAGGAATGTTGTATGAACCAAGGCTAGTGACTGCATCGACAATGATCAGCGCTTCACCGTGGTCTTTAACGAGTTTGTTGATGGCCTCTAGATCGTTGAGAACGCCTGTAGAGGTCTCGCTGTGGGTGATGATAACAGCTTTGATTTTCTTTTCGCTGTCGGCAGTTAGCTCTTTTTCAAAGTCGTCTGGATTGAGCGGGGTGCCCCATTCGGCTTTGATCGCTTGAACGTCTAGGCCATAAGCGTTGGCGATTTGAACCCACCGTTCACCAAACTTGCCATTACTGCCAACTAAGACGCGATCGCCCGCACTCAAAAAGTTGATAATCGCGGCTTCCACCGTACCGGTACCGCTTGCAGTCAGCGCCAGCACATGGTTTTTGGTCTGGAAGAGCCATTTCAAATTGGCATTTGTCTCTGCGATAATCTGACTGAATTCACCGCTGCGATGCCCAATCGGATGCTTAGCCATTGCCAGCAATACTTTCTCTGGGACCGGAGTAGGCCCCGGAATCATCAGCATTAGTTTGTCGTCCATGAAAAAATCGCTTTTAAGGAAAAGTGTGAGCAGAAGATATGATTATCCGTTTTCTAGAATAATAACGATAGGCTTTGACGATAAAGCTTATAACTTCGTGATGATGTCGCCTTGTTCTAAAACCTGTAAAACCCTATGGTCAACACAGCCACTGCTCGCTCAATTCAGGCGATCCCGATCACGGCTGAGGCGTTTCGCCCCTTCGGGCAGCTGATACTGCCACAGCCCGACGATGTCGCATTTAATTTGCGAGACGCTCAACTACAGCTAAGTGGAGGCACGCCGCGCTTTTATATCATGGCCTTGCATCAACGCGGACGCAGGTTTCACACAATTACTCGCCATAGCGGCTGTACGCAATGTTTAGGCGCTCTAGAGGGGCGCACCTGGTTTCTAGGGGTCGCACCACCGGATGAGAGACCTCAGCCGCATCCAGAAGACATCAAGGTATTTGAAATTCCAGGGAACTGCTTTGTCAAACTTGAGGTTGGTACCTGGCACGCGGGTCCTTATTTTGACGATGAAACGATCAACTTTTACAACCTGGAATTGAGCGATACCAATGTGGTAGACCACACGACCTGCGATCTTTTGCAAACCTACGGCACAGCGTTTGAGATTGTGTGATTTGATAAGGAACTAGAAATCTACAGGTTGATAGTTTATGGCTAAGTTTGTGATGTGGGGCAGCTACTGCAAAGGGGCATTAGAGAAACGCGGTCCCTACCGTGAGGCACATCTAAAGGGACTGACAGAGCAGAAAGAAAAGGGACTGCTAACCGCGCTAGGGCCAACGATGGACAACACGAAGGTACTTGGCACTTATGAAGCTGAGAATGAGGCGACGGTGCGCCAGCTGGTGGAAGGCGATCCCTATTGGCAGAACGGAATCTGGACAGAATATTCTGTCTATGAGTGGAATCAGGTGTTTTAGATTGGTATTAATTGTAGTGAGACAGCTACAAAAAAGACGTTCGCTCAACCGCTGAGCAAGGCTTCAATGAATTCGTAGCTGGAGAAAGGACGCAGATCTTCTATACCTTCACCTGCGCCGATGAAACGGATGGGTAGACCAAGCTGTTCTACAACCGCTAAAGCAACGCCGCCTCTAGCCGTGCCGTCGAGCTTCGTAAGGACAACACCGCTGAGCTGGGCCGCTTCTGCAAAGACTTGAGCCTGCCGCAGTCCGTTCTGTCCCAGGGTGGCATCAAGGACGAGCAAAGATTCAACATTGGCATCAGGCGCTTTTCTATCGATGATTTTACGAACCTTAGAGAGTTCGTCCATTAGGTTCTTTTTATTTTGCAGTCGTCCAGCGGTGTCGATTAGCAGCAGTTCAATGTCGCGGGAGTTGGCGGCGCTGATAGCATCGAAAACGACAGCGGCAGGATCGGTGTTTTGGCCGGGGTTAGCAATGACTTCTACGCCGCTACGCTCTCCCCAGATTTTGACCTGCTCGACAGCGGCGGCGCGGAATGTGTCGGCAGCACCAATTAGACATTTGAAGTCTGATTTTGTGGCGATGTGAGCGAGTTTGCCAATGGTGGTGGTTTTGCCTGCGCCGTTGACGCCGGTCATCAGCCAAATGCTGAGCTTGCCTTTTTCGGGCGTGAAGGTGAGATTGTGCTTACCCTGAAGCGGCTTCTCTAGCATGTCGCGCAGCAGCGATTTTAGGTAGTTGATGGCCTGTTCTGGAGGCAGGGTTTCTTCTCTGAGTCTAGATTGGAGAGCAGAGATGATTTTGTCGGTAGCGGCTACGCCGACATCGGCTTGGAGCAGCAGGGCCTCAATTTCGTCGACGGCTGCTTCGTTGAGCGGTCCTTGGCCGACGATGGCCTTTAGCTGGTTGACGAGTCCACGGCGGGTTTTATCAAGACCCTGGCGAAGTTTGTTGAGCCAGGTAATTTCTTCTAGGGAAATTTGGTCGGGGCGGCGGCCTTGGGAGGCAAGAACTTCAGCTGACCAGAGAAAGGCTTCGTCTAGGTCAATATCGAGCGGGACGAACTTTTGCTCAGGCGGAGCGGGCGCTGGCTCAGGTTCGGGTTCTGCGATCGCTTCAGCTTGCAGCCGATCCAATCGGGCTTCTCTTTCAGCTTGGGCTTGTGCGGCCCAAAAAGGCTGTGCGGCAGCAGGCTGTTCTTCAGAGCTGGTATTATCTTCGGCCTCTGCTTCTGGAGCGACTTCTTCTAGATTGGCTTCTTCTAAACTAGACTCTTCTAAACTGGCTTCAGTTTCCGCTGTAGGTTGAGAGGCTTCCTCGGGCTCATCGTCTACAGCAGGGGCTACTAGCGCTGCCGGTTCGGGGGTTTCAATCGGCGTATCTTCAGGAATCGTTTCTTCAGGAACAACTTCTTCAGAAATAACTTCTTCAGCAGTCGTCTCTTCAGCGACTTCCTGCGATGCTGAATCTTCCTCTACCTGATCGGTCTGATCGGCAGCGGTTTCGTCGTCAGTTTTTGGTCCCTGACGAGCTTGAATATTTTGATAAGCGGCCTTCGCCCAGTTCAGATAGTCGTCTGAACTAACTGGGGTTTCTTCTTGCTTTTCTGCTTCAGCTGGTTGTGCTTCCTCTTTGGGTTCTTCTGGTTCCTCATAGCTGCGTCGAAACCAGTTGAAAGCTGCCATTACCCTAGACTCACTTGTGTGTATGTAACTTTTGCACTCAATCTAAAGCGATTGTTATGCCTCTTCTAGCTTATCAGTCGTACGGCGCAACACCCCGTTAATAAAGCGATAGCCCTCTTCATCACTGTAGCGTTTAGCCATTTCGATGGCTTCGTCAATGGCGACTTTTTTGGGCATGTCCATGTACATGATTTCGATCATGGCGAGCCGTAGGATGTCTCTATCGACTCGGGCAAGACGGTGAATACTCCACTTTTCCATCGCATCGTTGAGCTGGATGTCGATGGCTTTTTGATGTTTGATCCAACTGTCCAATAGCTCACGGGCATAGCTGCGGACCTCTTCGCGGCTGAGTAGCTCGGCGAGCTGCTTGGGATCGAGTATAGTCTTCAGCTTTGCAATGGTGATTTTAGCGGTAATGATCGCGTTTTGAATTTGCGATCGCACTTCCTCAATATCCGCCGCCTTTTGCTCGTACTCTTTTAGCAGCTGATCCGCTCGTTCTACGCTTTTCGCAGCAGACTCTAATGACTGGCGAACCGCTGTCATCTCTTTTTTATTTTCTGGCTGCACGAACATCAGCAGCTCTAATTTTTCTCCCACTTGATTGATCGCCGTTTCGACTAAGGGAATGGCTGGTTGGATACGCGATCGCACCGCAGCCGCATCAACCGTGCGAGTCTCACTTTCCAAGATCAACCTTTCGCTACGCTGCAATTCACCTTCAGCGGTCTCTATACCTTCTCTAGCGTCGGCTGCTAGCGCCGTCATCGCCTTGAGCAGCAGTCCATCTAGCTGTTTTGCAGAGTAGTCAGCCGGGGTACGTCTAGGTGAAGTTTGCCTTTTTGAGAGGTTGTCGGTGAGCTGGCTAATGCCTAGAAGAGCCAATTCACGAGCAATAGAGCGCGCTTTCATTCCGTACCATCAAGCTTGAAGTTCAGCCATTCTATCAGCCTTTCTTTGAACGCTCATCTTTGAACGTCTAGAGTAAGAACTAAGAAGGATTGCCGATCGGTCGTCTTCGACTCAGCTTTCATCGATAGTGGGGCTGAGCGGCTGAGGCTGCACCATCACGGTTTCAGTCGGCAGCGATGAAGCAGGTGCGTGAAGTTTCGTCTCGGTGCCGTGAATGCGATTAGCCGGAATTTCAGCGGCTAGGTTCGGGCCGACGATACCGCCAGAGAGCAGCACCTTGAAGGCATCTTCTACAGAGATAGAAAGGTTGAGGATATCGTCTTCTGAAACAACGGAGTACCAGCCGCTGGTGGGATTAGGTGTTGTGGGTATAAAAACGCTGAGCATTTTGCCGGGGGTTTCGGTAACGGCAGCGCCCGTGACAAACGCGATCGCCCACAGTCCTCGGCGCGGATACTCGATTAGTACCACCCGGCGAAACCGAGTCTTAGAATCTTGAAAAATAGTCTGAATCAGCTGCTGAAGTGTCTTGTAGACCGAGCCTGCCAGCGGAATAGATTGAACAATCCGCTCGCCTAAATCTAGCAGCCACCGTCCCGCAAAGTTCCTAGCCATTAGACCAATCAGCAAAATCGCCAGCAGCGGCACTGAAAATCCAACGGTCAAGTTAATCAAATACCCTAAGAAAGGATTGAGCTCAGTAAAAGGATTAAGGCGATTGGGAACGCGAGTTAGAAAGCGCACCACCCAGGTCGCTACGTTGATCGTCAGCCAAATCGTGGTCGCCAAAGGGATAATGACGACTAACCCAGCGATCAAGTCATTTTTAATGTCTTGCTTGAATTTTTGCAGCACAGCTCACTCAATCCGCCAGCGCACGTACTGGTCAATATATGTGGAATCTCTCACATCTGTAGAAACTATATCAAATCTACCTGATTCATTAACGTTCTTGACTAAATCCTCAGGCTATATCCTCAGAATATGGCGAGCTAGGTTGAGGTAGATCAAAACGCCTAAAACATCGACGACAGTTGTAATAAAAGGGGCCGACATCAGCGCCGGGTCTAAGCCCAAAGACTGAAACAGGAAAGGCAGCGCCGCCCCTGCACTAGAAGCTAGCACCGAAATCCCAATTAGTGAGATCCCAACCGTTAGCGCAACCGGCAAGTTCGATGGCTCTCCACCTTGAAGCACATAGGCCCATCCCGTCACCACAATTCCCAACATCAGTCCTAAGAAGGCACCTGCTACCGCCTCTCGACGAATAACAGTAGCTGCATCCTTAATCTTGAGTTCGTCGGTATTGAGACCCCGGATGACCACCGTAGAGGACTGGGCACCGACGTTGCCACCTGTTCCAATCAATAGCGGAATAAACGAAGCTAGGACAACGACCTTTTGTAGGATATCTTGCTGAGATTGAATGACAGCAGCAGTCACCGTATTGGTAATGAGTAGTACTGATAGCCAAACGACTCGCTTTCGGGCCACATCTAATAAATTGCTTTGAAAATAGTTTTCACCGCCCGACTGAACGCCCCCCAAGGTGTAAATATCTTCGGTGGCCTCTTCTTCTAAAATGTCAATCACGTCGTCTACGGTGATGATACCAACGAGTCTATTTTCTGTGTCTACGACCGGCACGGCGAGGAAGTCATAGCGCTGGATCACTCGAGCGACCTCTTCTTGGTCAGTGCTGGTTTGGACAGAGACGACTTCGCGGGTCATAATCTCGCCGATGGTCTGTTCCGCCTGACCTAAGACCAGCTGACGCAGCGACAGGATGCCAGTAAGCTGACGGGCATAGTTGGTGACAAAGACGTAGTAGACGGTTTCGCTGAGTTCAGCCTGGGCTCGAATGTGGTCTAGGGCTCTGCCGACGGTCCAGTTTTCCTTGAGCGCGACATACTCCGGCGTCATGATCCGGCCTGCAGTCTGGGCTCCGTAGCCAAGCAGCAGCGCAGTGGCCTGACGCTCTTGAAGGCTGAGCTGTTCTAGCAGGCGGCGAACAATCTTGGCAGGCAGCTCGTCAAATAGTCTAGCCCGATCGTCAGGGGACATTTTGTCGACAATGTCGATTAGGTCTTGACGCTTAAATTCTTCGATTAAGGATTGCTGAACAGGGGAGTCGAGGTTTTCATAGACTTCGATAGCTTCGTCTTTGGACAGCAGACGGAAGGCGATCGCCTGCATGGTATCGGGCAGTCCTTCGATCGCTTCGGCAATGTCGGCGGGCTGTACTGGCACTAGCAGCGCTTTGGCTCCCCGGAAGTTGTCCTGCTCTAACAGGACTTGGAGCTGCGATCGCACCAATTCTCGTAGCTCATGACGTGACGGTTCTCGAGAGGCCGGCTGAGAGCTAGCTGTGGAATTGCTATTTGGCACAAGTTATAGATCTGCCTCCGTAACGGCGCTGCTGCTGCGATGGTCTACCGTTGTAACGCTCTGTAGCTCTGGTCAATCAGCTCACCATACCAATTGCTCGAACCGCTTAGAGTATGCATCTGCACGCCGCTATAGTCTACTGTCGCGGTACCAGTTTGGCTGCTTTGTGATCTTTCCCTTCAGAAAATCATAGAGTTGACAATCTATGTGAGTTGGAAAAATTTGTTTTGACTATCTGCGGCTTCGAAGCAGTACTTTTTTGCGCAGCGGACTTTCTTTGAAGCTAGTGGATTTTTGCCCAGTCTTAGCTGTTTTCTCGGCAGCAAGCTGTTTATGCTGGGCGGTGTTTAGAACAGTGCGATCGCGTCCCTGCAATTTAGCGTTGTACAGCGCATCATCCGCGCCCTTAATCAGCGCCTCATAATTACAATACTCAGACTGAGTCGGGCGAAGGGTAGAGATACCGATACTTATGCTCAAGAATGGCTTGATCAAAGACCCCTGGTGAGGAATTTGAGCCCTGGCAATCTCTTCTTGAACCGCTATGGCGACCTTTTGAGCCCCTTCAGCATCTGTATTGGGCAGCAGAATCGCAAACTCTTCTCCCCCATAGCGAGCGACCTGATCGTGATGTCGGTGTGCGCCTTGCTGCATAGCAACCGCCACCGCCTGTAGGCAAGCATCACCAGCCAGGTGACCGTAGGTGTCGTTGTAGCGTTTGAAGTAGTCGATATCGCATAGTAAAAGCGAGATTCGCTGTCTTTTCTTTCTGGCTTCTTCCCAACGTTTTACAATATTTTGATTGAAGCTGCGGCGATTAGCCACCTGTGTCAGCCCATCTATAAAAGCTAACTGCTGTAGCGCCTGATTTTCCTTTGCAAGTGAGGCTTTGAGCGCTTCCTGTTGTGCTAAGACGCGAGTGTACTCCCCAAGTTTTTGGGTCAAACTGATTTGGTCTGCCTGCAATCGGCGGACCATCCGCGCGCTGACAAGATGGCGTTCTAGTCTCAGCCAGCATTCCTCAGCTGTAATTGGCAGCTGTAAATAGTCGTTGCCGCCGCAGCCTAGAGCCTTCACCCATTCGTGGCTAGTGCCTCTAGTACCGACAAAGACAATAGGCAGATGCGGCGCGATCGCCTGCTGTCGAAGCGCTTGACAAAGACGATAGCCTTGCTCACCTGATGTTTGCAAATGAATCAGCAATAGGTCCGGCGCTTGCTCAGTCATAGCCGCTATCGTTTGATCAAATTGCCTGGTCGTGGTCAAATCACAGCCTTTGTCGACGATTGTCTGTAATATCAATTCGAATTGATTATTTATAGGTTCAGTACCTGTAGTGTCAGGTCCGTACCAAACAACGATATTTGTCAAAGAGGGTGGCGCTTGTAGATCAGACATGAGCAGGCGAGGATACGGTGGGCACCCAGCTAGAGTCCTCTAGCTAGCAAACGAGTGAAAGCACTTACGCTTTAGTGAGGCGCTTTGTGAGGCACGTTCTGTAAGGCAGTGCTTTAAACACAAATCTAACAATTTGCGTTGATACTTGTTTGCGTAGAAACACGATCGCTTGCTCGATTCGCAGTCGGTATTTGTACTTACAACACGATACATGACGGGCTGCAACCATCAGTAGAACGACTGCAATCTCCGTAGCATCACTGAAATGGCTGATTGCTGGATTCACGAAGAGTCGATTTCCTCAAGAAGCCTGTGTTCCCGTAGGGACATTGCATGCAGTGCCCCTACGGAAATGATTCATGCGCCTGTGGTTCACGCGGCGACTAGTCCTCGATGACGTAGCAGGGCCTGAGTACTGGGCTCTCTTCCTCTAAAAGTCTTAAACACTTCCATTGGATGGCGACTGCCCCCCAGTGAGAGGACGGTATCTCGAAACTTTCGACCGATGGCGGCAACTTCTGCTTTGTTTTCCAAGCCTGCTTCTTCAAAGGCGGAGAAAGCATCGGCACTGAGCACTTCGGCCCAGAAATAGCTGTAGTAGCCAGCTGCATATCCGCCAGAAAAAATGTGGCCGAAGCTGCATAGAGCGGCGTCCTCAGGCAGCGGCGGCATGACGGTGGTTTTTTCGGCAATGCGATCGCGCACATCCCAAACCGACTCATCGCCATCCTTGCTGTAGTCAGCGTGCAGCGCCATATCCACCCAGCCAAAATTAACCTGACGCAAAATCGCATTGCCCGTCATAAAGTGACGCGCCGCCAGCAGCTTCTGATAGTCTGCTTCAGGCAGTGCCTCTCCGGTTTCATAGTGCTGAGCCATACCAAAGAGCGTATCCCGGTCATAGCACCAGTTCTCCATAAATTGGCTAGGCAGCTCTACCGCATCCCATTCCACGTTGTTAATACCAGCCGCGCCAGCATAGTCCACACTAGTGAGCATATGCTGTAGCCCATGACCAAACTCATGGAAAAGCGTCTCGACCTCACGGAATGTCATCAGGCTAGGCTTACCGTCAACAGGCGGAGACTGGTTGCAGACTAGGTAGGCAACCGGCAGCCGAATCTGCGAGCCATCTAGGTCTGTCACCTTTGCACGAACGATGCACTCGTCCATCCAGGCACCCCCTCGCTTTTCCGCAGGCCGACTGTACGGATCTAGATAGAAATGGGCAATCGTTTCCTGGGTAGTGCTATCAGTCACCTGAAAATAGCGCACATCTTTGTGCCAAGTAGGCGCGTTGCCATCAGCCACCGTAATAGTGATATTGAAAAGACGCTCAGCTAGTCCAAAGAGCCCTTGCAAAACATTAGGCAGCGAGAAATAAGGACGCAGCGCCTCATCGTTTAGATCGAACTGCTGCTCGCGCATCCGCTCCATCCAGAAAGGCAAATCCCACTGCTTGAGCTCAGTGAATTCTAGATCGTGCGTCCTTGCGAATGTCTCGATCGCTTCAATCTCTTTTTGAGCCGCTTCATAGCTAGCCAATCGCAGCTCTTCCATCAGCTCTTCTACTGCCGCAACAGAAGGAGCCATTTTGCGTGCCAGGCTCAGTTCCGCGTAGTTGCTAAATCCCAGTAGCTCCGACTGCTGCTGCCGCAGGTCCAAAATTTTCTCAATCAAAGGCGCGTTGTTCAGATCTCCGGTCGAGGCTCGAGTAACGAAAGCCCGATAGAGCTGCTCTCTCAAGTCGCGCCGCTGAGCGTGACGCAAGAAAGGAATATAGCTAGGCATATCGAGCGTGATCCGCCACGGGCCGGCTTTGGCAGTCGCATCTTTTTCATCGGCATCTCTAGCGGCTTGGGCAGCAAGGCTAAGCAGGCTTGGCGGCAGCCCAGCGATCTCTTCTTTCTCGCTTAGGGTCAGACTAAAGGCTTTAGTAGCATCTAGAACATGGTTGGAAAACTGGGTGGAAAGCTCCGCTAGCGATTGCTGAATCTGATTGAACTTTTCTTTGCGCTCTCCTGAAAGGCCAACGCCTGAAAGCTCCGCATCGCGCAGGGCAGACTCGATAATGCGCTGCTGAGCAGGCGCTAGCGACTCGGCAGCTATGCTTGATTGAAGCTGCTTGATCGCGTTGTAGACTGCCTGACTTTGCCCGATCTGGTTCGAGAACTGGACCAGCGCAGGTTGAACGCTTTCATAAGCTTCGCGCAGTTCAGGGCTGTTCTTGACGCCCATCAGGTGGCCAATGATGCCCCAGCTCCAGCTTAGTTTTTCAGTAATGGCCGTGAGCGGTTCGACCAGGGTTTCCCAAGTTGGAGCGGTTGGGTTTGCTCCAGATGAGCTGGCTTCGATGTCGGCTTCGATAGCCGAGAGCGAGGCTTGAAGTGAGACTAGTAGCTGCTCGATGCCTGGGACAACGTGCTGAGGCTCGATATCACCGAAGGGAGGCAAGCCTTTGCCAATCAGTAGTGGATTGCTGGCGCTGGCGATTGATGGTTTTACAGAGGCTGACACACTCATAGGGACCTTTGGTAATTAAATAGGCAGAAAGCAGAAAGCAGAACTCATAACGACTACGAGTTTCGCTTTTATGATACTTGGTAAGACTTACGATTGATAAGTGGTTGGGATTTGACCAACGAGTAGTCTAATAATCAGAATTTAGTAATGAGAATTTGTAGGTGGAAGATTTATCAATGAAAGATCTATAGACAGGCGTCGATTAGATCTTAGTCATATACCTGCTCATGTAGACGAGGATCGTATGCCGGGTTCCGTGTAGCCCTGTATATTTTCAGGGCGTAAGGGACGCATAATTTGACTAGCTTGCGAGATCAGCGCTTCTGAGCCTTCAACGACAACCAGATACTTACCGGCGTCGAGTCGGTTGCGATAAGAGAGAGCATCACCTCCAAAGCTACCAGTACCGCCACCGATAAAGAAGCTGCCCATGCCTCCTGCAAGTGCGCCCAAGATACCGCCGATGATTTGGTTACCCACGGTGCCTGCCCAAGGAAAGGTGTTGAGACCCGTGATGGCGTTGAAGGAAAAGCCACCGACGAAACCGAAGGGCATAATCCAGGTGGCCATGCGCTTGACCTGCTTCCAGGACTCGTCTCTAGGATCAATCAAGCCATAGTCGTCGGCAGACTTAAAGCCTCTGCCTAGTATGTTTACTTTGTCCATAGTGATGCTGGCCGATTCGAGAGCGGTGTAGGCTAATTCTGCCTGAATACGATCGCTCCAAACAGATACTAGATAAATCATCGTTTGGCACTCTCCTGTTCTTGACTGACTCGCTGACTGGCTGGTTCATGACCGGCTAGTTCGTGACCAGCTGGCCGAAATAAGTGATCGTGAGTGGGGTTGTAGAGACGCGATCGCACCGCTTGTTCTTCCCTCAGTTCTGGTTTATTGCCTAGCTCAATCGCCGCTCGATTCGCCAGGGCCGGAGAAATAATATACAGCGTTGTCCGTACCAGATCATCTGCCTGACTTACTTTAGCCAGTTGCGAGAGCGGCACCACCTTGATCTGTTCATCTGGCCATCCCACCCGAAAGCAGATTGCCACTGGCGTATCTGTTGGATAGTGGGTCATTAGCTGCGCTTGAGCTTCGGAAATGTGTCGAGCGCTCAGATACAAGCACAGACTGGTTTTATGCGCAGCGAGGCCAGCTAGTTCTTCCGCCTCGGGCACCTGCGTCCGTCCGCTAATTCTGGTCAGAATGATGCTCTGCACCTGGGCAGGAATTGTTAGCTCTACTTGCAGCTTAGCTGCCGCCGCTTGAAACGCGCTGATGCCAGGGATCACTTCAAACGGAACAGCTGCTTCACTGAGTCTGAGCATCTGCTCGTGAATGGCGCTGTAGAGGCTAGGATCGCCAGAGTGGAGTCTGACTACGGACTTGCCTGCACGCACCCGTTCGATCATCAAAGGTGCGATCGCTTCGAGCGTCATCTTCGCAGTAGCAATCTTCTCAGCGTCCGCACGAGCCGACTGAAGCACTTGAGCAGGCACCAGAGAATTGGCATAGACCAATACATCAGCTTGAGCAATCAGTCTCTGCGCCTTAACTGTTAGCAACTCCGGGTCTCCCGGACCGGCTCCAACAATATAGACAGCCGGAGCAAGCGGGGTAGAAAGAGTCGGAGAATTCATGCAAACCTTGGAAAAGTGAGGTCTAAAAAGATACTAGAACTGATTGACAAAAGCGTTAATTAGTATCAAGTAAAATTTGTGTATAGCGCTAGTATTCATCAATTCACTATCATCATCGGCTATTTTTTGAAGACTGAATAAAGGTAGGAGTGAAACTTATAAGACAGTCCAGAAATCCTGCATCTTGGTATGTAGATGCACCCTGATTCCGAGCCCCAAAGGTCTTTTTGACCGCTGGGGCTTTTTCTTTGGCTTTTTGCTTTAGCTTTCTGGCCTCAGCCGCCATCAGTCTTTTTTATTCTGCTTGTATCTGTCTCGGTGGGACTGTGTCGGGTAGGCGCTTACCCAAGCCATAGGTCCATATCAGCCCAGCGCTACCGATCGCAATTCCCACTAAACTCACGAACTGCGCCATCTTGATTGGTCCAAACATTAGGCTATCGGTTCGCAGTCCTTCTATCCACACCCGACCGGCGCTATAGGCAATCAGATAAACCAAGAACAGCGTGCCCGCTCTAAACTTTTGAGGCGCTCTCAAGCCCCAGAAAAACAGCCACAGTAAGAGGGCAAACACACCTAGGTTCCACAGCGACTCGTAGAGAAAAGTAGGATGGAAATATTCGAACTGGCGCAGTTCCGGCGGTCGGTTGGCCAGAGGAATGAACAGCTTCCAGGGCAAATTAGTAGGTGCTCCGTATGCTTCTGAGTTGAAAAAGTTTCCCCAGCGACCAATGGCCTGACCCAAAATCAGGGAAGGCGCGATCACGTCGCTGAGCTGCCAGAACGACAGGCGATTGAATTTAGCGAAAAGAATAGTCGCCAGCGTCCCGCCGATGACTGCACCGTGAATGGCAATGCCTCCCTTCCAGATAGCGAAGATATCGCCTGGCCGATTGGCATAAGACGACCATTCAAACAGCACATAGTAGAGACGCGCACAGGGAATAGCTGCAATCACGAGCCAGATCACCATATCCCCAACTTTCTCAGGGTCGATCCCTCGCTTCTTAGCTAAGTATTGCGACAGCGCTACGCCGATTAGAACGGCGGAAGCAATTAAGAGGCCATACCATCTCAGCGTCAGCGGGCCAACGGTGATAATTTCTGGGCCAGGCGATTGAAAGACTGCTAGCGCGCTGGTTGATAGGTTTAATGGGTAGAGTATCTCGGCATTTAGGAAGGCAATGTCGAGCAGCGCGGCACTAAGGAAGGGAAGCATTTAGTTTTCTACCTCGGCCATTTCGATGACTTCACCGTCGAAGTCTTTGACCAAGAAGTTAAGGGGGCGATCGCGTCTTAGCTTATGCCGAATTCCTCTCGTTTGCACCTGCATCAGCAAATACTCCAAGCAGTCGTGGTCAAAGCAAACGTGCCGCTGCCGATTGCGATTGCCTAGGCTTGCGCCCCCGATTACGTGGAGCTGCGTATTTTTTTTGAGCTGATACCATAGCCCTTCGGGTCCGCTGTACTGATCGCCAGGAACGCTGCCGAGGGTAGATCCCAAGCTAGAGCCGAAGCTAGAGGCACCCATCATCGGATCCATTCCCGCCGTACCCAGCGTCTGCTCGTAGTTGTAGTAATAGTGCAAAGGAATATCTGCTGCCGATAGGCTCAGCACACCTTCATAGAACCGACGAGCGGAGTCTATATCAGAGACCATCACAGTGTGAACCTTGGGCGCGCCGCGCAAAAAGGCCCACATTGCGCCAGCGTAGGCAACCAGCAGCATCACCATGATGCCTTGGGTCGAGACCAGCGTATCTAGAGGGATATTGGCAACAGTTATTGCATTTAAAACAGAGCTTGTTATCATCGCGCAAGAAGGAAGGTGATGTTATTGATAGTCTACCAACTTAACAATCGTGATTGATTTCATAGGCAGTTTATGGGAAGGCTATTGGTAAGTGCGCTTGTTCTTCTCATATTTTTGGCATAGTTCTGCTTAACCCCTGTGCAAATTCCTACTTTTTCCGAATGCGACCACGAGTTAGTCAAGGCGATGATTCACCACAGCGACTATTCACTAGTAGATAGTTTGCAGCGATCGCCCGCTGATGGAAAGTATTTCACCGTGCTTTTCTGCCGCTACAGCTCAGTGGTGTACTCCTTGATCCGACACTTTGCCAAATCACCTGTTCAAGCTGACTATCTTTTTGCTCTGACCTGGCGGCATATTCTCAACGAGCTAGGCGAAATCGATCTAAGTCCCTATCACTCAGAAACGACTGACACGGCAGATTTAGCCGAGGAAACTACAGGTGAGACCGCCACTGAATTTTTACTACAGGGCTGGCTAATCAACCTGAGCGCAGCGTATATCAACCAGGTAAAGCTGCCCGATGTGGAGTCGATTCACTATGTCCTTGCCGATGCGCCGCCACCACTGTGGTGCTATACGGAACGGGCCTTGGATGGACTGCTGCCCAGACACCGACTGATGGTCCTGATGGCCCAGACATTTGAATGGAGCGATACGCGCATCTCTGCCTACCTTCAAGCAGAAGGGGAGCATCTTTCTGCGCCGGAAGTTCACGCTGAGCTACAGTCAGCCTACAAAGCTTTGGAGCGAGCGATCCCCGCTGATATACGGACCATTTATCTAGGTCACGCGCTGATGGTACGACCTTCTCCTGCTAAGTCAGGTCTGATAACCATCGAATTGGGATAGGCCGAACTCGAGTAGGCGTCAGCGCATCCAATTCATGAGCTAGATCATCGAAGTGGGTACCTTATGACCGTGTTGGAAGGAAAAACCTCATGGACTTTGGGTATCGAACAAGCTGGCCTTTAAAGTTGAATGTTACTAGCTGGCTTACTAGTGGAATGGCAACTAGCCTGATGCTATTGCCAGCAGGAATGACAGCAGGGATGGCAGTGGGAATGACACAGCCGGTACAGGCGGCGCAAAGCTTGACCCACCAGCTCCATACGCCACCGCAAGATACTTTTCGTCAGCAGCGAGATGTGGCAGATGAATTTCTGTTAATCGGGCAGCAAGAGCGGCGCTTGGGGCAGTTTGAACTGTCGATCGCTGCGCTAGATGAAGCCGCCAATGCCTACCACTATCTAGGCGATCTAGTCGGGATGGGTGAGGCGTACCGACAGCTGGTGCAGATACACAGCGCGCTAGGCCAGTACCCAGAGGCGGAGCTGATCGTTCGGCGGCAGCTGGCAATCGCCCGTACTAACCAAAACTTCAGCGACCAGATTCTAGCGCTCAACAACCTGGGCACTCTCGGTTTGCAAACCGGCGATCTAGACGCTGCTCACGCTAGCTTTTCTGAAGGCTTGCTGATAGCGCAGGACGTAGGCAGCGATCGCGGCATCGGTCTTTCTCTGAGTAATCTCGGCCTGATCGCAGCGGCACAGGGACTAGAAAACGACGCTAGGAAATATTACGAAACGGCTGCAAACTATCGGGCGCGGGCGCGCGACTATGCAGGGCAGGCCAACACCGACAGTAATTTGGGCGATATTTATCTAGAAGGAGGTCAGACGACTCGGGCGATTGGGGCATACCGGGTGTCGCTGACTTTGGCCAAACAGGTAGACGATCCTTATCTTCAGCTTAGGGCAATCGACGGACTGATTCGAGCCTATCGCGATCGCAACGAACCCCAAAGGCTGCCCGAGTATCTAGACAGCCGTATTGCCCTCACCATTCGCACGGGCGACGAGTGGCAGCGCCTAATCACCCTCAAGACGATGGCTGAAATTAAACAGGAGGCGGGTGAGCTGGCCGCTGCTCAAGACCTGTTCGGTCGCGCTCTAACTCTGGCAATAGGCTTGAATCGAAAACAGGTTCAAGCAGAGCTGACTAACCAACTACGCCAGCTATCGCTTCGGCTAGACGGTTAGAGGTCGCGTATTCTCCATGTACTATCCTGAAAGGCCACGACTACACAGCGCCCTCCATGGATCTTCCATCAGATCTCTTAATCCCAGACTCGCAGACAGGAGAACGAAAAAAGCCCCTACGATTTGACATTGTCAGTCTCTTTCCAGATTTCTTCACCTCTCCGCTTGACTCTGGACTGATTGGCAAAGCGTTGCAGCGAGAAATTGCTACCGTCAAGATCACGAACCCGCGAGACTTCACGACCGACAAACACCATAAGGTAGACGATATTCCCTACGGTGGCGGTGTGGGTATGGTGATGAAGCCAGAGCCTATTTTTGCTGCGATCGAATCTCTGCCCGTCATGCCAAAAAGGGCGGTGATTTTGATGACGCCGCAGGGCCGAACGATGGATCAGCCTTTGTTTAAAGAGCTAGTTGACTACGATCAGCTTGTGCTGATTTGCGGTCATTATGAGGGCGTCGACGAGCGCGTCTTAAACCTGGTCACGCGGGAGGTGTCGCTCGGTGATTTTGTCCTGACCTGCGGCGAAATTCCGGCGTTGACCTTGCTAAATGGAGTGGTACGACTGCTACCAGGTACGGTTGGCAAAACCGACTCTTTGAAATACGAAAGCTTTGAAGCTGATTTGCTGGACTATCCGCAGTACACTAGGCCCGCACAGTTTCGACAGTGGAGCGTTCCTGAGGTGCTGATGTCTGGAAATCACGGCGCGATCGCACAGTGGAGACAGCAGCAGCAAGAAGAGCGCACTCAGCAACGTCGACCCGATCTGTTCGAACGCTGGCAAGACAGCACCGAGTCACAAACTGCCGAGTCACAGACTGCCGAGTCACAAACTGCCGAGTCACAAACTGCCGAGTCATAGTTTACTGATAGCTCGATACTGTCAAAAGCACTTTCTATATCTAGCACCTTCTTCAACTAATGAACATTCGCATCGGCAACGGGTTTGACATTCATCGCTTACAGACAGGTCGCAAGCTGATCTTGGGAGGAATTGATATCCCCCATTCGCAGGGCCTGCTAGGACATAGCGATGCTGACGCGCTTACCCACGCCATTATGGACGCGATGCTAGGTGCATTGAGCCTGGGAGATATTGGGGTGTACTTCCCCCCTAGCGATCCGAAGTGGGCAGGCGCGGATAGTCAGGTGCTGCTAGCTCAGGTGAATCAGCTGGTGCGCGATCGTGGCTGGCGGATCGGCAACATAGACAGTGTCGTCATCGCCGAACGGCCCAAACTGAATCCGCACATCCACACCATGCGTAAACAACTAGCAGCGACCTTATCCATTGAGCCCGACCAAATCGGTATCAAGGCAACCACGCACGAAAGGCTAGGTCCAATTGGCAGAGAAGAAGGCATTGCCGCCTATGCGGTAGTGCTGCTGCAGTCATAGCATCTACCCCCTAGCATCTATCCTCTTAGCATTCATCATTTGTCCGAGCGCTGATCTATTACGTCCGAGCGCTGGTCTAAGTGGGCTGCACAAACGGATTTGCAAGGCGACGAACAAGGTAAAAGGCAGGCGTCAAAGCGCAGTATGCCAGTCTATGAATTGCCCTGTTCTACTTCACAGACAGGCTACTCCATCCTATTTTTATAATATGCAAAGGGGGTTGGTATAAAAAAGCCAGACGTCTAGAATCAGCACGTAGAAACAGTGTTAGAAGTCTAGAGAAGGTGTCTACATATACGTAAATTTTCCTGTGTTGCCCATACAATCTGCGTCAATTATTACGACATCAGCGTTTCAAGCAGCGGTTTTTTCTAAAACTATCTGTAAAGATATTTCAAACTCTACGTACTTTCAATTAGAGAGATGAACAAGGATGAAGTGGCCAATTTATTAGGTCTGACATGTGCATCACCAGTCACACATCTGTCATCTGTTTAGTCGTATTCAGGCGAGAAAACAATCAAAAATTCCTGATAAGTACGAAATGCGATGTGTTCATAAGTTAGAAGCATATTGCTGCGGAACCAGTCAAGCGAGAAGCCTTTCGCTAAAAGAACACAGCAAATCAAAAAGATGCAGCAGTCTAACAGCACAACAGTTAGACATCAGTAACTGAAAATCATAGCAACTGAAAATCAGCAACGAAGCGAGGGAAACAAATTCCTTCGAAATGCCTATTTATATAATGGAGATTAAGAGCGTGAGTGGAGTCGGCGAATCATCAGTCGTATCGGTACCAGCAGTGAACAGACCATTTGGCTCAGCAGGACTATCCCCGACCAAAGGCTTCTCTTCAAGCCCACCAGAACGCATCGGTGTTAAGGGCGAGTACGACTATAACGGTCTTGCAAAGAGAGTCTCAAAATGCTTCAGTCAGTTTATTCAAGAAGACATCAGTCAGCTTAAAGTGCGTCAGCGTGGATGCGTCGTTATCTTGACAGGCGCTGTTTCATCGAGAACGCTGCTAAACCAGCTAGTAAATCTAGCAACTAGCGTAGAAGGAACAGCGCTAGTCGAAATCTATCGCATGAGGTTCACAGAAGACTGAACTGCTGCATAGACAGCCCAGTCGCTATGCCATTGCGTCTAGTCCATCATGTTGGCGACAAAGTCTGTAAAGACTTCTCCTTTTAGAAACTGTGGATGCTCCATTACCTTTTGGTGAAAGCCGATAGTCGTTGGCAAGCCAGTGATAGCGCATTCTCTTAGTGCTCTTTGCATCCGACGGATTGCCGTATCTCTGTTCGGTCCCCAGACAATCAGTTTGCCAATGAGCGAGTCATAGTAGGGGGGAATTTCGTAGTCGGTGTATACGTGGGAATCCATGCGCACACCTAGACCGCCGGGGGCTAGATAGCCGCTAATCTTGCCTGGGTTGGGGCGGAAGTTATGCTCAGGGTCTTCAGCGTTGATGCGGCACTCTATAGAATGACCTCGCAGTTGAATGTCGGCTTGAGTGAATGGCAGGCGATCGCCTTGAGCGACTCGAATCTGCTCAGCAATCAAATCGATACCCGTTATCATTTCTGTAACCGGGTGCTCTACCTGAATTCGGGTGTTCATCTCCATAAAGTAGAAGTCACCGTTGCGATCAACGAGAAACTCTACAGTCCCCGCACCCACATAGTTAATAGACTGGGCTGCTCGAACTGCCGCAGACCCCATCTTCTGCCGCAGCCCTTCATCCAAAGCCGCGCTAGGAGCTTCTTCTAAAAGCTTTTGATGGCGTCGCTGAATAGAGCAGTCTCGTTCGCCCAAATGGACGACATTGCCGTAGCTATCTGCCAAAATCTGAAATTCTATGTGGCGTGGATTTTCGACAAACTTTTCTAGATAGATTCCAGGATTACCAAAGGAGGCTTCTGCCTCTCCTTGCGCCGCTAGAAACATCTTGCCCAGCTCGCTAGGATCGCGCACTAGTCGCATACCGCGTCCGCCGCCACCTGCAGTTGCTTTGATAATTACCGGATAGCCAATTTCTGCGGCGAGCTTAAGGGCTTCTTCTTGAGAGCTCAATAGGCCTTCGCTGCCAGGAACGATAGGTACTTTGACCTCTCTCATAGTGGCTTTGGCCGTTGACTTGTCCCCCATCGCCAGCATGGCGGCGGCGGTAGGGCCAATGAATGTAAGGTTGTGATCAGCGCAGATTTCTGCAAATCGAGCGTTTTCGGCTAGAAATCCATAGCCGGGATGAATGGCAGTCGCCCCTCTCGTTAGCGCAGCGGCAATGATATTAGGGATGTTGAGATAGCTTTTGCTGCTGGGAGCTTCGCCGATGCAGACAGCTTCGTCGGCTAGCTGTACGTGCAGGGCACTGCGATCAACTGTAGAGTGGACAGCTACGGTGGCGATCCCCATTTCTTCGCAGGTGCGGATTATCCGTAGTGCGATCTCACCACGATTGGCAATCAAAATCTTAGAGAAGCTCATCTGGCAGCCAGCATCTTTGTTGCTGAGTCGTTAAGAAGCTGATCGTATCACGCATCCTTCTGCTGCTTTTTCTTTGCCCTGAGCTTTAGTCGATCGCTCAGTGTTGTCAAGACAAGCGGGTCTATAGAAGCTGTCAAAAAGTACTCGTTATGTCGTATTGTTATAAATCGATGTTGCCATCGTTTGCGGATGTGGTGGAATTGGTAGACACGCACGCTTGAGGGGCGTGTGGCTCACGCCTTGCGAGTTCGAGTCTCGCCATCCGCATGCTGTTTTGTTTGGGTAATAGTCTGTTCAAAAACAGTCTGTTGCTCTCCTACCTGAGGGCCCATGCAGCTACTTTGCATGGGTCTTCTTACATAGACCCTCTTGTATGCAGCCCCAATGTTCTCATGTGCTTACGCCGTTTTACGTCTTCGGCTTCTTCGTTATGATAAGAGCAAGAACATAAACTTTTGTAAACACATTGAATTCAGACTCTTCTGTCCTTTCCGCTACTCAACCGGCTAGCTGGTATGCTCTGCAAACGCTTTGGCAGGGTGACCAATCGGTTGTAAAACAGGGATTACCTCACGATCAGCTTTCTCCAGCGTGGCAGATATTGATGCTGGGAGACGGCTCACCGACGCGCCATCTTCAGCTATTGACCCGTGAGCCTACGGAGGTAGATGTAATTGATATGTCGCCTGTAGCCGCAGACGGTGACTTGGCTCCACTGCCAATTTTGCAGGTACCAGGGCCACATCTGCGTCGTCAGGTCTGGCTGAGAACAGCGTCTGGCCAGCGGTTGGCCTATGCAGCGTCGTGGTGGGAGGCTAGCCATGTAGACGAGTATTTAGAGAATCGCTCTCTGCCGATTTGGGCGAGCCTGGCACGACTGCGAACGGAGCTTTATAGAGATATTCAGGGCATTGAGTTTGGCCATTCGCTCGCATTAGAAAAGGCTTTCGGTCAGAAAGGGCCTTTCTGGGGGCGGCACTATTTGTTCTGGCATCATGGTCAGCCGCTGACACTGATTTACGAGGTGTTTTCGCCTTATTTGATACGCTACTTAGGTCCGATGAGTTCATAAGGTGGATAGCGCTCAGGATTTCGCTTGAAGTTGGATTTTCTGTGTTTGTTCTACCTCTGGGCAGGCTTTGTTTGGTCTAGCCAGATTTGAGCTCGGATAGGGCCGTAGCGATCTCGGAGCGATCGCTCGACGCGATCGCCAATACTGCTAGCAATCGTCATATATTCGGGATGCAGCGCAATGTGTAGCTCTATCCAAACCTGACGGCCAACCATTCCCCTCGACAGGATGCGGGTGCAGCGCGTGACGCCTTCAGTTTGGCAGGCAATCTGGGCGATCGCTTCGGGTGCGATCGCAGTCGGCTTCAGCAGCATCGGCAGCTGTTCGTGCAGCATTTTCCACAGGCTACCGGCTGCCAGCAGTACCAAAATGACCGCCAGCAACGGATCAAACCACAGATAGCCCCTGCTAATAAACACCAAACCTACTAGCTAGCAGCACGCTTAGCCAGCTGTCGGACAAGATATGGCTGACGTTGAGCTTTAGAGCCAAGCTGCTATTTTGTTCGCTCTGATGTGCTGCAAATAGCACAGCACCGAACAGCAATGCTACCGTCACAGAAACTAGGACTACTAGCGGCAGGGTGATAGCGCCTCGCAGCAAGACGGCGGGCTGAAAAAGTGTAGTCATCTGCTCGCCAGCAATCAGCAAAATAGAGATTCCGGCGAACCCTAGCATCGCTGACAAGATCAGAGCACCTGCGGCCTCACTACGACCGTGCCCCCAGATCTCTCTACCCAGGGTGCGCTGTGGTGAGGCGACTGCTATCAGGCTAATTAAAGTACTAAAAACGTCAATCAGCGTATGCAGCGACTCTGCCAATAGACAAAGCGACTGACTGACCCAGCCTGCCGTTAGCTCAATGGCAAAGACCAGCAAAGCCAGCCACAATATCATCAGTAACAGTCTGTAGCTGATGTGTCTCTGGTGTCCGCTTCTGCTCATAGCCAGCAGGCTATTACGGGCAATACAGTCATTATCTACCTACTTGCCTTGCCTTTCGTACTCACAGACCATTTGCCAGGCTCACTAACTGCCAAACAAATGCTGCCAGGCAAGCATTGTACGATATTGACCTAAAGTCAACTAAAAATGGGTTGAAGATTTTAAAATCAGAAAGGACACCGACGACTGGCCGTGTTTCGTCTCGGTGTCCTTACTGGTTCGCTCCTCACACTCTTCTACTATACGAGAAGACTCCGCTTTTGTCATCTTTTCAGGCCATTAGCGCAACTGGCATAGTTGTGGCTCAGTCATCACTCTCGGCAAACTGAGACCTGAGGCCTTTTGATACGAAGAATGATACAGAGAGTACTTGTATAGAAATCGTTCAATAGAGAGCACTTGTAACCAATGAGGTTGACGAATGCAAACAGTAGCAGGGGGTAGCTTATGTCTTTATGTAAGGTGTTTGTGAAGCTGCTATGCGGTGCTTTTACTACACGCTCGCTTCCGAGAAGATGTGATTAGAATCCACTTTATAGAAGAGAGTCAAACTTTTTTATGGATGTTGACTGTTTTAGGGGTATTTACTGTAGCTTTTGCAGTTAGTTTCTAATATTTCTTTATAAGGTCTCTGGGTAAATGCTGAAGTAGCGATAAAGAACGGAATTTACGCATACAAAATCTAACAATTTATATTAGTCTACTAACAACGTCAGCCCTTACGTAGAGTGATTCGGTAGCGACTAAGGAGAATTTTCTCGGTTGTGACTGGATGAATGCTCTTCGTATACTGCCTATTCCTGCTAATCATTAGTAATTTTACTTAGTTGAGTACTTGTGCCATCTGAACGTCAGATTCTAGCTGGCTGCAAGCCCACGGGTAGCAACTATCGAGTAAACACCCTCTGTCGATCGTCTCCCATCATATGACAACTTTTCTTACCTATAGATGACACTATCTACATCGCTTAGACTCAACCCATCTCCGTCTGCTATGTCCTTCCCCCCATCGGATAATGCAAGCCCCTTTTTAGCTTGGCAGCGTATCTCTGACTGGGCAACTGAGCACTATCGCTGCCGAACGTTCAACAAAGACGAGAAGATTCCAGCTCGGCCTGGATTGCTTTATCTGGTGCAGAAGGGGTCGGTTCGTCTGCTCGGGAACGCTCAGGTCAGTGCGACGGTAAAAAGTAGTAGCAACGCTAGGATGCCTTTGGTAGCTTCGGAGGAAGCGTTTTTAGGCTTTGTTGGTGCAGGGCAGCCTTTTGAAGTAGTTGCTCAGCCGCCGTTCGCGCTACAGAGCTTTGCGCATGTGGATCAAACTACGGTGATTTGGCTATATTGGAACGATTTGGATACATGGCCTCATTTCCAGAAAGAAGTGCTAGATGCTTTTCGTCGTCAGCATCAGCGCAAGCTGCTGTGGCTAAGCACTTTGGGACAGCGGCGGACAATCGATCGGCTCTTAGGCTTTTTGACACTGCTGATTGATGAGCATGGTGAGCACTGTGAGCAGGGTTACTATCTACCTTTTCCACTCACCCATGCTCAGATTGGCAGCGCGATCGGTTCGACTCGAGTCACAGTAACGCGGCTAATGGGCAAGCTGCGCCAGGGCGGAATGATTCAAAGCTACGATGAGAACTTGATTTGTATTCCGCACGATACCAATAGCTGGAAAACACAGGGCTGAAAGCAGTCCACGTCTCAGAATAAAAATCCAAGCAGCTATAGAAGACCGTGTGTAAGAGAAGACCGTGTGTAAGGCTTACACACGGTCTTCTCTTATGCCTTTCTAGTTCTGGGCTCCCCACTTTAGGCTAAGCGAATTAAGGACGACTGCAATAGAGCTAAGCGCCATTAGTCCGCCCGCAAAGCCGGGATTGAGCGATATTCCAAAAGCTGGAAGGAAAGCGCCCGCCGCCAGAGGAATGCAGATGAGATTGTAGGAAAAGGCCCAGAGTAGGTTTTGACGAATTTTGCCTAACGTAGCCTGGCTGAGGTTGATAGCAGCAAGAACGTCGGCTAGATTGTCGTTGATCAAAATGATGTCGGCAGTTTCGATAGCAACTTCGCTGCTGGAATTAAGAGCGATACCTACGTCTGCTTTGGCAAGCGCGGGAGCATCGTTGATACCGTCGCCGACGAGTCCGACTTTGTGACCAGCCGCTTGGAGAGCGGCGATCGCATTCAATTTCTCTTCTGGCCTCACTTCAGCGCTTACTTGGCTAGGAGCAAGTCCAAGCTGCTGGGCGATCGCACTTACGGCAGCCAGGCTATCCCCACTCAATATCTGGATCGCTATTCCCATAGATGCCAGCTCGGCTAAAACAGTAGCCGCTTCCGGGCGCAGCTCGTCTGCAATCCCCATCAAACCGATCAGCTGGCCTTCTCTAGCGATAAAGACAGGCGTTTTACCCGCTCTAGCAATGTCTTCGGCAATCTTGTCTGCGGCGGCATCAATTGAACAGTTATTTTTCGCTAGCCAGTCTCGATTTCCTAACGTGATCCTCTGGTTAGAGCCAGAATCAGAATGCTCCGGTTGAACTACGGCGCTAATACCTAATCCTGCTCTGGTCTGAAAGTTGTCGGCGCTCAGGAGTGACAGCTGCTGCTGCTGCGCTGCCTGCTGGACGGCAAAGGCGAGCGGGTGGCGAGTGCCACTTTCTACGGTCGCTGCGATCTGTAAAAGCTCATCTTCGGATAGATCGGTGCAGAGAGAAATGCAGTCAACAACTTGCGGTGATCCCGTTGTCAGCGTGCCAGTTTTATCGAAGACGAGAGTGTCTATATTTTGGGTTGCTTCTAAAATATCGCCGCCGCGAATCAACAGCCCTTTTTCTGCGCCAATGCCAGAACCGACCAGGATAGCGGTGGGTGTCGCTAGACCTAGCGCGCAGGGACAGGCAACCACAATAACTGCGATCGCCAGCTTCAAGCTCACCAGTAGCCGCAGCGAGCTGTTGACAGTTTGACCAACCGCTTCGTCAAGGCTGGTCGAATTCATTGCTGGCATAGCAGCATGATGCACATGCCCCATTGCCAAGCGAGCAACATCCGTCCAGACCGGCGTACCCACAAAGTACCAAAAGCAGAAGGTCGCTGCGGCACAAGCTAAGACACCGTAGGTAAAGTAGCCAGAAATAACGTCCGCTAGTCCTTGGATTGGCGCTTTGCGCGTCTGGGCCGTTTCCACTAGCTGAATCATCTGACCTAGAGTCGTTTCCGCCCCGGTGCGGGTGACCTGTAGCGTGATTGCGCCCGATTGATTGAGCGTACCAGCCGCGATCGCATCGGCTGGCCGCTTGCTAACCGGAATAGATTCTCCGGTCAGCATCGACTCGTCTAGGGTTGTTTCGCCAGTAAGGATAGTGCCATCGACAGGAACTTTCTCGCCAGGCAGTACCTGTAGCCACTCACCTACCTGTACCTGGTTGACAGGAACTTCGATACTGGCAGTCGAGGCGTCGGCTGACGGTTTATCAGGATCGGGGCGAGGGACTAGTCTGGCTAGGGCTGGCTGAAGACCGATGAGCGATCGCAACGCGCCAGCAGATTGGAAGCGGGCCCTTCGCTCCAAGGTACGGCCTAGCAAAATGAAGCTCAGCAGCATCACCGGCTCGTCAAAGAAGCACTCCCATCCTAGCTGGGGAGCAATCAGGGCAGCTACGCTAGCTAGATAGGCACTCAGTGCGCCTAGACTAACTAGTGTATTCATATTGGGCGTACCGCGCTGGATACCTTTGAAGCCATCGACTAGGATTTTTCGAGCCGGAAACAATAGGGTAAGAGTAGCTAGGGCAGCGTGAAACCAAAGGGTGCTGATAACTGGGATAGCCAGCAAAAAACGAAGCGAGCCGCCAAGATTTAAATGCTGAAGGTGACCAAGGATGGAGAAAACCAGCAGAACGGATGCGATCGCTAGCTGACTGATCTGATGCTGCTGGGCCTGCTTTTGCTTTGCTAGCCAGTCAGCTTCGGCGCTAAGCCCTAAGTTATCCTTGGACTGACGTAGCTTTGATGGATAGCCCGCATCGGTCAAGGTTTGGGCAAGCGTTTTGCCATCTACCGCGCTCGTGCCCTTGATCGCGGCTACCTCAGTCACCAAGTTAACCGTAGCCGCGAGGACACCCTCGGATTGGGACAGCTTTTTTTCTACCGTACTGACACAACCTGCGCACATCATGCCAGTCACATCGAGCACGATCGTCTGTGTCTCAGCCTTGGTGGCGGGCACTGGGGTTGTCTTTTTGATCGACTCAGAAGGTGAGGGGGCAAGTTGGCTCATACAAAAGTGAATAGAGAATGTAGATAGAGCAAAAGTCTTCTCTCTTGAGCCTACGTCAATTTTTTGTCTCTGTTGATAACCTCGCGGCACAAATTAGCCAATTCCTTCCGCTTATCGAATCAGTCTTTATGGTTTGCACTTCGTTCTACGGGTTTTCGTGAATGTCTTCCTGATTACAGGCCACTGCTAAAGAAAGAACAATAATTGCAGGTATCAGAGGCTAGTCTGCAACTGCGAACGCCATACCTGCAAACGATATCTGCAAACGACAGCAGGTAATAGGCATCTATGTGTACGTGGTGAAACAAAGTTAGCTTTATTGCTTGGACAGCGGAGTCACTCGTATGTTTTCGGATATTGCTCACTATTGGGCCAGAGGCTGCATCCTAGCTCTGGCTAAGCGTGGGCTGGTGACTGGATATCCTAACGGGACATTTCGCCCACTGGCTGTGGTGAATCGAGCCGAGTTTGCAGCGCTGATGCGCCAGGTATTTCCTGACTTGCCCATGAA
Source organism: uncultured cyanobacterium (assembly GCA_963793495.1). GTDB lineage: Bacteria > Cyanobacteriota > Cyanobacteriia > Phormidesmidales > Phormidesmidaceae > Phormidesmis. The sequence goes on from CAWCAI010000013.1 coordinate 350,702, forward strand.
GCAATCTGCTCGTTCATTTCCTGATGTGCTGCCGCAGTACTGGGCGAGTGAGGCGATCGCATGGGCGTCAGAACGCGGCCTGTTCGGCGGTGATGAATCGGGCCAGTTTTTGCCTCGGCAAACTATCTCTAGAGTGCAGACCACGGTGGTGCTGATGGCAGCGCTGGCGGCTGAGGGAGCTAGCGAGGCGATGAGTCTAGCCGATGTGACCCAAGCTACGCGGCAGCGGGAAGAGCTGATCGATCGGACGTTTGTAGATGCGGCAGCGGTGCCGAGCTATGGGCGGGAGGCGGTCGGGCAGGCGATCGCAGCAAACCTGTTTGAATCCCAGTTAGAACCTAGAGCCCTGTTGCCCAATCAGGCAATGACCAGAGGAGAGGTCGCGGCGCTGCTATGTCGGGCGCTGACAGTTCCTGTTGCCGAGACCGCCGAAGCCTCCCCCATTTTGACACCAGCCTTAGCGCAGGACAGAAAAGCGCTGTTTCAGCAGTTCGTTCAGAAAGAAGATGGCTTCAATGCCGAGAAGTTAGCTTTTCTAGACTTGGGCATTCGCAGTTCACCTTTTCGTGACCAGCCAGCCAAAGCAGCAGCGATCCTACGAGGAGCTAGTCAAAAGGCAGTACCTTTGCCATTAAAGCGTGCCACGCCCTATCCTAGTCGGGGCGATCGCCCGGCAATGGACGCAACCGGATTAGATTTTCTCGCTTTTGATATTTTGTCTGCTTGCGTCTGTCTAGCCACTACCCAAGCGGGAGAACTCAGCGCTCGCTGGCTAGGTCGAGAGGCCTTTGTTAACCGACAGATGTGGAGCGCAACCAAATTTATTCCACTATTAAATGTGATTGATCAAGCGAACGGCGTAGCCCCTAGCGTACCAATCGATAGCTGTTACATCCGCCGCGCCGGGCCTGAAGCAGGTTTTCCCTTCTCAGTGCTAGCTGACGGCGTTGTGTCTTATGACAATCAGGTAGCAACCTCGAACTCACTAGCTGCGATGTTTAAACGATTTACAACGCCGGAGGTCTTAGAAAAGTGGACTCGTCAGCTCACGGGCAACCAAAAGCTCTCTTTCCAGGGCCGCTACGGCGAGGTGCCTTTTATCGAATATCCAGAGCTGTGGGATTCGAGAGCTAAACGGAGATTGCTCAAGTCCCCACAGCAGGTGCATCACGGGCAGAATCTAGTGTCGACTTACGACCTCACCCGGTTGATAACGATGCTGGGCTGGCACTGGCGACTGCCTCGGCAAGCCATTGTGCCCAACGTGCAAGGTCACAGTCTCAGCACTTTGATTCAGTCAATGGGAGTGGATACGGCTCGATATATTGATGCGGCTTTGGAGACTTTGGCGCTGACTAAGGTGGTGCGATCGCCCGTGATTATTTCTAAAAGTGGATTTGGCCGCAGTGATGAGCGCGATCGCACAGAGCTAACCTACTGCGCACTCGTTGAATTTGACTTGCCTCGGCTGGGAGCCTCTGATCCTACGGCTAGCCATCAGCATTATGCGATCGCGATGACATTGATTGCAGCGCAGCGAACCGGCGATGGCAACCAGGAAGCAAGATTTGTCGATGCACTCATGGCAGCTGAGGTCACAGAAATCATCCGACGAATAGTCTTAGGAAAACTGTAGATTCAAACATATTGGGGTTCGACTACGCTCACCCCTCGGTTCGACTACGCTCACCCCTCGGCGATCTACTGCACTAAGTTCATCCTGGACTGGAACATTCGCTTCATCCAGCTATCTAGGTAATCTCGATTGGCTACCTGTTCTTTTAGATCGTTAGTATCTACCGGAAAGGGCATCAGTCCGCGCACAGCGGCTTCAGTTACACAGAACATTGACTTTTGAAAGCTTTGGCTTAGCTGTACACGTACGTCATCTTGTCCGCGTACCGATCTGGCGTACAGCGTTTGTAGATAGTCAGGAACGTAGTGACGCATGTCCTGCATGAGCAGCGTCGGTGGAATGCCCGCTCCTCCGATTGGCAGCGGATCTGCAAAGAGCGCGCCGTAGTCAAAATGTTCTTGATCGATCGGAATTTGGTGGGCTTGGGCGTTGTAAGAAACGGTGCCAAAAAAAGGCGTGCCTCGAAAGAAGATCGATTCGACGTAGGGAACAGCGGTATCAGGCAGGAAAGTCAGCCCGGCGTCTTTGGGGAGAATATCGTACTCAGTGCCGGAGATTGTGACTTTGTAGACAATTGGCTTAGCGGCGTTGGCAACTAGTCCAGCTTTGATCAGCTCTACGACCTGATCAATTGTTTTGATTTCGCCTTGGTCATAGGCCGCTGAGAGATCCATAAAGATATCGCTCATTACCCGCCAAAACTGACCTAGTCCCGAGTAATAGGAAAGCTGACGAACCTGCTCTGGAAGATACTCTGGGAAAAGCCTGTTAAAGACAAATAAGATTAGATTAGTCCTGGTTTTGGCATGAACCGCAGGCGCACAACAGGCCCAAAAGTTCTCTGAATCCAAGTAGGCGTCTAACCCGCCGCCGCCGTGCCACATCATGGTACGCATGACGTACTCTGCATATTCGTAGTTAATGCGATCGTGCCACAGATGCTTGATTATCTTCTGAGGCGTAATTTTGCCATCAAAGTATTTAAACAGCGGAAAGAGGTTTAAAAACTGGGTGTTGGCAATATGTTGCAAGTTGACGGCGTAGGCATCAAGCACAATGCCATAGGCATGTAAAACCCCGACAACTTCTATCAAGTTCTCGGGGTTGTTGGGTAGTAGTGTGCTACCGGTTAACAGCCGATCTATATAGTCACCGATAGAATAGCGCGGGGCTGGTTGGATATTAGGGGCTAGAGGGGTTGTAGTCATAAGATTCAGAAGTTGGACAAAGCTTCACTAGCAGTTCCATGGGTAGCTGCTCCACCGACAGCAACTACAGGATGGATATAGTTCGGCATGAAACTGTTCGTGGTCGATTCCATCCAGCGAGTCAGCCAGGCGGGCTGTAGGCCAAACGCAAAAATAATCAAGACTAGTGCCATTGCTGGGACGCGATCGCGCCAGCTAACCTTGGGCAGGGTCACCTCTGTCGTTCCCCCAAGCTCCTCTGGCGCAGCGTTCAACCTGCCAAAGAACACCCGGTTGATCATTAGCAAAAAGTATACCGCCGTTAGACCAGAGCCCAGCATACAGAACAGCGTTTGCGGCGCTTGGCTCTCAAAGCTGCCCCGAAACACGATAAATTCTGAAATAAAGCCGACCATGCCAGGAATGCCAGCGCTAGCCATCGCCCCTAGCACCATTAGCGACCCGATAAAAGGCAGTCCTCTTTCCGGGGCCATCAGCCCCCGCAGCACCGTCAAATCGCGAGTCCCCGTCTTCTTGTAGACCACGCCGACCAGTAGAAACATAAGCGCCGAGATTAAACCATGACTGACCATTTGCAGCTCCGTGCCCAAAATGCTAAGCGGTGTGGCTGCTGCCGCTGCTAGCAGGATATAGCCCATATGGCCAACCGAGCTGTAGGCCACCATCTTTTTCATATCGGTTTGGGCGATCGCCGCCAAAGATCCATACAGCACGCTCACCACCGCCCACCAGGCCAGCAGCGGCGAGAGTGACAGCCACGCGTCGGGAAATAGACCCACACAGAAACGCAGCATTCCATAGGTTCCCAGCTTCAGCAATACGCCAGCTAACAGTACAGAGATAGGCGTTGACGCCTCGACATGGGCATCCGGTAGCCAGGTATGAAAGGGAAATAGCGGAATCTTGATGCCAAACCCAATCAGCAGCACGCCCAGCAGCAGCGTTTGCTGTGCCATCGTCAGCCCCTGAGTCAGCGACGGATCATAGTCAAAAGACCCCGTTCCAGACAGCAGCCCTAATCCTAAAAACGCACCTAGAATCAAAATTCCGGAAAACGCTGTATAGATCAAAAACTTAGTAGCCGCATAGCCGCGCCGGGCACCGCCCCAAATCGCAATTAACAGGTAAAGCGGAATCAGCTCTAGCTCGTAAAATAAAAAGAACAACAGCAGATTTTGAGCTAAAAACGCCCCAGCCACCGCGCTCGTAATCAGCAACAGCAAGGGGTAGTACAGCCGAGGCCGCTTCATACTGTGACTAATATAAACAGAGACAAAGCACAGCAGACTGTTGATCGCCACCAGCGGCAGCGCAATACCATCGACCCCTAGCGAATAGGTCAGCCCCAGCGGCTTCATCCAGGCGATCGCTTCCAAAAACTGAAAGCCAGGATTACTAACGTCAAACTGAACGATCAGAGCAACCGTCACTACCAAATTGACACCGAGCGTAATCAGCGCCACTCGCCGGACCTGATTACTTTCTATTTCTTGAGGCCAGATGCTAATTAGCAAAGCGCCTGCCAGCGGAATTAATATCAGCGCACTCAGTATCACCGTCAGCTTTCCTTTAGTTAAATCTGTTCTTTTCTTTTGTTCCGCTTGCTTACCACATGGTCCAAGTCGTCATTAAGACCAGCAGCCCAACGCCTGCCACAATCGTCAATATGTAGCTTTGAGACTGCCCTGACGCGCTGTACTTCAGGCCTTCTCCTCCAAACAAGGACGCCGCGCCGACAAAGTTGACCGCCCCGTCTACGATATAGCGATCAAACCAACTGCTAAGATTCGACAGCTGCAAGACCACTCTCACTACCGTCAGCTCGTACAGCTTTTCGGTGTAGAAGTCGTTGCCCAACAGGTCTTGAAACCAGCGTAAGGGCGCTATGCGCGATCGCGACCAAGCTCGATTTAGCGGTAGATAAAACCCTAAACCAACACCCATAACGCCAGATCCTAATAGCAGCGACACCGCCGCCACATTGAAATACTCAGACGGTGGCAGCAGCGACATCCGCTGTAGTAAGAAAGGCAAAAGCAGTACAAAAATAGACAGCGTCAACATCGGTACCGCCATCAGCCAACCAACTTCAGGCGTACGTCTGGTCTTCAACTGAGGCTTGCCTAAAAACACCAAGCGGAAAACCCGAACAAGATTGAGTGTGCTCAAAAAGTTCACCAGCAAAAACACGCCGACCAGCACAGGATGCTCTGCCCATAAAAACTCAATGCCTAATGCAAACGACCAAAAGCAGCCAAAAGGAAGAACGCCTGTCAGTCCCAAAGCGCCGGTTAGATAAGTCAGCGTTGTGGCAGGCATCCGCGACCAAATTCCGCCTAGCTCTGTCAAATCTTGATTGTGTGTGGTGTAGACTACCGCGCCAATACTCATGAAGATCAGCGCCCTAGCTACCGCATGGGTAAAGAGCAAAAGCAGCGCTACCCCTGGCCATTCTGTACCGACAGCGATAAAGACTAGACCGATGTAGGCGCTAGTTGAGTAGGAAAACGCTCGCTTGAAATCGATTTGTGCGATCGCCACCAAAGACGCCCCCACAGCCGTCGTCGCCCCGATCCCGATCAAAACGTCCAGCGTAATCGGCGAAATCACCACCACCGGCTGCAGCTTGATCAACACATACGCCCCGCAGGTCACCACCACCGAATTGCGCAAAATAGACGCTGGACTAGGCCCTTCCATCGCTTCATCTAGCCATAGATGAAGGGGAAACTGAGCGCATTTTCCTGTTGGCCCAGCAATTAAAGCTAGCCCCATCAGCGTCGCTACCACAGGCGTAAGATTGGCATCTTTAACCCAGATATATAGATCGTCAAACTTTAGACTGCCTGCATAGGTACTCAGCGCGACTAGCCCCATCAGCAGCAACACATCACCTACCCGCTTAGTCAAGAAAGCATCTCTAGCCGCACCAATCACCAGCGGCTGAGCGTACCAGAAACCTACTATTAAATAAGTAGAGAGCGTCAGCATCTCCAATAAAAAATAGGTAGAAAACAGAGAGCTACTGAGAATAACGCCGCTGATCGCGCCTTCAAAGAAACCCATCAGCGCAAAGAACCGAGCTAGCGCCCAGTCTTTTTCCAGGTAGCCCATACCGTAGATCTGAGCGAGCAGACTCAGTCCAGCAGTCAGCTCTAGAAAAATCAGATTGACCACAGAAAGATCTAGCGAGGCAGAAAGATTAAGTCCGGCCACCTGGAGCCATTCATAGTCCACCACCTGGGTGCCTGTGTTCCAAATCGTCTGTAGCAACAGAGAACCGTGCAGCGTGGCCAGTGCTGTCATCAAGACGTTTATGTACATAGCCGGTCTAGGTCCGCTCAAACGGATTAATCGAGTGGCCCAGGGAAGTGCTAGCAGTGCCCCCACTAGCCCGTACATCGGAATTAGCCAACTCCACTGGATTAGAAACTGCATCGCAAATACGTCAAAAAAAAGCTTTCAAACAGGTGCTCAGAACAAACTCTCAACCAAACCGCCTGAATACAAACATCCATCAGCGAACTATCGGCAAATTGTGGCAAGCGTGAAAGAGCAGGCAAACAAATAAACTCGGTTCACTCAGTGGCTGCCTTAGTAACTGCTAGCTTGCCGGTAATTTATTAGTTGGGCTAAAGAGAAAAGTTACGCGCTTTATTGGAATACGTCCAACAAGTTGAGTTTCCTTAGGGATAGCCGCGCTCAAAAACAGATTGTCTAGGGTCCGGACTTTTTTGCTTTTCTAATCGATTATTAGTGCCGGGTAGGCAGCGATAGGTGAGCAGCAAGCAAAGGAAACCTCAATCAATTTATGAACGTTAGAGCGTTCTCCATAATTTCTTCATAATACCTGACCGTCGAGGCGTTCAAGCGCCAGGTTCGGACAAGCTCGGGCGTCAGCCTTCATACAACTTTGCAAATAGACACAAATTGAGACGGCTTAGACATAAGTTTTAACAATGACCTTTATCAGGGACAATCATTGAGACTTATATTGTCAAAGCGGCGGCGTCATTTTATTCTGAGTTATGACGCCAAGAAGTTATTCAGGAATCTTAAGAGAATTTTAAAAAGTAGAAACAGCTGATTTTGTACGCACTGTCTACTGAAATCTCCGTGGTCAAACGAAGGTTTTTCTATTAAAAATTCGCCCTGTAGTAGCTTCTATATTTTAGGAGATTTCGATTAATGCCTATTGCTGTTGGAATGATTGAAACCAAAGGTTTCCCCGCAGTGGTTGAAGCGGCTGATGCGATGGTTAAAGCCGCTCGTGTAACGCTCGTTGGTTACGAAAAAATCGGTAGTGGCCGAGTAACCGTAATCGTTCGAGGTGATGTTTCTGAAGTTCAGGCGTCTGTTTCTGCTGGCGTTGAGTCGGTAAAGCGGGTTAACGGGGGTGAGGTGCTTTCGACTCATATCATCGCGCGTCCTCACGAAAACCTAGAATTTGTTCTGCCTATTCGATACACAGAGGCAGTAGAGCAGTTCCGTTCGTAGCCGTAACCTGGGCTTTGGGGGTTCATTGGGTTTCAGGATTTAGCAGGCTGTTTTAACAAAACTGTCTTTGCGAGATTCAGGTTTGTCATTATCCATCAGGTCTTACACAGCACCTGTGCTCTGGGATCTGATTGAATATCAGTTTTATCTTGTTGTGTTGAATTTTAGGAAAAGAGTATGGCAATTGCAGTAGGTATGGTTGAGACGTTGGGTTTTCCGGCGGTAGTTGAAGCGGCTGATGCGATGGTGAAGGCTGCTCGCGTGACACTAGTTGGCTACGAAAAGATCGGTAGTGGCCGAGTAACCGTTATCGTTCGAGGTGACGTTTCTGAAGTTCAGGCGTCTGTGGCGGCTGGTGTTGAGAACGTCAAGCGGGTTAACGGTGGTCAGGTGCTGTCGACTCACATCATCGCGCGTCCTCACGAGAACCTGGAATTTGTTCTGCCAATTCGTTACACAGAGGCTGTTGAACAATTCCGTGAAAGCGTTAGCGGTATCCGTCCTTACGGTAGATAGGCCTTATGCGCCTAGCTAAGGTGAGAGGGACGGTGGTTAGCACCGTCAAGGACGACAGCTTAATGGGGGTCAAACTGCTGCTGATTCAATTAATCGGCGATTCTGGTGACCTCCAAGACGATTACGAGGTCGCGGCTGATGTCGTTGGAGCAGGCGTAGGAGAGTGGGTCTTAGTTAGTCGTGGTAGCGCGGCCAGACAGCAGCAAAGGTACGCGCAAAAGCCGGTTGATGCAGCGATTATCGCGATTATTGACACGGTTAGCTTGGATACAGGTCTGCTCTACGACAAGCGTGAGGACTTTAGGTAAGCAGACTCTAGGTAAGCAGACTTTAGGTAAGCACCTATTAGAACCTGTTTATCAAAAGACGTATCACGAAACAGACGAATCTTCGGATAAGCAAAATTTCAGGTAAGACGTTTCTTTTGGGGTAAAAGGGGCAAATGGTCGCCCACAGTCCAAACCAGAGTATGGCTCCCGCTATCCCACGGTTGAGCCTTTCCGCCAGTCCAAGGGTAGAAGCTTCTGCCGATGTCCATGAGTTCTCTTTTATTGAGGGCGATGTGAGCATTGGCGCAGGGGCGATGGTTGCGCCTGGCACTGCAATTACAGCAGGCCAGGGCGCTTCTGTCTTTGTGGGCGATCGCGTCAAGCTACTACCAGGGACCATTGTTGAAGGCGTAGCAGGCGCTGAGGTCATGACTCCCTCAGCGTCTCGCAGCGCTTATTCTATCTATCTCAGCGCTGGCAGCGTGATTGCGCACAAGTCAATTATTCACAGTCCCGCTTTTGTAGGCTTGGACTGTTTTATTGGGTTTCGCTCAACGCTATTTAACGCCAGACTCGGTGATGGCTGTGTTGTCATGATGCATGCCTTGATCCAAGATGTTGAAATCCCCCCTGGCAGGTGCGTGCCTTCTGGAAGCATTATCACCTCACAGCACCAAGCCGATCAGCTTCCCAAGGTTCGCACTGAGGATCTGGAATTTGCTAGGGAGGTTATAGGCGCTTCGGTTCAATCTTCCTCATCCTCTAGAAGCATACCTAGCAGTCCGTCTAGAAACCGCTCTAGAAATCAGTCTCGAAACTCGACCCAAGACAATCAGTCTCGAAACTCAACTCAAAACATTACATACAGCAAACCTACTCAATTTCCTATTGCCACTGAAGGAGCAAACATGCAAGCCCAAAGACTCTCATCCGAAATTGTCCAGCAGGTGCGATCGTACCTTGCCCAAGGATATCGCGTCGGGATGGAGCACGCAGACAAGCGGCGCTACCGTAGCGGAGTTTGGGAAACCTGCACGCCAATTAAAGACACGAGAGAGCAGGCCGTCTTCAGCGCCCTAGAAGATTGTTTGGCAGAGCATTCGGGCGAGTACGTGCGGATGTTTGGCATTAATCCAGCGTTGAAGCAAAGGGTAGGCATGGTTACCGTACAGCGTCCTGGTGATGCGCCGATTGAAAAGACCGCAGCTTCAGGCAGTTCTTATGGTGGTGGCAGCGGCTACAGCAACCAGTCCTACAGCAACCAGTCTTATGGCAACAACAGCGGTTCTAGCCAGAGCAGCGACGGTCTATCTGCTGGCGTCGCGCAAGAAGTTCGCAATTTGCTAAACGGTGGCTATTTGATTGGCACGGAACATGCTGGTCCGCGCCACTATCGCAGTAACGTATGGAAAGTTTGCTCTCCAATAGAATCACGCAACGAAAGAGAAGTTTTCTCGAAACTAGAGCACTGCCTTGATGAGCACAGCGGTGAGTATGTGCGGATGTTTGGCATCGACTCTGGATCAAAAAGCCGTACAGCCACGACCACTATTCAAAAAGCTGATGGAAAGCCAGTCGAGATAGACGCACGGCCTGTCGCTAACGCTTCTAATCGAGCACAGTCGAACGGATACGCTCAGCAAAGCGAAAGCTACGCTCAAGGTGGGGGCAGTGCGAGCAGTGAAGTCGCCCAGGCAGTCAGCCGAATCATCCACAGCGGCAACCATGTTGGCGTAGAGATTGCTGACAAGCGTCGCTATCGTAGCGGCATCTGGCAGACAGCTCCTTCTATCAGTGCTGGCAGTGAGTCGGCGGCTATCAACCAGCTACAAAATTTACTGAATCAGAACGCCGATAAGTACGTGCGAATCTTTGGCATCAACGTCCAAATGAAGACACGCGGCGCAGCAACAACTATTCAAAAGCCTGGACAGAAAGGCAGCCAGTCTGACTCTCAGTCTTCTAACAGCGGCGCGTCGATCAACGGCAGAGAAGCCACTCGCGATCCGATTAACGCTAATCCTCCCCACTACGACGATCCGGCCTTCTTGAATCGTAGTAACGGCGGTGGCATGGACACGGCTGTTCTCGACCAGGTGACTCAGATAATTAACCAAGGTCACAAGATCTCGATCGAATTTGCTGACAAGCGCCGCTATCGTAGCGGGATCTGGAAAACAGGGTCTGCAATCAATGCGCGTCGCCCAGCTGAAGCAATCTCTGCATTGGGTAAGCAGCTGGCACAGCACAGCAACGATTACGTCCGCCTAGTAGGAATTGATCCTAAAGCTAAGCGCCGCGTTGTAGAGCTGACCATTCAAAAGCCAGGTCAAAAGCCAAGTCAGGGTGGTAGCCAAAGTAACAGCCGGCCTAGCTATCGTGGTGTGTCTTCGACAGGCCGCGACCCGATCAATAACAATCCCCCTCACTATGACGATCCGGCTTTTCGCGGTCAGCCTAGCAGCTATGGCCAAAGCGGTGGCTACAACAGCAACAATCAAAGCGGTGGCTACGGTAGCAGCAATGGCGGCGTAGACTCCAATGTGATGGATCAGGTGACTCAGCTAGTCAATCAAGGCCACAAGATTTCGATTGAATTTGCTGATAAGCGTCGCTACCGCAGCGGCATCTGGAAAACAGGTGAAGCCATTGATGCGCGTCGCCCAGCTGAGGCAATTTCTGCACTGGGCAAGCAGCTGGCTCGTCATCAGGGTGAGTATGTCCGCTTAATAGGGGTAGATCCTCAGGCCAAGCGCCGCGTTCTGGAGACCACTATTCAGCGTCCTTAGACTGCGATCGCTTGATTAATGCCGTGTGGTCCTAATGCAACCGTCAAACTCTTACCTACATCAGCCGCCGCGCTTAGTTAGCGATACTCACTACTGTGTGGTGGGTGATGTGACGGTGGATTCGACCGCTGCGATCGCACCTGGCGTAGTCCTTCAAGCGTCCTCAGGCAGCCGTATCGTGATTGAAAAAGGCGCTTGTCTAGCAGGCGGCGTCTGTATACAGTCTCGTCAAGGCGTCTTGAAAATAAGTGCAGGCGCTAGTTTGGGCGCAAATGTTCTAGTCATTGGACATGGTACCATCGGCGCGAATGCCTGTGTGAGTCCTAGCAGCACGCTAATCAATCCACAGATTGAACAAAGTCAAGTTGTGCTGCCTTGTTCTGTAATCGATCGATCGACAGGTCAAAAAGCAGATCGAGCGGCCAACAACCAGACAGCGTCAAGCAACTACGCGCCGAACGGCTACGCATCAAATCAGGCGAAGCCATTCGTGAGTGTCGCTACAAACGATTTTGCCAGTTCTACCAGTGACTCTACCAGCGATTTTACAAACACCTTTGTAGAGCCTCCTCCGGTTGGACCCAAGCCTATTCAAATACCGGATCTAAGCGATCAGAACGGTCAATATCAGGAGTCGATCGCGACTCAAAACGGCTACGGTAGCTTTGCGAATGACGTACAATTAAACAACTCATTTAGCAGTTATCCTGCTAATGGCAGTGGTCAAGGCAGCGGATTATCGCCAACTGGGTCGTCCGCAATCACGGCTCCATCGAACGGCTATGTCTATGGCCGCGATCAGGTCAGCCAGCTGATATCCACTTTGTTTCCCAGTCGACAATCTCTAAACGACAGTTAGCCACCTCAGAGGCTCGTCATGCGCTCAGACGCTACCCCTTCTCCACAAAATCAGGCCGCTAGAATGACCGCCAAGCGACGCAACCCACTGCGGGACACGGCGCTGGGAATGGTCTCTACCACTAGCTTTCCGGCGATTATCGGCATTGCTGATGCGATGATAAAATCGTCCAACGTATTTTTGGTTGGCTACGAAAAAACGGGTGGCGGGCACTGCACGGCGATTGTTCGAGGTGGCGTTGCCGATGTCAGGATGGCCGTCCATGCAGGTGAGCGAATGGCAAAAGAGTTTGGCCAGTTTGTCTCATCGTCGATGATTCCTCGGCCAACTGCCAATCTAGAAGCGGTGCTGCCAATCATACCGCGCATGGAAGATCTAGAAGGCGCAGGCAGTTCATCAATCGGGGGGGAAGCCATTGGCCTGCTAGAAACCCGAGGCTTTCCGGCAATGGTTGGGGCGGCTGACGCGATGACCAAGTCAGCAGAGATTACATTGGTCTCACACGAGACGATTGGCGGTGGCCTCTGTACCATCATTATTCAAGGATCGCTGTCTAACGTTGCGATCGCAGTCGAAGCCGGTATGAATGAGGCCGAACGCATCGGTGAACTCAACTCAGTTATGGTCATTCCTAGACCGCTGAGCGATTTAGAAAGAAGCCTGCCGAAGACCAAGAAAGTAGCGGTACAAGAACCGATGAGACTGCCGCTGAAATTAGAAGAGAGACAGAAAGTAGAAGAGCGTCAGAAGGAACTAGTCCCCGCCAAGAATGAAGAGGCAGAGCCCCTAAAGCGGCAGGCAGTCGTTATTCCTGAGCTAGAGACCGAGGAACTATAGCGGCTCAGTTAAGCGGTTCAGTTAGTTAGCTAGGAAGAGAGACTAGCTTCAAACTCCTCGACTCGCTCACTGACTTTCGCTACCAAATCTAGATCGCCTGCGCTAAACCATTCAATTCGCTTTTCTTTTTGAAACCAAGTGCGCTGGCGCTTAGCAAACTGACAGGTGTGCTGAACAATCGCATCAATTGTCGAGTCTAGAGATTGCTCTCTAGACAGATACTGCGCTATTTGCGCATATCCCAAAGTTTTCAAGAGCGGTAAATCTGCGCCGTACTGTTCTATTAGATTAGAGACCTCGCTGACAAAGCCCATATCTATCATTTGGTGCGTGCGGGTGGTGATACGCGATCGCAAGACATCTGGATCGCAAGCAAGTCCTATATATAGGATCGGATAGCTCGGCGGGTCTTCTCCTTGCTGACTAGAAATAGTGCGACCGCTGACGTAGAAAACTTCTAGAGCGCGTAAGGTTCGGACCCGATCGTTTGGGTGAATACGTCTGGTAGCCTCAGTATCTACTGCTTGTAGAAGCTGGTAGCAGTATGGCTGTCCGAGGAACTGGAGTTGCGATCGCAGCTCCAGATGAGGCGCGACTCTAGGTATTTTTAGGCCTTTTGCGATCGCATTCACATACAGACCCGTTCCACCCACCAACAGCGGCGTTCTCTTCTGCTCCTGATGCATCAAGCCAATCACCGCCCTAGCCTGCTGCTGATAGGCAGCCACCGTCAGCACCTTAGTCGGCTCGCAAATATCGATAAAGTGATGCTTCACCTGCAGCCGCTCAACCAGTGAGGGCTTAGCAGTCCCAATATCAAACTTTCGATAAACCTGCCGAGAATCAGCGCTCAATATTTCTACTGGCCATCGGCCCGCCAACGCCATCGAAAGTCCGGATTTTCCCGACGCCGTGGGACCAACGATGATAATCAAATGCGGTTTAATATAGTACAAAAGAACTTATTTTCTTGCTTTTGAGAGAGCGTTTCTAAGCGACTTTACTGATAGCAGAGTGGTTGTTGAACACGCTGGCTTTTAGATAGCTATACGGAGATAAATCCTCGAGCGATTTTTGTTCTTCGAAAAGGGGGGTTGCAACCCTGCTCTAATCAGTGCGCTGAAACCGCTCTACAATCGCTTTTAACACCGATGTGCTAGAATTCATAGGCACATTATCATTACGGCCTGCTAAAACCGCCTTAAAACGCCTAAGAAGACGGTCCTCATAACCATTCATATAAAACGCTATCTACAACCAGCTATCACTAGCTATAAATAGTCAGCCATAAAAAGACTGCAAAAACGCAAGAACACCAGCCTAATGAAACCGGTCGCCACTGACCGCAGGAGAACACGCATGACAAACAACTACGGCGCTCAGCAGATTCAGGTACTAGAAGGACTTGAGCCTGTCAGAAAACGCCCAGGGATGTATATCGGGAGTACCGGTCCTCGCGGCCTGCACCACCTAGTATACGAAGTCGTCGACAACGCAGTTGATGAAGCCCTAGCTGGTCATTGTACTCACATTACTGCTGCTCTCAACGCTGATGGCTCGGTGACAGTCACTGACGACGGTCGGGGAATCCCTACTGATATTCATCCTACAACGGGCAAGTCAGCGCTAGAGACAGTACTGACGGTCCTGCACGCTGGTGGCAAATTTGGTGGCGACAGTGGCTATAAAGTATCAGGCGGTCTGCACGGCGTTGGTGTCTCTGTCGTGAACGCGCTTTCTGAATGGGTAGAGGTGACCGTTTGGCGCGAGGGCAAGGTTCATACGCAGCGGTTTGAGCAAGGCAATCCGATTGGTGAACTCAAAACCGCAAAGGGCAGTAGCAAAACAGGGACGCAGGTTGTCTTTAAGCCAGATGCGACTATTTTCACGCACACTGTCGAATTCGACTATGACACAATAGCTAGGCGCTTGCGAGAGCTCGCCTACCTGAACGCTGGCGTCGATATTACCTTTACAGACTATCGACTAGAGCTGCTCAAAGCCGATCAGCCTCGTGTTTCTCACTACTTGTATGAGGGGGGAATCAAAGAATACGTCGAGTACATCAACAACGGCAAAGAGCCGCTGCATCCTGACGTTATCTACGTGAACTCAGAGAAAAGCGGTGTGCAGGTAGAAGCAGCGCTGCAGTGGTGTGGTGATGTTTTCTCTGACAACCTGATGGGCTTTGCCAACAACATTCGGACGGTTGATGGCGGTACTCACCTCGAGGGACTAAAGGCCGTTCTTACTCGGACGATGAATGTCGTCGCCCGCAAGCGGAAGAAGCGTAAAGACGCTGAGTCGAACATGGCGGGTGAGAATATTCGCGAAGGTCTAACAGCCGTTGTTTCGGTCAAAGTTCCTGATCCTGAGTTTGAAGGACAGACCAAGACTAAGCTGGGCAATACGGAAGTACGTGGCATCGTTGATTCTCTAGTCGGTGAAGCGCTGACTGAGTACCTAGACTTCAATCCTGGCGTGGCGGATGCCATCTTGGAAAAGGCTATCCAGGCATTCAATGCGGCGGAAGCAGCGAAGAAGGCCCGCGATCTAGTCCGTCGTAAGTCGGTGCTAGAGTCTTCGACTTTGCCAGGTAAGCTTTCTGACTGCGCATCTCGCGATCCTAGCGAATCAGAGATCTTTATCGTTGAGGGTGATTCTGCGGGCGGTAGTGCGAAGCAGGGGCGCGATCGCAGATTTCAAGCCATCCTGCCGCTGCGAGGCAAAATCCTCAACATTGAGAAAACTGACGACTCCAAGATCTACAAAAACAACGAAGTTCAATCGCTGATTACCGCTTTAGGTCTCGGCATCAAAGGTGAGGACTTTGCGCCCGACAACCTGCGCTATCACCGCATTTGTCTAATGACAGATGCAGACGTAGACGGCGCACATATTCGCACCTTGCTCCTCACTTTCTTCTATCGCTATCAGCGCGATCTAGTTGACCAGGGCTATATCTATATCGCCTGCCCGCCTCTGTACAAGCTAGAGCGAGGCAAAAACCACACCTATTGCTACAGCGAAAAAGAACTGCAAGACGGGATTGCAGCTTTGCCTACAAACGCAAAGTACAACATCCAGCGATTCAAGGGACTTGGTGAGATGATGCCGCAGCAGCTTTGGGACACGACGATGAACCCAGAGACTCGCACGCTAAAGCGAGTAGAAATCGAAGATGCGGCTGAAGCGGATCGGATCTTTACGGTGCTGATGGGCGATCGCGTGGCCCCTCGCCGCGAGTTTATCGAAACCTACGGTCCACGTCTGAACATGACTGATTTAGATATTTGATGTTTAGATATTTGATAGGCCTGCTCTGTCTTTCTCTGACTACATGAAATAATGTTGCGAAATCTTTCCTTAGATAGAGCACCCCTCTAAGCTTTAAAATACGAAATACAACATTCAGCCCCTTTAAAACATGAGCAACAATTTAGCGACCCAGCTCCGTGAGGGCACTAAAAAAGCTCACACTATGGCCGAGAACGTCGGGTTTGTTCGATGCTTTTTGCGTGGTGTGGTGGAAAAAAAGTCTTACCGCAAGCTGGTAGGCAACTTCTACTTCATCTACTGCGCGATGGAAGAAGAGCTAGAGAAGCATAAGGATCATCCCGTTGTTTCCAAGATTTACTTCCCAGAACTCAACCGCAAGCAGAGCTTGGAAGAAGATCTAGCCTTCTACTACGGTTCTACCTGGCGCGACGAGATTCAGCTCACCAAAGCTGGCAAGCGCTATGTCAATCGCATTCGTGAGATTTCCGCTACTCAGCCTGAGCTATTGATTGCTCACTCTTACACCCGCTATCTGGGTGATTTATCCGGTGGGCAGATCTTAAAGACAATCTCCCAGCGAGCCATGAACCTATCGGGTAGCGATGGCGTCGCTTTCTACGAATTTCCAACCATTGAGGACGAGAAAGCCTTTAAGGAGAACTACCGTAACTCCTTGGGCGAAGCACCTGTGGATGACGCGATGGCCGCTGCGATTGTCGAAGAAGCGAATGATGCCTTTGGCCTTAATATGGAGCTATTCCAAGAGCTAGAAGGCAACTTGATTAAAGCTGTTGGTGTCATGCTGTTCAATAGTCTGACTGGTGGCAGTCGTCGTGGTAGCACCGAGCTAGCAACCGAAAGCTAGCACTGACTGTACTGTTTGACTACAGCGCGGCGGTGTCGACACAATTAGAATGGGAGAGCAGTTGCCTTAATGAGGCAGCTGCTCTTTTTTCATAGGAATTAAGCTAAACCATGAAAGTAGTTTGTATAGGCGGCAGCCTGAGAAAAGATTCGTACAGCATGCAGGCGCTTGACTTAGTTGCTACGCGGCTACAGTCGTTGGGCGCTGAGGTAAAAGTGCTAGACCTCAAAGAAATGACTTTGCCCTTTTGCGATGGGGGGAGTGATTATCCTGACTATCCAGATGTGGAGATGATGCGATCGCACGTCACCGCAGCAGATGCGATCGTTATCGCGACTCCTGAATACCACGGCAGCGTCAGCGGCGTGATCAAAAATGCGCTCGACCTGATGAGCTTTGACCACCTAGACGGCAAAGTCACTGGCATGATCAGCGTGCTAGGCGGACAGTCTAATAGCAATGCGCTCAATGACTTGCGGGTAATTATGAGATGGGTTCATGCTTGGGTCATCCCCGAACAAATTGCTATTGGCCAAGCGTGGAATGCATTCGATGAGGATGGCAGTCTAAAAGACGAAAAGCTATCTCAACGCTTAGACGGTTTTGTTAAAAGCCTGTCCGAAAACACAAAGAGGCTAAGAACCGAGTAGTCAACGAAAACTTCGACCCAACCCAAGAAGCGACCAAAAAGCCCCTAGCTTCACAAGAAGCTAGGGGCTTTGAAGTAATCCTTAGAGGCTAAGGCTTACAGTGCGTTACCACGAGGAAGAACTTCCTCAGGGAATACAAATTTCTCATGCGGCTGGTCCTGAGGACTGAGCCACGCACGAATACCTTCATTCAGCAAGATGTTCTTGGTGTAGAAGGTCTCAAACTCAGGGTCTTCCGCTGCGCGGATTTCCTGCGATACAAAGTCATACGCTCGCAAGTTCAAAGCTAGACCTACAATGCCAATCGAACTCATCCATAGGCCCGTCACCGGGACGAACAGCATGAAAAAGTGCAGCCAGCGCTTGTTGGAAAACGCAATCCCGAAGATCTGAGACCAGAATCGGTTCGCTGTCACCATCGAATACGTCTCTTCCGACTGGGTCGGCTCAAACGCTCTAAAGGTGTTCGCATTCTCGTCGTCTTGGAACAAAGTGTTCTCGACCGTCGCGCCGTGTATCGCACACAGCAGCGCTCCACCGAGAATACCGGCCACGCCCATCATATGGAACGGGTTCAAAGTCCAGTTGTGGAAGCCCTGCAAGAACAAAAGGAAGCGGAAGATGGCCGCTACCCCAAAGCTCGGTGCAAAGAACCATGATGACTGGCCTAGCGGGTACATCAAGAATACCGATACAAACACTGCAATCGGTCCACTAAAGGCGATCGCGTTGTATGGACGAATGCCGACTAGACGAGAAATCTCGAACTGGCGCAGCATGAAGCCAATCAAACCGAACGCGCCGTGCAGTGCGACGAACGCCCACAAACCGCCGATTTGGAACCAGCGAACCAGTGAACCTTGAGCTTCGGGGCCCCACAGCAGCAAGAGCGAATGGCCCATGCTATCTGCAGGCGTAGAGACTGCAACCGTTAGAAAGTTGCAGCCTTCTAGGTAGGAACTTGCCAACCCGTGGGTATACCACGATGTGACAAAGGTAGTCCCGGTCATCCAGCCACCAATCGCCATGAAGGCGCAGGGGAATAGAAGTAAACCGGACCACCCAACAAAGACAAATCGGTCGCGCTTTAGCCAGTCGTCGAGAACGTCAAACCGTCCCCGCGCGGCGGGCGCTTGTCCCATTGCTATGGTCATAAAAAAGATCTCCTATTGGATCATCTATGTAAGACAGAGTAAAGACTATGACCTAGCTTGGTGACTTCGGTAGCGATCGCTTTGGCAAATACCACCGAGGCATCAAGAATGTGAAGGTCGTTTACTAATCTTTACCCTTGTTCTCATTATTATAGGGTTACTTCCCCAAAAAATCTCCTTAATAAGATATAAAGCTCGTTTGTTTCGAAAGCACAGTCGCACGATAGCTATACTAGAGGGCGGACTTGACAGAACTAAACTTTAACTAGCTGTATGTATATCGTTGAACTTACGCTGAAGCACACTGCACTGCCCCTAACCGTACAAAAGAAAGACAAGGAAACGGCTGACGGGGCCTATGAAGAGGCGCTGTCAGCATTGAAATCTGGCGACCCGGTGACGCTGGAGCTGACCTGTGACAAGGTGACAGATAAGAAGATTGCGATCGCAGTCAGCGAGATAGCGGCTGTCCAGGTTTACGAAAAGTCAGGAAGTGCTGGCGCGTCGGGCCGCGCACCTGGGTTCTTTGCACTAGCGGGTGAATAAGCTCGGGTGAGTAGTCCTGCGATCGCTATTGATAACGTCAGCTTCAACTGGCCTTCGGGTGCGAGCGTACTCAGTGACTGTTCCCTAGACGTTGCGCCCGGAGAATTTTGTATGCTTTTGGGCAACAATGGCAGCGGCAAATCAACCTTGCTAAGATTGCTGGCCGGACTAATTGGTAGACAGACCGGCAGTATCAAAACAGCCGGTCCAGTTGGCTTTGTGTTTCAAAATCCGGACCACCAGCTGGTGATGCCAACGGTAGGCGCAGACGTTGCCTTTGGCCTGGTTAAGGAAAAGCTCGTGGTTTCCCAGGTCCGAGCGCGGGTAGAAGAAGCGCTGTTAGCGGTGAACCTGTTGCATTTGCAGCGGCGGCCAATCTACGCGCTAAGTGGAGGTCAAAAGCAGCGGGTTGCGATCGCAGGTGCGATCGCCCAGCACTGCGAAATCCTTTTATTAGATGAACCGACTGCCTTGCTCGATCCAGACAGTCAGCTCGATCTCGTCAGGCAGGTACAGTCGCTGGTCAAGAGTAGAGGACTCACTGCGCTGTGGGTCACACATCGATTAGCCGAATTGGACTATTGCGATCGCGCCTTTCTATTAGAAAAAGGAGCTGTTAGCGATAGCGGCGACCCTCAGCGGCTCAAACAAAAACTTCAAGAGACGTAGCTCTACGAACACATTTGGCAGAGTTCATCACGTAACATTAAGAGAATGAACACCTACTGCATCAGGCCTCACTATGGCGGGCAATTCTTCTGAAGCGATCTTATTAGTAGATGGCTACAACATCATTGGTGCATGGCCTAGCCTTGTCCAGATAAAAGACGCGCAGGGACTAGATGCAGCCAGAGAAGGCCTGCTCGCGTCTTTAGCCAACTACAGCGCCTATCAAGAATACGAAACCTGGGCTGTCTTTGACGCATACGAGCAGCGTACACCTGCTTCGCAATCTGCCATTACCAAACACCTTTCTGTCCACTACACCGGCTTTGGACAGACGGCTGACAGCTACATAGAGAGAGCCTGCGCCAAGTTTCGCAACGATGCCCGCAAGTTTACTCAGCGGCTGATCGTTGCCACCTCCGATAACGTCCACCGACAAACCGTCATTGGCTATGGCGCAGAAGGAATCTCCGCACTACAGCTACAAAACGAAGTGAGCAGCGTGAGCCAACGAGTCCAGCATCGCCAAAAGCCACAGAAGAAGCGCTCAGGGCGCTTCTTCGCCAACCTCGATCCAGACATCCAAAACCGTCTGAGAGAAATGGGCAAAGGCGGCAGCTAAATTCGCTTTTCACAAACGCTCGAAAAAGCTCCTTGCCAAAGCGACACCAGCTTATGTACTATGGAGTTCGCAATCCTCAGTAGCTCAGTGGTAGAGCGGTCGACTGTTAATCGATTGGTCGTAGGTTCGAATCCTACCTGGGGAGTTTTAACTTAATATTTGCAACTATCCGCAGCCCAAAAGCTAGCCGGTCTAAACAGGTGATTTTGGCTGGCGTGTTCTACCGGAAAGTAGAGTCTACCGGCTTTGACGGCTATCTATAGCTTTCGCTACTTAGCTCCGCACATTTTCGGTCAATGAAATCTCTTCTACGTTGAAATCTCTGCTACGTACAGAGCTAAGCGATCAACGATCACCGAATGCATCCGGCGATTGCTATATGGGAACGGACTAATTTGCTTAGCTCATTATTCAGCTGCGAAACCTTAAATAAATCTTAAGCCGACTAGCTCACAGTGTGACAAACACTTAATATGGGTAAAAGAGATGTTATTTTTTGTAAAAAGAATATTTCAACAATGCAGTTCAAATCCATGCATTTTGTTAAGAGCAGTAAGCAAATGTAACCGCTGCTTAAAGCAGAAGTGGTAGTCTTGTCCCATAGCAACACCCTTTATAACATGCCTCGTATACTCGTCATCGATGATGATCCAGCGATTGTAGAATTAGTTTCTATCAACCTAGAGATGGCTGGATACGATACCACCCAAGCAGGCGACGGGATTAAAGGGCAGGCGTTGGCTGTCCAGCTAGTACCCGATTTGATCATGCTCGATCTGATGCTACCTAAAGTAGACGGATTTACAGTATGCCAGCGGTTGCGCAGAGACGATCGTACAGCTGATATTCCAGTCCTAATGCTCACGGCGCTAGGGGAAACTCAAAACAAAGTTGACGGCTTCAATGCGGGTGCTGATGACTATTTAACAAAACCTTTTGAGCTAGAGGAGATGCTAGCTAGGGTCAGAGCCTTGCTCAGACGTACCGATCGCATTCCACAGGCCGCAAAGCATAGCGAAATTCTCAGCTATGGACCGCTGACGCTGGTTCCCGAAAGATTTGAAGCCATTTGGCTAGATAGAACAGTAAAGCTCACTCATCTAGAGTTTGAACTGCTGCACTGCTTGCTACAAAGACATGGTCAAACCGTATCGCCTAGCGAAATCTTGAAGGAAGTATGGGGTTACGATCCTAACGATGATATTGAGACAATTAGGGTCCACATCAGGCACTTAAGAACAAAGCTAGAACCTGATCCTAGACATCCAAAATATATTAAGACTGTCTATGGTGCAGGATATTGCCTAGAGCTACCGGCTGAAGCCATGCTAAAGCCAGAAGAGACTGCAACCGTTTAGAAGATAAGTTTAAAGGCGAGCTTTCATAGTGGTATTGACGATTCCCGCAGACGTTAGTTTTGCGGGAATTTTATTAGGAGTAATTGAGATGTTTGGGACTTATCAGCAGAGCAACTTACGGGTGGAAATGGCGGCCAGTGCTGAACAAATTGCACAGAGTCTGACTCGGTTAGAGAAACTTCGAGAGTGGATGCAGCCTCAGCAGATCTATGGAGTGACTGTCGGTACGCTCAAAGCCCCGCTGACTGTCGGCCAGTCTTTCAAAAGTGCAATTGGGTTTTCTTCTGCTATAAAGCTTGAGTTTGTACGCATTGACCATCAGGTTGAGCTGCTCTCTCCTGATGGCATTCGGTTCCTATTGAGCGGGGGGATTGATGGCTTTCACGAGTGGCAGTGGGGCGATGGCTGGGTCCAGTCGCGCATTGAAGGGGTTTCTTTGCTACCGCTGAATCTGGCTCAAACGGCTGGGCTACTACGGCTGCGGCAGTATTTGCAGACGGATAATGAGTGAAGCTACTGAGGCCGAGAAACTATTGTTTCTGCTGTGCGCTGTTTGGTGCGGGTATTGATGCCGATGAGTCGGATGTAGTCACCGGGAAAGTCGGCTAGGCACTGTTGCAGGCGATCGCTAACTGCTTGTTGATTTTTGGTATCGAGTGCGGCGTAGCCCTGCCACGAGTTCATTTGAAAGCGGCGCTGGTCGCTGTGTTCTATGGCGATGCGATCGCCTGCTGCTAAGACGTTCTGTAGCTGCTGCTGAATTTTCTGAGACAGTGACGATGAAGTAGGCGACTGACCAACTGTGGGGTTTGCGTCAGTGGATTTCGTGGACTGGGCAATTCTGGCTTCTCTTAATCTTTGCCAGGGAGATGAGGAGGATTCTTCAGCAGCGACTTTTTCCATGCCTACGCTGTAGGGTTTGAGGCCATTAGCCGCTGGCGGCGTGAGCAAGCCGGAGTCTCTGTAGTAGCGCTGGGTTGGGAAGTCACGGGGTGTTAGCGCTTGGTTGTATTCATTGACCAGTCCCATTGTGCGGATACGTTCTTGCTCTTTGACAAGGGTATTGCCTGCTGCGATTAGGCGATCAAGTGTGAAGTGAGGACGACTAAAAGTGGGCTTGTTAACAGCGTTGACAACATTAGCAGCGACGTTCTCGATGCCGACAGCGTTGATGAACTGGGTGATTTGTTCGTCGTAGAGCTGCGATCGCACCGCCCCAAAAAAATCAATCGCCTGATCCTTGAACGTCTTCACTAGCTGCTGAATATCTTCAGCCGGTAGGCCATCACCTGCAAACATGCCGCCGATAATTCCCAACCTGTCTGCTTCGCTAGGCTCCCAATAAAACTTCTGCATCCGCCCGTCGCGAATTAGCGGCGCATACAGCGTGGCAAAATCATTTCCCGTTGCAACAATTGGAATCCTCGGCAGCGCTTTTTCGTCGTAGCTACCTGGCAGCTGCACATTAGTCGGATTGTCCGCGATATTCATCAGCGTGTTGTTCACCAGCTGCGTGTTCACGGTGTACTGCGTCATCCGATCGAACCGGCCCGCTCCAGCATCCAAATCATTGATCATCAGCACTGCCATCCGACCGCGCACCCGCACTAGCTCCGCCGCTTCTCGGTAGCGCAATCGAATTAGTCTAGCCGGATCACCTGCATCTGGGCTTTCCAGCTCTCCGCCAGAAATGTAGACTACTTCCACACCCATTCGCTCAAAAACCAGCTCACACTGAAACGTTTTTCCCTCTCCTTTTCGGCCATGAATACCAAGGATCAAAGGCGCTTTGACCTGCGGCAGATCAAGAAAGTTCTTGGTAATGTGAACAGCTAGTTTATTCAAAAAACTAGGCGCAATGTAGTAAGTCATAGGGTTTAATCTTGAGCGAACCAGCTTTGCCAAGCCGACCATTCCGTCACTAGTTGGGATAGGGCTAGATAGCCAGAAGCCGCTGGATGGACACCGTCTACCGCTGCCACTTCTTGCATCCACAAAGCGTTTTGGCTAAGCGGCTGATAAGTGTCTAAATAGGGTACAGATAGCTGATCGCAGAGTTCGGCGTAGGCAGTAGAAGTTGCAACAGCCCGACGGTTCATCTGATCATTTTCTACCGCTGGAGGACCTATTAATAGAACTGGGAACAGTGCTTTTGCCTGGGTCAAGATACGGCGCGCGCAGTGTACAGAATTAGTCAGTTCTACTTTTCGCAAGCCTTCTTCCACTAAGTTGTCATTTGTGCCAAACGAGAAGACAACTCTTTTATCGCAATCTGTTCGAAATCTAAGGTTCGCCTCTGCTAGCCAGCGTACCTCTATCTGCTCGCTGGTATTGCCACGAATGCCCAGGTTATAGGCAGTGAGCTTGTAGTGAGGTGAGGTCATGGCTGCGCAGGCTCTACCCACCCAGCCCAAATAAGTAGGATCGCCTGCGCCTGTGACGAAGGAGTCTCCAAAGAAGCAAATACGAATATCTTTCATGCGGCTTATTTTGCTGCTTTGGCCGCTTGGGTTCTCTCTTCTATCTGAGTCAGTGCTTGGAAAACCAGATCTTTGGCCTGTAGTTTCCAGCCTCTTTTTTGGATGAGGATTGCGATCGCGCCCCCGACCCCAGTCGCAATAAAGTCCACTGGCTGCGTAAACGAAATTCCAAACAACAAACCTAGTCCCGCAATTCCCCAAAACGGCAGCGCCACCGCCTGCCGCTGACTCAATAAAATATCGTCGAAAAAGTTTCCATGCAGCTGAGACTCTAGCTCTGCTTTCACCTGCTGCTGCTGCGAAGGAGAAACCGACAGCGCAATCTTCTGCCGCAGCTTTTCAATCTTCCTGGCATCAGTACTATATTCAGTCAGCTGATCTTCAGCTAACATCACCAAGCGCTCTGTCTGCGACATTCACGTGTCCTTTTTCGTCGATATTATGTATTTTACCGCACTGACTTATCCACACCTCGATTGTTGTATCGTTAGCGATCAAATAACTACAACATCGCCAGACTTCTCAAGTCATTGAAGCCAATAGAGTAATAAAAATAGGAGGAACAGTTCAACTGTTCCTCCTATTCTACGGCTCAAAAGAACCTACAACAAAGCGAAGCTTAGTAGCGGTAGCCGCTGCCGCCGCTGTTGTTGCTGCCGGGCTTGTGGACGATGAAGCTAACAGCCTGACACTGCTTGACGTTGTCGAAGCCAACGACACGAATGTAGCAGTTGCCGTACTCAGAGCGGCAAGCCTGGACTTCGTCAATTACCGCGCGGGTGCTGGATGCGCCAAACAAGGGCAGCTTCCACATGGTCCAGTAGTATTCTTTAGGATCGGACTTCTCGTTGAACTCAACAGCAGGGATGTAGCCCATCTGCAAGCAGTAGTTGATCTGCTTTTCGATTTGGCTATCAGTTAAAGGAGGTAGGTACGAAAGCGTCTCAAACCGACGCTCTTTAGGCAAAGTTTTCATGGGAGTTTTCCAAAGGTGAAAGGTGAATGTGAGAAAGCGGAATCTAAGGTCTGTCGAAGGGATCAGTCTCTGGCGAATCTAGCGACGGTTCATCAGAACTGTCTGAGCGAAGACTGGCATCGTCGTCTACAGACGGTTCAGATTCTTTTCTATTGACGCTAGCAGTTAGCTCTTCTGAGGTCATTTGCGTCATTTTTTCCAGCTGCTTTTTGCGATGCCCCATGTTGGCCTGCTGAATATTAGTGGTGAGCATCTCAGGAAGAAATTCTGCAACTTCTTCAGCTAGATGCGATCGCACTGTCATAATTCGGAAGGCCAGCTCGGTATGCTCTATAAGCAGTTCCGAGATAAAGGCTTCGCCGTCTTGGAGCTTTTCACGGCTCGCAAACTCGTTGAGCTGGTGAAACAGCGGCCGGTTCGCTTCTAGTAGCTGACTTAACACAGTGCGAACGGCTTGATAAGTAAGGTAGCTAGTGAGTACCTGAGTCGTATCTTTGGCGATTCGCTTGAGATCCATATTGGGGGGGCATGGTAACACGCCCCGATAAATCTACAGTACCTAGCTACATTGCTAGACACTTTGCTTGTGAAAGTACTAGAGGAGGTTCAGTAGAAACTGTCCTATCAGATACTGTTTGCCCCTGATTCGGTCTGGCATAGAACCAGGCTTAGATAGTGTCAACAGTGTCGAATTCGAACTTGATCTCTTTCCACAGGTCAAGCGCAGCGGCTAGATCAGGAGACCACTTGCCAGCTTCACGGAGGATGTCGCCACCTTCACGGCTGAGATTGCGGCCTTCGTTACGAGCCTGAATACAAGCTTCGAGGGCAACCCGGTTAGCGGTCGCACCCGGCGCGTTACCCCAAGGGTGACCCAGCGTGCCACCACCAAACTGGAGGACAGAGTCGTCGCCGAAGATTTCAACTAGCGCAGGCATGTGCCATACGTGGATACCACCAGAGGCAACAGCCATCACGCCCGGCATAGAAGCCCAGTCTTGAGTGAAGTAGACACCGCGAGACTTGTCTTGCTCGACGTAGTTCTCACGCAGCAGGTCTACAAAACCCAAGGTCGCAGCTCTATCGCCTTCTAGCTTACCAACGACGGTACCGGTGTGAATGTGGTCACCACCAGACATACGCAGACACTTCGCTAGGACGCGGAAGTGAATGCCGTGGTTCTTCTGACGGTCTAGAACGGCGTGCATCGCGCGGTGAATGTGTAAGAGCAGACCGTTGTCGCGGCACCAGTGAGAGAGGGTGGTGTTCGCAGTAAAGCCAGCCGTCAAGAAGTCATGCATGACGATGGGCATTTCGAGCTCTTTAGCGTACTCGGCCCGCTTGAGCATTTCTTCGCAGGTGTGGGCGGTGACGTTGAGGTAGTGACCTTTGATCTCGCCAGTTTCTGCTTGAGACTTGTGAATAGCGTCGGCTACGAACAAGAATCGGTCACGCCATCTTTGGAAAGGCTGAGAGTTGATGTTCTCGTCATCTTTGGTGAAGTCTAGACCGCCGCGAAGACACTCATAGACCGCACGACCGTAGTTCTTAGCGGATAGACCGAGCTTGGGCTTGATAGTACAGCCAAGCATCGGGCGACCGTACTTGTTGAGGCGATCGCGCTCAACTTGGATACCGTGTGGAGGACCCTGGAACGTCTTCAGGTAAGCAACCGGAATCCGCAGATCTTCTAGACGCAGCGCACGTAGGGCTTTAAAGCCAAATACGTTACCCACGATGGAAGTGAGTAGGTTAGTAACGGAGCCTTCTTCAAAAAGATCTAGAGGATAGGCGACGTAAGCGATGTACTGATTGTCTTCACCGGGTACGGGCTCGATATCGTAGCAGCGGCCACGGTAGCGGTCCATGTCGGTGAGCAAGTCAGTCCAGACAGTCGTCCAAGTACCTGTGGAAGATTCTGCGGCGACTGCTGCTGCACACTCTTCAGGAGGTACGCCAGGCTGAGGCGTCATCCGGAAGGCAGCCAGAATGTCTGTGTCTCTGGGCGTGTAGTCCGGAGCATAATAAGTCAGTCTGTAATCTTGTACACCAGCGCTGTAACCAGCACCAGACTTGGACTGAGTCTGTGAGTAGGACATATTTCCCTATTTCCTGTCTATATTCTGTGTGAATCGAACTAGATATTGACCGAACTCCATGCATCTCATTGAAAAGAGGCAAACACCTATGCCCAACAGCACGCCACTAACCACAAAACGGTGCTAGCGACGGACTCAAGCGATTTTCTGAGTATGAAGTTCGAAGCATGATCAAACGAGCTCAAACCAGCGCCTAGAATACTGCCAGGCAACTGCAAAAACCGAATTAATCAAGGCAAGGTGCTTGCTTCGGGCCAACCAATGAGATAAGCCCGTCAGATAAACCTGTGC
This sequence comes from uncultured cyanobacterium, assembly GCA_963793495.1. Classification (GTDB taxonomy): domain Bacteria; phylum Cyanobacteriota; class Cyanobacteriia; order Phormidesmidales; family Phormidesmidaceae; genus Phormidesmis. Next base: position 378,299 of record CAWCAI010000013.1, read on the forward strand.
TTTTCAGAATACTATCAGGCCACCGATAAGTTTCCTTTTAGAAGTTCTGTATAGCCTGATAATTAAAATTTATGAATGTTGGTATAGAAAGGTTTCAACCGTTTCTCAGGTCTAAAAGAAAACAGCAAAAACTGTAACATTCTGTAACTGAAATGCTGAAGCTTTTATGATTTTTTGGTGAGCAAAGAGAACGGGCCGTGGCGATTGCCTGTGCTCTTTTATTTTCTATACGAAGATAAATTCGTTTCTTCTAAGAATGCTCAATCTGTAATATGGCCTTAAGAATTGTCTCGGGAACCGCTGCTTTGAGATTGATTAGAGCCAACGTTAATCGACGAAAGTTGGTGGGTACTTTGGGGCTAGCTATCCGATCCAGTCGTCATTAGACGGCGATCAGGCGATCGAAGGTGGCTTGCTTTCTCAGAGGGTGTTTTCGTGAGCGTTGCCAAAAAGGTCAGTCGGCATATCGTCGGCGCTGCTGCGCTTTGGGGTGCGATCGCAATAACTAGCGGCGACCCCTGGAAGAACCAGCTAGAAAAAATCCGGTTAAATACCACTGCAAACGCCCAGGTCAACGAGCCCGACATCGGTACGCCTTCTAGACCGCTCACAGTAGAGCGCTCCAACCGTCCTAATCCAATCGACCAAGATTATCAAATCGGCGCGCTGCAAGCTGACTACACTGGCAGCCTTTGGGTGGGCTCTCACCAAGGACTAGCGCGGATTGACCCTGAGACTGGGCGAGTGATTGCTCAAGTCAACGTGCCCAATCGCTTTATCGACGCGATGAGTCAAGACCGGGTTGGTCGAATTTGGCTAGGGACGCCGGATGGACTGGTCAGGGTGGAACCTAGAATCAATGAGGTAACGGCGCAGAACTATCGACTGCCGTCAAACCGAGTGCTCTCGACACTGGTTGATCAGCGAGGATTTTTGTGGGTCGGCACCGATCGCGGCCTGGCGATGATCAGCCCGGACGAAGGCTTGTTGATGACCACTTTGCAGGCGCTGCCGGGCGTCAGTGCGAATACGCTGACGCTAGCGGCAGACGGCAATCTGTGGGTCGGCACGTTAGAAGGGCTAGTCCGGGTGAATACAGCTTCGGGCTACATAACGAATCGGATTACGGATTTGCCAGGAAAATCGGCGCAGTCGATGGCAGTTGGTCCGCAGGGGCAGGTCTGGGTGGGTACGCCGACAGGTTTGCTGGTGATAGACGGTCGCACGGGGCAGCTTTTGCGATCGGTAACTCAGCTACGAGATAACGATGTAACAGCGCTAGCATTTGATTCCACCCAGAGCCTTTGGGTCGGCACTCGTACTGGCTTACTCAAGGTGAATCCCTATAACGGTGCGATTGTTGGCCGGGTTCCCAGTTTGCCATCTGAGCATATTCTGTCTATTTCGCCTGATACCGGTAATAAGATTTGGGTGGGCACGACTGAAGGCTTGGGCTGGGTGAGTAAAACAACAGGGCGGGGCACGCCGCATGGATCGATTGTGAGTGCTTTTGGTGCGCGGTAATCTCAGTCTTCTCTTTTTGAGTCAAACTGGAGTTGTTGACTGGTTTGCACCGAGGGAGAAACGCTGATGATCGTCAATGTGCATAAGTTCGCACGGTGGAAGCAAGCGGGTAAGGCTGTCACTATGCTGACTGTCTGGGACTATATCTCTGCGCAGATGGTGGACGCTGCTGGTGTGGATATCGCCTTCGTAGGTGATTCGATGGCGATGACAGTGATGGGCCACGAAACCACACTGCCGCTAACGCTAGATGAGATTATCTATCACACTAAAATGGTTCGCCGGGGTGTAAAAAAGGCTTTGGTGCTCGTAGATCTTCCTTTTTTGAGCTATCAGGTCAGCACAGAATCAGCAATCATGGCGGCAGGTCGGGTGCTAAAGGAAACCGGTGCTCAGGCGGTCAAGATGGAGGGAGGTCATCCGGCGATGGCAGCAACGGTAGCTGCTGTCGTGCAGGTGGGAATTCCGGTAATGGGCCATGTAGGGCTAACGCCACAGTCGGTTTATCAGGTTGGCAATTTTCGTCAGCAAGGGGATTCGGCTGAAGCTGCGGATCGGATATTAAAAGAGGCGATCGCGCTAGAGAAAGCAGGTGCGTTTGCCATTGTGCTAGAGCATATTCCTAGTGAACTCGCTCAAAAAATTAGCCATACGCTGACGATTCCAACTATTGGCATTGGCGCAGGGCCGTATTGTGATGGACAGGTCTTTATCACGTCAGACTTATTGGGGCTCTCAGAATGGCAGCCGCCGTTTGCTAAGCCGTATGTCAACCTACGCGAGCAAGGAATCAAGGCCGCTCGGCAGTTTTGCAATGAGGTGCGATCGCATCAGTTCAAGCTATGACCAGTAAGCGCGATTTAATCGAAAAGCTATCGCTAACAGAGCATGTCGAGGGCGGCTACTTTTCAGAGACTTACCGAGCGGCGGAAACGATAGAAACGTCTAGAGACGGTGCGGATCGCTCGATGATGACTTCCATCTATTACCTGCTGACGGACGATCGGCCAATCGATCATCTGCATCAAAACCAGTCAGACATCATGCACTACTTCCAAGCGGGTGCGCCGATTACCTATATTTTGGTTAATTTAGAAGGGAATCTGACAAAGACAAAGCTAGGAATGGCGATTGAGGCAGGTGAAGTTCCCCAATTGCTCGTACCCAAAGGCTATTGGAAGGCGGCAGTCTTGGAATCTGGCGAGTATGGTCTGCTAGGCGAAGCCGTTGCCCCTGGGTTTGACTATCGCGATATGACCATCGCTAAAGCCAAGGAAATCCGCGCTCAGTTTCCAGCACTGTGGAATCAGCTAGCGCCTTATGTGCGAGTCTAGACGCGGCTTAGACACTCGGTAATGGGTTGCCTTGATTAGCAATATCAATATATATGCATTGGTGAAATGCATGGCCTATAAAGGGGTTTGGGCGGCCAGGCTCGGATTAATACAGGTAAGCTAACCATTAGTAAACCTCTTAAATTTTTATATACCTATGGTTGCTACTAGCACTCGAGTTCCTAATACCGCACCCGCTGCCCAGCGTGACTATAAAGTTGCTGATATTGCCTTGGCAGATTGGGGCCGAAAGGAAATTGCGATCGCAGAAGGCGAAATGCCCGCTCTGATGACAATTCGCGCTAAGTACCGCGATAGCAAGCCTTTATCTGGTGCTAAGATCATCGGCTGCATCCACATGACGATTCAGACGGCTGTGCTAATCGAGACGCTGTGTGAGCTGGGCGCTGAGGTGCGCTGGTCTTCTTGCAATATCTTTTCTACGCAGGATCATGCGGCGGCTGCGATCGCAGCAGTCGGCATTCCCGTCTTTGCCTGGAAAGGAGAAACCGAAGAAGAATACATCTGGTGCATTGAGCAGACCTGCCATGACGCCAACGGCGAACTGTGGGATGCCAACATGATCCTCGACGATGGCGGCGACCTGACTGGCCACATCCACCAAAAGTATCCTCAGATGCTCGAAAGCATTCACGGCGTCACCGAAGAGACCACCACAGGCGTTCACCGTCTGTATGAAATGCTAGAAAAAGGCGAGCTAAAAATTCCCGCCGTCAACGTCAACGACGCCGTTACTAAAACCAAGAACGACAACAAGTATGGCTGTCGCCACAGCCTCAATGATGCCATCAAGCGCGGTACCGATCACCTGATGGCCGGTAAGAAAGCGCTGGTTATCGGCTACGGCGATGTCGGCAAAGGTTCTGTTGCTTCTCTGCGACAAGAAGGCATGATTGTCAAAGTTGCTGAAGTTGATCCAATCTGCGCAATGCAGGCTTGCATGGATGGCTTTGAAGTTGTTTCACCTTACAAGAATGGTAAAAACGACGGCACCGAAGCCAGCGTTGACAAAGACCTGCTTGCCAATATCGATCTAGTTGTCACTGCTACTGGTAACTACAACGTCTGTGGTGCGAACATTCTCAAGAATCTAAAAGCTAGCGCCGTTGTTTGTAACATTGGCCATTTCGACAACGAAATCGACACTGCCTTCATGCGCAAAGAATGGCGCTGGGAAGAAGTGAAGCCCCAGGTCCACCAGGTTTACCGCTCTGACGATTCAAAAGACTTTTTGATTCTGCTTTCTGAAGGTCGTTTGGTGAATCTAGGCAATGCTACTGGACACCCTTCTCGGATTATGGACGGCTCTTTTGCCAACCAGGTACTTGCTCAAATGTTCTTGTTTGAACGCAAGTTTGCTGATAAGTCGGCTGAAGAGAAAGCGAAAGCGCTAACTGTTGAAGTTCTGCCGAAGAAGCTAGACGAAGAAGTTGCTCGATACATGGTTCAGGGCTTTGGCGGCGTGATCACTACGCTGACTTCAGAGCAAGCTGACTATATTCATGTGGATGTAGAAGGACCGTTCAAGGGTGAAAGCTACAAGTACTAGGCCGAGTTTTATAACGGCTAAGGTTCATTGAATGACAAAGAGAAGTCCAGGTGCTGTAGAAGCCCTGGGCTTCTTTGGGTATATGAGGGTATAAGAGAGAAATCAACTGCCCTTGATGTGATGCCCCTGATGTGATGACTATGATGACGCCCAATCAGAATCCAGAACAGATAGCGCGCGATCGCATCGATACCCAGCTCACAAACGCCGGTTGGCTCATCCAAACCAAAAGCGGGCTCAATCCTCATGCAAGGCAAGGGGTTGCGGTCAGAGAGTACCAAACCGACGTAGGACCAGCGGACTATGTGCTGTTTGTCGATGGCAAGGCGGTGGGTGTGATTGAAGCGAAGAAAGAGACTGAAGGGCATCGGCTGACGACGCATGAGCAGCAAACGGCGGACTATGCAGCGAGGCTGTTTTGGAGAATGCGATCGCCTTCGTAAACAGCTGCCAAACCATTGCCGTGCGTCAGCCAACTGAATTAAAAAACGTTCCGACTGAATACAAACAACTCGCTCCCTTCAGGCAAATAGACGCGGGTGAGGCAGACTTGATAGTCGCAACCGCTAACCTCACAGACTTCTTGCTACTCAGTGGCGATAAAAGATGCTTCAAAGCGCTGCCCGCTATTCCAGCACCTATCTACGCTCGGCTACAGGGAAAGGCAGTATGCCTTGAGCAAGTTGTTCTAAAGCTGATTGACGTATTAGGATTTCAGGAAGTCTGTACTCGCATAAAACCCGCCATCCACCACGACAAAGCTATCTATTTTTTCTTTGGCTACTCCCAACTAGCCCCCGAACCGCAAGTCCGAGAGGCATTGCAGAGCTGTATCAATGAGATTCACTCTGCCGCCCCCGGACTGCTAGCAAAATTGCCAAACCACACTAGCCTTCTACCCAAAAACTAACGCCGCAACAGGCTCATCGCTTCTCCCTGCTCGGGCGTAATCACTAGCCGTTCATTCACCACCATAATCGGGCTCCACAGCAGCGGCTCCACATAGTTCAACACATGGAGCTGATGAATGGCCTGCCGAATCTCTTCGGGAGAGCCGAGCAAAATATGACGCAGCCGATCTTTGTGGCCGCTGCGTTCTGCATTGTCGAATGGGCGATCGGGCGGGTAGCTAGGTGAGTGATTGGGCAAATCAGTCTGTAACCCAAACGCAGCTACGCGCAGGTCTGTAGCGGTATAGATTGTCATTTTCACGATTTCTCCACTGAAGTGTTTCAAGGGGTTGGAAGAAAGCGCGAAAATTTAGCCGCCCTAACTTGCAATAAGTCAGGGCGGCTATGGCATCATGGCCATAACCTTTTGACTGGTCTTGTCAGTTAAAGGGCGAGCCTGTGTTGATTGTGTCACCAGTCAGCACGGGCATTCTGCTAAATTTTCGAGCGATTAGGCCACTGCATATGTTTGAGCTGGCCAGTCAAACTGGCAGTTCAAATCAAGCAACAACCGTAAAAACTAGCGTATCAGTATTTTTTATCGTGTCAACTCTTTTTTGACAGAAAACCTTGACGTTTGCGGACACTTTTCTAGGGACTTGGAGAAAAAGGTCAATCCTGTTCACTCTCTAGCAACAGTTCATCTAGCGACTCTGGGAAATCGCCGCGTTCGACTATCTTCCGAAAAGCTGTGTAGCAGTCCTTTTTGTCACCTTCTTTGCGCGGATAGCCCAGCCACAAAATAAATATGGACTTTTGCTCAGGCACTTGAAAGACTTTGAAAAACAGGCGGTATCGATTGGGAATGCCCATTTTCTTGACCCTGCTGTATTGCTTTAGCGGGCCAGTCAAAGCAAATCGAGACGCTAGCGGATCAGCAGGAATTCTCTCTCTGATAGCTCGCATCACTGCTGCATACAGTTTTACCGTAGGATGGCGAACATATTCCTCATGCGGTAGCTTCTCTTTTAGTCGTCGAACTTCTTCGCGCAAATCACGCCGCTGCTTGCCAAACAACCTTTTTAAAAAGTAAATTCGCCATCCGTTGATCATTCGTCTAGTTCAACACCCACTATGAGATCGTCGTCCGCCTTAGCCATCTCAAGCGTGTATTCCTCTAGCTCGTCAGAGTTTGCGAGCGCCTGCTTCGTCAGGAAATCTAAGTAAAGTCTGAGCATCAGCTCATCTTCTGCCTGTTCAGCCTCAGACTTAGCGATAGAAAACAGCGCAGTATCCGGCGAAATGACCTGTACGACACCGTCTGCACCTGCAAAACCTGGATTTTCCTTGAAGAAATCGCTAGGGAGCCGATATCCCGATGAGTTGCCGATTTTAGCCCAAGAGACCTTATAGCTTTTCGCAGACATAGCTTTTCCCTACAGAAAGTAACGGCCTGTTACAGCAGACAAGTTATAACTATATGTTATTACTTATTTCACTTAAGCTACCCTACAATCACTCAACTGTTCAATCTCCGCTACCGTCACCACTATGACTAACGCCTCTAACGCGATCGTCTCTAAGGTCTGGAGCTTCTGCAACGCCCTGCGCGATGACGGCGTCGGCTATGGCGACTATCTCGAACAGCTCACCTACCTAATCTTTCTAAAAATGGCTGACGAATACAGCCAGCCGCCTCACAACAAAACCCTCGGCATCCCCGAGCAGTACGACTGGGCCAGCCTGATCAGCAAAAGCGGCGCAGAGCTAGAAACCCACTACAATCAGCTCCTGCGCGAACTCGCCAAAGCCCCCGGCATCCTCGGCCAAATCTTCCTCAAGGCCCAAAACAAAATCCAAAACCCGGCCATGCTCTTCAAGATCATTAACATGATCGATAGTGAAAAATGGACCGTGCTCGGCGCTGATGTCAAAGGCGATATTTATGAGGGGCTGCTAGAGAAAAACGCCGAAGACAAAAAGTCTGGCGCGGGCCAATACTTCACACCCCGAGCCCTGATTAGCGCAATGGTAGACTGCATCCGCCCCGAGCCGAATAAAACCATCGCCGATCCAGCCTGTGGGACGGGCGGCTTTTTTCTCGCTGCCTACGACTTTCTCAACAACCCTGAGAACTACAAGCTCAACAAAACCCAAAAGAGATTCCTAAAGTTCAACACCTTTGCCGGTAACGAGATCGTCGCAAGCACCCGTCGCCTGTGCCTGATGAATATGTTCTTGCACAATATTGGCGATATTGACGGGGCGGTGCCCGTTTCTGCTAGCGATGCCCTGATTGCCGACAGCGGCGAAAGGTATGACTACGTGCTGGCCAATCCCCCCTTTGGCAAGAAAAGCACTACTACTATCACCAACGCCGATGGCGAAGAAGAAAAAGAAGACTTCACCTACAACCGCCAAGACTTTTTTACAACAACCTCGAACAAACAGCTCAACTTTGTCCAGCACATTCGCACCCTGCTAAAATCCACCGGCCAAGCCGCCGTCGTCCTACCCGACAATGTACTTTTTGAAGGGGGCGCAGGCGAAATCGTCCGTCAGAAGCTGCTGAAAACCACCGAGCTGCACACCATTTTGCGCCTGCCTACGGGCATTTTCTACGCCAACGGGGTGAAGGCCAACGTGCTTTTCTTTGACAACCATCCCGCCAGCAAAGACCCCCGGACAAAAGAAGTCTGGTTCTATGACTATCGCACCAACGTCCACCACACCCTAAAGAAAAAGCCGCTAACCCGCGCCCACCTGCAAGATTTTGTAGACTGCTACAATCCACAGAATCGACGCGATCGCACCCCCACTTGGCACCGCGAAAGCAACCCAGAGGGCCGCTGGCGCAGCTACAGCTACGACGACATCATCACCCGTGACAAAACCAGCCTCGACATCTTTTGGCTCAAAGATCAAAGTCTGGCAGATTTAGAAAACTTGCCTGATCCTGATGTCCTAGCAGAGCAAATTATAGAGAACCTAGAAGCAGGACTGGGCAGCTTTCGAGATGTACTAGCCGCTCTCCAAGCCTGACGCGAAGATGACGCAAAGAGGATACGAAGATCGGGAGTTCTGGCACTCAGCAAACGCTAACAGGCGGCTATCATGACTAAACATCAAGCACACTTTGTACATATATGGCCAAGCTATCGGTTGAGCTACGAAAATATTTTCTGAGCGATGCTGTAGAGACGCACTCTACAGATAATTTGGCGAATAACCTAGCGGATAGTTTCAGCAGTCAATCAGGACCGGTAGCAAAATCTCAGACGGTGACGCTCAATGAGATCTTGGGCATTGCGGGTGAGCGAACGTTTGGCTTTTTGTTTGTGCTGCTGGCGCTGCCGTCGGCGCTGCCGATTCCGGCACCGGGGTATTCGACGCCGTTTGGGATTTTGATGCTGTTGCTGGCAGTGCAGCTGATTGTCGGACGCGACCAGCCCTGGTTTCCGGAGAAGTTTCGCAAGCAGGGGTTCGACCGGGCGAAGATTAAGGGGCTAATCGAGAAAGGAATTCCGTGGCTGCAAAAAATTGAGCTGGTAGCAAAGCCCAGGTTGACGCCAGTGTGTACGAGTCGGACAGGGCAGATGGTGATTGGGATTGCGATCGCACTCATGTCTATCTCGATGATGATCCCGATCCCGCTCACCAACACGCTGCCAGCAATCGGCATCTTTGTCACGGGCTTTGGCTTGCTAGACGATGACGGAGCGATTAGCTTAGCTGGTCTGACGATCTGTGCGATCGCAGCAGCGACAACAACAACAATCCTCTATCTTCTATTCCGTCTAGGACAAGCAGGGATGGAACAGGCTGTAGAGGCCGCTAAGGATTGGGTGAAGCCTTAGGGCGAAAGTCTACCTACCCTGCGAGCGGATTTTACATGCGTTTTTCCAAGATATCTTCTGCTAGAGCTTTGCTGCTGAGTGCGATCGCGCCTGTCTTTCTAGCATCGCCTAGCCAAGCCCAAAGCTTCAACAATCCCGATCCCTATTTTTCTGACGCTGCCAATCACTGGGCGGCGGCTTGCATTGAGGGAGTGGGCAGCGAGGGATTGATGAAGGGCTATCTGGACGGGCGCTTTTTGCCTGATGGCACCATGACTAGAGCTGAGTTTGCAGCGGTGATGGTAAAGGCATTTCCCAATGCGCCGACGGTCAAAGAGCGACCCAATTTTGCCGATGTGGCGGCGGATTTTTGGGGCAGGGAGGCGATCGCTACTGCCTACGAGCGCGGCTTTCTAGCAGGCTACCCAGGCAATGTGTTCAAGCCTACGCAGTCGATTACCCGCGCTCAAGCTATTGTCGCGATGGCGAATGTTGGGCAGCTGACGCTAGCGGAAAATGGGCCAGAGGATAGTGAGTTAGTTCTCAGAAGCTTTTTGCGCGATTGGCGGCAGGTGCCAAGCTGGGGGAAGGATGCGATCGCCGCTGCGCTTCAAAAGGGCATTGTCGTCAACTATCCCGAAGCCAGTCAGCTACGCCCTAGCGACAGTATCACCAGAGCCGAAGCCACTGCGCTGCTATGCCGCTCAAATGCATCAGGGACAGACGCTCGCTACTATGTGCCAGCTCAGTATGTAGCCACGTTTATCGATCCGCCAGAGTCAAATCTCCTAGGAGAGTTTCCCAGAGAGTTTAGTAGTATCTTCTTTCAAAGAACCGTGTTGAACAATCAAATGTTGTTTGCAGGTGATAATGACGGGGTTGCAGAACTGTGGACAACCGACGGTACGGTAGCCGGTACGCAGCGAGTCAGAGAGCTACAGATGGTACTACCGGGCGGAGAGATTCGGGCGACTGATGCTATTCTTTCTAGCCCAAATGCTGAAACAACAGGCGCCGAAACAACAGACAATCAGACCGCTACCGAGCTGTGGATAAAAACGCAGCAGGCGTTTCGGCAGGAAAATGAGCCGGATAGCTTGCCCGCTGGAATTTGGCACAGCGATGGGACAGCTGAGGGAACAGTGCCGATTGCCTTGCTAAATGAAGAACTGCTGCGATCGCTTCAAACGGCCAACTATTGGATAGAGCTGAGTAGCCAACCATTCAAAGGGCGCATTCCTTTCATGATTCAGCGGCCCGACAGCGTACAGATTTGGCTGACGGATGGTAAAACCGCAGCCGGTACCCAGCAACTGTTGCAGCTTCCTAACACCTACAGCGGCGGACAAAGAACAAACTCTGATCCGACAATCTTTATGATCGCGGATAGTCACTTGTTTTTTGCAATGAGCGTAGGAGAAGGTACCACAATATGGCGTAGCGACGGCAGCGCAGCAGGCACAGAGCAAGTTACAACAATTCCTGGCAGAGTAAACCTCTTTAGGCAAGTGAACGACCAGACCTATTTCTCAGTAGAGACGCCTGAGCTAGGCCAAGAGCTGTGGACGAGCGACGGCACCCAGTCCGGGACAAGACTGGTCGCAGACTTTTTTCCAGGGGTTGAAAGCTCTAGGGCTACGGCGCTAACGTCTATCGGCGAGACTACCTATATCTTGGCGAATTCTGAAGCAGGAACAGGGCTATGGGCGGTAGATGAAACGGCATCGAATCCCCGCTTAGTCAAGCAGTTGAAGTCAGTGGCTACCTACACAGGCGATGTCATTTTTGCGGAAAACGACGGCAAGCTTTTCTTCGGAGTGCCTACCTCACTGCCACCATCAGCGCCGCCCTCGTCAGTAGAAAGCCAAATCTATGAGCCCACCTACGAGCTATGGGTAAGCGATGGCACCGAAACAGGCACAACCCAGCTAGGTAGCCCAATCAAAAGCTTCTTTACTGATTTCACAGCCTTAAACGGTCGTCTCTTTTTTAATGGCAACGGGCCAAATGGTCAAGAGCTGTGGGTGACTGATGGGACGGCTAACGGGACGCACCAGGTGATAGATTTAGCGCCTGGGTGGAGCGCCTATTCTCCAAACTGCCCAACCCAGTCTTTCCCCAGATCGGCGCAGCTAGAAAATCAACAAATAGCGCAAGGTCCAGCGCAGCGCTGCAGATTCTATCAGGTGGCTAACAGTACTTCACCGCGATCGCTCACCGTTCGAGGAGATTTCTTGTATTTTATTGCGGGCGATCGCGACCTGTTCCGCACAGATGGCACCGCACTAGGCACCCAGTTTATTCAGCGTTTGAGGGGAAATGATGGAACCTATTCTCCCGAAATTGCGCTTTTAGGAGATCTGCTGCTAGTGACAGGCTATAGCGGAAACAGCGATCGCCCGCAGCTTTGGGTAGTGCCAGAGCAATCGCCGCAATCCGCTTCCCTCTATGACTAACGCAGTATATTAGCAGGCTTAGCAGTCACCCTGTCTGCCTGCTTACCAAGGACAGCTCCTAGCAGATATCCCACAACGCAGATCATCAGGCCATAGACATTCACGCCTAAATCCAGCGCATATTTACCACTGCCAATACTGATCGCAGTTGGGAATATCGCGCTACCTGTTGCACTTTCAATCACTCGAATTACGCCGAAGATAAGTCCTGGCCAGAAGGCGAGATGAAAGCTGAGGGTTCCTGCTTTGCGGATGAAGGCGAGTAGGAAAATAGGGGCGAGTCCCATCACCATTGTGCCACTGATGGTAGTGGCTTGGATGACAGCAGGCCCTACTCTGTCGCCCATGTACAGACTAAAAAGAGGAATGTTGCCGAGCAGGGCGATCGCCACAATCCACCAGCGGCCAAACTTTGCTTGATTCTCGGTCGGTCTGCCTTTTTTGTTGTTCCAGTCACGCGCGCCTAGCTTAGCCACACTAGAGAAAGTAGAGTCCAGCGTGGAGCCAGCGCTGGTGAGCATAATGGCATTGAATACAAGCAGCATGGGCAGGCCAAATAGAGCAGGCACCGCTAGAGATGGAGAGCCTTCTACGCCGTTCGCTCTGGCGTAAAGTCCAACAGAGCTAAAGAGCAAAATAAAGCCGCCGCTGATGATTCCAGCGAGGATGAAGCCTTTGACCATGACCCGAGGCGAGGTGATGAAGGCGCGATCGGTCATCACCGGATCGTGGAAGGGATAGCTAAAGATTTGAACAGCGGCGAGGCCGCAGAAGGTGAGTCCGGCTAAGGAGGTCTCAGAATCGACGACAGGAAGACCGTTGTTGGCGAGTCCGGGGCCAAGGGTAGCGAGAATCACCACTAGCAGCACAGCGGCAAATAGCATTTGGGCGCTGTCGGTGAGCAGGCTAGATCGGAGGCCACCAATTAGGCTGTAGTAGACAGTAAAGGCGGTGACGAGGGCAGCGGCAATCCAGTAGCCGGTGCTGCCTTCCGCGCCAAAGTAGAGCGAGAAGACTTTGGTGTTCGACCAGACTTCATTGAGCAGGCGGATGGCGATCGCAATCAAGAACAGCCGGGCGCAGACCTTGCCATATTTGCTGACCAAGAATTCGGGGATGGATTTGTGACCGCCGACGGTGCGGATGTAGTAGAGTGCGATCGCAGCAGTGATAAAGCTCAGGTAGTAAATTGCATAGCCAATCCCGCCAGTAATACCAAAGGTATTGCCCAAGCTAGCCGCATTGTCTATAGACTTGGCAAAAATCCAAGAAATCGCTGCGCTAGAGACCAGCAGCCACAATCCGGGAGCCTGACCCTGCTGAGACTGTCCTTCAAAAAATTCTGTTGCTGATACTTTGACTGGGGTGGTCTTCTTCACCAGGCCAAACAGCGTTACGCCGTATCCCAGTAGAAGCACCCACGTGAGGGCTTTTGATAGCTCCATAGGTTGTTTTTGTTCTCAAACGATGAGTAGTGACTATATCAAACAGCGAGCCTAATCAAGCTCACTGCCTTTCCATATCTAACAGAATTTCCAGCGTAAGGCGTTCAAATTATTTGTGGCTGAGATTTTGGTGAGATTTCTTGGATACTACGTCACCTGATAGATTGACAGATGATGTAGCTGTGTCTTGTTAATGAAACAACTGATCGATCTTAGCCATGCGGTAGAAGATGGCATGGTGACCTACAAGGGCATTCCCGCCCCCATCATCTGCGACTATCTCACCCGCGAAGCGTCCAAAGCCTATTACGCAGAAGGCACCACCTTTCACATCGGCAAGCTTGAAATGGTCGCCAATACCGGCACCTACATAGACTCTCCTTTTCACCGCTATGCAGACGGAAAAGACCTTGCAGAACTCTCTCTTTCCTCAATCGCGGATCTAGACGGAGTAGTCTTTCGAGTAGATTCACAGCAAACTAGCCACGGCCCAGAAATTTTTGGCGACGCCGACGTTCGAGGCAAAGCCGTACTCGTCCACACCGACTGGGCGCAGCACTGGAGAACCGATCAATACTTTGAAGGCCATCCGTATTTGACTAAGGCAGCGGCGGTTTGGCTACGTGATGCAGGCGCTACGCTAGTGGGCATCGACTCGTACAACATCGATAGCACATCAACCGGTGAGCGTCCGGCTCATTCTGTTCTGTTGGGCGCTGACATTCCAATTGTGGAACATATGTGCGCCTTAGAACAGATTCCAGATCGAGGATTCAAGTTCAACGCTGTGCCCGTGAAAGTGAAGAAGTTTGGCACTTTTCCAGTCAGAGCCTATGCGGTTGTTTCCTAGTCGGGCTCTGTCTCAATTCGCCCGAGAGCGGTTCCAGGGTAGTAGTGCCCCAAGATCTCCTGATAAGAGTATCCCTGCTCAGCCAAATCTTTAGCTCCCAGCTGACTCATGCCGCTGCCACTGTGAGCATCGTTAACAATGTCTTGAGAGGCAGCATATAGCGATTCAACAATGCCCCCCTGATGACTGATGAATTCACCCGCAGTTGCGAGGACGGCGGCTTGAGTGATGCTATCTTCTCTACTGATACCTTTATAGGCTTGAAATCGCTGAGTGTTGTCTAGGTCAAAGTACGCTTCACTGGCAGGGCGGATATTGTGAGTGAGCGCGTAGGATCTAGCGGCGATCGCTTGGGCTTTGAGCGATTCGATCGCCCAGGAGGATGACATTTCACTGCCGACTACGCTGTAAAGATAGTCGCCGAGCAGGACATAGTTGACGGCAATCAGTCCCCGTTCACGCAGGGCAACAAGGACACGGCCTCTGTACCAGCTGTCGCCAACTGCGACATAGCCGCCATCGTCTGGATAGATCCAGAAGACACTGGGCATGGTTTCGCCATCGACGACGATGCCGCCATTGATCTCAGCGAGAGCAGCAGTTTCAGGAGTGAGCGTTTTGAGAGCGTTGCCGTCTAGGTCGGCGACGGTACCGCCATTGGAGGTGGCAAAGCCGATAGCGCTGACATCTTTGGCCACGGCGACCCGCATTTCTAGCACGCTGTCGATGGTGGTACCAGAAAAGTCTGTGGGTTTGACGTCTGGGGCGGGTGGGGCAGCAGCGGTGACTTTCTCAACCGTCGGCGCTGGCTTCGCGGTTTCGGCTTTGGCGTCGGTAGCGGGGGTGGTGGGCTTGTCTTTTGAGGGGTCGGTAGGAATGGGTGCGATCGCAGCGCCAGACATCGCCTCCAGCTTCCGATAAAAAATCTGATGAGTCAAAAATAAATCGGCCACACTCCCAGTAGACTCGACAGTAGCGTCAACTAGCGGATCGCCTGCCTGACGCAGCGGCACCTCTGCTGGATCTAGCTGCAATTGGGTTTGGATCGTAGTCGGCCAGTCTCTAGTAAAGGCAAGACCCGTTAGCCCCGCTAGCACGCCGAAGCCAATAAACAGTTTTCTAACGGTGAGCCGTTCTGCTAGCTTTAGTCTGGCCTTTGGCTTGTCAGAGCCTGACTCGGATTTAGAGCTGACGGTATCAGTCGATGGCTTTTCTGTCTTGGTGGCTTTTGTGGCTGCTGCAGGTTGGGCTGCGGTTGAGGGGACGTTATCGGCAACAGGTTGAGTGTCGCGCCGAGACTTCAATAACCGCAATATTAAGGGCTGCTTTAGCATAGTTTTAAAGTTTAAGTAGGAAGCCACCTGAGCTTTGGTGATGACAGTTCATTATGACAACTCGCCATAAAAGATGATCCAGCAGAGGCTAGACATTACCGGATAATTACCAGATACTTACTTGGCTAGCATTGCCTATGAGATTTTAATCTCTAGTCCAGCAACTTAGCCGCTTTATAGCTGACAGTCTGACTAGTCGGCACAGAAGGAATAAGAATTTCTGATGAGCACCAATA
The DNA here is from genome assembly GCA_963793495.1 of uncultured cyanobacterium. Classification (GTDB taxonomy): domain Bacteria; phylum Cyanobacteriota; class Cyanobacteriia; order Phormidesmidales; family Phormidesmidaceae; genus Phormidesmis. Next base: position 393,774 of record CAWCAI010000013.1, read on the forward strand.
TACCCTCGGTTCAACCAAACAATTCACTAGCCAACTCAAAAGCCAGTGCTCTAGTGCTAGTAGCAGGTGCGACTGGCGGTGTGGGTCAGCTGGCCGTTGCCAGGTTGATTGCAGCAGGCTACCGGGTGCGGGTACTGACTCGCAGCGCTGCAAAAGCCGAAGGAATGTTTGCTGGGAAGGTTGAGATCGCAGTCGGCGACATCCGAGAGCGCCAAAGCCTGCCGCCTGCGACAGAGGGCATTACGCATCTAATCTGTGCGACCGGGACTACAGCGCTACCGTCTGCCCGGTGGGACTTCAAGAGCGACTTTGGCAGCAACCCAATAGAGCAGGCAATCAACTGGGGCAAAGTGTATTTGGATGAAGATTTTCGTCGTACTAATGCTCGCAATACGCCTGAAGCCGTCGATGCCGTTGGCGTTGATAACTTAGTCCAGAGCGCGCCTGCAAATCTACAGCGGTTCGTGTTTGTTTCTTCTTGTGGCGTGGCTAGAAAAGATCAGTTTCCCTACAGTATTTTGAATGCGTATGGTGTGCTGGATGCAAAAGGCAAGGGCGAAACAGCGATTTTACGCTCAGGGCTGCCCTACACCATCATCCGTCCAGGTCAGCTAACAGATGGTCCCTATACATCTAGAGATTTCAATTCGCTGGTGCAGGCAAGCACGGATAGTAAGCTGGGTGTGGTGGTGGCGACGGGCGATACGCTGAACGGTCAGACCAGCCGGATTGATGTGGCGGCGGCTTGTGTGGCCTGTCTAGAGATTGAGTCGGCCAAGAACAAGGCATTTGAGATAATTAGTAAAGGCGATCGCCCTTCAGAAATTGACTGGCTTAGCTTGTTCGCCGCTGCGTGAAAAGATTCTGGCCAAAAGATTCTTCGTAGCAGACAAGCCTCCGCAATCTCTCTCTTCTGACTCTCTCATTCGACGGAGGGAAAGCAGCCTGCGCTTTTCTACGATCTAAGTCGTATAGCAGCAAAGGAAACACTTCATGGCAGATTCAACAACGGCAGAAAAGAACAAATCAACGGCGGAAAGGAAGGATGGGTCGGAGCAGAAGACTTTTACTGACAAAGTTTTAGAGAAAAGCGGCTTGCAAACCGAGAACGAAGTGCAAGTCGCCGCGAAGATTGTCTTTCGGATTTTGCGCGATCTGATGCCAACTGATGAGATTGAGAAAGTTGAGCAAGCGCTACAGGTAGATGCGCCCAAAGCAGATATGCAGATTGCAGATCTGTGGAGCGATCCGAACGTGATGGTGGCGTTCTTTAGCCGAATTAGTCCAATCCGGCAGCTAGACATTAGCTCTGAGACATTTTTGTTGCGGCTACAGCAAGAGGGACAGCTACCGAAAGAGGCTGATCCAAAGGCAGTAACGCAGGCCGTTTTCTCGGCTACGCAAGATGAGCTTCCTCAGCAGCGAATTGATGAGATTGCTGGGTTCTTGCCTGATGAAATTCGCCAGCTTTGGGAACAGGCCTAGACCGCGAAGGCGATCGCACGGGTCTACACTAGGAAGTTGACGGCTAGCCATAGCGTCAACAGTGAACCAAATACGCCAAGCCAAAGCTTAAATCGAATATCCATGCGCTCTCATAAAGTAAAGTTGCTCTTGTTATCCTATCGAGAAACCGTTGCTTTTTGAGTAGAGTTTGCCGAAATAGGAGAGTGGCGGTTATGCGGTGGTATAGCTTTCGGCCTGTAGCCTGAACATTTCTTCGTAGCGGCCTTGCTTTTTCATCAGCTGCTCGTGGGTGCCAGTCTCGATAATTTCGCCTTTTTCTAAGACGACGATACGATCGGCCATGCGCACGGTAGAAAAGCGGTGGCTGACGAGGAAGGTCATTTTGCCCTGGGTGAGCTGGCGAAAGCGCTCAAAGAGATCGTGCTCTGCGATCGCATCTACTGCCGCCGTCGGCTCATCTAAAATCAGCACCTGCGCCTGCGACATAAACGCTCGCGCCAGTCCAATCTTTTGCCACTGACCGCCCGAAAGGTCCACACCGCCAGTAAACATTTTGCCAAGTACGGTATCGTAGCCTTTATCTAATTCGCTAATCAGCGGATCGGCTCCGGCATTGTTCGCCGCCTGAAGCACTCTGGCTGAATCTGCTCGGTTGGGCAAGTCACCAAAGCCAATATTGTCTTGAGCTGAGAGCGCATAGCGAGCAAAGTCTTGAAAGAGAACGCCAATATTACGACGTAAATCTCCTAGTTTGAAGGCACTAATCGAAATGTCGTCAAAGGCGATCAGTCCTCGGTCAACATCGTACAGCCGAGTGAGCAGCTTGAGCAGGGTCGTTTTACCCGATCCATTCAAGCCAACGAGGGCAATACATTCGGTCGGACCGACGGTGAGGGTGATGTTTTTAAGAGTAGGCTTTTCGCTGCCGGGATAGGTAAAGTAGACGTCTTGTAAGACTAGTCCCGACTTGATCGGTGTTGGAAAAGACTTGGGCTTTCGAGGGCTGGTAACCTGGGGGGCCAGATCGAGAAATTCAAAATACTGAGAGACATAGAGATTGAATTCGTAGAGGGTAGCGATCGTAGTGAGAATGCCTGCGGTGGCAGCTTGAGCCTGTTGAAACGTACCTGCATAGAGAGTGAGATCGCCGATAGTGACCAGGCCGCGAATGGCTTCCCATAGAACCAAGGCGTAGGCTCCATAAAAGGCGATCGCAGCAATCATCTCAATGCTGACCTGGGCCAAGGATTGCCGCCGAGCTAGTACCTGCGACTCATTATTAAACTTATCGCGAATGCTGTGGTACTGCCTGACAAGATGCTCCCCTAGATTGAACAGTCTTACTTCTTTGACGTATTGAGGCTCAGTCAGTACAGCGCCAAAATAGTCAGCTAATCTGCGGCTATGCGTCTGCCTGCGAGTCATCCAAAAGCGCCGCTCCGAGAAGCGAACGCCCGCCCAGAAAGTAGGCAGAGCGCTGAGCAAAAGCAGCACAAAGACTAGAGGATTGAATCGGAGCAGCAGCGCGAGCAGACCCGCTAGCCGGGTCACTTGCCCTAACAGCATCAGCGACAGGCGTAGCACCCGCATAGGGTAGTTGCTGCCACTTTGCTGAGCGCGATTGAGAATATCGTGAAATTCTGATGATTCGTAGTGGGCCAGATCCAGGCGAGTGGCCTGCTCTAGCATCAGCGTATTAGCATAGAGTAAGAAGCGATCGCTCATCACCTGAGCAGTGTAGCCATCAAGCTGTTGCAAAATCGCCTGCAATACCAATAGACCAAACCCTGCGCCCACTAGTGGCAACAGCGCCTGACCTATCACCGTTACTGCCGTACCCGTGCCGACTAACGCGACGACCTGGTCTACGATTAGCTTACTGATGTATATCTGCGCTGCGGGCAGCAGTGAGCTAGTCAGCGTCAGCGCTACACTGATCAAAAGCGCAACGGGGGTCGCGGTCCATACCAGCCGGAACAGGCGCGGCATGTTTTTGAAAATGGCGATCGAACTGGAGAATTTTTGGGCGATCGCACCGGCTCTAAAATTAGCGTTCAAATAACGAAAAATACTTGTAAAGGTCATATTATTATCGTAGCGAATGTTCTTCCTAAAAAAGGAGATACCTTCATGGTTCAGTCGCTAGCTCAAAGCCCAATGAGTTTCGATGCTTTTCTAGACTGGTATCCAGAAGATGGTCGCTGCTATGAATTGATTGAAGGAGAGATCGTTGAAGTGTTGCCAACTGGTCCTCACGAAGATATCGGTGGATTCTTAGTAGCTGAACTCAACCTCGAAATTCGCCGCAGCCAAAAGCCTTACTCTATTCCTCGCAACTGCCTCATCCGACCACGGGTAAATAATTCTGGATACATACCAGACGTAGCAGTCCTCGATCGTGAGCGCCTGCCCTATGAGTCACTGTGGCCAACGGCTTCGGTAATTCAAGAAGGCGCTACCGTCCCCCTAGTGATTGAAGTGGTCAGCACGAACTGGCGAGATGATTATGGCCACAAGTTTGTAGAGTATGAGGCGATGGGCATTCAGGAATACTGGATAGTGGATTTTCGAGCGCTAGGCGCGGTGCGGCATATCGGCAAACCCAAGCAGCCAACCATCACAATCTGTCAGTTGGACGGTGAGGAGTATCAGATTCAGAAGTTTATCGATGATGAAAAGCTAGTATCAGGAGTATTTCCTCAGCTAGATCTAGCGGCTAGTTCGGTGTTTGCGATCGCTAATGACAATTGAGCAGCCTTTGAAGACCTGTAGTATCTTCTACGACAGGTGAGTAGCTATTGAGAGAATATGCAACCGACTATGAACGGGGCAAACATAAACAAATTGACAAAGCTGTTCTATCTAGTTTCTCCAGGTCTAGTCAGATTCATCTAGTCAGATTCATGAAGAGAGATTCAGCTATGAACAGACTTTTGACACAACTTCTATCTTCAGGTCCATTTTTGTTGCGGGTGATAGAGCAGAACGATTGTAAAACTACAATAAGGACTTAGCTGAGCGTAGCCGAGTCCTATCGTGCTGTTGGAGAAGTTTTGTATGCGTCGTCGATTATTCCTGTCTGCTTTGGGTCTGTGCGTTTGCGTATCTCTGAGCCTAGGTTGGTTCAGCTCGGTGCGCTCTCAGGCCGGTTCGCAGACTAGTCCGGTGGCGCAGGGGACAGGGGGGGCAGTGGCTAGTGTCGATGCAGCGGCGACGCAGGTGGGCATTGATGTGCTGCGCGGCGGCGGCAATGCGGTAGATGCGGCGGTGGCGACAGCGGCAGCACTAGGGGTAACGGAGCCTTTTTCTGCGGGCGTGGGCGGCGGCGGCTTCATGCTGATCTATCAGCCAGACGAGCAGAGCGTGGTGAGCTTGGATGGAAGGGAAGAGGCCCCGGCTTCGACGACGCCGGATTTGTTTCGCGATCCGAATGGCGCACCGGGTGAACTGCTGCCTTTCTTTCCTAACAGAATTAGCAGCGGTTTGTCTGTAGGTGTCCCAGGGACGCCTTTGAACTGGGCGACGGCAGTAGAGCGGTATGGTACGAAGTCTCTAGCCAGTCTGTTGGAACCGGCGATCGCACTCGCGGAAGAAGGCTTTATTGTCGATGAGACTTTTGTCAGTCAGATTGCGGCAAATCAAGAGCGATTTTCAGCCTTCGAGACGAGCCGCGAGCTTTACCTTCCTGGTGATCAGCCGCCAGCGATAGGAAGTCGGTTTATCAATCTAGATCTAGCAAAGACCTATAGACTACTGGCTGAGCAAGGCGTGAATGCTTTCTATCGAGGGGAAATTGGAGAGGCGATCGCACAAACCGTACAAACCCCTCCTACCGTACAAAATCCACCTTTCCGAGTCTGGCCAGGTCGCCTGACGACAAAGGATCTAGATCGCTACGAAGTTCGAGTGCGCCCCGCAGTGTCGAGCAGCTACAGAGATTACACTTTTTATGGAATGGGACTACCCAGCAGCGGCGGCATCACGGTCGCTCAAGCGCTGAACCTGCTAGCCAACTACGATCTATCACCATCACCATCACCTACGGACCGTGCGGAAGCGTTGCACTGGTTGATTGAAGCAGAACGATCGGCCTATGCCGATCGCAATGCCTATATCGGCGATCCAGAATATGTAGACGTACCAGTCGAAGGATTATTGAATCCTGACTATGCGGAGGAGAGAAGCCAAACGCTACCGCCAAGCGCACCAGCAAATGAAGCAAACTACCGGGCAACAGCAGGCAACCCCCTCCCTTACCAGCGAGATCCCAGTCCTAGCCTCAGCGCCGTGCCCGTATCAGTCAAAACAACTGACACAGAAGGAGTCTCAACCACTCATCTTACGACTGTCGATAAAGATGGCATGGTGGTCTCTTATACGCTGACGATTGAATCAACTGGTGGCTCAGGAATGGTAGTACCAGGCTATGGCTTTATTTTGAACAACGAGCTGACGGATTTTGATACCGAGAATCCTCATCCAAACGTGCCAGAGCCAGACAAGCGACCGCGCAGCAGTATGGCCCCAACGATTGCCTTCTCTCCAGAAGGCGAGGTGATTGCGTTTGGCTCACCGGGCGGCTCGACAATTATCACGACAGTGCTAGGCATCGCGGTGAACCTGGTTGATTTTCGCATGAGTTTGGCAGAGGCGATCGCAGCGCCCAGACTCTCTCAGCGCAATCAGGGCACTACCCTAGTCGATCAAAACTTCATAGACACAGAGCTAGGCAAACTACTTTCGAGCAATGGACATCAGCTCACTGCAACCGAGGAAATTGGCGCAGCAACAGGAATCGCGATGACCCCAGATGGCACAATGCTGGCAGTGGCAGAACCCACCCGAAGAGGCGGCGGCAGCGCTCAGACGCTCGAATAGAACGCCGGAACAAAATGAGACTTTTTCATATTGTCGAATCAACCGTCTGGGCCGCTGCCAAAGAGCGCGGAACGTATGCGCCTGCATCATTAGCCTCAGAAGGCTTCGTTCACCTTTCAGAAAAGCAACAGGTCGCCGATACCATCGATCGTTTCTACAAGGGGCAAACCGGTCTTGTTCTCCTAGAAATTGATCCAAAGCTTCTACACTCTGTTCTTCAATACGACCAGGTGCCGGGCCACGGTGTCTTTCCTCACCTTTACGGGGCGCTGAACCTAGGAGCTGTAGTGCGAGTCTGGGCATCGGCTGCACTTTGGCAGCAGAGTCTCAGTGATCAAGGCGATGTTTAGCCGGGAATTCTATGGCTAAAATCTACAGCCCTCAGCTATGGTCTCGATCACAAATATTCCAGAGGCAGGTAATGAAGGCGAGACAGCCGGGTCGGCGTTCTCTCCTCATATTTTGTGGCGGCAGGTGGTTGATAGCAGCCCTGACTGGATCTTTGCTAAGGATAAAAACTTTCGCTATGTGCTGGCCAATCAGAGCTATGCGATCGCAATAGGCAAAGCGGTAGATGACATTATCGGGCGTGATGATATTGAGCTGGGGTTTTCAGAAGCGCTTGTGTTTGGAGAAGCTAACGAAGGCAGCAGCGGCTCTAGGGAAGACGATGTTGCCGCGCTCAGTGGAAGAACATCTAGCCGCCAGCATTCTATGACAGCTGCGGACGGGACAATCCGCACTGTTGAGACGCAGACAAGTCCCTTACGCAACGAGCAAGGCGAAATCTTTGCCTGCTTGGGAACCGCCCGCGATGTGACCGATTACAAAGCAGCAGAGGATGCATTTAGACAGACTTTAGGAAGAGAGGCTGAGCTAAACAAACAAAGTCAGATTAAGACGGATCAGTTAGAAGAAGCGATCGCCGATTTACAACAAGCACAGTCTAAGCTAGTCCAAAACGAGAAAATGTCCGCCCTTGGCGAAATGGTTGCGGGCATTGCACATGAAATCAACAATCCTGTCAATTTCATCCACGGTAACCTCAGACACTTGGATGAATACACCCAAGATCTGTTGCAGCTGGTGGAAACTTATCGAAGCTATTATCCCGAGCCTGTCGAGGAGCTACAAGACGCGATCGAAGAGATTGATCTGCCTTTTCTAATAGAAGATATTCAGAAGCTAATCGCTTCTACCAAAAACGGGAGCGATCGCATCAAGCGGATTGTCAGATCTCTGCGAGTTTTTTCGCGTCTAGACGAAGCAGAATTCAAAGAAGCCGACATTCATGAAGGTATCGAAAGTACGCTGGTCATCTTACAGCATCGGCTGAAGACGCCTGATAGAGGTAAGTTGATCGAAGTCAAACGCGACTATGGCTCGCTGCCGCTGGTCAAATGCTACGCTGGCCAGCTCAATCAGGTCGTGATGAATCTGCTAGTTAACGCCATTGACGCCATAGAGTCCAAGCCCATAGAAGAAAGACGGATTCGGATATGGACGGAGTGCATCGAGAGTGAACAGCCTGAGGAGGGACGGGTTTTTATTCATATTGCCGACAACGGCTCGGGGATGTCAGAGGAAGTGCGATCGCGTATCTTCAACCCATTTTTTACAACAAAACCAGTAGGTAAAGGCACTGGCATGGGCCTATCTATCAGCTATCAAATCATTACTCAAAAGCACGGCGGCAGACTCTACTGCCACTCTACGCTAGGTGAAGGAACAGAATTTGTAATCGAGCTGCCGCTAGAACCTGAGCCGGTATCGTCGAGCGAAGATAGCGCTGAATGATTTGTTGTCTCAGACAACGCCATAGTATGAGCGTATTCGCCGGATCTTTCAAAACTTAGAACAGGACGCTCGTGATGTGCAAGTTTGACCACTTGTCTAATTTACGTGGTTTTAACCAAGACCATATCACCGTCGATTTTCGCTTCGTAGGTGGCTAAGGGTTCGTTTGCAGGGCCTTCGATGACTTCTCCGTCGGCGGTGAACTTAGAGCCATGACAGGGGCAGGCAAATTCAGAATTTTCCCAGTCGACGCTACAGCCCTGGTGCGTACAGGTTGAATTTAGCGCGATGACGCTATCGGCATTTGCCGGATCGCGAATAGCGATGACAGGACCACCCGCAAAAGATTTGTTGGATAAAAAGCCAGCGCTGTCTAGATCTGCGACGGTGCCTAGTTCAGCAAATCCATCTTCTCCGACGCTGCTACTGGCTGTTTCTGTCGCGGCAGCGCAGGGTTCTGCTTCGGATGTGCCCACGTCTGCGGCGTCTGGCTCTTCGACAGTGGGGGTGCAAGCTGCGATCGCAACCGGCAAAGACGAAGCCATAAAGCTAACGCCCACCCAATTCATAAATGCTCTACGCTTCATGTTTCAATCTCTTCTAACGTTTGGCTAATACTTCATCAATATATCAACAGATGTGGAGCGGAGCTGAGAAATAATGCATTGCCTAGAAGATCTTTGGTCAATGGCTTTAAATCACTGATCTTTAGGAATTCGCACCAGCCTCGCTAGCGTCAATTGACAGCTTGAGCCAGCCCTGATAGCGGACGGTAGCCGCTAGGACAAACAGCATATCCGCACCAATCACGCTGGCTAGCATCCACTCAGAACCGCCCGTGCCAAAGCCATAGCTATGCAAACCCGTACCCAGCACAAAGTTCACACCGTACCAGGCCATCAGCACCGCATTAAACGCCGCAACGCTGGCGACGCTGATGCCAAAGTTGCCAATCCAGCCCACTAGCCGACCGTGCAGCGGTACCAGATAGCACAGCAGCGCAATCAGCGCCCAAGTCTCTTTGGGGTCCCAGCCCCAGAATCGGCCCCAGGAAAAGTGCGCCCAAATGCCGCCAAGAATAATACCCGAAGTCAATAGGAGCACGCCGACTTGCAGCACTCGGTAGTTGAGCTGAGAAAGCAGCTGAATTCTAGCTTTGGCGTTGGGGGTGAATAAATAGCTGCCAAGAGCAACGTGGCCAATCCCTAGCGCGAGTGCAAAGCTAGCGTAGCTGAGGGCAATAGTCGGCACGTGAATACTCAGCCAAAAGTTATCTCGTAAAACAGGGACTAGGGGAGAAATGCTCGGGTCTAGAACGGCAGGAAGACTGTCAGCCAAGATTAGACACATCACCGCTAGCGGGGCGGCGGCTAGCAGATAATATTTGGCTTTGTAGATCAGCTCAAAGGTGAGGGCGATCGCGGCAATCCCAAACCCCACCCAAATCACCGATTCATACATGTTTGTCACAGGCGGACGATCGGCAATCTGCATCCGTAGGATGAACCCATAGGCCTGGACGACCACGCCGCTGACAAACAGCCCAATCGCGCTCCAGTATAGCTCTACAGGTTTGAGCCACAGGGTTAGCAGCATCACTACAAAAGCAATTCCATACAGCTTCCAAGCTTTCGCAAAAGGATGAAAGTGATTGAAAAAGACTTCTTTACTCATTGCTCCGGCTACTGGATACACTTCTGGGCTAAGCGTACTGAGTCCAGATTTGAGCTCGGCTGCAAGCGGACTCAGCGCAGATAGGCGATCTGGCTGAGAGAGAAACTGTTGCTTCATCATGGTAAAGTTGGCCAGCAGCGGTGCGATCGCCTCTGCTGAATACAGCGACTGCCCTTCCGAGATCCCCATCCACTTACCTTTTCTATCAGTTGGATGCGGCACAATTGCGATCGTATTGTCATCGACAGATCCCAGCATCAGCGTCAGCCGATCTTCAATCGTCAGCGCCTCACGCTCATTTCGATCAAGATCTTCGCCTTCGAGATCTTTTTTATGCGCTATGCGGACGACATCTCCTAGTGGCTGATTGGTCATCAGCTCTTGGAAAGAGAAATACTTTTGATCGGGATCAGCACCAATTTGTTCTTTTAACGGTCGATAGCTGAAGAGGACAAACGGCTCCTGGTTCCAGTCACGATTGTTCAGCCAGAGCGACATGAAAGTCGTCATCGAGTCTTCGACAACGCCGTCGTGCTGATAAACAGTAGCGCCATGAATCTTGGCAACGGTCTCTTGCGCCACTGTATCTAAAGGCTTCTTGCGTCCGCCCTGCTGTACCACCATCGTCTCTAACGGGTTTAGTGGCGATGGCTGAAATTGACTAAAGGGTAGGGCAATCAACAGCAGACCTAAACACAGGCCAATGGCAAATTTTATTAGCTGCGTCGTCGAGCTTGCCTTTGTCAGCAAAGCATCAGGGCTCGCATCACTGGTGTCAAGCTGGTTTGTTGAAATGTTGAGGCTTTGTGCCTTTTTCTCAGAAATAGAAGAAGTCATGGGCGATCTTTATCTTCCTAAAAAGGCATTGAACAATGGAATCGAACCGGGCACGGTCTCTTTATTATCTGTCTGACTATCTGATTGGGGTGTTTCTAGCAGGTGAGAAAGGGCTTTGAACTTCTTGCCGAGCTTCTTGAAAACAATGCGTCCGTAGAACATGGTAGCAACGCCGATGATTACCATCGCTGAGCCTAGCCAGGTTAGTCCGGTCACCCACCAGGGCTCTCTCTTTATTTGTAGAGTAGACTGACTTAGATCCCCAGGATTCCAGGAGGCCTGAGCGATTTTCCAGCCTTTGAACCAGGTGGGATGATTCATCCAAACGCGGCGATCACTCACCGTATGGCCGCTATCCGTTTGCGGCTGCGAGTCGATCAAAGATACCACGCTTGTCCACATAGCCACCGATTCACTGCCTTCATTACGTTCGACGATAAAGTCATTTAGCTTCAGGCTAAACGGCAGCTGCAAAAGCTTCGGACTAAAAGCAACAAACCAATCTCCTTTCTCACTGCTGATCGCCATTGGCTGTCCCCACGCCACCCAGACTGGTTCACTAGCCTCATCGGTAGAGACGAGTAAAGCAGGCCCGCCTCCGGCTGGCGTCCCCTTTGCCGAGGCTGCTTTCGGTAGTGGGACAATCTCTCTTTCTACGGTGGCGCGAGGAATGTAGTCGGCTAGCGTCACCTCAAAGTCTGCCCAGCCTGGAGTGACAGAGTCTCCAACTGCGATCGCGCCCGTCTTAAACCCTTTAGAAGAGTTAGCCGCATAGTGCAGCTCCCCAGCAGCATCGACCACTAGGCGAAAGAAAGCAGTCGGTCCAGGACTAGCAGCGATTTCGTACTCAATGCCAAAAGCAATAGGATCGCCCTCTGTTTGGTTACGAATCGGCTCAAACCCAGGATTGCCAAAGATAAACCAGCTTTCTGTTGATTTACCATCAGTCACTGCCAGCTGAATGGCCGGATTGCGAAGCAAAGCAGTCGCTGTAACTGGCTGACGGTTGCCATCTAGTCGAAAGTCCGGCCAGAAGCCAGTCGGCTGAACGGTTAAAGTCTGCTCCTGCGCCTTTAAGTCGAAAGATTTGTTCAGTCCCTTCTCGATGTCGATTGCGTGCGACTGGCCTTGCCACGAAACTGTCACTGTTCCTTTTCTCGCGGCCTCTGATGTTTTTGTAGGCGCTGTCAGGGCGATCGCCAGTTCACCGGCAGTTGGCGCGTTAATGATTTGTAGCTCAGCTGGTCCAATGTCGAGCGAGTCATAGGCAGAAGGAGCAGCTGCTAGCCAGCGTTCTAGCGATTGACCCATGCGATCGCTTTTCAGCACCAGCCGCACCGCCGGATTGTCGACTTTCCCGCCTGGCACAAACCGTACGGTGTTGATCGTATTGTCGCTATAGCCTAGCAGCGAAAGGCCGCCGACCTTGCTTGGAACAACCGTGCCATCAGCCTTGATAAAGAGAGATGCCTGCTCAGAAGGTTGACCAGGTGCAGCGACTTCTACCAAGTCTCCATCGACTCTCAACGTACTCACTGGCCCGGCATCCGTGCGAGCTAGCATCATGCCTTCTACGCTCAGATGAATCACCGCCGCTGATCCCGCAATAATCACAACTAGACCCCAGTGGGTAATAGCAAACCCGATTTTGCGTGCGCCTTTCCAGGGATAGCGCAAGAGCGTGGAGGTGCCTAGGTTAGCGGCTAACAAAAACATTAGTCCACCAAACCACGGACTTTTATAGATTTCTTGCTGGACAACGGTCGATCCTACTTCAGCTTCGTAGAAGGTTGCGCCAATGAGGATAGATGCGATCGCAACTAGCAGGGGCACAGCCAATTTAATCGATCCTAGAGATTTAGTCAGATTGACTGTCATTTATAAAAACTAATCTTTAAAACAAAAACAGGGGCTAGTATCAGCTGAAATTTTCGATAGTATCTCGGCGGTACTAACTCGCCAGCAGACACATCTATGCCGATAAATATATGCCGATAGATATATTTCAAGCAATACATCGATAGCAAGTCTAATACTCGCGGAACTTCCTTAGTCTTTTTGTATCAAAAGCTGCATAATTTCACCGAGAAATTCTTCTTTTGCATGGTTCACACGCATTCTTTGCATTGTCTTCGGATTAGAAGTCTTGCTTTCCAACTAACGGAAACGCCCTCTAGCAAAGAATTTTAGAACTTTTCATTGCAAGTCCACCACAAGTAACCGAGCTAAATAAGCTGTCCTAGTAGTGCAATGCAACATTTGCTCAGCGGCGATGCAAGTTTGTTGCGTTGATTAGGAGTTTAGTAACTCTGAATACAAAACAGTCGCTTTTATCCCCCTAGGTTTGAGTAGTACCACGGATAGATGACAGGCATAGCCGTTGTGTTGTCAGCGATCATTGCCAGCCTAAGCTTTGGTCTGCTTCACGGCACGTACCTGATCTCTAAGAGCCGAGGTGCCTTTAGATTAACAATCTCTTTTTTTTACTTTCGGAGCGTAGAGTTCAGCTATGGCATTAAACGTAGAGCTATTAGAGCAGAGCTTCGAGCTAGTCAAGCCAAAGGCAGACGATTTTGTTGCCAGCTTCTACAACAATCTCTTTACCGACTACCCAGCCTCAAAACCTTTATTTGAGCACACAAACATGGCCGCTCAGCAGCAGATGCTGAAAGGCGCACTAGTCATGGTGGTCGGAAACCTCAGAAAGCCAGAAGTCTTAAGCAAGTCTCTGAAGGGATTAGGTGCCCGGCACGTGAAGTATGGCGCACTGCCAGAGCACTACCCGCTAGTAGGTAATAGCCTGCTTAAAACGCTGGGCCAATATGCAGACACAGCCTGGACCCCAGAGCTAGAAAGCGCTTGGGCCAATGCTTACGGCGCTATCACTGAGCTGATGCTAGAAGGCGCTGACTACAACAGAGAAGCCGTCGCCTTAGAAAGCGTTGCGCCTGTGACTCCCGCTGATCCAACTGTGCCCGCAGCTGTCTTGCAAAGCGACGTTTTGGCTAGCGAGGAGCCTGGTGAAGCAGGACTCGATGTCGAAGTCCTAGAACAAAGCTTCGAGCTAGTCAAACCTAAAGCTGACGAGTTCGTAGCTAGCTTTTATGAGAATCTACTCACTGATTATCCAGAAGCAAAGCCGCTCTTCGCGCATACCAGTATGCCGAAGCAGCAGCAGATGCTAAAAGGTGCGTTGGTGATGGTGATCGAAAACCTGAGAAATCCAGAGGTGCTCAGCAAATCGCTACGCGGACTCGGTGCGCGTCATGTAAAGTACGGCGCACTGCCTGCCCACTATCCACTTGTCGGCGGCAGTTTGCTAAAGACATTGGAACAATATGCGGGACCAGCTTGGACCCCAAGAGTTAAGGAGGCCTGGGTGGGTGCCTATGGCGCTATCACCGAACTCATGCTGGACGGCGCAGACTATGCCACAGCCGAAGTTCAGATTGACGAACCGGTAGCAATAGGCGAACCTGTCGCGATAGGTAGACCTGCTGTAACAACGGCTGTGGATGTCGAGTCGCCTGAAGGCATTAGCAACGGCACGGCGGTTGGCATTATCGGTGGTAGCGCCGCTGTACTGGTGGTACTGCTGTTGATTCTTCTATAGCTTTGGTCACCTAGCTCTACACATTTTCAGTTAATCAAACCGTTGATGTCCACCGTTGATGTTTACAGAGCTAAGTGGCTATCTAGTGTAGACGCAGCCCTCGCTTAGAGTATGCATCCGACGCTAGCTGTATAATCTCTCTCCGTTATTTAATGAAGAGTCGTTCTAGTCGAAATTCGTTCTGGCGAAAGAAGTTCAAGCTGAGATCTATCATTGTTTTGGCAATGGTCATGCTGCTGATTTCTGTCTCTACAGCATTTGCCTTCGAGCAAAAGCAAATTTTCCTGCCGGGTGAAACTTCTGAAGGCCACCACCTGTTTGAAGCTTCTTGTGCCTCCTGTCACGAAGGCTTTAAGCAGGTGTCTAACGAAAACTGCAACCGCTGCCACGAAGCAGAGTTGGAGAATGATTTGCACGGGGATAAAAAGTTTCTCGATCCCCGCTGGGCCGAATTTAGGGAAAAGGTAGACGTATTAACCTGTACAGCCTGTCACAACGAGCATGTGCATATGTTTGGTAGAGGGGTGCATTTGCAGCCCGATCTCTGCATGGCCTGTCACGAAGAGTTAACGCTGACTCAGCTCAAGAGTCACGAGGGCTTTGCTGCCGATGGCTGCTGGACGGCGGGCTGTCACAACTATCATGAGCACGACACAATCTCAACGGGTTTCTTGCGACAAAATCTAGGACAGCCTGCCATGCTACCCGTGCAGCAGCTACCCGAGAGAGTCGTGGAAACAGAGCTGAAAAGTGCGCCTAAGCCAAACCTGCAAAAGGAATTCTTAGGAGGGAAATCGTGATGATCAGCGTGTACGGCTCTAAGAAGACTGGCTTGAGAATTGGACTGAGGAAGGCTTTCTGTGCGATCGCACTAGTCGCCCTCTGGTCCACCTCGCTATTCTTTGGCACAATTCATCCCGCCTCAGCTGCCACCGAGCAAGAAGTCCAAGAGATTGTCGAACTGTGGCAGCCGAGCGCCCATGCACTCAACGACGTGAACTGCGCTAGCTGCCATCAAAATGAGAGCAATGAATTTATAGCAAATCCCAATCATGAAAGCTGTCGGTCCTGCCACGAGCAGCCTGTAGGCACCTTTTTGCTAGGAAAGCACGGCGTTCGCCTGCTAGAAGGAGAATCGCCTCTGACACCAGCAATAGCCAGAATCCCGATGAAGCAGGCTGCCTTTGATCAGCAGATGAACTGTAATGCCTGTCACAACGTTCACTCAGTCAATACGATGCAGGCTTCTGTAGATTCTTGCTTGACCTGTCACAATGACACTCATTCTCTCAACTATGAAAACTCCAAACATGCCAAAGCGGTGTTTGCTAGCCAGCCCCTGCCTAGACCCGGCTCGGAGTCGGTGACCTGCGCGAGCTGCCACCTGCCTCGAGCCGCACACAAAAACGCCGAAGGCGTCCAAGTAGCTAAGGTAAACCACAACAACACCTATACGCTCAAGCCGCGCAACCGCATGGTAGGAGAAGTCTGTATGAACTGCCACGGGGTGGAATACAGCTTTAACAGTATTTTCGACGATGACCTTGTCGAAGCCAATTTTGACCGCCCTCCGACGTTACAGCATCAGACGTTTGATCTGATGCGCGCAGCCGAAGAGCGGAGGGTGGGCAATGCGTCTGCTTCAGAAAGTGCAGGATAGCTTTGCTTTCTCGAAAGTAGATATTTCGTTCGTTCTCATAGTTCTAAATCATTAGGAAATTAACAACAATGTTTGCATCATGGATACAGCGCTTTCGCGCTAAGACAATGGCCTTATTAGCCCTAGCTGCGGCTATCTGCTTTACCGCAGTGGCCTGTAGCGGTGGCGGCGGCAGTACTGCTACAGCCACTGGCCCGATGATCGCACCCGATCTAGTAGCAGACTATATTCACACTACGCTCGCTGCCGACAGAACCGCCTATACCCGTCACGTAGTAAACCGTACAAAAGTTCTAGAGGGCAAAGCAAAGGAAGACGGTGTTTTGGACGTAGAGTCCACTGAAGGCTGGCAGCAAACTGATGGGGTACCTTTGCCTGCTCAGATGTTCCGCCTCGGTTCTGAAATTGCGAATGAGTCCGGTCAGTTTACCTACAGTCTCGTTTCTTCGTGGAATATCAACGACAACCAGGCTCCTAAAGGTGATTTTGAGACGGCTGCGATTGTAGAAATGGAGGAAACAGGTGAACCCGTCAAAGGGTATCAAGAAGTCGGCGGCCAGGCCTATTACTCTGCGATGTATCCCGATACGGCAGTTGCTGAAGCCTGTGTGACTTGTCACAATACTCACCCAGTTCATCTAGAGCGCTATCCTGACAAAGTGTTTGAGATGGATGATGTCATGGGCGGTATTGTGATCAACATTCCTGTGGATAGTATGCCTGCTGATGCATAGACGTTAGTGTTTGTTCTTGTGTTCTCCTCTGTTCCAAAGCAAATAGAGAACACAAGGGCTTTTCTTATTCCTGAAAGGAGTGCGTTTTAGAAAAGGTTGAGGCTGATGAAACCTAGATTTTCTACTTTAATAATTCTTACTTTGGTTTCTGCGGCTTTGTTGCTTCCGTTTGCGCTGAGCCCTTTTTATATAGAAGCGCTGCGCGATCGCTCTTTCGATCTGCACCAGTTCTTGCGCGGCGAACTCTACAAACAGATCACCGGCTACGTTGCCCTAGCGCTAGTCCTTGCAGAAATGCTGCTCACCGCCAGAAAGCGTAGCCGCAGCTGGCCAGTCAAAATAAAAATGCCGGGCAGCGTCCTGATGTGGCGAAGTCTGCATATCTTTACCGGGGTCGCTTTGCTCGCAGCGGTATTGGTCCATACCATCGGCGTTAGCGGCATTAACTATAATGCGATCTTCCTATGGTCCTTTTTTGGGGTGACGCTAACGGCACTAGTCGGAGTCGTTGCCGAGACAGGCGTGCTAGAGTCTCCGCGCAAAGTCTTTAGCTTCGCTGGGAAAAAAGAGGCGGTAGGTCCAGCTTCAGGAATGAGCAAAGGCACGCTGATTCGAGTGATGCGTGCCGTCTGGTTAAAAAGCCATATATTTCTAGTCAGTATCTTTTTCCTGCTATTAGCCGTTCATATTTTCCTGGTCTATTACTATCGTTAGTCTTTTGAAAGGAAAGTGATACATGATCTCTACATCAGATAAAAGCCAAGACAAAATCCTAGATAAAGACTTAGAAACACGAGACTGGCGACTAGGGACCGGAACAACGCTATGGATAGCGCTGACCATTACGTCGCTGGCGATCGTGACCACCGTGCTGCTGACCCGGCCTGCTGCCAGTATCATGAGCATGACGCCGCTCTCTGGCCTGATCACTTTGAAATCGATGGCAGCAGCAGCAGTCCCTTATGATCTGGCGCTGGCTAGTCAAAAGCCTACACTGATCGAATTCTACGCCGATTGGTGTACCACTTGCCAAAGCATGTCCGCTACCGTCGATGCGCTACACGAGAGCTACGGCGACCAGATAAACTTCGTTATGCTAGATATTGACGACCCGCAGTGGGCCAGCCAGATTGAGACCTTTGGCGCGACGGGCGTGCCGCAATTTACGCTGCTAGATACGCAGCAGCAGTCAGTCAGAAACTGGGTAGGCAAAGTCCCCAAACCCGTTTTTAGCAGTGTGTTTGATCAGCTTTTGAGCTAAAACTGCCGCTTGTCGTCTTACCTGCTTAGACTCCTATGACTCTTCTTAGACGCTTTCTAAAATTGCTTGAGTGGGTAGAAAGTACTCAGGACTTCTTTCACTTTCTTGGTCAGCCGACTGGACTATCTGCTGCTATCGCACTCCTGCTGTATTTTCCGATTCAAGCGCTGGGCTGCGATGGCTTCTCTGCAACCACGCTATCTTGCACGGTGGCGCTGACTCTTTTTTGCCTGCTAGAGCGTCCAGATTTTTAGGCGTCATCTCCGCCCTACCATCAGAAATAGCATCTAGCTATGTTGTAGCTGCTATGGACCTGAGTAGGGCATTCTATGAATCACCGTTTCTTACTGCGGCTCGCTACCAACCTAGCCGTCTTTTTGCTGACCCTTGCCTGCTTTGGCACGGTGCTATGGGTCGTTGACGAATTTTTGCAGTGGGATATTTTGCCACCCGCCTGGAGCTTGCTAGTACAAGCAGGACTGGTTGCAGGGGGCATTGTCGCGTTTGTGATGGTGGTGATGAATTTACTGCTGTCTTTGGCACTGCTAGCTGAGGCGAATGCGAGTCGGGCTGGGCTGCCGGACTATGTGGTTTCTAGCCAGCTGAAGCGGCGAGTGCGGCGGAGTATTGCGGTTGTTTTGGTGGCGATCGCACTGATCATCGGCGCTCTACAAATCACCAACCAGCTCCGGGCCAGAGTCGCTACCCAAACGGCTGAAACTCGCTTCATCGACACTCAGCAAGAAATGGACCGTTCTATCGAACAGGTGCTTCCCCTTTTTACCGCACCTATCTTGGACGGACTAGCAAACAATACGATAGCTGAGCAGGGAGAAATCGGTAATCTCGCAAAACTATTCGAGTCTGTGCAAACCTCTTTTTCCTATGCACCTAGAATGGTCATCGTGACCCGCGCCGACCAGGCTCCTTTCAAATATGCCAGCATCGATCGCGGACGGATTAATGCCAATAGTCAAGGCAGGCTAACGCTAAGCCCTCAGCTCTATGCAGCATTTCCTAGCGTAGAAGAAACTCAGATTATTGAACAGCTTTTCAATGGGCAGCTGAGCGAAATTGCAGGTCCGGTTGCAGGGCGGGTGATCAATACACAAATTCCGAGCGCTTGGGGAATTTTGCAGGAGAGTGGGAGTGCGATCGCCATAGTCTATCTCGAGCAAGGCGACTTCTCCGACTTCAACGATAATTTCAACAACTTCGATTACCGAGGTCCATACGACTTTCATCACACTGGCCCAAAGCGTCTCATTACAAATTGATAGGGCGATGGAGTCTTTTGAGTTCAGGGTCTGTGCAACGAGCAAAAGGTGCAACGAACAAAAGGTACAACGAGCAAAAAGTGCAGCGAGCAGAAGACTAAAAGATCAAGAAATGTATCGTTTTTGTATTTCATGTGACTAAAAACATGAAGTAGCGAACTAGAAATTAGATTAATAAACCTTGATGGGAACGCTTACCGTACCATCGTGTTAATTTTTTCTATTAGTACCTGCTGACAATGTTCAATCCTACTGCCGCCCCAGTTATAACTAGCCCATTAGATGACATTTCAAGTGCAGGTAACGCACCAGATACGGTTATCGGGTTAACCACTCACTTCGACGATCCTTTCACGACTGGGCAAGTTGCGCAATTTGAGCTGTACGACCCATCGATTGGTGATGACGGCATCACCGAAGTCCTACTATTTGACCAGGCAGAAGCCGGTGCGCCTCTGAGCGCTGCAAATTTCATTGAGTATGTTTTAGACGGCGCTTATGCCAATACGATCATTCATCGATCGGTGCCTGAATTTATTATCCAAGGCGGTGGGTTTACCGTCGATGGGTTTGAAGATGTCACAGTGCCAGGAGATGCCGTAAGCGATGTGACCTCCAACGCGCCTGTACAAAACGAATTTAGTGAGTCGCGATCTAACGTAAGGGGAACCATTGCCTTTGCCAAACTAGGTAACGATCCCAATAGTGCAACCAATCAATGGTTCTTTAACCTCAATGATAATTCTGGAAATCTAGATAATCAGAATGGAGGCTTTACCGTATTTGGAGAGGTGCTCTCAGAAGTTGATCTAGATGGGTTGGATGCGATCGCATCCCTGCCTACCTTCAATACTGCAGCGTTCTTCCAGGAAGGAGCATTCACCGATTTTCCGCTTATTTTAGACGATCCAGAGATTGCCGCAATCACTAGGGATGAAAATTTTGTTCGCTATCAAAACATTAGCTTAGTTCAACGACCAGAGCTTGCTTTCAGCATTGTCCAAAACACCAATCCGGATATTGTTGCTGCCAGCATCGTGGACGATTCACTGGTGTTGGATTATGTGACTGGAGAGTTTGGTGAAGCAGAGATTACGGTCCGCGCGGTTAATTTGGTCGGCGCTGTGATTGAAGATACGTTTACGGTGACGACTCCGGAAAACAACAATCCAAACGCTGAAGAGGACACAGCCACCACCGATGAAGATACGCCTCTTTCTTTGACATTGGCTGAATTGATCGACAATGACGACGACATAGATGTCAACGATCGCCTTCAGATTATCGCGGTCGATGCGACTTCGGCGCTAGGCGTGGCGATCGTCGAAAACGACGATGGCACGCTGACCTACAATCCTTCTGCTTCGGAGATATTGCAGGCGCTGTCAGCGGGTGAGGAGACCGTCGATTCTTTTACTTATAGTCTTACAGACGACAATGGGGGCTCGGACATAGGCACTGTCTCACTGACGATTAATGGTCTGAATGATGCGCCCACTATCACCAGTGCTAATTCCTTTTCAGTAGTTGAAAACCTATCGGCAGTCGGTCAGGTGATCGCAACGGATGCAGATACAGAAACCACTTTGACCTTCAGCCTTAGCGGTGTGGATACAAGCGCCTTGAGGATCGATCCTGATACTGGAGAAATCAATTTCAACGAACTAGTTGATTTTGAGAATCCAACCGATGCCAATCGGGACAATATCTTTGAGGTCCAAGCGGCTGTCTCTGATGGCAATGCAACTGTTAGTCAGAACCTGACGATCGCGGTAACTGACGATAATGATAACGGTGCGCTCAATACTGTATCTGTCAAAAACAACGCGCAGGGTCAGATTGACGGGTTGGTTTACGACACGAGTGCGATCGCTCTAGGAGAGCAGCTTAATGTTGTGCTAGTCGACGATGCACAGGTGCAGAGTGATGCGCAGTTTGATAACTTAATCGGCTTGTATGTAGTGGCCGACGCGGACGGTGGGATTGATGTTGACAACGACGGCATCGTTGATTTTCTCACAGGAGATGCGGGCTATGCCAAAGCTGCTATCGAAAACCGGGTGCAAGATTTTTCGATTCGCGCTGGTGCCTCGGATATGTCTACGCCCAAGACAACTGCTGAGAGCTTTGGGAACTTGCTGATCAATGGCGGCGTTTTGTACGCACCGTTTGTGATTGCTAATGGCGGGGGCTTAGGATTTGATGGATTTCTAGCAGCAGAAGCGGCTGAGACCGATGGCGTCTTTAATGAAGCCGCAGCTTTACTAGAGGATGCTGTAGCCTACTTTAGCTTTTTGGGTGCTAACCCAGACCGCGCAGAGCATATTCGTGCGTTTGGCAATAACACCTTCGGCTTTGAGGATTTACCTAGCAATTTAGGCAGCTCTGATAATGATTTCAATGATGCTGTGTTTAATCTTGAGTTTAGAGTTTAGGCGCGACATATAGCTTTCCGCACTTTGCTATATATGAGCAGTCGCTAGGTGGGTTACCCGAGGTGACCAACTAGAAAAAGAGCGTAGAAAATCAATAGCATTGCCATCTCCTAGTCTGCCCTGCCCTGATTTATTGTCATACTAGGGCATCGCCATAACTTGTATGAGCCAATGTCGCTGATGCTGAAAATTGAGAACGCTGTTTTGGTGGGTCACGAGACGCCTCAAACAATTGCTATCCAAAATGGGCTCATCAATGAGATTTCTACAGCTATCCATGCTCCTGCTACTCACACCATAGATGCCAATCATTGCCTGGTTGTCCCTGGGCTCGTCGACCCTCATCTCCATCTGGACAAAGCTCTGCTTTTATCGCAGTTCCCCGCGCAAAGGGGAACTTTTCAGGAGGCATTAGAAGAAACCTATAGGCTCAAAGAGCGTTTTACAATCGCAGATATCCAATCTCGCGCGCGGCAGGTGCTAGAGCGAGAGAGCGCCTTTGGTACCACGGCCATTCGCTCTCATGTAGAAGTCGATCCGGTGCTTCAGCTCACCTCACTCAAGGCACTTTTGCCGCTAAAGCAAGAATTCGCCCAGCGGCTCGATCTTCAGCTCGCGATCTTTGCGCAAGAGGGAATCACCAACTGGCCGGGTACGCATCAGTTGCTGCACCAAGCTCTCAGCATGGGCGGCGATGTGATCGGTTCTGCGCCCTACACCGATCCGAATCCTGAACAGAATATTCGCATTGTCTTTGATCTAGCTGAAGAATTCGACTGCGATGTAGATTTTCATCTCGACTTTCTAGACAACGATGCGCCGCTGCTGTTTCCGATTGTGGCTCGTGAAACCATCAGACGTGGTTGGCAAAACCGTGTTTGCCTAGGTCATATGACTCGGCTGGCTGGGCTATCTTCCGAAGCGCTATCTGAAGCTGCTAGCTCCTTGTCTGAAGCCGGAATTTCTGTGCTGGCGCTGCCCGCTTCAGATTTGTATATGATGGCGCGTGGCGATGCTCATAATGTTCGTCGTGGGGTTGCGCCTGTGCATAGACTGATGGAACTGGGGGTGAACTGCGCGATCGCAACCAACAACATCCAAAACCTCTTCACCCCATTCGGCGACGGCGACCCGCTCAAAATCTGCACCCTCCTTGCTCAGACGCTTCAGCTAGGGACAACCGCTCAACACATTCAATGTCTAGAGATGGCCACCACCCACGCCGCTTCTGCCATCGGCATTGCCAACCATAGCATCGCGCCCGGTTACCCTGCCGATCTCGTCATTCTTGACACCCGCACAGCATCAGAAGCCATCGGCACCGCTCCGCCTACTCGCACCACTATCAAGAACGGACAAACCGTCTCTCGGACCAAGCTTCACCATTGGACACCGATGCGTTCAGATAAAAGCAATTTGACAAACTGATCTCTGTTGAGACAGATCTCTGACTTTCTATAGGTACACATATGAGCCACGGTGCTCTATAGAAAAGAGGTGTGTTGCGACCGCCTGTCAAGCACGCCCATACCTCATCTAAGAAGGAAACAACCTATGCGTATCGCTCAGTTTAGAAGAATACTCTTTCCTATACTTATTCTTCTAGTAACTGTCTCAGCCTGTTCAACAGGCTCTGATAGTGACCTTTCTTCACAGACCGATAGTGCTAGTGTTTCCGTAGTGATAAATCTAACCGATGAGACAGGAATCGGCGAAGAGGTTGGCACGGTAGCGCTAGCAGACTCGGAATATGGTCTATTGATCGCACCTAGTTTGACAGGGCTATCTTCAGGCGCTCACGGTTTTCACATTCATGAAAATGCAGCCTGTGGTCCTGAAGAGAAAGAAGGAAAAGTTGTTCCTGGCCTAGCAGCGGGTGGACACTACGATCCAGCGGCAACGGGCAGCCACGAAGGGCCTTATGCTGACGGACATCTAGGCGACTTGCCACCGCTGTACGTAGACGCAGAAGGAAATGCGAACATTCCTACTCTAGCGCCGCGCCTCAGCGTTTCTGATGTTACTGATAAAGCCCTGATGATTCATATGGACGGTGACAATTTTTCTGATGAGCCTGCTGCGCTAGGGGGTGGCGGCGCTCGGCTTGCCTGCGGTGTGATCCAGTAAACGGCTTGCAGTATAGAGATGGCTTCAGATGGATGTCTGTTTTCAGTTGGCACAGCTTGCCGATATCGGTATCCTCATGCGATATATGAGAGAGTTTCACGAGTTCGACCATAGCGAGCCTTTTGATAAAACTCCAGCCCAAGCCGCGATGGAAAAAGTAGTCGCGGACAAGGCTGTTGGCAGAGTGTGGCTGATTCGAGAAGGTGAAGAAACCGTTGGCTATATGGTGCTGACGCTCTCTTATCGACTGGAATATCGTGGCTATTATGCTTTTTTAGACGAGCTGTACATTCGTGAGGACATGCGATCGCAAGGCATCGGCACGGCGGCCATTGCCTTCCTTGAACAATCTTGCCACGCCCTCAACGCTGTTGCGCTTCAGCTAGAAGTAAAAAGCAACAATCTAGCCGCAGCCACTCTGTACGAAAAGTTGGGATTCGAGTGTCAAGGCAGAGAAGTTTTCCTCAAACCTATCCCGCAGTTCGCGCCCTAAGAGCCGCAATAAACAAGTACCGACGTAGACAGCACTGCTGTGGTACCATGTTTACGTACACAGCCGAGACCCACCCGAAACATCAGTCACTCCATCCAGTAAAGGGATTTCTCAGCTATGCGACGTTTGGAGATCAGGCAGATCGCCTGAGTATCCCGCGAAGCTGATCCCCTTCCGGGATCGAGTGTCTAAGGCGAGGTGTTCCTCGCTCGCGCTAACTCTCCTTAACTGGCAGTTTCTCAGCTAGCAAACAGGCGACGAGATAATCTTCCCTGTCTCATTTGCGCCAAGTCTATCAGGCGTCACCACATTTCATCTAGCGACAGTTCAACCGCTTCCTCGCAAACTTTTGCCATGTCTTTAGACAAACTCAACCGAATCTGCTGCGCCTGCAAGTGACCCACTGCTCCTAGTCGAATTGCCGCTCCTAGCAAACCGGTTACAAAGCCATGGACAAAGGCAACCAGAGCCGCCTGTTCATCTAGCCCCGTCACCTGCGCTACAGCTGCAAACACCACGGGATGCAGACAGTTGATCTGTCCGGTTGCCGTCTGCCGACTCAATTCGTATAGCTGCGGATGCGGCCAGGTTTTACTACCAACCATGAGTAAAGCTCGACCGCTTTGTCGCTGAGCAAGACGAGTTTTCTCAATCGGCGTTTGCGCGAACAAAAGCGCGTCAATCTCGCTAATTTTATTCAGGTTGTTCATTACGCTGGCTCGATGGGTGTGTGCTAGTGCCACCAGATCGGTACTACCAACTTTGTTGCACAGCAACAGCCGGATGAACGTCTCTACATCATCAGCCTGCTTAATTTTTCCGGCTTGGACCAAACTTTCCAAGCCATGGGAAAGCGTATAGCTACCCGAGGGGAAAAAAGAGTCGGCCAGCTGCATCAGCGCGAACTGTTGAACTGCATTTTGAGTCATGTTCTTGGTACTCTCAAAATTCTCAGTGCGCATGGGTGTGAGTCGAGGCCGTAGCCGAGGAAAAGTCTAAAGTATGGTTAGCAGACTTCAGCTCGCGAACAATACGCAATCCATCAATTCCTAAGGTTTGAACAATCTCACGAATAGTGGCCTCTATCTGCTCCGCATTACCTAAAATTTCTACGTAAAGGGTCTCTCCCTGTAGCTTTATCGGCCAGTGATGATTACCCATCGTGTGCCCGAGATTCACTAGCTGGGCCGGAGAGCTATAGGCCTTTTGCTCAAACCGTAGGGCAATCACCTGTTGTTTTTGCAAACTGACTAAGACAGGGCGATCGCGCTGAGTTTTTAGCACATCACCGTTCCTAAGCTGCCAGTCGCGCCCTTTCACAATTCCCACAGACTGGCCCGATACTGCCTGCGTAAGAATTCGTCCCTTGCCACAGTCTTTTCGTTCAATAGTCACTTCTAGACACTGGTTCGCCTCGAGAGCTTCAGCGATTTGGACTGATAGATCTCTGTCTGCTTGAATATTGCCAAGGTAGCGATCGGCGACTTCTGTAGTAGGAGTGTTTGTCATGGCTAATTAGCTAGGCAAAAAAACAGTTAAAGGGAGTACGGCAAAGGGGCCTGCTGGCGCAATTCTCTCACGCAATTTACGGCGGATTTAAAGCAGGATTGCAGGTCGCGAGTAGTGGATGCGATCGCCCGTACAAACAACCCTCTATCTCCCGGCAGCACCGAACTCGCCAACTCAACAGAATTATTCTTTGAGGATAGCGCTTCTATCTGCCGCGCTAGCCTATCAAGGTTTTCTCGGGTTGCGTCCGCTTCGGGCAATACCAAAATCAGCGTTCCTAGTATCGGTCCATCGGCAAACAGATTGTTCTTAGCAAAGCGGTTGCTTTTACCAAATAGTTTCATGGCTTCTATAAACCAGACGCTGCCACCATACGACTGAAGCTGTATTCGACTGAAAAACTCTCGAAACTGGTAGCTTTCTCCTCGTGCCAAACGACCTGGCAATACAATCTCTCCCCAGCTTAATCCAGCGCTGGGATGCAAGATGATTTTAGTGGTTTGTTTGAGTGTGGCATCGGTGAAAAGAATCAGAGGTTCTGCAAGGAATTCTAGCGTGGCGCGATCGCCCACCTCAATCTCATACAGCACCGTCGCCCTATCGCCTGCTGCGGGCATCCGATGCACTTTCGTCGCCGCCTGATCCATCAAATGCAAAGCGCTTCCCGCGTTCAATTTCACAGACATTCCCAGCACATCTCCTGCTAGTAGACCCGGCGAGGTATTCATTCGATACAGATAGGCCCGCTGCTCTCTAGCTGGATCAACTCCATCCGCTTCACGCCGAAACAGAGGAGAAACGCTGAGTGGATAGGCCATGTAGCGACTTTGCAGGATAGTCTTAGCAGCGCGATCGCAACCCAACGTCAGTTCTAGCTGATGCGATCGCAGTCTTTCTAACGGCAACTCTCCTGCTCGCGATTCCTCTACAGGTACACCTACCACAGCACTACTCAACGCCTACCGCCACTGGCAGATCGGACTTTTGACCAAACAACAGCGTTTTCTGTACAAAATTCACCACCTCACTCAACCCTTCCCCAGTCTTGCAGTTGGTGTATATTACCGGCTTGCCCTGACGATACTGTGCGCTTTGCGATCGCATCAGCTCCAAATCCGCCCCCACATACGGAGCCAAATCCACCTTATTCACTACCGCCAAATCCGACTGCACAAATCCCGGCCCGTTCTTACGCGGAATATCATCTCCTGCCCCCACATCAATTACAAAAATATAGGCATCTACCAGGTCATAGCTAAACGTAGACGCTAAATTATCGCCACCGCTTTCAATCAAAATCAAATCTAGCTGCGGAAACAACAGCTCTAGATCCTGCACCGCCAGCTGATTCATTGTCGGATCTTCTCGAATTGCCGTGTGCGGACAGCTTCCAGTCTCCACACCAATTACGCGCTCCGGTGGCAAAAAGCCCTTCCGCTTCAGCCGATCGGCATCCTCTGTTGTCAGCAGATCGTTAGTCACGACAGCCACCTCTACGCCCTGCGCCATCAGCAGCGGCACAAGCCCCTCAATCAGGGCTGTTTTTCCACTGCCAACCGGTCCCCCAATTCCCAATCGCGCCGCTGATTTTGGCATCTTTGTTCTAGTGTTTTTTCCTTACTGCTTCAACGCCGTTCCATCAAACTTGCCGTTGAATCCATAGACCTCCTGGCTACCGCCATAGGGAACTAGCTCAACTTCTTTCTCATCCCCCGGCTCGAATCGCACCGCCGTGCCTGCCGTAATGTTCAGCCGCATCTTCTGAGTCTGCTCACGGTCAAATTCCAGCGCATCATTGACCTCATAAAAATGGAAATGCGATCCGACTTGAACCGGGCGATCGCCCACATTCTTCACCACCATCGTCACTATCTCCCGGCCTGCATTCAGCTCAATCATGTCCGAGCCACCTGGAACAACCTGCCCTGGCACCAAAGGAATCGAACCCGCCTTATTCTCTGTATACATCCGCTTCCCTCTCGCTTTTCCCTACAAATAACCAATATCACTCACCCGGTGGCTGAGCGCAGTCGAAGTCACTCTCCAATCGGATCGTGGACAGTGACTAGTTTCGTCCCATCTGGGAACGTTGCCTCCACTTGCACTTCATGCACCATCTCAGGAATTCCCTCCATCACATCAGAGCGCTTTAATAGAGTAGTCCCTTCGCTCATCAGCTCACTCACCGTCTTGCCATCGCGAGCGCCTTCCATAATCGCCGCCGAGATATAGGCCACCGCCTCGGGATAGTTTAGCTTCAGTCCTCTATCCTTTCGCCGCTCAGCCACCAGCGCCGCCGTA
The DNA here is from genome assembly GCA_963793495.1 of uncultured cyanobacterium. Classification (GTDB taxonomy): domain Bacteria; phylum Cyanobacteriota; class Cyanobacteriia; order Phormidesmidales; family Phormidesmidaceae; genus Phormidesmis. The sequence goes on from CAWCAI010000013.1 coordinate 421,837, forward strand.
AAAATCAGCAGCTTATCCTTTTCTTGAGGCGACAACAACATTCAGTACTTCTCCCAACCCAACTACGTCTTCGGTTCTATCATCAGCCCATTCTCACAAAAGTTATCAGCCCTCCTAGAAAACTCAACTTATCTATAGGTCTTCTCATTCATTCGGCCCAACGCTAGCTGCGCTTTTGAAGAAACGCAAAGAAACCAAACTCTATCTTCTACTTCTGTGAATCTTCGTATGGGCTTTCTCTTCTAGTCAGGAAAAAGAGCGACAATCCAGATTAGACGGCTGCTTCTTGCGCAGACTCTCACCTTTTCTAGGAGGATTAAAACATGCCTAAAATATCCGTAAATGTATCTCCCGATACGGCTAGCAAACCCCAGTCAAAAATCCCCCTCCAAAAGCTCTACGAAGATCTAGCCAGTATTGGGCAGATGGATGCGGATACGGGCGCGCAGTGTAGAGAGAAAGCGCAGCAGGTACTAGCGAATCCTAAGATCAGCTTGAACTGGAGAGATGCGATCGCAGAACGTCTACACGAAGCCAACCACGCCCTCGCCAACAAAACAGTCACCGACGGCGACAGCTACTAAGCAGAAGATAGGAACGCGCGTTCAAACAAACTACCGCTGTAGCCCGCAACGAAACGGCTATAACCAGCATGTTACTTAGACGCATACTCCTTAACTATCGTCTCCCAAGTCCCTTTCCGGGGGTTTGGGGGAGCCTGGGCCCCCAAGCAGCGTACAAAGACTCCCAGCAAAGGAGGGGTCTAGGGGAGGAAATCCCCTGATCTTGCCGCCTTGTCTCTCGTCGCCTATCTTTTACTACTGCCAAACCCTTTGGCCTGCGGCGTCTTCTTTGCGCTTTTAGCAGGCAGCTCCAATCCAACGGGCTCAGCCTTATTAGTAATCCTTGATGTAGGCGGAACCCAGTGGTATTCCGGCTCTAACTCAGAAGGATCGAAATCTTCTTCTTTGGCTAACCCCAGATCGATTTGCACACTCGCCCAAGTACCACAAACGCTGTCATCAATCTCACCGTTGGCGTATACCCTTTCTATCAAATTCGCCTTAGAAACGGCTTCTAACTCGACTAGCGCACTAACTAGAAAGGCATTCACTTCTTCAGAGTTGTATCGAAAATCTGCCAGCTGTGAAGCCACTCGTTTGATACAGCGCTCTTTCAACTCCGGATATAAAAGTGCTGTATGCTCGAAGACCGCAATCATCGCGACCCGATCCCAATCATCGTTTTTACGATTAGCCAGGAAGAGAGCTACTGGTGCGATCGCACTTTCCCCAATCATCCCCAGTACCCACGGAACTTCTTCCCTGGTCCAGTCTGCAAACTCCTCACCAGTGAACAGACTCAATAGCGGCTCTACCGCAGCTTCCGCTTTCAAAAAACCCAAACATCGCCAGGCATGAACCGGAGCCCATACCTCTACAGAGTCACTGTCTGCATAGTTCAGCGCTTCGTCCGTCACCATCTCGATCAGCCCAGAGATATGCTCAGACGTGATCCCTATCTCTTCTAGGTAGTTTGGCCAGCTCTCGAACTTACGAAAAGGCTTAAGCTGAGAGACCAGTTCTCTAGTAGCGTTGCCAGGTCCAGCTAATGAAATTTGTTTAATGATGCGATCGCGCTCCGGATCAGGCTTGCTTTTATCCACCTCTGAGCAGCTGCCATAAGTGAGCAAGGCCGAAACCGGAGACTGGTAAACTGCTGAGTCCATCACAACCTGATACAGGCGAAACAACTAATGATGAAAGATAGTTTAGCGACTCTTTGAGCAAACCTCGAGCAGACGCTGCAAATGTTCAAAAAAGTCAACTCTTTAGCCGTCTAGACAGCTATTAATGGCGGCTCAATACTTCTGCCTAGAGCGAGAGTTCGCCACCGACTCCACCAGTCCAATCGCAATAAAATTCGTCAGCAGCGCCGAGCGTCCATAGCTCATCCACGGCAGCGGAATCCCCGTAATCGGAGCTAACCCAATCGTCATACTAATATTAATCAGCGCCTGAAAGACAATCATCGACAGAACGCCAATTGCCAGTAAAGAGCCAAAATTATCCTTGGCGTTCTGCGCAATCAGCACCAGCCGCAGACAAATCAGCCAAAAGGCAAAAATCAAAAACATACCGCCAACAAAGCCCAGCTCCTCACCCACCGCCGAGAAGATGAAATCCGTATGCTGCTCAGGAATAAAGCTCAGCTGCGTTTGCGTCCCGTGAAACAACCCTCTACCCCACAGCTCCCCAGCCCCAATCGCAATTCGCGACTGAATCAGGTGATAGCCGCCACCCAGCGGATCTTTGTCCGGTTCTAAAAACAAAATCAGGCGGTCTTTTTGATAATCTTTCAAGAAGCCCCACATGACTTCGCCCAGTTTACCCGACATCAAATTGACTCCCATCGCCGCCACCGCGCTATACAGCGACCAGGGTAAAGACCAATAGGCCACCACGCCCATCAGCAGCACCCACCCAGCCCAAGCTGGCACCGACACATTAAAGACAATCGCCGACACCAGCGGCGATGCCATCAAGATCAGCCAGCCTGGATTCGTTCCACTCCAGTACAGCATTCCGACGGTAATCGCTCCAAAAACTAGCGATGTCCCTAGGTCCGGCTGCAAGAACACCAGAGCCCAAGGCACAGAGGTGATCACCAGCGCTCTGACCATGCCAAACAGCGTCGGCGCATCTCGATCTTTTAGCACTGCTGCTAGCGTAATAATCGCCCCTAGCTTGGCAAACTCAGACGGCTGCACATTGAAGCCAAAAATCGGAATCCACCGCTGCGCCCCAAGCCCTTCTGTCCCGATCGCCATCACAGCTAGCAGCGAAGCAATCGTTCCGGCATAGATAATCCATCGCCACTGCAGCAGCACCTCATACCGACTGCGAGCAATCCACAGCGCCAGCACTACGCCAACAGCACCCAGAATCAAATGGTTAGTTGCATATCCAGTTTCACCCGTGTACTTTTGAGTGCTGCTAATTAGAATGCTGGCAAAAATAGTGACGGCTATGGGCAGCAAAAACAAAAGCCAGTCTACCCCCTGCCACCCGTGAATCAGTTTTTTCCAGCGCCGCTGCGTCGGCGAATAAGAAGAATAGGAACTCATCAAGGAGGGGGGAGAAAAGGGCAGAAGTGAGAATCAGTCTTAAGTTAGCGCAGCCACAGAAATCTTTGCAGCTGTCTTCTTAGCAATATCCATCAGTGCTCGCGCCGAGGCAGAATCAGGATCGCTCAAAATAATGGGTAGGCCGCGATCGCCCCCTTCTCTGACTGGCATCTCCAACGGCACCTTGCCCAGCAGCTCTACGCCTAGCTCTGCTGCTGCCGCCTCGCCGCCACCTTCACCAAAAATGGCATACCGCTTCTCCGGCATATCCGGCGGCACAAAATAGCTCATATTCTCCACTAGACCCAAAATCGGTACCTTCAGCTGCTCAAACATCTTCAGACCGCGCCTAGCATCCGAAATCGCGACGTCTTGAGGCGTCGTCACAATCACCGCCCCAGCCATCGGCACCGCCTGCGCCAGCGTTAGCTGAGCATCGCCCGTCCCTGGCGGCATATCCACGACTAGATAATCCAAATCGCCCCACTGCACCTGATAGAGAAACTGACGAATTACCCCGTTCAGCATCGGACCGCGCCATACAACCGGCTGATCGCGATCGATCAAAAAGCCCATCGACACCATCTTCACCCCGTGATTAAAAGCAGGCTCTAGCACTTGCACACCATTGTCATCGCGCACGGTGACGTTGCTCTCACTTAGGCCCATCATGATCGGAGCGTTGGGGCCGTAGATGTCCGCATCAATCAGGCCGACTGCCGCGCCCGTTTTAGCTAGCGCTACTGCCAGGTTGACCGCAACGGTGCTCTTGCCAACGCCGCCTTTGCCGCTGGTGACGGCTAGGATATTTTTCACCCCGTCTATGCCAGTGCGATCGGGAAGCGCTTTTTGCTGGGGCGTTTCAGCCGTTACTTCCACATCCACACTTTCCACACCAGGCAAGGTGCGCACTGCCTTTTCGCAGTCTTCGACAATAAATTCACGCAGCGGGCAAGCAGGCGTCGTCAGCACTAAAGTGAAGCTCACCTTGCCATCATCTACCTTCACATTGCGAATCATATTGAGCTCGACTAGGCTCTTTTGCAATTCGGGGTCTTGGACGGGTTTGAGCACCGTCAAAATGGAGTCTGTATCGAGCGTAGTGATCATTTAGTATCGAGTGCGTTTTTGTAAGGGGCTTTATTTCTGTAAGGAGCTTTAAAGAATATCTGCTCTAGTCCGCTTTTGATCGGGATGAAGCACGGCATGTTCTGCTGCTTGTACCAGCGCTGAAGCGACCCGATTCACATGGGGCCGCAAAACTGGCCAGACGAGCGGGGAGAGCCAGCCGCTAAGCGTCACTGAATACAAAACGCAGGTACCACACAGCGTAGAAACAATGCGATAGGTGGCTCGCTCTTGCAAACCCGGCAGCGAAAATACGCGAACGCTAATCAGCTCGCCGGGCAGTACGCGCTCTACGAATACCTGGGTAGACAGCAGCAGATACCGATTGAACGCGCGATAGATTAGGCCCGGCGTAGCCCGCTGCCCCCTAGGAGCATTCGTACGCGTGATCAGTGGGTGCCACAGATCCATATCGGCCAGGTTGTTGACTATCTGCCAGAGAATCTCGGCTGGCGCTGTGCTAGTCGCTATATAGTCGCGTTCCATAGAGGATACAAGTCGTCAAAAGCCGTAACCTTCAGTCTAGTAGAGCTGTCTAAACTGTTTCAGTAGGCCTCGGCGTTTACAGACAATTTGTCACAGATTGTCACGCTCTGTTTCAAAGATGCAATAAAGCATTCCAAATCGTGTTTGACTAAAAGACAGATATTCTAAGGCAGGTATCTTCACTGCTTCGGTTTCCGCTGCTTCAGTAATTTTTAGGCTCCCTTATTTAGGCACCATGACTCTTTCTCCCGCCAAAGCTGTTCGCCCGTCCTTTCCTTCATCTGTAGAAGATCCAAAGGTTGCAGGGACGCCAGCGCCGATTTTGCCACCCGAGGGCTCTCGCGAACGAGTAAGTACCGCGTTCAAGGGCCTGCAGGACCGGATCTGCAAAAAGTTGGAAGAACTCGACGGCGGCGGTAAGTTTCAAGAGGATGCCTGGCAGCGGCCAGAAGGCGGCGGTGGGCGATCGCGCGTCATGAAGGCGGGCAATATCTTCGAGCAAGGTGGCGTTGGCTTCTCCGAAGTATGGGGAGACAAGCTGCCTCCAGCCATCCTGGTCAAGCGCCCCGAGGCTGAAGGGCATCAGTTCTATGCAACCGGCACGTCAATGGTGCTGCACCCTCGCAATCCCTACGTCCCGACCGTCCACCTCAACTATCGCTACTTTGAGGCTGGCCCAGTCTGGTGGTTTGGCGGCGGCATTGATCTGACGCCTTATTACACCACCGAAGCAGACGTAGTGCATTTCCACCAGACGCTGAAATCTGCGTGCGATCGCCACAACCCTCAGTATTACCCCAACTTCAAACGCTGGTGCGACGAGTACTTCTATCTAAAGCATCGCGACGAGCCTAGAGGCGTTGGCGGCATTTTCTTTGACTATCAAAACGGTCAGCGAGGCGAACTCTATCGCGGGCACAACCAGGACGGTCCCGCTGCGCTCTACAGCCAAAAAGCAGGCACCGCGCCCAGGCGCTCTTGGGAAGAGATCTTTCAGTTTGCGGTGGACTGTGGCGATGCGTTCTTGCCGGCCTACGTGCCGATCGTTGAGAAAAGAGCAGGCACCGAGTATGGCGATCGCGAACGCGACTTCCAGCTCTATCGCCGAGGCCGCTATGTCGAATTTAATTTGGTCTACGACAGAGGCACCCTGTTTGGCCTGCAAACCAACGGTCGCACCGAATCTATCTTGATGTCTTTGCCGCCCATGGTTCGCTGGGAATATTCCTACGCTCCAGAAGCTGACACCCCCGAAGCCAAGCTATACGACGTTTTCCTTAAGCCTCACGACTGGGCGGAGATGAGCATCTAGTTCCCTGCCTTTGGGTACCTTATACCAACGGGCACAGACAAAAAGTGACCCTCTACATCAAATAAGGAGTGGCTACGGATATGGAGCAGAGAGACTTTAAAACCCCCGAAGGCAAACCAGTCATTATTTTTTCTCCATCAGGAAGGCTGGACATCACTACCGCCTGGCAGTTTCGTCTCAAACTACAGAACGCGATCGCCAGCGACTCGCCCAATATCTTAGTCAACCTCAGCAAAGTCAACTTCATCGATAGTTCGGGCCTAACCTCGCTAGTAGCAGGAATGCGCGAGACCGACAAAGTGGGCGGCAGCTTCAGACTTTGCAACGTTCACTCCGAAGCTAGGCTTGTTTTTGAAGTCACCATGATGGATTCTGTCTTCGAGATCTACAGCACCGAAGCAGAAGCCCTTGCTGTCCCTTTTAAGGTGGCTGTCGGATAATCGGGCTTCAAAAACTAGCGCGCTTAACCATCTGAAACGGACCCATGAGCGCTCCCCATAGACCCCGGCCAGTATCGGGGTCTATCCCTTTGTCATAGGTTTTTAGCAAGATAGTGTTTGCTTCCGGTCCTTTCGGCTCTTCTTTCGGCCCGATATCGAACCCTAAATACACGTACCGAGTCTGACCGCCATAGTCAAAAGAGCACAGCTCACCATCTTTTAGAGCCGATTGAAACTGATAGCCATTTTCTAGCCCGCCTGCTGCCTGATAGCGAATCACCGCGCCGCTATTAGGCAACGCCACCAAATCCCGCTGCCCAATCCCTTTCAAAATATCAGCGTCTTGCCCCGCTCCTCTAAACTTCAGCGGATCTTTCAGCGCAAAGTACTGGCCCTTTAGCTGGTCTGCTTTTGCCGAATCCGTAATCTGCAAGATTCGCTGTCTGTACGGCAGCTGCCCAGACATCACCGTCTGCTGCTCTAAAAAAAATGTAAACGTCTGCGCAGAAGACAGGCTAGGAATCGGCCTTTGCCACAGGCGCAAATGAACGTACCAGGCAGGCTCAGCTGCCGCCTGACGCTCGTTTTCAAATTCGCCAGCAAGATAGCCAGCTAGCACCGTGAGCGGATCGTTTAGCGAAGAAAGAGGCATAGGGAAAGGAGTAAACTGCTTGGCAAAGGGACTACAAAGCGTGACAATTAAGGTTACAAAGAGTATTTGAGTGTTTACTTGTGAACAACGTCCGCACGGTTTCAGACACAAAGCGAGCTTTCTACGGCCAGCACACCCGTCCTATCAATGCGATCTATCGCCGCGTGGTCGAAGAACTCATGGTAGAGACCCATCTGCTGCTGGTCAATGCCGATTTTAACTACGATTCTATCTTTGCGCTGGGCGTTGTCAGCACTTACGATCGCTTCATGAAGGGCTATGAGCCTGCTGCCGATCGCGACGCTATCTATGGCGCTATCTTGCAGGCGAACGAGGTCGATCCAGATCAGTATCGACGTGACGCTGAAGAACTGCTTGGCGTCGCCAACTCTATTGCTTCGGTAGATGATTTTAAGTCTGTGCTGAACGAGGCAAAGACGGACGGTGGCAGCGATACGCTAAAGGCAAACCTACACAAGGCGATCGCTAATCCAAAGTTTAAGTACAGCCGTTTGTTTGCAATTGGCCTGTACAACGTGATTGAGGCAATCGACGCTGATCTTCTACAGGACAAAGACAAGCGTGACGCGCTGATGAAAGACCTAGCAGCCACGATCAACCTAAATGAAGACCTGCTGAAAAAAGACATTGATCTCTATCGCGGCAACTTGGAGAAGATGGCGCAGGCCCAAGAAGTCATGAAAGACATGATCGAAGCGGAGAAAAAGAAGAAGGCCAAGCGCGAAGAAGAGCAAAAGCAGCGCGCTGCGGCAAAAGCGGCTGAGGCTACCCCAACGACTGACGCTGCCGAATAGAGAAGGCTTTGACTCATGGCGACGCTCAGCCTCTGTATGATTGTAAAAGATGAGGCTAAGAACCTGCCTCGTGCCCTAGCTAGCCTCAAAGGGTTGGCGGATGAAATTATCGTTCTAGACACAGGCTCTGGCGACGATACGCCGATGATAGCGGCAGCGGCAGGGGCAAAGGTCAATTTCCTCATGTGGGGCGATAATTTTGCGATCGCACGCAACGCCTCACTAGACCAGGCAACGCAAGACTGGATACTGATACTAGACGCAGACGAAACCCTCACAGCAGCAGGCCGACGACTAATTGCCACCATCAAAGCAGATCAGCCGCTAGGCCAGATAAAGCCTGCCGATCTGCTGATGGTAAGGGCAATGCGTAAAGAAGTCAGCGCGAACCAGTCCCCCTACACTCAGGTGTCTCGGCTCTTCCGCAATCTGGCAGCCGTTAACTACGCTCGACCTTTCCATGAGAGTGTCGATGAGAGTGTCGAGGCGCTAATGGCAGCTGAACCGCACTGGCAGGTGGCTCAGCTCAGCGAGGCGATGATTGACCATACGGGCTACAGCGTGACGCCAGCCGAGGCCAAAGACAAGTTCAAGCGGGCTGAGCGGATTATGGCCAAGCATCTGGCAGCGAATCCAGATGACGCGCTGATTGCCAACAAGCTAGGGGCTCTATACGTACAGAGCAAGGAGTGGGAGCAGGCGACGGCGCTGCTCGATCGCGCCCTAGAGTCTAAGAAATTGCAGCCGCTGACCGAATATGAAGCGCACTACCATTTGGGAATTGTGCATCGGTATACAGAGAAGTTCGAGGCGGCTGAGGCGGCGTATAGAGCCGCGATCGCAGTTCCCATAGCCGGTTTATTGAAGCTGCCTGCCTATCTAAATCTAGGGGCACTGCTGAAGCTGAAAGGGAATTTAGATGGTGCGATCGCTCAGTACGAAGCCGCCGGACGAATCGATCCCAAGCAGCCGCTGACGTTCTTTAATCTGGGTGTGGTTCACAGAGCAAAGGGATATTTAGAACCGGCAATGCGGGCTTATGAGTATGCGATCGCCCTCGATCCAAACTATGGCGCAGCCTACCAAAATCTGGCAGTCGTCTTACTCAAGCTAGGCAAACTACCTCAGTGCAAAGCCGCATTTGACAAAGCGATCAGCATCGCCCAAAAGACAAACCCTGCCGAAGCTGAACGACTTCGACAGGGTGTAAAGAATCTAGGAATTGATCAGGCCCTAAAATCAGCCTCGAAATAGCAAGTTCCAAAAGTCCTGCGCCAACCTACTGCTGATAGCGATCGTCATTCCAACTGGCACTTTGGACATCAACCGTTCTGCGAGAAGCCTGACCACGACCAATAGCCTCTCTCGTCTTCGCCCAGGGTTCGATATTGCCATGAGTACACGGCTGCCAGCGAGCCTTGTGCTGCGCCTCATCCTTCAGCGGTGGGCGATCGGGATGATTGCGAGGGAGCAATAGTCGTTTGCACTTGTATAAAATGTCATCCCAAGTTAGCTCCGGCTGATTGAGCATGTTGCGAAAAGTAGTGAGAATCGCTTCTGACTCATCGTTTTGCTTAACGGAAAGCGGTTGAGAGGCTCGCAGTGGGTCGATCTGAACGGCAGCAATACCCTGACGGACAGATTCGTAGATAGCTGCAGCATGGGCTTGGCCGGCCTTCTCGTACTGTATCTGCCAGCCTTTTTCACTAGAGGCATAAAGCACCGGCAAACGGTTGAGAGCATAGGTTTCGACCTCAACCGTCTTGATATAGTCGCGCAGCTTGCTTGGCAGCTTGGATTTTTGTCTAGCAACCTCCTGTGCCACCAGCCTTTCCATCACATTGGTATAGGGTCTGTTAGCTGGCTGTGAAGAAGCACTCATGGGTACAAAACCTGAACAACGGCGGACAGACGCTGCTACAGCGTTCACCACTTTGCTTCACTCGTTTTCACTTCACTCGTTTTTAATGAGCGAAACCTTTTGCTTAGAGCAAAGTAGTTAGCTAGCATCCGAATGCATCCGACGTTAGCTACCTATCCTTTGCTCTAAGTTACCCATTGAGTTTGAACGGTGGAACAAGTTTGCGCAGCTAACCCTAGAGCAGCACAAACTGACTGTTGTTCAAGCTAGCAGTGTCTACGCCTATAAGGGTAGCTAGTACTTCGTTGGTATCGGCGACGATGATATCGTTACCGACAAAAGAGAGATCGCCGATGCCCAGACCACCGACCAACCCAATCCGGTCTTGCCTGCCGAAGTCGGTAATAGTGTCGCTGCCATCACCAAGTGCGAAGACAAAGGTGTCCTTACCCCTACCGCCAGTGAGGATGTCGTTCCCCTTACCACCGATGAGCGTATCTTTGCCGTTGCCACCGTCGAGGAAGTCTCTACCGTTGCCGCCATCTAGAGTATCGAAGCCTTGTTCGCCGAAGAGGGCATCGTTCCCCTTACCACCGATGAGAATGTCACCATCGTCGCCACCAAAGAGCAAGTCTCTACCGTTACCGCCATCAAGGAAGTCGTTGTCAGCTAGACCGAAGATAGTGTTTCTCCCCCTACCGCCGATGAGTGTATCCTTGCCATTGGTCCCGATAAGGGTGCCTGCCGCCGCGTCGTTGACGCCATTGATAGAGATAGTGACGGTGGCGGTGTCAGTGAGGCTACCGTCGCTGAGGGTGTACTCGAAGCTATCGGTACCGGTATCGCCAGTGTTGAGTGCTTCAAACTGAGCGTTGGGGTTGTAGTCGAAGCTGCCATCAGGGTTGAGGATAAGTAGTGCGCCTGAATCGAGGACGATTTGAGTGCCAACGCTAGCAGCAGTGCCGTTGACCTCGGTGACGGTGAGAATATCGCCATCGCTGTCATGTCTGGACCATTGCCGTTGTCAGCAAAGACACTACCGCTTAGCGACGTGTCTTCATCGGTGGTCACCGTGTCGTCAGCGACGTCGGGAGCCGCATTAGTAGCAAAGCCAAACACTACGTAGCTTTCGCCTGAGTATAGGCCGTTGGGATCAGCCCTGTATGCGCCAATAATTAGATCATCAAAGCCGTCACCGTTAATATCGCCCGCACTGCTCACCGAACGACCGGAAAGTCGGTGTCAATACCAGTGAAGTACAAGAGCCATTGCTATCATCTAAGCTAGAGAGTTCGAAAGCACTGCCCAAATCTGATGCTTTACCAAACACTACGTAGCTCTCACCAGCAGTCGAGATGCCATTGGGATCAGCCTAGTATGCACCAATAAGCAGGTCATCGAAGCCATCGCCATTGAAATCGCCCGCGCCACTCACCGACCGATACCGGAGTAGTCATCGCTTATCAATGCCATTGATTGCAAAACCATTACGCTGCCATCCAAACTAGAAAGATCGAGAGTAGGCGCAAAGCCACCTGCTTTGCCAAATACAACAAAGCTCTCGCCAGCATCGGATATGCCGTTAGGGTTACTCCTGAGGTGAACCAATAATTAAGTCGTCAAAGCCATCGCCATTGATATCACCCGCACCAGTAGCTGTGAATCGGAGTAGCAAACCGCCTCTAATACCGGTAAGTGCGAAGCCATTACTGCCATCTAAGTTGGAGAGCTCTAGGGAACTTTCAAAGCCAGATCCCTTTCCGAACATCACGTAGCTCTCACCACTGCTGCCACCATAGAATTGTCGCCAATAATTAGGTCATCGAAGCCATCGCCATTGATATCACCTGCACGTCTCACTGCAGCACCGGAAGAATCGCGCACAGGTCAATGCCGTTGAGCACAAAACCGTTGTTGCCATCTAATCAGAGAGATCAAAGATGCGGGATTAAAGCTCGACTCTTTGCCAAATCATCACGTAGCTCTCGCCAGCAAGATCGAATGCCGTTGGGAGAAGGCCATCGGTGCACCAATAATCAGGTCATCAATGCCGTCACCGTTGATATCACCTGCCCCGCTCACCGAACTACCAGAGAAGTCAAATTCATCAATGCCACTAAGTACAAGGCCGTTGCTACCATCTAAGGTAGATAGTTCAAGCGTACTGTCAAAGCCGCTCACTCTGCCAAACACCACATAGCTCTCACCAGCGAAAAGCGGCTATTAGTGTCGGCAAAAGGTGCGCCAATAATCAGGTCATCAACGCCGTCACCGTTGATGTCACCCGCCCCGCTCACCGAACTGACCAGAAAGAATCATCAGCATCGACGCCATTGAGCACGAAGCCGTTGCTGCCATCTAGACTAGAGAGGTTGAGGGCATCGACAAAACCTATATTGGTACCAAATACCACGTAGCTCTCGCCGCTTCTGCCAGCCCCAGATGCGCCAATGATGATGTCATCGAAGCCATCGCCATTGATGTCGCCTGCACCACTCACTGACCGACCAGCAGAATCATTATCGTTGAGGCCATTGAGCACAAAACCGTTGTTGCCGTCGAGATAGGCCAAGTTAACTATCTGTGCATCGTAGGCTCCAGTAACGAGGATAGTGACGGTAGCTGTCTCAGAGAATATGCCATCGCTGAGAGTGTATTTAAAGCTTTCAGTACGGAGCTGCCTACATCTAGTGCTTCGAAACGATCATTCGGATCAAAGTCAAAGCTACCGTCTGCGTTAGAGAGTCAATAGTGCGCCTGATTCAAAGGTAATTTGAGTACCAACATTGGCAGCGATACCGTTGACCCTAGTCACGCTAAGAATATCGCCATCAGAATCAGCATCTGGGCCACTGCCATTGTCAACGAAGAACGTTACCGCTCAAGGATGTTGTCTTCGTCGGTCGTTACCATATCGTCTGCGGCATTTGGAGCCTCATCAGTATTAGCAAAACCAAACACCACGTAGCTTTCGCCGTTATACTGGGTACCTTTGGGCTCAGCACCAGGTGCACCGATAATGAGGTCATCGAAGCCATCGCCGTTGACATCGCCCGCACTACTCACCGAATCACCAGAGACATCACCTTCATCAATACCAACAAGTACGAAGCCGTTACTGCCATCTAAGGTAGAAGATCGAGAATGCTGGTAAAGCCTGACGTTGACCGAACACTAGGTAGCTCTCACCAGCACGACGATCACCGTTGAAAGCGGTACGGGATTGGCCAATAATCAAGTCATCAATACCATCACCGTTGAAATCACCTGCACTACTCACCGAACCCAGGGTACGAGGAGCAGCATCGCCGTTAAGCACAAAACCATTGTACCATCTAAGTCTAGAGAGATCAAGAGAATGGTGTATAGCCGACTCGACGACCAAATACCACATAGCTCTTACCAGGACTCAGTGCCGTTAGGATCACCAACAGGTGCATTGATAATTAAGTCATCAAAACCGTCACCGTTGATATCGCCTGCATCGCTTACTGAATGACCAGAGAAGTCATTGATATCAATACCCTTGAGTACGAAGCCATTACTACCATTTAAGGTAGAGAGATCGAGGGTGGGCGTATAACCTGACATCTGACCAAACACGACATAGCTCTCGCCAGCATAATCAACGCCATTAGGGTCGGCTCCGACCCGCGCCGATAATTAGGTCATCGAAGCCGTCACTGTTGATGTCACCTGCACCACTTACTGAAACACCAGAGCAGTCACCAGCCTCAATACCATTGATTACAAAACCGTTGTCACCATCTAAGCTCGAAAGCTCAAGGGAACCTCGAAACTAGCATTCGTGCCAAATACCACATAGCTTTCGCCTGAAAAGCTGCACTATGGGTCGACGAATGCACCAATAATCAGATCATCAAAGCCATCGTTGTTGATGTCTCCTGCACTGCTCACCGAATTACCGAGTAGTCACCTCGTCAATTCCATTGATTACAAAGCCACTACTGCCATCTAGGCTGGAAAGATCAAGGGCAGAACCAAAACCTACATCAGTACCAAATACTACATAGCTTCGCCTGATTCAGGTACCGGGAGGGACTAAATCAGGTCGCACCGATAATCAAGTCATCAAAGCCATCACCATTAATATCACCCGCTCCACTAACCGAAAGACCAGAGCGATCGCCATTATCAATGCCGCTAATCACAAAACCATTACTACCATTCAAGCTAGAGTAGATTGAATGTACTATCAAAACCTGCGATCGGTGCCAAATACGACATAGCTCTCGCCTGGTTAGTACCGTTAGAATCGGCCTCCCTGCACCAATAATAAGTCATCAAAGCCATCGCCGTTGACAGTCACCTGCGTCCGCTCACCGAAACACCAGAGCCGTGGAAGCTGTCATCACCATTGAGTACAAAGCCATTACTACCGTCGAGGCAAAGCCAAATCGAACTGCACTGGAAGAGCCATTTTGCTATCATCCTTATTGTTTACAACTACAGCGGCCTGTTGACGCAGGCTGCTTTTCTTATCTTTTGTCTGCTGTCTGGGCAGGTCATTCTGCCGCGACACTTAGCACCCTTCTAATCTCATCACTACGAACCCCAATCGCTTGAGGCCGCCTTACCTGCGGCAGTGTCACTACGTCGTAGAGTTCTTCCACCACACCTTCTATGCGCAGGCTATGCACTACATCGCCACTGCGCAGGTCAATCACACTTAGCCCACAGCGCGGCGTCGCCTGCTTTGCCTGTAGCTTCTCTTCTAGCGGTAGCTCGGCAAAGGTCTTGTTACCGCGCGACTGCGACAGGCCGACGATGGCAAAGTCGCCTGCAAACGCTAGCCCTCGTAGGTATCCTGGGCAGAATGCAACCGGCTCGAACTTCCCTGTCGCCAAATCAACCTGGCCAAACTCGCCCGTACCTGAGTTCAGCAGCCACAGCCGGTCTCGATACCATCGGGGCGAATGCGGCATCGATAGGCCAGTGGCGATAATCTCGTTGCTTTGTACGTCGATCACGCAGCCGCCGCCCGTCCGCTGGTCGCGCCAGCCATCGGCAACATCACTTCGACTAACCGCGCTTACATAGGCAGGCTGTCCGTCTTTGAGCGCTAGTCCGTTGAGGTGGCAGCGGTCTTCTGCCGCTAGCTTTGACAGGAACGGCGGATGCCAAACGGGACGAAAGCTATGGGTCTCACTAGGCGTAGCTAAGCAGCCAAAGAGAGTGTTGACGAAGACGATGCCCGGTGTGCAGTCCCGTTCGCCTAGCAGCTTGGAACTGAGCGTGTAGTCGGTGGCGGTCATGGCGACATCGTGAATGTCCAAGTCACCCGTGATGTAGCTCATTTGTGGGACATACAGCGCGTCGAAGTCTCCCGATAGCTGACCGGGCTCTAGAATATTCTCGAAGCGCCAGAGCTGATAGAGCGAACTCATATATAGGCTGTTGCCGGTTGCACACAGACCCATACAGCGCTCGAAGGTACGCTCGAACACGGAGAGTCTTCCGTCTTTTTGTAGACCAATTAGAAAGAACTTACCGGCTTGGTAGGTGGTGAAGCCGAGACTAAGGGATTGTTCAGCTAGCCAGGGCGTGAACTGTCGCGAGCCGGTAAGCTCGAGCCGAGGCTGAGGGATAGTTTGGGACGCTTGTCCAGAAGAAGGAGTAGGCATGAAAATGGCCTCTCGAAATATGATTATGTGGTTTGTCTAAAGGTGGTATCGACTCAATGACAGCTCAGTAGCGAGGTCAGCTTCATCGGTTCGACCGGAAGTACGGCGTTTCTAGTATAAAAAGTAAGAATAATAGTCGTCTCTAGGCAATTAATAGGGCTCCACGTTAGGTGAGAATTAACGCTACTGACTCTTTTGATACGATCCCTGGGATGTTCAACATACCTTTGTCAGAGGTTCCTCACTCGCCTTATTCAAGAAGATTTGATGAAACTATAGCTTTCCGCACTTTGCTATACAAGAAAAGGAGATGACGACAGCCATCTCCTTGAGAAAGGTATGTCTCCGCAAATAGAGACAAGGGAATTGGGTGCTATACCGTGACGAGTTCGGCGGGCAGTCGCTTGAAGGCTAAACGCTCGTTTTCTACGTCAACGAAGATGGTGTCGCCAGGCAGGAACTCGCTGCGTAAGATCGATTTGGCGATCGCAGTTTCAACTTCGCGCTGAATAGCTCGCTTGAGCGGACGAGCACCGTAGGTAGGATCGTAGCCAACATCAGCTAGAAAGTCTAAAGCAGCATCAGAAAGCTTTAGCGAAAGCTTACGCTCTTCTAGGCGACGCTCTAACCGTTTGGTCTGGATTTTGACGATATCACGCAGCTGGGATTTGACTAGCGCATGGAAGATGATGATCTCGTCAATGCGATTGAGAAATTCAGGGCGGAACTGTCCGCGTAGGGCCTCGGTGACGCGCGATCGCATTTCATCGTACCGAGTATCATCGCCCGCAATATCTAGAATGTACTGCGAACCGATGTTGCTAGTCATGATGATGATGGAGTTGGTAAAGTCCACCGTGCGACCTTGAGAGTCGGTAATGCGACCATCGTCTAAGACCTGAAGGAGAATGTTGAAGACATCCGGGTGAGCCTTTTCGATTTCGTCGAAGAGAATTACGGCAAACGGACGGCGACGAACGGCTTCGGTCAGCTGACCGCCTTCGTCATAGCCGACATATCCAGGAGGCGCACCGACCAGGCGAGAGACAGAATGCTTCTCCATGTATTCAGACATGTCGATGCGAACCATCGCCTCTTCAGTATCAAAGAGGTAGCTAGCCAAAGCTTTTGCTAACTCAGTTTTACCGACGCCAGTAGGCCCAAGGAAGATGAAACTAGCCATCGGACGATCGGGATCAGCCAGTCCAGCGCGCGATCGCTGAATAGAATCAGCGACTGCGGTTACCGCTTCATCTTGACCGATGACCCGCCGATGCAGTTCGTCTTCTAGATTCAGCAGCTTTTGCATCTCTGATTCGACTAGCTTGCTCAGCGGAATCCCTGTCCACTTGGAGATGATTTCAGCGATATCTTCTTCGGTCACCTCTTCGCGCAGCAGCGTTTTGCCAGAGACCTGCGTTTCTGCAAGCGCAGTCTCAGCCTGAGTCAGCTTTTCTTGCAGCTTAGTCAGTTTGCCGTACTTCAGCTCAGCGGCTTTGCTGAGGTCATAACTCCGCTCTGCCTGTTCTATTTCTACATTGACCCGGTCGATTTCTTCTTTAATCGACTGGATATTACCGATAGTGTCTTTCTCGGACTGCCACTGGGCGCTGAGTTCACCTTGATCTTCCTTGAAATTAGCCAGCTCTTCTTCCAGCTTGCCCAACCGTTCGATTGAGCCTGGATCGCTCTCCTTTTGCAAAGACAGCCGCTCCATTTCTAGCTGAAGAATCTTGCGATCGACCTCATCAAGCTCTTCTGGCTTTGAAGTAATTTCCATTTTGAGCTTGGCGGCAGCTTCGTCGACTAGGTCAATCGCCTTGTCTGGCAGAAATCTGTCGCTGATGTAGCGAGTGGATAGAGCAGCGGCGGCTACCAGCGCACCGTCAGCAATTTTGACGCCATGATGCACTTCATATCGCTCTTTGAGTCCGCGTAGAATCGACACGGTATCAGCGACAGAAGGCTGATCGACATACACCTGCTGAAATCTTCTTTCTAGGGCGGCGTCTTTTTCAATGTGCTGACGATATTCGTCTAATGTAGTGGCCCCAATACAGCGCAGCTCACCGCGAGCCAGCATCGGCTTGAGCAGATTACCGGCATCCATTGCCCCTTGAGAGGCACCTGCACCGACAACGGTGTGGATTTCGTCAATAAATAGAACGACTTGGCCGCTAGATTCGGTCACTTCTTTCAAGACAGCTTTCAGGCGTTCTTCAAACTCGCCTCTATATTTAGCGCCCGCAATCAGTGCGCCCATATCTAGTGAGATAAGCGTGCGATCTTGCAAGGACTGAGGCACGTCGCCGCGAACAATGCGCTGAGCGAGTCCTTCTGCGATCGCAGTCTTACCCACCCCCGGTTCACCAATCAGGACCGGGTTATTCTTCGTCCGGCGAGACAGAATCTGAATGGTCCGACGAATCTCATCATCACGGCCAATAACCGGATCTAGCCGCCCTTCACGGGCGTATTCGGTCAGATCTCGACCATATTTTTGGAGTGATTCGTACTTGCCTTCAGGGTTTTGATCGGTCACTTTGTGCGTTCCTCTTATCTGCGTAATCGCTTCGGTTAGGTCTTTTTCTGTGATATTGAAAGTTTTGAATAGAGTCTGGCCGAAGTGCTTGTCGGCGACATAGCCCAAGACCAAATGCTCAATAGAGATGAAATCATCTTCAAATTTCTGACGGTAGCTGTCAGCTCGATCTAATAAGGTGCTGGCGTATTTGCCGATGTAGACCGAGTCGCTGCCGCTGACTTTGGGCTGTTTGTCGATGAAAGACTGGGTGTGCGATCGCAGCTCTTCAACCGACACGCCCAGCTTCTGAAAAATCCGCGATGCCAGCCCCTCTTGATCCAAAAGCGCCAGCATCAAATGCTCTGGCTCTAGCTGCTGCTGACTAGAGCGTTTGACAACTTCTATGGTGCTGTCAAGGGCGCTTTGAACCTTTTCAGTAAATTTGTTGGGATCATTGATCTGCATGGCTTCTCTCCTCAGGCTCTGTTAAGCTCTGTTCTTTTGTAGAGCCGCCATTGACGTGTCTTTCCTAGTCGTCGCACTGCGATCGCACGCTGATAGCTACAGTCTATTTACTGCCTGCCTATCAATAAATTCAGTGCTTGCTAGTTTTTCTGGGTACGCTTCAGGCGGTTTTGTATTCGGGTGATGTCTGTATTGTAAGGATGCCTGTAGCTACCTACGATTCGGTGTTCACGGCTGCAAAAGGTAGGTATTGCCGCCCTTATGCCTTCTTCATGCCGCTGTACTAAGCAGGAACTGCGTGCGATCGACAGTACGTTGCTCCTAGAAGAAGTCCTGAGCAATCCGCCCAAAAATTTGAAATGGGTTTTCTTTGAAACCATCTTAGACAAAGGTTATGAGCCTATCCCAAATGCTAGAACCCACCAGGCAATGTACTAGCACACCTGGAAAAACACCGGATTCGCGCTCGCTACATCTTGACGTCCGAAGAATCTGTTCTAAACAAGGCAATACTGCTGGCCAGCCACTTGCTGCCAGCAATATACCGTCAGATCAACGTTAGTAGGCTGTTTTATCAGGCGCTGCCTAGTACTTTTTCGCTACAGGAGCAGACTGTCGCCAAAGCCTTTACCGCCGATAACGGCTACTATGCGCTGCAAGGAGACGGGGAGCCCAAAAGGCAGCATTTCCTCAAAAATCAGTCCGACTATCTCCGCTCTGTCCAAACGCTAAAAGATACAGTCAGATCAGCAGGAAAAAATCCAAGCCGAAAAGCTAAATGGTTTACCTATCGCAATCTGCTGCTGACTATGATTCTAGGCGGGCTCTGGCACGGCGCAGCCTGGACGTTTGTCCTTTGAGGATTGCTACACGGTGGAGCGTTGGTCGTCCACAAGGAATGGAGTCAGTTTGCCAAGCAGGTTCCGGTTTTGGTGCGGACATCTGGCTAGCACCTGTGGGTACGCTCATGACATTTTATTGGGTCTGTATTAGTTGGGTGTTTTTTCGGGCCAATAGCTTTGGCGCTGCGCTGACGGTGTTACGGTCTTTTGTGTTGCTGCGATCGCTGGGCTCCCAGCAGCTGAACGTCGAGCTGCTAGGCGTTTTTGCTGTCCTCGCCTGTCTACACTGGCTGACGGCCCGCGAAGTCTGGACCCAAGCGGTTGAACGGATTCCGACTCAGCTGTTTGCAGTAGGATATGGATTCGCCGTCGCGGTGCTGCTAACCCTTGTGCCTGTTGGGTATACGCCCTTTATCTACTTTCAGTTCTGATCAGCTGCATCTAATTGTCCGCATTAATCTAATTGTCCGCATTAGTTGTTATCCACGTTAGTGATAGAGCAGTGTTCCAAAGCAAGTTCTGTACTGCTAGATACTTTGTTCTGTGACACTGTGCCAAAATGTGAAGGATACAGCAAACTGCGCAATGCATCGTGCAGTTTGCTAAGCACTTTGCTCTGTTTGAAAAGGGTTGTAGCTATTGATCATGATGGAAGCAAAGTGCCGGAAGCTATACAGTCACGTTGCTTGCTGCCTACAGAGTCTTGAGCTGATACGACTATCCCAAGCCAACTAACAGAAAATACACAGTAGCCCATAGCTAACTTTTAGACAGAAATAGAAATCTTTGTGACCTCTCGTCATCGCGCTGTTTCCAAAAAACTATACGCAACCTACTGCAAACAAAAACCGCTTCAGCGCCTCCGACACGTACTGTCGCCGGTTGAATTTGTTCGTTTTCTAAGCTATCTCAATCTGCTCACAGTGCGTCGAGTTGTTCGCAATACGTTCCGCCAGCGGCTGCCTAGCCTAGCTTCTGAGATGGCCTACAACTCTATGCTGGGTCTGTTTCCAGCTATTTTGGCTTTATTTACAGCGATCGGTATTTTCAGCCCGCTTCAGTCCACTTTCTTAAACCTAGCTGAGCAGCTGAGCGAAGTGGCTCCCGCTGGCGTACCAGAGCTGATTTACGGCTTTGAAACCGTGGTTACAGAACGTCCTAGCAAGGGCCTGTTTTCGATCAGTTTTGCCTTCGCGCTGTGGGCTTCGTCAGGGGCGATGAGTGCGGCGATGCGAGCACTAGACCAGATGCAGCAGATTCCGCTACGTCGTCGCCGTCCCTTTTGGAAAGCGCGATTGGTTTCGATTACGCTCACCCTAGGCACGATCGCGCTGCTGATATTGGCTTCTTGCTTTGTCTTTATTAGTGAGTGGGCAGTCGATCGCCTGATTTATTACAGCAGCGGAGACATCGGCTCTTGGGTGGCAACGGCATGGGGCTATTCGCGCTGGCCGCTAGCGCTAAGCATTATGTCGGCGGCGTTTGCTTTTATCTATCGCTTTGGGCCCAGTCGCTGGACACCGGGAAAGCCCATTATGCCAGGAGCGGTCTTAGCCGCGCTATCTTGGGCAGTGATTTCGGGACTGTTTCGCCTGTACGTCGCTCACTTCGGCAATTTTGTCTACAGCGCAGTAGCGACGGTAATTGTGCTGCTGCTATGGCTATGGCTGACGTCTTTGGTCATGCTGATTGGAGACTTGCTGAACTTGACAGTGAACCGGGCAATGATCGAACGGCAAAAGCAGAAGCTAGCGCATAGACTGCAAACTATTGAAAACAAACACGCCCAGACAGGCGAGTATAAGCAGCCATAGCACTATTCCTGGCAGAAACGATAGGAGCGTCAGCCCTCGTAAAATCCAGACAGCGAGCGTAATGCAGATTAGCAGTAACAGTAGCTGAGAGCCGGGCGTAAGACGAAAGCGTTTAGACATATCGGTTGGGATTTTTGCGGTTTGCTGGGATAAATACTAGGAGTATTAAGAGATTCTATATTTTCGGTACGATTGGATACGATTCCCACCCTTGGGTCACTGCTAATGTTTGTTCGCGCTTAAGCGTTTCTACGGAGCCCACGAAAAGCTCATTATGAACTCTTTAACCGTAGCAGCAGTGGGGATCAGCGAGTTTACTGAAAGTTCACTCATCCCTTGTACAGGCTTGACCTGCTCTCCGTAGGATTAGGCAATAATGGCAGTGCTTCCACCGGTTGTAGCTAAGCTACGAGAAATCGAAATCCGAAGGCAAAGTCCGCTTTATTTATCCTTTTGAATTTTATGGCAGTTTCTTCGACTCTCTGCGCAACTGATGCTGTAAGGCTACAGCAAGAAAAGTCACACAAAGAAAAGTCACAGCGAGAAAAGTCACAGCGAGAAAAGTCTTTACTACAGGGTGATGTACTGATTTCAACGACGCCCGTGACTACCGGAGCGGCCGTGACGGCGACGATGTATGTACCAATGGTGCGATCGCAGACCTGGCAGCAGCTGACTGACTACAGCAAGTGGGTCCACTACTTTCCCGACATCGTTCAAAGCCAGGTGCTAGAAGCTAAGCGGCAGACCCAGACCCATCCTGCCACTCGCAGACTGTACCAGGTCGCTCGTAAAGCCTTCATGATGTTCTCCGCTCAAGTAGAGATTTACCTACAGGTAATCGAAACGCTACATCAAAATATTCAATTTCGCTTCGAGCGCGGCACCTTTTCAGACTTCGCTGCTGACCTGACGCTAGAAGACTACGGTGCAGGTACGCTGATTACCTACTCTGTCAAAGCAACGCCGCTGCTACCGGTGCCTAGCTTTTTAATTGAGCAGGCGATTCGTCACGATTTGCCTGGCAATATGAAGACCATGCGCAGAGTGATGTGTGCAGCTTGAGATGAAAGATTCGATCTCAGCAAAGGGATCATTTCTAGCATGAGTACTGAAGCTAGAAGCTCAGCGTGAGAGAATGCTGAGATCATCTGTGATCTTCCATGTCTAATCGATCGATTGGTCTCGACGCTCGTCTGTACGACTACTTGCTAGCCGCATCGTCGCGAGAGCTACCTGTCCAAGCTGAGCTGAGAAAAATAACGGCTGAGCATCCTCAGTCGAGAATGCAAATTTCTCCTGAGCAAGGGCAGCTAATGGCGCTACTCGTGCAGCTGATGGGTGCGAAGAAGACGTTAGAGATTGGCGTGTTTACGGGCTATAGCGCTCTGGCTGTGGCATTGGCTTTGCCTGAAGATGGCCGGGTTGTAGCGTGCGATGTGAATAAGAAGGATTGCGCGATCGCACTCCCCTACTGGAAGAAAGCCAACGTCGATCACAAAATAGACCTCCGCATCGCCCCCGCGCTAGACACCCTCAATGGGCTGGTTGCCGACGGTGAATCTAGCACCTTCGACTTTGCATTCATAGATGCCGACAAAAGCAACTACGACAGCTACTACGAAAAATCCCTTCAGCTAATCAGACCCGGTGGCCTGATCGCCCTAGACAATATGCTTTGGTATGGCCGCGTTGCCGACCCGGACGTGCAAGACAATAGAACCAAACGCATCCGCACCTTGAATGAAAAAGTCCGGAATGATCAGCGTGTTACAATGAGCCTTCTGCCCGTTGGTGACGGGCTGTTACTGGCTGTCAAAAATCGCAGCGAACAGTAACTGAAAAATCAAGCGGATGGATGGCAGAATTCGAGCTTCTAATCAAGTTTTGACATCACCCCATCGAGTGCGAGTCGGATCTTCAGGATCGGCAAGCGGGCATGACTCGGTGTCCATCAAGGTCTTTTTAGAAACCACACAGCCACAGGCCGCGCAGATTCGTCGGTCGCTGCCAGCAAAAGTTTTAGCTATTTGATAAGGCAGTGAGTTGGGCGGATCTGTTAGCTGATCGCAACTCAAGCAGGCCGCCCTTCGCTTTTCAACAATTGCTGCTTCAGCCTCTTGAAAACCGCCCGCCGCCCACCGCAGAAAAGACGCACTGCTTTTTTTGATAAGTGACACTGTAGAAGTGACGGGACGCGCGTTTCCTTCATCTTCATCCGATGGCTGATCCATGGGCTCAAAGGCTGAATTGCTAGGATCGCTAAGGAGGCGATCGCGCCAGTCAGGAAACTTGCGAACCGCCACTAGCTTCTCAGCAAAATCTGAGTCGGCAAGCACTCTCAGGGCAACCGCCGTTGTGGTCGGCTCCCCCAACTCTAATAGTTCACCAAGTCTTTCTTTGGCCTCGCCGACGGTCTCCGCTTCGTAGGTTGATTCGAGTAGAGTTTGAACAGATGAGTGCATGTTGACTTGTCCCCTTCCTATTTTCAGCTTTAGCTTGCGGCATAGTTTCGGCCTAGTCAGCGATCTTCCTAATCAGCAGCCTTTGCCCACCAGGCTAGCGAGTATGGCTGTGCTCCTTGCAGGGCAGTCTTTTGCTGAACCACTCTTAGCTTGTAGCGACCGGTTTCTAGAATAGGGATGAAGATATGCTCCAGGCTGTCTTCGGCGCTGACTGAAGACCAGACGCTGTTACTGATATCGTCTGTGTCAGCAGGTAACAGATAAAGGTCCAGGTTACTGATAGGTTGGCCTTTGAAGCTTTCACCCACGTCGAAGTACTCATCGTCAGAGTTGAGCTCTACCATTCTCTCCCAGCTGAGCGTAGCGCTTAGATAGCTGCCACCTTGAAGCGGTTGCTCAAAGACATAGTCTTCAGCGCTGCCGTTTTCCAGAAGGGTGCTGTAGCTCCAGCCTCTTTCAGGAATGGCACTCTCTGGCTGCCACTGCCCACCAGCTAGCTGTTCATAAGCTCTAAAAGCGTTGAGATGGCCGGTGCCTAATTCTGCATGAAGCGGAATACTCTGATTGGTATAGGCATCAGACTGGGTCCAATCTTTGCCGCCTTCATCAAGCAAAGTGCGGGCCATACCTAGCAGTGAACCATCACCCGGATCTTGAATCTTATCAGCAGCATTGAGAATCACTGATTTCATCACCAGCGGTTCTCTAGAATCCAGGCTCCAGTTGGCAGCGCCAGCGCGGAATTGGCGATCGCCAAACTCTTGCAGCAGAGCAATGGTCGCAACGACGTGGGGAGCCGCAAAGCTAGTGCCGCTGCTAACGGTTAGCTGACCGTCAGGCTCGAACATCTCGATTTCGCTGCCGGGAGCAACCAGATTGATTGAGCGACGAGCACCCACGTTTGACTCTACGTCTGGGCCCCGAGTAGCATTGGCAGGTGGCTCACTACCGAGGTTTGCTCGATCTAGCCGGGAAAATTGACCGTCTATCCGTCGAGAATAGGCGACGTTAATACCGTTGAAGTTATCAGTAGGAATCGGAATGCCGCCGCGTCCCTGGTTGCCAGCAATCACGTATAGAAGCTTATGGACGCGAGAAGACCAGTCAATGCACTGGGTCAGCAGAGCGTCGCCGTCTAAAGACGCACTAGGTCTAGGATCGCGGCTGAGCGGTTCACCAAAGCTGAAGTTAGTAGCGCGGACGTCGCCGCTGTTTTGAAGGGCGATATGCTGAGAGGCCAAGCACTCTTCGTTTTGACCGGTGAATTCCGTCAGGGTGCCAATGGCATCTGAGTATAGAACAGCGTCAGGAGCGACGCCCTTAAAAGTCTTATCCTGACTGATCATGACGCTAGCGACATTAGCGGCGTGACCATCGACGGATTCGTCTGCGATCGCAGGTCCATCCAGTTCAAAAATTCTGCCAACCTGCACAATTGAATTTTCGACCGCAATCTTGTCAATGCCAAACTGACTCGGGCGACCAATCTCTACTTGCCCAATCGCAATCTTGCGTCCAGTGAGGTTGTAAGGAGCCTCTTGCAAACGGCGAGCATCAATACCGTCACGACCCACGGACGAAGACAGTGCCCAAGCCGGAACCCCCAGGGCCAAAGCACCCAAACTCAGACCCAATCCACTAAGGCGTGTCCAGCGACGCTTAGAGTTGTCAGTCGAACTTGCTATGTTGTCAGAGGCCATATCACGCCAGATTGATGAGGGGCTATTAGAAGCAACTTTAGCTCAATTTACCGGCGAATTCTTGGATTGCAATCTTGGATTATTGTGAAGCGCATTACAATTTTCTAAAGGGGCGATCGCCTCCCAACCGCAGCTAGTTAGATTAACTCTGGTCGCAATGTTAGAGAAGAGAAATATTTTGTTACAATAGCTACAGCTCAATATAGATCCTTATCTATACAAGACATTCACCTCACCATTTACTTCTAGGAGGCCGCACCCCATGGCAAGAACTCAATCTGATAAATCCGTTGTTATCTCACCATCGATTTTGTCTGCTGATTTTGGCCGTCTGGGAGAAGAAATTCGCGCAGTCGACAAAGCCGGTGCGGATTGGATTCATATCGATGTCATGGACGGTCGCTTCGTTCCTAACATCACTATCGGTCCGATGATCGTGGACGCAGTTCGTCCCCATACAGAAAAGCCGCTCGACGTTCACCTAATGATCGTCGAACCCGAGAAGTATGTAGAAGATTTTGCCAAGGCGGGCGCAGATATCATCTCTGTACACTGTGAGCACAATGCCTCACCTCACCTGCATCGGACTCTAGGTCAAATCAAGGAATTGGGTAAGCAAGCAGGCGTCGTCTTGAACCCTGGCACCAGCCTCGATATGCTCGAATACAGCCTGGAGCTGTGCGATCTTATTTTGATTATGAGCGTGAACCCTGGCTTCGGTGGTCAGAGTTTCATTCCTGGCATGGTTTCCAAAATTCAAAAGCTGCGTGCTATGTGCGATGAGCGCGGCCTCGATCCCTGGATTGAAGTCGACGGTGGACTAAAGAGCCACAACGCCTGGCAGGTAATAGATGCAGGCGCTAACGCTATCGTTGCCGGTTCTGCTGTGTTCAAAGCAGACGACTACGCGAAGGCAATTGACGGCATCCGTAACAGCCGGCGGCCCGAACTAGCGGCTGTCTAAGCAGGCTCATGATAGCTGGCAGACTACCTACTCTAAGAGAAAGCTGAGCCCACGCACGCTAGCCACTTAGCGCCATATACATTAAAAAAAGACCCGCTCTTTCTATAGACGGGTCTTTTTTGGTTCAAGAGTTTTCAACAAAGCCCATGACGAGGATTGAACTCGTGACCTCACCCTTACCAAGGGTGTGCTCTACCACTGAGCCACATGGGCAAAGGCTGCGACGAGGTGGTGGGCCAGGCTGGATTCGAACCAGCGTAAGCATAGCTAGTGGATTTACAGTCCACCCCCATTAACCACTCGGGCACTGACCCTCGCGCGTTTGCAGCCTATAAAATGTATCACACGATGCGCCCGGATGGGAGGGCGCTTTTGTAGCTTTGTCATAGGTAGAAGGGAGCAGGTGAGACTAGGGGGAGAGACGGGCTTTTTTGAGACGGTTGTCTTCGTACCATTGTGCGATCGCCGGCACCCAAGCCTGGAACTGCGGCCAAATCGCCTCACAAAGTTTCTGAGCTTCTAGCTGAGCATCTGCTTTCCAACGCAAATCGAGTAGATGCATGAGCGATCGCACGTTAGCAGAAAGCACCCAGTGCTGCCGCACATCGAAAGGAATTAATCCTCTAGCGTGCTCTTCCGAAAAGCCCTGATCGATTCGCGTTTTATATCGCTTGCAGCCTTGTACACACCACTCTATATCTTCTTGACGTAAGGCTTCTGTGTAATCGTACTTCTTACCCTGCCGATCGGTATAAGAGCCCACTGGTCGCAGGTAGAATACATCTTCCACATCAGTCTTGCTGTTCACCACATCCAAAATTCGCGACCCAGTGTATCGGAACGAGTTATGCACAACTGCGCCGTTCGCGACAAAGTTGTGCCATTTCCCCTCAACTTCTAAGTCATAAGTGGTCTGGAACCCTATAAACTCAACATCGATCACGCTAATAGGATGCGCTTCCATATCATGCACTTGAGGGGCTATTTGACGGGTCCAAGCACCAACCAGCGTCCGATCACTTGAGATACCACCTTTCCAAAAAACAGAGTCGGCACCTCTCTGCGTATATCTTCTAGCGTTCTCTCGACGTAACTGTCTCTGCTCACTATCTAAGTCCAGTTCGTATTCCTTAACGCCTTTGTTCCAAGGAACATCTGCGCCAGCAGGCTGCTTATTTAGCCCAAGGCCATAGCGATAAACCCACTTCTTAATACATTCAATAGAGCAGCCAGCAGATTGAGCCATCTGCTCGACGTTTAGACCATCGTTTATCTGCGATCGCAGCCACGTTTCATCCCGGTACTTGCCACTACCGGCTACAGTCTTTAACCCTTGATGAAGACCAGATGGTAATTCGACTGAATGCTTCTTTGCCCAATACCTGATAGTTTCAGGCGAGACACTACACAGCTCCGCAATAGCCTTAGCGTGCAATCCCTTACATGCCTGTGACTGGAGCCATCTTTTTTCAGAATATAGAGCATCAGGACGTAGCAATCCATTGCACATCACATTGCAGTTTTTAGTTGCTGCCAGAACGCTGTGGTCTGTATCGGTCAGCAGCCCTACAGCATCACCCATGTGCTGCCAGCCCTTTGAAGTGAAAAGCCGGTGATTGGTGGTGCATTCGAGCGTCTTCCCGTCTGCCAGCGTTAGTCTGTAGACTGGCTGCTCGCCACTACACATGACTGAGCTGATATTGCTAGTTTCAAAAAACCCCGTGTCTTCGTTGAGGACTCGCAAACGCATCTTCTTGAGTCTCTTTTTGCAGTCGCGACGATACTGTCCAGGCGGTTCACCGTCTCTCCCTTTGATCTTGCGTTCTCGACCGGCTTTCTCTCCGTGCTCCCAAAGGTCGTACAGATCGGCAATCTTGTACTTTCGTAAGCCACCGGACGCCTGTACGAAGGTAACTGCGGTATCACCGCTAAGGCATTGCACGTCGAAGCTGAGCCCGACACGATGAGTTCGGATTTGCTGCATCGTGGAATGAGGGAAAAAGCCACAGTTCAGTACGATTTGGGGATGCTCTAGCGGACCAAAGTGACCGCGACCGCCTTTGAGTAAGTTGCGAATGACTAGCTCTCCTGCTTTTTCTTCTGAGGGCCATTCATGGCGCTGATCCCACACAAATTCTTCAGCGTAGTCTTGATGCATTGCTGCGTAGATAGTCTGCTGTGGGTTAGGGGTTTTTGAGATGACCTCGACTCTGAAGCGATCCATAGATAATGAGAAGGGATGAAGATAGGCTTTATATCTTCCTCGATCATTACAGGCGAATACCTATCGCCCCATACATACTTAATATTTTGTCGGTTTCTACGGTTGTCGCTGTTCGGATGCCAACCAAGGCGCAAACCTATGTAACCTTCTAAAATGAAAACAATTACGCAGAGAGCTGATTTCTGCTCAACTACTTAGACAGCTAGGAAATATAGAAGGGACATAGCAACATGGCATTTTTTGGAATGGGTCTTGGCAAAAAGGATGTAATGCCAAGCGAAAAAGAGGCGCTTCCTGGCCGTGAGAAGGAAATGTCGGTGGTCAACAAGCACTATGTGAACGGTAATCCCATTCAAGGATCGTTTCCAGAAGGGATGGAAACTGCGATGTTTGGATTGGGCTGCTTCTGGGGCGCGGAGCGAAAGTTTTGGCAGGCAGAGGGTGTATACAGCACTGCTGTTGGCTACGCTGCTGGCGTCACACCGAATCCAACTTACCGAGAAGTCTGCTCTGGAATGACTGGCCACAATGAGGTGGTGCTGGTTGTTTTCGATCCCAAGGTGATCAGCTATGACGCTGTACTGAAGCTGTTCTGGGAGAGCCACAATCCTACGCAAGGGATGCAGCAAGGTAACGACAAAGGAACGCAGTATCGCTCAGGCATTTACACCTACTCCGATGCTCAAATGGAAGCAGCTAAGCAGTCCAAGGAAATGTATCAGGAGGCTTTGAAGAAGTCTGGCTACGGCGAAATCACCACAGAGATTCTGCCTGCACCTGAGTTCTATTACGCTGAAGATTACCACCAGCAGTATCTAGCAAAGAACCCAGGTGGATATTGCGGACTAGGTGGCACCAATGTGTCTTGCCCGATTGGGATCGCGGCGGCTTCCTAGAATCAGCACGGATTCAGATAAGCGCCACGGTTTGATCAACTGCCGTGGCGTTTTTGATGCCACTGCCAGGCATGGGTAATGATGTTTTCTAGATCGGGATACTGTGGCTGCCAGCCAAGGACTTGTTTGGCGCGATCGCTAGTCCCGACCAAGCTCGGCGGATCGCCAGGGCGGCGATCGCATGGCACTGCTGCAATCTCTTTCCCTGTCACCTTCCTAGCCGTCTCGATTACCTCTTTAACCGTATAGCCATTACCATTGCCCAGATTAAAGAAAGACGTTTCACCCCCTTCGAGCAGATACTCAAACCCCTTCACATGGGCATCTGCAAGATCAGACACGTGAATATAGTCGCGAATGCAGGTACCATCCCTGGTTTCATAATTGCTGCCAAAGATAGAGATTGACTCCCGCTTACCCAGGGCGGCGAATAAGACAAGCGGTATCAAATGCGTTTCAGGGTTGTGGTCCTCTCCTAATCGACCCTGCGGATCAGCGCCTGCCGCATTGAAATATCGAAAGCAAACCGACTGCAGTCCATAGGCAGACTGAAAATCAAGCAGCATTTTCTCTACCATCAGCTTGCTAGTCGCATAGGGACTAATTGGATTTTGCGGGTGGTCTTCGGGAATAGGCACCGTCTTAGGTGGACCATAGATAGCGCAGGTAGAAGAAAACACCAGCCGCTTCACATCTGCTGCCACCATCGCCTCTAGCAGATTCAGCGTGCCATACACGTTATTCCGATAGTATTTCGCGGGTTCGCTGACCGATTCTCCGACCGCAATGTAGGCAGCAAAATGCATAACCGCCGCCACGTTATAAGTGCTAAAGATATCGTCTAGCAGCGCCCGATCTGTCGTATGACCAACAATGAGCTCAGCTTTTAGATGACGCTTGACAAGCTCCTGATGGCCATATTCCAAACTGTCTAGAATGATTGTTTGATACCCTGCATTCTCCAAAGCCAAAACAGCATGAGCACCAATGTAGCCAGCGCCTCCTGTTACGAGAACAGCAGGCTTTGAACGGTCAGCAGTCTCAGGGGTAAGAACAGTAGCCATAGAAATTCTGTGATTAAAAGAAGAGTTATGGACAAAAAGCTAGCAAAAAAAGTAAGCCGTAAAACGGCAGAATCACGAACCGCTCAGCACCAGATTATCCCGATGAATAACGGTTTCAGCGCCTTTGTAACCTAGCAGGTTGAGGATATCTATAGACTGATGGCCACAAATCTTTCTCAGGTCTTCATCACTGTAGTTCACTAGTCCTCTAGCAATTTCTTGGCCTGACGCATCGCAGACAACAACCGCATCTTGGACGGAGAATTCGCCCTCTACTTCAGTGATGCCCGCAGGTAATAGCGACTTGCCGGCTGTCTGGATAGCCCTGATTGCACCCCCATCTAGGTAGAGCCGACCGGCGGGGATGATACTTCCATAGATCCAGCGCTTTCTAGCTTTTGCCTTGCCAGAGTGCGCCTCAAAGAAAGTGCCGATCGCCTCGCCTTGCAAAATTTTGAGCAGGCTTTCAGGCGTCTGTCCCTGCGTGATGATGGTATGAGTTCCGGCAGCGGTTGCGATCTTAGCAGCCTCTATTTTGGTGGACATACCACCCGTACCCCAACTGCTACTAGCCGCACCAACGTTGGCCTCTAGCTGGTCAATGTGCTGCACGCGGCTGATCGGCTGAGCGGTTGGATCGTGACGCGGATCAGCTGAGTAGAGCTGGTCCACGTCGGTGAGCAAGAATAAATAGTCAGCGCCAACTAGGCTAGCAACAAGGGCGGAAAGGGTGTCGTTATCACCGAATTTCAGTTCGTCAGTAGCAACCGTGTCGTTTTCGTTGACGATAGGGATGATGCTCATCTGCATGAGCTGTCGGAAGGTGCGGTAGCTGTTTACGTAGCGCGATCGCAAAGACAAATCGCTGCGAGTCAGCAGTACCTGCGCAATCGGCTGTCCTAGCGAAGTAAAAAAATCATCGTACACTCGTATCAATCGACCTTGACCGACCGCTGCCACCGCCTGCTTTAGCGCCATCGCCTTTGGCCGCTGAGTAATTCCCAAACGAGCGCAGCCAACGCCAACCGCACCCGAAGACACCAAAATCATTCGGTGTCCCGACCGCTGGAGCTGACACAGTGTTTCGACTAGTCTACCCAGCGTTGCTAGTGCCAAATGCCCCGTATCTGCGCGAGTCAGGCTAGAGGTGCCAATTTTGACAACAATTGTCTTAGCTGTTTCGGATGAGAGAGCTTCGGCAGTAAATTCGTTAGGCTTTGACATAGGGTGGACAAGGTAGTGGACCGGGCGATAGACAGCGGCAGGGCAATTCTCAAGACGATAGCTATGCCTGTCGAGATAGTCAAAACAATAGACACTATAAGTCAGCTATCCGCAAGCCAACTACCTCCAAACCCCACGGGTACCGAATCTTGCAAATAACTTATGACGCTTATAAGTTTGCCTAATTAACATTACGAATTGAGGCAAACGTTTAACTGTCAGCACAGATACTACCTTCTCAACTGTTTAGCATCGCTTACAAACGGAGAAAAGCTGTCGTACTAAGCTACTCGGTAGTTCTCTGTAATTCGACTGATGTGGAAACTACTGATAGCAAAGGTAATTATTATTCGAGAAAGATAATTCCCAGTATGCAATTTTAAGTAGTCCGTGTTACCACTATAGGAATACAAAGACTTGATTAACTTTCTACCGGTGGAACCATAGGTGGTTAATTTCTGTCTTAAAAGCTACAATCTACTGGGTTTGATGATGACAGTTAAACTTTTTTTGATTAGTGGGTAGCCTCTTGTCAGCCTAGAACGATTCAGCTGTCTGAGGTTTTTCCCAGCTGATCGAAAGCCTCTATCTAGATGCGCTAGTCGAGTTCAGTAGTTCTTCCAGAATATGGCCATCGGTGTCAGTTTGATATAAAGCAGTCGTGAAGAGCTGTATTTGGAAAGGAACGTACCTATAAAGGGAGGCAAATAAAGGGAGGCAAAACATACCAGCAGTTGAGTCTTGTAGTGGCTATCTTATGTGTCTGTTAGTTTTGGAGGCGCTTAGTCCCACATTATGAGTAAATTCATTTAATTTGCTCAGCTAACAGCCAACCAACGGCAGCTGCAAACAGCTAGCATCTGCTTCATCTACTAAACGCTTCATATGCACAGGGCTTCAGCAAATAATCAGGTTAACCAGCTGATCTGCTTTTGAACTACACCTGAAAATCACATTACTCACTAAGAAGGAGCACAAGGAACGCGGCATGACCCAGGCTAACAACACACTTGAAACTTTAGAGCCCACTAACAGGGCCAAAGCAGCTAGTCAGTCAACAGCATCAGTAACCATCGACTTGACCGGGCAAAGTGAAGCCAGCAGCACAGCAGCCAAAAAAGGGGCCGCTACGACGAAGAACGAAAAAGACACAGCTACCAAAACAAAAGCCACTCAGGGCGCGGCGAAAGGCAAAGCCCGTCGTCGAACTGCTCAAACGAAGAAAAAGCATTACACTGAAGATTCTATTCGTCTGTATCTACAAGAGATTGGCCGAATCAGACTACTGCGCGCCGAAGAAGAAATTGAGCTAGCTCGCAAGATTGCCGATTTGCTAGAGCTAGAGCGCATTCGCGACGAAATCGACGACCAGCTAGAAGAAGAGCCTACTGACGCAGACTGGGCGAACGCTGTAGACATGGCATTGCCAGCCTTTCGCCGTCGCTTACATCAAGGCCGCAGAGCAAAAGACAAAATGGTTCAGTCCAACCTGCGTCTGGTTGTATCCATCGCTAAGAAATACATGAATAGAGGTCTGTCCTTTCAAGACCTGATTCAAGAAGGCAGCTTAGGTCTAATTCGGGCGGCTGAGAAGTTTGACCATGAGAAGGGCTACAAGTTTTCTACCTACGCTACCTGGTGGATTCGACAGGCGATTACCCGGGCGATCGCAGACCAGTCTCGAACCATTCGGCTTCCGGTTCACCTTTACGAGACTATCTCTCGTATCAAGAAGACCACCAAGCTGCTTTCTCAAGAGCTAGGCCGCAAGCCGACCGAAGAAGAAATTGCCACTCGCATGGAAATGACCATCGAGAAGCTACGCTTTATTGCCAAATCAGCGCAGCTGCCAATCTCTTTGGAAACTCCTATCGGTAAAGAAGAAGATTCTCGCTTAGGCGACTTTATCGAATCTGACGGTGAAACGCCTGAAGATGAGGTGTCTAAGAGCTTGCTGCGCGAGGACTTGGAAAGTGTCCTCAGCACCTTGAGTCCGCGTGAGCGTGATGTGCTGCGTCTGCGCTACGGTCTAGACGACGGCCGGATGAAAACTCTTGAGGAAATCGGTCAGATCTTCAACGTTACCCGTGAGCGTATTCGTCAAATTGAAGCCAAAGCGCTGCGCAAGCTTCGCCATCCGAATCGCAACAGCGTACTCAAAGAGTATATTCGCTAGTCTCTTAGCTAACACTTACAGCTAGAACAAGAAAGCTTGGGCATATCTCCTGAGCCTAAGGATAAAGGGTTGGTTTCGACTTAAGGTTGGAGCTGGCCTTTTTTTTGGAAGACTCTGTTTTAAGCTGTTCTATTTCTACAATCTGGCAAGTGACCTATGACTCAACCCAAGAGCGAAGTTCCAGCATTAATGATCACGTTAGTGGTGATGGTTGCCATTCTTGGCGGCGCGTTTTGGTTTTTGAAAGACAAAGTTTCGCTGGGAGGAATGTCTGGTGGCTCCCAAACTGCTGAATCGGACCAGGCCGAACAAAACCAGTTCGGAGACAACCAGGCCGCAGAACCGGATGTTGACTCTCCAGCCAGCTCGAATTTTGCGGGCGTAACGGATGTGCCTACGGGCCAGTTTCGCTACGGCGGTAGTACCACCTGGGCTCCGATTCGTGGAATAACACCAGCTATTCAAAACAGCTTTCCGGGCTTTTCTTTGCTCTACACAGAAGCACCCAACCAAGCCCCGGGGTCTGGTGTAGGCATTGAGATGCTGATCAACGGCGAACTGTCATTTGCTCAGTCGTCTCGGCCAGTAACCGCATCAGAAAAGCAGCAGGCTACGCAGCAAGGAATTACTCTAGAAGAGATTCCGGTCGCTATGGAATCAGTTGCGGTTGCAACTCACCTAGACCTGCCACTAGCGGGAATAACGCTGCCGCAGCTAGCAGATATTTACACCGGTAAAATCACTAACTGGCGTCAGGTGGGAGGTCCTAACTTGGCAGTGGTGCCGGTCTCGCGCTCGGACCGGGGTGGAACGGTACAGTATTTCCAAGAAGAGGTTTTGCAGGGTCAAGCTTTTGGCTCAACCGTACGGACACAGACAACGACCACCGCAGCCATACGTTTTGTTAGCAATACACCTGGTGCTATCTATTACGCTTCGGCACCTGAGCTAATTGGGCAGTGTACCGTGGCTCCGCTGCCGATCGGATCCGATCCTAGAGCGCTGGTTCCGCCTTATCAATCACCGTATGTGCTGCCGCAAAACTGTCCGGCTCAGCGCAATCAGCTAAATCTAAAGGCAATTCAAGATCAAAGCTATCCGCTGACTCGTCCGTTGTCTATAGTGGTTCGTCAGGGCGATGCAGCCTCAGAAGGTGCCGGTAGAGCTTATACACAGATTCTACAGACCGACGATGGTAAGCGGTTGTTGAACGAAGCTGGCTTTGTTGCAATTCAGTAGTCGCGTTTGGAATCGTACCAATGGTTTCGGATGCCGATTACTAGGAATATTAAAGTTAACTATGGACAAAGATGATGTGAGTTGGTACGGTTGTTCTTATGTAGTTAGCGTCGGATGCATACCTCTACACAGAGGCTACGCCGACGTACGCTAAGTAGCCACTTTGCTCTGTATAAGCAGGGATTTCACTATTTAGAAATGTCTAAGACCAAGTGGCAGACGTTGATAGTAGATAGCTGGTAGTCTGCAAACTCTGATGGAACTTCTCACTCACGCGCAGCAAGAACTATACGATTGGCTTGTTGTTTATATACGCGAAAATCGTCATTCTCCTTCAATTCGACAGATGATGCGCGAAATGAAATTGAAGTCGCCTGCACCAGTGCAGAGTCGATTAGACCATTTGCGACGTAAAGGCTACATCGACTGGCAAGAAGGTCAGGCTCGAACAATTCGGATCTTGCAAGATACGCAGGGCGTACCGATTTTTGGAGCGATCGCAGCGGGCTCTATCGTCGAAACATTCGCTGACACCTTGGGCGCTGATGAGACCCTAGAGCGATTCGATCCCACTGCTCTTGATTTTCACGGTACTGATTTTGCGCTTAGAGTCCGTGGCGATTCGATGATAGAGGCTCTGATTGACGATGGTGACATCGTAATTTTGCGCAGAGTGCAAGATCCTAAGCTGATTCGCAACGGTACAATTGTGGCCGCACGAGTCGAGTCGGCGATGACTTTGAAGTACTATCACTTTGATGAGGGTACAGTGACGCTTCAACCCGCTAATCCTCGATTTGCACCGATGGAATATCCAGCTGAGGAAGTCAGCATTGACGGTGAGCTAATCGGCGTTTGGCGTAGCCGTGGCCTGGGTTGATAGGTATCCTACTCATAAGCGCACTGTTCTGAGTGCGCTGTTCGTAAACTGGTAACAGGCAGCCTGGCGATAGATTGGTATCCGCGAATACTCTAAACTGATACTCTGAGTCGTTCAACAATGTGACGAGTATGGTCGCTGCCACGAAAAACGCTGAGTCTAGCCGATCTGGTTCTAGGCTCTGGTCAAATCCGCTGTATGTGGGATGGCTGGCGATCGCGTCCCTACTAATTCTGTTAGGCATCGGGGGCTTTTTCTACCTAAGGTCGAACAGTCCTCTGTCTCTGCTAGAGGGAAGCGATCGCCCGATTGCCGCTGCCGCTTTATTTGTCCCCAACCAGTCGCCTTTTTCGGTCTCGCTATTAACACGGCCCGACCGGCTAGCCGCCTTTGTACAGTCGTTAGAAGAGCCAGAGCAGCGTCCCCAAACGCTTGAAGAGATAGAGCAAGTCAAACAGCAATTTCTGGGAACAACAGGATTAGATCAGGTAGGACTAGATTACGAGCAAACCATCCGGCCCTGGATTGGGGATGAAGTGACCTTTGCGCTGGTATCAGCAGATTTAGAGGTAGATCCGCTCAATGGTCAGCGGCCAGGCTATCTAGCAGCGATAGAGATTGCACCAGGGCATCAGCGTCAGGCTAAGGAATTCTTGCAACAATTCTGGCAGCAGCAGGCATTAGACGGAAATACGCCGAACAGCGAGAAAATCAGCGGCATTCGAATTCTGTCTGCGACGTCAGCGCGATCACAAGCTATCAAAGCAACCGCCCTGGTCGGCGATCAGTTTATTTTGTTGGCGAACGATGTTCGCGTACTCCGGCGCAGCATTCAGGTTGCTCAGACCACAGAGAATGCAGCTCAGAATTTGGTCTATCGAAAAACCGCTGCGGCTCTGACTAAGGCGCGGGTGGGACTGGCCTATTTCGATCTGAATCTACTGAGTGATTCCAAATCAGACCAGGCGTTTACTGGTGCATCCATCGGACTCGCAAAGACCGGACTAGTCATCAACGCTTTGCCTGCTCAGACAGACGAAAAGACAGCAAAGAACAATTTTATGCAGGCGAACGAATTTGGAACGGTAGAAGCTCTAAAGTTTTTGCCTGCGGATAGCGATCTGGCAATCACCGGTCGCAATTTGTCCAAGCTCGAATCTAGTCTGGCAACAGTTGGGCTGTCCGCTGACGCACTGCCCGCATTTTTACAGCCTGCACTTTCACCAACCGAGTCTGAAGATCTCCAATGGGTCTGGGCGACAGGAGAATATGCGCTAGGAAAAGTTGGCAGTAGGCGATCGCAAGGCTGGATCCTGGTCGTCGAACGCGATCAGACGGGAATTGCAGGCCTAGATGCGCAAGCGGTGGCCTCTGGCTATAGCAATTCGCTCATCTCCATCGGTGAGGCGAGGGATACAGCGGCAACCGCGTGGACTCGGCTCACCGCCCGCAAACGCGGTCAGCAATCTGGGAACGAATTAGAAACAGAATTATTGGGACTGCATCTACAGCAAGGGCCCTACGAAATTTTCACGGATTCTTTAGCGGCAATGAATAGCGCTTTAGCAACGGTAGAAGAGGTGTCGGAAGGGCAATTAGAGACTTCACTGGTTGAGTCAGAGCGATTTAAGGCCGCGATCGCCCCACTCGCCAAACCCAATCAGGGCTACATCTATCTGAATTGGCCTGTGATCGCACCTATACTCATCCAAAGATTTCCAGTACTTGACCAGGTGATGAGTGCCAGCGATCCATTTTTCTCCTATATAGATACGGTGAGCGCAACCCGTCAGGATAAAACCGTTAGTCTCTTTGTCCATCTGAAAGATGCTCGCTGAGAATGTCTGACGCTATCTGGCCGACTGTCATTGCTTGGAGCAGGGGAGACCAGCCAACCGCTGCTGAGCGCGAACAGGTGATCAGCTGGATGCTCGAACCCGCTCGCGCTGTTGTTTGGCAAGTTGACGCTGCGTCGGTGGCTTTGGCGCTGAGCGATCGCACCCGGCTACTGCAATCTGTCGGTCGAAAATTATGGGACGCAGAGATCGAACTGCCTTTATCCGGTGACTGGACAGACTGGATTGAGCCGATGTGGACGCTATGGCTGCCTTTGGCTCTGAAAATTGACCAGTCGCAGCGTAGTAAAGCCTTAGACTCTAAGATCCAACGGAACCTATTTGTTCAAGGGGTATTGGGTGGACAGGGAACAGGTAAGACAACACTCTGTAAAATTTTGCTGCTGCTGCTCAGTGAACTGAACCAGCGAGCAGCAGTGCTATCGATTGACGATCTGTATCTAACCTATGCAGAACGCTGCGAGCTAAAGGAAATAGACCCTCGCTTTGTCTGGAGAGGGCCACCGGGCACTCATGATATTAACCTGGGCATACGTGCCTTCGCCAAGATGAGTAACGCCTCACCGGGCGAACGGGTATCGCTGCCTCGGTTTGATAAATCTCTGTACGGGGGGCAGGGCGATCGCACCCAGGCTGAGCGGATACCTGCACCGACAGTTGTCTTGTTCGAAGGCTGGTGTGTAGGAGCAGAGCCAAGGTCGGAGAGCACATTTTCCACGCTCTGCGAACTGCCCGATCCGATCAGTACCGAAGCCGATCGCTTATTCGCCTATGACTGCAACCGTCAGCTCAAAGCGTACTTACCGCTGTGGGACTACCTAGATAGTTTGATAGTTTTGCGTCCAGAAGACTACCGGCTGTCTCAGCGGTGGCGGCAGCAGGCCGAAAAGCAGATGATTGAGGCAGGAAAAAGCGGACTGTGTGATGAAGAGATCGCTGCTTTTGTCACCTACTTTTGGCGGGCGCTGCATCCGCAGCTATTCATCGAACCTTTGACGCGCAGTAGCCGAACAGATCTGGTAGTGACGATTCGCCAGAACCATCAGCTAGGCAGCTTGTCTCTGCCCCAGTCTGGAAAATGTAAAATCAGTGTAGACTGACCCCTATAGTTTCTGTTATGTTGCTGAGAACAGTTAAATCAACTGAAAGCTTTATTAAGCAATGGGCAGCATGACTTGCGACGCAAGCGTGTTGCCCTACTTTGATATATAAGCTAGAGAACCCAGGTAAGTATGGTGAATATGGATACAGCTGTTCAAGTGTTGACACCTTCTGGCATTTTAGATGGGACTAAGGCGGAAGAGGTACGCGCTCAGGTTGATAGCGCTCTATCCGCTGGCTCTACTGTGCTGCTGATGGATTTGAAGGAGACAACTTTCGTTGATAGTTCTGGGTTAGGAACGCTGGTCTCTGTGCTGAAGACAGTGCGATCGCACGATTGCGAGATGTATATATGCTCGATCAATCCACAGGTCAAAATGCTATTTGAACTCACCAGCATGGACCGAGTATTTGAAATATACGAAAACCGCGAGGCGTTTGAAGCCTCGCGGTAAAGAATGTTTTACAAACTAAAACGGAATGTCGTCGTAATCTGGGGCAGGTTCGGTCGGCGCTGCTGCGCTTGCAGCTACCGGAGCCGCAGCAGGTGTAGAAGCTGGCGTGGCGGGACTAGAGAATCGGCCTTCAGCGATCGGCATCGGCTCTACCATGACGACTGACTGTAATTCATTGATAGGACTAATGCGCTGAGCTGTCATTTCAGCGCGTTTTTCTTTAAAGCCTTCGGGCCTTTCTAGCGTATTCATGCTCAGACGACCTTCTAGCAGGACGCGATCGCCCTCCCGGTATCGCTCCTGAATTTCTTGGGCTAGATTTCCCCAGCCCACCACCTTCATTTGCCCAGGCACATCGCCCTCTCTTAGCCCTGGAAACTTGACAACAAATTCCGCAATCGGCGTTTGATTGTCAGCGGTATAGCGCAGCTGTGGAGCCTGCACAATTTCTGCCATCAAGACGCAGTTATTCATATGGTGCTTTCCTTAATTCCCTGCTCTGATTCGATAAAGTTTTGAACCTTCTGCCGGTAGGTTTGCAGCTGCTTGTCCACCCAACCTCGCTCTTCACTATTAGCAAAAATGTGGACCAGCGGTTCTCCGGCATCCGGTAAAATCAACACCCAGTTCTGCTTGCTGGCATCAACAATTTTGACGCCGTCAACCAGCTCCAAACTCTCTGCTGGATGGGTCTCTACAAGATAACGCATGAGCGCCCCCTTGATAGTCCACGGACAGCGCATCGTCTGCGAACGGTGAACCACTCGCGGCAGGTCTTCCCAAATTTGACCTAGCGCTCGCTCTTGGACCAACAGCATCTCAATGAGCTTGGCAACGCAGAACATCGCATCGAATCCCGGATGCAGCTGAGGAAAGATAAAGCCCATATCGCCGCTGCCGCCTAGCACGACGTTCTCTTCAGTATGACAAGCTTCCATTAGCGCGGTGGGGTTAGCTTTGGTGCGGATTACCTTACCATCATGGCGACGGGCAATCTCTTCAATCGCACCCGAAGCCTGTACAGGAACAACGATGGTTCCTCTAGGATGCGCTGTCAAGATCATATGAGCCATCAGCGCAGTTAGGGGCTCGTCTCTAATAGGAGATCCGACCTCATCAACTAGCACCATCTGCTCACCGTTGGCAGAAATCTGAACGCCAAAGGTCGCCTGCAATGCTTGAACCACTTGACCGAGCTGTCCAAGCATTACGTCTCGCTCTGCTACTGAGGGCGCAGTAGGGTTCAAGCTAGCATTGAGCACGACCGCATCACAGCCAAACTGGCCTAAAAGCTGAGGTAAAACCGCACCTGATACCGCGTAGGCATAGTCGATTACGATTTTAGACTTGCTATTGCGGATTGATTCAGCGTTTAGATATCTGCTAAAGGCGGTGGTATAGATATCGACAACGCGGCTAGGATAGGTAACTGAGCCTATTTCATGAATTTGCGATCGCCTCAAATCCTCTTTGAAGTAGGCACCCTCAATCTTTTTCTCCTTACTCTTGGGAATATCGATACCATTTTTATCGAAAAACTCAATCAAGAGATGATCAGGGCGCTGAGGATGTAGCCTGACGTGAATTCCGCCGCTCACGTTAAGCGTCGGCAACACGTATCTAGCTACGGGGATAGAGGTTGCTTCTAGGTTCTGAATATTGATCCCTACAGACATCAATCCGGCAATTAGCGATCTAGAAGCCATCCTAGAAATGCTGCGCTGGTCTCTAGAAACCGTGACATACGATCCTGTTCGAAGCGTAGAGCCATAGGCCGCCCCTAGCTTCACAGCAAACTCAGGCGTAATGTCGATATTCGCTAGACCAGCTACGCCACGTTGCCCAAATAAGTTGCGCTGAGCCGTGTTACCCCAAATCAGATTGATGTTCAGTGTCGCCCCAGATTCGATAATCTTGCTGGGCCAAACGCGAACGCCAGGGCTAATCTGCGCTTCTTCGCCAATAGTGGATAGCGCACCGACAACAGATCCTTCTAGAACATGAGCCCGCCGGTCTACGCGAGTACCTCTACCAATAACACAGGCGCGCAGATGCGTGTCCTCACCAATCACAGCCCCGTTCCAAATAATTGGGCGCTTTAGATCTGCGTCGCTACCAATGGTCACATTGTCACCAATAACCGTACCAGGCTCTAATACAGCCCTTGGCCCAATGCGGCAGTTGTTCCCAATCAAGACAGGACCGTGGATTCTAGCATCAGGATCGACGTACGTATTCTTGCCAATGCGTATGCCGTCCGAATCAGCTGGATAGTCATAGTCAATCAAAACCTTCTCAGCTAGGGCGTCGTACTGCGCCTCTCGGTAAGCCTCTAGGTGACCGACATCACACCAATAGCCATCAGCTACATAGCCATACATCGGCTCGCCTTTTTCTAACAAAAGGGGAAATAGATCTTTAGAAAAGTCTTGCTCACAGTCGGCCTGCAAATAGTCAAGCACCTCAGGCTCGAGTATATAAGTCCCTGTATTGACGGTATCTGAGAAGATTTCGCTTGTGGAGGGCTTCTCCAAAAAGCGCACGATTCGGTCGGATTCATCGGTAATGACCACACCAAACTCGATTGGATTAGGGACGCGGGTCAGTACTAGAGTCGCCTTTGAGCCTTTTGCTTTGTGAAACTCGATCGCCTTTCCCAGGTCAAAGTCAGTAATGCTATCGCCACTGATTACCAAGAAAGTGTCATCTAATAGCTCTGATACATTTTTGACACAGCCTGCGGTCCCAAGCGGCTGGTCTTCTTCTACGGCGTAGGTCATCTGTACGCCGAAGTCCTTGCCATCTTGGAAGTAATCGCGCATTACGTCGGGTAGATAGAATAGGGTCGCAATGATTTCTGTGATGTCGTAGCGCTTTAGAAGATTGACGATGTGCTCAGCGATGGGTCGATTGAGCACTGGCACCATCGGCTTGGGTAGATCGCAGGTCAACGGTCTGAGCCTGGTCCCAGAACCACCGGCCATAAGTACTGCACGCATAATTGCTCTCCTGATGTAAGAATATCTTAGAATTAATGGTCTCTATTTTGAGCATTAATTTCGTGTAACCCTAATCTCATGTAAAGCGTAGTCCCATGTAGGCCAGTTTGGATAAGCCAGTTTAGACAAATTACAGCGCTGACGCCTGAAGCTGATACGGAGAAGAAATCTTTACTGAGTCAAAAGGCAGACAATTACATTCTATAGGAGTGCTGGAAAGCCTGTACCACTCAGAAGATCGCGATTTTAAGTAGACCTTCTGATTATCCTGATTTTGTCAGCGCTATGATAGGTATCAAACGGCCAACCTAATTTAGAAATTGCGGAGGGTTCAATGGGCGGGTTACTAACAATTGTTTTGCTAGGTGTTTATCTAGTCGGTGGCTGGCGATTTTGGAGCGGTTTTAACCGTACCAACTTCACAGAGAGAAGGGTCTTCTTGACCTTGATGTGGCCTGTTCTGTTGGCTTCTAACCAATCGTATCGCAAGAATTTTTCCAAGGCGCTCAAAGGATCTTGATCTCTAGAAGCAGCTTACTAAGATTTCTGACAGTAGATTTCTAACGGTAGTCAGGCAACTCCTTATGGCCGATACGGCTAACGCTGAGGAAAATGGCTAAATCCAAGAAGAATTCGGCCCAATCTGCTTCGATGGGAACGGCGCTTGGTGATGTGCTTAGACCTAAGAGCATCTCATGGCTACCGATGATTAGCGCGGTGGCCAATCGATTCGACGCAGAATATGAAGGGAAACCTTTTGATTTGCCCGAAGAGGTCGAGGCGATGCCGGTTTTTCGGGACTGGGCGTCGGGTTCGCTCAATTCCAGGGTGGCGTCTCCGTTCTGGCAGATTGCGAAGCCTAAGAAGAATCAGCACTGCTTGGATTTAGGCTGCGGTTTTAGCTTTTTGATCTATGAGTGGAAGGCTTGGCAGGCTCGGTTTTACGGTCAAGATGTGAGTGAGTTTGCGATCAAGACACTGCATCAGCGAGGACCCCAGCTAGATTCTAAGCTGTTTCAAGGCGTGAAGCAGGGCCCCGCTCATCAGCTTGACTATCCGCCTGAGAGCTTTGATATGGTGATCGCAACTGGATTTAGCTGCTACTACCCAATGGATTATTGGCAGACGGTGATGGAGGCGGTGAAGCCGTTGCTGAAGCCGGGTGGATTTTTTGTGTTTGACGTGGTGGATGCTGAGCAGCCGCTGGCTGAGAACTGGGCGATTCTGGAGACGTATTTGGGCGCTGAAGTATTTTTAGAGACGATGAGTGATTGGCGATCGCGGATCAAGCAGGTCGGAGCCAAGATCGTCAAGCAGCAGGACGGCGAGCTGTTTTGTCTATACAAGGTGCGCTGGCCGTAAAGTAGCTGGTCACATGATGTCTGGTCATAAAATTTTTGGTCACTGATGATGGCTGCTCGCGTCTGGCTAATTGGCGGTACGAGCGAAAGTGCGGCGCTGGCTGTTGCGCTCTCTAGTGGGGGTGTGCCGTATGTGGTGACGGTGACGACAGCGGCGGCACGACGGCTGTACTTAGACACAGCTGAGGTGTGGGTGGGCCAGCTGTTAGCGCAGTCGATTGATGCGTTTGTTCAACGCTGGAAAGTAAGGTGCATTTTGGACGCGTCGCATCCATTTGCCAGTGAAATTTCTCGGCTGGCGATCGCAACTGCTGAGCGATCGCACATTAATCAGACCAATGGCGAACAAGAAGCGATCGCATACCTCCGCTACGAACGCCGTGAAATCTGTCCTCAGTCATTCGATAAAACAGCCGCAGACAAAACAGCTACTGCTGTGAGGTCAATTGAGGAGATTCTAGAAAGCGATATTCTACAGCATCAGCGGGTACTGTTTACTCTGGGCTACCGGCAGCTGTTACAGTTTGCACCTAGTCTTGCCCACTTACGTCGAAAATCGCAGCTATTCGCTCGGGTGTTGCCTTCTGCCGAGGCGATCGCGGCGGTGAGCGCGGCTGGATTCTCTGCCCAAGAAATTGTAGCGATCAGGCCGCCGGTTTCAAGGGCATTAGAAAGAGCGCTGTGGCAGCAGTGGGAAATCTCTACCGTAGTGGCTAAGGCGTCCGGTGTAGCCGGGGGTGAAGCTGTGAAACGGGCGATCGCAGCCGAATTAGGGGTGCGTTTAATTTTGATCGAGCGGCCTGCGCTGATCTACCCGAAGCAAACAAATTTAATATCCGAAGCTACTGAATTCTGTTCCGAAACGCTCAGATTGTAATAACCTAGCGCTTACGGTACGTTGTTTGTGGTTCGCTGAAGTCACTATCTCTAGCAGCAAGTCATAAGTACTTTTCACAAAGTTTGGTCATAAGCTGGCGACAAACTCATAGGCATCAGCTTTCTCAAAGCACAGTGATAAACGGTTCATTTTGAGTA
This sequence comes from uncultured cyanobacterium, assembly GCA_963793495.1. Lineage (GTDB taxonomy): Bacteria > Cyanobacteriota > Cyanobacteriia > Phormidesmidales > Phormidesmidaceae > Phormidesmis. The sequence continues at coordinate 466,587 of CAWCAI010000013.1, forward strand.
GAAACAGCAGATCTCACCAGTACTCTCCTACTTTTATTCAACAAGAATCATTACTTTGTACTCGCGCCTTGACTATTGCTTGATAAGTGCTATCGTGATGGCTACTTTTGGCATTTTGCTCTACCTCAGAAGATTCATCCTTTGCTATGCAACCGAGGCCAACCCCACCCTTCAATCCGCCAGCAACAGGCACTCGCCGTGCTGGTGTGGGGTCTCCTGTCAACTCAGCAGTATCCGGCAGCGGTATATCCAATGGCATTCCTGCAGGGATGGCTGGCATGACCGGTGTGACTAACGGCACTTCTGTCTATGCCCTGAAGGAACTGGTCGCTAGGCTGCAGCGAGAGCAGCACAAGATTCAAGATCTGTTAGGTTCGTTGGGATTTGCTCTACGTAGCCTTAACAACCTTAGTCAGTTCTTAGAACTGATTCCGATGATTGCTAGTAGGGTTACTGACGCTACTGGGGGTGCGCTGGTGATGTGTCAGCCCGATGGGCATATAAGACTAGAGCAGCTGCACTGTTCAGGTAATGATGATTGCAACGCTGTCCGCCTGGCCCTAGAAATGGCTACCAGACAGATAGTCACGGTTCCAGCTTTAGGCGCTGCCGAGACTAGTTTGAGTGCGCTAACAAGCGCGGCAATGCTTTCACTAGATCGCTACGCAGGTCGCTATCTGGGCGCAGACTTTCAAATTTTTGGCACTGCTGTCATTGTTCAAAACGTCGAGCGCGGCAGGCTGTATGTTTTTAGCCAGGAAGGCGACTATACCTGGACCGATACTAGAGAGAAGCTCGTCCGCTTGGTTGCTGATCAAACCGCTGTTGCCATCGAAAACAACAAGCTGACTCACGAGCTTAGACACAAGGAACGGCTAGACAGGGAACTAGAGCTAGGAGCCGAAATTCAGGCGCAGTTACTGCCACGCCAGTGTCCAAAAATCGAAGGGGTCGATCTCGCCGCCAGATGTCAGACGGCGAACAAAGTAGGCGGCGACTATTACGACTTTATTCCGACGACTTACGATCAGCTAAGAGAACCCGACACCCTCGCTTCTCGAGAAAAGCCTTGGAACTTTGCGATTGGTGATGTGATGGGCAAAGGTGTTCCTGCTGGTCTGATGATGACCATGCTGCGCGGTATGCTCCGCGCTGAAGTGCTAAACAGCCACTCTCCTGCTCATCTTTTGCAGCATTTGAACTGGGTGATGCGCACCGATTTAGAGAGCTCTAATCGATTTGTCACCCTCTTCTGTGCTCAGTATGATCCGCTAACGCAGGTGCTGCACTATGGCAATGCGGCTCACAATCCACCCCTGCTATGGCAGGCTGCGACAGGTCAGGTCGTGCGTTTGGACGCCGATGGTATGCTGTTAGGTCTGGACATGGATACGCATTACCAGGAAAATCAGGTGCAGCTACAGCCAGGAGATACGGTGATCTATTACACCGATGGCTTTACAGAGGCTGCCGATCGCGATGGCCGCCGCTTTGACGAAGAAAATCTAATCGATTCTTTTCGCTGGGCCTGTCGCAACTTGACGAATTCAGATGAGATTTTGCAGTATTTGTTTGACATGCTACAGCGCTTTATCGGTACCAACCAAGAAGCGGAGGATGATACGACGCTGGTGGTGATGAGAATCACGCAGCCAGCTGCGTTTAGACAGCTGTCTACGCCTGGTCTAGCTTAAGAATTTGGTGGAATGGGTACGTTAGGAACGCTACACGTCCTAACGAAACCGCTGCTGATTATGGAATCTTCCTCTTTCTATCTAGCTCAGTTTGAGACGACTACTACGGCTACTGCGCCGGTCGTGGCTCAGCAATTTGATCAGGATTTAATTGGCGATGCAGGGGTGATGCTGAAGGGCTTTTACGAGTCGGGTCAGCTGTGGGCGTTGCTGATTGGGATGGTGATTGGCTATGGCTTCAAGTCTTTTTCGTCCTATGGTTAGGAGTTAACTACGGCAATTTTGCTGCTACTGTATGGTGGATTGATTGAGCGATTTTTGAGTAGTTGTTTGGTCTAGGCCATTTTTCGAAAAGCATTAGGAGCAGGGCAAGCGTGGGTAGTCAACCGATGGGAGAGCAGGACGTAGCGCAAACGGGCGCAGCGCAGCAGGCTTGGAGTCAGCGGTTTGAGTCGGCGTTGCATCCGGCGATCGCACAGTTCAATGCCAGTATCGGCTTTGATATCAAGCTTTTAGAATGCGACCTGACCGGATCGGTTGCCCATGTCAAAATGCTCGCCAAAGTCGGTATTCTTTCCGAGACCGAGCGTGAGCAGATCGTGTCCGGGCTAGAGACGATTCGAGGTGAATACCGTCGCGGCGAGTTTAATCCGGGCGTGGATGAAGAAGATGTTCACTTTGCGGTGGAGCATCGGTTGATTGAGCTGGTGGGGGACGGTGGCAAGAAGCTACACACGGCTAGATCTAGAAATGACCAGGTAGGGACGGACCTGCGGCTGTATCTGCGCGGCCAAATCGAGCAGATTCGCGAACAGATCAAGGTTTTTCAGCAGACCCTGTTTGAGCTGGCGAGCGTACATGTAGAGACACTGATTCCGGGCTATACCCATCTGCAAAGGGCTCAGCCGCTGAGTCTGGCACACCATTTGCTGGCGTATTTTGAAATGACCCAGCGCGACTGGGAGCGGCTAGGCGATGTGCTCAAGCGAGTGAATATTTCGCCTTTGGGCTGTGGCGCGTTGGCCGGAACAACGTTTCCGATTGACCGGGCATATTCGGCTGAGTTGTTAGGCTTTGATGATATTTACCACAATAGTTTGGATGGGGTGAGCGATCGCGATTTTGCAATTGAATTTGCCAGCGCGGCCAGCATTATCATGGTGCATCTCTCTCGCCTATCAGAAGAAATTATCTTCTGGGCCTCTGAAGAATTTCGCTTTGTGACACTAGGCGACACCTGTTCGACGGGATCGAGCATCATGCCGCAGAAAAAGAATCCAGATGTGCCCGAGCTGGTGCGGGGTAAAACCGGACGCACCTTTGGCCATTTACAGGGGCTGCTGGTAATGATGAAGGGATTGCCTTTGGCCTACAACAAGGATTTGCAGGAAGACAAAGAGGCAATTTTTGACACGGTAGCAACGGTCTCTGGCTGTTTGCAGGCGATGACAATTTTGCTGCAAGAGGGCATTACGTTTCGCACTGAGAGATTGAATCAGGCGGTGGCGGAGGATTTCTCTAATGCGACAGATGTGGCGGACTATCTAGCGGCGAAGGGAGTGCCTTTTCGAGAGGCGTATAACCTGGTGGGCAAGGTGGTGAAGACATCTTTGGCAGCGGGGAAGCTACTGAAGGATTTGAGTCTAGAAGAGTGGCAGGCGCTGCATCCGAAGTTTGAGTCGGATATTTATGATGCGATCGCCCCGGCCCAAGTCGTTTCAGCTCGCAACAGCGCTGGCGGCACTGGCTTCGAGCAGGTCAGAATTGCTTTGGAGCGTGCCAAGTCTCTGCTGTCGTAGCATGGGCTGTCGTAGCATGGGCGCAGCCCAGGTATCCGAGATAGGAATACAAGGCCCTTTGACGTGACGATTGCTCCAACGAGTTAGCTATTAGCCGCGCTCAAATGAACTTCAGTTTTCGAGAGGCATAGGCGCACATCCGCAGCAGTACTAGCCCTTCTTTGACATGGGCAATATTTGAGCTGCCGTAGGTGCGGGGCTGATAGCGAATTGGGACTTCGACTAGGTGCAGGTTCAGTTTAGCCGCGCCAAAGAGCAGGTCAAAGTCGCCAAAGGGGTCGAAGTCGCCGAAGTAGCTACGTCCAGCGGCGAGGCGTTCGTAGTCTTTTCGCCAAAGTACCTTCGTGCCGCAAAGGGTGTCTTTGAGGGATTGTTCTAATAGGAAGGAGAACATGAGGGCGAAGGTTTTATTTGCTAAGGTATTGAGCCAGGGCATGGCTTTTTTGCTGCGGGGATAAAGCAGACGCGATCCGTTGATAAACTCGCCTTGACCGGATGCGATCGCATCAAAAAAATGCGGCAAATCCTCCGGCGGTACGGTCAAATCCGCATCTAAGATCATCAGCACATCGCCGGTTGACTCTGCAAAGCCCAGTCGCACCGCATCCGCCTTCCCTTTTCCAGTCTGCTGGAAGGCTTTGATCGTAAACGGTCCGCGATAGTGGCGCTTTATCTGGTCGATCGCCTCCCAAGTCGCGTCAGTAGAGTGGCCTTCTACAAAGATGATTTCTGTCTGGGAGCCGAGCGGCGGCATCCGGGCGATCGCACTTGCAATATTCCCCGCCTCATTCCGCGCCGGAATCACCACCGAGCAGGTCGGCAGCTCATCCACCTTGCCACCCGCACGCCGTTCAATGCGCGGTTCCGCCTCCAGCTCCCCGCGAAAATCTGGCCGCGCCACCACAAAATTCGTCAGACAAAAATGCTTCACAATCGGCAGCGGCGCAACATAGCGGTTGAGCAGATAAGACAGCCCCGGCACCTGCCTCGGCATCAAGAATCGCCGTCCCCGCTTCAGCGGAATGTAGCCCGTAATCGAGAGCAAATTCGCCACGTCGTCCATCGACAGCCAGTTTTGCTGCGGCTGCGGGCAGCGCTGACCAATCGCCTCGCCCAGCTTCAATACCGGTTCCCACAAATAGTTGTGAAAGGTGATAATCAGCCGAGTCTGCGCCGTACAAAAAGGCTTCAGTCGATTAAATACCGTCTGCACATCGCTAAAGTAGCTGGCCGAATTCGCGCAAATAATATAGTCAAACGTCTGCGGCTCGTCAATGAATCCTTCCATCGGACCATCCGCCGCGTAGCCAATTTTTTCAGGCGTCAGCGTCTCCGCGTCCGCGCAATAGAATCGCAGCTTTGGATAGTTTCGCTGGGCCATATTGACCGTCACGGGCGAAATATCAATCCCAACGCCGACGCTAGGCTCCGTAGCCGCTAGCAGATCCCCTGGTCCACAGCCAATCGCCAGCACCCGAGCACCAGCTGGAATCAAGAATCGATGCAGCCGAGCTAAATCTTGATAGTAGTAGTGGTTGAGGCTGTGCCAGTGGTCCAGTTCTGGCGCAATCCGATTGAAGTGGTCCAGTATCAGCTGCTTATGAGCGCTGTAGGGATGGACGGGTGGTGCAAGAGTCTGAGGCACGAGCAGTTAAGAGTAGAAAGAAAACAAGCAGGTCTAAAATCTTACATCCGAATGAGACGCCAGTTGTCCAGCTCTATTACTGTTTTGTAGCTGTCAGTGGCCAGCATCTCTGATTGAACATCGGGCTCTCGGGCCTGGCGCTGAGTCAGCTGCTCACCTCTGTACACCTTCTTCTCCTTGCTCACCCATACATAGGTGCCTGTCGGAATGTCTTCGGCTAGCGGATTCAGCTGGCCAATGTGGGGCGTATGAAACGCCAAAATAATCAAATCTTTGTACAGTGCCGGGGGCTGCTTGGGGTTGATCACAAAGTCCACTGGAGCATCTCGCACCAGCGATGCCACCGGATCGGTCATGGCCACTGCCTTTAGCTCGGCGCTGTAGTTTCCCAGAAAGCCAGCGACACCGGCCATCGCTAACGTCAACCAGACTGGAAGTAACCAAGTCGCTAGCCATCTTCGCGGCTGCGACATGAAAACGGGTAGCAAGGCCCAGCCCAGCCCCAAAATTAGACCCAGGGGCGCGTAGGCCCGAATATCCGTCAGGAAACCGCTTGGGATCACGAGACTAGCGATCGCAACCCCGCTCAAAATCAAGCCCAAGGCCGAAAAACTGTAGCTGAGCAGACGACGGGGCCAGTGGATGGACTGCGTGGCGATTTGGTGGAGTGCGATCGCCGCAAACCAGGCCATAAAAGGATGCAGCTGCAGCGTGTAATAAGGCGTCTTGGTAGTAAATGACTGCAGCATCGCCGCTAAAACAAACGGATACAGCAGCAGCCATTGATGTGGATAAGCCGTCTGCTTTTGCAGCGAAAACAATCTAGTCCAAAACCCAGGCTGGCGCAGCACCATCACCGCTCCGATTAGTGAAAACAGAGCCCAGGGAAACATATTTGCCGGAATATTCCAGGGATAGTAAAACGGTCCCCCATCCGAATGGTAGGGCTGACCGCCGAGCTCACCAATTTTGCCAAACATTGCATCTAGCACCCAGGGGCCATATTCAGCCACGCTAAAGCCCAGCCATAAAACGGTCGGTAAAAAGCCAACGGCTAGACCAACATAGATTCCCCCGTTGCTTAGATGGCGGTGGCGGCGGTGCTCAAAAATCAGGTAGGGAAGAAGTGCGATCGCCGGTAGCGCCACCATAAACGTCTTAATCAAAAAACCAGCGCCAAACATCACGCCCGCTAAAAAGCCAAACGCCAAACGCTTTTTTCCCGCCGGTCTCTTTTCCGTTCGCCCTGGTTCCGTCTGCTGCTCCGCCCTCAGCAAAGCCCAAATCGCCATCAGCTCCACACTTACTAGCATGATGTCCTGCGTTGCCAGGTGGCCAAACTGATTCCACAGCGAAAACACCATAATCAGCAACCCAGAGAGCAACCCCAACTGATCGGCGCTGCGAGCATAGCGCCATCGCTGCCGCGCAAAGACCTGTCTGCCCACGTCATAGGTCAGCACTACAGCTAGCAAGCAGGCGATGAACGTCGGTAGCCGAGCTATCCGCACGGCCCAATCCGCATTGAGATTTGGCAGATCAAATAGCTGATAGCTCAACATCATCAGCCAGTTCAATAGAATGCCGTGGGTATAAAGCACATTGCCCCAGGTCTGGCGGCCCAGCCACTCACCCGACTCCAGCATGAAGCGACTTTCTAACGCATAGTTGCCCTCATCGTGGGCCATGAAGCTAGGGTGCGTCTGGCTGCTGACGAGCATAAGAACGCTCCAGCTCAAGAGGAGAAAGAGGTTTCGTCGGGTGGGTGGCATCGGCTTCGGCTGCGCTCAGCCGCCGGGGGATGGGAAAGGAAGAATGGGGAAACTGGTCTATCAGGAGGTGGGAAGTTGGGGTGGTGGAGTGCGAGTGGGTTTGCGAAAGCCGCTGCGGCGGAGGATGCGCTTTTGCCTTTGTCTGGCGAGGGCTTGCAAGTCTACGTTGCGATCGGTCTCGTCGACGATTTCGCCAGTGAGGACTTCTAGAGTGTCTTCTAGAGTAACGACACCGGAGACGCCGCCGTATTCGTCGACGACGACCATCAGGTGCTCACGCAAGGACTGAAAGGTTTTGATCAGGCGGTCTGTGCGTTCGGTATCGGGGACGTAGTGGACTTCGCGCATGACGCTTCTGACGGTGGCGTCGCCTTGGCCTTGGACTAGGGCAGCTAATAGCTCTGCTTTGAGGGCGACGCCGATGACGTGATCGAGGTCTTCTTCGATGACTAGAATGCGGGTGTGCTGAGAGCCGATGATTCCATCTTGAACTTCTCGTAAGATGGCAGAGCCTGGGATGAAGGTAATAGCGACTCTAGGCGTCATGATATCGGCGGCCATCAGGTCGTTTAAGCGAAATACCCGGTCGATCATTTCAGCTTCGTCGTCTTCGATTAGGCCTTCTTGGTAGCCCAGAATAGTCAGCAGCCTGATTTCTGACTCGTTGGTGATGGGCCGTTTGTTGCCTTTAGTTAGGGGGGCGGTGATTTTCTCTAACAGCCAGATGATGGGCGTAAAGATGACCGTTGCGCCGCGTACGGGAATGGCGATCGCCAGACCAATTCCTTCCGCGTAACGCTCTCCTAATGTTTTGGGTAAAATTTCAGCGAACACGATGATTGCAAACGTCAGTACCGCCGAAAAAACACCGATTCCAGTGTTGCTAAACAGGTTGGCGGCGATGCGACCGACGACGATACTGCCGACGATATTAAAGATGTTGTTGAGGACAACAATAGTAGCAATAGGCCGAGTGACATGCTGACGGATACTGAGCAGTGCGATCGCGCCTGAGCTCGGCTTAGTCTGCGCTAGCTGCTTCACTCGCAGCAGAGGAATAGAGAGCAAAGCTGTCTCGGTAGCAGAGCAAACTGCAGAGCCTAAAATGATGATAAAAACGGCAGCCGCAAGTTGAAACATGAGAAAGATATCGAGTGAGCAGTACCCACCTACGAAAAATCGGGCTGAAAAGCCAGGTGGAAAACCTTCGCGCCACAGTCGGCGAAATTCAGCATTCCCCACTCATCATTCCTCATTTCCAAGATATGATGCTTGGAAATTGTGATTGAGCCGATCATGATAGATGACAATCGTGACCGATCAGATACTAGAACTGCATTCCCCTTATGAGTGACACCATCTTAGATGTTCAAGGTCTAACTGTTGAATTTGCACTAGCAGAAGAGCAGGGCGGTGGCAGCGTTCGAGCGGTAAATGATATCTCGTTTCAGCTAGAGCGCGGTCAGACTATTGGCATCGTCGGCGAATCGGGTTCTGGTAAATCTGTGACTGCCCTAGCTGTAATGGGCCTGGTACCAACGCCACCCGGAAAAGTCACTGGCGGTCGCGTCATTTTTCAGCCAGACGATCGGCCCATCGTCGATCTTCAGCAGGTTCCCAAGCGGCAGCTTCGGCGCTACCGGGGTGGCCAAATTGCGATGATTTTTCAGGAGCCGATGAGCTCGCTCAACCCGGTCTATACCTGTGGCTTTCAGCTAATAGAGGCGATTCGCCAGCACCAGAGAATCTCTAAACGAGCGGCGCGTGAGCAGGCGATCGCCCGGCTCGTAGAAGTGCGTCTGCTTCCCCCCGAGGTGCAGCTATACGAGCAGGTCCGGCTAGAACTCAACAGCGATAACGCCGCCGTTATCAATCGCGAGGTCAAGCAGCGTCAGAGGGCAATGCTCGATCGATTCCCTCATCAGCTTTCAGGTGGTCAAATTCAGCGACTGATGATTGCAATGGCGCTCTCGTCCAATCCGTCTTTGCTAATTGCCGATGAGCCGACGACTGCGCTCGATGTCACCGTACAGTCTACGATTCTAGATCTGCTGCGAGAACTGCGCGATAGTCGGGGCATGTCGATGATTTTTATCACCCACGATCTGGGCATCATCGCCGAAATTGCCGATCGAGTGGCAGTGATGTACCAGGGCAATGTTGTTGAAACCGGCACGGCTTTTGACCTTTTCAAAAATCCACAGCATCCCTACACCAAGGGCCTGCTAGCCTGTCGTCCTCAGCCGAGCCAAAGGCTGCGTCAGCTGCCCACTGTCTCAGACTATATGGAAGAAGTGGTGGGACCGGAGGGCGATCGCATCATCCAGGCCAAGCCTCAAGACGACTATGGGACCGGGCTCCCCCCCGTGCGAGAAATCAGCCCGCGCGAAATGCAGATCCGGCTTAACGAGCTAGAAGACAAGGGGCCTTTGATTACCGTCGAGAATCTGAAAGTCGGCTACCCCGTGCAAGGCGTCTTTGGTCGGATCGAGCGCTACGTGATGGCGGTAAACGACGTTTCGTTCAAGGTCTATCAAGGGGAAACTTTTGGCCTGGTCGGAGAATCCGGCTGCGGTAAAACGACGCTAGGCCGAGCGCTATTGCAGCTGATTAGACCGATGGAAGGCAAGGTTTGGTTTGAAGGGCGAGAGCTGACGCAGATGCGGGGCGGACAAATGCGCAAGCGTCGCCGCGAAATGCAGGTGATTTTCCAAGATCCGTACAGCTCCTTGAATCCGAGGATGAGTATTGGCGAGGCGATCGCCGAACCCCTCAAAATTCACGGCGTCATCCGTCGTCGAAAGAATCTGAGAGAGCGTGTAGAGTATCTGCTAGAGCGGGTCGGGCTAGATCCGGGCTGTCTCAATCGCTTTCCTCACGAATTTTCTGGTGGGCAAAGGCAGCGGGTCTGTATTGCCCGGGCCCTGGCGCTGAGCCCCAAGTTTATTGTGTGTGATGAGTCGGTATCGGCGCTAGATGTGTCGGTACAGGCGCAGGTGCTGAATCTGTTGAAAGAGCTGCAAGAAGAGTTCAAGCTGACGTATATCTTTATTTCGCATGACCTGGGCGTGGTGAAGTTTATGAGCGATCGCATCATGGTGATGAACGAAGGTCGCATCGAAGAAATCGGTCCCGCTGAAGAAATTTACCAGCATCCACGCCGAGACTATACCCGTCAGCTGATCTCTGCTATTCCAGAAGGCACCCTAGAAAGAATTCAAGATCTGCAAATTGAACGAGAAAGACAAAAGGCACTACTGTAGCTTCGCTTTCACTACAGGGCTACGTAGCATTGTGCAAATTTATACGTACATTGCAAAAGGACTTGCAGCGCTCGTATCTCTTTAAGAGGTTAAGCATAAGCCAAAAGTCTTGACCTTCACCGGATACATATCAATAGGTACTACTTTTCTGAAGATTGGGTATATCTACGTATATGCGGCTGGAAAACGAACTTTTCCCGAGTAGCATACTGAGTCTAGGGGTGTGTTGTAGTTCAGGTCTCAACTCGTCTAAGCACTAAATCTTTCATGTCCAACGCTTATATTCAGCTTGCCAGCCAAGGTAGAAACCATTGGTGGCGGTATCTAGTGGGCGTTATTTTCACGCTCTTTCTGTTTGTTTTTGGCGGCGCGCTAACGCTATCTCTATTTATTGCCTACGTTGCTAACGACAACGACCCTAATACTGAGGTGTTACCACCGGAGGCGGTAGCCGCTGGCCAGCCTCTAATTACCGGTGTTTCTCCTTTAGCGCTCTATGTCGTCTACAATCTTGCATTTCCCTTCTTTCTTTTAGGCATTTATCTGTCACTGCGATTTCTTCATCGGCGGCCTTTTAGGAGCTTGATTACCCCTGTCAGCGTTAGCTGGTGGCGTATTGGTCAGGGGTTTACCGTCTACTTCTTGCTGATCGTTATACAGATACTCATCAGCTATGCGCTTTCTCCAGAGGAATTCACACTCAGCTTTCAGCCAGCGGCTTTCTTCAGATTTTTGCCGATAGTGATTCTTCTAACCTCTCTTCAAACATCAACAGAGGAACTGTTCTTTAGAGGGTACCTATTGCAGGGTATCGGCTACCGTTTGGGTAAAGTAATGGCCATTACTTTGCCGTCTTTGCTCTTTATGCTATTGCACCTGTCAAACCCAGAAGTGACAAGCCAAGATAGCTGGGACGCGGTTGCTAGCCTGGTTATCTATTACTTTATGATTGGCGCTTTCTTAGCCTGGCTCACAATCAAAGATGACGGTTTAGAGCTAGCGCTAGGTGTCCACGCGGCTAACAACATAGCAACTTTCCTGCTAATTACCAGCGTCAACAGTGTGGTGCCTTCTCCAGCTATTTTCAGCGTCAGCGAATTCGAAGCGAATTTTGGCACTGTTCTTTCTACGGCGGTCACGCTGTGGATATTCTCGTTTGTTGCATTCAGGCTGTTGAGACGTCCCAGGCGGAGTGAAGGCAATATGAGGTAAGCGTGAGATTAAGTAAACGCGAGCCAGACGAAAGTTAGGAAAGAGCAACAGATCTATCGATAGATTCTGTAGACGCTGCCTGTTACCTCCCGGCTCTTTGGTCCTTCTACGCTCACGCGCTGGCGGGTGAATTTCAGCTGGGCTTGCTTTAGCGCATAGCGAAATCCGCCGCGAGTAGAGCGATCGGAATCGCTGAGTAAGCAAATGCCATCGGGCTCTAGTACGGTTTGAATGAAGGCAATCAGCGGTGCTATGTTGCGCTCTTCGTAGATGACATCGGCGGCTAGCAGCAGGGGGACTTGAAAATCAGGGGGAAATCGCCAGTCGAGGGGAAGCTTTTCAAAATTGGTGAAGCCGTTTGCGATCGCATTCTCCGCAGCAAAGTCCACAGCCGTCGCATCATAGTCACTAAAAATAACGTGCATACCCAGAGAAAGGGCCACAATCCCAGATAGACCCACGCCGCAGCCGATTTCTAGAGCCCGATGATTGACGGGCCAGGTTTGCTGCATCAGCACATTGCCCAGCATCTGCGAAGAGGGCCACAGCTCTGCCCAATAGGGCATGTACTGATCGGCGTAGAAAGCGGTTTGGGTACTAGGATGGTCTAGCAGCTCGTCGGCATTACCGGGGTAGGCGATTTGAAAGGTGCTTGAGCCAACGATGATAGACTTATGCACGCGCTGGCTGACAGCTTCTAGCGGTGTAGTGTGCAAAAAAGCAGATGGGTTAGCAGAAGACATAGAATCGGAGCAAGGATGACTGCAATCGATCATAGGCTATTCGTACAGCAGCAGTTCCAGTTTCTTGCTCCCAGTTTTTAGGTCATGTTGAATAGACTATGCACAAAAAAGTTAAAGGCAACAGCGGTCGGAGTATAGGAGAATGGGGGAACATTTTCATTCTGTTTTATCTGCTTCTGTCTATTGCACTGCTAACGTTTCATCCTTTTCAGTTTCAGCCATATGTTTCTTCTGAACGATGGCAACTAGGAATTACGCTGTACGACTTCGCTAGAAATGTGCTGTTCTTTCTTCCATTTGGTCTGGTGCTGCGCCATCTGTTTAAAAAATCTCACGGGTTTTCTCTTCTAGTTAGACTGCTGCTGAGCTTTTCTGTAGAAACCGTACAGCTTTTTCTGCCTCTTAGAGCTAGTAATGTTAGTGATTTGATTTCGAATAGTACGGGAGCGCTGTTGGGCTCACTACTCCATCAGTGGGCATTTGCCAGCAGTCTGCTAAGTTCTGTAGGTGTGCCCTTTGCATTTATGCTGATGCCTCTGTACTGGACAGTTGCGTTAAGAGCAGACACAGAGCCGGTAGAGGCTTTGGCGATTGTGCCCTATCTAAGCGCAGGTCTCGTCCTTCTACAGGCTGGCCTTTCCACGCTCCTCTCTAAAAGTCTCTAGCCCAAAAGTCCTCAGCCCAAAAGTCCCCAGCCTAAAAGTCTCAAGAACACCAGCATCATTACGCTGTGGTGCATTGTTGCACTTTTGCCGCTAGTCAGCGTCTTCCACTTTATGGGATTTGTTTTTATCGCGGTAGTTCCTCTTCTTCTAAAACAAATTCAACAGCTCAGTCCTCAAGTCAAAAAGCGTCTGGTTCTAGCGCTGCTGTCAGGTTTTATCTTTGCTGTAGCGATCAACAGTTTCTGGTATTTCACTACCACGGACCCAATCTGGAAACCAGATGCCCCGATCTGGAATTTACGTCCCTCTTTCCGACTGATAGAGGTTTTACTTTCTGGTATCGCCGCTCTCAGCAGTCGTTTCCTGATCGAGCAGATGCTGGAGCTGCGGCCGGGCCAGCAGCCAGTCCGATAGCCAGTCAATCCCCTGACGCTGCAAAGACGCTAGCTGTAAATTCCAAATTCTGATGGTGCCATCAGCGCCCGCAGATAGCAGATGCTCGCCGCTGGCGTCAAAGTCTATGTCCCACACCACTCCCTCGTGACCCAGCAGCGGTGGCAGCAGTTCTCCGATACTGCTTGCTGTCTGCAAAGCTTCTGGCAGCGTTGGCCACAGTCTCACAGTGCCGTCGTCACTGCCAGAGGCTAGAAATTCTCCATCGGGGCTAAATCGCAGGCTTCGCACCCAGTCTCTGTGACCACGTAGGGAGACCGGTCTAGGGACCAGCCGAATCTGTTCTGATGCAAGCTGACGCACCGGCCACAGCGAGATTATGCCGTCTGCTCCGCTGGAGGCTACAAGCTTACCGTCAGGGCTAAAGGCCGCACACCACACGCCGCCCGTATGCCCTTCGATGGTTTGAATCAGGCCGTTTTCAACATGCCATAGGCGCAGACTATTGTCCTCACTAGTAGAAATTAGATAGCGACCGTCCGCGCTAAAACTGACTGACCAGACCGTATTGGCGTGATCGCTAAATATTTTCAGTAGCTGGCCCTGTTGGTCCCATAGGCGCAGAGTGCGATCGCTGCTCACAGAAGCCAACCGCTGACCATCTGGGCTGTACTTTACCTGCCAGACCATATCGCCGTGTCCTTGCAGCGTCTGTAGTATTTCATCCTGTAGGATGTCGCCGTCCGTCTGCCGGATTTGGATGGAATAGTCCGCGCAGGCGATCGCAAATCGAGTTCCGTCAGGATGCCAGTCCACGCTATGAGCGCCCCGATCCGGCAGTGCGATCGCGTCTAACAAATCGCCGGAATCAGTCCACAGTCTCAACAGACCGTCTCCAGAAGCAGACAGTATCTGCCTAGAGCGGCTTAGTCCTAGCTGCCAGCGCGCACTCCAGACAATGCCGCTGTGCCCTTTGACAGGTTTCAGTACTGGCACCGTTGGCCCCTCTAGCTGCCAAATATGCACCTGGTCGTCGTCGCCTCCAGAGACGAGCGATCGCCCATCCGCACTCCAGGCCACGCTGTGCACATTGCTACGATGCTGAAATATCTCTAGCGCCCGCCCATCCAATCCCCATATCCGAATCGTCTGGTCATCACCTGCTGAGGCTAGGCGCTGCCCATCTGGGCTAAACGCTACTGCCCTTACCCAGTTTTCATGTCCGTAGAGAGTCTTCAGCTTGCGACCATTCACGCCCCATAGTCGAATACTGTTCGTATCTCCGGCAGCGGCTACCATCGTTCCGTCCGGGCTAAACGACACGCTTCTTATCCAGCCGCGATGCCTGCTCAGCGTATGTAGCAGTTCACCTGTCAAGCTCCATAGCCGCACCGTTTTATCTTCACCTCCTGTCGCCAGCATCTGCCCATCTGGGCTAAAGTCTACGGCTCTAGCCCAGTCTTCATGCCCTTCTAACGTCGTGATTAGTTCGCCTTTCAGTGTCCACAGCCGCGCGGCGGTGTCGCTGTAGGTGGCTGCGATGATTGAGGTATCGGGATTGAAGCTGACGCTGGTGACACTTGCCTGCGGGGATTCTATGGTCCGAACAAAGTCTCCATCGGCTTGCCACAGTCTGATGGTGTGATCTAGACTAGCGCTGGCTAGATATTGACCATCTGGGCTGAAGCAGACATCGACCACACCCGCATCGTGGCCTATCCAGCTCCGAACTAGCTCGCCTCGCTGAGTCCACAGCTTCAGGGTGCCGTCTTCACTAGCAGAGACAATGCGGTAAGGGGGCGAAGCGCTACAGTCTACAGCCAGAATCCAGTTGCGATGACCGGTTAAAACGTTTTTCTCATGAATGCCGTAGACGGCAGCCGCCAGACATAATGTCGTCTGCATCTTTAAAGGAGAGTTGTCTTGAGATTGTTGAGACTGAATCTGACTGGCGGCCTGCAAACCCTTGAAAAGAGCTTCCAGTCCGTTGCCAGAGAGACGAAGCGATCGCGATACAGAAATCAGCGCTTCGATTTCAGCAACTCTGGTCTGCTGGCGAGCGAGAGTGGCTTCAGCCAAGGTCTCAGACTGGGCGGCTAGCGCTCTTTGCAGCTGGTCTTCGGTCAACGCTCTGCGATCGCGCTCCACTCGCAGCACTTCCATCAAACTCGCCTGCTGTTTGTCTTGCACCAGACTTGCCAAGTATTCATGAACCAGCTGATAGCGAACGCCGGAGACCTCTGGCACCTCAAACACCAGACCAGAACCGATAAAAATATCTAGCACTAGACTCAACTGCTGCGGCGTGTTTTTAATTCCAGCTAGCGTCAGGGGCTCTCGCAGCTCAGACAGGCTTCTGAGCGGACGGTTGTCGCCTTCACTCAGCAGATACAAAACAGAATTAGCAAGCGTTTGATTTTCTGGACCGCAGTCATAGATGACGTTGTCTAAGAAGCTGTTGAGCAGCTGCTCTTTGGGCGATCGCCCCAGTGCCCTGTAGTCTGAGAGCGTTTCCACTTTCTGCCTCTGTAGCTGCGCACCCACAACCTGCAATTCAATCGGACGAACCTCGCCAGTGAGGGCCGCTAGATCATCAACTAGCGCGGACACCAGCGCGGGTTCAGGAGAGAACGCAGAGGGCTCGCTCAGCTGGTGAATCAAAGTCTTGGCGGCCTTTGGCGTAAAATTTCCCACGTAATAGCGGATTTCTTTACTCAGAATATCGTTGTTAATAGTTTCTAGATGGACATTGCGATCCCATTCTAAAAGGTAGTGTAAAAAGTCTTCTCGCAGCGAGAGCACAATTTTCACGTAGGCTAGATCCAAGCAATCGCGAAGAAAAACATACAGCTCTCTACGCTCAGAAACATTCGGATACTTGTAGAAAAAGTCTTCAAACTGGTCGAATATAAGAACAACCTGCTTATATTCATTCTGAGTGAATTGTCTTAAGACATTAGTTAGCCTAGCTGCAATAGCTGCTGCTTTAGTTGAACTATCTATTGGACTGGCTTTCCTCGAACTGGTCTTTTCTAAACCGGCTTTCTCTGAGCTAGCTTTCTCCAGGCTGACTCCTATCGAGTCTCTCTTCAGGCTCTCCGACAGGGCCGTTTCTATCTGAGTTTCCCAATTGCCATATCCACTAATCAGCACGGGCAAAGTTGTTCGGCCCTCCCTCATTAAGTTGCGCAGTCTAGGAATTAGTCCTGCTCGCAGAATAGAGCTTTTCCCTACACCTGACTGCCCGTGAATCACCACAATCGGAAAGCGCGGCTGAGCCAGTCGTTCGACTAATGCACCAATATCTTGGGCCCGCCCAGAAGCTTTAATTGCGGCAGATAGATCTGTATCACTTTGAGCATTTGAAAAAGCTGAAATCATGGAAGCGGGCTGAATTTGGCCAGCGCCAATGAATGCCCTTAGACCAAAAAGACTTTCGACGCGGCGCTGCTCTAGCTTGACTTCGAAGGCTTCGGCATACTTTCTGTGCCTGAAGTAAAGGGTCCATAGCCGATCTAGAATCTGTCGATAGAGGGCGAAATCGTAGTGGGGGCTGGTATTTTGCAGGGCGCGTTCTAGCTTTTGTATGGCTGTGGCAGTTTGCCCTTTCAGCTGATGGGTTCTAGCTAGAAGATAAAAGTAACCGCCGCGCTGGTAGCGTAGAATTGTTTTGTCTTGAATAGCAGAAGGTAAGCTGCTCGGCTGAGAGATTGCCAAGGACTTTAGGACGCAGCTTTGAGCCGACTTGATATCGTCAGGAGTAGGATGATTGTTATTGCGAGCAAGCAGGGCTTCGGCGAGGTAGCCGTAATCCTGGGCTAGTCTAATCGGATCGTCTTGGTGAAGGAAAAGAGCTTTTTCGGCAATTGCACTCAATTCATCCCAATCTTCTAACTTCTGCACTACCTCTGCTAGAGGTAAAATGAATCGGCCTAACCTGTCAAAACGCTGCTGTTGTTCAAAGATACTTAGAACGGATTCAAAGTACTGTCTGGCTCTCTCATAAGCGGTCGATCTACAAACGTAGGCATCATCTCTAGTCTCGGGCACCGCATAGCCACGCCACCACAGTCCCAAGTGAAACAACAGCACTGCTTCTCGATCTTTTTGTTGGATGTCTTGTCGATTGTCTATCGACTCAGCTACGGCAAGCGCCTCCTGCTCAGTCTTAACCAGCTTACCTTGCCAGTGCAACAGACTTTTTTCATAGTGGCTTTTTGCCGTTTCTCTGGTTTTTCCTGGGCTTTCGTCTGGGATATTTTGACGATGCAAACTACGCCCCTGCAAGAACAACAAGTCGGCTAATAGATCAAGGTTAACAAACTGTTCCTGTTCTGGAGGAATCTGCGTGATTCGCGCGATCGCAAACGTCAGCTCTTTAGCCGTCATCGGTTCGCTCTCTCTAGCACTCAGCGGCAGGTGCCCCGGCCATAGAGAAACCGTATCAGCATCTAAAATCTGGCTAAACGTGCAATCGGCCTGTGCTGATAGAATTTTCACGAGAGAATCAAGCGGATAGTCAAACCGGATTGGCGTTGCTGCAAAGCTCTTTAGATCGGGCGCATAGCGGTTCATTCGTCCAAGCACGGTGTCGTCAACCCAGAGCACAACTGGATACGGAAAGCGTTTGGGCAGCTCATCTCGTCCTAAATTAGCCGCTTTCAACAGCTTTACTAGATCAGAAGGACACTCGAGTGGCCGATCGGATGAGCGCTCACTGCCGAATAGAGAAGTTTGTACCTCTTCTATACCGACAACCATCAGCACTTTGTTTTTCTCGCTTGTCTGCCATCGAGATTTGTCGACAGTGCGAGGGGCGATTTCTTCTGCGATCGCATCTCGCAGATTAGTCGCATTCGGCGGCAGCTGTACAATATTAAGATCTAAATCCTCGCTGAGCTTCTCTAGCAGCGTCTGTCGCAATCGTCGATAGTTCGCTCGTGCCAGGATCAAAGAGAACTGCCCCTGACCTAGCACCACGGCGCGACGCAGGTTGTTGAGTGCCTCTTCGTTGTGCTCAATGCTACTTAGGTTAATACTGTCTAAACCAATACTGTCTAAACCAATACCTTCTAATGGCTGGCCCAAACTATTCGACTGATCAAGTGGTTGCTCCATAAACGATAGCCTAACGATCCGCCTGCCACTGTCTATACTTCTTGGTCTCAGCCAGGATCGGATTTAGCCCAAACCATCGTCCCTCGCCATCTCTGTACTCATACAAAAACAAACTCCGCAGCAAAGGATTATAGGCTTCGTTGCCCTGATCGTCATCATCACTAATCGCAGCAAACAGTAGTCGCCACTCTTCAGCGTCAATCAAACCCACCAAGGCATCGCGCTCGTCTCGTATCACTGATTCTAGAACTTTTTTGGTGATCGGTGGATCGCCCTTTTGCAAGCAGCCATAGAGCAGTCGCATTAGGTTGCGCATATGACCGCCACTGATAGCGACTAGGCGATTGAGCGTATCGGGTGAATCAAAAACAATGTCGATTTTTTGCCAGCGATCGCGCACCAGCACAGTTGGGAAAGCCCGCGCTAGCACCATCTGTTGCAGCAGCTGCCGCCCCCTAGGAAATGGCTCACCCGTGCGCGTCGTCACTGGCACCATCGACAGCAGCTTCGGGGCGATGCCAAATCGATTCGACAGTCTAGGCAGCTCATCTGAAAAAATCAGCGCCAGCGGAATCGTATACACCACGTGACAATCTAGCCGCTTTAGCTGCTCACCTCGATCGACAAACAAATACTCCGACTGACTGCGGCCATCTGCCCGGCCAATGGGGTCAATTCGATCCAAATTATCAGCAATCACCACCAGTCCCTGCTTTCCTTTTGCCCGTAGCTGCTGGGTCGCCACCGCTAAAATCTCGCTGTTGATCGAATCGATAATGCTCTTTGTTCTCGGCTCTAGATACTGCCTTAGCTGACTGCGCATTTCGGGGCTTTCCTTCGCCCGCGCCGTGATTGCGGCCACACCCACGGAAAAGCTAACATCGCTGATATCCATAGGCGATCGCAGCGTCTCTAGCAGACTGCGAAACATCGCCTCTAGCTTAGTGGGGCGCAGTCGAATTCCTTCTGCTTCTAGGCTCTCTGTCACCTGGTGCGCGATCATCAGCAAAATATCGCTAATGTCCACATCCGCCATTTCCAAATCCCGGTCAGACTCAAAATACACCACGTGAAAATTCTGTTGTTCTAGCCCACCCTTCAGCCGAAACAGCTCCGTAGACTTGCCGCAGCCAATGTGTCCAGTAAACAGCTGCGTCGTCGGATCGCTAGGAGAGAGCTGTACAATCGTCCGACCAATTTCACTGACAATATCGCCCCCCCGTACAGAAGAGAAATCAACGTAATAGCGCCGATCTTCCCTCTGAGCCACCTTCAAAGGGCGGCTAGGATTCGCAGCGCGATAGAAACGAGGGAGATCGAGAGCCATAGCGATGCCTATCAAGCTAAAGACACAAGTTTTTGGATGCGGCTAGCCTATACGCCGGTATGTGGCCTCTATTCGATCCAATCGCACCTGTTCAAGTTCTGCTAGTTCTGGTAGATTCGTTTTCCATTCATCGAAGTGAGCACCAGTAGACGGCTGTAGTGAAAGCTGTTCTTCTACTACGCTCGGCGTTAGTTTTTCGATGGTAACGAGCTGAGTCTTGGGTGTTTTGAGAGGAGCCATGTAATAATCATAATTCATTTGATCTTTGCGTTACCGGGACTTCCGGCTGATATTCCGTCGTCTGATCAACAACGTTTCTTTAGCCATCCAACGGCAGCTATTAACTATTAAAACTAAAGCATCAGTCTTTTTACAGATGTCGTGACCAGTTTCCCTATCGTCTATCACCCGGCCTATGTGACGCCCTTGCCAGATGGCCATCGCTTCCCTATGCCAAAGTTTCAGCTTTTGCGGGATTTGCTGTTGCGCGATCGGGTCATTACAGAAAACCAAATCTACCAGCCTGGCGCTCCCCCTACCGAATGGCTAGAGCTGGTTCACACGGCTGACTATGTCCGAGCCTATTGCAGCGGCGCTTTAGAAGCCAAAGCCCAAAGACGCATCGGTTTGCCCTGGAGCCCAGGACTAGTCCAAAGAACTTGTACGGCGGTGGGTGGGACTATCTTGACAGCAAAATTGGCCTTGCAGCACGGCATCGCGTGCAACACAGCGGGCGGCACTCACCATGCCTTCCCAAGCTATGGCTCTGGCTTTTGCATTTTCAACGACCTCGCCATCTCGATTAGAGTCCTACAGTCTCAAAACCTGATCCGCAGGGCTCTGATCATCGATTTAGACGTGCATCAGGGAGATGGCAGCGCTTTCATCTTTAAAGGCGATCCCACCGTCTTTACGTTCTCGATGCACTGTGGGGTGAATTTCCCAAGCCGAAAGCAGCAGAGCGATTTGGATGTGCCGCTCGACGAGAATACAGGAGATGCGGCGTATCTGGATGTGCTGCGATCGCACCTCACCCCGCTCCTTACTCAGGTCAACCCCGATTTGGTTTTGTACGATGCGGGCGTAGATGTCCACAAAGACGATCGGCTAGGGAAATTGGCGCTGACAGATGAGGGCGTGTTCGAGCGCGATCAAACGGTACTGCAAGCCTGCCGCAGCGCTGGCTACCCAGTCGCCTGCGTCATTGGTGGTGGCTATGGCGACAACATGAACGCTCTAATTTATCGCCATTCACTGCTATATCGCGCCGCCAAAGCTGTGTTGATGGCAAAATAGAAGCTGACCAAAGAGATATCTATTCTGCGACTGAGCCGATTGCCGACATGCCTGTAACCGTAGTCACCTTCTATAAGTTCGTAGCGCTCCCTGACTACGCAGATCTTCAGCAGCCACTCAAAGAGATCTGTCAAAGCCAGAACGTCAGGGGCACTGTCTTACTTGCGGCAGAAGGCATTAACGGTACCATCGCTGGAACCCGCCACGGCATTGATACTGTCCTGACTCACATTCAGTCTGACCCACGCCTAGTTGATATTGACATCAAGGCAGCATTCTCAGCCGAACCTCCTTTTGAAAAGCTCAAAATCCGCCTAAAAAAAGAGATTGTCACTATCGGCCTTCCGGAGATCAATCCCGCGCAGCAGGTCGGAACCTACGTCTCTCCAAAAGACTGGAACAAGATTGTTGCCGATCCAGAAGTCACCATCATCGACACTCGCAATGACTACGAAGTTGGCATGGGAACCTTTCGAGGTGCCCAAAATCCTCAGACAGAAGTTTTTAACGAATTCCCCAACTATATAAAAGAGAATCTAGACCCAAAGAAGAACAAGAAAGTTGCAATGTTTTGCACAGGTGGCATCCGCTGTGAGAAAGCTTCTTCATACATGCTCGCGCAGGGCTTTGAAGAGGTCTATCATCTTAAGGGTGGCATTCTAAAGTATCTAGAAGAAGTGTCAAAATCAGAAAGTCTGTGGGAAGGCGAATGTTTTGTTTTTGATGAGCGCGTCGCTATCGGGCACGGTCTCGAACCAGGCACCTATGCCATGTGCTATGCCTGCGGACATCCTATCTCTATAGCCGATCAGCAATCTACCGACTATGAGAGTGAAGTATCCTGTCCTCATTGCATCGGGGAACTGACTGAGGAGAAGCGCGATCGCCTTAGAGAGAGAAAACGACAGCGACAGCTCAACAAAAGCAGCTGAGAAGCGTCGTCAGCCAAAGCACACTTCGCCTACAGCAGTAATTAGCCTACCCCTGTTAAGGTGACCGCATGTACTAGCCGATTGTAATATGTAGGCAAGTACAAATCAGGTGTCGAGGTCTCAATACCTGTTACCAGGAGGTTGTAGACCCGTGATTAACGCCATCTTTGAGCAATTTGTCGAAGCCAGTCCAGTGAGCGTGATGGTTCGCGCGTTGATGGAACGCATCTTTTGCGCTGATACTCTGGACGAGTTGTTCGAGGAAAATGCCGAGAAGCAATACACTAGAGAACTGTTGTTTTCGAGTGTCGTTGGGCTGATGAGCCTTGTAGTCAGCGGGATACATCCGTCAGTGAATGCCGCGTACAAAGCGCTAGAGAAGCAAATCGGGGTGTCCAAACCAGCGCTATATGGCAAACTCAACGGCCTAGAACCCAAAATTAGCCAAGCGCTGGTGCGTTATGCCTACGAGGAATTAGCCCCTTTGGTCAAAGTCTTAGGGTTATCTGCATCGACTCGCTTACCGGGCTACCACATCCGGATAGCCGACGGCAATCATCTAGGGGCCACCGAGCATCGGCTGAAGCCATTGCAGGCCACTCGCTCAGGCCCGCTGCCCGGCCAATCGATTGCGGTGATTGACCCAGAGCAACACCTCGTGACAGATATCTTTCTGTGCGAAGATGCCCATGCGCAGGAGCGCTCGCTACTGCCCGAGATGCTCGAAACGGTGCAGGCGAATGAAGTATGGATAGCAGACCGTAATTTCTGTACCCGCGCCGCCCTGATTGGCATTGCCCAACGTCAGGCATCCTTCGTTATTCGGGCGCATCAAAACACCCCTTGGGAAGCGCTAGAGCCTCTCAAAGCAATCGATTCATCAGCCACCGGAGATGTTTTTGAACAAGCTGTAAAGATGACACATGAAGGCACCTCCCTAACGCTACGACGCGTCGTCATCAACCTGGCTAAATCGACCCGTCATGGCGATAGCGAAGTCGCTATTTTCACGAATTTACCGAGCACGGTAGCGACCGCTGTATTGGTCACTGACCTATATTTAGAGCGCTGGAGTGTCGAAAAGATGTTTCAAGTGGTCACCGATGTTTTCTCCTGTGAGCTGAACACCTTGGGCTATCCCAGGGCCGCCTTATTCGTCTTTTGTATGGCTATCGTTGCCTTCAATATTTTATCGACGCTCAAAGCTGCTCTCAAAGCCGTTCACGGGGTGGGCAAAATTGAGGCAGGCTTATCCAACTTCTATGTTGTTGAAGAAGTGCAGGGAACCTTTCGAGGCATGATGATTGCGCTGCCACCTCCCGAGTGGAAACTGTTTGAGCAGATGGCGATTGAACCGTTTGCCCATTCCTTGAAAGCCTGGGCCGCAAAAGTTGACCTCAAACGCTTCAAGTCCTCACCCAGAGGCCCTAAGAAGACCGTCAAAAAGAACAAATATGATCCAAAACACCCTCATGTTTCGACCGCTCGGCTGCTAAACCAAAACCAGAACAAACGGTCACCTTAACAGGGGTACAGTAATTAGCCTGAGCCCGCCCTGATCTGTAGGCCAACTCCTTCAGTCGCCTAAGCATCCAGAAAAGAAGGGCGAACGACGGGACTTGAACCCGCGAATGGTGGAATCA
>CAWCAI010000014.1:0-108101 GCA_963793495.1 uncultured cyanobacterium
CAATCCACTGCCTTAACCACTTGGCCACGCTCGCCATAACCGGTCCTTAGTATAGCACCGCTTTTTGATTAAACTCTACCTTCGTTCAGACTTTCTATTTTGTGGGCTAATTATAAAGCTGCGAGCGAAAAAGGCGGAAAAATGCAACTTCTGATACATCACTTTGTAAATCAAATCTTTAATAATTTACATTAATGAGTCACATCTTCAAAAAATCGATATCAATAGATCTAAGCATCTACACATACAATAGGGGTTTGCTTTGAGACCAGTAGTCGCTTCAACTGCATACTTACTCATCTCGCACGGTAGCCGCGATCCTCGTCCCCAGGAGGCGATGAATCGATTGGCAGATTTAGTTCGATCGCAGCTAGAAACTACTTTGAGAGGCGAAAATTCTGACGATTTCGAGCGTGGCAGATCGAAGCATGAGCGGCCGTCTGCGGCTTTCTCACCGGGTACAACGTCTTTGTTGACTAAGCCCCGACTGGAAAAGTCGGTTCAGGTGAGTTCGGAGGTGATTGTCGGAACGGCCTGTTTGGAGCTGGCGGCGCGGCCCTTGAGTGAGCAGATTCATGAGTTTGGGCGGCGGCTGAAGGCGGCAGGGGTGAAAGAGCTGAAGCTGCTGCCGGTTTTTCTGATGTCTGGGGTTCATGTGATGGAGGATATTCCAAAGGAGATAGAAGCGGCTGAAGACATGCTAGAGGGATCTTTGCGGCTGACGCTGTGTCCGCATCTGGGCAGTCACGAAGACATCCATCAGGTGTTGGAAAACCGGCTGACTTCGGTAGAAGCTGAGGGGTCTCTGCTAGTGGCTCATGGCAGCCGCCGGAAGAAGGGAAACAAAGCTGTTCAGGGACTGGCGAAGCGAATTAATACGAAGGTGGCTTATTGGGCGACGCCGCCGGATATTGAGTCGCAGGTGATCGAGCTGATGCAGCAGGGCTGTCAGCAGCTGACGATTTTGCCTTATTTTCTATTTTCGGGGGGAATTACCGATGCGATCGCCCGCCGCACAGAGGAACTCGCCGAACGCTTTCCAAAAGTACAGTTTCGACTATTGCCGACGCTAGGAGCAACCAATGAAGTCGCCGATCTAGTAGTCGATTTAATTAGTGCATAGCTGGATCGAAGTGTGGAATTTGATAGATAATAGAGGACTTACGAGGCGTATAACAGATGGCAATTTAATCTAGGTAAATTTGCTTGAATGATGCCTAGCCTCCACCATGCTACTTATGCCTTCCAACCTACCTGCCTCGAACGCTGCACTCCAAACTTCATATCAGCCAACGCGGCCGCCAATTGGGAAGGTCTACCTAGTCGGTGCGGGTCCGGGCGACCCGGGGTTAATGACAGTGAAGGCAAAGACGCTGATCGAGTGCGCTGATGTAGTGGTGTATGACGCGCTGGTGAGCGAGCCGATTTTGAACTGGATTAATCCCCAGGCCGAGCGAATTCATGCGGGCAAGCGACGGGGCAGACATTCGATGTCTCAAGCGCAGATTACGCGGGTGCTGCTGCAAAAGGCCCATGAGCAGGCGGTAGTGGTGCGTCTGAAGGGGGGCGATCCGTTTGTGTTTGGCCGGGGCGGTGAGGAGATGGCAGAGCTGATGGCGGCGGGGGTGCCAGTTGAGGTGGTGCCAGGAATTACAGCAGGGATTGCTGCGCCTGCGTATGCGGGGATTCCGGTGACGCACCGGGGCTACAGCACTTCGGTGATGTTCGTAACAGGGCATGAGGCGGCAGGGAAGTATCGACCGGATGTGAATTGGAGCGCGATCGCACAGGCGGCAGAAACCATCGTCGTCTACATGGGCGTACACAACTTACCGAACATTACTCTGTCATTGATCAAAGCGGGTTTGCCAGAAACTACAGCAGTTGCTCTGATACGCTGGGGGACCAGGCCCGAGCAGGAACAGCTGACCGGGACGCTGGGCGATATTGTAGAGCAGGTAGCGCAGACTGGATTTGAAGCGCCTGCGATCGCAGTGATTGGCGCAGTGGTGGAATTGCAGCCGCTGCTGGCTCCGGCTTCGCCTGTGAATGGGGAGCATTGGAGAGCCACGAATAATGAATGATGAGTGAGCAGACGGTTGGGTGGGGGGTATCGGAGCGGTTAGACCGGTGGCTGGCAGATAACGGAGAGCTTTCTCGCAATCGGGTGCAGCAGCTGATTGAGCAGGGGGCGGTGCTGGTGAATGGGCAGGTGTGCGATCGCAAGAAAGAACTGGTTGGTGCGGGCGATCGCGTTACGCTGACTATTCCGGAAGCCGTGCCCTACGAGCTTACGCCCGAGAATATTCCGCTGGATATTCTCTACGAAGACAATCAGCTGCTGATTATTAACAAGCCTGCTGGTATGGTGGTTCACCCTGCGCCAGGTCACGCAACCGGGACACTGGTTCATGCGCTGCTGTTTTACTGTGGTGAGCAGCTAACAGGCGTCGGCGGCGTTCAAAGGCCCGGCATTGTTCACCGGTTGGACAAGAATACGACGGGTGCGATGGTGGTGGCGAAAACGGAGCTAGCATTGCAGAGTTTGCAGGCGCAGATTCAGGCGAAGACGGCTCGGCGTGAGTATTTGGGTATTGTCAACGGCGCACCGAAGGCGGAGCAGGGGACAGTGGATCAGCCGATTGGTCGCCATCCCAAGCATCGAAAAAAGATGTCGATTTTGCCGGTGGAGGAGGGCGGACGGAGGGCGGTGACACATTGGAAGACGGTGGAGCGACTAGGCAACTATACGCTGATGCATTTTCAGCTAGAGACAGGGCGAACGCATCAGATCCGGGTTCACAGTACTTATTTGGGGTTGCCGATGATTGGCGATCCGGAGTATGGATCGGGGAAGTTTCCGGGGGCAAAGCTGCCGGGTCAGGCGCTACATGCGTTTCGGCTGACGCTGAGTCATCCAGTGACGCGAGCGGTGGTGTCGGCAGAAGCGCCTTTGCCGAAAAGGTGGAAGACGCTGCTGGGGCAGTTGCGATCGCGCCAGCGCTAATATAGCAATACCAACAGCAGGAGGAGACTCAGATGGTACAAACCGTCTCTGCGAGCAAAGTAACGCTCTATGATCTTGAACAGAAGTTTGAGCTGGAGCGGACTGACGATCCTGCGTTCTTTTCGGAGTGGCAACGCGCGCTGCCGGATCTAACTGATGCAGAAAAGCAGCGGCTAGATAGGGTGACTGCTTCGGTTGCCAACCTGGAAAGACGTTCTGTTCGAGAGAACACGGTGAAGCTGGCTGTGTTGGCACCGCTGATCGATCTAGCGGGACTGTTTTTGCCACCTTTCTATGTCAGTACAGAGGAATCTGTTGGGATTGAATCGGCTGATGATGAGCTGATTGTGCAGGGGCGAATTGATATTTTGGTGCTGAAAGAGGCGCTTTGGTTACTGGTGATCGAATCGAAGCGGGCCACTTTTTCTTTGCAGGTGGGCGTTCCACAGATATTGTCTTATATGCTGGCGACGCCACAGAGGGCGCACCCTGTGTATGGGTTGGTGACGAATGGGACGGATTTCGTGTTTTTGAAGCTGGCGTTTGAAGGGAGGGTTGTGTACGGGCGATCGCGTCAGTTCATCCTCGGACAGGACCAGGATCTAGAACAGGTTCTAAGGATCTTGAAGCATCTTGCTGACCTTTTGAGTCAAGCATAGATGCAGTGCTTGCAGGCAATGTAAAGGCAACCCTAATAGGCTGTGTACTGCTGAGCTGAGGACTTGTTAGCACTAGAGTGCTCCTTCCAATCTCTGTAGCTGTTGTAGCGCTGATATTTCGAGGCTCCAGAATACTAGCAGACAAGACTCGCACTGGGAAAAAACGTGATCGCGCTACACGCGAGAAGAGGTAGAGGGCAAAAGGGCAATAAAGGTAAAGGGTAATTAAGTCCTGAGGGCCGAACAACAAACCCGAAAACCGATGTTATAGACCCAGTCGGTGGGCACAACTTTGTCACGCCAATGCGAGCGACAGTGCGCTGGCTGATAGACCCAAGAACCGCCACGTATTACGCGGCTAGCCCCTTTCTCCTCAGCTGAAAAGGCACTGCCATCCGTAGGTATTTGGTCATACTCGCCATAGTGGTCT
Source organism: uncultured cyanobacterium (assembly GCA_963793495.1). Classification (GTDB taxonomy): domain Bacteria; phylum Cyanobacteriota; class Cyanobacteriia; order Phormidesmidales; family Phormidesmidaceae; genus Phormidesmis. The sequence continues at coordinate 4,097 of CAWCAI010000014.1, forward strand.
TTGCACCATTCCCACACGTTTCCATGCATATCACACAGGCCAAAACCATTAGCGATGCCAAAGTGATCCACAGGTGTGGTTTCCTCTCGATACTTACCTTTCGAGCCGTTCGCATAGGTGTAGTTGCCATTGTAGTTGGCGATTTCTGTGGTCAAAGTGGGACCGAAGTGGAAAGGAGTGGTTGTGTTCGCACGACAGGCATATTCCCATTCGGCTTCGCTGGGTAGACGATATGGACGGCTGGTGTGGGCAGAAAGACGTTCACAGAATTCTACTGCGTCATACCAAGACACCTGCTCTACAGGCCGATTGTCATCTTTGAAATGTGCAGGATCTGCCTTCAGCGCTCGATTCACCTGCGGAAAGCTCGCGACGACTCGCCACTGGGCCTGAGTGATTGGGTAGCGACCCATGAAAAACGGTGGAACCGAGACCTCGTGCTGCACCTCATCTGCTTCGCGTTGATGCTCATCAACTGGAGAGCCCATAATGAACCTGCCAGCCGGAATCAGCAGCATTTGCAGGGGGATAGCTACACCTGTGCCATCTAGTGTTTCTGTGTAGTAGCGGGCGGTGGCATCTGTGCGGCGTAAGGTCAGTGACATAGCTAGCCGTTTCCAGGCTTGTTTGCCGGTAACGTTAAGTGGGCAGCATTTTTCATTTTTGGATGAGCCAGTCAAGTCTTCGGTTTCCCTACCAAGCTGACTGGCCCGGTTTTATCTTCGGATACCCGGGCCAAAAAGCTTAGCATCACCTTTACTCTGTTACGACTCGCTTGGTTAAGATTGCCATTACTTCGTTGGGTCTGCCGGTAGAAATTGGACGGCTCCAGTCGTTGACTTCGGCGTAGCCTATCTGATGCAATAGCCGGATGATGGCTTGCACGGTGGGCAGGGTGCCGAATAGCAGATGCCGGACGTGCTGCTGGGCGATAGGCGCACAGGGCACGGGGACGGCGGGTTCGGAATGGGTAGGCGCAATAGAGCTAGATTCAGCAGAAGTAGACGTAGCAGCAAGGGTGGACGCCGCAGCGTCCGCAGTCGGTATAAACATGAGGCCTGGTCTCCACAAGATGAGTTTGAGCAGGAAACCAGAACTCAAATGAACGTCAGCTACCCCACAAGATGTATGCAAATCGGGGTAGCTAAGGTACATTGTGCCTCAGCTGCCAGACTGCTCATTCAGTTTGGGAGTTAGCGATTCGGCGGGTGTTTGCCCACCTGCCGATCGTGCTTCAGCCAGTTGAGTTCTGAGTAGGGACTGTGCGCGATGTCACAACCTAGCTAATGAAGATAGGCGGATTTTGGATTTGAGTCAAGGGGTGAGCTGGAGAGTAGGGGGCTATGACTCCGCGCTTTGGAATACAGCCTTTTTACAGAAAAGTCGTTTAGCAGCCTGTGAAGACCGTTCAGGCGCTTCGAAGAGTAGGTCGCACAGCTTGCAAAAACTATTGCGAAGCTCAGAAAGACTGTTCAGACGCTTGTAAAAAGCATAGAGCCTGGAAGAATCGTGCAGACGCTTGAGAAAATCGTTTATGAGCGTACGAAAATTATGCAGCGAAGCACCTGAACGTTTTTCTATGCAAATGTCTTAGATGCTGAAGGGTCTCAAAGCCTTTAAAGCCATCACCCTTCAAAATATGCTAAGCGAACTGCCGATCATTCAAAAGACCTATGATTTGATCGAGTAGTATGTCCCTCTGCTCAACCGCCTGTCAAAATCCCGCAAGTTTCAGCTAGGCGACCGTATGGTTGGGGATCTTTACACTCTGCTAGAAAACCTCATCCTCACTTGCTACTCAAGCGAGAAGAGTAAAGGTTAGTCAAGTCCTAGAAACCGAGCAACATACACGAAAACCGACATAGTTCGAACGGTTATCAGGTGCAAGATTGACGCGAGACGCGGAGCGACAATCCCATGGGTAAAAGATCCAAGAACCACCGCGTATCAGCCGATCTGTATCTTCCGCCTTAGTTGACCAAGCACTTCCATCAACCGGAGCATCTGTGTAGGTTTTATGCCAGTGGTCTTGACACCACTCCCATATATTGCCATGCATATCAGATAGCCCAAAGCTATTGGCATATTCAAAGTGATCTACAGGTGTCGTCTTTTTTCGATAAACACCTTTGGGTCCACCTTCATAAGAACCAGACCAGTTATATTCTGGATTGTCTTTGCCTCGATAATTTGCCAAATCAGTTGAGACAGTTGCCCCAAAGTGAAAAGGCGTAGTAGTACCAGCGCGACAGGCATATTCCCATTCGGCTTCGGTAGGCAGGCGATATTGATTATTGGTGTGACTAGAGAGGCGATCACAGAACTCCACTGCTTCATACCAAGACACCTGTTCTACTGGAAGTCTTTCACCGGTGAAACTAGAAGGCTCAGTATTTAGCTCTCGATTGATCTGCGGCAAGCTTGCTACAAATCGCCACTGAGACTGAGTCACCGGATACCGACTCATCAAGAAATCAGACACAAACACCTTATGTAAAGGGAACTCCACAAAAAAGCATTCCGGCTCATCCTCTGGAGAACCCATCAGAAAGCGTCCGCTAGGAATCACTACCATCTCCAGTGATAGATCTTCCGTCAGCCTCTCACTAAATCTGCGTGCCTGGGCCTGCTGCTTCGTTACAATCCAATGCAATCTTCCTCGCTGGCGCTCTATTTTCGCTGACTCAAACTGAAATACACCTAGTGACAGACGCTCACCAACAACCTCACTGCTGTCCTTTTCCAGTGAATCGACTTCTACTAAATCTCCCTTCTGAAAGCTCAGTACCTCCAGCAGCGGAAACCCAGTAATTAACACAACTTCATCAGGAGAAGAGCTATCAGTTACGCTGAAGTCTGTGATGCCTAAAGACTGTGATTGAGTAGATATCGACAGAGGCTGAACGCGATTCCGATCCCGCAGCCTTGCCTTCACCGCCGCTGGCAGCGCCAATCGTTGTCCCGTCCCCACCTCATATACCTGCTCTAGCTGAGCCTTATCGATCGCCGCATTGTGCAGCAGCACATCATTCACCAACGCTGCAAACTCCACGAGTACCGGATAGTCATCCAACTGCCCAGAAAACGACTCAATTAGCTGCGCTAGCTGTGTCAACTCCGCCGGACGCACCAGCTCAGCGCCAAGCTGAGCCCCCGCTGCACCATAGCTCTGAAATCGCGCCACGATCTGATCAACCGCTTCTTTCTGCTTCGCTTTGCCCAGTCCCATCAGCGCCGCCCACTGCTGGTTTTCTAGCTCGCGACCGCTCATCTGCGAACCATGCTGCGACAGATACTTCACATAGCTAATCAATAGATTCGCCACCTCCCCCATCCGCTGCTGATCAAACTTCTGGGTACGAGTTTTCAGCGCATAGGCCCGCACATCCATATCCATCGCATACAGCTCATACCCGACTGGCGAGCACAAATCCGACAGCAGCAAATCCACCTCCGCCATCCAAGGCAGCTCCGACAAAAACTCATCGCGCAAATAGCTTACCAGCTCCGGCGTTAGCACTAGCGGCAACGCTGCATGACACACTAGCTCTAGGTAGTTCTCAGAAAACCGCGCCACAAACCGATCGACCCGTCGCGCCGCCCGTTCTTCCCGCGTTTCTATATCTAGATCACCCGTCAGCGCATTGTTCGCCATCCATCTCTACCCCAATTCAAAGGCGCTGCACTCTCAAACCGCGTACTACATCAATCGCATCACTGAGCCCGTCATCATCCATCTGAAACATCGGCACCAACTTCGCAATCATCTCCGCCGAACTGCCCACCCAGCGCTCCATCGGCACCGGATTGAGCCAAGCATACAGCGAAGTCGCCTGCCGCATCTGTCGCAAAAACCCAGTCGTCTTCCGAATCCGATCTAGCTGCCGATAGCCCCGACTCGCCCCGGCATCACTCACCACCAATACACTCGTATCCTCATCACAAGCCGCCAGCACTGCCGCCAGCGTTACCGGCTCCTTCAAAAAGCTATCTAGATAAACATACTTAGCCGGCGCATTGTGGAAATAGCAAACCGTCACCTGTCCCTCCGACAAACCACTCTCATGCAGAGCCGTATCCACGATCTCACGAGTAAACTGATGTAGCGGCATCATCGACCCGTTTTGGTCAACAAACAGCAGCAGCTGCGACCGGTTATAGCGCCGCTGCTGCATCACCGGACGCAGATAAAATCCCTGATGTGCCGTCTGCTGCACCGTCCCTGCCACATCCATCACATCCGCCGGGCCTTCTAACACCGTCCGCCGCAGATACCGCCAGCCATAGCTCATCGACCGCCGCGACACCGGCCAATAGCGCTGCAAATCCAAAGGACGATCGGTTTCCGCAGGTGTAAACGGCGACTTCACCGGCTGTGCCATCGGCTCTAGCGCAGACGCATCGGCTTTCTCTATCACAGGCAAAGGCATTGCTGGTGGCGGAGCTACTCTTGGTGGGATGACAAAATCAGGCTCCGGTGGCAGCGGCTCACTATCGTCGATCTCCACCACCACCGAACTCTCCGATTCAGTAGCCACAACAGCCTTCTCCCAAATCGGCTCAAACTGCTCCTGCTCAGAGCGAGAACTACACCAAATCATTTTCAGCGCCTGCACCAGTCCCTCCCAATTCTGTACAAAAGGCAACCCCTCCGCCTGGTCAGAGACCAGCGCCAACCCCGCCAGATACTCCTCCATCCCCAGCTGAAACCCACTCCTACGCAAAAGCGCAAAAGCCTTTTCTACCAGCAGCTCCCGATCGGCCCAGTCCAAACTCATGACGCCGCCGTAAAGCCTGAATTTCGCCAATCGCCCCGCAGCTTGTACAGCAGCTCTCGATACGGCAGCGGCCCAGTCTGCGCCGCCAAAACCTCAGCCGAATAGGGCTCCTGACCAAAGTTCGCACCAAAGCCAGCTAGCGTCCCCAGCCAGTCCAAAAACTCACTCGTCCCCGGCAGCTTAGAGAGTCCCTTCTGCTGACGAACTTGGATGAATCTTGCGATCGCTACATCCACCAACGCCGCAGACGGCATCACCGCCTCAGCATCAGTTCGCGTATCTCCAGCCCCGTCCCTAGCCTCGCCGGTCAACTGAAAGTGAATCTCAGCAATCCTTCTCAGCGATGCTGGGTCGGCTGGAAACTCAATATAGTGATAGACGCATCGCCGCAGAAAAGGCGCAGGCAGATTCCCCTTTTCCTTATTGCTGGTAATAATCACAATCGGCGGATGCTTAGCCGCTATCGTCTGTTGCTTCTCTCGCACCGTAAATTCATAGGGCTTTTCCAGCACTGTTAGCAGATCGTTCGGAAAATCCAGATCGGCCTTGTCAATTTCATCAATCAAGACCACCGCCGGACACTCTTCCTGCTGAAAGGCCTTACCAAGCACGTTGTAGTCGATGTATCTGTCTACTTTGCTGGGGTCGATAGTGCGATCGCCCTCCACGACGACCTCACTCCCTAGCTTCTGGCTCAGATTCACATCATGCAACCGCAGCAGCGCATCATATTCGTACAGTCCTTCTCGATACTGCGTTTTAGATCGAATATTCCAGCGGTAGAGTGGGTAGCCGAGTTCGTATGCGATCGCCGAAGCCAAACAGGTCTTTCCACAGCCCGCCTCCCCCTCCAGCAGCAGTGGCCGCTGCAAGAAAATCGCCAAATTAACCGCCGTCACCAGCATCGGCGAAGCCAAATAGGGCTCACAGCGAGCATGCGCATCAGGAGAAACCAGCGCGGGCCGATTACTCAAATCACCTGTAAAAAATCTCTTATCTGCCAACTTATCCACCTCTCAAAAAGTTGCCTTGGCATGCTCAATCTCAAGTAGCCTACGAATATTCAACGGGGCATCCTCGACCTTCTCATGAAAGATATAACTCACTAACTCATCCCTCTCTGTGTTCCTCAGCTTCATCGAATAGCCAGCCAGCCAGCGTCGAATATCCTCCTGAGTCCAATAGCCTAGCGGCAGTCGCACAATCTTACGGGCATCCAGTTCTTCGTCCTCACAGAAATATCCAGACGATTGACAAGGCTCAGACATCGCCTCATCTACAACAATCACAAAAAACACTTTAGGAGAATACTCCTTCCTCACTTCAGTGACAGCAGCTACCAGCCTGCACCAAAACGTTTTCATAAACCAGTCAAGAAAAACAGGCTGAGCATCAATCGCAATTTTTCGCCAGTTTCTCAGAGAAATCAGCACCGTAGTTCCCGGCTGCAACCCCTTCGCAATCTCTTTCACAACGCAATCAGCAGTCTCACTCAAGTGCTGCGCTCTATCAAGATTGCTTTCTTCAAAATTAAGCTGTAAGTATCCTCCCAAGAGGCTTAAAAAGGCTAATTCATCAGCAGGCATCGTCGGCGGAAACTCCATAGGGAACTCTCGCAATTGCCCCGCTCTCGCAGCCAAGCTATCCCGCAGGCTCTTCAGAAACAAATTGCCTTCCATCTCAAAACACCGCTCTAGCAGCAGCAAAGCCGATCCCTCTTCGCTATCATCCAACGCGTTCATCAAGGTATGAACACGTTCTCTAGCCATTTCAAAGTCAACGCTGCACAGTCCCTTTTCAAGATTCAGAGCTTTCAAATTTTGGCTGGCTGGCGCATCGATGGATTCATTTAGCTCGCGCTGCTTTTTTTCGATTTTCTCTTCCAGCTGATTTTCAAGCGCTTCTAAAGTAACTTCCTTTACCGGGTCATCGGTACCTAAACGCTTTTCAAAACACGCATCCAGATTTTCTTGCAGACGTTGAATTTCTTTCTCTAACCTTTCGCGCCGATCCACAGAAACCTCAGAAGCCTTTAAAAATATCCAAAAATATAAAAATCAAAGCAGATCAATCTAATTCGGCCAACTGCCTTCTCTTATCGGCAATATCTCGTTCCAGATTTTCTTCGAGCCTTTCGAGCGTCACTTCTCGCACCGGGTCATCAGTCGTCAACCGACTTTCAAAACACCTCTCCAGCTTTTTCTGCAATAGCTCAATTTCCTTCCTCAATCGTCCTGCCTTATCTGAATACGAACCTGCTAAAGCTGTTTCCTGTAGCTCATGCTGTTCTGGAAATAAAGACCTTACTCCCTCTGAGTCACCCTTTCGCAAATCTACTAATACCATATCGCCCAGATTGCCGTCCGCTCTGCCCATCGGCTGCTGATTGATCCCATCGCTCACGCCCTGCTTTCTCATCTCATTGAGCACGTATCGCTGCAATGAACCCACCGTCACCATTTCCAGTTCTGGCTGCACCGCCGCCCCAGCCAGCCCCTGCAAAATGTAATAGCTAAACAATCCATGCTGCATACCCCCTAGCTCTCGGGCCGTCTGCGCCGCCGTACTCGCCGCCAAAAAGGCAAATCCCTCCGCTAGCTCATACACATTCCGCACAAATTCTGGATCGACGCCACCCACCCGCTGATCGGTGCCCGCGCCCATATGACAGGCATCGATCATCAGCACCAGCCGTTTGGCACCGCTAGATCGCATCCAGTTTTCCAGATCGGAAATTGCGATCGCCCGTGCCTCAATATCAGTAGCTCGCGTATCTTCCGTCACCAATCGAGGGGTGTGATCGCCCTGCCGAGCCCCATGACAGGCAAAATACACCAGTAGCAAATCATCCTCCTCAATCTGGTCACACAGCTGCTTCAGCTCATGCTCAATATTTTCACGCACAGGAAAGAGCCGATCTCTAGGTGAAATCGCATCACCATCATGTAGACAGATCACCGTATAACTCACCTGCTCCAGCACCCGCTTCAACACCGTCACGTCGTTCACACAGTATTGCAGCCTCGAGAACCGCTGGTCGCGGTACTGATTAATCCCTACTAGAAAAGCCCAGCGATTTTGAGCACCCCTTTCAGATAGCTCTCCAACCTGCGCCTGCGGCTCCAAAGCGATTTCGCGCATGTTCATGCCAATTCTCGGAACATCACTAGTAAGATTATCAGCCACTTACAGCCCAAAAAAACCGAGACGGGGAAAACCCATCTCGGCCTATAACCTTTTGAGGAAAGGACTGGCAAGCGTCTATCGCTCTGTTGAGATCCCAGAGTTAGCTCTGAGAATCAGGACCGACAGGAACGCCTAGCTTGCGGAAGGGCACGGTCGCCCCAATGTTGATAGAAGAAAGATTCGTACGAGGTGCCTGTGCAGCCTTTGGATTGACACTGCGAGCCATATCCAAGTACAGAGAAGGATTACCAGCGCTGGCCTTCTGCTCCTGAGGCTTGAAGCGACGAACTTCCTCTTGCCATACGAGCTGAGGAAAGCCCAGGATATTGCGGTAGTACTCATCGTAGCGAGGAGACTTGATGTCAAACGGACGCTGTCCAATCTCGCGACCAGGCAGTATCCGACGACGATAGTAAGGCACGATATCGTAGCCGAAGTTCTCCATGTACTCGTCGCTGTCTAACAACTCGTCGACGAATCCCTCAACACCCTTTGTGCCAATCTTGATAGACCAGGCAATCTTCTCACGCTCGTTGTAAGGATCGCGGCCCAATGCCCGCTGAATGCACTGCTCTACAAAGCGGTAGTTGCTGTTCTTGGCATAGTAGTTACGCAAGAACGTATCGGACAGCATCAGACCCCGGATAAAGTCGCGCACGGTAATCTGACTGTTGCGAAGCTGTGATTCTAGGAAAGGCTCCTTGTCTGCCTCGAAGCAGTAGAAAAAGATCTGACGGTAAGCTGCGTTGATCAGCTCAGTCATTTCGCTGTACTCGAGCAGAGCTTCAGCACTATAGATGGTGGGCTGGTCATCACCTGGTACGGTATATCCCTCAACCCGCTGGTTCTGACTTTTGGGGGGATAGGTCAATAACGGAAGAGCCACGCTTGAATCTCCAGACTTTTGTGAACAGCTGCAAATAATTATTGTTCAATCATAGAGGAGCGAGGGACGCCGCACGGGATCGCCTGAGAAAAACATTACACAGCTTAATATTCGAGCAAAGTGCCAATCCAAAAGGCTTTAGCGAGAATGAAGGGATAAAAAAGAGCCTGCGTTTGCGACCTGAACAGTGCTTAAGAACAGAAAAACTCATATCTCGTAACGTTACTTCGCAAGCGGAGAATGGGGGGCTTCGACCGCGCTCAACCTCTGGAGGAAGGGGGACTTACAATCACCCAGTCGGTAGGGGTATTGCAGTTGAACAGCATGCGTTTGGGGACTGACTGGTAGGACAGGATAGGGACTTTTGATAGCCACGACTGGAAAGACTTTTGGCCGCTGTCTAGATACTGAACAAGTGAGGGGATACAGCGGCGATGATAGTAGCCGCATAGGGGTTCCCAGCCTCTTTTACCCGAAGTTAGTGAAGCCATCGGCAGAGGTGAGTCTTTGCTCTGGTCGGCTAGCGTTTTTCTGACTAGCTCTTTACTGATTAATTCTTCTTGGAGCCAGCTCCACCAGCGCTGCATGACGGCAGGGTCTAGATAGGGCAGGTCGCAGGCTAGAAGGAGACACCAGTCAGAGGAAACGGCTTGCCATCCGTAGGTAAAGCCACTGAGCGGTCCAGCTGAGATTGCGGACTCGGATGGGGTGGCAGGGGGGAGGGGTTCTTTAACAAAGGTTACGGTGTCTGGTAGCAGCGCCTGATATCTCGCTGGCCAGGGGGTGACGACGATGACGTTTGAAGTCAGTGAGCGGGCGGACTGGACGGTTTTGAGCAGTAAGGGCTGGCCGTCTGCCATCGGTAAGAGCGCTTTGTCTTTTCCCATGCGTCGGCTGCGGCCACCGGCTAATACCATTGCGCTTAGAGAAGGCGGACCGGAAACGCGAGAAGCTGTGCTCGAAGGGACTGGCGGTGAGGCTGGGTGAGTCAAGGGATCTTGGGTTTTCTAGCGGTGGGGGAGCTGTTGGCCGTGCGTTGGTGGGTGTCTTCGGCCCAGTCGCAGCCTTTGAAGTAGTAAATTAGGCCAGTCAGAACGGCGATGGTGATGTACATAAAGCGGATGAACCAGCCGACTCGCTTAAAGATAAAGGCCATGGCGTCTGCTCTAGGGTCGTCGTAGCTAGCTAATTCTTCGGTGAGCAGATCGTTGGGAGTTTCGGCCAGGTCGGAGTCTAGGATGTCACGCTGCACGGGTAAGTCGGATAGGCGAGTGCTGAAGGGAAAGTAGCCGAAGAAGCCCTGGTTGCCTGTTTCGCGCTCTAGAAAGCGGTTGGTAATGTCTCTAGCTTGTTGGTAGGTGGTGTCGGCGCTGGCAGCGACTTTTCTAATCCAGAGGTTTTGCTGGGTGAGGTAGCTGGCGCTAAAGACAAAGGGGCTTAGAAAAACGAGTAGGGCAAGTTTGGCTTTGTGGTTCCAGCGGCGGGGTAGGAAGTAGGTAGCAGAGCCGATGCCGCCGCCTAACAGGGCGAAGGCCAGCAGGTTGGAGAGTTCGGCCAGCTCAATGCTGCGCAAAAAGCCGCCGACCCAAGGCAAGGAGTAGAGATAGATATCGGCAATCCAGGCGATCGCACTCTTCAGCAGCGCCGCGACTAGAGCCACACCAAAACCAATGATAAAAAATAGGAAGATGCGCGATCGCTTAGATTGGAAAGCCATGGGCTAGCTCGCAGGACACTTCATTTATCAAAACATTGTGGTTGCGAAATTCAAAGCTGATGTCGTTACACTTGTGCTTACAAAAATAATTTAGTACATTTGAACCAGCTACTCAATCATGTCGCTCTGCTTGGCTGTGGTCGTTATCGACTCGTATTAAAATAGAGCGGTGTGACGCGCCATTGGCTGAATACAGTTAGCCGATAGCCAGTTCTTTTTTGTGCTGACGTCTCTTTGACCTATGAGTATCGAACAAACTAACCAGCTCATCTTGCTCATTCTCAATTCGGCATTAATGATGCTGTTGTCAGCAGGGTTGCTAGGCGGCGCATGGCTCCGACAAAACGCGCTATTGCAGCAGCTGCATCAAGTAAAGCTGCGCTATCAGCAGCTTACCCATTCCCCAACAGACATCAGCCTCTCACCAGACCCGAACCAGCTAGATTCAAACAGGCCAGATTCAAACAGGCCAGATTCAAACAGGCCAGACCCGAGCAAGCCAGACCTAAGCAAAGCTGATATCAAAGCTAGTCTCAAACGGGTAAGAGACTATCGACTTCAGCTCAACTACCAATATCAGTGGAGCCATGTGGGGATGCTGACGCTGCATACAGCGCTGATTGTCTTCGGCGTTAGTCTGCTGGCGTTAAGTCTGCGATCGCTCTTCGATTTCGACAGTCTAATTGTCATCTCTCTAGTCCTATTCACACTGGGATCAGCTGCGCTAATCGCTGGATCGAGCTGCATTCTGGTCGATTTGGCCCAGGGCAGCCGCCAGAATGACTCACTCGGCCGCCTGCTAGGTCGCATAATCCGGCAAATCGTCGCCCTTCGTCAGAAGAAAAGACCTACCCCACGTTCAGAAGCAGGATAGGTCTTTTGATGTATCTGTGATCTGCGATCACATAGGCCACAAGCCCAGGCTAAACCTTTCCAGCAACCTCTAAAGCCACCTTGCCCAGCCCAAACTTTTTGAGCACGCGCTCTGCCATCTGCGCAGGCATCAAACCCAGCTCCGCTCTAGACTGATCGGGCGAGGCATGATCGACTAGAATATCCGGCACGCCGAGACGCAGCAGCATAGGTGTCAGCTCTGCATCGCTTAGCTCTTCTGCCAGCGCCGAGCCAAAACCTCCCTTGATACAGCCATCTTCCATCGTTACTACCCGGCCGATTTTTTCAGCTAGCGGCAGCATCAGCTCCGTATCCAAAGGTTTGGCAAAGCGGGCATTGATCACCGTCGCCTCCACGCCATGCTCACCCAAAATCTCAGCGGTCTGCATCGCCGGATACACCATCGCGCCATAGCCTACTAGCATCACATCATCGCCCTGACGCAGCACCTCTGCTTTTCCGATCGGCAGCGTTTCCCAGCCAGATTCCATTAGCGGCACGCCATAGCCGCTACCACGGGGATAGCGCACCACAATCGGACCGTTGTATTCAACGCCAGTCACTACCATGCGCTGTAGCTCCGCCTCATCTTTGGGGGCCATCAGCACGATATTAGGAATGCAGCGTAAGAAGGCAATGTCATACATCCCCTGATGCGTCGGACCATCGACGCCGACAATACCGGCTCTATCTAGCGCCAAAAATACCGGCAGCTTTTGAATGCAGATATCATGCACAATCTGGTCGTAGGCTCGCTGCACAAAGGTGGAATAGATCACAGGCACTGGCTTCATCCCTTCACAGGCTAGGCCCGCTGCTAGGGTAACAGCGTGCTGTTCGGCAATACCAACGTCGATATACTGCTTAGGCAATTTGGCCTGTAGCAGGTCTAGGCGGGTACCGATCGCCATCGCAGCCGTGATACCAACAATGGTGGGATCTTTCTCCGCTAGGGTAGTTAGCGTTTCTGCAAAGACTTTGGAATAGCCGGGCGGCTTTGGCTTGTTGGCAGGAATCTTCAGCCCAGTCTCTAGATCAAATGGCGACTGGGCATGGTAGGCGACCTGGTCTTTTTCAGCAATTTCGTAGCCTTTGCCCTTAACAGTAGCGACGTGGACTAGCACTGGGCCGCCGTGCTTGTGCGCCTCTTTGAAGGCGTAGATTAGTTCTGTTAGGTTGTGGCCGTCGATTGGCCCCATGTAGGTAAAGCCGAGCTCTTCAAAGACAGCGCCTACTTTAGGAACAGCTAGCCGCTTCATTCCTTCTTTGACGCGGCTTAGCTCTGGGGTCAAAGATTCGCCAAAGGGCAGCTGCTTGAACTGCTCTTCGAGGTTATCGCTCAAGAACTGCATCGGCGGACTCAGGCGGATTTTATTGAGGTAGCGGGGAATCGCGCCGACGTTAGGAGAGATAGACATCTCGTTGTCATTAAGAACGACGATGATGTTGGTGTTGGGCAGATGGCCGGCGTGGTTAATAGCTTCTAGCGCCATTCCCCCGGTCAAGGCTCCGTCGCCGATGATGGCGGCGACTTTAAAGTCTTCGCCTTTAAGATCACGGGCGATCGCCATCCCTAGCGCCGCCGAAATACTCGTCGAGGCATGACCCGCACCAAAGTGGTCAAACCGGCTCTCTGTCCGCTTGAGATAGCCCGCAACGCCGTGCTGCTGCCGGAGCGTATGAAAATCCTTGTAGCGACCGGTTAGTAGCTTGTGAGGATACGCCTGGTGGCCCACGTCCCAGACCACCTTATCCCGGTCAAGATCGAGGGTCTGATAGAGTCCTAGCGTCAGTTCGACTACCCCTAGCCCCGGCCCTAGATGGCCACCGCTGGTGGCGATAGTTTGCAAATGCTTGTCTCGGATTTGCCGCGCGATTTTCTCTAACTGGCTCACGGGCAGACCATGCAACTGGTTAGGGTGCGTAATTTCGCTCAGGTGCATATCAAATCCTCTCTTTAAACCTGCTTGTACGTAATCGGTCATCTTCGCTTTATTCACTGTAGATTAGATTAGAGCGAACAAAAGAAATGAGACTCCCAATGAAACCTTTTTTGACGCCTGATTCTTCGACTAGTCGTTTCCCCTCCACTTTGGTCAAGACCGGGGTTAAAGCTGGCACTAGACTAGTAGCAGCGTCAGCGTTTGGAGCGGTTTCGTTCGGCATGATGTTGCTAGGAGCGAATACGGCTACAGCGGCAGCTCCGAGCTATACGACCAACCCCGACTATTTTGAATGCACGGTAGGAATGGTCGGCGCTGGCATTGCCGAGAGTAGTGCGATCGCAGCTTGCGCCTCTTCGCGCTATCCAGAAGCGTTGGGCGCTTGCGTAGTTGATGTTAGCGAATTTACTGGGCTAACGTCGGAGAGTGCGCTGATTGTCTGTGGGCGATCGCGCCGCCCTATCGAAGTGGCCAACTGCACCATCGGCATTCACGACAGTCTCTTAGAGACCCCCTCTACAAAAGTGCTAGAGAACTGCGGTCGGAGCCTATTACCAGAGCGCTACGGCAACTGCGTAGTAGACATCAGCGATGCCGCAGATACCACCGTCGATAATGCCTTAGATCAGTGCATTCGAGCTGGATTCCGTCCCTGGAGGATTCAGCCTACGCTTTAGGGATTTCGGAGAGGATTGAGACAGGCGAGGTAGGAAGAAATAATTGGGAATAGGGGAAGAAGCTACTGGCGGGAGGCTTGGGCGAGGAGAAATAGCCCAGCGCTTAGACCTAAGAACAAAGGGAACCAGCCAGCTAGAAAGGGCGTAATCACGCCGGATTCTCCCATTGCTGAGGTGATGAAGCTCAGCAGATAATAGCCAAAGATAATGACTACGCTGACACCAAAGCTAGTGGCCTTGCCGGTCCGCTGGGGGCGTACGCCGACTGCTGAACCGACTAGACCGAACACGACACAGGCGAAGGGAATTGCATATTTTCTTTGAATGGCTACGGCCAGCTTGCGGACTGCTCTTTCATCGCCCGTCTGCCGCAAGATATTTAGATACTCCTTCGTCTCAGCAATGTTCATCTCTTCTTCCTTTTTCGGACGATTGGCCAGATCTAGAGGCGTTCGAGGCAACTGCAAATCTTGCTTGTTAAATCGAATAATCTGCCGAAAAGAACCAGTGGGCGACACTGCGTAAATAGTGCCGTTAGTAAATTCCCACAGGTTTCGAGAGAAGTCCCAGGTTGCCGCGTCCGCGCTAACGATCTGCTTTAGCCCGTCTTCTGATTCTTCTTGAGAAAAGTCCACCACCGTGATGTCGCGCATCGTCGTGCCATCAAAGTTGCGCGCATAGAAAAACCGCACCAGTTCGTCTCCAGAACCATCGGCGGCAGGCTCCTGCTGCTGAAACACGATGTTGCCTTCTTTGAACGGAGGCTTTTCGTTGTCCAAAGCCTTTGCGAGTAAGACAGCCGCTCGCTGCGTGCTTGCTGGCGCAATCACTTCGTTGACAGAAAAGCTCAGCCCAGTAACTAGCAAGCTCAAGATCACTGCTGGAATGACAATGCGATTGACACTCACGCCACAGGCACGCATCGCAATCAGCTCACTGTCACTAGAAAAGCGGCTGTAGGTCATCATCGTGGCCAGCAGCGTAGACATCGGAAAGGCGAGCACGGTAAAGGTAGGCAGACTCAGCAAAAAGATTTCAAATGCCAACGTTGCAGGCAGTCCGGCCTCGGCGACTTTGCGGATCAGCTCAAATAGCGCACCAATAGAGACAGCAATAGAAGAAAACGCACCTACACCAAAGAGGAAGGGCAGAGTGAGTTCCTTGGCGATATAGCGATCCATGATCGTTATGCGCGGCAGCCAGCCAGAGAGTCGTTGGGTGAAGGTAAGGGGCATAGAGTGAGGAGAAGTCACAGTTTGAAGTCTTTGCCGAGATAGTACTGACGGACGAGAGGGTTATCAGACAGATCGGCGGCGCTGCCGGAGGCGAGGATCTCGCCCTCGCTCATGATGTAGGCTCTATCGATAATTTGCAGGGTTTCGCGGACGTTGTGGTCGGTGATGAGAATGCCCATGTTGCGATCGCGCAATTCTGCCACAATCGCCTGAATCTCAGATACCGCGATCGGATCTACCCCGGCGAACGGCTCGTCTAAAAACAAGAACCTCGGCCCTTCTAGCCCTGCTGCTAGCGCCCTAGCCAGCTCCGTCCGCCGCCGCTCGCCGCCACTGACCTGAATGCCCAAAGAATTCGCCACCTTCTCTAGCCGAAACTCCGTCAGCAGTCGCTCTAACTTTTTGCTGCGCAGATGGTAGGGCACATTCGTCTGTTCCATCACCAGCAGCAGATTGTCCCGCACGCTCAAATTCCGAAAGATGCTTGCCTCCTGCGCTAGATAGCCGATGCCCAGCCGCGCCCGCTTGTACATGGCCAAGCCAGTAATATCCTGTTCATCAAGCGATACCTGACCTACATCTGGCTGCACTAACCCCGTTGCCATGTAAAAAGTCGTCGTCTTTCCAGCACCGTTTGGGCCTAGCAGACCGACGATTTCGCCTCGGGCGACCGATAGGTTCACCCCTTTGACAACCGTGCGCCTACCATATGTTTTCTGAACATTTGTGAGCACGAGTTTCAAAAAAGAGACCTCGCTAACTGAATCAACATGGAACTGATAATAGTGAGTTAAAGCCTAGAGTTATTAGAATCCGATGAGCTGACACCACTCGAGCAATTGATTGAATGATTTAGCCGCTAATGACTGAGCAATCAGGCAGACTGTCTAATTATCAATCATTGATAGGACCTAGCTCAGATGGCAATTCGTTTGGTGGGGTCGGAATCGAGATCGGAGCTGGCGGGACAAACGTCCCTCCCGAACCGGTAGACGCGGAATCCTCTGGCAACAGGTAGACTGCCTCCACCTGACTGTTCGCCCCGGGCGTTGCTACGAATCGACCTTCTGCAATCAAATAGGTCACCGTCTCGGCCTGTAGAGTATTGCCCTCTTGCTCTACATCTACATTGCCGCTGAGCACGATCCGCTGATCGCGGCTGTAGTACTGTGCCTGCGCCGCCGTCGCAAAGATCTGACGGCTAGGATAGTCAATCCGCACATTGCCCGTAGCCGTGACCACACCGGTGTTGGAATTGGCCTCCACCCGAGAGGCCTTGAGCTGAAGTGCGCCCCCAGCGGATTGAGCCACAGCTTTTGTAAGTGTCTCTGGCAGCAGCTCTGGCGGCAAAGTAGCTGTTGCTAGCGGCAGGAGCAAAGCCATCGCGCATCCGCAGGCGACCTGGGCCAATCTAAGTCTGGCACGGTGAGAAGAAATCGCTTTTTGGAAGGAAGAAAGTAGAAGAGTAGGGTGCGATCGCCAATACAGCATGCGTCAGTTCAAAGAAAGGTTAGTCGAAAAGAAATGCAGACAAAAAATCAAAGCACCTAAAGCCATACTAAGAAAGATTGACGCCCATCAACAGCGCGAACAGTGCCAATATCCATACCTTAAGGCTAAACACACCTCTATCTGAAACTTTGGCCAGTCTATTCATCTGGACTACCCGGAAACCTGGCGCACCTGAGGGAGCGGAAATGGGGGATCGTCCATCAAAGCGCTCAGTCCCGCTTCACCGGATGCCTGCACCAGCGTTAACCACTCCACTGCCTGATCTACTAGCGCTTCCACATCAACACTTTCATACTCAGGTTCAAACTTGCGCAGCCGGTTGATCCCTTCTCCTAGCAAAATCGCGCCGCCTCGCCAGTTGAGATTACCCAGATGATAAAAGGCTACCGCTATCTGCAAAATTCCCTGATAGAAAGGCTTCTCCATTGTCTCAGCCTCCATCCAAATGGCCTCTAGTGTGTCGTGACAGGCATAGAACTGTCTACTGTTGAATTCATCTATGCCTTGTTGAAACTGGACGGGATAGCGCATAGAAAAACTAGGTAGACTGCTCAACAATTCTGGAGCGAAGTGGGCATAGTGGGTTTGCTTTCAACATAGTCAACAGCTACAGCCCTTTTCAGGCAAGACAAAGCGGTTAGCAACTTTTATTAGCAGTGACCAGTCAATAAATTGACAGGAATTGGTATATCAACCATAAATCTTAAGTCTAAGGTGATATTCTCCACACTTAGGTAGTACCCCAACCGGTACGCAACGATTCTATAGATGTCTGCTTTGTATTGTAGGAGTGAAATAAATGGTGAGTTCTCCAATTAAGGGAAATTCAAAAGATCGAAAAATACCGGTCCAGAGTCCAACTCACCAGAAACTGGCTAGTCAAAAGCTAGCTAGACAGAACTCGGTGGCAGCTCATCTATCAGCTACAAAACAAACGTCGCAAGGACAGCTAGTAGCAGAACAGCCCTTCCACCCTGTCCCTGTCGACAGATGCGGCATTCAGCCAGTTCTACCGAACACCCCTCTATTTGGAACAGACGGTATCCGGGGAAAAGCCGGGACATTGCTGACCGCGCCTTTGGCTACTCAGGTTGGATTTTGGGCAGCTCAAGTGCTACGAGCCCAGGGTGAGACCGGGCCCATCATTCTCGGTCAAGACTCTCGCACCTCCAGCGACATGCTTTCTTCTGGTCTAGCTGCCGGGCTCACCACAGCAGGATTAGAGGTTTGGAATTTGGGTCTGTGCCCAACTGCTGCCGTCGCCCATCTAGCCGCAGGAAATGCAGGCGGCATTATGATCTCTGCGAGCCACAATCCCCCAGAAGACAACGGCATCAAATTTTTCAATTCCACGGGCACTAAGCTATCGACCACCGTTCAGAAGCAGATTGAGTCAGCCCTGCGTAGTCATGGCTTGCCTTCAGAGTTAGTCGCAACAGACTCACTTACAGCCGGACCTGCCGATCGCACTGAAACCACCGCTAGGCAGTGGGGCCGCACCTATCAGCGACCCGAGCTAATCGAACGATACATCGATTTTCTGCACCAGCCATTTCAGCCTCACCTTGATCTACAGGGTATGCGTATTGTATTGGATCTGGCCTGGGGCGCAGCCACCCGCGTTGCCAAGCAGGTCTTTGACGCGACGGGCGCTGAAGTTGTGATTTTGCACGGTTTACCAGATGGCGATCGCATCAACGTAGACTGCGGTTCCACTCATCTAGGCAGTCTCAAAACTGCCGTCGCCGATTTGCGGGCCGATATTGGCTTTGCCTTTGATGGCGACGCCGATCGCGTCATGGCAGTAGATGCTCAAGGTAGAGTAATTGACGGCGACTACATCCTTTACTTCTGGGGTAAGACGCTAAATCAAGCAGGCAAATTGCCCAACAACACGATCGTTTCAACTGTGATGGCTAACCTTGGATTCGAGCGAGCCTGGCAAAAGCTAGGGGGCACATTAGTCCGTACTCAAGTCGGCGATCAGCACGTTTATGCCGAAATGATTCATCAAGGAGCGATGCTAGGCGGTGAACAGTCTGGCCATATCCTCTGCCATCACTACAGCTGGACAGGCGACGGCATTTTGACTGCGCTGCACCTAGCAGACCTGCTCAAGCAGGCGGATTGTTCACTCCCAGAGCTAGTCGCCCAAAGCTTTGAAACCTATCCGCAAAGGCTAAAGAATGTTCGTGTCGACAATCCCAATACTCGGTGCGATTGGCAGAGCTGTGATGCTTTGCAAAGCGTGATCGCACAGGCAGAATTATCCATGGGCGATCAGGGCCGCGTTCTAG
Organism: uncultured cyanobacterium; assembly: GCA_963793495.1. Taxonomy (GTDB): domain Bacteria; phylum Cyanobacteriota; class Cyanobacteriia; order Phormidesmidales; family Phormidesmidaceae; genus Phormidesmis. Next base: position 23,222 of record CAWCAI010000014.1, read on the forward strand.
TGAGAGCCTCCGGCACCGAGCCGCTGATCAGAGTCATGGTAGAAGCCGCCGATGCCAGCGTCGTGGATCACTGGACAGAAACACTTGTAGACAAGGTTATTCAGCATCTAACATAGATAGAGCTGACCGTAAGCGCTGCTATCAAAATGTGCTCAGAGACCTACACAAAGAACTCACGCCAGAGAAGTCAAACAGCGATGTAAACATTTGCAAAGCCGTTTGCTTCGTGCTATTCCTGGTGAAGTTAATTGAAAGTATCCATACTCAACGCCCTCTATGGTTGCGACGCTTCCACAGACCCACAAAGAAACCCACACAGAGGCTTCCACAGAGACCCAGATCCAGAGCCACCTAGCGAAAAGCCGCCTAGCGAAAAGCCATCTCAAGACTCCTAAAAAAGTCATTGTCATCGGTGACAGTCTGATTTATGGCTATGGAGACAGCGAAGGCGGCGGCTGGGTAGAACGACTGCGACGCAGCTCTTTAGATCCGCAGCAGTCTGGGCCGATTATCTACAATCTGGGTATTCGCGGCGATGGGGTTGCCAAGGTTGCTAAGCGGTTGGAAAGGGAGTTTTGCGATCGCGGCGAACTGCGCCATCGCGTTCCAGACTTGCTGGTCCTCTCAGTCGGTGTCAACGACTGCGCTAGGGCTGGTCACACCAACGGACGTCCTGTCACAGATGTAAATAGCTTCGCGCAAACGCTCGATCAGCTGCTGACTCAATCGCGGCAGCTCTGTCCTGTCTTGTTTGTAGGCATGGTGCCTGTGAATGAATCGGCTATGCCCTATGCCAATATCTTGTACTTCAGCCGTGCTAAGCAGCAGCGCCACAACCAAATCACCCGTCAGCTGTGCGAAGCGCATCAAGTCTCGTATCTAGATTTATTCGAGCAGTGGAGCCAAGAAGGTGAGGAATGGGTGTGCGATCGCCTCTGCGTAGATGGCATCCATCCCAACAGCCTTGGCTATCGCACCATCCTAGAAACCGTGAAAGCCTGGCAGCCTTTTGTCCAGGCAATCCACTAGTTTCAAAGGTATTCCAATTACGCCTCGTTACGCCTTGAACTTTTCAGTGATGCGCTTCATCGCTTCTTCCACATTCTCCCGGCTGTTAAAAGCCGATATGCGAAAGTAGCCTTCACCCGCTGCGCCAAAGCCTGAGCCCGGCGTGCCCACAATGTTGCAGGCATTCAGCAGCTTATCGAAAAAGTCCCAGCTAGTGAGTCCATCAGGTGTCTTTACCCATACATAGGGTGCGTTCACCCCGCCGTAGACCTGAATGCCCGCCGCTGTTAGCTGTTCGCGAATGATTCTGGCATTTTCCAGGTAAAAGCTGACCAGCTCCTTGGTCTGCTGCTGACCCGCTTCGGAATAGATTGCTTCTGCGGCTCGCTGCACCACATAAGAGACACCGTTAAACTTGGTCGACTGACGACGATTCCACAGTCCCCAGATTTCTATATCGGAGCCATCTTTTGCCTTACCTTTCAAAGACTTGGGCACCACTGTTAGTGCGCAACGGGTGCCGGTAAAGCCAGCATTCTTAGAAAAAGAGCGAAACTCAATCGCGCACTCTCTTGCACCTTCAATCTCGTAAATCGAATGTGGAATTGAATCGTCGGTAATGAATGACTCATAGGCAGCGTCAAACAAAATGATTGAGCCATTTGCCTTTGCATAGTCCACCCATGCCTTGAGTTGATCCTTAGTCATGGTTGCGCCAGTTGGATTGTTCGGCGAACACAGATAGATCAAATCGACCTTATCTGAAGGAATCTCGGCGGCAAAACTGTTATCGGCGCTAATCGGCAGGTAAGTGATGCCTTCATATTTACCACTTTCGTCAGCATCACCGGTATGGCCTGCCATCACGTTGGTATCGACATAGACTGGATAGACAGGGTCAGTCACCGCAATGCTGTTATCATCCCCAAAGATATCGAGAATGTTGCCGCAGTCGCACTTAGATCCATCAGAGATGAAAATTTCGGTCGCATCCACGTCGCATCCACGAGCTTGAAAATCATTTTTGGCGATCGCCTCTCGTAGCCACACATAGCCTTGCTCAGGGCCATAGCCTCTAAAAGAAGCGCGATCGCCCATCTCATTCACCGCCTGAATCATCGCCGTTTGACAAGCTTCCGGCAGCGGCTCAGTCACATCTCCAATCCCTAGCTTAATCACAGGTGCATCGGGATTAAGATCCGTATAGGCTCGCACCCGGCGGCCAATCTCAGGAAATAGATATCCCGCCTTGAGCTTGAGATAGTTATCGTTGATCGTAGTCATAGGTATTCGCGTATCTGTAATAGGCACCTGGATCTTACCAGTCCCCACTTTCTACTTCACCTTCTATCCCCCCTCATTCTCTTCAATGCTTCACACCCGTACCGCCTGGATTTTCGATATGGACGGCACCCTAACCGAAGGACTCCATGACTTCCCTGCCATCAGCCGAGCCCTCGGACTGCCACCCGATCAGCCCATCCTAGAAGCGTTAGAGCGTCTCTCACCTGCGGAGCTTGCCAAACGCAATCAACAGCTCACCGAAATTGAGATAGACATTGCTCACAAGGCCACTGCTCAGCCGGGAGCACACGCTCTGCTCAGCCAGCTAACTAAACAGGGCAAACAGATCGGTATCCTCACTCGCAATACCAAAGACATTGCTCACATCACGCTTGCAGCCTGCGGCCTAGCCGAATATTTCCATCCTGACAATATTCTGGGTCGAAGCTGCTGCCGACCCAAACCCCAGCCCGACGGCATTCTAAAACTGCTAGCAAACTGGTCTATCCAACCCACCGACGCTGTTATGGTTGGCGATCACGAATTCGATCTGATCACCGGACACAATGCCAAAACCAGTACAGTCTACATAGATCCGCAAGGAAAATTTCCTTTCAAAGCTCATGCCGACTACAGCATCACCAGCCTAGAAGAGCTTTGCCAACTTCCGTTGTCCGGTAGCGTCTAACAAGAGAATGAATCGGAGAAATGAGTTGAAAGCAGCGTGAACCTACAGTCCTTATTTATGTTGAAGCTGTAAAGTATTTATACTCATTGACTTTTGGGTTGACGTTTCAACCTTTGTCAATTTACATTGCTTAACGTAAGAATAACCGCATTTGACGACGCGCCGATTCAATCTAGTTAAGGAACTTCGACACATGGCTATCGTTCTAGCATTGCTCATCACTGGCTGGCTGCTCGCACTTGCAGTAGGTACACAAGCTGGCTTTGAAAATTCATCCGAGCCAGTCCAGCCCGCTGTCAAGACCGCTCAACCCACAGCAACCGCTAATTACAGCAACCCAGCTTCTATAGCCTAGATTTCAGAACGACGCTTTTAACAATGCTCAGTCTGACGCTGATTCGATAAAGGTGGCAACTGCCTGATTTCTTTGTTCTATAAATTGAAATGCCGCTTCGGGTGTCATTGGCTTGGCAAAGTAATAGCCCTGTATCTTGTAGCAGCCGAGCGATCGCAGTCCTGTTAGCTGCTCTTCGGTCTCTACGCCTTCAGCCACAATATCCATCCCCAAATTGTTCGCCAGATCGATGATCGTGCGGACAATTTCTGTATTTTCGCCCCTTGGGCCGATGTGCTGAACAAAGGAACGGTCAATCTTGAGCAAATCGATGGGCAGCTGCTGCAATCGGCTCAAGGAAGAGTACCCAATGCCAAAATCATCAATACAAAGCCCTACGCCTAGTTCTTTGAGCTGTTCGAGCACTTGCATACCCTCTTGAGCGTTTTGCATGATGGCAGTTTCGGTGATCTCTAGCCACAAGAGCTTCTTAGACAGTCCGGTCTCCAGTAGTACCGACTTTACCTGCTGCGCCAGATCGCTCTGGGCCAGCTGACGAGCCGATAGATTGACGTTGATTTTGATCTCGCTGCCAGGCAGCTGCTGCTGCCAGCGGCAAACCTGCCGACAGGCTTCTTGCAAGACCCAGTGTCCGATCAGTGTGATAACGCCGGTTTCTTCCATAACTGGAATGAATTCTCCTGGCGAGATAGAGCCGTGCTGAGGATGGTTCCATCGAATCAACGCTTCTACGGCAACAACTTTTCCTGTTTGAACGTCAATCACAGGTTGATAGTGCAGACTGAGTTCTTCTCGCTCTACTGCAAACTGAGCCTGGGTTGCCATCTGCCATAGCGCGACGGCCCGCTCGTGCATTGTTTGATCAAAGATCGTATGGCAGCCGCCGCCCTGTCCTTTTGCTCTATAGAGAGCAGTATCAGCATTTCGCAGTAAGTCACTAGAATGCTCGTAGCCTACATCGCTACACACAACGCCAATGCTGATGTTGGCAAATACTTCATATTTGCTGAGCTTGAAGGGTCTTTTGAGCGCGACGTGAATGCGATCGCACACCATCAGCGCTTCCTCTAATCCATCGATCTCTTCTAACAAAATCGCAAACTCGTCTCCGCCCAATCGCGCCAAGGTATCACTCCGACGGATGCACGATTTCAACCGCTTACTCAATGCCGTCAGCAGCTGGTCACCAATCGAATGCCCCAGGCTGTCATTAATGACTTTGAACCGATCAACATCAAGAAACAACACCGCACACTGCTCATCAACATTGCGCTCTAATCGGACCACAGCCTGCTCTACCCGGTCGACAAACAAGGCCCGATTCGCCAATCCTGTCAGCCCGTCATACAGAGCGCGGTGACGTAGCTGCGCCTCCATCGATTTACGCTCTGTCAGGTTGACCACCTGCAACAAAAAACAGATAGGTCGCTGCTGGCTATCTTGCACCATGGTCCCGGTTAGACCCACATGCAGCGGCTTCTCTTCTTTAGTCCAATGGCGAGTTTCTGTTTGAAAGTGCTGGCACTCGCCAGCCAGTAGCTGCTTACCCAATACCGTCAATGAGGGAATGTCCTCTGGATGGGTAAAATCAGCAAACGACTGAGCTATAAGTTCATACTCTTCACAGCCTATCGCCTCACAGAAGCTTTGATTGGCACTGAGGAATCGACCCTCTAAGTCTAGAATTGTCATTCCAATTGGCGATAGCTTAAAGATCTGCTTCAGCGTCTTGGTATTCAGTGAGTCTGCTGAGGATTGATTGGGCAGAACTGCCACTGGCTGTATGTTTGCCGTACTTAGGTGGTGGTTCATAAACGGTACGTAAAAACGAGCAAAAGCATACGGATTTCCCAGACAGGCAGCCCGTAAAAGGCGCTAAGACACTCACCAGAATGCCCTGAGTCGCCTGTGGACTCTCAGCTCAAAGCGAAAAATGTTGATATAAGCCGCTAGGGTATCAATCAGCTTCTCTTTCTACAGTAATCACCGTCTCAGTCACTTGCTCAAAAGTGTCGTCATGGCTGATGACAAATAGCTGCTTAAACGATTTGATACGGGCGATCGCCTCCGCAAGGCTAGCGCGCCTAGGCCGATCCATATTGGTAGTCGGCTCGTCAAAGAAAGCCACGTCAATATCAGCTAGCACCTTCAGTAGTGCTAGCCGTACTGCGAGCGCCGCACACATCTGCTCACCGCCTGACAGGTTGATAAATCGCCGAGTATGTGCGCCTTCTTGGACCGTGATTTCGTAGTCCGCGCTCCAGGTCAAGGCCACATTCGCCCGGCCTAGCAGTTCGCGAAACAGGCGATCGGCTTCTCTAGATATGTTCTGTACGTAGCGCTCTGTGATTCTAGGTCCGGCGTCTTTGTAGACTTTACGAGCGTAGTTGATGAACCGTTTGATGCGATCGCGCTGCTTGATCTCCGCTTCAGCCTGGTCGCGTTTCTGCGCGGTTGCCTTCAGCCGGTCGATCTGCTCTGTGATTTCAATAAATCGCTGCTTTAGCTGAGGCAGGCTGCCCTGTAGCCGATCGGCTTGAGAACTCGCGTCGGTGTACTGCTTTTCAATAAGGGTAAACGTATCTGGATCAAAGCTTTCAGTAAGGGCGGCAAGCTGCTTTTCGACCTCATTCTTTTGAGTTTGACTTTGCCTACAGACCAAGCGGGCGGCTTCGTCTTCAGCTTTTAACGACTCTACCTGCTGGGCCGCCTGTTGATTTTGAAGATACAGCAGATATCCGGCTTGGTGAGTCTGGCGAATTTGCTGTTGGGCCTGCATTTGCTCATCTAGATGGTCAAAGGCTTTGAGCTGAGAGGCGATCGCCTCTAGCTGCTGCACGCCCGCTGTTCGAGTGACGCCAAGCGTCTGATGCTGCGCTTCTATCACGCTTTGCTGAGCTAAGTTGCGTTCAATCAGCTGCTGCTTACCTTTTGGGTTATCCAAGCGCTTTAGCTGCTCTTCTAGCTGTGCAAGGGACTGGATAACCGTCTCTTCTAGAGTCAGCTGTTGGGCTAGTTCACTTAGCTGCTGAGCCATCTGTTGTTGTTGCCCCTGTATCTGGGTTCGTTTAGTTTCCTGAGCTGGCAATCCCGTCAGTTCAGCGCCCTGCTTATAGGCCTTTTTGAGCCGAGCCTGTAGCACTTTACTTTGTTTTTCTAACTGTTCTTTGTCTGTCTGCTGAGTCAGATCGGCGAGAATACTATCGATGCGAGTAAGGGTCTCTTTTGATAGGATGCCACCTTGGAACAGGGCATTTTTCACTGGAGCGATCTGTTCTATGCTCAATTCCTCAATGCTCTGTGCCCAGCCCTCCAAAGTTCTCAGCGCCTCCACCACTTGCTTTCGATACTCATCTTGACCAGCAGTGCCGCGATCTAGCATTGCTCGGATCTCTCGTTCAAACTGCCGCGCTGCGGCTACCCTACTTAGCTGCTCTTGAATTCGCGTTTGCTGCTGTTCCCACGCTGCGATCTGCGTCTGCGTCTCTTTTAATCCGGTCAAACGAGCTATCTCCTGCTCGACCTGCCGTATCTCTCTCAAACTGTTCTCTTCTTGCCGCTTTAATGCTTTCTGCTGAATGCGGACGCTTGCAAACGTTTGCACCTGTTGCTGGAGCTTGCCGCGCTGTGATTCTAGCTGTGTCTGCGATGCGATCGCACCACCAAGCGCTTTCAGCTCCGCTTGAGCGCTTGCAAACTGTTCTAGTTTGATCTCTAATCGAGAAAGTTCCTGTTGACTTTTAGACAGCGACTGCTGAATCGTCTGTTGCTGTTGAGCAAGCTGCTGCCTGGCTTTTCCTTCTACAGAAAGCTGTTTGATTTGTTGTTCTGTTGCTAGAAATGCCTCATAGGCCGGGCGCTGATGCTGGCAAATGTCTGCGGACTGCTGCGCCTGCAGCAAGGAAGCCACTATTCTCTTTTGAGCCTGTTCTTTTGCTTCCGCTTGACTGCTGAGCTGCTGCTGCTGCTGGCGTAACTGTTGAATTCTTTCAGCCTGAACAAGTAATTCCTGCCGTCGCTTAGAAAGTTCTATTCGCTGCGACTCCAGCCGCGCTAGATGACTTTCACCTTGAGCGATTTCTGCTTGAAGCTGTTGGTATCGGTTCTGCAATTCGTCCCAGCTTTGCAGCGATTCTTCGTACTGTTCGACCAAATCCTTTAGCCTTTGTACCTGCGCTTCGGCGTATTTTCTCAGGCTGTTGCTCTGGCGATAGGTCTCTCGATATTCTTCTACTTTTAGAATGGTGTCAAAAATTGGCTTTCTCTTTTCGGTGGAAAGCAAAAAATCGGCTGTAAACGTTCCCTGCGGAACTCCAATAGTGTTAGCAAACAGCTGGCCTAAGTCTGTGCCGGGTGCAACGCCTAAGTTTTGCCTGAGCCAGGGCAGAACTTCGTCTTTGGTGCGGGTGTAGGGGAGCTTTTCGGCAAGCTGCGGATCGTATAGCGTATAGCCCTGACTCGTAGAGCGCTGAACTTCATAGGTGCGGCTGTCACGACTGGAGATAAAGGCGACCCTAGCCTGGGCGCTGCTAGCACCATTGCGAATTAGATCTTCTTTGGTGTAGCTGCCCTGATAGTTGAATAGCACCCAGGCGATCGCCTCTAAGATGCTGGTTTTTCCAGCGCCGTTCTCACCGCAGATGGCATTTGTACCGGGCTGGAAGTGAAACTGCTGTTCTTTGTGCGTCTTGAAGTTAGTAAGCGCAACCGAAAGGATTTGCATTCTGGTGTCGGCGTAGGATCAGATTACGCCAAGCATAGACGATGCATAAACGATTTGCTCGCGGCTAGTTTGCTCGTAGCTGGTTGACTCAGCGTTGATTCGCTGAGCATTTACTGACTAGGAGCTCGCTGATCAGATGCGGACTAGTCAGGCACAGTTATCTTTTGAAAGCCTACGGGGGCTAATGCATCTAGCTCCTCGCTTGGCGAGATAAACCAGACCTCAACTTCTTCTAGATTGGAGAGTGAGGGCATTCTGCCAGCAGGCATAACGACATAATTGCTATCAGTGACGGTAGAGGGAAGCGAAGGTAAATCAGGTGAGGCTGTGAGCGCGCTTGCAGAGGTCTCTTTCTTTTGCCAGGGGCCTAGCGCCTCGGATAACTGGTTCGTGGGGAGTCGATTTGAGGGCAATCGATTTTCAATAGCAGGAGATTCGACTGATGTAGCAGATGAGTTATTGTCCTTGGCAGAAGGCTGGACTTCTGCGGGCATGGGCGCTCGCGGTACAGGTGGAAACACAAACCGGCTGACTAGTGAAGCGGCGATGCCTGCTAATAGGGCAATGGGAATGAGCATACTGGTACGGAATTTTAGCCGCCCTTGCACTCGACGGCTAACGGCAACGAAGTCTTGAGACAGCTCAGAAAGCTCGTTGCGATAGAGCTGAGCGAATGCGATCGCCTCTTGCAACTGAGCGCCGCCCAGCAAATATTCTGGTCGCTTGGGCCACTGACGCTCTGCCCATTCTTGAGCGCCCCGCTCGAGCCGTCGTTGCTGGCGCAGTACGCTGCGAGACTCTGATAGCCAGGAGCGCAGCAGATCCCAGTCAGTTACTAGAGAATCATGCACGATTTCTACTGTTCTAGGCGATCCTAATAAAGGCGTAGATTTGGAAGATAAGTTGTTCAAGAACCAAGTTCTTAAAGGAGAAGCGTCATCCTGCTGAGTCTGCCAGGCCGCTGCTGGCATCTCTAGTCCTTGTTCAGCACAGCAGCTCGTCGCCAGCGTTGCCTGCGAGACCACAATTAGCCTTTCTGCTGACAGCCGATCTAGCGTGCAGTCAATTATCTCAGCCGGAAATCGTTCGTTGATCAGCTCGCTGCGAAAGGCACGGCGGCGATGATCTTCTCGGCCTTCTCCTAGCTCGCAAATGGCTAGAAAAATCCGCCTGGCCGCTCGCTGCATCTCTTCACTCAAGCCTTTGTAAATCTCAGTGGCCCGCAGTGTCATTACGTTTTTTACGCCACCTAGCGCCATGTAGCTGTCCATCGTCAGCGTCGGCGCATTACTCGGACCACCGTGAAGATTAACGCTCCGCGTACGCCACAGTTCTAGCAAGGTCTGCTGTAGCAGCGCTAGCTCGCCGGGTGCGCCGCTGGTATCCATCGTGAGAGTGTAGAGCAAAGTTTCGTCTATTTTTAGGCCCATCTTCTCAGCGGGCTTTTGAACCACTTCCTTGATTTGTTCATAGCTCATAGGCGTGACTAGCACAGTATTTTTCTCTACTAACGTTTTAAGCAGAGGGTACTCAACTAGCGCGTCGCCCGCATCTGCTCGAAAGCCAATGACAATGCCCAGAGGAAGGCTAGGATCTGCTAGCGCATCTAACAAACAGCGGATAAACAGCCCTCTTTCTTCGGCTGCCTCGCGACTGACATCAGGTGAAAATAGTTCTTCAAACTGATCGATAATTAGCCACAGCTTAGACAAAGAGGGAATTGACGTCTCCCCAGGTTTCATTAGCGCCGCTCGAATAATCTGCGCTAGGCCGCTCCCTTGATGGGCGCGTAGCAAACGCTCGGCCTGGTGCATTTGTTCGGCTCGCTGAATGCTGTCTGCCTGGGTCGAGGCGAAGGCGGCGGCAAGAGCTTTGAGCGGCTGCTGTGTAGGGGTAATCAGCTTGAGCTGCCAGCTGTCGCTATTGGCAATGCGATCGCCTAGGCGCAGATGATGCATCAATCCAGCTCGTAGCAGTGAAGTTTTACCGCTGCTAGAGGCCCCCACTAAAGCGCAGAAGTTGCTAGATTCGACCTTACGCAGAAGCTCGTCTGTCAGAGCGTCACGGCCAAAGAAGTAGTCAGCATGAGCCGCATCAAAAGGAGACAGTCCGCGATAGGGACAAAAGCCGAACGACATTTGCTTGAGCCTAGCTAGCGTGCTAATCGGAGTCTTAGAGAAAGCAGCCTTCAATCCACTCACCCGAGTCAGCACAATCTCGCTGCCCGAACTCTCAAATAAAGGCTGCTGGAGTTCGCCTCGTAGCTGCTGGCTGACATGGTCGCTCAAGTTGTAATTGCTGACTTTGCCTCCTTGCTGCTCATAGGGATTGAGCCCTGAAAGCAATGCCTTGGTAAAGACGCTGTGCTGACCTTCCAAAGCTTCATAGGCAGATTCATATTCTCTAGAAGCCGCCATAAACAGCCGGTCAACCCCCTGGCGAGCGCCTGGATCGGCCTCGCTAAAAGAGAGTAGCCCGCCGCTGTGACAGCAATCTAGGATAACGATAACCTGCCGAACAGGGCTACTTTGTAGCAGCCTTCTAAGCCAGTCCAAAGAGATACCAAAGTTGCCCTGACTAGGATTGGTATCGCTGGTGACTAGATAGCCTTCTTGAATGCCAGCTTCGCGCTGCAAACCGTGACCAGAAAAATAAAACAGTGCCGTTGTGGGAATGCTCTTTCCTTTGGGCTTGAACAGCTTTACTAGGGCATCTTCTAACATTTGGGCAGTGACGCCGCGTCGCTGTCCGACCACAGCACGTTTGTTCTTGATCACTTCTGGCATACGCTGCACTCGAAACTCGCCTTGCGCCTGCAAACGCGCAGCAATCGCCTCTGCGTCTGCCGCTGAAGCATTGAGCATAGGCAGAGCCTGATATTGATTAATACCAACAACTAATGCGTCTCGTGACATGTGTAAAACACCCTTTTGACAATTAGAGAGCGCAGTAAAAACTCTGGTCGCTCGCGCAGACGTCGTCAGTATTTGTATTAATAATCAACTGATATTGATTAGAGAAAATACTGAGGAGTCTGCCTTCCAAAAAGATACACAAAGTCACCAGAGAATAGCTAGGGGAGTATCTCCCCTTACCTGCCTTGAAACAAAAAAGCTTGATATGTAAGGGATGAGTGCCTCTGCTGATAATTACTGAAGTTGATACGTTAGCAGCAGTCAACGCTCGTACGTATCGACTATCACCTGGGCGCAAATGCGTAGAAGCATCTGTTTTATCGGTACATTTTTCCGTGTATCTACAAAGTTAGAAATAAGTGAGTATAAAGGAATCAACTATTATTGTTATCAGCTAGGCCAAATTGCTGACTTCTAACTCTACCCCAAAGTTCCGTACAGGATCATGGGGAAAGGGTTAAAAAAATACGTTACGTGTCCGCTAATACTCGGGATCTATCAAGTAAGTTTGGTAAGTAATGTAGCTAGCGCAGGTAGGCTTCTATTCGAGTATCATTCTGACGCTGTCTATACGAAACATTGCTGTCTATGCTTCGTTTCGTTAAAGCATCAATTGCATTTGTTCAATTGATGGATGATGAGAATGCAGTTAGTGAGATCAGACTCATGGCCAAAAATCTGTACGCACTTTTAGTGGGGATCAACCAGTACGATGTGCGATCGCGCGTCCCACACCTGCGAGGCTGTGTCAATGATATCGAGGGGATGCAGTCTTATCTAGAAGGGCGAGTAGCCGCTCCAAAAGAGAAAGCAGCAGCTCTCAAAGGGCAAGTAGCAGCAAATGACTTGGATGGCTTTGAGCTGCACCTACAGGTTTTAACGGATTCGCAGGCTACTCGCCAGGGTATTATTGACGGATTTCAACAGCATTTAGCGCAGGCGAGTAGCGGTGATGTTGTGCTGTTTTACTATGCTGGGCACGGGGCGCAAGCCAAGGCACCGGAAGCGTTTTGGCTAGTATCACCAGATCGGATGATGGAAACGCTGGTCTGCTATGACAGCCGGATTGATGATGAGCACTGGGATCTAGCGGACAAAGAACTCGGCCAGCTGATTGCTGAGCTAGATGCCAAGCAGCCGCATATTGCAGTGATTTTAGACTGCTGTCATTCGGGATCGGGGACTAGGGAAGTCGCTCCGAATGGTTTAGAAGAAACAGAACAGGTGGCGACGCGCAGAGCTGAAATTGACTATCGCGATCGCCCGCTAGAAAGCTTTTTGCTCAGTCCAGCGGACGCTCTAGCAATGAGCACTCAAAGCGGAGCTGCTGGTACGCGCAGTTTGACAGAAGTGCCGATGACGCTACAGCTACCGTTGGGCCGTCATGTGGTGCTCTCGGCCTGTAGCAACATAGAAGAGGCAAAGGAATATCACGGCAGCGGCATTCCTCGGGGCGCATTTTCTCACTTTTTGCAAGAATCTCTGAGCAAGGCTAATGGTAGCTTGAGCTATCGGGATTTGTTTAAGCGAACGAACGCGCTGATTCGCAGCGGCGTGCCAGCACAGTCTCCACAGCTAGAGGCGACGAATTCTGAAGATTTGGAGCGGCCATTTTTAGGGGGAGCGATCGCGCCGACCCCGCCTTATTTCACCATCAGCTATGACAAAGACTATGGCTGGAGCATTGACGGCGGTGCAATTCACGGACTGCAGCCATCCATAGGCGATGAGACGACAGTACTAGCGGCCTATCCGTTCGACGCCGATGCCCAGCAGATGAAAAATGTGTCTCAGGCGATCGCGCGCGTCGGCATTACCAAAGTTTTCGCCCAGCTCAGCACGATTGCCATCAGAGAGTCTGACAGTAGCAATCCCATCTTTGCCGATCAGGATAATACTTTCAAAGCAGTAGTCATTAGTTCGCCACTGCCGCCGTTACAGGTGTACCTGCAAGGAGACGAGACGGGGATCGAGGCTTTGAAAAGCGCGATCGCCACCGTCGGGCCCCAGGGATCGGCGTCTCTGTACGTTCGCACTATTGACCAGATTGACGGCGCAGCCTTTCGGGTGCTGGTGCAAGACGACACCTGCACCATCACCTCACCGACCGATGCGCGGGCGCTGGCGACCCCAGTGCGTGGCTACAACAGTATCGCAGCAGCAAAAGTTGCTCAAGACTTAGAGCACATCGCCCGGTGGAAGACGATTGCCGAGCTGGCAAGTCCGGCTAGTAGCAAAATTCAAGGCGCGGTCAATCTCAAGATCTATACAGGTGAAGAGGCCACGCCAGAAGCCGCCAAAGAGATCAAAAGCTCCCAAATTCGCTTGGATTATCGCTATGACACGTCAAGACAGAAATGGATGCGTCCCAGATTTAGAATCAAGCTACACAACACCAGTAATCAAACGCTTTATTGTGCATTTTTCTATCTAACTGAGCGGTTCAAAGTAGACGTCATCAAGCCAGACGGGGTGACTAGCGTAGTGCGATTGGCACCCGGTCAAGAAATCTGGTTTGCTAACGGCAGAGCCCTCAATGGAACGGTCGCCGATGCGCTGTGGCAGCAGGGCATTACAGAATGTCTAGATATCTTGAAGCTGATTGCCTGTACGGATGAATTCGACCCGACGCTGATGATATTAGGAGAGCTGGGCCTACAGCCGGTGAGCAGGAGGACGCGATCGCTTGCCAGTGCCGGGGGCGGCAGTCTTAACCGACTGATGCAGCGGGTGAACACTCGAGATATTGGCTTTGATGACGGCGAAGAAGAGGTCTATGACGACTGGGTTGCCAACCAGATTGGATTTACCTTTGTGCGGCCACAGCCTTCTACGCCAGTTGATCGCGCTCAGTCAGCGGCGGTAGGTGCAGGCGTCACTATTCGCCCCCACTCAGCGCTAAGCGCAAACGCCCGGCTGACCACTGTGCCGCAGTCTACCCGCGATCTGGGCAGCTTCATTTTGCCACCTCTGTTGCAGGCGCATACCGAAGCACTTCAGTTCACACAGAGTCGGGCCAGCGATCCTGGACTGAGCGCAATCGAGCTAAACAACATCCGAAATCCAGAGGCCGTAACTGCCGAAAATCCGTTGGTAATCGAGGCAGAAGTATCGCTCGGTGACGACGAATATGTGCTGCCGATTGCGCACGATGGCGAGTTTTATCTACCGCTGGGCTATGGCAAAAAGTCTAAAACTGGCAAGACTGAAATTGTGATTGAGCGACTGACAGAGCCCATCAGCGAGGGGAATCGCAGCGTCACTGGCTCGGTGCGAATTTTCTTTCAAAAGATTGTTAATAAGAAGCTGGGACTGGCTTTTGACTATCCTTTGCTGGCGATCGCACAGCTAGAGCAGCCCACCCAGCCGAATGTACAATCAACTGCCAAGAAAGCGGCCTCGCCTAAAGTTACCTACATCCGCGAAGCAGAAGCCGTCAAAGCTAGAGTCGCCGAGGCTCAAAACATTGCAATTTACGTTCACGGCATTTTTGGTGATACCGAGAGTATGCTGCCGAGTTTGGATAGTGCGATCGCAACTCTAGAAGACAGCAGCACCCCCATCGGCGAACTCTACGACTTGGTCCTAGCGTTTGACTACGAAAACCTGAATACAACAATCGATCAAAACGCACGGCTGCTAAAAGAAAGATTAGTCGCCGTCGGTCTTCAAACAAGTCACGGAAAAACGGTCCACATCATTGCGCATTCTATGGGCGGACTGGTTTCTCGCTGGTTCATCGAACAAGAGGGCGGTCAGGAGATCGTGAGCCATCTGATTATGCTAGGAACGCCCAACAGCGGATCGCCCTGGCCGCAGGTGCAGGCCGGAGTGACAGCGGGCGTGTCGTTTGCACTCAACGGGTTGTCTCTAGTAGCCGCGCCGTTAAAGATCCTAGAAGGACTGCTAAAGCGAATTGAGACCATAGATGTGTCGCTCGATCAGATGGAGCCAGGATCAGACTTCTTGGCAGAGATGGCCAAGGCTCCTGATCCAGGCATTCCCTACACTCTGGTTGTGGGCAATACGTCGCTGATCACAGCAGAAGCAGAGACGTTAAAAGAGAAAATTATGCAGCGGCTAGGAAAGCTAGTAGAGCTGCCGTTTTTCAAACAGCCAAATGATATTGCGGTATCGGTCAATAGCATTGTGTCTGTTCCAGAAGGTCGATCGCCTGCGCCCAAACAGCTACCGACTGCCTGCAACCACTTGGAATATTTTGTCCATCCAGCAGGCCTAGCCTCCTTGACAGAAGCAGTCGTGGGCACAGGCATTCGATCATCACGAGTATCCAATTCAAACAGAGGCGGGCGCGAACCTGCCCTTGCCCCTGACCAGAGTTCGCCTGAGCCATCTGAGCCGTCTGAGCCGTCTGCACCCTCTGATCCGTTTGCTCAAGGCGAACCCACTCAGACGATGACAGAAGGCGACGAAGCCACCCGCTCATCTTCCAAGCTATGGATTTTCGGGATTGTAGGACTGCTTATAGCTGTAGGAATAATCTTCGGGCTGACTCAAAAGCCTGCCTCAACGCCAACAGTCCCTGAGTCCATTCCTGAGTCCACCGAGTAGACGCCATAGGAACAGCATCTAAATCATCATGAGCGGATCGAAGTTTGACCAAAGTCTCGCAGTCGTTATCGGAATTAATCGATATGGAAGCGGGATTGCGCCTTTGCGAACAGCGGTAGCAGATGCCGAGAAGATTGCACACCGGCTCAAAGTCAGCCACGGATACACAACCACCCTGCTCCTCGACCAGAATGCGACCCATCAGCATCTCACCGATCTGATCTATCACACCCTTCCCCAGCAGATAAGCTCCGCCGATCGTCTACTCTTCTACTTCGCCGGTCACGGCATCGCTCTCAACGGCGAAGATGGCCCCGAAGGATTCCTGATTCCGCAAGACGCCCGTCTCGGCAGCACTCAAACCTATCTTTCGATGGTGCAGCTTCAACAGGCACTAATCGCCTTACCCTGTCGCCACTTTCTCGCCATTTTCGACTGCTGTTTTGCAGGCGCTTTTCGCTGGTCTAGCACCCGCGATATCAGCGTCGTCCCCGAAGTGATTCACCAAGAACGCTACGAACGGTTCCTACTCGATCCGGCCTGGCAAGTAATCACTTCTACCGCCTACGATCAAACGGCGCTTGATTCATTCACATTCCAAGACTCGCGCGGACAGCAGGGCACTCATTCTCCTTTTGCCCTAGCGCTGTTGGAGGCACTTGCTGGTGAAGCCGACGCTTCGCCACCTGCGATAGGCAACAACCCCAAAGGAGACGGTGTGATTACGGCTACAGAGCTGTATTTGTATTTGCGCGATCGCATCGAACCACCCACTTACCAAAGCAGCCAGCGCCAAACCCCTAGCCTCTTCGCCCTTGGCAAACACGACAAAGGCGAATACATCTTCCTCACTCCCAACCATCCGCTCAATCTGCCACCCGCCCCGCCCCTAGATCGAGCGCAAAATCCCTATCGGGGCTTAGAATCTTTTGACGAGAAACATGCCGATCTGTTCTTTGGCAGAAGCGATCGCATCTCCCAGCTAGAAAAACAGGTCACCGCCTATCCCCTCACCGTCGTCATCGGCCCTTCCGGCAGCGGTAAATCCAGCATCGTCAAAGCCGGACTCCTACCCCTACTTCGCTCACCCGTTGGAACAGCTTCCACCTGGCAGATCCTCGGACCCTTTCGTCCTAGCGCTAATCCTCTGAAAGTTCTCGTTGAGATCATCCAAGAGATCTCAAACAACAATTCAATTCAACAAAGTGAACTTGCTGAAAACAGTTTGGCTAATGCGATCGCATCCTGGAGCCAAACCTACCCAAACCAAAAGCTTTTATTAGTAATCGATCAGCTCGAAGAACTCATCACCTTCTCCCGCGACGAAGCAACGCGATCGCTCTTCCTCCAAAACCTCACCCACGCCCTTTCCACCGCTCATTCCCTATCCCCCATCCCCCATTCTCCATTTCTCCATCCCCCCTTCCACCTCACCCTCACTCTCCGCGCCGACTTCGAACCCCACTTCCAATCCACCCCCCTCGCCCCCTACTGGGACGCGGCCCGCTTCATCCTGCCTCCCATGTCCCGCGCCGACCTGCGCGCAGCGATCGAACAGCCCGCTAGCGCCAAAGTCATGTACTTCGAGTCAGACGACGCTCGCCATCCCCTAGTCGAACAGATCATCAACGAAGTCGTCGACATGCCCGGTGCTCTGCCGCTACTCTCTTTCACTCTCAGCGAACTCTATCTAAAATTTCTCGAACGACAGCGCAACGCCCAGCAAAAAGGAGAGTCTCTCGACCGGGCAATTCTCGAATCTGACTACAAAGCAATGGGCGGCGTTGTCCGCAGTCTCACCCAAAGAGCCGATCAGGAATATGACGCACTCGTCAAACTAGACCCTGCCTACGCTCATACCATTCGCAACGTCATGCTGCGAATGGTCGCCATCAGCGGCGCAGAAGTCAGCCGTCGCCGAGTTCCCTTCTCTGAACTGAGATATGCCGGGGCTGAAAATGAGCGCGCGAAACAAGTGATCCAGAGCTACTCAGCCGCTCGTCTCCTGGTAGAAGGCCAAGACCTTGCCGGAGAGTCCTACGTAGAACCTGCTCACGACGCCCTAGTTAGCGGCTGGCAAAGACTACTCACCTGGCAAAGAGAAGAAGAAAACCTCACGCTTCAAAGGCGGTTAACCCCCGCAGCTTTAGACTGGGAGAGAGAACAGAAAAACCGCTTTCTCTGGAACGCAGACCCTCGACTAGACATATTGCGCCAGATCCTAAGCACGCCCAAACACTGGCTCAACCAACTAGAAACAGAATTCGTTCGGCGCAGCATTGCCCGAAAGCGGCTAAACGGACAGCTTAGAACAGGTGGCACCCTCGCAGTAATCTTTTTGCTGAGCGCCGGACTGCTGTCCGCACTCATCGGTCAGCGCCGGTCAAAAATTGAGGAAACCAGATTCTCTCGAGAGTCCGGTCGGTTAAGTCTCAGTCGAAGCCATTCACTTGAAGGCTTACTCTATAGCCTCTCAGCCGGAGACTCACTTCAGCATCCTCTGCTCAATTGGATACAGCCACCAAGCACCCTCCAAACACAAGTAGAAGGAACCCTTCAATGGGCAATATTCAACGTTCAAGAACAAAACCGCTTTGGCGGGCACTCCGGCCCGGTGCGCAGCCAGTGGAGTCCTGATGGCACGAAAGTTGTGACGGCAGGAGAAGACGGACTGATTCAGGTGTGGAACCTGAATGAACAAGAAAGCATACAGTGGCAAGCCGATAGCCGAGGCGTGCAGCTAGCGAGGTTTAGTCCTGACGGGAAATGGATTGCTAGTGCTGGCAAAAGTGGAGTCGTCAGCCTCTGGACGCCAAAAGGAGAAAAAATAGACGAGTTCACAGAACACCTAAAACCGGCAGACGAAACAAGAAATCAATCAACAGATGAAACAATCAGCTATGTTGGCTTTAGTCCCAATAGCCAGTGGTTAGCTAGCTTGGGAAGAGATGGAAGATTGTTCTTGAGAGACTTGAGACAGGCGGAGGATTCCTCTCAGGCGGATGTCGGCTGGCAAATAACCTCTACTAGAGGGAAAAGCGTTTATTTTCATCCGCAGCGGCCCTGGCTGATCACAACAGATATGGAGAGTATCAAGCTGTGGGACTTCGATGGCAAGCTGATTCGAGCGTTCAAACAACATGCTTGGTCTGCTGTGTTTACTCCTGATGGAAGGCAGATTGTAGCGGCAGGAGACGATGGGCAAGTAGGAGTATGGGACGTGGAGACTGGCGATCGCATTCAGCTCTGGCGAGCCGATCGCCAGCGACTCTGGAACCTTACCCTCAGCCCAGACGGACAGCAAATCGCTACTGCGGGCGAGGATGGCATCGTCAAACTATGGACCTTTGCAGGTGAGTCGATCACACAGCTTCGCAACCATACCGGTCCGGCTCGCAGCGTCAGCTTTTCGCCAGATGGTAGCCACATCGCCAGCGCAGGCGACGACAGCAGCACTCGCATTTGGACAACACGAACCCAAGCCAGATCGCAAATAACTAGGCCACTGGGCGCTGGCAAACGGCTTCAACTAGTAAAGGGAGGGACTCAAATAGTCAGCGGCGGCAAAGACGGGAAGCTGTTGTTCTGGACAATAGAAGGGCAGCCCGTCGCTCAGGTAGAAGATCAAATACCAAATCAAACACCGTCAGACAGCTCTAGAGTCGATATCAGGGCAGCTATCCGAGATATTGATGTTGATGCCACCGGAAACATCCTAGCGAGCATAACTACAACTGGCACTGGCGCTATTCGAGACTTAGCTCAGCTTGAAAAGATAAGTATCTTTCAACTACCCGATACTGTTGTGGCCAAGAATATTGCACTCAGTGCTGACGGCGAGCAGTTAGCGATTGGCCTTCAAGGAGGAAACATTTTGCTGATTAACAAATCAGACGGGCAAACAGGAGTGTTGAGCCAGGCAGGAGAATCAATTAATCAGTTGGCTTTTAGCACCGATGGCGAACAGCTGGCTAGCGCCAGTGAAAATGGGCTAATTCAGCTATGGAATACGCAGACAGGCAGCACTAGCGGACAATTGCAAGAGCATATTGGAACCGTCAACAGCATTGCGTTTAGTCCGACAGATGCCAATCGACTAGCTAGTGCGGGAGCGGATGGAACGGTGCGGCTGTGGGATGTAAAAGCTGAAAAGTCGATTGGATCGCCGTTTCAAGTGTACAGCCAGTCGGTGGTCGCGGTAGCGTTTAGCCCCGATGGAAAAACCGTGGCTAGTGGCGATCGCACAGGCACCATTCAGCTTTGGGATGCTACAAGACAGGAACAGATTGCGACCTGGCAAGCCCATTCGAAAGAAGTACAGGACATCAAATTTGACCTAGAAGGCCAGCAGCTAATCACTGCCGGAGCTGATGGCACTGTCAACGTTTGGGCATTGGAGTCTTTTGAAACTTTGATGCAGCGGGGGTGCGATCGCATTCGCAATTTCTTAGCAATGCAAGACAAAACGCAGCCTCAAAACAGAATTTGTGAGAACTCCACACCTTAGATTCCATTGTTAGACAGTCTCTAGTCAAACACTGCTTAGTCAACCAGCACTTGGCTGCAAAATGTACTTACCAATATGCGTACCCGCTTCCATCTCAGCATGGGCCTCTCGCACCTGCTCCACCGGAAACTTACCTGCTATAGGTAAGCAGTAGCTTCCCGTCGCCACCTGTTCTAAAATATGTCGATAGCCTGCTTGCTCAGCGGGCGTTCCAGCGATAGAGTTCAGCAGCCAGCCTCGAATCGCCGCATCTTTGCGAATCAGCGGCGAGACATCCACAGTATCGGGCGTTCCTAACAGGCCATAAACCCAAATCGTACCGCCCTGGGCCAGCAGCCGAATCTCAGTATTCAAAAAGTCTCCTGCCGCCACCGGATCAAAAATTACATCGACCCCTTTGCCCTGCGTGATTTGTTTAACCGTTCGCCACCAGGGTTTTTCATCTTCCGACTGGTGCGTTACCACGATGTAGTCGTACTGAGCGGCGTCTATCTGCCTTAGCGCTTCCACCTTTTTGGGGCTGGTAGTAGTACCGATAGTGATACCGCCGCGCTGTTTGACGATTTGGCTAGCTGCGATCGCCACGCTGCTACTCGCCGCAGGCAACATCACCACCTGCCCCGGCTGGATATCCTGCCGCCACACCAACGCGCCCCAGGCCGTCAGAAAAGGTAGCCAAAGTGCGCCTAGCAACTCGCCGCCAACACCGTCAGGCACAACCACCGTTTCCGAAGCAGCCGCTAGAAACTCCGATCGATACGTTCCTCGCCGCGCGACCGCCCCTAAAGTCAAAATCACCCGCTGCCCTACTGAGCGATCGCTCACCCCTTCACCAACTGCCGTAATCACCCCACCGCCTTCAATCCCCGGTGTAAACGGCGGCTCCCCCGAACTCAGCCGATACTCACCTCGCCGTGCCATCAGATCTGCCTGATTCATGCCCACACTCGTCAGCCGAACCACCACCTCACCCACTCCCGGACTCAGCGCCTCGACAGCCACCGTATCCATAGTCTCAACGCCACCGAACGCGCGGACAACTACCTGCTTCATTGCAAACTCAAACTCCGATAATGGCAACGCTAAGCTCACATTTTCTCTTCTTCAGAGTGGCTGTGGTCGGGCACACAAAAGACAGAGAATATAGATACATAGGTGCGCCAAGTCATGAACACAATGTGGACAACGAATAACCAGCTTGAAATCAATCCGCCGTGCTGGGAAAGCGCGATGTATTTCTTAGAGACCTTCACCTACCTAGACGCCGAGTTTGGCATGGTTGATCTCGCCGCGACCGGCATGTTCGATCTATCCCATACTGACACCGCGCAAGAACTTGATTTGACTAGGACACTGCGGACCATTCGTCAAAAAGTGTCTATTACTAAATCGATCTTGCGCTGGATTGCCGAGAACAAAGAACGGCTAGAGGACTGCCCCACAGAATTGCAGACACGAGACGCAATGTTCGCTTGCCAAGACTAGGACTCTCTCAATCCTAGGATTCTTCTACTCGCAGCCGCACCGAATCACCATGAGAGGGCAGTCCTTCAGCACGAGTCAAAATATCGATATCTGCCGCCACTTCCTTCAAAGCGCTACGGCTGTACTGCACCAGGCTAGTGTGCTTCATAAACGTCTCAGTGCTCAAAGGCGAAGCGTAGCGAGCTGCACCGGAGGTCGGCAAGGTATGGTTGGGTCCGGCTAAATAGTCGCCGACAGCCTCTGGCGTATCATGACCCAAAAAGATTGCCCCTGCCTGGTGAATCAACGGCAATAGCTCCCACGGCTCTTCTACCTCTAGCTCTAAATGCTCTGGGGCAAATAGGTCCGATAGCTTCGCAGCCGTTTCCAATGTATCCACGACAATGGCAGCGCCGTAGTGGGCGATCGCCTTCTCTGTTAGCACCTGTCTGGGATGGTGAGCTAGCTGCCTTTCGACTTCCTCAGCAACGTCCTGGGCGACCGCGCTGTCAGTTGTAATCAAGATTGCTGCCGCCATCGGATCGTGTTCTGCTTGCGCCAGTAAATCCGCCGCCACATGCACCGGGTTTGCACTGCTATCGGCAATTACTAACACCTCAGACGGACCCGCTAGCGAGTCAATCCCCACCTTGCCATACACATGCTTTTTAGCCAGGGTGACGTAGATATTGCCAGGTCCGGTGATCACATCCACAGCGGGAATTGTATAGGTCCCATAGGCTAGAGCTGCGATCGCCTGCGCTCCACCCACCTGATAAATCTCCTCGACGCCCGCCTCTTGCGCTGCCACCAGCACCGCCGGGCTAATCACACCTTCTTGTCCAATCGGCGTCACCATAACCACTCGTTTCACCCCAGCCACTCGCGCTGGGATAGCGTTCATCATTACTGTGCTAGGGTAGCTAGCTCGGCCACCGGGTACATAGATACCCGCTTTCTCCACTGGAGCATAGCGTTTGCCAAGGACTACACCATTATCTTCAAAATTCACCCAGCTTTTCGGCAGTCGCTGCTGGTGAAACTTCTCGATATTGGCACAGGCCTTACGAATAGCTCGCAATAGATCCTGCGAAATTTGCTGATAGGCCGCGTCTAGCTGAGCGCCATCCACTTTTAAGGTCGTGCTCGTCAGCGTTTGCTTGTCAAACTTCTCGGTGTAGTGCAGCAGCGCCTTGTCCCCAGTTTGCCGCACTGCCTCCACAATCTCCTTTACCGTCGCTTCCGCATCCGCGACCTTTGCGTCATGGGTGCGATTGCAAATACGCTGAAGTTCCGCTTTAGCATCACCTAGCTGGTTGATAATTCGCAGCATGTAAGACAAAAGAAAAGGGCAACAAATTAAGCAAGGTAAACGGCTAGCTACCACTCACCACTTTTCACTAGCTTAGCGTGGAATTCCAAAGGCTAGCCAGCCGACAGCTCAGATCACAGCTTAGATTATCGGCACAGATCCCGCAGTACCTGTGCTGGTTTGGAAAAATCTGGCTACATAAATTCTGAATGTTCGATGCTATAATCGTTAATTCTGATAGTTTTACTGAATTGATATAAGGGCGATTGGCGCGAGTAAGATGGCAAATACAAAATCTGCGATTAAACGCATACGAGTTGCAGAGCGAAATCGGTTGCGGAATAAAGCATATAAATCAGCTGTGAAGACCCTGACGAAGCGATATCACGAGGCACTAGAAGCAAACTCTTCAGAGCCCTCAGAAGAGGGTAGCAAGCTGGTACGCGAAAGAATGTCAGCCGCTGTCAGCAAGATTGATAAAGCCGTCAAGCGTGGCGTGCTTCACAAGAACGCAGGTGCTAGACGTAAATCTCGTTTGGCTAAAGCTTTGAAAACTGTGGAAGGAACGCCCACTTCATCGAGCGTCGCGGATACCGGCATCGAAGAATCAGCCGCCACTGCTGAAGAAACTGTTGCCGAAGAGACCGCTACTACTGTAGAAACAAGCGACGGAGACAGCGAATAGGTTTATTCGCTCAATCTTTAAACGCCTGCTCAAGACAGCCATTTCTACTGACCTCTTGTAGCCAGCTTCTTTTCAACTGTCCTCCATATCCAGCTCATTGATAGCGTATGCGTCTTGTTGACACCCACGTTCATATCAACTTCGATTCTTTTGATGTCGATAGAGATGATGTGGCCACAGCATGGAGAGAGGCAGGCGTTGCGCACTTGGTTCATTCCTGCGTTGATCCAAGCGAATTTGAGAAGATTCAGGCGATCGCGCAGCGCTACCCAGAAGTCTCCTTTGCGGTGGGACTCCACCCATTAGATATGGACAAGTGGAGTGACACCACATCAGCAGAGATCAAGCGCCTAGCGCAATCCGATGCCAAGGTAGTCGCCATCGGCGAGATGGGTCTCGACTTTTTCAAGGCAGACAATAGGGAGCTTCAAAAGCAAGCCTTTATTGCTCAGATAGAAGTTGCCCAGTCGCTGGACTTGCCGGTGATTATTCACTGTAGGGAAGCGGCGGCTGAAATGGCTGAATTGCTAGAAGTGTTCTTTGCAGAGAAAGGCAGCGTCAACGGCGTGATGCACTGCTGGACAGGGTGCCCTGAAGAGACTCAGCGTTTCTTAGATCTGGGCTTTTTTGTCAGCTTTAGCGGAATTGTCACGTTCAAAAGTGCTGAGCAGGTCAAGGCCTCAGCGAGAATGGTGCCGGGCGATCGCATCCTAGTAGAAACCGACTGCCCCTTTCTTTCACCCGTACCCAAGCGAAAAGAGAAGCGCAATCAGCCAGCCTTCGTTAGGCATGTCGCCGAACATGTCGCCGAGCTTCGAGGAGTCTCTTTGTCTACCCTCGCTGAGCAAACCACTCGCAACGCGCAGCAGCTATTTAGGCTTCCAATTGAGCTGTTAACGCCACCTGAACAAGCCATTCTCAGCCTCGACGATCGAACATCTTGACATTCTGATGGTTTTAGGCTGCGGGTTTAGCTTATGATAGATAAGCCAAAAAACATTTTTTGATACGTCCGCTAGCTACCATCGAATCTTTTCACTAATAAAAAGACCTCAATATCCCCACTTACATAGGATACAAGCCTTATATGTTAGCTGAAGCGAACGCCCGTTTTCTGAAAAAAGTCACCCCTATTTACTCATCATTTGCTACTTCAACCCTCGAATTCCCCTGACCCTACCTACTCAATACAAGCGAATTTCACAATTCTTAACAACAAAAGTCAGGGTCGATATCAATACTATTCGAGTACTGCTCACGAAATAGTAAGCCTCTCAATATAAACGCTCGCCTCTTAAAGAGCTTGATTCTAGAGAACTCACCCTACGCCCCATCCTATGAAAAGTCATATGAGGAGCTCTTTGAGAAGCTAGAGGAAAAAGTCAGAGAAAGCCAGTGCTTTGGCTTTATTTCCCGTCTGAATTTTTCCTGCTCTCTCGCTGTCTTTTCCAATTTTTGTAAACGCTTGCCCTGCTTGGCGCGATTTTTGAGGAACGCATGACTGACTCTCCTATTACTACCGTTGACCCTACTGCTACCGTTGACTCTACGTTGACCACCGTTGACTCTGTTGCTGTTAGCTCTTCTGCTACACAACCTGCACCGGTTCACTTGCTGCCCGACCTAGTTGAGATTCAAAGAGCGAGCTTCCGCTGGTTTTTAGGAGAAGGTCTAGTTGAAGAGCTAGAAAGCTTCTCACCGATTACGGACTACACGGGTAAATTAGAGCTGCACTTTTTAGGCAAAGACTATCGGCTTAAGGCTCCAAAATACATGGTGGACGAGGCCAAGCGTCGCGACAGCACCTACTCAGTACAAATGTACGTCCCTACTCGCCTTATTAACAAGGAAACGGGGGATATTAAAGAGCAAGAAGTATTTATTGGTGACCTGCCGCTGATGACCGATCGCGGTACGTTCATTATCAACGGCGCAGAACGAGTCATCGTTAATCAGATTGTCCGCAGTCCCGGCGTCTACTACAAGGCTGAAACAGACAAACATGGCCGTCGTACTTACACCGCTAACTTGATTCCTAACCGGGGCGCATGGCTGAAGTTTGAGACCGACAAAAACGACCTAGTTTGGGTTCGCATCGACAAAACTCGTAAGCTATCTGCGCAGGTCTTGCTAAAGGCACTGGGTCTAAGCGATGGCGAAATTTTCGACTCCTTGCGTCATCCCGAATACTTTCAAAAGACTATCGAAAAAGAAGGCCAGTTCAGCGAAGAAGAAGCTTTGCTAGAGCTGTATCGCAAGCTGCGTCCGGGTGAACCACCTACAGTCAACGGTGGACAGCAGCTGCTAGAGTCTCGCTTCTTTGATCCCAAGCGGTACGATTTGGGTAAGGTTGGTCGTCACAAGCTCAACCGCAAGCTGCGTCTCAACATCCCCGAAACGACCCGAGTTCTGACCCCTCAAGACATCGTCTCTGCGATTGACTACCTGATCAACTTAGAGTTTGATATTGGTAGTCCCGATGATATCGATCACCTTGGCAACCGCCGTGTTCGCTCAGTAGGAGAACTACTACAGAACCAAGTCCGCGTTGGCCTAAACAGATTAGAGCGGATTATTCGAGAGCGGATGACAGTCTCTGATGCTGATTCTTTGACACCAGCTTCACTGGTGAACCCAAAGCCATTAGTCGCAGCCATCAAAGAATTCTTTGGCTCCAGTCAGCTCTCCCAGTTCATGGACCAGACTAATCCCCTCGCTGAGCTGACTCACAAGCGCAGAATCAGTGCCCTCGGCCCAGGCGGTCTTACCCGAGAGCGGGCAGGCTTCGCGGTCCGAGATATTCACCCTTCTCACCACGGTAGGATTTGCCCAATCGAGACGCCTGAAGGTCCTAACGCAGGTCTAATCGGTTCGTTGGCGACACACGCCCGTGTGAATGATTTCGGATTTATCGAGACGCCTTTCTTCCCAGTCGTGAATGGTCAGATTATCAAAGACAAGCCAGCCGTCTATATGACGGCTGACGAAGAAGATGATTTGCGTGTAGCCCCTGGCGATGTGCCGATTGACTCAGACAACAATATTTTGGGCGAATCTGTACCGGTGCGGTACCGCCAGGACTTTACGGTGACCTCACCCAAGGAAGTTGACTACGTAGCGGTCTCTCCGGTGCAAATCATTTCGGTTGCGACCTCACTGATTCCGTTTCTTGAGCATGATGATGCCAACCGGGCACTGATGGGCTCGAACATGCAGCGGCAAGCGGTGCCTTTGCTGCGACCAGAACGGGCTTTAGTCGGTACTGGCTTGGAAGCGCAGGCTGCTCGCGACTCTGGGATGGTAATTATCAGCCGAACAGACGGTGTCGTCAGCTACGTCGATGCTAACTGGATTAAGGTGACGGACCTAGAGGGCAACGTCCATTCCTACGAATTGCAGAAGTATCAGCGCTCAAACCAGGACACTTGCTTGAACCAGCGTCCCTTCGTCTTTGAAGGCACCAATGTCGTTGCTGGTCAGGTCATGGCCGACGGCTCTGCCACCGAGGGCGGCGAAATTGCCCTCGGTCAAAACGTATTGATTACCTACATGCCGTGGGAGGGTTACAACTATGAGGACGCTATTCTACTGAGTGAGCGGCTGGTTTACGAAGACATCTACACCTCTATCCATATTGAAAAGTTTGAGATTGAGGCACGTCAAACCAAGCTAGGGCCTGAAGAAATCACTCGGGAGATTCCAAACGTCGGTGAAGATGCGCTGCGTCAGCTAGACGAGACTGGTATCATCCGCGTAGGTGCCTGGGTCAGCTCCGGTGACATCTTGGTGGGTAAAGTAACGCCCAAGGGCGAGTCAGATCAGCCACCGGAAGAAAAGCTCTTGCGAGCCATCTTTGGAGAAAAGGCTAGAGACGTTCGTGATAATTCTTTGCGGGTGCCCAACGGCGAGAAGGGCCGCGTTGTAGACGTTCGCGTCTTTACTCGTGAGCAGGGCGACGAGCTACCGCCGGGTGCAAACATGGTAGTCCGAGTCTATGTTGCTCAAAAGCGCAAGATCCAGGTTGGCGACAAGATGGCGGGTCGCCATGGCAACAAGGGGATCATCTCTCGAATCTTGCCAGTTGAAGACATGCCTTATCTTCCAGATGGAACGCCAATTGACATTGTGCTCAATCCTCTAGGTGTGCCTTCGCGGATGAATGTAGGACAGGTCTTTGAAGCGCTGCTTGGTTGGGCCGGACAAAACCTAGATGCCCGGTTCAAGGTCACGCCATTCGATGAGATGTATGGCGAGGAGGCTTCGCTTGAGACTACTCACGGCAAGCTGCAAGACGCCCGTGAGCACAGTGGCAAAGACTGGGTATTTAACCCCGATAATCCTGGAAAGATTCAGCTTTATGACGGTCGCACAGGTGACCCGTTTGACCAGGAAGTGACGGTCGGTCAGTCTTACATGCTGAAGCTGGTTCACCTGGTGGATGACAAGATCCATGCGCGCTCTACCGGACCTTACTCACTGGTGACTCAGCAGCCGCTCGGTGGTAAGGCTCAGCAAGGGGGGCAGCGATTTGGTGAGATGGAGGTATGGGCGTTAGAGGCCTTTGGTGCGGCGTACACGCTCCAAGAGCTGCTGACGGTGAAGTCCGATGATATGCAGGGCCGGAATGAAGCGCTAAACGCGATCGTGAAAGGTAAAGCGATTCCTAGACCGGGTACGCCTGAATCTTTCAAGGTATTGATGCGAGAGCTACAGTCGCTGTGTTTGGATATTGCGGTTCACAAGCTGGAGACTCAAGAAGACGGCACTAGCCGAGATACTGAGGTCGATTTGATGGCGGATGTAGGCAATCGCCGGACGCCGTCTCGTCCAACCTATGAGTCGATCTCGAGAGAAGAACCAATGGGTACGGCTGGTGCGGCTGGCGCAGCGATCGCACCGCTTGGTTCTGGCATCGAAAGCAGCTCGCCAATCACACCGCTGGAAAATCAGCCTCCACAGCCGCTTTAGGCGGATCAAAGCAGCTAGCCAAATGGGTAAAGACAAGTGAGCGCTAGCCACAGATAGAAAAGCGCTCACAAATCTCGTCAAGTTGTAAGGGAATAGATAGTAAGGAAACAAAGGATGCCGAAAGTAGAACAGCGGTTTGACTATGTCAAGATTGGCATTGCTTCGCCAGAGAGAATCCGGGAGTGGGGTGAGCGGACCTTGCCCAACGGTACCGTGGTTGGAGAAGTCACTAAGCCAGAAACCATCAACTACAGAACGCTTAAGCCTGAAATGGACGGGCTGTTTTGTGAGCGAATCTTTGGCCCTGCAAAGGACTGGGAATGTCACTGTGGCAAATACAAGCGTGTGCGTCACAGAGGCATTGTCTGTGAGCGCTGCGGTGTAGAAGTCACTGAGTCTAGGGTTCGCCGCCACCGAATGGGATATATCAAATTGGCAGCGCCTGTTGCTCACGTTTGGTATCTGAAGGGCATTCCTAGCTACATCGCGATTTTGCTAGACATGCCGCTGCGCGACGTTGAGCAAATTGTGTATTTCAACGCTTATGTGGTGCTGGACGCTGGGAACGCGGACAACCTCTCTTACAAGCAGCTGCTGAGTGAAGACCAGTGGATGGAAATTGAGGATCAGCTCTACGCGGACGAATCGCAGCTGTCTGGGATCGAAGTCGGCATCGGCGCTGAAGCGTTGAAGCGGCTGCTAGAAGATCTGCAGCTAGAAGAGACCGCTGAGATGCTGCGTGAAACCATTGCCACTTCGAAAGGGCAAAAGCGAGCCAAGCTGATCAAGCGCCTGCGCGTAATCGATAACTTTATTGCGACTGGCTCCAAACCCGATTGGATGGTACTAGACGTTATTCCAGTCATTCCTCCCGATCTGCGGCCAATGGTGCAGCTAGATGGCGGTCGCTTTGCCACTTCTGACCTGAACGATTTGTATCGCCGAGTCATCAACCGGAATAATCGACTGGCTCGTTTGCAAGAAATTCTGGCACCGGAGATCATCGTTAGAAACGAGAAGCGGATGCTGCAAGAAGCGGTTGACGCCCTAATTGACAACGGTCGTCGAGGTCGTACGGTCGTCGGCGCGAACAACCGACCGCTGAAGTCTCTATCCGACATTATTGAAGGCAAGCAGGGCCGATTCCGTCAAAACCTTCTGGGTAAGCGAGTCGACTACTCTGGCCGTTCGGTAATTGTGGTAGGACCAAACCTAAAAATTCATCAGTGTGGACTGCCGCGTGAGATGGCGATTGAGCTGTTTCAGCCGTTTGTGATCCACCGGTTGATTCGGCAGGGCTTGGTGAACAACATCAAAGCGGCGAAAAAGCTGATTCAGCGTAATGATCCTAGCGTTTGGGAAGTGCTAGAAGATGTAATTCAGAACCATCCGGTTATGCTAAACCGAGCGCCAACGCTACACCGTTTGGGCATTCAAGCGTTCGAGCCGATTATGGTGGAAGGCCGAGCAATTCAGCTACATCCGCTGGTTTGTCCCGCATTCAACGCTGACTTTGACGGTGACCAGATGGCGGTCCACGTGCCGCTGTCTCTAGAGGCGCAGTCAGAGGCTAGGTTGCTGATGCTGGCTTCTAACAACGTGCTCTCACCAGCAACGGGTCGCCCGATCATCACGCCTAGTCAGGATATGGTTCTGGGCTGCTACTACCTAACGGCAGACAACCCTGGTAAGCAAAAGGGAGCCGGGCGCTATTTTGCCAATATGGAAGATGCGATCGCAGCCTACGAACAGGGCAACGTCGATCTCCACGCCAGAGTTTGGCTACGCTTCCTAGGCGAAGTCGAAACTGCTGAGGACGACAGCGAACCCGTCCAGGTGGAAGAAGACGGCAACGGTGGATCGACTAAAACCTACAAATTCCGTCGGGTTAGAGAAGATGAGTCTGGCAACGTGATTTCACAGTATGTAGAAACCACACCGGGCCGGATCATCTACAACAACGCGGTATTAGGCGCACTAGCTGAATAGACCCGTTGATATTCGGATAGACCGACAGGACGCATAAGAGTTGGCTAACTGTAGAAAGAGGCTAGCCAACTCAGAATTGAGAGACAGTACTGGCAACCAGCAGCAAAGTAAGACTTCGAGGGGAAATAGCAAAGCATGGCAGATCAGCAGAAAGAATCAAAACCAAGGGTGTTTCGAAACCGAGTCATCGATAAAAAGCAGCTAAAAAATCTGGTTTCTTGGTCCTTTGAGCACTACGGTACCGCTCGGACCTCTCAGATGGCCGATGAAATCAAGAGTCTAGGTTTTAAATATGCCACCAAAGCAGGCGTATCCATCAGCGTAGAAGACCTAGAAGTACCGCCTAGTAAAAAGGCGATGCTAGAGACTGCCGAGCAAGAAATTCGTGACACCGAAGAACGCTACACGCGCGGCGAAATCACCGAAGTAGAGCGTTTTCAAAAAGTAATCGACACCTGGAACAGTACCAGTGAGCACCTGAAAGACAAAGTGGTGGAAAATTTCCGCGACCACAATCCGCTCAACTCTGTGTACATGATGTCTAACTCGGGCGCACGAGGAAATATTTCTCAGGTGCGTCAGCTAGTAGGTATGCGCGGTCTGATGGCCAATCCACAGGGCGAAATTATTGACCTGCCAATCAAAACCAACTTCCGCGAAGGGCTAACGGTCACTGAGTACATTATCTCCTCGTACGGTGCGCGCAAAGGTCTAGTAGACACTGCCCTGCGAACAGCTGACTCTGGCTACTTGACTCGCCGGCTGGTAGACGTATCGCAAGATGTGATTGTCCGCGAGATTGACTGCGGCACCGACCGCTATATTCCAGTCAGGCCAATGACAGACGGCGAGCGAGTGCTGATTCCCTTAAAAGATCGCTTGCTAGGTCGAGTCCCGGCGGAAGATGTCGTCCATCCCAAAACCGGCGAAGTCATCGTCGCTCGTAATCAGTCCATCACTGATGACATCACCAAGGAAATCGGCGCAGCCAAAGTTAAAGAAGTCAAAGCGCGTTCGGCGCTCACTTGTGAAGCGGCCCGTTCTGTTTGCCAGCACTGCTATGGGTGGAGTTTGGCTCACTCTCATATGGTAGATCTTGGCGAAGCGGTAGGGATTATCGCGGCGCAGTCTATCGGCGAGCCAGGAACGCAGCTAACGATGCGGACCTTTCACACAGGCGGTACGTTCACAGGTGAGCTTGCGCCTCAGGTCAACGCTAAGCGTAGCGGCATCGTTCGTATACCAGAGGGACTCAGAACCCGTCAGTTCCGGACACGCCACGGCGAAGATGCTCTAGTAATGGACGAGAACTGCCAAATTTCGATCGAGACTAACGGTAAGGAATACTCTGTAACACTAGCCAAAAACGCAATTTTGTTTGCCAAAGATGGCGACGAGATCAAAAAGGGTGACATGATCGCTGAGATGCCTAGTACTAGCCGAGTTCGAAAGGTTACTGAGAAAGCCAGTAAGGACGTAACCTCCGATCTGTCCGGAGAAGTGAAGTTCGACGGTTTAGTCCAAGAAGAGAAGACCGACCGCCAAGGCAACATGACTCGCTTGGCACAGCGAGGCGGCTTGATGTGGGTGCTCTCGGGTGAGGTGTACAACCTACCGCCCGGCGCAGAACCAGTTGTCAAGAATGGCGATCGCATCGAAGCCTCTGGCGTCCTAGCCGAAACCAAGCTAATCACAGAGCGCGGTGGGATCGTTCGACTAACCAACACCTCTAACGACGGCAAAGGTGGCCGCGAAGTCGAGATCATCACGGCTTCTGTTGTGCTCGATCGAGCTGAAGTCGAAATCGAAAGTGGTCAAGGCCGTGAGCATTACTTCTTGAACACGTCTACTGGACAGCGATTCTCGATTAACGCCACCCCTGGGACTAAAGTCACCAACGGTCAGGTTGTCGCGGAATTAGTAGACGATACCTTCCGTACTCAGACTGGCGGCATCATTAAGTTTGCAGGCGTGGAAGTCTCCAAGCGTGGCAAGGCCAAGACAGGCTACGAAGTCACCAAAGGCGGCACACTGCTGTGGATTCCGGAAGAAGCGCACGAAATCAACAAGGATATCTCCTTGCTGATGGTGGAAGACGGACAGTACGTCGAAGCCGGTACGGAAGTCGTCAAAGATATTTTCTGTCAGACCAACGGTGTGGTCGAAGTCACTCAGAAAAACGACATCTTGCGTGAGATCGTGATCCGCCCAGGTGATATTCACATGGTGGATAGCCCAGACGATGCCGGTAAGAAGAGTGGTGATATCGTCAACGCCGGTGAAGAGGTCATGCCTGGCGTAGTTGCCGATGCGCTTCGCTATGTGGAGTATGTGGAAACGCCAGAGGGTGCCGCGCTGCTACTGCGTCCTGTCCAAGAATTTGAAGTTCCTGATGAGGCTTCTATTCCTAGTCAGGCTTCTGTCAGTGATAGCGACGACAAGGGCATTAGCCTAAAAGCCATTCAACGCTTGCTCTACAAAGATGGAGAGCGAGTGAAATCGGTCGAAGGGCTAGAGATCTTGCGGACTCAGCTAATACTAGATATTGATGAGGGCGGCAGCCAGCTTACAGCTGACATTGAGCTAAAAGCCGACAGCGACGAAGAAGACGCCAAGCAGCGACTACAGCTAGTGGTATTAGAGACGCTAGTCGTTCGCAGAGATATCGAAGCGGACCAGACTCAGGGCAGCACACGCACGCGGTTGCTAGTAGGAGATGGCGAAGAAATTCAGCCGGGTGCAGTGATTGCGCGAACTGAAATCCAATCGAAGGAGGCTGGCGAAATTCGCGGTATCCGTGAGGATTTGGAATCGGTTCGACGAATTCTGATTGTGCGTGATGCCGATCGGATTACGGTCTCTACAGAAGGCAGTCAGCCAACGGTCTCTAAAGGCGATCTGTTAGTCGACAACACAGAGATCGCATCCGGTATCAAAACCGTTGAGTCAGGGCAAGTGATCTCAATTAACGGCGACGAGATCGTAATGAGACTAGCTAGGCCCTACCGAGTGTCTACCGGTGCGGTACTACATATTGAGGATAGTGACCTGGTACAGCGAGGTGATGGCCTAGTGCTGTTGGTATTCGAGCGAGCCAAGACTGGTGACATTATTCAGGGTCTGCCTCGAATCGAAGAGCTGCTAGAAGCTCGCAAGCCAAAGGAGGCCTGCATCCTAGCAGAGCGGCCTGGTACGGCGCAGGTGGTCTACGCAGAAGATGAAACGGTCGAAATCAAGGTAATTGAGAGCGACGGCGTGGTCACTGATTATCCCGTAACCCCCGGTCAAAACCTGGTGATTGGCGATGGTCAAAAGGTCGAAGTAGGTGAGGCGCTCACGGATGGCCCGTCGAACCCTCACCAGATTCTAGAGGTGTTTTACAAGTACTATCGCGAGACTGGCAAGGGCACTCATGAAGCTGCCATGCTCAGTTTGGAGAGAGTTCAGTCTTTCCTCGTGAACGAAGTGCAGTCGGTATATCAGTCTCAAGGGATCGATATTTCGGATAAGCACATTGAGGTAATCGTTCGGCAGATGACTTCAAAGGCGCGACTAGAAGACGGTGGAGACACCACAATGCTACCGGGTGAGCTAGTTGAGATTCGTCAGCTAGAGCAGGTGAATGAAGCGATGTCGATTACAGGCATGGCTCCGGCGGATTACACGCCCGTGCTGCTAGGTATTACCAAAGCTTCTTTAAACACAGACAGCTTCATCTCAGCGGCAAGCTTCCAGGAGACGACTCGTGTCTTGACAGAAGCTGCCATCCAAGGCAAGTCTGACTGGTTGCGTGGCCTGAAGGAGAACGTGATTATTGGTCGTCTGATTCCGGCAGGTACGGGCTTCAACGCTTACGAAGAGCCGACTTCTCCGGAGGTTGATACCTCGTTTGACGGTACGTTCTTAAGCAATGATATGGCGCTGTCAGATATGGTGCTAGACGATCGGACAGCTAGAGCCTATGACCGCGAGGGCGGTTTGGATCTGATTGCTGGTGACGGCATGATTGGCGGCGCTGAGAAAAAAGCTGAAGAAACAGACAAGGTGCCTTCTACCTTGATTGGGGGAGATGGTCTGATTGATGATAAGACAGGTGCAGTTTAAGCTCTTCCAAACTGGAGCTTCTATTGGGTTGCTCAATACGCTGCTTGAGAAGTTGGCTTAAGCAGCTATTACGGCATCAGTGAGCTCCCCGCATTATTTTACGGTGTTGGGAAACGCTTACAAAAACAGCGTTGCCCTTTATGAGAAACAAAGAAAGAAGCCCCAAAATCATTGATTTTGGAGCTTCTTTCTTATTCAACGCCGCGTCCATAGAAGATCAGGCTTCTAGGAGAGAACCCAAAGGGGGTGAGGTGGTCACTATCGTTTGCCTTTGACGTAGGGAATGGCCAGTGCAGCAGGGGTCTGGTCGCGGGCATTGCCAAAGAACAGTACGAGGAGCGTCAGTACATAGGGCAACATGAGCAGAAATTCATAGGGTATTTCTTCCGATCCCAAAGCTTGAATTCGAAACTGAAGGGCATCGGCAACGCCGAACAACAGCGCACCCCCCAGGGCTAGACGCGGGTTTCGGCGAGAGAAATAAACTACTGCAAGTGCAATCCAACCCCGCCCTGCCGTTATCCCTTCAATAAACAAATTAAGCTGCACTACCGTAAGTACAGCGCCGCCTAGACCTGCCATCCCTGAACCGATTAGCGTACACATACAGCGCAGGCGAATAACATCAAGACCGGAGGTCGCTACAGCGTCGGGGTTCTCACCTACCGCCCGAATTTGCAAACCCGAGTTAGTGCGAAATAGTAAGAACCCACATAGAAATACTAAGGCAATACTGAGATAGATCACTGGGCTGTGGTTAAATCCCAGATGCTGATGACGGGCTGTACACGATAAAACAGTTTTGTATACGGTATACAACTTCAACGATTGCCGTCTATTACTGTGGCTGCGATTTGTGGAACTATGCGCTCTCTTGTTCTGAGAGGTCGGCTGTCTTGACGGATAGCTGCTGAGTGCGATCGCCCCGCTGCAAAGTCACCTGCAAAAATTCGCCTACCTTGACTTGATCCACTCTACTTTGAAGCTGATCGGCCTCTTTCACTCGAAAGCCCGCCACTTTGGTGATCACATCACCCCGACGCAGTCCCGCCTCAGCCGCAGGCGTATTTGGCAGCACCCGCACGACTAAAACACCATTGGTTTCGGGAAGGGCGATCGCACTATTGGGATCTTCGTTATTCATCTTGGCCATATCCGGCGTCAGCGTTGCAATTTGCACCCCCAAATAAGGATGGGCAATTCGCTCACCGCGAGACAAACTTGCCTGAATCGCCTTGGCCTTGTTGATTGGAATAGCGAATCCAATCCCCATTGCATCAGCGCGAATTGCGGTATTGATGCCAATGACTTCGCCCTGCGCATTTAGCAGCGGTCCGCCTGAGTTGCCAGGATTAATCGCTGCGTCTGTCTGGATGAAATCGATGCGCTTATCTGGAATGCCAACTGCCGCGCTAGATCGCTTGAGAGTGCTGACGATACCGAGGGTAACGGTGTTGTCCAGACCGAGAGGATTACCGACTGCGATCGCCCAGTCACCCACTTCCACCGAATCCGAATCTCCTAGCTTAGAAACCGGTAGCGCCTCACCCGTCGTATTAATCCGAATCACCGCAAGATCAGTAATCTCATCGACCCCTTCCACATACCCCTCAAACTGACGGCCATCCTTGAGCTTGACCGTTACTTGATCGGCATTGTTGACAACATGAGCATTCGTCAGAATATCGCCTTGCTCATTAATAATGAACCCCGATCCCTGACCGCGCAGATGCTCCTCTTGAGGAATGCTTTGAAAACCGCCGCCGATCCGTCCTCTAAAAAACGGGTCGTCGTAAAACATATCTGGCACGTTCCGCGTCACCGTTCTTTCGGTGTCGATTCGAACTACCGCATCGCCGACAGAACGCACCGCATTAGCTACAAAGCTTTCTGAAGAAAGACTGTTAGGAGAAAGAGCTGTTGCTGAAGCGGCAGTAACTGAGGTAGCAGACTGAGCCCAGACAGGTAAAGCCCACAAACTGTTAGTCAACAGCAGAGTAATAGCAAAGGTCGCTAGTCGCCTGAAGAACAGACCCACTGACGATAAGCTGGGCAAGAATTTCATAAGCGCTCTCTTACGACTAACAGTCGAATAACGGTCCAACTAAGATAATTAAAGGCATCTCGATCCATTCTGACAGCTTCTTTAAAACTGTGGAGTGTAGATGTACTGGGTCTACAGGTACGGATTACGCGATCAGTACAGCTCATATTGGCGCTGTCCCATATTGGCGTTATTATGACCGAGACTTCAGCAGATTGTCTGTAACTCTTGATATAGTCCACATGGCTTTTCGCCTGATCAAAAGCCCGCTCGTTATTGGCCTGCTACTGACAAGCTGCAGTAGCCTACCCAACTCGTATAAGGCAACGCTAGCCGATCATCTGGCAGATACCGGGGCTAAAATGTACGGCGCTTACTGGTGTCCGCACTGCGCCACACAAAAGAAATACTTCGGCGGCGCGGCCAGTCGCGTTCCCTACATCGAATGCGATGAGAAAGGATTAAACGCCCAAGTAGAGCTATGCCAGACTGCGGAGATCGAAGCCTACCCCACCTGGATAATTGAAGGTGAATACTATCAGGGTGCGCAGTCACTTAGAACGCTAGCGGAACTATCTAGCTTTGAAGGCACAGAGACAGATTCTATAGATCCTCCTCCTTCGAGCGATGTCAGTCCTGTGAAATAGCCATCGAGATATGATTAGGCGGTATTCCTACTCCCTTGATGTGCAGGATGTGACAGGAATCTTGGTGGGAACTTTGGTAAGCAATCAGCTAACGACAGCGTAATTCACAAGCTGTAGAATCTTTTGTCTGAGCGCGTCCATGCCTAGATTGTTAACGACGGAGACGAAGACGGCTTGAGGATACTCATCTTTGGCGAGCTCTAAGGCGTCTGTGTCAGCTTGATCTAGTTTGTTGAAGACTAGCAAAATGGGGCCAGGAGTGATCGGCATCTGGCTAAGCAGACTCATCACAGAACGGATGTGGTCTTTCCAGGCGTGGTGCGAGGCATCGACCATATGGATCAGAGCGTCGGCTTCGGTGACTTCTTCTAGGGTGGCGCGGAAGGCGTCCATCAGCGCGGGAGGCAGATCTTGGATGAAGCCAACGGTGTCTGTCAGAACCAAAGACTGGGGCTCGTGGGTTGCTTCGCTGTTGATGACGATGCGGCGGGTGGTGGGATCTAGGGTGGCAAAGAGCTGGTCAGCGGCATAGACATCTGAGTCAGTGAGGCGATTGAGCAGGGTGGATTTGCCCGCGTTGGTGTAGCCGATGATGGCAACTGATGGCACTGAGTTGTGCTGGCGGCGCTGTCGCAGGCGGGTTCTGTGGGCCTGAAGCTGGGTGACTTCTGCTTGCAGGCGCGTGATCCGCTTTTGGATAGCGCGGCGTTCGGTTTCTAATTTGGTTTCACCGGGGCCTCTAGTGCCAATGCCGCCGCCGAGTCTAGACATGGCTAGGCCGCGTCCGGTGAGTCTAGGCAGCTGGTATTCGAGCTGAGCGAGTTCGACTTGGAGCTTACCTTCGCCGGATTTGGCGCGCTGGGCAAAGATGTCGAGGATGAGTTCGGTGCGATCGACGACGCGAACGCCGATGCGTTTTTCTAGGTTGCGGATTTGACCAGGGGAGAGATCGCGGTTAAACACGATCAGGTTAGCACCCAGGGTTTGAACGGCTAGGGCAATTTCGTCGACTTTACCGGCTCCGATTACGGTTTGGGGATGGGGGCGCGATCGCTTCTGCTGCGTCACCTGCAAAACATCCCCGCCCGCCGTCTCGACCAACCGTTCGATTTCAGCTAGCCCATTCTTGAACGATTCCTCGTCCATCTTGTCTGTCAGCAGTCCAACTACCAAAACCCGGTCGTGGTCACTATCGACCTGCTGAGCGACAAACTCTCTTCTGAATTCTTCCTCTAAACCTTCAGTGAGATCTAAGAAATCCTGCTGATCTAGTTCGTCCAGGCTGAGCGGTTCTGAGACGGTCCACGGCACTTCGGGGTGGGGAACTAGATGAGCTAAGTAAGCATCGCGAATGTATCCGGTAGCGCCGCCGCCTTTGCGCTTGAAGCCGGTGCCGGTGAGGGTTAAGAGCGCGATCGCATCCAACCGCTGAATCGCCATCGCCGTCAATACGCTGTGACTTGGCGGCTCTAACTTTAGCTGTGTGGCAATGCAGCGAATGCCACACAGACG
This sequence comes from uncultured cyanobacterium, assembly GCA_963793495.1. Taxonomy (GTDB): domain Bacteria; phylum Cyanobacteriota; class Cyanobacteriia; order Phormidesmidales; family Phormidesmidaceae; genus Phormidesmis. The sequence continues at coordinate 61,999 of CAWCAI010000014.1, forward strand.
TTCTGCGCCATAGCGGGGCAGCTCTAATACGGGTATTTGCGTTTTACGCGGACTGCCGACGCCCACACGGATGACGTGACCACGCCTATCGATATACGCGCAGATGCCCTGATTAATATCTGTGCTGACGGCAGCTAGCCGCTGAGCGAATTCTGGGGTGGTCACCCGGTCCACAGGCAGTCGCTGATGGTAGATTCTTTGGAGTTCTTTGAGCTGGCTGGACTTGAGCCCTTTGAGCTCACCGTAAATTTTTTCTATGGGATACGCCTCAAATAATGCAGTCTGTTTATATGTGTCTTTCTATTTTACAGCGCAGACGGACAGATCTCGTCAGCCACAAAAACGGGCCTTTCTACATAGTCTGAATCTATGCGTTTTTTGAGCTCTAGATCCCATTCCAAGTCGTAGTAGGATTCGAGTTCTTCGTACACATAAGGACGCAAAACGCCCGTAACTGCGACATCCTCGCCCTCTCTGACCTCGGTAGCAATATTCTGTGTAACCACCAGCAGATCTTTGCCATATATCAGAGCATCTTCGTCAATTGTGAATACTGTAGGAGATAATATTTCTTCTACTTCACCAGCCATAGCAATGCGCTGATTGTAGTAAAGATCTAGATTGCTGGCGATATCAGACGCATTAGGTGAAAGTTCAATAGACTTAGCAACAATAATCGGCTGCGCTTCGTAGTCGGCATACACGATTGGATCTAAGGTAAGACCATAAATATCTTCAAAGTCAGCGATGATTAGCTGCTCCACCTCACCGATGATCAGCACTTCAGGCGTATCTTCTTCAGAGAGCATCAAGGGATCGTCAGAGACATCGATGACTAACAGCGCCTCATCGCTGAATAGCTGATTGTTTTCTAGTACAAAAGAGGTCTCACCGATTACCTCGCCGACTTCTGCTCGCATGACAACTGGGCTGCCAGTAGCGCTTTGCGCACTAGGAAGATCTGTATCACTGTAAAGTTCTTCAGAGGTTACGCTCTCGGTAACCTCTTCGGCAACGGTTGTTTCGGAATAATTTTGGTCACAGGCGCTGGAAATCGTTGATACAGCAGCCAGCAGCAAAGCAATCATAGTGCCTCTGCGCTTACTGTCGGTGAAACTAAACATGATGATTATTTGCGCCTGTACCGTAAGTCACTCACGCCTTACAGTATCTAACTGGCGTAGATGCACTTTCTGTCGGCAGGGTGATCTTTCTTGCAGATGATGCCTTGGTTAGAAATACCGCGCGCTTTCGAAGTAGGGACCAAGTTAATAGTACAATTGAACCATTAACTCCTAAGCTATACGTCCTTAGGCCGCATATTCTAATGCCAAGCGCTCAGAGCCTCCTTGCTCAAAAGCTAGATAGCCGGACTGTCAGCCAGAATATGCATGCGGATTGATGACAGTGCAGGGCAAGCCTTGGTATTTGTCAATATACCTTGCCTATTTGGTATAGTCACTTTATAAATCGAGGCGCTATTATGATGCCTTGATTTACCCTCTCTGCTCCGTAGTCTATAAAGCTTCTAAAGTTTGCTGTTATTTTATCCGGCTACTGCTAGCTTCACTAATGTTCTGGTACTGGTCGCTTGAGACTGATTTCTTGAGACGAGTTCCTTCAGAGCTGAAGGCTTTGGAGCAGAGTACATAGCCCAGTTGTTCACTCGGAAAACTCATTATGGCCCCAGACACACAGACAGAAGGTACTGTTTTTGCAGAAGACACTGACCCAATTAGCGATCCAATTAGCGGCAGTGCCTCCACTGAAGCCGGTTCTGCTGCAACGATGGAACAGATCAAGCGAGCCACCGCGCAGGTCGTTGACAAGCTAGGCGATCTAGACAAATACTTTGGCGAATTCTTTCAAGAATACAAGCGCCCTTTGATTGCCCTGGGGTTATTTTTTGGCCTGTTTCTTTCTATTAAACTCACGTTGGCCGTTCTAGAAGCGATCAACGAGGTGCCCGTTTTAGCACCCTTGTTCGAGCTGATTGGTTTGCTATACAGCGGCTGGTTTGTCTATCGCTATTTGCTCAAAGCATCCAACCGCAGCGAGCTAGCTAGCGAAATGAACGCGCTAAAAGACCAGGTTTTGGGTCGGGCCTCTCAGCTCTAGTGACTGATAAGGGCAGATGCCAATTCTGCTCCATGTTCCCGATCTCATCTCCAATCTATATGGCGATCTCTATGCCGCTGCTCCTGATGATAGGACTAGCGGCATTTGAGTAGGAATCCGAACCTCATCCTCCCTGCTGACTGAAGATATGACTTCTATACTGAAGAAAAGAAGTATCACAGCGTAACGGCAAGTAGACGAGGCATTAGGGCCGTGGAATTAAACAAAGAAGTCATGCAGGCGGTGGAGTCCCTAGATTACCGGGTAACGGTAGGGGATGTGGCGACCAAGGCAGGTCTAAATGTAGAGGTGGCGCAGCAGGGACTCTTAGCGCTGGCGTCAGAGACGCAGGGACATATGCAGGTCTCTGAGACCGGAGAGATTGCCTACGAGTTCTCTAAGAACTTTCGCAACGTGCTGCGAAACAAGTATTGGCAGCTGCGCGTTCAAGAAACGCTGTCCAAAGTTTGGAGTGTGCTGTTTTACGTCATTCGGATTTCGTTCGGAATCATGCTGATGCTGTCGATCGCGCTGATTTCGATTGCAATTATTGTTTTGGTCATCGCAGCGAGCAGTCAAGGCGGTGGTAATAGCCGTGACGATCGCAATGGTGGCGGTGGGTTCATGTTTTTTCCGACGAATTTCTTTTATCTGTTCGACTTTAACCGTGGGCGCGGCAGACGACGCTATCCCAATCGGTACGGCGGTGGCTACGGTGGAGGCAAAAGCCGCTCGCCGCGTTCTAACGAGAAGCTGCCGTTTTTAGAAGCTGTCTTTTCCTTTTTGTTTGGAGATGGCGATCCGAATGAGGACTTGGAGGAGAGACGGTGGCAGGCAATTGGTAGTGTGATTACGAATAGCGGGGGTGCGATCGCAGCCGAACAAGTCACCCCCTACCTAGACGATCTAGGTAATGGCTCCGATCGAGAATACGAAGACTACATGCTGCCTGTGCTGACCCGCTTCAACGGACAGCCAGAAGTCAGCCCGACCGGACAGATGGTCTACTACTTCCCAGAGCTACAGGTCTCTGCCATGCAAAGAGGCAAAGCAGCTGTCAGCGCTTACCTCAAGGAGACTAAGCGCAAATTCACCAGCGCTACCTCTGATCAAGTGATGCTCTCGATCGGGCTAGGAGCCCTGAACCTAGTCGGAGCGTTAGTGCTGTGGAGTATGCTGCCGACTGCTGATATTGGCATTGAATTTATAGCCTTTATTCAGTCTATATACTGGCTGCTTGCAGGCTATGGAACGGCGTTTTTGGGCATTCCTCTGATTCGCTATTACTGGCTGCTAGGACAGAACGCTAAGATCGAGAAAAGGAACGACGAAAGGGCAATCAGGGCGACAGCGCTAAATCGATTAGGCGGTGCTTTTCAAGAAAAGCTAGCCTTTGCTAAACAATTCGCCGCTCAGAAAGTCTTGAACAGAAACGAGTCTGTATACAGCACCGAGACAGATCTAGCAGAGCAGGGCGGCGATCCTGATGAAGCTGATTTCTTGCGCAGGCTAAATGAGACTTAGGCTAAGTCAAGATCGCGCCGCCCATCAGCTTCTGATAGCGCCTTTCTAATTCCTTTTCCATCAGTGGCCAGCGAGTCAGTCCATCTCCTTCTAGGCTCTCTTGAGCTAGCAGGTTAGCTGCCGCAGTCCGGGCAATTTCCAAGACCTCCTGATCTTCCACTAGGCTCGCTAAGGCAAAGTCGGGCAGTCCAGATTGGCGAGTGCCCAGCACCTGTCCTGGCCCGCGAAAGCGCATATCCATCTCTGAAATAAAGAAGCCATCCTGCGACTGTTCCATCACTCGCAGCCGCTGCATGGCCACGTCACTCTTGCTATTGGTCATCAGCAAGCAAAAGGACTGGTCGCCGCCTCGTCCGACTCTGCCCCGTAGCTGGTGCAGCTGAGAAAGGCCGAATCGCTCTGCATGTTCGATCAGCATAATGGTGGCATTGGGCACGTCTACGCCGACTTCGACAACGGTAGTAGAGACTAGAACTTGCGTAGCCTGATCGCGAAAGGCACTGATTGCTGTGTCTTTGTCAGCCGAACTCATCCGTCCGTGCAATAGACCCACTTGGAAGTCGGGAAAAATCTTTTCCTGTAGGCGCTCGTGCTCTTCGATAGCGGAGCGAAGATCTAGTTTTTCAGACTCTTCGACTAGGGGCAGAACGATATAAACCTGACGGCCCTGGGCAATTTCTCGGCGGATCAGGTCGTAGGCATCTGAGCGTTCTTTGCTGCCAAGAACGGTGGTCTTGATTGCTTTTCTGCCGGGGGGCAGTTCATCAATCTGGCTGACGTCTAGGTCACCGTGGATAGTGAGGGCAAGGGTACGAGGAATGGGGGTGGCTGTCAGCGTGAGAACGTGTGGATTATCACCTTTTTGCTGGAGTTTGGCGCGCTGGGCGACGCCGAAGCGATGCTGCTCGTCGATGGCGACTAGACCTAGGTTGTGGAATTTGACGGGATCTTCTATCAGCGCGTGGGTGCCGACTAGAACGGGCAGTTCACCCGTCAGCAGCTCGCTGTGAATCTGTCGGCGCTTGGCGGCTTTGGTCGATCCGGTGAGAAGCTCTACCGGCAGATGCATGAGGTTGAACCATTCGACTAGCTGGCGGTAGTGCTGCTCAGCTAGCACTTCTGTAGGGGCCATAAGTGCAGCCTGGTAGCCAGCCTGGATAGCGGCGAGGATGCCGACCACGGCGACGACGGTTTTACCAGAGCCTACATCGCCCTGTACGAGTCGATTCATAGGGGCGCTTTCTTGTAAGTCGTTGAGAATTTCTTGAGCGACTCGCTGCTGGGCGTTAGTGAATTTGAAGGGTAGGACGTTGTAAAAGGCTTCGATTAGCTCACCTGTGGGAGCCATCTGAATGCTGGTTTGGGCCTGCTGCTGGAGAGCGCGGCGGCGGAGTAGGCCGAGCTGAAGGTAGAAGAACTCGTCGAAGACTAGGCGGCGGCGGGCAGTTGCTAGCTCATCGGTACTAGGGGGGAAATGGATGTGTGCGATCGCCACCGCTAGCTCCGCCAGATCATACTTTTCTCGCAATGCCCTCGGCAGCGGATCGCGCAGTTCCACCACCGCAGGCAGCGCCGCCACCACGGCTTTGCGAACGATATCAGCGCCGACCCCTTCTGTAAGGGGATAGACCGGCACGACTCGGCCTACCGTCAGAGACTCAATTGCATCGTCTGGTCCACCTAGCACCTCGATTTCCGGACTATCAATATTGATGCCGTACTTCGTTTGCTTCACCAGCCCGGAAATGGCGACAACAGCCCCCGGTGGATACAGCCGCTTTTGCCTTTCTTGCCAGCCCCTAGAGCGAAAATGAGTTCCTGCTAAAAACCGACTGATCTTCAGCCGAGAGGTGCTGTCATATACTGTCATCTCAAAAATCGTCAGCTTAGAATTGCGGGGGCTGTTGAAGCAGCTGCACTTCTTGACTGTGGCTACGAGCGTGACCGTCTCTCCTGGCACTAGATCCTTGATTTTGACCTGACGCGCATAGTCGATATAGTCACGCGGATAGTAAAACAGCACATCGCGCAGGCTGAGCAAGCCGAGCTTTGCTAGCTTTTCGGCCTTATGGTCACCGATGCCTTTGAGGTAGACGAGCGGTTTATCTAGCGGATGGCTGGAGTCAAATCGGTTGACTAGACCGGTCACATTGGTGGTCTTGGCTGCTTTAGACTTGCGCTTAGTCGCTGTGGATTTAGACTTAGCGTCTGTCCTTCCCTTACTGCCTTTCGAGCTAGACCTATTAGAGCTAGAACCTTTAGAACCAGAACCTTTAGAGCTAGCTGGATAAGCCGTGCTGCCTTCTGCTGCTAGTAGTGGCAAAGAGTCGGTAGCTTGCCTAGCCCGATGTAAAAATCGTCTGGTATCGGCTACCAGATGCTGACGCTGGGAGAAAGAAAGATCGGCGTAGCCATCAAACCGCTTGGCTAGATCTTGCCACTTATCGCTATTGACGTGAGCAGAGAAATTATCGGGAAAAGCAGCGTAGCCACTGAGTAAGCTACTAGCTAGAAACTCACTAAACAGCTGCTGGTGTCCTTCTACGTTGTTGAAACCGCGCTCTGACTCTACGCTCAGCGCCTTCTGTAGCCGTACCCAGTCGGGTAGTGCCTGGGACTGGGCGTTTTGAGCTGTTGTCTGCTCCATGGCCTGATACATGGGATACGGGGATTAGTCTTCCTTCAGTCTTCCTCTACGGCGACCCAGCTAGATCGCCAGGCATCCTCGGCCTGGGCCGTTTCTAGCGATCGCTGCGTTTTTGTGTAGTGATGGCCCAGTCGCTTGAGCGTGGAAAGCTCCTTGCGCAGGCGGGTACGCCAGGCAGAAACTGTGGGGTCGGAGAAAGCAATCTCACTAAGCTGTAGGTTGATCGCCGCTAGTTCGGGCAGGGTTTCTATCTCTACAATATCGTGCGGCATTGAACGGCGCGTAGGAAGCGAGCGGTTGGATTTAGACCGAGGGCTAGGGGAGCGATCGCGTTTCTGCTGTGATCGCCGCCGCCTGTCTTTTCTCAAGCCTGACTCCGACTCGCGATCGCGCGTTTCTTCGGAATCTCTTTTGCGGTCTTTTAGATCTCCCTTAAAATCTCCATGCATCACCCGCACAGACACCCTCACAACATTCGGCACTGCATTCACCGGCTCGCCAATACCTTGAGGATCGGTCGCCGCCGCTAGCAGCGCCTTCGGAAAGCTAGGCATCACGTTCGCCTTTTGCAGCAACTCATTAACTTCGTCCGAGAGCGTCTTGAAAACGTCCTGAATGGCTTTCTCCATCAGCATCTGCTGCTTGAACAGATGAATCGGTGCGAGTGGCTGTTCGACCTTATCGTCTGAGTCGTTTTCTACCGAAACAGAGTGCCTAGCTAAGCCTTGTAGAGCACTCAGCAGATCTTCTTCATCAGAGATTGTCAATCGCTGTTCGGCAGCAGGCACCTCCATCTCAAAGTCCAAATCGTCCTCATCCGAGTCGTTCTCAACTAAGTCGCCTTCGGCTAGGGCATCGTCTAAATCGTCAGCAAAGCCATCATCCGAGTCATCATCTGCTCCTTCTTCCGAATCAGGGAATTTCATGTCTTCTAAATCAACAGACCTAAAGGAACGGTCTTTACCTTGTCTCGATCGGACAAAAAGACTCTCATTTGCATCAGATTCGCCCTCGTCGTATTCCTCAGCAGTCGGAATATCGTCTTCCCAATCTTGTGTATTGTCTGATTCGTCTGAATCCGGTTTGTCTAGATTGGCAGAATCTAGCTTAGAAGAGCGGCCACCTTCGCGCTGATCTGTATCCCGCTTTGAGTCTTGGTCTGAGCGCTGGTCTGGGCGCGGGCTAGAGTGAGCAAGAGCCGACAGCTTCTCTAGTAAATCTTCGCCGCTGTCACCGGGTGCATGGATAATCGCGCCTGACGACTTCGATTCTAACAATCGATGCAAAAAATCCAATCCGCTGTCGCGCTGCGGGCGACGGCTCATTTTCTTGGCGTGCTCTCGCTGCTCTTTGAGCTGGGGCTGAATCTGAACGGTTAGAACCTGCAAAGCCTTCTGTAACTCACTGCGCTCTTTCCACGACAGCTTCAAAAATTTGTCGGGATACGCTTGTGTGCATAGGTGATAGACCGCCGACATCAGCTGCCTTTTACTCGCTTCGGCAAGCGCACTCAGATAGCCGTCGTAGATCGGGTCCAAAGCGATCGCCATATCTTCAGTACGCTGCTGGAGTAATCCCAACTCCTTTTCAATTTGGCCGCTTGCTTTAACCATATGCTCTCTAAAACGTCACTCGCACTGATAACAACAGCTGAGCCCAAGCCCACAGACCGTAGACGTGGCTATACCATAGCGATTTTGCCGCAAGATCGCTTGAAACTTAACCTAATAGCTCTCGCTCTTCGCAACTTTAGGTGGCTCACGTTTCGCGCAAAACATCAAAAGCCGGATTCTTCCTTTTTGGAAGAACCCGACTCATTTACCAGCTATCAAACCCACTAGCTATCAAACCGGGCAACAGAAGATGCCTCCATCGCTGCAAACCTACTTTTGGCCAGTTTGAGCAGCAACTTCATCTGCAAAATTCACTTCTTCTTTCTCGATGCCCTCACCTAGAATAAACCGAGCAAAGCGACGGATCTGAATATTTTCGCCAAGCTTAGCAACCGCCTGCTTGACCAGTTCTTCAACCGTAATATTCTGGTCTTTGATAAAGGGCTGATCGACTAGAGAGAGTTCCTTCAGACGCTTGTCAATGCGACCTTGAACAATCTTCTCCTTGATATTGTCTGGTTTGTTGCCCAGATCATCACGACCCATTTCGATCGCTTTCTCACTCTCAGCAAAATCTGCTGGGATATCGTCTACTCTGACGTACTGAACATTAGGCGAAGCCGCAATCTGCATTGCCACATCTTGAGCGAGCGTCTTGAATTCTTCGCGACGCGCCACAAAGTCAGTTTCACAGTTGATTTCGACGAGGACGCCTACACGGCCACCCGTATGGATATAGCTGTGAACTAGCCCCTCAGAAGCGACTCTACTTTCTTTTTTCGCTGCTGATGTAATGCCCTTTTGCCGAAGCCATTCCGTGGCCTTCTCGACATCACCGCCGCTTTCTTTGAGCGCCTTTTTGCAGTTCATCATTCCTGCGCCAGTTTGGTCGCGCAGTTCTTTGACTTGCTTTGCAGAAATTTCTGCCATCGTGCCTCCGTTTCTATCGTTGTAAGCTTATCAGTTGGGCCAAGGGCTCTTTTCTAAAAGAGCCCTATATCGAGGGAAGAGCTAAGCCAAGCGTAATGGTTTCTATCCCCATTTAGGTTAAGAAGTGCTTGGCTATTGACCGGCTGGCGATCGCCTAGCTAGCGACATCAGCTGTTTCCGAAGCAGCAGCGTTGACCTCTTCACCTTCGTCGTTGTAATCGGCACCATCGTAGCCGTCGTAGATATCGGTAGCATGGGCAGCAGCAGTACCACTACCACTATCCGTGCCGCCACCTCTAGAGCCCTCATAGATCGCATCGGCTAGGCGACCAATGACGAGCTTGATAGCGCGGATCGCATCATCATTACCAGGAATAGGCACATCCACGACATCTGGGTCACAGTTGGTGTCTAGCAAAGAGATAATTGGCAGTCCCAACTTCTGGCACTCTTGAACCGCATTGTACTCGCGGCGTACGTCAACGATGATCACCGCATCAGGAATACGGCGCATCGTTTTAATACCACCGAGGTACTTTTGCAGCTTTTCTAGCTCGCGGCGGAGCATGGAACCTTCTTTCTTCGGACGCATAGCTAGTGCGCCAGACTCCTCCATCCGCTCTAGGTCCTTGAGTCTGTCTACGCGGGTTTTGATGGTGGCCCAGTTAGTGAGCATTCCACCCAGCCAGCGCTGGTTTACGTAGTAGGAACCGCAGCGGCTGGCTTCTTGGGCAACAATCCCCGCCGCCTGGCGCTTCGTGCCGACGAATAGAAAGCTTTTGCCGCCTTCTGCGGACTTGAGAACGTACTGATACGCCTCTTCTAGGAGTGTGGCAGTTTGAACAAGATCAATGATATGAACACCGTTACGGGAAGTGAAGATGTACTCATCCATCTTCGGATTCCAACGTCTAGTTTGGTGCCCAAAATGCACGCCTGACTCTAGTAGGTCAGACAGGGATACGACTGGCATGTGTTTTTTTCCTTTATCGGGTTAAAACCTCCATCTGGCTGCATCCGATTGAGACAAATGAGTCTGCCGAACACCCGAAAATCCAGATGTGTGAATTTAATAGAACTCTAATAGGGTAGCACGATGGGCTGAGGGGGGCGGGGAGGGTTTTCTCTACTTTTTTGGGAATGAGGAATGGTTTTTGTGAGTGCCTCGGTTTGGTGGGGTGGGCAAGCTAGGGGAGTATAAAGCCTGACTAGATGTGCAGGGGATATACGCAAACACTCACTGCAATCTTTCGAGGGGCACCTATGAGCACTCTGCAATCGCCGCCATCGCCGCCGCCTAGACCGGCTATGCCACCGCCACCGCCGCCACGACGGGAAAGTTCTAGCGTGCCGCCGACAGCAAGACCGCAAGCGTCTACGCCGTCTCAGACTCGAATGATTCAGCCACCTGCTACGCCAGCACTGCAAAAGGCGGCTGGGCACCGAGCAGCCGCGCCACCGCCCTTACCAACGGGTCCAAAGGGGGAGGGACCGACGTTGGAGAAGATTATCCGTAAGGCGTTCGATGAGGGCTATTCGGATATCCATGTCGGCGTGGGTGAGGTGCCGCGCTATCGGAACCGAGGTGAAATTAACAGCACGGAGTTTCCGGTGACGACGCCGGAGATGTTTGATAGTTGGCTGACGGAAATTTTGACGCCGGAGCAGATCGAAGAGTTCAAGGAGACGCTCGATTTTGACGGGGCGGCTCAGTACGACTTTTCGCGGGTGCGGATCAACATCTTTGACAGTCTGAAGGGCCCTTCGATCGTGATGCGACTGATTCCGGTTGAGATTTTGACGATGCAGCAGCTGAATTTGCCGCCAGTCATTCGTGATATGTGCCACTACCACAAGGGCCTAATTCTAGTGACAGGACCGACGGGCTCGGGCAAGTCGACGACGATGGCGGCAATGATTGATTACATCAACAAGGAGATGCCGAAGCACATCATCACGATTGAAGACCCGGTGGAATTTGTCCATCAGAGCCGGAAGTCGCTGATTAAACAGCGGGAGGTAGGGGTGCATACGCGCAAGTTTAGTCATGCGTTGAAGGCTTCTTTGCGAGAAGATCCAGATATTATTCTGGTGGGGGAGATGCGCGATCGCGAGACTATCGAAACCGCTCTGAAGGCGGCTCAAACCGGTCACCTTGTGTTTGGGACTTTGCATACTAATAGTGCGGTGAAGACGGTGGAGAGAATTTTGGGTATGTATGAGCCGGAGCAGCAGGCACCGATTCGAGTCGCGATCGCAGAATCTCTAATCGGCGTCGTTGCCCAGGGACTCAGTCGCACCACCGATGGCAAACGCGCCGCCTTCCACGAAATCTTGATCAACACAGACGCAATCAAAGACTATATTTTACGCGGACAGCTAGATGAAGTCGAAGCGATTCTGCCAAAATGTACCTTTGACGGCATGTGTACGATGAACCAGTCGCTGTATGCACTGTACGAAGCGGGTCGAATTACAGAAGAAACAGCTCTAGAGCTTTCTCCAAAGCAAAACGAGATGGCGCAGATGCTACGCGGTCGCGTGTAGTTTGTTGTCTATAGCTTGATAAAACAAAACTCCTAAGTCACATGGTTTGCATCGGTCTTGGGAGTTTTTTGCTTAGGAGTTTGACTTCTGGCGTATCTCTACGCTACTAGATTGGTGCCAATGCGATGCCGATATAGCGCTGAGACCTGGGCGACGTTGTCTGGTAGCCAGCTGTTGTATTTCTCGTAAACTGGCAAACGTTGTTGTAGTGTCCAGCTTTGGGATTGTTCTTGAGCGTTCAAAAGTGCTGCCATTGCAGGGTGACTGCGATGGCCATAGTTTGGATTTACTTCATCAATCGGGCCGATACCACCTAAATCTGTTGCACCTGCAGCGATACATTCGAGCAATGCCTGATCAGAAAAAATCAGATTAGGTGGAATCTGAATAGTGATATCTGAGGGTAGAACTTTTCTAGCGAGCTGGACTGCTTTTAGCAGCGTGGGGCCTTGGCAAGGCAGCCGCATTTCACGCTGCCTTTCTCCTGGCTGATGCGGCTGCAAGATGACCTCTTGGATATGTCCATGCTGTTGGTGAGAGTGGGCGATCGCAGTCAAACTCTCCTGCCAGTCAGCCACTGTTTCTCCTAATCCCAGCAAAATCCCTGTCGTAAATGGAATCTTTAGCCTGCCTGCAAAATCTAGCTGTTCTAGACGCACTTCGGGTCGCTTACTCGGCGCATGTTTGTGTACTGTCTCTAACAAATTGGGGGTTAGCTGCTCTAGCATCAGTCCCATTGAAGCGTTGACTGTTTTGAGCGCTGACATTTCGGCATAGCTCAGCGGTCCCACATTAGTGTGAGGCAAAAATCCCATCTTTAGTGCTAGCTCGCACATTTGATAGATATGCTCAAACCACGCCGATCGACGAGCACTTTTAGGATGCACTTCGCCGCTTAAGATGAGAATTTCGATTACCGATTGAGACTGCAAATCGGTCAGTATGTTTTTAGCTTTTTTCAGACTCATCCAATCGTCAGCCCCTGGCTCGCGGCGGAAGTTGCAGTAAGTGCAGCGGTTGAAGCACTCGTAAGTGGGGACTAGCGTGTAGGCCGGACTGTAGGTAATGACTTTTGACATACTGTCTATTGTATGCAGTTTTATCCAGTAGCTCTTGTCTTCTGTGTGGCCTATTGCAGTTGGCGCTTCGTTGTAAGATGGCTCTGGCATATAGCTCTATTCTGAAGGCGAGGCAGCTCTGTTGAAAACCACCGTTATTATCGTTCGTCATGGTCAAAGCACCTCGAATGCAAGCCGGGTGATTCAAGGCCATCACGATATAGCCGTCCTGACAGAATTAGGAGAAGAGCAGGCCCGCACTGTTGGCAAAACGCTCTCAGGGCTGGCGCTAGATGCTGTGTATGCTAGTCCACTAAAGCGAGCCCGCCGCACTTGTGAAATCGTCGTCAAAACGATTAAAAATGCTGGTAACGCGGTGCCCGACATTCAGATTTCAGATCAGATCAAAGAGATCAACCTGCCGCTGTGGGAGTCGAAGCCATTCGATGAAGTAGAAGCCAACTACCCAGAGATGTATCAAGCCTGGCGGACGTTGCCGAAAGAATTCAAAATGCCGCTGCCGAATGAGGACGGATCGACCTCAGACTTCTATCCCGTTCGTGATATCTGGGAGCGAGCAGAGCTGTTTTGGCAAACCGTTTTGACTGAAAACGCAGGGCAGACCGTTTTGATCGTGGCACATAGCGCTATCAACCGTGCCCTAGTAGGTTCTGCGCTTGGGTTAGGACCAGAAAGCCTAAACAGCATGGGACAAGACAACTGCGCTATCAACGTGCTGAACTTCTTGGACAGTCAGCAAGGTAGTTGGAACGGTAGCGTCCAGCTAGAGTCATTGAATCTGACTAGTCATTTGGGACAGTCAGTTCCCGATCGGCGATCGCGCTTCAAAGGCCCGAGACTTTTGCTCGTGCGCCACGGCGAAACCGACTGGAACCGAGATGGTCGCTTTCAAGGGCAAATCGATATTCCGCTTAACGAAAACGGCCACAGACAGGCAGCACAAGCAGGCGAATTTTTGAAAGCGGTGAAAATCGATGCTGCGGTGAGTTCTTCGATGCTGCGGCCCAAAGAAACCGCTGAAGGCATTTTGAAGTATCACCCAGGCGTGAACTTAGAAACCACCCAGCAGCTTTGGGAAATTAGTCACGGCGAGTGGGAAGGGAGGCTAGAGACCGAGATCGAGTCGGGCTACCCTGGCCTGTTGAGTCAGTGGCAGAGCCAGCCTGAGGCAGTACAGATGCCAGCAGGTGAGAATCTAGACGACGTGTGGGCCAGGGCCAAGAAAGGCTGGAGCGATATTGTCGCAGCCTATAGTGAGGGCATGGACTATTGGGAAACGCCACCAACGGTGATGGTAGTCGCGCATGATGCGATCAATAAGGCAATCTTGTGTCAGCTGTTCGGACTGGGGCCAGAGAAGTTTTGGCAGTTTAAGCAGGGGAACGGCGCGGTGAGCGTGATCGACTATCACGACGGGCCCGGTAGCGTGCCAATTTTGAGCGCAGCCAATATTACGATGCATCTATCAGGCAGCATTTTTGATCAGACGGCGGCTGGCGCTCTGTAAAATTTGGTGGCGTGAGCTCTTAGATGACACAAGCTTGAATAGCGCCAGGTTAAACGGCACGAGAAACGATGGCGGCATAAGATTGATGGCTCAGCTGATTAGACAGGCAACGTTGGTTGGCAGCGCTCACAAGCTGGATGAGGGCGACATTGGCGATGTGGTAATCGACGGCGGGCGAATTGTGGCGATCGCACCCCAGATCAGCAATCCACCCACCGATATCCAAATCATCGACGGCAGCGGCCAGTTTCTAGGTCCTGGGCTAATCGACCTCTATAGCCAAAGCGGTGAACCTGGTCATGAGTCTAGAGAAACGCTTGAATCTTTGCGACAAGCGGCGGCAGCCGGCGGATTTACCCGGTTGGGACTACTGCCAAACACTGAGCCTGCGGCTGATAGCGTCAGCGCGATCGCAGCTATTCTTGCCCTTAAAAAGGCCCCTTCCACCAGAGAAGCAGGCGACGAACACTTTCCGTTTAACCAAAGCGATTTCATGCCATGGTCAACGATCACGCTCGGCGCTGAGGGTAAACAGCTCGTAGAGTTTGCAGAACTGATAGAGGCAGGCGCGATCGGGTTTACCGATGCTCAGCCGCTGACGAATCTGGTCTTGGTCAGACGCCTGCTGGAATATATGCAGCCCTTTGGCAAACCAATTGCGCTCTGGCCCTGTGACGGGCAGCTAGCAGGCGGCGGTGTGGCTAGAGAGGGCGTGGACAGCTTGCGGCTAGGGCTTGCGGGTGTGAGTGCGATCGCCGAAACTTCTCCGCTCGCTATGCTCCTAGAATGTGTCGCCGAAATTCCGACGCCTATTCACATCATGCGTATCTCTACAGCCCGCAGTGTTGCCCTGATCCGACAGGCAAAAGCGCGAGGTCTACCGATTACCGCTAGCGTCGCTTGGCATCATCTCTGCTTTGATACCGGGGATTTGCAAGATTACCAGCCTAGCTTGCGGCACGATCCCCCCTTGGGCACACCAGCAGACCGGCAGGCTTTGATTGGGGCAGTAAGAGAGGGAGTTTTGGATGCGATCGCTATCGATCACAGCCCCTACACCTACGAGGAAAAAACCGTCGCTTTTGACATGGCCCCTCCTGGTGCGATTGGCCTAGAACTAGCGCTGCCCGTTTTGTGGCGAACCTTTGTTGCTAGCGGTGAATGGCCGCCAGAGCTATTATGGCGTCGGTTGAGTCACGGCCCAGCCGAATGCCTTGGACTAGAGATCAGCCGGTTAGAAATCGGTGCGGTAGCTGAGCTGATACTTTTTAACCCAACCGCTAAATGGACCGTTAGCGCTCAGAACCTGCGATCGCGCGCTGCTTTCAACACTCCTTGGGCCGGTCAGTCAATTCAGGGCAAAGTATCCTACCTTTGGAATGGCCTCTGAAATGGCCTCTGAAATGGCCTGTGGAACGGCCCAGAGCATGGCTAGTCCAATCCGCCAATCCGACTCGGTGGCCAGAACCGAACTGCCGCCTTGCCAATAATCGTTTCTGCTGACAGAAATCCCCAGATGTGACCATCAGAGCTGCTGTTGCGATTGTCGCCTAGCACTAGATAATGTCCTTCTGGTACCACGCTCGGTCCCCACACGTAAGCAGGCGGTGCTTTCACATAGTCTTCAGCTAGCACCTGGCCATCGACCCAAACCTGGCCATCCTTTACCGCAATCTCTTCGCCCGGCAGACCGACGATGCGCTTCAAGTAGGCATCTTGAGTACTCGACTTCGCAGCCTCTAAAGCTTTTTGGGGCGCTTGAAAGACAATAATATCGCCGCGCTCTGGAGACTGAAATCGATAGCTAATTTTTTCAACAAACAGACGGTCGTTGATCTCAACGGTGGGCTGCATAGAACCGGTGGGCACTACCCGCGCTTCGGCCACAAACTGTCGGATACCAAAGGCTAAAGCAATGCTAAGACCAACCGTCTGTAGGGCTTCTACCCAGAAGCGAGGCTGCTGCTTGGTCATAACGGGAAAGAGATTTTATTATCAACACTTGTTGATAACATACCCGTCCCTTCATCAAAATATGGCCCATTTTATGACAATTCAGTCTTTGACCTACCGCTAGGTGGCTGAGCGTAGTCGTAGGCTTTGCTCTCTCGTAGACTAGTCAAGTCAATCCAATCCGCCGATGCGCTGTGGTGGCCAGAATCGGACGACGGCTCTACCGATAATGCTCTCGCGGGGTAGAAATCCCCAGACGTGACCGTCAGAGCTGCTGTTGCGATTATCACCGAGTACCAGGTACTCACCGGCGGGCACCACTTGCGGTCCCCAAGTATAGGCGGGAGGAGCTTGAGTATAATCTTCTTCCAAGGCTTTGCCGTCTACAAAAACTCTGCCCTCTTTGACTTCTATTTCTTCGCCGGGGAGACCGATGACGCGCTTGATGTAGGCATCTTTTGTAGTGGAGTGGGCGGCATCTAGGGCTGCTTGTGGCGCGCGAAAAACAATGATATCGCCGCGCTTGGGTGGGTTGAAGTGGTAGCTGATTTTCTCGACGACTAAGCGATCGTCGATTTCGAGTGTGGGCAGCATCGATTCTGAAGGAATGAACCGGGCTTCTGCGACAAACTGACGAATGCCCAGTGCCAGAAAGATGCTGAGGGCGACTGTTTGTAGTCCTTCAATCCACGGATTTTGTTGCTTTTCAGACACAGCTTTTATGATTCGACAGTTGAAAGAGTATAAACGCTCGGATAGGCATTTGAGCGGTAGGAATGGACGATACGCGCAAAAGCTTAGCCGTTTTTGATTAAAACACTAAAATCGACAGGAGGTTGTAGGCCAATAGCGTTTTGTCGCTTTGATCTTGATCAGTTTAGCCGTAAGGCGTAGGCTCATTGGCGCTGGTGTTGGCGCAGCGGTAGGCTTGAAGGATCGATGTTCATGCAAGCTTGGTTGAATTATGACGCAAATGCCGCTAGTCATTCGGGGCGCGCAGGTGCTGCTGCCTTCCGGAGAGATAGAACCCAAAGAGGTGGTCGTTGCCGATGGTAAGATCACGGCGGTGGGAACTGGCCTGGAGGTGCCTGCCCAGGCTGAAACCGTTGATGGAACTGGATTGACTCTGTTGCCAGGGGTGATCGACCCGCAGGTGCATTTTCGTGATCCAGGACTAGAGCACAAGGAAGATTTGTTCACCGCCTCGCGGGCCTGTGCCAGAGGTGGAGTAACTTCTTTCTTAGAAATGCCCAACACGCTGCCGCTGACAACAACGCAAGCTGTTTTGACAGACAAGCTGGCGATCGCAGCCTCCAAAAGCATAGTCAACTACGGCTTCTTCATCGGCGCTACCGCCGAAAACCTGCCCGATCTGCGTACCGCCAATCCCACCTGCGGCATCAAAATTTTCATGGGTTCGGCCCACGGCCCGCTCTCGGTTGATACAGCAGAGACAATTGAACCGATCTTTGCGGTGGGCGATCGCCTGATCGCCGTCCATGCAGAAGACCAGGCTCGTATTCTGGCCCGCCGAGAGCAGTTTGCAGGTGAAACTGACCCGGCAACCCACACCAAAGTTCAAGACAACGAAACCGCCTTGCTAGCAACTAAGCTAGCCCTTCGCCTTTCAAAAAAATACCAGCGACGCCTGCACATTTTGCACATGTCCACAGGTGAGGAAGCCGAACTACTGCGTCAAGACAAGCCGAGCTGGGTCACCGCCGAAGTCACCCCGCAGCACTTGCTACTAGACGTGAGCGCGTATGAAAAGCTAGGAACGCTGGCGCAGATGAATCCACCGCTGAAGTATGAACGCGATCGCAAAATTCTCTGGCAGGCTCTGCTAGACGGCGTCATCGACTTCATCGCCACCGACCACGCCCCCCATACCCTCGAAGAAAAAGGCAGAGGCTATCCCAACGCTCCCTCCGGGATGCCTGGCGTAGAAACTTCCTTACCACTAATGCTGACTCAGGCCCAGGCCAACCACTGCACCGTTGCCCAGGTCGCCAACTGGATGTCTACTGCCGTTGCCAAAGCCTACCAGATTCCCAACAAAGGACTAGTCGAACCGGGCTACGACGCTGACCTAGTACTCGTCGACCTGTCTACCTATCGTCCCGTCCTGCGCGAAGAGCTGCAGACCAAATGCGGCTGGAGCCCCTTCGAAGGCTGGAACCTTACCGGCTGGCCCGTCTTCACCATCGTCGGCGGTCAAATCGTCTACGACCACGGCAAAATCAACACCACCATCCGAGGCCAAGCCCTCACCTTTAACCAATAACCATTCCCCATTTCCTATATGGCCAACCCATTCCGCTCCCTCCAGTACCTCCCCTGGTCCGACCTATTAAAAAGCGCAGTTGTCACCATTGCGATCGCCACCGCCATCGACTATCTACTAGCCACAGGACTCATTGCTCTCGCAAGCTCAGGGGCCGCCGCCCGGGTTCCCAATGGAGTCTTATTCCTGAT
Organism: uncultured cyanobacterium; assembly: GCA_963793495.1. Lineage (GTDB taxonomy): Bacteria > Cyanobacteriota > Cyanobacteriia > Phormidesmidales > Phormidesmidaceae > Phormidesmis. Next base: position 80,392 of record CAWCAI010000014.1, read on the forward strand.
TGCGAATGTCCTACCCCTAGCTGTTTACTTCGCAGTCGGCGCGCTTGCCGTTTTAGTCACATCTCGCCTTTTTCATCAGGTAATTCTTACTGCTAATACTATGTGGGCGCTCATCGGCTGCACACTAGTGGTGCTATTTGTTCGATCCTTTCTACCTATTCCCGGCCTATTTATTGGGGGTATCAACTACCTATCCATGATGGGTATCGCTGTTGGCACCTTTGTCTATGGTCGCCGCTACTGGCGATAGCCGGAAATTTAGAATAGGTTGTAGCGCACCGAGAAGTAGATACCGCTGTCTTGTAGGCTGTTGCTGGTGCTGTCTAAATCGACTAGCGGAATACCCCAGTCTATGCGGGCTGATAGGTTCTCGTCGTGTTCCCAGACCAGGCCGACGCCTGCACCTACCAAGACATTCGTGTCATCGGAATCATCAAAGTTATTCCAGGCGGTTCCGGCCTCTAAGAAAGGTGCGATCTGAACAATGCTATCTTCTGAAAAGCGAACAATTGGCAGACGGGCCTCGGCTGATACCAATGCGCCATTGTCTCGCAGCAGCGCGTCTTGACGATAGCCGCGAACCGACTGCTGCCCGCCCAAACCGAACTGTTCCGAAGAGAACAATCGATCGGTCGCTAGCTGAATGTCACTTTTGAGAAAGAATAGCGCGCCTTCTCCTAGCAATCTGACCCACTGACCCTGAGCGCGCCAGGAGAGGAACTGGCTATCGGGAATGCCTTCTTCGGCGTTGTTAGTCGCATTCAAAATATTTAAACCTAGATTGAACTGCGATCTAGCTGCTAGTACCTGCCTTCGGTTTCGCTGCGTCCAGCTTTGAGAAAATCTCAGGGCGCTGACTTTGCTTCTGCCCCTCTCGTCGGCTCCGGGCGATAGGGGAAAGGGGCCAATGTCGTCAATGCCTAGACGAGTCTGGTTCTCGGTGTGAGAAAAGGTCAGACCTAAGCTGATTTCTTGGGTAGGACTTTCGACCAGGGGATGAGTGATGCCGACTTCGTAGTAAAAGGCGTTAGAGCTGATGTCTAGAACGTCAAAAGTATCTTCTATCACGCGGCTACCGCCATAGCCCGCATCGAAGTTGAGTCGCGTATTGTGAGGGCTCACCGGGATAGAATAGCTAGCGTCTATGCCGTTGCTGCCGTTGGTGTTGGTATAGCTAAGGAGGATGCGATCGCCGATCCCAAGCAAATTCCCCTCTTGTAAATCGATCCGCCGCTCTATGCTGCCAATGTTCGGCGAGCGGCTGTTGTCTAGCGACGCAATCACATCAAGTGAATCCGCCTCACTCACCTCAACTCGCAGTATGCTCGTCCCAGGCTGCACCCCCGCCTGCAAATCTGCGGAGATCATCTCGATTAAAGGATCAATTTGCAGTCGCTGCAATCCGGCCAGCAGCCTATCGGCGCTAATCGGAGCCTGTGCTACTAGTTCTAGCCGACTGCGGATATAGGCTGGTTTCAGGCGGTTGGTTCCGACTATCTCGATCTCTTCTACAGACCCTTCTAGCACCTGCACAGTTACCACGCCCGCTTCTACAGTCTGCGGCGGAATAAAGGCACCAGAGGTAATAAAGCCCGCCTCTACATAGCGCTGAGTCACTGCCGAGCGCACCTGTAGCAGGTCGTTGAACGTGATCGGCACGCCAGTATATTGAGAGAATAGATTGGCAAAATCTTCATTAGTGAAGACGGTACTGCCTTCTAGCTGAATCTCACTGACGACAAACGTTTCTTCGCCGCCTTCTAGCGCTCCGGGGGGTAAATTTGACCCATCTGGTTCACCTAGCAACTCTTCAATCGGAGGTAATTTTGGCGGTAGCGTTTCAGTCGGCAGGCCGTTGTCAGGTCGCAGCTCTGGAGTAACATCGCCCGGTGAAAGCAGCTCATCAGGGACATCGTTGGGCGGTAGCGTGGACGGTAGATTGATTTGGGCTAGATACGGAGTTTGTGCGATCGCAGTGCCTGCAGGAACCGCCGTTAACATGCTGAGAGAAAGTAGCGTCGGCAGTAAACAACGGTAAGCAGGCATCACACTAGCATTCATGCAAAAAAAGAGGGTCACGTGCAATATGCCCGAACCATCAACTCTTGTTTACATAAGCATAACGCCACGAGGGCGTCACCTAGCGACTAGCACCGCCCGCATACCAATCGCCCTAGCCCCAGCGTAGTCCTCTGCTTCACTATCACCTACGTGCCACGCCTGCTGAGGCTGACACCTGTGTTTGGCCAGCGCAGCCTGAAAGATCTGAGGCGAGGGTTTGGCCGCACCGACTTCAGTAGACAGCGTCACCGAGTCAAAGTATGTATCAAGTTCCAAGACGCTCAGTACGCGGTGCAGCCGAGAATCAAAATTAGAAATAACCCCAAGTTCAATCCCCATAGACTGCCAGCGCCTAAGAGAAGTCACCGTATCGGCATAGACATGCCACGGAGCGCTGGTCTCAAAATAGTCGTACAGATCCGCGTAAAACGTCTCAAAATCTGCAAACTTACCTAAAGCCCCTACTCGATCGAAAGTTTCTGAGACAACAGCCCTCCACCAGCTATATTCCAACGCTGGGATAGCAGCAGGGTCGACGTTCGGAAAAGCTAGGCGTTCGGTGGCAGCAAAGCTCTGGTAGAAAGCCCGATTAACCGCTTGAGGATCGGTAGCAACCCCAGCGGTGCGAGCCAGCTGACTATAGAGCTGACCAACACTGCCTTTGACACCAAAGAGCGTACCAAAAGCGTCAAGGTAGATGACTTTAGGAAGAGGTTTCATTCCACCCGTGCCTACCTTTTTGAACCGGTTAATAGTTCTTGAACGGGCTGAGTTAACCAGTTGATACCGACGCGAATTTGATGGTCAAGCGTGGGCATACGATAGAGGTAGGTGAGACGACGGGCGATATAGGCTAGGTTCCCGTCTAGTTTGATGCCAAGGCCAGTGAGAGTGGCGCTGTCAGTGCCTAGGGTCATCATTTCACCGAGATGCTGATAGCGGAAGGGGAGCAGGGGACGATCGGTAAGGCTAGCCCAGATATTCCAGGCGGCATAGTCGGCCTGCTGAAGAGCAGATTGGGCCGTAGTCGGCACGGTCTTGCCATCGCCATCAGGACCGTCAGCCAGGTCTCCTAAGGCGAAGATAGAGGGATTGTCAATGACTTGAAGAGTCGGGGCAATGGTGAACTGGCGACGCTCGTTGCGGGGAAGATCTAGAGCATCTAGGGCGGGGCTGACTTTGCTACCGACGGTCCAAATGACAATATCGACCGGGAGGGTGTCAACCTTGTCTTTGTAGCTAAGGGAGAAACTGTCAGCAGTGACCTCGGTAACAGTGGTTTCGTAGTCGATCCACACGTTTTTTTCGTTGAGGGCATCGAGGGCGGCTTTTTGGTTGAACTCAGGAGAGGTTTGAAGAATTTTGCTCCCTCTTTCGACGATGCGGACGCGACCTTTGTCACCTAGTCTTTCGGCAATTTTGCAGGCAATCTCTACACCGCTGTAGCCGCCGCCGACAACTGCGACCCGGATTTTTTCGAGGTTGGCCTCTTCTAGCTGACGCAGCTTGTCTTTTAGTCGGTAGGCGTCTTCTAGTACGCGGAAGGGAATGGCATGTTCAGCGACGCCAGGTGCCATATCCATGGGCGTTTCGCCGCCGAGAGCTAGGACAATGCGGTCATAGCTGAGGCTGTCGCCATCGGTAAGCTTGACGGTTTGGGTAGCAATATCAATACTGTCTACGCCGCTTTGGTGGAAGCGAATGCCTGTGTTGGCGAGCAGCTCTTCGTAAGGAGGCGCAATTTCCCAGGTTTGCAGCTCGCCAGTGACGAGTTCGTAGAGCAGCGGCGCAAAAACGAAGCGATCGCGCTGATCGACCAGCACGATTTCATGCGGCGTCTCTTTCCAATCAAGTTTGCTGAGGGCGAGGGCAGTATAGAGGCCGCCAAAGCCGCCGCCGAGAATGCAAATAGAGTGAACCATGAGAAGCTAGAAGATGGTGAAGAGGTGAGATTAGATGACGCTTATATAGGATAGCGTCAGTTAAGGCGGGGTGTAGTTGTGAAAATTGTTTTCGGACAGAGATTGTGCAAGACTAGGCTCTAATTTGAGATAATTTATGACCCATATAACCCGGCGTCAGGCTATTTTGCGGCTGTGCCAAAGCTCTGACGTCTGGCGGTTTGGTCAGGTCTATGGGGTTTGTTTCTTACCGATAATTTTTCTGGGCTATATCGCGCTAGAGAGCTATCAAATTGATTTTCGCTCAATGTACTTGGCGGGAAAGTCTGTTGTAGTCGGGCTAGATCCCTATATTAACTATGTGGGAATGCGGGCAGATTTCTACGGACCGATTAACGCTGAGAGCCAGGCGTATTCTGGATTTCGATATCCACCTTTAGCGGCGCTAGTGTTTGTGCCGCTAGGCGCTCTCCCTTACCTGACAGCTAGGCTTTTGTTTACGCTGACAATGTTGTTTTTTACGGTGCTGTTGAGCTTTCACTTTGTCAGGCGCAGTCAGTTCACGCTGCCGGATACTGCCGTTTTATTTGTGATGGTGAGTTTTCCGGTAATGGCTTTAGTCGAGCGAGGACAGGTGGATGTGCCGATCGTCTATCTGTGCATTTTCTCGTATAGCCTTTTGCAGTCAAAGAAATCTTCTTTAGCTTCGTTTCTGCTAGCTTTTGTTGGCATGATTAAGCTGTTTCCTTTTGTTCTGTTGCTCTTTTATGCAGCTCGGCGGCAGTGGCGGTTTGCTCGGGATACGCTGCTGTGGGCGATCGCACTCTTCACTCTCCCCTATCCCTTTCTAGGCCAGACCAGCTATATCAATTTTTTCAAGCGAACCCTGCCCAATCAACTTGGGGAGATAGCCACTGAGTTACCGACCGGGCTGCAGGGGCAGGGCGTAGTCGATGGAATTGTTCATTCCGTCGATTCAGTTAACCTCATAGCAATGCATCGTTTCGGCAGCGGCATCATGAATCCGTGGATGGCCAATAGCACAGTGGGTGCTGTGCTATCTGGGTTGGTGCTAGCGGTGTTGTTGTTAATCGCTACAAAACGGACTCCGATCGACTTTCAGTTTTATGCGTTCCTTAACTTGATCAATCTGTTCAATCCAGTTTCTTGGATTATGGGGCTAGTTTGGTATATTCCTTTATTTTTCTATCTATCACCGTCTGTTTCTAGGGGGGGCCGGTTTTTGCTGCTAGCACCGCTATTTTCTCCACCGATTCTCAGTGCTAATGCGGTTTTGGCCTATGTTCTAGCGATCGCGTTTGCGCTGTCTTATCAGGTACCTAGCTGGAAAAGCTTCTTGTATCGCTCGACTAGAGTAGAAACCGCCGACAGCCTCGGATTCACTAGTAGGTGATACGCTTCTAGCCTTGTAATGAAATGGATTGGGATCTAGTTCGATATCTATCTGCTGTAATACCGCGATCGCTCGCCGCTGTGGCGACGTTGGGTAGTAGAAGAAAGATTGCAACGTTTCCAGGTCTAGAAATACCGGGACTTGCTCAGTCGCACTCGAGAACCACTCCGCTTTATATCACAGCCATTCCTGTCTGTGCGCACTTGACTCATCACAGAGATCAGTCCGTGTTCTTTACTTCCTACGCTTACTCCCACTCATTAGCGTCTTGCGAGTACGGATTTTCGACGTAGGGGCTGCGGTAGGGCTGCTCGTTGGAATTATTATTATTGCCAGCATTGGGATAGGGCGGCTGAGTGTAGGTGGATTTGGATCGGCGGGCTCTGCCCTTGGTGTCTTGCCAGGCAGAGCCCATGCCCTGAAAGATGCCGCGTCCGACTAAGCCTAGACCTCGGCCTAGCACTTCGGTCAGGACGTAGACGACGCCATTGCCGATGAGGGAAATGGCGGTGCGCAGGCGGGGGGCGATCGCATCTCTAGTCTCTATCGCCAGGGTCACCACCAGCGGAATTCCTCTAAGCGTGTTCAGTTCCGCCCGGCGTGGCGAGTAAATCGACGTTTGATCAATGCCTCTAGACGTGAGCACAAACAGGTTGTATCTACTTTCAAAGATAGCTTTTGGTTCATTCACTAGCCGGTTCAGGCGATACCGCCAGGATAGGTCGTTACGAAAGCGCTCAATTTCTCTAGAAGACATCATTCGAGTAGAGTACAGGCTTTTCTTAATTGACTCTGTATCTGCCAGACGGTTCAACAGCGGCTGCACGACAGCGTTGGCAACTTGAATTGTTAGATTTTCTAGCAGGCGTTCGCTGTATGCGATCGCCTGCGGTGTAGTCGCCAAATATTTCTCGCTTTCAATCGTCATCGACTCTTGAAACAGCCAATGGCCAAACAGCTCTGGCACTAGCGGAATGTTGTCTAAAATCTGCGTTTCTACAAAAGGCTTTTCCTGTTGCAGCAGCGTCACCACCTCTTCTTCTACACTGCTGACGCGCACCGTGTAGTACTTACCAAAGAATTCAGTATTAACAGCGTCCCACAGATCTTGCAGCACCTGCGCCGACCTTGCGGGTAGCTGACCGGGCTTGACCTCTGAAGCCCGCAAATCTTCTAGAAGTTCTTCCAACTGCCGCAATACCAAATACAACAGTTCTAGCTTTTTGTCGGGCCGTAGAATATCGATTTCTAACGGGTGCGGTCCCACGTTCTTCAACGGCCGCTGTAGCTTAGCGAATACCCCTTCGAATACTGCATTCTGCAATTCGCCCGGTCGCCCTTGCAAGGCTCCGCCTAAGCGAGACTCGATATCAGCCAAAGCCGCCGCTGTCCCAGGAATCAAAGCGCCTCGATCTAAATACCGCGCTGCTGTTCTATCAGCGTAGCTAGCAGCGCTTTGTTGAGAAAGCCGAATCCAGTCTGTGTCTGCCCTGCCTCGTTCCGAGGCGCTTCGCGAACGACCGCGCTCAGGGCCTAGGCCCGCTGAGCGCGAAGATCGATCGGAATCAAAGCCGGGTGTTCTCCACAGCGCTGACATTAGCCACCGTGCCGCTGTTAGCTCACGCTTCTTACCGTCTAGTATGGCTTGGTTTAGCCAGGAGGTGGTCTGTTGGCGAGCGACGTTTACGTCAAATATGTTCTGGTCGATTTGTCTGAGCCCTGAGAGTCTCATGCTGATACGCATGGCGGTGAGGGGACCGGGGATGTTGTCGAGACGGGGGAGGGCGCGGCGGGGGGAGGGGGAGAGACGGGAATTGAGGAATTGGGGATTGGGGATTGGGGATTGGGTGTCGTTTTCTGTAGAAGGCTGGGGTGAGTTGGTGGCGCTTTGGCGGATGAGCTGGGCGAGGGCGCGGACGGACATGCTGCGGGTGCCGTAGCCGTTTGCGCCCATGCGTTCGGCGGCAGATTGAAGGACGGGTTCGGCCTGTGCGCCTAGAACAAGGATAGGAAGGCTGGGAAAGTCTGTTTTGAGCTGTTGGCAGAGGGTGAGCCCTGGCATGGTGCTAGGATCGGTCGCACCGATGCCTAGATCGAGCAGGATTAGATCGATGGGGGGCTCGGGGGGGCGATCTTTTGGGCGTAGGGAGGGGTCGTCGAGGGACTTTTGGTAGGTGGTGAAACGCGATCGCGCTCTTTCTATTGCCTCTTCTGAGCTGCCCGCTTCGGCGACTACAGTAAAATCGCTCTGCTGCTCTAGCCATACTTTTAAGCCGAGACGAAAGACTGGGTCGGCGTCGACGAGCATCAGCTGAATCGGCGTTTGGCCAGGGTTGCTTGAGGGAGTATTGGGGGGTCGCGTCGCGTCACTCATCTAAAACTCGTCGCTGTAGCTATCCTCACTGTAGTCGTCATCATAGCTGTAGTCGTCATCATAATCGGGTTCGACGGGGGCCTCTAGAGACCAGATGTAGGCCCGCTCATCTTCCCAGATAGCAATGCTGGTGAGGGCTTCGCCATAGAGGGCGCGGCCTGGAGCAATTTGATAGGCAACGTCAATCGCCGCAGAGAAGTGACCAATCGCAGCTAGGCTTTCGGCGCGGATCAAGATTGGCCGATCTTCGATGGTTTCAGCGTCTGTTCTCCATTCTGAGATAGCAGCTTGAGCGGTTTTGTAGAGGGCGCGGCCTTTGGCAACTTTTCCAGCTTGAGCGATCGCATCTCGAAGATCGCCTTTGTTCGCCAGCTTTGCAGCCTTGTCCATGATCGGCTGATCTTCAATAATTTCAATGCGATCTTGCCATTCGGCGATGTAGGTTTGCCCTTCTATTCGCAGCGCTCGGCCCTGCTCTACTTTCTGGGCCTGAGCGATCGCCCGCCGCAAGTTTGCCTTGCCGCCTCTAGTCGCAACCTGCACCGCTTCATTTAATAGGGGTCGATCTTCGATTCGCTGGATTTCTTTTTGCCAGTGAGAGACTAGCGTTTGGGCCTGGACTCTTTGCGGACGCTCTTGGGTGATCTGTTCGGCTTTGGCGATGGCCAGTCGATAGGTGGCTTTCTGACCGATTTCGGCCAAGGCGCTGGCGGACTGTAGCTGCACCATATCGTCTAGCTTTTGCTGCCATTTTTCGGCGCTGTCTTGCGCTTCAAGGTAAAAAGGACTGTCCGGCGAGATCTGCTGCACCGCCTTAATCGCTTCTAGCAAGTTGTATATCTGGCCATAAGACGGAGCCCACTGGTCGTATTTGTCATTCGCTAGGCGCTGCGCATGGCCAAAGTGCAGCAGGTCTTTGGCTTCTGGGGTCACAGCCAGATCGGGCGGCACTAGCTGCACAATTGCGATCGCAGCTTCAACGTCTTCTTCTTCCCACTTTTGAAAGCTGTACTGCAAGACTCGCTCGGCCCACTGGTCAATGTCCGCTTTGGAATCTTTCCAGGCAGCCGTCTCTAGATTGATACCTTCGATCATCGAGAGGGCTTCTCCTAACGTATCTAAGTCGCCTGTGCGATCGCTAATAGCCACTAGCGATCTGGCTTTCTCTAACAGGCGTCGCCCGGTTTCCTCTCGATCTATCTTCTCTTCTAACTGTCTGTGGCGAGTGAGCACCCAATAGTTGCTGTTGAGCACCTTCAAGCGCTGCAAGTCTCGGCGTGCGCCAGACCAGTTCTGGGCCTCAATCTTTTGCTGGACGCTTGACTCGATCTCATTACCGACGCTCCATTCTTTGTCCCAGGTGGCGATCGCGCTCTTAAACCTTGGATACACCTCGACTCGCTTGGGAATTCGCTTGGCCAGTGCGATCGCCCGCCTGATCTCACCCGCTTGCGCCATCTGCTCTAGCTCCAGCAGCAGCGCTTTGGCCCACTGGTTCATCAGCCGGTTTGCTTCCTCATACTCAGGGTGAGACGGCTGCCACGGCTCTACCATCTCAATTGCGGCCACGAGTGCCTGCGCCGAACCCGACTGCACGCTCGTCTGCGCACACAGCAGCCTTTCACTATCTGATCCAACGCTCAAAAGTCGACTGCAGTCCGGCAAGGGTGGATTGCGCGTCATCACCGACACCGCCCGAAAGCTGACCGCCCCTGCCGCCGCCAAAATCGCTGCCCATACCAGCGGCCAAAGCCACCCACTAGGGAGGCCTCTTCGAGGATGCGAAACAGCGGACTCAGCGCCAGAATCAGACACGGCAGTAGAGACAGTGGAAACGGGCGGAGTAGAGGTCATGACAGCAAAACCCGACAGCTGCGATCGCAGCTAAAAACAGTAAAGTCAAACAAAGGATAAGGCATCCAAAGTCGTCAAGAACATTTGATATGGAAAGTCGCTCTACAGTTCCCACGGAGTCAAGAGCCTAGCCCATCGAATCAAACATTTTTCATCAAATTTTGGTGTAATTGTAGAGGCTATCGGCCCAATTAGATCAGGCTCTCTAGATCGAGCTATCGTCCGAACTGAGCCTGAATTAATTCAAACAGGGCTCTCATGCCCATCGCTTCGCCACCCTCCGGGCGACCCGGCAGCGATCGCACGTTGTACGCCATAAAGTCGACATGTATCCACGGCGTTTGGCCCTGAATAAATTCGCGCAAAAACAGCGCCGCCGTGATTGAACCACCGTAAGGCGTACTTGCCATATTGTTGAGGTCGGCAACCTTGCTCTCTAGCATGGCTCGATAAGGATCATACAGAGGCAGTCGCCACAGCGGATCGTCTACAGCTTCACCCGCTGCCAGCAAGGCCTCAGCCGTTTCTTCATCATTGCAAAACAGCGCCGCCACCTCTGAGCCTACAGCCACCCTGGCCGCTCCCGTCAGCGTGGCACAGTCGATTAGCAGATCGGGCGCTTCACTGCTCGCCTCAGTCAGCGCATCTGCCAGCACCAATCTGCCTTCTGCATCTGTATTGCCAATCTCCACTGTGGTTCCCAAGCGAGCAGTCAGCACGTCCGAAGGCCGGGTTGAATTACTAGAAATGCTGTTCTCTACCGCCGGAATCAATACCCGCAGTTTCACAGGCACCTTTAGCTGCATGATCATCTTGGCTAGCCCCAGCACCTGCGCCGCGCCACCCATATCTTTCTTCATCAGCTTCATACTCGCTGCTGCCTTTATGTTCAATCCGCCCGTATCGAAGCAAACGCCTTTGCCCACCAGAGTGACAGTGGGATTGCCCACTTCGCCCCAGCGCAGATCAATCAGTCGAGGCGTCTGCGTACTAGGGGCGCTGTTCGCCTGACCTACCGCGTAGATCATCGGATAGTTCTTTTCTAATAGCTCGTCGCCGAGAATGAGATCACAGGTAGCATCGAAATGTTTTGCCATCTTCTGTGCGGCTTCGGCCAGATGCTGCGGACCCATATCTGAAGTGGGCGTATTGACCAAGTCGCGAACTAGATAAGTTGCTTCAGCGGCGGCAGTAATATACCGATCGTCTACGCTGGCAGGAAATTCAAGTTCGGGCAGGGCATCTGCAAGCTGTTTGTAGCGAGTAAAGCGGTACTGGCCTAGCACCCAGCCCAGACACAGCTTAGTGGCAGCATCAGCAGAAAAGTCATCTGCTAGTGCATACTTCTGGGCGGGTAGGTTTTGGGCTAGTGTGCCTAGCGTCCAGGTATTAAAGGCATCAGGTTTACCCACTAGCACGCAATCTAGCTCACCATCAGCGGAAGGAAGCAGGCAGTGAGTGCCTGGTCTGGCTGTAAATCCAGACATTTCTAGCCAGACCGACTGGTTGACGTAGTCGTGTTTGACCTGTTCTTCATCGACAAAATGTAATGGAATAGTGCGTGTCAAAAGGGGCGCTCCAAATAGATTGCTTCAACTTTATACCTTTGCGAGATTGCAGACGCAAAAAACAAAGATGGCCTTGCTATTCACAAGACCATCTTTAGTTTCAAGAACTTCTAATAAAAATACTAGCTAGAGAAGCTCAGCAATTTTGCTAGCGACTTAGCGAATCGGCACTACTGCGCAGCAACTTCAGACTTCTGGATATCCTCGGCTGGAAATGCCTTCTCTAAGCGCATAACCCGCTTGGCTTTAGCAGAAAGAGCGTTGACGTCAATCCGGTTAGTGATTAGCGCGTCAAAGGAGAAGAGACCAGGGCCGTTGACAGTGAAGTATAAGAAGCAAGCGGCGTAGATGGCAGACAGCTCTAAGTAGGGCAGGCTGAGACCCGCAACTTTGACATGGTGGTACATGGCAACGCACATAGTGCTAAACAGACCAAAGGCCGCAGGGCGAGTGAAGAGACCGACCATCACTAAGGGCGCTGCGATTAGCTCAGTGTAGGCAGCGACGTAGCTAAGAAAGATCGGAAAAGGCAGACCCAGGTAGGCCACATACGCCTGAGCAAAGCCCTCAATGTCTGCGAGCTTATCTTGACCGTTGTGGATCATCATTAGGCCGAGGATGAGGCGAGCAAGTGCAAGTGTTGCCTGAGAAGCAGTGTTAGCGCTGACGTTAGGCTTGAAAACTAGGCTAGCGAGTGAAGAGATGTTCATCTTATGAGGAGAAGAGTTAAGTTTTATGAAACATTGTGTAAATGATTATAACAAAAGCAGAATGCTTTGGGTCTGCCAAAAGGCCCATTCTCACAAGGCTTATCTATGTTTTTCAGAAATATAGCAGGCCGTTCGTTTTCTGAGAGAACCCGCTGGCTTGAAATATTCAGTTACTTTTCTTAATCTCAATTGACACAGAAGTAGGTATGTGTCTCTAATACGCTGCTCTGAGAGTTTGTGGCTGTCTGGGGCTGGGGAGGAAACAAAGGGAAAGGGGGAAAGGGAACAGGTTAGGTGGTTAGGGAAGATAAGGTTTGCTGGTGCTGGCGGACGGGTATGAGTGTGTGGGCTGCAATCATGCCGCTGGCGGCTACTGCGGGTAGGCCGATGCCGGGGAAGGTAGAGTCTCCACAGCAGAGTAGCCCTTTGATCGGGGTAAGGGGGCCGGGGAAGAGAGCTTTTCCGGCCTGAATGGCTGGGCCATAAGATCCCTGATGGCGTCTGAGATAGCGCTCGTGGGTTAGCGGTGTGCCGGTTAGAGTTAGGGTTGTTCGCTGCCGAATGTCGGGAATGACTCGTTCTAAGGCTCGCCACATGACTTGCGATCGCGCCTGCTTCTGCGCTGCGTAAGCCTCACTGCCTCGGTCCATACCTTTCCAGGGTTCGTAGGGCTCGCTGCCAGGTGTGTAGACATGTAGCGTATGTTTGCCCGCTGGCGCGAGAGTAGGATCGAGCACGGACGGAATCGAAATCAACACCAAATTTTGAGGCGCATCAACGCCTTTGTCCCAGCTGTCGACCACGATGTAATGACAGGCCAAATCTGCCGGTAATCCTTGCGCTTCTATGGCCAAGTGCAAGTGCATGAAGCTTTCGCAGGGTGGTGTTTGCGATCGCGCCTCAACGAACTTTGGCGGCAGCGCGCCGTCGGGCACTAGCTTTAGCGTGTCCCAAACCGAGGCATTCGACACGACGGTCTGCGCTTCGATCCTTTCACCACTGCGTAACGTGACACCTGTTGCCCTGCCGTCTTCTGTAGTGATTAAGCTCACGTGCGATCCGGTCTTGAGTTTTCCGCCGTGCTTGGTAATGCCTCTGGCCAACGCCTCTACCAACGCAGCCGAACCGCCCATTGGATAGTCGAGCTGCACGTTGGGCCGATACCAGTCAGCAAACATGAAGGCGACTTCTGCGGTGCTGGTGCCGCTAGCAGGCAGGCCAGAGAGCAAGAAGCACAGCATGTCTAGCCAGTTACGAGCAAACGGGTCGGTGATGACGCCGTCCATAATGCGGCTGAAGGGACCAGTCAGCTTGAGGGTATTGAGGCTGTGCTTTAGCAGCTTTGGGACAAAGGGAGCGGCGGTTCTAAATGCACCCCAGTCAAATCGAACTGCTGCTGTCGGCAGGGCAACCGCCGCGCTCGCTAGCGGCTGCATTACCCGCTGTAGCTCTCGCCATTCGGCGACGGCCTCGGGTCCGCGTAGGTTTTGCAGCACCTCACAAAACTGATCGGCCCCGACAGACGTATCAAAGTCACCTTCAGGCAGCCGACAGCCCCAGGTATCGTAGTTCGCCCAGGTCACATCTTCGTCGATGATGTCGAGCACCTGACGCAGCGGATTAGGTGAGGGGCTGTAGGAGAGCCCTGAATACAAAGAGGGACCGGAGTCAAAGTAATGACCTTCGCGCTCGAAGCCATGAGCCGCGCCACCGAGTAAAGTATGGCTCTCGCAAACGGTGACTTTTTTGCCATAGTGGGCCAGCAGTGCGGCGCAGCATAGGCCGCCAATGCCGCTGCCGATGACAACGACATCTGTTGTTTCTGACGTCATGTGATTAGGTATTAGGATGACAGCTTTGCTATTTTCTCTTCTTCTTTGGCGCGAAAGCCAACCATGACTGCCTCTGCGTCTTTTTCAAACAGAGGCCGTTTGAGCAGCATAGCGTCGTCGACAAAGGCATCTATCCACTGCTGGTCGCTCCAGTCTTTTTTCTCTTCTCCCAGCGCTCTATAAGACAGTCCAGAGGTGTTGCGCATGGGCCTGGCGGTGAGCGCCTCGACCCACTTTTCAATCATCGGCTTAGTGGGCGGCTGTTCTTTGGTGTTGATGAACTCGTAAGCGATGTCTTTGTCTTCTAGCCATGCGATCGCCTCCTTACAGGTGCCGCAGTTAGGAATACCGTAAATCTTCAGAGCCATAGACCAGTAAGGGCGCGGGTTCAAACCTACCCAGCAAGCATCGTTGTCATAGTTTAGAGTATTCAGCTGTAGAGAGGCGGCAGAGCTACAGAGGAGCGGCAGAATTCGGAACGGGTGGCGGCGATACGGATGGAGAAGCTGGCTGCGCCGACCGCGCGGGTCGAAGCTGACTTGCCGCTAGGCTATTAACTAAATACAACGGCACTGGCTGTCTGCCGATTTGCACCACAGTAGCTTCGTTGAGGGCGTCGCGATAGCGAGAGTCTTGGTTCAGTTCGGCCTCAAAAAAGCCAAATGTGAGCGCTTCTAAATAGCTATCGACTAGCGGAATGTCATTGTTGATCAGGCCGCTAGCTAGGGTGGGATTAGCGCCTTCTACGTCGGGAAATTCGTAAAGGTGTGAGCCGCCCTGGATCAAGGCTAGAAAGTGATCTGGTGCGTTTGGCGTTTGGCTCAGCCAGGTGAAGGGACGAATTTGTTCTAGTAGGGAAGGCGCAATGGGATCGTTCGTGCCGGAGACGATCATGCTAGGAATGTCAATTTTGGAAAAGCCCGTGCGACCAAACAGGCTGCTGACGATGGGATTGAGCGCGATCACAGCATCGATTCGATCGTCTTTTAGATCCGCCTCAAACTGAGTGGGATCTAGTAGAGCGGTGCATTGCAGCAGCATGGATGGATTGGCAGCGTTAAAGATAAAGTCGTCTGAGGCGCAGTCGGCTTGCAGCTTATCTGGATTGAGCTGTGCGCCTGCAAGCGCAAGGGCCGTGTAGCCGCCAAAAGAATGGCCGATGATGCCGACTTTGTCTAAATCTAGCTGACCAATAAAGTTGCTATCAGCAGCGTTGAGTCGGGCGAGTTCATCGAGCAAGAAGGAAACGTCTAAAGGGCGATCGCGAAATTCACCCGGTGTGGCAATCTCGCGCGCGTTGCCGCTAAGCACTGCGTCTAGCTGCTGCCGGTTGCTGCCAGGATGATCGAGTGCGGCCACCGCGTAGCCGTGACTGGCCAAATGCCGAGAGACATTCATGAAGCCTTTGCGATCGCCTGAGAGTCCATGAGAGAAGACAATCACAGGCGCTGGTGGGGCATCAATTGGCAAATAGAGGTCGGTCGGCAGGATGCGATCGCGCTCTGAATCGACTGGCATCAGCACCTGCTCACTCACCTGATACGGCCCTAGCTCAGATAGAACATCTACGGTCGGCACAGAAGAATCAAGGATAGAAGGGGGGACGCTGCGGCTGGCAATCGCGGCGATCGCATTTTGCGTATCTCGAATCAGTCCGGTAAAAGAGCCTAGGCCGCGAAACGCCTGCCTAGAATCAAGGCGCACCGCTCTAGTCGGAAAGTAGTCTAAGACGCCTAGCAGAGAAAGCCCTTCTGGATCAGTGGCGGCTAGCACTAGGGCCCCGCGCAGACCTTTGGCACCGTTCAGCCGACCTTTGGTTTGAACGATATTACCGACCGAGCGCAAGATATTCTGACCGATCCCCGAGTACAAAAACTGAGAGATATTCACTGGGCTGATGTCTTGTCTCACCTGTAGCGCCTGGCGAAACTGGACTCTTTGATCGGGGGTAAGAAATCGAATATAAGGAGAAAGTTCTGAGTTGGCTTTGCCGGTTTCAGCATAGGCTCTGAGCGCGTCAACAGAGGTAGAAATCTCGATGTATCCATACGTCAAAATGACTTCTTCTGCTGCTGTAGCCGGACGAACCATCGCTAGGGGCAGCAGCCCACTCAGGCACAGCCCGCTGATAAAACCCAGGCTGCGCGCCCTCAATCTTGGGGATTCCAAAGACTGCCGGACAGAGCGACAGTGCTGGAGCAAAGAAAAAATCATAGGAACGCTGATAAGACATCAAAATATCAGAAGCTAAACCGGTCAGTTTAGCCTCTGCCGATCTTAGCCGATCTACCCATTCCGCTGTCTCTAACCAAGGGAACTATTAAGCGTTCAGCGCCACTGGCACAACCCCCTCACGCAGTCCTTTTTGATCGTGCAGCCAGAGATTTTGAGCGAAAGGAAAGCGGCCAAATGTAGATGCGATCGCCTTGAACCCCTGATAAGGCAGCCCTGGTCGCGAGATGAATTCCACCTTCCGCCACTCGGCTAGCTGCATTCTCTGCACCGCTTCTACCTCCGGCTGCCTTTCAGACTGAATTGCTTGAAAAACTTCGTCTGGCACTTTGCCATTGCGGTTGTCGCCTTTTGCCAGATGATTGGCCACTACAATCGCATCTCGCAGTGCCATGTTGATCCCCTGGGCCCGGTTCGGTGCCATCGGATGGGCCGCATCGCCAATGAGTAACAGTCCTGGAATACTCCACTGAGCGCAGCAGCCAACTTGCACATCGAGAAAGATTGGCCCTTCTAGCTCGTCCCGGTAGTCGCGAAAATGCTCAGCTAGTTTGGGCGGCAGCGCCGCTGCAAACGTCTCAATCCAGTCGCGATCTTTGAACTGAGAGAGTCCTCCAGACTTCTCCACCTGACCCTTGGGCTGAGCGGAGCCGAAGCCTTTTTCGACAATCCAGCCAATCTGCAATCGATTGTCCCAAGATGGATAGAAGGCAAACTGACTGTCCGGCTGCAAACAAGCGACAAACGGCGTCTCTTTTTTCAAAGAGGGGGGAGCTGGCAGTTTGAACCACAGCACATCAAACTGCGCAGGCGATTTGTCTAGCGTCAGTCCCGCGAGCTTTCGCACCCGAGAGTAGCGTCCGTCTGAGGCAATCACGCCGTCTGCAAAAATATCTCGGCTTTGGCCCGTCTTCTTGATCCGCAGGCCGATTACCGTATCTTTGACGCGATCGCGCAAAAAATCCACCACCTGCCAGCCTGGACAGAACTCAAAATTCGGCAGCGCCTTTGCCTTTGCCACCATTGCCTCTAGCAGCGCCGTCTGATTGATAATTCGAGTCGAAACGCCGTTCTGCTCAGGCTCTTTTACCCGCATTCGCCGCCGCCCGCCCACGTAGAAATCCCACGCCTCTAGCCGCCGCGAAGGGATCTGCGCAAACGTCTCTTTTAGACCCATCTGATACAGCGCTTCGAGACCAGAAGGCATCAGACCTTCACCTCGAAAGACCCGATCAAACGTCCGCTCTTGTTCTATTAAAGTGACTTTTAATCCCTGTTGTGCGAGCAGTAGGGCAGTCGCTACACCAGCGGGTCCGGCTCCTGCGATCGCAATATGTTTCATAAAAAGCGGTAGTGCTGTGTGGGAGAGGTCTCTATAATTATCTATCTGCCATACTATAGCTTTCGGCACTTTGCTTTCAGCAAAATCAATAGCTACAACCCTTTTCAAACAAAGCAAAGTGCTTTGCAAACTGCACGATGCATTGCGCAGTTTGCTATAAGACAAATCCAACACTCAACTTACGGTTAGAGATATGGTTAGCGCTCTCGAAAGAACCCGCCAAGTAACCAGCGGCGAAAAACGAGTCTCAATGCCTAATATCAGCTGGGATCAGTATCAGCAGATTCTGAGTGCGCTACCTCAGACTAGAGCAGCTAGGCTTACATATCTCCTAGGAACGTTAGAGATTTCGATGCCGTTAGAAGATCATGAACAGGCAAGCGAGTTTATTGCCTCATTCGTCAAAATCGTGGCTCGCGGACTACGCCTGAAATGGAAAACTATGGGTTCTACCACACTGAATAGAGAAGACCTCGACCAGGGTGCGGAACCGGATAAAGCTTACTACATCCAGAACAAAAGCCTAGTGGCTGGTCGCAAAGTGAATTTGCAGCAAGACCCACCGCCAGATTTAGTCATAGAAGTAGATATCACGCACACAGATATTGATAAAAATAGCCTGTATGCAGCGATGGGTGTGCCTGAATTTTGGCGGTTTAACGGTCGGTTCTTGCAGATATATGTTCTCAAAAACGACGGCTACGTTGAAGTAGAAAAAAGTCCAATCTTCCCAATCGTCGATAAATCCGACCTGTATCACTTTCTAGATGAGGCAAAACAAGATGAGTCTGACGCGGAAGACTGGCTGCGGGCTTTGGTTCAGCAGAGAGTCCAGGATCGGACCAAACTAACTGATGATAGTGTGGGTAAGGCTGAGTAGTAAAGACGACTTAACCTCTCGCAGGGGAGCATCCTATGCCTGTATCATCCTCATCGACGTTGCCCTCTCCCAAGGATATTCTATCTGAGCTGCTACCCTTCCTTAAAGTGGCGGGCGGCTACGCACAGCAGATTCAAAAGCGCATTGCGATTCATCCTGACAAATACGATGGCGATCATATGTTTGCCAATGCGCTCACGGACGCAGACCTTTCGATTCAGACCTTTATAGAAGTCGCGCTGCTAGCGAAGTTCCCTGACGTGCGCTTCTACGGCGAAGAATACGAGTCTACTTACAACACTAAGTATTTCAGGGCAATTGATCTCGGGCCGCAGGGTGACTATCTAATTACACTCGATCCGATTGATGGCACCCGCTATTACATGGATGGGCATCCCAATTATCTGGTGATGATGACGGTAGTTAATGCCGATGGCTTTGAGGCGGCGATCGCACTGAGCCCTGCCAACAATCGCTACTACTACAGTCTGCGAGATCAGGGCACCTTTGTCGGCAGCATGGACGACGATCTCGATCAGTGTCAGCCGCTGAAGATAGAGAACCCTGGGAATAAGGTTGTGTTGGGGACGGCGCTGAGTCCGATTGCGGATGTGGTGCGATCGCACTATCCCGTCATCGATCTCAAAACTGAATACTCCTCAGAAGTGCCCGTAGCGCCGATCAACGGACTGCTCACGGGCGAAGTCGCGGGCGTTATTCTCGCTAGCGCTCAGTTTATCGATACCGCTGCTCTAGCCTGGATGGCCAAAGAAATGGGATATTTTTTGACCCGCTATGATGGCAGCCCGGTACTTCCCCCATCAGAGTGCGAGAACTATCGTCAGGCAGAGATTATTGTTTCTGCAACAGAAGAAATGCAGCAAACGCTGATTCAAGTTATGAAATCTGCAACCGTGAGTAAAAGTTGAGACACTTTGACGAACGCGCCAGGTTAGCTGTTGCCTACGAACCGGCTATGGTTGGGCCTTGTCGGGTAGCGCCGCGCTGCCCTTCATCTCATCAATCTCTAAGAGGTTAACAATAACACTAGCGATTGGAATAGATAGAAAAATTCCTAACAGGCCCGCAATTCGCGCTCCAACAATCAGCGCAAAAAACATGACTACTGGATTAATGTTTAGAGACTCTTTCATAATTCTCGGCAGCAGCAGATTCTCTTCTACCTGCTGAAGCACTACGCAAATAAGTACCGACTGCACCGCCAGTCCAATACTTTGCGACAGCAGAAACAAAGAGATTAACCCAATCCCCAACGCTGCTCCAATACCGGGAATCAGATCAAACAATCCAGCAATCACAGCCAGCGTCAGCGCATACGGCACCTTTAGCAATAGAAAAACAACAAACGTCGATGCCCCAAAAAAGATAGAGAGCAGCAATCGTCCCCAAAAGAATCCTAAAAGGCTGTCCTGCATCGTTTCAGTGATTCGCACCTGCTGCGCCAACGGCAGCCGCTTGATCAAAAAGTCCCAGAGCCGGGCACCGTCTAGCAGCATAAACAAAGTCACCACAGCCACCAAGATCGAGTGCAAAAAATTGCTTACTAGCCCTTGAAATAGATCAATACCTACGCTTAGCAGTCCAACTGCCTGGTCTCGAAATTGCGATCCCAAAGACTGTAGGTCAATCTGCAAATCCCATCGCTGCAGAGATTGTTCTAACGTCTCGATCCGAGGCGCTAGAGAGGTCAAGAAGTCGGATAGATTATCGATTAACGGCTGACCTTGGGAAAGTACGGCAAGGGCGATCGTGGTCATCAGCCCCCCAATCGCAGTGAGCGCGACAAAGAAGACTATCGATACGGCAATACCGTGTGGCAAGAACTGTCTCAGCCAGCGCACGGGATGACTGAGTAAGAAAGCGAGGATTGTTGAAGAGGTGAAGATGACAACGACAATTTCAAAGTATTCTAACAGCTCTACCGCTGCCCATCCGCAGACAAACAACAACAAATATCGCACTAATGACAAAGTTGTCAGGTATTTCCAGAGCGGATGATCTTCCATAGACGGTCATTAATCAGATGGTCATTAATCAACAGTACTAGTCGAGAGGCCGATCAAAAGATGGCTCAAAAGACGGATCGGTAGCAGCGGTGGGCTGATCTTGCACCAAAACGTAGGGCTGTACGATTAAAGAAGTAAAGCCTTTGTTTTCATTGCTCCAGGTGACAAGCTGTTCGGCAGTGGGTTTGTGAATTAGCTGTTCGTTGATCCAGCGTTCTACTGATTGGGTCTGGTCGGATGCGATCGCCACACCCACCTCAACCAAATCTAGCTGTTCATTCACCACCACCACCGCATCGCGCTGTACATGAGGCTTTAGCACTTCCCACGGCACTGGCCCCATCATCTGGGCAAGTTCTGCATACAGATTTTTTGACTCTGAATCTTTTGACACTAGATCTTCTGACATAAGGCCCTTCAACGTCTGAACAATGTATTTATCAATACTGCCACCAGCATTTTACCGCGAGCACTACTGATAGCCTTTCCCACTTTCGCCCTATCTGCTTGGCTTCTGACCGCAAACGCTATCGACCTAGCTGGTGCAGCGCATGAATTTCGTCGGTGCAGCGCTGAGTGATAGCTCGCAGTTCAGCTTTGTCTTTGGTGGTAGGGGGTGCGATCGCCTCGCCAATCCGCACCGTCACTGCCGCTGGTCTTGGCAGTGCCGACCCCTTTTGCAAGATCTTTCTGAGTCCCCCACAGACTCACTGGCAGCAAAGGCACCTGAGCCTTCGCCGCAATCAGCGCCGCCCCCAACTTCGGCTCAGTAATCTGGCCATCGGGCGTGCGCACTCCCTGCAAAAAAATTCCCACCGCCCAGCCCTCCTCCAGCTGCTTTAGCGCCTCTCGAATCGCACTGCGATCCGCCGACCCTCGCTTCACCGGATACGCCCCATACGCCCTGATCGCAGGCGCTAGCACCGGCACCTGAAACAGCGACTCCTTCGCCATAAAAGACACGGGCCGACCCACGCAGTTGGACAATAGCGGCGGGTCAAAATTACTCGCGTGATTTGCCACGATAATTAGCGGTCCCTGCGGTGGCACCTTTTTGGCCCCGTAAATCCGTCCGCGCAAATAGCCATGCAGCACCGGACTCACCACCGTCCACTTGAACAGGTGATACAGCGCCAGACTGACAAAAGGTTCACGATCTTGAGCCATAGAGATGCAGAGCAGGACTGCTTAGATCTTTGCACATTTTCGCATTCCTTCAGCAGCGTCTAAACGTTCTCTCCCTATGCCTCTCTAACTAGTCACTAGCTAGTCAATAGCTACTAAAGAACGCCAGCTCTCAACATCGGCAGGTGAAGAGTAGAATAAAACCCTATAGTCGTATGTAAAGAAGTATATGGACGCATCGTTTATCTTCCTTTGGAGGGATACTCAGCTATGACGTTTAGGAGAATCTTATATCAATAGACATAATTAGACACTTTAAAAAGGAAGGCTAGCTCCATGCCAGAAAAAAATACTGAAGACAGCATCCAGACGGACAACTTTGATAGAGGAATTGTTCCTGCTGAGACCGCAGCGCGAAAAGAGCGAGAAGGGGATGATTATAAAGAAACATCGGATAAAGAAGGCAGCATTGATACAGCCGGTGGCCAAACCGTGAGCAATGAAGGACTAGCTAACAACTACGCGATTGAGCCCGAAATGTACATCGATGAGCCTGGTGATCTCAGTGAGGAGAATTCTCAAGAGTCTCCTTAGGTTCCTTGCCAACTTCTAAGCTTTCAAACACTTTATCTTTGAAGATTTAGAACTTTGTCGTAGTACATCTCTCATAAGAGAAAAGCTAGAGGGTATATTTCTCTCTAGCTTTTTTCCATGCTTAGCTTTAAGCGCCGATAGCAGCTAGACTGCTCACATTGCTTAATTTCAAGCCTTTACAGGTTCTTTTAATCAAACCGGTCAGCACCTTACCCGGACCGACTTCCACCACAGCTTCAATACCTGCTGCTGGCAAACCCAAGGAAATCTCTCGCCATCGAACAGAGCCCGTCATCTGCTGAATCAACCTCTCCTTGAGTGCGGCTGCATTCGTCTCGGGCAGCGGATCGACATTCGACATCACTGGGATAGTGGCATCGTTAAAAGACACTTCTGCTAGCACTGACTCAAAAGACTTTGACGCATTTGCCATCAGCGGAGAGTGAAACGCACCGCTGACGTTTAGCTTCACCGCTCGCTTGCACTTCACGCCGTTGATAATAGCGTCCACACCCTCGGGCGTTCCAGAAATCACTACCTGCCCCGCGTTGTTGTCGTTGGCTAGTACCACACCCTCAGTCTGCGCAATCTTGTCGTCTAGCTCATCGCGATCAAAGCCCATCAGCGCTGCCATGATGCCTTCAGAGGCTTGCGCCATTAGCTCAGCGCGACGTTTGACCAGGCGCAGGCCAGCCGCAAAGTCGAATACCCCTGCCACATAGAGGGCCGAGTATTCACCCAGGCTGTGACCTGCAACTAGATCGGGCTGCTGACCTTTGTCTTTGAGTACATCTGCAAGGGCGCATTCCACTACGTACAAACAGGGCTGAGTGTAGCGAGTATCTGACAGCAGGGCTTCATCCTGGCAAATTTTTAGAACAGATTTTCCAAGAATCTCTTCGGCTTCGGCTAGGCGATCGGCGCACACATTCTCTAGATCCGAGCCCATACCAACGGCTTGGGAACCTTGGCCAGGAAAGACCCATGCAGTTTTTGTCATTGCAATTTCTTTTAACTCCTTTTAACTCTGCTACCCCCACTTCAAGATGGCGGCTCCCCATGAAAGACCCGCACCAAAGCCGGATAGGGCTAGCGTGTCTCCAGCTTTGATCTTACCGCTGCGGACCCACTCGTCTAGGGCGATGGGGATAGAGGCGGCATCGGTATTGCCGTGTTTGGCCATGTTGCTGACGACGCGATCGCCCGGAACGCCCAGCCGATCGGCTACCGCATCTAGAATGCGCTGATTGGCCTGATGCAAGATCAGCCAGTCGATATCGTCCGTGGAGAGCCCTGCATGAAAAAGGGATTTTCCCAGAACTTCTGGCACTCGCTTAACGGCAAAACGGTAGACTTCCCGGCCATTCATGGTGACGGGCTGATATTGACCGGTTTGAACGGTAATATCGTCGACTAGCGGGGCTGACTCTTTCTGATAGCTAGCGTTTAGACAGTCGTTTTGGCTGCCGTCGCTGTGCATTTCAAAGCTGAGTAGCCGATCTTCTGCGGAGCGCCGCATGACGATGGCCCCGGCCCCGTCACCGAAAAGGACGCAGGTTCTGCGATCGCGCCAGTCCGTCAGCCGGGACAAAATATCTGCCCCCACCACCACCACATTTTGATAGGCACCAGTGCGAATAAACTGAGCTGCTGTCACCAGTGCAAACACAAACCCAGAGCAGGCAGCAGTAATATCAAAAGCGACCGCGCGAGTCGCCCCGACTTCTGCCTGAATTTGGCAGGCGGAGCCAAAAAGATCGTCAGGCGTGGAGGTGGCCAGGATGATTAGATCGATGTCGGTCGGGTCTAGGTTTGCCTGTGCGATCGCATTCACCACCGCCTCCCCCGCCAGAGATCGAATAGAGTCACCTGCGCTCGCAATGTGCCGCTGCCGAATCCCGGTCCGAGTCGCAATCCACTCATCCGAGGTGTCCACCACCTGAGCCATTTGATCGTTAGTCAGCACTGTCTCAAGCTGAGCAGAGCCGCTGCCGATAAAAGCAACGCCGTAAGTTGGCTGAGTCATGTTAGCTATTCACCCTTGGCTTTGGCAGTCGCTGCGACCTTCTGGTATTGGCCCTGTATCCGCTCAATCACGTGGTTATCGACAGCATCCTTGGCCAGACGAATCGCATTGAAAATAGACGGTGCCTTTGAGCTGCCGTGGCTAATTACCGCAATCCCCGCCACGCCTAGCAGCAGCCCGCCACCGTGTTCCGCGTGGTCTACCCGCTGCTTGATTCGCTTTAAATTTCCTTTCAAAAGCGTACAGCCAACTTTACCCGCCACGCCCTGCGGCAGCTCCTCTCGCAGAATTTGCAAGACCGACTCACCGACCGCTTCTGCAAACTTCAGCAGCACATTGCCAACAAAGCCATCGCACACAATCACATCAAAATCGCCAGAGAGCACATCGCGCCCTTCCGCATTCCCAACAAAGTTGATCGCACTCTGTTCGCTCAGCGCTTTGTACACCGCCAGGGCCACTTCATTGCCCTTGCTTTTCTCTTCACCAATGTTCAAGAGGCCCACCTTGGGTGCATCGTTGCCCAGCACATAGCGAGAGTAGATGCTGCCCATAAAGGCAAACTGCTCTAGATACTTGGGGCGACAGTCCACATTCGCGCCCACGTCTAGTATCAGCACTGGTTTATTGGCAATCACCGTCGGAAAGACCGCGCCAATAGCGGGTCTGTCGATGCCTTTGATCCGCCCTAATCGCAGCAACGCCGCTGCCATCGCTGCGCCCGAATGCCCCGCTGAGACGACGCCATCGGCACGCCCTTGCTTGACAAGATCCATCGATACATTAATAGAGGCTTTGGGCTTGCGTCTCAGCGCACTCAAAGGCTCTTCATGCATTTCTACAATTCCTTCAGCAGGCACGATCTCGATGCCCCTGAGTAAGTCCGGGTGCGATACCGAAGCCGCTATCTTGTCTGGATCGCCGACCAGCAAAACTTCAATACCCAGCTCTTCTTTTGCTCTAATCGTGCCAGCGACCACTTCGTCAGGGGCAAAATCACCGCCCGTCGCGTCTACTGCGATGCGTACCTGCGTCGAATCCATCAAAGCTCCACCCTTTTGTTGGCCCAATCGGGATCATATAACTTTAAGAATTCTATCAGACTTGTTCTTCTCGGGCCTATTTCTTCGCTACAAGGTAAACGCCCAGCGAATAGCTAGAGAATCTGACGGCTTATTCTTCACCAGGTTCAACAATTCGCTGAAACAGGTAGCCCGTTCCTCTAGCGGTCAATATCAGCTCAGGGTTGCTAGGATCGTCTTCTAGCTTTGCCCGCAGGCGAGAGATATGAACATCGACAACGCGAGTATCCACATGTCGCTCAGGCGTGTAGCCCCAAACTTCTTGCAAAATTTCAGAGCGAGAGAAGGGTTCACCGGAGCGGCTCACCAATAGCTCTAGCAGGCTAAATTCCATCCCGGTCAGGCGAATCCGCTCGTCACCTTTGTACACCTGGCGCTTGTTTGTGTCGATGCGGATATTGTTGATCGTGATCACGCCAGAGCTGGGAATGCCGGACGCACCCGTTTTCTCGACTCGGCGCAGGACAGAACGAATGCGAGCCTCTAGCTCTTTGGGCGAAAAAGGTTTGACGACATAGTCATCAGCGCCTAGCTCTAGCCCCGTGATCCGATCAGCCACATCGCCTAGTGCCGTCAGCATGATGATAGGAATATCTGACTCTTTGCGCAGCTCCTGGCAAACGCCATAGCCGTCTAGCTTGGGCATCATCACGTCTAGGACGACTAGATCTGGAATGGTGTTGCGGAAGGTCTCTAGGGCTTCTTCACCATCAGCGGCAGTGACTACATCGTAGCCAATCATGGAAAGTCGAGTCTCTAAGATACGGCGGATACTCGCTTCATCATCAACAACTAAGATTTTTTCTTTAACGCTTTCCAAGGCTATGTAAACTCCTATAAAACCGTGGCTACAAAGAGACCACTGGCGGGAATGACTGTAATGTCGATCAAAAAGTTTATGACTTGTGCATAACGTTTAGCAACTAAACTTTTTACCAAAGGCCGTCTCAGCAGATCAATTGTATGCGTTTGAACCCACCGAAAGCTAGTGACGTAAAGCGTTTTAGTGTTTCTTAAGGTTTATAGCGAACTTGTTGCGAACTGATACGAATCGCTACGATGCCGACCAGTCATGGTTTTACCTTTATGAAAGTTATCATTTCGGCAGGGTTAGACGAAGAATTTCTCATTTTTGATAGAACGCCGTAAACACGATTTGTGCAAAGATTTGTGTCGCTGCGGCGATCGCCTGCTTGATTCGGCTGCTTTAAAGGCGCGTTTGCCGTAGCGAAAGGCAGCGAAGGTACGTTTATACTAGTCTTGTTCGGATTTCGTTGTTAGTGACTGGCGATCGCACATGCCCAAAACCCGCTCTGTCTACGTCTGCAATGCCTGTGGCGCAGAGGCTCGTCAGCACTTCGGCAAATGTCCCACCTGTGGTAGCTGGAATTCGCTAGTCGAGCAGGTAGTGGAAACCCAAGAAGCTGCCAGCACTCGGCCCAGCATGAAATCGCGGACGAGCAGCAATCGCCGCAAGAAAACACCAGCCCAGCCTCGGCTATCGCTGACGTTTAACCAAATTCAAGATCATCCTCAGGCACGGATTCCGTCAGGATATCAGGAGCTAGATCGGGTTTTAGGCGGTGGGATTGTGCCGGGATCTCTGGTGCTGCTCGGCGGCGATCCGGGGATTGGGAAGTCGACACTGCTGCTACAGACGGCAAATCAGCTGGCAAAGGAAACACCAATCCTGTACGTGTGCGCAGAGGAATCAGGGCAGCAGGTGAAGCTGCGATCGCTCCGTCTAGGCATCAATCAAGGTGCAGAGTCAAACAGCATTCGAGAAAACTTGTATCTGCTGCCTGAAACAAATTTAGAGACCATTCTAGAAGAGTTAGATTCGCTGCGTCCAAAAGTTGCGGTGATTGATAGTATTCAAGCATTGTTCTATTCGGCATTGACCTCAGCGCCAGGGTCAGTTGCTCAGGTGCGAGAATGCACCTCAGCGCTGATGCAGCTAGCGAAGAAAGAGAATATTTCTCTGTTTATTGTGGGACATGTGACGAAGGAGGGCGCGATCGCAGGCCCAAAAGTATTAGAACACCTGGTAGATACCGTCCTGTATTTTGAGGGCGATCGTTTTGCCAGTCATCGTCTGCTGCGTTCGGTCAAAAACAGATTCGGCGCGACTCACGAGCTGGGCGTGTTTGAAATGGTAGACAAGGGCTTGGAAGAAGTGTTGAACCCTTCTGAGCTGTTCATGAGCAATCAAGAAGAGAATGTGCCAGGGGTTGCTACGATTGTTGCCTGTGAGGGTACTCGGCCTCTGGTGGTAGAGCTGCAATCTTTGGTAAGCCCGACTAGCTATAGCTCGCCGCGTCGTTCGACAACGGGAATTGAATACAACAGATTGCTACAGATTCTCGCAGTTTTAGAGAAAAGGGTGGGTATCCCTCTGTCGAAGTTGGATGCGTATGTAGCGTCTTCGGGTGGATTGAATGTGGGTGAGCCAGCGGCGGATTTGGGGATTGCGGTGGCGGTGGCGGCTAGCTTTCGCGATCGCATCATCGATCCAGAGCTTGTTCTGATCGGTGAAGTGGGACTAGGCGGACAGGTTCGTCCTGTCTCTCAGATGGAGCTGCGGCTAAAGGAAGCGGCCAAGCTAGGGTTTAAGCGGGCGCTAGTGCCGAAAGGGCAGGGGCGCAAGGATTTGGGAATGGCGGTGACGGAGGTGGGGAGAGTGGTGGA
>CAWCAI010000015.1:0-60799 GCA_963793495.1 uncultured cyanobacterium
CGGTGGGATGCTTGATGATGGATGCAAGGCGATCGGCGAGGCAGGTGAGGTCGCTGAGGCATTTTAGGGTGCGATCTTTCAGTACCGGACTCAACCCATCCTCTGACAAGTTCAGATTTGTATCATTACGCCGTTGAGCGTTATAGGCCAAAAACAACAGATCGTCCAAATACTGCTGCCAATCGTCGGGCTGACTCGGGCAGATAAACTGATCTAGCCCAAGAACACCCACCAGCGTGGTAATAATCTCGCGGTGCTCATCAATAGACTGTTTGCGAATGTCTTCTGTCGGATCGCTCCGAGTATCGACGTAGCCTTCAGCCATCCCTGGAATCAGCGCATAGTCAAATTTTTCAAAGTCATGCAGGATAAATCCTGAGATTAGAAGCCGACGTTCTTGTTCTTTTACAAGCCTTTTGACTGTGGTATCTAGCCTTGAAAGCCGTCGTTCAATGAGATTGGCTGGAAATAGCCCATTGAGCAAGTGTGTATTAAGCGATTGATCCGCTGCATTATCGCGCCGAATCGGTTCTTTCCCATCGGCAACTCGCTGAGGATTCACTACCCGATCTAGATACTCGGCAAAGAATTTACCACCTTTTGCCGTAACGCCAACTGTGTAAGTTAGTAAATTAGGTAGAACAACTTCAGCAAAGTCTTGCATTACTGAGTCGTTAGGATTTTGCGTTTGAATGGCTTCTCTGAGCAGCTTTAAGGTGAGAAGCTCTGGTTTAGCAGGCTCTAGAGTGCGGTCTGCTGTTTCCTCAATTCCGTAGTCATCATCTAGAAAATCCAACGCTTCTGTCTCTAGTTCCTTTGTCATAGTTCATCTTCTATGGTGTCTAAATACGACTGAATAGCGTTAAAGTACTCAGGATAATATTGCAAGGTCTTGCCGACTGCTTCAACGACTTTCTGTGGCAGTATTTCGTCGTAGAGATGAGCAAGTACATTTCGAAATTTGCCAGACTCTGCTAGCTGCATGGCGAGTTGTTCAGGCAATATATTAGCCTTAGCCAGCATTAGAAAAGAATCGGCATTCGTAACTCCACTCGGTTTATCAGAAGATAAACCAAATTGCCTTTTCAAGATATATCTGTTGGTATCAGCCGCTGCTTGAATCAAAACTTCTAGATTTCTTTCAACAATATCCTGGTAGTCTGGATTTTCTCCATAGTCTTCAGGCACTGTTTTCCTAAATCGTTTGAGTCGATTAATTCTATCTTCAATAAATATCAGTTTGCCAACAACGACGCTAGGATCGAACGCCTTCATTCCTCAGTTCCTGAATAGTTTGGTCAATCTTTTCTTTGCTGCTTTTTCTAATCTCTCTGAGCCTTTCAGCGCTGACTAAATGCTTTTGCTTAAAGCTGTTGAAGAATCCTGGCTCTTTCTCATATAAAACACGGCCATCTCTCGCAACTGAATGCGCTAATAGCTCTGAACATGTGTTCAAGTCGGTCATATCTATCTCATCATCGCCTAGTTGATAGGCCGTTTGAACCAATCCCCATACATACAGCAGACTCCACCCACTGCCATCGCGATACTGTTTGTATTCTTCTTCATCGCACAGCACCGCAAAATCCCAATCGCTAGACTGGGAAGCATCGCCTCTAGCCCTAGATCCGAATAAAACCAGCAGTTTTATAAAAGGTGCCTGCTCTAAAATTTGCGGAATAGCAGCACTTAAATCCTCTACAGATAGCTTTGCACGAACTTGACTAACGAGTTGCCTAGCATAGAGTAAGCAAGCTTGAATATCTTCTGACTCTAGCCAGGTGTATTGTGACAAGAGCTGCCCATGGGTTGTACCCAGGGCCAACTGCTCCAGAACAGTCTCAACAGATAAGTCACGCCCTCGAACACTGGGTTTTCCCTTTAGAACTGCGGTGCTGACGGTGATTCGATCGGATAGTTTTTGTTTCATTGTAAAAACTTACATGTCCTTTCTTTCATTTTTAAGCAATCCATAGCTCACTTCTATCACGTTTGAATCGGTAGGCTAGTGTCTCAATGAGCAACGCTGACTGACCAAATACTACCGAGCAAGGCGCGTTCCCATCAAGAAGACTATTTGAATCGCTGATGGGATAGATTTGGAAATGCATAGGGAGCTTTAGCCGTAGGCGGACTTCTTGTGTAGGCTTGCGCAGGACGTAACAGACGAGTGCTTGCTCAGTGAGCTTTTTATTGATTTCGCTGGCCCAAGGGTTGTCGGGTTGCCAAATTTTTAGGCCAGTGAGCACCTGCACTTTCCAGGCATCGGCAAAGGGCTGAAGGTCTCCGGGAAAAGTGAATTTCCAGTTTAGCCGTTCCTCTCGATAGCCTTTGAGTTTCATAAAGCCTAGGCAGTATTCAAAGCGGCCTTTCGCAATGGGTTGTCCCGTGCGCTGGGCAGTCGATTGAAGCGTTTCTAGAAATGCCTTTTTGCTCCACATTTCAATATCTAGATTGCTAAGCACTCCAGGAAGGCCATAGGTTTTGAATCGATCTGCTTCGTTGAGCTCGGTCGTGTCGTAGAGTCCGCACAGCAGAGGGCTAGAGCCTCGAAAGCTGGTGGCATCTTCAGCGATCGGGTTGCTTTTTTGACCTGAGAGCTGATGCCAGTCTGTGGCCCAGCCCTTTACACGTCCTGCGACTTGCCTAATACTGGTATCGAATGCTTGTTCGCAGCTAGTCTGAAAACGCTGCAATGAACCTGCATACTGCTTTTGGATAGACGGCCTTTTGAGATCGTAAAGTAGTTTGAACGACTGTACGGCTCCCCAGCGTTTGTAGTAGCCCTCAAAGTTGTTAATTTGACGGTATTTTTCGCGGATCAGGGTTTGGAAGTGGATGCGATCGCACACTTCCCCAGCCTTCAGCACAGCCTCTTCTCCAGCAAACAACCGCTCTACAAAAAAGTTTGGGACCAAGGCATAGGCCCTAAACCCGTCGAAGACAATTCTTTGCCTATCTCTGTCATAGCCATCATGACGGCCCAATCGCCCTAACCGCTGAACAAAGTTACCCGCATCCGACGATTCAAAAATGAGGAAGTTGATTTTGAAATCGACACCGACATCGATCGTACTTGTCCCGATCACAAGATCCGCGGACAAGGAAGCTTCTTTTTCTTTTTGACCAGATAAACCAGTATTTTCGCGAACCTGCAAGCCATGACCTGCAAATAGAGTTTTAAAGAGCGGCATCAATCGCTTGACAGCGGCAATAGAGTTGAGGATAATCGCCCCTTTGCTGCCAGCATGGTTCAAAAACATGTTGAGAATGTCTTCTTGATTCTCTTTGAGCCAGGTTTCAGAAGCCTTCGCGGTAGACTCCAGCGGCACAAAATTGAGATCGATAGCATGAGCAACCTTCCGCCAATGCTGGCTTTCTAGTTCAGCGATCTCTGCTGGGGTTGCTGGAAACTGATACTTACCTGCTGCGATAGGATTGATTAGTCGGCAGTTAAAGCCCGCTACCTCTAACCGCTTTAGCATCGATTCGCTGGGCGTTGCCGATAAAAAGAGAAACTTCTTTTGGCGATTAGTGACCCGAATTAGCAGCATCGTATTGAGCACACTGGCAACCTGGGGGGCAGCAAAAACATGAAATTCATCAAAAATGAACAGATTAAATTCCTTGTCGATTCGGTTCCATAGTTTGTCTGGGCTATCCTTACCAGTGATGTAGGCTCCACGGTGCAAGTAGTGGAAAATATCAGGGTTGGTGATCAGCACTTCTGAGTTGCCTGCTCGCGAGGCGATCGCACTACCCTTTCTCAAACCTTCATTTTCTGCATAGGTCTCTAACGTTGCACCACTTAGCCTCGTTACCCTAGGCGAACCAGGCGTCTGAAATTTATCAATGTAGTCTTTTATCCGATTTTCTTGATCGCCAGCTAAAGCATTTGTAGGATATAGCCCAAGTGCAATGCAGTTGCCTTGCAGAAGCTCTAAGTACGCAGCGAGACTTTTGCCATCACCCGTCATCGCAGTGTTGAATACCACGTCTACAGTCGGATCTCGTAGGGCTTTGAGAGTCTCGGACTGGTGCCAAGCTAGCTTCCATCCATCAGGGAGATAGACATCTTCAGGAATGTCATTAGCAGGACAGGAATAAACAGATCTGAGTTGGATAGAAAACATGGAGATACTATAAAGCCTGCTCTATCATCTGTTCTTTAACCTGCGCGACCGCGATTAGTCGATACTCAAACGTTGTTAAATCTGCTCTTCGCTTTTCTACCTGCCATCCACGTTGCTTTACGGCTCTATGTAGCGTTGCTGAAAATCGATGCCCGACTTGCTCAACTAGTTCTGCTGTAGAGTGCCATTGCCCGCTTAGCACTTGACCTAGCTTTTCAAACATCGTCATCCTTGTAACTCCTTGCATTGTCCAAACATAATTTGATAAATCCGCTTAAGCGCAATGAACCGTGATGAGAACATGAAATCGTCTATTTGCACGGGCGTCTTGCTATACAACTGCAAGCTACGAGACAATAAAGTGTACGGGCGCTGTTGCCTGTATCCATATTGCCGAGGAAAATGAAAATTATCAAGCAGTACACCGACAAAGTGTACGCACACTTTTCGAGCTGATGGCTATGCCGGGTAAACGTTCTTCAATTACGCTCTCGATTTCTGCTTACGAAAAGGCCCAGCTAGAGCAGTTGGCGCTGGAGTTTGGCCAAACCTGGGGGGAGAAGGCCAACGTCTCAAAACTTATCAAAGCGATCGCACAGAACAAACTCCGCCTCGCGAACAATCACGACTGGAGCCGTGATCGCCTCGACACCCTCGCTCGCACCCTCAACCTGCTAAAAGACGAAGGCCACGCTTCAGAATCGCTTGAGTTAGCCCGCATTTTGCTCTCTCGCAGCGAGCTGACTCAGCCGCTACGCCAAGAAATTCAGCAGTGGATAGATGCGCCAGCAAAACTTTGGCGATCGCAGCTAGAAGACTATCGTCAGCGGCAGCAACCTTTTCGACTGGCCTATCAGGATGCGGCTGATCGAATCTGGAGCTTCACCGTGCGCCATATAGAAATTGAGCATCACGAAGATCGTCTTTATTTAGACTGTTGGTGTGACGAGACCGAAAGAAATGAAGATGTGGATGCGTTAAAACACAACTGGTCACTGCGACTAGATCGGATTCCGGACGAGGCGGTGATTTCCCCAACGATGGGGCACTGGCAGCCGGAGCTGGCCTGGATCGAAGTGGAATTTCACCTGCTCAATCGGTTGGCGATCGGCTATCGGTCAAAACAGAATGCAGACATTGTGGTGGAATGGTTGCCCGATCAAGCGGTGCGGCGAGTAGTACGAAGAATTCAAAATACTTTTTGGTTTCTTCGAGAAGTCCGGCGCTATGGAAGCGATTGTAAAATTGTGGGACCAGAAGACATCCGTGATCGCTTCGTTCGTGACTTGAAGGCAACGATTCAAAACTACGAATAGGGTCGAGAAATATTTCTGCTACATCTCAATTTCTGAGGGGGCTTGAGTGCCTTAGGCGTGCTGCAGGCATATCGTGTCTGTTTCAATCCCTATGAGGGTTTAGAAGGCGTTGCGACTGCATACACCTAGAACCGATATTATGAAATTACCAATCTTTGCCTTTGACTGACGCTGCTTGAACTGTTCTCGCATACTTAGGCTCCCTTAAGGCTGAGCCTATTATCGCGTTTTCAACTCAGGGATGACCTAAACATTTAGGCGTACTTAAGCTTATGCAGTCTTGCGCACAAGCTTGCCCGACGCCGTAGAAGTGTCGAAGCACAGACAACTCAGGGAACGCCCCCAAACGATCGAGCTTCCAGATACCAAACGTGTCTTTCTTGCGGACGTGAGCAAGCGCTTTGCCCAAGCCAGGACGCTCGGCCTTGGCTCCACTTACCCCATAGTCAAGAAAAGTCTTCTCTTCATCTCTCGCTAAGGCGAAATGTACAACTCTAAGCTGAAACTCAAGGTCGCTATAGGTCACGCTCAATCTTTGTAGAGTTATCTGTCGAAGATTGAGCGTAAGGTTTGTACAATTAGACCTATCTGGCTAAAAATCTGGCTAAAGAGGGCTGAAACTCTCGATATACCGTTCTATTTTTCTGTACCAATTAGGCGAAGCTCTAACCGATACAGGAAGATTCTGTCGAAGAAAGAGGTACGCAGAGGAGAAAATAGACGTTATCACAAAGGCTAACAGACTAGAGTGTAAGAAGAACTTAGCAGAGCGAAACTACGGTAGAACCAATAGCAGGTCGTTCTCGTCAAGACACTGATGAAGAAGTACAACCTATCAAAAGCAATCTTATGTCGCTATCTAGCTCCAAAGCTTTGTTGACAATATGCATAATTTAGACATATTGTATAAAAATGAGCCATACGAAGCGACGCTACTCTTATCTTTTTCCAATCTGCGAAGGTATTTCGGCGTGGTTATATCCTTATGCTGAAGTCGTCATTCATGACTTAGAGAGCGACACGATTGTACAGATATGGAACAACGTCTCCAGGCGAACCGTTGGAGAAGCTTCTTTGATTGAGGAAGATGCTCAACTTCAGAAGAAGGCTGATGTCTACGGGCCTTACATAAAAACAAACTGGAACGGGCAAACGCTCAAGTGCGTAAGCAGTGTGATTAAGGACAGTGAGGGTAATCGAATTGGCCTACTTTGTTTGAATGTAACTACTCAGGCTTAATATTTCATGAAAGAAAGGGTGGTGACAGGCCAAACGACGATAGTGTTTGAGCATCACTAGGCCGATTAAGGATTGACTGTTTTGAGTAAAGCCGCGCCAAAACTCACCATCAGCCGCGATGAGATCAAAGCAGTCTACGCCGCAGGCGAAGCGGCAGTGATAGAGCTAGTGGAAGGGTTAACGGCGCAACACTTAGCGTTAGTCGAAAAGCTGTTGAAACAACAGATAGCGCTAGAGGCGCGGATCAAGGCGCTCGAAGATAAGCAAACGAAGAACAGCCGCAACAGCAGTAAGCCGCCGTCGGGCGATGGCTTCGGGAAGCGAACGAAAAGCTTGCGCAAAAAGAGTCAACGCCCCAGCGGTGGCCAGAAAGGCCATCCTGGCAGCACCTTGGAATGGTGCGAACAAGTCGATGAGGTAGTGCACCACCGGGTGGGCGAATGCCAGCAGTGCGGCGCATCCCTGCGAGCCACCGCTGCCACCAGCTATGACAAGAGGCAAGTTCACGAACTACCGTCGTTGTCGTTGCGAGTGATAGAACACCAAGCAGAAGTCAAGTGCTGCGGTGCTTGTGCAACGCTCAGCCGAGGTCGGTTTCCGGCTGATGTGACCAGCCGAGTGCAATACAGTCGTGGTGTGAAAGGCTTGATGGTGTACCTGATGGATGCGCAGCTGTTACCCTCGGATAGAGTCCGTGAAGTGCTCTGTGAGGTGTTTGGTTGCGAGGTTTCAGAAGGTACGTTGTACAACGCGAGAGCCAAGTGCTTTGACGAACTGGCTGCGGTAGAGCAACACATCAAGACCGAGCTTGAAGCATCGCAGGTGCTTCATTGCGATGAAACCGGGCTGCGCGTCAACGGCAAACTATGGTGGTTGCACGTTGCTTCAACCGCTGCGCTCACTTACTACTTTGTGCATCCGAAGCGAGGGTGTGAGGCGATAGATGAGAGGGGGGTGCTGACGAACTTCGACGGCGTGGGTGTACACGACGGCTGGCAGAGCTACTTCAGCTACGACTGTGCTCACAGCCTGTGCAATGCGCATCATCTGCGTGAACTACGCTTCATCGTTGAACGCTACGAGCAACCCTGGGCACAGCAGATGATGACCCTGCTGTGCGAGATTAAGGCACAAGTAGACGAGGCGAAAGCAGCGGGCAAAGCCGCCTTAAGTACTCGCCAACTACATGAGTTTGAGGAACGCTATCAAACCATACTGATGGCAGGCTTTAAGGCCAATCCACCGCCGCCGATAGATGAGCGTGCGCCGAAAAAAAGAGGTCGCCGAAAACAATCGCCTGCGAAGAACTTACTCGACCGGCTAGAAAGACATGACACCGCTGTATTGGCGTTCATGCTCGATTTTCGGGTGCCTTTTGACAACAACCAGGCAGAGCGCGATGTGCGGATGATGAAGCTCAAACAGAAGATTTCTGGGTGCTTTCGCGCTGCCACCGGCAGTCGTATGTTCTGTCGCATTCGGGGCTATATCTCGACGATGAGAAAGCAGAAACAACCTTTGCTCAAAGCACTGACAGATACCTTCATCGCAAAGCCTACATTTCCGCTACTTCAACCTGAGTAGTTACGTTTGAATTTTGATATTTCGAGATTTGACGCCATGAAAGAGTTTATAGACTCGTTTACAGCAGTGACCAGTTCGATTCCCAGCGAACTGAGCAAGCGTGACTGGCGTGAACAAATTAATGAAGCTCTAAGTATCTTTTTGAAAGAAGAGAATGTAGCAATTGCAACGCTGACGCGATCGCAGAAAACTACCTTCATCAAGCGCTTAGATGAACACAACTTGTTTGAAACTCGCAATGCCGCCCAGCATGTAGCTGATGTTCTAGGTGTATCAAGAGCCACTATCTACAACTGGCTGAATAAAGCTAGAAAAGAACTATGAACCTAAAGCCGTTCCGCATTGAAGAGTACTATGCCAAGTACGAGTTTATCGCCCAGTACATGCTCTCTAGCTCAGATGCTCAGTCACGAAAGCTATCAGAGCTTTTTGAATGGGAGCCTGGCGCAAAAGATAAGCTTGATAATCTGTGGTTAGGCTACACAGAAGCGCCAGGTGCTCCCTATTTGCGCGAAACCATATCGACGCTATACCAGAACGCTAGTGCAGATGATGTCCTGGTAGCTGCCGCCGCAGAAGAAGCAATATTTATCGCGTATCACGCCTTAGTTAGCAGTGACGACCACGTTATTGTAGAAACGCCTTGCTATGAATCAGCTTTAGAGCTAGCGCGCAGCACGGGCGCAGAGGTATCCGAATGGAAGCGATACTTTGAAGATGGCTGGGTGAATGACTTTAGCCAGCTAACGAAGCTTGTTAGACCTAATACCAGGTTCATCTATATCAACACGCCCTCAAATCCTACAGGTACCTTGATGGATAAAGCGGTGTTTGCCAAACTCATGTCGTTCGCTGAAGAGCAAGGCATCATTGTGTTTTGTGATGAGGTTTATAGAGAACTAGAGCACGATGCTGCTGCACGTCTACCTGCTGCTACTGATCTATACTCAAATGCTATTTCGCTAGGCTCGATGTCAAAAAGCTATGGTTTACCAGGTCTTCGGCTAGGCTGGTTCGTATGTCGCAACCCAGAGCTAATTACAAAGCTAATGAACTTCAAGCTGTATACCTCGATCTGCAATAGCGCACCTAGTGAGTTTATTAGTGACTTGGCCCTGCGGCACAGAGACAAGCTAATTGAGCGGAATCTGAAGATCGTGCATCATAACTTGCCGCTAATGAAAGACTTTGTAAAAAGACATTCTGATATTTTTTCTTGGATTGAGCCTCAAGCGAGCCCTATCGGATTTCCCAAAGTGAATATTGCTGAAGAAATTACCCAATGGTGTGAAAAGGTTGTTGAAAAAACAGGTGTTTTAATACTGCCTGGAAGTGTCTACGACCAGCCTCAGCATGTTCGGATGAGCTATGGCAGAAGCAATATGCCTGAAGCGCTAGAGCGCCTGGAAGCTTATGTCAGTGAGTTGTAGGCTCCAACATGGATGATGCCAATAAGTCTAGTCTTTCTATCACTTGATTTTACTGTCCAAATTTAAGGGTTCACTTCACCAGCTTGACGCCAGTCAAAAATCAGCTTATCTTCAATAACTATGGCTGTGATGCCGATCGCAGTCGTTTTCAGAACTCAATTCTACTTAGCACAGCCAGCAGGTGTTGACGCACCCACTGACTGCTAACCCTCAAGGATTAAGCGGCAATCCCGGACGGCTAAGGACAACTGTACCTTAGCCACCCCGACTTGCACTACATCGACTTGCGGGGTGGCTAGGCAGTTTTGGGTTCTGGTTTCCTCAAACCTAACCCTCGAAGACCAGATCTCATGTTTATTCCTTCCAGTCAGGGCGCAGCCGCGTCCACAGATTCTGTTGTAGATTCTTCTGCTTCTAGCTCATCTGCGTCAGACTTGCCTACCGTCAACCTGTCATCAACAGACGCCTTCTCACCACCGCCAAGCAATTCCAACAGCGAAAACGGCGGGCATGAAACGGTGCATCATATGCTGTTTGGCTCGCTATCGTCTATCCGCTTTACCATTCTCCGGCTACACCAGCGAGGCTACGCCGAACCGAACGATTGGAGTAAGCCTATTTCTACAGGCAGGCCCAATGAGATGATGGCGATATTAGCCAAGCGAATCAGACTGTGATGCTTTAGAGATTTAGCGTCACATTTAGCGTCACATATATCTCTCCGCGCTTTGCCTCCTACACTACAAAAGGCTACACTCCTTGTTCTATAGCGCAAAGCGCCATAGCAAAGTGCAAATGCATCCGCGCTTTGCTATAAAAGGTGTATTTAGTCCAAGTAGGAAACCAAAGGTTAAACGGATGCCAAGTCGTGAAGTAAGAGACATTTCCGGTGACTTCCAGGTTAATCAAAGAATATGAATAGGGACGATTTTCTGAAGAAGAGACTATAGCTCTGTCGGGCATGGCTTCGCTAGCGCCAATGCAAAATAATCTAAGGGGCAGCTTTTGTGAATATGCGAATTTCGCGATCGCCCACAACTGCTATAGAGTCTCCATCACCGCTAAAGACGCCGGTCTTAAGATTTATCGACCATCCATCCAGGTTTCTTTGAAATTCTCCCGTTTGAATGTTGCCAAAGCAGTCTCCTAGGTTGGGGTAAGTACCAACGAAGTAGGAAGTTCCGTCTGGGCTAGGCAGAACATCTCCTTCCTGAATACATTCCTCACTAGGGAACAACACATTGCTTTGAACTTGTTCGCCGGTTTGAGGATTCCAAGTGCCGTAATAGTTGCCACTTATGCTCAATAGATTACTGTTGGTAAAAGTCATTGCCTCAACCGAAGACGAAGAATCTTCCTCAGATGTAGACAGCGCCGTCAAGGGAACAAATCGGCTGTCGTTGTTTCGTCGCCATATAACTACAGTCGGAGGATTTATAGAACGCGGGAGAAGAACGCTAGGCGTAGCTAAAAGACTGCCGTCGGGACTTAAAACAGGTTTGACGTATAGTCCGTCTGCAAGTGGCATATCTATAGACTGTGCGACTTTCCCCGTTGCGATGTCCTGAAAGTCTAAACGGTTGTAAAGCGTGTCAGATTGATAGGTTTGAGTGTTTAGGCTATTTAGACTGACCTGAGTTATCACCTGTTGACTATCGGGACTAAAAGCAACGTAGAGCACCTCGGGCGTTATCGGATAGTTTGTCTTAAGAATCTGATCTCTAGGCGGGTTCAAAGACTTAGTTAGCAGCACTCTGCCATCTTCAATAGTCTGCACCGTTAGCTGTATCGCACCTGTTGATGGCGTTGTTTTAATAAATGCTATTTTAGTTCCGTCTTTGCTGATAGCGATCGCACTGAAGACACTATTTGGAGCCTCTGCGGTAACTGTTTTCAGCAACGAACCTGTTTGAGCATTCCATATCTGAATGTTTGGGCCAGGCTCACCAATGCCTGGGCCGGTTATGGCCGCTAGTCGCTGACCATTCTCACTTAGGCTTAATTGATAGGGTTGGGCTGCAATTATGGTTGCTGGCGTTATTTGCCAGCGTCTTTCCAGCTTCACAGCAATCGGCTCGACGCGGCCCGCCTTAGCCAAAGCTTGATAGACAAAAGCAGCTACTTCAGCGCGACTCGCCGCACGATTGGGCGAAATTTGACCGGGTGCGGGGTAGCTAACGACGAGATTTGCTTGGGCAGCGGCAGCGGTACTGGGTCGAGCATAGGCGGGAACGACATCAGCGTCTTTATAACTAGATAAATCTTGCGAGTTACCAGCAGGATATTTTAAGCCGTTGGCCAGTGAAACCAGCGCCTGTACTCGAAGAATTCGATCATTGGGTTTGAAGGTGTTGTCGGGATAACCAGAGAGAAATCCGGCGGAGCGGGCTGCTGAAATAGAGTTAGTCGCCCAGTAATTAGCTGGAACATCTTTAAACGATTGAGCAGTCGTTGGCTGTGACTGTAAAAAGGCTTGCCGCAAAATAGCCGCGAACTGAGCGCGGGTAACCGGATCGTTGGGCTCGAAAGTGCCGTCTGGAAAACCGCTGATAATATTGGACTGGGAGAGCCCCTCAATATAGTCATGCGCCCAGTAGTCGGTAGAAACATCTGAGAAAGCAGTGGGCTGGGCTTGCGCGATCGCGGGTGAAGTGAGCGGAGCGCCAAGTCCTAATAGGACACTAAAGACTAACCCGAACCCGAACCGTGAAGAAAGAGAGATCAATTGGTTTTCCTGCTGGTGGCATAGAGAGAAAGACTAGCGATTTTGACACTATAGTGGGTGTTTGTAACAGCCATCAGATAGAAAGAGACACATTCTGCGAACGGTACAAATTTCAAGCCCTTTGGCTTCGGGCCGGACTAAAAGCGTTACTGGAAACTTAGTTTGACGCTTTGCGTAGCCCCTTAGATCGGTGTTTGTGTCCAAAAAACAGCGAATCATTTGGGGATAATTGGCTTTGCTCCTCGTTCCAACAACATCTGAACAATTTGTTTGCGATCTTGCTCGTTACTAGGGCCAGTGTTGACATCAGATGCATCTAATGCCTGACCTCCGACCTCTGCGACCAGCGCTTTGCCATCGTCTGGAGTCGCCTTAAGCAAAAGCTTAACCATGTCTAATCTTCCCCAAAAAGCAGCGTCTACCAGCGCTTTACCATCAGGTTCTGCGCCTGCTTGCAGCAGCATGACGGCTATTTCTGGATCGCTGCACCAGTAGAGCGCAGAACGCCCCTCCGGATCGCGAGCATCGGCATTGGTTCCTACTCGAATCAGCGATCGCAATTCATCCGACAATTGATAACGAGCCATCTGGATTAAAAGCTGCTCGCGTGCAGTCTGCAAATCGCCTTGTTGGGCCGGATTGGTGACATATTGTTCTGTCCCATACGAGTCAACTCGACCATAACTCATGCTCCCCGCGAAAAGAAGCACTGGAATGAGGATGACAAGACCGGCTGATAGCTTTAGTGGAAGATAACGCCAGAGCAGTAGACTGAGCGCCCCCAATAGCATACAGCCGAAAACCATCACTCCTATATGGCTAGCGATCGTCATAGTTGCTCTGGCAATCGCGTCAGGTAGAACAGCCAACCTGGCAAGGATGGGTATGCGCATCAATAGCCAGAAAAAAAACGCAGAAAAGGCCCAAATCAACACAACTAAAAATCGTAGACGGTAAAGCAGTTTGCTCGCGAATTTAAACATGGTTAGCTCTAGACCTGAAAAGGTATTTAGATAGCAGATAACTTTAAGAGATTAGTCTGAATCTTGGCGCGATCGCTGAAGCGGATAAAAAAATGTAAGCGCCAAACCGAGGCCGAGTCGTGAAGCAAGAGACACTTAAAGCGCTGCCCTAGTTTATGCAAATTGAGAGTTAGTTTTTAGACTTAGAAAATAACTGAATGCTTGAGCTGCTAGAACCTGTTACAGTGGAAACAACTAAGTGGTTTCCATCACCGCTGAATTCGGCCAGTTTGAGAGATAAAGGTTGATCGGGTAGCCTTTGAAACGCTTCTGTTTGGACATCACCGAAGCAAGATTTATTGTCAGCATTATCGTCACGGTAGAATCTTATCCCGTCTATGTCGGTCATAACAGGAGAACTCGAATAGTAGCTTGTCCCGTCTGGGCTAAGCCCAACGCGCCCCGGCCTAACACAGCTCTCCATCGGCAATACCGTACTCGAAACGCGTTCTGCTGTTCGAGGATTCCAGGTTTCAAGGCGAGTCTGACTAGGCTTTTCCGCAATCAGGTTTGATAAGCTGCTGGTGGTCGTCAAGTTCAACAGATTGCTGGTTGTAAAAGCTGCTTTGAAAACAGCGAACTCACCTTTAGAGATTGGCAACGTTGTCAAATAGTCGAAGCGATTGCTTTGGTTTCGTTGCCATAGGGTGATGCGCGTTGTGATGCCGCCAAGATTCCAGAGATCCAGATTTCTCTGCAAGTCCTGTCTATAGTCAGCGCTGAGGCTAGCTAAAAGATTGCCATCAGGGCTAACGATGAATCCTACTGGGTTGTTATCGTCTACGCCCCGTAAATCTATAGATTGTGTAATTTGGCCGGTTGCGATGTCGCGGAAGTCCAGACGGTTGTAGAGCTTGTTGTATTCACTATCGTGCACGCTGACTTGAGTCACTACCTGTTTACCATCGCGGCTAAGCGCAAGGCCGGACACCGTGCGTGTTATCGAAGCGTTTGAGCTTGGTTTAGAAAACTGGTTTTGAGGCGGGTTCAAAGATTGGGTTAGCAACACGTCTCCGCTTTCGACATCTTGCACTGTTAGCTGTAGGTTGTTCGAGTACAAAGTGTCGGTAATAAAAGCCACTCTAGTCCCATATGGACTAATATCAACGATGGTAGAAATTCCACCAGCCGTCGGCGCGGTGAATGTTTTCAGTAGCGAACCTGTCTGAGTGTCCCATACCTGAATTCTTCGGTCGAAGATGCTATCGCTATTGGCGTCGCTGGTTATGGCCGCTAGTCGCTGGCCGTTCTCGCTGAGGCTCGTAGCATATGCTGGGGCTGCAATCGTCATTATCGGTGTTGTTTGCCAGCGGTTCTCCAGCTTTGTAGCGATTGGGTCGATGCGACCCGCTTCAACTAAAGCTTGATACACAAAAGCCGCTACTTCAGCTCGGCTCGCCGCCCGGTTAGGCGAAATTTGGTCGGGCGCGGGGTAGCTGACGATAAGATTCGCTTGGGCGGCAGCGGTGATGCTAGGTCGGGCGTATGCCGGAACAGTGTCAGCATCTTTGTAATCGGATAGAGATTGCGAATCGCCAGCGGGATACTTCAAACCGTTGGCGAGCGAGACCAGCGCCTGTACTCGAAGAATTCGGTCGGTGGGTTTGAAGGTATTGTCGGGGTAGCCTGAGAGAAATCCGGCGGAGCGAGCTGCTAAAATAGCGTCAGCCGCCCAGTAATTAGCTGGAACATCGGTGAACGGTGGTTGAACCGTGATGGGCTGCGAAGAGAGAAGAAAAGCCCGATCTAAGATAGCCGCGAATTCGGCGCGAGTAATCGGGTCGTTGGGTTTGAAAGTCCCGTCACCAAAGCCACTGATAACATTGGACTGGGCAAGTCCTTCGATATAGTCGTATGCCCAGTAGTCGGCAGAAACATCTGAGAAGGAAACTGTTTGAGCCTGAGCTATCTGAGCTTGCGCAAGCGCACCTACAAAGCTGTCTTTTGTAGAACTATTGCCCAAAATAGCGGGCGCAACCATAGGCGCACTAAGCCCAGCTATAAGGCTTAAAACCAAACCAAGGCCGAGTTGTGAATTAAGAAGCATTGATGAATTCCTGCTGGTGGCATAGAAAGAAGAATTAGCGACTTGGATACTGTAGCTAGGGTTCGCATCAGCTATTAGATAAAAACAGACACATTCTACAAGTGGTCTGAAATTTGCTTTTCTACTTTAATCCGACGCAGTTAGTAAACTAAATATCTGTGAACTAAACTTTATTCCTATTCAATCTGTTCTTTCATTCCTGACGGATGGCTCACTAGGTAAAGCAATGCCTTCGCTCGCGAAACTCCTAAGCCGTAGACGCTACACAAAGACAATCTCTGCATCTGGCACAGCAAAAA
The DNA here is from genome assembly GCA_963793495.1 of uncultured cyanobacterium. Lineage (GTDB taxonomy): Bacteria > Cyanobacteriota > Cyanobacteriia > Phormidesmidales > Phormidesmidaceae > Phormidesmis. The sequence continues at coordinate 15,796 of CAWCAI010000015.1, forward strand.
TATGAAAAATTGCCACCTGCATCACCTGCCTTTAGAGGCTTTCAAAAGACACCTTAAAAAAGTGGTCTCAAGCTTGTCTCGCCATCTGACACAAGCCGCATACTCAAACTATCAGCTTCACTTGGAGACAGCTGCTTGCCCGCTCTTCTACTTTCTTACTCGTTTCAAGTTATTCATCATTTAAGTTATTCATCAAAGGGTTTATCCAATGAAATTCAATTTTGCTCTGTTGCTTCCGCTTGCTGTTCTCGCTGCTGGTGCTTTCGTTTCTCCTGCTAACGCTAACCCAACTGGCGATCGCGCTACTGTCGGTCCTGCTATCCTCGCTCAGCGCGGCGAACGGACTGCTCAATCGCCACAAGCTCGCCGCATTGGTCAACCCATGAAAGGTGGCAACTACATCGGCTTTGCTGGTAGCAATGACGGAGCTGTCGTCAACGGTAAGTACAGTCTGTCTAACAACTTCTCTGTCCGCCCTGAAGTGTTCACTGGTACGCTCGACGGCGATGATGAGCGCGGCGTCGCTGTGCTAGCGCCGGTTACCTATGACTTCAATGGCAATGGCAACAGAAGACTTCAGCCTTTTGTTGGCGCGGGTGCTGGCGTGTCTACCGGAGATGAGACCGAGCTAGAGCTAGTCGCTACTGCCGGAACAGACCTACGTCTAGGTAACCGCTACGTCCTCAACGGTTCTGTTAACTACCTACCGCTTGACGAGCAGCGGGTTGATTTTGTCGCGGGCTTAGGTTACCGATTCTAGGCAGTAGGCCAGCGGCACAATCAGCGTTCTCGTTGGTTGTGTATCGTTCCAAAAGAGACTTCCTGACAGGGTTGGGAAGTCCTTTGGGTTTATTTGCTAAGCCAAGCAAGAGTCGATGCAGCCTGGAACTTTAGATGCGTTCCTTTGTGCTGATAAAAGCCGAATGACTACGGTTCTCACACTATAAAGAAAATCGCTGTTTTCGAGTACTACTCAAAGGCCATCACTCTTGCAATGCCAGGCTCTGTGGAAGAGTCCTCTTTAATCGACAGCTAGCCAGCGAAGACGAAGGCTGTGAACGTCAAAGACTCATTGAACATAGCCTTGAAGCGTTTTACAAACGGTGATTTGCAAACAGTAGTACACTATGCGATTACGGTGCCTTAAGATCTATCAAGAGCGAATGCCAATATATCCATTTTGTTGTCAGCAACAACAATAGTTTCTATCGCATCTATGATTGCAGTTATTCTGTTGTTTTTGGCAGTGCCAGAAGCAGTTTTTTTCAGGAGGGCAGCAGGAAGCTCTGTAGATCCAAAGATAAGACGTAGAAGAGCAGAATGTCGTAAGCTTCCATAGACTTCGGTAACTCTTTTAGACCGTTCGGCTGCCATGATTAGTTGACGTGTTCCACTAAGGCAACCATCACTATCTTCGCGGAATCTAACTCTGTATATTTGGGTCCAGCAGCCTGAAGTGCTAGGAAAGAAAGGCCAGCGCAGAAGTTTTTCTTCTACAAAGTCATCAGTTATTTCATAGTGCTTGTAAGTTCCCGGCTTGTGTTTTTCGACAGGATATCCTTTTGTGACAAGAGTATTCAAATCATCACTATACAATGTGACTTCAACTCTTTCGCCAGCTAGAACGTGTACAGAGAAGACTTCTATCTTTTGCTTTACATTGTCAAATTCTTGCCTGTTACATTCATATGTTGGAAAAGTAGTAATACTACGTGGATATATGCCACGAGCTATTCTGAGCTTAGCTAGATAGAAAACTAGCGCTTCCGAAAGAAGATAAAGGAGCGCAGCACTAACTGAGGCTAGAAATGCTTTATCCAATATGCTTATGCCTTCCATATCCCATCTCCTGCTCGCCAAAGTATCACTAGCTTACCCCTAACAATCGCCGCTCGCTATTCATAAACCAGTAGGGATACTCCCGCAGAGAGCAAAGGTTTTAGCCTGTCAAGAAACCTAGAATAAACCACTGAACCTTACTTTGATTTTCTAGATGAGTTTCTTTTCACTCGTTTGTGCCTAGCTAACTGCCTCAGACTTTGTAGAGGAAGGCATGATAAGGGTAGAGAACGTACCGCAGAGCATCGACCATCGTCGCCCATAGCAGCGTCTGACAAGCGTGAGCATAGGATAGTGTAAACACTTCAACGCACGATCGCCTTAGGTCGTGCAGCACTGCCGTCGCCGCTGACAGGCGAAGGAGCTACGCGCTCACTACAGCGAGACTGGCCCCTAGTTGTATAGTGACTTATCGCGGCTGGCTCAGCAGAAGCGCGTGTGGAGGTTGAATTTCAAAAGTGATACAATGCAGACACTTTACCGCCTTTCTAGCGATGGCCACACCGGAACAGAACGCTGAAGCAACTGCTCAGCTCACCGAAACCGTGCAGCAGCTCAGCGCAGCGGTGGATGTATTAGTGTCACAATTCATTCTGCCAAATGCGCAGCAAGCCTTTGCGAATTACGAGAGGATAGAACGGCTAGAGTCAGCTCTAGAAACGCTAGTAGCACAGTCGCTGGTCAACGCAGAACAGATAGAAGCGAACCAGCACCAGATAGCGGGTAACACAGAGAGTATTACGAGACTCGAAGCGAAAGTAGACGATATTGCTGAGACAGTCTTTGAGCAATCGCAGCAGATACAGGTGCTGATTGATGAGGGTAGAGCAGATAGACAGGCCCAAAGGGAAGCGATCGCCGCAATCCTGTCTATTGGTAGTCGTGTAGATGTATTAGAGCAGAGAGCTAGTTAGATCGGCTTGGAAAGTTACTCTCGCTGTCCAGTATATTTCTGGCTTTCCATCTTTCTGGTTTCACGGTCGAGCGCTCCCGGCCTACCCTGCCTTAGCTTTGTGCTCACTACTGTAATCAGGGCGATCTGAAAGGGTCCGGTAAGTTTGTCAGACAGAAAAAAGTTCTATGCAGAAAACCGTAATGGCGTGCTGACAGGTAAGGTGAGTTGCTGTCGTCGGCCCCCAGCTCCATCAAGAAGTGAGATGGTCTTCGCACCGCTTTCCTATCTGTCCGCCAGTGCCTGTGCAGCTCGACCGTGATGACGTGATTACACGCAATCACTATTTGCTTGATAGGGAAGAAACAGATTGCCTGCCGCTGTCGTCGGCCACGAGTATTATCTGATTGAGCGATCGCCCCCTATCTACCATCAGTACTGCCGCTGCCTTTCCTAGTTCACGACAGAGTGATCTATACGGTGTTAAATGTCAGTCATGATGAATGTCAAGCAATTGGCGCAAAAAAATCAGCAAAAGCTATTCCCACAGCTTTATGTGGGAATCAATTCCGTCCTGTCCAACTAACCAAGTTTGACCTTGATACTTTCCCCTGCCACAAGATCGCTGTTTTATTGAGGCTGATGAATTGGGTTGAAACAATCAGTCATTCGTGGTCATAGTCAGTGCTATGCCACCCTTTCCTTATTCGCTCTACTCACTTGCACCACATACAAGATACACGTAGTTATTCATGTAGAACATCTACCGACATTTAACCGTAGTTACAAAGCGAGCCAAAGTTAATCCCTTTTCAAAGCTCTATCAGTAAACAGCTTGTCCTCTAGAAACCTGTTTAATCTCAGCCAACAGGTTTAATTTGATACAGTTTCTGTTGACGAAAAGCAGCCCGGATGCGGCCTATCAGTTTTCGTGCCACCGCTACGATCGCTTTTTTCTTCCCCGCTCTCGGATAAAGGTTGTCAAAGAAATCTTTTAAGCTCTGGTCTTTACGGATAGCTATCCATGCCGCCTCACAGAGAACACAACGCACTCGGGTATTTCCTTGTCGGGTAATATGCCCGCGACGAATAGCCTCTCCACTAGAATGCTCGCTAGGTGTCAAGCCCGTGTAGCTAAACAACTGACGTTCATTTTCAAACTGGCTCATATCGCCTAATTCGTTGGAAAGAATGCGTGCAGACAATGGCCCAATGCCCGGAGCTGAGCGGTAGGTCTCTTCACGGTCATCTTGTTCCGCTTGCTTGTGTAGCTCGGCTTCGAGCAGCTTAATCTCAGTATCCAAGCTTTTCCAGACTCTCCAATAAGCGTTGATGGACGCCGTGAAGTCAGGGCTAGGTGCATGCCCTAGCAGCTCTTCAACAAACTTATGGCTCATCATTCTACGGTCTTCCGGCGCGATTAAGCCAAACTGATGCGCTCGCATCCGAATCATATTTTTAAGCGCGGTTCTTTCGCCTACCAACTGTGCTCTCGTTCTAGTCAACAAGCGTTGTTGTTCATTCTGTTCTGTAGGAATACGAACGCCTTTTAGCCGACCTGCTTCAAGCAGAGCAGCAATCTTTTGCGCATCTCGCTTATCAGTTTTGACACGATTATGAACCGAGACTTCAATACTCCCTGGATTGACAACCAAATTATGAATGCCAACGTCCTCTAGCACCCTGTGCAATACAAAGGCCGAGAATCCAGCTTCGTATGCCGTGTGAATCTCTGACTGAGGATATAAGTCCTTTAGCTGATGGGCTAATGCCTCTGGAGAGGCAGCGGTTTGCCATTTCTTAACCACCACACCGTCTACAGAACTGACAACGGCGTAAGTTCGTTTATGAACGTCAACGCCAACGAATACTTTCTTGTCTTTGTAGCAGTCAATCTTAGAGGATTTTTTCATGATAGAAATCTACTGTCACGAATGCAGCAATGATCTAAATTTTATAATTCTCTACTCAACTGAAAAAGCCGTCTTTGCAGCTTTGGTTAGTGACTATATTCATCATAGGGACAAGGGCCACGACAGATCGCTACATTACTTGTGAAACGCGCTACGAAGCCGCAAAGGTAGAGCATATATGCGTTCTGTGCTTTGTGATCGGTAGTAAACTAGAAGTGTCAGAAGGGAAGGTTTTTGGTACTATCACGCATACCGCATGGGAGTTCGCCGACAACATCTATTACTACTCAGCTTCCGTTTCTTCATCTGAGCTGTTAGAGACTGTACCAACCTCAAATATTTCCCCCCTTAGCGGCAATCGAATCCGAAATTCTGAGCCTTCTCCAGGTACTGATCTGACATCGATAAGACCCTGATGCGCTTCGACAATCGTTTGATAGCTCACGGTCAGGCCCAAGCCGGTGCCTTTCCCCACAGGCTTAGATGTAAAAAAGGGATCGAATATCTTTGACTGCATCTCCTCAGGAATGCCATCCCCATTGTCAGCTAGGGTGAGCACGACATAGTCTGATTCTGTCTTTGTGGTGATGGCGATCATAGGCGATGAATTTCCGGTATCGAAGGCCTCGATCGCATTACTTAAAATATTCATAAAAACCTGATTGATTGCGCCCGAATTGCACAGCACCGCTGGGAGTTCACCATAGATTTTCTCGATTTTAATCGTGGGCCTGTTGGCGGTAGCGGCCAACCGATGATTGAGCAGCAATAGCGTGCTATCAAGACCTTCATGCAAGTCTACGGCTTTATAGTCAGCTTCATCTAATCGGGAAAAATTACGCAGCGATTCGACAATTTGTTTGACCCGAGTGGTGCCTGTTTTCATCGAGTTTAATAGCTTGCTCCAATCCTCCTTGAGAAAGTCGAAGTCTATCGTCTCGATAAACTCTTGGATATCTTCAACGGGACTAGGATAATGCTGTTCATACAGAGAGATTAGTTCTAGACAATCTTGGCTGTATTGCTCACTGGCTCGGACATTGCCGTGAATAAAGCTAATTGGGTTATTGATCTCATGGGCAATTCCCGCAGACAACTGACCCAAAGCAGACATTTTTTCGGCCTGTATCAGCTGTGTCTGCGACTGCTTAAGCTGCTCTAGCGCTTGCTGTAATGCTTGAGTCCGGTCTGCCACCAAATGCCCCAGATTGAGATTGACCTTCCGCAACACCGCCGCATTGCGGTGGTGCCAAGCCAAATACAAAGAACTTGCCATCAGCAACAGGGCAATCACGTACAGCCACAGGCGATAGCGATTTTTAGCTTGCGTTATTTGCCGATGGTAGTCTTCATAAGCCAGCGCCAACTGCTCAATTGCTGTTCCGGTAGGTGCATTAGCCAGACGCATAATTGCCTGACTGACTTCAGGCTGAAGTTTCAATATCGTTTGGGCATGGCGAAATACGTGATGGATTGGGGTTTGCCACACACCTGAACGGCTAATAGATAATGCCATTCCTTGAGACAGTAGCTGCTCTATATTGCTAGCAGTCTCTGGGTCGTTGTTTAGGCTATAGCGTAGGACTTCTTTAAGTACGTTACTTAAGAGTGTCTCTAGTTGAGAATGGGATGCATCAGCGCTGAGCGCCCCTAACAGCTCGTTCATGCCTTTTGGAAAATAACGAATCGAGTTTTGCAAGATTGCATGCTCTGATTTGAAGTCTTCCATCAGAACATGCATTTCCAATTCCTGAGTTTCTAACACCGTTAGCTTTTGCTGAAGCGGACGACTTGCTTTTACAGAAGGTGACAGAACTTGCTTAAGCTCAGTGAGCTGATGATGGAAGTGGGCGCGATCAGCCACTAGCGCATCGTAGTTGTGCAACACGGAAAGTCGGTTTTTGAGCGCATCATTAATTACCACAAGGTTAGTGCTCTCTAGCTCCCTCAGATAGCCCACAATTTGATAGTGCTGATTAATATTGAGTGACTGAGTTTGCCTAAATAGAACAGTCAATAGCAGCAGTAGAAGACCACCTATCGCGATAGACATTAGCTTCAAGGAGAACGATCGGATGCGTTTCATAGTGCTGCCGCCTTAGCATCTCCAGTTAGCGTGCGTAAGAACTGCACGAGCAAATTTATGTCCTCAGGTGAGATCTCACGGCCCAGTTGATACCGGCCCATAATACCGATGGTTTCTGCTAGGCTCTCGGCACTGCCGTCATGCAAATACGGCGCAGTCAGCTCTACATTGCGCAGGCTAGGGACTTTGAATACATAGCGATCGCGCGGACGCCCAGAAATATTCATCCGACCGAGATCGGCAGTTTGGATATTTCCCCGCTCCAAAAAGAAGTCCTGCATTACCCCTAACCGCTGAAACATATTGCCGCCGACATTTACCCCTTGATGACATGCCACACAGCCATAGTCTTTGAAAAGGTCGTAACCGTCTTTGGTAGTCCATAACAAGTAAGGATATTCTACCGATCAGACGATGCGAGCACTTGCCGGTTTAGGTAAAAATGATAAAGAAGACTACCAACTTATCTGATGTCATCTGCTTTACCGAATTGTCCTAGTTGCGACTCTAAAAACATTGTCAAAAATGGCCATATTCACAACGGCAAGCAGAATCATCGCTGCAATGACTGCGGTAGACAGTTTGTTGAAGATCCGCAAAACAAAGTCATTAGTGACGAGACGAGAGGCATGGTTGACAAGCTGCTGTTGGAGAAGATGCCGATGGCAGGCATCGCCAGAGTCGTTGAGGTCTCTGAAGTGTGGCTACAGGGCTATGTGAATCAGAAATACGATGAGGTACCGCGCCAAGTGAGTGTGCGGGCCAAAAAAAGGGGCGCTTGACGATTCAGTGCGACGAGATGTGGTCGTTCGTCGGCAACAAAAGCAACAAGCAGTGGATTTGGCTGGCAATCGATGAAGAGACAGGTGAGATTGTTGGCTGCTTTGTTGGACCGCGTAGTCGGGTAGGTGCCAGAGGACTATGGCAGTCTCTACCGCCTGTTTATCGTCAGTGTGCTATCGCCTACACTGACTTTTGGGAAGCGTACGAGAAAGTGATACCGAGCAACCGCCATCGGGCGGTTGGCAAAGAGAGCGGACAGACCAACCGGATTGAGCGCTTCAACTGTACGCTGCGTCAGCGTGTATCGCGCTTAGTGCGCAAAACGCTATCTTTTTCAAAGAAGCTAGAGAATCACATTGGTGCTATCTGGTACTTCATTCACCACTACAACGAATCCTTACCTGTTTAGGACTACCGAAGAGCCTGCTGGTGAGAACTCTTCTTTAGAAAGCTTACGGCAACCGGCTTTGACTACCTTTGAGAGTATCAACACTGAAATATAAACAATGAATAATCAATCTATGAGCAATGTTGAAATTCTGGACGCTGATGATGTTATTTCCTGTGAAGATCCTTGGGTAATGAGTAATAACACATATCTTACTGAAGAGTTGTTGGAGCGCTCTTTGCATCTGACAAAGTTTGACGGAGATAGTTGCGATGAAGATTGGAGTGTACAACAGATGGATTGTCGTGTGCTGCGCGCAAGTGATTCAAAAGGATGGCGATCAGGGACAATGACCGTGCGTATCGAAGTTGTAGTTGAATTTGAACCCGATGTGTCCGAAGACCAGGCTGAGGAAAGCTCTACGTTAGAATCAGATGGGTCTCCGTTGGCGGCTTTGCGAGACTAGCGTATTAAGCCTAAAGTACACAGAATCTATCCTGATGAAACCGCAAAAGACCCAGCGAATTTGCATACCGGCAGCGGCTCGTGCCTATGTCTTTGAGCGCGATCGTCACAAGTGCCAAAAGTGCGGCGCTACCAAGGACTTGACCATTGACCATATCATTCCGCTGGCGCTGGGTGGTAGTAACGACCTCAGCAACTTTCATACGCTCTGCCAAAGCTGTAACTCTAGTAAAGGCAATCGCCTCGACGCTGCTTTTCAACGTCATTTTTTGTAAGTAGAAAGGGTACAGATGTCTTACTTTCTGTAGATATGGTATCTGGGAGCATCGGGGGCATTGAGCCAGAAAGTTACGGTTTCGCTCGAAACCATTGTATAGAGAGGCTTCTTAAGACTCCTATTTCCTTGGTTGTTTACGCTATTAGGTAAATAGGCTTTGATTTTGGGGCTTTCAGAAAATTTGTTTACCGGAAAACCAAGGGTTTTAAGGACTCGCTGGCGAGCGATTTAGTCCAATTGCAGCCTCTCAATTCAAAACCGTAACTTTCTACATGTACGCCCCCGCTGGTCCAAAACACACGCTACGAAGCCGAAAAGCTAGAGCATAACTGCATTTCATGCTTTGTGGTCGGTAGTAAAGTAGGGTGCCTCGTACAGGAAGAGTGTTGGAACGATCATACGTACTGTTCTGGGACTCACTAGCCATACCCATCTTTAGAAGATAAGACTTCCTGTTGTCGAGGCAGCAAGCTGGATTACCCACAATCGAAGAGCGTTCCGAAGACTTCCTCCGTTTCCTTATTTGCTGGAAAGAGGCACTCTAAACGTAGCTCCTGAAGCGTGATGTCTTGCGGCGTTCCAAGCGTTGTTAGAGTTGTGAAGAAGCTCAACCGTTGACGCGCCTTCAAGAAGACGGTGTTCAACAGGGGAAGTTGCCAGTTCTCTTTTATAGGCGATCGCCAAAAGTTATCGACCTCTGGATATGCTAGAAGGCTATCAAACAACAACTGCGAATGCTGCTCGCCTGTTCTGGTTTCTCGATGAACGCGATGGATAAGATGAGAAGCTACTATCTCCCAATTCTCAACGTGCTCTTTAATACCCTGCGGGTGCAGCATTAGCTTAATCAGATTTGAACCAATCTCAGCGGGCAGTTCCCTTTCTTCTGTCAGCCATCCTATAAGTCTCTCGGCTCCTTTGTTCATCATGACTTGGTTCCAGTAGCGATCCATCACCAAAGCTGGGTAAGGTTCCTGCTGTCGCAGCGTAAACTCTAAAGCGCGGCGGATAGGCGCAACTTCTGGATCGCTTAGGTCAAACTCTGAATAGAGAGCAGCAAAGCCAACAGCCGTCAGCATCTTGTTCTGTTGGCGTAGCGGAATGTCTAGCACTGCTGAGAGCGTAAGCACCATATCGCGACTAGGGTTAGAGCGACCAGACTCAAGAAAGCTGATGTGCCGTTGAGAGACGTTGCTAATGACAGAGAGGTCTAACTGACTGAAATTGCGTTGAGATCGCCACTGCTTCAATAACTGACCAAACGAACTGTCTGTGACTGCTGCCATTCAAATGGCCCTTCCTGACGCCTCTTATCGAACACCCTAATCCTATTACCTCACAGGTAATTGAAACAGTTATCTGCTGAGCGCACAATACAAGTATGAACTCAAAGACCACAAAGCAAAGGAGAGTCAGAATGCAGACAGTTCTCAACCAAACGGACAAACAGCCTTCGGATAGAAGCCGGTTCTACGCTATCTGTAGCGTACTCAGCGTTATTATTTCCTGGGTCACCTTTTCGCAGTTCCTGCTCTTAGGTAACGCTTCTATTGGCAGTTTCTTTGGCCAAGCTTTCGGTACATCCGTCTCAACCCTACTTTCTAGCGACATCATTATCACAGCAGTTATCTTCTTAGCCTTTGCTCGAATTGAACTGAAGCGGCTAGGGATGCCTATTAATAGACTTGCGCTCTATGCCTTAGTCACCTGCTGCGTAGGAATCTGCGGTAGTCTCTCTCTGTTTCTCTATCAAAGAGAGCAGTGGCTAAACAGCCAAGACTATGGCGTATGAGAAACTTGCTGTTTCAGTTGGGCTTCTCTACGCTGCTGGCCCACGAGCTAGACGCGATGACGCAAGCAGAGTGGAGACTTTTGTTTGTTCTACGCCGCTTGCCCGATCTACTGGCCCGCAACCTGTTTGTTACGCTTCACGTTCCTGCTGTAGCCATCCTGCTATGGCTTACTCAACATCCACTGGAAGTTGTGCGGAGACGGACAAGAACTGGGCTAGCTGCATTCATGTTTATTCATGCAGGGCTGCACTGGAATTTAAGAAACCATCCGCTCAATACGTTCACATCGCCGCTTTCTTTGAGTCTCATCTACGGCGCAGGACTGCTAGGGTTTCTCTACGCTGTCTTTGCTGAGCGACCTAAAATAATCAAGACCTTTTGATACAGGTTTTCACCCGACAGCAGTACTTGCTAAGAGCCTGTCTACATAGCGCTGAATAACCATCTGCTGTTGCTCTAAGCTCAGCGGATTTGACTGAATAAGAGAATCCAGACTTATGCCATTGCCGAATGCTAGCAAAGCATTCGATTCTACCTTTGGATCGATATCAGCGCGAACTAATCCATCTGTCTGCAATTCTTCCAGTTCTTGGATAATTAGCTCTCGTAACTGCGCTGCGCTCTTTTGATGCTCAACCATGAGCGATTCACGTCCTACCGCGTAGCCTAGAAATGCTACCCAGACTCTGATAGTGTCCTCACGCTGCTCATTCACAGGTAGAAAGGAGGAGAGCATGGCGACTAATCGCTCTGTACCCGTTGCCTCAGCTATAGCCGATCGCATCAGTGCTTGCAATCGCTCAGTCACCTGGTTAAGGGCAAAAAGGACACTGCCTGCTTATTACGAAAGTAGTGAGTGACACCGGCTGTAGTGCAGCCCATCTCTTGTGCGATCGCCCGCATACTTGCCCGATCTATGCCCTCGCGTACAATCACTCGCCACGCTGCTTCGGAAACTTGTAAACGTCGGTCTTGATGTATCACGGCCATATTACTTCAGCGTCTAAGCTCGGAACGTCACTTCATCAGGTGAAGGGTGGCGCAATGCCTTCCACACCTTGCTATTGACGCATTATTATAACAGTTGCAATAATATAACAGTTGGTAACTACTCAGGTTGAAGTAGCGGAAATGTAGGCTTTGCGATGAAGGTATCTGTCAGTGCTTTGAGCAAAGGTTGTTTCTGCTTTCTCATCGTCGAGATATAGCCCCGAATGCGACAGAACATACGACTGCCGGTGGCAGCGCGAAAGCACCCAGAAATCTTCTGTTTGAGCTTCATCATCCGCACATCGCGCTCTGCCTGGTTGTTGTCAAAAGGCACCCGAAAATCGAGCATGAACGCCAATACAGCGGTGTCATGTCTTTCTAGCCGGTCGAGTAAGTTCTTCGCAGGCGATTGTTTTCGGCGACCTCTTTTTTTCGGCGCACGCTCATCTATCGGCGGCGGTGGATTGGCCTTAAAGCCTGCCATCAGTATGGTTTGATAGCGTTCCTCAAACTCATGTAGTTGGCGAGTACTTAAGGCGGCTTTGCCCGCTGCTTTCGCCTCGTCTACTTGTGCCTTAATCTCGCACAGCAGGGTCATCATCTGCTGTGCCCAGGGTTGCTCGTAGCGTTCAACGATGAAGCGTAGTTCACGCAGATGATGCGCATTGCACAGGCTGTGAGCACAGTCGTAGCTGAAGTAGCTCTGCCAGCCGTCGTGTACACCCACGCCGTCGAAGTTCGTCAGCACCCCCCTCTCATCTATCGCCTCACACCCTCGCTTCGGATGCACAAAGTAGTAAGTGAGCGCAGCGGTTGAAGCAACGTGCAACCACCATAGTTTGCCGTTGACGCGCAGCCCGGTTTCATCGCAATGAAGCACCTGCGATGCTTCAAGCTCGGTCTTGATGTGTTGCTCTACCGCAGCCAGTTCGTCAAAGCACTTGGCTCTCGCGTTGTACAACGTACCTTCTGAAACCTCGCAACCAAACACCTCACAGAGCACTTCACGGACTCTATCCGAGGGTAACAGCTGCGCATCCATCAGGTACACCATCAAGCCTTTCACACCACGACTGTATTGCACTCGGCTGGTCACATCAGCCGGAAACCGACCTCGGCTGAGCGTTGCACAAGCACCGCAGCACTTGACTTCTGCTTGGTGTTCTATCACTCGCAACGACAACGACGGTAGTTCGTGAACTTGCCTCTTGTCATAGCTGGTGGCAGCGGTGGCTCGCAGGGATGCGCCGCACTGCTGGCATTCGCCCACCCGGTGGTGCACTACCTCATCGACTTGTTCGCACCATTCCAAGGTGCTGCCAGGATGGCCTTTCTGGCCACCGCTGGGGCGTTGACTCTTTTTGCGCAAGCTTTTCGTTCGCTTCCCGAAGCCATCGCCCGACGGCGGCTTACTGCTGTTGCGGCTGTTCTTCGTTTGCTTATCTTCGAGCGCCTTGATCCGCGCCTCTAGCGCTATCTGTTGTTTCAACAGCTTTTCGACTAACGCTAAGTGTTGCGCCGTTAACCCTTCCACTAGCTCTATCACTGCCGCTTCGCCTGCGGCGTAGACTGCTTTGATCTCATCGCGGCTGATGGTGAGTTTTGGCGCGGCTTTACTCAAAACAGTCAATCCTTAATCGGCCTAGTGATGCTCAAACACTATCGTCGTTTGGCCTGTCACCACCCTTTCTTTCATGAAATATTAAGCCTGAGTAGTTACAACAGTTGTAATAATTTATTGACTATGAATGTTCAAGGGCCTTCTACTCCTGGCACTGGATTCAAAGGGGCTCTGGATCGTCTAATCGGTCCAGGGGCGACGCCTGCTGAGGTATGGCTACAACTATTACCAGCGATTGCAGCAGCAATTGTCGCTACGGCCTATGCTGTCAGGTTGCCGACAGTATGGACTGGCTGGCAGCTTGGGCTTATTGCCTTTCTAGGATTTGATTTAGCGGGCGGCGTGATAACTAACGCTACGTCTTCTGCAAAGCGTTGGTATTACCGGCCTAACCAAGGCTGGCAACAGCACCTAGCATTTGTAGCGATTCACCTTATTCATGTTGGGCTAGTGTCTCTGTTTCTTCGCAGGGGTGATTGGCTGTTCTTTTATAGTGTCTCTGGCTACCTCATGGCAGCGGCGAGCGTAATTGTGAGTGTGCCGCTCTACCTTCAGCGTCCGGTAGCGCTTGGACTTTATGGCTTGACTCTCATTGGCGATCGCTACATCGCAGTTCCTACAGTAGGTTTAGAGTGGTTCCTCCCGGTGTTCTTTCTCAAACTCCTCATTAGTCATTTGTTGCAAGAAACGCCCTATTGTCCCCTTGATTCTTCTCTGAGTACAGAAAATCGTCTATAACGCTCGTACACTGGCTGCTTCAGTGTGGAAAAGTTCTGCCTAGTTGCGCCGCCAGCAACCAGTCACGAGGTTCCAGTAGTTTGAGCGGTCTTGGGTGAGATCGGCTGTCACACTTGCTGCCACTACTTATAATCACGTTAAAGTCACGTTACATTAGCGGTCACTTTCGATATGGTGTGCGAGTATTTCTTTTCTAGTAAGGCTTTCAGCTCAGCACCCGGTTCCCAGGCGTACACAACCACCCAGCAATTTTCCTCACCACTTTTCGCCGAATGGTCGCAAGTCTATTTCAAATGTCCAGGCAGAGGAATTTTGTTGAGTTAACGTCCAAACAGACTCAGCTAAATCATCAGGACTAATAAATTCGTCACCTGATTTATTGGGCATCGCCTTTCGCGTCCGTTCTATATCAATGACGCCATCTACAACAATGTACGAAACGTGAATCTTTTCAGGGCCTAGATACTTTGCCATCGACTGCGCCAAGCTGCGCTGAGCAGCCTTTGCCGCCGCAAATGGAGCCGCGCCACCGCTACCTCGAAGAGAAGCGGTGGCACCAATAACAACGATGTCACCTCCTGTTTGCTTCCGCATCTGAGGAATGACTTGCTTACCTGCAACAAACAGTCCCCTAGTATTGACTTCCCAGGCTCGCTGAAAAGCCTCAACGTCGGTATTGTCTATGTTGCTGAACGCGCCCGCACCTGCGTTGTAGATTAAAACAGAGATTGCGCCCATCTCCGACTCGATTTGGCTGAATATCTCTGAAGCGCTATCCGTCTCGGTCGCGTCATACGCATACGCCTGAGCCGCTGGAATCTCTTTGGCCAGTGTTTTTAGATAGTCGATATTTCGAGAGAGTAAGGCTACGGCGTATCCTTCAGCCGCGAACTTACGGACAAATGAAGCACCGTTACCAGAGCCAACGCCGACGATCGCACAGACAGGTTTGTTATTCATTATGGACTAGAAGAGGTATAAACAAAGACGACAGACAAACAGAATTTGAAGATATTAACGTGTGAGAGTTTGCACAAGACGGTTAGGTGCAGAAGTCAATAGGCTACTCGAACCCGTCCGATATGCGTAAGACAGCGAAGTAGACCAACGACAAGATTAGCGGTCGGGTGTTACGCGCCGAAGCCGCCATCAATCGTGTGCTGTGCTCCTGTAACGATGGCGGCTTCGGGGCCAACCAAGTAGGTCACCATTCCTGCGATTTCGTTTGGCTGTGCGTGACGCTTAATCGCCATGAAAGAATGCATCATGTCTTTCATGGGGCCATCTTCAGGGTTTAAGTCTGTATTGACAGGGCCGGGTTGAACGCTGTTGACGGTGATGCGGCGATCGCCAAAGTCTCGCGCTAATCCACGTACCATGCCCTGCACTGCCGATTTGGTCATACCGTAAGCCGCGCCACCGGGGAAGGGCATGCGATCACCATTCACCGAGCCAATGATGACGATGCGTCCACCATCCGACATCTCCCTGGCGGCATCAACAGCCGCGTGGTAGGGACCACGCACATTAATATCAATCATTCGATCTACCTCGTCAGGGTTCAGCTCTAGTGAATGACCGAGTACACCAATACCGGCGTTGACGACCAAAATATCCAACGGGCCTTGCTCGGCGATGAGCTTGCTAATGGCAGTTCGGTCTACGCTATCTGCCTGAAGGAGCTTTGCCTTTGTTTTGGCGGCCAGCTCACGAGCGGCCTCTTCTGAGGAACCGTAAGTGAAGGTAACCTCGGCCTCTTCAGCCGCCAGCCTTTCAACAATGGCAGCGCCGATACCGCGACTGCCACCTAAAACCAATGCTTTTTTGCCCATTAGGGTTGCCATTCGGCTTCTCCTCATTTCTATATCGAGTACTATAGAAATAACCATAGCAGCAAAAACACAAATAAGTTAGTGACCACTACAAAAAAGGTAAGAAGAGGCAGACCCAGAGGATTTGATCTGGAAAAAGCGGTTTTGACTGCGCTAGATCTCTTTCATCGCAAGGGGTATGACGGTGTGGGTGTGGCGGAGCTGAGTAAGTCTATAGGAATTACTGCGCCTAGCTTGTATTCTGCGTTTGGCAGTAAGCGAGCGCTCTTTGAGCAGGTTTTGAAGCACTACATACAGGCAAACGGCAGCTGGTTATCAGAGGCGTTGGCGGTGGATGGCGACCTTGCCAGTGTGATGACTCACTTTTTTGTCCGGGCGGCTGAAGTCTATACCGCTGACCCAGAGCGCTGTGGCTGTCTGGTGATGGATGCGACTCGCAACTGTGGCTGTGAAGCAGCTAAAGCGCTGACCGCTGGGTTTCAGCAGGCGACTCGTCAGTTGATTAGCGATCGCATTGCGGTGGGCGCACCTGATTTATCTGAAGCTACGCTCGAGACGCTCTCAGACTATGCTGTCATGATTCTGGTAGGGCTCTCTGGCAGCGCCCGCGACGGCGCTAGTACAGAGAGGCTGCGAGACACTGCCGAGATTGCGGCTGCGGGCTTTGCTGATAAACTACGGCAGCGATAAAACCGTCTCAAAGCTCGTAGTAGCCCTTAATTTTGGAACATAATACGAAGCCGCAAAGGTAGAGTATGACTGTGTTTTGTACTTTATAGCTGGCAATAGGCTAGAAGATCCCAAAAAGGAAGGTTTTTGAGCTAGTTAATATGTACTACTTTAGGGTTTACCAACAGCATTCAACCGTTGATTTTATAGTTTCCGCGTTTAATAGAACAGTAGAAAGATCCTTTAGGAAATAAATGATGACTGAGGTCAATCGCACAGCTTCTGCTTGTAATCCTGCACAAATTCGCTGAACAGACGCGGGCGACTTCTACTAATCTTCTCAACATGGTCAGTCATGATAGGTTGTCCGCTTCTAGCAACTTGCCAAGCTACCACTACGGCCTCAGCGAACCACTCAGGAACACCCGCTCGAACTAGACGCCGATTGAACTCTGTAGGGGCGATATCAACGTAGGCAACTTTGCGACCGACGACCTTGGAGAACTTTGCAGCGACGCCTCTTAGAGACAGTAGCTCCGCGCCTGTTACGTTGTACGTCTTGCCCTCGTAACTGCCCTTCGTTGAAACTCTAGCGGCTACGGTCACAACATCTCGGATATCAACGGGTGCTGTTTTGGCCTTTCCCATCGGTAGGGGCGCATCTAGCGGTTAGGGGAGACGATAGGCAGAGATAGCTCGTGCTGAGAAAATAGCGGGTCAAAGCGTTGATTGACCCAGGCGACTCGCAACTGCAACAGATGGTTTAGTCCTGGCTCACTCCAGCGCATGCCAACGCCCTTGAAGCGTTGCTGTATCAACCACTTACAGGCGCTTTCAACCATGCCAGAACCAATCGGTAGCCCCTGCTTTTTGAATTGCCGATACTGCACGTGGTGGCGATGCTTGTCGAAAAAGTTATGCACTCTTTCTAAGACGGGTTTAGTGGATGCTGCGGTATTGGGAGAACGACTCAGCCAGCGCAGCTCGTCGATAATACGATGAACATAGCCCTGTCGGAGCTGATGGCGCAATCGCTCAAACCACATCTGCGGGGTGCGTGCCGGGTTCCCGTCTTTGTAGGCATCGGCAGCTTGCCAGAGATAGGCAGCGGCATGATAGAAGTCAAGGATACCGACCGCTAGCTGAGCAAAACAAGTCTTGAAGAGTCGCCAAAAGCCTCTGGCCCCATCGCTGAGCCAGACCACTTGCAAAGCGGTTTCGATACCCTGCCGTACGGCTTCAAGCTGTAAGCGAGGTCGAAACGTGTCCATATCACCGAGCACTGCGACCAATCGCCGTTGCTGCAACCGGGTGACCTGCTTACCATTGCGGTTGCGGCGATGGCTCAACCGAGCGAACAAGCCCACTTTCACCTCTCGCCAAAGCGTCTTTCCGGCTGGCGTACCTGCCTGCGAACGCAGCGGCACGCTTACCCCGTCAGCAGCGATCAACAATGGCATCGCGGCGAGTTCTGGAGATATTTCTTCGAGCGGTGGAACCTCTCCTTTCTGCCAGTTCAAGACGTCCGTTTCCCACTGCGCTGCGGCCTGCTGGCCATAGTGTTGAACCCACTGCCACAGACTGTCATCACTGACTCGGACACCGCTCAGTTGAGACAAAAGCCAGCTAGCCAACTCAAACGGGACGAAGCGGGCAAGCAAACAGCCTAACCGCTTCAGTTCTACGGAGCTTTGCTGGTAGGGTTCGATGCCCAGTTCCTGGTCAAAGGGAGCCGATTGACTGCCCGCACACCCGTCAGGGCAGCGACCTACTCGCCGTCGCCACTTGACAAGCCCGACTATTGTTAGCATTTGCCGAACTGCAAACCCTTTGCTATGTAGCCGCTGACCACAGACCGAACACGCTTCCCAAGTAGTCGGTTGTTTAGCACGCTCGTTGAGTTGTTGTTCTACCAGCGTTCGCGCTACGTATAACCCAATCTGCCAAGCGGCAATGACAATAGCTGCCAAGGTTTGGCTCTGTTGAAATCGGTCAAGTAGAGATGACCAATCTTGAGGCTCAATACGTTCGTTGAAAGGAGTTGCTAGCATAGGAATGATTTTTGATAAGGCTGGCTTCAGACGGGGTCAGCTTTTTCTTTCTTCTATTCTCGCAAACCCCGATGAGCGGTTCCCCGAACCTTCAGATGCGCCCAGTGATAGCGCTCTCGACCGATCTGACCTGCTGTGCTAGAAAGCTAGGACTCTTTGGTCTAAGTCGTCCGCACTTGTCTCTCTACAATAAGGGATAGATATCTAAGCATCGTCTTGTCTACTTCCTATGGCCTCACCAGTTGTTTTGATCACGGGTTGCTCATCAGGCATAGGCTCCGCTCTTTGCTGGGCTTTTCAGAGCAAAGGCTACCACGTGGTAGCAACCGCTCGGCAAGTAGAGCAGATTAAGAACTTGCAATCAGCGGGAATGACCACAATGAGTTTAGACGTTAACGACCAACGGGCGGTGAAGAAAGTTGTCGACTCAGTTCTTGCGACCAAAGGCAAAATCGACGTCTTAGTCAACAATGCAGGGTTCGGGCAGTTTGGCCCCCTAATTGACATCAATCAAGATAAGCTTTGGCAGCAGTTTCAAACCAATACTTTCTCGCCTCTATCTATAGCGCAGCAGGTTGTCCCATCGATGAAAGCGCAGGGCTCGGGGCTGATCGTCAATATAGGCAGTATCTCAGGTTTCGTATCAACTCCTTTTGCGGGTGCCTATTGTGCATCCAAAGCTGCTCTTCATAGCTTGTCGGAAGTCATGCGTATGGAGCTTGCACCCTTTAATATCCATGTTGTAACAGTCCAGCCCGGTGCGATCGCCTCTAGCTTTGGCAACTCCGCAGAAAGTAGTCTAGATGAAGTGTTTAGTTCAAAATCATGGTACGCCAATTTAGAGCCGAACATCCGAGCGAGGGCAAAGTTCTCTCAGTCGGTAGCTACGTCATCCGATGAGTTTGCAGTAGAGCTAGTTGCTCGAGTGATAAAACCTAATCCCCCCAGTGTCATCCGACTAGGGAAAAAGAGTCTGTGGCTACCCTGGCTTAAAAAGATGCTGCCCAACCGACTTATGGAGTTTATACTCAGTCGTAAATTTGGTCTTACTGACCTTAGCTAGGCTGATACATAAAGGCTAGCGCACCCTTATGTTGTTTCTCGTCTCAGAGAACTACAGGTGGATAGAGATCGCACATCGAATCCTCTGCTTTGTCATTTTATGTACACCCAATTCGTAGGCGAGCTTGGGATTGGTAGGCTCTAAAATAACCCGTCGTCAGACTTAGAACGCTCAATCAACTCATTGAACGCATCTTCAGCCCGCTTCTCTAGCGCCCGCTTCGTGTAGCGCTCAGAAGTAACTGGTGACTTGATGCGCATCAGCTTACGTACATAGTCAGGCGGCATCCCACTCATCACTAGCTGCGTTCCAAACGTATGTCGTAGCCGATGAGGATGTACGTTCTCAGTCAATTCTGCAATCGCTCCTAAATCCTTGACCATCTCGTAGATGCCCCAGTAGCCCAACCGCTTCCCATAACCGTTTCTCGATAGGTTCCTGAAGAGCGGCTGTCCAGGGCCAATATCAAAACCTTGCTCTACGCACCAATCTAAGTATCGGTCTAGTTTGTACTGGGCTTTTGGTGACAGCGGCACCCAACCATCGCTGCCCCACTTTGCATCAATGATACGCATCCCCTGCTTCTTGTAGTCGTCTGTATCGAGCTTGCTAACTTCCTCTGCTCTAAGCCCATGCTTGAGCACCTCAAAGATAGCCGCGTCTCTTACACTCAGCTGCTCTTGCTGACCTCTATACTCGAGTCCCTCTGCAAGCTGGCGTACCGCTACAACCTCCATATCCTTCGGCTCACTCGGCGTAGCCGGTACCTTTTCTATATTGAGCGTCGGATTGTAGGTGACGTAGCGCTTGGTCGTCAACCACTTGAAAAAGCTTTGCAGCGTTGCGATCGCCTGGTTGATACTGGCCGCAGACAACCCCACCTTGCCTGACTTGGTAGGCTTGTCCTTCAGGTGCACCTTGTAGTAGCGAATATCCACATCGCTAACCTCAGCCCAGTGCTTGAACTTGCACCAAACCTGAAAGCCTCGAAGCTGGCGTAGATATGCCTTCTTTGTATTAGCCCGAATCTCGCGGTCGCACAAAAACTCATCTACCCAGTCCATTTCTACTAGTTTGTCCTGCGTAGTCGCAGCAGGCACCGAGGGCTTCGCCAGAGCGCCAACCTCAATAAACGTGGGAATAGGGTCAGATTTTGCCATCATCTCAGCCGAAAAACGGGGCGAACCGCCGCGAAAACGCTCCTGATTTCTGAGCGACCACAGCTTTTGAAAGGGCACTGGCCCGTCACAGCTTCTAAGGTAGCATTCCAAACCCCAAATAACTAAATTTATTTGGACTTGACTAAAAATCAGACTAAGAATACAGATGAGCAGTTTGCGGTATGATGAAGCCTGATATAGCAGGCGGTTCAAGCTATGAGATGGCTTGCCTGCTTCGGTACCCGTTAGACCCCAGTCGAGCCATTTATATTTCAGGAGATACCAGCGATGTCCCCCCTCATTCAGCAAGTCGTGCAAGGAATTGAAGGGCTACCCGAAGCCGCTCAGCGGCAGATTCTTGATTTTGTCGAGTTCATAGTGACCAAACACCAGCAGTCTAACGAGCAACCGCTCAGTGGTGAAGGTGAAGAACCTAAGTCCTTCGCAGAAACGGCCCAGGCCATCATTGGAATGGGGGAAGGGCCAGGGGATCTATCAACTAACCCAGCCTATATGGAAGGTTATGGGGAGTGATGCTTCGACAGGTCATCGTTGATACGAGTATTCTCATCGCGCTAATCGATCAGCGTGACCGTCATCATGAATGGGCGTGTCAGCAGCTAGGTGGAATCGCACCTCCTTTGCTGACCTGTGAAGCTGTCATCTCAGAGGCATGGTTTCTTCTAAAGCGGGTTAGGAACGGCAGGGAAGCCTTACTTTTACTGTTAGAGCAAGATCAAATTAGCGTTGAGTTTGACCTGAACACGGAGCTAGTGTCAGTTGTCGCTCTGATGAGACGCTACCAGTCAGTACCAGCAGCTTTAGCAGATTCAGAACTTGTCCGAATGGCTGAGCTGTATCCAAATAGCTCAGTTTTTACGTTGGATAGCGATTTCCAGGTCTATCGCAAGAACCGTAACATCCCGATTCCGCTAATTACGCCTTAGCTTGCTTTTTACATTCAGTTGCATTCTTCTTTTTCAGCATGGCCCGTCGAGTTTCCAAAAAGTGTGTAGAGTGTGCGCAACTAAGTGCAGCGCAGGTGCAGCAGCTGCATGGGAAGACAGGTGACGGCTGCTGGCATGACAAGCGCTGTCCCAGTAAACGTTCTTACTATCGCAATCGCCAACGGTTGAATGAGCAGCGACGGTTGCACTACCAGCAGCAAGTTTCCGACGTTGTTTTTGATAAGGGACGGGTGGAAACGGTATCGCTGCCAGTGGCTGAAACATCTGCGCCTTACGCCGTTCTTTATATATGGAGGGAGAAAAGAAGAGACGCACCGATTCATGCGATCGCGGCCTCTGTGTTCCAAGATGGTTCCAAAGTGTTGGAAGTTGCCCCAATTCACTGCGCAGGCTACCGAAAGCGGCAGCTAGAAAAGTATGTTCAACAAGACGTGATGGGCTATCTGAACGCTCGCTATGGCATCACCTTCTTTGCGGACGAGATTCGGCTAGAGCCGATCGAGTGTCCGATAGCAGAGTGTCCATATCATGACCAAAGTGTTATCGCACAGGGGGCCTGCGCCGGTCAATGAAGTCCCTAGAAGAGGTTCAAAAGCAGCTACAAGCTGGCAATTTTGAGTTTACACGCCATGCTTTCAAGCGAGCCGTGGAACGCAACATCAGCGAACAAGAGATTAAAGAGTTGTCTGCAAGTTTTGAGCTGATTGAAGATTATCCAGAGGATAAGTATTCACCTAGTTCTCTACTGCTAGGCTTTACTCAAGACCGACGAGCGATACATATGCAGGTTTCAAGAGTAGAGAGTGCTAGGGTAAAAATCATTACCCTGTACGAACCAGACAGTGCTAAATGGAACAACTACAAACGGAGAAAGCCATGATGTTTACGTGCCAGGTCTGCGGTTCAGACAGTTGCCACACCGAGTCTATTAGCGAGGTGTTTAATATCAACGGGAAATTTCATTTGGTCGAAAACATTCCGGCCACGGTGTGTGACCGCTGCGCAGAGGAAACGTTTAGTCGGGAGACAACTGAGCAAATCCGAGTCATGCTTCACAGTCAGCTGCAACCTGTGAGATCAGTTTCTTTAGACGTTTTTTCCTTCGATGAAGCCGTTTAACTCAAGTAGGTGAAAAGTATGGTTAGTGTGCGTCAGCTAGAACTGGACTTAGAACTTGCTTTTGAAGAAGCCGCTGAGATGCCAGAGAATGCAGATGTACTGGGTTTATGGGCGCAGTTTGAAGGTGGGCTGGCAGGATTAGAGCAGCGCGATCGCCTTCGAGTCGCGGGCGATATCCTAGTGCAGCTAGCGGGACTATGCGAAACAAAGGCCAATCTGCTTTTAGAAGATTGGGAGGATGCGCACAATGCTAATGGGTCGGTCATGGGCGGTGACTGGCTGCAAGGAGTGACCCGCCAGACCCAGGAACTAGACTTCTCTCATTTGGTGAAGCGTTCTTATCATACGTACCCGAATGCAGACAAAGCAGACGAAGATTCTGTTGCAGGTGATGTTGATAAGCTGTCAGTCCTAGAGATGCTCGACACACTTGATAACGTAGATCTAAAGAGTCAGGCGTTGGCTGTCTCTCACGCGGAGAATGTATCAGATTGGGTGAAAGCGGTAGCCGCCAAACAAAAAGATACGCCGCAGCGGTTGATCGATATTCAGCGGCAGTTGAAGATGCCGTTGATTGAGGTGTGGATCGCGGCGCTGCTCGGCGGCTTTGCAATGGAGCAACGTGGGAGCTTCTATCAAACTCAGGAAGTTTGGATAAGCAGGAGCAGGTGAGGACTTGAGATGGACTATCAGCTAGACAAGTGGAAGCGACAGGACTGGCATAAGGGCAGTCGGCATTACTCGTGTGAGGTGCGGCAAAATCTATTTGGGCAGTGGGTGGTACTGCGACGATGGGGGCGGGTTAGCACTTTACAGGGTCAGAGTATTGAGGTCGTATGCGATCGCTATGAGCACGGAATAGAAATCTTCGACGCAGTTAAGCAACGACGGGCTCAGCGCGGTTATCGCGCTTGGTGAGTAGCGATGAGAGTTTGCTAGAAAAATTATTGGGTTAAAGACAATAGTGACAGTTTTTGTCAATCTTACTTTTAGTATCCACCTCCAAGACAGCCAAGAATTACGTTTGGCCAATTCCCCGAGAACAAGTCAACTTTGGCGAATGGCATCAGCGACGTATCCGGCTTCTGTGACTCTCGCAACTAGGGTAAGTGGGCTGTTAGCAGCGCTACAGTAGTGCCCGTCTGCTGTTCCTTTTGAAATCGCCTCAAAGCGACCTGGTGAGTAAACGACTAGAGCGGCTTGTTGCCGTGGTACTTTGGCAAGGGTGTTAGCGACAATCTCTTCTTTACTGGCGTCGGGAAGTGTTGTACTTGCCATATCTAAGACAACTACGTCTTGAGAGAAGTTGGGTAATCTATCGCCTTGCGCAGCAGTTTGTAAAGTAGGCAGGTAGCGTGGGATAGGGTTGAATCCTCTGGCATTGAGAACGCGAAGGGCAAAGGCGACTCTTTCGCTATCAGCGTCATTAGCTGTAGTGGGCAGAATATAGCAGAGGCTAACGCGACTGAGGGTAACTTCTCTAGCTAGGATAGCTTCGAGCTTGTCTATACGACTTTGTACGACGAGTGCGACTTCTTGCTCTACTCTTTGTCGAACGCGGTTCTCAACCTCTTGGTTCACACCCTGGAGGGTGCGGCGAAAGTCCCATAGGCTTTTCCCAAAGACAACAGTGCCAAGTAGGGTAATGGCAGTGAGCACAAAGCCCGCGACGGTAAGCGAAGCGTTGACGGTATCTACGTAGCGAGTGAAGTTGTCTGCTAGAGCAGCGTTGGCGTCTTTGAGGAAGTCAATTTGATTGTTAAGACGCTCGACATCGGCAGGGGTGGTTTGGCTAAGGCGAAAGTAAAGGAAGACTTGTGTGAGCCAGACCATAGAGGAAATGAGTTGTGATTCTAGAACAATTGTACGATGGGTTAAGCAGCGATAATCGCAGCCTAACGTAATCCAAACAAATGATTGGCTCCTGCGAGACTGCGTAGCTCTTTTAGAAATGACTGCCGCAGGCTATGACCCTCTCCCATAAATAAACAAACCATCTCCTGCCAGTCTGTTTGTAGGGTGGGGTGGGGTGCGGGTACTTGCCGAATACTGACCCATGAGCATTGAGAGTCTGCGCCGCTAGCAGCTATACCACCGACGGCTGTTTTTCTCTTGTACTTTGATTCATAGATTAGGGTTATGCCCTCGCCCCTGGTATATTTTGCGCTGCTTTCTAACCATTCCAGCCGCTGAAAATCTATATGGGCTCGCAAGGGTCCAGGAACCGCGTAGACAGAGCAGGTGGTGGGTGAAAACACTTCTGCGTTCATCGGTTTTCTGGTAGCTGCTGGCGATGCTATTCTATTCGGCCACTTATCTACAACAGCAGTTTTCCATTGCTCATAGAGCGCAGGCCAGTCTGTTGGGCGCAGGCCGATAATCCACGGTAGCGGACCTCGGTTGGGTCTTAGTAAGTCAAGACTAAGATGAGAGCCCCGAGAAAAGGTGTGACTGTCGTAGTAGTGCAAGGGTCTTCTCCAGCCACGCCCTAAGCCTCCGGTCATTGCTGCGAAACGCATGATCGGAAGAACGATCTTATTCAGCGTGTCTTTTGGACCAGATAACGTTACTTGACCTTGCCAAGCGTAGAAGACTGGCCGATTCTCAGATGCTTCTCCCCAACACCGTTTGTTTGGTTCTACTGCTATCTTTATTTGTCCTTTGGTGGCTCGCTCGCCTTCTTCGCCGACGTTGCCCATAAGTTCGGCTAGAGTGGCAGTTGCGTTCTCTTCCGACATTACGCCTAGAAGGAAGCGCCATAGCCAGCCGCGTAGCCAGCCGCGCCAGTGGGTTGGCCTTAGGTCTGGAGTGCCTGTATACCTATTCTCTTGCGTCGGTGGGTCTGCGCCGTAGCAGCCCTGACTGAGTAGCTGAAAGTTGAAGCGTCTAGCAGTGTAGTTAGATGAGAGAGATCGCGCAGCCTCTTCAGCCAAGAAGTCAGGAGGTGCAGACATCTGACCATAGCCTGCGGAGGTGCGGCTACCGATGCCCTGCGTAGAGAGCGATCGCTGTACCCACTGCCACACTTCATCGACTTCGGCGGCGGTAGCTTTTCCAGGAATGCCTCTGATAGAAACAACAATCTCAACAGGATCTTCTCCATTGCCTAAGGTATAGAGAGTATGAGGTTCTACCTTGCCATCGTGAAAGACTTGGAAGCGTGCTTGCGGCGTGACGACATCTTTCACGGGAGAGATTGCGGCGGTCGGCCAAGCGTCGAGGAATTCAACTCTTCCAGCAGTGATTGAGTTCTTGCTTTTATCTTGATCACCTAGCAAGGCGCTCATTCTCTCTTTTAGCTGAGCGTTGTGCAGCCTTATCCAACTCTTGACGATACCTCGAATAGAAGAGGCTGGTACATAACAGAGAATCGGCAGATCGTCTGGCCGCACCTGTACGTTGGCAAAGTCATTTGAGGACCACCGCCAATGACCGCAGGGCTCACCGGCTGAAATTAGCGTCTCGGTATCGGGCGAGGGAAAGGAGCCGACTTTAGCACGCCAGGGTAAGGTGAAGACGCCTTGCCTGAACAGACCTGGCTGTCGGCGTTCGGTTTGTTTGGCAAGGAGCTGAGCGAGGAGCGGCGCTGTGTACATGGCTATGCAGAATCCTGACTCGATTTCTCTATCTTTGGCGTTTGGTATGCTTTTGCCCAAAAGTTCCAGTGTTTAGAAAACAAAACGGCCCGTCGCCATAGAGCCATATACATTGCAGGCTGACTGCTGGCAATATTCAGGACTTCGCTTTTGAGCGTTTTCGCGTCTATCACTTGGGGATCGTCTATTAGCTGGCATAGCAGTAGCTCCCAGACGGGCCGTCGCTTTTCTTGGGTGCTGCCGCCTTGGTCGTTGGTTTGTCCAACGAAGCCTGCTGCCGATACTAGTCCGAAGACGCGCAGGTGCTGTGCTAGCTGCAAGACCGCGTTGATTTCACTATCGGTGAGCAGTCGCTCGGCTCGCTCAAATTTGTCGAGGTAGGCGGCGATATGACTGTGCGCTGTAAGGCTAGTATGTTCTGGCTGAACGGCTCTAATGGAATTAGCTTTCGGGGTTTGTGGCTGGCTATAGACAGTGCTAGCTGTGGTCGCGCCGCTAGCGACCGACTGCTGCGGGCCCTTTGAGCCGCTGGGAAATTGGCCTTTCTTCTTTTTCTTTTTGGAGCTGCCCACGTTTATACCTCTACAAGTGTGCTCTCTTCAGTCTCGTCTGCATCTACTGAACTATTGTCCCTAGAATCACTGCCCACAGGAACAAAGGTGGAATCATTCACCCAGCTCTGTACCCAGCCTCTGCCAACGTTGGCTTGCCCGCCTACTTGAACAAGCCCACCGATGACCGATTGTAGGATTTCGTGATCGTCTACGCTCACGATGGGACTGCTCAGCAGCCGATAGCCCCAAGAGAAATAGAAGATAGTATCGCGAGGAATGCAGACATCGGTCCAGAAGATATCTGCGCCGCCTGCATTGTCTTCTACTCCCTCACTTTCGTGAATCTTGTTGCGTACCTGAGTCCAGAGAGAATGCTCCATCAGAATTTGAAAGTCTGCGTCTGAGAGAATGATGCGATTGCTCTCCCAGTTGGAGAGAATTGCACCTTTGAGTGAATCAGGCCAGTGGGCGGCGGGCTCAGAAAGAGCCGATTGCAGCCCATCGGGAAACGGGCTGACGCGAACGCGCGTATCGGCAACAGAATAGTTCCCAGGGCGATCGCCGAAGGGCTCTTCGGGTAGCGCAACTAGAGGCATACCCGTCACCATTGCATGATTGTTGATGAGGCTATGGCAGCTCACCCAACTAAAAACGTGCTTGCCCCCCTCAAAGCTAAGCGATCGCATCGGCACCCACAGCAGTCTGGCATCGCCAAACCAAACCTGATGTACTCCCATTTGGCCATCTGGAGTGAGCGCTTGACCAAAGAGAGTATTGGCAGCCTGTGGGTCTAGATTATCAACTTCCTGTCGAATGCTGCCGCGTAAGGAAGAACCAGGAATATAAGGGAAATCGGTATGGGCCTCGCGAGCAATTTCTAGCACGTTGCCAATATCGCCCTCTCCACCGCAGTGAATCGGCGACAGGCTGTATAAATAGCCGGTACGAAAGGCGCTCATTGTTTACACTCCCCATAGTAGTTTTCCATAATTCAGCTTGGCAAAGGTCTCTTGCCAACGCGCATTGGTTGCTGGTAGCAGCGTTGAAGATAGTACAGATTCAGCAGATAACTTCTCTCCTATTTGACTGTTGGACTTGAACACGTATACAGACCCTGGCGGCACAAAAGCTCGCTGGGGCAGCAGCGCAAAATGAGAGGCGGCTGTTGTTTGCGCTGCTGCGTCCTGATTGGTGGTTCGACGATCAATACTAGAGATGCCACCCCATATCAGCGGCTTGCCAGTGGCACAACCTGCTAGCAGTGCCTTCCAAGAATCTGGATAGCTGCTGTAGAGAGCAGTGTTGGCTGCGGCTAGGCCAGGTGTGAGCAGGTAAGCAACCGACTGTTCACTAGTAGGCGCGGCTGCGGTAGCTAGGCGAGAGAGCTGCTCGATTACAGGTGTGTGTGATAGCTGTCGCAAGGCAACACGATGCCCTTCGCCGCCGAGCCGTACGATGGTATCTTCTAGCTTTTGGCTAAGGCCACACACCAGTGACCAGCCCGCTGCGAGCCGAGTGGCGACTTCGGTAAAGTAGCCTGCTGACTCTCTGACCTGTCGCTGTTGCGGCTGCATATGAATGTGTGGCAATACCTGGGTGCGCCACGGATTCTCACAGAAGTCACTGGGCTTAAGCTGTTCTATATTGCCAGTGAGGTAGTAATCGCACAGTGCCTCTGCCTTGATCCAAGGAAAAGGAGGACTAATTTCTGCATCGGTCGGTTCTGTCATCACCATCGGTGAGAGATCGCCTGAGAAGGCGAGCGATTCCCACTCGGGTGAGGCTTCTGTAAGCGGCTTGGAGGCGAACTAGCTTTTCCCAGCGATTGCTGGACTGCTTGCGATTGTGTAGTTCCGAGGGTGATTCTGAGCGTGATTCTGGAAATAGACAGACGAGATCTTTGGGAGCGGGTAGCCAGAGGGTGGTTTCGTCTTGGAGCAGAAAAGGCCCTATAAAGTCGAGGTCTCTCCTTTTTCGGGTGTAGTGTGCGATCGCCGATCGTACTGCCTGAAATACAGTCACTGGCAGCGGCGGAAACAGACCCTTTGCCCAGCTACCCTCGCCGGGGCTAAAGGGCTTGGCCTCGCGGAACATCAGCACATCTATAGGAGTAAGGCTATACCATTCCATCCTTAAGCGGCCTCCTGTGCTAATGCCTGCTCGGCTAGTGAATCCGAGAGCTGCTGCCAGCCTAATCGCTCTACTCGTTTATCTATCCAAAACGCGCTAAACCGCAGCAGCTTACCTAAGTCTTCGGGCGTGGTGCCCAGCAGTTGTCCATCAGCATCAGCTTCGTCAGCATCGGTGTTGACATCGCTCGTTTCAGCGGCCCAAGTTTCCCACTGCGACAGCCAGTGCTCCAAGCTGTCGAATACTGAGCTGAGGTCTTCGCTGCGATCACGTCTTTCCATCAGTACGCGAGCGGCTTTGGCAAATAGACCGCTGCCTACGGTAGCTCGCTGCGGCAGTTCTTCAGCTAGGCGCAGCAGCAGTGGACTCAAATTTTCAGCCGACTCATGCGCTCGGGCGTAGTCTATATACTGGTTTACCCAGGTCCACCAGAGGCTGAGTAGATCTGTTGTCTGGTCTACTTCCTGTTCTATTTCTTGGCCAGACATCAGCGCTTCTAGCTGGTTGCCATTACCGTAGATCACCCGAAAGCACAGGCCATTTTTACCCGGCATCCCTTTGGCGCGATCGCCTTCTGCTTCCCACAGACTTTCGAGCACGGTAGGTAGAGGCACCGTTTTGTAGGCAATGACCACGCCGATGCTCATAGTAGCCGTGCGGCCCATCGTGAACTGAGGGCGCATTGGGCCAAAGCCGTTGGCCTGCGCCGATTCGTTTGGGTGCCAGTAGCCGCTGTTGCGATCGCTAAATTCCGGCTCCGCACCTGTCTGAGTGTAGGGATCGGCTTTACCGCTCCATGCCGCCCGCAGCGATAACAGATATTCGGGCAAATCTTCTAGCGGCAAGACAGACATCACATCATCGCCGCCGCTGTAGATCACCCGACCACAAAAGCGCCGTTCGCTGAGGTAGGGTACTAGCCGATTAGAAAAGTCTAGCAGCGCTCGGTTGAGCCCGACATGCGTAGCAGGGCCCATACGCTTAGTCGTCTGGTTTAGAAAGCTTTCTAGTGTGGGCGCATCGACCTCGGCTAAATCCAGCTCGCTTGACTGGACGTATTGACTGTAGGACTGTAGGCGCTTTCCTGATACGAACTGGCCCATGTTGTCGCCATCGGCGAGTACAATTGCCCACCAGTCTGCTGGGCTACCGCCGGAGAGTTTCACCTGCTGGTGAGCCTGGGCCACCATTTCTCTAAGCTGAGCGGGGCTATCTTTTGGTGAGGATGTGGTCGGGCTGTCTGCTAGCTGGGGGAGCAGGCCCATATCGTCGGCGAGCCACTTACTCGAAAACATGACGCCATTATATGCAGACGGTGTGTAGGCAGAGGGAGTATTGGTAGACGGGCCTTGAGAGCCAGGAGAAGTGTGTAAAGAGGCAATCTGCGGATCTCGGCGCGTTTTGGCATAGAAGGCTCGGCGGGCGGTGACAGAGAGGGTGTCGGCTTGGCGGGCCTGTTTAATCTGTTGGTTGAGGGCTTGCCAGTATTGCGCGGCCAGGTGGGGGCAGTCTTGCAGGAAACGGGCGGCGGCGATGGAGCTAAGGTTTGGGAAGCGAATTTGGGTTTCAAAGTCGTATTCGTTGATTTCTTGCGCACCGGCGGCGGCGGCGGCGGGATCTTCTGTTTGAGTTTCTGAAGGCAGGGGCGGTTGCAGTGCGCCTTCTATGCCCAGATCGGCTGCGACGCCGCCGTAGGTCCAGGCCATGCGCTTGGTGAGTTCGAGCGCGTTCAGCCGTTCGCTGCCGTTGAACAGGCCGGGATAGGCTTTGGACATGATGGCCCAAAAGAGGCGCATAGAACCTTCTGGCAGACCAGCGCCTTCTTGAAACTTGCGCCAGTTTAGCCACAATACCCGTGAATGAAAGTCTCATGCAGCCTCTGGGATAAAAATCTCTAAGTCATTCTCGATGTTTCTAGAACGGCTCTGATGCAGTCGAGTCTTGCGTTTGAACTTTGACATTTTGACTTTGACCACCCGGTCATTGACTCGGGGTCTTCTAGGCCGGTCAATCTCGGCAGCAGCCAGCAAATCGAGTAAATACAGCTGTTGTTGAGTGGCCAAACCAGGTGTGCCGGGTTTGCTCATCTGTGGAATCGCATCCATGATGAGCTGTAAGCAGTCCTTGAAGCTGAGCGCCAAAGGGTCTTTATCGACTGATGCGGCAGCTTGGGACATCAGCTCTCGGACGAGGTTATAGAGCAGCATCATGGCATAGAGTTCTTGTTCGACTAAATCAGGCCGTTTGCTGCGCAGCAGAGTGGGCATCTGACCTCTGAGGGTGGCACATTGGTGAGTTTTAATTTCATCAAAGCACAGCTCAATATCCCACCTTTTGTGATAATGAAAAACAAAGTCTTTTGCAAGAATACTGGGGTCGAGTAGGTTAGTGACGAGCCGAGTCGGACGGAACCCTGGGATTTGAAAGACAATCACTCTCACGTTCAGGGTTTCATGCTTCCAGGCATTACGCTTTTCTGTAGAACGGCTGGGGTCGAGCAGTTTGCCGCTCATCTGCGAGAGATAGCTACCATCGGATAACCGCTTGAGGACAGGAAGTTTTGGATGACTACTGACCTTGAGCACAAAGGCACAGTCCTGCTGTTGGATCTGCCACATCATCGCAAATGAGTACAGACCCGCATCCACCATAAACAGCCAGTTAGCCGGATGTAACCGGCTGAGGATATGCATCATCAGGCTGCGCTCTCCGCTACCCTTGCCCGCGTAGGGACCATAGGCCACATCTAACAGCAGCCGAGGACCGATGGCGAGCAGACTCATCCAGCGCAGTTGGGGGTAGCCACTCGCTTCTCCGGCTCGACGGCTTTTCGGTTTGCCAAAGCGGGCTCGATTGGACGGCGTATCAGGCATACTGCCAGTGCTGCCATCAAAGATCACGCTTACCCACTGATGAAAATCAGGAGACAATGGCTCGATGGTCGCCACCATTCGATTCAACAGTACTTCGAACACTTGCACCCCAACCCGCACTCGGGCATGGCTAATCGCACCTTCTGAAACCAACTGTTGCGGTAATTGACAGCTCATCCACCGACAGCCTGAGAGCAGCCAGTCGAGCACCCCTATACAGTTCTTATCCCGGCGCATCGTTAGCCCCAACACCAGCCACACCACAAGCGAGGATACTAGTTTTGTGCCGTAACGCTCACGCTCTTTCTTCAGCACTTTTAAGGTCTCGCGGATCAGCGGCGTTAACCGTTCGGCAAACGGCGACAGACTATAATCGGAACTCAGGTCGGTTAAATCGGTGGCTTCGGCTATTGATTGGCTCATCTGAAACCTGCTGCTAGCGTTGATTTGGACGTTGAATATCCTTTCTACGCTACAGCAGGTCTCACTGCTCGCCTAGTCCACAACACATTCATTCACGGGTATTGCCTTTAATGTTCAACTCTTCAAAAGCAATCAGGTCATAGTGAACGCATATCCAATGCGCAACCTGATAGTGAAACTCTTTTCGCTGCCTACAAACATGCAGATGCAACCGCGCTACCCGGCTTGCTTGCTTGGCATAGTTGACAGACCCTTTCACCATGCGCGACAGCTTACGCTGCTGACGAGCAATCTGCTTTTGGGCTTTACGGAAAAGCTGTGGTATTTCAACCGCTTGCCCATCCGAGGTAGTGAGAAACTTTTCCAGCCCTACATCAATCCCAACCGCCCGGCGTATCCGGTCGATAGGCAACATTTCAGGGACTGTGGCATCCTGAATCGACAAGCTGACATACCAGCCATCCGCCTTGTGCAAGATAGTTGCCTGCTTCAGCTCAAAGCCTGCTGGAATTTCACGGTGCAGAATAACGGGTACTTCGCTAATCTTCGACAGCTTCAAAATGCTGCCGTTCAATTTAGCACCTGCTTTAGCGCT
Organism: uncultured cyanobacterium; assembly: GCA_963793495.1. GTDB lineage: Bacteria > Cyanobacteriota > Cyanobacteriia > Phormidesmidales > Phormidesmidaceae > Phormidesmis. The sequence goes on from CAWCAI010000015.1 coordinate 48,614, forward strand.
GTTCACCCTTGGGAAGGTGAACGAACACGAGTTACCACGCTTCTTAAAACGTGGCCGTCCGCCTCGCTTGCCTGTTTTGTCAGGCGTCAGCCAGTGCTTCCATGCCTTGTCTAAACGCATTAGATTTTGCTGTTGGCAATCGGCGTAGATGCTTTTGTACTCAGGAAATAGTCGTTTTGTCTCCTTTAACTCAGATGACTGCTTGTAGTAGTCCACCCATCCTTCAATCTCCCCAATCGGCTCGCTCACTAAAGAGCATCGGTCGAGCTGACAGCGGTTGCGCCGTAAATTGTCTAATCGTTGAGCTAGCGCGTAATTCCAATGACGACGCAGCAGCTCACCCCATTCCGCCATGATTGCAGATTGGACATCAGTCGGATTGAGTTTGTACTGATAGGTGAGTAGCATAGGTCTATTATAACGACTTAGCGCTATGACCACAAAGAAAGGCTATAGAAGTGTTTACGACCTTAATATACATTTAGTGCTTGTGACAAAATACAGGCGAAAGGTGATAAACAAAGCCATGCTCAACCGTTTGAGGGAAATCTTCGCCAGTACCTGTGAGAAGTGGAATTGCAATCTAGTTCACTTTGACGGTGAGCCCGACCACGTACACCTTCTAATTGAGTTCCCGCCCGATGTTGCGGTTAGCAAGCTGGTCAATAACCTCAAGACGGTTTCTAGCCGCCTTATCCGCCGAGACTATGCCGGGCGGATCAGCCAGTTCTATCAAAAGTCCGCATTCTGGACGGGCGCTTACTTTGTCGCCTCATCCGGCGGCGTTACCCTGGAGCAGCTTAAGACTTATGTTGAATATCAAAATACGCCAGCAGAGTGAGCGGGCATCGAACCCGCACTCTCTACACTCCTATCCCCCTCACCACCAAGCGCAGTCGCGCTCTGGTGGGAGTACCCCGGAGGTTTAGATGGATAGCACAGTATGCACATTCCTAAGATTGTCCAGCGCCTGCGCTTCACGAGTGCGATCTCCAATCTCTCTGGCTATCTCTAACTGCTGCGTCATCAGCACCAGCGCCTCTGCGTAGTTATCCTGCTCATAAGCGACCACGCCTAAGTTCCCGAGCGCGATCGCCTCGCCGACGCGATCGCCGATCGCCCGAGCGAGTGTCAGCTGCTGCTGATAGCAGTCGCTGGCCTGAGCGTAGTCACCTGTCGCATTGTGGACGTTGCCAATGTTGCCGATGGCGTGAAGGCAGCTGCGTCGTAGCCCTAGTGACCTGGCGATGGCTAGGTGCTGCTGGTGAAAGTCAAGCGCGGCTGTGTACTCGCCCGTACTAAAATAGACGTTTCCTAGTGCCCCGAGTGCATTTGCTTGGGCAGGCAAATCGTCAATTTCTTTGGCAATCTCTCTTTGTTGTTCAAAGTAGCTGCTTGCACCGGCGTAGTCGCCAAGGCTGTAGCAGGTACTGCCAAAGCCACCGAGGGCGCTGCTTTCACTTTGACGGCTGCCGATTTTTAGCGAGATCGCCAGGTGTCGCTGATGATAGGTGGTTGCCTGCTGATATTGCCCGAGTGCATGGCAGCAGCTTCCCAAATTACCCAGGACAGCCCCCTGCATTTCTAGGTCTTCTGTTTGTTGGGCGATCTCTAGAGCCGATTGATGATAGCTAACGGCTTGGGTATAGTTTCCTTTGGCTTCATACAGATTACCAAGGCTACCAAGCGCGATACCTTGAGCAAACAGGAGGTCGGCTGCTTTTGTAACCTTGAGGCATTCCTGATGATGGTTGATAGCTTTATCGTAGTGGCCTTGGGCGTAGTACACATCCCCTAGAGCGCTGAGCAGTAACCCTACGTCTGTGGCGTCTCCCACTTTTTTGAAAAGAGCAAGGCTGTGGTTGTAGTAGGTTTCGGCTTCGGCGTACTGACCTTGGCTGTAGAGACTTTCCCCGACGAATTGCAGGATTCTAGCGCTCCAGCCATCTTGCTTTCCGCTGTTGAGTCGCTCTATAAGGGCTTTGTAGAGTTCTGTACGGGTTGAGCTATAGCCCCATAGTTTGAGCTGGTAGTGCAGCATCTCTCGAGTGGGTGTGTTCAGCCGGGTCGAGAGCAAGGTAAAGGCACGCTCCCATTCTTGGATATCGCAGAGGTGATGAAATGCCTGAAGATAGCCTTTGACCTGTGTGAGGTTGTCGCTGCTGTCGGATGGGCGATAGCGGGTAAGCCAGTTGATCAGCGCGCGGCATTGTGTACGCCGATGGCCAGGTGGCATTTGGCGAAGGTATTTTGGCAGGATGCCGAGTTGGGTTAGCACGGGTAGGGCATCTGGAAGCAGAGAAGCTGACATATGCGGTTAATGGAGATGGTCTTTACTATTCATAAAGGTGTCGATGTTCTATCAACTTGTTTTTGAGGATTATTTTGTGAATGATGAAGGCAAGAGAGAGGAACGTGCTCCTATCTTTGTTTTCGTTGTCCGCTTTCTCTTAGACTTTGCAAACAGGCGGTTTCTGGCGTCATCAGATTCAACGATTGAGAAATTTCTAGCGCGTCTTGCCAAGATTTTTGAGCTGCTGCTATCTGAGATTGTTGAAAGAATCCTATCCCCAGATTGTATAACGCTTCGGCTTCGGCGGTAGCATTGTTTATTTCTCTCGCAACATGGACAGCTTGTTGATACTGAGCGAGTGCTTGCTGGGGTTGGTTCAATTGGAAGAACACATAGCCAAGGCTGTTCAACGACTGTAGGGTTGATAGCTGAGCGCCAAGGACACGACTAAGCGCCAATCGCTGTTGAAAGCAGCTGAGTGCTTTTGAGTAGAGTTGGGAAGAAAGATACGCCTCGCCTAAGTTGTTGAGCACAGCTAGATGCGTGAGTGTGCTGTCTTCATGTCTATCTTTTTCAATCTGTAGCTGCTGCTGATAGCAGTCAATGGCTTCGGCAAAGTCTAATCGGGCATCGCAGGTAATGCCTAGATCCCATAGGCAGTTACAAACCAGCTTACTGTTGTTTAAGTTCTGTGCCTTTTCAAGTGCTTTTGTTTGATGCTGATGAGCCTGGGCGTAGCGTTGCTGGCTGTAGTCGATTCTGCCGAGACTGAGCAAGGCGGTGATAGCTTCAGCCTGGTTATGAGTGCGTTCGGCGATAGCCAAGTGTTGCTGGCTGTAGTCAACTGCCTGTCTGTAGTGGAGGCCACTAGCCTCTGGTGGCGTTAGCGTTTGCTGAGTAAGTTTTTGATGAGCGCGGCTAAGTCTAGCGAGGGTATCCATCGCTTTCGATTGATTTTGATTCTGGTTAAGTATGGCCAAGTGTTGTTGTCCATATTTAATAACTTTCTCGGGGATGTCTAGAGCAGTGTATGCGCCGCATAGGTTGTTCAATGCTTGGTCTTGTCCGCCATAGTCTTGAATGGTTTGGGCGGTGTGGAGGTGTCTTTGATGATAGGTGACGGCCTGCCTGTATTGATTGAGTCTGGCATGGGCCGTACCGAGGCTGCCATTGGCATAGCCCTGTAGCTGATAGTCGCCTATTTCTGTGGCAAGGGTTAGGCATTGGTTGAGGATTGAGATCGCCTGCTCGACATCACCCAGTGCAAGGAGTGTGTTACCCAGGTTGCCGAGGGTCTTCATTTGGGCTGGGCGATCTCCTAGTGCTGTTGATAGGCTTAGTCGCTTTTGGTGACAGGTGAAGGCTTGATCGAAATACCCTTGAGAAAAGTAAGCGATGCCAAGATTATTGAGGGCAATGCCTTCTGCCTGTTTGTATAGAGCCTGCTGCTCCAGCGAGATATGATTGCTGGGTCGGCTGGGCTCTTTGGCGATCGCTATACTGCGCTGATGATGCTCAATCGCTTTGGCAAAATCGCCACGAGCTTGAAAGATCAAACCAAGGTTTGTGAGCGCATGACTTTCACCGAGAGGATTGTTGTGCAATTGAGCCAACGCTAGGCGGCTTTGGTGCGCAGCGGTAGCAGCTTCATACTTTCCCAGGGTATACAGCAATCCGCCGAAGTTTCCCAGCGCTTGTTCTTCGGCCTGTCTATCGTCTAAGGTCCGAGCGAGGATGAGGCTTTTTTGATGGTAGTCAATTGCTTGATTGTAGTGGCTGAGGCTAGCGTAGGCGTTGCCGAGTGTAGTCAGTAGAACAGGCTGGGCGCTAGGCCGAACGTGAGGGAGAAGTTTTTCGGCCAGGGCTTTTTGGGTACTGAAGTAGCCCCAGGTATCTAGCTGATTATAAAGGGGTTCGCCAGTAGGCGTATCAAGGGTGACTTCATATATTTTGACCGCCTGCGCCCAGGCAGCGAGCTCGCACAGGTGATAAAAGGATTGCAGCAAACCTTCTATGCTTTTGAGGTTGGTGTCTGTTGCTTTGGTTCGATGTCTAGTGAGCCAGTTGCTGATGGCTCGAAGTTGGGACTGCGTATGACGATCTGACTTGTCTACAGGCCCTGTACTTAAGTCGGCTTCAATGTCAGCTAGTAGCTGTTTACTGGTGTAAATTATGGATGATGATAGCGCCATTAGCTAAGCTCCGTCCGCATCTAATCCTTGCTAGTCTCGTTTTTACTTGCTTTTGCTTAAGTATATGAGAGAGAGCAACAGAACCGCTATTTTTGAAGAACTCCAGGCGCGAGAATGATTCAAAAGAATTCGTCTGTTCTAAAGAGAGTGGGATCGGCGATCTCACAGCGTCAGGGGATTGGCGCAGAGGCGCAGACGCAATGGCTACAGCCCTATCAGCTAGCTGAGTATCGAGCGGCCAGAAACGGGTGCATCCCACTTTTGCATGAACCGTACAGCTAGCTGAGGCGACACGCTCAGGCGGCGGCCGCTGCTGTCGAAGCAGTCGATGTTGAGAAAGCCCCATTGAGATAGGCGCATCGGTGATTGAGCACCTGCGGCACATTCTCTTCATTCCACTGCGCACCCGTCAGCTTGACGCGCGCAGCTATTTGCTTGATGCCGGATTCAATCTCACCTGAGCCAATTGTTTCGCCTCTCCACCAGTAGTCATCGTAATCGATAATGCGGTGTCGATGTTTTTCCAAATAAGCCCTAAACTGCTCAGCATGGGCATCAGAGCAGTTCTCCAATCGCGCCATCGCCGCCGTTACTTTTCCTTCCCACAGTAGCGCTTCAAGTTCAATTAACTGACCTGTCGAACTGTCCACTTTAGCGAGATTCTCCATCAAGTGATACCAGTCAAGAATCTCTCGCCGCTGGCTGGTAGTGCCAATTTCAGTCACAATATTCCAGATAGGGGCTTTTTGCATAAACCCCCGAAAAGGTACATTCCACGTGCGATTCGTTGAGGCCCCGAAGCTATGACATAACCCTTATAGACCAAGGTCTCCAGCCTATCATCTCCTCAGATTTTAAGGCTGAACTCTCAGTTGGATGTAGGTGCAAGCCCTACTCATCAGACTCGGATGTAACTCCTAATCTGCCCACACCGACCAGACTCGGAATTCTGGAGAGTGAAGCTGGGAACAGGGCGCAATCAGACATCAATTGTGGGATGACACTGGCGCTAATAGGGAGTCCTCATGGTGAAAACAGAACCTAAGAAAGCAGCCCAGTACCAAGCCGGGACACAACTCGCCCATTCCGACTTCACTGATACCAATCCCCGCAGCCTTTCGTGGAATAGAGCTGTCAGAGTCTTGGGGAATCAGTGGCTGAATGGGTTCCACCTAAAAGGACAAAACAATCTGACCGAGGGAACGAAGAAAAACGAATCAGTGGTTCTGGGGTTAGGTCGAAAACCTGGATAGGCTGGACGAGTAGCGGAAGCCCATTGATTCGGGTAGGACAGGTCGTAATTGACCTGAGGTGTTCAGAAAACACAACTCAGCGTAGAGCATGGTTAGACACAGCCTCTCGGCCAGTGAACTTTGGCAAAGACTGCCGTGGAAGAAATTCCGCCGCACCCTTTTCCGCCTGCAAAGACGAGTGTTCAAAGCTGTTCGAGCAGGAGACAGGCGCAAAGCGCGGTCGCTCCAAAAGCTGATTCTCAAATCCACCTCGGCAAGATTCATGGCCATCCGTCAAGTGACACAGCTGAATGCTGGCAAAAGGACACCAGGCGTGGACGGTAAATCATCCTTGAATTTCAAGGAAAGATTGGAACTGAATGAAACCCTCAGAACCAATGTCAACGACTGGAAACATCAGGGACTACGCCAGATTCCCATGCTCAAAAAGAATGGGAAAACGCGCATTCTCAAGGTGCCCACCCTTGCAGACAGAGCTTGGCAATGCCTCGCGAAGTATGCACTGGAGCCAGCCCACGAAGCAACCTTCCATGCCCGCAGCTACGGATTTAGACCAGGACGCTCAGCGCAGGATGCGCAGAAGATTCTGTTCTTGAATCTAAACTCTCGGGTTAATGGAAGAGATAAGCGAGTCATCGAACTCGACATCGAAAAATGCTTCGATAGGATACGACACTCAGCCATCATGGAAAAACTGATTGCGCCTGCCGCTTTGAAACTCGGGATTTACCGATGTCTCAAAGCCGGTGTTAATCCAGACTTTCCAGACCAAGGCACCCAACAGGGGGGCGTCGTCAGTCCGCTGTTAGCGAATGTGGCCCTCAACGGGATTGAGGACATTCATCGCTCGGTAAGATATGCCGACGACATGGTGTTTATGCTCAAACCACGAGACAACGCAGACGCAATACTTGAGCGGGTGAATCATTTTTTGGCTATCAGGGGGATGAACATCAGCCAAGAGAAGACCAAGCTAACCGCTTCGACAGACGGCTTTGATTTTCTCGGCTGGCACTTCAGAGTGCAGGCCAATGGAAAGTTTAGAAGCAGACCCTCAGCGGACAACTTCAAAGCCTTCCGGCAGAAAATCAAAACCATCGTCAACCACTCGAACTATGGAGCCAAGGTCAAGGCTCAAAAACTAGCCCCCATTGTCCGAGGCTGGCGGAACTACCACCGGTACTGCAAGATGGATGGCACGAGAGAGTCTCTCTACTTCATCCAGCACAGGGCCTATACGGTATTCAATAAGGAACCCAAACAGAATCGTCACTCTAGCAAACAGCTGCTAGACCAAGCGTTTCCTACCGTCTCTTATGCCGAAAATAGACACGTCAACGTCGAGGGTGAGCGTTCACCTTTTGACGGAGACATCGCTTACTGGAGCAAGCGCAACAGCAAGTTCTATGACGGAGCCGCCTTGAGAGCAATCCTGACACAGCAACATAAATGTGGACTGTGCGGACTGCAACTGCTCAGCACTGAGAAAGTACATCTGCATCATATTGATGGCAATCATCGAAACTGGAAGACTAACAACCTTCTATCGGTTCATGAAAGCTGTCATGATTATGTTCACATGAGCAAACGCGAAAGCTAAGAACATCGGGAGCCGTATGCACGGAAATCGGGCATGTACGGATCTAAATGGGAGGGGCGAGGCGTCATAGCCTCCCTCGACCCAACCATTGAGACAGTCAAGACTCAGTATTTAGCCAAGGTTGATTAGTACATTTGCTCTTAGTCATATTCTGCTGATGCAGAGAATTGACAATTCTCTGTATTCAAAGAGAAATTCGACAATAAGTATCTAAGTTTATGTCGCCTCAATAGCTAGTACTTTAAGAGCGCTTTGAGCGACCGTCTCAGCTCTAGCAGAGGTCACTTTTTGATAGCGCAAAGTGGTCAGGATGGATTCATGCCCCATCAATGCTCTCAGCTCCTCAATGCCCATTAGCCCAACTCGCTCAGTGGCAAAAGTATGCCGCAAATCATGTAGTCGTGCGCCTTCTAGCTCAGAGATATCTGCAATCAGCTGCCGCCAGTTCTGGTGGATAGTGCGATAGCTCAGCCGACTAATAGAACCGGCTATCGGCTGCTGCGCGGTGAATAGAGCCGGACTACGTGGGTGACGGTAGTGTTTCAAATACTGGCTGAGTACCTGAGCCGCATCGTCACTGTAAAAGCACCATCGCTGCTTATTGCCTTTACCAATAACCTGAAACTTCTGTTGTTCGAGATCCACTGTGTCGAGATCAAGCGCCAGCACTTCTGATATTCGGGCTCCGCTGCGATGCAACAATCTGACAATTGCATGGGTTCGACAATCTGTTTCAACAGCTCGATACATGAGCTTAATCTGGTCTTGTGTGAGATAGCGAATCGTCTGGTCAGAGGCGTGCTCACCCTTATCTATATCCGGCTTTCGTCGCTTTAGTTTGGCAATAGGATTGGCTCTAATATGCTGTTGTTCTACCGCATAATTGAACAGCGCTTGAATCGTTGCCTGATGCCGGTGGTGCGTTGTGTAGGCCAAATGCGAGAGATTGTCGAGGTAATCAGTTAGGATTTGGTGATCGCAGATTTCTATCGGCCAACTACCGTACTCTTTGAGCAACGGCATCAACGTGTGCTCATAGGATTTGACAGTTTTCTTAGCTAGACCAGGTCGGTCTAGAAACTGCGTGGCCACCATCGCTAAGGGAATCGACATCGGTAGTAAATAAAGGTGAACGGCGGCGGAAAAGCAGTGCCTTTAATTTATCGTCTAACTAGATAGTTACAATGCAGGTTGTATTAATACTTTGAAGTCGTCAAGTGTCCCAAAGCCCGGAGAATCGCTGGCTGACTACGTCAACCGGATACGGGTAGCCCTCGGTATGAGTCAGCAGGCGGTCTCTAGAAAGTCAGGCATCCATGCCCAAAGCATCGGCAAAATTGAGCGTGGGCAGACAACCGTACTCAAGACAAAGTCCCGTCAGGGGCTGGCTTACGCTTTGGAGATTCCTGAAGCGCACTTGGATGCGGCGGCGAAAGGCATCTCGGTGGAGGAGACCGGCGCATTAAAGTTTTGTCCCCAATGCTGGACACCGGGCAATCCTCCAGACCCGATGTGGTTGCATATACATGCTCACTATTGCTTTCGCTGTGGCGAAGGCCTGCGCCACCAATGCGTTCAGTGCGATTCACCGATTACATCATTGAAGCATCGCTTTTGTCCCTACTGCGGTACCGCATACAAGGCCTCCAAGAAAGCAGAGAACTAATGCCGATGTCAGAGCAGAACGCGATCTCAAAACGCCTTCAGATTTTGGGTGATGACGAAATTGAAACCCTCTACGGCCTACCTCGCTTCACCCCTGAAGAACAAGCTGAGTACTTTTCACTATCGCCCCAAGACCTGGCTGCTATTGAGCCGCTACACGGCCTCAAGTCTCAGCTCTACGCCATCTTACAGCTAGGCTACTTCAGAGCCCGTCATCGCTTTTTCGTCTTTCCCTTTTCCGCCGTAAGTGCCGATGTTCAATGCATTCAGGCGCAATATTTTCCCACCCTTGAACTCCCCGACGACTATAAGCCGATAAAAACCACCCGGCTAAAGCACCAGCACATCATTCTAGAGCTTTGTAACTACCAGAACTGCGACGATACAGCGAGGCAAACCCTACTGGCCAAAGCCCAGCAGGCGGCAAGAGTCTCTAGCAGACCGATCTACATCTTTCGAGAACTGCTGCGTCATCTAGAATCTGAGCGACTGGTTGTCCCTGGATACAGTTTTCTACAAGATATTGTTTCTCAGGCAGCTGGTGATGAGAAAGACCGCTTGGTGACTAGGGTGAAACGACAGCTATCCCAAACGGATATGGAGGCATTAAATCAGCTGGTTGAAGACGCGCCAGGACTATACGAAATTACTCAGCTAAAACGGGAGCCAAAGGGCTTTAGTCTAAACGAGATCAAGCTTGAAATCGACCGATGTGAGCAGATTCAGGGACTTTACAAGCTGACAAAAACGCTGCTGCCAGAGCTAGGAATTTCTAGGGAAAGCATCAAGTACTATGCCTCGCTAGTCTCCTTCTACTCTGTCTTTCGACTCAAGCAGCTGTCTCAGGATGTGGTGCATGTATATCTGCTTTGTTTCATTCACCATCGTTACCAACGAGCCCACGACAATCTGCTCAACAGCCTGATACACAAGGTGAAACAGTACGTTGAAGACAGTAAAGTCGCGGCGAAAGAACTGGTCTACGAGTACCGCATAGAGGGAAACCAGAACCTGCAAAAAGCAGGGCAAATTCTGAAGTTTTTCACGACTGATGATATCGATGAAACCACCCCATTTCGGGACGTCCAAGCTAAAGCCTTTGACATTCTAGACCGTCAGAAGCTAACGTTTGTCGTGGATCATATCGCCACAGAAGCGACGTTCGACGAAATTGCTTTTCAATGGGCGCATGTAGATACCTTGGCACAGCGGTTCAAGTGCAACCTCCGGCCTATTGTGCAAGCTGTTGAGTTCGCCAGTTCTCCTGGCCATGCTCCTGTCATTGAAGCGCTTCAGTTCTTGAAAGCAGCGGCTCAAAAGGGTCGCCCTTTGAGCCAATATCGCTCAGACGACTTCCCCATGCAGTGCATTCCATCTGCAACAAAGCGCTACCTTTATGCCTCTAATGATGATGGAGGACAGCTGCTGACAGGCCGCTACGAGTTTTTGATCTATCGACTGCTACGAAACGGTTTGGACTCTGGTGACATCTTCTGCCGAGATAGCGTACGCTTTCGCAGTTTCGAGGATGATTTGCTCAGCGAGCAACAGTGGAAAGCAAAAGTTGAACTAATTGCAGCTACAGGGCTAGCGACACTAACTCAACCGATTCAAGCACACTTAGCTGACCTCGAACAGCAGCTAGAAGAGCGTCTTGCTCGGGTGAATCAGCGACTGAGTGCTGGCGAGAATGAACACTTTGAGCTGAAGCGGCGAGGAACAACAACACATTGGTCGCTCACCTCACCGGGTATCCGAGACTCAACAAACCATCCGATGTTCAGCGCTCTGAAGAAAGTCAACCTCAGCAGTGTCCTGCATTTCGTCAATCAGCGCTGTCCGTTTACCGATGAGTTGGTGCATATTCTTGGACGCTACACCAAGCACACGGCAGACGAGCGGGTATTGATCGCCGCTTTGATGGCTTGGGGTACCAACATGGGCATTGGCCAAATGGCCGAAACCTCTGATATCGACTATCACACCCTGGCCGATGCCTCTGATAATTTTCTACGACCAGAAACGCTGGAAGCGGCCAATGATCTAGTTTGCAATGCTACCTATGAGCTGCCTATTTTCAGCCAGTATGACGTCGGGGAAGCGCTTCATTCCAGTAGTGATGGACAAAAGTTTGAGAGTCAGATTCAGACCATCAACTCACGTCATTCACCCAAATATTTTGGTCTCAAGAAAGGGATCGTCTCCTATACCTTGGTTGCTAATCACATTCCCATTAATGCCAAAATCATTGGGGCCAATGAGCACGAAAGCCACTATGTTTTCGATCTGTTGTTTAACAACACAACTGACATCCAGCCGACGGTTCACTCTACCGATACGCACGGCACCAATCAGGTAAATTTTGCACTCTTGCACCTGTTTGGATATGAGTTTGCGCCGCGATACAAAGACATCTACGGCACGGTTAGCCGCTCACTCTATGGCTTTCAGCATCCCAGTAAGTATGGAGAAGCGATCCTCAACCCGATTCGGAAAATCAATAAGAAACTCATCTTGGCTGAGTGGGATAACATTCAAAGAATTATGGTGTCGCTGGCATTGAAGACGACGACTCAGAGCATTATTGTCAGCAAGCTCAGTGCCTACGCCCGCAAGAATAAGACCCGGCAGGCGTTATGGGAGTATGACAATATCGTCAAAAGCCTATACCTGCTTGATTTTGTTGATCGCCTGCCGCTCAGGCAGAATGTCCAGCAGGTGCTCAACCGGGGCGAAAGCTATCACCAGCTTCGCCGGGTGATTTCCTATGCCAACTTTGGCAAGCTGCGCTTCAAGACTGAATACGAGCAGCAGATCTGGGGTGAGTGCGCTCGTTTGCTGACCAATTGCATCATCTACTACAACATGGTGATCCTCTCCAACCTCTTTACTCACAGTGAGCACAAGCAGGATGTCGATAGGATGGCTATGCTTAGCCTGGTTTCGCCTGTGGCTTGGCAGCACCTCATTTTTCATGGCCGCTATGAGTTCTATACAGCGCCTGAATGCATTGATATGGAGGCGATCCTTCAGCAGCTGATGCACCGACCGATTCAGTAAGTCTCATTCGTCTCGATCTGGAATGTACCTTTTCGGGGGTTTATGCAAAAAGCCCCAAGCATCAGTACCGACCATATCGAAAAAGGCTGAGTTACAACTTCTATAACTTTGTAAGCTTCTTCT
>CAWCAI010000016.1:0-916441 GCA_963793495.1 uncultured cyanobacterium
TCAGTAAGCTCTGTCAAAAAGAGTTGACACTATCAAAAAAACACTGATACGCTTACTTCTACGGCTGTTGTCTACCCACAAGGTGGCTTCAGCTTGACCGCACGAAAATTTAGCCGACGCAGACGATGATTGCTTGGACCCAATCACCGCCCGCTCGCCCCTTAACTGGTATCAGCAGTCAAGAGGTTGTGGACCATGATGCCACAGCCACCCTGACTTAGTGCAAGTTGGGGTGGCTAAATTTTCGCGCTTTCTTTCCATAACTTCTGTCGAGTTAGTCAGAACGTCAGCGATCGCGATAAGCGAACAGCTACAGCAGCTAACTCGACTAGCTAATAACGAATGCATCCGTTATTAGCTGTAACACCTCATTGGAGAAATCGTGAAAATGACCATCTGTACAACAAAAGAGCTGCTTACCGCATCGCAGGAGGCAGCTACGGCTCTGCAAACCGCCTACGACGCTGGGCAACGAGAGAAAGAGGTACTGCGACACATTCTGCTGGGTAGCCCGGAGGCAATCCGACAGACAATTCATCAGCTTCATGTTTTGAACTATGTGGAGTCTTTGCTGTGGACGCCGATCGTTGCGGTGAACAGCGACGTGGTGATTACGCCGCAGCAAGGGGCGGCGATGAGTTTGCTGGTGAGATCTCTCTAGACTCGCTCTGAACTATAGCTTTGGCCCTGGGTTTGCTGTTGGTATCGACCTAGGGCCATCAGCGGAAAATAGTGGCAGTACAGGCGATAGCGCAGGTAGAAGTGCTGTGGGAACCCCGTGCCAGTAAAAGCTTCCTCCTGCCAGGTACCGTTTTCCTGGGTATCGACTAGATACTGTATGCCTTTTTCTACAGCAGCTCCGGCAGTTGGACTCAGGCAGAAGCTGGCGTCTAGCAAGCCCAAGAGCGCCCAGGCTGTCTGGGAAGCTGTGCTGATGCCTTTGCCTTTGAGGGTTTTGTCTTTGTAGCTGCGGCAAGTTTCACCCCAGCCGCCGTCGGCATTTTGAACGCTCACTAGCCAGGCGACCCCGCGCAATATCTGTGGGCGATGGCGATCGGCGGCGCTTAGACACAGCGCTGAAAGTGCCTGGCTCGTACCGTAGATATAGTTAACGCCCCAGCGACCGAACCAGCTACCGTCTGATTCTTGCTCTTGGATCAAATAGCTGAGACCTCTAGAGAGTCGGTAGGCAGTAAGATCGGCTGCGTAGCTGCTGGTAAGTTCTAAATCGGCAGCGAACCGTCCGTGCATCTCTAGAACGCGCCCGGTGATATCAGCGGTGCTAGGGTCGATCATTGCTTTGAGATCGCCGTAGGGAATATCGTTGAGCCAGTCTTGATCGTTGTTGATGTCAAAGGCTGCCCAGCCGCCGTTTTTGCACTGCATGGTAGCGATCCAAGAGACGGCGCGGGCGATCGCACGCTTTTTCACCTGCTCATCAGGCAAAGTCACATCGTACAGCGCCATTGCTACAACCGCCGTATCGTCTATATCTGGATAAAAGCTGTTGTCGAATTCAAAGGCCCAGCCACCCGGTTTACCCTGAGGATTTTTGACAGACCAGTCGCCGTAGCTCAAAATCTGTTTCTCTAGTAGCCATTCGCCAGCTTTAACTAGAGCCGGATCGTTTGGGGAAAGGCCGGAGTCGGTGAGCGATCGCATCGCCAAAGCCGTATCCCATACGGGGGATATACAAGGCTGCACCCAGCAGGTTTCTTCGGTCTCTACCATAAAATTACTGATTGCCTGAAACCCTCTTTGCACCACCGGGTCGTTAACGGCATAGCCGAGCGAGCGCAGCGCCAGCATCGAATTCAACATGGCCGGAATGATGCCGCCCCAGTCACCGGTTGCCTCCTGTCGTTCGAGAATCCACTTCTCCGCTTTTTGAATACTCTCTTTTCTTAGAGGAACAAGATCAGCAGATTCAGCCAGTTTGAAGGCTTTATCTAATAGCAAAAAGACATCGCTCCAATCTCTCTTCTCAGTCAGCTCCCAGCGAACATTTTCAACGCCTTCTGTATACAGCTCGTTGAGATTTACAACAGGTTGAACAGCATAAATTGGCTTTTGATCGAAGACAACTAGCAGCGGCACGGTGCTACCTCTAGCCCAGCTAGAAAGTTCGTAAATGCTAAACGGGAATGGAGGCTCTAGCTGCATCACCCACGTAGGTAAAGATGGCAAGCCTTCCCAGCGATAGCAGCCAATCAGCGCTAGATGAAATTTGGTAAAGATGCGCGTCTGACTAATGCCGCCGCGATACAGGATAAATCGCTTTGCCTTGATCATGGCCGGATCGCTGGCCGGAACGCCTAGCAACCTCAGGCCCATGTAGGCTTCTACAGAAGTGCTCAAGTCACCGCCATCGTCCCAGAAAAGCTCCCATCCGCCGTGGACTCTTTGCTGCGATCGCAGATAGTTTTCCAGCTTTGCCAAAGGCTTGCTCTCGGCAATGCCCCAAATTTTGTGCAGTAGAACAACTTCAGCGGTGATGCTGGCGTTCGATTCTAGATCGGCCCACCAGTAGCCTTCGGGCTTTTGAAGAGATAGTAAGTGTTGCTGTGCGGCTTCGATAGTTTGGGCTAGATCTTCAGAAAGAGGTGTCTGAGAGGAGGGGGAATGGGGAATGGAGGATGGGGGAATGGGGGATTGCAAGGGCGTCTGCATCGACATGGAGTTTTTAGCTGAGTTGATATTAGAAGGGCGTTACTGAGATAGCATAATGCAAATTCTTTGAGAGAAAGATGGAAAGTGTGTTGTTTTGGCTAACGGCTGTGGCTGCGATGGTTTGGATGGGGCTACTACTGCTGTGGGGAAAATTCTGGCGGGCGGACCAGCGGCTAGACTCAGAGATACTGAATCAGACGGTTTCTCCAGACGCCTGGCCGTCGGTAGCGGTGGTAATTCCAGCGAGGAATGAGGCGGAGCTGATTGGGAAGGCGATGCGATCGCATCTAACCCAAAACTATCGCGGCCAGCTATCTATTCTCTTGGTCGACGACAAAAGCACAGACAGCACCGCACAGATCGCGGCTCAAACCACAGAAAAATTAAATAGAACAGAAATTCTCACTATTCTCGCAGGAACGGCACCGCCCGATGGCTGGACAGGCAAGCTATGGGCAATGGAACAGGGCTTTCAACAGCTAAAACAACGCTTCGACCCACCAGACTACGTTCTATTCACCGATGCAGATATTGAGCATTCAGCCAACAGTTTGCAGCAGCTAGTGACCAAGGCCGAAAGCCAAAAGCTAGATCTGGTTTCTCTAATGGTCCAACTGCGAACTCAAAGTTTTTGGGAAAAGCTGTTGATTCCAGCTTTTATCTTTTTCTTTCAGCTGCTCTATCCATTTCCCTGGGTAAACAATCCGGATAAGAAAACGGCAGCAGCAGCAGGTGGATGCGTCTTACTCCGATTCAACGCCCTAGAACGCATTGGCGGACTTCAGACCATTCGCAAGGCGCTAATCGATGACTGTGCTTTGGGCGCAGCGGTAAAGGCAGGCGGTCCTATCTGGCTAGGCCTGAGCGATGAGGTAAAGAGTCTGCGCCCTTATCCTGATCTGAAAAGCCTCTGGCAAATGGTAGCGCGTAGTGCCTACACGCAGCTAAACTATTCTCCTATTCTGCTGGTAGGAACAGTGGTCGGGATGGTGCTAGTGTATTGGGTGCCACCGCTAGGATTTGTGGCTGGTGTGGCTTGGAGAGAAGGTGCGATCGCCTGTCTAGGCCTGATTGGCTGGCTGCTAATGGCATGGGCCTACTGGCCGACGCTGCGCCTGTATAAAAGCGCTCCCTGGATGGCCTTTGCACTCCCTCTGATTGCGCTACTGTACACGCTGATGACGATTGATTCGGCTCGGCAGTATTGGATAGGTGGTGGCAGCAGATGGAAAGGCCGAACCTATAGCAATCAGCTTACTAGTCACTAACTAGCAGCCGTAGGCTAGCGGCCAACAGACTCAACAACAGGTTCAACCACAGACTTAACAGCGATGGATGGTTTTTGAGCTCTCTTGTAATAAGCAAAGGTATCGGAGTAAGGCACCGGCTGATACTGTTGCCGATTGGCCATATCAGCCTCGGCATAGCCTAAAAATAACAGTCCATTCGGGCGCAGTAGTGAATCGAGTTTAGAAAAGGTGCGATCGCGTGCCTTTTGATCGAGATAGATCAACAAGTTCCGACAGAAGATCACATCGTAGGGTAGTTGATCTGATAGTAACTGTGAGTCAAGAACGTTACCTTGACGAAAATCAACTTTCTTCCGAACAGAATCAACCAAAAAATAGCGACAAGCCGCCCGTTTTGTCTGCCCGTTCCTTCTAGGCATCCCTAAGCTAAAGTACTTGTCGTCACTACGATATCCCTGCCTTCTAAAGGCATACGGACTATAGACGCCCTGCTTTGCTTTGATTAGGGCTAGGAGACTAATATCAACGCCATCGATATGAAAGTCATCCATCGATAGCCCCTCTAGCAGCGTAATTGCTATTGAGTAGGGTTCTTCTCCAGTCGAGCAAGGCAAGCTCAAAACGCGTAAGATCCGAGCTGTGTCTGCTTTTTTGATCAAAGACCACTCTATAGCAACCCACTGCCGTAAGAAGAAAAACGACGCTCGATTGTGAAAAAAGCTTGTCTCAGATACCACTACCGATTCAACTAAAGCGTCAAACTGCACAGGCGAGTTTTGCAAGTCGCTCAGGTAGTCTAAGAGCGTTTGCGTACCACTCGACCGCATACCCTTTTTAATGGCTCGTGAGAGAGTGCCCGAGCCAACCGACTGAGGATCGAGCCCTATCCTTCGACGCAGCAAAGCTTCTATCTCACACCGTATGGTTTCGTCATGGTCCATCGCTTATCGGTCCCTCGCTCGAATAAACTGAGGGTATGTATCTTCTAGCTGGCCATTTTTGATATCGATAGCTGCGATCGTGCGACACTCTACCCCATCGTGAAATGAAAGCATCAACACATCAGCAAAGACTTCAGCCCAGCCCTGATTTATATAGCCCTGCTCAGTCAGCTCTATAACGAATGGGTAAAGCCTACATGAAAATACTCAGTGACCCAGGGCTATACAAGGATTTTAGTCGTCTGCAACGCTGTGCTTCGCTCAGACGACTAAAGCTATATACGCAGCAAAGGTTTCACCAATTGAAAATGTGCGGAGATAAGTAGCGAAAGCTATAGTAAGAATGCTGACAGTGAAAGAGCTGACGATGGACTGGCTAGAAACGACTGCCCAACTCTCACAGATTGCTGGCGTTGTCTCTGTTGTCTTTGCCGCTGTTTCTATTCGTTCCAATACCAGACTCAGCAAAAGGCAGTGGAACGTCGATACGTTTAACCTCTATTTCGAGCGGCACCAAGATGCTGTAGACAGTTTCCCTGATAACGCCTTCTACCGTCGTTTTGACAATAGCAAATTACCCCCACGCAGCCCCGAGCTGACCGCAGCCGTGCGTCGATATCTGTTCGTTATTCAAGCTGTAGACTATCTCGCTTATCAGAAGTATCTCGACGACTCAATTTGGAACGTCTGGCGCAAAGATATGAGAAAGACTCTAGGCTGCCAGCTAATCTATCGAGAATGGCCAGATCTAAAGCAAGATTTTGTCGAATTTGAATCGTTTACCAAATTCGTTGAACAAGCGTTCCAGGATGCAAAAGAGGGAGACAGCAATGCCGTCTCCCTTGAGGTGTAGTCAATAGATCAGCATTGGCGTTTTAGATAACCGCTCTATCTTCTACTTGACTGGCTTGGTTGGCCTGCTTAATTGGCCTACTTAGTTGGCCTACTTAGTTGGCCTACTTAACGGTGACTTTTGCACCAGCATCTTCCAAAGTCTTCTTAGCTTCTTCGGCAGCATCCTTGGCCACAGCTTCCTTGACGGTCACTGGCGCAGACTCTACCATCCCTTTCGCTTCTTTTAGACCCAAACCGGTCATTGAGCGAACCGCCTTCAGAATCGCGATCTTCTTATCGCCAGGGACTTCATCCAAGACGACATCGAACTCAGTCTTTTCTTCGACTTCTTCAGCCGCAGCCGCAGCGCCGCCACCGCCAGCAACCGCAACGGGGGCAGCCGCGCTTACGCCAAAGGCTTCTTCAATCTGAGAAACTAGCTCAGAAGCTTCTAGCAGAGATAGGGTTTTCAGTTTTTCCAAAATTTCGTCAGTTGCAGTAGACATGAATGCCTCTCCTTGTAATTAGTTGTATGTTTTTGTTGTCTGTCTTCTTCAAGACTATTCTTTCTCAGCATAAGCCTTGATACCACGACCAATCGAAGCCGGAACTTCTTTGATTCCCAGGGCCAGCTTTGTCGCCACTGCGTTGATACCAACCGCAATTTTTGCGTAAAGCTCGTCCTTGGTAGGCAAATCAGCTAGTGCTTCAGCGTCTTGCTGGCTGAGCAGCTTGCCTTCTAGGACAGCGCCGCGTATCTCAGTTTTCTTAGTATCTTTCTGAAACTTTTTGTACGCTTTAACCGCAGAACCGATGTCTTCTTGAGTCAACAGGACTGCAGACGTGCCGCTTAGCAAGGATTCTAGCTCTTGCCACTGATCTTGACCTGCGATCGCCCGCTTTAGCAGTGTGTTTTTAGAAATCTTACACACCGCACCAGACTCGCGCAGTCGATTGCGCAGATCGCCAATTTGCGCAACGGACAGACCTTTGTAATCAATCACAAAGGCTGATTCCGATTGACTCAAAAGATCTTTCATCTCAGAGACAAGCGCTTGTTTATCGGCTAGAGTTCTTCCCATTCCATTTCACCTCCTTTTTGTTTAGATTTCTCGCGCTCTTAGCCTTCCACGCACTCGTTTTTTGCACATACGTTACAAACAACAAACCCCGACCTAGAAACCAGATCGGGGCATACGTATCGAAGCAATATTGCGCAAGGCTCAGCCATCAATCGCAAACCTCGGTAGAAATTAAGCCTTCAGCCAACATAACTAAATAGTTGAAAACTGACAGCACCTACTGTCTCTGGTCGCTATATTCGATTGTTGGAGCTTGTGACCTATACGCTATTAGAACCCGTAGAGAGTTCTAGGCTAAATTAATTATTCACGTGCTCTGTTCGGCGATATATTCGCCTAGGCGCTAGTGTCGCCTGCGAGCACCTCATTCAGCTTCAAATCGCGTAGCGCCTGAATATCTATAGAGATAGACGGACCCATCGTCGACGAAACAGATACTGACCGCCAGAAGCGACCCTTAGCGCCAGAAGGACGGTTGCGATCAATCGTCTCCTGCAATGCTTTCAAGTTTTCTAGCAGATCCTCTGCCGGAAAGTCAGCCTTACCAAATTTAACATGAACGATGCCGGTTTTGTCAGCACGAAACTCCAGCTTACCCGCTTTGAATGCTTGAATCGCATTAGTCAGCTCGAAAGTGACCGTGCCACCTTTGGGTGAAGGCATCAGACCACGTGGACCTAACACCCGACCTAGCTTGGCAACTTTAGGCATCATGTCTGGCGTAGCAACCAGCACATCAAAGTCCATCATACCTTTGCTGATATCTTCGATTAGCTCTTCGGATCCGGCGATTGTAGCACCAGCTTCACTGGCCTCGTTTACCTTCTCACCACGAGCAACGACGGCTACGCGCACATCTTGACCAGTGCCCTTGGGTAGAGCGACCGTTGTTCTTAGCTGCTGATCGGTGTACTTAGGATCGATGCCTAGCCGGATGTGGGCTTCTGCGGTTTCAGTGAACTTTGCAGTCGCGGTCTCTTTGAGCAGGCCAAGGGCTTCTAACGGCGGATAGTCATGCTCATCGTTTACCTTTTCGTACAGCGCCTGCATACGCTTTGATATTTTTGCCATTGTTCAATTGGGGTCGATAGCGAGGTAACAACCTCTTCCCCGATAATGTTTACAAAAGGATTCAGTCGAAAATGCTTCTACCGAATCGTCAAACTAGAAACTGTCAAATCAGATGTGAAGCTAGAAGTATTCCTAGCCTGAAACCTCAACGCCCATATTTCGAGCAGTGCCTTCAATGATGTTCATCGCCATTTCGACGTCGTTAGCATTGAGGTCGGGCATCTTCGTTTCAGCAATCTCTCTTAGCTGAGCGCGGGTGATAGACCCCACTTTCTCAGTTCTAGGATTACCAGAGCCTTTCTCAATCTTTGCCGCTTTCTTGATCAAGACAGAGGCCGGGGGAGTTTTGAGAATAAAAGTGAAGCTTCTATCTTCAAAAACGGAAATTTCAACCGGTACAATGAGTCCTGCCTTCTCAGCTGTTCTGGAGTTGTAATCCTTACAGAACGCCATGATGTTTACACCGTGCTGACCCAAAGCGGGGCCAATCGGTGGAGCAGGGTTCGCCTTGCCAGCAGGAATCGCCAGCTTAATGAGCGCAACTACCTTTTTTGCCATTGATTAACTCTTACTTACTTAACTTTTAGGAAATTAGACTTCGACTGCGCTCAGTCATCGGGGTCATGCTCAACCTTATCGAACCCAACCCGGTGGCTGAGCGTAGCCGAAGCCACAATCTCAAAAAAAATCCAAAGACCATCTCTTCAGATCATTTCTCTTTTTCGACTTGATTAAACTCAAGCTCGACTGGCGTATCGCGACCGAAGATAGAAAGCAGAGCCTTCAGCTTGCTGCGCTCTGGGCTCACTTCGATCACCTCGCCCTCAAAGTCCTTAAACGGACCCGAAAGCACCGTGATTTTATCACCTGCTGCCATGTCGATTTTGACGACGGGCGCTTGCTCTTGGGTCTGCTTAAAGATTCTTTTGACTTCGCCTGCGCTCAAGGGCATCGGTTTTACGTGACCTCGACCGCGCCCCTGTGCTCTTCGCTGTTCTGCACCGACAAAGTTAATCACGTGAGGAGTGTTCTTCACTACCTGCCAGGCGTCGTCGTCTAGAGCCATGCGAATTAGTACATAGCCTGGAAAGACTTTCTCATCAATGCTGTGACGACTGCCATCCTTTCTCATCTTGACAGCGGGCGTCTGAGGAATCTCTACTTCCAAGATCGCATTAGAAAGATCAAAGGTCTTTACTCGTTGCTCTAGGGTTAGCTTTACCTTTTTCTCGCATCCGGACGCCACCTGCACTGCGTACCAGCGCGGTTTCTGGGCGCGTACGGTGACTGTTTCTTCTGCCTGTGAATTAGAGTCCACTTCCTCAAGGGCCTGAGACTCGTCGTAGTTAGAATCGTCGGAAGCCATAATCAAACTCGCTCAAAGTTCGCTAAAAACCTGAATAGTGCTGTGAAGCGTAAATAATAGGGTGAAGAGTGCTGCTGTGAGCCCAAGGCTATGAGAGCCTAGAAAATTAAGCGCGAGGCCCAGCCAAACAGCTTATCTACAAAATAGATTATTGTCGCTGAGAGGCTGACCATCAGAATGACAGCAGCGGACTCACTAATTAGCTGCTGTCGCGATGGCCACATCACCTTGGCTAGCTCTTCACGAGTGCCCTGAGCAAAGGTGTTGGCGTTGAAGCCGTCAGTGGTTTCTAGCTCAGCAGCTTTTTTGCCCACCCTCTCTTTGGCAACCTTTTCTTTTTTGTCGGCCTGCTTAGTATCTTTTTTAGCCACTGATTATGATTCCTTGCCTACACACAACAGTAAGGCACTCAACTTAAGCACTCTAAACTAATTAGCACTCTAACTAACTACTCTAGCTAATTTAACTACTCTAGCTAATTAACTCTAGCCAATTAAAGTACGGGCAATACGGGAAGTATAGAAAAACACGCCCTGAGGGACTCGAACCCCCGACATTCGGTTTTGGAGACCGACGTTCTACCAACTGAACTAAGGACGCATACGTCGGTTGGCTACAGGTCGCACCCAACCAATTAAGTGAGGCAGGTTTAACTAGACGAAGCTCAATCTAGAGAGAGCGATCGAAGCGTTGCTTTAGGCGAGTTGCCTTACCAATGCGATCGCGCAGATAGTATAGCTTAGCTCGACGCGCCTTGCCCCGACGAATCACCTTAATACTAGCAACTCTTGGAGCATGGAGCAAAAATACTCGCTCTACGCCTACACCCTGAAAAACCCGCCGAACGGTGATGGTCTCATTGATGCCACCATTGCGCATAGCAATGACAGTCCCTTCGTAGGGCTGGACGCGCTCTTTGCCGCCCTCTACGATCCGCACACCGACGCGAATCGTATCCCCAACGTAGATCTTGGGCAAGTCGTCTTTGATTTGTTCCGCTTCAATCGAGCGAATTATTGCTTCAGCGTTCATCTCAGCCTTTGTAAAAGCGCACAGTCTTTAATGATATAGCACAGATGGAGAGATTGAAAACTTTTTTGAGTGAGAGGAGGGGGAAATGGGGAATGGGGAAGCTGTGTTTTCAGTGCTTGAAACCGTTACGATGTACTTGCTCTTTGAGTTCTCTTTAAACCGATTGCTTTCATGAATTTTCTGACTAATCTACTGCCGAAGATATCTTTTCCGCCTGCGCTACAAGGGATGTCTGGCAGACGCATCGAGTTAAAGTCGGACATGGAAATTGAGACGATGCGAATTGCGTCCAAGATTGTGGCGACGGTGCTCAAAGAAATCAATGAGCTGACTGAAGCGGGAATGACCACTGCTGACTTGGATAATTACGCGGAGAAGCGAATTCGCGAAATGGGCGCAACGCCTAGCTTCAAGGGCTATCACGGTTTTCCAGCGTCTATCTGCGCGAGTGTGAATAATGAGGTGGTACACGGCATTCCTCGCAAGCGGAAGAAAATTAATAGCGGCGACCTGGTAAAAATCGATACTGGTGCCTATTTCGATGGATTTCATGGAGACTCTTGTATCACCATTTCGGTCGATCAGGTGAAGCCGGAAGCGCAGCGGCTAGCGGCGGCGGCTCAGGAGGCGCTGTATGCAGGCATCGAACAGGTGAAGCCAGGAAATACGCTGCTAGATATTGCCGGGGCGATTGAGGATTCGGTGAAGTCGAATCGGTTTAGCGTGGTAGAAGAGTTCACCGGACATGGGGTAGGCCGCAACCTGCATGAGGAGCCAGCGGTGTTTAACTTCCGCACCAAGGAAGTGCCCAATGTGACACTACAGGCAGGAATGACGCTGGCGATTGAGCCGATTTTGAATGCGGGGAGTCAGCATACCCGGACGCTGAGCGATCGCTGGACAGTGGTTACTTTAGATCGCGCTTGGTCAGCGCAGTGGGAGCATACAGTGCTGGTGACTGATAGCGGCTATGAGATTTTGACTGACCGTACTAAGATCTGATGCATTAGAGCTGGTGCGTCGGATCTGATCCGTCTTCTTATTCTTTCAACTCTTCAAGGCTGACGCAGGTTTCAGCGTTGTAGTCAATCTCAAATTCTAGAAGATAGGCTTTGGAATTGCGGTTGGGTGGAAAGTCTTTGTAGTCTAGGACGGTGGCGATAATTTCGTTATTGAGCGCGTCGTAGCCGGTGCTGCGAATCAGAGCTGGCTTGTCTGCCACGTTGCCCTGCGCATCGAATAGAACACCTACTTCGGCGCTGTGAGGTTCTTTTTCGAGGCAGAGACTGAGCGATCGCGCCTTCATATCGGCCTGTTTGGGAGACTCGATCGGATAAGAAATCTCGGTTAGATCCGAGATCTCGGTCGGCGCTATGCTCTCTACTGCCCCAATATTGGCTTGCCTCTGAATATCGGCCTTCCAGTTGGCTCGGTTCTGGTTGGTGCTGCTGTCATCTGTATCTGCCTCGCTGTACGCAAGCGATTTAGATAGATCTTGTATCTGTGCCAGCAGCGATTTTGATACCGATCTAGTCAGCTTCGCTAGCAGTGTTTCAATCGAGGGTGAAGTCTCTGCGTCAGCTGCCGTGGTGGTCTGACTAGCAGGTCTGCTAGTTAAATCAGGGATGTTGCTAGTGGAAGGGCGACTGGATATAGAAGTAGCAGTCGAGGCAGCAGGCGGAGTACTATCAGTCTGCGAATTATTGGCTGATGACTCGGCGTCACTGACGGTTAGATTAGGAACACTACTAGTAGAACTACTAGCAGACGGATTTGGGCGGCGAGCGGTAGCTGGAGTGGTCGCGCTGCGGGGTGGGGCAGGACGAACAGCGACTGCCGCTGGAGGGAGTGCAGCTAGCTTTGGCGCTGTTTTTTCGCTGACAGCCGCTAGCGCATTAGGATCGGCAACCGGCAGTTGGCCCTGGTTCCTCGATGCGCCTTCTGACAAATTCTTTGACGGAAATTGTGATGGGCCAGACTTATCAGAGAAATCCACATCTTCTACGACAACTGCCTCTAATTCATCGCCTACAGGTAAAAACAGTACCAGCGCATGTAGGCCAAGAGCCATCAGAAAAAGAGGACGAACGAGTTGGACAAGCTTCATAAGAAAAGGGTCTGGGCGTAATGATAAGAATAGCGAGAACACTCCTTATTTAGCAGTGCAGAGGAACACTATTTCGGTTGTCCTCAATTCTGTATACAGCTTTGGCTACTTAGCTCTACACCTTTCCCATCGGTTAGATCGTTGATGCATGTAGAGCTAAATGGCTAGATAGCGCGTAGATGCATCCGACGCCAGCTATATGTTCACAGTTATTGAACTCGAGGATCTGCTTGCCAAACGACGAGCAAGGTAGACCCTATCAGCTTGACTAGACTGATATGCATAAAAGCATCGCCGTTTGCTGTAGTCAGTTCGTACAGGGGCTCCCCGCCGTAGTCTTCTAGCTGGGTAAAGCTAACGCCTACGGTTGAATAAGTAGCTTGCAAGTCAGTAAGCGCATTCGCTGGCTCTTTGTCTAGCCATCTAGCATCTCTAGCACCTGCCACAGGACTGACAATGGTATTGGGCTTAGTGCCTGTTTCAGTTATAAAGTAAGACGGATCGACATTCTTGCGGAAGCTATTGGCACCGGGTAGTGATCTTTCGCCACTTGCATTCGTATATCCGCCTAAGCCGAGTCCGTCCAAGTTCTGGATAAACTGGCGCTGATCTCCGCTTGGATCGTAGGCTGATAGCTGTTCTGATGTCATCTGCTGGGCGGATGATAGATCGGCGCTCACTTGTGCTTCAAGTTGGACTTCTTGGCCTGGGTCTACATCAGATGAAGTGGTATCGACTGGCAAGGGGGCCGGTTGGGGTGCGATCGCACTAGCAGGTGCAGGCGCACTCGGTGGCAGCGAGGCTGGAGGGTTGGGCGATGGCGGCTCTGAAGTCGCAATTTCAGAAAGGTTCAAGATGTCTACTGGTATAGACTCTAATTCTTCTGGCTGCTCTGACGTATCTTCTATAGCTTCAGACGAACTGGAATCGAAAGGAACCACTAACAGCAAGATATGCGCACCTACCGCTACCCAAGCGAGAGGATGATACAAAATCTTTTTCAGCGTTAGGCGGCGCTTCGGACTATCAGCAGCCATAGAAGATTATCAAGCGGCGAAAACTGTTTACAGAGAAAGCCCCAGAATGCATCTGCACCGTCAGACGATCAGACAACCCAGCGCATTCCAAGGCGGATGATTAAGGAGTGATGCCCGCTAAGACAGCCGAACACATGGCACTAGCGGGCCGATAGAGTATGGTTTGACTATGCTGTCAAATATGCTGTCAAACTAGAGCATACCTTGAGAAGCAAGATAGTCAGCGGGGTCTAAAGGCACATAGCCGACTTCGCTAATGATGTTGTCTTCTGTCTCAGCGGCTCTGGTGAGATAGTACTCCACGAAGGACTTGACTTCAGGGCGGCTAGCCATCGCGTCTGTGTTGACGTAGATGAAAATTTCGCGGGCTAAAGGCTTGTACTCGTCAATAGTTTCGGGAGAAGGAATTACCGCCTCGCCGCCAGTTGCTTCGCTGGAGATGCCAACAGCTTGAAGAATGTCTGTGTTCTCTAGGTAGTAAGACATGCCGAAGTAGCCAAGCGCGTTCCGATCGCGAGAAACGCCAGTCACTAGGACGTTGTCATCTTCACTAGCGGTGTAGTCAGCGCGGCTAGCACCGCCCTCACCCAAGATTTCTTCGTTAAAATAGTCAAACGTACCAGAGTCTGAACCAGGTCCGTACAGGTTCAAGGGCGCGGTAGGAAAGCTGGAGTCGATTTGATTCCAGTTGGTGACTGTCCCTTCGGAAGCGCTGTCCCAGATCTCTTTGAGCTGATCGGTCGATAGTTCAGTTGCCCAATCGTTTTCAAGGTTGATGACTATAGTGATTGCGTCTACGGCGACAGGGATCTGCTCGTAATTGATGCCGTTAGCTTCGCAAAGCTCGATTTCGGACTGCTTGATCGGTCTAGAAGCATCAGATATGACAGTCTCACCCGCGCAGAACTTTTTGAAGCCGCCACCGGTACCCGAAACACCCACTGTGATGTTGACACTAGGATCAACACTGGTGGTGAACTCTTCGGCCATTGCTTCTGTGATGGGGAAAACAGTACTCGATCCATCGATGGCAATCAGATTGCTTTGCGCATCTACAGCGGAGGTGAAACTGACAGTTGCTACTAGTGCTGTTGCACCTAAAACTTTGAAGCTAGTAAAAAACTTCTTTACGCTCGTCGCCATGTTGAAACTCCTAAGGTCAAAAAATGAGCCAAGGAGCAATTTACGTAGTTCAGTTTAAGGGCGAGAAGTCACTGGTTTATGAAAGTGTTAAGAGTGAGTTAACCTCTAAGCATTTTCACTAGTTTTTAGTCAAAGTCTCTTTTTGTAGCTGCATGAGCTGCGCAATTCCGGTTTCGGCGTAGTCGAGCATGGCGTTGAGCTGCGATCGCGTAAAACTCCCCGCTTCGGCAGTGCCCTGCACTTCAATAAACTCCTGCTTTTCATTCATCACAACATTAAAATCAACGTCAGCAGCAAAATCTTCAGGGTAGTTAAGATCTAGAAACGGCTCACCCTCTAGCAGTCCGACTGAAACAGCGGCAATTTGATGTCGTAGCGGAGAGGTAGTGAGTTCTCCGGTTTTGACCAGGTGAGCGATCGCATCTTCTAAAGCCACATACGCCCCAGTAATTGAGGTCGTCCTAGTTCCTCCATCGGCCTGCAACACATCCGCATCGATTGTGATTGTTCGCTCTCCTAGCGCCGCCATATCTAGCGCTGCTCGTAGACTGCGCCCAATTAGCCGCTGAATCTCCTGCGTTCGTCCAGAAAGCTTCATGAACTCACGCGATTTGCGCGTCTGGGTCGAACCTGGCAGCATACGATACTCCGCTGTCAGCCAGCCCTGCCCAGAATCTTTCAGAAAGCGCGGTACGCTCGATTCAATGGAGGCCGTACATAGCACCCTGGTGTTGCCGCAGTGGGCCAGCACCGATCCGGCTGAATAGTTTGTAAACTGCCGTTCAAACTTGAATGGACGAAGCTGATCGGACTGTCGTTGGTCGGGGCGCTGCCAGGACATGAGTAATTACGCAGGGGTGAGGAGTTAGATAAGTAAGAAGTAATATGAGCGCGATGCGCGTAGATCATACTTCGCGATGAGCTCATTTTCGACATATAGCGTATTGTTTCTATTCAAAAGCACCGGCCACGCTATATTTAGTTGGTCATAGCCAAATCTCAGATATGGTTTCACAGCTTAGAACAATTCCCGATGCTCACATTGCGCTTCCTGCTGTCCGCCACCATCCGATGCTTCGCGCCGTCGAAGGCACTGTCCAGGTATTTACCTCGCAGCATCGTACCTTTTTCACTAACGTAATGGTGCAGGCCCTGCGTCTTGCTGAACAAGGACTACCGGTTCTAATTACGCAGTTTTTAAAAGGTGGCATTGGTCAAGGGCCGACGCACCCGATGAGCATGGGACAAAACCTCGACTGGATTCGATGCGAAACCCTAGATTGTATCAAAGGTCCAGAGGTCCTTGACGAAACCCGACAGGCGGTGCAAGCTCTGTGGACGCATACCCAAGCGCAGATTATAGAAGGGAACTACGGCCTAATCGTTTTAGACGAACTGAGCCTAGCTGTCGACTTTGGTTTAATTCAAGAGAACGAAGTCCTTACTCTTTTGAAAGAGCGACCATCCCACGTAGAGATTATTCTGACAGGACCACAGATGCCAGAATCACTGCTGTCCGTCGCTGACCAGATCACAGAATTTCGCCGCAACTACGTTGTTTAGGCATGGTTGTGCAGGTGTAGTCACAGCTCGTCGTTTCAAGGATAAATTGAGTTACTCAACCCAGAAAAACAATGATTAAGAATGATGCGTGGATTAAGACAGCTGCCAGCAAGGGCATGATTCAGCCCTTTGAGCCATCGCTGATCCGCAGAACTCAGCTATCTACGCATTCGCACGAAACTCCAGTGATCAGCTACGGCCTATCTTCATATGGCTACGATATTCGCCTTTCTCCTAACGAATTTCGCATCTTTCGCCATGTCCCTGGCACTGTCATTGATCCTAAAAACTTCAATCCAGAAAACCTGGAACCCACTACCCTCAAAGAAGACCAAAACGGCAGCTATTTTATCTTGCCAGCCCATTCCTACGGCCTAGGCGTTGCCTTGGAAAGGTTAAAGATGCCTAATAACGTCACTACTATCTGCATTGGGAAAAGTACCTATGCTCGCTGCGGCATTATTGCCAATCTCACTCCTGCTGAGGCGGGCTGGCGTGGCTACTTGACTTTGGAATTCTCTAATTCCTCTAGCGCTGACTGCCGCATCTATGCCAATGAAGGCGTTGTGCAGCTTTTATTCCTAGAAGGTGAACCTTGTCAGGTCAGCTACGACACTAGGCAGGGAAAGTATCAGGACCAGCCCGAAGCTGTCACTATTGCTCGTATATAGCGAGACTGGTTTGAACTCGGTGATTTTGACGAGAGGCAAGGCGGTAAGAGGCAAGACATCAAGATTTGGGGATTTCCTCCCCATGCCCCTCTTCTGTTGGGATGCTTGATGTGCTGCCTGGGGGGCCGCATGGCCTCCCCCCAGACCCCCCCGAAAGTGTGCATGGGTTGGGGGTAAGGACGCGAACGATTAGACCAGACTATTGGACAGACCTGCTTCGATTTTGCCTTCTGCTTCGTGTGCGATCGCTCTCAACCTATCTACCATCTTCTCATCAGCCTCTTTCCACAGCCCCCGCTGATTCGCCTCTAACAGCCGCTCTGCCATATCTCGCAGCGCCCAAGGATTTGACTTTTCAACAAAGTCGCGAACTTCAGTATCGAACACATACGCTTCGGCAACCCCTGTGTACATATGATCTGCCACGCAACCCGTCGTGGCATCGTAGGCAAATAGATAGTCCACAGTAGCAGCCATTTCAAACGCACCTTTGTAGCCATGACGCATGACGCCTTTGATCCACTTCGGATTGATCACGCGGGAGCGATAGACGCGGGCAATTTCAGACTGGAGCGATCGCACCTTCGGATTCTCAGGCACCGCATTATCACCAAAGTAAGTGACTGGCGCGTTGCCTCGTTTTGCCTTCACCGCCGCTGTTAATCCGCCTTGAAACTGATAGTAATCGTCAGAATCGAGCAGGTCGTGTTCACGGTTGTCCTGGTTTTGCAGCACGATTTGCATGTTCTCTAGGCGCTGACTAAAGGCTTCTGGAGCGCTGTGCCCGTCTGCGTTGCCTGTATAGGCGTAGCTGCTCCAGTTGATGTAGGCGCGGGCAAGATCGGCGTCGCTCTCCCAGTTCTGCGCTTCGATTAGTCCTTGTAGTCCCGCGCCGTAGGCACCGGGTTTGGAGCCGAAAATTCGGTAGCGCGATCGCGCTGCGCTCTGGTGACTATCTAATCCCTTGGCTTGCCACTGCTTATAGTCTTTTTGCACCTGAGCGGCTAGCGGATTTTGGTCTGCTGGTTCGTTTAAGCTCGCAACAGCAGTCACCGCCTGGTCAAACAAAGAAATTAGATTGGGAAAAGCGTCTCGAAAAAACCCAGACACCCGCAGCGTTACATCGACCCTAGGGCGACCTAATGAAGATAAAGGTAGGATTTCAAAATCGACTACCCGCCGACTAGGTCCGTCCCAAACGGGTCTGACACCTAGCAAAGCCAATGCTTCTGCCATATCGTCGCCGCCCGTTCTCATCGCGGCAGTTCCCCACATGGATAGGCCTAGGGTTCGAGGATATTCACCCTGCTCTTGGGTATAGCTTTCAATCAAGATCTCAGCTGCTTTGCGACCTACATCCCAAGCGCTTTCGGTAGGAATAGCGCGAATGTCAACTGAGTAAAAGTTACGGCCAGTGGGCAACACGTCGGGGCGATTGCGAGTTGGTGCGCCGGAGGGGCCGCTGGGAATGTAGCCGCCGTTGAGACCGTGAAGGAGGTGGGTGATTTCGTGGGTGGTTTGGCGGAGGTTAGGGAGGAGGGTGTGGGCGATCCAGGTGAGGACGGAAGGGAGAGGGGAATGGGGAATGGGGAATGGGGGAACGGGAGAGGGGGGAGGGGGTGAATCTATGAGCTGACTGACTAGGTCGGCTGCGTAGTTTTCGATTTGTTCGATCACATCACCGGTGGTGCGGCAGCTTTCAGTCTGACGCAGAGTGGACTGGTAGGAGGTGGCAGGATCGGCTGTGAGTGGATCTAGATCGAGGTGCCAGGTTTTGGCGATTGCCCGGCTTAATCCCATATGTTCTGAGTTCGGGTGGCGGGCGATCGCAACTACTAGATCGCGCAGCTGATCGCCTGTGGGGCACTGGCCGAAAATATGCAGGCCATCTCGAATTTGGGCTTCTTTTAGCTCGCAAAGATAGCCGTCGATTGTGGGTAGCCAAGTTTGTAAATCAGAGGTCTGATTTGATGTTTGAAAGACGGAAAGGGCCAGTTCCTGCTGAAGCTGAGAGCTTTGTAAAAGATTGAGGATCTTGGGTCCAATGATCGGTAACCGAGTGGGGTCTAGGTTTTGAGCTTCGTAGTATTCGTCGACGAGGCTTTCTAGCTGCTGTAAAGGGCCGTACAGCTCGGCGCGCGTCATTGGCGGGGTAAGGTGGTCCAAGATCACAGCCGCAGACCGTCGCTTGGCCTGCGCGCCTTCGCCTGGATCGTTGACAATGAAGGGATAGAAATGCGGCACCGCTCCAAAGGCCGCTTCTGGGTAGCAGTCGGACGAAAGCGCAATGCCCTTGCCGGGTAGCCATTCTAGATTGCCATGCTTGCCGACATGCACCATTGCCTGCACGCCAAAATGAGTCCGCAGCCAGTAATAGAAGCCTAGATAGGCATGGGTGGGTTCTAGATCTGGTGCGTGATAGTTCAAACTAGGATCGATATCGTAGCCCCGGCTAGGCTGAATCCCGACAAAGACATTGCCAAACTGGATACCGGAAATAGGAAGATAGTTGGCTTCTTTGTCAGCGGCGTTGAAGCGCTGCCACTCTTTGCTGGCCTCGCCCCATCGGTTGACGATACCGGCTTGAACCGCTGGCGATAGGGTACGGAAAAACGACCGGTAGCTTTCTAACGATAGGGTTTGATTAATAGGTCTTAGACCGTGCCCTTCTGGATCGTTGGTAATGCCTGCGGCTAGCTGGGCCATGAGCGCATCACTATTAGCTGGCAAATCGGTGACGGTATAGCCTGCTTGCTGAAGCGATCGCAGTATTTCCAAACAGCTAGCAGGCGTATCTAGCCCTACGCCGTTCGCCATACGTCCATCGCGGTTGGGATAGTTCGCTAAAATCAACGCGACCTGACGATCTTGAACGGCTGTGCGGCGCAGCTGAATCCATTTGAGCGCTAGATCCGCTACGAAATCGATGCGATCGCCCTCCGGCTGATAGATCACTACATCCGTCTGCAAGCTTGTATCAGCGGTTTCTGCTGCCTTGAAAGAAACTGCCCGAGTAATAATCCGCCCGTCTACTTCCGGCAGCGCTACATTCATCGCAATGTCTCTAGGTGCTAGCCCTTGCGGATGACGCTGCCAGTAGTCACGCGAACTACCGCTGCAAATAAGCTGAAGAACGGGGATGTCTAAGCGCTGCCAAAGCGTTGCTCTCAAACGTTCAGGAGATCGCTCAGAGGCGCTACCACCGGACTGAAAGCCCGTAATCGCAAAGCTAGTCGTATTCAGCAATAGGTCGATTGACCGATGTTTATCTTCAGGCTGACAGTACTGGATGAGTGCTTGCTGAACATCTAGCTCTTTGAGTGAAGAGACGTAAATAGGAACAGGAACAAGATTGCGCTTTTCGAGGGCAGCGGCGATCGCATCGATCACTTTTGTATTTCCAGACAAATAGTGAGCTCGATAGAAAATAATACCGATTCGAGCAGTCGCTTTCTGACCTTTTTTCAGGACATACCCAGAGGTAGAAGTATTCCTCGTACCAAGAGTGAAAGACTCTCTCTCTGCGTTAAGTATTTCAGTATTACTTAACAAATAGAAATCACTTTTATCAAATGTATTAGGTGATTCTTCGATGACCGCGCTAGATACTACTTTTGGATGCGATAGGAAAGATTCTGCCGACTTTGAGTTGGCGTTCACGTCTGTAGACGAACTTGGTTTTGGGTAGTCTTTTGGACCGATTTCTGTTTGCGAAGTTTGAGCTAGCGCAGCGGGCCTGTAGAAACCTATGTTGGCAACTGGGCTGGGACGCGG
Source organism: uncultured cyanobacterium (assembly GCA_963793495.1). Lineage (GTDB taxonomy): Bacteria > Cyanobacteriota > Cyanobacteriia > Phormidesmidales > Phormidesmidaceae > Phormidesmis. Next base: position 20,542 of record CAWCAI010000016.1, read on the forward strand.
CGGCTGATAGTCAGTGGATAGGACGCGATCGCTTACATACATCAGCCCATGGCAGAAGTTATCGACGCCGCCTTCAGTAAAATACTTCCAAAGCCGGTTGACAACTGTTAGAGAGACCGTAGAGTGGCTCATCAAATCTAAGTCCGGTCTGTCGTCACCTGGCATCACAATCAGCGCAGCATCGGTGCTATTGACGACTTCCTTGACTACTTCTAGCCCATAAGACCAATAGGCTCGCCCGCCCAAAATTCTTAGAATAATCAGACGCGCATGGCCTAGAACAGTCTCTGCATAGGTATCAATCGTGAGTTGCTGCTGAAGCTGAAGTAAGCTGAGTGCGCGAATTTCTTCAAACTCTTTAGGAAGCTGATTCAAGGCTTGATTCAAGGCAGAAATATCTGTATCTGCAGCCGTCAGTAAGACAATCGGTGCGGGCGTTTGCTCAATAAAAACGACGCCCTCTGTAGTGTTGTCCCAACCGCCTGGTGTAGCCGCTAAACGATGCATATATGAAATCTGAAATGTTAAAGAACTAAGGAAATAATGCAGTCCTCAGATGAACTGACGCTATTCTTTGAAGAGTAAAAAACTACGGTCTAACTAAACCTGAATCTGAACTGTTAAACAGGTCTATTCAAACACCAGCTTTATCACTTCACATTCATTGGTCCTTGTACTTTAGTCTCTTTTGTTTGCCGAATATAAAACAAAGTACTTATTTCTACACCTCTTGAATGCATTTGTCTGAACGTAGTCAAACATGCTGGAAGAAAATCTTGCCTGCAAGCCGGCCTTGGCAGTGTAATGGCACGACATCCTCATTGAATTGGTTCTAGCAATAGCACCTGCATACGATCTCCATCAGGTTCTTTACTTTGTATCTATTCGTTCAGATCAGCCCTTTTATGGGTCTTTGGGCTAGTGTTTTATCGTGTCTTCAATGTGAAGCTGGCCCCTTTACTACAGTCTTTTGCTCCTATAGCTTTTGCTCTTAGTAGTCAGTACTTATCCGTTTTGTACGCTCTTCTCGGTCGCTCTGTAAATAATGCAAACTTCTCAGTGTTCTATTGCTAATCAGGATCTCTCAGCCAAGGCTTATCAGCGGTTGAGAGATTCTTTGCTGCGCCAAGGGCATTTTTTTGAATCAGTGATCACGGCGGTGACTCCTACCCAAACAGACGCCATGCAGACGGACACTACTCAGACGGACACTACCCAGACAGACTTTCTGCTGATGCGATCGCCCACTTTGAACGTCCTTTTGTGCGCTACACCGCTGCTCTCTTCATCAGCTGCGAGTAAGTCAGTGCCCGACACCTCCATCACCAATACGCCTACCGCTAATACTTCCAACATCAACACATCTACAGAGCGCACCCGGCTTTTCTCAGATGACTACTATCACACCCCGCTGAACGCTTCTGGCTTGTCTCAGCGTCAGCTCAGCTTCCGTCATGCCCCGTACGCCGATCATAGTGTCAATCGCAGCCGTCTTCACCGCAAGGACAAATCCTTCTCCCTTCAGCAGCAGTCTTCCAAAACAGAGAATAAAACAGAAAAACAGGCAGAAAAACGCCGCCACCACCAGCAGGCGGACCGGTATCGCGTCAGCCTCACGTTCAACAACACCAAAATCAAGGAAGTTATGACGAGGCTAAAGTCCGACGCTACCGTCTCTTGGGTTACTCATCCAAAGCGCAGTACTCAACCTATCGGTAATTCTCAACCTATAGCTCGGACTACAGACAAGGAAAATTCCAGCTGTCCATCTTCTGACCAATTCTTTCTGGCTTGGGCCAAGGATTTTGCCGTCTTGGTAGAAGGCGATCGCCAGCCGGAGCAATCAACTGCTCACAAAAAAGAGACAGAGCAAGGTTTGCTGCTCAATCAGGTGATCACCCGTATCCGGCATAGCTTAGACTTGTCATCTATTCTAGAAACCACGGTGGCCCAAGTCCGCGAGTTCCTATCTGCGGACAGATTAGTGCTCTATCAGTTCAATCTGACCAGTGGGGACTCAATAGGTAATAACGTCGAAAGCGGTATACCAACGCATACTGACGAGGCAGCTATCAATCAATCTCATGATGATCTGATCGGGCAGAAGGTACAAGTAGGCCACGTCACCTACGAAGCTAGACTCTCAGAAGACATCTCTTCTGTCTTAAATTTTGCCGAAGAGGGTTGCTTTCGTCTTTGTTTAGAAACCTATTCTCAATATCTGTCAGGCCAACCGGTCGCGGTCGACAACGTAGATGAGCAATATGCACAGGCAAGCTGTTTACTCGACTTCTTACACAAGGCTCAAATCAAATCTAAGATTATTGCGCCTATCGTTGTCAAAAATCAGCTGTGGGGACTGCTGATTGCCCATCAGTGTAAAAACTATCGCCACTGGCAAGAAACGGAAACCGTCTTCTTGCAGCATATTGCTGAACATCTAGCCGTTGCCGTTGAACAAGCCTCTTTGTACCAGCAGCTGCGGCAGCAGAAGGTGAGCCTAGAAAGCTGCGTCATAGAGCGTACTCAAAACTTACAGGATGCGCTGAGTGCAGCGGCTTCTGCTGATAGAACAAAGGGAGAATTTCTATCGACGATGAGTCACGAACTGCGCACACCCTTGACCTACATCATTGGGATGTCAGCGACCTTACTACGCTGGTCTTTTGGCAAGCTGAACGAACGTCAGCGTAGCTATCTAACGACTATCAATCACAGCGGTGAGCAGCTGCTGACGGTGATCAATGACATTTTGGAATTTGCCAAGATAGAGTCCGGGCGATCGCAGCTGAACGTCAGTGATTTTTCTCTATCTGAGCTAGTGCATTCAGCTGTCGAGCAGCATCAGCCTATGGCAGACAGCCATGATGTAACGCTGGCCGTAGAGTGCATTCTTGGCTCTGATTTTGATAATTTCCGCGCCGATGCTAGGCGGATCGAGCAAATCCTTGGCAATTTGATCAACAACGCAATTAAGTTCACACCAGCAGGCGGGCATATCACCGTACGGGCCCAAAAAGAGCGCGATACGGTTTTATTAGAAGTAGAAGACTCTGGCATCGGTATTCCAGAATCGCAAAAAAAGTTTCTGTTTGAAAAGTTTAAGCAGCTAGAGTCTCCTTTTCAGCGTCAGTATTCGGGAACAGGCTTAGGGCTGGCAATGACCAAACATTTGGTAGAAATGCACGATGGCAGAATTCGCGTTGACTCGACTGTAGGTGAAGGGTCCAGTTTTATCGTCAGCCTGCCAATTAGTTCAAAACACCCTTTAAACGTTCGCTACCAGGTGCCACTTGCGCTAGAGCAGATTTCAAAGCCAGTCGTACTTTTGCTAGAGACCGAAGAAAACAGCGCTGCTATTATTTGCGAGCTGCTAACAGCAGACGGATACGAAATTATTTGGCTAACGCCTGCCGATGATATCGCCCTTCAGCTAACGCTGCTAAAGCCTACCCTACTGATTGCCGATCTTTCTTTGCTCAGTCACAGGCAAGACGAAATTAAAGCGATAGAACAGTCAATTACAGTTGTAGGCACTAGAGTACTGGCATTATTGGGGCAGCCGTCTTCTGAGTCTTCGCATATTGCTCATCACGACACCTTGGACAAGCCAATCGATCCCAAAAAGCTTTTAGAAAAATCTCGTCAGCTGACGGCTGCTCACATATAGAGCAGCCTTCTCTTGGAGTAGGTAGCAGACTGTAAGCAGATATACGGAAACCCCTGTCAAAAAAAGCACTGTATCAAAGACAACTGTACAGCTAGCGGACTTATCAGTTTTTCTTAATTAATCTTACATATCCATTTGATAATACTTATGTAGCTCTATTCAATCCCTATCCCCAAAGGTATTTCGGGGTACATTACCAGCAGATGCTCAGCTTATTGAAGAGAGAATTCAAGCTTTCGACCAAACTGTTCAAAGATCAAGATCATAGCTTTTCTAAGTGCAAATACCTAAATCTTGTTTTCCGTACAACAAATTTTTCTTTTCTGTATGAAGCGACTCTTTTTCTCTCTACGCACTAACCGTACATTCTTTTCTCAACGACGGCTTTCTCGACAACAGCTCTCTAGAAAGCAACAGCTGCTCTCTGGCGGTTTGCTGCTAGTAGGCGGGTTGATACTAGCAGGGGTTGGTGAGATCGGACCTCGCTCTATGAGGCAACCGGCTGCTGCTGTCCCTGAGACCCAGCTGGCGCTGAGCAGCGAGCCCTGGCAGATTGCGTCTTTCCCGGTTGAGAATTTTCAGGCATATACGTCTCCTTATGGCTATAGAGGATCTGGATTCCACTACGGGATTGATATTGCTGCACCTACGGGCAGCTATATTCGTAACTGGTGGGAAGGGCGCGTGGTTGAAGTGTCCGATGACAGCGCCTGTGGGACTTCAGTGGTGGTCGAATCGGGCGATTGGACGCACGTGTATTGCCACATGCAGGGATATGTGACGAACGAGCGAGGCCGTAGGGTGTTTGTAGATGGGTCGGGCGGTGTTCGAATTGTAGAAGGACAAGACCTTTATACAGGCGATCGCATCGGCAGAGTCGGCATGACCGGTCGCACGACGGGCCCGCACCTGCACTGGGGAATGCGCTACCAGGGAGAATGGGTAGATCCGGGATTGGTCTTGCAGGCGATGGCCGATGGACAGCGCCGGGCTTCGCTTCCTCGTTAGGTCAACTGTAAAAATTAAAGGCAAGAAAACCGCTACAGTATCGTCGGCCTGTAGCGGTTTTCGCATTTCGTAGTAGTCAACAGTCCACGGTTGCTGCTAGCCGACCTTGGCTTCCTCTTTCTTGGGAAGCGTGATGTATTCGCTAACAATGTCGCGGAATTCTTCACCTTCAAGCGTTTCTTTCTCGATCAGGATGTCTACTAACCGGTCTACTAGAATTCGGTTATCGCTAATAATCTTTCTGGCTTTTTCTAGACACTCTTTAGCAATTTCTCTGATTCGGTCATCAATTTCAGTAGCAAGCTCGTCGGAATATTCTTCGCCGCCGCCCATGATGTCAGTGCGCACGGCCGCCGATTTGGGATCATCTTTTGGTGACAGCGCGGCCATCCCATAGTTGGTCACCATGTCTTTGACTAGCTGGCTGACATGGCGAATGTCGCTAGATGCGCCTGAGGTGACTTCAGCTTCGCCAAAAATCACTTCCTCAGCTGCCCGTCCACCTAGGCTCATCACCAGATCGTCAATGATTTCACCATAGGATCTGAGAAACTCGCTGTCTAGTCGGTCTTCTTGAACCGCGAAGCTAGCAAAGCCGCCGATGCCACCTGAGCGAGGAATAATCGTCACTTTGTTGAGAAGACCGCCGTATTTACTGAGCGAGCCGATTAGCGCGTGACCAACCTCGTGATAGGCCAGCAGCCGCTTTTTCTTGCTATCCATCAGCGGGTTGAGCGTCAGTCCGATCGTGAGACGGTCAATCGCGTCGTTGACTTCGAGCATGGTAACGGCATCTTTTCGTCGCCTAGCGGTGAGGATAGCGGCTTCGTTGAGCAGGTTGGCCAGCTGCGCACCCGAAAATCCAGTGGTGCGGCGGGCGATCGCATCTATCTTCACGTCTTCATCCATCTTCTTGTCGCGCGCATGGACTTCCAAAATACCTAGTCGCCCTTTTAGCCCTGGCAGATCAACCATTACCTGACGATCGAATCGACCGGGCCGCAGCAGCGCCGCATCTAGAACATCCGGTCGGTTCGTCGCAGCAATCACAATGATGCCATTATTACCTTCAAAGCCGTCCATCTCAGTCAGCAGCTGGTTTAGCGTCTGCTCACGCTCATCATTACCACCGCCGATACCGGTGCCTCTTTGACGGCCCACCGCGTCGATTTCATCGATAAATACGATACAGGGGGCGTTCTCTTTGGCCTTTTTGAACAAGTCGCGGACCCGAGATGCGCCCACACCGACAAACATTTCAACAAATTCCGAACCTGAAATACTGAAGAAAGGCGTACCGGCTTCACCTGCGATCGCCTTAGCCAGCAGCGTTTTTCCTGTTCCCGGTGGACCAATCAGCAGCACCCCTTTTGGAATTCGAGCGCCAATTGCCGTAAACCGCTCAGGATTTTTCAAGAAGGTGACCACCTCTTGTAGTTCTTCTTTCGCCTCGTCAATACCGGCAACGTCTTCAAACATCACGCCGGTTTTCGCTTCCATCTGGAACCTAGCTTTTGAGCGGCCAAAGCTCATCGCCCCGCCGCTAGAACCGGCAGAGCGCTTCAGCAGCATCAGCATTGCAAAGACAACTACCATCGCAATAACGCCAGTCGTAATCAAACTCGTAATGGCGCTGTTGTCGGCGTTGCGCGTGACTTCCCAGGTGACATTGTTGGCGTTCAACCGATCTTGCAAGTCCAGATTGCGGTCATTTCTGAACACCCGAACCTCTAGCGGGTCGGCATCTTCGGCTGCGGTTCTAAGCTGAACTCTGGCAACCCCGTTGATCTGATCAAGCTCAACTTCTCTGACTTCACCGTTGTCAATTCTTTTTAACAGCTCTCCGTATTCTAGCGAGTCTTCTTTATCCGCCTCCGATTGGTCAGATGATAGCTGCGCTGTTAATTCGCTAGCGTTCGGCTTGCTAGCTTTTATCTCGCTGGTCTTTGGGGTGACTTGGGCGATCGCAGGCGTTCTGCCAGCAGCAGAGCCTACTAGTAAGGTTGCTGCGAGTAGCGCCCCTGCAAAGGAGCCTAGTGCTTGCTTCATAGGGAAAACCATAGTCATAACTGCGGCCTAGTCTAACCTTTTAACCTAATGACTGACCGAAGAAAAGACGCTAGAGGGCAGTCTTTAGTAGACGAAGAACAAGCTTTTGCTGTTGACGAATGGTCCGGACTGCTAGATTATTGTTAATCGCAGCTATGCAACGACTGTTGCTACGGTTCAGTGGAATCTTTAGCCATTGGACGCGCTAGCTGGCTCTAAGCGGGACTGGCGAAATTGGTAGACGCGCTAGATTCAGATTCTAGTGTTCGCAAGGACTTCCGGGTTCAAGTCCCGGGTTCCGCATCGACGGTTAAGCACACAGATGCTTTAAGTAGAAGATGCTTTAAGTAACGGGCTCCTCGGCTTTTACCGGCTAAGGAGCTTTTTTCATTGTTCCTTGATATTGTCTTCGGTTTTCTATGCTGACTAGTCTGCAAAATCCAACGGTCAAGCAGCTCCGCAAGCTTCAGCAGCCAAAAGAGCGTAGAAAGCAGTCGGTGCTGCTGCTAGAAGGAACTAACTTGATCGAGGCGGCTTGCGATGTTCGCTATCCCCTGCAGACGCTTTGCTTCACGGAGGCTTGGCAGGAGCGATATGGGCAGATGTGTGAGCGAGCGATCGCCCTTTCAGCCCAAGTCGAACTCGTCTCGCTAGCAGTGCTGAAGTCGATTGCTAGTACTGTGACGCCCGATGGGGTAGTTGCGATCGCCCCTCGTCGAAATGTCTGGGCATCAGAATTAGGTAAACCCAAAGACACCGCTACCTTGGGGGTAATTCTAGAGACGCTGCAAGATCCAGGTAACCTCGGCACGATTATCCGCACCGCAGCAGGCGTAGGGAGCGACGGGCTCTGGATCAGTCACGACAGCGTCGATCTAGGTCATCCGAAGGTGCTAAGAGCATCGGCTGGGCAGTGGTTTCGGATGCCGATGGCAACTGTGAATGTGGTCACTCAGGCCAGAACGCTAAGAGAAAACGGCGCTCAGATTATTGCGACTACAGCCGTCGCAGAGCTTGATTACTGGCAGTTGGATCTGCGTCAGCCCACGGTATTTTTGATGGGAAATGAAGGTGCGGGGCTGTCAGGTGAGCTGATGGCCTGTGCGTCTAAGACGGTGAAAATTCCAGTGATGTCAGGGGTGGAGTCGTTGAACGTGGCGATTTCGACGGCGCTGTTACTGTATGAGGCGAAGCGGCAGCGGGCTAGAGGAGTTTGAAGCTGCTGTTTGAGAGATAAGTGTTTGAGAGATAGGGAATGGGGAGAGTGGAAAGGAAGCGGAGGAAGGGAAAACCGGAGTTGTCCAAAGTCACCTTCTAGGTTGAGAATAGGAGTGACTATAAGGAGAGCGCAGTGGATTCAGCATTTGATTACGACCTGGTGATTATTGGCGCGGGCGTGGGCGGTCACGGAGCGGCGCTACATGCGGTGCAGCGGGGCTTAAAGACGGCCATCGTCGAAGCGGGCGACATGGGTGGAACCTGCGTAAACCGAGGCTGTATCCCTTCAAAGGCGCTACTGGCTGCTTCGGGCAAGGTACGTGAAATGCGAGATGAGCAGCATCTGAAAGCCATGGGAATTAGCCTATCGGGTGTTGGGTTTGATCGCGAAAAGATTGCTAACCACGCGAAAAATTTGGTTGGTAAGATTCAGGGCGATTTGACCGGTAGTTTGACTCGGCTCGGCGTGGAGATTATTCGAGGCTGGGGCAAGATTGCCAGCAGTCAAAAGGTCTCTATTGAAGATGAAAGCGGTCAGCGAACGATCACCGCCAAAGATATTATTTTGTCTCCAGGCTCAATTCCGTTTGTACCTAGAGGCATTGAGACAGACGGGAAGACGGTTTACACCAGCGATGAAGCGGTTCGACTAGACTGGCTACCTGAGTGGGTGGCGATTATTGGCAGTGGCTACATTGGCCTAGAATTTTCGGATGTCTATACCGCGCTAGGCTCTGAGGTAACGATCATTGAGGCGTTAGATCAGCTGATGCCAACGTTCGATCCTGATATTGCTAAGCAGGCAGAGCGGATGCTAATTAAGCCGCGCGATATTGAGACTCGCGTTGGATTACTAGCCAAAAAAGTCACGCCTGGTTCGCCTGTGGTGATTGAGCTAGCCGATCCGAAGACAATGGAAATTGTTGACACCATAGAAGTCGATGCCTGCCTGGTAGCAACTGGTCGGATTCCAGCAACCAAAAACCTAGACCTAAATATGGTTGCGGTCGAAACGGATCGACGCGGATTTATTCCTGTAGATGAGCACTTAGCAGTGCTGCGTGATGGTAAGCCGGTTCCCCATCTATATGCAATTGGCGATGCCAACGGTAAAATGATGCTGGCTCACTCTGCGTCTGCGCAAGGAATTGTGGCCGTTGATAATATTTGCGGAGAGTCTCGCACGGTTGACTACAACGCTATCCCAGCGGCGGCCTTTACCCACCCTGAGGTGAGCTTTGTGGGACTTACTGAGCCTGCGGCCAAGGCCAAGGCCAAGGAGGAAGGCTACGAAGTAGCGTCGGTTCGCAGCTATTTCAAGGCAAATTCTAAGGCGCTAGCAGAAGGAGAGACTGAAGGGCTAGCTAAGGTGATTTACCGGAAAGATACCGGTGAAGTTATGGGTGCTCATATTATTGGGCTGCACGCGGCGGATTTGATTCAGGAGGCGGCGAATGCGATCGCCCAAAAGCAATCCGTCACCGAGCTATCCAAATTCGTCCATACCCACCCGACACTCTCAGAAGTCCTAGATGAAGCTTACAAAAAAGCAAAAGTAACCGCAGCCTGAGGAAGTATGCAAATCCGTCGCCGTCCACCTAGCACCCCTATCTCCGTCAGGCACCTTGAATACCAAATCAACGTGCCTGACGCTGAGCCTCGCAATATTCTCGAAAAAATTGTGTGGCACAAAGAAGCTGAGGTCGCTCGCCTGCGTGAAAAGATGCCTTTGGCCGGTTTGCAGCGGCAGGTTCAGGGATTGCCAGCGACCAGAGGATTTATCAATGCTTTGCGATCGCGAGCGGCTGAGCAAAGTCCGGCATTAATTGCAGAAGTGAAAAAGGCATCGCCAAGCAAAGGCATCATTCGAGAGGACTTTGATCCGGTCGAAATTGCCAAAAGCTATCAGGCTGGCGGTGCTACTTGCCTATCAGTGCTGACCGACAGCGAGTTTTTCCAAGGTAGCTTCACCTATCTTAGCCAGATTCGTCAAGCTGTAGATCTGCCACTCCTGTGCAAAGAGTTCATCATCTATCCCTATCAGATCTACCAGGCTAGACTCGCTGGCGCTGATGCAATTCTACTAATCGCAGCTGTTCTGCCGGATAAGGATATTGGATACTTTACGAAAATTGCAAAGGTTCTAGGTTTAGATGCGCTAGTAGAAACGCACACCGCTGAGGAATTTGAGCGGGTGTCTGTAATCAATGGCGTTGAGCTGATTGGCGTTAACAACCGCAATCTGGAAGATTTTACGGTGAGCCTGAAAACGACTGAGAAAGTTGTGGAAAAGTTTGGGGATGCGATCGCTCAAAAGCAGCTCTTCCTAGTCAGTGAATCAGGCATCCACACCTTCGAAGATGTCAGTACAGTCACAAATGCGGGCGCAAAAGCCATCCTCGTTGGCGAGTCACTGATGAGGCAGCCCGATCCCGGCGCGGCTATTGGTAAGTTGCTCTCAGCGCATAGCACGCGAGTCTAGCCGCTTTTCTAGATCGCTTAGATTATCAAAGTCTGTTTGGGCTTCACCTAGAACCTCTGGTTCTTCTATTGCTAGCGACCGGATACCATTGAGGACATCGTCCGGTAGCCGTCCAAAGCGTTTCTCTAGCAATCGCACAATGACACGGATCTCACCTTCATCACGGCCCTCTTGCCTGGAGGTATCGACGACATTATTGAGGTCGCGGTAATACTTCAGACTATCTTCGTAGGTACCTTGCTCTGACGGATTAATATATCTATCTGTCACAAAGCGGCGACCGTTCGTCGAAACCATATCTGTGGGCCCATACTCCTCTACTCATTCTTTTCCCAACACTATCAAATAAGCGTTTATACGGGTCTATACTAAGAAATGTGTAGTCAGTTTTAGAGAACGTATGAGTCGTCAAAAAGCCATCATTATTGGTTCCGGGATCGGTGGATTATCCCTGGGCATTCGTCTACAAAGTTTAGGATTTGAGACCACCATCTTTGAAAAGCTAGATGCACCCGGCGGCAGAGCATACGTTCGCAAAGCGCAGGGATTTACCTTCGACATGGGGCCGACTGTGCTGACCGTCCCTCACTTTATCGAAGAGCTCTTTTCCTTGGAGAAAGGCGCTGCCGCCTTGGGCGAACCTGACTTTCCTAAAGAAATCATGGACCCCAACGATCGCATTCGCTCCGGCGTCAGCGGCGGTCCTAACACTTCCAAGTACGTCAAGATCGTTCCTATCTTGCCGTTTTACCGCATCTACTTCGACGATGGCACCTATTTCGACTACGACGGTGACCCAGAAAATACGCTCCGCCAAATTGAAGCCATTGAACCTGACGATCTCGAAGGCTACGCGCGTTTCCATGAAGCGGCCAAAGCCATTTTTGATCGAGGCTTTATTGAAGTGGGCTACACCTACTTTGGCAACATTGTAGACATGCTAAAAGTTGCTCCAGACCTAGTAAAGCTAGACGCCATTCGCCCTCTCTTTTCTTTTGTCAAAAGCTACTTCAAGAGCGATAAACTACGCCAGGTCTTTAGCTTTGAGCCCTTGCTCGTAGGTGGCAGTCCGCTGACGGTCCCTGCCATCTACGCGATGATTCACTTCGTGGAAAAAACCTGGGGTATCCACTTCGCGATGGGTGGAACCGGTGCGCTGGTACAGGGCTTCGTACGCAAGTTTGAAGAGCTGGGCGGCACTATTCATTACAACAGCGAAGTTGCCAAAATCGACGTTGAGGGCTCGCTTCTATTTGGGAAGAAGACAGCCAAAGGTATTGAGCTAGCAGATGGTAGTTACCACGCTGCCGATTTGGTTGCTTCTAACGGCGACTACGCCAATACCTACATGAAGCTGATTGACCCGAAGTATCGCTTTATCAACCAGGATCTGAAGGTGAAGATGACTCGCCAGTCAATGTCGGTACTGGTCATCTACTTTGGCTTCAAAGCCGACGAGTCGGAGGAGCTAGATCTCAGGCACCACAATATTATTCTTGGTCCACGCTACGAAGAACTGCTCAAAGAAATCTTCGATCAAAAAGTTCTCAGTCCTGATTTCTCTCAGTACCTGCACATTCCATCTTTGACCGATCCCAGTATGGCCCCGCCTGGACATCATGCGGCCTACACGCTCGTACCCGTTCCAAACAACGGCGGTGATATCAATTGGGATATTGAAGGGCCAAAGCTGACTGATAGAGTCCTGACTTTCTTAGAAGAGCGCGGCTACATCCCCAACCTCAAAGAGCGTTTAGTCTACCAGAGCCATATCACACCTGACTATTTTGAAGGTACGTTGAACAGCTATCTTGGCAATGCGTTTGGCGTAGAGCCTGTGCTGGTGCAGAGCGCTTTCTTCCGTCCTCACAATCAAAGTGAAGACATCCACAATCTCTATTTAGTGGGTGCAAATACACAGCCAGGCGGCGGTACGCCTTCTGTAATGATGTGCGCCAAGATGACCGCCCGAGTAATTGCGGATAATTTCAACATCGCGCCTGAGGTTGTCAATGGTGTCGCTGAAAAGAAGGAAGTGGCTACGGTCTAGACAATCTTCCAAGAACCAGTCTGAAGTAAATTCCCTTTATGCTCCCAAAAGAAGACATTCTCAAGCACTCTGATAACAAGGAGGCGCTATCTCGCATTATTGATCAAGCAGAGCAGGCGATTCGGACTTGGGAGCCGGTGGCGACAGATTTTCTCTCTCCGCCAGAGCTGGCTGAAGCGCTAGAAGCGTTTGGTCGGTTGAGCGATATTCATGCGATCGCAAGCGGCGGCTACCCCCAAGCAGAACGTCAGCGGCTGATGATTGCTCGCGCCGAAATCCCGCTAGACGAAATACCTGTTCCCTTAGCAGCTATCAACATTGCGGGCAATTTTCTGTTCGATACGGCGACTCACCGAGACTTCTTAGGCTCCCTATTGGGGACTGGTCTGGTGCGTGCGAAGGTAGGCGACATTATTGTTCTAGGTGAGAGAGGCGCTCAGGCGATTGTGGTGCCTGAGCTAGTTGAATTTTTGACTACGAGCCTGACTCAGGTTCGCTCTGTTCCAGTAAAGACGCAGCCAATAGAGATGGGCGAACTGCGGGTGCGAGAGCCCAAGAAAAAAGAAATGACGACGGTGGAGGCTTCCATGCGGTTAGACGCGCTGGCCTCGGCTGGGTTTGGCATGTCGCGTAGCAAGATGGCGGATATGATCGCAGGCGGCGATGTGCGGGTGAATTGGAAGACAGTAACACAGGCAAGCCGAACGCTGCAGTCAGGCGATTTGGTTGCGATTCGAGGGAAGGGGCGATTGGAAATTGGCGAAATGGCGGTGACGAAAAAGCAGCGCTATCGAGTACAGCTTACTCGGCTGGTGTGAGTGTCCAACCAAAGCATTTGTGTAAAATTGACCGGATGCCGAGAGTTAGTTGCTGTAGAAGTAAACGACAATGCTCTGCCTATGGTCTGGCTTTGACTAGAAAGCAGCGGAGTAGAGCCAGCGGTAATCCACTCAATATTGGCTATGCCTGGTTTACGCGATCGCACTTCCCTCGATCCGGTTCGACTCCGTTCCCCGCTAGCTAGCGTTTCCATGGGCGTCGGTACTGCTGCTGTGCTTGCGACTACTACCGTTCACATGGTGCAGCGCTCCCCCATCAGTTCCACCCACAGCAGCGACCTGCCAAGCGCTCAAATTCTACTTCCTAAAGGTCTTTCGGCTGAAACCAGTGCGGTTTCGGCCCAGCAGATAGCGCCTGAGCCGACCGCCATAGCCCCCTTATTGCCGCTATTAAGTCAGCAAAGCGCTTTTGAAAGAGCCCGCACTTTCGGCTGGCAAGCGGCGCTAAAAGGTCAAAATCTCCCAGACATTGCCAAACCGAGTACAGCCAAGCAGTGGGGAGAAGCAGCCCTGCTTTGGCAGCAGGCAATCTATTTTCTAGGCCAAGTGCCTGTCTCGGATTCAAACTACGCAGCGGCTCAGGGAAAACGGGTAACCTACGAGCAAAATTTACAGCAGATCATGGTGCATCAGCTAGCGGCTTTGAGCGCCGAAGCTGAGCAGGTTGTCGCTCGCTCACCACTGCTTGTTGAAGAAGAGTGGATTGCGATCGCAAAACAGCAGGGCTGGCAAGCTGCACTTACAGGCCAAAACGCCCCCCATCCAGCGAACAAATGGGCTGAGATCTCCCGACTATGGCAGAACGCTCTCAAATCTCTAGAGAAAATAGAGACATCTTCCTCTCAATACGCTGAAGCCAAAGTTGTCAAAGCCCAATATCAGGAGAATCTATTAGCTATCCGTAAACGCTATCAAATCGAGCAAGCTACAGCTCAACAGCTGCAATCTCTACGAAATACGCTTCGTGAGATCAAGCAGTCTACTAGTCCGCTCGCCGTCGCTAACAAGAGCGCACAGCTAACTGCCATCATCGATCGTTTGCGCACCATTCCACAGGGCACTACGGCCTACGCTCAGGCACAAACACTAATCGCAACTACTACTGTCGAACTCAATAATCTACCGGTTGAATCCTCACCGCGATTAGCCACCATTCAGGAACCGGCTGGCGAAACAGAAGCTCAATAGCGCTCACCGTTCCATACCTTTAAATGCAGAATCCGCCTCACAAAACATTTTTATTTGATTAAAAGTTGATATTTCGTAGCATTCTCCTTCTAAAGCATCACAACCAGACAGACAGTGTGTGGCAATATATAGTCTGTTTGCCAACTGGTTCATAGGCCAACTAGTTAGTAATTTGGGTTGGCAAGAAATGGAGTTAACAATGGAATCTGTCGAGGCCATTTATCAATACGTCTGGCTGATACCCGTCCTACCGCTTTTGGGTGCGGCTATCGTCGGCGCAGGACTAATCAGCTACAACGAAGCGACGAACAAGCTGAGAAAGCCCGTCGCAGTTTTCATCGTCAGCCTGATTGGGGCCGCGATGACACTTTCTATCATGGTGCTAGCTAGTCAGCTACAAGGGCACGCACCTTATACCTATCTAATCGAATGGGCCTCTGCTGGTGATTTTCACATCGACATGGGTTTTACCATCGATCACATCACGTCGGTGATGCTAGTGATTGTGACCACTGTGGCCTTTTTGGTGATGATATACACCGATGGCTACATGGCCCACGATCCTAGCTATGTGCGGTTCTACGCCTACTTGAGCTTGTTCAGCTCATCTATGCTGGGCCTAGTGGTCAGCCCTAACCTGCTACAGGTTTATGTCTTCTGGGAGCTGGTGGGTATGTGCTCATACCTGCTGATTGGCTACTGGTATGACCGCGATGGTGCGGCAGATGCCTGTCAAAAGGCGTTTGTCACTAACCGCGTTGGTGACTTTGGCCTGCTGCTCGGCATGTTGGGTCTGTTCTGGGCAACTGGAACGTTTGAATTTGAGCTGATGGGCGATCGCTTGAGCGAGCTAGTCAGTGTCGGCACTGTCTCTGGTGGTTTGGCAGCTCTGTTTGCCATTCTGGTCTTCATGGGACCGATGGCGAAGTCCGCGCAGTTCCCGCTGCACGTCTGGCTACCGGATGCGATGGAAGGTCCAACCCCCATTTCTGCGCTGATTCACGCGGCGACAATGGTAGCAGCAGGCGTCTTTTTAATCGCTCGGATGTATCCTGTCTTTGAGCAGATCCCAACGGTCATGAACGTGATTGCCTGGGTCGGAACGATTACGGCCTTTTTAGGTGCTTCGATCGCGATCACTCAGAACGATATCAAAAAGGGTCTTGCCTTCTCTACGATGTCTCAGCTGGGATACATGGTAATGGCGATGGGCGTTGGCGCTTATACTGCTGGCCTCTTTCACCTGATGACTCACGCTTATTTCAAGGCGATGCTGTTCCTAGGCTCAGGCTCAGTCATTCACGGTATGGAAGAGGTGGTAGGGCACGATCCTACGCTGGCTCAAGACATGCGCTTGATGGGTGGGTTGAGAAAGTACATGCCAATTACGGCGATTACCTTCTTGATTGGTACGCTGGCGATTTCTGGGTTGCCGCCCTTTGCTGGTTTTTGGTCGAAGGACGAAATTCTAGGATCTGTCTTTGAAGTGAATCCGGTGATGTGGGCGATTGGCTGGGTCACCGCAGGTGCGACAGCATTCTACATGTTCCGTATGTATTTCTCTACTTTTGAAGGCGAGTTCAAAGGAAACGATGCGGCACTGCGTAAGCAGGTAAAGATGCAGTCTTTGCAGATGGCTGGCGCGTCTCTCGGTCCCGGGGCGATGAGCACTCAGGAGCTAGAGATCGACACGCATAGCCACGACGATCATCACGCTGAAGAACCGCACGAGTCAGCGCTGAGCATGACGTTTCCGCTGATGATGCTGGCGATCCCATCGGTGCTAATTGGCCTAGTCGGTACGCCGTTTGCCAACTACTTCGAGGCGTTTATTCACCCATCGGGTGAGGCGCTAACGGTGGCTGAGCTGGCGGAAGAGGTGGATATGAGCGAGTTTGTGCGGATGGCCGGGCTGTCTGTCGCCATCTCAGTAGCCGGAATTATCTTAGCGGTGCTGATGTATCGTACGAAAAAGATTGATGCGGGTGCGATCGCCAACAAAATCAAACCCCTCTACAACCTCTCGCTCAACAAGTGGTACATTGATGATATCTACCGCAAGGTCTTCATCCAGGGCACCCGCAACCTGGCTAGAGGCGTTTTGAACGTCGATATCAAAATTGTCGACGGGATCGTGAACCTAACCGGTTTTGTCACCCTGGTAACTGGCGAAGGCTTAAAGTACTTTGAGAACGGTCGCGCTCAGTTCTACGCGCTGATCGTCTTCGGTGCTGTCCTAGGTCTTGTGTTCGTATCGGGACTTACCTAGTTCGGTTCAATCTAAACAATTTAAAGGGAGCGTCGAGTTAATCTTGGCGTTCCCTTTTTTGTTTGAGGTTAACTTTGCTGAAATTTCGATATAGCGGTTCCCCGATGTATTAGGGGACCGTCAATTCATCCATTACCTGATAACCCTCTAGATTGTATGGCAAGGAATTTAGATATATCGGCATCAAAGAAACGAAATCCTTAGAGGATTTGATAGGCTGCTTTAATAAAGCTTCAATTGTTTAGGAATATCTAAGCGTCACAGTGAAGTGATCACAATGGAGCAATTACTGAAGTCTTAACACTATCAACCGACCTATGGCAGCCCTCATCAATCTCCGCTACCAGATTTTGAACGCGCTCGGCGAAGGTGGCTTTGGTAAGACATTTTTAGCTAAAGACACGCAAATGCCTTCTCAGCGACGCTGTGTGATTAAGCAGCTCAAGCCGGTTAGCGATCGCCCTGAAGTATTCGACCTAGTTCGTCAGCGCTTTGACCGTGAAGCTGCTGTACTAGAAGCAGTTGGCAAAGGGCACAGCCAAATTCCTGACCTGTATGCCTACTTTGAAGAAAAAGGTCAGTTTTACCTAGTTCAAGAATGGATCGAAGGTCAGCCTCTCTCTAGCCTGGTGTCGAATCCCTGGTCAGAAGAGCAGGTGCGATCGCTCCTAATACATTTGGTAGACCCGCTGAGCCACGTTCATACCAGCAATCTGATCCACCGTGACATCAAGCCAGACAACATCATTTTGCGACAGGTCGATCAGCTTCCATGCCTGATTGACTTTGGCGCGGTCAAAGAGCTGATGAATACGGTCGCTGACAGCGAAGGCAAAAGCTCGTGGTCTATTGGTACGCCAGGGTTCATGCCTGCTGAACAGGCGATTGGTAGGCCGACTTTCTCTAGCGATTTATACAGTCTGGGGATGACGGCGATTTATTTACTCTCAGGGCGATCGCCGCAACAGCTACCCACAGACAGCCACACTGGCGAACCCATCTGGCGGCAGTTTGTTCCCAACTTGAGCGAGCCATTCGCCCAGGTGCTCACTAGAGCAGTACAGCCAGTTGCCCAAAACCGATACTTCTCTGCTGCCGACATGCGCACTGCGCTATTAGATCTGTCTACGCAGCCATCGGCCAGCTTACCCACCGCTGCTTCGATCAAACCGCCAACTGAAACATCGCGACCGCCTAGCCGTACCGCACCCGCCGTAGCCCCGCTGCCAGCTGCTCCACCGTCGGGTTCTAGCACCGCCGAGACAGCTGTAGTCACCGAAGCCGCACTCCATCAGCCGACGCCTCAGACTACCAAAGCTCGTCCCCAAATCTTCATGCGCTGGGGATTGGCCGCAGTTGCAGCGATCATCGGCTTTGGGGTACTGATTGGCGTGAGATCTCAAGGAGTGTCGTCTGAGGTACAAGCAGCGATCGCCGACTACGAAGAAGGCGACTACGAAGCGTCATTAACTCAGCTAGGAACCATTCTAGAGAGATCGCCCGATAACGTAACGGCCTTGATTACCAAAGGTGAAGTCCAAAAAAGTACAGGCGACTATGCTGGCGCGCAAACCACGTTCACGCAGGCCATCGAGGAAGACAGCAAGAGTACTGACGCCTTGAATCTGAGAGGCGATATCAATTGGACAATTGGCGAATATGACAAGGCGCTAGCCGACTATCGTAGCGCCCTGCGGATAGATCCCGACTACGCCAAAGCTTATGAAGGATTGGCCTATGTCCAGGATACGCGAGGACAATCGCAAGAAGCTCTGAAGAATCTAGATCTGGCCATTGAGAAAGATGCCTCGTTAATCTCGGCCTATGTACTACGAGGAAACATTCGCGCCGATGAAAATGACCAGGCAGGCGCTGCCGAAGACTGGGAAAAGGCAGTTGCTATAGAGCCTGAAACGGCAGATGACTACCTGATGCGAGGCAAAGCCAAATCGCGACTGAACGACAAATCAGGTGCGATGAGCGACTTCAACCAAGCGCTAATCCTTAATCCCAACTTTGCGCCAGCTCATACGGCTCGTGCGTTTCCGCTGCTAGAACAAGGCGAAGTTGAGCAGTCGCTCAAAGAAATAGATAACGCCCTAGCCATCAACCCCAACTTAGTATCTGCTCTATTTGTCCAGTCGTTTTTTGCTTCCTTGAACCCAGAAGCCAACCCGCAGGACAACATCGATCTCTACAGCAGGGCCCTAGCCATCAACCCTAACGATACCGGTATGCTCAACGGTCGCTGCACGGCCTATACTGCCACGAGACAGTTCGATCTAGCTTTAGCAGACTGTAGCAAGGGCCTTGAGATCGATCCGACCATGACCGATCTGTACAACAACAGAGGCAACGCCTACGACAAGCAAGACAATCACGAAGCTGCTATCAAAGACTACAGCCGCGCGATTGAGCTTTTGACTGAGAGGGACAACGAACCTGCGGCGGCCAGTGCTTACTCAAATCGCTCCAACGTTTTAACTCAGCTGCAAGATTACGAAGGTGCGCTTGCCGACATCGACAAAGCAGTCGAGCTGAGTCCTGAAACACCGTCATACTATCTGAGTCGGGGTATGCTGCGATCGCTCTTAGGCGATAGAGAAAACGGTCGTACGGACATGCAAAAAGCCGCCGATCTGTATTTGGCTCGAGGCGATACGGATGGCCGTAAAAACGTGCTGTACATCATGGAGAAGTTTGAACTGTGACTATTTGAACTGCAATTAACAGTCAATCCCCTCAGGGAAAGTGGATTCGAAATAGTAGCCCCTTAGTAGCTCCAAAAGTGCTGACTTGGACCACAAAGACTAGAGCTCGAAAGTTCTTCGCGCAGCAATCTTCAAGGTGGTGCTAAGCTGAGTGCTGTCTTTCGTAAGTCGCAGTATCGTTACGTTGGCATTAGGTATTCCGAAAGGCTCTCGAGCTCGAATCATCGCCTATCACCTTAAGAAAAACTAAGAATGCTTTTGTAGTTCTGATTTTTCTCTCTACAGTGTGAAAAGAAAACCTATCTTAGTTGATATATTTTATTAGCCCGCTTGCCGCCCTTTACGCCGCAGATATCAGTTTCGTTATGGACCAATTCCCCTGGCTGTCGACCATTATTTTCTTTCCGTTTTTGGCGGCTCTGCTGATTCCTTTCATCCCTGACGAGAATGGACGCACCGTTCGCTGGTACGCCCTGATAGTCGGTCTGATTGATTTCGCTCTGATTGTCTATACCTTCGTCAATTACTACGACATCAACAGTGCGGGTATGCAGCTGTACGAGAGCTACACCTGGGTGCCTCAGATCGACCTGCGCTGGTCGGTGGGTGTTGATGGGCTCTCTATGCCGCTGGTGCTGCTAACTGGCTTTATCACTACGCTAGCGATTCTAGCTTCCTGGCCAGTTACCTTCAAGCCTAAGCTGTTTTACTTTTTGCTGCTGTCTATGTACGCCGGACAAATTGGTGTATTTGCCGTGCAAGACATGCTGCTGTTCTTCCTGATGTGGGAGCTAGAGCTGCTGCCGGTTTATCTACTGCTCTCTATTTGGGGCGGCAAGAAGCGACTGTACGCAGCAACAAAGTTTATTCTGTACACTGCTGGCGGTTCGCTGTTTATTCTGCTGGCCGCGCTAGGCATGGCCTTCTACGGCGATACTATCAGCTTTGATATGCAGACGCTGGCAGCGAAAGAGTTCCCGCTGAGGCTACAGCTATTTCTTTACACTGGCTTTTTGATTGCCTATGCAGTCAAGCTGCCGATTATTCCCTTCCATACCTGGCTACCGGACGCCCACGGTGAGGCGACTGCGCCTGTACACATGCTGCTAGCAGGCATCTTGTTGAAGATGGGCGGCTACGCCATTATTCGGATGAACGTGGAAATGCTGCCGGATGCTCATGCGGTAATTGCGCCGGGTCTAGTCATCTTTGGTGTGGTGAATATTATTTACGCCGCGCTGACCTCGTTTGCGCAGAACAATCTGAAGCGGAAGATTGCCTACTCATCGATTTCCCACATGGGATTTGTGATGATTGGTATTGGTTCATTTACGAACCTGGGTTTGAGTGGCGCGGTGCTGCAAATGGTTTCTCACGGGCTGATTGGCGCAAGCTTGTTCTTCCTAGTGGGTGCGACCTATGACCGCACGCACACATTGATACTAGATGAGATGGGCGGGATTGGTCGCAAGATGCCAAAGATCTTTGCGATGTTTACGACCTGTTCGATGGCGTCTCTAGCGCTGCCGGGAATGAGTGGCTTTGTCGCTGAGCTGATGGTGTTCGTAGGCTTTGCGAATAGCGATGCCTACGGCTTCAACTTCAAGCTGATTGTGGTGATGCTGATGGCGGTCGGTGTGATTTTGACGCCGCTGTATCTGCTCTCTATGCTGCGCGATATTTTCTATGGCCCTGAGAACAAAGAGCTGATTGAAAATGAGGTGCTAATTGATGCCGAGCCGCGTGAGATATTCGTGATCACCTGCTTGTTGATTCCTATTATTGGATTTGGTCTGTATCCGAAGGCGCTGACTCAGCTCTATGACGCGAAGACGATTCAGATTACAGAGCGGATTCGGACGGAGATGTTTGCGATCGCGCAGGATAAAAATCCGCCGCTCCCCATCGCGACCACACCGCTATTGAACGCCCCACTGATAGGTGTACCCGACTTAGTTAAACAGCCGTAGGCGCAGCTCTCCTCTCACTATCCCCTCGGTTAATTCGAGGGGATTTTGTTGATCAGAGAAACTACGGAAGTGCTTGACAGCGTGAACCTTTATCTTCTATAGCTCTAACAACATTTATGCATATGTACGCTGGGCAATAGTCCACGCTAGAGATCTTTGAACTTATCTGCTGCGGCTGGTTTTGGGACGGGCATCACTCAATTTTTCTCGGTGCAGGGCTGGGCGCTCGAAGCTCGGCTGCTGCGCTGGCTGACGCTGCTATGGCTGTCGGTGGGTCTAGTCGTGCTCTATTCCGCCTCGTATCATGCGGCTGAAGATGACTATGGACGGGGTAGTCACTACTTTCTAGTGCAGCTGGTTTGGGTTCTTCTAGGGCTGCTGATTTCTAGATACATTACTCGCCATCCGCTGCACCAGATGATGCGGATTTCGGGCTTTTTGCTGCTGGTGTGCATGATGCTGGTAATAGCCACCCATATTCCAGGCGTGGGGATTTCGGTAAATGGGGCGACTCGCTGGCTACCGTTTGGCCCGTTCTTGATTCAGCCCTCAGAGCTGATGAAGCCGTTTCTGGTTTTGCATAGCGCTCAGCTATTTGGTAAGTGGCACAGACTGACGAATCGGACGCGGCTGTTATGGCTAGGAATCTTTACGCTAGGGCTGCTGGCGATCTTGTCGCAGCCAAATCTCAGCACGACGGCTGTCTGCGGTATGACAATCTGGCTGATTGCGCTAGCAGCGGGGTTACCCTACCGGCAGCTGATACTAACTGCGTCCACTGGACTTATGGCAGCAGTGATCAGCATTAGCTTGAAGTCTTATCAGCGCGATCGCATCATCTCCTTTCTCAACCCATGGGCAGATCCAGCCGAGAACGGCTATCAGCTCATTCAAAGTCTGCTAGCTATCGGCTCAGGGGGACTAGGTGGAACCGGCTATGGTTTCTCTGCTCAAAAAGAATTCTTCCTGCCGATTCAGTACACCGACTTCATTTTTTCAGTCTTTGCCGAAGAGTTTGGCTTCATTGGCGGTATCGTTCTGCTGCTCTTTCTCGCCGTTTACAGTACAGTCGCTTTGGTAGTTGCGGTTCAGTCTCAAAAGCCAGTGCATCGCCTGATCGCGATTGGCTGCATGGTTTTATTAGTCGGTCAGTCGCTGATAAACATCGGCGTCGCTACTGGCTCTATCCCGACAACGGGGTTGCCTTTGCCTCTATTTAGCTATGGTGGTAGCTCAGTGATTGCCAGTCTGATAACCTCGGGATTGCTGATTAGAGTTGCACGCGAATCACGAGATACAAACGTGCTGTCTCTACGAGCTTTTCTGCGTCCAGAGCAAGAGTGACTAAATAGCCTCAAATCGTAAGCCGTTCAGGCGCTTCTCCTAGCAGGGCACGTCAGCCTTTCGATACAATCAAAAGGCATTGACCTGGATTTATTGACATGGGCGAACGCCTGCAACTGTTTCTCTATCATCTCAGTCAGTCTGCTAACGGATGGGTAGAAGGTCAGCTAGGCCATCTATCTTTTGCCAGTATTGGGATCATTGCAGTAGCTGGACTGTTGACTAGCCTGACGCCCTGTATGCTGTCCATGCTGCCAATCACAGTAGGCTACATGGGCAGCTACGAGCTAGAAAATCGCTGGCAAGCAGTAGGGCAATCGGTCTGGTTTGCGCTGGGACTAGCAACGACGCTGGCTGGCTTAGGACTTGTCGCTGGTAGCCTGGGCTGGGTGTATGGACAGGTAGGCGTAGGTCTGCCAATTGTGGTGAGTGCGATCGCCATCCTCATGGGCCTAAACCTGCTAGAAGCGCTACCCCTACCGCCCCTACCCTCCTTCAACGGCACAGATTTTTTACAAAACAACATTCCCCGCTCAGCCAAGTCATACCTGCTAGGTTTTACCTTTGGCCTAGTCGCCTCGCCTTGCAGCACCCCCGTGCTGGCCACACTACTGGCCTGGGTCGGAGAGAAAGGCGACCCAGCTTTAGGCGCTGCCCTACTGCTGGCATACACCATTGGCTACGTCGCCCCGCTGATGCTAGCTGGCATCTTCACCGCCTCAATCAAGCGAATTTTAGAACTAAGACGCTGGTCCGGCTGGATTACACCTACAAGCGGTGTGCTTCTGGTCGGTTTTGGCCTGTTCTCACTACTCACCCGTCTGCTTCCAATCGCCTAACCCGTTGCATTTCCCCTCTCCCCCTCTCCCCCATGCCCACTGCCACAAAGCGCTACTTCCGCAAAGACCTGCTCCCCTTACTAGCCGATCTCAAACTCGCGATCGCACTCCTTCTTACCATCGCCATTTTCAGCATTAGCGGCACCGTCATCGAGCAGGGCCAAGGGCTCGCCTTCTACCAAGAAAACTATCCCGACTCTCCGGCGCTCTTTGGTTTCCTCACGTGGAAGTTCATCCTGATACTGGGTCTAGACCACGTCTATCGCACCTGGTGGTTCCTCTCTATCTTGATCCTGTTCGGCGCTAGCCTCACGGCCTGTACCTTCACTCGGCAGATCACAGCCCTGCGCTGGTTTTCACGAACTTGGAATTTCTACAGCAAACCTCGCCAGTTTGAAAAGATGATGCTCAGCACAGAGCTAGAGGCGGGGGATTGGGAGGTCTTGCGATCGCAGCTCAGCGAACACCGATACAAAATCTACGAAAAAAGTGAAAGCGAAGACAGCATGATCTACGCTCACAAAGGGCTTTCTGGGCGGATTGGTCCAATTGTGGTCCACGCCAGTATGCTGCTCATTCTCGGCGGTGCCATCCTGGGTTCTATGACTGGTTTCTTTGCCCAAGAAATGGTCCCAAGCGGTCAGACCTTTAGGGTTCAAAACATCTTCGATGCGGGGCCTTGGTCAGGGCCACAGATTCCCAAAGACTGGTCAGTTCACGTCAATCGCTTCTGGATCGACTATTCTCCTGAAGGCCGCGTCGATCAGTTTTACTCCGATCTCTCGGTCTTGGATCGCACGGGGGAAGAAGTAAAGCGTAAAACTATCTGGGTAAACCAGCCGCTGCGCTACAAGAATGTCACCCTCTATCAGGCAGATTGGGCCGTTGGGGGCGTCAAAGTTCGGATAAACAACAGTCCTACTTTCGAGCTGGCGATGGCTCCATTAGATGTGAAAGGGGCCAAACTATGGGGAACCTGGGTGCCTACTAAGCCGGACATGAGCACGGGCGTCTCACTAATTGCTCAAGACCTGCAAGGCACCCTATTGCTATACGACATGAGCGGACAGCTCGTCTCTACCGTCCGTCAGGGCGGCAGCGTCAAAGTCAACGATGTCACGCTCTATCTAGATGAGATTGTCGGTAGCACCGGCCTACAGATCAAAGCCGATCCGGGCATTCCCATTGTTTACCTAGGCTTCGGACTGCTGATGCTCGGTGTCATCATGAGCTACATCTCTCACTCTCAAGTATGGGCGCTCAAAACAGCAGATAAGCTTTTCATCGGCGGTCGCACTAACCGCGCCCAGGTCTCTTTTGAAAAAGAACTGATCAGCGTTCTAGACAAATGCACATCCTACTCGTAGATGACGAAGTAGAACTCACCGATCCGCTCACCCGACTCCTTCGGCGACAGGGCTACACCGTAGACGTAGCCAGCGATGGGCAAGCTGGAGCGCAGATGGCTACTAGCGGACGCTATGATTTGCTAATTCTAGATTGGATGCTGCCAAAGATGAGCGGCTTAGAGATATGTCAGCAAGTGCGATCGCATTATCTCTCTACGCCCGTGCTTTTCCTAACAGCAAAAGACACCCTCGACGATCGCGTTGACGGCCTCGATGCAGGCGCAGACGACTATCTGATCAAGCCTTTTGAGCTGCGAGAACTGCTGGCTCGCGTTCGAGCTTTGCTCCGTCGGCCAGCACCGTCTGCCGTTTCTGCTCCACAGGCTGCGCTGCGGTTTGGCGATCTCACTCTCCAAATTGAAAGCCAGCTAGTCAGCCGCAACGGTAAATCAACCGAGCTGTCGGAAAAAGAAGTGCAGCTTCTGGCTTATCTGATGCGATCGCCCCACCAGCTACTCACCCATACCCAGATCTATGACGCCGTCTGGGGCCAAGGATCAGCGCCTAGCAGCAACGCCCTCGCCGCCCAAATGCGACTCCTGCGTAAGAAGATAGAACAGCCTAATCAGCCCATCCTGATTCATACGGTATACGGAAAAGGCTATCGATTTGGTGAGGACAAGTAGCGTTTCTCTTTAGAATGTATGTTCTCTCCTCGGACGGAACTTTGTGGTGTGAACAGGTGTCTAAATGTAAAATGCTTGGGAATTGATGCAACCGCTCTACGTGGTTCTACGTACTAGCTACAGCGAAGAAAAAAGCTACGTTCGACCACTCACAACTTACTTTGAAGCTAGGCGGCAAGAAGGAAATGACTCAGCTAACGAGTATTCAAAACAAATCACGATTGACCGAATCGTATACTCCCGAATCTACTAGTGGTCGGAGTACCAGTAAATTTGTCACCAGTAGGCAAAGTATCAGCAAAAAAGGCGCTATTAGAAGAGCTATCGGCAGGAATGCTACACAAGATGCTGTCACTTACCAGCTGACGAGTCTGACCTACAACCTACTGCGTGAGGGGTCTTCAGAGCTTGTAGGCTTGTCGTCCCTACTCATGCCAAGTGCCCCCCCAACCCAAGACTCTACAGGCAGTACCCTATTAGACTCTTTGACAAAAGATCTCACCCGCGAGACCCCTTCTTTACGTAGCCTTGATTTGATTGCAGTCTCTGATAAACAGCAAGATCCCCAGAGCCATCCAAACCGAATACGATCTAAGCCAATGTCCGCAGCGCTAAACAGCGCTCTCTTTGGCGGTGCCCAGCCTTCTACGCAGGCTGCTACCGCATCTCAATTGCCTTCTAGTTCTGATTCTGCTCTGACTCATCGAGATAGCAGTGCTACCAAAGAAACCGCTATTAGAGACAGAACCAGAGATAGCGCCGGGCAAAAGGTAGTTCGTTCGAATAGAACCCAGTCACCTTCGAACTCGTCGGCTGTATCCACCGCGCCGGCTAAACCGGCTGCGCGCTCGGTGGATCGCGGCACAGCGGCTAGAACCTCCGCAGCGGCTGTTGGCCTACTTGATATCAACGATACTCTGCTATTTGGCGGTACTCATGGAGACATCTCAGCGGTCGATCCCTATACGACGCAGATCGATAACAACGAAGTTTATACCCTGAGATATCTTCTTCAACACCTAGCGGCCTTTACGGTTGTCCAGTTGCAGAACGGCTTTCCATACAACGCTGATCCCAAAGTAATCAGCTGGCCAGGGCGACCAAAGTATCAAACCATCTTGGACATTGACAGTTTCGAGTTAAAAGACCTGGATGATACCGATAAGCTAGCCGAGCAAGAGTCTCCGCCGATGCCGCCCTCGATCCAGACAAACGCCGAACTCGACATGGATGAACTGAGTGCCCAAATTCGAGCGCTCAACGCAAAAGTAGAGTACCTCAGCAGTAGATTAGAGCAGGTGGCTTCCTAAACCAGCAGCGACTGCCACCACGCTTGATTTTGCAAATACCATTCTACGGTTTGTCGTAGTCCCCTTTCAAAGCTGTATGTAGGCGACCAGCCTAGTTCCTGCTGAATTTTAGAGCTATTTACGGCGTAACGCCGATCGTGTCCCGGTCGGTCAGTGACAAAAGTGATTAGCCCGTGGGGTGAACGGGGCAGATCCTCAGCGAGTTCTGTCATTAAATCGCACAGCCGATAGACGATATCAAGATTTTCGATCTGAGTGTTACCGCCGATGTTGTAGACGGAGCCGGGCTGGGCTTTTCGCAATACCTGCTCGAGTGCTGCGCAGTGGTCTGCGACATGCAGCCAGTCGCGGATATTTCGCCCATCTCCATATACGGGGAGCGGTTTGCCTGACAAAATATTTACGCACATCAGCGGAATCAGCTTTTCTGGAAACTGGTAGGGACCGTAGTTGTTGGCGCAGTTGGTGATTAGAACTGGTAAGCCATAGGTGTGGAAGTAGGATCGGACTAAATGATCGCTTCCGGCTTTAGACGCGGAGTAAGGACTATTGGGCGCGTAGGGGGTGTTTTCTGTGAAAGCAGGGGCATTAGTTGCTAGGCTGCCGTATACTTCGTCGGTTGAGATATGTAGGAAGCGGTAGCTTTCGGGCTGTTGGTTGGCCTGCCAGCGATCGCGAAAGGCCTCTAGCAGCGTAAATGTGCCTACTACATTGGTTTGGATAAAAGCCGCTGGACCTAGTATGGACCGATCTACGTGAGATTCGGCGGCGAAGTGAATGATCGTGTCAATGTCGTTTTCTGATAGGAGCTGCGAGATTAGAGTGCGATCGCAAATGTCACCAACTACCAGCTGAACCTGACCAGACTCGATTGGATCTGTCAGGTTGCTCCTGTTTCCTGCATAGCCTAGTTTGTCTAGCACTAGTATCGGCGCGTCTGTTTTAGTCTGCCAATAGCGGACAAAGTTAGACCCAATAAACCCAGCCCCCCCTGTGATTAGAACGCGCTCTAGCATGGACTCTTTTTTATCAGGTTTTTCTGTTTATACATTTCTGCTGATAGATATAGCAGACTGCTTGCTAAGCACTTCGCTTGGTTTGAAGAGGGTCTATAGCTATACCGGTTTTACAGGCGCTCAGCACCACTAGCTTAGTTTGTTTTGACGATTAGCTATTTTAAGTGAAACACAATTAGATAAGAGAGACTTTCTGTGTATGATTTTTCTCGGGCGGCTAGCTTACTCCAAAGGTCGCCAGTCGCCAGAAAAGATGAAGGCTGACCAGTAGTACGGATGCCGATAGGTGCCTGTATTCAACAGTTCTAACTGCGCATTTCTAAGCGCTTCGCTGCGGCCCTGTTTCTTCTCCATCAGATTCTCATAATAAAGCTGCATCAGCTCGCTAGTGCCTGTATCGTCTACTTGCCACAAGCTCATTAGCTGACTTTCGGCTCCGGCTATGGCAAACGCCCGCCGCAACCCATACACGCCCTCGCCACTGCTCGCCGCCCCTACCCCAGTCTCACAGGCACTCAGCACCACTAGCTCAGTCCCATACAAATCCAATCCCGACGCTTCTAGCGCGGTAAAGATGCCATCCTCACTGCCGCTGCTGCGATTGTTAGCACCAGCAAACGCCAGACCAGAGCGCAGTAAGGGATTTTCTAGGTTGCTGGGTGTCACCTGTGCAGGCGTTTCTACATCTACTAGATCAAAGCTAGCAGCGCGGCTATCTGCACCGGGTACGACAAAAGCAACATCTGGCAGGAAGAATCCATGAGTAGCGATATGCAAGATATTGGGCGCAGAAACTTGCTTTAGAGCGCTTTCTGTGGCCTGCTGCTGGGTTAGGAGAGTTGCAGAAGGAAGCAAGGAGGCGATCGCACTTCCCTCCGCCGCCGTCCCTGGCAAATTGCCAAAGTACAAAGCATTCGCATCTACCGATCGCTGACCGCTACTGGCACCGCCAGCGTTCCCCTCATAGCTAGGATTCGCGATCACAACCGGCGTTTGGCGACTAGGCGCGTCTACCTGTAAGTTCAGCAGATCTCGGCCCGAGTTTAGATAGCTGATCTGATAGCTTTCGATCAGGTAGCGATCTTGCGCATCGACTAGGGCATCGAAAGGAATTAGGTTGAGCTGACTGTCTGGAGAAAGCAACAGATGAGATTTGCCCGATAGGAAAGGGCGAATAGGAGCGATTAGCTGTTCGTCTAGCTGCCGGGCGATCGCACCAGCCTGCTGAGAGCGGTTGCTGAGCGCTTTTCTAAACTCGCCTACAGTGGCATCTATCTCCGTCGCATCGCCCAAATCTACAGCCTGAACGCTGCCACTTGTCATCAGTACGTAGGCTGCATATCGAGGTTTGAGCCAATAAGTTATGCTGTCTTCACTGTATGGATAGTAGCGAATGAACTCAACTAGGGCGGCATCTGTTGGAATTTTTGACTGAACAGAGCCTATTGAAATATCTTCAGCCGCCGCTGAGAACGTGGCGCTGCGACGAGCCAAGCCCTCATCCAAGGCTTCGGCCTCAGCCTCTAGAGTACGCAGCCGATTGATATAGTCTGGATCTGTTTGATCGATCTCTTTGCTAAACTGTAGTTCCGCTAGCGCTGCTCGAACAGCGTTGAGATCGTCGAATACAGACTGTTCCGCAGGAGATAGTTTTGCCCTGAGCTGCTGCGAGGTGTTAGCGACGGCTTCTAGAATTCGCCCTTTTCTTTGAAGGATAGTCTCCATCGCTAGCTGCGCTGCTCGCGCTTTGACCTCGGATGAGGTAAAGCGATCGTTTAGATGAATTGAAACGTTTCTATTAGTAGATTGTTCAATGCTCTGGATATATTTTTGCCTGCGGGTTTCTGAGGCGCTGATCAACATGCTGTTCAGATTGTACTCTTCGATCAAGTTGGCGGAGCGAAACAGAGTAATCGCTTGACCGGGATTGTTGTTTCTGCGATAGACCAAGCCTAAATTGTTCAAGGTGGCGGCAATATTCGGATGATTGTCGCCATAGAGCGCGTACATGATAGAAAGCGACTTCTCGTAAAGCGGAATTGCTGATTGCCGATCGTTTTGAGCTTCGTAGGCGATTGCCAGATTGTTGATATTAGAAGCAACCAGCTGATGTGACTCGCCATATGCCGCTTCTAGTATGGATATTCCCCGATTAAAGAGCGCGATCGCAGGGGAGTAGTCTTCTCTTCTAAGATATACTGCCGCTAGATTAGTAATGCTGAGCCCTACCAAAGGATGGTCTCTACCTAGCCTGGATTCTCGACTACGTAAAACTCTTTCAAACAGCGGCAACGCAGCCGCGTAGTCGCCTTCTGAAACATAAATAGTACCTAGGCTACTCAACATCTCGATGGCATCTGGACTATCGACGCCATATGCCGCCTCCAGGATAGATACTGATTGTTCTATCAAAGCAGTAGCTTTCGAATAGTTGTTTTGATCTGCATAGGCCGAGCCCAAATTACCTAGACTAACGCCTACTGATGGATGATCGTTTCCTAGGGCCGCTTGTCTGATGGCAATTGATCTCTCATATAGAGGAATTGCTGTAATCATGTCACCTTTAGTCTGATATATCAGCGCCAGGTTGTGCAGACTGAGCGCAAACAGCGGATGCTCCAGGCCAAAGGCAGCTTCGCGAATAGAAAGCGCTCTGTTACCGAAAGATATTGCTTCGGCATAGTTGCCTGTCGTGCGATACAGATCCGCTAGATTGGCTGAAACGATTGCGATATCCGGATGGTCTTCACCAACTGTCTGCGTCCAGATAGCAAGCGTTTGCTTGTACATTGACTCGGCTTGATCGTACTCTCCTATCGTGACATACAAAGATGCTAAGTTTTGAAGACTCAGCCCGGTAAGATGATGTTCTGCTCCTAGGGCGGCTTTGTTGATAGACAGCGCTCGTTCATACAAAGCTTGCGCCGTGGCATAGTCGCCTGTCTCACTATGCAAAGAAGCTAGGTTGTTCAGACTAGTTGCTAGGTTCGGATGATTTGGACCTAGCTGTCGTTCCCTAATAGCGAGTGATTCTTGGGCAATCGGCAGCGCTTCGGCGTATCTACTTTGGCTGAAGAGTTCTATCACCTGTCGATCTAAGCTGTCAGCTTCATCCTCAACTAGCTGTGACTCCGTTGAAGGTGGAGCAGATTGGGCGGAGGCAGTATAGGTAAACTGAGGTAGAGCGATCGCACCAGCCGTACAGACTGCAATCAGCAAATGTTGTAGTTTTTTCACGCGCTGACTATCCTCGCTCTCTGTATAATACTGCTAGATTCTCAGAAACTTGCTTGACAGCCGGATCGTCTTCCCCGTGTATCTTTACTAGCAGGGCGATCGCCTGCTCAAACAGAGCGATCGCCGGTTCGTACTGTTGCTGACTTTGATAGACAAAGGCCTGACTATTTAGGGCGCTAGCAAGATTGTCAGAGACGTTTTTTACGGCGGGATGATCTGGTTCATATATTTCATTGAGAAGCGAAAGCGTTTGTTCGTAGGCAGGAATTGCTCTTGCGTACTCTCTTTGATCGTGCTGTTCTAGGGCTAGCGCAAACAGCGTTGAGGCAAAATTACCCAAGGCAGTGTCAAGGGCTGGATGGCCTTCTCCATAAGCGTTGACTAGGATATTAACCGCTTGCTCATGGAGCGAAATTGCTTTGTCATATTGCTGCTGATCTCGGTAGATTGCAGCAAGGTTGTTGATCGACGTAGCTAAACTCGGATCGTTTGCCTCTAGGACAGCTTCTTTGATTGCGATCGCCTGTTCATAAGCAGCAATCGCAGCCGGATAGTCTCCGACTTCGCGGTATAGTTCCGCTAGATTGTTCAACGTCCTGGCATAGTCAGAGTGGTTTTTCCCAACCACTGTTTCTTGGATATCCAGCGCTCGTTCATAGGTTTCTATCGCCTTTGGGTAGTTTTCTACTGCTTGGTAGATCACGGCGAGGTCACTTAGGTTGGCTGCAAATTCCGGATGATAAGCGCCAATTGTCTCCTCTTTTATAGCTAGCGATCTTTCCAGGAGAGGCAGCGCCTCTGCTACCTCTCCTAGCCCGTAATAGACAACGGCTAGATCGTTGAGTGCATAGCCCACATCGATATGGTTGGGATCTAGAATTCTCTCAAAAATAGAGAGCGCTTCTTGCGCAATGGGTAAAGCTTCTGTGTAGGTCCCTTCTCGGTAGAGCGCAAGAGACTGTTGATTGAGCTGATGGGCTCTGTCTAGGTCTGCTTGCTGTGAGACAGAGATAGTTTGCTGTCTGTTGGACTGAGCAACTGCTGGACTAGCAACCGTGGGTATGCTGTTGATTCCAAGCGTGAGAAGAGCAAATACTAAAAAAGGCTTAAGCATATTCATAGTTGGAAAGCTGGTGTTGATTGTTGTCGATATTCACTATTTAGAAGTGAGATTTGTCTACAGATTTTGCTTTTACGACTAGAGGCTATGCCACTTCGATCACGGTAGAAGAGATCGCGATCGCACCCCCGTCCACCACTCTCGTATTGCTGTCCGCATCCACAACGCCAAAGGTCGCCGCCCGCGAAATATTGTCAAAATCGCTCAGCAAAGAGCCTAAAAAGCCCAAGCTGTCATCGCCACCGACCGGCACATAGCCATCCGCGCTACGAGAGATCTCCTGCAAGCCGCGCAGCGCATTTCGCAAAGAGCCCGTGCTAGAAATCGTCATCACTTCCAAAAAGCCAGCACCGCCAACTTCGAAGGCTTTGCCTTCCTCTGGCCTAGGAATAACCTCTTCAGTATTCGGTGGAATTAGCGAAGCATCTTCTGGCGCGTCCCATTCGTAGGGGTAGACCACCGTCATTTTTCCGGCTGGGTCAATCACTAGACAGCTCAGATACAGAGACTTCGAGGGGTCGCTGTTAGTCACTCGAATGCGCAGTTTACTGCCCGCCTCGAAGGGATCTATGTCAGTCGCGAGCGATCGCGCTGATGCCTTAGAGCCAGATAGAGGAACAGACGGTCCGCCCCCTACGGTAAAGATTTCGCCCGATACTGGCAAGGAAGAAGAGGTATTAGACAGTGCCTTTAATACTTTGTTGACTAGCAACAGTTTGAGCTGCGGCTTCAGCCTATTAACGGCTGAAGCGACGGTCTCATCGACTCGTCCATACGAAGCTGGCGTAGGCTCTAAAGCAGGAGAGAATAGAGAGATTGTGTTGACCGGGGGCAAGTCTGTGTAGCCGTCGGCGCTCAGCTCTGCCTGATACTCCTCGGTCATGCGGCCAAAGAGATAGTCAAAGGCAGTTTCTCCATCGACGGCGGCGACGGCTAGCTGCGATCGCCCACTCCCTTCAGAAACCAACGCGCTGGATAAAGCCGCGATCGCCTCCTCAACCTCTTCACCTAGCGACGGATCTACGCCCACCTTTAGCTGCGGATTACTCTCCAACCCCACCAGCGTTTCGCGCAGCAGCATCCCGCTGACAATTTCACCCTCACCCGAGAGCCGTTTGCCAATTGCCCGCAGCCCATTTCGAGAAATCTGTTCTATCTCCGCTACTGCCTCTCGAGTGCTACTCAGCACCGTAAATCTCTGCTGCTCATCTGCTACCGACAGCGATTGGGAAGACAGCCCGCCTAGCCAATATTCCACCTGGTCGCCATTGACGTTGGTGACCACGGCTTCCGCCGGACCGTTATCGGGAGCAGTGAAATAAATTGGCTGTTTTAGGCTGTCACTACCGGGCGCAGATTGAAAGAGCGGCACCTGAGAGTGATGTTTGGCGGCGGCAGCGGCCTTGGTACTGCGGGTCAGGTTGACTCTGATTGATTCTGCCCTGGTGCTGCCGGGTAGCTGCCACAGATAGCGAGTGAGCAGATAGCTGAACGCGCCTGCTCGGAAACCGTCAAACGGTGCGTCTAAGGCTAGCTCGCTAAACTGGGCTGAGCCAATACTGAGTCCATTCGAGATGCCTGCTTTGCGCTCTGCCAAAAACTCTTCTGGTGAGAGTCCCTGGTCTGCAAGCAGCTGTTGCTGAAGCTCGAACTCAGCAGGGATTGCTTCATAGCCAGAGCCGCCCTCTCGTAGCAAGTCGCGTGGCACTGCTCGAACTAAGCCGCTACCCCTGGTGCCGCCGCCGGAATGACAGCTATCTAGGATGGTGGTGACGTTTTTGGTCTGAAGCGATCGCGCCAACAAAAACAGGGTTCGCCCCATAATCACCGGCAGCTGAGGCGCATTTCTGCCAACGTCGGGCAGCGGATCGTTTAGAAGAATTGCACCATTCTCGTCACTGTTTTCGTAGATCGGATCGGGGTCTTTCACTGGCACCCCATGGCCCGAATAGTGAAAGACCACCACGTCTCCTGGTTTTGCCTGCTTCACCAGATGCTCGTTATAGGCGTCTAGCACGTTTTGCCGAGTGGGCTTAATCGCTTCGCTATCGGAAATTCTTAGTACGTCCGACGGCGCAAAGCCAAACTTGCTAGTTAGCAGCTCATACTGCAAATCTACATCCGTCAAACAGCCGCGCAGATCGGGAATCAGGCCGGGGTAATCATTTACGCCCACTAGCAGCGCTAGCTTCCGAGGAGAGCCCTGTGAAGTGCTTTGGGCGATCGCCTGCCCATATCCGTCAGCCTGGTTCAAAAAGTCAGCCTGACTCATTCCTGTCGCAGCCAAAGCAGAGCCTGCAAACTGTAAAAAGTGTCGACGCTTCATAACTTAGCTCTATCCTGAATTGGCCTACGATACCTATCTATTCTTCTACGTAGTTGCACCCTATTCAGATAATTTTCCGTGAGGAAAGGTAAAATTACAAACTCAGTACACTGCCTTGGTAATCGGTGATTACGCTTTGCACCATGTCACTATCGAATGCTGGGAACATTCTCCGATCGGTAGCGATCGGTTTCGCGCAGGCGCTGGCTCAAGAAGCGACAGATCTCTAGAATCATGTGGGGCCTTTGGGTAATCAGGCTCAAGAAACGATTTTTCTCTAGCTTGAGCAGGGTGCAGTTGTCTAGCGCGATCGCACCATCCCAAAGCGGCGCATCGTCAAACAAAGCCACCTCACCGAAATAGTCACCTTTGCCCAGCTGCCTGAGCGATCGCTTTACCCCATCAATCTCTTTGACTAGCTGCACCTGCCCTTCGGCAATGATATACAGATGGGCCGCCATGTCTCCCTCAATGAAAATCGTTGCCCCGCTTAGCACCTGAGTTTGGTCCAAGCCCTCATCGATCAGCATCAGCTCATCTAGCGAAAGATTCTTGAATAGGGAAACAGTCTTTAATAGCAGCAGTCGATTCATGGCGGTTTCAGCAGGCAAAGTCGTTTCGAAAAGTTGGCTGGCGATCTGCTTCACAAACGGGTCCGGGGCGTTTACTAACGTAGCTGGTACCATCGCCAAAGCAATCAGCGCACCCGCCTGAATCCAGCGGTCATTTGATTCTAAGGCTTCTAGCAGCAGACGATAGCCTTTCGTTTTTAGCCACAGCGGTGTCACCTCACCGGATTTCTCGCCAGTTCGCTCAGGTGCTGTCTCTGACGGCACTAGCGCCTCTAATAAAGGCATTAGCGGTATAACAAATCGCCGATGATTGAGCGAAGCTAGAACCTCAATGGCATTTTCTAGTTCCGATTGGGCGTTGGTGGCTAGCAAGCGATTCACCGCGTTGACCGTACGAGCGTGTCCAAGCGCTGAGAGAATGTAGAGCACCTTTTGAATTAGGCGGTCGTGATAGTCAGCAATTGCGACCTTCAGTGCCTGCCAGCTAGGCGCATCTGTCGGTAGGCGCGTTTGCCAGCGGCGGGTCTTGGCTAGCAGCTCGTAGCTCGGGGCTAGATAGTCGAATAGGACGTTGCTGGCAGAGCGCGATCGCACCAATCCAATCGCTGTAATAGCCGCATTCACAATTTCAATGCGAGCATCATTCAGCTTAGCTTTGGCAAGATCAACTCCCGGACGACCGTAGGCAGCAAGGGCTTTAGCGGCTCGCTCTCGCACGCGCGGATCGTCATCGCCCAAACGGTGACCGATGGCAGATAGCCACTGATCGCAGCAGGTAATGCGCAGCAGATCCAAGGCGGCAATTTTGACCATAGGGTCATAGTGGTTGAGCTTGCTGTGGGCTATGCTAGCCGTGGCATTATCACCACGAAAAGTGAGCGGTAGCAACGCCTTTAGACCCGTGCGAATAATATCTGGGCTAGTTTGGGTCAGCACCACGTTGGGAATTAGAGAAGCTATACGCGGTTCTTTGCTGTAGGCGACTACGCGGGTAATAATGCGAGCGGCATTTGGCGTCAGTGGATTAGGCCAGGTATGAGCTAGATCTGAATGGGCGAAGTCTAGATCAGCGGAATCTAGACCAGTAGCAGTCAGGTCGCTGGCAGAATTAGCGATTAGGTGAGCGAGTAAGCCAAGCGTCCGCATGTCCTCGCTCTGATCAGCTAGCCAGGTCTGAATGTTCTCATTTGTGGGAACGTACTGGTTGACCAGCAGCACTTCTAAAGCAAAGGCTTGCAGCGTAGTGTCTTGTAGTTTGGTTTCGAAATCCGCTTGCAAGTCTAGGGGAATTGAGTCAAAAAGAGCGATCACCTGCTCGTAGACTTGGCTATCTGGCTGATTATCTAGCTCATCATCAGCCGGAGCAGCCGTCCTTACCAGCGGTTCTACTTCGGCTAGAAATTGACTCGGCTGACCCATACGAGCAGCGAGTTCTAGACCCTTGAGCTGACTGTATCTGTCGCTATCGGTCAGCAGCTCTTTGACCGCCGTTGCCGATTGAGGCGTTAGCTGAATTGGATAGAGATCGAACTCATCGAGATCCAAACTATCTGAGCGAATCATGCCCTCTAGTCCACTGGCATAGAAGCGTCCCATCGGCAGCCGCACCAGCAGCAGTACCACTGTCAAGCCAGCCACCAGCCAG
The DNA here is from genome assembly GCA_963793495.1 of uncultured cyanobacterium. Taxonomy (GTDB): domain Bacteria; phylum Cyanobacteriota; class Cyanobacteriia; order Phormidesmidales; family Phormidesmidaceae; genus Phormidesmis. The sequence continues at coordinate 57,440 of CAWCAI010000016.1, forward strand.
GCAATCTGGATCAGGCTCAGCCGCGTTTCACCAATCCACAGCAGCGTCCCGGCTAGCGTGAGCCCGACCGCATAAATCAGCCCGTCGCTGAGCGCTCGAATCCGTCCGACAAATTCTCGAGGGATGGCATTGTAATTGAGCTGATGAACGGGTAGATTGATGCCCTTGTACAGCGCGTCACCGTTTATGTGTAGACCGATTGCCGCTGGCAGACCAAAGTGAGAAAGCAGCCCGGCAAAGCTCACCAGCGTTGTCAGCGGATAGACCGGATTCATTCTCGCAACGCCCAAACTCTTTAGCAGTGGCCGCGTCGCCCCATAGATAACGCCTACTTGCACCAAACTAATGACAATCCGCATCTCGCCTAGAAAGCCCGTCAGCGCCTGGTCGCTAAAGCGGCTACCGTAGATGCTGAACCACAAAAATTCAGAGCTGATGTAGATAATCACCAGCAAAAAGCTGCTGCTAGCCAAGAACAGCGCTAGCGGATAGCGTTTTACCAGCTCTGGAAAGGTGCCTAGCGACTCTAGAACGCCAATCGAATGTTTGGGTGCTCCCGCGTTTACCTGCCGCTGCGATCGCTCCAAATACACTAGCTGCACAAATCCAATCAAGAACACTACGGGCATAAACAGCAGCAAATCTCGGGTTCTAAAATAGTGAGATAGCAGCGCAGTTAGCCCGCCGCCCAACAGCGTGCCCACCGCCTGAGCGATACCGATATAAGGGGCATAGCGCTTGTACTCTAGCGTCGTAAAGTAGTCCGTCAGCAAGCTAGGGTATAGCACATTGTTGTGAAAGTCCCACTGAAAGAAAATGGCCACTAGCAAGGCGTAGTAAGCATAGGCTTCATCTTGTAGTAGCAGCAGCCTCAGCCCAATCACGGCCACTATTGATATCAGCAGCACATAGCGAAAAAGCTGCGGACGACTGTAGCGATCGACAATCTGTGAGAACAGCGCGTAGGCAGGCATAGAGCACAGCCCGATCAAGACAAACGCCTGGGGTAGATGCTCAGCGCCTACATAGCTCACAAATAGCGAGTTGGCGATCGCCATACCCAAAACGCTATACACTAGCACCGTCACTGCCAGCAACAACAGCTGAGTCAGCCGATCTAGCTTGATCAAAACGATTGAAAGCACATTAGCCGTCATGAAACTACAGGCTCCGCTAAAGGCCCATCGTTAGCGGCGGCATCTAGGGCCTGCTCGCTGACCTGGACGAACGGCATCAGCACCGCCGCCACCAGTAGAAATCCGCCGCCAAGCACGACTGCCATCAGCCGATTGTCATGCAGCCAGTACTCCATCACCCAGCCGAACCCGAGGGCGATCGCAATCTCTGGCAGCACAATAAAGAAGTTGAAAATCCCCTGATAAATCCCTCGCTGCTGATTGGGAATCGAGTAGGTCAAGATCGCGTAGGGAATCGACTGAGCGCTCGCCCAGGTCATGCCAAAGCCCACCATCGGCAGCAGCAGCATCCAGGGCCGGTGAACCAGCAGCAATGAGATCAAACTGACCCCGCCCGCCGCTAGACAGAGGCTGTGAACCGTCTTGCGACTAATGCGCCGAGTCAGCCATGGCAGCAGTAGAGAAAATGGAATGCAGACCGCGTTGAACATTGCAAAACACAGCCCAGCCCATTCAATGCCCGCGTTGTATAGCTCCGAGTCATTCTGCGCCGCGCCAAACAGGTTGCGCGCTACCGCCGGTGGAAAATATAGGAAAAAGCAGAAAATCCCCAGCCAGGTGAATATCTGCACCCAGGCTAGCTGCTGCATAGTCTTGGGCATGTGTTGCAGCGCCCGCAGCGTTTCTTGCAGGCTATTGAAAATGCCACCGCGCTCTGCCTGCCGCTGCTCAAACCGAGCCAAATCTTTTGGCGGTGACTCGGCGGTCGTGACGGATGTCCACACCGTTGTTCCCAGGAACAGCACCGCTCCTAGATAAAAGGAGTATTCCACTGTCAGCGGAATGCGGTGGCTAGGACTAGTCGAAGCGTCCACCCCAAATACATGGTTGAACAGCCAGGGCATACTGGAGGCCGCGATCGCACCGAGCCCCACCATCACGCTCTGCATTGCAAATCCCTGTGTCCGCTGCTTTTTTGACAGCAGATCGCCCACGAATGCCCTAAAAGGCACCATGCTGACATTGGCACTGGTATCTAGCAGCCATAGCAGTCCAGCTGCCGTCCACAGCGTTGATGAACGCGGCATCAGCACCAGCGCGATCGCTGCGGCGATCGCCCCACCCAGCAAATAGGGCCGCCTACGTCCTAGCACTCCCCACGTATGGTCGCTGAGATTGCCAATAATCGGCTGTACAATCAGCCCAGTCAGCGGTGCAGCTAGCCACAAAATCGGTAAATTATGAGCGCTTGCCCCCAGATACTCGAAAATAGAACTCATATTGGCCATTTGCAGGCCCCAGCCAAACTGAATCCCCAAAAAGCCAATATTCATATTCCACAGCTGGAAAATGCTAAACCGGGTATCGTCTGGCTGTGAACTATCGGCTGCCGCTGTCCGCTCCGAACTGGCCTGCTCTGAATCGGTCTGCTCCGAATTGATCTGCTTCGAATCGAGCGGTGCTTCATGAGCGGTGGACATTCGTGCGTCTCCTGCGGCTAGTTACTAAGCGGCTATAAATTCCTTTGAGCACCTACACTGTATCGATCAAGTGGCGATGATTGCAGCCTCGCTCTTGAATAATCCCTGTCGTCTCAGAAAAATCTCCTTGTATTCGGTCTGTACTTCCTCTGGTCTACAATTTTTCCCATGGCAGATTACAGGCTAAAAGTCACTCAGGTTGAACAGGTTTGCTTCTTTGAGCTGACCTGGGGCAAAGGGCGTCAGCTAACGGCAAAGCTTCCCTATCCAGCCAAAGTGGAAACGCTCTACCAAAGCTGGCAGCGCATCTATCTAAACTATTATCAGTCAGCGCTTCGGTCGAGGCTGAGGGGAAAAGCCGTTATTTCTGGGCAGCTGACGGCCAAAACAGACTGGCACGGGCAGCTAGTAGAGGCCGAGGCCAGGCTGCTGTATGAGTTCCATCAATGGCTACGAAGCGCAATCCTATTTGACATTCGCAGCGAGCTAGGCGGGAAAAAGGCCGCAGAAGAACTGGATCTGCTAATCACCTGCGATCCGATTGACCTAGGTCGATGGCCTTGGGAAGAGTGGGAGATCAACGCGGAGTTTGGCTCGACCGGGCAGGTGCGGATAGCTCGACTGCCGACAAATGTGCGTGAGTCGGCGACGAGCACAAGCCAATCACATGTGGCTGCTCGTGTATTGGTGATTTTGGGCGATGATACGGGACTGGATTTCGAAGCGGAGTTGGATGCGATCGCCTCTCTCAGCCGACTCGCCCAGATCAAGGTCATCGGCTGGCAGCCAGGTCTAGACACCACCGCGCTCAAGCAAACTATCTGCGACACCATCCAGGCGACTCCCGGTTGGGATATGCTGCTGTTCTTTGGCCATAGCAACGAGGCGAACGCAGTGGGTGGACAGATTGCGGTCGCCCCTCACACCACCCTCTCTCTACGCGAGCTAGATCCCTACCTGCGCAAAGCCAAACAGCAGGGTCTAAAATTTGCTCTCTTCAACTCATGCAAAGGGCTTGACATCGCTAACTCTTTGATCGACATCGGACTAAACCAGGTCGCCGTCATGCGCGAACCTATCCACAACCGCGTTGCCCAGGTCTTTCTCATCCAGTTCATGCAGAGCCTGGCCCGCTTCGACGATGTCCACACCGCCCTGCAAAAAGCCAGCCAGTTCCTTCGCTCCGAAAGCAATCTCACCTATCCTTCCGCCCATCTGGTTCCCTCTCTCTTTCGCCATAGTGACGCGGTTCTATTCCAGCTACAGCCCGTCGGCTGGCGGTCTCGAATCAGTACGCTTTTACCCCACACTCGCTGGCAAACTGCTGCTCTGTGCCTGATTGCTGGCCTCAGCCTGTTCAATCCAGCAACCGAAGCGATAACGGCTCGTCGCTTGCAAGTTCAAGCCGCTTACAGAAATATCACAGGACAAGTTCCAACAGAATCGCCACCTGTGCTGCTAGTTGAGATCGACGATTTGGCGATTAGGGAGGGATTTCCCAACGGCGTGCCAAATCCGATGGACCGGGCCTATCTCGCTAGAATTGTTGACCGCCTAAGTGTGTTGCAGGCTCAAGTGGTTGGCATTGACTATTTACTCGATCGCGCTCAGGTGCAGAACGATCAGCGCTTTACTCAGTCAGTCTCTGAGTCTGTGCAGCAGGGAACTACTCTTGTATTTGGTTCTGTTCTACAGTCTGAGGGTGAGATTGGGATAAGGAGAGATTTAGCGAGCTTAGACTGGGCGATGCAGGGCTATACGAATACGCCTAGAGGCTACCTGCGAGCGCTGTCAGCGGGAAGTAGCTGTGTGGATCGATGCCCTTTCTCGTATTTGCTGGCGATCGCTCAAACGGCTCGTCAAACGCTGGTGGAAGATGCGATCGCGCCCAACCTAGAGAGCCAAACCGACTACCGACGCACCCTGCTCACCACCATCCAAAGCCAGAATCAAGATCCTGCACTCAAATCCTTGTATCAGCTACGCCTTTCCCCTTGGGCTAGCGTTTCTCGCTGGTGGAACCAACGCTGGCTCCATCCGCTACTAGACTATTCTCTTCCTCCTGACGCTATCTATGTCAAAATCAGTGCTCATCAGCTATTGCAGACGCCCGAAACGCAGCTCGCTAGACAGTTTGACTGGCAAGATCAGGTTGTTATTGTTGCTTCGGGTGCCTATGACGAAGCGGGAACGGGTATTGCTAGGGATTATATTGATAGTCCGAGTGCGATCGCCTACTGGCGAGCTCAAGCGGGCGATCGCTCCGACGGGTTCAAGCGGTTTACTGGCGGTGAAACCAATGCCTACGCCGTCCATCATTTTTTGCGCAGGCATTATCTGACACCTGTTCCAGACCTTTGGCTAGTCGGCGCTGGTATTTTTGTAGGAGCAGGCATTGTTCTACTTTTTCAGCAGCAGTCTATTGATTGCCAGCAGTCTTACCGTTATAGACAGCTGGCTTTGCTGCTGACCAGTTTGGGCTATGGTTGGTTTAGCCTACAGATGAGTATCACAGCTCATCTGCTGTTGCCCTGGCTGCTACCGGTTGCTACCGTCTGGGTTTTCTGTCTACCTGTTGTAATGTCTGCTTCCGAAAAATCCCGATGAATTCTTCTTTATGACTTCTCCTATAGCGAAACGTATTAATTCATTAGCGCTGGTCTTAGTCTCAGCGGCTTTGTTGTTTAGCACAAGCGTAGGAATAGAAGAGAGTACTGCGCAGACTATTCAGCGTGACTCGTTATCTTTTCGTCAGTTTTTCAAAAGGATCTTTCGAGATGATGAATGGGAAGATCCGCCAACTATCTCTAGAGGAGAGCTGTGTTTACTAGCACCCGCTAGACCCGGACAAGAGACAGCTATCTGGCATCAGAATCCTGTTTTTGTCTGGCGTGGAGAAATCGCCAGAATGGAAGTCGCAGACAGCGTAAGTCAAGCTATTGTGTGGGAATATGAGCCAACATCAGGACAGACTTCTGCGCAGTATGAGGGAGAGCCGTTGCAGGCAGGACGCTCGTATTTTTGGCAGGTTTATGGCGATATCAATTCGACATCGCCAGCTGTTTTTCCACCATTTGAAGTTATGTCTAGCATTCGTCACCGACTGATCGCGAATGGTTTAGCCGTTGCGGAAAGTAAGGTGGAAGGGCCAGAAAATTCAGCGATCGCTAGAACAGAGTACTTTGCTTTGCGAGATCTGCCTGCTGATGCGCTGCAATCTCTTTTCTTGATTGAGTCGACAAACGAGGAATTAGTCGAGGCGCGTCAGGAGACAGTAGATAGGCTGTGCGAATAGAAAAAGCGAAGTAGACGAAAGTGCATGGATACTGTGGGTTTCAATGCGTTTGGTTTTAGTCGACGTGCTTCTGAAGAATCGCTGCCAGGCCCGGTACTGCTGCTACAACATCTGATTTCACCGATTTTCTCAATCGATTGTAGGTCGCGCTGACAACGCCCTGACCAGATCTGGCAATGCGGGCGTCGGTGGCTGCTAGGATTGCGTCGGCAGTGCGATCGCTATTCTTACTCAAATGCACAACTGGATCGCCTGCCTGTACGCCTTCTTCCCAAATGGGATCGAGACTAGAGAGGGTTTCTGGCATAAGCCGCATCAGAGCCCCGCGAACGTAGTCAGAGCTAATACCGTTGACCACTTTGTAGGCTGTCTTGAGCGCCATACCAGAGAGACCGCCTTTGGCGGAGACCTGCCGATCGATTAGCTGAACGCAGTCATCAGCGATCGCCGCTCTAACGGTCTTGTCTTGAGTTTTGCTAGTAAGTTCCATGTGATTTCACCTTATTTTTCTACTGTTGAACAAGTCAATCATTCAACTACTTGTTTGATCTTTTATCTGACTGTTTATCCATAACTGTTTATCCAACAGCGCAATCGATTCTAAAAACATTCTCAGCGGGCTTAGCACTCGATAGCTTATCCCAGTTGATCTCTTCTAGGAAGACATCTGGTTCTGTAGTTTCAACAACATCTACACCCCATTCCCCTGTCTGTAGCGAGGGCGCTGGTGCGGTACTCGGGGTATCTTTGACACCACCCAAGGCCATGATTGTAAAGCTTCTTTCATCAGTGCTATTTTCGCGATAGGCAGCGAGTGCGTCGGCGCACATCTGACCTACATCAGTAGGAGAATACTCATCGGTGTCATAGTTGACTTCGACTACCCAGTGAGGATTTTCGATCAAGGCGCAATCCACGCTTGATTTGCTACTTAGCCCCTTAATAAATACATCGGCAAACTCTTCTCGGTTAAGGGGATGGACTTCGCTCTCTATCAAAGTGAAGTTGTGAGAGAGTAACAGTCTACTTTTAGAATTGTCTGTCATATTGAAGGCTCAGTAAATTTCAAAATTGGCGAACTGCGTAAAAGTTTATCTGCTTTGCCTATCTTTGACTATCTACCTCCGCTACGAAGCGCACCAGAACACATTTTGACTCGATCTTCTTTTTTTCAGCCTAATTTTCCGTTTGTGCCTGCTAAGCTACCGTTTTTTTATGGCTGGGTGATTGTCGTTGCTAGTGTGCTAGGCGTGCTGACTAGCATTCCAGGTCAAACTATTGGCGTTAGTGTCTTTACCGATCATTTAATCGAGGCGACTGGGCTATCGCGACTGCAGCTAGCGAATGCCTATCTATTTGGGACGGTGACTAGCGGCTGTCTGCTGCCGTTTGGTGGCAAGCTGCTAGATCGCTTAGGAGCAAGGCGTATAGCGGTACTCGCCTCGATAGGACTAGGGCTAACGCTGGTGTATCTAACGGTGTGCGATCGCCTCTCTTTGTTCTTCAGCGCATTTCTACCTTTCACGTCCCCCACGATCGCCGCTGTGCTCCTGGTGATTGGCTTTGTCTGCCTGCGGTTTTGCGGACAGGGCATGTTGACGATGACTAGCCGGACGATGCTGGGCAAGTGGTTCGATCGGCGGCGCGGCCAGGTATCGGGGATCGAGGGAATTTTCGTGGCGTTTGGCTTTGCGATCGCGCCCTATTTTTTCAGTCAATCGATTGCGGTATTGGGCTGGCGAGGCACCTGGCTGAGCTTAGCGGTCATCGTGGGTGTGGGAATGAGCAGCATCGGCTGGCTGCTGTTTCGCGATAACCCCGAAGTATGCGGCCTGCGGATGGACGGAGATCCAGTAGTCTCTTCGTCAGCTGCTGACTTGAACAAAACGCCTTTAAACGAAGCGTCAGAATCAGCTGTGCTTTGGGGTATGCCTCGGCGGCAGGCGCTCGGAACGCTGGCATTCTGGGCGGTGACGCTGGCCTTCATGTCGCAGGCACTGTCGATAACGGGGATCACTTTCAACATTGTCAGCATCGGCGCAGAGATGGGCATTGCCGAGGCGGATATGGTGCGGATCTTTGTACCGATTGCGGTGGTTTCGACGGCGGTGGGCTATGGCGTAGGGGTCGCTTGCGATCGCGTTCGCATCCAATACTTGTTCATCTTCATGATGATTTCTCAAGCGATCGGCATTGCCACCATTGCCAACTTAGATCGGCCCTGGATGACGATACCCGCAGTGGTGGGGCTTGGGATTAGCGGCGGGTGCTTTGGTACGCTGTCGACGGTGGTGCTGCCCAGATTTTTTGGTCGGGCGCATCTAGGGGCGATCGCTGGCGTGCAGATGATGGCCGTTGTCATCGCCAGTGCTATTGGCCCCTCACTTCTAGCTAGCTCTAAGTCGATTACAGGTTCCTACGCTAGCGGGCTATATGCCTGCTGCCTATTTGCGCCAGTAGTAGTAGGTCTGATGCTGTTTGTAAAAACGCCAGCAGAAAGCCAAGCTACTACGCAGTAGCTTGGCTTTTGTTATATCTTTTGTGGCTATGCAGCCCGAGGGAAATCTGATTCTTTGCGGCTCTGTTCCTCAAAAACCTTCTCTTCACGGCTCTGCTTTTCAAGGTCGCGATCTTCGAAGCCGTGATACGAGGGTTGTATTTGAGAAGCTAGCAAATCGCAAAGCTTGGGTACATTCCCACTGCTGTAGACTCTAAACTCATGCTGAACATTTGCATTTTCAGCGCGGACGGCCTGATTGATTACCAAGGAGCCCTTGAGATCTGATTCTGAGCGATGAAAAGTGCCGGGTGGAATGCGAAGGATGTGGCGGTTGGCATCCAGGCGAACGACGTGATAGGTGTGTTCCCACTCGAAATTGATCAGGTGGAAAGTCCGACCACCGGAAAGGGCAAGCAGATTGTCTTCTTGGTGAGGATGGAGGTAGAATTGCCAGGCGTTGTTGTCATCGTTGTTTGGGCTAATCGCGGGCCCCTCGTGATACACCAGATCTCTCGCGTTGGAGGCGGGGACGGTGATGTCAAAAAACTGGACGCTTGGTGTGTCTCTAAACTTTTGAAAGTCGAGTAGCTGAAACATTGGATGAGGAGCCCCCTTAGGATCGGAAGCGCATGATTGAACTTTTTGTCATTTTGCCCGTCTTGCCTAATACATCAATAGCCGTAGAGCATTGCTGTATTAGCGCTACCGCAGTAGCGGCGTCTGTCAAGATAGCTGGCGCGTTAACCTGCATGTATTGATGCAAGTTGGCTTCACCTTAGCCTTAGCTTTTAAAGGAATCAAACCGTCTAATGACGCACATCTATGCGGAAAGCGAATAGATAATGGCTATGAACATCTTTCATCTTGAGGTGCTCTCATCTGTTGTCACACATGGTACTTTCTCTGATGCGGCCATGCATTTGGAAGTGTCGCAGTCGGCGGTTAGCCGGGCGATCGCCTCGTTAGAGACCGAGCTGGGCGTACCCTTATTTACCAGAGGACGTTCGGGTGCCAAGCTGACATCGGTAGGGGAACGGGTGATTTCTCATGCCCATCAAATGCTAGAGCTAAAAGAGCTGATAGATTACGAGGTCAATCTAGAGAAAGGGCTGTATAAGTCTCGTCTACGAATCTCTTCTTTTCGCAGCGCGGCGACTCACCTATTACCAGCTAATATTGCTCGCTTTAGAAATCGATTTCCCCATGTTGAGGTTATTTTAGTTGAGCTAGACCCGGCTGGAGTAGAACAATCTTTAAGAGAAGGACAAACCGATATTGGCCTAATTCCTTTGCCCCGATCGGAAGAATTTCGCACGGTTGAAATCACCCGAGATGAGTATGTGGTGCTACTACCAAAGAGTGAGCCACCACCACCCAAGGAGCTGACCTGGGAGGGACTCTCTTCCTATTCTTTTATCTTGTTCAACTATGCTGAATGTACTAGTGCGGTGAGAGAGCACTGGGCAAAGTGGGGGCAGTCTTTCGAAGTGGCTTATGTGATTAAAGAAGACTCTACGATTGTGAGCATGGTGGCGCAGGGACTGGGAGCGGCGATCTTGCCAAGGCTAGCGGCGATGCCAATTCCAGATGATGTGTATGTGCGATCGCTCCCCATCCGGCTAGAGCGGATTATTGGCGCAGCAACGCTAGCTAGCACTCCGCCCGCTCCTGCGGTAAAGATGTTTTTGGACTTACTAGGCGGCTAAATTGCAATGACACCTAGGCTTGCGATCACCAATTTCTCTAGCTAGCGCTAACTGCTGCGTCATCAGCACCAGCGCTTCTTCTGGCAGAACGTCTTGAGATAGTGATAGCGGCACCTATCCTCTGAGAAATCGCCTCGCCAGCTTAACCTCACTCGCAATCTCAGCCTCGTACGCCTCAACTCTATTAACGTTAAAAAATCCTCAGCAATGCAAAAGATACGCCAAGGATTCTTATAAGCTTCGATTTCGACGATTGGATTATCAAGCGGACTTTTTGTCGCTGACTCTAGCAAACCCTAGGCAGGCGGCTGCGATCGCAACCCCACCCACTACAGCCCAAGGCGAGCTCGCATAGTGTACATCGCTGTTTCCCTGCTGCTCCAAACCAGTCTGAGCTATCAGATCGAGATCTATGCCTTCCTCTGTCACAGGCACGGTCAAAATATCTTGGTGACCTTCGCGTTGAATGTTCACTTCCCAATCGCCATTGATCGGCTGATCGGGAACGAAGGTAAAGCGGCCTTGACTATCGGTCTTGCCAACGGCATGGGCACGATACGGCTGATCGGGAGAATAGACCGTAACTTTGGCCCCTTTGAGCGGCTGGCCGTTGCTGAACGTAGTCCGCAGCTGCAGGCTGTCGTTGGTCCCGCCTGGCTGCTGCGAGTTCAAAATGTAATTGGTTTGAACCTGATGGGCTAATGCTCTAGTCGGCGTGATCGCCAAGCCGAGAACAGCCGCAATCGTCAAAACTGTGCTGCGAGAAAGTGTCTGTTTCATAGAATTACTCTTCCACTGAGACGGTCTAAAGCACCAAGCCTAGCTGAATACTATATGGGATATCCAGTAAATACAATATCAAGTCAACTCTAGGTTTACCCAATCTAGACTGAAACTCAACAAGCCAAGTCAATACTATTGCGTCCATCGTACAGATGACGCTGGCAATGTCCAGACTAAGGAGGCCAGTTTCCAGTCTGCCAGACCCCAGATTGCTAGACCTAGTCTGAGGGAACATCAGTTAGATTCTTAGCATCCCATTTCAGCACAGAAGCCTCTATCCCTTCTAGCTGCTTGCGCTTGGAATCGGCCTCAAACCAGGCAATGATCTGCTGGTTATTCAGCGCCTCTACGGTTGTGCCTAAATCTTTAGCAATGAAAACGAGTAGCTTACCCGTTGACAGTGTCAGCCGCGTCAAAAACTTTTCAGGCGTGGTCAACAAGGCGGCATCTACAGCGGCAGATTCTTCTTCAGTCAAGAACTGTATGGACATGGATCTTCAATGCTAGCTGTGTTTATTTTGACTTCGTTTTGACCAGGTAGCCACACTGATGTTCGCCGTCGACTAGCCAGTGAGTGCGCTCTACCGAGCAGTCGGGCAGCGCGATCGCAAACATAGACAGCTCATGACCGCAGACGGTGGGATAGGACTCGGCAATGTGGGCGATCGCGCAGTTATATTCCGTAATCACAAACGCCGATGTTTCAGCGCCTGCCGTCTCGACGGTCTCATCTGCCGGATAGCACTCCGCCATATAGCCTTCCGCCTGACGTAGCTTCACCAGTGTCTGCATCCGATCGGCCAGCGGCGCATCTCCAAGTTTTTCCTTATATTCTTTGGCCTTGTTCTGCCACTGATGCCTCAGCAGCTTACTGACGTGCTCTGGTCCCATCGTATCGGCCACCGTATTCAGCAGCGACAGCGCAAACTGATCGTACTGGTCGGGAAACTGCTCTCGGCCCTGACGGCTGAGCTGATAGATATGGTTGGGCCGGCCCATACCCGCTTGACTAGTCTGATGCTCGATTAGGCCGTCGGATTCTAGATTCTTTAGATGGCGGCGAATGCCTTGAGGGGTGATGTCTAGGTGGTCTGCGATCGCGCCTGCCGTAGCCGTCCCTCGCTTCAGTAAAAATCGTAAAATATCTTCCTTCATAGAAGACGCGCCCTTAATGGGCATCTCCTTAGAAGCCATCTCCTCAGAAGACAGTCGAGAGGTCGATTGGGAAGTCACTTTCTGGCGCACAAATCCTCTTCAAATCCCTACAGCAAACCGGACAGTAAGTCGATTGCTACGTTAATAATACTTTAGAAACACTTTTGTTGCTAAAAACCCTGCCATTACAGTAACCTTTATCTAAGTAGTTAAACAACAGGCATGTTGCTTTAGTTATAAAGCTTAGCACCCGCTTCTAGAGCGTCAGTCCCGCCAAGCCATCCATAAAACCCGAAAACTTAAGAGGCAATATAGGCAAAATGAGTACACCCAACAGCATGCAAGGTTCCGATAAAAGTCTCGAAATTATGCGGAATTTTGCCCAAAGCTACGCCAAGCGCACCGGCACATACTTTTGCCAGGATCTAGGCGTGACTGCAGTCGTACTCGAAGGACTGGCCAAACACAAGGACGACTTGGGTGCGCCGCTATGTCCCTGCCGCCACTACGAAGACAAAGAGGCCGAAGTCAAAGCAGCCTACTGGAACTGTCCTTGCGTACCCATGCAAGAGCGTCAGGAATGCCACTGCATGCTGTTCCTAACCGAAGAAAATCCCTTCTCAGGGACAGAAACAGACATTACCTTCGAGCAAATTCGCGGCGTAACCGACAAGACATAACTGATAGGTAGGCTACTCAACTTCGGGTCCTCAAAACCTCAATTCCTACCGCCGCTTACAACTGATCTCTAAAAACCCACATTCTCCCTCACCGGGCCTACTAATTTCCATGAGCTCTAGCGTTCAATCTGTCGTCAGCCAGCCATACAAGTACGGTTTTGTCACTGATATTGAGGCCGATAGCCTGCCTCGCGGTCTTAGTGAAGATGTCGTCCGAGCCATCTCTGCCAAGAAAGAAGAGCCTCAGTTCATGCTCGACTTTCGGCTGAAGGCCTATCGTCGCTGGCTAGAGATGGCAGAACCAGCCTGGCCAAACGTTAAGTATCCGCCCATCGACTACAACAGCATTGTTTACTACTCAGCGCCGAAGCAGGCTGAGAAAAAGCTAGACAGTCTAGATGAGGTCGATCCAACCTTACTAGATACCTTTGAGAAGCTGGGCATCTCTATCAATGAGCAAAAGCGCCTAGCAAACGTTGCGGTAGACGTGGTTTTTGATAGCGTTTCGATTGCGACTACTTTCAAGAAAGACTTAGCCAAGCACGGCGTTATCTTCTGCTCCATTTCAGAAGCGGTAAAAGAACATCCAGACCTGCTCAAAAAGTATCTAGGAACGGTCGTCCCAGCCGCAGATAACTACTTTACGGCGCTAAACTCAGCCGTGTTTTCTGACGGTTCATTTGTCTACTTGCCAAAGGGTGTCAAATGTCCAATGGACCTGTCTACCTATTTCAGAATCAACAACGGCGATTCAGGTCAGTTTGAACGAACGCTAATCGTGGCCGAAGAGGGTAGCTCTGTCACCTATCTAGAAGGCTGCACCGCCCCTATGTATGACACCAACCAGCTTCACGCAGCCGTAGTGGAACTGGTCGCGCTAGACAATGCCGAAATTAAATACTCTACGGTGCAAAACTGGTTTGCTGGTAACGAGAACGGCAAGGGCGGCATCTACAACTTCGTCACCAAACGCGGCCTGTGCAAAGGCGTCAACTCCAAAATCTCTTGGACTCAAGTCGAAACCGGCTCGGCGATTACCTGGAAATATCCTAGCTGTGTTCTAGTCGGCGATAACTCAGTCGGCGAGTTTTATTCTGTCGCCCTGACGAATAACTACCAGCAGGCAGACACCGGTACCAAGATGGTCCATGTGGGCAAAAACACTCGCAGCACCATCATTTCTAAGGGAATCTCGGCAGGTAAGTCCAAAAACAGCTATCGCGGTCTAGTTCAGATCAATCCGAAGGCCGAGGGCGCACGTAACTACTCGCAGTGCGATTCGATGCTGCTAGGCGATACGTCAAACGCCAATACGTTCCCTTACATTCAGGTACAGAACAGCTCAGCCCAAGTAGAGCACGAAGCCTCGACCTCGAAAATTGGCGAAGACCAGCTCTTCTACTTTGCTCAGCGAGGTATCTCACCTGAAGACGCCGTCTCAATGATCATCAGCGGCTTCTGCCGCGATGTCTTCAACGAGCTGCCCATGGAATTTGCCGCTGAAGCTGACAAGCTCCTCAGTCTCAAACTAGAAAATTCAGTCGGCTAGAAAATTAGCTAAAGGGCCAGCTAAACAAGGCCAACTAAAAACACAGATGATCAACGAAAACGCTAAAACAATTCTTTCCGTTCGCAACCTCCATGCCAGCGTCGATGGTACAGAAATCCTCAAAGGTGTCAATTTTGAGGTGAAAGCTGGAGAGGTCCATGCCATTATGGGCCTTAATGGTTCTGGCAAGAGTACCTTTTCAAAGGTGCTAGCTGGTCATCCAGACTACGAAATTACAGCGGGTGAGGTCAGCTTTAAAGGAAGCAATCTGCTCGATCTAGAGCCTCACGAGCGGGCAAACTCGGGCGTCTTTCTAGCTTTTCAGTATCCACTAGAGATTCCTGGCGTCAGCAATCGCGACTTTCTACGGGTCGCCTATAACGCGCATCGCAAGGCCAATGGCGAAGAAGAGATTGACGTCTTTGACTTTGACGATCTCGTTGAAGAGCGCTCCGAGATTGTGAAAATGGACGTTAGCTTCTTGGATCGCAGCGTCAACGAGGGGTTTTCGGGCGGCGAGAAGAAGCGCAACGAGATCTTGCAGATGGCGCTGCTAGAGCCTGCTCTGGCAATCTTGGACGAGACAGATTCGGGTCTAGATATCGATGCGCTCAAGACGGTTTCTGAAGGTGTTAACCAGCTGAGCACGTCTGAGAATGCTTCTGTGCTGATCACGCACTATCAGCGGCTGCTCAACTACATCGTGCCGGACTACGTGCATGTCATGTCGCAGGGCCGGATTGTTAAAACCGGTGGCAAAGAATTAGCTCAGGAGCTAGAGTCTCGTGGCTATGACTGGATTACGGCTGAGGAGGCGGTTGCCTAGTCATGACAAAGACAGTAGGTTCAAACTCAAACTCCGTGAGTGAAGTCAATCGTGAGACCTATCTTAAGCATCTGCTGACTCAGGCGGTAGCGGCAGCGGATGCGTCGAATTTGGGACTGAAGGCGCTGCGTGAGCGAGCCATTGCCCTGGTTGGCGAACAGTCTTTCCCTTCCGGAAGGGAAGAAGAGTGGCGATTCACAGACCTTTCTGACATGCTGACGCTGCCTTTTCAAGGAGCGCAGCCGGTCCAGTCAACGGCCGAAGATTGGAGGGCCGATCTGAGCTTGCTAGCAGGCGGCGCTTGTCTGACGACAATTAATGGTCACTATGACTCGACGCTTTCGAGAGAAGGCGACCGGGCTACGGAAGGTGTGATTGTCGCATCGCTCTCGCAGCTGCTTAAGAGCCCTGACTATGCCGAGAAGCTAGCGCCAGTCTTAGACAAGCGACTAGCTCAGATTAAGGGCGGCAGTGAGGTCTTCACCGCGCTGAACACGGCTGGCTTTGCGGATGTGATGGTGGTCTGGGTGCAGGCAGATCAAGTCGTTGACGAGCCAATCTATGTTGCTCGCGGTTCGCACGGTGGGGCTTTCTCACAGGTGCGATCGCTTATCATTGCCGAGAAACACGCTAAATTCACCGTAGTCGAATCCTTTTTTGGGCAAGACCGACAGTCAGAGGCCTGCTGTAACAATAGCGTCACCGAACTCTGGCTAGAAGACAGTGCCCAGGTCAATCACATTCGCCTGCAAGACGAAAGCCCTGCCACCTACCACCTGGCCAAGACCGCCGTAGACCAAGCTGCAAACAGTCAATACCAATGCATCGCGATTGACCTAGGCGCAAAGCTATCGCGGCATCACCTAGAGGTTTACCAGTCCGGGCCACAAACCGACACAAAGCTCTATGGCCTAAGCGCGTTGGCCGATCGCCAGCTAGCCGACACCCATAGCCTACTAGCACTCACCCATCCCCACAGCAGCGCCACCCAGCTTCAGAAAAATATCGTAGACAATCGCGCTCACAGCGTCTTCAACGGCAAGGTTTATGTCTCACAAGCCGCACAGCTGACTAACGCCGCCCAGCTCAATCGCAATCTCATGCTTTCGCCAAAGGCAAGAGTAGATACCAAGCCTGAGCTAGACATCGTTGCCGACAATGTGAAATGCGCCCACGGTGCTACGGTCAGCCAGCTACAGGCCGACGAAATATTCTATCTACAGAGCCGAGGCATTTCCGCTGAGCAGGCTCAGCGTCTGCTGCTCTACGGTTTTGGCATGGAGATTGTCGAAAAGATTCCCATTCCTTCGCTAAAAGAAGCCTTGAGCCAACGCCTAAGAGATTGGGCGGCCTAGATAATAACGATCCTTCCCCAATCCCCCATCCCCTTTCCCCATGAGCGCCACCACCATCACCCCAGTCTTGCTCGCCAACGAAGTTCGTGCAGACTTCCCGATTCTCAACCAAACCATCAACGGCAAGCCGCTGGTCTATCTAGACAACGCGGCAACTTCGCAGAAACCGCAAGCCGTCCTAGATGCGATGGTCCACTACTACGAAGCGGATAATGCCAACGTGCATCGAGGCGTCCATACTTTAAGCGCTAGGGCAACAGAGGCCTACGAAGGCGCTAGAGACAAAGTTGCGGCTTTCATCAATGCAGCTTCTCGAGATGAGATTGTCTTTACTCGAAACGCCAGTGAAGCTATTAATCTGGTGGCCTACGCCTGGGGCCTGAGCAATCTCGAAAAGGGCGATGAAGTGCTGCTATCCGTGATGGAGCACCACAGTAATTTGGTTCCCTGGCAGCTGATTGCCCAAAGAACGGGCGCAGTGCTAAAGCATGTGCCGCTGACAGACACTCAGGAGTTCGATCTAGCGGCCTTCAACCAGCTAATCAACGACAGAACTAAGCTAGTGGCGGTCAACCACGTCTCCAATACGCTGGGCTGTATTAATCCGGTCCGAGAAATTGTCGAAACGGCTCAGAAGTATGGGGCAAAGGTGTTAATAGATGCCTGCCAGAGCGTCCCGAATATGCCGGTAGATGTGCAGGCGCTAGGCTGTGACTGGCTAGTCGCTTCTGGTCACAAGATGTGTGGACCGACGGGCGCAGGCTTTTTGTACGGCAAGCTCGAAGTATTGCAGGCGATGCCGCCTTTCATGGGCGGGGGCGAAATGATTCAGGACGTGTCGCTCGATCATGCTACCTATGCGGAGCTGCCGCATAAGTTTGAAGCGGGGACGCCGGCGATCGCAGAAGCCGTCGTCTTGGGCGCAGCTGTCGACTACCTCAGCAATATCGGCATGGACCGCATTGCTGACTACGAGCACTTTCTAACCGCTTATCTGTATGAAAAAATTGCTCAGGTGCCACAGGTAAAGCTGTACGGGCCCAAGCCGAAAAGAGATGGAAGCGGGCGAGCTGCGATCGCAACTTTCACCGTAGAAGGCGTCCATGCCCAAGATCTATCCACCCTGCTCGACCAGTCCGGTATCGCTATCCGCTCAGGCCACCACTGTACTCAGCCGCTTCACCACATTCTAGGGGTCAACTCTACCGCTAGAGCCAGCCTCTACTTTTACAACACCCCCGCCGAAATTGATGCCTTTATTTCGGCTCTAAAAGAAACAATTGATTTCTTCAGCGGTATTTTTGAATAACTCAAGTTGCAATCAATTCGGGCGCATGTTATGTCTTTGCTCATCTATGCTCTATAGTTTTTAGTGTCACAGCAGCACCCCTTAGTAGCGAGTTAGCCCTTTAAGATGCTAGCGAAATCACTGATAGCGCTAGAGACCAGCTATGAACGTTTCCCAAACACAGCGGGAATCATAGCAGCGTAAACTTAGCATTGGGCATGTTTGCTTCTAAGTGAATAGGATGTCAAATCTCCCAGAGCAATCTGCAAGGTCCAGCCTTATCGCTCAGAACGTGGAGCTAGCTGATATATCGAGAGATTCACGTTCTGAAGCGATCGCTCCCTCCCCCAACCTCACACCAGCAGACCTAGAACTTGAAAAGCTATCACCACAGCTTGAGCTTCTACCAGAACATCCTCCTTACTATTATCTACAGCGCCTGTGCCAGCACCCTGCACTACACAGCGGCAATCTGACCGAAGCCGCTCGTATTATCACGCAAGCGGCTACCCACATACTCAATATCGAGCGGGCTAGCCTTTGGCTATACAAAGAGTTTGATGCCCTTGCACTGATAGATCAGTACGATCGGACGCTAGACACCCACTATGAAGGTACGCTGCTAAAGCCTGAAGAGCACGTTCTCTATTTCGAGACGTTGGCTAGCCGTATCGGGCTAGTGGTGGAAGACATTTCTCAACCGCCGCCCGCCGTAAGCTACTTAGCTCAGACGGGCTTAATCTACCAGCGTTCAGGTGCTTTTCTTGAGCTTCCTATTCGATGTAGAGGCATCGTTGTTGGCGTGCTGTGGTGTGAGCACAGTCAAATCCGCCGGTGGACTGCTGTAGAAAGTACCAATGCGCTTTCTATAGCCTTGCTGGTGGCCAATGCTATCAGTACTCAGCAATATGAAGCGCTGACCGAGAAGCTTAGCCACCAGCACCAGCAGCTCAGGCGAGAAACGATTGAACGAGAGCAAGCAGATCAAGCCTGGCAAGAAAGCCAGCGATTTATTCAAAGTATCATCGACGCTAGCACTAACATCTTATACATCGACAGCTTTGCAGATGGCAGCAACTTCTATATCAACCGCTGGATTAAGAACGTATTAGGATATGAGCCTGATGAGATACAGCAGATGGGTGCTCGCTACCTAGAACAGCTAGTTCATGCCGATCAAAAAGAGCTAATGGTAGAAGAGCGGCAGAGGCTAGCTGCCATCGAGGATGGCGAAGTCGTCGAAAATGAGTACCGTTTGCGCCATCATCAGGGTCACTGGCGATGGTTGCTGTGTCGTGAGACCGCTTTTAAGCGCGATCGCGATGGCCGACCCACGCAAATATTTGGTACGGCAACTGATATCACTAAGCGCAAGAACGCCGAAGTCGCACTCGAAGAATTCAACCAGCAGCTCAGGCAGCTAGCCAGAATGGATGGTTTGACTCAGGTGGCCAACCGCCGTTCTTTCGATGAGTACATCAAGCAAGCCTGGGAAAATATTGGCGCTGGACGCGCTTCGCTATCACTCATTCTCTGTGACATCGACTATTTCAAAAGGTTTAATGACACCTATGGACATCAGGCAGGTGATATTTGTCTGAAGAAGGTGGCCAGAGCGATTAAGCAAACGGTGCAGCGCAGTGCCGATTTTGTTGCTCGCTATGGCGGTGAGGAATTTGCAGTAGTTCTACCCAATACCAGTGCGGTTGGTGCGGAGCAAGTGGCCGATGAGATTCGCCGCGCAATTAGATCGCTCGAGATTACGCATAGCAAGTCGGAGGTAAGCGATCGCGTCACCCTCAGTCTGGGCATTGCCTCAATTAGCTCTAGTAAAAATGCTCATCTAGACATGCTGATCGCTGCTGCCGACCAGGGTCTGTATAGCGCCAAGTATGAGGGACGCGATCGCTACTGCACTCGTGAAATAGAATATCCACAGCCTTCTATCTCGCAAAAACTGCATGAAGACGAATGCCGTTCGCGTTTTGGACAATCTGGGCATTGAGTACGAGCTGCTGTCGTATGCCATTGACGCTGACGATCTAAGCGCTACGATGACTGCTCAGAAGCTGAACCTGCCTGCCGACCAGGTGTTCAAGACGCTAGTGGTCAACGGCAGTCGTCAGGGAATTATGCTAGCCGTCATACCCGGTAGCTTTCAGCTTGATCTAAAGGCTTTGGCGAAGCTGAGCGGCGATCGCAGCGCCGAAACCGTCTCGCTCAAGCAGCTGCAGCCGCTCACCGGTTACATTCGAGGCGGCGTGACTGCCTTAGCTAGCAAGAAACCCTATCCTGTTTTTCTAGATGAATGGGCGATCGCCTATGAGTGCATTGCAGTCTCTAGCGGTATGCGTGGTCTGATGATCATGCTACGGACAGAAGACTACGTCAGCGCAACTAGCGCGACAGTGGGACAAATCTCCGCATAACACCGTACAAGCGCTATCGCTGCACAAGAAACATATACCCGCGCCCGCGAATAGTCACGATATATTTCGGGTTGCGCGTTCCGTCATTTAGCTTGATTCGCAACCTAGAAATGTGAACATCGACCGTCTTGGTATCAGCGACGCTGCTAGCGTCATAGCCCCAAAGAGATTCGAGAATATCCCCTCTAGAAAAGATGTGACCCGGTCTGCTGGCTAGCAATTCAATCAAACGAAACTCTATCTCCGTCAGCCGCAAGTGATGCCCGTCCATATAGGCTCTGCGACTACTCGGATCGAGTGATAGCTTCCCTGCCTTGATAGCAGGTCTTTGAACCGTAGGCGACGTTCGTTCCTGCCGACTAGGGACTCGGCGCAAGATAGAGCGAATGCGAGCAATCAATTCTTTCGTCGAAAACGGCTTGACGATATAGTCATTTGCTCCCAGCTCTAAACCCGTTACCCGGTCTGACGAACTACCCAGAACCGTTGCCATGATAATCGGGACATCGGAAACGGCTCGTAGTGTCTGACAAACCTGAAAGCCGTCTATCTTTGGCATCAAGACATCCAAGACGACGAGGTCAATGGTATCAGCGTTCCTCTGAAAACATTCCAGCGCTTCTTGACCATCGGCAGCAGCGATCACCTGGTATCCAGAAGCTTTGAGATTATTTGTTAGGGCCGATCTAGTGCGCGAATCGTCTTCAGCAATCAGAATTGTGTAGCTTGGCTTAGTCACTATCAAAAAGTATTTGTAGAAAAGTAGGTTTTGAAAACAGGAAGTATGAACTGCGCAAAGAGCATAGGCCTAAAGAAAAACGATTCAAAAGGCAAGCGGCAGAACAGTTCATAACCAGCACGCGGAGCTCGCAAACGTGGAGGCATCCGACGCTAGCGAGCTCTGTACTAATGGGAATTTTCTAAAGCTTCTTTTCCAGCAGAACTTCGCAGTCGCAAATGCGCTGCTCTTCGTTTTCAAGTCTGCTTTCGATCCGGTAGAGCAATATGCCAGGGGTGACATACCGTTTCAGAATCCTCGGATTAGGATTGACTACAAGTTCCTATAGTTATATAAAGCCATCTTTGGTCATTAGAACAAGTTTTTCTTAGATCTAGCGGTTCAAAAGATCATTGACACCCGGTACTCTAGTGCTTTTGCGTAAGCGTGCGACTATAAGCGCTTCTTTTAACAATTCTCATAATTACTTTGTCTATAAGAAACTTTTAGAAGACGTTATTCGCCTGATCTACATGCGATTCCAGATTTTCGGCTGAAAATCTATCGTTAGAATACTGAAAACTCTTAACATTTCGATACAAAGTTAACGTAATATTTCGTTCTCTCGATTTAGGTTGTGATCTCTTATTACAGTTAACAGAGTGTCATTCAAAATCGAATGACCTGATGGGGTTGCTGCTAATGCCTACAGGTGCTCTGCCTACAGGTGCTCTATAGCTTCTATCCCTTGTGCTTCGTTTCAGGGATCTTGCAGTCTGTGCAAGACCGCTCTGTCGCGGCAAGTTCTGCTCTTTCTCATTAGCGATCGCTGAGTGCAAGTTCCTCCTAATCACTTTGTTCGCTTTGTCCAATATTTTGGTGGGGTAGATCCCTATATATATTCTGAGTTCGCATTCCATAAAGGCTGAAAATCTCGTAACCTGATGCTCTAGACTTATTTGGAGATTGATGACGCTAGGTCGCTTTGACTAGGCGATGTCTGTCTCTGTCTGTACTGTTTTGGCTTCGGGTCATTGATTTAAAGGGAATTTCAGGCTTATGCGACTGTCTCAGATGCTTTTTGTCACGCTGCGAGAAGATCCAGCAGAAGCGGAAATTCCTAGTCACAAGCTATTGCTAAGAGCAGGCTACATGCGCCGCATTGCTAGCGGTCTGTATGCCTACTTGCCTTTGCTGCTGCGCGTGCTCGATAAGGTCTCGGCGATTGTGCGCGATGAGATGAATGCAACCGGCGCGCAGGAGTGTCTGCTGCCACAGCTTCAGCCTGCTTCTCTGTGGAGAGAGTCTGGTCGGTGGGATACCTACACCAAAGCCGAAGGCATTATGTTTAGCCTGAACGATCGCCGCGATCAGGAGCTAGCGCTAGGCCCGACTCATGAGGAAGTGATTACGGCGATCGCTCGCGATATGATCCGCTCTTACAAACAGCTACCGCTGCATCTGTACCAGATTCAAACTAAGTTTCGCGATGAGATTCGCCCCCGATTCGGACTGATGCGGGGCCGCGAGTTCATTATGAAAGACGGCTATTCTTTTCACCCTGACGCAGAAAGTCTCAAGGCAACTTACGACCAGATGTACCAGACGTACAGCAATATCTTGCGTCGTACGGGGCTAGCGTTTAGAGCGGTTGAGGCTGATTCTGGCGCGATTGGCGGCTCTGGCTCGACTGAGTTTATGGTGCTAGCTGAAGCCGGTGAAGACGAGGTCTTGTATACCGAGGACGGTCAGTATTCCGCCAATGTAGAGAAGGCAGTTTCTTTGCCACCAGAGGCTGCAACTTCCGCCTTTACAGGTTACGAAAAGCGCGAGACGCCTAACACGCCAACGATTGCGACTCTAGTCGATTTTCTAGATTGCTCGTCGACGCAAATTGTTAAGAACGTGCTGTATCAAGCGAGCTATGACAACGAGCAGCGAGTGCTAGTAATGGTGAGCATTCGGGGCGACCAGGATGTCAACGAGACGAAGCTACAAAACGCGCTGGCTAATTTGGCAGGCGAGTACGGGGCAAATACGCTGCTGGCGCTAGAAGTGCCGGACGCAGAAGCCCAGACGAAGTGGGCGACGAAGCCTTTGCCTTTGGGCTATATTGCGCCCGATCTATCAGATGATTTCATTGGCAAGCAGGAAGGGCTAGCGCCCAAGTTTCTGCGGATAGTAGATGAAACAGCGGTCGAGCTGAAAAATTTTGTGACGGGTTCTAATGAGAGTGGGTTCCATGTAGTCGGCGCGAATTGGGGTGATCAGTTTGATTTGCCGAAGCGTCAGATGGATTTGCGGACGGCGATCGTAGGCGATCGCGCCGTCCACGACCCCACTCAGATCATCAAAACTGCCAGAGGCATTGAAATCGGTCATATCTTCCAGCTAGGCAGCAAGTACTCAGCGGCGCTAGGGGCCACTTACACCAGCGAGCAGGGCAAGGAAGTGCCGCTGGAAATGGGCTGTTATGGCGTTGGGGTCTCTAGGCTGGCGCAGGCGGCGGTGGAGCAGTCCTATGACCAGAATGGGATTATCTGGCCGGTGGCGATCGCACCCTATCACGCGATTGTCATCGTGCCGAATATCAACGATGCCGACCAGATGACCGCCGCCGAAAAGCTTTACGATGAGCTGAATGCGGCGGGTGTAGAAACCCTGCTAGACGATCGCAAAGAGCGAGCGGGGGTGAAGTTCAAAGATGCTGAGCTAGTGGGCATTCCCTTTCGAGTGGTGACTGGGCGATCGCTCAAGAACGACAAAGTAGAGGTCGTCAAACGTGCAAACGGAGAAGCGGCAGAAATCGCCATAGACGATGTTGTCAGCACGCTTAAAGGCTGGGTCACTGCCGCCATCGAAAAATAATGGAATTAATCACCGTTCTACTCTCTAGTTTGCTGCTGCTGATTTCGCCAGTAGGAATTGTGGTGGACCAGGTGGCGGAAAATGCGATCCGCGATCGCCTAGCCGGAGCTGAAAGCCTAGATGTGCGCATCGACAGCGGTCCGTCTTACCAGCTTTTGCAGGGTAAGGTCGATAAAGTGCGCATCGCCGGACGCGGCATTTCACCGATTCCGGGCCTGCGATTTGAGGTCGCTGAGCTAGAAACCGACCCGATTGACTTAGCCTTTCAGCCGTTGCGTCAGGGCGAAGTTGTCTTAGATAAAGCCTTTCAAGGGGCGGCGCATATTGTGCTGAGTGAGGCGGATCTGAATACGTTTTTGACATCGCCTCTGGTGGCTAAGCAGCTGGGCGCGCTGAATATTGGTTCTTTGAATCCGGCGCAGGCTCGAGAGCGCAGTCGCTATCAGATCAAAAATCCAACCGTCAACTTTCTCGAAAATGGTCGGATTGAGATCAGCGCAGAGCTAGAAGATCTAGTTCAAGGCAGCGGACTGCTGATTGAGGCAGAGACCGGGCTGGGCATTTCGGGGGGCGATCGCCTGATGCTAGAGACGCCAACGGTAGTCGCCAACGGTCAGCCCGTCCCCGATCGCCTCGTCAATGCGATCGTGCGTGGCTTCAACGAGCAGCTGAGCTTGCAACAGTTCGATGAGCGCGGCATTACAGCGCGAGTACTGAATCTAGCGGTGCAGCCAGACGCCCTGGACTTGGCGCTGTGGGTCCGCGTCGATCCGAGCGTGACCGCACCTGTAGTGCCTAATCCTAGTCCCCAACCTTAGCTCCCAACCTCGGCTCTAGGCCCCGGCTCAATAGAATAATCAGCGACTGCGTCGCCAGTTAAACCAGTTCTCAGACCAGTCGCGTTTCCAGTGTCCAACTTTCCATTGAGCTTGGTGATATTGGCTGACTGCTGTATGGACGAGACTCAAAAGACCTTGCGGTGATGTGGATGGAATGCCGCTGCTGAGTTTGGCAATCGGCTGGCCTAGAGAGGTTGCTAGGAGTGAAATGTAATCGGGGGCGCGATCGCCTACCAAATGCACCCCTACCAAAAGCCGATCAACGCAGACTAGCTGACAATAGCTAGGTGACGGCGCGACCTGGGAGAGGTCGGTGCTGTTTGCCTGAGAAGCCTCCCATACTCGCACCCTAGCGCCATAGCGCTGACTGGCCTGGGCCTGAGTGAGCCCTGCCATGGCAAATCGACTGCCCGCCTTTATCCTTCGGTCACGATTGATTTGGTGAACGGGTAAGAACAGTGCGTTTTTGAGGGCGACTGAAATTTCTCGATCGGTGGCGATCGCTCTATGTCCCTCAACTATCTCGCCACAGGCAAACAGTCGGGGGTTTCCTGCCTGCAATCTTTGATCAACGCCCAGATAAGGAGCACTCTCTTTCTGTCGATAGGCAAACTTGGGTAAAGTTAGCGCTGGCTGTTCGGTGCCAAAAGGCAGCGTAAAATCTGCTTTGACGTCAATCGCTCGCGGATCTGCCGGATCGAGAAAGGTGACGCCCGCTTGGGTGAGCTGCGATCGCACCCTCATCTGCACCCTTTGATCCCACCCCGGCAGCACCTCTACCGTCTGCAAAATCACTTCCGTACCTAGCTGACTTAGCGCTTCGGCCCACAGCAGCGATCGCACCTCCCCTCCCCAAACCATCACCGTTTTAGGTAGCGCCGTCGCTAACATCAACGGCTTGAACACATCTGGCGAAAGGCCGTAAGCAGCCAAGACCGCTCGCGCTTTGATCTGCCTGCTGCGCGTGGTAACGACACTTTTCTTAGACAGCCGTTCTGGCATTTCTAGAACGACATCGACGCCCTTGACACTCAGCGCGGCCACTGATAGTTCAGCAGCTTGGGTTTCAGCGGCGATCGCACTCCATTCCAAGAAAGCTTCCCAGTTCCAGCCTGCCTGGGCGCGACCTGTAGGCTCCATTTGCTGGCTTCTAAACCACTGACTAACTGCCTGCGCCTGCTGTCCCTTCGCAACTTGCTGAAGCACCTCCAACAAATACCGGTGCCGCTGATTTAGCAAAAACAAACCCGGCGGCTCAACCAAAGCTACTCTCGCACCATAGCCAGCAGCCTGGATCGCGGCCCTGCGCCCCGCTAGCGTCCCACCCAAGATCACTAGGTCATAGTCAGCTGTCATAAGCTTCAACCCCCTCTCAAACTAGGCAGAACGTCAGCCAGGGCCGCTAGCAGTCGCTGATTTTCCGCTGTGGTCTTGACCGCCACTCGGAAGTAGCGATCGCCTAATTCTGCAAAGCTCATGCAGTCGCGAACGTAAATTTTGTGATGCTTAAGCAGCTGTTCTTGCAACGCCGTTGTCGACACATCGCAAGCGACCAGGAAAAAGTTAACACTGCTGGGTAGTGGGGTCAGTCCAGTCAGCGCTGCTAGCCCACGATAAAGCTGTCCGTTAGCCAGCTTTAGCCAGTCCCATGTTTGACGCTGAAAAGTGCTGTCTTGGAGTGCAGCGATGCCTGCTGCTGCGGCAAAGGTATTCACCGACCACGGGTCGCGCCACTGCTGCCAGCGGCTGATGGTTTTGGGATGGGCGATCGCATAGCCTAGCCGCACGCCCGGCATACTGTAAAACTTCGTCAAAGAGCGAATGACAACCAGATTAGGAAACTCGTGAACATAGTCAATCACGCTCTGATCTTGCTCAGTTGGCAGAAAGTCCATAAAGGCTTCGTCGACCACCACTAGAGCGAATTTGGAGAGGAGCGATCGCACCCTCTCTCTAGAAAAAACGGCCCCGGTTGGATTGTGGGGATTGTTCAACAGCAGGCCGCAGGCGATAGGTGGAATGCCTTTAGGAATCGGAAAGTGAGCATCCCAAGTATTAAACTGCCAGCCGTCCGCAGTGATTAAACGAATGCTCAACGGCTCGGCATCGAACGCTCTTAGCGCTCGGTCATAGTCGCTAAATCCAGGGCTGAGCCGTAGCGTTGGCCGCTGCAATGAGGCGAGATCGCGAGCGGCGTAGGTGAGTAGTTCTGCCGCGCCGTTGCCAGGAAGGATGTAGTCGATTGGGATCTGGTGGTGGTGCGCGATCGCCCGCCGCAAATCCCCATAATCTGGATCAGGATATGCCACCACAAGTGAAAAAGCCGCCTGAATCGCCCTCTGAACAGAAGAAGGCGGTCCAAGCGGACTGATGCTAGCTGAAAAATCTAGCAGTTCAGTAGGCAGACACTGTGCAAGGCTAGCGGCCCAAGCCAAATTTCCGCCATGAACCGGTCTAGACATTAGTCATATTCTAAGCAGCACAGAAAAAAGCAAGCGACTACTTCTTCTTCCCGGCTACCATCTCCTTGAATTGCTTACCTGCCGAGAATGCAGGCACGGTAGTTGCCGGAATCACCATCGTATCGCCAGTCTTAGGATTGCGGCCCTCACGCTCTTTACGAGCCCGTGGCTCAAACGAGCCAAAGCCTACTAGAGTGACCTTTTCACCTTTTGACACAGCTTCCATAATGGACTCTACAGCCGCTGAAATTACAGAATCAGCCTGCTTCTTTGTTAACGAAGTCTTATCTGCAACTGTATCGACGAGTTCACCTTTATTCATGCTTATCTCCTCGGAGGATGATTGGGTTGATTTGAATGAGTTGATCTGATCTAATCGCTGACTAATGTTCGCCAAACGGCAACTAACTGATTGTTCGCCAAGGGGCAACTAGCTAATGTTTGCCAAAAGACGAAGTGTAAAGTTTGGATGAGGCTTCCAAAGCTGAGAAGAATTATCAGCCACTGATAGCAATCGCTGAAACCCGCGAAACCTCATGAATTTTACTGCCCCATTCTAAGGGGTACCCGTGACATCTGAACAGAGGAAGCCTTTAATTTGTACGCATTTGGGGGATTTTTAATAAAATTTACCGTTACAGAGGCAAAAAAGACTATTCAGCTTGACAAAAAGCCGATGCTTCTCTCGAAAAAGAGCATCGGCTTCGTTGAACTATGTCTTAACTGTTTTTGACTTGGAAACCGAGTCGAGGTTTGATTCAAGACGCTTATCATCTGCCTGTAGAGGTTGATCGCCCAACGCGATCCTATGGCTTCTGTTCTAGTAGCTGCTGCACATCTTCGCCGGGCGTGTAGCTGTAGCCATAGACGCTTTCATCAGAATCACTCATTACCTGTGGGGTCAGCAGCACAATCAGCTCACGGCGAATATTCTCTCGATCCGTGCTTCTAAAGAGTGCGCCCAATAGCGGAATATCGCCTAGAATAGGCACTTTTCTAGCAGTGGTTCGATCGGATTCTTGAATAATTCCAGAGAGGACGAGCGTTTGTCCATCTCTTATCCTAATTTGACCAGACGTGAGCTGACGATTGGCCAGCAGTACAGCCTCATTGCCGCTGACATTAAAGCTATCTGTTGGCGCAGAGATAGAAGGGGCTACGGCCAGCGTGACGAAGCCGTTGTCGTCAATTCGATCTATTTGAACTTGCAGATTCAACCCGGCATCTTCTTTCTCGAACGTGACTGTTCGGATGACGCCGACTTCTGTGGTTTCAATATCCGTAGTGATATTAGTAACTACCTCTTGGGTGAGCTGGACGGCGGCGGTTTGGCCCTCTTGGATCACCAACGTCGGATCGGTGACAATCTTGGCATTGCTGCTTTGGATAGACGCTTCAAGCTGCGCTAAGAACTGTCTGGCAATGCCTAGCGCTCCGCCTGCTGCTCCAAAGTTGATTAAGCCGATACCACCCGTTTGGTTGACTGCGGTATCACCTAAACCAAAAGAAAAGCTAGAGCCAAAAGAGTCAGAGTCATTCAAGTTCACATCGATCACTCGCAAGTTGACGGCGACCTGACGGCGGCGAATGTCTAGCTGCACTATCTGAGAAGAGGCAATCTCAATCTGACGGGGTGTGCCAATGAGCGTTAAAGAGTTGGTGCGTTCATCCCCGATAATCTGTAGTCCCCGTAGCAGCGGATCGGCATCGGCAAAGTCGACTCTCTGGTTGGTCAAAGATGACTGAGTGGTAGTCGATTCGGTCACGTCTGTACCACCGCCGACTTCTACGGCGTTCACACTCGTAACTGAGCTTTCACTGGTAACCGCACTTTCCGCGCCCATTGAGACTAGAAAGTTGACGGCGCTGCTGACATCAATCTGGTTGAGACGGATACTGCGCACTAGGACATTGCGGGCGCTGTTAGGCAAACGGGGCGCGACAAAAATGGTCCGGCCTACTTTATTGGCTTCTAGACCAGAGAGCTGGAGTACATAGTTGAATACGTTCTGGACCGGCTCGTTTTCAATATCTAGAGATACTTTGGCGTCGAAGGCTTCTGCGCCCTCACCTTCGTTACTAGAAAAAGCTAGGTTCAAGCCAGCGGCTCTCGCTAGCAAGGAAAGCACTTCGCGAGCAGAGGCATCTCTTAAGACTAGTCTGGGCACTCGTTCGGCGGTGCCTAGATCAATTTCGTCTAGTGTGGAATCGATATCAGAGACGGATAGGTCACCGACTGGGGGCGCGATCGCACGCGGTAAAAAAGGCGGCGCACCGTTCAAAGTCGGCGTCGTGACAGGAGTGCCGTCAATGATGACACCTGGATTCGGCACTAGAATCTCGGGGGTGTCCTCGCTCTGCGTAACTGGAGGAATGATAGGCGGCGGCGTTTGAATAATTTCAATAGATTCCGGCTGGGCTGCTTGAGCCAAGCGAGTTTCAGCCGGAATGGGCTCAGTGGAATTAGCCTCACCGGGAATGGTGATCAAAGCATCCGGTAGCTTTGACGGATTGGATTTGGCTTGCGATCGCGTATCCAAAGCCAGCGCAAACGTATCGTCCGCCGACTTCTTAATCTCACTAACCGGCGCTTTCTCCTTACCAGCGACCGTCACCCTGACCCGATCCGGCGTCACCGCTTCTAGCCTGACAAAGTCAATACCAGGGGCAGGATTTTGTTGAACAAAGCTTTTGCCCTCAGCTAGCTGTAGCTGAGCGTGAGCGATGTCTGCCTGTAGCGTTTTTCCTAGACTAGCCGTTACCACTTGAGGAGAATCCCCCGTAGTTTTGAGCCTTAGCGTTAGTCCGGCAGCGGTTTGCTTTAGGGCAATACCTTCTACGGTCGTCGCGCCGATAGCAGATTGAGCAATAGCCAAAGGGCCAGCCAATGCAGCTAAAGCGCCCCCCAGCATTAGGCTTCTAAAATTTAGACGACGTTTCACAAAAAGTACTCCTTGGGTCAAATCTAGCGGTATGTAAGGCAACGTGAAGCTGAAAAGATCTGGTAATGGTCGAGACTGGCCTCATGGACTGGCCCTATGGACTAGCAGTCTCAGCCTCAGCAGGCGGTGCGACCTCCGGCGGCACGTCCGCATCAGCAGTCGGAATCAGCGCATCAATCTCGAAGGACGTATCTAGCTGAGCTTTGGGACTACTAATCACTTGGCCATCGCTACCGATGATGGTCTCTTCTACGGTCTGACCGCTGTTGATGTTGAAGTTTCGAACCAGCAGCAGCGGTTCTAATCTTTCTAGGTTCCTCAAGATTGACTGGGTCTGGGCGTAGTCAGCAGAGAAACTGATGGCATAGGTTTCGCGCTTGAGCTTGCCATTGACCCCTTCGCCCAAAGACCCATCGGCAACAACGGCCTTTTCTCCAGGGGAAAAAGTCTTCAGCTGGGCCTCTAGCAGAATGGGCGGGATGCCCCTGGCGCTGACCTGATTGCGAATGCCGTTGAGCGTGGCGTTGCTGCTCTCAATCCGCTGATTGATGTCCAAAAGCAGCGTGTCCATTGTCTTTTCGTTAGCAAAGAGCGAGTAGACATTTCGCCGCTTTTGCATTGCGACTGCTAGCTCGGCCTCTATCCTTGCAATATTCTCTAGCTGCTGGGCCTGCGAAATCAGCTGACCCTCTTTCGTGGCGATTTCCGTGCGCAGCGCAGTGTTACCTGCGGCGACGGGCATCACTTTTTCCTTGTACAGATAGCCAGCGCCACCGATGCCCACCAGCGCAATCAAAACGCCCAAAATCGTCGGCGTAATCTCTAGGCCAAAGATAACCGGATTGGTCGGTTCGTCAATAAAATCAGCATCATCAGGTGAAACAAAATCTCCTAGTGCAGCCATTACTCTATTGCTCCTGTTGCTTGAAGGGCACGAATGCGAGCAGCCAGTCCGGTAGACTCCTGCTGTCGATTTAACTCGTCGAGCAGTGCCGTTGCCGGAATGCTCTTGATCTCACCAGTGATGGCGTAGGTGACTAGCTCAGCGGATTCTGCCGTCGCCGCTGCGCCCGGACAGCGACCTGGCACTTCTGCCCCCAGACTGGCGGTCGTAATCTCAATCGAGTCGCTCACTAGAAAAGGTGAACTTTTAAGCGTTAGTAGAAAGTCGTTGACATCGTTAAAAGAACAGGCGTTACCACCTAGCTCAATGCCGCCTGCTGCTGAGCCGCCTTCGACTGCCGCTGTTTGCACTAGGCGCAGAATTTGAGTGCGGGTAGGAATGCGGCCCTGCACGTCGCGGACAATCGCCGACCAGGGCCGGATGCGTTCAAACACGCCCGCTAGCGCCTGAATTTCTGAGTTGATGGCAGCGGTTTGCTGTTTGACGGTATCTACCTGAGCAATTTTCTGCTGTAGTTCGGCTAGCTGTGAATCTAGGGCAGAAGACTGAGCGGTGAGGCTTTTCTTTTGGTTTTCTAGCACCAGCCAGTAGCTGCCAACGCCGCCGAGAGCGCTAAGAGCAACCATCAGTCCAATTAAGAGAGGCAGCTTTCTAGCAAAAGACGGTTTGGGGGCAGCTTGACCAACAGTAACAATGGTATCGGTGGGTCTGTCGACGCGATCGTTTAAGAAATTGATATCGATTCCGTACATGGTCTTAAACCTCCCTTAGCCCGAGTCCAAACACGGTCGCTAGACCTGAGCGCTGAGTCTGTGAAATTTCTTCATCGGTTTCGACCGCTAGCGCATCTACGGGATCAATCACGCTGGCGGGCAGTCCCAGCCGCTGTGAAAAAAATTCGTCTAGGTTGTCAATAGCGCCACCGGGGCCCGCTAGCAGTAGCTGTGCTACCTCCATGTCTTCTCCTTGATTGAGATAAAAGTCGATTGAGCGGCGCAGTTCGTCAGAGAGTTCGCCGACGACGCGCAAGATCGCCGCAGTGCCAGGGTTCATTCCACCTTTGGGAGCGCCGGAGATCGGTCCAGAGGGAATAGACATGCCCTGCAATAAGTCGGCATTGCGAGAGGGGGGCAGATTCATTGCCCGGCTGAGGGCGCTCTGAATTTGGGAGGTGCCGAGCGGGACAGTGCGTGAAAAGTGAGGGGTGCCGTCTACCACGATAGAAATTTCGGTGCTCTCGAACTGGATATCAACGATCGCGACGGCTTCTTGAGAGGTGAACTGCCGTAGCTGCTCGCGGATGGTGCGAATTAGAGCAAAGCTGCTGGTTTCTAGGACGTTGAGACTCAGTCCTGCTTGGGCGAAGGTTTCGGTGTAGCTGTCGGTGATCTCTCTTTTGACGGCGACGAGTAGGACTCTGACTTTTTCAATACCGTCGTCATCTACGATATAGCCGACTTTTTGGTAGTCAACATCGGCTTCGTCTCTAGGAAAAGGCAGGTACAGGCTGGCTTCTTGGTTGAGGACCATTTCGCGCAGTTCGCTGTCGTCGAGTTCGGAAGGGACCAAGATGACGCGAGTGACTGCGCGACCGGGTATGGCGGTAGTCGCCTGATTGACCTTGATCTTGTGCTCAGCGAGGGTTTCTTGAATAATTTCGGCCATAGTCGGGCTATCGATGATTTGACCTTCTTCAAATACACCTTCGGGAACTTCGGCAGTGGCAAAGGTTTGCAGCTTTAGCTTTTGTCCTTGCTTCTTGAGACGCACTATATTGATGCGCTCAGGCGTGAGTTCAATGCCGACCCCTGACGATTTTCTGGAAAATAATGACTTGAGTCTGTTCACGACTGCGCCTAGATTTATATCCGAATTTCGACCCTAGATTGCCCAAGTTCTAACAAGAAAATTACATTCATTCCGGGTGGGATTGAGTAGTTCTACACTTGCCGTGACGGGCTTTGTCGGTAAGATTACAGATGAAATTTGCTGCTTTGAGGAGAGAAAGGGGCGACGGATTTAGTACTGGTTTAAAGTAAAAAGTCGCTGGCAATGCAGTTTGCCCATCGCATCTATATAACAAACAGGGTTGATGGGCGGGGTTGCAAGATGAAGTTGCGATCGCAGACAAATGCAAAAAGCCTCCATCGCTCAAAAGAGCAACAGAGGCTTTACCAAAATGAAATTTTGAGTGAACTAGTTCAACAGAATCAAGAACAGTAAGCTAGGAGAGTTTTGTGCCTTCTAACTTCTCTTGTTCTTTGACAGCGTCAATGCGAGCACTTTCTGATTTGTTTAGCTTTAGCTTTTCGCCAACGCCAGCAATCTTGGCTTCCACATCGTTCTTGGCAAAGTAGCCAGAGAGAAAGGTGCTAACCGCAGATAGCACAATCGGGCCGAGGATAAAGCCAATCAGACCATTTACGGTAAAACCAGGGACCAAGACAGAGGCGAGCCAGAAGCATAGGCCATTAACAACTAGAGAGAATGCGCCTAGTGTGAGAAAGGTGACTGGCAGTGACAGTGTCTTCAACACTGGTTTGACAGAACCGTTGACAACACCGAGAGAGACCGCTGCGAGGAGTGCAGCAGTGAAGGTGGCGATACCGACGCCTGGAACAATCAGGTCAACGACCAGGATGCTCAGGGCAGTAATTAGCGTAGTTACGAAAAATCCCAACATATTTTTTTGCTCTTCTTTTTAGGGGTGAATAATCGAAAGCGTCTTCAGAGAAGTTCTACTTTTAGGTAGGGCTAGTTGAATCTGCGGGCAGCGCAGCAGCTTTCTCGTAATGCTTGGCAATCGCCCATACCCCGTGAATGCAACCGGGTATATAACCTAAGAATGTCAGACCTAGATTAATGAAGAATGCTGGACTGATGCCGTAGGTTAGAAAAACGCCGAGAGGGGGTAGAAAGATACCTAGAATGTAACGAATGAGTTTGTTCATGTGAGGTTTGTCTCCTTTGCTTGACTCTTTTAGAATGCCAGAACTATTTTGTTTGGAAGGTGTAGAAAACCCGCAAGAAGGACGCAATAAAAGGCGAACTGGCGGCTTTCCCTACTGCTTTGGCAACAAAGTGTTCGGTTGTGTAATTTGGCTGGGTGATTTGGTCAGACGGCTTAGCGAAAAGCGATCGCAGCAAGTCACCCAGCAGCGAATATCCTTAAGTATTGTCAGAAGTACGAAACCCAACATCCATCCGAGTGAGGAGACGCTAGGTAAAATTACTACCTCTGATGGATGTAGTTGAGGGGTAGGGAGGCTACCGCTGTGACCCGCGCTACAGTCTGAGGTCGAATGGCACTTGCCAAGTCCCAAACCAAGTCCCCCTGTTGGACAGCATCTCTAGACGGGGTTGATTCGCTTGGTGAGGATTGCCATTAGTTCGTTGGGTCTGCCGGTAGGGAGCGGACGGCTCCAGTCATTCGGCTCTGCGTAGCCGAGCTTGTGCAATCGCTGAATTGTGGTTTGGATGCCGCCGGGCGTACCAAATAGCAGATGGCGAACTTGCTCTCTAGGCAGCTGAGGCCCAGGCGGAGGGTTCCCAGCTGCGCTGGATAGCGGCAGCGCTGTGGTCTTGTCTGTAGCCGTATGGCCAGCTGAAGCTGTGGACGCTGCGGCGTCCGAGTGAGAAGGGACAAACATGGTCTGGTCTCCGGTTGATGTTTGGGTTGAGGAAACCAGAACCCAAGCGACTTTAGCCACCTCGCGAAATATGTGCAAATTCGGAGTTGCTAAAGTACACTGCCCTTAGCTTCCGGACTGGCTGTTTCAGTTCGTGAAGTTAGCCGTCGGTAGGTGCTGCTAACACTTGCCGATGGCGCTGAAGCCAAATGAGTTCTGACGAAACGGCGGTGATAGGCATCACGCACCTTAGCTATTGAAGATAAAACGATTTTTGCACTGAGTCAAGCATTATTACTTTGCTGACTACACCACGGAAGGCTACAGCCTTATACAAGAAGCGTACAAGAAGCCTGCTAGAAACCATCTGATAGCTGTTGAAGGTAGGCTGTGCCGCCAAGCTGGTTCATCTGGGTGAGAATCCAGCTTTGGCGGTCTAGCACTTCCCACGAAGGGGCTTCTACGCTGTAGAGTTCTGGGCCGGGGAGCACGGCGGCTAGGAGGGCGGCTTCTGCGGGGGTGAGGTCGCGAGCGGAGATTTGAAAAAACTGCTGGCTGGCGGCTTCTACGCCGAAAGTGCGATCGCCAAATTGCGCAATGTTCAAATACATTTGCAAGATTTGTTGTTTATTCCACGTTAGCTCTATGAGAATAGTCAGCCAGGCTTCTATGCCTTTGCGTACAAAGCTGCGTCCGGGCCAGAGGAACAGGTTTTTGGCAACTTGCTGGGTGATGGTGCTGCCCCCGCGCAGGCTAGCGCCATTTTCAGCGTCTCTAAGAGCAGCGTTGATGGCGTCTACGTCAAACCCTTTGTGGATGGGGAAGCGCTGGTCTTCTGCCGCGATCGCCGCAAGGGACATATTCGGCGAAATTTGCTCGTAGGGCTGCCAGCGATAGGCATAGGGGCCATTGCGAAAGGCGGTTTGCAGCATAAAGCTGGTGGTGGGCGGCGGCACAAACCGCAGCAGCAGTATTAGCAGCACCGAGAGCGTCCCTAACCAGGTGAAGAAGGCGACTATCCACCAGAGCGGGTAGAGGGGACTGAAGCGTTTTCTACCTCGGGTTCGTCTATACACAAAAAAGGGGGAAGCGCAGCAATTAACAGCAGATGACAACTATACAATATATCTCGATATCCCGGCGGTGCGGCATTATGGCCGGACGCGAGAGCGCAGTCTTAGCTGCACTCTTTCTCTTTTTGCTGCTGAGAGTGTTTTGATGGATTAAGCGGGCGATCGCACTCATGTTCTCTCAGTCATTTTGCTACTGAGCTGTAATAATCAACAGTAGACAGTAGGTTTGCACTCATGGTACAGACGCCCACAAGAACCCTCACCCTAGAAGAATTTTTGCAGCAGCCTGATACGAAGCCTGCCAGCGAATACGTCGACGGTCAAATCGTTCAAAAACCGATGCCTGGACTAACGCACAGCGCAATTCAGGCAGGTTTGGTCGAAGTCATCGATCCAGCGCTGAAGTTTGGTAACGCTGGCCGAGCTTTTCTAGAACTGCGCTGCACGTTTTGCGATCGCTCAATCGTTCCAGACGTAACCGTTCTACCTAGCGCTAAAATTCCTCGTGACGAGAAAGGCAAACTCGCCAATGAACCTTTTGCCACACCTGACTGGATGATCGAAATTCTGTCGCCCCGGCAGAGCCAGACGAAAGTAGTGAAGAAAATTATGTACGCACTAGCGCATGGCACTCAAATGGGCTGGCTGATTGATCCGGATGAGGAGTGCGTTTTCGTCTATACGCCCGACTTACGAACCGTATTGTATGAGGCCCCCGACGCACAGTTGCCAGTGCCGGAATTTGCGATCGCCTTTCAGCTGACGGTAGGTGAGTTAGTAGCTTGGCTATACGAATGAAGAAGACCGACCCAGGCGATTTGTGGCTGATGTCAAAATCACTTCTCAGTGACACTCAGAGAACAACAACTGAAACGATATGAAATTGTCATCTAAAAAATAATAGCTTGTAAGACATTTAAGACACAAAACGTTTTAGTTTTCAGGGTTGTTGAAGATCGACATCTTCAAGGCTTCACTTCGCAATAGCTATGCTATGTGGGCGCTATAATGTCCGCGTAGCTGTGCCAAAAGCATACTATGGTCCTCCTAAAATGACAAAAGGCGATCAGCATGGTTATGGAAGCCAAAGAATCAAAGATCATCGATATACTAACTGAAAACAAAAAGTACATCATTCCTGCGTACCAAAGACCATACAGCTGGGACCGTAGCAATACAGAGCAGCTAATCAGTGATATCTACGACAGTTTTTGTCAAGACAACGAGGAGTATTTCATAGGTACCCTTATTTGTATAGATAAGGGTGGATATACTTATGAGATAGTTGATGGACAGCAAAGATTAACAACACTAAGCTTAATTTTCGCTAAACTAAAAGATCTTATTAGTGAGAATAAACGTGCGAAAGAAAACCTGCAAAAAAGAGTTTTGCCAATAGATGATTTTTCTGATACGGCTCAGGAGCCGCGCCTAAAGGTTAGAAACAAAGAATATGATTTGTACTGCCACTATATTCTGCAAGGAGATAGAAAGTTTCTCCCTGAGAATCCAACTTATACACAGAAACTTTTTATCGAGAATGCTGCATGTATCGAATCCTTTCTGCTTCAGAAAATAGACAGCGAAGTAGGTTTGTGTCGGCTAGCGAAGTATATCCTCGAACGTGTATATGTAGTATTCGTAAAGACTGATAGCTTTACATCTTCATTTAGATTGTTCGATGTTCTTAATACAAGGGGAATGCCACTTGCAGCCTCTGATCTTATAAAGAATAGGCTTTTTGAGTCGATTGGAGATTTGGGAAAGAGCCATGAAAGAGTGGAAGAATACTGGGACAAGATAGAGGAAGTGATAGGAGTAGATAATATTGATAGATTTCTAAAGATAAATAGATTAAGTCAGAAAAGAGATAGAGATAGAGCGTTAGGCAACCTCCTAGACGAATACACCAACCTATTAAAAAACGAATACAAAGACAAAGTCTTTCCATTCGTAACGGATCTTTATCGATCCGCTCTAAATTATCAGAAGATAAAAGATGTGGATTTCGAGGATGTTTCCGTGCTTAAAGTACTTTCATCTCTAACTCGATTGTCTGATGAGTGGATACCTCCAGTTTTATCATTTCTGAATAGGTGTGAGAACGATTCCGAGTTAATACCAGAGATGTTCAGCGATTTCATCCGAATGTTTGAGAAGTGCTACATGCATGGATGGTTCAAACAACAGATTAGAAGTAAAAGAGAAATCATATGCTATTCAGCGCTAGTGGCGATTAACAGCAAGAAATCTTTCTCGGAGATAATTAAAGTACTGAAGTTGAATTCTGATAATGAAGGGTTCGAAGAGTCTTTGCACCAGGACATGTACGAACCTTCTCCAAACAAAGTCAAATTTGTTAAAGCTGTCTTACTAAGAATGGAGCAAGAGGTTCAAGATGAAAGCGTCCACAAAACCTATCACGGGAGAATTACGATTGAACATATCCTTCCTCAGCGTAGTACTGTTCCCTACTGGCAGGAGCGTTTTGATGAGACAGAACATACATCGTGGTTACACAAGCTAGGTAACTTAACACTTGTGAGCGGAGCCAGAAATTCACAAGCTCAAAATAGTGCCTTCAATAAAAAAAAGGAAATATACGCATCCAAAAATAAGAAGGTGTCCTTCGATCTCACAAAGGATGTTTGTACTTACGATGAGTGGAATGCTGTGTCAATACAGAAAAGACATAGGGAGTTAGTCGGCATAGCCAGAAGAATTTGGCTGGTTTAGAAATAGTGCAGTCTATGGCCTTAGAGGTATGCGTGTGTATCTCTCCAAAGGACACTACCAGTAAGCTTAATAGGTAACAACTTGCTGCCACTGCTCCGGTGTCAGTTTTTCACAGCTATGCTTTTATGAATACTTCAGCAGCGACGACCTACCATTTCCTTGCCTCACTAAAGAACAGAATCTCTTTCTCTGCGGATCATTAAGGCGTTCGGTTAGCAGGTGAGTAAAGCTGTAGCGACCAGTGAAGAGGTCTATGCGCAATCACCCCCCGTAATCGAAGCAATCAGCTGTAAATCTTTATCGGTGCTCATACGAACGAAAAAGCAGTAGAATCGCCCTCCTGACAAATTTTGATAAAACTCACTGTAGAGTTTCAGAAGGTCGTTCAACAGTCACGCTTTCAATCCTTAACTACTCGTCAGGACAGGCAAGAGTAAGCAAATGGATCAGCAAATTAAAGAAAAGCTCGAAGCAGAAGGCTGGCATGTTGAATCAGCTACCAACTTTCTTTGACTTACCGCTGAAGACTTGCTCGTTGTCGAAATTGAACTGGCGCTACCGCGTTGTTTGGAAGAATGGCAACAACAGCGAACCGAATTCGAAGAAGCCAACCACACACAGTCAAACCGACACAGCGAACCGAATTGTCTACCTCAATCGATCAGCTCATCCGCAACATGATCGCAACTGGCTCATCCCCTCAG
This sequence comes from uncultured cyanobacterium, assembly GCA_963793495.1. GTDB lineage: Bacteria > Cyanobacteriota > Cyanobacteriia > Phormidesmidales > Phormidesmidaceae > Phormidesmis. The sequence goes on from CAWCAI010000016.1 coordinate 96,498, forward strand.
GAAATCGGCCAGCTGATCGCCAGCATCGATATAGCGATTGCCTAGCCATTTGGCGTTTACTCATAAAAATCTGGTCTACCCGACTTACCCAAACAGGCGACTTGTGCTGTAAAGTCACAAATCATCGCGCTGTTTTGCTGTATACGCCATGTCAATTATTCGCCATTGGAAAAAGTTTCTAGCCCTTGCCCTCGTCGGTCTGTTCTCTAGCTGGCTGATTAGCTGCGGTAGCGGGACCAATGCCACCGCTGACAGCTCCGGCAAAGCCGAAGTCGAGTTTTGGACGATGCAGCTTTCGCCAAAATTTGACGACTACTTCAATGGGTTAATTGCCGAGTTTGAAGCCGAAAATCCAGATACGACCGTGAAATGGGTCGACGTGCCCTGGGCTGACATGGAGACCAAAATCCTAGCAGCAGTATCGGCGAGCAATGCACCCGACGTGGTGAACTTGAACCCAAACTTTGCCTCTCAGCTAGCGACAAAAGGGGCGTGGCTAACGCTAGACGACAAGCTCACAGAAGAAGAAAAGGCGGTTTATCTGCCCAAGATCTTTGAAGCAACGCAGATAAATGGAGATAGCTTTGGCTTTCCCTGGTATCTAACGGCGCGGGTGACGCTCTATAACAGTGAGCTTTTTGAAGCGGCGGGTATCGCTGAGCCACCGGCCACGTTTGCAGAACTGGCGGAAGTGGCCAGGACAATCAAGGACGAAACCGGAAAGTACGCTTTCTTCATTAGCTTTGTGCCAGAGGATGCGGCGGATGTGCTTCAGTCCTTTGTGCAGATGGGTGTACCGCTAGTCGATGACGAGGGCAACGCGGCCTTCAATACGCCAGAGGGCAAGGCAGTCTTTCAGTACTGGACGGACCTGTATCAAAATGAGCTGCTGCCGCGTGAGGTGCTAACGCAGGGACACGCGCAGGCGACTCAGCTCTATCAGTCGGGGCAGACGGCAATTTTGACTTCGGGCGCGGAGACTTTGAGCGCGATCGCAACCAACGCCCCAGACATCGCCGCCGCCACCAAAGCCGCCCCCCAAATCAGCGGTAGCACGGGTAAAAAGAATGTCGCCGCTATGGATTTAGTCATTCCAAAGTCCACGGACGTAGAAGCCGCCGCACTGAAGTTCGCCACCTTCGTCACCAATGACGCAAATCAGCTTGCCTTTGCCAAAGCCGCAAACGTGCTGCCCTCCACCGTGGGGGCCATGTCCGATAGCTACTTCACCAGCGTGTCTGCGGATGCTTCCCCTGTCGAAGTCGCTCGCTCGGTCAGCGCCAGCCAGCTAGAAGATGCCGCCGTGCTGATTCCCGCGATGGAAGATGTGAAAGTCTTGCAGAAGGTAGTCTATGACAACTTGCAGGCAGCGATGCTGGGTGACAAGACCGTGGATGAAGCTGTAACGGATGCCGCCGCAGAATGGGACAATCGATAAAAAAGAAGGCACAGGATGAAGGCTCAGAACCGTCTAATCTGCTGCTGTGTAGTAACGCTGCTGGGCTGTCAGGAGGTAAGGCCGCCTGAGCAGACTGCACTGACTCGCGCCGACTGTGAGCAGCAGACAGGATTTGTGTTTGTGGAGGGGGGTGAGTTTTTGTGGGGGAGCGATCGCACTCAAAAAGACTACGCCTATCGCATCAGCGCTGAGGGTGCTGCCGATTCGTCTGAAGACGCTGTCAGAATTGAAGCTAGCTACCGCAAGACGGGCTGGTTCGACGCCGAACCCGACCAGGAAACGGCTGATCTGCCTGCGTTTTGTCTGGCGCAGAACCTGATCACGAATGAGGACTATCAGGCTTTTGTGCAGGCGACGGGGCACGAACACCCAGGAATTTCAGCGGCGGACTACCAGGCACAAGGATTTTTGGTCCATGACTATAGCGAGGTCGAGCCTTATCTGTGGCGGTCAGGGCAGTATCCAGCAGAGCAGGGGCAGCATCCGGTGGTGCTGATTTCCTCCGAAGATGCGCTGGACTACGCGCGGTGGCGATCGCAGCAAGACGGCGTTAGCTACCGACTGCCAACTGCTTTGGAATGGGAAAAGGCAGCTAGGGGAACCGATGGCCGCTATTTCCCGTGGGGGAATGAATGGCGTAACGATGCGACTAACTGGGCGAAAAATGGACCGTATGGGACGAGCGCGATCGCCACCTACCCACTCAGCCGCAGTCCCTACGGCATCGAAGACATGGCCGGTAACGTCTTTGAATACACCAGCACTCTAGTCAGAAAAACCAACGACAACACTGAAGTTCTACTAAAAGGATGCGGCTGGGACGACTACCCCGGATTTTGCCGTGCCGCCTACCAGCACGATCGCCCCACAGACTCAAAACACATTCTCTTCGGCTTCCGCCTAGTTTCAGAATAGAACTACGCGAACAGAGTAGCGATAATATAAAGCGGACTAAATTCATTCCAACTTCCGTATACATGGCTTCCCCATCCCTCACTTATCCAATTCCCAATCCCTCAGAAAATTCTCGAACCCTCACAGAACTTCAGCGCCTGATGTCTGTCGTCGCTCAGCTTCGCAATCCTGACGGCGGCTGTCCATGGGATCTGGCCCAAACACCCCAAAGCCTAACGCCGTACATCATCGAAGAAGCTTACGAGACGGTAGATGCGATTCAATCTAGCAAAGCTGAAGACATTGCAGAAGAACTAGGTGATTTGCTGTTGCAAGTTGTCTTACAGGCACAGGTCTTTCAAGAGCAGGGAGCATTTGATTTGGGAGATATTGCTAAGGGGATCGCCGATAAGATGGTTCGCCGTCATCCCCATGTGTTCGACGATGAACAATCTAGTGACGATGCGGCTAAAACACCAGAAGCACTGCGCATAAGCTGGGAACAAATCAAGTCGGCAGAAAAAGCAGAAACTGAAGATCCTGATAAACTCTCTCCTAAACTACGGCGATATGCTAGATCGCTGCCGCCGCTGACAGGCGCAATGAAAATCTCTCGCAAAGCCGCCAAAGCCGGATTTGAGTGGGACTCCCTAGCAGAAGTCTGGGTCAAAGTAGACGAAGAAATTGCCGAACTTCATCACGCCATTCAATCCGAATCCATCGCTGCCCAAGAAAGCGAACTCGGCGATGTCCTTTTCTCTTTAATTCAGATTGCACGATGGCAAGGACTCGATCCTACCGCTGCTCTCCAGGGCACAAACCGCCGGTTCATTCAGCGCTTTGCTAGCGTCGAAGCCCAGGCCACCAAACCGCTACACGACTATACGCCAACAGAACTAAACGCCTTCTGGCAAAAGGCCAAACAACAGCTCGCGGCAAACCCACCCGCATCAGAGCAGCCATCTACCTCTACGACTCACTCCTAACGCTTGCAAAGTCGGGGCCAATCTTCAGCCGAACTGCGACGCCAGTAATGTTGTCATGCCCATTGACTTCATTAGCCAGCTCAATTAAATCGTCCATGCCAGCGGCAAGCCCCTTCTTCTCTCTCAAAATCGGATCAATATGACTGTCTAGATAGTCTTCTACCAGGTTGTTGTCACTAAGACCGTCAGAGCAAAGTAGCAGCAGCGTATCTTCTGAAAAGTGAAGGTAGGTTACGCTGGGAAAGAGACTTTCTTGACTGCGCGGACCCAGGGCCTGAGTCAGCTGATAGGCGTCGGGGCGATCGTATGCGATCGCAGGATCGACCCCACGCTCAATCTCTCTTTGGCCCACTTCGTGATCTGTTGTAATCTGACTGAGCCCGACTCGCCGAGTATGCTGATAGAGCCGACTGTCTCCTACATGAGCAACCACTGCGGATGTTCCTTGTAACAGAACTAGTACCAAAGTCGTTCCCATTCTCTCATGTCCGGCTCTCTGTTCTTTCTCATTGACATCATAGATCGCCTGGTTTGCTAGCTTTACTGCCGCAATCATCGTGTCTTCATCAGGCAGCATAGTCTCCTCGAAAACCTCTTCGGGAATCTCTGCTGCGTCCTGTGGAGACTCTGTCACAATCTCTTGTGCGGGCTCTGTCGCAGTCTCTTCCAAGGACTCTGACGCAATTTTTTCTGAGGGCTTCTCCAAAGGCTCCGAGGACTGCGAGGTAGAAAGTGGCCAGTGTACTTCGAAATAGTCAGCTAACGTTTGAGCTGCTAGCTGGCTGGCAATTTCCCCCCCATCATGCCCGCCCATCCCATCACAGAGTACATACAAACCATGCGCTGCGAGGCTATGAGTGTGATTATCTGACTTTTTCTGATAGCTACTAGCAATCAAAAAGCAGTCTTCATTGTGGTCTCGCAATCGACCCACATCTGTGCGACCAGCATCTTCTATCGCAGTCAGCTTCATCGGTAGAACTGTGGTGGATTCACCAGTGAGTTCATCAGTGGATTCGCTCGAATCTGAAACATCGTCTAGCAGCTTACTTTCCAACGGGTCGGCTGAGGGATTGGCTGAGGGATCGACGGCAGCCTCGTTATCTGTGGCGTCGGCACTATCAGGGAGCGAAGGACCAGGAAGTGAAGATTGAGCAGGTGTGGCAGGCGAGGGAAATTTAGAGATATGTGAGAGCACATTACTACGGGGAGTAGTGGCCGCTGGAGTAGTCAGCAGAGCCTCGCCAATGACTGCAAGTTCCTCTCTCAGCTGCGTCAAGGTTTGAGCTGAGGTGACAGCCATAATCAGCTGCCTGATTTGTCTAAGGGTAGCTACTTCGCCCCTATGAGGCTGAGCGAGAAGAGATTTCAAGAAAACTTGCAGATCTGAGAGCTGAGGATTCGAGAACTGGCCCTCAATCTGAGAGGACTGATCTTCATCAGATTGATTTTTTGAACTGCTAGGCGGAGTGAATTTGTGAACGTATAGGGACTGGTCAGCGGTGATCCCTAAATTGTCGGCCTGTAAGAGACTAGATCGCCATTGAGGAGCTGGCTCTAGCGCAGCCCATAGCTCGGTGAGCAGATGGGTCCAATAAACGGGCTGAAGGGGGTCAACAGCAGTGGAAAAAGCTTTGATTAGAGGGGTGGTCGCAGGCTGCTCTTGAGTGATGATCAAGGTTGTCTCGCCGTATTGCCAGGCGTCGTAGATCGGCGGAGCAGCGTTTTTGAGCAGTAGGTAGGGATAGGCAGCGGCGGGAAGCTCAGAGACAGATTGGAGCGCTTCTATCTGGAGGGTAGTCTCTGCGGCAAGTTCAGAAAGCTGCTGCTGGAGTGGCGATCGCACTTCAGCTTGACTATCAATAACGTAGGCTCTACTTGGACTGAGCACAGTCGATACCTGATAGCGACTTTCACGCTGCGCCTCGCTGAGTGGTGAAGCTTCCAGCGGGTCTTTAGCTAGTGAGTCAGCCGCTGAGGATTCATCAACCGGCAGGCAAGTATCCGGCACTAGCTCCAACTGGTCAAACGGCATGAGTCTAACCTGTAGCAACGGCTTGGCGGGCAAAGGTGCCCCACAGCGCTGACAGAAATTGTGGTCAATCGGATTTGCAAGCTGGCAGTTGGCGCAGAGAAGCATATTAGGTTCTAGAGCATCGTCTGAGGAGTGCTTAATGTCGGAGCCTGGTTTGGATTATGACTGAGAATGGACGCTACGGGGAAGCGATCGCACCTCCTTCTTAGTCAGCGATCGCCACTGTCCCGGCGCTAGGCCAGCTAGGGTTAACGCTAGCTCGGCGTCAGCCTGCTTTTCGGCCTTCGCTGGCTGCGCTGCTGGCAAAAACAGGGCGTTGCGCACCAGGCGCAGCGTCGGATAGCCCACAGCCGCCGTCATCCGACGCACCTGGCGATTCTTTCCTTCAGTCAAGACTATCTCTAACCAAGCCGTAGGAATCTGCTTGCGATAGCGAATCGGCGGCTCTCTAGACGGAAGGACTGGTTCTGGTATGGCCTTTACCTGCGCAGTCCGGGTTCGATAGCCTCGGATAGTCACGCCTGATTGTAGCTGTGCGATCGCCGCTGCCATCGGCTGACTCTTAACCGGACACTCTACCTGCACCCAGTACTGCCGCCGATGACCAAAGCGCGGGTGGCTCAAACGGTGCTGCATCGGCCCATCATCCGTCAGCAGCAGCAGCCCTTCACTATCACGGTCTAGCCGTCCCACCGCATACACACCCGGCACTGGGACAAAGTCCTTGAGCGTTCGCCGGGCTGACTCATCCGTAAACTGACTCAGCACGTCGTAAGGCTTATAAAGCAGTAGATAGCGATAGGCCACGTAAGCAAACTTATTAATTCTTGAACTCTATTGACAAATCGTCCTAAAGCCAGGGTAGATCGATATTCTAATAAGACAAATTTAGTTCTGTCATACCCTCGTAAAGCCATGGACAACGCAAAAACATATCGAATGAACTGCACCCTAAAGTTTGGCGATATCTACAGCCAAATTATTGTTTGGCTGCTCGTTCTGTTTATCAGCCTGGCTGCCGCTCTCGCGCTGATGGGTGCTAGCCGCCCTGTCTATGCTCTTGCCACCGTTGGCCTGATTTTTGTGCTGTCGCTACCGTTCTTGCTATTTGCCTTTGTGACCACTCTGCTCAACCATATTGAGTTCAGTGAAATAGATCCCAATGATCTAGTCGCCAATTCTCCAGAAGCGACAGCGCGTATGGCTAGACAAGCCGCTTAGAACTGAACTGGGCACCCGCCTAGAACAAGTGCCCAGAACAAGTGCCCAGAGGATATGCTTCTAGTTTTCTCAAGCGCCTACGGTGCAGTTGGAGCCTCAGCGTCCTCAGTGGTACTCCCTTCAGTGCCTTCTACAGCCCCTTCTATAGCAGCAGGCGCTGTCTTCTCAGCAATGAGCTCTTGAACGCCGTCTTTATACTGCGTTGGCGCTAAGGCGATCGCCTGATCGAACAGGGCTTGGGCTTCAGTGTCCTTGCCCTGTTCTTTTAGGACCAGCCCTTTGGCCAAAGTAGGACGAAAATCTGGCTGAGTAGGAGCAGCCGCCTGGGCATCTGCGATCGCCTCGTCGTAGACGCGTACGGCTTCGTCAAACTTCTCTTCTTCTACATACACCTGACCTAGCAGCAGCTTGACCGACAGCTTATCGACACTGCCAGGGGCAATCTCATTATTTTGATCCGCCGTATTCAAGGTGTCTTTGAGCAAACCCACGGCTCCCTCCGTCCGCCCTTGGCTCAGCAGCAGCGCTACCAACCCTTCTAGCGCTGGAACATTACCAGGCGTCTGAGTCAAGACGTTGCGATAGACCTGCGCCGCCCCCTCTAGATCATTGAGCTGCTGTTTGGTCTGAGCGAGTAAAACTGCGTATCTAGGCTCGGCTGGGTTCAGCTCGACTAGCCGCTCCAAAGGCTCTACCGTGCCCTCCAAATCACCTAGCTGGCTCTTCGCGTAAATAATGCCAGAGAGCGCCGTTTGGTTATCAGGTTCTCGACTAAGAACCGCTGTGTATCCCGCGATCTCGCCCTCTAACTGCGTTGCGTCATCCACCGTTGGCTGAGTCGCTGCCGAGGGCGATCGCTCACTTCGAGAAGCTCGACCGTTGATACCAAATAAAATAGGAACGGCCACAAAGGCTGCAACCGCCGCAATTAGCACGCCTCTTACTAGCCAACTATCTTTCTTTAAGACCACAGTACGCTCCCTTTTGGAACTATCCATCAAAATAACTTGCTCATACTAGCCTACCCTTTCCTCCTCATCTCTTTCTAATTCGCAGTCTCAATCCACAGCTTCACGCAGAGCGTGACCCGGCGCAAAAGCACAGCATAAAAACAAGACTAGAAATTAGGGTGTCCAAAAAGGTACGGATTTACTGCTTGAGGGCCTGAACGAATAAGCGTAAATAAACCTGTTAATTGAGTAGCAGTCAGCATCAAACTAATCTTTTTGAATAAGATTTGCACTCGAGACATTTTCTTTCTGACAAGAACCGTGAAGGCTCAGTCATGGAAGGCAGTTGTTCACGCTAGCCTATGAAGAACCTAGCTGATAGGAACGCAGCGGGTAAAAACGTAGCAAGTGCAATAAATCAAAATTGACGCTGATGTTAGTCTAGGTCTTGAAAAGTGCTGCTCAAGATCTAACGATTGTTTGTAACGTAGCACTGATAAAGGCTTTTCTTGGTCTTTATCATCAAAACTCACAGGTACAGTTCAGGAGTTTGAGGATTGATGAGTTCTGCCGCTAGCCGCCCCCCCAAATCCGTCAGCGAATCCAAAGATGCTTCGTCGAATTCGATTCAGACAGAATCAAAAGCAGAGTCAAAAACCGATCTAACGCCGGATTTGCGAAAGCCGTCTAGCCGATCGCTGTTACAGCCGCCTGCTCGCCCAAAGCCTCTCTCTCCTCCCGTCGCTGCCTCACCGCCTGCCGCCGCCGTCAAAGCAGCCCCCAAAGAGTCAGAGCCCTCGCAGCGGCCCGGCCCTATTTCGCTGCCCAGTGAGCCGAGGCAGTATCGAGCGATTGGCCTTTTGAAGGGGAAATACATTGCGCCTGAAGATCAGCTCAACCGGGGAGACATTCTAACAGAAGATGGCACGCTGATAGATGCTGTCCTGCTAGGACGAGTCACCAGCTTGATCAAGAAGCACATCGACCTAGAGAAAGACCATCTTTGGGTAGTCTATCCGCGCACGCTGTACAAAGACGATATTAAGGATGGTGCCCAGTCAGACGAGCAGCCAGACGCCGAGCAGCCAGACGCCAATTGGCCAAGCGCTGAGGAAGGCAATCAGTCTGAAGAAGGCGACGCGGAAGGAAAAATCCCAGCGCTGCACGTACAGATTGTCGGGGTGTGGGAACCTGAGACGCTCAATGCAGACGCGATGGAGCAGCCCGAGGAAACCCGCCCGCTCTCTAGCAAAGAAGCCGAGCCGCTGTGCGATCAGTTTTCTATTCGAGGCGAGGTTGCTAAGTATTCTGAAGAGCTAGGCGAAATCACGGTCAACATCGTTCAAAAAAGCAAGTCCGAGAATACTAAACCCAAACGCCCCTTCAAGCTATTGGTAGACGGTCGGCTAAAAGGACGGGCAACTGGGTACTTCTGGGATTTGACGGTCGAGCGGCAAGCAGGCAAGCTAATCCTCAAGACAGGCAAGTCGATTGGCGTAGTGCCACCGAAGAAAAAGCCCAAAGGACAAAAAGGCGGTAAGCGTCGCCCTCCTGCTAACAGGTCAAGAGGCCCCGCAGGCGCACCCAAGCCCAAGCCTAAGCCAAAATCTGCTGATACACAGGCAGTCAGTACAAAGCCAGGAAATACGAGACCTGAAGGTGTCGATCTAGGGAGCGCTGATAGCCAGATTTAAGTTGTGTCATTGCTAGATTTTAGGCTTGCAGCTCGCTAGGTCATATCAATTTGAGGGCCCCAGCTGTCTTGTGGCATGAAGCGCGTGTCTGTGGGTAGTGGGGCGATCGCACTCGTCAGCTCAAAGTCACCGGCCTCAATCCTCTGTTTTAGATCTAGCGCCACCTGACCAGAAAGATAAACGCTTGCCAGCGGCGCGGTCCTCACCGCCTTGCCCTCAAGTACGATCTGGCCTGACTTGAGCTGTGCATAACTGACTAGACCAAAAGTCGGTCTAACTCGCCTGGGAATTGAAAAATCAACAACAGGGGCAACTAGGTCCTCGTCTCTAACCCCGCAACCTGCCAGTATCTCTGGATTAAGAATAGGAATAGGAACACCAACGCCCAGCATCAGCGAAGGGCCATAGCCCTTGAAATAGCAGCCGCGTACCCAATGGGCGTCCATCCGCTTGGCATCACCGACCAGAGCGACGGTCGCGGCAGGACCGACAGGGGCGCGGTTGGGCAGGCGACGCTGTAGCGGAAAGTGCTGGGTGCCTTCCCAGGCGATATAGCCTTCGCCGCCACCTAGCAGAATGCGGGTACCAATGCCGACGGTTTGCAAATCAGGGTCGTTGAGCAGGGGAGAAAGTGCGCCCGTATTGGCGTAGACGGCGTTGCCTAGGCGAGGCTGGAGCGGACCTAGGTAGGTAGAGAGTGGGCGATCGCCGCCATTTACAGCCACGATGAAGTTCTGGTAGAGGTTACGAGGATTGAATAGATAGAACTGGTTGATGCGATCGCGCGTGATCGTCGTCTCCAAACTGGCCCGAGGATAGCAGTCCGTCACCTGCCCCACCGCCGTCAGCCGCACTGGTTTATCTGCCACCAGATCAGCAATCACATGACCACCACCCCGCTCTTCCACCTCACCTTCTCGAATGCTATCCCGACTAGAGGTAACCAGCTGCCCCGCGCCGATGTACAAATCCACCGCGCCAAAGCCTGAGTAGGCCATTACACCATCGAGATGACACTCAACAATTTTAATCGGCGGATCGCTATGGCCCAGATTCATCATCGCCCCAGAGCCTTCCATCGGCTCGAAGGTACCTGTGGTGATTACATCAACCGTCTTAGCAGCCTGCTTAATGCCCAGTTCTGAAATTCTGGCTTTAGCTTCGGTGATAGTCCACGCGGTGACCTTACCCAGACGAATTTTGTCGTTGATCTCGGCAATGGTGCGCATGGATAAATAGTTGAACGGGGCGGTATTAGATAGACCTCAGTATAGTTTGAGTCTTGTATCACTCATTTGAATATTGCTCGTGGATTCTACAAACAGCAAGGAACGGTAGTGAGCATATAGCATGCTGATATGGTGGCGGACTGCTGTACCTTGACTAGAAGCTATCTCAGCAGGCAGGTATTAGGTCTAGCGCTCGATAGGAAGCATAAAGTTGAGGCCAGTCGATGACTCACAACCCGCACATCAGTTCCTCTCTTGATGAGCTGCTAGAAGAAGACGGCATTCTTCTTTATCTGTACTTTTACCTACAAAGCTGACCTACGCATAGGAATGAGGCTTCAATAAAAGCCGCTTTCGCGGACCGGCGGGTTTTGACTTCGACTACGCTCAGCCATCGTCAGTTACCGTCACCGAACCCTGAGCGTAGTCGAAGGGTGGTTGGTTAGAGATCAGCAGGTTATTTAATCCTTGATTCTTAGAAAAGTACGATCTGATCCAAGACCTGGGTCGATTCATGCAGTGACAGTCTTGTGGAAGCGATTCGTATTCTGTCCCAGATGGACAACAAACCAATTACCTAAAAAGATGATTGAAGCGAAGCCGCAACGAATTGCTGTAAGAGAATTTTGAGTGGTTTCAGATGCTGTTGACGAACCTTGACAAGTGCATAGGTACTTGTCAAGGTTCGTTTTCGAGACTATTGATCGATGACTTCTGGCCAGTTCTCGTTTGCTCTAACGATGTTACCGGGAATATCTCTCTGCCATCGCCTTTGAATGCGGGCGTCATAGTTAAGGTATAGTTTGCCGTCTACGATCTCCCAGGCATTTGGGTCAACCGGCGCAGTGTATCCCTCGGCCACAGCCCAAGCGCAAAAGCCGCCGTATTGAGGCGCATATTGTTCAGGATTCTGGGCAAACACATCTCGATTTTCAGCGCTGGCAAATTGCCAAGTAGCCTCGGCCCACTCGTAAGTGTAGTCAGCGCTGCCCGGAACATAGCGACTCTCTGTGAAGTAAGCAACCGGATCAGCGCCTCGAATGGCGACGCTGTCCTCGGCAAAGATGGCAGGCGGCACGTCTTCGATAGCGGGCATTTCGGTTGCGTCTGTACTAGATGAAACCTGAGATACAGAGTTAGTATCTTCTGCTGTCGGGTTCGCCACTGTCGTTTCGGTGGATGTCGAGATGGGTTGAGCACAGCCAAACATCAGACCTGAGGCGAAAATAGCCGCTGATAAGGGGAAGGGTAAGCGCACAGTGTCTCCTGGTGAATCTGGCGAGCATTTTTAGATACAAGTACAACTATTGCAGCGGAACTGATAGAAGTAAAATGAGAAGAACTAGTCGGCTGAGTCGTACGAATGGTCATGCAGCGTGTAGAGATTGAGTTGCCAGAATCTGTGTATCGACAGCTAGCGCGAATTGCGGAGGAGACAGCGCAGCCTATAGCAATGCTAGCGGCTCAAAGCGTGATAAGTAACTTGCCGCCTTCCGCTACTGATGCTTCACCAGAGCTGCGAGGAGAATTATTAAGGCTACAAAGGCTGGAGACTAACGAACTGTTGAAAGTAGCCCAGTCAGAGATGGCGATTGCCAACCACAAACGACAAGCTGAGCTGCTAGAGAAAAATCAAGGGGGGCAGCTGATGGAGGCAGAGCGTCAGGAGCTAGCGGCGCTGCGGGCAGAAGCAGATCAGCTGATGTTACAAAAAGCCTACGCTTGGTCAGTGCTGCGATGGCGCGGTCAGCGAGTGCTGTCGCTAGAAGAGCTACCGATTCCGCAATGAGCATTCCTGCTAAGCTTCGCCAGGAAGTGATCGCAGCCGCCAGCGCCCGGTGTGAATACTGTCAGACCTCATCGCGGATAACAGGTACGCCGCTGGTGATGGAGCATATCTTACCGAAGTCGCTAGGCGGAAGTGACGATCAGGATAACTTAGCCGCGTCCTGCTATCGCTGTAATGAGTTTAAGGGTGTAAAGACCCATGTCAGAGATCCAGAGAGCGGTCAGCTAGTAGCGCTATTCAATCCTCGGGAACAGGTATGGGCTGATGAGTTTGCTTGGAGCAACGGTGGTACATCATTCAACGGGAGCTTTGCTTTGACCCTCACCTTTCGGTCTACTGGAATAGCTCAAACGTTTCTAGAACTCCGCCGTACCTTTGAAGGCCGCTCGGTTGTTCCAGATGTTGCTGTTTTTTGTTCAGAACGCATTCCCCGCGATCTTGACGGGCAACTTGGCTGCCGAGCGATCAGTAGCTCTGACGACGTGCGCTTGTCCAGAGGAGGGCGGCGATGGTAAGAGAAGGGGTGAGGATGAGGGCGATCGCAACCCGATTCAGGTCAACGCCTGCCAAGCCAGCAATTGGCAGCAGCGGCCCACCGAACTTGATCAGTGCGCTTAGGGCAGCTGATGAGACAATCACTTTTGCTAAGAAGATCAGCGTGTCGTTTTTGCTGTTCATTCAAGCTTTGCCAGCTCAATTGTCATCGCGCACCATTCGTCTTGATAGGTCGTGCCGGTTACCTGCCAGCCGTACGCCGTCAGATGCTCTTCTACCCAGGCGGATTTACTAGTCAAGATGCCGCAGAGAATTCCCCAGGTGCGCTCGTCGGCTAGCTCGCTGAGCCGAGGAATAATCAGCCCGACAATAATCTCTGAGAGAATATTGCAGACGATGCCGTCTACCGGGCCTGCGGCCATTTCGATAACTTCGCCGACGCTGCCTAGTTTAATCTGCAAAGCCTCTGGGTCGATATCGTTCAAGTTGGCATTGTCCCTTGATGCCTTAGTTGCTAGCGGGTCTACGTCTGCTGCGTATACCTGTTTGGCACCGTACAGCAAAGAGACGATCGATAGAATTCCTGAGCCGCAGCCAATATCAGCAATTACCGCGTCGGCTAGATCTTGCTTTTCGGCCTGCTTTTCCAAGGCCTTTAGGCAGAGCTGAGTAGTGGCATGGGCTCCGGTGCCAAAGGCGCTGCCTGGATCGAGCGTTAAGATAGTGCGACCTGTGTCGGGCGGCTCCATCCAAGCGGGGTTGATTAGCAGGCGATCGCCCACTTCCTCTGCCTGCCAGTGCTGCTTCCAGCTACTAGACCAGTCTTCTTCAGCAATTAGCGACCAGTTTACATTTGTGGTGGGTTCTAGCCCTATCTGCGCCGCGTCATCCAGGATGGTTTGACGGATGGCTTTGAGCGCGTTTTCATCAAACTCGCTGGCGAGTAAATAGGCGCTCACGAGGATGCGATCGCTTTGCTGCTGGCTACCGCTTTGTCGCTGGCTAACTGTACCTTTGCTCTCCAACTGTTCAAACTGCCAGTAGACGCTATCTTCTAGCGCCATCGGACAGTCAACAGCGACTTCCCACCACTGATTCACGTCTAGAGCACCACGACATAAGCATCACGAATACCCTGTTCCTTCTTGATCTCTTCTAAGATGCCAGCGGGTAGCGGATCGTCAATGCTCAAAACCATCACAGCGTCACCTCGGACAATCTTTCGTCCAACTTGCATACTGGCAATGTTGACATTGAAGCTACCTAGCAGAGAACCGATTTTGCCAATGATTCCAGGCATATCACGGTGCAGCGTGAATAGCATGTACTTTGTCGGCGGTACGTTGATCGGGAAGCCGTCCATATCGATAATTCGCACTTCACTACCGCCAAGCAAAACGCCTGTGACCGAGTGCTCACCCAAAGAACCTTTAGCAGACAAAGAGAGAGAGCCGGTGTAGTCTTCTACGGTCGTATCGCGAGTTTCTACCACTCGGATGCCGCGCTCTTTGGCTTCAATCGAGGCGTTGACATAGTTCACGCGCTCTTGCAAGGCGTTAGAGAGCAACCCTTTTAGGGCCGCTACGACGACGGGCTTAGTGTCGTTTTGAGCGAGTTCACCTTGTAGCTTGATGGTGAGCTCTTCGATGCGGCCACCCGCTAGCTGACCCACAAAGTTACCTAGGGTCTCGGCTAGGTTCAGATAAGGACGCAGCTTTTCGAGTACGTCGGGCCGCAAACCTGGAATATTGACGGCAGAGCGGGCGGGAAGCTCTAGCAAAACGTCGCGGATTTGCTCGGCAACGTCCACAGCGACATTGACTTGCGCTTCTGCGGTAGAAGCGCCTAGGTGAGGGGTTAGCACTAGGGATTTGCCGACAGATTTTAGCGGGGATTCGCCTAGAGGCTCCTCGCTGTAGACATCGATGGCCGCGCCTGCAATCACGCCGTCATTCAAGGCTTGGGCGAGGGCAGCTTCGTCGATGATGCCGCCACGGGCGCAGTTGACGATGCGAGCGGTCGACTTCATCTTGGCCAAGGACTCAGCGTTGATCAAGTTGGCGGTTTCTGGCGTTTTGGGAATGTGCAAGGTGATGTAGTCGGACTCGCTCAGGAGTAGGTCCATCTCGACTAGACGACAGCCGAGTTCTTCGGCGCGATCGCTAGAAATGAACGGATCAAAGGCCAGCAAATTCATTCCCATCGCCCGAGCGACCGTCGCCACGTGAGAGCCAATTTTTCCTAGACCCACCACGCCCAAAGTCTTTTTATAGACCTCTACGCCAGTAAAGGCCTTGCGGTTCCACTCTCCGGCCTTCATCGATTCGTTAGCCGCCGGAATGTAGCGAGACATCGACAGCATCATCGCCAGCGCATGTTCAGCCGCAGCAATGGTGTTGCCTTCTGGTGAGTTGACGACGACGATACCGCGACGGGTGGCAGCCGGCACGTCTACGTTGTCTACGCCGACACCAGCGCGGCCAATAATCTTTAGACTTTTACCGGCTTCTATGACGGCCTGAGTCACCTTGGTCCCCGATCGAATCATCAGCGCATCATAGTCAGGGATGATGGCAATCAGTTCTTCTAAGGGCAGTTTTGTTTTGACATCTACAGTGGCGACTTGGGAGAGAATATCCAGTCCGGCCTGATCGATGGGATCGGAGACGAGTACCTTGGGCATAGAAGTGGTTGGAAGATTTCGAGCTTTATTGTGATCGTTTTTCACTTTGCTTCACGCGTTTTCAATAAGTGAAATATCTGCGTTGAAAGGGCAAAGTGGTCAGCTAACGTGCGGATTTATTCGACGCTAGCCACAGACGGTCATGTTACTGCAAAGTGGCATTCTCTTCTCTAAGGTTGTAACTGTCTTTATCAATAGCGCCGTTAATTGCAGAGTGCCTAGGTGCTAGCTAGCGGCGGCAGCATCGAGAGCATTGAAGGCATCGGTTATCACTACGTTGGACATCAAAAAGCCTTCGGGATCGCTGAGTCTTATACAATCTGTTGATTTGAGACGGGGTGCATTTGAAAGGCTAGGTGATGTGGAGTCGAGGACGAGCCAGTTGTTTTTGAGGTGGGGTGCGATCGCCTTTCCCAATTCCCGCAGCCCCTTTTCTCCATAAATCTTATAAACACCCTCCAGCTTGATTCCCGTCTGTAGCCGCAGCCCCATCATGATTGACTCGACTACCTGCTCAGCTTGATCAATCACCGCATCGCCCGTTTGCCCACCATTTTCGACAAAGGCTTCGACCCATGCCCTATAGTTTTTCTGAGTCCGAGGCCGGTCAATGCGCTGGTGGTTTAGATAGCTAGTCGCCCCCATGCCAAAGCCGTAGTTTTGCTCGCAGCGCCAGTAGGTCAAGTTGTGCCAGCTGGCATAGCCTGGTTTGGCGTAGTTACAAATTTCGTAGTGTTCATAGCCGTTAGCGCTTAGGATTGCCTGCGCGACGTTGTACATTTTGGCGGTGTCATCGTCGCTTGGCAACGGAGTTTGACCCGGTGTGAAGTAGCGGCTGAAGGCAGTTTGAGGCTCAACGATCAGATCGTAGATGGAGATGTGTTTGGGATTGAGGGCGATCGCTTCTATCAGCGCGTCTTCCCAATCCTTCGTAGTTTGATGCGGCAGCCCAGAGATCAGATCCAAGCTGAAATTATCAATGCCTGTTTGCTGTAGGAGTGCGATCGCGTCAAAGACATCCTGTCGTCGATGGAATCTTCCCGCCGCCGCCAACAGCTCATCTTTAAAAGCTTGCACGCCTAGACTGACTCGATTCACCCCTGCCGCTTGATAGCCCTGCACATGGCCAAGATCGAATGTAGCTGGGTCCATCTCTAGAGTAATTTCAGCCTCTGAAGCAATGCCAAATCGATGTGCGATCGCAGCCAAAATCGACTCTAGCTGCGTCACAGACAGCAGCGACGGCGTTCCACCACCGAAGTACACCGTCTTTAGTGGTGCTTTACCATAGACAGGCGTTGACCCAATTTCCTCTAGTAGTGTTTCGACATACTGAGCCATTGTGCCAGAGGTCTCTCCCCTCTTTTTTGAACCCACCACCGTGATGGCGAAATCGCAATAGAAGCACCGGCGGCGACAAAAAGGAATATGCACATACGCCGACATCACCATACAATCGCGATCCAAAGGAGGTTACAAAAAAAGGGAGAAGCCAAGCGAACGCTAAATCAGCCCCTATAATAGCCGTATCTTAGCCACATCAATACTTTTCAGCGGGCTGCAATTCCCTCTCCGGCTCTATACTTCTATCCGGCTTTGTACATAGCTTATGCTCGACGCACTCATTGTATTTTCTTTCATTTTGACCGGGGCAGCCGTCGGCTTTTTTAGCGTCGATTTCCTACCCGACTCCGCCCTCAGCCAAGTCACAAACATTGAGGGTCTAGAATCCGTCACCGCTGGTTTTGGTGCCTTAGTAGGCGTAGCCATTGGCTTGGGTGTGCAGACCAGCTACCGACGCCTAGAGCGGCAAATTAAAGAGATGGCTCCCGATCGTCTGCTAGCGCGTGCGGTCGGCCTGGTCGTTGGGTTGCTGATTGCCAATCTGATGCTCGCCCCGCTTTTTTTGCTGCCTTTTCCCGTCAAATTCAGCTTCATCAAACCCGTCACAGCGGTAATGGGTAGCCTGCTTTTTGCAGTCACCGGCATGAGCCTAGCCGAGACCAATGGACGTGCGCTCTTCCGGCTAATCAATCCCAACAGCTACGAGACTATGCTGATTTCAGAAGGCACCCTCAAACCTTCTAAATCAAAAGTGCTCGATACCAGCAGTATCATTGATGGCCGCGTAGAAGATCTGCTCAAGACTGGCTTTATCGAAGGCCAGCTGCTGCTACCGCAGTTCATTCTCCAGGAACTGCAAAGGGTCGCCGATTCATCTAGCGATCAAAAGCGAGCTAGAGGCAGGCGCGGACTAGACATTATCAACCGCATTCGCAAAACCTATCCTAATAGAATCGTTGTTGATCCAGCAGACTACGACGATATCAGCGCGGTCGATGCCAAGCTAGTCAAGCTAGCACAAGAGATGAAAGCAGACCTGCTAACAACAGACTACAACTTGAACAAAGTCGCCAGCGTTCAAGAAGTCAGCGTGTTAAACATCAACGACTTAGCCAAAGCGCTCCGTCCGACCTACCTACCCGGCGACGATATAGAAATTCGGGTGTTAAAAGAAGGCAAAGAGCCCTCCCAAGGTGTGGGCTATCTGAACGATGGCACCATGGTAGTGATTGAAGAAGGCAACGAATATATCGGTGATAATTTGGTTGTAGTCGTCACAGGCGCACTGCAAACTTCAGCTGGTCGTATGATTTTCGCTAGGCCCAACCGCTCCGCCATGGCTTCTTCTTAGTTTTTACACTTCTCGCTCTATTTGTAGTTTAAAGAGCTGAAATAGGTGAGAGCTGAAATAGGTGAGAGCTGAAGTAAATGCGTACTACCTATAGTGTTATCAGCACCTTTACTCGCCTGTCTATGGAGATAACCATCTTTTATAGATCAGGTGTACTATCTGTGTAGTACATTTATAGTACAGACCAGCTAGTACAGAACAGCCATAGGAGAACAGCGATGTCGCACCTACGTGACTTTCGCCCTACTAACGCTTCTGCGCTTAGTCGCACAAGCGCTCAAAAGGGCGTCCCAAGGGATATCCAGAAAACCACGAAGAGAACTAACCAACCTGCAAAAATAAGTTGGAACCTCTCAGCTCAGAAGCAAAAGGCGTTGCTAGCTATTAGCGCAGCCGTGACTTTAATGGTGGTGATTGTTCTACTCGACCGGGTCTCCTCTGAGGCGATCGCCCAGTCTGACTGTCAGCAGGTGATTCAATCCGGCGCAGAAATGTCTCGCGGCGAAATTGCTGCGCTCATAGCGATACCAGCGGGCTCTTCCAAGCAAGCCGTTCGTCAAGTCGTCTCAGAACCCTACTGCACGCTACCGACAGAGCCTGATTCTTCAGGTGCTTCTGTAGAAGCTGCGCCAAGTACCGCCAAGCGAGAGGCCTACCCGCTTGCCTTTGATCCTGAAGTTTGGATGGTCTTGAGCTATGAGTCAAGGAAATATGCCGGTTACGACTTTGTGTTTAAGCCGTAGCCAATGTAAAGAGTAGCCGTCGGACCCACTACAGCAGGCGAGCTAGCAGCTAGGCCAGCTAGAGATTGGAGTTGTCAGCAGCGTTGGGATTAGATCGGCAGTAACAGCTCTTTGAAACAAGTAGCCCTGAGCATACTGACAGCCTAGCTTTTGTAGCTGCCTCAGCTGTACGACATTTTCGATGCCTTCGACAACGACTTCCATATTCATCGTCTTGGCTATACTAACGATCAGCGGCACAATCCCCAAACTCTCCGGAGCATCAGTAATTGACTTTACAAACGATCTGTCTACTTTTAGGCAGTCGACGGGTAGCTTGTGCAGATAGCTCAATGCAGAGTAACCCGTACCAAAATCATCAATGCTCAGTCGAATACCTTGCTGCTTTAGTGCCTGTAGAACACCATCTACCACATCGTGGTCTGCAATCACAGAGCGCTCTGTCAGCTCTAGCCTGAGACGCTGCGCAGAGATTCCAGTGGAATCTAGACAATGCTGCACATGCTGTATCAGCGAAGGCTGCAAAAGCTGCTCTGCTGCAATATTGATACTGATCGTAATTTCATCATCGATAACACCGACCTTCTCCCAGGCGGCAATATGGCTACAGGCTATTTCTAGAACCTGCATACCTAGCTCAACGATGAAGCCCGTTTCCTCAGCGAACGGAATGAACTCATTAGGAGGAATTAAACCCTCAGCCGGATGTCGCCAGCGAACTAGGGCTTCAAACCCTACAACGCTCATTCGTTCTATGTCGATAATCGGCTGATAGTGCAGCTCGAATTCTTCTTTTTGTAGCGCTAATCGCATGCCCGTTTCCAGCGCTAACAGCTTCACGGCCAGGTGCCGCATACCCGATTCAAACCAGCAGTACTTGAGGCGCACACTTTCTTTCGCCCGATACATGGCAACGTCGGCATCGCGTAGCAAATGTTCTGCGGCGACGTAGCGATGATCGCCCCACACCATGCCGATACTGACATTGATAAAGATACTATGCCCTGCTAGCAAAAAAGGCTGAGAGAGCAATTGTGAAACGTTCTCAGCGATGGCTACAACGCTCGTCCGATCGGCCACGTCTAATAGTAAGATGCCAAATTCGTCGCCGCCAAACCGCGCTAGCATGTCAATCTCGGCATACTTTTGCTGGAGATTACTGAGTCGATGGGCGATGCCTTTCAGGAGCTGATCGCCAATTCGATGTCCGAGGGAGTCGTTGATTCTCTTAAAGCGATCGCAGTCGAAAAACAAAACCGCAAACGCCGTTCGAGAATGAATTTGCGACTGCGGCATCACCTCGCCCAGACGCTTTAAAAACGATAGGCGATTGGGTAAGTGAGTTAGTCTGTCACTCAACGCCAGCGTCAGCATCTGGCGCTGGGCCTGCTCTAGCAGCTGCGTTCTTTGTGTAACCCTCTGCTCTAGCTCTACGTTAATCTGCTCTTGTCTTTTGCGAGCTAGTCCCAGCTCAACTTGCAGCCGCACGCGGGCAATCACCTCTTCAGCTTGAAATGGCTTAGTCACGTAGTCTGCCGCACCGCTACGAAACGCCCGGACTTTATCAAAAGGGGCATCTAGCGCGCTGAGAAAGATCACGGGAATAATAGACGTTGCTGGCTCTGACCGGAGCTGTTCGCAGACTTCGTAGCCATTTATATCAGGCATCATAATGTCTAGCAAGATCAAGACAGGATGATGGGTCTGTGCTAGTGCGATCGCCTCTACACCGCCTGATGCCTGGATGACCTCATAGCCTTCACAAGTCAATAGCTTAGACAATATGAATAGATTGGTCGGCGTGTCGTCAACAATTAAAATACGGCCCAACTGCTGCGCGATTACTGGCTGCAAAGGAGCAAGACGGAGCGAACTAGACGAGAAAGTAATAAAAGTTTTTGACAAGGCTCTATCCAGAAAATAAGCCAGTGAAATCAAGCAGTTGATTAAGCCAGTCACGGTTTTCCTTTTGGCTAGACACTGCGCCTTCTTAAAAGATTTTAATGGGGTGTCTTATAAGCTGACCGCTTAGCGCTACACGCAGCAGAGGTTTTACCGATTGAGAATGTGCGGAGCTAAGTGGTGAGAAGCTAAGTGGCGAAAGCTATAGATTAGCGGTCAACTTCTTTTTGCAAAATAGTGTTACTTAGACATATCAAGGTATTGATACCTCAACATCCGATCAGTGTTTGCACTTAGTTGAAAGTATTGAGCCCACGGTCGCTGTAGGTAACGTGACCGACCGTAGGTATAGTCACAGCGCATCAAATCCTATGCCTATAGCCCCAATGTCTATAGACATTGAGGTAGCCCTACGCACGTCATTTCTCACGTTCGTTCAACAGCCTGAAAGTCTGAAGGTGTCTGTAGGCAAAAATATGGTATCTCAGCTACTAATTCAAGAGGTTTTGGAACCCATTTTTGAAAGATTAAGACATTATTAAACTAGTCGTTTTCTAGACCGCTCGTTCAGGCTGTTAGCTCAGTTTCTTACATCTGCGAGCAAGCCTTCGCAGGCATCTGTCAGTAAATCAATGACGTAGTCAAATCCTGTGTCGCCGCCGTAGTAGGGATCAGGAACTTCTTTATCGCTGTGGCGTCGGCAATAGTCGCACATCAGTTTGACTTTGTGGGCATAGCGATTGTCCTTGTCTAGACTCAAGATATCTTGATAGTTGCTTTGATCCATTGCCAAGATCAGGTCAAATCTCTCAAAATCGGCTGCTGTGAACTGTCTAGATTCACCTACTAACGTCATACCTTTGCGCCGAGCGGCTGCATTCATCCTGCGGTCAGGCGCACTGCCCACGTGATAGCTGCTAGTGCCTGCCGAATCGCACAAGATCTCGTTGCTCAACGCCTGCTGTGCAATCAGGTGATTCATAATATTCTCAGCTGAAGGCGAGCGGCAGATGTTACCTAGACAGACGAATAGAAGTCTGGTGGGCATGGTACTTCTTTATCTTCTAAGGTTCCAGTTTCCTAGAGTCCCGGTCTTCTAAAGTCCCGGTTCTCTGAGTTCCGGTTTTCTACATGCCCGGCAAGCTCAACCCACCAGTTAGCTCTTCCATTTGTTCACGCATGGTCGCTGTGGACTTGTTGTAGGCATCTAGCATCGCCGCCTTGACCAGGTCAGAAAGGACCTCTGCACCTTCACCCAGTGCATCTTCTGAGATCACTACACTGCGCGGCTCTTGGTTGCCACTCATGATCACTTTAACAAGGCCGCCCCCAGCAGTCCCTTCGATTTCCATCTGCTCTAGCTCTTCTTGAAGACGCTTAGCGCCTTCTTGAACCTGCTGCGCTTTCTTAAATGCTTCGGTCAGCTCTTTCATTTTGCCGAGACCGAATCCGAATCCTTGTCCTTTTGTCATAACTATTTGAGTGGGTAAATTGACTGTCAAACTATAGCACTGGGTCGGAAGTACTGAGTTAGTGCGCCTAGTCAGGGCGCGCTAGGCGGCTGAGCACAGTCGAAGCCAAACTCGCCCATAATCTTGACTTCGGTTTCGAGCTGGATACCGTTGCGATCGCAAACAACCCTTTGAACATAGCGAATCAGCGCTAGGACATCACTGGCTTTAGCTCCGCCCAGGTTGACAATAAAGTTGGCGTGGAGAGTAGAAATTTGAGCGTTCCCGATCTGGTGAGCTTTGAGTCCGGCTGCCTGAATGAGCTTACCGGCGCTGTGGGGAACAGGATTGCGGAAGACGCTGCCACAGTTGGGCAGGTGGTAAGGCTGGGTTGTTCTTCGAGATCTCAAATCGCTAGCGGTGGCTGCTTTGATTTTAGTCGGATCGTGGCCGGGACTGAGCTGGAAGGTAGCCGAAATGACCGTGCGATCGCTCCCTTGAAGATGAGAGGTTCGATATCGAAAACCCAAGTCCTCAGAGCGCAGAACCCTCACAGCTCCATCTAGATCGGCGACCTCGGCCTCTACTAAAATCTCTGCAGTTTCACCACCATGGGCACCCGCATTCATCACAACCGCGCCGCCAACGGTACCCGGAATACCAATAGTCCATTCAAAACCTTTGAGGCCGTGACGCGCAGCTTTCCAGGCTAGCGACGACCAGGGCTCCCCAGCGGCGGCAACCACTCTACCGGTATCAGCATCGAAGTGGCTTTGCCGGAGCGCGCGTGTGCAGATGACTAGACCCGGTAAGCCGCGATCGCTAATCAAAAGATTCGACCCCGCACCCAGCATGGTCACCGCTAAGCTCTTTGACTTTGCCCACGAAAGCGCGACCTGAAGCTGGTCAGTGGTTTTTGGCAGAGCCAGCCACTCGGCTTTTCCGCCTACGCGAAGGGTAGTGAGCTTAGCTAGTGGCGCTTGGGCAACCAGCTTAAAGCCATCTGCAGGTTGAACAGAATCAGTCATATTTATGTCAAAGCTGCCTCGGGCGTGAGCGCTGTGGCGTAGGCAGACATTACCTCAGGAATCGTTTGATTGAGATTGCCAGCGGTCAAGAAGATGACAATATCTCCAGGATGCAGGCTGGTCATCAGCGCTCGTTTTGTAGCTTCTAGGGTGCCGCAGTATTCGGTGTTGGGCTGATGCTGTGCGATCGCATCCACCAAAGTCTGAGCAGTCATGCCTGTGCTGTTGGTTTCGCCTGCGCTATAGATATCGGTTACCAGGATGCGATCAGCGCCCTCAAAGCAGGTCGAGAACTCCGCTAGCAGGGCGGTGACACGGCTGTAGCGATGGGGTTGAAAAACAGCGACTATCTTACGAGTCCCCCCAGCAGGTAGCCGCTCAGCCCGCTGAACTTGAGCAGCAGCGAGGGTAGCTCTAATTTCACTGGGATGGTGGGCATAGTCATCGACAAATAGGATGTCGTTGTGAAAGCCGCGATGCTCGAAGCGACGGCGGGCTCCTTTAAAATTAGGCAGGTGCTTTTGAATGTCCTCAAAGCTGACGTTCAAAAGCCGAGCTACTGCGATCGCCGCTAGCGTATTGCTGAGGTTATGCAGGCCCAGCAGCGGGATAGTGAGATTGCCTAGATTTTCTCCCCGCTCTAGGATATCAGCGGTAATACCGTGCGCAGTCTCGATGATATTAGTCGCGCTGTAGTCGGCGTTGGTCTTTGAGTCTACGCTGTAGGAAATAGTGGGCTTGATGCGATCGCGCACCGTCAGGCAGTCGATCGAACCCACCACCGTTTCACACTTGCTGGCAAACTGCTCAAAAATAGCCACCACCTGATCCAAGCTAGTGTAGTGATCGGGATGGTCCAGCTCTATATTGGTAATCACGCCAATCTCAGACGACAGCTTGACAAGAGAACCATCCGATTCATCCGCCTCAGCCACGACATAATCACTCTTGCCGACATAGGCATTGCCAGCCCAGGCTCTGACTTCACCGCCAATGATAATCGTCGGATCGACGCCCGCTTTTAGCAGCAGATAGCCAGTGATACTGCTAGTGGTGGTCTTGCCGTGAGTACCTGCGATCGCAATTCCTTTCTTCTCATTCATTAGCGCCGCTAGAATATCCGACCGGTGAAAAATCGGACATCCCAACGCCAACGCCTGCCTGTACTCGGCATTGCTCTCTCCAATCGCCGTCGAACAGACCACCTGAGGTAGCCTTGTTACTTTCCCAGCTGGTAAAACCGCTTTCCCAGCGGCCTCCTCCACAAAATCTTCCGTAAAAAAAGCCAGATTCTCAGCCCGCTGCTGATCAAAAATGTGAGCGCCTTGGGCCTCAAGCCGCTCAGTAATATGGCTTAACCGCAAATCTGACCCTGAAACGTTCAGCTTGCGACTTGCCAGCACATGCGCCAAAGCCGACATTCCAATTCCACCAATCCCAATAAAGTGGAACGGTCTGCCGCTGAAATCTACTGAGTTCAGCATGTTCAATTTCCTCTCAAGCCGTGGCACATCAATATAATCAGGCGTATCATAACAGGAATCTTCAGCGTCACCATATTGCACGGATGTCCGTACACAATCACCTTTGTCTCGAAAAAACTCGGTACAGGCTTCGTATATTACAGCACGCTGCAAAGGCTGCCTTTGCGTTCGAGTTGCAGACTCCAAAACTAGGTATAAAAACCTAGACTTTGGCTAACGTAGAAATGAGGTGACGGTGATGCGATATGATTAAGATTGCTTATAGAGACTTAACTTTAAGTCATTTTCTGTATCTGAAAATACGAGGTTAGCGCGCAGTGGTTAGAGTAGCAATTAATGGTTTTGGGCGAATTGGCCGGAACTTTCTACGGTGTTGGTTGACACGCGAGAACAGCAATCTGGAGCTGGTCGCCGTCAACAACACATCGGATCCTCGGATCAATACACACCTGTTGAAGTACGACTCTTTGCTCGGTCGGCTAGATGCGGACATTTCATATGATGCCGACACCATGACCGTGAATGGCAACGTCATCAAGTGTTACTCAGACCGCAACCCTAGCAATCTGCCGTGGAAAGAGTGGGATATCGATCTAGTCATCGAATCTACAGGTGTTTTCAATAGCGAAGAAGGCGCGTCTCGTCATATCGAAGCAGGCGCTACTAAAGTGTTGATTACAGCACCTGGTAAGGGTGGACATATCGGCACCTATGTCATGGGCGTGAACGATCAAGACTATGCTCACGACAAGCAAAATGTGATCAGCAACGCTAGCTGCACCACCAACTGCCTAGCTCCAGTGGTTAAGGTCATTAACGATAGCTTCGGCATCATCAAAGGCACGATGACGACAACCCACAGCTATACGGGCGACCAAAGAATCTTAGACGCTAGCCACCGTGACCTGCGTCGCGCTCGGGCCGCAGCAGTTAACATCGTTCCAACTACTACTGGCGCAGCTAAAGCAGTGGCTCTAGTCATTCCTGAAATGGCTGGTAAGCTCAACGGCATTGCGCTGAGAGTCCCAACGCCTAACGTTTCCATCGTTGATCTAGTTGCTCAAGTAAGCAAGAAAACAATCACCGATGAGCTAAACGACGTTCTCAAACATGCGTCTGAAACTAGTATGAAAGGCATCTTGGGCTACACTGACGAGCCTCTAGTTTCTGTTGACTTCCGCAAGACTAACGTCTCTGCAACTATTGACTCTGAGCTTTCACTGGTGATGGATGGCGATCTGGTCAAGGTGATCGCTTGGTACGACAACGAGTGGGGCTACTCTCAGCGCGTCGTTGACCTAGCTGAGCTAGTTGCCAGCAAGTGGGAAGGCTAATTAGCCAAGACAAACCGATTTAATCAACAAAGAAGCGGGGGCTTATCGCTCCCGCTTTTTTATGCGTTAGGCTTTTATGGCTGTACCTTCACGCTTTGGTATTCCAATAGCTTGCTTTCGATTTATTTGTGGCTAACTCTGTTTTTTCGCTTGAGAAACGTCTGTTTACGCCTGCTAGCCTAGTGGCCGATGCGGTGCCGTTGATCTTTGCATTTCCGAATGAATACAGCGTCGGCATTACTAGCCTGGGCTATCAGGTAGTGTGGTCAATGCTGGCCCAGCGAGCCGATATTGAGGTGGGTCGGCTATTTACTGACGTGCGCGAGTCGCTACCCGCGCGAGCAGAGCTGATCGGGTTCTCTTTGTCCTGGGAGCTAGACTATGTCAACGTGCTGACTCTGCTAGAAGACCAGCAGATTCCTATAAGGAGCAAAGATCGAACAAACGATCATCCTTTGGTTTTTGGCGGCGGGCCGGTCTTGACGGCTAATCCAGAGCCGTTTGCTGCCTTCTTCGACGTGGTTTTGCTAGGCGATGGAGAGACGCTGCTGCACGACTTTTTAGATGAGTATCAGCGGGTGCGTTATGCCGACCGGCAGACTCAGCTAAAGGCTTTGGCCCAGATTCCGGGCGTCTATATTCCCGTGCTTTATGAAGTGACTTATGTTTCTAAGACAGGGGCGATCGCATCCATTTCACCTATTGATAGCGACGTGCCGGCCACTGTCAAAAAGCAGACCTATCGCGGCGACGTGCTATCAGCTTCGACGGTCGTAACCGAAAAGGCGGCTTGGGAAAATATCTTCATGGTGGAGGTCGTGCGTAGCTGCCCAGAGATGTGTCGGTTTTGTCTGGCTAGCTATCTGACGCTGCCCTTTCGAGCAGCCAGTGTTGAGGCATCGCTTATCCCTGCAATTGAGCGAGGACTGCAAGCAACCAGGCGGCTAGGGCTACTAGGCGCATCGATTACGCAGCATCCCGAATTCGAAACGCTGCTGGACTATCTCAATCAGCCGCAGTATGACGATGTGCGATTGAGCATGTCATCAGTCCGGACCAACACAGTGAATCAAAAGCTAGCGAAGACGCTAGTTACCCACGGCTCTAAGTCAATTACAATCGCGATTGAAAGCGGCTCCCAAAAAGTACGCGATATTGTCAACAAAAAGCTGGACACCGACGAGATTAAGACAGCCGCGCAGCAGGCGAAATCAGGCGGACTAGCGTCTTTGAAGCTGTATGGGATGGCAGGTGTGCCCGGAGAGACTGAAGAAGATCTAGAGCAAACGGCAGCGTTGATGATCGCTCTGAAAAAGCAGGTACCTGGTCTGAGGCTGACGCTTGGGTGCAGTACGTTCGTGCCAAAAAGTCACACGCCGTTTCAGTGGTATGGGGTGAACCGACAGGCGGAAAAGCGGCTAAAGTTTTTGCGCAAGCAGCTCAAGCCCTGTGGTATAGACTTTCGGCCAGAAAGCTATAGCTGGTCTGTGATTCAATGTCTAATTTCGAGGGGCGATCGCAGACTAACCGACTTACTGGAACTAACGCGAAGCTATGGTGACACCCTAGGCAGCTATCGTCGTGCGTTCAAGACCTTGAAAGGGACTTTGCCACCGCTAGATTTTTATGTGCATGACCAGTGGTCAACCGAGCAGATATTGCCTTGGGAGCACTTAGAAGGTCCTCTACCAAAAGCGACTTTAGTCAAGCATTTGGCAGAAGCTCAAGCGCATATTGTATAGGGCTTGTCGGGCTCATATTAGGAAGCTGCGTCGGCTCTTTGACAGCTCTTAAGCAGCTGAATCTTCCGGGTGATGATACAAGGCAAGGTCACAGGACAGAGTAGGACAGCAGCTACAACAAAAAGAAGAGTTTCAAAGTCTATAGCTGCGTCTTCGTCCTCTACAAGTTCGCTAAGTACAAGTGAACAGGTGATGCTAGCGGCAGTACAGTATGCAATAACCATTGGGTGATGTGAGACTTGATATAGCCATATGGTAACGGTAGAACCACGAGTAAAGTGGGGAAAACAACCAAGGAAGCGTATGGAATTACGGGTATACCATGAAGACTTTAAGAATTGACAATTTCCAAAGTGGCTTCTTCTCTAGGTGGCGACTCCCATTGCTGAGACTTCTGTAAGGACGACTGAGCCTGACGTAGCTGCTGAGCGGCCTGGCTAGGGGAGCGGTTAGTCACGTCGATCTCAGGGACGGATCGATCGCGCTGCTCTAGCCCATAGCGGTAGGTGCGATCGTAATAGTCAAGGGTGATCGAGACGGCAGTTGCTAGATCGTTGTTTTTGATGGCTGCGATCGCCCTTTGGGTTCGCTCTCCACCTAGCCGTTTGCGAATACGTTCGGTGGCGGCAATTAAATCTTCTGCCGCTGCCTGTCCATAGATCTCGACGAGTAAAACCACTCGCTCACTAATTGGACGAGTAATCTCCAGGGCAAAGGCTGCTTCCATCTGTTCAAACAGCTCGATAGGTACCCGGCAGGCCCCTACCCGACGACTCTCAGCTTCGATCCAGATCGGCCCCTCTGCGTCAAACTGCTGCCATTCGGCTGCCAGCATGTTCTCAAACTGTTCGGTGCTTGGCTGCGGTGGCAGACACAGTGCGCCAAAGCTGCTACCGCGATGGTTGGCGTGACCTTCCAAATCGAGTACCTGTTCGCCCTGCTCTGCGAGCGCATGTAAAATATCTGTCTTGGCGGTGCCCGTCATCCCGCCTAGCAGAATGATTTTCTTAGGTGTGGCTAGCGTGCTGCGGACCCACTGACGAAAGGCTTTGTAGCCGCCCTGAAGCGTGACCGTATTGAAACCTGCCAAGCTTAGCGCCCAGGCGATCGCACCACTGCGCATCCCGCCTCGCCAGCAGTGAATCCGCACCGTTTTTTCTGGCGCAAGCGCTTTCGCCTGCCGGATGAGTTCGCCTAGTTTCGGGCCGACCAAGTCAAATCCTAGCTCTACGGCCTGTTCTCGGTTTTGCTGCTTGTAGCAGGTGCCTACTTGAGCGCGTTCTTCGTTCGTAAATAGCGGAAAGCTAATCGCCCCCAGAATATGTCCCTGCTCAAATTCACCAGGACTGCGCACGTCCAGAATAGGACCGGACGCCGCAAGAAATTCGTTGATAGAGACTTGTAAAGTGTGAGGCACAAATAGAACTGTTGAAGAGAGGCAAGGCTCTCATATCCTAGTGCTTAGGAGGACTCTGTCGCTATACATCGGCAGATGGAGAGCCGCTAGACGTTAACCGGTATGTTGCTGTAGCGGATGTTTGCTGCTCTGAGTCGGTCGACTGCTTCTTTAAGGCGATCGCACGTCGCAATCAGACTAATGCGCACATACCCTTCACCGCCTTCACCAAAAGCAGTACCTGGCGTGACCACCACACCTGTCTTTTGCAACAGCAACAGCGCAAAATCAGAAGCCCCCATTCCCAGCGGACAGGGAATCCATAGATACATTGTGGCTTCGGGCTTCACCACGTCCCAGCCCAATGTCCCAAGCTCTCTAGCCAGGAAATCGCGCCGCTCTAGATAGCGCTGTTGGACTTCCTCTAGATACTGGTCGGGTAGGTTTAAGGCTGTCTCGGCAGCGGTTTGCAAGGCAGAGAAAATGCCGTAGTCGAGATTGGTTTTTAGCGTACGTAGGCCTTGAATGACATGGCGATTGCCGACGACAAAGCCAACGCGCCAGCCTGCCATGTTGTAGGTTTTGGAGAGGGTGTGAAACTCGACGCTGATGTCTTTGGCACCGGGGATTTCTAACAGGCTGGTGGGCTGATAGCCTTCAAAGGCTAGTTCTGCGTAGCAAAGATCGTGAATCAGCAGAATTTGATGACGGTGGCCAAATTCCACCATCTCTTCAAAGAAGGATCTAGGGGCAACTGCGCCTGTGGGGTTATTGGGATAGTTGAAATAGAGAACTTTGGCGGCTTTGGCATCGGCTTCTGAGATGTCGTTGAAATCGATTACCCAGCTGTTTTCTGCCTTGAGGGGAATGGTGCGGATGTCGGCTCCGGCGATCGCAGGTCCACGAAAATGCGCTGGATAAGAAGGCGTTGGCACTAGGACCACATCACTAGGATTAATGTAGGCCATCGCCAGATGCCCTAGCCCTTCCTTTGAGCCCATGAGAGGCAAAGCTTCACTTTTTGGATCTAGCGTGACGCCGTAGCGGCGGTGATACCAGTCGGTGATGGTCGTCCGAAAACCGGCAGTGCCTTCAAAAGGGGGATAGCCGTGGTTGTTTTCGTCGCTGATGGCTGCGATCGCCGCTTCCACAACTGGCGCGGGTGTCGGCCCACCCGGATTTCCCATGCCTAGATCAATCAGGTCAACCCCTTGCGCCCTAGCATTTGCCTTCAGTTCATCCAAACGAGCAAACACATAGGGGGGGAGTGAACTAAGCCTTTCAGCAGGTTTTAACCAATCTAACGTCATCTAAAGTGACCTCTAGGCACGAGCAAAGGGAAGGAGATTAGGTTACCACTCTCTAGAAAGTATAGGAGAGAGTGCTATGAGATACAGCGGTAAAACGGGGTTAAGCGCTCGCTGTCCGTTTCTGTTTCGAGCCGATGGCCTTTGAACTTACTGGCTGTCCCACGGCTTTGCTAACTGTGCCAGTAGGTAGTGTTGTGGAGACCATCGCCGCCATTAGCTGAGCGGGCTGCACCGAGAAAGGAAGATGGTGAATGTCTGATCCTTCTCGGCAGGCGACCGTCGCCGCCTGCTGTAGCTGCGCAACGGTAATCTGATCCATGCCCATATTGGCTAGAGAAGTCGGCAGGCTAAGCTGGTTATAAAACTGGATTAGCTGCTGACGGGCCGTCGCCGCCAGCGAATTGTTAGCGGCCATTTCTTCTAGTCGCAGCTGAACTAGGATACCGTAAGCGACTTTCTCGCCGTGCAGAGTGCCGTGAGCGGCTACGTGCGTCAGACCATTGTGTACGGCGTGAGCGGCTACGGTACGACACTGCGGACCGCCCATACCACCAATCACGCCAGCCATTAGCACGCTGGCATCGACGACTTCTCTCCACTCATCGCCGCCGGGGTTGGCAATGGCGGCAGCGGATTTTTGAAAGAGGATATCTCGCAGCACGCGGGCCTGCTGCACCGCGCCGATAATCATTGTGTGGGTCGAGTGACCGCTGCTGACGGAGGCTTCGTACCATTTGGCGATCGCATCCCCAATCCCTGCCACTAGTGTCCGCTGCGGCGCAGTCGCCACCAGGTCATAGTCCAGCACAATCGCATCCGGGCACTTTGGCAAACTCACATCGTACAGAAACGCACCCGCTTCCGAATAGACATTAGAAAGCGCCGTCCAGCCCGCGCAGGTTGCCGCAGATGTAGGCACTGTCACGATCGGCAGCTGCCGCTGGTAGGCTAAAAGCTTCGCTGCATCTAGCGCTTTGCCACCACCGATACCGATGACAAAATCAGCGCTGTGAGTATCGGCAGCTTCGTGCAAACCCGCTAGAGTCGACTCGCTACAGTCTTTCGTATAGGTAGCCGTGGCGCTGTCTAGATCGGCTGTTGCCGCAGACAAAAGAGGAAGGGCCGCAGACAGGCTCTTGTCTCCACCTACTAATAGCGGGCGGTTGCCTAACCTAGCAAACAGGCCACCACTTTCGGCTAGCACACCGCTACCTCGGATCACTTGCGCGGGGGCAATACTGAGAACAGGAAAGACGGCCCGAGAAGTAGCCGCCCGAGAAGTAGCCGCCCGAGAAGTAGCCAAAGAAGGAGAGTGTGACATAAAAAGTGAGTCCTGTCTGCAAAAGACCCTATCTGCAAGAGACTCTAGCGGCTGCTAGCGGCGGTTGTCGCAAATAGCTATCACCAAATTATGCCGCAGCATCATTAGCCACTGCTAGTTTATCCGGGTAAATCTCTATAATTGGCGCACGTTCTTCTGGAGTACTGCCTCTTCCGGGTTTGGCAGCGCCTAGATACAGCAGATCTGAAATGCCGTCGCGATGCGCGATCGCCCGCGCCCGAATCAAGGGCGGCTGACCGGCCGCACTTAGCCGACTAGGTTTAAACAAGTTGCTTGCCGCCTGTTCCAAAGTCGCTTCTAGCTCGGTGCGCGTGATCGCATTGGGCACTGTGATCACTATCTGCGATGAACCAGAATCGAACACGGTCGTGTAGGGAACGGCACCTGGAATTTGCGACCTAGTCAGCGGCTGAAAGCTCAGGCCAAACATGCCCACCGTCAGCACACCCATAAAGCCAGTCGCCCCCACCAGTCGGAAGCGAAAGCCCCACCCTAGCAGGAAAGCAAGTGCCGTCACTAAGCCGAAAGCGACGGTCGCAAGGGCGAAATATCCGGTAGCAACTAGAAATTGATCAGGCGTTAGCATCAGCAAGTTCAGCAGAGTAAGGTCTCTAGTGATTATAGGGGGTCGCCTCCCCCTAGTCCGACGGGATAACTATAGCTGTTGGTTACCGGGTCGGCGTTTGTGAATCTTGCTTTTCTTCGCGATCGCCGTAGCCAGTTCCTGTGCCTTCTATTTTTGCTTCTAGCTGGCAGCAGTCTATGGCGGCTGAGTCACACCTCCAAGCGATCGCTTCAGCCCACTGCCGAGCCACTGCCTCAAGATCCTCACATCCAAGTCTTCTTCAATCAGTCTGAAGCCAGCGTTTACACCGACCCCTACCGCCAGATAGAACGTCACGGTGATGACCTCGAACAGCTGATTGTCACGGCCATAGAGCAATCCACCCAGACCGTTGATGTCGCCGTCCAAGCCCTGAATCTTCCAAAAATTGCCGAAGCGCTAGTCAAGAGCAGTCGTCGCGGCGTACAGGTGCGCCTGATCCTAGAAGATCAATACGCCAAGATCGAAGCCGAACAAGCGGAAGCTCTGACGCTGCTGAAGACCAATCAAGTTCAGCAGATAGACGACACTGCCGACGGTTCAAAAGGCAGCGGTCTTATGCATCATAAATTTCTAATCATCGACGGGCGATGGGTGCTAGTCGGCTCAGCCAACCTGACTTTTTCGGGCGTGCATGGAGATGCGGATAATCTCGAGAGTCGCGGCAACGCCAACGTCTTTTTGAAGATAGACAGCTCAGCGATCGCCCAGCACTTCACCCGTGAATTTAATCTAATGTGGGGCGACGGACCTGCCGCTAAGCCAGACAGCCAGTTTGGGCTGAAAAAACCGTTTCGCCCAGAGCAAACCGTCGCTCTTCCTACCGGTACTCTCACTCTTCAATTCTCTCCAACTAGCTCAAAACTACCTTGGGAACAGAGCGTCAACGGTTTGATTGCTCGAACCATAGACCAGGCTCACAGCAGCATTGATCTATCTCTCTTTGTCTTTTCGGAACAGCGCATCGCCGATCAGTTAGAAACCGAGGTCAAAGACGGCGTGGCTCTTCGTACCCTAATCGACCCTGGCTTTGTCTACCGCAGCTACAGCGAAGCGCTAGACATGCTGGGCACTTCACTCCCTGACCAGCGCTGTAAAATCGAAGCGCAGAATCGCCCCTGGCAGAGCGCGATCGCCTCAGTCGGTTCACCCCAGCTACCAGAGGGCGACAAACTCCATCATAAGTTCGCTCTTCTCGATCGCAAAACTGTCATCGTCGGCTCCCAAAACTGGAGTGACGCTGCCAATACCAAAAACGACGAAACCCTATTAGTCATTCGCAATCCTACCGTCGCCGCCCACTTCGAGCGGGAATTCGAGCGACTCTACAGACAGCCGCACTTAGGGAACACACCGCTTTTGCAAAGAAAGGTAGAAGAAGGCAAACAACGATGTCCTTCCACCCTTCCCTAGAGCACCTTTTCCGCTGGCTTGTTCCAATTTAGTTTGTTCTAATGGTGACGCTACACATCCCGCCAATGACCAGATGGGATAGTTAGCATTGATTTAGTTGCTCTGATACAAGCGGCGACGGTTCTAGTGAGATATCGACCTGCTTGATGTAATCGTCTCGCCTGAAACGCAGATTGTCCAATACGATGCAAAAGTATCCGTACCGGTCCAGGGTAGATATGAGTTCCTCACTCTTCATATTGCTGTCGAAATCTATTCTGAACGTGCAGCTGGTGTCATTGGTCTAGTTGACGGAGAATCCGTCAGAGAAGCGTTCCACGCCTGGGCTGTGGTGAGCGTCACGCCGGGTGACACGGTACATATCTGCCGAGAGGTGGCGGAAAACGGCGCTGAGTCCGTATCGAATGAGTTGAACAGTCAGGAGGGCGTTGATCGCATGCTGATTATTTCAGTGCTCAAACGGTCGGCCCACTTTCGGATCGAGACGACCCACAAGGCTATCTTCAGTGGCGATCGCAACAAAACCTATGAACTCAGAGCATCCGTCTTGACGCAAAAGCGCGACGAGTACATCAATGCGATCAGCCAAATTGTTGAAAGTTTCAGAATTGATATCTAGCTGAGGTGTTGGGGTTTGACCAAGCATCATGGACTCAAACACCTGCTGTTGCGATCCGTACCCGTGGTCCCTGGAAGCTAATGAAAAAACGTGTGTTGGTTATTTTGGCAGCTTTGTCGGGCGGGCTGCTAGCTACTGGCCTATTGGTCGCGGCTTGTTCTGCTGCTGGTCTGTGGTTGAACTATCGCCAGTTCCAAGCAGGAGACTCAGTACTGGCTTGGGCTGCGGGCTTTTGGTCGCTTTACTCAATTAGCGTCTATGCGATCGCAACCTTGCTTTATCGGTATTATCCAAACCGCACACGGCCTTGGAGGTCTCGGCAGAAAAAACGGCTTGTGCCTAAGCTAGTAGTGCCTGCTCTATTGTTTTTGCTGTCGATTGTCGTTAATAACAACGCTTTCCCGGTCGCTTTTGCCACCGCTGAGGCTCGCCAGCGGTGGGGGTACAAGGAATTCTCAGACTATCGGTATGTGATTGACGATATTACGAACTGTGAGCCTATCCAGGCGCGAATTGGTGAGATTGCAATAGTTGCGCCGACCTGGGGCCAAAACACGACGGTTCGCGATCCTGGTAGCTCTGGACATCAAGGTGAATTTACTTTAGAAGTTGTTGGCGATCGCGGGAGTGGCACCGCCAACGCCAGCTTTCATATTGGGACTGTCCTGTCGAGCGTAGATTTTACCTACGATGGTAAGACTGAAAGACTGACCTGCGATAATGCAGGGCAACAGTTCGGCCTTTGAGTATCCCCTCTAAGCCTCATTGAGTTTGCCAGCGCCTTATACTTCTGCTAGCTGTGCTGTAATAATCTCAGCCATCTTGGCCGCGCTATCAACCGCCGCTAACTGGCGAGCCGCCTTTGCCATTTTGTCTAGTTGCGCAGGCGAATTTAATAGATCCGTCACGATTGACTGTAGCTGACCTGCTGACAAATCAGACTGCTGATGGAGCTGCGCGGCTCCGGCTTTTTGAAAGGCGATCGCATTAAAAGTCTGGTGATCTTCCGCCGCAAACGGATAGGGAATCAAGATCGACGGCGTTCCCGTCACCGCCAGCTCAATTAAAGTCCCAGCCCCGGCTCGGCTGACTACTAGGTCAGCCCGTCCGAACAGTGCTGCCATGCTGCTATAAAAAGGACGATGAACATAGTGCGCATGGGTGAAGCTATCGGCATCGGGGTCGTTTGTTCCTGTGATATGCACAATCCAAGCACCAGCGTCCAACCAGGCAGATGCTGCCGCCCGCACTAGCTGATTGACCGCGACCGCTCCCTGGCTACCGCCTACCACCACAATTAGCGGAACACCTAAAGGAATATCGACATCAGGCAGACCAGCTCGCTCTAGGTTTAACGCGGCGGATAAGAATTGCGATCGCACGGGCGTACCTACCACCACCGTCCGTGCCTTGGGCAAATGCGCCGCTGCCTCTTTAAACCCCAAGGCTACTGTCGTACACCACGGACTCAAGAATCGAGTTACCTTTCCCGGTAGCGCATTCGACTCATGCAGCACCGCTGGTAGTCCCAAAGACCGCGCTGCCAAGATCGCTGGCGCGGCAATATATCCTCCTGTTGTAAAGACACCTTGAAACCGACCGCGCTTGAGTAGCTGTCGCACCTGCGCTGTTGCGCTAGCGAACTGAGCGAACTGCTTGAGCATCTTCAGTCCTAAACCACTCTGAATGCCGCTCATTTTGACTGTATGGAATTTGTAAAAGTCGGGCACTAGCTCTGTTTCAAGGCGATCCGGCACTCCTAGCCACTCGATAGCGCAGTTTGGAAGCTGCTGAGCAGTGGCGATCGCAGGGAACAAATGTCCCCCGGTCCCACTCGCCGCGATCAAAAGCTTCGGCATCTGATCTGCCATCTGGTCTGCCAAGCCGCCGTGCTTTTGTACCGGTAAACCTTCGCCCATAAAATCAACCCCTCGCAGCGGCATGTCCCGATCGAATACCGTATTAATACAATTTTCAGGTTACCTTGGTTTAAGGTACTATCTGCCAACTAATCTATCCCCAATTCCTCGTAAACAAGGACGCACAAATTCATGGCCCTACGCTACCCCTGGCTTCGACTTCGATCTAGATATCAGCAGATAGCCACTACCGTAGCCATTGGAATAGCCAGTGGATTTGCCCTAAGCATAGGAATCGCCCCTCGCGCAAAAGCAGCCTCTGCCGAGAGCGCACCCACAGCACTGACTGCCGCCATCGACAGCATGGAGACCGCCGCCTCAGCTAGAGACCTGACCGCTGTGATGAATGGCTACAGCCCCGACTTCTCCAACGAAGACGGATTTACTTACGACACCCTAGAAACCGCACTACAAACTTTCTGGGATAGCTACTCTACGCTCTCATACCGAGTGGAGCTACAGTCCTGGGAGCCGACCGCGAACGGGTTTCTAGCTGAGACGGTCACTTACGTTAGCGGCACCCAGATCGACAATAGTCTAGGCAGAGAGCTAGAATCTGTCATTCGCTCTCAGCAAACTTATCAGAACGGCAAAATCATTGCCCAAGAAACCCTTTCTGAACGTAATCAGCTTACCTCAGGGGAGCAGCCACCGTCTGTCTCTGTGATCCTAGCTGAGCAGGTGGAAAGTGGTGAGAAATACGACTTTGATGCCATCGTGCTAGAACCGCTAGGCGATCGCTACTTACTAGGTGGAGTGATTGATGAAGGGGTGAGCGCGACTGATTTTTTCACCGGTCGTCCGGTTGAACTAGAGCTACTCTCGGCAGGCGGCTTGTTCAAAATCGGAGAAGCCTCTGAGGTGCCAGATAGCCGCTGGGTATCAGCGCTATTAGTCCGTGATGACGGGATAACGGTCGTTACTAGACGATTGCAGGTGAATTGATCTTTGCTAAAAGTCCTTTGAATAGCGCTAGGCCATCGGTGTTGCCCAGAGCGGCATCAGCAGCCCGCTCTGGGTGAGGCATCATACCCAAGACGTTGCCAGCTCGATTACAGATGCCAGCGATGTTGCCTAAAGAGCCGTTGGGACTAGCCGCTTTGTCAGTGGCTCCGCTAGCGTCGCAGTAGCGGAAAAGGATCTGATCGTTATCTTCTAGGGCTTTGATAGTGTCGGGCTCCGCAAAATAGCAGCCTTCGCCGTGAGCAATGGGGAGGGTGATAATTTGGCCTTTGCGGTAGCCCTGAGTCCAGGGGAGGTCGTCACGTTCTATGCGCAAAGGGACGCGATCGCACACAAAGTGCAAATCCTGGTTGCGAACCAGCGCACCGGGCAGCAGACCCATCTCGGTCAAAACCTGGAAGCCATTGCAGATGCCCATGACGAGCTTGCCCTGCTGGGCATGTTCAGCGGTGGCGCGCATGGCTGGGGAAAATTGCGCAATAGCACCACAGCGCAGATAGTCACCATAGCTAAATCCACCCGGCACAACCACAACGTCTAGATCGGAAAGGTCGCTGTCTTCGTGCCAGATCATGCGGGTGGACTGTCCAAGAATGTCTCGGAGGATATAGGCGATATCGCGATCGCAATTTGCCCCAGGAAAAACGATGACACCGAAATTCATAGACCTTTAGTTCCTATGCTGCTTTAACTGATGCTTTATTTGGCGCTTTAGAGGCTGCTTCAAACACTTCCACACAGTAATTTTCGATCACCGGATTTGCTAGCAGCTGATCGCAAATCTTGTCTAGCTGTTCCTGGGCCGACGCCTTACTTTCAGCCGTCAAATCGACCTCAATATACTTACCAATCCGAACCTTGGACACGTTGTCATAGCCCATATGACTGAGCCCTGAGCGTACCGCCGTCCCCGCTGGGTCCAGCACAGAAGGCCGCAAAGTCACATAGACTCTAGCTTCGTAGGATTGCATATCAGCAGATTGCGTCACAGCCGCAGCTCCAGAAGAACACCCGTGATCCTACCGCATTTAATCACACACTCAATACTCTTCTGATGTCGTGAGACGTTAGCCTAGGATTGAATAGGATAGGTGTGATGTGATGCGATCGCGTCAACCAATCTGTCAACTCTCCTACCAAATTTCTCTCCTACCAAATTTCTATAGAGGCGAATGAAAAGCCGTCGTACCCGAAGCCAGACCCAAATTTTTGAGCTGATCAAGCGGCTCAAAGACGCCATCTCAGCGCAAGATATCCACATTCAGCTGAGGCAGGAAAAAAGCAGCATCGGCCTAGCAACGGTCTACCGCGCCCTAGAATCTCTCAAGCAAGAGGGCGTGATCCAAGTGCGCACTCTGCCTAGCGGCGAATCTCTATACAGCCTGGTCCAAGCCGACACCCACCACCTTACCTGTGTCCGCTGCGGTCACTCTGCCGAAATGGACGAATGTCCGGTTCACGGCCTAGAAACCCATCTTACGGAATCTCACCACTTCCAGATCTTCTATCACACCCTAGAATTTTTTGGCCTGTGCGATCGCTGCCAGCAGCTTCAACCCACCGAAGACGATTCTCTACTAGACTCACCCCGCACAGCTACCGGCTGATTCATTGGCTGATCGACCGGATGTCCTATAAAGCTCAGCACCTCCTCGCACCACGTTACCCACGCCAGCTGCTGCCTGATCCCGGCTCGCAGTGCCAAATACTGAAACTGATTCTCCCTAGACATCTGTGGCATTTGCTCATACTGCCTAGCGACCGCCTGATAGTCTCTCAGCCTATCCTTATGCTGCTGATAGTAGGTATCCAGCATTGTTAGCAGCGTTTCTGTCGGCACCGCATGTCCCACCGACAGCTTGACTAGCAGCTCCGACTTTAGCGGCGTCATCTCTACTTCCGCCGCGCCAATCCACTGCTGCAAGTGCTGCCGTCCGCTGTCTGTCACCGTATACAGCTTTTTGTTCGGTCGATTCTCCTGCTCAATCTTCTCAGAAGAGATATGCTCATCTTCTTCTAGCTTGGCCAATGCCTTGTAGATTTGCTGGTGGCTGGCACTCCAAAAGCATTCGACGGATCTGTTGAAGCGCTTAACCAGGTCATAGCCGCTACAGGCTTCATTGAATAGCGCGGCCAAAATTGCATAAGGAAGAGACATATCTAGGCCGTGAATATTCATCCATAGACATATTAGCCTAATCGATTGCGCCTCCTCTGATTAGGCTGAGATAGACAGGCTTTCCATCCAGGCTGGGCGACCATAGATACTAGTCATGAGTTGACCTCAACAGGCCGTGCGCCATAAAAATGGTTCCTTAAGAACCCGTTGGACTCAGTAATATTAAGGAACGCAGCTTTGACGAGTAAGCTACGGGCATTCGCAGTATGGTTTTGAAAGGTTTTCATCCGTTTGCAGTGCGTTAAGGTTTAATTTCTCATGTCGGACTCCACCATCGAATCGGTATTGCAAGAGCAGCGGGTGTTTGAGCCGCCTGCTGAGTTTTCTAAGAATGCTCGCATACCGAGTATGGAGGCTTATCAAAAGCTATATGACGAGGCGGCGGCTGATCCGGCGGCATTTTGGGCAAGGCTAGCTGAACAAGAGCTGGACTGGTTTGAGCAGTGGGAGTCGGTGCTGGACTGGCAGCCGCCGTTTGCGAAGTGGTTTGTCGGCGGCAAGATCAATATTTCGTACAACTGTTTGGATCGACACCTGGCAACAGACAAGCGCGACAAGACGGCGCTGATCTGGGAAGGAGAGCCGGGGGATGCTCGTAAGCTGACGTACGCGGAGCTACATGCTGAAGTTTGTCAGATGGCGAACGTGCTAAAGGACATGGGGGTGAAGAAGGGCGATCGCGTTGGCCTGTACATGCCGATGATTCCTGAAGCGGCGATGGCGATGCTGGCCTGTGCTCGAATTGGCGCGGCGCATACGGTGATATTTGGCGGGTTTAGTGCGGAGGCTTTGCGCGATCGCCTCAACGACGCCGAAGCCAAAGTGGTAATCACCGCAGACGGCGGCTTTCGCAAAGACAAGCCAATGGGCCTAAAGCCCGCTGTCGATGCCGCCTTAGACAATAACGCCGTTCCTTCAGTCACCAACGTCCTCGTCGTGCAGCGCACCGAGCAAGAAGTCGACTGGACAGAAGGCCGCGACGTGTGGTGGCACGATGTCAAACCGTCTGCCTCTACTGACTGCCCCGCCGAACCGATGGACAGTGAAGATCTGCTCTTTATCCTCTACACCAGCGGCACCACTGGCAAACCCAAAGGCGTGGTTCACACCACCGCAGGTTACAACCTGTACACGCACATGACCTTCAAGTGGACCTTCGATATCAAAGAAGACGATATCTACTGGTGTACCGCAGATGTGGGCTGGATTACGGGCCACAGCTACATTGTGTATGGGCCGCTATCGAACGGGGCGACTACCGTAATGTATGAAGGTGCGCCCAGGCCGTCTAATCCTGGCGCTTTTTGGGATGTGGTGGAAAAGTATGGCGTTACTATCTTCTACACTGCGCCGACTGCAATTCGAGCCTTTATGAAAATGGGCGACAAGGAGCCAAATGCGCGTGACTTATCTTCGTTGCGGATTCTGGGCACGGTGGGTGAGCCAATCAACCCTGAAGCCTGGATGTGGTATCGCAAGGTGATTGGCGGCGACAACTGTCCGATTGTCGATACCTGGTGGCAGACCGAGACGGGCGGTTTTATGCTGACGCCGCTACCGGGAGCCACGCCGACCAAACCCGGCTCTGCCACCAAACCTTTCCCTGGAATTTTGGCGGACGTGGTGGATAGCGAAGGCAACCCAGTCGGCGCGAATGAGGGCGGCTATCTGGTCGTGAAGCATCCTTGGCCTAGCATGATGCGCACGGTGTATGGCGACGATGCTAGATTCCGCCGGACCTATTGGGAGCATATTCCACCGAAGGACGGCCAGTACTTGTACTTTGCTGGCGATGGTGCGCGTAAGGATGCGGATGGCTACTTCTGGGTGATGGGCCGGACGGATGATGTGCTGAATGTGTCGGGTCATCGGCTGGGCACGATGGAGATCGAGTCGGCGCTAGTGTCGCATCCGGCGGTAGCTGAGGCGGCAGTAGTTGGGCGCAAGGATGAGCTAAAAGGTGAGGATGTGTATGCGTTTGTGACGCTAGAAGGGACGTATTCGGCGAGTGATCAGCTGAAGGCGGAGCTGAAGCAGCATGTGGTGAAGGAGATTGGTGCGATCGCCCGCCCCGGAGAAATCCAGTTCACCGACGCTCTGCCCAAGACCCGCTCCGGCAAAATCATCCGCCGCTTCTTACGAAACCTGGCTAGCGGCGAGGAGGTGGTGGGCGATGCGACTACGATGGAAGATCAGAGCGTTTTGGAAAAGCTACGTCAGGGCTCATAAAAACGCGCAGGCATAATGGATTTTCATTATGATCCAGACAAAGCGGCGAGCAGCTTAAGGAAGCACGGCGTATCTTTTGCTGAGGCTAAAAGTATACCTGGAGATCCGCACTACACTACGAAAGGCTACACTCACCAAGACAAAGTGTGTAGGCTATGCCTTCTCGAAGAGTATGCATCCGCGCTTTGCCATACTCCTTGACATATCTGTTAGTTAGCGAAGCACTTAGGTAGAAACAATGGACTGCGCGGCTAGCAGATTTACTCACCACCGCTGGTTCTTGGCTAGTAAGGCAGTAGCAGCCTGTGGTTTAAGTGCAGCCGCAAATAGAAATCCTTGGCCTTCATCGCATCCCATCTTTCGCAGACTAGCTAGCTGCCATTCGTTTTCGATGCCTTCAGCGTTGATTCTCATGTGTAAGGCATGGCCAAGGTCAATGATTGCCTGCACCATTTCGGCTCCTTCTGCGGCTAGCTTCATATCGCGGATAAAAACGCGATCGATCTTCAAAATATCGACGCTGAAGTTGCGCAGGCGTCCTA
Source organism: uncultured cyanobacterium (assembly GCA_963793495.1). Lineage (GTDB taxonomy): Bacteria > Cyanobacteriota > Cyanobacteriia > Phormidesmidales > Phormidesmidaceae > Phormidesmis. Next base: position 138,828 of record CAWCAI010000016.1, read on the forward strand.
GCGAAGAATAACCGGTGCCAAAGTCGTCAATCGCTAATTGGACTCCTAATCTGCTGAGCTGACTGAGTGTTCCAGCAGATTCTAAGAAGTCTTGGCTCAAGACGCTTTCGGTAATTTCTAGTCTTAAACTTTCAGGAGGAAGCGCAGTTTGCTTTAGGACTTTGGCAACTCGTCCTACGATATCTGGCTGAAATAGCTGTCGGCCTGAAAGGTTGACTGACATAACCAAGGCGGTGTTTTCGCGACGGCTTCGCCAATCTTTGAGCTGATAGCAGGCTGTCTTTAGCACCCAGTAGCCCAGAGGTAGAATTAATCCGGTATCTTCAGCAATTGGAATAAACTCGTTGGGTCCTATCCTTCCTTTGACGGGATGATGCCAGCGAATTAGCGCTTCAAATCCAGCGACTCTTCCAGTCTTGAGACAGATGTGAGGCTGGTATTCTACGCGAAGCTGGTTCTCAGTCACAGTCCAACTCCTTGATGGCCTGCCGCAGGTCGTTCTCGAGCTGTAATTGCGAGATAATCGTCTCATACATCTGGTAGTTGAAGACGACGGCTCGATTCTTGCCGCCGCGCTTTGCTTCATACAGGGCGATGTCGGCATCGCGCAGCATATCTTGGGGACTTTCGTAGGCAGGGGTGCTAAAAACAATGCCAATACTTGTTGTGATCGACATCTCGTGACCGGTAATTAGATAGGCTGAAGAGAGCTCTCTGCATAGCTGCCGCGCTAGCTGAATTACTGCATCAGAGCTGACTATGCGATCCAGCAAAACAACAAACTCATCTCCGCCAAAACGAGCCACCCTGGTCCCCTCAGGGACGACTCCGACAATTCTTGTGCTGACCGCTTTTAGGAGGCGATCGCCAGTCAGATGCCCCAAGCTGTCGTTAATGTCCTTGAAGCGATCTAGATCGAGCAGCAGCAGTGCAAACGGGGGTGTTTGATCAGCGCTATTACTTTCCACCGCTGACCCTAGTGCCTCCCACAGCCATGTCCGATTGTGCAAGCCAGTTAGACTATCGTGGAAGGCTTTGTATGACAGCTCTTCTTGAAGCTTTTTGCGTCGGGCAATTTCAGCCACGTTTTCTTTCACATAGGCTCCGAGCAGTACGCCGGTAACGGTTACCGTCAGCAGCCCAAACTGTAGCGCTAGAGGGTCAGTGCTGAAGGTATTACCCGCAAACCCCACCGCAAGGATGTTGATCAAGAGAACTACAACTGTTGTTTGCTCGAATCCTCGCCGAGCAGCCGTCCAGATTACCGGAACAAACACTACATAAGAGTACTCTAGCAGCTCCATTTTTAAGCCGCCAAAGGCCAGCCAGCTAGCCATTATTGAGGCAGCAAGAATAACAATACACTCCAAGGCTGTTTTCCCTGACAGCGCAAAGCTGAAGGTCGGGGCAGGTGCTTGTAGCGTTAGGTGCTGTGGCGACCAGGGCAGTGCCCGTAGGAATATGAGTAGAGGCGGGGCTAGCGCCATAACTCCCGTAATCTCTCCGGCCCAATCTAGTGAGAAGCTTTGTAGCCAGTCTGACCAAAGGACCAGGTTCATGGCAGACAGCGTAGTGATGTGAAAGATAGACATCACCAGAGAGGCGATCGCAAAGACACCGCTAAACCAAAGCACATCTCGCAGCTGACGCAGCCCAGGGTCGATCTGGATGCGGCGTAATAGTAGAAAAGACGCAATATAGTAGCCCAGACACAGATATATGCCGCCAGTTATACCGCTTGAGACCGTATCCTCTCCAGTAACTAGAGACCACAGTATGCTTTTAGTCAGCGTCACCAAAAGTATGACTGGCGCATAGCGCAGGCCAAACCCAAACATAATGACGACATACAGTCCTGAGGCCGGATCCCAAGACTGAACGTTGGAAGCCGCACGGTAATGTTCGGCTACTAGCTCTAAAGTAAGGCCGATGCTGAGGCAGAGCAATAAGAGTACCCACGCCAGAACCGGCTGAGACTGGCGCTGTAGCAAGCTCCACAGACTTTCGACGGTGAAAGAAATCCTGCCATTGCTTATCCTCACACCGGCTCTCTACTTATCTCATCGGCCCTTTTGACGTACCTTCGTCCGACTGTTCGGCTCGACTACAGGGCTTCTTGCTCTTCATAGATCCGCAAGAACCTAGATCCTTGTAGATAGCTAGACTTTAGTACAGAACTGAACGACTGAAGTCTCTCGTTCTGAATAGATTCGCTTTGTTTGGATTTTATAGTGCTGACGATTAGCTGGAGTTAGTTTCAGGCAATCGTCGCTTAGCTGGATGAACGGCGAGGCTTGGGGCGAGAGGACTGCCCTTTGTTGAGAACGGGTTTGAGCGATCGCCCACTTCCACTAGGTCTAGAGGAGGAAGTGCGTCCGCGCCCGCTGCTAGAAGATCGACTGCCGCCACTTCTGCCCCTAGTATTGTTGCGACCGTTGGGAATCGGCTCTGGTGGAATGGAGGGATCGGGATCATAGCCTGGAATTATCTCTTTGGAGATGTTTCTTTTCAACAGGCGTTCAATGTCTCTGAGCAGGTCTCTCTCATCTACGCAGACTAGTGAAACCGCTTGCCCTTCGTTACCTGCTCGCCCGGTTCGACCAATGCGGTGGACATAATCTTCAGCGACATTAGGTAGCTCAAAGTTGACAACGTGAGGCAGCAGATCAATATCAAGGCCACGAGCGGCAATATCGGTGGCGACCAAAACTCGTACGCTGCCAGCTTTGAAGGCGGCTAGGGCACGGGTACGAGCACCCTGGCTTTTGTTGCCGTGGATGGCGGCAGCGGTGAGGCCGTCCTGCTGGAGGTGTTTGGTCAGTCGATTGGCACCGTGTTTGGTGCGGGTAAAGACAAGCACCTGCTGCCAGTTGCGCGAGCCGATGATAAAGGAAAGCAGATCGCTTTTGCGAACGCGATCAACGGGGTAGACAATTTGATCGACGGTGTCGGCGGCGGCGTTTTGGCGGGCGACTTCGATCAGTTTGGGCGATCGCAAAAAACTATCAGCTAGTCTCTTGATCGGTGTAGAAAAAGTCGCAGAAAACAGCAGCGTCTGTCGATCTTCAGACACCAGCGTCAGAATTTTACGGATATCGTGAATAAAGCCCATATCGAGCATCCGATCGGCTTCGTCTAAGATCAGCACTTCGACCTGCGAGAGATCGACGGTTCGCTGGTTGACATGATCTAGCAGGCGACCCGGCGTCGCAATCAGAATATCAACGCCCTGACGTAGTTTGGAGATTTGTGGGTTGATCTTGACGCCCCCAAAGACCACGGTAGAGCGGATAGGCAAATATCTGCTGTAAGCGGAAACGTTTTCACTAACTTGGGCGGCAAGCTCTCTAGTCGGGGTGACAATCAGAGCGCGGATAGGCCGGTGGCCACCGCGAGGCGCAGCACCCTTCTGGTTGCGCAAGATCAGTTTAGGTGAGCTGCCTTTGGTTGGCGCTTTTTTTCGTTGAGAGTCAGACTGAGTGTCTAACGGGTCTTCGCTGGCGGCAGGCAAAGATTGGGCGGGAAGATCTTCGCACAGCCGCTGCAAGAGGGGCAGTGTGAAGCCAGCCGTTTTGCCAGTACCCGTTTGAGCGCTGGCCATGACGTCACGACCGGCAATAACTAGTGGAATTGATTTGGATTGTATCGGGGTAGGATCGGTGTAGCCTTGGTCTGCGATCGCACGTAAAATTTCGGCCCGCAGACCGAGGGATTCAAAAGACATAATCAAGCAATGCAATTACCTAGAGGCAATCGATGGGACGCCCTTCTCTCACAGGTAGCACTTACAACCTACGAACCTAGTCTAAGAGCAATCGTGAGCTAACTTTGAAACACAAAATGCCTCTGGCATTAGCGCAGACTAGATACGCAGCCAATAGCATCATATACTAGCAGACTTTATCAGGCGTGTTGGGCTTAGCCATTTGTTCGTGTCTGGCATTCGTTTTGCTTCCCTATCGTCTGGCTCTCCTATCGTTTTGCTCTCCTATCGTTTTGCTTTCCTACTGTCGAGGCTGAGACTGAGGCTGAGGAACTAGCCAGATGGGCGATCCGCCTTCTTTAGTGGCGTAGGGCCCGGATAGGAATGGATTTCGGACGCCTGCTAGTAGCTGCACATCAAATATTTCATCGACGCCGCTTTGGAATTCGAGCAGTCCTAGCTGCCGCTTGGTTTGCAGATCAACAATGGCAATGCCGCACTTGAGATTGTCGGCGCGATCGCTAATCGGCAAATTTCCAAACGTCGCCGTTTCACGAACTTTGGAGAGCCCAATGAAAGCGAATCTGCCTGCGATTGCTAGCCCTCTAGGATAACCCGGTAAACTCACAATAGAGTCTGTCTTTCCCGAAGAGAGATCTACCGACACCAGCTCCCCAAGCCCTGAATTAAGCACCCACAGCCGACCTTGACTTACCCGAGGAGAATGCGGCATCGCCAGCCCCGAGGTCACCACCTTACCCCTGGGAATCTCCAAAACGCACCCATTCGTCGCCTTGTTCGGACGCCATCCCCCCACCGTATCTGTTTGATCTAGAACCGTCACATACTTGGCCTGACCATCGACTAGCGCCACCCCATTCAGATGACAGCGGTCCTGCGGAGCAAGCGCACTAATAAAAGGCGGACGCCACTGCGGCACAAAACTATAGTCGCGATGCAGCTTGCAGAGACAGGAGAACTGCGTATTGGTCATGACCAGCTCATCTTGTCCCCAGGCGATCTCGTGAATGGCGATATCGCTGGTATACTGCGCTCCTCGGATCAAAAAACAGGCGTCATGGGTGCCTTTAGGCTGCATCTGCGCAGCTAGCTCAGGCGCATTCTTGAGAAAGTACACACAGTCTTTGCCACCGACCGCTACCTGCTTTTGGCTAATGGCAATCCCCATTGCCCGCTCAAAATTGTGAAAAGACAGTTTCAGCGCCCCGTCATGCACACCGACAATCACCAGCTTGCCAGCCTGGTAAGTAGACAGCCACAAAGAAGCCTCTAGCTGAGTCAGCAGCGGTGCAAGATTGTCTGAATATTCGTACCGGACTTCGCGCAGATCTGACGAGTCAGCATCGTTAGCCTTGGCCTTTGGTATAGGTGGGGCCATCGGATAGGACCTCTAGCAGCTGAGATCATCACTGTAGATCGAAAGCGCTACCCAACCGGCTGTTTGCAAGTTAAAGAGATCAAAAAGGACCGCGCTAGCAATCGTCTAAACTAGCTGCGTAAGTGACGATTTGGTCGATCAAACTGCGAACATCTCGGCTGCTAGCGTCCGTATCGTTGACCAAGATACTCAGCGCTAACGGTGGATGATTGGGCGGGCTCAGATAGCCACTCAGCGTATAGGTACCGCTAAGCGTACCGGTCTTACCCTGAAATCGACCTTCGGCTAGTGTCCCTTTCATCCGATTGCGCAAGGTGCCACTGCGTCCGGCAACGGCAAGGGAGTTGCGGTAAATTGTAGCGTTGGCGGTCTGGGTCATGACCTGAAGCGTATCGACAAAGGCTTCTGGAGTAACTTTGTTTTGCCGAGAAAGCCCTGAACCATCAACAATAGAGATGCTGTTAGGAGCCACGCCTAAGTTAGTCAGAATGCTGTCTACTGCATCTGCGCCAGCGGTATAGGCGTTAGCTGTCTCCGGTTCTACGCTGCGACCGAGGGTTTTGAGTAGGGACTCGGCGTAGATATTGACGCTGTAGAGATTGGTCGGATCGATGAAGGCTCGCAGCGGTGGCGACTGGATGGCGGCGAGTTCGACTAAGCCATTCGGTGGGTTGGCCGTAGTTGCTTGACTGCGAGCGGCAGGCAGGCCGTAATCGTTGAGGCTTTGTTGGAACTGTTCAGCAAAGTAGCTGCCGGGGTCTTGCAAAGCGATAGACGTATTCTCTGAGGCAGTCCCGGCGATTAGCTGACCGCGAACGTCCATGACTTTTTGCCCAGGCTTCTGGCCAGCGTCGATAAATTCATTGCCGCCGCCGACGGTGCGAGAGTTGTTTTCGATCCGCCAGCCCTGGGCAAATTCAGGCCGGTCCCAGACGATGCTTAGGGGCTGTCCAACACCATTGGGAATGGCGGTAAAGCTCAGCTCATTCCGGTTGAGGATTAAGCTATTAGCAGCTGCGCCGTAGCCAGCCCGGTAGTCTTCTTCGTCCCAGAAGGGGCTAGCCACAGGCCCTGAAAAATAGTTGTCGATAGCAGTGAGGCTATTGACGCGGCGAATACCTTGCTGCTTGAGCTGACTAGAGAGCAGGTTGATTTGATAGCTGGTAAAGGTGGGGTCGCCGCGTCCGACAACGTAGAGGTCCTGATCGGCGGCGTTTGGCTGGCCGTAGACCGAGGTGCGAATGCTAAAGTCCGGGCCAAGTGCTTGCAGGGCGGCGGCGGTGGTTAGCAGCTTGACGTTAGACGCTGGGACCAGCTTGTCTTGAGCGCGACGGGCGTAGAGGGTGCGAGTGTCGGGGGTGAGATCTTCGATCAAGATACCGACATTTGCGCCGTTTAGAGTGTATCCGTTTGCGATCGCATCAATCTTCCCTGGCAAATCTGCCCGGCAAATCCCGGCAAAAGCCGCTTCAGCCTGCGCTAAGACGACCAGAGCCCCGAGTAAGCCAGCAGACAGCTTCACTAGCCTGACCAGTTTGCTGGCAGACTGCTTGAGTGAAGCCCGTTTTTCGGCAGACTCTCTGAAGTGTGAAGAGACCTGATGCACTCGTTTCATAGTTCATGACTTGGATGGCGTTTGTTTGTAGTAGATAAACTCACTTTATCCAGGCGGCTCACGCAGCAGGCAGTAGTCAGACCAAAAGTCGCAACCGGCCACCCTACAAAACAATAGTCGTCACCCAAAATAAGGCGATACCGTAGTTTTACGTAGAGACTCAAAGCCTTTTAGTACAGCGGCTATGTAGAAATTAAACTGTCTTTATTAGCAAATTTTTTCTTTCAAAGAAGCCTATTGAGACTTTGCCAAAATTAAGATTGGCACACCTAGAAAAGATGCGCCAATCTCGCAAGCAGACCTTAGCTATCTGTCTAAAGCTATGCGTCTAAATCTGCCAGACAGTAGCCGCTTCATCCTCAACTGCTACGGCCCAGTTCAGGCTTCCAGAAGACGCGCCTTCACCACCTTCGCCGCCTTCGCCACCTTCACCGCCCTCTTCTTCCTCTTCGTCTTCATCCTCTTCGTCTTCTCCAGCTTCACCGTCTTCAAGTTCCTCGGTAGGTGTCGGCCCATCCATCTCTTCAGCACCCTCGCCGCCTTCCGGGGTTCCACAGGCAGTCGCTAGCGAAACCACCAAACCCAAAGACAAGAAAAGCTCTGCTGACTTCAGTTTCTTAGCCATGATGCTCCAAAGATAATGGACGAAAATAATCCTATCGCTAATGAGAGTAAGTATCAATAGCAGACATAGCAAAACGCCTAGTACGCTGTTCATTTTGCCAAACGCTTTGCTTGGTAGGAGAAAGGCTGTAGCTTTTGATGGTGCTGAAAGTGAGGCGTTAGAAGCTGTGTCTACTCAGCCCACATTCGCAGCAGGTTAGCAATACTCTTGGATATCAGGTCAAACTCGTTGTTTTTTCCGTCTTGAGCAAACAGCGATCGCTGCGTCGTCACCAAATCAAACAAAATTTCACGCTTTTCGGCGCTGCGAATCAGACTTTGCACCCATCCTACCGCCACTAGTCGCTCACCACTCACGACCGGATCGACCCGGTGCAGGCTAGTAGAAGGATAAACAATCGCACTACCTGCCGCTAGCTTGTAAGGCGTTTCGCTATCAGCTCCCTCAATCACCAGTTCGCCGCCCTCGTAGGCGTCCGGACTGCTAAGAAAAACCGTAAAAGAAAGATCCGAACGTAGTAGGCCACCTTCTTTCATCAGCGCATTGTCTACGTGCCGTCCATACGACATTCCCTCTCGATACCGACTCAGTAGCAGTGAGTGAATTACCCTTGGTCTAGCCACCGCCTGAAAAAGCTGATTTCTTTGCAGAGCTTTACGAATCACGCTTTTTAAGGCATCTGCATCAGGCGTCTTCGACAGCTGCTGATTCTGTTTTACTAGCTTGGCATGCCACCCAGCCGTCAGCTTGCCATCGACAAACTCAGCGACGGACAAAGCCTCGTTTAATCGAATCAGTTCTTTGTCTGTCAATAAGTTGGGGACACAAACAATCATAGAATTTCTGTCTGAAAGGTTTTCCTGTTGGAACAATTCAGAATTCTAACAGATCGGTTGGATAGAGCCAGTTCACCTCTGCGCTAATACTGCCTACCCTAGTCGTAGTCATTGCCCGAGCCGTATTTCACCGCATCTCGCCAGCGATCAGAATAATATTGTTTCTTTTCCGACGTTTCGCGACTGTCCACAGCGCTTTGCATCATATCCAATACACTGTATCGACCCAGATTGACGAAATGCCGCGTCCAGCTAGCTACGGACCCCACTCCTACCTGCGGCAAAATACTCAGCACTAATCCCGGATGCCGCGTAGAGGTTCTCAGCATTGTCTTTGCTAATGCTGGAAACTGGACAACATCTTGCAAGAAGGGCAAAAGCACTTCGTCTCCTAAAGCTTCCATATCGGCAAAGATAGTGGAAAGCACTTGATTGATTTTGTTTGGCGGCAGCGTTTGGTCCATGCCTACACTCATTGACTTTTGAAACAGCCAAGTCGCTGAAAGATTTGGCTGATATGGCTGCAGTTTCCCTAACGCTTTTGCTTCTAGCAAGTCTGCTTGCAAAGCGTCGTCAATGCCCACCGCTAGCCTTTCTAAATGGCGTACCATTGCGCCAAATCCGCCGAAGCTCAGCGGCGACTGACTGCCGCTAGAGTCTCCTACGGGTAAAGTCCGATTCCATGAGTAGCGCAGCGGGCTGTCTTTGTAGCAAGGAAAAAAGCCAAACAGCGCTCTGACAAAATTAAGCTGTTCTAAAGAGACTTTTTGATACTGTGGCAACAGCGCTAGATAGTCTTCAAACATTTCTTCTAGACTCAGCCGATCAGGATGTGCGTCTAGATAGGTGAACATATACGTCGTGCGACCGTCGCGGGCCGGAAACGCTTCCCAAAAGTACTGACACTGCTTTTGAATTGGCGTAAAGGAGACGATTAGATCGCCGGAGCTATTCTGTTCATAGCCGGTTGCACAGGTACCGACTACTAGACATACAGCATCTGGCTTCTGACCACCTCTAGCCTGCTGTACGATCGGTGAAAAATGTCCCATCGCATCGATCAAGAGTCTCGCATTGACAGGATCACTAGCTGTTTGAATAGCGACGCCGTTGGGATGTATGGTGGCTGCTTTGAATGGCGTGTGCTCTAGCAAGGTACCGCCTGCTGCCAGAAACTTTTGCTTAAGCTGTTCTAGCAGGCTGATAGGATCTACGCCGATGTTCAGCACGTCTTCTACCCAGAGATCCTTGCCGCTGTTGAAGGCGATGCGAGCGGGATTGTATTGGGATGCGATCGCGCTCTCCAACTCCACCTCACTGAGTAACCCCATCCGCACAAAAGTCTCTAGCTCTCGCCGCGAGATATTCCACTCTTGATCGCGCCCTTTTAGCGTGCCTCTTTCTAACAGCGCTACTTTCCACCCTCTTTGAGCAAGCGTCGCTCCTAATAAAATACCGAGCGTGCCGCCGCAAATCGCCACGTCGTAGTCCACCTGCGGCAGCTCGCCGGACTGCTCGCTCACTACTGAGGGAACCTCACGAGGGCCGGCTTTGTAGGTGCTCCACACCTGATCTACCTTCTGGAGTCCTTTCCAGGGACTGCCTTCGATGTTTGAAAGTATCTGCTCGGTTTTGTTCATAGATTCAATTCTAAAGCCGATTTAGATCGTGCAACAGGCAGGCTGACCTTCGCAATTCTTGTATGCTTTGATCAGATGCTAGGAAAGCGGGGCAGACAGTAATGGCACCAATCGGAGTCGCGGTAGTTGGGACGGGATTTGGGCAAAAGGTGCATATTCCTGGACTGCAGGCGCATCATCGTACAGAGGTGGTGGCAGTTTGGAATGGCGATCGCACCAAAGCCCAAAAGGTCGCCGACAATCACAATATCCCGTTTGCTAGCAGCAGCCTAGACGACATTCTAGCGAGAGAGAACGTTCAGGCTGTGACGCTAGCGACGCCGCCCTTTGCCCATTATGAAATGGCCAAAGATATTCTCAAAGCGGGTAAGCATCTGCTGCTAGAAAAACCCATTACGCTGAGTGTGACCGAAGCTAAGCACCTACAGCAGCTCGCGAGTGACAACCAGGTAATTGCAATTCCTGATTTTGAATTTCGCTTTATTCCAGCCTGGCAGCATTTTGCAAATTTGTTGGATCAAGGCACTGTCGGCAAGAAGCGACTAATCAAGGTCGATTGGATTGCATCGAGTCGGGCAAGCTCAGAGCGGGCTTGGAACTGGTACGCGCAAAAAGACCTTGGCGGTGGCGCGCTAGGTTCGATCGGATCGCATACTTTCGACTATGTGAACTGGCTGTTTGGCCCAGCGAAAAGCCTCAGCGCTACGTTGAGCACCTCTATCCCGCAGCGGCCTGACCCTAAAACGGGTGAGATGAAGCCAGTGGATTCTGATGACGTATGTGCGATCGCGCTAACCCTCACCGACGGCACCCTCTGTCAAATTACCCTAAGCGCCGTTAGCTACGCCGGGCGCGGTCACTTTATTGAAGTTTATGGCGATAAAGGCACGCTAGTACTTGGCAACCCTAGTCAAAAAGACTACGTGAATGGCTTCAAAGTGTTTGGCAGTAAGCTAGGCGCAGAACTACAAGAGATTCCCGAGCCCAAACACCTGGCCTTTCCCAAGGTTTATTCGGATGGGCGAATTGCACCCTTTGTACGGGTGGTGAATCACTGGGTTGACTGTATTGAGTCCGGTAAAGCGATCGCGCCAGCCATGCCAGAGGGCGTCTATTCGCAGCTACTCATGGAATTGACCCACCGGTCTAACGAGACAGGAAAGCAGTTAAATGTACCTACTGTTTAAGCCAACTTCACCTTCTGCCTACTTGTTAGGATTGCTTGTCTGTCTCATCGATAGAAATCTCTCTAGAGAAAAAGCTTTGCCGCGTCTTTCGGGCAGCAAGTTGTTGAGCTTGCTTTCTCTTTTGTAGGAGTTTTGAGAAGTTGACTTCGGCTGAGGATGGTTGACGTTGTTCTGCATTGTCTGTTCAACGATCTCACGCAGAGGCTCGCCGTAGTATTCGATGGTTTTCTCTCCACGGGCCTGGTCCATGCCGTAATCAATGTTGTAGGCTGCGGCACTACCAACAAATCCAGTGAATACCAGACCAAACACAACTGTCACCATGACGGTTATCTTCAAAAAGGCGCTTACAAAACCACTTCTAATCGATTGCGAAGCCATACGTTTCATTGACTAGCCTACTTTCTTTACTATTTATTAATAGTAGTGCAGTTTCTGTAAACAGATATCTCTAATTCTCATAAAACTCACCTGATTTGTTCTATCAGACTCTATCTATCGAACTTTATCAGCGTGGATGTTTTTGACGATGAAGTAGCTGATGGAAAGCGCCAGAATTGCGATCGCAAGTCCAATCAAACTCACTCCCGACACCTCCTTTAGATCCAGGATAATAATCTTGCGTGCCACTGCTGTTAGCGAAGTCACAATCACCAGCTCTACCTGCACTACATGCTTTTTCAGGTAGGCAGTAATATTTTCCAAGATTTCTAGCGCGATCAGAACGCTCAAGAACAGCCCAAAAATATCTAGTAGCGTACGACCAAAAAAAATATCAGCCTCTCTCGCTGTGGGATCTAGAATTTCTGTACCTAAAGACTTAAACAGGTACACGAACAGATCGATGATAATCACGATTATCACCAGCACCATCGCAATCGAGAGCAGCTTAGAAACCCAGCCCTCAAATCGCCCGATGTTTCGCATGAAACCTTCGTCACTAAAATGCTTGCGAACAAACTTTTTCAAAGCCAAGCCGATGCCACCACAGAGCCTACCTGCTCATATTACAGGCTGGTGAAAGTATCAATGTCGTCATCTGCAAAAGCTCAAAGCTGTCCGGCACCTACGGCTTGCTTTGTCGCTGATGGCGGCTGCACCATCGCTAATAGCTGCATGGCTGTTTCGGGCGCAGCCTGTTCTGCTAGCGCGGCAACCGGCACGAGCTGAACGGCGCAGGCTTTGAGCTCAGGCTGAAGCGAGATTGGGCAGACCGCTGGGTGGGTGAGCGCGTTGACTTCGGCGTCTTTGGCCCAGAGAAAGCCCCAGTGCATGGGCATGAACACGGTGCCCCGGCGGATATTTTGGGTGACGAGGATGGGGAGTTTGGCGGCGCTGCGGCGCGATCGCACTTCAACCCAGTCCCCTGATTGAATCTTCAATTGCTGCGCATCCTTGGGGTTCATCTCCAGCACCGGATGCGGATGTTTCTCCACAATCTTCTCAATTCTGCCTGTGCGCGTTTGCGTGTGCCAGTGTCCTAGCAAGCGCCCTGTCGTCAGCACCATCGGAAACTGCTCATCCGGCGGTTCTGCTAGTCCCTTCAAGTGAAACGCCGCGAACTTCGCTCGACTATTTTCTGTCAAAAACCGAAGATCTGTATACAGCCGCTTATCAAACTTGTCAGCTGCGGTCTCGTCTGTCTCATAGATCGGAGCTGGCCATTGAATCGGGCCAACCGCCGCTAGCCGCTCATGGCTAAGTCCGCTCATATCGCACAGTCGGCCTGCCGTCAGCGACACAAACTCGTCATATACCGCCGCGCTATTAGCAAAGTCAAACTGACGCTCAAAGCCTAGCCGCCGCCCGACCTCAGCAAAAATCTCCCAGTCTGCCTTCGCTTTGCCCACCGGATCGCGAAACGCCGGGCAGAACGTTACCATCCGCTCAGAGTTGGTCATCACCCCAGAGGCTTCGCCCCACTGCGCCGCCGGCAAGACCACATGAGCATAGGCCGCTGTCTCAATTGGATAGTAAGCGTCCTGACAGATCGTAAACGGAGACTTCAACAGCGCTGCCTGCGTCCGTTTGATATCCGGCATACTTACCGCAGGGTTAGTGGCGGCAATCCACATCACCCCAATTTCCTCTCGCTCTAGTCCCATCATCATGTCCCAGGCCGCTAGTCCAGGCTCAGGGGAAATGCTCCCTTCCGGCAGCTGCCAAACTTTCTCCACCACCCGGCGATGATTAGGGTTTTTCACCAGTCGGTATCCCGGCAGGATATGCGCTAGGCCGCCCGCTTCTCGGCCACCCATCGCATTGGGCTGACCGGTTAGAGAAAATGGCCCTGCCCCGGCCCGGCCAACGTTGCCAGTCATCAGGTGCAAATTGATGATCGTCCGCACTTTTGCGGTCCCTTCGCTCGACTGGTTCACGCCCATCGACCACAGCGAAAGTACATTCTTTGACTCGCCCCATAGCTTAGCCGCTAGCCGGACTTCATCTTCTGTAATGCCACACAGCTTGGCTACTCGTTCTGGCGGATAGTGACTTGCGACCTGCGCATAGTCAACAAAGCCATCCGTGCAGTAATCAATAAAAACTGGGTCGTGCTTGCCTGCTCGAATCAATAGATAGGCGATTCCATTAAGCAGCGCAATGTCAGATCCCGGCTTAATGGCCAGGTGCAAGTCCGCGTCTTTTGCCGTATCGGTCCGACGCGGGTCCACCACAATTAGCTTGACGCTTTTATTCTTTTTGTGGTGCTTCTTCAGTCGATTGAAGACAATTGGATGGCACTCAGCCGTGTTCGTACCAATGAGAAATGCGCAGTCTGTGGCTTCTAAATCGTCATAGCAGCAGGGCGGACCGTCTGAGCCAAAGCTCTGAATATAGCCAGATACGGCAGAGGACATGCACAGCCGCGAGTTGGCGTCGAAGTTGTTAGTGCCGATGCAGCCCTTGAGCAGCTTCTGGGCGAGGTAATAATCTTCTGTTTGAAACTGGCCGGAGCCATACATGCAGATAGAATCAGGACCGCGTTGAACGATCGCTTTTTGAATCTCTGAAGTGATCCGACTGAACGCTTCATCCCAGCTGACCGGCTTGAGGGGCTGATCGAGTGAGTCACGCATCATTGGCACTTTGAGCCGATCTTTATCAAGAGATTCGCCGATCGAGGCTCCTTTAACGCATACCTGGCCCTTGCTAGAAGGGTGAGCCTTGTTGCCTACGGCCTGCCAGATCGGACGACCCTGGCTATCGCGAGTGATTTTGCGGCCTGGCCTAGCTGGAGGAAATACTTCTAGTCCGCAGCCAACGCCGCAATAGGGACAAAGCGTTTTGGTAGATAAGGATTTTTTAGAGGGTGAATTATTAAAGCGGGGCACCTTTTACTCTCCTTTAACCGAGCTGTTTAGCGTGACACTCAATGAGTGCTGTCAGCAGACAAGATGGATACATAGTCAGAATCTTTGTAGTATTGAGAGCCCAGGAGCACCTGTTGGCAGGAATTGAGCTACATAGACAAAAAGGGAAACGACTAATTTAGCGCTCCCCTTTCTAATGTAATGAACAGATTGTCTCTAGGATGAGGTGCTTACTAAGCTACCTACTTGGCCTAGCCCATCATTGAAGAGGAGGGCGCAACTACTGTTTCCTCCTCGCCTTCGTGAGCATCTGCAAAGGAGTTCTTCGGCTCATCTAGGAAGAACGCACACAGGAAGGCGACAACTAAGCCAGCAACGCCCAGCACTTGGAAGAAGGCTGAGTTAGCAGCCGCAGTTCCAGCTGCAATCGCTGCTGGGTCAATGCCGTCACCAGCAGGAACGAGCGCTTCTTTGAGCAGTAGCAAAATGGTCAGATAGGCAACCGCGCCAACGTTGCCGTAGGCACCAACGTTACCGGCCACCTGCCCAGTAATGCGAGGCTTCACCAACGGCACCAGCGCAAACGTAGCGCCCTCTGCTGCCTGTACAAAGAAAGAGCAGGTCATTACCAGTAGTACCGCCAGCGTCAGTGACCAGCCGCTGCCCACCATGCTAAAGAGCAGATAGCCAATGCCCATACCAGCTAGCAATACGGTCATTGTCCACTTACGGCTACCCACAGAGTCGGAGATGATGCCGCCACCAGGACGGGAAACCAGGTTCATGAATGCGTAGCTCGCGGCAATGATGCCCGCAGTTGCTTTGTCTAGACCAAACGTACCTTCAAAGAAAGCGGGCAGGATAGAAACGACCGCTAGCTCAGATCCAAAGTTGACAATGTATGTCAGCTCCAGCAGCGCGACCTGCTTGAAGCGGTATCTGTCTTCGGCGGCGTAGCGCTTTTGCCCAGCCAGCAGCTCCTTGTTGACAGCCCAGCAGTTGTAAGCCTGGAAAGCATACAGACCGAGCAAGGCGAGCCAGACGATGTACATCGCTGGAATAGATAGAAAGTTCACCTTATTTAGACGCCATGCCAGCACCATCAAGATGGCAGTCAAAGGAACGTTCATCGCCATGAGAAACCAGAAGTCGCGAACGGTAGTAACTTCCATACCGCGAGCGCTTTTCGGCTTTTTGTAGACTTTGCCAGGGGGCGTGTCGGTGACGTTGAAATAGTAGAAGATGCCGTAGAGAGCAGCAACGATGCCGGAGCCTGCGATCGCAGCTCTCCAGTTCAACACCTCACTGTTAAAGGCAACGCCTAATACGTTAAAAGCTTGAGGCTCACCGAAGTCAAACGAACCGGGTAGAAAGCTCAGCGCCATTGCGAAAAGCACCATCGTAAAGGCGGAAAACGCAGAGCCAAAGTTGCCCCAGCCGCCGTAGATACCTTCTGCCGTACCCACTTCTTTGGGTGGGAACCACTCTGCAGTCATGCGGATACCGATTACAAATCCGGCACCGACAATACCCATTAGCAAACGGCCAATCACCAGTTGGTTGAAGGTAGTCGCTGTGGCAAAAATCAAACAGGGAACTGCGGCATAGACCAGTAAGCAAGTGTAAGTCAAACGAGGCCCAAATTTGTCCAGCAGCATACCGATAATGATACGAGCCGGAACTGTTAACGCTACGTTACATAGACCAATCGTGCCTGCCTGGGCAGGTGTTAAGCCAAACTCTTGAACAATGGTCGTGGCAAACGGCGGAAAATTAAACCAAACAACAAACGATAAAAAGAAAGCAAACCAAGTCAGGTGAAGAATCTTGTACCTGCCTTGAGTTGCTTTCGTAAACAACTCTCCGATCATCTTGCGCTATGCTCCATATATATGAACGCTTTGCTTTGAAAAGATCCAAAGCAAAACGGATTAGACGAAGCCTCCGGGTTGCCGCCCATAGGCTTCTTTTTTGTGGCCCGACACGCTGATAACAGATGTCAGGCCAGGGAATGATTGCACCGAGAATTTACTTGGCAACAGCGCCAAATTTTTCTGTCAGCAGCTTCTGTGAGGACAGATTCCAAATCTTCGCAAGGGACCGCTTTCATCACTCGCTCACCAAGCTGAGCATGTTTGCCCACCTTGCCACCCATGTAGATGTCTACTGCCTCGACAGATTTGCCGTCCTTGCGAGCTTTGGTGCCCAAGAAGCCTATATCGGCGACCTGAGGCTGTCCGCAAGAATTCGGACAGCCGGTCCAGTGCATTCGCACCGGCTGATCTACTGTCAGCAGCGAATCGAGCTTTTCAGTCAGCGCCTGTGCCCTTTGCTTGGTCTCGACAATGGCGAAATTGCAGAAACGAGATCCCGTACAAGAGACCAAAGACCTCGAAAGCGGCGCAGGGTCGATTGAAAACTTTTTCACGGGCGCTTCTTGTAAGAACGCATCCAGGCGAGAATCTGGAATGTTTGGAATGATGGCGTTTTGCTCAACCGTCAGCCGGATCTCGCCGTTGCCGTAGACCTCCGCTAGGCGAGCGAGCTCAAACATGTCATCAGCAAAGATATGCCCTACCGGCACGTGCAAACCGGCATAGTTTAGGCCGGACTGCTTTTGCGTATGTACGCCTAAGTGATCGCTTTTGCCTTCTTCGGTAATGGCATCTTCTGGCGCGGCTGGCGCAAGCGTCGTGCCCATCTGCTTTTCTACGGCGGTGCGAAAAGTCTCTAGACCCATTTCTTCCATGAGCCACCACAGCCGAGTCTGCTGACGGTTCCCACGAGAGCCATGGTCTCTAAACACGGTTAGAATGGCTCGGCAGATTTCAACTACCGTATCGTCAGCAGGCACCCAGGCATTCAGCGGAATCGCAGACTCACAGCGACGCGCTGAGAAAAACCCACCGACCAAAACGTTAAAGCCTAGCTCGCTGCTTTCATCGCCGTCTTTAAAGGCGGGGATAAAGGCAATGTCGTTAATTTCGGAGTGAATAGAATCTTCACGACTGCCTTCAATGGCGATGTTGAACTTGCGAGGTAGGTTGGTGAAGTCGTAGTTACCTTCTCCGTTGTTAGTGATCATGTCTTGGACCTTGATCACGAGTCCTTGAGTATCAAGCAGTTCGTTGGCGGCAATGCCCGCCACTGGCGACCCGGTGATGTTGCGCACGTTGTCCATACCCGACTGGATAGAGGTTAGGCCAGCCTGTTCAAAGCGCTTGAAAATATCTGGAATATCTTCTAGACGAACGCCGCGAAGCTGTAGGTTTTGACGGGTCGTGATGTCGGCGCAGCCGTCGTCGCCGTAGCGCTGAACAATTTCAGCAAGCACGCGCATCTTGTGGCTAGAGAGAACGCCGTGAGGCATCCGCATCCGCAGCATGAACTTGCCAGGGGTAATCTCTCGGTAGAAGACTCCTAGCCACTTGAGTCTGCCAGTCAAATCAGTTTTATCGATTGCTTCCCAGCCCATCCGTGCGAACTTATCCAGCTCGTCTTTAACCGCTAGGCCGTCTTTTTCTGCCTTGTACTTTTCAAATTTGTTCTTTTTTTCTTCTGTCTTCAAAACGCTTGGTGACGTAACCATGCTCTACCTAAATACTAAAAATCGAGTGCTGAAATCTATTGTCTTCTATCCTTTAAGTTTTCGCTTAATGTCTTTGCTTTAAAGAGAACGAAGCTATCTAGGAAGTAGAGCCATCATACGAAAACCATTTCCAACCGCACGAAATCAGTCTCCAAAACCTATAAAAGTCGACACCACTACGCCGAAACGATTGAACTGAAGTCATCAAGAAAGTGGTAGACATAATTCATCACCATCAAGACAATTAGTATGTCTACCCACCACGCTTATAAGGAACCGTTTTAGGGTTTTGTCTAACTCATTTGCTGTTGAGTTGAAACCAAGATATGGAAATCCTTTGTCTTGTTTTGTATTGTTCACTACGGTTTGCTATAGCCTACTAACTTTTTCTGCACTTTCTGCATAGCTCGTATGCATTTGTTGCTGCTGGTCATAATGGCTGCCGCTATGCAATTCTAAGATCGATGCGAAGCTTAGGCTATAAAAGTTCGAGATATACGTACGTAGCGCTGTTCTACGAGATAGAAAGACAAGTCGATCGCAACTGTGCCTGTAACGAATGCCGTTCTATCCTTTTCTAAAAGGATCACTACAAACTATGCTACCTGCGAAACCAGTCTCTTCGATAGAGAACGCTGTACCCGAAAGTTCGACCGCCTCTATAGATACTGTCGCAGAGGCGGTCGATCAGGCGATCGCCTCTCTAGAGGCAGACGACTTTCACAGCCAGTGGGAAAGATCCAAGCAAATTTCTCAGCAGCTAATTCAGTGGGGAGATCGTGTAATCCCCTATCTAGTCGAGCATTTGCGAACTGCCGCTGAACCCAATATTCAGTGGTTCCTAGTACGCCTCCTTGAGTCAATACGATCAAATTGAGGTGATTGAGGCGATCGCGCAGCTACTGGCTACTACCCAAAACGAAGATCTTCAGATAGAAGCTCGCAAGGCACTGACTCGCATTGGCAGCAGCGCCATCGAAACCGTCAGCGCTCTGCTCGGCCCGGATAATCCAATAGAACGACGCATTTTAGCGGTCCGGGTGCTGGCGTATATTCGCCGCAGTGCGACCATAGAGCCACTGCTAAATGTCGCCAAAGATGACAGCCCAGAAATTCGAGCGATCGCCACCGAAGCCCTCGGTAGCTTTCACGATCCGCGCATCACGCCGATTTTGCTCGCAGCTCTAGAAGCCGATACCGCTGAGATTAATGCTGATGAAACCAACACCGCTGCAATCAATGACGCTATCTGTATAGAGGCCATTCGCACTCTTGGTCGTCGTAGCGATCTGCTACCGCATACCGATTTGATAGAGCCGCTACAGCGATGCCTGCCGCGTGAGAATCATCAAATTGCCAGAGAAAGCGCGATCGCCCTGGGCAGATTAGGCACTCAAGCCGCTGCGATCGCTTTAGGAAAAGCTCTGATACAGCCGATCGCCACCGAGGTAAAACTAGCTATCGTCCGCGCGCTGGGTTGGATAGATAAGGCTGTCGCCGTTCAGTCACTAGCGATCGCATTCGAGCAGAGCCCGCCGCTAATCATGCCCGCGCTCAAGCCAGAAATTGCTAGGGCGCTTAGCCAGACCCATGACCCCGCACTCAAACTACAGGCTAGCCAGCCGCTGATTGCTTGGTTACAGACAGCGACAAAGATCCGCTCTTTGAACAGCTCTACAGATAGCTTCACAGATAGCGCTACCGAACCCGCACTCAAGCAAGCTGTTGTCTCGGCTTTAGCTAGACTCGGTGAAACCACCGCAATCAAAGCGCTTATTCCTCTGCTGGCAGACTCGGATTCGCGAATTAAAATTCACGCGCTCAGCGCCCTACGCCAAATCGATGTCGAAGCCGCTAGAACTCAGCTCTATGACTACCTGAGCCATGAGAACCATCCTGCTGAGCTAAAAGGCAAGGTGAAAGAAACTCTTGAAGCTTGGTAAGCCAGCGTTGGCCGCTGAGCTTTGCATATTCTCAATTAGTACTGATCCGAGCATCGTTTTATCTAGTAGGTAACAACCCCTACAAAATAATCAATTTGCATGTTTTACATTAGATCATGCAGTTTGTGCGATAGGTCAGAGTTTCTGCCTTTTCTCCTAATTTTTCTTTTAATTTCTCTAAAGATCTGCACGGTGTTCATTTCTCTATTTGCCCTATGCGCCTAGAACAGTTGCAGGCTTTTTTGGCGGTTGCCGATACGGGCAGTTTTCAATCTGCCGCCCGTCAATGCGGCGTAACTCAATCAACCATCAGTCGTCAGGTGCGCTCGATAGAAGATGATTTAGGCGTGCCTCTATTTCATCGAACCGGGCAGGCCAAGCTAACGCTAGCGGGCAATAGCTTGAAAACTAGGGCGATGCGCATTTGCAAAGAATGGACGCAGGCTCAACAGGAAATTGAAGATTTAGTCAACGGCAAGCAGACTGAGCTGTGCGTTTCAGGCATTCACTCCGTCTGCGCCTATTTGCTGCCGCCGATTGTCACTCAGTTTTGTCAGAGCCATCCAAATGTGCAGCTGCGGGTGACCGCGTTGGGCAGCGATCGCGCCCTCAAAGTACTGCGAGACGGCCTCGTTGATATTGCTATCGTCATGCACAACCCGCTGCTGACAAGCAACCAGGAAATGTCTGTCATTCCACTGTACGAAGAGCCTGTAGAGCTGCTGATGGCAGCCGGACATCCGCTGTCTGAACACGACGTAGTGCCTTGGTCTGAGATTGCTCGTTTCCCACAGGTCGTTTTCAAAGATGGCTATGGTATGCAGCGCGTCGTGCAAGACCAATTTCGAGAACACGGCCAGGAGCTTAAGGTTGCCCTAGAGCTAAATACGCTAGACGCTTTTCGAGGCGTAGTGCGTCAGGGGCATCTAGTGGCGCTGCTGCCTCACTCAGCGCTAGCCGACAGCCGCCGCGATCTAGAGTTAGTGGTGCGTCCGATTGGAAAACCCGTCCTCATGCGCAAAGTTGTGATGGTGACCACTCATGACCGACTGACGATCCCTCCGATTCAACAGTTTTGTGACCTGGTCGCTCAGCAGTCTGCTGACTGCTTTGCTCAGATGGGTGAGCTAGCTTCACTGGCCGATCTCTCCAAGCTCAAGCGATCGCCCAACAATGTAGCCCCCACCAATATTAGGACTAACGTTAGGATGCCTAAGGGCGATCGCCTGCTTTCCAAGCTGCCTTCCTAGCCACTTTCTCAGACGTTTTTTTGCCTATGAGCAACCGACTGACTAATAAACAGCACATTCTGTTTAGAGATCTGCTCAAGAAAGTAGGCAGCGGTGCCCACACATCCAAATCTTTGAGCCGGGAAGAAGCGGCAGTCGCCACTGAAATGATGCTGCGGCAGACCGCTACCCCTGCCCAGATTGGCGCGTTCATGATTGCTCAGCGCATCAAGCGTCCAACGCCGAGTGAGCTAGCAGGGATGTTAGATACCTACGACGCCCTTGGACCTAGACTGAGCGAGATTGATAGTCCGTATCCAGTGACTGTTTTTTGTAATCCTTATGATGGGCGATCGCGCACTGCCCCAATCAATCCCCTCACCGCGCTAATTTTGGTTGCGGCCAATGCACCTGTCATCCTTCACGGCAGCGGGCAGATGCCAACGAAGCACGGCCTTCCCCTAATTGAAGTCTTTCAATCGCTCGGACTGAACTGGGCCTCTCTCGATAGCCTTGAGCAGATACAAACCGTCTTTGATAAAACGGGCTTGGGATTCGTCTACCAACCTGTTCTATTTCCTTTGGCCGAAGCGCTAGTTGACTATCGCGAGCAGATTGGCAAACGCCCGACGCTAGCCACTGTCGAGATCATGTGGTCGCCCTACGCTGGCCGCAAAAATGTAGTGAGTGGCTATGTCCATCCGCCCACAGAAGAAAGAACTCAAATCGCCTTTACCGAACGGGGAATTGACTTTTTTACAACGGTCAAAGGGTTAGAAGGCAGCTGCGATATTGCGCGCGATCGCACCGCTATCATCAGTCTCAACCAGTTAGAAAACGGCGCGCTAAACGCCGAACGGCTTTTGCTTCACCCTAGAGACTATGGTTTTGAAGGGAGCGATCCCACCCTATCCTCGCTCGAAGAACTCCGCGCAGCCTATCAAACAGCCCTGCTCGGAAAGTCTAACGACATTAGCATTTCGGCAATCTGGAACAGCGGCTTCTATC
Source organism: uncultured cyanobacterium (assembly GCA_963793495.1). Taxonomy (GTDB): domain Bacteria; phylum Cyanobacteriota; class Cyanobacteriia; order Phormidesmidales; family Phormidesmidaceae; genus Phormidesmis. Next base: position 160,913 of record CAWCAI010000016.1, read on the forward strand.
TCTGGCGCGCTAGCCGGGTAGACAGTATAGAGAAAGGGTTCGAGCTGGCGCAGTCAATCCTACAAAACGGCACGGCAAAAGAGAAGCAGCAGCAGATTAAAGAGGCCATCAATCGCCTTTGCCGAGCGCCAGCAGTCCAAGAGCAGAAGTAGAGTGCTTTGACTTATGTCTCAAAAAAGTCGTGCTAATAAACTTTTGCTCAATAATGATTCAAACAGAAGTTGAGTGAATTCCTATGGACGTGAAAGCCGCTATTGCCTTTGAAGCCAATCAGCCTCTGACCCTGGAAACCGTTCAGCTAGAAGGGCCAAAGGCAGGGGAGGTACTAGTCGAAATCAAGGCGACTGGAATTTGTCACACTGATGCCTACACGCTGTCGGGCAAGGATTCGGAAGGGATCTTTCCATCAATTCTAGGGCACGAAGGGGCAGGGATCGTGCGCGAGATCGGGCCAGAGGTCAAAAGCCTGAAGCCCGGCGATCATGTGATTCCGCTATACACGGCGGAATGTCGACAGTGTGCCTACTGCCTGAGCCAGAAGACAAACCTTTGTCAGGCCGTCAGAGCCACCCAAGGCAAGGGACTGATGCCAGACGGGACCAGCCGGTTTTCATTCAAGGGCGAACCGATTTATCACTATATGGGCACCTCTACGTTTGCAAACTATACGGTGGTCCCTGAGATTTCGCTGGCTAAGATTCGCTCGGATGCTCCGTTTGACAAGGTTTGCTATATCGGCTGCGGAGTGACAACGGGAATTGGCGCGGTCCTGTTTACTGCAAAGGTGGAGGCGGGTGCGAATGTGGTGGTCTTTGGCCTGGGCGGGATTGGGTTGAATGTGATCCAGGGTGCGAAGATGGTGGGCGCTAACAAGATCGTTGGGGTGGATTTGAATCCGGAGAAGCGGGCGATCGCAGAAAAATTCGGCATGACCCATTTCGTCAACCCCAAAGAAATAGACGGCGATCTGGTTAGCCATATCGTCGAGCTGACCGACGGCGGCGCAGATTATTCATTTGAATGTATTGGCAACGTCAACGTGATGCGTCAGGCCCTAGAATGCTGCCACAAAGGATGGGGCGTCTGTACGATTATTGGCGTAGCTGAAGCAGGCGCAGAAATTAGCACCCGACCTTTTCAGCTAGTCACCGGGCGAGTGTGGAAAGGCAGCGCATTTGGCGGTGCTAGAGGCCGAACCGACGTCCCTAAAATCGTGGACTGGTATATGGACGGCAAGATCAATATTGACGATCTGATCACGCACACCATGCCCTTAGAGAAAATCAACGATGCGTTCGATCTGATGCATCGCGGCGAGTCTATCCGCAGTGTCGTTTTGTACGATTGAGGAAGCGCCGAAGCAGCCCTTGAAGCAGTCCCTAGAGAAGCACTGAGGAAATAATGTGTCTGTGAGCCTAGAAGAAAAATCACGTGCTCAAAGCTTTGGCGGAACAACGCGGTTCTACACCCACCGTTCAAAAGCGTGTAATTGCGACATGAATCTAGCGGTATACGTACCGCCGCAGGCAGAAGCTGGTCCGCTGCCAGTACTCTACTACCTGTCTGGATTGACCTGCACAGAGAAGAACTTCATCGAAAAAGCTGGTGCCCAGCGCTATGCTGCCGAGCACGGATTGATTTTAGTTGTGCCCGATACCAGTCCTCGGGGGGTGAATCTTCCAGGTGAAGCAGATAGCTGGGATTTTGGATCGGGCGCAGGGTTTTATCTCAATGCAACGGTCGATCCTTGGGCCAAGCATTATCAGATGTACGACTATGTGACTATAGAGCTGCCGGCACTGATCGCGAACGCGCTGCCGGTTCGTTCAGGAAAAGCAGGCATTTTTGGGCACTCAATGGGAGGACACGGTGCTTTGATCTGTGGCCTCAAAAACCCAGATCAATATGCTTCGATTTCTGCATTCGCACCGATTGCGGCTCCCTCGCAGTGCCCCTGGGGAAAGCAGGCTTTCACCGGCTACTTAGGAGAAGATACCGGCCAATGGGCGGCCTATGACGCAACGGAGATTGTCAAAGAAAAAGGGGGAAGTAAGTACGCACCTATCCTGATAGACCAGGGGGAGGCCGATCAGTTTCTCGCCGCCGGGCAGCTATTGCCTGAAGCGTTTGAAAATGCCTGTAAGCAAGTCGATCAACCCGTAACCCTGCGACGACAGCCAGGATACGATCACAGCTACTACTTCATTTCAACCTTCATGGGCGATCATATTCAGCACCATGCCAGCATCTTGCATTCCAACTAACCCCATCTTTTAGCAGCTTTCCAATAGCTATTTATGACCAACGCCAAAGACTATCTCCACCCCCAATACAAAAAAGACCGCGAGACTCTCAGTTCCATCATGGCTGGTCCGGCAGACAGCCTTAACCTGGCCGAGTTAGCTCGGCTGCGGATTCGCTACGACGGATTTCAGGGCGCTCGTGATATTCAAAATGACTTAGATAAAATGCTGACCAAACTAGGTTTAAGTGAAGATGAACTATTCACTCAGACGCGAGCAATCCATCAAACAGAGTCTGTGTTCAAACCTACCTGGCTGAAGAAAGGAGAGGACTGGAGCTAACAAAAACAAGAAAATCCTCAAAGAACATCACTTCTTTGAGGATTGCACCTGAGTACTACAGACGCTTTAGTGCAGTAAACACAGCTTAGAGGAACCAACTTGGAGGAGCCAGCTGGCGACTGATTAGTTAGCCGACGTGCTTGCGTAGCTTAGTCGCAGCCGCAACGCCAAAGATTCCTAGCGCAGCTAGGCTACCTGGCTCAGGCACCTTTTGAGCGTCGACCGCCACATTGGTGTCATAATAGCCACTTTTACCAGCGAAGCTGAGTAGTTTGCCATTAGCATCATAAGCGGCCTGAAGTCCAGAAACGGAGTGGAACCATAGGCCGATCTCCCGACCGAAGGCAACGCCGTCCCATTCTGCGCCGTACTTAGCAGTTTTGCTGTTGATAGTAGCTGCATCTAGCATGAACTCAAAGGTCACCTTGTCGGCACCGTCTTTAAGAACGTTGAGGGCAACGGAGTCTAGGTAGTCACCTTTTTTATAGCTGTCAGGACCATTCTGGCCATTGTAGTTGAAAATAGAGACTGTCTCAGCAATGCTATCTAGGTAGAGAATGGCATACTCGTCCACATTGTTTTTAGGGTTTTCACCATCGCTCAGGACTAGCCATGCGCCATCGGCAAGAAGGTTATTTCCCTGGTTACGAGTAAACGTAGAGGACCAGTTCAGAATGTTTGTTTTATCGTCGAATATGGCAGTAATGTTGGCATAGTTACCAGCGCGATTGTTGACGCTAATTTCAGGTGTCTGCTTGCCGACGCTGTCTTCGTAACGAAAAGTAGCAGCTTTTGCAGGAGCGATCGCGCAAAGAACAGAAAGAGCAGTCAGTGCAAGAGCAGCTTTGATACGCATGTAAGTAACCTATGTAATGTGTCGGTTTATACGTAGATTGTGGCCTCTGCGATTCTAGGTTGGGTAAGTGCTGCGTAAAGCTACCGACGCATCTGGCTAAATTTGACTAAGGCTAATGTGTTTGAAGCATGAAGCGAATAGAGCGATCTAGCGCTAACGTTTGAAGCTAAGAAAAAGCTTTCTATTGAGTCAGTCTGTATAGCTGCACGGATAAGGCATACAGGCACCTATTGATTTTTCTTGAAATATGTTAGATCAACTAAGTTTTTAAGTATTTATACGTAGCTACCGTCGATTTGGGAAAAGACGCTTGGTAGGCGATACCAGAGAAGCTGTAGAAGATCGTGCTGTTTACTTTCTTAATGATGCGGCGAATCCTTGAATCTCTGCGGAGAGCTTTAGCACCTTGCTATCGCTACTGGGTCAACAGCGCTACCGGCGGTAGGACTGTCAATAAGGTAAAGTGACAGAATGAATGTTTAAATTATGTAAAGATAGCAGAGCTATAGGTAGCTGTAGTAAGTAACTAGCACCGTTTTACAATCCTCCTTTATAGGCATCTTCTATGAGAGCTTTGCTGATTTATCCTCTCTTCCCCAAAAGCTTTTGGTCGTTTGACAAGGCGATCGCGCTAGCAGGCCGCAAGGCAATTTTGCCACCGTTAGGATTGGTGACAGTGGCGGGCATTTTGCCAGACGAGTGGGACTTGCGCCTAGTAGATCGCAATGTAGAAGAGCTGACAGAAGCCGACTGGAACTGGGCCGAGCTGGTAGTTTTTTCGGGCATGATTGTGCAGAAGCCCGACATGCTCGCTCAGATTCGAGAGGCCAAGCGCAGAGGCAAGTCGGTGGCAGTGGGCGGTCCGTATGCAACGGCGCTGTCGCACGAGGTAATAGAAGCTGGCGCCGACTTCCGTGTGCTAGACGAGGGCGAAATCACCTTGCCGATGCTGGTAGAAGCGATCAAAAAAGGTGAGACAGAAGGAACATTCCGGGCGCTAGAGCGGCCCGATGTGAGCACAAGTCCGGTGCCGCGCTTTGATTTGCTTAAGCTAGATGCCTATTCAGAGATGGCGATTCAGTTTTCGCGAGGCTGTCCGTTTCAGTGTGAGTTTTGCGACATTATTGTGCTGTATGGGCGCAAGCCACGAACCAAGAGCCCTGAGCAGCTGATTGCAGAGCTAGAGATGCTGTACGACCTAGGCTGGCGACGCAGCATCTTTATGGTGGATGACAATTTCATCGGTAACAAGCGCAACGTCAAGCTGATGCTAAATGCGCTGGTGCCCTGGATGAAAGAAAAAGGCTATCCATTTACGTTCTCGACTGAGGCGTCGGTAGATCTAGCCCAAGATCAAGAGCTGATGGATTTGATGACAGCCTGCAATTTTGGGGCAGTGTTCCTCGGTGTGGAAACGCCAGATGAAGACAGTCTGGCGCTGACTCAAAAGTTTCAAAACAATCGCGATCCGCTCAGCGAGTCAATTCACAAGATTGCTAGCACTGGCATTCGGGTGATGGCGGGCTTTATTATCGGCTTTGACGGCGAGAAAAAGGGAGCAGGCGATCGCATCGTCCAGTTTGTCGAAAAGTGCTCTGTTCCTACAGCGCTTTTTAGTATGCTTCAGGCTTTGCCAGACACCGCCCTCTGGATTCGCTTAGAAAAAGAAGGCAGATTGCTAGCTGGCAAAGAAACGGCTAATATTCACCAGACCACGCTAATGAACTTCGTGCCGACCCGTCCGGTAGAAGAGGTCGCGCAGGAGTACGTAGATGCCTTTTGGAACCTATACGATCCCCAAAAGTATTTAGACCGCTGCTACCGCCACTATCGAATATTGGGCGAAGCGCCCTGCCACAACGAAAACAAACGACCGCCTAAACCCAAATCTGCCAAAGAACCCTTCAACTGGCATCTGCTAAAAGCGTTAGCGATCGTTTGTTGGAAACAGGGTGTAGAGAGAAAGACTCGCTCTACCTTCTGGATTTATTTATGGGAGATGTTTAGGCACAACCGAGGCGGCGTGGCTAGCTACCTGACAGTTTGCGCACAGATCGAGCACTTCTTGGAGTATCGCCAAATTGTGAAAGACCAGATCGAGGCGCAAATTGATGAGGTGGTTGCTACTAGAGAGGCTAAGGTGAAGGTCGACTCTGCGATCGCCGCTACTGCATAGTCTCGAGAAAGTTGCAGACGATCACAGAACGAGTAATAGCTGTTCAGCCTATGACGGTTAGAAAGTCTCAGTCTGAACAGCGTGTCGCAAGCACTTGGCTATTATTTGCTGCCCATTTGCGCTACTGCATTCCGGGTGAAGTTGACTTTTTCCTCAAAGTCCAGCTCTTTTACTGATTCGACAAAATTGCTGGTCCCTTCAGGTAGCTCGTAGTCATCAGGAACGGTAACGACCGTGCCTGCTTCCATACCCTGGGCTAGCAGCAGCCAAAACTCTAACATTCCACTTGTGCTAAGCGCGCCATACTCTTTGCTGATTGGTGTGCCCGCTGAGTTAACAACATCTCTTTGTGCCTGTAGTTGTTCCTCTTCAGACATGTCTTTAATCTGATTAACCAACGCACCGCCTAGTACTTCTACGTCATTGCTAGGATTGGGCTGAAGGTCTTCTTTTAGATCTAAATAGCCATACCAAAGCAGAGCTAGCTTGGTGTCGGCATCGAACTGATTAAACTTATCGAGGGGCTCTTTAACGCTGTCAACTGTTGTATATGTCATGGAAGTCTCCGTGCTATGCCTTTACAGTAGGCGAGTTGCTTTTCTCACTAAATGGTCTAGAGATAGACATTGCTAGTAGATGTAGCGGGGCGGCTTCTGTCCCGTGGAAGAGGGTTAGCTTTTCAATTGGCAGAGAAGATTTTTTCGATGTCTAGCACCACGTAACGGTCTAACGCCCGATATATCTAGTAGAGATGAGTATTGCGGCTGGTTTGTTGACCGATTTTCTGAGAGCCTATGGATAGAAGGAGAATGGGAATGTTCAGTCCGGGCGGACTAGGTTTTCGATATCTGAGACGGCGGTGGGAAGAGATCTGCTTAGGATTTCGTTGCCTGTAGGAGTAATTAGGATGTCGTCTTCTATGCGGATACCTCGGACGTCTTTGAACTGTTCTAGTTTTTCCCAGTTGACCATGCTGGCATAGCGATCGCGATTCTCTGAACTGTTCAAAATTGCAGGTACCTGATAGAATCCGGGCTCGATGGTAACGACCATTCCTGATTCTAGCGGGCGATTGAGCCGGAGAAAGGCTAGGCCAAAGCGATCGCTTCTTTCTCTGCCTTCTTCGTAGCCAGATAGATCACCAAGATCTTCCATATCGTGTACGTCCAAGCCCATCAGATGACCGACGCCGTGAGGAAAGAACAGTGCGTGAGCATCTTGATCAACAAGATCTTCTGAATTGCCCTTGAGAATGCCAAGATCGACTAGCCCCGCTGTGAGTACGTGGCAAGCGAGCATATGAATCTGTTGGTATTCGGTGCCTGCTGTTGCTTTTTCTATGCAGGCGTCGTGAGCTGCAAGAACAACTTCATACAGATCTCGCTGCGTGGCGGAAAACTTGCCGCTGACTGGCCAAGTGCGGGTGATATCAGAGGCCCAGCCGTCAACGGTTTCTGCGCCAACGTCAGCGAGCAGTAGATCGCTTGGGCCTAGCTGATTGTGATAGTGATTGTTGTGCAGGACTTCTCCGGCGATGGTAACGATGCTGCCGTAGGCGCAGGCCATGTTTTCGCCGATGATGACTGATTCCATAGCGGCGCGGACTTGGGCCTCGGTTCTAGCTTCAGGCGTGGCGGCCATACCTGCTTTGTGAGCGCGGATAGTGACGGCAAGGGCTTTGCGGATGGAGGCGATCGCACCCGCATCTTGAATCATCCGCAGTCGAACCAGTGCCTTCTCTAGCTTTTGATTGCCAGAAGGCTGATGGCGCTGTAATACGATGCCCCTACGCAAAAGAGTTTGGTCCATTGTTCGGACGGTTTCATCGCGTTCGCCGAGGGTAGCTGCCCCTTTTGCAAAGTTTGCCAGCTCGCTAAGTGGGTGCGCCTGTGATGCGCCAATTTGCTCGGCGATATCTTCACGGCTAGGGGTAGGGCCGTGCCAGAGGGCATCGTCAGGGGTGCTGTTGTCGATAAATAAGGTGAGCTGATTGCCCTCCAGCAAAATGGCGGCATCTTGCAGAGGAAGACCGGAAAAGTAGAGAAAGTGACTGCTGGCGCGAAAAGGGTAAACGTTAGCGGCGAAGTTGCGCGGTTTGGCAGTTCCCGACCAGAGCAGGACCGGGAAGTCGATCAGCTCGGATAGGCGATGGCGGCGCGATCGCAATGTATCAGCCAGTGAAGGCGGACTTTGGTCGAAACTGCCTTGGGCGGCTGTAGGCTTCGATTGAGCGCGGTCTAGAATGGTGGGGTCGGACGCGGTTGCCATGGGTTATGATACTTTGCTTGTGATTACTATCTTCATCTCTATATGTTGCCAGCGGCTGAGGCAGAACGGTTAATCTTTAGGTTGGTTTCACCGATCGAAGTGGTAGAAACCCTGCCGCTGACTACGCCAGAGGAAGCTGCAGTTAGCTTGGGTCGGGTGCTGGCGCAGCCGGTTGCGAGTCGGCTCGACTTTCCTCACTGGGATAATTCGGCGATGGATGGCTACGCAGTGCGAGCAGCGGACGTGGGTTCTGTGCCGGTACAGCTAAGCGTGATCGAAGAAATTCCAGCCGGGCGATCGCCAGAGAAGACTGTGAGCGCGGGGCAGGCAGCCAGGATTTTGACCGGGGCAATGCTGCCGCCGGGGGCCGATACGGTGGTGATGCAAGAGGAGACGGAACGCTCGGGCGATCGCGTCACGATTCTGACGGCTCCACGCGCAGGTGCTTTTGTGCGCAGGCAAGGTAGCTTTACGCAGGTGGGGGCGCGGATTTTGACAGCGGGCAGAGCGATCGCTGCCCCAGAGGTTGCCTTACTCGCTGCGGCTCAGCAAACTCAAATTAGCGTGTACCGACGACCTCGGGTGGCGATTCTTTCGACCGGAAGTGAACTGGTCCGACCCGATCAGCCGCTGATCGCTGGGCAGATTGTCGATTCTAATCAGTACGCACTAACGGCGCTGGTCGTAAAAACCGGGGCAGTGCCGGTGCCGCTAGGCATTGTGCCAGACAATCGAGGTAGTGTGAAAGCTGCCATATCAGCTGCATTCGCCCAAGCTGATATGGTGATTTCAACCGGGGGTGTCTCTGTGGGTGACTACGACTATGTTGATCAGGTCTTAGAAGAGTTGGGGGCAACGCTGCATATTCGATCGGTGGCGGTGAAGCCGGGCAAGCCGCTGACGGTAGCGAGCGTGGGAAAGCAGGTCTATTTTGGCCTGCCAGGAAATCCGGCTTCAGCGATGGTGGGGTTTTGGCGGTTTGTGGAGCCTGCGATCGCCAAGCTTTCAGGGAAAGCAGCGCCGTGGGTGCCCGAGTTTGTAACGGCAAGAGCAACGGCTGAGCTAACAGCAGGCGGTGGACGTGAAACTTATCTATGGGGGCAGCTCAGCATTGATGAGGCTGGCTACTGCTTTGAAAGAGCAGAAGGCGGTCATAATTCGGGAAATTTGGTCAACTTGGTCAATACAAGTGGGTTGGGCGTGGTTCCACAGGGAGTGACAAAAATAGACGTAGGAGCACCCGTAGGGGTACTGAAAATTCGCTGATATGCCGTGAAGACCCGATGAATTGTTACAATCGACTGAGGCCGATCATCTAAACTGGCAGAAGTAGGTGCAAGTTGACTTTTGAATTGTCTTTTGAAGGCGGGCGATCGCTAGGACATCTATGACCTTTAAGTACGACGATAAAGATGCTCGAAAAGCGCGTCCATCGGCGTCTCCCCGCAAGGCTGAGAACTGGAAAGCAACTCCTCACGACCGAGAACTGCCACTTCCCACTAGGCGATCTCTAACCGGTACTCTGCTGGGTGCAAGCTGGCTACGAAGCTGGCCGATAGTGGTGCTCGTCATCTTTGGTTTTCTGGGCACGGTGGGGACAACGGCTGTCTTCAGCCTGTTTCATATGCCTGGTACGCCCAACTGTCGCACGATCTTTTGGCCGACCGCATCTGCGGCTTTACGTCTACAGTGCGCTGAGACCTACGCCGAAAAAGGAGACGTCAAAAGTCTACTAGCGGCAATCAATCTAGTCGACAAACTGCCCGAAGACCATCCGCTACGCCACGATATTATCAACACCCGGATTGAGGACTGGGCCAATCTGCTGCTAGATCTAGCCGAGCGTTCTTTTGAAGAAGGAGATATTGAAGGGGCGATCGCCAATGCCAAAAAGATTCCATCGCGCACAGCTGCTTCAAAAACCGTAGAAGAGAGAATTGTTCGCTGGCGAAAGATTTGGAAAGAGGGCGCAGATATCTTCAACAGCGCTACAGACAAGTTAAAAGAGAAGAATTTCCAATCTGCTTTCACGCTTTCTGTTGCTTTATTAGATGTCAACAATCAATACTGGGCAACTGAAAAATACGCCGAACTGACCAAGTTAATTAGTCTAGCTAGAGACGACAGCCGCAAGCTTTCCAAAGCGCTAGACTCAGCAAAAGCAGGAACGCGCAAAGGGTTTGTATCGGCCCTAGAGCAGCTAGATGAAATTAGTGAAGAAAGTGTCTTCTACAGCGAAGCGCAAGCAGAGAGAAAAAATATTGCCGATAAAATGCTGCTAGCCGCAGAGCAGCTATTAGCCGATCGTCAGCTGAACGAAGCGAAGGCTATGCTAAGCGCGATTCCTCAAGATACGGGACTCAAGAAAGAAATTGAGGATTTTCAGATTTTTGCAGCGGCCTATCAGCAGGCATGGCTTGGAAATATTGGTGGTTTAGAAGAAGCCATTAACCAGATGAGACGGCTAGGAAAGAACCGGCCCTCATATGGCAAGGGGCAACGACTGATAGCCCAATGGGGGCAGGAAATCAAGGAAATCTCACTGCTATCTCAAGCTAGGGAAAGAGCAACGCGAGGGAGTACGGCAGATCTAACCGCAGCCATTGGAATTGCCAATCAAATCTCTCGCAATTCATCACAGTGGGAAGAAGCGGCAAAAAGAAATTAGCGAATGGCGATCGCGTGTAGAAACCGTTCAAGATCGGCCTATCCTAGAGCGAGCCGATCAGATTGCTGCGGGAGGCTCTCCTGACAACTTGCGAGCGGCGATTCAAGAAGCGAACAAAATCTCTGCCAAAAGAACGCTAGGCGCTGAAGCTGCCGACAGAATTGCGACTTGGCGCGATCGCATTCAAAGAATCGAGGATCAGCCGCTATTAGATCAGGCCAGGCGTAGGGCCAGCGCTGGCGATGTGACGGGTGCGATCGCGACTGCCTCTCAGATTGGAAAAGATCGCGTACTCTACAGCACCGCCCGCTCGGATATCGACCGCTGGCAGGTCCAAGAAACAGGGCGATCGCGACTATCTGAAGCCACTCGCGCTTCGACTAGAGGGACCGCCGAAGCGCTCTTAGAAGCAATCAGCCTAGCGCAGCAGGTTCCTGCACAGAGCGATAGCAAGTTCAGCGCGGATAGACAAATCAATAGCTGGAGCTGGGATTTGCTGCGTGAAGCAGAAGACTCAGCTAACCTGTTGAACTTTCAACGAGCCGTCACTCTGGCAGCTCGAGTGCCTTCCCAAGCAGAAGCCTATGATTCAGCTCAGCTCAGAATTCAAGCATGGCAAGAGAGCATCCGTCAGTCAGAGAATCGTCGTCCGGATTCGGCTCCCCCCTTAGAGACAACGACGGAGGCGACACCTATTCAAGATACGAACGGTTTTCCACTCAACCTAGAGCTAGTGTCTCCTAGAGAATAGATTCTATAAGGTTCTGCAAGGAAGCGGGTAACGCGATTCGAACGCGCGACAGGCTGCATGGGAAGCAGCTACTCTACCACTGAGTTATACCCGCGTAAGGCTACATTATGCCTACTTCTATAGGACAGTGTCTATCTAGCGCTATGAAGCTTTACATCCTGATGCGCTGACTGGCTATTCGTCCTCTTCTTCCTCTTTTTCTTTGATGTAGAAGGAACGGGCCATAGTTTCACCGTCTTTCTTAACAGCGACGTCTGCGCCTGGAAACTCGTAGGTGCCGCGATCGCCGCTGTCTATGTGCAGCAGCACCCACAGCTTCTCTTCCAAATAGGGGGCATCCCACAGATCGACGATGATATCTTCGCTCTCGCCAGAATCTACGCGAGCTTCGCCAATGCTATCAGGCAGTACGATACCGCCATCTTCATTGCTTTTGTGAATAGAAACCCAGCCATCTCTAGCGGTGGCAACTTCTTCGACAATAATCTGACCGGCTGTAGACTGGTCTTTAACAACGAGCCTGACGTTCTTTTGATCGACCCCTTCTTCATCTTCAGCGGCTTGCGTATTGCTAACGTCAGTGGTTTCTACTTCAGGCTCGCTAAGTTCGTTAGTTTCGGTAGAAGGATCGGTCGAATCTGTTTTCGTATTGCTAAGCTCGCTGATGACAGAACATCCTGTCAGAAGAAGTGAGGCTACAAAAACACGGAAAAAAGGCTTCATGAATAGTCGAGATCTCAGTGGCAGTTTCAGTGGTAATCCTAGTCGTGATTGTTTAATTAAGCCACCTTATGTCATTTTTATTGCTTGGGATTGCCTTAGCCGCTGTAAAGCTGTCGAAAATTTACGATTTGCCAGGCGAAGCGTCTACTGAGTGCTCGGATGCCTATGCTTGTTTTTGTATCGGTATTCTGTAGAGGATCGGGGCTTGAGTAAGCAGACGAGGAAGATTTTTCAGTTTATCGCGATCGCGCTACTGTTTGTCGCAATCGCGATCCTGATCAATCAGTACGGGATGGCGGCATTGCAGGCTCAGGTCGAGCGGATGGGCGTTTGGGCTCCGGCCGGTCTGTTCGCGCTGCGATTTAGCAGTGTCGTCATCCCGGCCCTGCCAGGAACAGCCTATTCGATCGCAGCTGGCGGCCTGCTCGGCTTTCAAAAAGGGCTGTTGGTGGTGTGTCTGTCTGATTTTCTCTCCTGCTCTCTCAGCTTTTGGCTGTCTCGTCGGTACGGGCGATCGCTGGTGAGTCATCTGATAGGTGAACGGTTTATGGACCGGGTTGACAGGCTGAGCCAACGCCATCTAGAGCGAAACTTCTTTTTGATGACGGCTTTTTTGATGACAGGGTTCTTTGACTTTGTAGCCTATGGTGTAGGACTAGCTCGAGCGCCATGGCGCAAATTTCTACCAGCGCTGGTGCTGAGTATTGCAATCTCTAATCCGCCCATCGTAGCGGTAGGTGCAAGTGCTTTAGAAGGCGGAAAGATTCTGTTATTCTTTGCGCTTTTCGGCGTATTTGGACTAGCGCTAATCGCAGGATGGGTCAGGCGAAATGAGGCTCCTATAGAGATCGAGCAGCGTTGAGGAAGACGCATTGAAACGAGCTACAGTACTCTACACAGACGGTTAGGTCGTGGACATCGTTCGCAAAAATACGTATGAATAAGCTGCTAGCTAGTAGAAGAATGACTGAGTAGCTAGTTTCAATAATGGTAACGACAAATTGTGTTACCTCTTAACTCATGACCTCGTTGACTTCTCGGTACTGGCAAATGGTGACGCTGACTAGCGCAGGTCAGCGCAAAATAAGGGAAGCGCCTTTGGCCAAACGCTGGTGCCAAACTCTAGATAGCAGTTGGGAGCTAGCAGACGATAGCGATCGCACCGTACAAACCCACTTATGGCAGCTATGGCAGACTGATGGAGAGGATGCCCTACTAGCTCTCTTATGTTTGCGCTGCTGGCTTTCTCATCAGATTGCAGCGGCTTGCACTCAGCTGGCCAGTCAATTTGGCAAACACTATGGCTTTGCGGCGGCTGACTTGTGGCCGCTGGTACTAGATGACGACGGTCGTCTATCGCTGACTTATCAGCCGCTATCGCTGACTATCTTGAAACGCTATGATCCTGCTCAGGCGGCCCTGAGTACCTGGGCTAGTCGAATGACAAAGGCGCACCCTGAGATCAACCGGTTCTGTCTAGAGCGGGGGCTGTATCGAATTAGCGACTGGGCGCTGCTGAATGATACGTCGGTCGGTCGCTTGGCTCGGGCGCTACCAGGACTAGGCGAGACAGAGCTGGCGCAAAAAGCGCGCCTGCTGACGGCGTATCATCAGGTGTATCGGCGCGATCGCATCGCTCAACGGCAGCAGTCCGGGCGAGCTAGCCGCTGCCTAGAACCCACCGACGCTCAGCTATTAGAGATATCACCCAATAGTCCGCCCAACCGGGTGCTACAGCAGCTATGCGAGCTAGCCGATCTGCTTAGAGAGCATCGAATTGCCGTGCGCCGAGGAATGCCGCTGACGCGATCGCTAGATGCGACCGTAGAAGATCGTTCCTCTGTGCAGATAGCTTCTGAGCCACGCTCTAGTAGCGAAGCTGAAGGAGTCGCACAAGATCAGTTTGTGCAGCGCTATCGCAGCCATTTTCTGGGCAGCTTGGATGAGGCGATTGCATCGGTAACGCTAAGCTACGTGACAGGCTATGAAAAACGGCAGCCGTCAAAAGGACAGCTATTCCTATCGGCGCTAGATCTGTTTCACTGTGGGGGGCTGTCTATGGGGGCGATCGCCAAGCAGATTGGGCTGTCTTCTCAGGTGCAGGTGACTCGACTGCTCAAGCTCAAGCGATTTAGAACAGAAGTGTGTGCGCACTGGTTCAATCAGCTGAAGCAGGAGGTCAAAACAGAGGCGCTTCAGTTCATCCCCCCAGACCGGCTATCGACAATTACCGAACAGCTAGAAGAAATTTTGACAGAAGAGACAGAGGCAGTGATGACAGAGGCAGCCTCTGAAGCCCAAATCGCCAAAAATCGAGAGGCGAAAAGCACCTTTGCCCGGCGGCTGTGTGCTAGGTTGCCTTCGATTTCTGACTCCATCTAACTCCAAGTTCTTCACCTTATAGGGCTTTGCCGTGAACTGAGAAATCTCCGTTCTACTTCCTTATCTTCTCGCGATCTAGAAATCTCCGTTTTGTTTCCTGTTAACCGTTAAACGCTAGCCAAGGGTTTACCCTTTTAAAACTATGACAGCTGCAATTCTTAATCCAGGCATTTATTTTGATGATACGATGACTTTGAACGCCAATACGGTAGAGCTACTAGACGCTGCGATCGCCTGGGCTGCTCAGCTTGCGCAGACGGCAGCTGGACTACGCACTCAGCCAAATGCCCAGGCGGACGCTCAGCCGAACACGCAACAAACTAGAGAATGGGAGGCGTTTCTAAAGGCGCTGGCGATCGCAGGCTTTGAGCAGTGGTTAGGAGAAGGTGCAAAGCCCCTAGCGATTACTCATACCGCGTTAGCTACCGATGCGTTGGGAAGAACAATTGATTTGACTGTGGGAGACTATCGCCTATGCCTGGTCGCTATGGGCAGCCTAAGTGATGATCGAGTCGAAATCTCTTTGGAGGGAGCGGCTGAGTCTTTAGAAAATGCGATCGCTCATCTATATGTGATTGTCGAAGTCCAAGAAGAAGTCAATCAGGTCTGTATTCTAGCCGGACTGCGGCGCGACCAGCTGCTGCGAAGAGTCGGAAGAGAAAGCTTGCAACAGGCTCGCAGTAGTGAGGAGCCTCTGACAGTCCCAGTCTCGTATTTCGACGTAGGACCAGAGCAGATTCTGCTGTATCTGAGCTGCTTGGAGCCTGCCGGTGAGACACTCAAAGAGACTTCTAAAGAAATTTCTAGAGAATTAACAGAACAGCAAAGTCTCGTCAGCGGCGCTATAAAAGAGGGAAGAACAGCAGTCACCGAAAGCGTACTCAGCGTAGGAAGCTGGCTGCAAGGTCAGTTAGACACAGCAGCAGAACAGCTCAGATGGGCGCTTCTGACGCCGCTGTCGAGCGCGATGCGGCCAGCTAGGGAGTCCGTCGATACTGTCTTAGAAGCACTGTCTGAACAGGGCATCAGTTTGCCGGAAAGTGCTAGAGGCGTAGGGGGACCGATATCAATCGGGTCTTGCATTTTTCAGACATATGCCTGGGTGTGGCCAGTGGAGACCGAAGGCGAATCGGAATGGACTTTGTTCTTATTGCTAGGGCCTCAGGCTGGAGAAATTTTGCCTGAGGGAATTCAGCTGCGGGTAAGCGATCGCGCCGGAGTGCTAGTCCAAGAAGTGCTAGATCACGCCTCTAGTGAGGCCTATCTGTATACGCAGGTGCAAGGCGATCGACAAGAACAGTTTAGAGCGAGCGTAATTCTACCGGACGGGACGGAAATCACCCTACCTGCCTTTGGACTCGAAGCGGCTGTCTAATTTACGTCGATAAGTAGATTGACAGAAAGACTCATCGCTAAATCAGACCAGAAGATCAGACAGAAAGACACTACAGAGGCGCTGCAAAAAATACCAAAAGATAGTCGATAGACTCAAAGATGGTCGGTATACTGAGGCAAAAATCGTAGCCAAAAGTACATTTGGAGAAAACCAAAAGATGTTTGTATTAATCTAGCTGTCTCGACGGAGCAGTACTACTTCTGCATCTGCATCAAGAAATCTGCATCAAGAAACCATCAGTGTATCTTTTCAAATTGTTTTCATATGGCTATTCAACAGTTTCCCGGAACAGCAAACCACTTAGGGGCTACTTGGGACGGCAGTGGCACAAATTTTGCCCTCTTCTCTGAAAACGCAACCCAAGTCGAGCTATGCCTTTTTGACGAGAAGGGAAAAGAGAGTCGCTATGAGCTCACTGAGGTCTACAACTTTGTTTGGCACGGTTATTTCCTGGGGATCAAGCCGGGACAACGCTACGGGTTTCGAGTGCATGGGCCCTTCGAGCCAGAGCACGGGCATCGATTCAACCCGAACAAGCTGCTAATCGATCCCTATGCGCTGGCGATCGCCGGTAACGTTACGCCAGGTCAGTCTATCTTTGGCTACAACTGGGGCGATATCCATGAAGATCTCAGCTGCAATATAGAAGACAGCGCAGAGGCGATGCCAAAGTGCGTAGTGGTCGACACAACCTTTGACTGGCAGGGAGATGAATATCCCAGAACGCCCTGGAATGAGACCATCATCTACGAGGCGCACGTCAAGGGCTTCACTCAAGCACATCCCAAAGTCCCCAAGACACTCAGGGGTTCCTACGCCGGGATCGGCCATCCAGCTGCGATTAAGCACCTCCAGTCCATCGGGATCACCGCTGTAGAGCTGATGCCGATTCATCATTTTCATGCCACACCCGGCTATTTAGCGAGCAAAGGACTGAGCAACTACTGGGGATATGATTCGCTCAACTATTTCGCGCCTCATTCTGACTACAGCGCTTCGGGCAGCCTGGGCGAGCAGGTGAAAGAGTTCAAAACGATGGTTCGCTCCTTGCACGCGGCGGGGCTAGAAGTGATCCTAGATGTGGTCTACAACCATACGGGCGAAGGCAGCCACATGGGGCCGACTCTGAGCTTTCGGGGAGTCGATAACGCTGCTTACTATCGTTTGGTAGAAGGCAACGAGCGCTACTACATGGACTACACAGGCTGCGGCAATTCCATGAGAATGAGCCATCCGCAGGTGTTAAAGCTAATCATGGATAGCCTGCGCTACTGGGTGCAAGAAATGCACGTAGACGGCTTTCGCTTTGATCTGGCCTCTGCCCTGGCCCGTGAGCTGTTTGAAGTGGGAACACTGGCAACCTTTTTTGACATTATTCATCAAGATCCGGTGCTCTCAAAAGTGAAGCTAATTGCTGAACCCTGGGATGTGGGTGACGGCGGCTATCAGGTTGGCAAATTTCCCCTGCTGTGGTCGGAGTGGAACGGCAAGTATCGCGATACGGTGCGAGATTTTTGGCGGGGTGAGAACAGTACGCTAGGCGAATTTGCGCTGCGGCTTACTGGCAGCTCCGATCTGTATGAGCACACAGGCCGTAGACCTCATGCCAGCATCAATTTCATCACGGCGCATGATGGATTCACGCTGCGCGATCTGGTCAGCTACAACGACAAGCACAATGACGCCAACGGTGAGGACAACCGCGACGGTGAGGAGCACAACCGCGCCTGGAACTGTGGGGCCGAAGGGCTGACGGATGATCCCGGCATTTTGGGCCTGCGCTTGCAGCAGCAGCGGAATTTTCTAGCAACGCTGATGCTTTCTCAGGGAGTGCCAATGCTGCTAGCCGGTGATGAGATGGGGCGATCGCAGTCTGGCAACAACAACACCTACTGCCACGATGACCAACTTTCCTGGCTGAACTGGGATCTTCCTACAGAAGGAAAAGATCTTTTGCGCTACACCCAGAAGCTAGTCAAGCTAGTCAAAGATCATCCCGTTTTCCGCCGCAGAACCTGGTTCTATGGCCGACAGATCCACGGATCTGGTATCCGCGATATTGGCTGGTTTAACGTAGATGGTGGCGAAATGCACGAGGAATGGACCGCCGGTTTTGTAAAAACCCTCACCGTCTTCCTGAATGGTGAAGAGATCGCCACACCCAATCACAAAGGTGAGCAGGTGATAGACGACAGCTTCCTGCTGATGTTTAACGCTCACTATGAGACTTTGGAATTCGCGATTCCAGAAAAGCTGTGCGATCTAGAAAATGCAGACTGGTCAACCCGCAAATGGAAGCTGCTGATAGATACCAAGTCCAAGGGTTTTGTCAAACGCAAGAGAACCTATAAGAAAAACGATAAGATTCCAGTGGCTGCACGCAGTGTCGTGGTGCTTCAGAGTCCCCTCGATAGGAATGCGTGAATCGAGAGAAAGCCACTCTCCTCTTCTGATCTATCTTTTCTGGCCTAATCTTTTCTGGCCCAATATCGATAGGCGCTGTAAGCCATAGTAATCACACCAGTCGTCAGAGCGCTCTCGTCTACCTCAAATTGAGAGTGATGCAGAGGATGATTGACGCTTCTGTTGGGAAAGCCAACACCCAGGCGAAACATAGTTCCAGGAGCTAGATCGGTGAAGTTGGCGAAGTCTTCTGCGCCCATGGAGGCGTCAGATATCCACTGAATGTGGTCGTCTCCCAAGGCTTCGCTGGCGCAGCTGGCGACGAGATTCGTCAAGTCAATGTCGTTGAGCACTGAGGTGCAGCCACGAGTGTAGTTGACGGTACAAGTAGCGCCGTGGAGAGCACAGATCTCTTTGGCAATGTGAGTAATCCAGTTGGGAAGGAGGGCATGGGTGTCAGCGTGGAGCGATCGCACGGTACCGGTCAACCTCACCTGATCGGCAATAACGTTAGGAGCGCGGCCACCAGATATTTGGCCAATAGTAATCACAGCCGGATGCAGCGGATTGATAGTGCGGCTAATTGACTGCTGTAGCTGAGTGATCACCTGGGCAGCGATCCAGATGGCGTCGATGGCTTCGTGCGGACGCGCCCCGTGACCGGATTCGCCAGTAATGATGATCTCAAGGTCGTCGGCGGCGGCAGTGAGTGCGCCCTGACGCAGGCCGATAGTACCGGCAGGGATGCTAGGGAAGGTATGAAGGGCAAGGATGGCAGCCACATCTTTCATCACGCCATCGGCGATCATCCACTTTGCGCCCTGGGCAGTTTCTTCGGCGGGTTGAAAAAGGAAGCGGGTGGTGCTGGGAAAGGGGCGATCGCCTGATTCGGTGAGTTCGGCGAGGACCATAGCGGTGCCAAGGCCGACGGTGGTGTGGACGTCGTGGCCGCAGGCGTGCATAATGCCGGGGCTTTTAGAGACATAGGGGACGTCGGCTTTTTCGAGGATGGGCAAAGCGTCCATATCGGCGCGGATAGCGAGAATGTTGTCATCGGGTGAGGCCTTCCCTTGAAGCTCGGCAACGACGCCGGTTTTGCCAATCATTTCATGGACCTGGTAGCCGTAGGAGGAGAGGACGCCGGAGACGTAGGCGGCGGTTTTGTATTCCTGGCCGCTAAGTTCGGGGTGGGCGTGGATGTGGCGACGGATTTCGATCAGGCGAGGGGTGAGTTTACGGGCGAGTTTTTGGATGGTGGGGAGCATTTGGGATGGGTGGGAGAAAAGGGAAAGGCGGGTTAAAGATGTTTTATTCTAAGGGTTTTGAGCGAAGTTGTTGAGAGGCTGTGCAGGTGATAGGGAAAGCAACTTTGTTCGCTTTTTTGGCTGGCTTTTTTGGCTGGCTATTTTGTAGAGTGCTAAAATTCGAGCCGATGTCTTTGCGAACGCTATGAATGCTGCTCAGCTGATTGCTCAAGAACTCTCGGTTCGGCTATCGCAGGTGGAGGCTGCGCTGGCTTTGTTTGCAGAAGGGGCGACGGTGCCGTTTATTGCTCGCTATCGCAAGGAGCGCACGGGCGAGCTAGACGAGGTTCAGCTGCGGCAGATTGCGGAAAGATATGACTATTTGACGGAGCTAGCGGCCAGGAAGAAAACGATTTTAGAAGTGATTACTCAGCAGGAGGCGCTGACGCCGGAGCTGCAAGCCAAAATTGAGGGCTGCTTGAGTAAGACTGAGCTGGAAGATCTCTATTTGCCGTATAAGCCGAAGCGGCGAACGAGAGCGACAATTGCAAAAGAGCAAGGGTTAGCGCCCTTGGCAGATGAGATTTCTCGGCTGAATGAGAGCGGTGAGGCTGTGCCGGATTTGGGGGCGATCGCCAGCTCCTATCTCAGCGACGAAGTGCCAACTGCTGAAGCTGCTCTTCGAGGTGCCGCTGATATTCTGGCCGAGGCAATGGCCGAGCAGGCCACACTGCGAGCCTACGTACGTCAGTTCTTTGTACGCAAAGGAATATTTACTTCCAAGATTAAAGCGGCCCACGCTGAGGGAACGACTAAATACGAAATGTACCGCAGCTATCAGACGCCGGTGAGCAAGATCGCTTCGCATAATCTGCTGGCGCTGTTGCGAGGAGACAAAGAGGGTGTACTGAAGCTGACGCTGAGCTTCGATGAGGCCGAAGTTTTAGAGTACTTACTGGGGAGTCAGCTGCGAACGTCAGATCGGGCGCTGCGCAGCTTTTACGCAGACTGGGTGAAGGATGGCTTCAATCGACTGATGAAGACCACGCTGACGAATGAGGTGATTGCTGAGAAGAAAGTCTGGGCTGACGAAGAGTCGATCCAGACCTTTGCCGAAAATTTGCGTCATCTGCTGTTGGCTGCGCCTGCGGGGATGATGCCGACGCTAGGAATTGACCCTGGGTTTCGGACGGGCTGTAAGGTGGCGGCGATTAGCGAGACGGGGCAGTTCCTGGCGTATGAGGCAGTTTTTCCGCATACGGGTGAGGGGCGGCGAGTGGAGGCGATCGCAACCCTCACCCGCTTAATTGAGACCTACGATATTCGGCTGATCGCGATTGGCAATGGGACGGCTAGCCGCGAAACGGATGAGTTTGTCGCTGAGGCGATCGCGCCGCTAAAGAAGCCACCGATCAAAATTATGGTGAGTGAATCAGGCGCGTCTATTTATTCAGCTAGTGAGAGTGCGATCGCTGAATTTCCCGATCTGGACATCACAGTTCGCGGCGCGATCAGCATCGGTCGCCGCTTGCAAGATCCGCTAGCCGAACTAGTTAAGCTCGATCCCAAATCGATTGGGGTCGGTCAATATCAGCATGATGTCGATCAAAAGCGGCTGAAGCAAAAGCTCGATGACACGGTTGAAAGCTGCGTGAACTACGTGGGCGTCGATCTAAATACGGCTTCTAGAGAACTGTTGCAGTATGTATCGGGCGTGAGTTCAGCGGTGGCGAATAATATTGTTAGCTTTCGGAATGAAGTGGGTCGGTTTCGCGATCGCAAAACCCTCCTAAAAGTAAGCAAGCTAGGGCCTAAAGCCTATGAACAAGCCGCTGGTTTCTTGCGTATTCGAGATGGCGACAACCCGCTAGACAACACCGCCGTGCATCCCGAAAGCTACGGCCTAGTCAAAACAATGGCCAAAGATTTGCAGCTGCCGCTAAAAGAGATTCCACAGGCGGGTGAAAAGCTGAAACAGATCTCGCTCAAAAAGTACGTGAGTGAGAAAGTCGGCGAGCCAACGTTAAGAGACATTTTGAGTGAATTAGAAAAGCCAGGCAGAGATCCTAGAGCGCAGTTCACCTATGCGCAATTTGCCAGCGGCATAAACGAAATCAAAGATCTTCGAACTGGCATGGTGCTAGAAGGCGTGGTAACCAACGTGGCTAACTTTGGTGCGTTCGTCGATATTGGTGTGCATCAGGACGGACTGGTGCATGTGTCTCAGATGGCCGAGCGCTATGTGAGCGACCCAAAAGAGATTGTACAGGTGGGCCAGGTGGTAAAAGTTCAGGTAATGGAAATTCAAGAAAAGCTAAAACGCATCGGGCTGAGTATGCGATTAGATAGTGGTGAGCAGTCAAACAAAGCGGCTCAACAGAAGACCAGTAGGAAGACCAGTCTTGTAAAAGATAATTCATCTAGCAGTACCCCAGTCAAAAGACCCATTCCCAACAAGAAACTGGGCAGCAGCGCTCCAAAGTTCAATCAACAGAAAAAATCCGATTCGCCTACTTTCGATCCAGAAGAACTAAAGAACAGATTCAATCGTCGCAGACCGTGAGCGATCCGCAAATAAACAACGTACCGACATAGGGACACAGCATACACACGCAATGTCCCTACGGGGATCGATTCTGGCGAACGGGGATTGACTTCAGGATTTCAGCTAGGACAGACCATCGCCTCCGCTTACTCGCTTGGTCAATATCGCCATCACCTCATTCACTCTGCCCGTCGGCATGGGCCGACTCCAGTCATTCGGCTCGGCGTAGCCTAGCTTGTGCAGTAGCGCAATGGTGCTTTGAACTGCGCTTGGAGTGCCTAAGAGCAGATGGCGAACTTGCTCACGCGGGACTGGCGGCGTGGATGAAGGAATGTCCTTGGATGGGGAAACGTTGGCAGCCGTATCTGTGAACGCCGCAGCGCCCTGAGTAGAAGGAATAAACATGAGTGTCTGGTCTCCGATAAGACAAGTGAACTAGGAAACCAGAACTCAGATGACCTTAGCGACGCTGCAAAAGATATTGCAAATCGAAGTAGCTAAGGTACAGTGACCCTTAAGCTACAGACTGCTTGGTTCAGTTTGTCAGCCTAGCCGTCGGTAGGTGTCGTTAGCACTTATCGATGGCGCTTCAGTCAAGTGAGTTCTGAGAAGCAGGCGTGATCGGCATCAACACCTTAGCTAAAGAAGATAAGCTGATTTTTGCGATGAGTCAAGTCCGCGCAAGTAGAAACGGCGGCGATATAAAGCGGAGTTGATGTAGACTGCGACCAAACAGGTCCTGTTGGTGACTGGCGGATACACTCATGCGTTCTCTAGTACACAACCTTTGGGTACGCACAGTCCCAAACTTGTTAGCATCACGGTAGGGACTTTTTTAAATGTCTTTCCGTTGCCATGCTGTTCTAGGTTTCTAGTACTATGCCGTCATCTCCCATTCCTTCTATCTTGACGCCAGCACTGATATCGCGGCAGCGCGAGATTGCCGAGGTCTTTCTGAAAAATGGCTGGGGCTATATGCGGCGCTTGCTCACGGGCAATGCGGAAGACGAGCCAGAGCTACCTCCTCCAGCGGTGCTGCGCAATATCTTGACCGAGCTAGGCCCGGTATATGTGAAGCTAGGCCAGCTGCTGAGCACTCGTCCTGACCTGCTTTCGCCTTCTTATATTCAGGCGCTTAGCGAGTTGCAATCAACCGTGCCAGCAGTGCCCGCTGAACAGATTCAGGTGTTTATTCGGCAGAATATGATGCGATCGCCCGAAGAGGTCTTTGCTGAAATTGACTATGTGGCGATCGCCGCTGGTTCCATCGGCCAAACCCACCGCGCTGTCCTCCAAAACGGTCAGCCCGTCGCCGTCAAAGTGCAGCGCCCTGGCATCATCAAGCAGGTCGATCGAGACATGGCCTTGATCAAAGATATTGCCAAACTCGTCTCTACCACACAGTTTGGCCAGCGCTACAACATCACCCAATTGGCCGACGAGTTCAAAGCGGCCCTCACCGCCGAGCTAGACTTCACCACCGAAGCTCGCTACACCGATGAGCTACGCCAGAACCTACTCGACAGCCGCTGGGTTGACTCCGAACGACTGACCGTCCCCAAAATTTTATGGCCGCTGACCAATTCAAAAATTCTGGTGATGGAATGGCTAGACGGTAGACCGCTGCTACAAGCATCCCTCGCTTCCAACCAGCCCGCTACCCCTAAAAGTCCATTTGACGGTCTAACCCTCGATAGCTTGAGTAAATTCTCTCAAAATATTCCAAAAAACGTCTTTCAATCAGAAGAGAACGACAGTCGTGCAAATACCCCAAAAGGGCAAAGGGCAGAGATTACAAGCTTGTTATTTCGGGCTTTTCTTTCCCAATACTTTGTCACTGGATTTTTCCATGCTGACCCTCACCCTGGCAATCTGTTTTATCTAAACGATGGTAGAATCGCCATTCTCGACTGCGGCATGATGGGTCGACTAGACCCAAAAACCCGTTCTACTCTCACAGAGCTAGTTCTGGCAATCGTTAGCTCCGATGCTCAGCGCTGCGCTCAGCTCACCTTGCAGCTAACAGAGCCGCTCAAAACTGTCGATTTAGTTCGACTAGAAAGCGACTACAGCCGCCTGCTCGGTCGTTACTACGGCCTCGATCTTAGCCGATTCAATACCGCTGAGGCGTTCGGCGCAGTCATCGAAACCGGCATTCGCAATCACCTGCGCTGGCCAGCTAATATCGGCCTATTCACCAAGTCTCTAGCGAATCTAGAAGGCGTGGCCAGACAGTTCGATCCTTCTATCAACCTGATGAGCGAGATCAAGCCACTGATGGTGGATCTTTTTCAACAGCAGCTGCTTGGTTCGGACCCCCTACAGCTATTTTTGCGCACCGGTCTAGAGTTTCGTAATCTATCGATGTCTGCGCCCAGACAGCTTGGCTTTTTGCTAGATCGCCTAAGCGATGAAACGCTACAGTGGAATGTGCAGATTCAGGGTCTGTCTTCCATGCAGCGCAGCCTAGAGAAAGCGGCTAATCGGCGAGCGTTTAGCACCGTTGTGGCAGCGTTGATTGTCGGTGCAGCCATTGTCTCTACTAATCAGCAAACCCAGCAGCTACAGTGGTTGAGCGTTTTACTATTTGCTTCAGCTTCCTTTTTGGGGCTGTGGCTACTCGGTAGTATTTTGCGCTCTGGCCGTTGGCAATAGCGAGGATAAAGGTATGCTGATTAGACAACGTTTCAGTTTCTCCCAGCGACGTGGCAGTTCTAATCTTTGACTTTGACGGCACTATCGCCGATACGCTGGATACCATCGTCCGAATTACTAACCGGATAGCCCCAGAGTACGGCTATTCGCAGACCACACCAGAAAAGCTTCGTTACTATCAGTCCTTGAGCACAAAAGAAATGCTCAAGCAGTCGGAAATTCCGCTCTTTCGCCTGCCGTTTTTGCTGCGTCAGGTGCGTCGAGAGATGGGCACAGAGCTAGAAAATGTTTCAGTTGCTGATGATTTGGTACCTACGCTAAAGGCGCTGAACGAAAGCGGCCATCAGCTGATGATCATGAGTTCAAACTCTAGACACAACATCCTGCGCTTCCTAGAGCGGCAGGGGATTGCTAATCTGTTTAGCTCTATTCAAGGCAGTGTGGGCCTACTTGGTAAGGCGCGAATGCTCAGGCGAATCATTCGGCGCGAGGAGCTTGATTTCTCTCAAGTGATCTACGTTGGAGATGAGACTAGAGATGTCGATGCGTCTAATCAGATTGGCGTTTTGATCGCGGCGGTGACCTGGGGATTTAGCAGCCGAGAGGCGTTAGCAGCGCAGTCGCCTGCTTTTCTAATTGACCATCCGCGTCAGATATTGGGCGCGGCCCAAACGCTGGTCAATCCTAGCTGGGTTCGCCAAGACTTTCGAGGGCGATCGCCTATTTCGCCCACGCCGGGTGGGAGAGGAGTGAATCGATCATCCTGACGCCCCGAAGCTGATTAGACAGCGGCAAATGACCCACTGGCGCGGACAAATCCCAGATAAATTCGGTCGGATAGCGGGTCCAAGCTCCTTCTGATGACTTCCAGATCAGCTGCGTCCACAGCCGTTCCCAGTCCTGGCCTAGACGCATCCACAGCTCGTGCTGCTTGCTCCAGCCAAAGCGATCTTCAGAATAGATCCGCCAAAGCGTATCGATTGTTTTCAGATCGGTAGTCGGGAACTGGCTGACCTCTGTGAAGTAGACCCATTTACGCTGCATAGCTCTTTCACCTGCTAGCTCGCAGAGCTTTTGCATCGTCAGCTTGTCAGCGCTCTGGTATTCTTGCTTGATCAAAAGAGTTTGCAGCTCGTCGTAGTCTACGGCTTGAGCCGACTGGGGTGATAGCAAACCGTCGGGCCAATGCTGATTGATCACCGTTTGAGTAAGATCTTGGCTGCTAGCACAGAGACGCTGATAGGCGCTGCCATGGATAGCGGTCGGGCTGTTTTCTCGCTCGAGCAGCTCGGTTTTCAAAAAGTCGATCAGGATGTGATCGCCCATAGCGTCCAATTCAGATAGCGCTTGCACAGCCTGTAGCTGCTTTTTGAAAGGGCCTGAATCGAGTGTAGTGGTGAGGGTATCTATCCCGGTAGCGTTTGAAGACATGCGTTCGACAAAGATCAGGGCAGCGAAGATAGTGAGACTGCCTGAGTAGTAATGACTTGTCCAATGATAGTGGAATACCGTGAGGTTTAGTCGGCGCTTTGTGCCGGGGTATAGCCGTTTTCAAAGGCGTAGCGGATCAGCTGGGAGCGGTTTTCTAGCGACAGTTTACTAAGGATACTGCTGAGGTGAGTTTGAACAGTGCGAGGACTGATGAAGAGGCGATCGCCGATTTTCTTGTTGGTATAGCCCTGGACCACCTCCCAAAACACTTTCTCTTCGGCAGGTGTCAGCGGTAGCGGCGGCTGTACGACTGCGAACTCGGAACTGTTCTTTTGCGAAACGCGATCGATTTGAAAGATAACACGGCTAGCCCTTGCTAGCTGACCTTCGATTTTGGCAATTAATTCTTTAGGGTGAAAGGGCTTGACTAAATAGTCGTCGGCCCCAAGAGAGTGACCTTGAATCCGGTCTTCGAGTTCACAGCGTGCTGATAAAAAGATGAACGGGATCAGCTGACCCGGCTCGGTCGCTCTAATTTTTGCACAGAGTTCGAACCCGTCCATGCCGGGCATGACCACATCAGAGACGATCAGATCTGGCACGTCTTGACTGAAGCTATTGAATCCTTCTGAACCTGAAGCCGCATTGTGTACAACAAAGCCTCGGTCCTTCAGGTATCGGGTAAGCGCAGCTCTCAGCGTACGGTCGTCGTCAACAATAAGAATTTTTTGCATGCCGTCGCATTACCAGGCCGTATCGCCAAACAGTGTCGAGAGTGAAGAACTTACAAAAAAACAATATCTTGCTATGGCTATCGAGTTTGTGAGTTTTTGCTGAATTTAGTCAATTTAGCACCTATTGTCTTGGATTAATGGGACGGCCCTGGTCTGGCTGTGTGAAAGCTGGGGGGGTGTAGAGGATGCTAGGGGTATTGGCGGCAGGAGCAGCGGGCAGAGACGAGGGGGTGAAGGTAGAGTTGAGGTTCTGAGCGGGGAGGGTGGAGCTTGGCAGTGGAACTGTCGTAGAGCGCTGGTATCCCGTTGTGCCCACTGGCGGCGACATGCCTGGAGTCGTAGAGGTGTATGGCGCTGTAGTGGGACTGCCTAGAGGGTTAGAAATACGGTCAGCGGACCGATTGAGTTCGGTGGCGGCGCGATCGCCTGCAATGTTTGTACCGTCAGGACCAGATCGAACGTCAAGTTGGCTGGGTGTGACCCTATTTAGATTTTCGGTTTGACTGCTACCTTGTTCTCTGCTTTGCTCTCTGGTGGCCTGCTGACGCTTAAGTGCTTCAGAAAGGGCGCTGTTCGTGCTGGGGGCAGCTGGATTGACGAGACCTGCACCAAAGTTGACTCTGCCGCTAGCGGACGTAGCGGGCTGGGTAGGGCCTGCGATCGCAGCACTTGAACCAGACTGAAACTGATATTCGGCTCTATACGCTGCAAATGGATCGCTTTGATCCGATGGCTGGCTAGAAGGTCCGGTGCTCGACTGGCCAGTGGGCGTGGCTAGCGCCAGATCTGACGGTAGGTCCGTGGCAATTTGCTGATTGGTAGCAGCAGGATTAGCCGCACCTCTTGAGCTTTCTAAAAGCAGCTCTAGGGTGTCTATCTCTGAAAGCGCTGGTGAACCGGTCTCTAACGAGTCGCCAGCGGAGGAAGGCTCTAGTTGACCTAATTCACGGCCTGATCCACGGCCTGGTCCGCCGGGCTGCCGTGCGTAGTACTGCCAGATACCCAAACAGATCAAAACAAAGACACTCAACGGCACCCACACGACTGGCTGGTTTAGCCGCTTTAGGTGCTTAGAAAGCGATTTCGTCAACAGAGGATTGGTCATAGCATTGATATCGTAATCATTATTGACAGGTTGCCCTTTTCTAAAATGAGCCTATTCCATCTGGCATAACGCCATTCGACGGCGGCTAGTTCTGTGAGGGGCTTTCAGCAGAGTTTGCACTAGGCGACTCTGGCTAAATTTCACAGAAAACCTACTAATTTTCATCAATTTTTGTCAGATTCAGTAAGTTTTCGGACGCCAGAGCCCTGGCTTTGCTATAGCTTTCTCTGTAATATTTTCTTGACTGCGAGAACTACGAGAATTATTCGTGCGGACCTCAACAACTATGATTTCTTCTCAAGTGGGTGTAGACGTTGGCACAGATACTTTCAAAAGCTTGCCTAGAGTAATTGCACTGCCGCCTGTTCGCTCTGAGCGATTCATCAGTCAGCGGCATGAAGTCAATCCGGCTCTCGCTTTCAACTTACTCAAAGATATCCAGTCGGTCGTGTCGGTTTGGCATGAGCAGCTGCGGCAAATTGTCCATGCCCTTCATACACTCCACGCGCAAGGGCCGATGGTTAACGGCTGGCTAGAATCGTCCGCGCAGACGCCGCAGCCTGTTGCGCAAGCAGATGGGGTTGATTCTACAATTTTGCGTCATGGCGATGCAGAGACGCTGCTTCAGTATGTAGAAGCTTTGGGTCGCGACCGCCAAGCTAGCACCAAGATAGGTAGCACAGACCGCAATACTGATAGCAGCGCTGGGATACAAACAGACAGTGCGCCTACAATCTACCGCCTGTGCCATCTGAATGAAAGTGGACAGGTCGTCTCTCAGCCCTGTCCACCTGAGCAGATGGGCATGATCAGTATGGCGATCGCCCGCCACCAAAAATTCCGCCAGCTCATGAACAAAAAACAGGCGATCGAAGCCAAACTACAGTGCGCTGTAGACGAGCTCACCAGTACCCGCTCTGTTTTGAAAGAAGACGAACTGATGTAATTAAAAGTTATTGCGCTTGCCAACGCTTGATCGCCTGCTGCGTCGGTTCGTAGGCCATAGTCCCCGCTGGCACTAACACCGCCGCCTGAATCGCCTCACGCAGCCGTCCCTGGGCAGCACGGGCCTGGGCAATGCTAAAAATCCGCTGGCTCCATTCGTCTGCAAGTCGCTGGGCGGTTTCGTATTCTGGATGCTCGATAGAGACTTCTCGGAGCTTGACAATACCCTTTTGGTAAGAGCTAGCCTGCCCCGATCTGGGAATTTGTTGAGCGGCGGCAATGATGGCGCGGCTGTTCTGACGCTGCTTCCAGAAGGCGATCCGGTCTTTGGCCTTCTGATAGAATTCGGCGTTGTCATAGGGCATGACGCTAGCAGCTGCGATCGCACTATCCAAGCTCCCACTGGTCGCTCGACCTTCTGCCACATCCAAAATCACCTGACTCCAGCTGCGAATATCTTGCTGGGCCTCGTCATAGAAAGGCTCACCCGGCTGAATGCGTCTGGCCTTGGCGATCGCCTCAGAGAACTGAGACACCTGAGTAGGCTGGATAGAGGTTCTCGCCTCCGTTAGCACCGAAGCATTCGCCTGCTGCGCTGCGGCTGCGCCTGCTCTAGCCCTGGTCAGGACATCGGCGAAGGCACTATCGCGCTGTGCCTTCGGGACTTGCTGTAAGGTGATCAGCGCTTCAGAATACTGTCTTTGCTGAAGCGCTGAATTTGCTTGGGCAATCAAAGCGGCGCTAGCTTGCTGCGGGTCGCTACTGTCGGTGACAGCAACGGTATCTGATGACGCAGCGACGGGTTCGCTAGGCGGCTGTGACGGTGTTGCAGTGGGTATTTCTGAAGATGGCTCCGCCGTAGCCAACCCTGGTTCCGATTCGGCTACAGCGCCAGTTTCCTCAGCACTAGTTTCCTCAGCGTCAACAGCGGGCGCTCCCGTATTGTCTGGATTTTCGGCCTGGTCTGCTTCGGTCTGGTCTGAGTCGCTGTCTGCATCTTGTCCAATCAGGGCCGTCGCGCCATTCGTCAGGTCTTGCAGGGCACTGCGAACAGCAGGCTGCCTGAATAAAACTCCACCCAAGAGTAAAAGAGCTAGGGCCAACAGACCCCAGTTACGTAACTTAGCGCCGCTAACAGCAGTCTCTGGATCTTGGCTGTAGGGCACGATGGCGCTGCTGCCATTAGCAGATGGCGCAGTGCAGATGTCATCAGCGCTGTGGTCGTTGCCTTCAAACTTGAGCTGACTTTGCTCGGTCCCAGCTACGACAGCCGTTGCACCTGCGGCTGCGCCTACTTCACTATTGACCGCTCGGCTAGAATCAATCGAATAGTCAACCGAATCGGCCTCTCGATCCGCGATCAGCGCAGTCACTGGCGCAGCAAACGGATCAGAAATGGCTGGCTTAATCGCTGGCTCTGAAATCACTGGTTCTGAAGTCACTGGCTCGGAGACAACGTCGGTGAAAGGAAGCTTATAGGTAGGCACGACGACAGCGTTCTTGTGCGCTTCGGGAATCAGGGTGATGGCGTTTTGAATAGGTCGCCAGTGATGCTCGCAAAGTTCGGGAAGTCGTTTGCTAATGTAGTTGCTGAGCGCTTTCAAGGTAGTGTTTTTCTGCTCCAAGGCTTCGAGCAGCGCAGCAGTAAACAGACCGTGATGAATAGCCAAAGTTTCGTGAGAGAACTGCTCAGGTTGGCAGGAAAGCAGCAGCGGCACCTGGTACTTTTGGGCTAGCTCGATGGACTCGGTGCCAATGGTTTGACCGGCAAGGGCACCCTGGGAGCGATTCATATCTAAAATCAGTAGGGTCTTGTCAGTGGGTAGCTGAGCTAGCGTGTCGATCAGATCGGCGATCGCAATTCCAGTTGTCTTGATATCATCGGGCTCGCCGTCAATGGGCAATAGATAGTCAGCATTGTCTGCCTGCACGCCGTAGCCGCTAAAGAAAACCCACAGCACGTCATCTGCGCCCACCTGCTGAGTGATGGTTTGAATCCATTCTGAGATCGCAGGTTTGTCCGGATAGACAGCTTGATCGCCGACAGATGTAGTGAGATCGCTCAACAAGATGCAGTGGTTAGGAGCGATGTCTGCTGATTGGGTGAGAAACCGGTGGATAGAGCGCGCGTCGTTTTGTGCGCGCATCAGCGGCTGCAAGTGCCGGTATTGGTTGATTCCAATCGTGATGGCCCAATAGTTAGCCATTGAACGTCTCCAGACTATAGCGTTGAGTGGTGGGTTAAGAAGTGCGATCGCTCGTTTTCGTGAGACCCTTTAGCCAGATAAAAATCTGGTCATAAGCCCTTTCGCAAATTTACCTGTACATACAAAGATGTAACAGATAAGCAAGCTTAGCTAAGCTATAAACTGACACAGTTAGCGACCAGCAATTGATGTATGAACCAGAAGGTATCACACCCACTGCGCTTCATGCAGCAGTCTTTTGTAAAGCCAGTTACAGAAGTTAGCACAAAAGTCAGGCCTTTCCAGTGACTTTAAAGTGTGTAAGACCTTCTAAGCTGGGAAACTTGATGGGTACAGCCTGGTCGCGCCGGACTGATAGACCCAGACTCATAAACCCAGAGCACCCTAAAATTCGATCGCCATCTATTACCTCAAGATTTAGCCGCATGTGGTCAACTCGCTACTCAACCTACACCCCCCATACAGCACAGCCCCCGGCTAGGCCGTCTCATCGAGGTCGTAGACGGCGTCTAGGAGGTTCTATAAGACGTTCTCTAGGCCACTCGATCCTATCAACAGGGCTCGCGGCGATTATTGGCGGCACAGGCGTATGGATTACTGAAGCCCTAATCGCGCCACAGGCATCGCAGGCCTACACGTCGCGACTAGATCTCTTTCTAGATAGAGAAACTAATGAGACTTATGAAGCTTTGGTCCGCCGCGCTGAGATGGCCGCTAGGGCCGGGGCTCAACGAAGCTTCGATCAAGACTTACTAACGACTAACGTGTCGATCAACGTGGTGGTAGAAAGTGAAGGCGTCACCGTGCCGATTTTGGCACTGCGGGTGGACCGAGAGCAGTGGCGATCGCGCCCTGAAACCTACTTCTGGGCCACCTATTACCGTACGGCTGAAATGCTGCTGAGCACATCGGCCGACACGCTAGGGCTCTAAAATTCTAGGCTCTTTCCATGCTTTGGTCATCAACGGATTTTGCCTGTGGCTATCGTCAGCGTTTGTGCGCGGGTTTGAAGTTCACGGCTTTTTGGGCTTTATCGTCGGTCCGATTGCGCTGTCACTTTTGAGGCGCGACGTTTGGCCACTACCTGCTAGAGGACCGTGCTAGTCTGCCAGAGGCGTAGTAGAGGCGTAGTATTGGTCTTTTAGCAGTAAAGGTCAGTAAAGGTACAAATGGTAGATTCTCGCAGATATGCGCCTGCTACTGAGCGCAATCGTCAGCCTATTCTAGATGTATTACAGCGGGTGCTGCCCGACGCTGGTACAGTGCTAGAAATTGCCAGCGGCACAGGCGAGCACGCGGTGTTCTTCGCGCCCAGACTGAGTCATTTACAGTGGTTGCCTAGCGAGCCAGACACCGAATCTAGAGCGAGCGTAGAAGCTTGGGTAAAGGCTTTGCCGTCTGAACATCTCCTGGCTCCGCTAGCGCTAGATGTGAGCCAGCAGCCCTGGCCGGTCGAAGATCCAGATTTTGCCTCAACGTCTAGGCTGAGTTCCAAGCTAAATAGGCCGATTACAGCGATCGTTAATATCAACATGCTGCATATCTCGGCGTGGGGGATGTGTGAGTGCCTGATGGCCGGGGCGCAGCGAGTGCTGCCAGTCGGTGGGGTTCTGTACCTCTACGGGCCATTCAAGCGGGATGGTAAGCAAACTGCCCCAAGCAATGAGTCGTTTGATGCGATGCTGCGCGATCGCAATTCTGAGTGGGGTATACGAGATTTGGAAGCGGTGAGTGCGATCGCACAGCAGCATTCTTTATCGCTAGTGGAAGTTGTGCCGATGCCCGCCAACAACTTTTCTGTGATATTTCAGCGGACATCGGAGACCTAGCGACTAGAAGCTGACGGCGGTACCTGTAGCCGTGATTAGCATCAGCACGCCATGGTCATCGATATTGATCGTGTCTGTTCTGATTTGAACGCCAATTACCGCGTCTGCACCTAGGCGCTGAGCCCGATTCTCTAGCTCTTTGAGTGCGTCTTGCTGGCCTTTCTCAAAGACGCGTTCGTATGCCCCCGTACGTCCGCCGAGAACATCACGGATACCTGCAAAAAAGTCCCGCAGGGCGTTGCTGCCATAGACCACCTCGGCAGTGACGATGCCCAGATAGTTCTGGATATTGGTTCCTTGAATTGAGTCAGTTGTTGATAGAATCATGGGTCAGCGCAGTTTTTTCGACAGTTTTTTTGCAGGGGCTTTTTTGTGGCTCTGCCATTGCCATTGTTAAGTTTTTAGGAGGCGTTAGTCTATGGGCTACCCACACAAGTTCACAATTCTCCTGGCATCGCTTGGGTTGGCCGGAGGCGTAGTCATGCCTTCGAGCCTACTTTTTGCCCAGAGAGCCAAAGCAGCTCAAGTCGATTCTCTGCGTACACAGACTCAAATTCAGCCTAGAACCGCCGAAAGACTGATTGCCCAAGACAGCAGCAATCTGAACGAAGCTCAAAAAGAGCGGTTAGCTGACTTGCTAATCAGGGCTCAGCAGCGGATTGATGCCGGTGACTATCCAGGTGCGATCGCCCTCTACGAACAATCGCTCCAAGTCGATCGAGACAATCCTCGTATCTATTCAGGTATCGCCTACCTACAGGTACAGCAAGGCAACTTTCAGCCCGCTGCCGAATACTACCGCCAGGCCCTAGACCGCGCTCCCCGCAGCCTGCCTTTTCACTACGGCCTAGCTCACAGCCTATTCATGGAGGATCAGTTCGAGCAAGCTGCCGATACCTATCGCGACTTGATTGATATTTCACCGCGCGAGGCGGATGCTTATATTGGGCTAGGCGGTTCGCTACTGAGACTAGAGAAGTACGACGAGGCTCGCAGCGCTTACGAAAGGGCTGTTTCGCTAGCACCCAACAACGCTCAAGCGTACGAAGCAATCGGGCTACTCTACCTAGACCAAGAGGACTACGACGCTGCTTTAACGCCTTTAGAAAGAGCCCGCTCTCTAGACAGCAATCGGGCCAGTATCCACGCCAGCCTTGCCAGAATTTGGCTAGAGAGAGGCAACGATTCAGAGGCATTTAGCGCCCTACAGCGAGCCGTTGATCTCAATCCCAAAGACGCAGATTCTCAGTATTATCTAGGCGAAATCTTTCGCAAACGGGGCGACATCAACAGCGCTCTCAACCACTTTGAGCAGGCTGTAGAATTCAATCCTCGCCACCTTCCCGCGCAGGCAGCCTCGGGCGAACTTCTGCTAGAAAGGCAGCAATACCTGCGAGCGGTCCTAGCCTATCGTCAGCTCATACGTGCCTTCCCAGAAGATGCAGGCGTCCGCTACAACCTTGGCCTAGCGCTGTGGGGGCAGGGCAATAAAAGCGGAGCCCTCGACGAACTCCAGCGCTCGCTACGGCTCTATCGAGAGCAAGACAACGAAACAGGCGCAGATCGAGCCGCTGCCCTCTTAGAAGTCTGGAGAGAAAGTTGAAGTCCTTCACTTCCCCATCCTCCCCTACGGCACCGCCGTCACTCGCCAGCTGAGCTTAAGATTCAACCAAAAGTTCCAAATCGCAATCAAAAGAATCGTAATCAGGTTAGCTAGATAGGGGAGATTCTGGGCAAAAATTACGTCGAAGAACATATGTAGCAACAAAACGTTTAGAACCAGCCCCGTTAGACAGATAGCATTGAATTTGAGCAGGCGTTTGAAGCGGTTGCCTAAGCCCGGCTGCTGCCTAGCCATATCTGCGAAAGTCCAGGCGTCGTTCCAAAGAAAGTTGCTGAGAATAGCGACTTCAGCAGCAATAACTTTGCTCAAGGTGAGTCCTAGCCCTGCGCTTTGATACAGCACATAGAGCAGGGCCATATCGACAAAGACCCCGCTGAATCCAACAATGCCATAGCGGACAAAGCGCTTCATCGGCCATTTCTGTCGGATGCGGCTGATGCGCCCTTGCGATCGCAGCCGGATCAGATGACCAATATATTCAACGTACTGCTTCCAGGTAACCTTGCTATCACCGGATTCGCGCTCTTGAAAAACGTAGCCGACTTCAGCAATATCTATAATTTCGCCTCGGCCAATCACCTCTAACAAAATTTTGTAGCCGATCGGACTGAGTCGACGAGAGGCGATCGCACTGCGTCGCACCATGAAATACCCGCTCATCGGATCGCTTACTCGACCCACCACCGCCGGACACACCACCAGCCCCAGCACCTGCGCTCCGCGAGACAGCAGCCTACGCACAATGCTCCAGTCGCTGACGCCGCCGCCCTCTACATGACGGCTGGCAACGGCCAAATCTGCACCGTCTAGCGTATTGCTCAGCAGCTTCAGCAAAATTTCTGGCGGATGCTGCAAATCTGCATCAATCACACCCAATATGGTGCCTTTCGCCACCTGCCAGCCACGAATTACCGCCGAAGACAAGCCGCGCTCACTCTGGCGACGCATGACCTGTAGCTGAGAATATTTGTTTGTCAGCGCCTGTGCGACTTGCCACGTCAGATCCGGGCTGTCATCGTCTACCAGAATTAGCTCGTATTTGTCTGGAATGAAATTATCTAGAAGCTGAGTGAGCTGGGCAACTATTTTGGCAACATTACCGCTTTCTTGATAGGTCGGAATAATCAAAGAGAGTACGACCTCGGCTGCCGTAGAAGAACCTGCTGCGGACGGGGCGGCGGAAACTTCTAATGGACCTTTTGGTAGGGGCAGAAGCGAGTTACTCATGATGGGTTTGTGGTGGGGATGGGAGAAGCGGAAGGAGAGAGTGGGTGGCTGCGGCTTATTAGCAGACTGCCCAGATGTGGAAGGGCGTGAGCAGCTTGGGATGGAGGATGAGGAAAAGAGAAAGGGGGAATGTTATGGCTGGTTGTTAGTAGAAATGTTGTTATGAAGCGTTTGTCCCGTGAATTGAGAAATCGGTTGATGACTTGGTTTTTGTGGGGGAGTGTGGCGCTGGGAATTGGCCTGCGTTTTCTGTGGGTGGGGAAGCGGGAGTTTTGGTATGACGAGGTGCTGTCTCTTCTGTTTTCGACGGGGCAAAAGGGGGGGTACAAGCTGCCGAAGGATGTGCCGTTTGCTTTGAATGACTTCTCAGAGCTGCTGAGGATTCCGCCAGAGAATGGCTTAATGGATGCGTTGAAAACGGTGAAGGCGCTGATATTGAGTGATTTGAGCGAGCCGCATCCGCCGCTGCTCTATTTACTAGAAAATGGCTGGATGCGGCTGTTTGGCAATGGGGAAGGTGCGACTCGTAGCCTGGTAATGCTGATGAGTATAGCGACTTTGGGCGTGGCTTACTGTCTAGGGCGACGACTGCTAGGCGATCGCGGGGGGCTGATTTTTACGGCTTTACTAGCGCTGAATCCGTTTTTTCTATCCCATTCTTTGAATTTGCGCATGTATTCTCCACTGGCGCTGTGGGCTTGCGTGAGTGCGCTGTGTCTGCTGGTGCTGATGGGGGTGGATCGATCGAAAGCTGTAGCGTTTGAGACGGCGAGCGAAGCGAACGTTCGGCCTGGTGGCTGGCGGGCTTGGGCGCTGCGAGCGGGTGTAGTGCTGCCGCTGACAGCGGGGCTGATGACGCAGTATTTGTTTGGCTATTGGTTTTTTGCGCTGGCGGCGTTTGTCTTGTTTCTAGACCGGAAGCGGTGGTTTCAGCATGGGCTGCTGCTGGGCGGCGGGGCGCTGTTGTTTATGCCCTGGTTTCTATGGGGGACGCTGCGACAGGTGAGCAATCGCCAGGATGTACTAGAGCGGCTATCGCAGGGGGGCAGTGTGATTTTGCTGATGGTGCAGCACGGCAAGGATCTTTCGCAGACGGTGGCAAATTATCTGCTGCTGGGCCATTTGACGACGGGGATGCTGCCACTGGCTGATCCGATTAAGCCGACGGCTGTGGCTGTTGGCTGTGGCGCGATCGCATTTGTAATCCTGTGCGTAGTAAGCCTGATTCGCCGCCGACAGTACTGGGTGCTAATCAGCTGCGGCCTGTTGGGATTGTTTCCGCTGCTGCTAGCGCTAGGCGTAGATATCGCAGCGAACAAAAATACGCTGGGCTTTGGCTGGGGGCGCGCGACGATTGTGGTGCTACCGGGAATGGTGCTGTTGGTGGCAGCCTGGTTGGAGAAGGCGACTGGGCGCTGGCGAGAGGGGCTGACAGTAGCGATTTTGGCGGTGTATCTGGCGGTGAATGTGATGGATTTTGAGGGACGCGATCGCCAGATGTTTCACACGGTCAATGCAGCGCTATTATCCAATCGCGACGCCGCTGACCAGCCGACTCTGGTCGCGATGAACTCTAAAGCTTGGGGCCATGTGAACCGGCTGCTCTATTATCTAGATGAAGCTGCGAATCCAGACATATTAGTCAGCGATCCGGCTGATTTGGAGACTGCTTTGAGTTCAGCCCTGGGTCAAAAAGACTATGCACAGGTGCTGTGGCTGCGCTCAAACTATCCGCTGTGGAATGCGCCCAAGACAGAAGCTGAGGTAATTGAGCTAGCCGCCAAGACCGATGAGCTTTTGCAGAGAGCGCTATGCTTTGATTGGGATGCGATCGCTAGAAGGCACAATGAATCTAGATAGCTTTGAGCTTCAGGTCTATTGGCGAGGCGAGCGGTAGAATAGCCCAATTCAAGCTGTTCTATACCCAGTTTGCTGTAGCTTTCTGCCCTCAGTTTCGCCAGCTGACTTTGAGATTGAGCCAGAAGTTCCAGAGGGTGACGAGGGCGATCGCACTCACTTTAGCAACATACTCATCTGCCACGGTTGTCCATTTACCGTCAGCAAACTGGCTGGCGACCGCTGGAACTTGCTGCGTCAGTGGAAGCAACAGAATGCCTTCAATTAGGAGATACTGTAAAACGGCTCCGATTAGAGCAAACAGCGTGAAATTTGAGGAATCGTTGAAACCTAGCCGCCTGGCCTTTTTGCCGCTGAGCCATATCAGCAAAGGTCCAGGCGTCGTTCCAGAAAAAGTTGTTGATAATGGCCGCTTCGATAGAGAGAAAGATGCTGAGCGATCGCGCTAGTCCCAGTTCAGTGCGAAGCAGATAGAACACGATCAAATCAACAAACACGCCGCTAAAACCAACAATCCCAAATCGCAAAAATCGGCCAAGTGGCAATCGTCGTACTTTATGAAGTAAAGGTATCTTCGTACTCACGAAACCATCTCAGCGACAGCGAATTATATTGGAAGAATGCCCAAACGCTAGTAGGGTCATAGCACTGCTACGACTTGCGCAATAACTGACGCTACACCGGTATCTTACTTGGGCGCACGTCCCTAGACGCTTATCCTAGACGATAGCCAAAACCACGTACGGTTTTTAGATACTTGGGCTGACTGGGATTTTCCTCTAGCTTTTCACGCAGCCAGCGGATATGCACGTCTACCGTCTTGTTGTCACCCATAAAGTCGTAGCCCCAGACCTGGTCAATGATCTGATTACGTGACCAGACTCGCTTGGGCTGGCTGAGCAGCAGCTCTAGAATTTTAAACTCTTTGGGAGAAAGGTTTACTTCAGTGCTGCCTAAGAAAACGCGACATTCATCAGTATGCAGAGCGATATCGGCGAAGCGGAGAATAGACTTTTCGTCGGGTTTCGCCTGAGACTGGTAGCGTCTGAGCAAGGCCCGGCAGCGGGCGATAAGTTCGCGGATACCGAAGGGCTTAGTGAGATAGTCATCTGCACCGACTTCTAGTCCCAGGACGCGGTCAGTTTCGGTGCCTTTGGCACTGAGGATAAGAATGGGAATATCGACGTCCTGATGGCGAACGAGCCGACAAAGGTCGAGACCATTCATTCCAGGAAGCATCAGATCCAAAATAATTAGGCTAATGCCTGGGATTGCCTGCTGCGGTAGTCCCGACGCTCCCCTGTCTGGACTACCTAGAATCATCTCCAAGGCGCGCTGGCCATTGTCTGCCACACAGACTTCAAACCCTTCATCGGCTAGGGATAGGGCAACTGTGTCGCGAATAATTTCTTCATCTTCAACGAGTAAAACTTTGCCTAAACCAATTCGAACATCTGTCTGAAGTTGAGACGACGTTAGCGTAACCATTAGGTACGTCCTATGTAGATCTACGGTCGTTGGGTCTAGAAAAATCTTATCAGGTCGCTTGGTCAGTTTTGCTGATGCTTCCTTAGACTTTTCCTGTGAAGATTCTATTTGTATTATATGATACAAAAAAGCCTACATGGCAACGAAATTCACTAGCTTTCCAGGGACAACAATTACCTTTTTGATTGTTTTGCCTTCTAGGTAGCGCTGGGCAACTTCTGAGCTACGAGCATAGCTTTCTAGCGCTGCTTTGTCTGCGCTAGCCGGTACCCGTAAGGTGCCCCTGGTCTTACCCATGATCTGAATAACCAGCGTAATTTCGTCAGCAACCAAGGCTGACGCTTCGACCTCGGGCCACGGCTGCTGATGAACTGAGCCGCTTGAACCTGATCCATTCGAAAGAGCCGACCACAGTTCGTCGGCTATATGAGGTGCAAAAGGCGCAATTAGCTTGACTAGCGTGCAGATGGCTTCGGCAAAGGCTGGCGTGGTTTTGTCTTTTGTGTCGTTGATGGCGTTGCTGAGCTTCATCAGCTCTGACACTGCTGTATTGAACTGATAGTCACCTTCAATATCTTCGGTAATTTCTTTAATAGCGGTGTGGGTCGAACGGCGCAGTGCTTTTTCGGCTTTGCTGAGCGTGCTTTGCTCAATACTGCCGATAGCTGCGCTCCAGTCAGCGGTACGATTAGCATCCTGGTCAGACCCAGCGAATTCGGTAGCGGCTCGCCACACTCTGTTGAGAAAGCGGTATTGGCCTTCTACGTCAGCATCATCCCATTCGAGATCTTTTTCTGGAGGAGATTTGAAGAGAATGAACATGCGGGCGGTGTCCGCGCCGTATTTTTCGAGAACAGCGATCGGAGAGATGCCGTTAAATTTGGACTTTGACATTTTCTCGAAGGAGACTTTGAGCGGTTCGTCAGTGTCTGGATCGACAGGATTGTTCAAGTCGGCAATCTTTTCAGGAACGATGAACTGACCGTCGGCTGTCTTGTAGGTGATGGCTTGGACCATGCCTTGAGTAAGCAAACGCTGGAAGGGTTCGTCGAAGTTCAAAAGACCGCGATCGCGCAGCACTTTCGTAAAGAAGCGAGAATACAACAAGTGCAAAATTGCGTGCTCAATGCCGCCCACGTATTGATCGACAGGGAGCCAGTGATTTGCACAGTCTTTAGAGAAAGCAATTTCTTCGTTGTTGGCATCGGCGTAGCGCAAGAAGTACCAGGACGAATCTAAGAAGGTATCCATCGTATCGGTCTCACGCCTAGCCGCCGCATCACAGCTCGGGCAAGGAACGTTGACCCAATCGTCAAACTTGGAAAGTGAGGGAACGCTTTTTCCGGTGAACTCAACTTTCTCAGGTAGCTTTACCGGCAAGTCTGCCTCGGGGACTGGCACTGTGCCACACGCTGAACAGTGAATGACCGGAATCGGCGCGCCCCAGTAGCGCTGACGTGAAACTAGCCAGTCACGCAGGCGGTAGTTAGTAGTGCCTTTGCCCAGCGATTCTTTTTGCAGGTATGCGATCGCCTGCCCCACACTTTGCTTTTTCCCTTTTCCCGCCGGTATTCTATCTAGCGGCCCAGAATTCACCATCACGCCATCGTGGGGATAGGCTGCGCTCATCGTGGCTCCGTCTAGTGACTCACCTTCAGGCTGAACGACAACCTTGATCGGCAAATCAAACTTACGAGCAAATTCAAAGTCTCTTTGATCGTGCGCGGGCACAGCCATAATCGCGCCCGTACCGTAGTCCATCATCACGTAGTCAGCAGTCCAGACAGGAATTTCCTCCCCATTGACTGGATTTGTCGCCGTGCTGCCCGTCCAGACGCCCGTTTTTTCTCTACCCTCGTCTGTGCGATCGATAGTACTTAGCGCCGCCGCTGCCGCCTGATAGACCTCAACCGCCTCAGCTTGTTCAGCTGTCGTGAGCTTTTCCATCAGCGGATGCTCGGGAGAAACGACCATAAACGTCGCGCCCCAAAGCGTATCAGGGCGAGTAGTGTAAATTTCTAGCTCGCCCGCGCTGGTCTGAAAAGTGACCTGCGCCCCCTTAGACTTACCAATCCAGTTGGCCTGCATAGTTTTAACGCGATCGGGCCAGCCAGGGAGCTTGTCTAAGTCATTGAGTAGCTGGTCAGCGTAGTCAGTGATTTTGAAAAACCACTGCTTGAGCAGTTTGCGCTCTACTTTCGCACCCGAGCGCCAAGACCGGCCTTCGCTATCTACCTGCTCATTGGCAAGGACGGTCTGATCGATCGGGTCCCAGTTCACAGCGGCTTCTTTTTGGTAGGCAAGACCAGCGTCTAGGAACTGTAGAAAAATCCACTGCGTCCAGCGGTAGTAGTTGGGCAAGCAGGTGGCGACTTCTCGGCTCCAGTCGTAGGAAAGGCCGAGCGCTTTGAGCTGATCGCGCATCTGAGCAATATTTTTGAGCGTCCAATCGGCGGGAGGAACGCCTCGTTTAATAGCGGCGTTTTCAGCGGGTAGGCCAAAGGCATCCCAGCCCATCGGATGCAGGACACTGTAGCCCTGCATCCGGCGAACGCGGGCGATCACATCGGTGATCGTGTAGTTGCGCACGTGGCCCATGTGCAGATCGCCCGACGGGTAGGGGAACATGGAGAGGGCGTAGAACTTTTTGGCATTCGGCTTTTGGACGTCTCCAAGATCTTCAGGCGTTTTGTTTAGCTCATTGTCGGCCCAGTACTGCTGCCACTTTGGTTCTATCTCTGCTGGGCTGTATCGCACTTCCACGCCACTACGGTCCTTGTTCGCTTGCTTTATAAGTCAAAGATTTATTCTAGAGGCTGAAGTGGATTTGGGGGGATTTTGTAGCCTTGGAATCTGATATTGCCGGGACTAATATTTGCGAACTCTCTGTTTTTGTCTACGGCACGCTGAAGCCGGGTGGCCGATATCACGTTCGTTTCTGCGGAAAGTATCTGACTGAGCAGATTCCAGCGATGGTGAGGGGTCGTCTGTATGACTTCTTTCAGCTAGGCTATCCTGCTATGACGGTAGGTGAAGATTGGGTGAAGGGCTATCTACTCAAGTTCGTTCAGCCTGCCAACGTTTGCGTAGAGATTTTGCAAGGTTTGGACAGGTTGGAAGGCTATTCTCCAGAGCTGCCAGATTTTGAGAATGAATATTTGCGCTGTGAGCTGCCGGTTTTTGACTTGGCGCAGCGGCCTTTGCAGCCGGCGTGGGGGTATGTGATGTCAGAAGCGGGGGTGCGATCGCAAGGCGGAATCTACTTGCCCGACGGAAGCTGGCCTTGAATGGTCAACCGCGTCAGCTCAAGGTGTCCGGATCAACGCTCAATTCTCTCAGCTTTGCCGCTAGCGCTTCAGCTTTTTGCCGTTCTACGTTGACCTGTTCAGAACTCCAGAGCAGTAGATTCCCAGCTTCGTCCCACCACCGCAGCCAGGGCGTTGTTTTGCCTAAGCGCTCTCCTCTCCAGAGTCCTAAGTTTAGCTGTAGTTCCGGTATCCAAAACTGTCCGTCGGCGTCTACCGGCTGTAAAACGTACTGGCTATTTTCTAGACAGCGGACCTGCAATCTGAGGTCATACGGATCGTAGGTAACGTAGGTAGGCACCCGTAAGATTTGCTCATAAAAGTAGAGCTTGCCATAGGGAGGTGTCGATCTAACTGAGAGTTCGTTGTAATCTTCATCCGAAAGGAATTCCATTACAATCGCGAC
Organism: uncultured cyanobacterium; assembly: GCA_963793495.1. Lineage (GTDB taxonomy): Bacteria > Cyanobacteriota > Cyanobacteriia > Phormidesmidales > Phormidesmidaceae > Phormidesmis. The sequence continues at coordinate 203,723 of CAWCAI010000016.1, forward strand.
GGGCTCTCCTTCTGTGTGCTGGGTATAGCTGCGGCGAATGATGTTTTCTGGGACAAGCGAAACGCGAGGAACATAGAACCAGTCTGGTGCCTTGACAACTGTCGCTTTATTGATGTTGGCAACTAGCCCAAAGTTGGAGCCGATTAGCATCTCTAGCTGAAGTCGACCGTTTTCTCCAAGCGCATCGGTCAAAGCGGCAGCCAAGAGAGGCTGTTGAATATTTTCCACAGGATCGTCAGGCAGTACAAAATTATCTGGAAGCGGTTCCCAGGTGACGATGGGCTTTGTTGTTTGTCGTTCAGTCGAAACCACCATAGTGCTGACATCAGGTGACAACACGTTAACGATAGCATTTTTGGCTTTTCGCAAGCTTTATGAGCGATCGCTTTATCACTAAGGCGTTCAGAAGCTACCCTAGTAGGGTGATGCAACGGGTTGATAGATAGCTGATGTCAGAAATTAGGGAGATTTTAGAGCGGGCGATCGCAGGTCAAGACATTTCAACAGAAGACGGCATCGCTCTGCTAAAAGTAGACACCGAGACCGATAGAGAAGCTATTCGTCAAACGGCAGACGCGCTGCGTCAGCAGCAGGTGGGCGATACAGTCACCTATGTACTGAATCGAAATATCAACTACACCAATATCTGTGAGCAGCACTGTAGCTTTTGCGCCTTTCGCCGGGATGCTCATCAGCCAGGGGCCTACTGGGTCGACTGGAGCGGCATTTTAGAAAAGGCCCAGGAGGCAGCAGCGCTAGGCGCGACAGAAATTTGTATGCAGGGTGGGCTAAACCCTGAGGCAAAAATCGAGGGCTCGTCGCTAGCTTACTACTGCAAGCTAGTCGAGACGATCAAAGCAGCTTCTCCCCACTTGCACGTACATGCGTTTTCACCCCAAGAAGTACAGTTTATTGCTAGAGAAGACGAATTGAATCTCAAAGCAGTACTAGAAGCTTTGCGGGATGTAGGCGTGGGCTCTTTGCCAGGGACAGCGGCAGAAGTCTTGGACGATAGCGTGCGGCGAATACTGTGCCCTGAGAAAACGACAGCGGCAAAATGGCTGGAAATTGTTGGATTAGCGCATGAAGTAGGTCTGCCGACGACTAGCACTATGCTCTCAGGGCACATCGAGACGATTGAGCAGCAGGTGAAGCATTTTGAACTACTGCGATCGCTCCAACAAAAATCAAAAGCGGCAGGCCATATCGGAATAACAGAATTCATTTTGCTCCCCTTTGTCGGACAAGAAGCGCCCAAGCCTTTGCGGCGAAGGGTCGGCAGAGATCAGCCTGTGCTAGAAGATGCGCTGTTGTTGACCGCAGTCGCCAGAATCTTTCTAGGCAACTGGATTGTCAATCATCAGCCTAGCTGGGTGAAACTAGGCCTCGGCGGGGCGACAGAGGCGCTGCGATGGGGCTGTAACGATATTGGCGGCATTCTAATGGAAGAACACATCACTTCGATGGCCGGGGCCACCGGGGGAACTTGTCAAACTGAAGCAGACTTAATTGGTGCTATCAAATCTGTGAGAAGACCAGCTAGGCAGAGAGATACACTGTATGGAGAAGTAAAAGTTCCTTCTAGGATATTGGTCTAAACTAAGAAAGCAATACAGTGGCTACCAGCAGCTATGGCAGCATTCGTAGCTGCAAAAATTCGTGATGCTTGTTTCTACACTTAAGTGTCACAGCTAAACCGCAACAGCGCTTGGAGTAGGCTGATTTACGCATCGTCGAACTCAGACTTAGCTTTTTCGAATGCTACTTGAAGCTCGCTCCACGCAGATTCTACGCCGCCCTTCATCTCTTTCCAAGCGCTTTCTGCCGATCCTTTCATGGAGTCTAGTTTGCCACTGAGATCTGTTTGCTTGACTTGCAGGGTTTTTAGCTGCTTTTCGTACTTTACTTTTGCATCGGCTTTAGCCACGTTAGCTTTGGCTTTAAGCGTTTCGATCTGAGCTGTTAGTTCTTGAACTCTAGCTTCGACTGCTTCCTGATAGGCTGCTTTTTCTGAATCAGACATAGGAAATAACCTCGAGATGAGAATTAGTATTCAAGCGTATCAACTTTCACTAAAAAAAGTTTCTCAGTTTACTTCTCTAGAAAGAATCTATCTCAAAAGAAGTAGAAAGAAAATCTTTCTTAGGTTGTAGAGACTTTTTCACGTATTCATCATCTATTCATAGCATTGAACAATCTTCAAGGTATAAGTAGTTTAAAACACAGTGAGAACGAGACTCTGTTTGTACGCTTTGGGCACAAGCGTTATTACTGAGAGAAGTTACCTATGGTTGCCCTTGTTCCTTCGCAATCTACTAGTCAATCTGTCGAACTAGAAATTACCCCCCCTTCACAAGATGAGCTTAACAAGATAGACGCTTACTGGCGAGCCTGTAACTACCTGGCCGTAGGCATGATCTACTTGCGTGACAATCCCCTGCTCAAACAGCCCTTAGCCAAGGAGCATATAAAGCACAGGCTGCTAGGCCACTGGGGATCATCTCCCGCTCTAAGCTTTACCTATGTTCACTGCAATCGATTGATCAACAAATACGACCTGGACATGATCTTCATAGCCGGGCCAGGGCATGGTGCTCCCGGTGTGCTGGGCCCTGTGTATCTAGAAGGGACTTACTCGGAGATCTATCCGGATAAAAGCGAAGACGAAGGGGGTATGCAGCGCTTTTTTAAGCAGTTCTCTTTCCCGGGAGATATTGGCAGCCACGTCACGCCAGAAACACCTGGCTCGATTCACGAGGGCGGAGAACTGGGATACAGTCTCTCTCATGCCTATGGCTCGATTCTAGACAATCCCGATTTGATTACCTGCGTTGTGATTGGCGATGGAGAGGCTGAGACTGGACCGCTGGCAACCGCCTGGCACTCTAACAAGTTTATCAATCCGGCTCGTGACGGCGCTGTCTTACCGGTTCTAAATCTAAACGGCTATAAGATTGCAAATCCTACAATTCTTGCCAGGATCTCTCATGAGGAGCTGGAGTACTTGTTTAGAGGCTATGGATATACTCCTTACTTTGTAGAGGGAAACGATCCGGCTGAAATGCACCGGAAAATGGCTGAGACAATGGAAACGTGCATTATCAAAATCAAGGAGGTGCAGCGCGAGGCGCGAGTTAGCGGCAATGTGGAGCGTCCGCGCTGGCCGATGATTGTACTGCGATCGCCCAAAGGATGGACTGGCCCCAAGGAAGTCGATGGCAAGAAGGTGGAAGACTTTTGGCGATCGCACCAGGTTCCGATGGGCGGTATGCAAGATAATGAGGACCACCGACACAAACTAGTTGAGTGGATGCGCAGCTATAAACCCGAAGAGCTCTTCGACGAAAACGGCACTCTCGTTGCCGAACTCAAAGCGCTAGCGCCAAAAGAGAAACGCCGAATGAGCGCCAATCCCCATGCCAATGGCGGACTGCTGCGCCGGGCTTTGAAAATGCCTCGCTTCCAGGACTATGCGATTGAAATGGAACAGCACGGCGTCGAAGAATACGAGAATACGAAAGTGCTAGGCCAGCTAATGCGCGATATTTTCAAAGAGAACCCTAATAACTTTCGGCTAATGGGTCCTGATGAAACCGCCTCCAATAGGTTGCAAGATGTCTATGACACCACAAAAAAAGTGTGGATGGCCGAGATGTACCCTGAGGACGCAGAAGGCGGACAGCTCGCGCCAGACGGGCGAGTGATGGAAATGCTTAGCGAACACACGCTGCAAGGGTGGCTAGAAGGCTATTTGCTTACCGGCAGACATGGACTGTTTCATACTTACGAAGCCTTTGTCCATATTGTTGATTCTATGTTCAACCAGCATGCCAAGTGGTTGGATATTTGCAAGAATCATGTGCCCTGGCGTCAGTCAGTCTCTTCGCTGAACATTTTGCTTTCTTCTCTAGTATGGCGACAGGACCACAATGGCTTTAGCCATCAGGACCCAGGCTACGTCGATCTAGTTACAAACAAAAATCCAGACGTTGTTCGCGTTTACTTTCCCCCGGATGCGAACTGTCTGCTGTCGGTCGCGGACCACTGTTTCCGCAGCGTAGACTATATCAACATTATCATCTCCGACAAGCAAACGCATCTACAGTATCTGCCGGTGAATGAGGCGATCGCGCACTGTACTAAGGGCCTGGGCATTTGGGACTGGGCTAGCAACGATGATTGCGGCACCGATCCTGATGTTCCTGATGTGGTGATGGCCTGCTGCGGTGATATTCCGACGATGGAGTCTTTGGCAGCGACAGCGATTCTACGAGAGGAATTTCCGAATCTGAAAGTTCGCTTTGTAAACGTTGTTGACTTATTCAAGCTGGTTTCGGCAGGTGAGCACCCTCACGGTTTGTCAGATCGCGACTTCGATTCTCTTTTTACACCAGATAAGCCGATCATCTTCAACTTTCACGGCTATCCTTGGCTAATTCACAAGCTAGTGTACCGCCGGTCCAATCAGGATCGCATCCACGTACGCGGCTACAAAGAGGAAGGCAACATTAATACACCTTTGGAGCTAGCAATCAACAATCAGATTGACAGGTTCAATCTGGTGATTGATGTCATCGATAGAGTGCCTTGCTTAGGCTCTGCGGCTGGACATGTGAAGGAGCGAATGAAAAACACGATTCTAGAATGTTTGAGCCATGCGCACGAACACGGTATGGACCAGGAAGAAGTGACAAATTGGAAGTGGCCCTACTAGGTTCGGGTTTTGTGAGATTCTCAGCATAGCCAGGAATGAACCGGCTATGCTGAGGTCGAGATATTAACGAAGCAACGGACTTTTTTCAATGAGTTTACACCTCCACTTTCTACGTCATGGAGAAACTACTCACAGCCAAACGGGCGGTTTTTGCGGCTTTCTCGATCCAGAACTGACAGCATCGGGGAAACAGATGGCGCAGGCTTTTGCCGACACCTACAAACAGGAACAATGGCAAGCCGTTTTCTGTAGCCCGATGAAGCGAACGATCGCGACTGCTCGGCCACTCTGCGAAGCACTGGAGATAGAACCTCAGCTCCGAGACGGACTAAAGGAGATCAACTATGGTAAGTGGGAAGATCGAACGCAGGCCGAGGTGCAGGCCGAAGACGCCGAGGCGTATATGCGCTGGCAAAGAGAACCTGCCTGGAATCCGCCGACGGCAGGAGAGACCACGATTCAGATTGCGAGTAGAGCTTCTTTGGTGATTGCGGAGATAGAGGAGAAGTATACGAGTGGGAATGTTTTGGTGGTTTCTCACAAGGCGACGATTCGAATTATCTTGTGTAATTTGCTAGGGATTGACTTGGGCCGATACCGCGATCGCATTGACATGCCTGTCGCCACCGTCAGCGTCGTCAAATTTGACACCCACGGACCGATGCTACAGAGACTGGGCGATCGCAATCACCTGCCAAAAGCTCTGCGCGATCGCGAAGGCACCTAACCTACATCTACAGGCATCCGCTATGAAAGTGTTCGTTCTCAACGCCGGTTCTAGCAGTCAAAAAAGCGCCCTATATGACATTTCTGCCGACGCCTCACTAGACCAGCCGCCCGACCCGCTTTGGGAAGGGCAGCTAGACTGGACCTCGCAAGGAAACGCGGCTCACCTCGCTGTCAAGACCCATACGGGCAAAGAACACTCAGAGACGATAGAAAAGTCTTCTCGCAAAGAGAGTCTGCTCTATCTGTTAGATCTTCTGCATCAGGGACCAACTAAAGTAATCTCAGCGCTTTCAGAGGTCGATGCCGTTGGTCATCGGGTAGTGCATGGCGGAACAGAGTACCAGTCCAGCGTCCTCATCACCCCTGATGTCAAACACACTATCGATCGGCTTTCCGCGCTAGCTCCCAGTCATAATCCCGCTAACTTAGAAGGCATCGAACTGATGGAACAGCTGCTGCCAGATATTCCACAGCTTGCCGTTTTTGACACCGCCTTTCATAGCCAGATGCCTTTGGTTGCCAGTACCTATCCTGGTCCCTACGACTGGATAGAACAAGGTATTCGCCGGTACGGATTTCATGGGACCAGTCACCAGTACTGCGCTCAAAAGGCGGCTCAAATTTTGGGTGCCGACTCGAATAATCTGCGGCTAATTACCTGTCATCTGGGCAATGGTGGATCGCTTGCAGCCGTCAAGAATGGTCGAAGCATTGATACTACGATGGGATTCACGCCGCTAGACGGTCTGATGATGGGAACGCGATCGGGCGCTGTCGATCCGGGAATTTTGATCCATCTGATGCGCCAAGGAATGAGCGCTGATGATCTCGATCGATTGTTGAATAAGGAATCTGGCGTTTTAGGTATTTCGGGCGTATCACATGATCTAAGGGCAGTACAAGAAGCGACTGAGCACGACAGCGAACGAGCTCAGCTAGCCAAGGCTCTTTATTTGTATCGTTTGAAAGCCTGTATTGGATCGATGCTTATGGCCTTGGGTGGAGTGGACGTCATAGTATTCGCTGGCGGCGTCGGCGCAAATTCAAACTGGCTCAGGCTGTCAGTCTGTAAATCGATGGCGTTTTTGGGTGTGAAGCTAGATTTAGAAAAGAACAACAGTTCACCCGTAGATACAGATATTGCAACCCCTGATTCTGCGGTGCGGGTACTTGTGATCAATACTCAAGAAGATTGGGCGATCGCACAAGAGTGTTGGCGTCAGTTAGGAATGAAGATTTAATAAAAGCCGCTTTCGCGGACTGGTGGGTTTTGGCTTCGACTGCGCTCAGCCATCGTAAGTTGCCGTTACCGAACCCTGAGCGTAGTCGAAGGGTGGTCGGGTAGAGATCAGCAGGTTATTTAATCCTCGATCCTTAGCTGCGCAAGCATGATTCTCGCAAGCACTTCTTATCTATCACTATCCATCACTTTGTGGACTGCGGCAGGAAGCCCGGCTCCGGTTAATCCATGAATTGTCCTGACCGCGCGACTTTCAAAGGAAGAGGCTACGCTATCGTCACCATCTTCAGAAGGCATAAACACAACAAACAAAGGATGTGGCTCTATCGTGCCTTCCGCTAACAGATGCTTGTACTTTCTCGGCATCAGCCATTCTATGCCTTGACCTAGCTCAATTTGTGTCGCTCTCCATCGCCGCAGCAAATCAGAGAACTCTTCTTTAGGACGCTGAATAAATAGAACAATCTCGATTCCTGTTTTTATTTTCCATTCTGGATCGCAGATCATCAGAGCGATATCACAAGGAACGGCGCGAATGCGATCGCGCGCATCAATTTTATCTCCAACTGCCGAAATCTCTCGACTGCGAACATTCGGCAATGGAATGATCACCATACTTTCTTGCAGCCGTCGAATACTAGGCAATGCCTCGAAATATGGCCTATGCTGGGTCAAGACTGAAAGAATACCGTCGTAGTGGCAGCAGCTAGACAGCAAATCCTCATAAGCAAGGCGTTCCTTTTGAATTTGACTATTATCCTTGCTGTCGCTCATCAGCTGCTTGACTCAGAAATACCCTACGCCCTAGCTTTCCCACCCGCAGTTTGTAGAGGCTATTTGATGCAAAGCTTAGAGATTGCCCAGAACTTCGCCTGATTCTATTCGGCTCCCGTTTGCAAAATCCCACCCAGATAGAGATCTTTTTCCAGCTGGTTTCACTTCCAACAGCAGCAGATGTCCGGCTCCCGTTTGTACAATAGGACCATAGTTTTTGAGAACGGCGACAACCGTCCCAGGCTCTGCATTTTGATTAGCCTTTGCAGACTCGTACAAGGATTGGACCGCTGCTAGCTCAGTCGGAAATTGAGCCCAGTATTCGCTGCCGAGCGGGAGCGTAGCAGTCACTTTTAGGTCACTTGCTCGAAACTGAGTGGTGCAGTTGGGATAAAAGCCTCGCACTTTGTCGTGAATTGCTTTAGCGCTGACTGACCAGTCTAGAAGATAGTCTTCTTTCTGGATCAGCGGCGCGTAGGTAGCCTGGCTATCGTTTTGAGGAATTGGACGAATGAGCTGCTGGTTTAGCTTTTGCAAGGTAGACGGTAGCAAGTCTGCGCTGAGAGCAGATAGTCTCTCCGCTAGCTGCCAGGCGTTGTCGGTTAGGCCGATAGGAATGGTTTCTTTTAGCAGCATTGGGCCAGTGTCCATGCCTGCATCCATCAGCATCGCCGTTACGCCCGTTTCGGGTTCACCGTTGTGTAAACACCACTGGATAGGCGCGGCCCCTCGATACGTAGGTAAGATAGAACCGTGAGCATTGACACAGCCTAGACGCGGCATAGCTAGAATCGCAGGCGACAGAATTTGACCGTAGGCGATCACTACAAACGCATCTGCACCTAGACTTTCTAGCTGAGCAAGGGTATTGGGGTCTTTTTTGATGCGAGCGGGTTGCCAAATGGGACAGCCTGCTTTTATAGCCGCCGCTTTGACTAGGGAAGGTGTGACTTTTCCCCCGCGACCTCTACGTTTGTCGGGCTGAGTGACTACAGCAACGACTTCAAAGTCTGAATGATTGAGCAGGCGAGTCAAGCTAGGGACCGCGAATTGCGGCGTACCAAAGAAGGCGATTTTCATACGATTATCTCTAAGCTAAGATCCCTATCGGGTATCTACCAAAATTTCGATGCGGCGGTTGCGCTGGCGGTCGACTGGAGTCTCGTTGGGCGCAACGGGTTGGGTTTGACCGCTGCCAATAGTCACCCAGCGATGAGCGGTAGGAAGGGCAGATTGGAGGTAGGTGGCGATCACATTTGCCTGAGCCAGCGTGTAGTCACGAGCGGCGATCGCATCCGATCGATCGTCACTGTAGCTACGAATCAACACGGTGGATTCAGGATAGTTCACTAGCTGGTCTAGCACCTGAATAAGCAAATCATCATCCCTAAAACTGCTTTGACCTGGCTCAAAGAGCGCATCGCTAGGCAGGGTTATCTTCAGCCGAGCCACCTCTAGCAGCGTACCCGCTGGATCGACCGGTGTAGGTTTGTAGTTTGGTTCTATTTCTGGGCGAACAGGCGGGTCGATGGCATTCCGCAGCGTATTGATTCTAGTATCGACATCAGCACCTTCATACGAGGGACTGCCAAGCCGCTTTTCCAAAGCTTGAACGCGACGGTCAAGCGTGAGAATTTCGGTTTCGATCGAATTAAGCTCATCAATTAAAGGCTGCCGTTCAATTGGCGTTAGCGCTATAGATTTGACAACAGGGGCAGTACTAGGAATAGGAACCGCTTCGATGCGTACTTCAGCCGTAGGCGTCTGCCACAGCTGGTTAAAGTGCCATAGCTGACTCGACAGGCGACTGGTTCTTCTGAGCAGGCTTTCTTGCAGGGGAGGGGTTTCGATGGTGCCGGGTAGGATCTGTGCGATTAGGATACCGAAGAGCCAGCTACCCACAAGGGTTCCGCTCATCGCTAGGAAATGTGCGATCGCCACATAGGGCTGCTTCTGCCAAATCCGTGGCGCAGTCGAACGCTCTAGAGGAACGTCAGACTCACGGGCATCGCGGTCGAGTTCACGCCTTAGAGAATGGCCTACATCACCGACCACATCACGGCGTGAAGGATAGCCAAGCTCAGGGTTGACGCCGCTATTAGCTGGTGTTGTCGCTGATGTGTTTGCAGTGGGCAAGGCTGGAGCGGGTAACGGATACACAGACAGATCAGATTCAAGATTGGTTGAATCTCGACTATGCGTGCGGTTTAGCCCTGATTCATCTGCCACCAACTAGCCTCCTAATTGTAAAAGTCCCAACCCCACCACGGACTGACTTCTACAACGCCCCGCTCAGTAAACACGACTCGATAGTCCACTACCGCATCTCCTGTCGGTAAATCCGCTACTAGCACTGGCAGTGGCGTTTCATCCACAGACGATCTAGCTTGTGCGTCCTCAGGCTGATAGCCCAGAATCTGACCGTCATCATCCACTCGCACTCGATACGCGATGGCTTCACCAAACCTGGGCTGCTGGCGACTTTCAATCAGGGCTTGCTTCAGCCGCTGGTTCAGCATTTCTACTTCAGAAAAAGACCGAGGTGCTGCTGGTGGACTGCTTTCAAACGTCATTGGTCCAGTCGCTACGACAGTCTCTGAAACTGGTTCTAGAGCAGAAGTTTCTAACTCTGTAAGAGGTTCGGGAACGGTCTCTGTTACGGTGTCTGTACCAGGCTTTGAAACTGCGACTACTGGTGTCTCATCTAAGGTTTCGCCCAACGTCTCGTTCGCCCTGTTTGTCTCGCCTGCGGCAGTCTCAGTCTCAGCGGCTGTGCCCGTCCCAGCTGTGCCCCCAGCTATGCCGCTCTCACCGGTCGCATCATTCGCAGCTACTTCTGCTGACTCCTCAGGGCGGCGGGCGTCGAGGGCCGGATCCCTCACCTCAGGAATTGATATCAATCCCAAAGCCATTGTTGCTGCGACTAAACCGCCGATTCCCAGGACAGCCGGTAGCGCGCGATCGCTCAGAGGCTCCTCCGATCGCACGAACCGACGAGCCAAAGGCGACAAGGCTGGTTCTAGCTCAGGCAGCGTTTGCGTATCGTCGAAAAACTGATCCACCGCCTCAGTCAAATCAAACAGCTGCACGGACGACAGCTTAATATCAATAGCTCTACCGTCGCCAGCGTCCCCCAAGTCAGCAATCTCTGGCTGTACTACCAGATGGTGATAGGGGCCGTCGCCAGGATTAACGTGTACTAGCAGCGGTTCGCCTTCTACTACCTGCGGATGCGCGTAACCACTGAGTACCTCCTGCCCATACTGGCTAACCGCACGCACCAGCGCCGCAAAAAAATTGTATCCCCCATTCAGCGAGCGGCTCAGTCCGCTGATCCGACATTCTGCATTCACCAGCAGAGACATTACCTCTTCACTGCCCGGCGTTGGATCAATACTTAATCCATCTAAGACCAGGCTGCAGTTAGGCAGCTGATACTGGCGTCGAATCGTCATGATACTTCTCCGTCGAACAAACTGATCCAAAGACGATTCGCGCCATCTGTACCCGTACAGAACAAAAGCTTCGTCAAGAGCTCGATCGCCAGCTCGTTCAGCTTTTCATCGGTACTATAGGCAATCACGCCTGTCCGGCTGGCATTCATCCGCGCCCTGAAGTGTGAACGGAAGCGAGCAAGGTAGTCAGATAGGCGAAAGTGATGCTCGAAAGACAGACCTTGATCGCTTAACTGCTGGTATCCCAATAGCAGCTGACGAATTAACACCGTCAGGCGCTTTGCTAAAAAGCAGGTAATCAGTACTAGGGATTTTCCCTCCGCTAAAGACATTGGCTGCCGCTGGCTGAACCGACGCAGCGGATTGCTACTACGCAATAGCCAGAGATTGACTCGGCCTTTCACCACATCTTCTAGACCTAATTCTCTAGCAGAAGCCAGCATCGCCTCTGCGCCGCCCAGGTCCAAAGCTTCTATGGCCAATAGCAGCAAGTCGATTTGTGTCTTAGCGCGTCTAGAGCACTCATTGGGTAGTCCGGCAGGGAGGCTGAGCTGGTCAATGAGCCTGGGACTCTGCTCTGTGGCGGGGGGGGAACTCTGTACTTGCATACGATGGCGACTATTCACTCAGAGATTTTATCAAAGCATATCTACGAAAACTTAAAACAGTATCTATATAAAGACTCTCTGCCAAATTAGTTAAAGATATTGAGGCAATTGTCTGGTAGATGACTGCTCGGTTGGAATGATTACCTGAAAGGGATTTGGCTATGGAAATAGCAGCGCGAGTCAAAAGCATAGCCAAGAGCTGATTTCCCTAAAAAGTTGCCCTAAATGACGCGACAACACAACAATCGTTCTTGATGTTGACAATAACTGTTATTACACAGCGTCCGCAAATACATTCCGTTCTAACACCATGTCCGTTTGGAGATTACGTCCGCCTTAACATCATGGCCGAAGCATGAGCGCAAAAGTTGTCACTCGACCTTGGCAGAGGCAATCAGCCAGCGACCGCCCTCTTGGACTAGCTCGTAGCTCACGGTCACCGCGTCATCTGTGTAAGAGAACTGCTCGCTCCTAGCACCATTATCGTAGACGGTACGCGATTCGACTACTCTAGCGCTCACGCTCAACGACTCGGCATCGGTCGCATCTTCCGGCTCCACTGACAGGATTTCGACTGCGTCATAATCATAGTCTATGTACCAGTCCTCGGCTTTCGAAGCTTCTACATCGCTCAGCGTGCCCCTCAGCGTTTCGCCCGTCAGGACGTTTTCTAAGCTGCTGGTGTCTTTCTCTTCAGCGTAGGCTGCTCGCTTGGCGTCTAGCCATGCGGTGATGGTCGCCTCAGCGATCCCCGCAGCATCATCTGGTGACACACCAGCGGCCACGCCCGACTCTTCTATGTTGAAGACGGGCTCATTAATGCCGACATCCAAAGGTTCACCAGTGACTGCTGGCTCACCGTCACCGCCAGTCAAAAAGCTAACCACACGCGACAGCACAAACAGAGAGAGCCCCAGGCACAAGGCACCCGCCAAGATCAGTAGCGCTATCCGGTCCCATTTCGGCGCGACCCGGCGACTGCGGCGATCGCGCAAAGCGGACAGACCGCCAGAACCTTCAGGTTCCTCTCCGCCAAGCTGCCCAAGCGGGGACATTTTCGAGATCTTGTCCACCATACTGCTGGTACCGGCAAACCCAGCCGCGCCAGCTGCACTAGCCTGACTAGGGGCTCCAACACGACCGGTTAGAATTGACTTATTTTGCTCGGTCGGTGTATATAACGATTGACCTGCGGGCACTGCCGTTGCTAAGGAGCCTGCTGCGATCGTACCTTCGGCCCCTACACCTCCCTGCGTCCCACTGCCTCTAGCGCTACCGGATCCCAGCGCCTTTACCTGATTGCTAATTGCCTTCTGACGATTGCTGCGCTCATTGTCCAGCGGCAGATTTTCCAGATACGACTGCACAGCGCTATCAGAAAAATAATCTTTCAGCGTCGCTGTCTCTTGGTCTAAATCGCGAAAGAACGGAAAGACTTCCTGCTGTAGCCAGTTCTCGGCATACAGGCACAGGCCCGGCAGCAGATCCGGCGATCCCTGTGAGTGGTCTCGAATAAAAGCAAGCGGCTCATACTCTTGAGAAAGCTCTAGCGCGCGACTAGCTTCCTCAGTCTGGCCCAGCAGCACCGCACAAACTGCCTGCTCTAGATGTACGTCCTGGCGACCGCTCAGCCGCAGCAGCATCTGCTTAGCCCGGCGAATCAACGAGGGTTGATGCTGAGCAAAGCCTCTAGCTAGCAGTGCATACACGGCCAGATACGTTCCTACTGCCGATGGCCTTTGCGCCTCCGCCTCAAAGACTTCCTGCTGTTCAGACGCCGTTAGATAGCCCCGCAACTGCTGAACAAACCGCAGAAAGTCATCGACGCCTAACCCTGATAGATCGTCTTCCGCGCCGTCGATGCCACCTCGATCTTGCAGCATTCCTCGCAGCAGGCTGATGCCTTCTTTTCTAGACTGCTGCTGCTCTAGCGGACGGGCAATCAGCTCTAGCGCACGATAGGGCCTCAGCTTATACAGATCTGACTGAATCTCAGCGCGTAAAACTGGAAATAGCTCCTCTTTTAAGAGTAGTTCGCGGCCCGTTTCTAGCGACTCAGCCGCATGTTCATAGTTGTTTTGCTGCCACTCTTCGCGGCCTAGCTCTAGGCAGGCGACAGCTAGTGTCAAGATAATATCGGGCAGCTCAGGCTGAGCTTTAATCGCCTGACCTTCTGGCGTACTGGCATCACGCTTTAGATAGGGCCGACCCAGCCGTAGTACCAGCTCATACTCACCTAGCTCTAGCAAAATCAGCAGTGCGCCGACTAGCAAATGGTTCTCAATTTCAATGGTAGGAACGCTGCCGTCAGGGTTGAGCGCATCGTTGACCGGCTCGCCAGCGGCCTTTGATTTGGCTAGAAATTCCTGGTCATACTCAGCCCGCTGAGCGCTGTTGCCCAGCACGTCGTAGGCAATGTTGATTAGCTGACGCCGCGCGTCAATAGCCAGCTCTGAATACTCGCGCCGGGGATCTTGAAGAGTGCGATCGCGATGTGACTGCTTTAGCTGCTCAGCTGAAGCCTGAATTGGTAGCCCCAAAATTCGGTAGTAGTCTAGCGGAATTCGCACTTTTGTGTCCCCAGCCATTGCGTCAATTTTTCACTTGAACCAATATGTAATCAATCGCGCCAGCAGCTATTGCGTTGAAGCCATTGCGTTAGAAGCCATTGAGCACATCTACACTGAGCACATCTGAAATAATGCTACGCATACACTACCGCTATATCAGTCATTCTATTCTTCGCAGCTATTTTTCTTCGCAGCTACCAGCTATTTACTCGTAGCCAAGCACGCGATTTTGAGCGTCACAATAGCATTGTTTCCCAAAAAACTCTAGAAAAAGCGAAATTCTCAAAGTTTGAATCGTCAGGGTGTCAGCGCAGTCGCAGGTGTCAAAGAGACGCTCAGTCACTATCAGTCACAATAGATTAGTCAAGATGCCGGTTAGTCAAGATACCCTCAGTAATACTGATAGATCGATTCTGCATTTGCGTAAGAAGCAAGTATGATAAAACCCAGATTGTAACAAGACTGTTAAGCACCTAGCGCAGTTTGTGGATATTCGCGTATGGATGTCTGCATGTTGATAGTTCCGCTAAGTTTTGCCGCTAAGAGTATGGACATAACCCTATGGTTCAGGAAAGACCACTGCCAACATTCACAGCCACGACTCCTCAAGTCACGAAGGAGGAAGGGCTGACTGTCTATGAAGATATGGTGCTGGGTCGTTATTTCGAAGACAAGTGCGCTGAACTGTATCAGCGAGGCAAAGTCAAAGGCTTTGTCCATCTATACAACGGTCAAGAGGCGGTGGCTTCTGGCATGATCAAGGCCATGCGCTCTGATGACTATGTGTGCAGCACCTATCGTGACCATGTTCACTCCTTGAGCGCGGGTGTTCCAGCTAGAGAAGTCATGGCCGAGCTATTCGGTAAGGAAACGGGCTGTAGCAAGGGCCGAGGCGGTTCTATGCACATGTTCTCAAAAGAGCACAATGTACTGGGGGGCTTTGCCTTTATTGGTGAGGGTATTCCAGTTGCGCTGGGCGCGGCGTTTCAAAGCCGCTATCGCAAAGAGGCGATGGGAGATGCAAGCGCCGACCAAGTGACCGCTGCCTTTTTTGGCGATGGCACCACTAATAACGGTCAGTTTTTTGAATGCCTAAACATGGCGGCGCTGTGGAAGCTGCCGATCATTTTTGTGGTTGAAAACAATAAGTGGGCAATTGGGATGGCACACGAAAGAGCCTCTAGCCAAACCGAGATCTACAAGAAGGCTAGCGTATTCGGTATGCCTGGCTATGAGGTCGATGGCATGGATGTGGTAGCGGTGCGCGCAGCGGCTAAAACGGCAGTTGAGCGGGCAAGAGCCGGCGAAGGCCCCACGCTGTTGGAGTGCTTGACCTATCGATATCGTGGACATTCGGTCGCCGATCCAGACGAGCTGCGAGATCCTGAAGAGAAGAAGTTTTGGCGCGATCGCGACCCGATCAAACGCTTCGAAGCCTATCTCCTAGAGCAGTCCCTCGCCAGCGAAGCCGAACTCAAAACCGTCCGCGACAAAATCACCGATGTCGTAGAAGACGCCCTCACCTTCGCCGAAGAAAGCCCCAATCCCAAGCCCGCCGATCTGTACAAATACATCTTTGCCGAAGACTAACTTTATTAGCCACCAGTTAGTCACCGACAACTACTATCTAGCCGCCCTTCGACTACGCTCAGGGCTCGGTTTTCGATCCCCCCCGTGGGCTGAGCGTAGTCGAAGCCCCAACACATCCATCCTCTCAATTTAATGGCTCAAACTTTTCTATTCGACGCCCTGCGTGAAGCTATCGACGAAGAAATGGCCCGCGACCAGACCGTCATGGTCATGGGTGAAGATGTCGGCCAGTACGGCGGATCTTACAAAGTCACCAAAGACCTCTACGAGAAGTACGGCGAGCTGCGCGTTCTAGATACGCCAATTGCTGAGAACAGCTTTACGGGGATGGGCATTGGCGCAGCGATGACTGGCCTACGCCCAATTATCGAAGGCATGAACATGGGCTTTTTGCTCCTAGCCTTCAACCAGATTTCTAACAACGCCGGTATGCTGCGCTATACCTCCGGCGGCAACTTCAAAATTCCCGTCGTCATTCGTGGCCCCGGCGGCGTAGGCTCTCAGCTAGGCGCAGAGCACTCCCAGCGGCTAGAAGCGTATTTCCAAGCCGTTCCTGGTCTGAAAATTGTTGCCTGCTCCACACCTCGCAACGCCAAAGGACTGCTCAAGGCAGCTATTCGCGATGATAATCCGGTGTTGTTTTTTGAGCATGTGCTGCTCTACTTCAACAAAGAAGATCTGCCCGACGACGAGTACATCTTGCCGCTAGATAAAGCCGAGACCGTGCGCACCGGAAAAGACGTGACTATCTTGACCTATTCGCGAATGCGCTACCACGTCATCAAGGCAGTAGAAGCGATGGAGGAAAAGGGCTACGATCCCGAAGTCATTGATCTAATTTCGCTCAAACCCATCGACTACGACACGATTGGGGCCTCAATTAAGAAAACCCACCGGGTTGTGATTGTTGAAGAATGTATGCGTACAGGGGGCATCGGCGCAGAAATTATTGCCTCGATCAACGATCGGTTCTTTGACGAGCTAGATGGTCCGGTCATTCGACTCTCTTCGCAGGATATTCCGACCCCTTACAACAAAGGATTGGAGGATCTAACAATTGTGCAACCCGCGCAAATTGAAGAAGCCGTTGACAAGATTATGCAGGGACGCCTGTAGCTCAGCCTGGCTTCTGCCTTGAGTGTTCAGTCACATCAAAAATCCTCAACCTTTCTGCCTCAATCACCACGACTGAGGCATTTTGGTATTAGGATACTTAACTGCACTGAGCTGTCATATGGCTTTATTAAACTGATGGATTCTATGGGTAAGCAACGCTTAATTTTGGCTTCGCTGCTGGGGCTGGTGATTGCGGCAATTGTCTTGATTGTGCAGGTGCCTATCCAGCTAGGTCTAGATTTGCGGGGAGGGACTCAGCTCACTATGCAGGTTAGCCCAACCGAAGAGATTCCCAACATCGGTGAGTCTGAGCTAGCAGCGGTGCAAAGGGTGATCGAGAACCGGGTCAATGGCCTGGGGGTTTCGGAAGCGATTGTGCAAAGCGTGGGCCAAGACCAGCTCTCAATTCAGCTGCCGGGCGTGAGCGATCCTGAGCAGGCTGAGCGGGTGTTGGGCGGTACGGCGCAGCTGGAGTTTCGCAATCAAAAGCCGGGAACAGAAGGCGAATTTGCCGCTCTAGAAAGAATTGCGCAGCAGCAGTTGGCGGAGCAGCAGGCACTGCTGGCAGGGGGGGCAGATGAAGACGCGATCGCAGCCAACCGAGATGCCATTGCCGCTACCCAGGCCGACATCATGAATCTATTTGAGGAGTCAAAGCTGACGGGTGACAAGCTGAGAGATGCGATCGCAGGCCCTTTGCCTAATGGTGGCGGCGCGTGGCAGGTAGACATCGCTTTTGATTCAGAAGGCGCGGACCTGTTTGCTCAGCTCACCCGAGACATTGCAGGCACCGGTCGGGGACTTGGTATTTTCTTAGACGGTCAGCTGCTCAGCGCCCCTAGCGTCAACGTGCAATACGCTGAAAGCGGCATCGTCGGTGGCAACGCCAGCATTTCCGGTCGCTTTGATGCAGAGTCTGCTCGCGATCTAGAAATTCAGCTGCGCGGTGGCTCGCTGCCGCTGCCCGTAGAAATCGTCGAGAACCGCACTGTTGGTGCCACCTTAGGCCGAGACAGCGTACAGCGCAGTTTGTATGCTGCTCTGTTTGGTTTAGCCTTGGTCCTTGTCTTTATGGCTGTGTATTATCGTCTGCCAGGCATTCTGGCCGATATTGCTCTGATTGTTTACGCCATTTTGACCTTTGCTGCGTACAACCTACTGGGAGTGACGCTGACTTTGCCAGGCATTGCTGGATTTATTCTCAGTATTGGTATGGCTGTCGATGCCAACGTGCTGATCTTCGAGCGCACTCGCGAGGAAATGCGCTCTGGCAAAACGCTCTATCGGTCAGTGGAGTCTGGTTTTTACAGGGCATTTTCTAGCATTCTAGATAGCAACGTCACAACGCTGATTGCCTGTGGCGCGCTGTTCTTCTTGGGCACAGGCTTGGTCCGAGGCTTTGCGTTGACGCTGGCGATTGGCGTAATTATCAGCATGTTTACAGCCGTTACCTGTAGCCGCACGCTGCTCTTTTTTGCGATTGGCTTTCCTCAGTTTCGTAAGCCGAGCCTGTTCTGTCCTGGTATCGAAACGCTACCGAGAGGCGGCACGTCCTCAGTCGCTCAATAATTAGCGAGCGAGCCCGACAGAAAACAGAACCAGCCTCACTCAATGAACTATCCACTCCACCTCCACGCTGCTTTGAATCCATGAAAATCAACGTCATCAAGCAAAGAACTCTTTGGTGGTCTATCTCCAGCGTTCTGATTCTAGCCGGCATCGTCTCAATGGCTTTTTCATGGCAGCAGTATGGCGCACCGATTAAGCCTAGCCTGGATTTTGTGGGCGGGACTCGCCTGCAGCTAGCCCGCGACTGCACCGTACCGGAAAACTGCGCTGAGTCGATTGATATCGTAGATGTGCGAGAGGTTTTGGATGGACAAGACTTGGCCGGTAGCAGCATTCAGCTACTGGGAGAAGATCAGCAGACGGTTGTGGTGCGAACTCGTAACTTGGATGTGGACCAGCGCGATCGCCTACAGTCTGCACTAGGCGAAACGATCGGAACTATCGATCCTGCTGCAACGAAGAATGACACCGTTGGCCCGGTTTTGGGTAAGCAGCTACTGACTTCAGGGCTGATGTCGCTGCTGGTAGCCTTTGCCTTAATTGCGGCGTATCTGAGCTTGCGGTTCAAGTTTGACTATGCGGTCCTTGCGATTGTGGCGCTACTGCACGACATCCTGATCACTCTAGGGCTGTTCTCGATTTTGAGCTTGCTTACGGACTATGAGGCCGATAGCTTATTTATTGTGGCGCTGCTAACTATTGTCGGCTTTTCGGTCAATGACACCGTAGTCATCTATGACCGTATCCGCGAAACCCTACAGCGCACGCCCGAGCGTTCTATGGACGACATCGTTGATGATTCAGTTAACGACACGCTGGGCCGATCAATCAATACAACGCTGACTACGGTTCTAACGCTGTTGAGCATTGTCGTATTTGGCGGTGACACACTGAAATTCTTCGCGCTAGCACTGATTACAGGATTCTTGGCGGGCGCTTATTCTAGTATCTTTATTGCGAGCACGCTGCTAGCTTGGTGGCGCAGCCGTTCTGAAGGGGACAGCTCTGAGGGCGGGGATTCTGAAGATGAGGTCGAAGGGACAGTGGACACGGTAACGCTTTCGCCATAGCGCCTCAACCGTAACGATTCGGCCCCTAACTCAAACCAACTCAAGAAACCGGTTCTGGCAACCGCAAAAATTCAAAACCTATAAAACCTCCAAACCATAAATCTCTACATAAAATATTTGCCATGCAAGAGGCTAAAAGGGATCACTGGGTGAAAGATAGCAGTCAGTCTGTTGAACGAGTAGAAGAGCTAGAAGCGCTGCGTCAGGCAATGATGCGAACCTGGTGGCGAATAAGTCTATTGCTATGGCTAACGGTTGGATTGGGGTGTCTTTGGTGGGTGCGAGGTGACCTAATCGAAATTAGCGAGTATTTCACCTGGGCAGCGGTTCGGGCAATCTTTCTGTACAACCGTCCGGCAGGCATGGGTATCGCGCTGTGTATAGGGGTAACGTTTGCCCTGTTAGTGAGTGAGAGTCGGCAGATTCTGTGGGGAATGTCGGCAGATGAGCGATCGCGCCTAAGCGCTCAACTAGATAGAATTCATGCGCAAGGATCGTCCCATCCCCAGTGGAATTTGATCCAACAGGTCAGAAATCGACAGGCCAAAGAACGAAGCGTCGAATAGTGGTCGGGAAGCTGATATCAGAGGCTTGAAGCTGCCGCCCGATCGATCAGCAAAGTCGTTTGAGATAATCTGCGCAGAAAGGTAGCTGGGCAGGTGAGATCGATCGCGCCAGTCAACAGCCGCTGAACAATGGCTGATTTTTCTTGACCGAATGCCAGACACAATCGGTGTGCGATCGCACCAATAGCGCTTAGCGTCAGTGTAAAGGCGTAATCAGGGACGGTGTCTATGGTTTCAAAGGCCGTAGTATTCGCCTGCTGCTGGCGGTTCTTTGCATCCAAGCGCACCAGCTTGACCCAGCGCGGATCGTCGAAGTCGGCTACAGCCGGATCGTTGAACGCAAGGTGGCCGTTGCTGCCAATCCCGAGAAAGCAAAGGTCGAGTGGCTGCGATCGCAATTCCCTTTCATACTGTTCGCACACCGCCACTGGCAGCAGTCCGTCCCCCTCAATGCCGTGAAACGCTCGCATCGATACTCGGCTAGTCAGATGCGTTTTCAGATAGTGCCGAAAGCTAGCAGGCTGTTCGGCGGCAATACCCAGATATTCGTCGAGATGAAAGCCGGTGATCTTTGTCCAGTCGAGGTCTTCTTGACAAGTCAGATGACGCAGGCATTGTTTTTGCGATCGCCCCGTGGCGAAAACTGCGATCGCCTGCTGCCTTTCCTCAATCGCCGCCTGCAAGATTTTAGATGCCTTGGCACTAGCTGCTAGCGCCACCGCTTCAGCCGACTGATAAATCTCCACTTTCAGCGCATCTACCTGACGTATAAAAACAGGTTCAGGGATGGAATATCTCGACATAGGTTAGCTAACTAGATCAAAAATTAAAGTTAACAATTCGGGCAATTCTGGTTCTTCGGCTTTATCTGGGTTCATGATCAAGACTATTGCCTCACCTTTGTAAAGTTTCTCATAAAGCCTCGCTGTGAATTCACCTCTCCCCAATCTCACTAAACCATCAGGTCGTTCCTATACATGGCTGTGGTGGCTAGTTGGCATTTTACTGCTGACTATTGCCAGTGCCACTACGCTTATCCATTTATTGACAGAGTACTGGTGGTTTAGCGCAACGGGGTTTGCTGATGTATTCCAGCTCCGCGTAGGCTGGAGTCTACTCTGCGCGGTGGTGGCTTTCGCTGCATACGGCGTGGTGCTAGCGGCGAACTTTTGGCTAGCGCTTTGGTTGACGCGCGATCGGCCCTTTTATATGCCAAAGAACAGCGAATGGGCACCCTTTATTCCTAGCCTGATCACTTACGGCGGCATCTCTTTGATCGTGCTGCTCTCCGCAGGTGCAGCGCAAAGAGGCAGCCAGGCTTGGGAGTCTGTGCTTAAATTTCTCAAGCCCACCGCTTTTAATATCGCCGATCCCATTTATCAGCAGGATATCGGCTTCTACGTTTTCAAGATGCCGATCTATCAAGGATTGCAGCGTCAAGGATTAGAGCTATTGATCTGGACTTTGATCGTGATACTGGCGATCTATGCTCTTAGAGGAGAGGTTCGACTAGAGCGCGGTTGGAAGTATTTGCTGACGGGGACAGTGAAAACTCATCTGTGTGCGATCTTAAGTGCGATCGCCATCGTCGCGGCGCTAGGCTACTGGCTCGCTCGCTACGATTTGCTTTATTCCGCCAGCGGCGTTGTTTTCGGTGCTGGTTACACAGATGTAAATGCCCGTCTCAACGCCTACACCGTCATGGGTTTTATCACCCTGGTGATGGCTGGGCTGTTCGTCATCTCTCTGTGGCGATCTGGATTCTCCTTGCCCCTGACCGCTGTTGGCGTCTATATCACCGTCCTGCTGGTTGTCGGCGGTATCTATCCCGCTCTACAGCAAAGCCTCACCGTCGAACCCAACGAGCTTGATAAAGAAACCCCCTTTATCGCTCACAACCTCGAATTTACCCGTCAAGCCTATGGTCTCAACAATGTTCAAAGAGAGGAATTCGCTGTAGAGGACGATCTGGCCCGGCCAGCGCTTCAACAAAACACAGCGACTTTAGACAATATCCGCTTGTGGGGCTATGAGACTCTCCTCAGCACCTATCAGGAACTGCAAAGCCTGCGTCTCTACTATCGCTTTCACGACGTAGACATCGATCGCTATACCCTCAACGGCGACTATCGTCAGGTGATGCTTTCTGCCCGCGAACTCGACTACGATGCTGTGCCCGAAAAGGCTCAAAACTGGGTGAACAAAAGGCTCAAATACACTCACGGCTACGGCGTCGCCATGAGCCCAGTTAACCAGGTCACCGTCGAAGGCTTACCGGACTTTTTCGTCAAAGATATTCCTCCCGAATCATCTGTAGATCTCACCATCGATCAGCCTCGCATTTATTACGGAGAGGAAACCGATCACCATATCTATACAGGCACTAGCACAGACGAATTCGACTACCCGCTTGGCAATGACAATGCGACCAACCTCTACGACGGTGTAGGCGGAGTCGGTATGGGTTCTATGCTCCGACGGCTGACATACGCCTTCGAGATTGGCTCACTCAAGCCACTAATTTCCAACTATTTCACCGCTGATTCCAAGATTCACTATCATCGCGATATCACAGAAAGGGCGCGGCAGATTGTCCCCTTTTTACAGCTAGACAGCGATCCTTATCTAGCGCTGATTGATGGCCGCTTTCAGTGGATCATAGACGGATACACCACGAGCGATCGCTATCCCTACTCCGAGCCGCTGATTCTCTCTCCCAACGCAGGCGAATTTCTTGCTGGCACCACCGAGCTACAAAATATCGCTCTTAGCAATGCCAACTACATCCGCGACGCCGCCAAGGTCGTGATCGATGCCTACGATGGCACCCTGACCGTCTACGCCGTCGACGAAACCGACCCCGTCCTAGCCACCTACGAGAAAATCTTCCCCACTCTCTTTACGCCTTTGAGCGAAGCCTCCGCTGACCTACGCGCCCACTTTCGATATCCGCTAAATCTTTTTCAGATTCAGTCGCAGATGTATCGCGCTTATCACATGGAAGACACAGAAGTCTTCTATAACCGAGAAGACCTGTGGCAGCTGCCGCAGCAGACCGGCGGCGACAACAACTCCGAACAGATGCAGCCCTACTACGTGATCATGCGGCTGCCTAACATCGAAGGCGAAGAGTTTCTCCAGATTCTTCCCTTCACCCCATCGAAAAAAGACAACATGGTCGCGTGGATGGCTGCCCGCAGCGATGGTGATAATTACGGCCAGCTCGTTCTCTACGAATTTCCCAAGCAGGTTCTCGTCTATGGCCCTCAGCAGATAGAAGCCCGCATTGATCAAAATCCCGATATCTCGGAGCAACTGACCCTTTGGAATCAGCAGGGCTCTAGCGTCATCCGAGGCAATCTGCTGGTAATTCCAATCGATCAATCCTTGCTCTACTTTGAGCCTGTCTATCTACAAGCAGACAAAGGCGCACTCCCCGAGCTAAAGCGAGTCATCGTCGCTTTCAAGAACACCATCATCATGCGGCAGACGCTACCAGAAGCCCTAGACGCTATCTTTGGCACTCAGCCTGCTGCTGCCCAACCTGCTGAATCCTCTCCAGCCACGTCTACAACGCCATCAGCCGCAAAACCTGATACAGCCGCAGCTCCTACCTCACAGCGCGAGCAGGTTCAAGCTGCGATCGAAGCGTACGAACAGGGGCAGGCAGCTTTGCAAAAAGGTGATTGGGCTGCCTACGGTCAGGCTCAACAGCGTTTAGGTGCGCTGTTGGAAGAGCTCAATGGTGCGGCGGGCGCGAAGCCGTAGGCTTGCAGCACTCAAGATTGAAAGCGCTTGACCTAGTTTACGGACTGGTCTTAGTTGTCCTGAGCGATTCGTAGATGCTACAGTTCTGCAACTTCACTCATAGCAAAGCGTGAATATATTCGCAGCTTCGCTATATCCAACGCTCGTTGTAGCTGTGACTATGCAAGACATTTGTTGATATTTCGCTATCGGTTTAGATCGGATTGGGTGAAACCTGATGCGATCGCAACCGCAGCGGGCCGCAAACGGACATCATTAGCACGATCTATGACAACGCCTCTGAGCAACGTTTCGTAGGCGTTAAGTGCCTGGTCAAAGGAGTAGTTCTCGATAGCAAACTGTCTAGCTCTTTGCCCAAAGGCTGCGACCGCTCTAGGATCTTCGTAGAGAGTTTGGATCGCGTCTGCTAGAGCTGTAGGACATTCGGGATAGGTGACTAAGCCGCCTTGGCTCTGGGCGATCGCCTCAGCCGCAGCGCTGTGAGCTGGAACAGAGGCAATGATTGGCCGACCGCTAGCCATAATCACCTGAATCTTCGATGGCATATTGAAACCGACTACATTTCGCTTTTGCATCACTAGTGATACATCGGCAGCTGCTAGCATCTCCGGCAGGTCTTCTCGACTGACAAACGGCAGCAGCAGCAGATTCTCAACACCCAATTCGACCCGAAGCTGATCTAGCTCGTTTAGCTGACTTTTCTCTCCCACAACGACGAACTGTATGTCTGGAGTTGACTGCATCTGCGCCGCCGCTCGAATAATCGTACGTACGCCTTGGGTCCGAGCAATGTTGCCAGAATATAAGACGACGAACTTACCGCACAGACCGTAGGCTCTGCGAAAGGCATTGTCCTCTTTGCGCATAGGGGCAATGAAGCCTGTGTCTACCCAGTTAGAGATACACTCAATCTTGTGAGGAGGGACCGCTTTTTCAAGCAAGTTTTGGGTAAAAGAAGAGCTGATAACGCCGATCTTTGTAGCACTGGTATAGGCAAACTTTTCTAGCTGCTCAAAGACCTTAATCGCCAGCGAATTGGTCAGTAGCCCTGTTTGAACGGCGGCTTCGGGTAGGATGTCTTGCAGGCTAAGAACGCTAGGGCAGCGATGAAATGTCTTGGCAACAGCGACAGGCAGACAGGCTGTCAGGGAGGGTACAGTTGAGAGGATTACGTCTGGTCGCCAGCCGCTGATGGCTTTGACAACGCTGAGTACTGAAAAACTGCTTTCTAAGAGCGCTCGGCAAAGCAGTCCGGGCTTGGGACGGATTGCGACGAAGCAGCGTTCAATCTTGACGCCATTGCGGTATTCGTTTTTGTAGAGTTTGCCTTCGTAGCCAGGATAGATTTTGCGCTCTGGATAGTTGGGCATAGCCGTGACGACCCGCACTTGATGCCCTCTGCTGACTAGCCCTTCGGCAAGCTCTGTCATAAGAGGGGCGATACCGATCGGCTCTGGGTAGTAATTGTAGGAATAGATAAGGATACGCATATCAGTAGCTATAGAGGCAAGCACCGCTTGCCGTGAGACAACGCATTAGTCGGGGCAGTAGGTAGCCAGTAAGAGTGCGATGGCGAAGCCTCTCCATAGGAAAATCGCACCAGATTGCACGATCGGATGCGATCGCACCCCGGCAAGAAAAAACAAAAGAGCTAAGTACATATCAAGTGATATTTGTTACACTCTTTCTCTCTTATCAATTCCCAAAACCAGCGACAAAAGTGCAGATCTATGACAGAGACACCGCCTCAAAATCGAACCCAGTGGGACGCGACAAGATTCCTGCAGACGCTAAATAATTTCGGCGAAATCCCTTTTCTCGGTAGCTTTCGCTGGCTACAGCAGTGGCTGGGCCAAGCCAAAATCTTTCCAGGAAAAACGTTTGATGCCACTGTCAGAAAAGCGGTTGTGCTCGGCGATCTGCCGTTCGAGAAACTCAATTCACTCCGTCAGCAGATGTCGCCGATTACACAGTTAGAAATGTGCCCTGAAAGCAGCCTTCAAGCGGCAAGCTTGAGCGATCAGGCAAGAGGTCGACTAATAGCGCAACTGATGGCGGCAGATACGGTGGTTGTGAGTAGCGAAACCGCAGAAGCTTCAGCGGCACCGTCGGCGACACTTCCGGCCATACTCAATCGGCTAGAAAAAGATAGAAGAGGACAGGTCGTGGAGCCAGTGTTTGATTTTTCTGAGCCTGGTTGTGACCTGTCTGCCTGGGGGGAGCTAGACGACGTGGTGATGGGCGGTGTCAGTCAGGGGCGATTGTATCTAGCTAGCCCAAATCAGGCGGACCAGCAGGCAGTCTTCGCGGGTGTGGTCTCGACAGACAATTCTGGTGGGTTCTCGTCGGTTAGAACGCAAAACTTTGAGCCCCCTTTTAACTTTTCTGGCTGGTCGGGAATGCGATTAGAGGTAAAGGGAGATGGTCAGCGCTACAAGTTTATTTTGCGCAATAGCGCTAGCTGGGACAGTCCGGCCTATATCTATGGCTTTGATACCATGGCTGGAGAGTGGGTTAGTGTAGATGTGCCGTTTGCTGAGCTGGTGCCGACATTTAGAGCGCGATCGATGCCTGATTCGTCCCCCTTCGATCCGGCTAAGACCGTCTCATTTCAGCTGATGTTGAGTAAGTTTGAATACGATAAGAGGCTGAATCCTAGCTTTACGGCAGGACCGTTTGAGCTAGCCGTCAAACGGATAGGTTTGTATCGACCTCGGCAAGGAGAAGCTATCGTGCGGCTGTGAGACTGATCTAGAGGTATAGCAAAGCGCGGATGCATTCGCACTTTGCTATGGCACTTTGCGTTATGGAACAGAGGGTGTAGCCTCCCATAGTGTAGTAAGCAAAGTGCGGAAAGCTATAGATCTAAAAAAGGAGCGACGGACTTTTTGTCCATCACTCCTTTTGTCTCTAGCTTTGTTTTCTCTAGTCTGAGTGAAATTAATAGGTTGGGCGAGGTTCTCTGCTGCCTTGAACCTGCTGTTTAGCGCGGTTGGCGCTCTTCTTGAGTGCTTCGAGTCTGCGGATAAAGCGATCGCGCTGTTTCTTCTTTGGCGTCTGCTCAATCAAGGTTTTGAGCGCACTGCCCAGACTCTTGTACGCATTCGGCAGCGTATAGCCAAATCGAGTTGCAATAGAGATGGCCTTCTCGTCTGCGACAATCGCCTCTTGCAAAGTCCTTTGACCATTGTTGCGCTTGTACAGTCGCCAGCCAGAGACGCCACAAAGACCCAAGGCCAATAGCAGCAGCAGGCCGTCTTGTACCCATAGCTCGCCGACTGCGCCCCCTAGACCAATCGCTAGCGCTGCCATTTCCCAACCGTCGCGCGGAATGGTGTCGCTCTGTACGCGGGCAACTTCGTGCCAAAACAGCAGATTGCGCTGGTCAATGGCAAGCTGTTCCCACTTCGTCAGGTCGATCTGAATCTCTATTTGGTCGCGTCCGAGCTCTTCGCAGGTAATCATCGGCGGAGCAACGTCGGTAGCGGGTTCTACCGTTACCCAGCTCTGTAGCTCGGGCGGCAGCAAACTCCTCAAACGACGCAATTCACCAATGTCTGCGCGAGGCGAACTATAGCTTGCGTAGGAGGTCATAGGCTTTCAGAGATATTCGACACTTAGATATTGGTTATAGCACGCTTGCGCGCTCAGCATCCTTGGGGTAAAACCGTCCCTTCTATATCTTTACAGTTTTCGCGCGTCACTGAGGTTTTCGCTGCTCTTTTTGTGGTTTCTGCTGAGCTGAAGAATGGCTTGATCGAGCAGGTCGCAGCCCGCTTCTACTGAGTCTATTCGACAGAGGCGATCGCGCAAATCAGCAGCGCCTGGAAAGTCTTTCGCATACCAGGCCATATGCTTGCGAGCCTGGCGAATGCCCCGAAGCCCCTTGTATTCCCACAGCATGATCAAATGCTCACGAGCACAGGCCAGCCTTTCTACTGGATTAGGAGCAGGTCTAACTTCACCAGTTTTAATAAAGTGATCGATCTCGCCGACGAGGAAAGGATAGCCTAGTGTCCCGCGAGAACACATAATGCCATCTGCTCCGGTCTCTATCAAACAGCGGAGCGCCGAGTTAATTGAAAAGATGTCGCCATTGGCAATAACTGGAATTGTTAAGGCGGCTTTGACTTTGGCAATCCAGTCCCAGCGAGCAACACCGGTATAGCCCTGAGCGCGGGTACGGCCATGCAGCGTTAGCATTTGTGCGCCCGCAGCTTCCATCTGACGAGCGAAACCTACCGCATTGATCTCTTCATCTGACCAGCCCAGTCTGGTCTTGACCGTCACGGGAACGTCAACGGCGTCGCAGACTGCTTCAACGATCCGAACAGCCGTATCAGGATCGCGTAGCAGTGAGGAGCCGCCGCCGTTCTTGGTGATTTTGTTGACTGGACAGCCCATGTTGATGTCAATGGTATCCGCGCCCTGCTCGACGGCCTTGTGAGCAGCTTCGGCTAGAAAATCGGGGCGGCAGTCAAACAGCTGAATGCTGATAGGTCGTTCGTCTAGGTCGATATCCATCAGGATAGGAAGACGGCGAAGGTGATGTAGCTCGGCGGCGCTGACCATCTCTGTATACATCATCGACTGCGGTGCGTAGCGGCGGACTAGTCGGCGGAAGACTTTGTCCGTGACGCCGGAGAGGGGTGATTGTAGAACGCGACTATCAACCGTGACGTTCCCGATTTGCAAAGGGGACTGTAGCCGAAGTCTTAGCTCGCTAGGCAGATGGAGAGAATAAGATTCTGCCGCAAGTGCGGTCGATTGGACAGGTCGTAGAGGGGCGACGGTATTCATGCGCGATTATCAGTAGTCTAGAGTCTTATTCTAGAGGTTTGGTGACTAGGCTTTGACAACTAGGTTGGTGCCAGGTTGGTGCCAGGTTGGTGATAGAGGATTAGCAGTTGAAGTATGGAGTGGATAGGTTTGTCGACTAGCGACGACGCGTTTGTAGGAGAAGGGGCGGCGCTGCTGGCGGCTTTTTTGTGGGCGGCGGCGACGCTGATGTTTGGCCGGATGGGTCGGCAGCTGTCGCCTGTGGTGCTGAACTTGGTAAAGGGCGTGTTTGCACTGACGATGCTGCTGCTGACGATATTAATTCAGATGGGTGTTTCGGGCATGCCCGATCTGCCGCTGGTTTCTGTGGTTTTGTTGGCCCTGAGCGGGGGATTGGGGATTGGGTTAGGGGATACGGCGTACTTTTCAGCCATTAATGCGCTGGGGGCGCGAAAGGCGCTGCTGCTAGAGACGCTGGCTCCGCCGATGAGTACGGTTTTGGCTTGGTTTTTTCTGTCGGAGCGGTTGCCGCTAAGTGCGATCGCGGGTATCTTCATCACCCTCATAGGAATCGCCTGGGTAATTAGCGAACGGGTACCGGGCGATCCTAGACCAGCAACGAAAGCGGGGCTACAGGTCGCACTGCTAGCGACGTTTTGTCAGGCGACGGGTGCGGTCCTTTCTAGAGCCGCACTAGCTGAAACAACGGTGTCGCCCCTGTGGAGCAGTCTGATTCGACTGGCGGCTGGCCTAGTCTTTATGATCGGATTGGTAATGGCTAGACCTCAGTACCTGGAGGTGAAGGCGACGGTCAAACGCCAGCTCGTGGAGGCTCCTCAAGTTTCACAGACTACACAGAACAGGTGGCGTTCTGTGATGACGACGCTCAGGTCACCTCGGCTGCTAGTGGGAGTGGCGATCGCGTCCTTTTTTGCGACGTACCTAGGAATCTGGCTTCAGCAGATCGCTCTTAAATACACAGCGGCAGGTATTGCTCAGGCGCTTTTGGCCACCAGTCCGCTCTTCGTCTTGCCAATAGCGGCGCTGCTGGGCGAAAAAGTTAGTCGACGCGCCATTTTAGGTGTTGCCGTTGCTCTTGGGGGCGTGTGGCTGTTGTTGTATGGCAGTGCTTAGTGCCGTATCAGAATCGTAGCTCAACCGTCTATGCGAGTCTGTTTGCATGTTTGGCCCGTTTACACGACGACTGTATTCACGGTAGCTTTATTGCGAGCTTTCTTTCCAATCCACCGCCGCTGCAATGAAGAGGCTGATAAAGTAGGATGATCTAAAGAAGGTAGAGACTCTTCTTTGCTCGCGCTTTCCTCGGACGGCGTATTGGCTAAATACCTCACTTTCCACCGACCGGTGACGGGGTCTCGATAGCTTTCGAACGGATTGGGCGTAAGTGGCTTGCGGCAAGGCTGTGGCACAATAATCTTCCTATAACTGTGCGTCCTCTAGCAGTCGTTTTCCTGATGCTAAAAAGAAGCTGTTCAGAAAGAACATAGAGGCAGCTTTTTATACATAGAACTATGGGTAGGCACAGCTCTATATACTTGTGCAGCCTACGTATCCCGGAAGTTCTATGAATGTTACATGAAGTCTGTCGGTAGATTGTATAAATTAACCAACCTTGACTGATGTTTTTCATCAGAATTACTGACCAGGTGCTACCCGTATCTTTTACGTAATGCGCTCATTTTTTTAGTAGCAGATAATACAAAACACCGTCGTTGTTGATCAAGCCAGCTACTTCCCCGGCTTCTGTGCCAGTGCCTACGAATAGGTCTACGCGGCCGGCACCTTTGATAGCGCCTCCGGTATCTTGATCTAGAACAAACCGACTAGTTCTGGTTCTTTCTGGGCCTACTTCTGATTGGCGTGCGTCTGGCTGAGGCAAGGGTAGATTGATCAGAGCTAGCGCACCTGGCGGCATAATCGCTTTGTCTGTTGCGATCGATCGCCCTGCGGTGACCGGATAGCCAAGACTGCCGGTAGCAGGTGCGCCGTTTGTTTCTTTAAAGAACACGAAGCGATCGTTGCGAGGAATGTAGCTATCTAGCGCTTCGGGATGCTGGTCGAAGTATTCCATTAGAACTGGTAGCGTTAGCTCGTCTGCTGGAATGATGCCGTCGTCAATCAGGGCGCGACCAATGCTGGTGTAGGGATAGTTGGTACGGCCATCGTAGCCGACTGAAAAGGTACCGCCCTCTGCCATTTCCAGTCGAGCAGACCCCTGAACTTGGACCAAGAATGCTTCTAAGCGAGAGGGTAGCCAGGCTAACTCTAGACCTTTGAGCGGCCCCTGGTGTGATCGCAACCCGTCGACCCCTTCTAGCTGGGCGCGAGTAGGATGCGGCTCAGACCACTGGTCTAGCGTCGGCGGACGCCTGTAGATGGGATAGCGATAGGTTTCATTTGGTGTAAAGCTAGCTTTGTAGGTCGGCTCGAAATAGCCGGTGAAGGCGACTGTACCCGCTTCGTCTTGGCCAATAGACTGATAAAAGTCAAATTCTGTGGCTACCGCCTGCTGTAGCTCTGCAACGGAATGGCTGAAGGCAACTAAGGTGCGAAAGCGCTGAAGGCTTCGACGAACGCGATTGTGGGTGATGCCTGGAACAGCATAGTCCTGATAGTCGCTGACAGAACCAGGCGTGCGTAGGTAGGCCAGACTATGATCAATTGCGCCCAAGATTGCGGCGCGATCTGTTGCTAGTAGCGCGGTGTCCTGCCCGATTAGCTCGGCTGCTTGCTGCTCTACTTGGCCTTGCAGTCGTGTGAGGGGTGCTAGATCTTCTGGTGCTGATTCCTCTGGCGCTAAGTCTTCATGCGCTAAGTCTTCATGCGCTAGGTCTTCATGCGCTGGGCCTTCTGTCCCTGTAGCCTCTTCTGAAGGATTGTCTGCATAGCCGACGGCGCTAGTAAGCGCGATCGCAGTGGCTAAGACAAATGTTTTCAAAAAGACCGTCACAGAAGTTCTCAAAGTAGATACCCAAACTCGTTCTCCGAATTTTACCTGCTCGAATTGGCCGCAATCTTGCGACTTTGAGACGGCTTAGGAATTGGCAGAGTCGCACTTGTGAGAAAGCTAAGGCGCAGCTCTGTATTTTGTGCCACTTAACTTTTGAAACGGTGTTTGGAAAATGTACTGCTAGTTAGATGACTTTGAGCGAAGATGCGTCACAGTATTGATTTGCTGTGCATCATTCGGGCATCACTAAAATTGATTTGGGCTTTTTAGAACGTGGACTTTTTAGATCGGATTGTTGATGTCATTTCGCTTTTTGGCTACTGGGGCATTGCTTTTCTAATGCTGCTAGAAAATGTGATACCGCCAATTCCTTCTGAGCTGATTATGCCGCTGGCCGGATTTGCGGTGGCTAAGGGCGAAATGAATATGACGCTTGCGATCGCAGCTGGAACCTTCGGTTCTGTGCTCGGCGGGCTGGCCTGGTACTATGTCGGCAAGATTTTGGGCATAGACAGAATACGCACGCTTGCTGATAAATACGGAAAGTGGCTAGGCATCTCCAGTAAGGACGTGATGGCAACCCAAAAATGGTTCTCCAAGCGAGGCTACTGGGCAATTGGGCTAGGTCGCTTGGTCCCTGGTATTCGCACCTACATCTCCGTACCCGCAGGCATCGCCAATATGCCGATGTTTCAGTTTTTGGTCTACTCTACGATTGGCTCTCTAGCCTGGATTAGCCTGCTGACGGCGGCTGGTTTCTGGCTAGGCGCAAGCTATGAGAAAGTAGGAGAGTTTCTTGGCCCGATTAGCAAAATTGTTCTGATTTCGATTGTAGTCTTGGTGGTGGTTAGAATCTTGTCTCAGCTGACAAAGAAGAACACTAACCCGCGTCGGTAGCCCGAATTACTTCAGGAAGTACGCAGCGTCCCATGGAGAGATCAAATAGATGCAGTCCATATTTAAGAGAAAGTTCTTCAAATACTCGAAGTCCTCTAACGCTGTTGCCATTTTTATCAATTGGCGGTGAGAAGGTAGCAATACCAGCCTTGCCTGGAACGACGGCCATAATTCCACCTGACACGCCGCTCTTGGCTGGGATGCCAACCCGGTAAGCCCATTCGCCCGCGCGGTTGTACATGCCGCAGGTGTACATAACGCTGAGAATATCTCGGATGTAGTCAGGATTAACGGCCTGCTTTTGAGTGATAGGCTGCTTGCCTATATTCGCCAAAGTCGCGGCCATCACGGCTAGATCTTGACAGGTCACCATGACAGAGCATTGTTGAAAGTAAAGATCGAGCGCTGCGCTGATATCGTGGTCAATCATGTCAAAATGCAGCATCAGATGGGCCATTGCTCTGTTCCGGTGTCCGGTAGATCGCTCGGACATGAAGGTAGGCATGTCGATAAATACTTCATGACCTAGATATCTTTCGAACATGCTGAGGAGATTATTTAGTTTGCTGGTCGGGTCAGTGCCTTTAATCAGACTGGTGGTTGCGATCGCGCCTGCATTGATCATCGGATTAAAAGGCCGCTTAGAATCCTCATCTAGCCGAATCAACGAATTAAAAGGATCTCCTGTTGGCTCTACGCCTACCTTTTCTAGAATTGCCTCCCTCCCCTGACTTTCTAGAGCCAGGCCAAAGGCAAACACCTTGGAGATAGACTGAATTGTAAACTTCTGCTGCGCGTCTCCAGCGCTAAAGATCTGTCCATCTGTAGTGACTACAGTAATTCCGAACCAGTTGGGATCAGCTTTCGTTAGTTCAGGAATGTAGCTCGCCACATTACCGTTGCTTAGCGAGCGATAGCGTTCGTAGAGCTCATTGAGGAAGTCTTGAAGTAGGGCCATTAGATCGCGCTGTCTGCTGAACGTTCTTGCTGCTGGGGTGCCAGTTCTTGTAATGAAGAAGACCAATTGGCATACGGTGTGTTTTTCACCAAGTAGCGGTTGTAGTCCGGCGCACCGTCGGTCCACCAAACCGGGCCGCGTTCTCCTAACGCTACTTTCGCCTGATTTACCGCAGTGCGAGCTACTGCCAGCCTGGTTAGATCTTCCTGCCTCTTTGCCTGCTTGACCTGATTTCTCGCTTTCATCAGATCTTTGACTAGATGCTGTCGAGTTTGCTCGTCTAGACCAGGATTCGTAGAGCGCCACAAGCGTCCCTTCACAACGAAATAGCGGCCGTCTGGCGTCTGAGGATACTTCAAAATAGTAATTCTTCAATCATTTGTTAGCTTAAAGGCAGCTTAATAGCAAAGGAGCCAGCGGAAGAAGATTCAGGGAGCCGCTATTATGCGCAGTTTCTGAGCGAGAAAGAATTAAAAAGCGTGAAGAGAGAACAAGCATAAGCCACTCTCTCTTTGCTTATTTTATTCTGCTTCTGGAGCGCGAATGACAGATTCGAATTCTATCTTTCGGTGGGTACCGTTACAGAAAGGCTGTGTGGTCGAAGCGCCACATCGACAAAGGGCAACCATTTCTTTATCAATAGTAAAGTCGTTGCCTTCCGCGTCGGTGAGTGTGAAGGGGCCTTTTACCAGGTAAGGGCCGCTGTCTTTAATGGTAATTTGAGTACTATCAGCCAAGGAAAATCCTCCGTTAAGGCATTGAGTTAGAACGCATAAGTTGATCGTATGTACCTCTTGCTTAGACGACTAGAGCGTCACTGTATTACAGTTATCACACTGCTGTCGCTTTGGTCTGTATAGACTAGCTACAATGACCTGGCAGCCGACGCTATTAGATATCTCGTTGGAAGATCTCACTATTGATTGGACTAGTTGCTTCTCTTGATGGAAGCGCAGGCACGGGCGATCGCACTAGTCTAAGAGGTGACGAGACAATAGCAATATATGACTACTCAAGAATCAACAACCGCAGAATTAACCGTCGAGGCTAGCCAGGCCAAGACTGGAAGCATGGGACAGAAGCTGCTGATTAGTGGTAATGCGATCGCCATGAGACTGTGGGATGAACAGCCCGGTGACGGCCAGCAGAAAACAGCCGCCGCCCGCAATTACGAAACAGTAGGCTACGTACTGAGCGGACGCGCCGAGCTAACGCTAGACGGTGAAACTATCATGCTCGAGCCAGGAACTTCCTGGACCGTACCAGAAGGCTCAGAGCACTTCTACAAGATACTAGAGCCCTTTCGCGCGGTAGAAGCCACCCATCCTTCTGCTAGAGGCGATGGATAGAAGCCTGAATAAAGGCATGGGCAAGGCGAAAAACTGAAGGAAAGGAGACAAAGAAGCATATGACTATAGATACATTCTCAAAGGCAGAGATTCAGTCCCTTAACGGGATGCAGAGCTATCCCTGCGTCTCCATATATCTGCCGACTCACGAGGCAGGTGCGGAGATTCAACAGGACCCCATTCGATTGAAGAATCAGCTATCAGAAGCGGAGAAGCAGCTGAAGCAGTTGGAAGCTGCTTCTGGTGAAAGCATAGACGTAAAGAAAATGCTACAACCTGCTATGGATCTGTTGGAGAACCAGGACTTTTGGCAGCATCAGCAGGCCGGGCTAGCGCTGTTTCTGTCACCAGATTCGTTCTATTATTACCGGCTGCCTTTGATATTTGAATCTTTCACCATTGTGGGAGACAGGTTTCATACAAAGCCGCTGGTGCCGCTGCTGAGCGAGGATGGACAGTTCTATGTGTTAGCGGCTAGCCAAAATCAAGTGGCGCTGTACCAGGCAACACATCACCAGGTTCGATCTGTGGATTTGGGTGATGCGCCTAGTAGCCTGGAAGTAGCGCTACGCTATGACGATCCAGAAGAGTCTTTTCAGGGGCATGGAACAGGTCGAGGCGGTAGCCGTCAGGTATTCCATGGTCAAGGCAGCGGTAAAGACAGCGAGAATACAGATATTCTTCGATTCTTTCAGATGGTTTCAGATGGCGTTGAGAAAACATTAGCCAGGCAGAGTGCGCCGCTGGTATTTGTTGGGTTAGATTTTTTGTTCCCGATTTATCAGCAGGCTAGTAAGTACCCACATCTGATGGAAAACGCAGTGGACTTTCAGCCAGACCAGCTGAGCCCTGAAGAAATTCGCGATCGCGCTCTGAAAATCGTAGAACCCTACTTCTCTACCAACCGCAAGGAAGCCATAGAAAAATACGGCAGCCTTCTAGACAAGAATCAAGCGACTCAGGACATAGAGCAGATCCTAAACGCGGCTGCGAATGGTCAGATAGAGACATTGATGATAGCCGACGATGCCAAGCATCTATGGGGAACCTTCGATACGACCAGCCGCAAAGCGACTTATCACAACGAGCGGCAGGCAGACAGTCAAGATTTAGTTGACTGGGCTACGACCCAAGCGCTGCAAACCGACGCTGAGGTGTATGTCATGCCCCGTGAGGAGCTGCCCGCAGATACAGACGCTGTAGCAACGCTACGCTATCCAATCATGCGAAAAACCGAAGCTGTTCCAGCATAGTCTTCATCACTTTCTGAATAAGCGAGTATCTGTAGGCTTAGCGTCTGCTACCTCTGTCTATAAGACTCAGGGCAGACGTACCGCTTATGGCCTCACTTAGACAGCATTCGAGCTATCACTTCTAAATTAGATTGAAAGGCATCGCCTGTGAACGGGCGATGCTTTCTTTTGCCACAAGGCAACTATATAGATGTCGAAGCTCTCTCTTTAGAATCGTAGGAAAGCTTTCTTTGGAAGGAGATCTACTTTCTCAGGCCCCTCTATGCTTAATTGTAACGTATTACACAAGAGAGTTCTACATAATGATTACCTTATTAAGGTCATTTGTTCGTTTGACAGAGTCTATCAAACGCGCTGTCAGTCAGCGTTTTAGCGCTGGTAAGTCGTTAGTAATCGCGAGTCTAGCTGGCGTTTTTCTGATCGGCATGAGCACGCCTGCGCAGGCAGCAGACGTTGACTACTCTAAGAACTCGCAAGGTGGAATTCAGTCTACAGAGCGCTATGACAAGATTCAGTCTGAATCGGGTGGAATGAACAACTTCGACGCGATGGATCCTCGCCGAAGCACAGCTGAGACAAGTGCAAAAGCGCAGACACTGAGCGACGTCGCCAAGCGTAGAAAGCTGGAAGCATCAGATCCCTTTGAGCCAGTAAGAGAAGTTGCTGAAGATGTAAAAAACAAGGTTA
The DNA here is from genome assembly GCA_963793495.1 of uncultured cyanobacterium. GTDB lineage: Bacteria > Cyanobacteriota > Cyanobacteriia > Phormidesmidales > Phormidesmidaceae > Phormidesmis. The sequence goes on from CAWCAI010000016.1 coordinate 240,386, forward strand.
CTGGCGCTGTTGAAGAAGCGGACCCAGTCGGATCGATCAAGGATGCTGCTAGAGACGCGAAGAACAAAGTTGGTAACGCTGTTCAAGGTGCTGGCATTGACTATGATCAGAACTCGCAGGGCGGGATTCAGTCTACTCAGCGCTATAACAAAATTCAGTCTGAGTCAGGCGGAATGAATGATTACAGTGCGGTTGATCCCCGTCGAAATATAACCGAAGCAGGTACTAAAGCGCAGGCACTACAAGACACTGCTAAGCGTAGAAAGATAGAAGCAACAGATCCCTTAGAATCTGTTAGAGAAGCTGTTGGTGACGTGAAGAGCAAAGTTGGCGATGCCGCAGATGCGGTTACAGATAGTCTGAAATAGAAGAATCAACTGATCTATTAAGCAGCACTGAAACGACCATTTCAGTGCTGCTTAATGATTATTAAACCCTTTCAAAGGACAAACGCTGTAGATACTGTGGTAACAGACGCTGAGATGGTTAGCGATCTACGGAGCCCATAATGATATCGACACTGCCGAGAATAGGCATGATATCCGCTAGCTTTACACCCTTGAGTAAGTTAGGCAGAATTTGCAGGTTGTTGAAGTCCGCAGCGCGAATCTTCCAGCGCCAAGGGAATACATTGTCTTCACCAATGATATAGACGCCTACTTCACCTTTCCCAGTCTCTACACGAACGTAGTGCTCACCTTCAGGGATTTTGAAAGTAGGCGCAATTTTCTTACCAGCGAACTGGTAGTCAAAGTCATTCCATTCAGATTTGGGACCACCTGCCATTCGCTTGGCTTCCAAGTTCTCAAACGGACCGCCGGGCAGCTGTTTGATTGCCTGGCGAATGATTTTCACAGATTCACGCATCTCGTTAATGCGTACGATGTAGCGAGCGAAGCAGTCACCTTCGGTAGCCCATTGGACATCCCAGTCAAGCTCGTCATAGCGCTCGTAGTGATCGACTTTGCGCAGATCCCATTTCACACCGGAGGCGCGTAGCATCGGACCAGAGCAGCCCCAGTTAATGGCATCTTCGCGGGACATGGTGCCGACGCCTTCTACGCGGCGACGGAAAATCGGGTTGTCGGTGATGAGTTTTTCGTACTCGTCTACTTTGGGCATGAAGTAATCACAGAAGTCTTCGCATTTCTCGGTCCAGCCGTAGGGCAAATCAGCCGCGACACCGCCAATGCGGAAGTAGTTGTTATTAATCAGGCGAGCACCAGAAGCAGCTTCCCACAGGTCGTAGATTAGCTCGCGTTCGCGGAAGATGTAGAAGAAGGGTGTGGTAGCGCCGCAGTCGGCCATGAATGGACCAAGCCAAAGGAGATGATTGGCAATGCGGTTTAGCTCTAGCATGATCATGCGAATGTAGCTAGCGCGCTTGGGGACTTCGATGTTTGCTAGCTTCTCGGGCGCATTGACTGTAATGGCTTCGTTGAACATGCCAGCGGCGTAGTCCCATCGGCTGACGTAGGGTACAAACATGACGTTTGTCCGGTTCTCAGCGATCTTTTCCATGCCACGATGCAGGTAGCCAATTACAGGCTCAACGTCGATAACATTTTCGCCGTCAAGTGTAACGATGAGCCGGAGCACCCCGTGCATAGAAGGGTGGTGAGGGCCCATGTTGATGACCATGGGTTCGGTTTTGGTTTGCAGCGTAGCCATTGCTTAGGGGCCGTCCTTATGCGTAGTTCTTCTAGTGGCCTTATTGTCGTACGTTTACTTTAAAGATTCAACGTCCAAACGCACTATTATGCCTAGATTATAAGACAGTGCCTATCCTACGTGTTACCGAATATGTCTGAAGACAGTACAGCTCAGCCTTTCTTTCATGTTCCTGTCTTGAGCCAGCAGGTATTGGAGGGTCTACAAGTAAAGGACAACGGACGGTATCTAGATACGACGGTGGGCGGCGCAGGACATAGCGCACTGGTGCTAAAAGCGGCGCAGAACGTTGAGCTAGTTGCGCTCGATCAAGATTTGCAGGCGCTGGCAGCGGCGAAAGAGAGGCTCCAGGAATGGGGCGATCGCGTCTCTTTTATTCATACAAATTTCTCTCGCTACGAACCAGTCGATCGCAAATTTGACGGCATCTTAGCCGATATCGGCGTCAGCTCTACTCAGCTGGATCAGGCACAGCGCGGCTTCAGCTTTCGCGCCGAAGCGCCGTTAGATATGCGGATGGATAGTACGCAATCGCTAACGGCTGAGGAAATTGTGAACTATTGGGATGAGAAGGCGATCGCGGACACCATTTACGAATATGGAGAAGAGCGGCTATCTAGACGGATTGCCAGGCGAATTGTAGGGAAAAGGCCGTTTAGCACCACCACAGAGCTGGCTTGGGAGGTGGCGGGCGCATACCCGGCCAAGGCACGTCACGGACGTATCCATCCGGCGACTCGGACATTTCAGGCGCTGCGGATCGCGGTCAACGGTGAGTTGGACGTGCTCAAAGAACTGCTGGCTAAAGCGCCTGACTGGCTAAATCCGGGCGGACGGCTGGCGGTTATTAGCTTTCACAGCTTGGAAGATCGAATTGTCAAGTACGCCTATCGTGGAGATGAGCGGCTACAGATTGTGACCAAAAAGCCGCTGGTAGCGACGGACGAGGAGGTGGCGGAGAATGCGCGATCACGTTCCGCAAAACTCAGAATTGCCGAACGCAAGGCTATTTAGTCCAAATCAACCTTTTTTCGCGAAGACTTTAACTGCGATCGCCGGGTCTTACTTTCCAACCGTCGCCGCTTTGCGCCTTTACTTGGCTTTGTTACCCGCCGTGCTTTCGGCAATACCGCCACCGCCTTTACCATTTGCTGTAGTCGACTTAGCGCCTCTGTTCTGTTGCGCTCCTGAGTGCGGTGCTCCTGTGACTTGATTACAATCACGCCATCTTTCGTTAGCCGTCTGTCCCGGAGCGATAGCAGCCGCCGCTTATAGAAATCGGGTAGAGAAGACGCCTGTACATCAAAGCGCAGATGCACGGCTGTTGCCACCTTGTTCACGTTTTGGCCGCCTGCCCCTTGAGAGCGAATGGCGCTGATCTCAATCTCGCTGTCTGGAATCGAGACCATGTGGGAAATTCTGAGCATTGCTAACCTGCCTGAGTGCGCTTACCTACATTTTCTGACTACTTTTTCTGAGCGTGCAGCTTCTCAAACTCTTGCCAGCACAGGTACATTGCCCGAGGCACATGGAAGCAGCCTTTCCACTTTCCCCCTTTTAGCGGCAATAGCACCTCCCCTCTGCGGTTGAGATAGCCGTACCATTCCCCCGATCGATCGTCTGCAAAATGGCTCCAGGTGTAGTCATGCACTTTCTGGTACCAGCGCCAGCAGTCTTCTCGGCCAGTCAATCTATAGGCCATCGCCAGCGCCACCAGCGTTTCTAGATGCACCCACCACAGCTTTTGGTCCCACTCTAGCTGCTGCGGTGGGTGGCCCTGCACATCCATGAAGTAATAAAGGCCACCGTACTGCTCGTCCCAGGCGAAGTTGAGAATGTTTAATACGACCTCTGTAGCCTGATGGATGAGGCTGGTATTCTGCTGACCGTTAATCTCTTGCTGGTGCTGGGCGATCGCCATCATGAACCACATCGCTTCGATTCCGTGTCCCGGATTGATCAATCGGCCTTCATAGCAGTCCACATGCGAGCCGTCACTGGCTACGTGCTCATACATCAGCCCCCGATCTTGATCCAAAAAGACGCCCATCACCTCACTGACCGTTTCTGCTAGAACCTGATCGAGCTGCGCATCGGCTAAGAGCCAGTCCATCTCTAGGGATAAATTCGCCAAAATCATCGGTACCGCTAGTGACTTCAGCGAACGGGTGTCAGGATAGGTCTTGTTGTACTTGCCTTTAGGGTTACGCTGCCTGCGCAAGACATTGTGATAAGCCTGAAGCGAGATCTTCCTAGCGGCTTCACTGCCGGAGGCTAGCGCATACTGGCTGAAAGCCATCGCTGCAAAGCAGTCAGAAAAGATGCTGTAGGGCTGCACCAGCGGCTGTCCCTGTTGAGTCAGTGAAAAGAACCAGTTTCCGTCTGTATCTCTGCCGTATTTGTCTAAAAAATCAGCGCCGGTTTTTGCTATCTCTAGCCATCTAGCGCTTTCTTCCGTCTCTTCTACCTGGTTATAGAGCATCGAAAAAGTCCACACCTGCCTGCTTTGTAGCCAGATGAACTTGTCGGTGTCGTAGACCATCCCTTCGGCGTCAAGGCAGGTGAAGTAGCCGCCGTATTGAGTATCGATAGAATGCAGCGCCCAAAAAGGAATGACGTTGTCGAAGAGCGTACTTCGATATAAATTTGCCAGCTCGCAATAGCTAAAAGTCATTTCCTACCCGTTTTCTTACTCACTTCTCACCTCGAAAGGGCAAGGAGGATCTCTCTTCACAGCAGCCGTGAAGTCTTCTCAGGAATGTTACACTACCGCCTGTTTTTGGGCAGTCTGTGGCACCTAATAGCTATGCCTGAGCCAGCTATATCAAACGCTGAAGCTTCGACATAGCTTTTCTAGACAGCACGTGCTGCGTCTAGCAGCACATTCTAGAGCACGTACACATTGTTACCCGGATCTATCTTTTCTTCCCTTGTAAAAGGATCTAGCAAGCGTGTGATTGCTTTCATACTTTGCACTGCTGCTGGCTTTTTGGCGGACATGCTGTACCAGGGCCTGCTAAATAATCAGTTGGATATCCCGATGCAAATAGGTAGCCGTAATCATAGCCACATCTCTTCTTCTAACCCGCGCAAAGAAAGTGTGCGTAAAAATGTTCTATCAGGCGTTGTAGCACTTGCTTCAGCTACTACCCTGATTCAACTCACTAGCAAAAGCGCGGTCGCTAATCCGCAGCTAAGCTCTTCTCCGGCGGCTACATCACAGCAGATCCTGTCAAAGGGCTCAGTTCAGATTTCCCCTTCTATCGCGCTCAATCAGGCCCAGGCGATCGCACCACAGATCCATCAGTCACAGCAGGTCGCCTTTAGCGCTGTCTCTACAACACCTTTTAATCAGCAGCAGTCTACCGTCGTGACTGAAGATCAAGACAGTCACTGGTCTTTGGCCTACGCCACTCAGACGAATACGGCACAGGCCGATAGCGCTGTACAAACCGTCGTCGCTCAAGTCGCCGAAGAAACCGCTCGTGCGAACGCCTGTGCGGATAGTGGCTGCCGCCGCTTGACCCATATCCACTCGCAGCTACCCTTAGCAACTCAGAAAGTCCAGCGCTTAGAAAAACAGCTCGACGACTTTTCGATGCAGCATGGGCAAGGGGACATGAGCGCCTACAAAAGTGTTTTGAGCGATCGCATCGCAGAAATTTCTGAGCAAAAGCAGCAGGTTGCCATTGATATAGATCAAACGCGCTTTCAGGCTAGCCAGCTAAAAGCGCAGCTTTCTTTTGCAAACATAGCGCCGGAGACTGCGCATCGCGTTCTAGGCGACGACGCGGCTTATCAGGCGCTGTGGGCTCAGCTAGCGGCTGCCGAAGAAAATATTCAACAAGAATACAGCCAGGTCAATATAGACGGCACTGCGCTCAATCAGCTTTACGCTGAGTATCAAGCTTTGCTAGGAAAAACCCAGATCGCCGCCGAAGGATCGCTCAGTCGCCATCTGCTAGACGGCAGTCAAATCGCTGGCCTTGCCTATCACGTGGCGGATATGACCGAGATGCTCGAAGCTTTGCTGTTGCTAACCCATCAGCAGAGTGTTCAACAGCTGCGTCAGGAAAAGATAGCCGCCATTGAGACTGAGCTGATGGGCCATCATCAGCGCCTATCCGAAGAAATTGGTGAGTATGAGCGTCTTCAGCGTGAGCTGCATTCTGAGCAGAAAGTGCTAGATAGCTATGTCTTGGAGCGCGATCGCATTCTGGCAACCTCCTCGGCAGCAGCTCTTGCTTCTGCTAATACAGCTTACGACGCTAAGTCACTTGTCACTGCGCAAACCCTGATTCCACTGCTACCCGGTGGCAGCATTGCCAAGACGCTTTTAGGAATTGTAGTAGCGGCCAGTTTGGTGGCGACAGCGACTCATCGCAGCTCAAAGAAAAAAGCAGCTTTGCTAGGGGAAAGAATTCTTGAGATCTTACCTGTCAATACGAGCAACTCGGCAGTTCAACCGCAGAAGAGCCAGCCGATGATGATTTCGCTGACCGCTCTTGTTCAGGAAACTCAAGCTGAGATACCAAACTCTTCGAGTTCCGAAATCACAAGCGCTGAAGCGCCGCTTAAAGACGTGTTCTCGATGGAAGAGCTGCCTGCACAACCGGTCTCGTTCTGTATTGTCAACGACTTAGGGGAATTTGAAATCTCTGAGCGCGCCGCGCTAGCTTTGGATAAGGCAGTGGCCGAAATTGCGGCAGATGACTTCGATCAGGCTGTGGAGAATTTGACGCCAGAAAGTCTCTTTACACACGAGGTCACCAGCCGAGAGATCGAACCGGTTCGACTGCCGGTAGCAGAGATTGATCTGTTTGTAGAAAAGGCTGTTGAGTGGGTCTTGAAAGATTTGGGCGTAGAGATCGCCGAGGCGGTCACTGATGAGGCTGTCGCAGATCAGATGCTGGCTATGGAGCCTGTCGCTATGTCCGCTGTCGCTGTCTAACTTGTACAAGCTGCCCAGCTCGTTAATTTTGCTATAGTTCCTAGCGAAAGCCTCCTGAATTTTTGGCGATTTTCGCTAGGGTACTATGTCTTCTTCTACGCATCTATCTGGGCATCCGTTTGGGCGTCTGCTGGCCTATGGCCGAAGATATCGGTCCCGAGCCTGGCTAGCTAGTCTGTGTTCGCTTTTGAATACAGTTTTTGATCTAGCACCGCCAGCGCTGATTGGCATTGCGATTGACATTGTAGTCGATCAGCAGGATTCAATTCTGGCTAGATGGGGCGTGGTGGAATTGCGATCGCAGTTCATTTTGCTCTCTGCTCTAACCTTTCTAGTCTGGATTCTAGAATCTGCCTTTCAGTATGCGTACGAATTGCTGTGGCGGAACTTGTCGCAGTCGGTAGAGCACGATTTGCGAATAGATGCCTACGGGCATGTGCAGGGGTTAGAGCTGGCCTATTTTGAAGAGCGCAGCACCGGGCAGCTGATGTCTATGCTCAATGACGATATCAATCAGCTAGAGCGTTTTTTGGATCGGGGCGCGAATCAGCTGATTCAGATGGCAGCGACGATCGTGATTATTGGCACTACGTTTTTTGTGCTGGCACCGGGATTGGCGTGGATGGCAGTTGTGCCGATGCCGCTGATTGTGGGGGGTGCGATCGCCTTTCAGAAATTCCTGGCTCCTCGCTACGCTGAGGTTCGTGACAAAGCCGGTCTGATCAATGCTCGCCTAGTCAACAATTTGACTGGCATCAGCACGATCAAAAGCTTTACGGCTGAGGATTACGAGCTAGGTCAGCTCAGCCGTGAAAGTCAAGCCTACAGAACTAGTAACCGTAAGGCAATTGTTCTAAGTGCCGCGTTTATTCCGCTGATTCGGATCATTATTTTGATTGGCTTTACCGGCATTCTGTTCTATGGTGGCCTGGCAACTGCGGCTGGAACGATTGAAGCGGGCACCTACACCGTGCTAGTGTTTCTCACTCAGCGCCTGCTATGGCCACTGACTCGGCTAGGAGAAACTCTCGATCAGTACCAAAGGGCGATGGCTTCTACTCAGCGGGTAATGAATCTGCTCGATACGCCGATTGCGATCAGACCTGGAACAACGGCTTTGCCAACGGCCCAGGTCAGCGGCGAAGTGATCTTCGAGAATGTTTCGTTTGGCTATCACGAGCGTCAGCCCATTCTCACAAATCTCTCTCTCAAAGTTCCGGCTGGAAAAACAACAGCTATTGTCGGCTCAACCGGATCGGGCAAAAGTACCCTAGTCAAGCTGCTGCTGCGCTTTTATGAGGTGAATGCAGGACATATTTTTCTAGATGGACTGGACCTACAGTCGCTGACGCTGACGGACTTGAGAAAGTCGATTGGATTAGTTAGCCAAGATGTGTTTTTGTTCCATGGTACGGTCGCTGAAAATATCGCCTATGGCAGCTTTAACGCGACCATAGATGAGATTACGAGAGCGGCGAATGTGGCTGAGGCGCATGATTTTATTATGGGTCTGCCGGATGGGTATGACACGATTGTGGGCGAGCGAGGGCAGAAGCTGTCGGGCGGTCAGCGGCAAAGGTTGGCGATCGCACGGGCGCTGCTAAAAAATCCGCCGATTCTCGTTTTGGATGAGGCGACTTCGGCGGTGGATAATGAAACCGAGGCGGCGATTCAGAAGTCGCTGGAGAAGATTACTAAAGAGAGAACTGTGATTGTGATCGCGCATCGTCTTTCTACTGTCCGCAATGCTCACTGCATCTATGTTATGGAGCAAGGCCAGCTGGTTGAAAGCGGCACTCACGAACAGCTGCTCTCAAAAGACGGCATCTATGCCGGACTGTGGAAAGTGCAAACGGGTGAAAAATAGGATAGTTTGCGCCAAACGATTTTATCTGTTTGGCAATATACATCGAGACCCGCCCCATCACTCAGGTCTTCGGTTTCGTCCAAGGTGAGACCGAAGCTGTCGCGCCCTTTTGCCAGGGTGAAATCGCTATAGGCCATTGCCCAGCGACGTATAGAACCCCCTGGCAAAACACACCGCCGCCGGGTCTCCAATCGGCTGATTCATCCCCACCACACAAGAGACAAACTGACTAATCGCCTGTGCCTGCGTATCCGAATAGCAGGCATTTAGTAGCACTCACTCCACGCTCGTCACCTGCTGAAACAGCCGCGCTAGCGCTCGCGTCGGCACCATTTGGGATCGTCCCCGCCCATCCTCTAACACTAGAGAGCGGTTGCCACTCCCATGCCCCAAAAAATGCACAATGTGAGGATTGTGTGACACTAATAGCTGCATCAAATTCTCAGTCCGCACTGCCCACTCTGAGCTGATATCAAAGCGATCGCGCTCATTCGACAGCCGCAAGCTCTGCTGAATCCCTCGCACCTCCTCGTCCAACCGTAAGTGGGAAGTATTTTGGGGATTAGCCGCCAGAATCAGGATTTTGCGAACTGGAAAGCGAGAACTCATCAGGGCACAGGAATGCTATACCCTATGTACCATTACTTAGAGACAACAAGCCACCGCAAGCATAAATCCTTACGGTGGTTGAACTTGGGGGATCGAATTGAGAGCGGAAGTTGCCGGACCTAAATCGCCCGGTTTGTGTAGAGCGCAATCGCATCTTCAGGCTTGATTACCACTACCGAAGGCGCAGTCGTTCTTCCGACTAGCACACCGGCTGCCGCGCCGCCTGCGACCTCCCACAGGTCAGGTCTGCCAAAAACTTCACCTAGTACATAGCCACCCACCGCGCCAATCGCCGCATCAGTCAGAACCGCGCCAGTCGAGGTTTGTCTGGGGTCTTTACGCTCAGAAAATAGGTCAGAGCGAGCGTTGATGCTAAAGATCTGATTGTCGATTTCGATCGCATTGGCGACATACACTAGCCCGCCGTCTGAGGGCTCAAACCGACCGCGAATCAAAGTGCCAACCGGCAGCTGTCGCCCGTTCAAGTTCGAGACATTTTTGATCACCAAATCGTAGTCGTGCGACTCTCGTTTATCCAGATACAGCGTCTCGTCTCGTTTGAGCTTCGTATCTAGTACAGACGATTGGGCGCTCTGTGTGGGTGTGCTTTGAGCGGTAGTCGTACTAGACCGCGTAGGTGTAGCGGCTGGTGTAGACGTAGGCGTAGAGCGCTGAGATGAGAAGACCTGAGCGTTTGCCTGTAAGGACAAAGGGCCAGCGCCTAACATTAATAAGGTGCCCAGCCCGCTAAACAGTAAAGACTGAGCCAGCGGTGGGAGCATACGCGATCGCGCTAAAGATTTCATTTGCAACTTTCCTTCGGATAAACGCTAATAAACAAAAACCAGCACAGCGCGTTGTCACCTGAGGTTGCCATTCATTCAACTTCGATTAATATAGCCCGAACAGATTGTCAATGACCATCTGTAGGCCGGTCTGAACACTGGCTAATACATCCGGCTGTACCCCTGCTAAGATGCCTGCTGCAAAGCCGAATAGATGCCCTTCCCAAGAAATTGCCGCTGCCTGAGAACTCGGCAGCATCGCCCACAGCTGAGGTCCATACAGTACGGATACAACAATCGCCAGACAAATTGTCCACAGCGCCGGTACTACATAGCTGCCCACCAGCAAAAAGCCAATGTAGCCAAAAATCAGCCCGCTCGCCCCTATATGAATTGCTTTTCGCCCAAACAGCCAGGTACCCAGCCCGCCAGCTAGCAAAACGATGCCAGTGACAGTATAGAAATCACTCGTCCCCCGAAACCCTTCTTGCAGCAAAACCAGCCAGCCTAACACCAAAAAAGGCAGCGTATTCGCCAGCAGATGCGCAATGTCTTTGTGCAAGAAAGGCGCGAATATAATTCCTAATAGCCCCAGCGGTTGCCGCGGTCGAATGCCCAATAGCCGACCGGGACCGCCGCCGAATATCCAGTTGGCAAGGCTCGCGACCCAAGCCAAAACTACGCTGTCACGCAAGACATATAGCTTGGTGCTCCAGTCGGGATCTCTAGAGGAGAGCACCAGCGCTAGGGCCGCTAAGGCTAGATAGATAGGTAAAACCGGCGACCTGCTCTTGAACACGCGAATTGTCCAGATATTTCTAAAGGGTTGTGGGACAATGTAAACCGATATAGGCGGGCTTTGCCAGGCTTAAAACTCAAGACAAGAATTATGGAAGACAGCATGAAGATTAAACACGTTGCAGCGAGATTGGTTGCAGTCTGTATTGGTTTAGGTATTGGCCTAATAGGACTGCTGGGATTTGCCGCGCCGAGCTGGGCCTATCTCCAAGAAGACGTCGACATGCTGATGAATGATAACGAATGTCCTGTGTGCATCTTAAACGATGCCGATCTGACGGGCGCTCAGCTGCACCAGGCTAACCTCAAAGTGGCCTCTCTAACCGGGGCAAATTTAACCGACGCAGACCTGAGTAAGACTAACCTAATGCTTTCTGAGCTAATCGGTGCGAATCTGACGGGCGCTAACTTGACAGGCGCTGAGATGAACGGCGCGCAGCTTAGAGACGCCAACTTAACTAGCGCGGATCTAAGTGGAGCAACTTTGACGCAGTCCAACTTGGAAGATGTCAACTTTACCAATGCCAAGCTGATTAACACTGAGATGACAGCGGCGGTCGTAGGCGTTGCCAACTTCACAGGCGCGGATTTAACTGGCGCAAATCTACGGGCTGTAAACCGCAGCCGAGCGATCTTTTGTCACACGATTATGCCAGATGGCGATGAAGAAAACAGAGATTGTGACTAGCATAGAAGTAGCTCACGACTAAGCAGGACTAAACATGTCTAAATTGGGTGCAATCTCTTCAGAACCGGCTTCAGAATCAACCCCAAAATCAGCGGCGGCACCGACTAGCCAATCACCACACCAGCCGCCCTCAGCTAAAAACGAGCTTCAAAAGCCGCGCGGCCTTTCGCTAGCGAGGCGGCTAGAGTGGGTGCTTGATCCGGTGAGCTATCTAGAGCGAACCAAAACCAGCGCGCCTGATTTCTTTGAGGAAGATTCTTTAGGCTTTGGGGGCGGTGCGACGGTGGTTGCCTCCCATCCTGAGGCGATGCAGTATATTTTGACGCGCGATCGCACCACCTTCAGCGCTCCCGGTGAGTTTAACAAGCTACTTTCTCCCTTCCTGGGCACCCAGTCAGCCATCATGCTTAGCGGCGAGCAGCACAAGGTCAGACGCCAGCTGATGACCCCTGCTTTTCATGGTGAACGGCTAACCGTTTACGGTCAGCTAATTTGCGATCTGACCAAAGATTTGATCGAATCTCTGCCGCAGGACAAACCCTTTCCAATTCGCGAACTCACCCAAAAAATCTCGCTACACGTTATCTCCAAGATTGTCTTTGGCTTTACCGACGGGCCGCGTTCAAAAGAGATTATGGCCACGCTTAGCGCTACCGCAGACAGCGTTGGCTCACCGACATCTGCTGCGCTATTGTTCTTTACCTGGATGCAGAAAGATATAGGTCCGTGGAGTCCTTGGGGCAAGTTTGTGCGCAAGCGGCAGATGATAGACGATTTGGTCTATGCGGAGATACGCGATCGCCGCGCCGCCATGAACAGAACTGCTGACGAAGGTGCAGGGCACGGCCTCGGCAATAGCGATCGCACTGACATTCTTTCAATGCTGATGGCTAGCCGCACTGAAGATGGCGAAGCCCTCAGCGAAAGTGAACTGCGCGACGAACTAATGGCCCTGCTCTTTGCGGGCCACGAGACTACCGCTACCGCCATGGCCTGGGCGATGTACTGGATTCACAAGCTGCCAGACGTAAAGGCAAAGCTGATAGCAGAACTAGACACTCTAGGCCCCGATGCTGACCCGATGGCGATCGCCCAGCTCCCTTACCTCACCGCCGTCTGCAAAGAAACTCTCAGACGCTCTCCGGTAGCCATGTTCACCTTCCCTCGTCGCGCAGAAGAGCCGGTCGACCTGATGGGCTATCAATTCCCCTCGGGCACCGTCTTCCTCGGCTGTATTTTCCTCACCCATCAGCGAGAAGATCTCTACCCCGATCCCAAAGCCTTTCGACCCGAGAGATTTTTAGAGAGAAAGTTTTCTCCCTACGAATTTATCCCTTTTGGCGCTGGTTCTAGGCGCTGTGTGGGGGAGGCGCTAGCCCAGTACGAAATGAAGCTAGCCGTCGCTATGATGGTTGCTAACTACCGATTCGAGCTGGCCGACGACAAGCCGGAAACCGCCAGCCGCCGAGGCGTGACCCTTGCTCCCACTAGAGGAGTGCCTATGATTTTCAAAGGTGCTCGGCAAACAGAACTAGGTTGACTTTACATGGCTACACTCTTTGATCGCAGTCACTGGGGACGCATTCGGCTAACGGGCGCAGACCGAGTTAGATTCTTGCACAACCAAACTACCAACAATATTGAGCAGCTCTCAGCAGGTGAGGGCTGTCATAGCGTATTTGTCACCTCGACCGGGCGCACGATCGATCTAGCAACAGTCTATGCGAGCGCAGACTCTCTTTTAGCTGTTGTTTCTCCGGGTATGACCCAGCAGCTATACGACTGGATGGATAGATACATCTTCTTCTCTGACAAAGTGACTTTGACAGACGAAAGTGAAGATACTTTTTTGTTCACGGTGGTTGGAGAAGGCTGTGATCAACTGGCGCGATCGCTCGGCGCAGAGGCCCTGATTGACCAAGACGCTTTCACCCATCAGACAATAGCACTACCTGACTTAGAAGCCGACAGTCCAGAAACCGCCCTCCGAATAGCCTGTGACGGAGAGCTGGCCATACCGGGCTATACCCTTTGGGGTCCGCTCTCCCAAGCAGACGCCGCCTGTCAAGCCATCCTCTCAGCAGGTATTGCCGCTGGCACGGATGAAGAATGGGAAAGCCTACGCATTCAGCAGGGTCGCCCAGCTCCTGCCAAAGAACTCACAGACGATGACAATCCCCTAGAAGCCGGACTGTGGCACGGCATTTCCTTTGAGAAAGGCTGCTATATCGGTCAAGAAACCATTGCTCGGCTCAATACCTACAAAGGTGTCAAAAAGAGGCTATGGGGACTGGCCCTCGATCGACTAGTTCCCACCGGTACAGACATTTCATTAGACGGAAAAACAGTCGGCAAGCTCACTAGCCTGACAGAAACAGAAGCTGGTTTCTTCGGTCTTGGCTACCTGCGCACCAAAGCTGGCGGTCAGGAATTAGACGTTGAGATAGAAGGAGCAAAGGCAACGGTAAGAGCAGTGCCTTTTGTTCGACACGACTATTACGAGCCCAATGCGGAGGCTTGAAAGATTCTTTGATCTATAGCTTTCCGCACTTTGCTTGCTACATCACGAAAGGCTACACCCCTTATTCCATAACGCAAAGCACCATACAAAGAAGCGATAGCTGTGCGTTATTTCGACTCGCACAAACGTCTCTTTTATTTTGCCTTCAAAATTTCTCCGAACCGTTTAGCTGTTTCCTCCGGCTTTCCATTCACAGGAAACAACAGAACGCTTTTGACCTTGGGATTGTTCGCTAATTCCTCCAGGCGATCGAACTGCGCATCCGAGATCGCGATGCCCTGATACTGTTCTACATAGTCTAGCTCTACTGCAAAGTTACTATCGTTGTACACCTGGATAAAGGCCCTATCTACCTGCCAGTTCGCCCAATCCGCGTCAAAATAACGCTTTCCCCAATATGGATTGTGGTGACACACATCGAAGCTAACGTCAGGATTTGCCTGCTTTACGGCGGCGCGAATATCTTTCATAAACTGGGTTAGCTGCGCTGTTCGATCAACATCTCCGCCCAGTTCTTCGTGATAGCCGACATAGTCATCCCACTGGACCGCGTCTATTGTCGGATAGCGCCGAACAAATTCCGCAGAGATCTCTCGGAAGTAGGTAGCTACCTCTTTGTTGTCCACATTCAAGAGATAGTGGTCCACACCTGGATAAGTCTTGTCTACACCGGGGACAAACCATCCTTTGGTGGTCGCCGTCTCAAAAATAGGGCTGTTCTTGTCTAGCTTGATGCCTTTCTCGAAGTAGGCATGAACCTGCATGTCTTGCTGGTGGGCTTCGTCGATTAGCCAGTCTAGCCACGGATCTTGAAACTGGTTGGGACAGCTTGGATAGCCGAGCGTCTGCTTCATTACCTCGCTTTTGTACATGGTGCAGCCGTTGCCCCACACGCCGTGGATGATGGTGTTGATTCCCTGCTGCTTGTAATAGCGGACGCGATCGCGAATCATCTGTTCACTCGCTCGGTTCGTTGCCTGATAGCGACTAAGATAAATTCCTCTAAATTCTTTCTGCGCCCAAGCGTCAGACATAGTAGGGACAGGCTCACTTGGCGGCACGGCTGGCGGTGGTATCTCTGGAGCAATTTCAGGCAAGCTGATTTGAATAATGTCAGCTGGGGTCGCAGTTTCTACTGGGATATCTTTTGCCGAATTAGCCTCTGCTGAATTAGCCTCTGCTGAACGAGCGTCAGTAAAGTCCGCCGAGTCGGGCGCTGATCTGAGCTGCTCAAAGACACCTCGAAAATCGCCGTTCCTAGCGGTTTCAATATCCACCCGCCCCAGTCTGGGAAACGCCCAAACGCCGGGCGCAGCTAAAAGCAGCAATAGCAAAATGCAGCCGCAGCCAGAGTTGTTTTTTGAAGAAGACATCGCAGGTGCTGATAAATCGAATGGTCTTTTGTCACGGGCGCTTTGTAGCAGCGCCTTTTATAACAGTGCCCTCTAGGAAACACTTCCTAAGACAGCGTTTCCGCTAGAAACCGTTCTAAAAAGTGCAGTGACATCTGATTGCTCACACCGTTGAAGATTTTGTCAAAGGCGTGTTCGGCCCAGGGAATCTTGACCCAGACGGCTGTGTTGCGCGATCGCAATAGCTGTTCATAGAGATAGTTGCCATATTTCGCCTCAACAATATGGTCGCGTCCGCCATAGATTAACAAGACGGGGGGCAAAGTATCAGGGGCGGCTGCCTTGACGTAGGTGATTGGCGAGGCGGCGGCATAGGCGGCGGGCTGCTGGTCCGGTGACCCACCTAGATAGGATTGCAAGACTTGTTGGACATCAAGCGGGTCGGGTCGGGGCGGATTGCGATAGCCATTGTCTAGATCCACCGGACCGTAGTAGGAGATTACGGCTTGAACTGGTTCGATCGGCTGCTTAGAGATGGGTTGTTCAGAAGAAGGAGCCGCTTGAAATCCCATTAGCATCGCTAGCTGTGCGCCTGCTGACCAGCCGAGTAGCGCTATGCGATCGCGATCAATCTCGTACTCATCAGCGCGATCGCGGACAAAAGCCAGCGCTGCTTCCACATCCTCTAGCTGCGCCGGAAACTGATATTTAGGCACATGCCGGTAGTCAGCGGCGAGCACCACGTATCCTCGTTCGGCCAAAAACCGCCCTAGCGCCTCATTTTCACTAGAGCTACCCGTGCGCCAGCCGCCCCCGTAAATCATCATGACCGCCGGATATTGACCTACCGATGGCGGCTGATACAGGTCCAAGAACAAAGACTCACCAGCTGGGCTCGCGAATGGAATTTTCGCCTGATGCCGAACGTCTGCTTGAGGAATGCCGCCGAAGAAATTGAGTAGGCTGAATGTTGAAATTGAAGCGGACTGACTCCTGAATTGACTTTCAGGTGAATCGGCTGATGGCTCGGCGAATGCCTGATCCATAGAGCGTTCTGCGCTTGCTACCGCCTGAGGCTGCTGCAAGAGCGGCAGAGCGTTGAGCGCAATTACCATCAGTAAAATAGCAGCTACGGTGCGCGGCGGCGATGGGATTAAGGCTAGTGTTAGGAATAGTGCGATCGCACCCAATCCACCTAGCAATGGACTGATCTCTGGCGCACCTACTGCCAGCTGTAGCAAGAAAAAGTTAGGCGCAGGCAGCACAATCCATAGGCTCAAAAACAGCAGGACGCCGATAGCCAGCCAGCTCAACTGGCGGCCCGCAAACAAACAAACCTGAGAAAGTTTTTGAATGTAGTCACTTGTCGGAAGCATATGATCTTTCTCTACCTAAACCTCCGGGGTACTCCCACCAGAGCGCGACTGCGCTCGGTGGTGAGGGGGATAGGAGTGTAGAGAGTGCGGGTTCGATGCCCGCTCACTCTGCTGGCGTATTTTGATATTCAACATAAGTCTTAAGCTGCTCCAAGGTAACGCCGCCGGATGAGGCGACAAAGTAAGCGCCCGTCCAGAATGCGGACTTTTGATAGAACTGGCTGATCCGCCCGGCATAGTCTCGGCGGATAAGGCGGCTAGAAACCGTCTTGAGGTTATTGACCAGCTTGCTAATCGCAACATCGGGCGGGAACTCAATTAGAAGGTGTACGTGGTCGGGCTCACCGTCAAAGTGAACTAGATTGCAATTCCACTTCTCACAGGTACTGGCGAAGATTTCCCTCAAACGGTTGAGCATGGCTTTGTTTATCACCTTTCGCCTGTATTTTGTCACAAGCACTAAATGTATATTAAGGTCGTAAACACTTCTGTAGCCTTTCTTTGTGGTCATAGCGCTAAGTCGTTATAATAGACCTATGCTACTCACCTATCAGTACAAACTCAATCCGACTGATGTCCAATCTGCAATCATGGCGGAATGGGGTGAGCTGCTGCGTCGTCATTGGAATTACGCGCTAGCTCAACGATTAGACAATTTACGGCGCAACCGCTGCCAGATTGACCGATGCTCTTTAGTGAGCGAGCCGATTGGGGAGATTGAAGGATGGGTGGACTACTACAAGCAGTCATCTGAGTTAAAGGAGACAAAACGACTATTTCCTGAGTACAAAAGTATCTACGCCGATTGCCAACAGCAAAATCTAATGCGTTTAGACAAGGCATGGAAGCACTGGCTGACGCCTGACAAGACAGGCAAGCGAGGCGGACGGCCACGTTTTAAGAAGCGTGGTAACTTGTGTTCGTTCACCTTCCCAAGGGTGAACAGCGCTAAAGCAGAGTTTCACTATCAGGTTGCGCATTGGATATGCGTTCACTATGACCTGATTGCTTTTGAAGAGTTGAACATTAAAGGGCTGGCTAGAACAAGGCTGGCTAAGTCGATACTGGACGCCGCTTGGGGCGGATTTCTGCATATTCTGCAAGCAGTGGCGGTAAAGCGCGGCAAGCAGATTGCAGGCACAAACCCTAGAGGCACCAGCATTGAATGTTCGGACTGTGGCAATCGGGTTGTGAAAGACCTGTCTGTTCGCGTTCATAGCTGTGAGTGCGGGCTGGTGATTGATAGAGATCAAAATGCTGGTATCAACATTCTGAATCGAGTTCTAAGGGCGGTGGGACTACCGCTTTCTGGCTGTCGAGGCTTAGGGGTTGCCCTGCCTGTGAAGCAGCAATTTTCAGTTGTGAAGCTGGATGCTCCCGCTAGACCCGCTTAGGGTTAGCGGCGAGAGTTGTCACCTGTAAGCGCTCTCAACCGTATCATCGAATCTGCCAAACGACGCTAGCGCAGCTTCAAAGATTGGCGATACAGTCTTGGCAGCACTAGACACTTGGACATAGGACACTTAGACATAGACGATGGCTCTTACGCAGATTCTTATCCCTGAAAAACACGACCTGGGCGGTTTTAGCGTACATCGCAGCTTGCCTCACCAGGATCAAGGCATGGTTGGACCTTTCATCTTCTTTGATCACCTCGGACCAGCCGTTTTCCCTCCTGGCGAAGGCGTCGATGTCAGACCCCATCCCCACATCAACCTAGCTACTGTTACCTACCTGTTTGAAGGCAGTTTGCTGCATCGTGACAGCTTAGGCGTGGTCCAAGAAATTGTTCCCGGTGAAGTAAACTGGATGACTGCCGGTAAAGGTATTGTGCATTCAGAGCGATCGCCTGATAGCTTTAGAGCAGCAGAATCAACTCTTCACGCTATCCAAACCTGGATTGCCCTACCCACAGAATTCGAAGAAATAGAGCCCGACTTCACACACTATGCAGCCAGTGAGCTACCGCAGTGGCAAGAGAATGGGACCAAAGCGACCCTACTGGCAGGGAAATTCAGTACGTACAATTCGCCTGTTCAAACCTACTCTCCGACCATTTACCTATCTCTGCACTTTACACCACAAGGCCGCTTTCATCTCCCCGAAGACGAGCAGCAGAAAGCCATCTACAGCATCACGCCTGGACTGTTCATCAACGGAAAGCCTCTAGAACAACATCGCCTCGCCATTGTCGAATCCGGTGCATCCGTAGAGATCGCTGCTGACGCGGATGCTCAAGCCATAGTCATTGGCGGCAAACCGCTAGGACTTCGCCAAAAGTATTGGAACTTTGTTTCTAGCCGCCCAGAAAGAATAGAACAGGCAAAGCTAGATTGGAAAGAAAATCGCTTTCCACAAGTCCCTGAAGAAAGTGGATTCATTCCCCTGCCGACAAAAGCACCAGAAGAGTCATCTGATACCAACCAACCTGGTAAACGGAACGAAGCTACTGCTGCCGATCCACTCTCTTGAATCCGGTTCTAGAAGATTCTAGAGAATAGAGAAAGTCGTCACCGGAAACGTTTACCTCAGAGCATTAGAACCGAACTAAATTCGGTGGTAAACCTCACCCGATGAGTTTTCTTAGTCCGACTTCTACATCGGCCTATTGGGTTCTCTACACTACAAAGCGCTAGAGGCTTCTGTCACTATAAAGGAACAAAACAAGACAGGAAGTAAGATGCTTAGATTTGCCTTGACCACGCTAGTCACCGCAGTAAGTCTGATTATTGTTGATTCTATTATTCCGGGTGTTGGTATTGCCACTTTCCCAGTTGCATTGGGTGCGGCACTATCTCTTGGACTCGTAAACGGTGCTATCAAACCTATTGTCCAACTGTTATCGCTACCGGTTACGCTGCTGACATTAGGTGGGTTCTCGCTCTTTGTCAATGGCTTCTGCTTTTGGCTAGCCTCTTTAGTTGTCCCTGGCTTCACTATTCACGGGCTGTTGGGCTTTACCGTTGGTCCAATCGCACTCTCTTTTATCAGCAATTTTCTAATGAACTATATCATTAGAAACGAATTGGACAAAAAGCTCATTCGCTTTGGACGCAAGCTTGACTTGGTTTCAGCAGAAGAAACCAGCTATCAGCCTGCCTCTGAGCAAGTGATTTTGGTCGAAGCAACTGAAGTCTTGTGAATAAACTACTCGCTCCCCTGGGTGAGCAAAGGCTGGTTGAGAAACTGAGCAACGGTATTAGCATAGGCGCGGGGTGTAACGAGATGAAGGTTATGACCGCACTTCCCAAAAACTGAGAGAGCTGTCTGTTTACCCCTTTCCCGGCGAACTTCAAACATCTCTTGTCCAATAGAAACAAACTTTGTATCTAGCTCTCCTACGACAATTAGTAGGGGAGCTTTTAATAGTGAAATCTTTTCCCAAAGAGATGGTTGACGTCCCAGGCTAAGACCGCACAGCGCCCTAGCGACTTCTTCTGACCGGTTGTGCAGGCGACGCTGAAGCATAGAAGCAAAGATGTCTGGATGTCGCTTCAGATTGGCGAATAGTGGATTGGCATACCACTGCTCTAAAAAATATGGCAGCGATGTTTTGAGCAAGCGCAGGGCTAATAGATCGTCTTGTTGCTGTCTTTCTTTTCTTTCTGCTTCCGTTTTGAGACCAGGAGAGGCGGACTCTAGGATCACTTTTTCGACACGGTCTGGAAACTTACAGGCGAGATAGAGTGCTATTCGCCCACCCATCGAGTAGCCGAGAATGTTGGTCCTAGAAATTTTGAGATGGTTTAGCAGATCAATGAGCGCTTGAGCCGTGTGGGAAAAGGTGTAGCTGCCTAGCTTAGTATTTGTCTTGCCATGTCCGGGAAGATCGCAGGTAATGCAGTAGAAGCGGGTTGAAAGGAGAGGAAGGAGAGTAGCAAAGTCGGCGTAGCTACCGAGAAATCCGTGAAGAAGAAGAAGAGGAGGGTGTTGGAGGGTGCCACTGGTGGTGTAGTGGAGCATAAGCGAAGCACAGAATTCGGGATTGGGGAAAGGAAGGTTTCATTTTAGTGGCGCTGTGCAGGAGGTACTAAAATACTTTGTGACGAACTTTGAAGATATAGCGTAGGCTATTGATAGCGGTTGCTATAGCCGCTATGGTTGTGCTTAACGCCTTCAAATCTGAGGGGGTCTATCTGGACCTTGAAAACCGCATTCTTCCGTTGACCCCCTCAGATGCACTGCCCTACGGTAGTTTCAAGCCTTTTCTTTGTATGTCAGTTGAGAGCTATTATCAATAGTAGCCTTTGATCTTGACCCCCTCAGATTTGGCTTCTGAAACCCCGACCACGGTAGGCTTACAAAAGCAGAGGGTTCAAATTCCACTACCCCGAAAGGGGAGGTTCAAATTCCACTACCCCGAAAGGGGACGGAAACAGACGGCTCTCCTTTTTCTGTTTCTTTGTCAACTTCGTTCAAATTCCACTACCCCGAAAGGGGACGGAAACTTCTCTAAGATCTAACTGCGCCACAACCTCTTTTTGGTTCAAATTCCACTACCCCGAAAGGGGACGGAAACTCTCATGGCTATGGACAGTTGCCTTCGTGAAAAACAAGTTCAAATTCCACCACCTCGCAAGGGGATAGAAACCTTTAGCTGGTGTAACAATAATTGTTGAGACTCCCCTGACGGGGTGACACAACGCCTGAAAGCTATGTGGAGCTGAGGATTGACTTTACATTCACAAAAAAAGATGGGCTAGTTTTGCGAACCAAACCTATCAACATCTACAACACCGTCAATCTACCAAGACTATTTGACGCTCTCCCCCCTAACCCTACGGGTATAGTCGGAGACTCTTGCTTCACAGACTCTTAACTAGACAGCGAACAAGGCCACCGCCCCCGTCAGACCGTCTCTACAAGCATTGTCGAGAACTGTGCGTCCCACAGCTCTATTCTTAATCACAATGGCGCTAGCAATATCGCGAGGCATGGGACAACCACACCCGCAGCTACTTTATAGCCTTTGTGTCACCCCTTCAGACATAGACCCTAGCTTTGAGAAGAAACCTTGTCTACAAGCTGCTCGAAGTTAGCAACAGATTTTTCTACGATAGAGAGGCTGTCTTGCCAGAACTGGGGCTGGCTGAGGTCTTTTTGTAGGTGATGCTGGACGACTGCTTCTGCGCTCATGGTGCCGGTATCGCGGAGCAAATCTGTGTAGCGCTGATTGAATTTTTCGCCGTCAGCTTGAGTGCGATCGCCTACCGCTGGCTGCTGAGCATAAATGCCAAGACTAAAGAGATAGCCAAACAAGTACGGATAGTTGTAGAAGCCCAGACTAGAGATAGAAAAGTGTAGCTTGCTGGCCCAAAAGAGATCGTCGTACTGGCTGAGACTGTCTTCAAACCAAAGCTGCCAGCTTTGATCCATCATGTCGCATAGCTGGGCGGGACGGAGCGCACCGACTTTGCGGGCTTCTACTAAGCGCTTTTCAAACTCGAAGCGAGCTGGAATGTTGAGCAAGAAAATACCGGCGCTCTGGGCGTCTTGCCAGGCGATTTCTAGCTTTTGAGCGGGGGTGGTGGCTTTTTCCATCAGCGCTTCGCGGACAAGGGTTTCGGCAAAGATGCTGGCAGTTTCGGCCAGGGTCATTGGGTAGCGACATTTCATAGGTGAAAGGTCTCGCATCATCCAGTTGTGCCAGGCGTGTCCGAGTTCGTGGGCGAGGGTAAGCACGTTGATCATGGTGCCTTCGTAGGTCATGAAGATGCGCGGTTCTCTGGGGTCGGGAAATTTGGTGCAGTATGCGCCAGTGGCTCGGTTGGGGGTGGGCTGGCCGTCTATCCAGCCTTTTTGGGCCATCATGATCGCGAAGTCGCCCATTTCTGGGGTGAGCTGGTTGAAAGCGCTGGCGATCAGGGCGATCGCATCCTCAAACTCAATCGATTCTGCATCAGCACTGTCTGTACCTGTCGGCGCAGGTGCCATTACATCCCAAGGATGCATCTGAGCCTGACCGAGCGCCTTTGCCATTGCCTTCAGCGCTCGCTGCCCAATCGCCCTATTCTGATAGGTCGTCTCCATCAGCGCGTCGAGGGTAGCCCTTTCGATCCGGCTTTGGTGGCAGCTTTTGTCTAGGTAGTGAAGCTGACGTTTGTGCGATCGCTTCTTTGCGGTTTCTAATCGCCAGCCGTTGATGGCATTAAGCCCAGAGGCAACCGCTGGCTGCTGCGTTTTCCAGGCAGATCGAATCGCCTCCCAAGCGGCCTGGCGAGCGTCACTACTGGAATGGCTAAGCAGGTTAGCAGCTTTAGCTAGGCCCATTATTTCACCCTGTACTTCGCATTTCAGGGTGCCTGCTAACTCGCTGTAGAGATTGCCCCAAGTGTGAAGCCCGCTAGTCGCTAGGGCGGTCATTAGCTGCTCTTCAGCAACGCTGAGCAGGAAGTCTTTTTCTTTGCGGCTGTGGCGCAGTAGGAAGCCCATTTCACTGAGCGCTGAGTCAGATAGAAGCGCGGTGATAAAGTCTTCGCTAGCGCGTTGAAGAAAGACGTTGAAAGGCGTCATACCCTCTGTAAAATCGGCGCTGAGCTTTTGTAAGATGGGCTTCCAGGTGCTGGCATTGGCGTCTTGGGTGTCAACGCTGAGGGCAGAAGAAATGTAGGTGCTGACATTGCCGAGCCGCTTGAGGACATCGTTGCGCTGAAGGTGGATCGGTCGGATTGTATCAATCAGGGCAGTGTAATCGGCTGGAGCGATGGTTTCGGCGGTGGCAGCTAGGTCAGTGAATAGTTTGCAGGCGGTGGCGATCGCATCAATATCTTGCCGCAGCTGCTCGATCGCGATCGCGATCGCTAGATCAGCGGTGCTAGTAAAGAATTGATCGTTATTCCAAGTGGTGGGATAGCTAGCGGCGGCTGGGCGGTTTAGAGTCTGCATAGGAAGGACAGGGGTATGGAGAAAAAAGCGTAATACGTCTAGTTGTCAGTGAAGTAGGGACAAGACACAATAGGGGACGGTCGCTGGAATGAATTATGAGTAGTTTAATTGGAAAACGCTTGCAGGGGGGCAAATACAAGCTAGAGTCGGTGCTGGGTCGAGGCGGGTTTGGCCTGACGTTCCGCGCCTATCAGACCTATCTAGAACAGGTGGTGGTGGTCAAGACGCTAAATGAGTCGTTTTGGTCTGCGCCCAACCTAGAGGAATTACAGCGACAGTTTCAAGACGAGGCCAGGCGGCTAGCGCTGTGTCAGCATCCAAACGTGGTGCGGGTGACTGACTTTTTTGTTGAAGACTATTTGCCCTATATGGTGATGGACTACATCCCAGGGCGATCGCTCTACGACATCGTTTTTGACGATCAGAGCGGACCGCAGCCGGTGGATGAGGCGCTCGCACTCCGATATATCCAGCAGATCGGCAACGCACTACAGGCGGTCCACAACAAGGGACTATTGCACCGAGATATCAAGCCGCAAAACATCATGCTGCACGAGCTGACCGGAGAAGCGATTCTAATTGACTTCGGTATTGCTCGCGAACTGAGTCAAAATCCCGCCCAAACTCATACCAGCATCGTGTCAGAAGGCTATGCGCCGATCGAACAGTATTTGCCGAAGGCTCACCGCTCGGCGGCGACAGATGTGTATGGTTTAGCGGCGACGCTATATCTGCTGCTGACTGGGCAGGTGCCAGTAGCGGCGGTGTTGCGCGATCGCACGCCAATGATTCCAGTCCAGCAGCTGCGCCCGGACGTAAGTAGATCTGTGGCAGATGCGATCGCCCAGGGTATGCAAATCGAGCTAAAAGACCGTCCTCAATCGGTGGCAAGATGGCTAGCGCTACTGACCACGCCACAAAAAACAGGATTCTTTAGTCGCACACACTCTCCCACTTCTTCTAGAAAACCGTCAGCCCCAATAGCGCCACCTTCCCCATCACAGTTCCCTACAAAAGTGGTCGCCCCAGCCTACCAACCCGGCCCCCAGACAGGTTATCAATCTGGTTATCAGGGAGTACCTACGAACACTTCGGCGAAGACAGTTGCTGTTCCACCTCAGACGGCAGGTACTGTTGTCGCACCCAATCAGCCAGCAAATCGACCAGGTAATAGCGCTGCTCCAAAGCGTCAAAAAGGAAATGGCTGTGGCCTGCTGATATTCTCTCTTTTACTAGCAGGACTCGCTGCTGCTGCTGGGTTCTTAGTGGTGCAACAGCTTTTTGGATCGGACCCAATATTAGCTCCAGATCCAACAGAGATAGAAACTCCAGATCCAGCTATAGAAGAGCCGATTGAAGCTGTCCCAGAGGAAAGCGATGAAAAGCTAGAAGAGACCGAAGAGCCAGAAGAACCTGAAGAGATTGACACCGTAGATGGAACAACAGAAGAGGACACGACTGACGAAATTGTGCCACCAGAAGAGCCAGAAGAGCCGACCGATACTGGCGATCAGACGCCGCCTTTGCTATTAGATGAAAGCGGTAATCCAGACAACGCGCAGCCAGGCGGTTCAGGTGAAATCGTGCCTATTCCAGGATTGCCCCCAGGTAGCTCTGAAGGCCGGGTGCAAAGCCGGTTGGGTAAGCCGACTCGCGCTGTGACTGTCAGTGGATTCCCGACAGAAGTCTACAACCTGATGCCGAATCGAGTCAGGCTCGCCTATGTTTTTGATCCCAAGTCGAAGAAAGTACGACAGTCAGAAGCGACCTTTTCGCCTGCGATCGATCGCTACCAAATTCGGGCCACTCTGCTATCTATGCTGAAAGGAAAGTCCACAGTAGAGATTGAACGAGGACTAGATGCGGTGATTAACCGGGAGCGCGATCGCTATAGCTTTACCACCAAGAGACTTTCGGGCGCAATTATGCGAACTCGCTATGACCATATTCACATTTACGTTCGGGGCTAAAAGAATCTGACTTTTCATGGATGCTGCTATGCACTTTGAGCGATACAATGAGCGGCTCAAAGCGAAGATGGACCTATCCCAATGGCGACAGTTCAGCAATGGCATACGCTCGATATTGACGATGCAGCGGCGGCACTAGATACGGACATTAAGAATGGACTTTCAGCAGCAGAAGCTGAGAACCGACTGGGTGAATATGGCACGAATGAGCTGAAAGAAACCGGGGGGCGCAGCCGCCTACAGATTTTGCTCGACCAGTTTGCCGACATTATGCTGCTGATGCTAATTGGAGTGGCAATTGTCGCGGCGGTGCTAGATGTGCGAGCTGGGAATTTTCCTAAAGATGCGATCGCCATTGGTGCGATTGTTCTATTGAACGCAGTCCTGGGCTATTTCCAAGAAAGCAGAGCAGAAGACGCCTTAGCCGCCCTCAAAGGACTGTCCTCCCCAAACGTAACTGTTGTTCGATCGGGGGAAACCAGAGAGATTTCTGCCAAGCAGCTAGTACCTGGCGATTTGGTTTTGGTAGAAGCGGGTAATCAAATTGCGGCGGATGGCCGTTTGCTAGAGTCCGCTGTATTGCAGGCAAGAGAATCAGCCCTTACTGGTGAGGCCACCGCCGTAGAGAAAAAGGCGGATGCTACCTTACCCGCTGACACTAGCCTAGCTGATCAAAAGAATCTAGTCTTTCAAGGAACAGAGATTGTTCATGGTCGCGGCAAAATGCTGGTGACCCGAACCGGCATGGAGACGGAGCTGGGCAAAATCGCCACGATGATTCAGTCAGTCTCTGAGCTAAAAACGCCTCTACAGCAGCGGTTGGAGCAACTAGGGAGAACGCTGGTAATTGGCTCACTTTCTTTAGTGGCGCTGGTGGTGATTGGCGGCTCGCTGGCGATGGGCTGGTCCGCTTTTGAAGAGCTGCTGACGGTGTCGCTGAGTATGGCGGTGGCGGTGGTTCCAGAAGGATTGCCTGCCGTGATCACCGTGACGCTGGCGCTGGGAACGCAGCGGATGGTGAAGCGTCAGGCGCTGATTCGTCGCCTGCCAGCGGTAGAAACCTTGGGCTCGGTAACGACAATTTGCTCTGATAAGACCGGGACGCTGACGCAGAACAAAATGGTGGTGCAGCAGGTGCATATACCGGGACTGCCGTTTGAGCGTGACTTTGAAGTGAGTGGGGAGGGCTACGCGCCAAAGGGCGAGTTTCAACTAGATGGAAAGAAAATAGCACCGCTGGAAAAACCAACGCTGGCCTTACTGCTGTTAGATTGTGCGCTCTGCAATGATGCGGCCTTGCAAACTGAAGATGGAAAGTGGTCGATTGTAGGCGATCCAACCGAAGGGGCTTTGGTGACGCTAGCCGCAAAAGCAGGGTTAGAGAAAAAGACATTAGAGTATGAGTTTGAACGGCGAGCAGAGTTTCCGTTTTCTTCCGAGCGTAAGCGGATGAGTGTAGTAGTAGCGGTGCCAGAGAGCAATCGGCTGGGCATTAGTGCGCCGTATGCGGTGTTTGCCAAAGGGTCGGCGGAGCTGCTGTTGGAGTGCTGTAATCGGTTTGGGAAGGGGGCGCGATCGCTCACCGAAGCAGACAAAAAAGAGATTCTTGAAAAAGTCGAATCCTTCGCAGCCAGAGGCGGACGAGTTCTGGGCTTTGCCTATCGTCCACTGTCAAAACAAGATTTTAGAAGCGCTGAAGACTTCACAGAGACCGAAGCAGAAAAAGACCTGATCTGGCTAGGCGCAGTTTCTATGATTGATGCTCCTCGCCCAGAAGTCCGTGAAGCTGTCAAGCGCTGCCAGCAAGCCGGTATTCGCCCCGTCATGATCACTGGCGATCATCCACTTACCGCCAAAGCACTAGCTATAGATCTCGGCCTGATCTCCGCAGATGGAGCAGCCGATGCGTTTTCCGGACAGCAGATAGAAGCGATGAGTAAAGAAAAGCTAGAATCTGTTGTTTCTTCGACCAGCGTATACGCCCGCGTATCGCCTGAGCACAAGCTACGAATCGTGCAGGCGTTGCAGGCAAAAAAACAGGTCGTGGCGATGACAGGAGATGGCGTGAATGACGCTCCGGCGCTGAAGCAGGCCGATATTGGCATTGCTATGGGCATCACCGGTACCGATGTCAGTAAAGAAGCCAGTGATATGGTGCTCTTAGACGACAACTTCGCCTCGATCGTAGCGGCAACAGAAGAAGGACGAGTCGTCTATGGCAACATTCGTAAGTTTGTGAAATATATTCTGGGTTCAAACATTGGTGAAGTCATTACAATCGCGCTTTCTCCTTTGTTGCTTCCAATTGTTGCTGTACCGCTAACACCGCTGCAAATTTTGTGGATGAACTTAGTCACTGATGGCTTTCCTGCCCTAGCTTTAGCGTTAGAGCCATCAGAGCCGAACATAATGGACAGAGCGCCGCACGATCCAGAAGAGAGTATTTTCGCTAGAGGTCTGGGATTGTATATGGTGCGGGTGGGCATTGTGTTTGCGATACTGGCGGTATCGCTGATGCTGTGGGCCTATGGCTATACGCACAGCGAAGCGGGACAGGCAGCTGGCAACCCAGAGCGATGGAAGACAATGGTGTTTACGATGCTGTGTTTGTCTCAGATGGGCCATGCAATCTCGGTACGCTCTAGCAATCGGCTAGCAATAGAGATGTCTCAATTCTCTAATCCCTATGTCTTATTGGCAGTGGTAGTCACCACAATATTGCAGCTTTTGCTGATCTACGTTGTCCCGCTGCGAAATTTCTTCGGCACGCACTATCTATCATTCACAGAACTGCTAGTCTGTATAGGGTTTAGCTCATTGTTGTTTGTCTGGTTGGAGCTAGAGAAACTGTTTATTCGCAGTCGAACTAAATCTGATCGTGCCGTGTCCAATCACGCTGTATAAAGTTTGCTCAGCCCTAGATCTGCGAGACCTTTTCGGTAGGCGATAGAACTTTGGTCAGCTTCGATATGAGTTTCCGCACGTAGGTCTAGCGGCAAATCTTCTGGGTACTGAGCTTCAACAATCTCCTTGTCTTCGTTAAAGATTTGATAGTTGAATTCGTAGACCGGTTCGAGCGGCTGATCTTTATCGAAGTTGCGAGCGATCGGGCAAAAGACACGGGTTTTGCGAGCAGAAATAGGAGAAGCGGCGTTGAGGATGCACAGGCGATCGTCACCGGGAAAGTGGACGCGCAGTAGGGCGGTGAAGGGAAGAAAAACCTCGAAAGCGCGGAGCCATTGAAAGTCTTTTGGGGCTCTGTGCTGTAGACCTTTGGGGAAGTTGCTGACGGTGCTGGTGTAGTTGGCTTTGTGGCCGTAGGCGGTGGGGGTGACGCTGTAGGTGGGGACGACGGGGTTGGTGCGATCGCCAAAAGATTCCGCATGGACCCAGGCAAAATGCGCCACGTCCAAAAATCCCTCCATCTGCCGACCCGCCGCCGCGTTCACGTCTACCGCATCTGGCAAGATTGGCTGATAATCGTCCTCTTCCCACTCTGGAAACAGCGGCAGCTCCGCTCTTTCATCACCCGTCAGCGTCGTCCAAATCAGACCGTATGCCTCTTGGACCGGATATGTTTTTAGGCAGAGTCGAGCGGGAATGCGCGCGTCTGGATCAGCCGGTATCTTGGTGCATTGACCGGTGGCGCTGTAGTGCAGACCGTGGTATTTGCAGATGATTTGCTCAGCTTCGACGTGGCCCATGCTGAGCGGTACGCCGCGATGGAGGCAGATGTCGTTGGCGACGCAGAGCTTTGCATCAGGTGCGGATGAGGTTCGCCAGATGACTAGGCGCTGGTCGAGTAGCTTCGTGCCAACAGGTTCAGTCTGTACGTCTTTGCTGAAGGCGACCGGGTACCAGAAGGGGGCGATCGCATCCCAATCTGCTTTAGAGAAAGTGCAGTCCTTTGGATAGCGCTTCTCAGCACGCCGGGTCTTTTTTTCTGAGGCTAAAGAATCTGAGGCTAAAGAAGTAGCTACTGTCATTTTTCAAAAAGAAGGGGAGATTAAATTGATCTTAATACTGATCCTAACTAAGGAATGAAGATTTAATAAAAGCCGCTTTCGCGGACTGGTGGGTTTTGGCTTCGACTGCGCTCAGCCATCGTAAGTTGCCGTTACCGAACCCTGAGCGTAGTCGAAGGGTGGTCGGGTAGAGATCAGCAGGTTATTTAATCCTCGATCCTAAGCATCTACCCGGTTAAGTGGGCAAACAGTCGCTTCTGTCGTCTCGGCGATTCAGATTGGATTTCTAGCGCCATCCAAGCAAATGGCTTTGCAACCAATCTCAGGCAGCGAATTTTGCTCGGACTTCCATTCCCATAGAGCAGAGCACATAGCTGTTTTTGTCCCTTCTAGCATCAGCTTACTTGGTCCATCTATCGGCTTGGAATGGTGGCCAAAGTGATTAATTAGATAAGAATTGTCCGCTTTTTCCTGATCAGGCAAGGTATTCAAGTAGCCTTGTTAGTAGCGTTGGATTTTGTCTTTTTTCAGAGTGTTTCCAGGTTGCTGTATCTTATGAGCCGACAGCTAAAGCGCCTGTTCAGCACCTATTTCTACCGACCTATTTCTACCGATATCATCACTCTACCGGCCCATCGAGAAGATCGATAGCAGCAGGTTTGTGCTTATCCTCATACTGCCTGATTTTGAGCGATGTTGAGAACTCAAAAAATCTCTCTCTATAGAGGCAAGCAGTTAGCCCATTTTCATGATGCAATACTTACATATCGTATAGGTAAAGGACCATGGAAACGTTATGACTTTCTTTCAACGCAGCCGCCGCTGGCTTACGGCCATTGCTCTCGTGCTGCTTCTCACCGTCTCGACGACTGCCTGCTCTACCGCGACTACCGAGGCTCCGGCTGCTTCTACAGTTGGATACGGCCAGCTAGAGCGGGGCAATTCTGCCAAAGGGCAAGAATATGGAGACTGGGTCGTCAGCGCTGCTCAAGGACTGGTTTCTGATGCTTACGTTAGAGACAACAACCAGCTTGGCGTAGTGATTACTGAATCGGTCCGTCCCAATGAAGTCAAAGATCTTTCGAAATCTTTGCTGCAAGGGTTCCGCAAAAGCTTTCCAAACAAAGATTTGCAGGTACTGGTCTTTGCTCCAGATAAGGCACCCATTCTCACCGTTGACTATGATGCACAGTCCAGTCAGGTAGAGTACAACACACCTTAGAGAATTTAGAGAATATTGAAAGGAACCTTGTCTTAGCAGACAAGTAAGTTCTATGACGCCAGCACACCCTACGCAAATTTAGAGAGGCTATATGTCGACAAGTAGTGATAAGTACAAGCGCGAGATTATGAAAGATCTCGCAGACGGTAACAAAGAGATTCTTGAGCCAAACGGTAACGACGCTCTTGGGGAAAAGTACAAGAGCTTTGACGACTTTGCCGATCGCTCTTCTCGAGACGAACGTCATGGCTTGATTAAGCGATCTTTTCATCCCGAGCGGGTTCCGGCGGCTCAAATGGATCCCGAACTCCGTAGCGCTATTGATAAAATCAAGCCCAACGAGCGCGATGACGTCGCTCGCGACTTTTTCAAGCATCTAAAGGAAAGAGGCTTGAGCGAACGTGACTTAGAAAAGCAGCTCGGTCTGTCTACTCACAGCGCTCGCAAAATGAACGCAGATGACGTGGGTAAGCTGGCGTCTTTTACCTATACTGCGCATCCTGATATCTTTCAAGAGGTGCTAGCTGACCAGCCAGCGATTTTGAAGTTTCTCAGTAATCCACTTGTCGGCGCGGCGCTTGGTGCGATCGCATCCAAATGGTTCCGTAAGTAAGCAGAAGGGCAGAAACCACAAGAAGAAAAGGTAGAAAACGGCGTTATTTTCTACCTAGGGAAACAACTGCATACGATAAAAGGGTGTCTATGGGCACCTTTTTTGTGGGCGCTACAGCGATACACTGAGTCCACCACACATTTGTAGACTGTTCCTGTTTCGCCCATGCCTTTTTCTCAGAGCCTGCCTTCCCATGTTCTTGCTACTGCCGCGCCCAAAGATTCTTTTTGGCCCTTATGGGCTGGACTAGGTGCTAGCATGTGGGCAGGTGGCATAGCTGCGATTGCCTATGCCGGCGCTTGCTTTGCTTTATACAGCGTTCAAACTAGACTGATCTACCGCCCTCTACCGCAGATTGTGAAAACCCCAGCTGAGGTAGGACTAGCTTACGAAGACATCTGGATTCCTATTCGTCAAACCGGCTCTCTGACAGACAAAGCCAAGCTGGCCAGCACGGTTGAGCAGAATGAACCAGGCTATCTGCACGCCTGGTGGGTTCCCAACCATCGCAGCAGTCGAGTTATGCTCTTTTGCCATGGTAACTACGGCAACGTCAGCTACAACACAGAGCGCATTCGCTTTCATCATGCTCAAGGATGCTCTGTTCTTGCTTTTGACTATCGTGGCTATGGGCAAAGCAGCGGCCCTGTCCCTAGCGAGCAAAACATGTTTGCCGATGCAGAGGCGGCTTTCAGCTATCTGGTCACAGAGCAGAGAATATCTCCTAGAAATATAGTCCTGTCTGGTCATTCTATGGGCGGTGCTGTCGTCATTGACCTAGCTAGCCATCATCCCGAGATTGATCGCGTTATTGTCGAAAGTAGCTTCACTACGATGAGGGATGTCGTTGACGCTAAGAACATCTACCGAATGTTTCCGATTGAGGCGCTCTTAACTGAGCCGTTTGATTCCCTTAGTAAGGTCAGAAGCTTACAGATGCCTGTTCTCTACGTCCATGGCGATCGAGATTTTGACATACCTACCAAGTTTAGCCATCAGCTCTACGCAGCCACGCCCCACCCTAAGCAGCTTTTCATTGCCCGTGGCGCAGATCACAACATGAACACACTCTCAGGAGACACCTACGCCGCTGTCCTGCGAGATTTCTATAGATTGAGCGATCGCACTGACCCATCTACCGTCCAACCTGTCGCCCAGCTCAGTTCACTCAGCAGATAAGTTCGCTCAGCAGATAAAAATTACAGGCTTAAGCCATGTTCTCTTTTCTCGTAGACTGGCTGAGCAAACTCTCCAAGCCAAAAGAGACTTCAGCACGGCAGTCCGAGCGTGAGAAAGCAGTCACGCCGAGCAGCGCGCCTTCGTTAAACAACGATCTTCAAAGAGAGATTCGCGCTGAACGAAAATTTTCTCTAGCCGAGGCCATCGGCAGGGAAGGCGGCAGCTTTATGAAAGGAGAATCGGCGATTCCTCGTCCGCTCCGGGCTACCAACGCAATCAAGCAGTTCATCACCACGCACAGCGATGACCCCACAGGTGCTTTAGCGACTGAGCTGTACGTCTGGAGCATCGCCGATATCCGCGTCAGCCGTCAGCTAGACACCCCTTTAGGCGCTCTCTTTGAGATAGTTGAAAGCCTATTGAGTGAGTCTACAACTTTCTATGAATTCGCTAGACGGATTGCGATCGCTCAAGCCAAACTCACAGGCGATCGCCCTCACTTCCAAAAGCCCAACCAGCTCCCTTTACCTGAAGCTGAGCACACCCACGATTCCATCAAGCAATATTTGCTCGACATCGCCAAGCAGCTCGAAGCAGCTTAAATATCTACGCTAGGTGATCTGTTGCCAGAGACGTTATGACTCATCACCTTCCGCAACGGAACAGCCTTCTTCATCACAAGATATATTGGCAGTTGCCACCGCTGCTGGAACGACTGTAAACCCACCGACTCGAATATCCTCAAAGCCAAAGTCGTCTTGTAAAACTCGGCTGAAGCTAGCGATGATATCGGGCAGCTGTTTTTCGATTGCACTCTTTAGCTGATCCGCTTTTGGGGTCGGATTTCCAACGGCTTCTACTGACATAAAGCAACTTCTCTAGAGGGTAGGTATAGCATTTACCGCTTTGCTCTACAGGTTTTCACTCAAGTTTTCAGCAAATGAAAACCCTCGAGTGTGCAGCCGTATGCTATATCTGCAATTCTAGAATAGAAACCGACTAAAGATCGTTAAGCTCCGCTACAGTAGCGGACAGCGAACTTTTCCTATAGCGATCGCGGCTACCACTAAGGCACAACCGTCACAGGCGTACCCACTTCCACCATTTCGTATAGCTGACGAACGTCTTCGTTATACATTCGAATGCACCCGTGAGAAGCGGCGCGTCCTACAGAATTACGGTTTGTCCTGCCAGGGTCGGTAATTTGATGAAACACTTCAAACTTGCCAGTTGGCGTCTCCCAGCCAGGACGGCCAATTGCCACCGGGTATGGGAATGGTCTGTAGCAAATCGCCCAATGTAGCTCTCTGGGATGTAGCGTTCCCCGCCGGAGCGTTCTCTAATGGTGAATTCTCGACTGTGAATTCTGCGACCTGTTCTAAGAGCTGTTTTATAGAGGCTTGGGTAAGCCTTGTCGTCGCTAAAGCTTTGCCTTTAGAAGGGTGGCATTGGTGATACAAGGGAGGCTCGAGCAAAGGAGATTTTATTTGCCGATACAAAAGCGACTGAAGATTTCGTCGAGCATGGATTCTGTCATTTCTTCGCCGGTGACTTCGCCAAGAGCATAGATGGCGATGCGTAAGTCAATGGTCCAAAAGTCCAGAGGAAGCAGATTCTCTATCGTTTGTTCGACTTGGGTAAGCGCAATTCCAGCCTGGGTGAGCGCGGCGGCCTGGCGCTGGTTGATGGCGATATCGGTGTTGGCGGCGGTGAGGCTGCCGGTGTTAGCGGCGTTGAGGATGGCGGCTTCGAGGTCAAGGATGCCTTGATTGGTGGTGGCGGCGGTTTGGATGACTGGGGAATGGGGAATGGGGGAATGGGGGAATGGGGAATGGGGGATGGGGGAGGAGGGGAGGAGGTCTATTTTGTTGAGGATGAGGATGTGGGGTTTGTGTTTGATTTTTTCGTAGAGGGTTTGTTCGGCTTTGGTCCAGCCAAGGGTGGCGTCTATGGTTAATAGGACTAGGTCTGCGGACTGGGCGGCGATGAGGGAGCGTTCGATGCCGATTTTTTCGACTGCGTTGGTGGCGGTGCGGATGCCAGCGGTGTCTAGAACCTGAATGGGAATGCCGCCAACGATTAGCTGGGATTCGACAACGTCGCGGGTGGTGCCGGGGAGGTCGGTGACGATGGCGCGATCGCTCTGGCTCCAGGCATTGAGCAGGCTGGATTTGCCGACGT
This sequence comes from uncultured cyanobacterium, assembly GCA_963793495.1. Taxonomy (GTDB): domain Bacteria; phylum Cyanobacteriota; class Cyanobacteriia; order Phormidesmidales; family Phormidesmidaceae; genus Phormidesmis. The sequence continues at coordinate 275,019 of CAWCAI010000016.1, forward strand.
TGGGCTGGCCGATGATGGCGACTTTGAGCCCGGTGCGAAGCAGTTCGCCCTGGTGGGCAGTAGAAAGAATTTGGGTGATTTGCTGGTGGATGGCTTGGAGACGCGATCGCACGTCATCTTCATCAATAGGCGGCAAATCATCGGCAAAGTCTACTCTAGCCTCTACCTCTGCGAGCACATCTAAGCACTGACTACGCAGCTGACGAATGGCCTCGGCGAGCTTGCCACGAATGCCCATTAGCGCCGCTTGAGCCGCCTGTGGGGACTGGGCCCCTACCAGATCGGCAACGCTTTCGGCCTGAGTTAGATCTAGGCGACCGTTTAAGAAAGCGCGGAGCGTGAATTCACCTGGTTGAGCTAGTCTAGCGCCCTGCTGAAGGCAGAGCTGGAGAACCTGCTGTACGGCCATAATGCCGCCGTGACAGTGGAATTCAACGACATCTTCACGGGTGTAAGAGCGAGGTGATTTCATCAGTAGCAGCAGCGCTTCATCAATGATGGCCTGATCGCTGTGTACGTGCCCGTATAGAATGCGGTGGCTTTCCCACAGCTGGTGTCCGGGGGCGTGGAAGAGCTGCTTGGCAATCGCGATCGCATCTAATCCCGATAGCCTGACGATGCCGACACTACCCTGCTGAGGGACGATGGCAGTGGCGATCGCAACAATAGTTTCGGCTTGGCGAATGGCCTGAGGCATAGTCGAATGAGCCAGCTAGCGAAGAAAAGGTCCGTGAAGAAACTGTACGGTCTAAGCCACAACATATCAATGTTTGAGAGTATGAAGCTGTAGGCTGCTCTCCGTAATATCACGGCGAATTTATCGCTCACTCGGTAGATGCTCTTAGGCAGTGATATAGAATAGTCTCAATAGATAGGCATCTCTTTTAGACATTCACCCGCCGACATAGCAGGTTAATGACAGATTGAAACACTTTAGAGAACTGTCTAAATAGGGACAATGTCTAGCGAGAGACGATGTCTAATGGGAGGTAGTGTTCGAGATATCCAATCAAAGGCAGCGCTTTACAAGCACTGTTGGATTGAGAAGCCGAGAATATCACTGAAAACTGCTGAGCTAGCCTTCAACGGGTAACACTCAAAGAGACCGTGCGAGGAAACTGAGGACAGAGCCGCTAAAAGCCATGCAAAACTCGATGCCAAAAAACAATGCTGCTGATAGCAGCCAGCCGTCGCTACTGTCGAAGGGAGAGCGCTACCTACCATCTGTTGCCTACCCGACAACGTATTCCTCAAACCGCCTAGAGTCTTTGGCCCTGATGGAAAGGCCAGCTCAGCCAGCTCCAATCAAACAATCAGATATAAAAAAGACAAGTAGAAGAAAGAGATCTGCCAAGCGAAAGCGCTTACCCGATAATTTTGTGTTGAAAAGATTTAACCTGCTCTACTGGCAGCGGCTGCTGCGCTATTTTTATATTCGCTTTTTGCGAATGCAGGGAAGCCCTCATGCGATCGCCAGAGGCACTGCGGCTGGGGTATTTGCCGGGTCGTTTCCGCTACTGGGCTTTCAGACGATTATTGGCGTTGCGATCGCAGCGCTGATTCGCGGTAACAAAATCATGGCCGCCGTTGGCACCTGGGTTAGCAATCCGCTCACCTACGTTCCTATTTTTGCTCTCAATTTTCAGGTGGGACGCTGGCTGCTGCGCCTGCCTAACGACATTGCGATTCCCTCTTCTGCCGCTGGTATGCAGGAATGGATGGACCTCGGCGTGTCTGCAACCGCAGCGCTGCTGGTAGGCTCTCTCGTAGTTGGAACAGTTGCTAGCTTCATTGCTTACTACTTGGGGTTGCGGGTTGCCCTGCTGCGCGAAAAGAAAAAGATGAATAGAAAGTGACACTTTCTATTGCCGGACATGCTCGCTTGGCCATAGCCCGCTAGTATTTGCCAGATAGCTTTTGCCAAATAAAGGTTACTAAAACTGAAACCACCTCTTTTCTCAGTAACGGGATCTGTATTCTGTAGTGAGTAGTTCTGTATTTTGACAGGCGAAGAAGAGGAGAATTGTGATGGGACTTTTGCAGACAAGATTCGAGCTATCTAGAAAACGGGGCTGGGGATTAGCACTAGCGGTATTAACTTTGGTTCCGGTGGTGGGTTGCGCAGTGCGTCCCGGTTCGGCAGTGGCTCAGGTGAATGGGGGGATGCCCGTGTATCAGTCAGAGCGAGTGTTGAGCGTGACTGGAGTAGGTCTACAGTCAATTCCAACGACCCTGACTCAGGTGGATTTGGGCGTGAATATAGAAGCAAAGACAGCTCAGGCGGCCCAGCAGCAGGCGGCTCAGCAGTCTAGCGCTGTGATTGAATGGCTGCGATCGCAAGACAATATTCAAAAGCTAGAAACCAGCGGCATTTCGCTTAATCCCCGCTACGACTATACCGATAATAGGCAGATATTGATTGGCTACCAGGCAACCAACACCGTCAGCTTCAGAGTGCCAACTGAAGCAGCAGGTCCGGTCATAGACGAAGCTGTCAACCGAGGTGCAACTCAAATCAACGGCGTCAGCTTTGTTGCCGCAGATGACGCGATCGCCACCGCCAGACAGCAGGCCCTAGCTAGCGCCGTAGAAGACGCCCAGCAGCAGGCCGACACGGTCCTAGGCACACTCGGACTCTCCCGCGCAGAAATCGTTAATATTTCTATCGGTTCCGTCAGCGCCCCAGCCCCTCGACCGGTAGCCCTAGAAAGTCGAATGGCCGATACTGCCAACACAGTTGTCCTAGGACAAGAACAAACCATCGACGGCCAAGTTACCCTATACATCCGCTACTAGCACACTTTCCTTTCCCCCGTCCCCATTCTCCCTGTTCCCCTTTCCCAACAGCCAAACACGCTCGCAGCCATCTCCCCTTTGCATCTGGGTAAAATACATACCAGACAGCAACGGGGCATCATGCTGGAACAAACATTAATTGGCCGTTATAAACTAACGGGCATTCTAGGGTCAGGGGGATTTGGCCAAACCTATCTGGCAGTCGATATTTCAGCAGACGATCAGAGCAATCCGGGCCTTACTCATCCCTACGTAGTCAAACAGCTTCAGCTTGCCAGTCAGGACAAGAGCTTTCTAAAGGTAGCAAGGCGACTGTTCCAAACAGAGGTTGACACCCTCGAAAAACTGGGCTCTCACCCACATATTCCTACGCTGCTGCATTCTTTTGAAGAAGAAAAAGAGTTTTATCTCGTTCAAGAGTTTATTGACGGCTGTTCACTAGAAGAAGAGATTAAGAGAAAGGGGAAGTTCACCGAAGCGCAGGCGATCACGCTACTAGAGAAAGTGCTATCCGTGCTGGCTTTTGTGCATAGTCATCGGGTGATTCATCGAGATTTAAAGCCCGATAATCTCATCCGCAGAAAAGACAGTGATGAGATTGCGCTGATCGATTTTGGTGCGGTAAAACAAATTCGGACCCGGCTGCATACGGGTGAGAAGTCCGCGCTGACGATTGGCATTGGCACCCAAGGCTATACCCCTAGTGAACAGCTCTCTGGCAAGCCGCGCTACAGCAGCGATATCTATGCGCTAGGAATGACGATCATCCATGCTTTGACCGGGCGATCGCCGACTGACTTGCCCGAATCGCCCGAAAGTTTGGAGCCGCAGTGGCAGCAATATGCCCAGGTAAGCCCTGGACTGGCGGTGCTGCTAGCAAAAATGACTCGGCACTACATCTATCAGCGCTATCAAACTGTCGAAGAAGTGCAGCGCGATCTGGCTCGATTGGATGAACTGCCCAACGAAATTGCAGTAGCCGACACTTCCCTAAAGCCGGAGGCGGCTAGAGAGGATTGGAATAGCGAAGCTCAGACGGTAATTGTGCGGTGGAAGATGGGTCGCCAGGCAAAGCGGCTAACGGTATTGATTTCTACGCTGATTACGAGCGCTGTCATATTGGGATTACGGCAGACAGGTGCGTTTATGCCAGCTGAGCTAGCGGTGTGGGATGGATGGGTGAGCGCTCAGCCAGACCAGGAACCCGATCAGCGGCTGCTGGTAGTTGAGATTACAGAGGCGGACTTGCGATCGCTACAAAGAAGAATTCCTTCTGACCAGTCGGTGGCAAAAGCTGTTGAAAACCTACAGCAGCATCAGCCCGTGAGTATTGGTCTCAATCTAGCGCGCGACCAGCCACAGGAGCCTGGAACAGAAGCCTTTAGAGAAAGCTTGCACCAATCTAACGTAGTCACGATTACGCATCTAGGCGGAGAAAACGACGCCTTTGTCCAGCCGCCCGCCGGGTCAGCCGTCGAACAAATTAGCTTTAATAACATAGCAATCGATCGAGACTTTCGAGTCAGACGGGCAATGGTTGGTCTATCTGGTGATGGTTTGGCCGGTGATGGTTTGGCCAGTGATAGTTTGGCCAGTGATAGTTTGGCCAGTGATGGTTTGGCCGGAGAGCGCAAACTAGAGCTACCCATCTTCTCGCTAGGAACAGAGCTAGCCATGCGCTATCTCAAGCAAATCGAGAACATCACTCCCGCTGCCGATGAGGTGCTAACGCTGGGCGGCATACCGTTTGAAAACATGTCTGCAAATTTCGGCGGATACAAGAGCATAGTCATAGAGAATTACCAAATTCCTATTCGATATCGCTCTTTGCGCTCAGTAGCGCCAACTGTCACTTTCTCGGAGGTTTTAAGCAATCGCTTTGATCCTGATTTAGTTAGAGATAAGATTGTTCTAGTTGGTATCACGGCGGCAAGTGGAAGAGATTTGTTTTTAACGCCGTATAATACCGATAGTACGCTAGAGCAGATGCCCGGCGTTGTAGTTCATGCTCAAGTTGCCAGTCAGATTTTGTCGGCTGTGGTCGATCGCGATCGCCTGCTGTGGGATTGGCCAGAATGGGGGGAAATTGTCTGGATTGTTTCATTGAGCGCAGCTGGGAGTGCGCTGATGGTCCTCACCCAAAAGGGGCCTATTTTAATTGCATTTGGAGCAGGCGGTTTGTTGAGCGTCTATCTAGTTAGCCTGACTGGCTTTCACGCAAGCGGCTGGGTGCCAGTTGTCGCCCCGATGAGTGCGTTTTTCTCTTCAGCAGCAGGTACTCGCGTTAGCAAGAGCTATCAGCGCAGGCACTGGGAAGCTCATCAGTAGAAACCTGCTTGGACGAGCATCTGCGTGGCCTGCTCTGCTGAGACTGGCCGAGAAAATAGGTAGCCCTGTCCTAGCTGGCAGCCCAGCGATCGCAGCCACTCTAGCTGTTGTTCGGTTTCGATGCCTTCTGCAATCACCTCTAGCTTTAGCAGTTTACTCAGCGCCGTAATCGATTCAGCGATAGTCTGATGGCGATCGTTGCCGTCAATCGGGCTAACAAAGCTCCGATCGATTTTCAGAGAATCAACCGGTAGCTGATGTAGGTAGCTCAGCGATGAGTAGCCGGTGCCGAAGTCGTCGATGCTGATACGCACACCAACAGCTTTAATTTTCTCTAGTAGCTGGACTGTGATATCAATATTTTCGACTAGCATACTCTCAGTAATTTCCAGGCATAGGCTGTTGGATGCGATCGCACAGGCCGCTACCGTTTCTTCGAGCTCTAAAAGCAAGGCACTCCGCAGCTGTCTAACAGAGAGATTGACATTGACTTGCAGCATTCGATTCTCCATAGAAGAGGCTGTAGGAGAGGTGAGACTACTGCTAGAAAACTGCATTTGCCACTGCGATAGCTGCTTAGAGGCCGTCTGTAGCACCCACCTGCCTATAGGCTCGATCAGACCAGTTTCCTCGGCAATTTCAATAAACTCTATCGGTAATAGCAGCCCTCGATCGGGATGTCGCCATCGAATCAGCGCCTCAAACCCTTGAATGTTCCGGGTTGTAAGATTCACAACAGGCTGGTAGTACAGCACAAACTCATTGCTTCTTAGGGCTTTGCGCAAATCGTTTTCTACTTGCAGGCGCTGTAGTGCCTGAGAATGCATACTAGGATCAAAAAGTGCATAGCAGCCTCGTCCTCTATGCTTGGCATCGTACATGGCTAGATCAGCATCTCGCAGCAGGTTCTCCGCACTTTGATAGCAGTCCGAACCAAGCGTGATACCGATGCTCGTACCGATAAATACCTCATAGCTGCCTATCTGTAGGGGATGGCTTAAAAGCGATAAGACCCGCTCAGCAATCTGTTCGGCCTCTGATCTATGGTCTAGTCCGTCGAGTAGGATCACAAATTCATCGCCGCCTAGCCTTGCTGCCAAATCAGTCTCACGAACGGTCGTTGATAGCAATCTGGCAATCGACAACAACAGCTGATCGCCGACCAGATGACCGAGGCTGTCGTTGATGACTTTAAAGTTGTCGAGATCTAAGAAGAGTACTGCAAATTGATAGCGAGGATGGCGATTGACTTTTTCCAAAGACAGATTTAACCGCTCCATCAACAGACTGCGATTAGGTAGGCCTGTCAAACTATCGTGGAGAGAATCGTGTTTGAGCTGTTGTTCTATTTGAATGCGATCGCTAATGTCCAAAAATACCGTATCCCAGACAACATCGCCGTTATCCCGGCGCTCCGGGCGTCCGGCAGCCTGTAGCCATTTTGTTCGACCTGAAGGTGTGATCATGCGCCATTCCCATATCCAGGGTTCTAGCGATCGCGCAGAGACAGCGATAGAGTCTCGCATGGCAGGTTCATCTTCATCTGGAACCATGTCCCATAGAATTTGAGTGTCTTCAACAATTTCCTCAGCGGTTACCTCCCATAGGTCATAGCAGCCAGGGCTCATGTACACCATGCTATCTGAACCATCGGCGTGAAGGACATATTGAGCGAGCGCACCTGGAAGATTGGCAGCTAAGCTACGGAGACGTCGTTCGCTTTTTTCAAGGTTTTCCTCTACCTGCTTGCGGTCGGTGATGTCTAGAGCAGTGCCAAATAGTTTGGCAATCCGGCCCTCTCGATCTCGAATGGCCTCCGCCCGGATTTCTAAATAGCCCATTGAACCGTCGGCTCTGAAGAAGCGTAGATCGAGTTCGGAAGCTGTTCCCTTTAAAAAGGATCGCGATAGAGCCTGTTCTAGAAGAAAGCGGTCATCAGAGTGAACATGATGGGTGAGCACTCTAGTCAGACTAAGTTCATAGGTGAATGGATCATAGCCAAAAAGACGAAACAGGTTCTCTGAACAGACCATAGATTGCGTGTCAATATCTAGCTCCCAATTACCGATCCGGGCAATCTGTTGAGCTTGAGCGAGCGCTGATTGACTTTTCAACAGCTTTTGCTTTTCGGCTGCAACCTGCTGATATAGCTGCGCCTGCTGAATAGCAACCTCTAACTGTCCTGCTACTGCTTTGGCTAGATCGACTAGCTCGTCTTCCCACCGAAAGCCATGCCGAATAGTGGTCAGCGTCAAGCTTCCCCAGACCTTTCCTTCAATGACTAGCGGAATCAATAGCCAGGCCCCGGAGAGAGTCTGTGCAAAGCTGTGATTAACCGGATCTTTGAGGCTGCGAGTATCCTCGACTCGTACAATTTTGAGCTGTTTGAGCTGCGTGGCCAGTGGATTGCCGACATCTGGAATTTCATTCCCCGTGCTATCCGGCAAATTTGGCGTTTGGCAGAACTTTGCAAGAACCTTCCAAAGATTCTGCTCAGGCAGATACTGAACAATTGAGCAGTTGAGATCGGGGTGGAGCCGAGCGGTTTCGGCAGTAGCTGTCGCAAAGATAGTGGCCAAATCAAGGGAGTTGCGAATAGCCTGAACAACCTGGCCGATGGCCTGCTCTTGCCGCAGCCTTTGTTGTAGACGCCTTTTCTGCTTGCTTGCGATCGCTAATATCGCGGACCATCAACAGCGCCTCATCCGCGCCGCTTTTGATCACTCTGACTTCCTCTTCTTGAATGCGATCGCCTATTTGAACAGTTTGCTCGTATACCTGCATCTCGCCAGTTTCCACCGCTCTTTGCAGAGACTGTTGCTGTCGAGCCGCAATTTCTAGGGGCAGTACTTCGCGCATAGACTGACCGGCAAGTCCAACTGGTGGAACCAAAGCGAAGTCGCGCGGTTGAGAGATAAACTCGCGGTAGATGCCGTCAATACCAACCCGGCACATAAAATCTGGAATCGCAGCTAAGATACTTCGGCTTTGGGCTTCGCTTTGTTGTAAGGCAAGTTCGACCTGTTTGCGATCGCTCACATCACGTACTAAAAACAACACTTCACCAGCGCCGTGAGGAACTACTCGAACCTCTTCTACTTGAACAGTGCCATCAATCGAAAAGTCCTGCTCATAAATTTCAATAGTCTGAGTCTGTAGCACCCGCCTAATCACTGTCAAACGCTGCTGAGCTAGCTTTGGGGGCAGCACATCCGAGACATGATAGCCTATCCAATCTTTTGGCTCTCCTAATACTCGAAAGTTAGGAGAGGCTAGAAACTCTAAGAAAACACCCTCCCGACTAATCCGCATAATCAGATCTGGCAAAACACTGACTAGAGCCCGCTGATGAGCCTCACTTCGTTTCAGCGCTTTTTCAGACCGTTTGCGATCGTCAATATCGGTGAAGGTGCCTACATAGCCGACAATATCTCCTGCGTCATCCTGCTCAGCTGCGATCTGAACATAGACCCAGCGCTGTGTCCCATTAGGCCGCTGAATGCGACACTCAAAATTAGTAAAGCGATTTTCTTTAACAGTCTGCAACCAGTCGGCACCTACTTGCTGGCGATCGTCAGAATGCAGCACCAGCGGCCAGCCAGCCGCTTCTACCACTGCCAGTGACTGTCCGGTTATTTGACACCAACACTGATTGACATAGGTGCATCTACCGTCTGCGTCCCCTCGAAAGATTCCCACTGGAGCCGCTTTTGCCAGTGCCGCATAGCGTTCTTCACTCGCTCTTGCGATCGCCTTTGAGCGCATGGCGGCTTGCTGATGAAGCTGAATCTCTTTCTTAAGACGGTTTTGCCGAAAGATAAGCGCTGCTAGGACACTGAGCGATCCACAAATTGTCAGCTCAATCAAAAGAAGATTAATCTGCTTCGAGACTGTTTTAAACCCCTCATCCGGCCAAGATTCTATTTGCCAAAGCCTTATATACCAAGGTTCCGCTTGGCAAGACTGCATTTGTTGAAACTTTGCCATGGAGAGAACGGTCTGGGTCTCACCAGATTGTCCTGCTAATAAAACAAAGAATAAAGAACCGCTTAAAATCGCCGCAAAGTTCATAGAAGCGGTTGGTGCACCTGTAGTAGAGCAATTCTAGTACGATATTAGCGCTCGGGCTATACCTACGCAATTAGGTGCTCCCGGACTTAGCCTACCTTACGCAAGATTATGAGCATGGAGAAAGCAGCCACTACGGACGGTTTGTCCTTTAGTGATTTTGAGTCTGCCAGTCGCGCTGTGCTGAAATTTTTACACCAGCGCTTTAAGTTTTCTCTTTGGATGGTAACCCGCAAGGATGGCAATGATTGGATTGTGCTTCAAAGCGAAGACCATGGCTACAATGTGACGCCAGGCATTGTTTTCCAATGGAGCGATTCATTTTGCTCGGAAATGGTCCAGGGTCACGGGCCGTGCATTGCCCCCCAGTCGGACTTGATCCCTGCTTATAAGGCAGCTGCTATTGGTTCGCAGGTCGAAATTAAAGCCTATGTGGGCTACCCTTTGCGCCGCCGAGACGGTAGTTTGTTTGGGACGCTTTGCGGTGTTGACCCGCACTCGCAGCCAGCTTCACTAGTAGAAGAACAGGCGCTGATACAGCTGCTTGCAAAGATGTTGGAAACGGTGCTTGATCTAGAACTGAGCGCAGCAGAAAATGCCCGCCGTTCTGAACGGCTGCGGATGGAATCTTCGGTGGATGCCCTCACGCAGCTGTACAACCGGCGTGCTTGGGATCGGTTTTTAGCTGTCGAAGAAGAACGCTGCCGCCGATATGGAAATCCGGCCACGATGATGATAGTCGATCTCGATGGGCTCAAGTACGAAAATGACCACCGAGGCCATGCAGCAGGCGATTTGCTGCTTCAGCGGACAGGCCAGATTCTTCGCCAGGTGGCGCGTAAGGTTGATTGTGTAGCCAGGCTAGGAGGAGACGAATTTGGCATTATCAGCGTAGAGTGCAGCCTAGCTGATGTGGGTAAAACGCTGCTTGAGCGCACTAGGGCGGCGCTGCTAGCCGCTAACATACAGGCCTCGATTGGGATAGCGGAGCGATCGCCTGCGAGCGGGCTCAAGGGCGCTTGGGAGAGAGCCGATCAGCTGATGTATGAGGATAAGCGATCGCGCCACGCTAGATCAAAGCCATGACCACTCGAAAAACATAGGGAAGGCTCGCCATAGTTTTACAGCGTTTCTAGTAATCCAACAAGATAATGAAGCGGACGGGAATATTGCCCTCTGTCAAGACTTCTGCCATTGCGATCGCACCTCTCATCTCTGTCATCACCTGCATACTATGTTCTCTGTAGCCTTTGGCGACCTGTTCTACACCTGCTTTAAACTCACTCAGTTTCAAACAAGTCGTGATGTAGTACGCCAGACCCTTCAACCGATCGCGTACTCGTTCGCTACAGTTATCTGGCAAAGGTGGAAAATTGTTAGCTCGTCGCTGCGCCGTGGGCCAGCTTGGATTCTCCCACAGCAGAAAGTGGTTCAACCGCGCATCGTCACAAGTAGGTAGCTGAGAGAGCGATCGCCATCTCGAACCATCATGCGCTTCTAAAATTACCGTCCGATATGTAGCCATCAAAAGATCCGCACCTAGCAGGCAATCATTTTACCTCACGCGGATGTCGCAGTCTCTCTCATCTCATCGCTCTATGATTTAGCAGTTAATTTGGCATTTAGACGCTCTAACCGCTTACGGCGTTAGTCATTTCGACGCTTGCTGCGACAGCTCTTCAGCCAGCATCTCTTCATAAATCTGGGGCAGTAGCGCCGACATACTGTTGTCCTCTATGCCATAGCCCAGACTTGTCCAAGTCCCAGACAGCGCCTCTAGCACCGCATTCACATTCCCCGCCCGTAGCTGCTCTGCAATATCAATATTCCAAGCACTGGTATCTGCTAGCCAGGCATAGACCACCTCATCTTGATACACCGGCTCAAAGCTAGGCTGCTCCCACACTTCATACCAGGCGGGTCGCTCGGGATGATACCGCTGCGCCTCTAGCTGCCAGGTCGAAGTCAAGAACTGATAGCGTCCTGCTGCTGTCGTACAGTCTCCTTTGTTTGGCCCGTTGACAATCGTCACACACTCATCAGGGTGGGCGCTCAGATCCTTTACCCGCTGACCGCCGTACAGCAGCCGATAGGGATCAGCCGTATTCGACTCCCCAGCCGAAATTGTCCGCATCAGTGCCCGTATGTAAGGATCGCCGCCCTTCATCTCCAGCGGTAAAGGCGAAGCTACCCAATCTGTAGCCCCTAGCAAGTCCCGGACCTGTGGCGAGACAGACCACATATGCAGCGTCCAGGCCACACCTAAGAACATCAGTGCCGTCAGTAAAACCGGACCAGGATCGTTGCTCTTTCTTTTTCCGGGGCGTTTTCTAGGACGTTTCCCAGGAAGATCGGCTTTTTCCTGCTTCGGAGACTTCTTTTTGGGAGGTTGATTAGACAACAAAATTTAAAGGCTATAAAAACAACAGAAAAAAACAGGTGGCTAAGGTGATGGAGATTCTACAGACGCTCGATGATCTGTATTGGCGATCTGTACTGGCGATCTATATAAGATAATCGATACAGTATGTATGGTAAACGCTCGTCTCTAATCTGAGTGCAGCTACAGACTTGCCTTTCTACATTCCCGAAAAAATTTCTTATCCTTACCTCCTCCCTTTCTAAATGTCATCCCTTGAATCCAATGAACGTCTGATGATTATCCTCATCTGCACTGTCCCTTTTGCAGCCCTGCTTTACTGTGGACTCGTGATTGTGACGCTGATCTCTGTTCCCTTCGTCAAGAATCATTCGCTCATCTTCGGAGGTATATTTGCGCTGATTCCGCTAGTTACTGGCGCTAGCATCTGGGTCGGTCCTTTCCGGCCATAGTGGCCGCCCTTCGAGAAGCCTATAGATAGAAAATCTACAGCTGCCACTGCACCAGACGGACTAGATTACCGAGCACTCTATGCTTTAGCAACGAACGATTTCGCCACTGGCGCAGGCTGATTTGTTTACTTTCACCAAAGCCCTTTTCGAACGCTTGTTCTATTTTTGTGAGCAGCGTAGAGGAGTTTGTGAGGATATCTAGCTCATCATTGTGTAGAAAGCTGCGGTAGTCGATGTTGGCGCTGCCCGTGTTCGCCCAGTCGCTATCTAGTAGCAGCATCTTGGCATGGAGCATACTGGGCTGATATTCAAATATCTTTATCCCTGCTCGTAGCAGTGAGCCGTACACTTCGTACGAAGCGTAATAGACCGGTTTCTTGTCACTGCGATCGCTCGTCGTCAAAATTCTCACATCCACCCCGGCTTTTTGCGCTGCAATCAACATTTGCCGAGTGCTTTTATTCGGCAAGAAATAAGGGCTCGATAGCCAGACTCGCTTTCGCGCACAGGCAATCAGGGTTTGTTTTAAAACTTCAATCGAAGAGTCGCGATAGCTTGGCTTAGTGCCCGGTGTCACTAAAATAGTGCTTGGTTCTTGCTTATCTGCACTGCCTCTTCTAAACGAAGATACAGCGCTCTCGTCTTCTACAGGGTAAATCTTGTCCATGTCGACAGTTGTCACCCCTGATTTTGACTCACCCTTCTTTTTTAGTCTGTGTCCCTGCCAGTGATCCTGAAAAGTTGCTGACAGCACGGTCACGACCTCTCCAGTCAGCATCATCTCTATATCTAGCCAGGGCTTCGTGTCATCCGATTTTTCGACGCCATCCCACAGATCAGAAATCCCTGCCCCGCCAATTAGTGCCTGCTGATTGTCAACAATTAGCAGCTTGCGGTGAGTTCGCCCGGCAAAGTTCGCAGGGGCTCGCCAGTCAAACCGATTAAAAAAAACAACCTGTACGCCGACGCCTCGCAGCCGCTGCCAGTATTTGTCTTTGAGCGATCGCCCACCCCAGGTGTCAACTAGCATTTGGACTTCAACGCCTTCGAGGGCTTTTTGCGCGATCGCATCGGCAAAGTCATCGCTGCGCTTACCCGGCGTCATCATAAAGGTCTCAAACTGGATACTGCGGTGCGCCCTGTTAACGGCCTCTAGCCGGGCCCGCTGAATCTCTGCGGCGCTGTCCCAGAAGTCAACAATCTGTCCGCTGGTAGAGAGTGATTCTGTGATGCTTTTGACGACTAGGGCGAATTGAGGATGTTTGGGTGCGATCGCTCGCTCAATATGCAGTACGGGTCGCCACCGAAAGGCCCCTCGGATATATAAGCTAATCAAGATAATCAGCGCAACTGCCACTGCAATCAGCAGCAGCCAGAACAAAAGAGTGCCTACAAATCCCATTTATTTTGCCTTTGATCTTGCTTGTATACGCGACTCTTGCCAAACCGTCCGCTTAGCAGCCAAGCCAGCCATTAGGCTAGCGGTAGCCCTAGCACAGCATATAGTCTATAGACTCTCACAAAAAACGTTCGATATTGATGGCGAGATTAGATTCGCTAAAGCTCGGCTTGCAAACTAAAGAAGTATGGAAGCTGTCTTTTGTAATTAGCTGTCTTTGGCAATTAACATAGCCCAAATCTGGAGATCATTATAAAGCGCTATAGTTATAGATTCTGATAGTACCTATGCCATCAGGTCTGACAGCGCTCTCCTCCGCAACCGTCCATGCTCCGCCTAACAGAAGTCAAACTGCCCCTAGATCATACCGAAGCCGATTTGAAGGCAGCCGTTCTTCAAAAACTCAAGCTTATCGATAGCGATTTAACGAGCTACTCAATCTTTAAGCGGAGCTACGACGCTCGCAAGAAAAATGCTATTTCACTGGTATATGCGCTCGATGTCGAGACGCCAAAACAAAAACAGCTGCTGAAGCAATTTAAGAAATCAGGACGGTTGTCGCCGACGCCCAATATGGGCTATCGATACGTTGCACAGGCGCCGACCGGGTTGGAGATGCGCCCGATTGTAATTGGCTTAGGTCCCTGTGGAATGTTTGCAGCTTTGCTGCTAGCGCAGATGGGTTTTCGTCCTATTGTTCTAGAGAGAGGAAAAGCAGTACATGAGCGATCGCAAGACACGTTCGGGTTTTGGAGCAAGCGCAAGTTCAAACCTGAATCAAACGCTCAGTTTGGCGAAGGCGGAGCTGGAACCTTCTCTGACGGCAAGCTCTACAGCCGCATCAAAGACAACGATCACCACGGGCGCAAAGTACTGAGCGAGCTAGTCGAAAATGGTGCCGTGCCAGAAATCTTGTACATCAGCAAGCCGCATATCGGGACTTATCGCCTAGTCAAAATTGTTGAAAACATTCGCAACAAAATTACTGAGCTTGGGGGAGAAATTCGCTTTCAAAATCGAGTAAGAACTGTTGAAATAGAAGAGAGTGAAAGCAACCGTCGAGTTCGCGGAGTGACGCTAGAAAACGGTGAATTTATCGCTAGTGATCATGTTGTTCTGGCGGTCGGACACAGCGCTCGTGACACCTTTGAGATGCTGCATAAGCAGAACGTTTACATTGAGCCGAAGCCCTTCTCTGTAGGTTTTCGGATAGAACATCCTCAGCCCCTGATCGACCAGCAGCGCTATGGGAAAAGTGCCGGACATCCTATTTTAGGAGCGGCTGATTATAAGCTGGTACATCATTGTTCTAACGGTCGCACGGTCTACAGCTTTTGCATGTGTCCGGGCGGTCAGGTAGTCGCGGCAACTTCTGAAGAAGGCAGGGTAGTCACGAACGGGATGAGTCAATACGAACGGGGCGGCAAAAATGCCAACAGTGGTATTGTTGTTGGTATCACACCAGAAGTAGATTATCCTGACGATCCGCTAGGGGGTATGAAACTGCAAAGGCAGCTAGAAACTAATGCCTTCAAGCTCGGGGGAGAGACCTATGAAGCGCCGGGACAGCTGGTAGGAGACTTCTTAGAAGGAAAACCGTCAACAGAGTTTGGTCAGGTAAAGCCGACGTATCGTCCGGGGGTGCATCTATGCGATCTCAGTGAGAGTTTGCCTGAGTATGCGATCGCAGCCATCCGTGAAGCCATCCCCGCCTTCGATCAAAAGATTAAAGGATTTGCCATGAAAGACGCTGTCCTCACAGGCGTCGAAACCCGCACTTCTTCTCCAATTCGGGTTAAGCGAGATGAACGCTTTCAAAGTTTAAATACGCAAGGACTGTATCCTGCCGGAGAGGGCGCAGGCTATGCAGGCGGTATCCTCTCAGCCGCTGTAGACGGGATTAAAGTTGCTGAAGCTGTGGCCTTGAGCATAGTGGCTGAGGCCAGGTAGCTAAGATCAGGTAATGCTTTTGCTGATTTTATCGCTAGGCTATTCGATGGCTACCTTTGGAGGCTGAGCGGTTGCCGTGGCCTGTCCAACCGGCTGAACAGGTTGAATAGGCAGTGAGGATTGCTGCTTGTTCATGATCGGCACTAGCACCTTGACTTTTTTGATGTTCCAGGCGAGTTTCACTAGATGCAAGGCTTTGATCAGCCACCAGCCAGGATCAAACTGCTTGGGCGACAGGCTGAACCTAGCCGAATGTGGGAAGGCCTGGTGATTGTTTTGCCAGCCTTCTCCTAACGTCAAGAGTCCGCATTGAGGGAGGTTGTAGCGCTGTGTACCCTGGCTCCGTCTGGGCGCGCTGCCGATGTGATGGGCGAGGTAGCTAGTCAGCCATTGAATCGTTGTACAGAGACTGATGCGGACATAGATACCCCAAAAGACCCAGCTCCAACCGCCAGCTGCGTAGAATGCGATCGCCCAGGGAATCTGTTGAAAAATCAAGGTTTGTTCCAGCCACTGGTAGAAGCCGTTCTGTGCGATCCGAGGCTCGTAGCGAATGATGGGCGGATAGTCTAACTGGATGTCACAGTGAAGGGTCCAGTACCAGTCGGTTAGGATATTTTTTTGTCTAGAAAAATAGCTGTGACATACGGGCTGAGCCTGAGCCCACTCATGAGTATCGTGCGCTTCGATCGCGGAATAGGGACCAACAGTGCTACCCAAAACGCCAATATAGACCAGGCAGTTTTCGACCCACTGTGGGCAGTCAAAGCTGTTGTGAATCAGACGACGGTGTAGGCCGACAGAGTAACCAGCACAGAGGACAATCGTACTCGTGACCAGGCAAAGGGCAAGAGCATCCCATTGAAAAGTTGCATAGCCACCGAGAATAGCGCCCGCATACATTAGGCTGATCCAGATAGATTTGGTAGATGACCAGTAGACTTGCCCAAATGCCGGGCTAGATCGACCGCTGTTAGAATCTACCCTAGTCTTGGGGTGATTAGGGCTCATGGTGACAGGCGTTATCAGTGTTGTTGCCTATATAGTATGACTATTCTTATTTGACGCGAAATAATTCCAGAGGAGGATATATGGCTTCTGAAAGGGCGTTAGAGAAGTTTCGGCGGGCGCAGTCTTTGATTGCTGTAGAGCGAGTGTTTGAGGCGCTACCACTATTAGATGAGCTGATTGAATCCGAGCCCGCCTGGGCGCAGGTGTATGTGCAGCGGGCCCGGATTCGGAAGCGCCTGGGGGATGGGGAAAGGGCGATCGCAGATTACTCCAAAGCTATCAAGCTCGCACCGACAGCAGAGAAGTATCTGGCGCGGGCTTTGGTGTGGCTGAGTTTGGACCAGGTGATGGGGGCGATCGCAGATAGTCGGCAGGCGATCGCGCTCAGACCAGAGCTATCGGGCGGACATCGGCTGCTGGGAAAAGCGTTGGGATTGTTGGGGGATGGGGACAGCGCGATCGCCGCCTACAAGCAAGCCGCCCGCTGCTATCTCAACGAAAAAGACAAGCAAAATGCACAGCAATGCATTAACGCGATTGGACCGCTACGCGACTTGCCTCCTTTCGTACTGCCGTCGGTAGAAGAGACAAAGCCACATCAGGTGCAGCCGATAAAAGAGCTCGCCACGTCAGCGGCGACTACTGAGTCTACAGAAGAACGAGATAGCAAAGGCCCTACGGTATTAATCAAATCATTTGAGCGTCATCTGCCAGTGGTGGAGGCCATGTTCGATGGTATCGCTAAGTTTGATGTGGTGATCGATCGCAATGCGCCCAATTCCATCATCACGCAGCGTATAGCAAAGCAGCTGAAGCTAAAAGAAGTGAGCTATCAATATGTGTATCTAGCAGATGGTACGCCGATGGAGTTATCGATCGCACAGCTGAGATCGGTGGTGATAGGAGCGACGGTAGTGATGGATGTGAGAGTGGCGATTCTTCCAGAGAGAGACTCTCCTAGATCGCTAAGTAATGTCACAGCCATACTTGGCAGAGATTGCTTCAGTGCCTACAGTGTCAGAATTAGTGGCAATGAGATCATATTTTCCAAGCGAGTAGGCTAGGAGCTATCCGCAAGCATAGAAAGATAGGAATAGGAGAAGAGCGACACTACTCTAGCTTGCTTAGAATAAAAAGAATGTGAAAGGTTAGATGCCAGTGAAGATAGGCTGTTGCAGAGAACTAGCTACAGACTTCGTAGACGTTACCGTAGTCGCCTTCATAGAGTCGGCAGTCAGGCGTCATCATGCCTTCGATTAGGGCAGAACCTACTCCTAGCATAAACAGATTGGCAGCCTCATCCTGACGAGCCTGAGCCTGACGCTGCTCTTCCATGTAAGCATGTCGCTGCTGAGGCGTCATGCCCTCCCAAAGGGACTGACGACGGGCAGCTTCTTGGCGAGTCGCTTCGGCTGCTGCTGCTTGAGCTTCCTCATAGGCCTTCAAACGACGCTCCCGCTCTGCCATGTCAGCTTCATGGATTTCTTGCTCACGAACATTCTCTTGGTGGTCTTCGTAGACATCTTGACCGTCTCGGATCACCCTAATAAAGTCACCAAAGCCAGCTATCTCGACTTCGGGTTGTACATAATCCAAGCTAGGCAGAATCGCAAGCGCTGGGCTTAAAGATGAAAAAGAAAGTAGAGCCGCACCAGTAAGGCTACTAGTAAAGTAGGAAGCGCGTCGAACAAAAACCGAAATACTCATGAACGTAGTCTCCTAAAAGGTGTTAGATGTTGACCTTATCTAAGAAAAGGAAGGGGAGAGCAGCAGTGATAGATACCAAACCTTGACAAGAGAACACTATCGTTGCTAATTGTCCTTGCCGACTACACAAAGAAGCTCATCACAATTCTTGTATCTAACGTCAAATCGCTGAGATCAGCATACATATTACTGTACGAAGATGTCACTAATTGAGCTGACGCCAGAAGAAATGCAGTACTTAAAGGTGTAAATAATGCGAGGCTAGATAAATTATTAGCGATTCTCATGTCTGATCATGATTCTTCTATGCAGCTTGCAAGCTATATCCGCTTATCTATTCGATATATTACAGACGAAAGAGATTAATTCGAGTGTATATAAAGAAATAACAACTTGATTTCATGAACCCTTTATATAGCTACGGCTAGTGTACCGATAGAGGCTGCTGAGACCTTTCTATCTCAACCCCAACGGTTCCACCAAAATCAGGAATAGGCGGAGTGGGCTTGGTGACCTTGACGTTGATTTTTTGGATGCGGCTGTCGCTTGCTAGAGCGTATGTAGCCACGGCATCTGCGAGGCTTTCGATTAGCTTGTACTTTTCTGTTTGAATGAGCTTCTTGGTTTCTTGAACAATCTCTACATAGCTATGAGTATCTTCTAGTGCATCTGTTCTTCCAGCTTTTGAGAGATCGATAAAGATCTTTAGATCAACATGAAACCATTGACCAAGTACATTCTCTTCTGGAAGAACGCCTAGATAGCCGAAGGCTTTGATGTCATTGATGTGAATGATGTCCATTTCAAACGTCTCTGTGTAAAAACGCTTTCGCATCTGCACTAGAGTAGGTTGCGACGATGTGGCCGTCGCCTACAAGCTGATACTTGTAAGTCACTAGTCCTTCTAGGCCAACGGGACCTCGGGGGGGCATTTTTTGGGTGCTGATGCCGACTTCTGCGCCGAAGCCGTAGCGAAAGCCATCGGCGAAGCGGGTGGAGCAGTTGTGGTAGACGCCGGCTGCGTCGACTTGAGCCATGAAGGTGTCGGCAGTAGCTTGGTTTGTAGTGGCGATCGCCTCCGTATGCCGCGACCCATAAGTATTGATATGCTCAATCGCCGCTGCTGCTGACTCCACTACCCGCACGGCCAAAATCAAATCGCTGTATTCTGTGGACCAGTCTGCTTCGGTAGCGGCCTTGATGTCTGGCAAAATCTGACGAGTTTTATCGTCTCCACGGAGTTCCACGCCTTCTGCCTGGAGCGCTTTGGCGAGTATGGGGAGGGCGGTGTTAGCAATTTCTTTGTGTACTAATAAGGTCTCGATGGCGTTGCAGGCGGATGGGTAGCCGACTTTGGCATCAACGGCAATGCTGGTGGCTTGTCCGATGTTGGTGGCGCTGTCTATATATAGGTGGCAAATGCCGTCGGCGTGGCCGAGGACGGGGATTTTTGTGTTGGCTTGGACGTATTGAACGAACTGGTTGGAGCCGCGTGGAATAATTAGATCAACGTATTTGTCTAGAGATAGCAAAGCGTTGGTTTCTTCGCGGGTGGTGAGTAGCGCGACGGCATTGGGGTTGTATCCGGCGTTGATGATGCCTTGGCGGATGGCTTTGACGAGGGCGGTGCAGGAGTAGATGGCTTCGCGGCCGCCTTTTAAGATGACGCCGTTGCCGGATTTGATGGCGAGGGTAGAGATTTGCATGACGGCGTCGGGGCGGGATTCGAAGATGATGCCAAGAACGCCGAGGGGGACGCCGATGCGTTTGAGGGTTAGGCCCTGATCGAGTTCGCGATGGAGAGTGACTGTGCCGGTAGGATCGTCTAAACTGGCGACGCTACGGACGCCCTGAATAGCGCTTTCGAGTTTGGTTTTGTCTAGTTTCAGGCGACCGTAGAGGGGTTTGGCGAGGTTGCTGGTGAGGGCGGCGTCGAGATCTTTTTGGTTAGCGGTGGTGATTTGGGGGGATGCTTTTTCTAGGGATTGGGCGATCGCGTCGATGATCGCGTTTTTTTGATCGCTAGAAAGTTGGGCGAGTTGGTGGGCGGCTTGTTGGGTTTGTTGGGCGAGTTCTGTGAGGGTGGGCTGTGGTTTGGCTATGGTTTGGGCGGTCATTTTTTGTACTTAGGGTGAAGAGTCAAAGCGACAAGGCGACAAGATTTGGGGATTTCCTCCCCAAGCCCCCTCCTTTGCTTGGATGCTCAATATCCCGCTTGGGGGCCCAGGCTCCCCCAAACCCCCCGAAAGGGAGTACTCGGTTGGAGGCTAAGGGGCGCTGGCTGGAGGTCTATATATTGTACAGGGCGTTTCTTACGGTCTTCAGTTCATCGTTCATCGTTTCTAATACTTTCGCTGCTATTCTCTTGCTTGCACCGGGTTCACCCATGCGGTGTTTGCCGTTTTGGTAGATTCGCTGGAGGCGTTGGGAATCGCTGATTGTTTGGGCGATCGCACCTCCAACTGCATTGACATCCTCCATGATTTGAATGGACGGTCCTAGCATTTTGGCTTGGACGGTGGCAAAGGCTTTGGTGAACTGAGGGCCGTTGCCGGGAAGGGTGATGGCGGGTTTGCCTAGCCCAACAAATTGCTCGGTGGCGGTGCCTGCGGTGGCGATCGCAATCTCGGCTGCGTGTAGACAGTCGCTGTAGATACAAGAGAGAATTAGGGTGGCGTTCTTGTACTGATGACCTGGTTGATTTTTGTTTGCTGTCCACTCGGCGGGGAGCGAGGAGAGAAGCGTCTGCTGGGAAAGGGTGGGGGCGATCGCACCTAATAAAACCAATGACCTATTGGGAAATGCATCTATCAAACCCGGTAGGGTGGCTACGATGCATTTCCAGTTCTCATAGGCTTCTGGTGGCCGAGAGCCGGGAAGCAATAGAATAGTCAGCGCTGTTGGCTCTTGTTTGTCTAGTAGGGATGGCAATGTGCGAACGGGTGAGAGGCCATCCATCATTGGATTGCCTGCATATTGAGCAGGTAGTCCTAGCTTAAGTAGGTGGGTGGCGCTCAGCTGGTCGCGGACGAATAGGTTGCGACAGCGACGCCGGGACATTAGCCAGCGTTCCCAGGGTAAATAGACTGAGCCGGACCATCCTTCTAAGCGATCCCAAAGCTGGCTAGGCGGATGCTTGCCCGATTCGTCTCGTAGCCAGTATTCGGATTTGGCGGTGCCGAGGAAACTGTAGGGTAGACCGCTGTTATAAGCGAAGAGGAGCGGGACAATATCGCCGATAGCAAGAATATGACTGCTTCTTGCGGAGTTAGCTTTCGTCCAGGTTTTGACGGCAGAAAGCTGAGACGTAGTCAGGCTCACTAGCCCGCCGCCTAAATCTTTGGCTAGTTGCGCTAGGTCGCGATTGAGAAATCCACCGGAGGGCAGTGTTTTTGCCTGGGCAATCATACGAATATCAGCTTGATGGTACGCGCGACCCTCTCCGCTGATGGGCAAGGCCGCAAGGTTGACGTCTGGATTTTGCTGACGGAGGGCGCTCAAGATGCGTAGGGCGATCGCGTCTTCACCGTGGCCGTTGCTGATGCACAGCAGATTCATAAGAAATGGAGGCTCGCTCCGGATAGTTTAGGTATCTTCTTTTGTCTTTATCATAGTCAGAGCGACCCAAGCGAACATTTGTTCATGACTCCTATCAACAGCATCCTCGACAGTAGAACTAGGCTAGAAGCGCTAGAAACGCATCTAGACAATCGAGTCACACCGGTCGCACAGCGGCTAGACCGTGAGTCAGATAGGCTGTTCTCGGCCTTTTTGGAGCTAGGGGAAAAGGGGTGGCTAGCGCCCAAGCTGCCTAAGTCGCTGGCTAGTTCGTCTAGCAGTGCTAGATTAGGCTTAGGGGTTGAAGAATATCAACAGTTTCAAGGTGCGATCGCCCGCCGATCGGGAGCCTTGGCTTTCTTGCAAACTCAGCATCAAAGCGCGGCGAGTCTGCTGTTGGGCAGTGAAAATGAAGCGCTAAAACAACGGTATCTGCCTGAAATGGCTGCCGGAGACCGACGAATCGGCGTGGGATTTTCTCAGTTGCGCCGTCAGCCACCGCCTTTTCGTGCGGAGGTGATAGCTGGCGGCTATCGACTAAACGGCCAGGTACCTTGGGTGACGGGAGCGGGACTCTTCGACGAGTTTGTCGGCGCTGCCGTTCTGCCCGATGGCTCGGCGATCTTTGGGCTAATGCCGCTAGTGACCAAGGGAGTTGGAGATCGACAGATTGTTGTGAGCGAGCCGATGCGCCTAGCGGCAATGTCATCAATGAATACGGTAGCAGTACAGGCGCGAGACTGGATTTTGCCAGCAGAGCAGGTTGTTGGGCATAGGCCGAAGGGATGGATAGAGAAACGCGATCGCGCCAATCCTTTAAGCCCGCTAGGACTGATCTTTGGCTGTGCTCAAGCTGGTATAGACGTATTAGACCAGTCGTTGAACCGGCGCGGGATCGATCACGATATCGTCACGCAGCTTAAGCTCAAGCTGACTCGGTTACAAATGAATTTGCCTAGCGTGTCGGTTTTGCCTGATAGCGCTTATCAGCAGAAGCTGACTCTTAGAGCTAGGGCGATCGCTCTGATGAACAGCTGCACTCAAGCGGCGGTGATTGCGGCTAGCGGCGCGGCTAATGCGCTAGACCACCCAGCTCAAAGAGTCTATGGGGAGTCTATGGTTTTTAGCGTGAGCGGGCAAACTACGGATGGCGCGATCGCTACTCTAGACCAGATAATGAGCGCTACCTAGTGAGCTTTACTTGAGCACATCAATAAAAAGACACAGTTTTCTAATTATGAATGAAGTGATGTAACAGTAACTACGCCCCTGTT
Source organism: uncultured cyanobacterium (assembly GCA_963793495.1). GTDB lineage: Bacteria > Cyanobacteriota > Cyanobacteriia > Phormidesmidales > Phormidesmidaceae > Phormidesmis. The sequence goes on from CAWCAI010000016.1 coordinate 297,942, forward strand.
AAGAACGATGTTTTAAAGTGTGAGTCCCTGTTTAGCTTCTCTGATATGCGGTAAACCTAAAGATAATATAAAGGTTTCTAGCTTATGGATATCCGTCTCCTACGTCAGTTTTGGTCAATCATCGAAGCTTCTACCCCCCAGCGGCTAGTAGCGCTTGATGACTCTAGCGTTTCAAAATGGATTGTAGACATTCTCAAAGCAGATCCCACTTTTGATCCACGCAACCTACCAACAGTTAGTCAGTACATTCAGACCCGGATTCCTCTGATTCGAGACCTAGCTCAGCAGTCGTAGGTCACCGCTAGTAGAACTAACTGGCGCTACGCCCTTAGAGTAGTCCGTTCCAATGCAAGTTTTTATAAGACAGCCTCTTTCAAGACAGGGCATAGCAGAGCAGACATTGCCAAATGACACATTTGTAATTTGCGCTGCGCCAACGCTGTAACTCAGGTCAGCGGCTGCTTTGGCGTCATTCTGCTAGTTCGAGGCTACTATCTAAAATGGGACCGTAGCTAGAAGCACTGATTATCTCTGTAAAAAAGATGATACTGTTGAGCGCAATTACCGCTTGGTAGGTTGTGCAGATGCACTGAATGTCTTTCGCTAGCGTTGCTAGACGCGTTTGTTAGGGCCACTGCTGCCATCGACAACTTATCAAGCCAGTTGTTTTCTCTTCGGAAGTGCGTAAGGTTTGATATGAAAAAATGGAGTTTGATGCTTGCGGCGAGCGTGAGTGCACTGACACTAATTAGCTGTGCTGCCCCTGGCGCAGATCCTGATGCTGCTGACGCAGGCGACGATGCGGCAGTAGGCAGCGCAGGTGGCCGTTTACAAACTGTTTTGGATCGCGGCGAGCTGATCTGCGGTGTAGACGGAGGTATTCCTGGCTTTAGCTTTGTAGAGGCAGGAGAATATTCGGGCTTGGATGTGGATACCTGTAAAGCAGTTGCCGCAGCGCTATTCGACGACCCTGAGGCTGTGGTCTATCGTAACCTCGACTCGACTGAGCGCTTTGAAGCCCTCAAGGGTGGCGAAGTCGATATGCTAGCGCGTAATACCACCTGGACAATCAGTCGAGATACCTCGGTAGGTATGGAGTTTGCGCCGACCACTTTCTACGATGGTCAGGGCATGATGGTGCGCGAGGCTGCAGGTATTGCTGAGCTGACTGATTTTGAAGGTCGATCAATCTGCGTAGAAGCTGGAACCACAACTGAGCTCAACCTTGCTGACCAAATGCGCCAGGCGGGCGTGACCTTTGATCCTCAGACTTTCCAGGATGCGGATGCGGCCTACGCGGCGTACGAAGCTGGTAGCTGTGAAGGGATGACCTCTGATAAGTCTCAGCTAGTTGCTCGTCGGAGCACGCTGAGCAACCCTGATGAGCATGTGCTGCTAGACGTGACGATGTCTAAAGAGCCGCTAGGCCCAGTGACAATCAACAACGATTCTGCCTGGTTTGACACGGTTAAGTGGGTAACCTACGCACTAATCGAAGGTGAAGAGCTAGGTCTAACCGCTGAGAATATTGAATCGACGGTTGAATCGACTGAAGATCCAAACATCAAACGATTTGCGGGCGCAGAAGGCACTTTGGGTACAGACATGGGTCTACCTAATGACTTTGCACTTCGCGCGATTAGGAATGTAGGCAACTACGGCGAAATCTACGAGCGTAACTTGGGTGAGGGGTCACAGTTTGCCCTGCCTCGCGGTCAGAACTCGCTATGGAGTGACGGCGGATTGCTCTATTCTCCTCCATTCCGTTAATTCACTAGCTCACTAACTAGTTTGCTCATGTGATGTCAAACTTGCCGTTTTGAGCGATCGCTTCAAGCGATCGCTCTGGCTCTATAGGCGCAGGTGACCAGATTTCTTTGGTTGCCTGCGTTTGTCTGTTTGTAGAAAAGAATTCGTGGCGGAAAATTAAGCTGGAATAATACGTTTCGTATCGGGCTGAAGTTGCTGGGACGAAAGGCTTATGATATCCATACAAATTCTCTTCAAGCGCGAGAGCGTACGCAAAGCGGGTAAGAGAAAGCGCTTGGATGTGAGCGTTTGAGCGTGGGTTAGATACGAGTGCTAGGAAACAAGCAATCTATTTTTGTAAACAATGAGACGGAATGGGATGCGGTTTTGCTGCATAGTTACGTTTAAGTTAGGGAAAGCATTGCTGTTGTTAGATGGCTACGTGCCACTGATTAGATAAGGATTGTTGATTGGATAAGGACTATGGCACAACGCTTGAGTAAACCTATCTCTGGTGTGCGATCGCTGCTAAGGGATGAACGCTTCTGGCAGATCGCTTTTCAGGTGATTGTGGTGATTGCGGTGTTTTCCACTTTCTCCTATCTGTTTGGCAACCTTTCTGCGAACCTGCGGCGTCAGGGTACAGAATTTAGCTTTGGCTTTTTACAAAACCCGGCGGGCTTTGCTATCGGCGAAAACATGCTCGGCTACGAACTTCAAGACTCGTATGCCAAGGTGATTCAGGCCGGTATCGTCAATTCGCTTAGACTAATTTTTGTCAGCATCATCACCGCGACCATTGTCGGTATCGCTGCTGGTGTTGCTAGCTTTTCAGATAACTGGCTGCTCTACCAGATTAGCCGAGTCTATGTGGGGCTAGTGCGTAACGTACCGCTACTGCTCCAGCTGCTGTTCTGGTATTTGGCAGTTTTCTTGGCGGTGCCCAGTGAAGCGAATCAGATTGTTCTACCTTCGGCGAATACCGCTTGGCTAGTGGCCAACAATAGAAGTTTAAGCCTACCCGGGCCAGGGCTGCCTGGAGAGGTATGGGTAGCGCTGATGCTGTTAGGTCTGGCGCTTTTGCTACTCGGTTTATTGTGGAATTCAATCAACAAGTTTCGATACGGTCAATTTGCCGCAGGCATTGCCGGGTGGCTAGAGCGTTTGGGCGCAGCGGCGGTGATTGTCGCGGTGCTAGTTGTTGACTACTTCTTGCTGTTTAGTAATTCCTCAGAAGACATGCTGTTCTTCAAAGGGGCAATTATTGCACTATTCACTAATCTAGAAGGGCTTTGGATGGTCGCCTTGTCAGCCGCCGCAGTGGCTATCTTTGTGGTTTGGAGAATTCGGCTCAAGTCGATGGTAGAAGCCGGTAGCGATGGCAAGCTATTGCAAGGGGTAATGATTGCGATCGCGATCGCCGCCCTCGCTATTCTGTTGTTTGCCTTCAACTGGAACACGCCTCAAATTTCAGAGAGAGGACAGGCAACCGGTGGACTAGAGATGTCGATGAGCTACGTCGGCTCTGTCACCGCCCTGACTTTCTACACGGGTGCGTTTATTGCCGAGATTGTCCGTGCGGGTATTCAGTCAGTATCGCGCGGGCAGTGGGAAGCGGCTCGCTCAGTCGGACTCAGCAATGACAAAGCTATGCGGCTCGTCGTCTTTCCGCAGTCTCTGCGGGTGCTGATTCCACCGCTCAACAGTGAATTTGCCAACCTTGCTAAGAACTCCAGTCTGGCCTTTGCTGTGGGCTATCCAGAACTTTATAACCTAGCCAACACTACCTTTAACCAGACGGGTAAGCCAATCGAGGTGTTCTTGATGATGATGGCGACCTATCTATCTCTCAACCTGCTGATTTCTCTGAATATGAACCAGCTTAACAAAGCGGTTCAGTTTAAAGAACGTTAGAGCCAGTCAGTCAAGGCTAAAGCAAGTTTGAGCCAGTCAAACTAACAAAGCTCAAACGAGTAAAGCAAGTCAAACAAACAGTGCTAACCACCGATGACCATTAGCTCTAGACCGATAGAACGCGGTGCTCCCAGAGTCCGACAGACAGGGCCCATTGCTTGGACTAAGAAGCACCTATTCAACAGCCCATTCAACAGCGTACTAACTGTTGTGCTGGGCGGCTTAATTCTCTATGTGCTCTACAGCCTGCTGACCTGGGCATTTGTCCAGGCACCGTGGGCTGTGGTTACCGAGAACTTTGCTCAGTACATGGTGGGACTGTATCCCCCCGATTTCTACTGGCGAGTCTGGGCGATTTTTGCTTTGGTACTGAGCCTGGCGGGAGTGAGCTGGGGCATTCTGGCGCGCAATCAAAAGCAGATATTCTCGAAGCCAGTCTTAATTGGCTTTGGTATGGCGGCGCTGCTGCTAGTTATTCTGCCGATGACTCGGCCTCATCTGGTCTATTCGCTGGGAAGTTTGGTCCTGCTAGGCCTAGGTGCGATCGCCGGTCAAGCACTAGGTCGCAAGTCTTCAAACGCGCCTCAGCTAATCTCGGCTGGATGGTTTATCTCGTACTTTGTTGTCCTCTATTTGCTAGGCGGCGATAATTTTACCGCTAGCTTGCTCTACACAGTGCTCTTTCAAGTTGGTCTGGGGATACTCGCTGGCGGGCTGCTTTCTTCTCGGCTGAGCGTTCCGGTGCTAACGCAGTGGCTAGGTCGGCTGGCACTGCTGGCAGTTGGCTTCGCGCTAGGCTACTACGTCCTGGGCAATGTGCTTTTCCCAATTTTAGTCGGTGTAGGGCTAAGCTATACGTTCTTTTTAGTGCTGATGGCGGCGCTAGGCATATTGCTGGGCATAGCAATGGTTTTGACATTTTCAGAGCCAGATACGCTCGAAGGGATCGGTAAGGCGGCGCTGTTCTTGATCGGATTTGGGGCCGTGTATGCGCTGATGGGACTGCTGCCCTCGCTGCTCGGTCTAGAGTTTGGCTTAGAAAGAGTTCGGACTACCTCCTGGGGGGGACTGTCGCTCACTCTGTTTTTGGCGGTCAGCGGCATCGCGCTTTGCTTTCCGGCGGGGGTTTTGCTGGCGCTGGGCCGACAGAGCAAGCTGCCGTTGATTCGTTTACTATCCGTGGCATACATTGAGCTAGTTAGAGGCGTGCCGCTGATTTCTATTCTGTTTATGGGTCAGGTGTTGATTCCGCTGTTCTTGCCAGAGGGTATGCGGCCCGACCCTGTGGTTCGAGCCATTATCGGTCTGACTATTTTCAGCGCGGCCTATTTAGCAGAAAACGTTCGAGCTGGGCTGCAGTCCATCCCTAGAGGACAGGGCGAGGCCGCTCAGTCACTAGGGCTCAACAAGCCGCTGACGATGGCTTTGATCGTACTGCCTCAGGCTCTAAAGACGGCGATTCCGGCTATCGTTGGCCAGTTTATCAGTCTGTTTCAAGATACGACTTTGCTAGGTATTGTGGGCCTACTGGAGCTGTTGGGAATGACTCGCAGCCTGCTGGCCGACCCGAATTATCTCGGCGACTATGCGCCTGCCTACGTCTTTATCGGGGCGATCTACTGGGTGTTCTGCTACGGTATGAGCTACGGCAGCCGCCGGGTAGAAGAAGCACTCAATACCGACCTGCGATAACAGTTCCGGGGTACTATTTCAACAATGTTGCTTCGGGCTAGATAGATAGAAAGCATAGAGCGCTTAAAGTTACAATTTTCTTACTCGCTTAAAGGACTTCTGACGAATGACTCAATCTGAAATTCAAGCGCCTGCTGTACCTCGTAATGACGTTGGCGCTGAAGCGGTAATCGTCGCCAAGGATGTGAACAAGTGGTACGACAACGGTTTTCATGTCCTCAAGGGAGTGAGCATGAATGTATACAAGGGTGAAGTTGTTGTAGTCATGGGCCCTTCTGGTTCGGGTAAGTCGACCTTTATTCGTACGTTCAATGCGCTAGAGCCCTATCAGGAGGGCAGTATCGAGATTGATGGCGTCCGCATCGCCAACGATCTCAAGGATATCGAGGCAGTGCGCCGTGAGGTAGGAATGGTATTTCAACAGTTCAATCTGTTTCCTCATCTGACGGTATTGCAAAACGTGACGCTAGCACCGATTTGGGTGCGCAGGTGGCCAAAGGCCAAAGCAGAAGAAATTGCTATGCGGCTGCTGGGCCGTGTAGGTATCGCAGAACAGGCGTATAAGTTTCCAGGTCAAATGTCGGGCGGTCAGCAGCAAAGGGTTGCGATCGCCCGTTCCCTAGCCATGCAGCCCAAAGTTATGCTGTTTGACGAGCCGACATCGGCGCTCGACCCTGAGATGGTCCGCGAAGTGCTTGATGTTATGCGCAACCTGGCCAAAGACGGGATGACAATGGTGTGTGTGACTCACGAAGTGGGCTTTGCTAGAGAAGTGGCTGATCGCGTAGTGCTGATGGATGGTGGGGTTCTAGTGGAAGAGAACACGCCAGATGAATTCTTTAGTAATCCGAAAGAAGAAAGAAGTCGAGCGTTTCTATCTCAGATTTTATAAGCAGCCGACAAACCTTTTCGCGTAGACCGGCTTCTAATTTCTTCTATTGCTTGACTGCTGTCCCCGTAGTAAGTTATTACGTGCGATAAATCAATTGATATTGCTAGAACGCTTCGACTTTCTGCGCTCGCTTGATTTACCACAAAGAACAACTGTGAGGACTTTCAGATGATCACTCGATTCGGCAGCCATCTGGCTAGATTAGCAATAGGGGCGCTGGTAAGTGGTCTCGCGATCGCCTCCACTCAGAGCGCTGCCCAAGCTCAGGCCGCCTATGGTAGCTACATCGGAATCGGTGGAGCCTTTGGCGACGGTGAAGTAGGCGTTTCTATCAACGGTCGCTACAACATTCTAGAACTGCCGATTTCCGTTCGAGGTACAGCCTTTCTAGGCCAGGGGTCCGCCTTTGTTCCTACTGTCTCCTACGACTATCCGATCAACTTCAACCTGGATGCATATCTAGGCGCTGGCGTTGCTTTTGCTAGCGATGGCTCGGTGATGGGCGACGGCACTAGCTTTGTACTTCAGCCCGGCGTAGACTACGCCTTTACCAACAACCGGCTAGTCATCTTCGGCAATGCCATCATTCCTATCGGCGGCGGCACGACCACAGCGGTCCAAGGCGGGGTCGGCGTTCAGTTCTGACAGGGGTAGGCGTAGAAAGAATCCTTCTCGAATACTTATCTAAAAGAACCTATGTACTAAACGGACGCTTTCCGTTACCATGAGCCCATTATCTAGATCGGCAGATTTGGGCTGAAAGGCCAAAAGGTTTTAGACATGCGAGAGCTGCGTCCGTTAGGGTCTGTGATTCAGGGCTCCTTGAGCAAGGGGCTTGAAGTTCGGCTGCACCCGGACGTGCTAGTCGAAGAGATGCGAGTGGGTAAGTTTCTAGTTGTGCAGGGGGTGCGATCGCGTTTCTTCTGTATGCTGACCGATGTTGCTTTAGGGATGGCCAGTCAGCGAATTGTTGCTAGCCCTCCCGAACCAGGCAATATTTTCTTGCAAGAGGTCTTGGCAGGGTCGGGCACGTATGGAACGGTAGACCTAACGCCAATGCTGATGTTTACGCCGGACTTCGACTCCGCTCAGTCCTCGAGTAGCGAGAGATCCACAAACGAAAGTTCAAACAAGAAAAAAGCTAGCGCTAATGGTCTTGCTTCATACGAAACGAATTCTAGCGCCCCGCTTCAGCTACTGCCGGTAAAGACGATTCCCGGACACTTTAGCCAGGTTTACGACGCTTCAAAGAGAGACTTTCGGGCGGTGTTTGGCTGGGAAGACGACGTGCATCGGCGCAACTTTGCCATCGGTCAGCCGATTGATATGGACGTGCCGATTTGCATTGATCTCGATCGGTTCGTTGAGCGTAGCAACGGCATTTTTGGCAAATCGGGAACCGGGAAGTCCTTTTTGACGCGGCTGATTCTATCTGGCATCATCCGCAAGCAAGCAGCGGTTAATCTAATTTTCGATATGCATTCGGAATATGGCTGGGAAGCCGTCAGCGAAGGCAAAGAATTTAGCACGGTCAAAGGATTGCGTCAGCTGTTTCCAGGGCAGGTACAGATATTTACCCTAGATCCCGAATCGACGAAGCGGCGGGGGGTGATGGATGCGCAGGAGCTGTATATCAGCTTCGATCAGATTGACGTAGAAGATTTGATGTTAATCAGCCGAGAGCTGAATCTCTCCGAAGCCAGCTTGGAGAATGCTATTATCTTACGCAATGAGTTTGGCAACAGTTGGATCAATAGACTGTTGCAGTTGAGTAATGAAGAGATTCAAGAATTCTGCGAAGTGAAGATGGGCAGTAAATCTTCTATCATGGCTTTGCAACGCAAGCTGACTCGCTTAGCGGAGCTAAAATACATTCGCAGTAGCTGCCCGCACAACTACGTGAATCAGATTCTTGAAACTATTGACGCCGGAAAGCATGTAGTAATCGAGTTTGGATCGCAGAGCAACATGCTCTCCTACATGCTGGCAACAAATGTGATTGCTAGAAGAATTCACGCCAGCTACGTGCGCAAAGCCGATCGTTTCTTGCAGAGCAAAAATCCAGTCGACCGCCCGCAGCCGCTAGTCATTACCATTGAAGAAGCGCATCGATTCTTGGACCCGGCGACGGCCAGACAGACCATCTTTGGTGTGATTGCTAGAGAAATGCGAAAGTATTTTGTCACTTTGTTAGTAGTAGACCAGCGGCCTTCAGGTATTGACAACGAGGTCATGTCTCAAGTCGGTACCCGGATTACGGCGCTGCTAAATGATGAGAAAGATATTGACGCAATTTTTACTGGAGTTTCGGGCGGGCAGAGCTTGCGATCTGTACTGGCAAAGCTGGATTCAAAGCAGCAGGCGCTGTTGCTAGGTCACGCGGTACCGATGCCTGTGGTGGTCAGAACGCGGCCTTATGATGAGCAGTTTTACAGAGAGATTGGGGATACAGATTGGGGAGAGATGCCAGATGAGATGGTGTTCCGGGCGGCGGAGAGTGCGATCGCTGATCTAGGCTTTTAGCTGTATCTCAGCAAAACGACAAACGCCATATGGCTTTGCTTGGTTGCGCGATCGCAAAAAAAGCAAAAAAAAAGGAGAGCCGCTTTGGACTCTCCTTACCATCAGGGTGCATCTACATGCATACATTATGGCACGGGGGGTGGGGGGTGTAACCCCCTTTTTGTTCCGATTATAGAATCTTCATGCCTACATCACATAACTAGCACTAGAAACTCGTTTTTTTGGAAAATCTGGTCCATGTTAGCTCAGGGTTTAGGACGCGAGACATCAGCTGCTGAGCTTTTTACTCAAAAGCTGATTAGTCAGCTTGGGATCGGCCCGTCCACCCGTACGCTTCATCACCTGACCAACGAAAAAGCCTTTGAGCTTAGTTTTTCCGGCCTTGAACTTGGCTAGTTCGTCAGGATGAGCGGCAATGACCTCATCAATCATCGCTTCGATTTCGGCGGGATCAGAGATCTGGCTGAGCCCTTTACTCTCCACAATGTCTTTGGGCGATCCGCCATTTTTTAGCAGATCGGGTAGCATATCTTTGCCAATCTTGTTGCTAATGGTGCCGTCTTCAATCAGTTTGACCATTTCCGCCAGGGCCTCTGCCGACAGCTTGGTATCGGTGATGCTCAGCTTTTCGGCATTTAGATAGCCAGCAATATCGCTCATGATCCAGTTGGCGACGAGTTTGCTAGAAGCGCCCGTCGCGATCGCCCGCTCAAAGTACTCAGCCACCGACCGATCGTCAACCATTACCTCGGTATCATATGCCGACAGACCAATCTCTTCCTGATAGCGCTTCCGCTTTTGCGCAGGCAGCTCAGGCAGTTCAGCCGCCCATTCACTGAGCTGATCGGCAGAGACCTCTATCGGTGGCAAATCAGGCTCAGGAAAATAGCGGTAGTCGCTAGAGCCTTCTTTTAGCCGCATACTCTTGGTACGCTGCGGACCTTCTTCCCACAGGCGCGTTTCCTGATAAATGGGTTCGCCTGCTTCTACGGCGGCGATCTGGCGTTCGATTTCGTAGTCTATGGCTTTTGCGATCGCGCTAAAGCTATTCATATTTTTGATCTCGACCTTCGTGCCAAACTCTTCTTGACCCACTGGTCGCACCGAAATATTTACATCACAGCGCAGCGATCCTTCCTGCATATTGCCATCACCCACGCCCAGATAGCGAATAATCCGCCGAATCTCCCCCGCATAAGCCGCTGCCTCTTCACCAGAGCGAATATCTGGCTCAGACACAATCTCCACTAGCGGCACGCCTGCCCGGTTGTAATCCACCAAAGAATAGGCAGAGCCAGCTAGACTGTCGCTGCCAGCATGGACTAGCTTGCCTGCGTCTTCTTCCATATGCAGACGAGTTACCCCAATCCGCTTACGCACCGGCTCGCCGTCTTTGACTAGCTCAATCTCTAGCCAGCCGTGCTCGGCAATCGGCAGGTCAAACTGCGAAATCTGATAGTTCTTTGGTAAGTCAGGATAAAAGTACTGCTTGCGATCAAACTTGCTGTACGGTGCGATCTGGCAGTTCAGCGCCAGGCCAGCTTTAACCGCATACTCTAGAACTTTTTCATTCAACACAGGCAGTACACCCGGCAGACCCATCGTCACTGGATCTACGTGAGTGTTTGGATCTGCACCAAAAGCAGCCGAGCTAGTCGAGAAGATTTTAGTCTCTGTGCTGAGCTGACAGTGGGTCTCTAGACCGATAACAGCTTCATACTTATTTTCTACAGGTGTTTTCGCAGGTGCAGCAGCAGTCATAAACGCTTTGGGTGTAGATAGGCGAGTCGATAAAGCCTAGTAATTACAGAGCAATTGTATCGCTATCCTCTGGGTTTAGCGTCGATACCGTAATATGCTCAATCAACGGACGATAGGAAGTCGCAAAAGTCATCTAGTTGTTTGGTGACTAGCTGATAACAGTCCTCTAGCCTATAGAAGTTATCAGCAATTTTTTTTGGATCGAGGCGGGATGTATAGTTACTACGAATCACATGTCGGAACGATAGATACGCATCAAGATACTGACGAGTCTTGTGGTCGATGACAGGGGGACGGGTGCCCGGTACATCCCAGGTCATCTGGTCTAATAAATCCTTGTGCCATTGTCCCGATTGGCTGCTAACTAGACCTTCATCAACCTTGTCGACAATTCGCTCAAAAGTTTTTCCCAAACCTGTATAAAATCCATGCAAGCTTAGACCAACTGCTGTCCAGTAGACGTCTTGCTTCGTCTCCTCTGCCAATGCAGCTTGGCTTTTAGCGTAGTCGTATTCCCCGTCAATATCGGCTAGAGCTTGACGAATTCTACTGATTAGGGCGTTGTACTTGGCCATTGAAGACTTTTCTAGAGTGAATTCGTCGCTTTGAGGAATGTTATCTTCTAAGACTAGTCCTTTATCTTGAATGTAAGCTCTCAAACTAGGCGGAGCATCTTCAATACAAACTAGATCGACTGCAAACGATCTGGAACGTCTCATCAACTCGGCAAGTGCGCTGATGTAGTCTTGAGATGGAATATCCCATACAGCTAGGTCAATGTCCGAGTTCATGCGGATATCGTTGACTGATAGCATGGAGCCGAACAAGACTACTTTCGTTGCGCCAAATTTCGTTTTAAGGGTGTCGGCAAGTTCTTTGGCTAGCTTTAGACCGTCTTGGTGGCGTTGCTTTAGGCGCGATCGCCTTTCAACCTTACGCTGCTGCCAATGCGCCACGTAGGGTCGATACTTCTTTGGGATAGCTTTTCGCCGCTGCGAACTCACCATAGGCTGCGAACTTAACCACTAAGAGCAGTATACCAACAGACCTCTATGGCAGTATTGAAATACGAGTAGTACAGCGCTGAGAGTCCGGCTCAAAAACCGCGAAAAACTTTTTTGTTTTCTAAAGACGTCTTTGCAGGTGCAGCGGCAGTCATAAAAGCTTCGAGTGGGATTAGGTGGATCTATAAAGCGCAGTAAGTATAAAGGCAATTGTATCGCTATCACCAACGCTTAGAGCATACGCAGCGTGTTGCTTAATCAACTGACGATAGAAATTGACAAAAGCTGTTGAGCTGCTGAACTAGCGAGCCATAGCAGTTCTCTAGCATTCGGAAATTAGCCTCGATTCTGTCATGTTCAAGTTGATAAGCATAGTTACTACGCACAACGTGCCGGAAAGAGAGATATTGAGACAGCGCCCCCAGCGTCTGCTCATCAATCACCGCAGCTCTGACCCCTCGAATCTCTACAGACATCTGCTCTAACAGAGCCTTATGCCACCGCTCATCCTTTACTAAGTTGCTATCCACTTCCCTAGCGATCTGCTCAAAAATCTTCTCGAATCCAGTATAGATTCCGTGCAGACCAAGACTCACCGCCATCCAGTAGGCATTTTGTCCGGTTTCCTTCGCAACGTTTAGCTGCTCTTCCATTTGGGCGTATTGGGTCGCGATATGAGCTAGCTCTCGCTGAATTCGCGCAATGAGGACAACATGGTTATGCATAGCAGTGCGATCGCGAGACAGCTCGTCACCTTGAGGAACGCTATAGCCTAAAGCTAAGCCTTTATCGGCTATATGATCTTTCAAACTGGGCGGCGCTTCTTCGATCCGCACCAGGTCTACGTTGAATTCTTCAGCATTCCACATTAGAGCAGTCAATGCCTTGATGTAGTCTCCGAAAGGAAGATCCCATACGGCCAAATCAATGTCTGATTGCATGTGAATGTCATTGACCGAAAGCATGGAGCCAAATAGAACCACTTTCGTCGCACCAAAGTCAGCTTTGAGGATGTCGGCAAGTTCTTTGGCTTGCTTTAGACCATCTTGGTGGCGTTGCTTTAGGCGCGATCGCCTTTCAACCTTACGCTGCTGCCAGTGGGCCACATAGGGTTGATACTTCTCTGGGACAACTTTTCGCCGTTGCGAACTCACCATAAAGAGCAGTATACCAACGGACGTCTGTGCAAGATTATTGCTGATATGAAAAGTTGATACGCTAACGAATCGTCTAAGCGTCTACTCGTGTAGTGAAGGTTAGTGATTGAGGGGCAATCGGTGATTCTTTAGCGATCCTATATGCCAGCGCCATCATGTTCTCGACTGAATAGGCGCAGTAATCAAGTGCGTCCGGAGCAGTTGTAGTATTCTCTTTAGAAGACTCGAGCCAATCTGACACTGTTGTGAAAGGAGAACCTTTTGAGCGAGTCTTCTTCAGCGCATACGGGTCATATGGAATTGGAAAGTAGATTGAAGGAAGATTTTTGATTTTGCTATTGGGTAAAAACCTTTGGACAACAAACTCTCTTTTAGCTGCTTGTCCTATTGGAACGTAATGAACGACCAAATCTCGATACGCAGATAGACGAGCCAACCAACCATCTTCTTGTTCGTTAGTTATGCTGTTTATTTCAGTAGCGATAGGGCTATCTTCAAGGTTAGTTTTGCGGATTTGTTTCATCAAAGAGTTCATCAGTCTGATTCGTTGTTTTGAGCTGAGAGAATTCGCTAGTACGAAATTAGCGACGAACTCAGCTAGGTAGTCGCGAAGAGTACACAACTCTCTCAGTAGGTCGTGAGTTTCTAGGTAGATAGAGAACGAATTGAGAGTTTCTGCTCTACCGGGAGAAAATTTCTGCTGCTCGCACAAAGACCAGAGTTCGACGTTGTAAGCTTCTGACAGCTGCCGCAGCCTCTGATTGCAGGCTTTCACCTCAAAGGCAATTCGACTACAAAGGTCCATTAACTCTATATCTCCCTTCTGAAAACCCGCATTGGCTAACTTGGGCCATATTTCCTGTGCCTTGAGAGAAACATCGCAGGTTGGCCTACTCATATCGAGGGGATACCATGTAGGTGGATAGTATCCTTTCACCTGCTCTGATGTTTCGTAGTATTCAACTCCGACAATATCAAATCCTAATGACCGCAAAGTAGAAGGCAGCTCGTAGTAATTCTCTATGGAGAATGTCGGGCTAGGACTCTTGCTGCCAAGAGGAATAATGACCTCTGCCCCTGGGTTATTGATAGCTCTGAGTCCGCCTATCAAATGAACTATTCTTCCAATATCGTACCATTGTTGCTTAGTCATAAGAGTCCGTTGATTGTAGTTGAGATAGCCTCAATAGCTAACACAACAGGCATCTCACCAGACTAAGTAAGGAATGAGCGTTCCATAGCTTTCTTGAGTTTAAACAGAACGAGTCTGATGTTCACTAAGCACTTTAAGCATAAACGGTGACCGACTGTGGAGAGAAGCGGTGCGTCAGAACAACCTCAAACTCAACACAAGTCCTGGTCACGGAAGAATTCCACTCTGAATAAGATTCAAAGTTAGTCGAGTAGGCGCGATATCGCCGCATCTTGCTTAAGAACTAGCCTAAAAAATACTTACTAAAACGAAGTCGTTATGAGTATACTTAAGAGGCGAACGAAGTGTATGAACGCTGAGTCTTAAATTGATCGAAGGCTATTCGCCAAAATCAATACCCGCCTATATTTTTAGTAAGACTCGATGAGTCATCACTTCCTACAGTCACTGGAGGACACCATGATTGCAACCACATCCAAATCTGCGTTCTATCCCACCCGGATTGATCTACCCCTAGACACCCGTCAGGCTGTCGTTGCCATGCTGAACGGCACTCTCGCGGCGACTACTGACCTGCGGACTCAGACCAAACAGGCTCACTGGAACGTCAAGGGCAAAGATTTCTATCAGCTACATTTGCTGTTTGATGAAATGGCAGGCGAGCTAGAAGAATACAGCGATATGGTCGCCGAGCGAGTCACCGCCTTAGCTGGGACCGCAATGGGCACCGTGCGCGTAGCTGCTGGCGAATCAATTTTGCCAGAATACGACTTTGACGCTGTCGGTGGTATGGACCATGTTGCCGCACTAGCCGATCGCTACGCTGCCTATGCCAAGCACCTGCGTCAGAGCATTGATAAAGCAGACGAACTAGGCGACCAAGATACTAACGATCTCTACGTTGAGATCTCTCGAACTATCGACAAGCGCCTCTGGTTCCTAGAAGCGCACCTAGTCGGGTAACCATAATCGAATAAACATAGGCTAAGGCAAACTGAGCCGAATAGCCTAAGCAACAGCGAGGATGTTTTAAGTAAGGACATTCTCGTTTTCTATTAGAATCAACATAAATGCAGTCTTTGGACGATAAACCAATGCTCACCTTTATCAATCCCAAAACTGACTTTGCCTTCAAGAAAATCTTTGGATCCCCTCAAAGCAAAGACATCTTGATCAGCTTTTTGAATGCCATCCTTTACAGCTCCGAGCCGACTATTCAGGACCTAGATATTCTCGATCCGTACCAAGCGCCCAAAATTGAAGGAATGAAGAATTCCTTCTTGGATATCAAAGCTTTGTTGACAAATAATAAGACTGTCATTATTGAAATGCAGGTGCTAAATGTTCTAGGTTTTGAAAAGCGAGTCCTCTACAACGCCGCAAAATCCTACTCTATGCAGCTAAAGACGGGAGAAGATTATACGCTACTTAATCCAGTCATTGCGCTGACCATCACCGACTTCGATATGTTTGAACATAGCGATAAAGTTATATCGCGCTACCGCTTAATGAAGAAAGATACGTTCACTGAATATAGTGATGACATTGAGCTTGTTTTTGTAGAATTGCCAAAGTTTGATAAAGCCTTGGATGAGTTAGAAGGTCCGACTGACAAATGGCTGTACTTTTTGAAATCTGCCGATGAACTAGAGGTAGTCCCCACTAATCTAGATGAGGTAGCGGCTATCCACGATGCGTTTGAAGTGGCTCGCCAAAGCAGACTTAGCCCTGAAGAGCTAGAAATTTTTGAAAAGCGACAGCAATTCATTCATGATTACCGAAATTCTTTTCGAAAGGCGGAACAGATAGGTAGGCGGCAGGGTGAGGCTATCGGGGAAGCAAAGGGTGAGAAGAAGGCTCAGATGAAAATTGCGCGATCGCTTTTAGGTGTTCTGCCTGTAGAGACAATTAGTCAGACGACTGGGCTGAGTATCAATGAGATTGAAGAATTAGCGGCGGAGAACGACACGGTTTAGCTTTAATCTTTTTTGAAGTGCTGAAGCTGTTCTACATAGCTCAAGTGTTGTCAACGAGGACGATGTTAGGACTCAATTGGCTTCTGCCGGTGCGGTGTCTGTAGAGGCATCCGACTCTTCGCCGGGAAACAGCAGTCCTTCCACATCATCAGGCTGATCTAGCTCTCGGATAATGGCTGGACTGGCGCTCTCTTCGCCGCCGAAGATGGCCTGCAACCCTTGTTCTAGAGTCTGTGCCATGGCAATACGATTTTTGTAGGCGACAATTACTCTAGCTAGGATAGGCAGTCGGTTTTGTTCTGCCTCTAGATAAAGTGGTTCTACATAAAGCAAAGACTGTTCAATTGGAATAACCAACAGATTTCCTTGGTTAGCGCGAGATCCTTGAGTGTTCCAAAGCGAGATTCGCTGTGAGATGTCGGGCTCCTGGTTGATGCGAGCCTCGATCTGCTCGGGGCCAAACACTAGCTCTTGCTTGGGGAACTGATAGAGCAGCTGTTTGCCATATTGTTCGCCGTCTGATCGAGCGGCGAGCCAGGCCACTAGGTTGTTTCTTTGCGCTGGGGTGAAGGGACGCAAAAGCACGAATTCACCGTCTTCTTCTCCGGGAAGTTCCATAATCAGGTAGTAGGGTTTGACGACCTGAGATTCGTTGGCGTAGATCTCGTTGGGCGCACGCCACTGGTCTTCGCGGTTGTAGAAGACTTTGGGGTCGGTCATGTGATAGGCCAGCAGCTGATTGGATTGAACCAGAGAAAAGTCTTGTGGATAACGGATGTGTGCTTTTAGCGCCTCGGGCATGGCTGAAAGCGGTTCAAACATGCCAGGAAAGGTTTGGGCCCAGGTGCGAATGATTGGGTCGCGCTCATCAGTGATGTAGAAGTGAACAGAGCCGTTGTAAGCGTCGACGACAACTTTGACAGAGTTGCGGATGTAGTTGTAGGGGTTGGTGCCAGGATCGGCGTAGGGATAGCGATCGCTCGTCGTATAGGCATCTATCATCCAGTACAGGTAGTTGGTTCCAGACTCTACGCCGGGCGGTGCAAAGTCGGCACCTGCGTCTGCGATGACGAGGTAGGGATCTTCATCGAACTGTAGAAAAGGAGCGATGCGGTTGACGCGCTGCTTGATATTGCGCCGAAACATCAGCTTGGTATCAGCGGTGAAGTCGTCGGTTAGCAGCATTTTCCAGTCGCCTAGATGCTTGGCGAACAGCAGACGTTTCCACAGTGGGCCAATGTTGATACCGCCGCCGCCGTCGTAGCTGTTGTAAACGTTGTCGCTGCCGCTAGGAAAGTCTAGCTCCTGCACCCGAGAGTTCGGCATGACGTAGGTGTTGGTGAGTTCGCCGTAGTAAATGCGAGGTTTGCCGATGGGAATGGAGCGACGGACGGCGGCTGAGCTAGGTGTATGGGCGATGTCTTTTATAAAGTATTCGGGTAGGCCACTGGGGCTAGCGGTGTTGACAGGGCTCATGGTGAAGCCGTAGCCGTGGGTGTAGGTGAGATGTTCGTTGACCCAGGTTTGGGCTTCGATAGGAACCCGTTCGTAGTTCAGCTCGCGAGCGGAAATTAGAACCTGGCGGCGGCTGACAGCTGTGTCACCGGGGTTGGTGGCCTCAGCAAAGCTGTAGCGATCGACATCGGCATCGGCAAATTCGTAGTAGAGGCGGATTTGCTGGAGCTGGCGATTGGATTCTAGAAGAGGACGGGTGTCCCAAAGGCGAATATTGTCGATGGTAGATTTGTTTTCTTCTAGCTTGGCAGTGGTGAGAGTGCCTTGGGGATTGAATTCTTTAGCTTCAATGTTGGCCAAGTCGAAGGCATCGCGAGTGAAAGCGATGGTGCGTTCGAGGTAGGGAACTTCGCGCTGTAGCTCGTTGGGCTGAACAATCAGGCGCTGAACTAGCCAGGGGGCAAGGGTATTGCCGAGCAGGGTTAGGAGTAGATAGAGCGCGATCGCACCCACAACCGGCCTGGCACTAAGCACCCCCCCCTTGATTCTGACCCGCTTAGTAAGAAATTTTCCGCCGAGCGCTCGCCCTGCTAGCGTGACGGCTAAACCCAAAGCGATAAAGCTAAGGGCGGTATTCACAGGCAGCCCGACATAGATATCGGTAAAGCTCGCGCCGTAGCTGACACCTTGGCTAGAATAAAGCAGTTCGTAGCGGCTGATCCAATCGCCCAAAGCCGTGACCACTAGTAGACCGGAGGCAATCGCAGACAAGTGCCGCTGCTGCCCAGACGAAAATCCAGCAAAGCGCCCCTGGCTGAACGTATTCCCCGCTAGCAGGTACTCCAAGGTCACTGCCACTAGCATGAACATCAATAGCCCCGAGAGCCAAAATTCAACCAGTTCCCACAGCGGCAGCCGAAAAATGTAAAAGCTCAGCTCTTCTTTAAAGACCGGGTCAAGCTGATTGAAAGCGGAAGGATTGAGCGCAGGGAGCACCCTAGCCCATTCCTCGGTGGCGGTAATGCTAAAGCAAAAGCTGAGAACAACGGCGGTTACGCGCAGTAGGGGAGCGGGGAAAGCAATCAGGGCGATCGCACCCAAACTAACAATTCCTAACAAGATCGGCTGGAGAATTAAAGACTGACCCAGTTCCCAGTTGGCGCTAAAGCTCAGACCTAGCGGCGTCGGAATCGCGGTTCGCGTTGTTGCAAGCTCTGTGTTCGCAATTTGAACATGGTGTAGCAATCCGCTGCTAATCACCGCACCTAGCAGAAAGAGAACGGGCAATAGCGCCTTTAACCCCAGGCCAACACTGAGGTTGGCCTGGTTAGGTAGGAGACAGTTGCGATTGAACTGGAGCTTTTCGGCGGTGTTGAAAGTTAAAGAAGGTGAAGCCGAGACTGGCAAACAGAGTGAATGCGCCTAGGATGATTTGGGTGCGCGATCGCACAAAAAACTCAGACAAAAAGCCCAGCTCAGTAAACCACAGTCCCTCCGCCCAATAGTCCGTCGCCACATAAGCCAGCGCTACTAAAAGAACACTGGCGACAAGGAGTCTACGAACCGCTCGAACCCGACTTCTTCGCCGCTGAATCGGGTACTCCAGACTTCTATCTACCCCTTTATCCACATAGCTTCCCTGCGCTCGGCTCATGACTTACTGCCCCCAAAAGTCGATCGCCCGGTAGCCCAACTCCGTCATCATTTGCCGCAGCATCGGAATGCTCAGCCCCACCACATTTGTATGACAGCCCTCAATTTTCTCTACAAACATGCTGCCTTTACCATCCGTTGCAAACGCCCCGGCGCAGTGCATCGGCTCACCCGTATTGATATAGGCTTCAATCTCCGCATCCGAAATATTCGCAAAGAACACCCGCGTCATCCGATGTCGAACCAGCGGCTCTTTCCCCGGTGCAATCAGCGCGTAGCCAGTCAGCAGTTCCCCCGAACCGCCCCGCATCGACCGCCAGCGCTCGACCGCTTCCTGTCTACTTTCCGGCTTTCCATAAATAACACCATCAATCGCCAAAACAGAATCACATCCCAGCACCAGCGCACTTTTAAACTGCGGTGCCACCATCTGCGCCTTACCCAGCGCCAGCACTTCTACCAGCTTGCGAGGATCGCTAATGACAACCGCATCTTCATCGAAGTTACTAGGACATACAAATGGCTGAATACCCGCGTCTATCAACAGATTTCGACGGGCAACAGAGGCGGAAGCCAGTACGAATTGAATATCGGCCATGAGTTAAGTTTTAGGAATGGGGAAAGGTTAATAGACCGAGAAAGAAGCCACCGTTTGCTTCATGGTGTCTTTCATATTGCTCCAGCGATCCTCGGGTAGGGAAGCGTTGAAGGTGTAGAGCTGACCGCGTCGGATGATGACGCTAGCAAGGTCATGACGTTGACCGGAGGGTAGGTTGGCAATGTATTCGAGGATGTAGTAGAGCTTGTCTCCAGCTTCAAAAGACTGCGCGTTCACTAGCTCTACATTGCGATCGTCAGGGGCGAGAGAGGTAATGCTTTTAGACAAGGTGTAGCCGACTTCTGAGGGAGTGCCAAGATCGGGTAAGGTTTTACCGCCGGAAACTGGGCTGATAACCACGCTGACATTCTCGCTGGCTCTGATAATGTCGTGGAATATAGTGTCGGGACCGCCTTCTACCTGAGCAGGCACCCAGCCAGTGGGATATTTAAATTCATAGCCTTCGTAGCTATCGTTATAAGATTGCAGGCTGACTCCAGGTGAGCAGCTTTGCAAGCCTAGGGCGAACACAATTACGCACAGCAGGGCAAATCGCTTCAGCATCTTAAAGGTGTCTTTCATAATCTGGTTATCTAGGTTCCTCTGGCTTTACTAATTGTGCCACGAGGCGGGAAATCGCAGAAATTTCTGCTATCAGAAAAAATCCTTCACCTCAGGTGAGTTCTGTGCGCCAGTCTCTAGCGCCTTCGCTTCCATAATCTCTAGAATCTCATTTCCCACGCTCTCGTAATCTTGCCAGCCGGTCTCGGCCCGAGCATCTTTCACCATATAGACCGGAACGCCTTGCAGCGCCGCCTTTTGAAAGGCCGCAAATCGTCGAACGCCTTGTTCAAAAACAGGTAGATTAGCCTCTTGCAGAAGTTCCTTGACTTCCTGTCCGGCTTTACTCG
This sequence comes from uncultured cyanobacterium, assembly GCA_963793495.1. GTDB lineage: Bacteria > Cyanobacteriota > Cyanobacteriia > Phormidesmidales > Phormidesmidaceae > Phormidesmis. The sequence continues at coordinate 318,380 of CAWCAI010000016.1, forward strand.
GCTTTGGTGGAATGGCAGTGATTAAAATCCGGTAGTGACTGGTGCTGATCGCTTTGAGATATTCCACCGTTAGCACCAAAGCATCTAGCGCCAGCACGTCTGGCGTTGTCGGCAGTACCAGCAGGTCGCAGGTTCTAGCTAGCACCAAAAGGTCTTCTGAGATAGGCCGAGCTGGGGTATCTATCACCACATTGGTATCTGGGCTTATATTCTTCTCAGCGTCCCACTGATCGACAACCTCAAACGGCAGCTCTCCTCTGCTGGCCCAGCCCAGCGCTGACCGGTTAGGATCGGCGTCGATCAGCACCGTTTCACCCTGACCTTGTAAAAAGGCCGCAAGATGAATAGCCGTCGTCGTTTTGCCGACGCCGCCCTTGAAGCTAGCAACCGTGATGATCATTGGAAGCTTAGACCTGACCTGAGCTGTATATAGTTTATACAGCAGGACCAGATTAGAGTCAGGGAGTCAAGAGTGGACAGATGGTAATTGAACTGCCAGATAGTCAGGCAACGCAGGCACTGGGGCGATCGCTCGGTGAGCAATTGCCAGTAGGCAGTGTGCTGCTGCTAAAAGGCGATTTGGGCAGTGGGAAAACGACGCTGGTGCAAGGGCTTGGATCAGGGCTTGGGATCAAAGAGATCGATAGTCCTACGTTTACGCTAATTAATGAATATACAAAAGGACGAGTGCCGCTGTACCACATAGATCTGTATCGACTTTCTAAGGCTGAGGTGAACGATCTGTATTTGGAAACCTACTGGGAGGGTATCGAGGTCGAGCCGGGAATTGTAGCAATTGAATGGGCTGAACGGCTGACGCACTTGCCACTCCAGCCAATTGAGCTAGCGTTGAGCTATCACATAGAAGGACGACAAGCTGAGTTAACAGTCCCTACATCCATCACACTAAGGCTAGAGGGTGGCTTACGATAGGAACTGAATCAACAAAGCCTCAATAGTTGCCAGAATCGAGTGTGTCTCATGTCATACAGCAGCTTTAGTCTTAGTAAAGTGAAGTCCGAGTTTGGTGTGTCGACTAATGAAAGAGAAGATATATTCTCTCAAGTTTCTCCTATCAAACCTAGTGATCTGCTATCTTTCGCACTAGAAGAACAGTTGCCGCTAGCAATGGCTATCAACACTGAAAAGGCACGTTCGGAACTAATTGTGATGCCTGTGCTGATGGAGACAAGACGCATTCTAAAAGATCACATTGCGATCTTCTCAGGCAGCCGTTTTGAAGTTGAGCCAGAGAAGGGCTTAGATGGACACTGTGATTTCTTACTGAGCCGTTCAGCCGAGCAATACTACATCACTAGTCCTGTCTTTGCGATCGTTGAAGCAAAAAATGAGAGTATTCCTAGCGGCCTTGGACAGTGCGCTGCGACTATGATTGCCGCTAGACTGTTCAATCAGCGCCATGGGGAAGCCGATCAACAGATATATGGCGCGGTCACTACAGGCAGCGACTGGCGATTTCTGAAGCTGGTTGATCAGACCATCTTTATTGATAGCCGTAACTATTACATTGTTGAGGTAGATAAAATTCTAGGTATTTTGTCATCAACTTTTTGAGCCTCAGACTTTCAAGCCTGGCTAACTTTTACATACGGCAGTTGCAAGGCAGCTTCTGACAGTATCCCTGTCATCGCACCCCAATTGATTAAAACGCGATAGGCCACCTGCAACGTTTCTCCAAAGGTAACCACGCCTTCTTCATGGCCTGCCATCACGAATATCTTTTGCTGTAGCAAGGGCGTTTCTCTAAACAAACGCTGCGTTTCTGCGGCCATCTCCGGCGTACCGTATGGAACCTCAGCGCCCGTTGTCGGTACCTGGTGCAGTAGCTGCTTCCAGAGCTGAGCGTGATGAACGTGAATGATCGCGCCAATTCCGGGATGGCTGCTATAAATCACGCCGTGGGTCAGCGATTCGGAAGAAGCTTTCCTCAAGCCTCGACAGGTAAGAGTGTTTTGCTCCGGATTGAAATCGGTGACGAGGGCGTAGTCTTTGGCGGTGAGGGTGGGGAGGTGGCCGGTTTGGGTGCCGGTGATGATGAATTGGGGAGAGAGGGAAATAGGGGAAGGGGGGAGCGCCGTTTTTTGAGAGAGGTTGCCGAAGCCGATGCCGTTGGGATATTCGCCGATTAGATGGAGCTGGTGTAGTGCGTCTCGATAGCGGGTGAGGTCTGTGACTGTGGGGGGCGCGATCGCATCTTCTTCAATCCACTCACACCGATACTTAATAGTCCCCTCATCAATCATCCAACAACCCTCTTGTCCCCATTCCCCATTCCCGGCGGCTGAGCGCAGCCGAAGCCCATGCCCCATTCCCTATCCCCTCAGCCAATCCAAAATCATCCGATTCACCACCTCCGGCCTTTCATCATGCGGACAGTGTCCCGTATCTGGAATCGCGCGAAAAGTAACGTCTATCTCCGGATCAGCCGCCATCTTCTGATAAATATCCGCCGCTTTAATCGGTGTCCAAGGATCTTTCTCGCCCCACAGTACGAGCAGAGGCTGAGTGACCTCCGGCAGCAACTCACTCGGCCGAGGCCCAGGCGGTGCCGTCAAAATAGAGGCAAACACTCTTTGCGCCCCCGGCTGACAGGCAGGACCATGCAAAATATCAATCAGCTCAGGCGTAATCGCTTTACGATTGCCGTACACCTGCTTCAAAGATCCGCGAATCCGGCCTTTTGTACGCACCTGATTGAACAGAAGCGGACCTGTGAGTTTGGAATTTACCAGCTTGGCAAACGTACCCATCACCAGACTTAGCCCACCCGGAAGATCCTCGGGTCTGTGGTTCAAGCTGCCCGCACAGTTCAGCAGCACGCCGCCGCAGGCCGTCTCGGGATAGGTCACCAACGTCATCAGCGCCATCAGCGCCCCGATAGAATTGCCGACAAAGACAGCTGGCTCCTTGACATGTGCTTTCCAGAAGTCGTGAACTAGCTTCACCCAAAACTCCAGGCTATAGCTGAGGTCAGGCTTATCTGAATCGCCAAAGCCGAGCAGATCTATGGCATAAACCCGATGCCCTGCTGCGGCAAGTTCAGGAATGTTTTTGCGCCAGTGACCAATAGACGCACCAAATCCGTGGAGCAATACAATCGGCGGACCGTCACCGTGAGCAACGTACTTGATATCGTAGCCACGCCAGTCCCAGTTGAGCTTTTCGCCCATGTAGCGGTTGGTATCTGTAGCCTGAGGCGAGCTAGTAAGTTGGGCCGTCATCCTGATCGCAGTGTGTGAAAAGTCTATATTCTTATCATAGGGCGAATCAGACTGTAGCAGGAGCGCAAGGCAGCTTCTGACGGCCAAGCGGCGGCGCATAGAGCGCATTCCGCCAGACTGTGACAACCTTTGTAAACCAGTGACCTTACTATCGAAATTGCTACGCGTCTCTTATGGAAGCTTCTAATTTTCTGCCGACTTTGCTACCAAACCTATTCATTTGGATAGCGGTTGTCTTTGGCATTGCAGGCTTTGCAATGTTCTCTATGGTGAGTGCCTATCGTCAGCCGATCGACCGGATTCCCTTTCCCGATTCAGCGGTTGAAACATCTTCTATTCCACTGTCTACGGCGGCGCAAAAGCTGTACGTCGGCGCAGTAGGCACCTACAGAGCAGGAGACTACCGCAGAGCTATCGAGCAGTTTACTGAGCTTTTGGGCCAGGAACCTAACTGCGCTGAGGCTTTTCACAATTTGGGCCTAGCCTATGCCAACATCGGTGACAACAACAAGGCGGTCAGAAGCTTTCTCAAGGCTGGCGAAGCCTACGGACAGCAGGACACGAAGGAAGGATTAGAGCAGATTAAGCAGGATCTAAAAAAGCTAAAGTCTTTATAACCCGCTGACAAAGCTGCTACGGGGCAAAAACTAGCGAAAAATGTTAAGTAATTCAAAAGATATCATTCTTAACCGATTTGGCTTGAATCTCCGCGGGGAGCCTGCCTTTAGTCAAAAAAATGCAACAAACGGGAGAAAAATCATTAGTTTTGTGATTTTAATCAGTTTCTACTAGCCAAATATCCCACGAGAGCGGATAATTTTGGCTTTTTCCCCGAAAACTCGGGCCTATCAGGCGGATAGTACTTGTGACCTATCTTGGTCTTGTGCTACAAATACTATCGAAGTTTTTTAAGGCACTCACTTTTATGAACAAAGCTGAACTAATTGATATGGTCGCGGAAAAGGCGGACGTTTCGAAGAAAGATGCCGATGTTGTTTTGACAGCGGTGATCGAGTCAATCATGGAATCGGTTGCTAAAGGTGACAAGGTTAGCCTGGTTGGGTTTGGCAGCTTTGAGCCCCGCGATCGCAAAGCCCGTGATGGCCGCAACCCCCAAACCGGTGAGACTATCAAGATTCCCGCAACGACTGTTCCTGCATTCTCCGCCGGTAAGGGCTTCAAGCAGCTCGTAGCTGACGCTTAGGTAGCGATCGCTGTCTCAACAAAAAATCTAATAACAAAGCGACATCGCCGAGCTGTAGAAGTCCTACAGCTCGGCTAGTTATTAATTGAGAAATAGGTATTTAGTGGCTGTCTATAGCTGGCGGTTCCTTCGTATCATCTAGACTCTGAATTGTCCAGCTATGGTCTTCTGCTAGTCGCAAAAGCGACTGATGGTAGTTTTGCAGAGATTCTCTGTGGCCAACGCTGAGGTAAGCGGTCTGAGCTTTCGATAGCTGATCATAGAGCCGTGCTTCGTTGGCCTGATCTAGGGCACTAGTGGCTTCGTCGAGGATGGCGTATTTAGGTCGGTGAATTAGCACGCGAGCAAAGCTGAGCCGCTGCTGTTCTCCTAATGAAAGCACGTCGCTCCATTCTGCTTCAGCCTCTAGTCCAAACTGCGCTTCTAGGTTCGGCAGATTTACCTGCTGAAGTACCTGGGTTAGCTGCGTATCTTCGATTTTTACATCAGGATAAGGATAGAGCAGCTGCTGGCGTAGACTGCCCAGGACCATATATGGCTTTTGCGGCAAAAACAGCAAATTTTCTAAGTCAGGCCGCGTGATAGTGCCTTCGCCAGAAGTCCAGAGCCCCGCGATCGCACGCATCAAAGAACTCTTACCGCACCCGCTCGGACCCATTACCAGCAGCGAACTTTGCGCTTCTATAGCCAGTGTAAGATCTTCGATTAGCGTACGTTGATAGTTCGGCGTCTGCAAAGTTAACGACTGCAAAGTTAGCTCAGGCGATGTTTCAAAGCTGATAACTGGCTGTTTACTCTCGCCTCTTTCGGTTTCGCCTTCTGTTGTAGTTTCTGTTTCACTTCCAACGCTATCCATAGCTTCTTTGTCTTCCGTCTCTGCCACCTTGTAGCCAATCGCCTCCGAAAAGTCATACAGACGATCGATTCCCGCACCAAAAGCGCTCAGCGACTGAAGCCTAGCGACAATCACATTGAGTGAAAAGAAAACCCGAATGAAAGCACCTTGGGCCTCGCTGACTTTGCCGACTTCGACATCGCCGCTAAACACACCGGGAGCAACAACAATAGCAGGCAGCACGAAAGGAATGAACTCATAGAAGTTTGTCAGTCCATTCAGGCTCAGCTCCCAGACCAGCAGACTCTTGTAGTTGTTGAAAGCGGCTAGAAAGCGTTCTTTTATCTGCGTCGACTCTTGATCTTCGCCTTGATAGAACGCAATCGCCTCCGCATTCTCTCTGACTCTTACCAAGCTAAATCGAAAGTTCGCCTCTTTCTTTAGCTGTTCAAAGTTTAGCTTCACCAGCGGCTTGCCAAATATTCCTACTGTCAGGACAGTTCCCACCACTGCGTAGGCCACCAAGAACAAAACCAGCTCTCGAGAAATTCCCCACAGCACGCCGCTAAAAGCAATCACTTCTAGCACAGAGCTAGTAACCACCAGCGCCAGCGTCAAAGACTCTTGTGTGAAGCTTCGAACGTCCTCTGCAATTCGCTGGTCAGGGTTATCGATTTCTGGATTGAACTGATTGATTTGATAGAAGGCACGGTTCTGAAAATAGCGGCTAACAAAGCTATCAGTCAGCCAGCGTCGCCACTCTAGGCCCAAGCGATCGCGCAGATACGTATACCCTGCCAGCAGCGGCGCGTAGGCTACGAGCACCGCGATAAACACGCCTACTGTCTGCCAAAACCGACTTTCACTCTTGGCAGAGAGCGCCGAGATCAGCTCTCCTCTTTGCGTATTGAGCACCACGCTCAGACCGGTATAGCCCAACAGCAGCGCTACAATCAGCAGTAAGAGCCCTCTAGCCTTCCATTTTTCGTCACCCACCCAATAGGCGCGGGCGATCGCCCAAAACCGCCTGAAAACCTCGAAATTAAACCGCTCCATCCAAAAACTCTAACTAAACTGAACTCTGTAGCCACACTACCTCTGATGAGAGATGCTAGCGCCAAAACTTTTGCTTACGCTCGAATGGGATGGAAAAGATGTGATGAGAAGGATTCAAGACTATGGGCGTTCAGCGAGTATCGGTTTGTCAGGTCAGTGACCTCAAAGTTGGCGAAATGCGACAGTTTTCGGTTGCCGATAAAGAGATTTTGCTAGCGAAGACTGAATCGGGTGTTAGTGCGATCGCTGCTCACTGCTCTCACTATGGCGCTCCTCTTGCCAAAGGTGTTCTTCACAATGGTCGCATTGTCTGCCCCTGGCACAACGCCTGCTACAGCGCTGATACAGGCACTCACCTCAGCGCCCCCGGTCGCGATAACCTAGCCAAGTTTCCGGTTCAAATTGAGTCTGACACCGTCTACGTTGAGCTACCAGAAGAAATTACAGAGCACGTCACTCCCGATATGGTTCAGTCGGACCTTGAAAAGGACAATCGTACCTTCCTCATCGTGGGGGGCGGTGCTGCCGGTGATATGGCCGCTCAAACGCTCCGACAGAACGGGTATCAGGGCAAGGTTATCATTCTCACAGATGAGAGTGAAATTCCCTATGACCGCACAAAACTCAGCAAAGCTTACTTACAGGCAAACGAAGTCGGTGAAGCGTCTAAGCTACGTTCTCTCGAATTCTATAAACAGCACGATATTGAAATCAAAACTTCTGCTAAAGTCACTGGTCTAGATGTAGACGCCAGGCAGCTGACCTTCGGGAAAGGCGACACACTTACCTACGACGCTCTCTTGATTGCAACAGGCGGCACCGTTAAGAAAATCCCGGTAGACGGCAGCGATTTAGAAAATGTTTTCACTCTGCGCAAGGCAGATGATGCCAAAGCTATTCTTAAAGTCGCAAAGCAATCTCAGAAAGCCGTCATCATTGGCTCTGGTTTTATCGGCATGGAGACCGCGTCTAGCCTTAAGCAGCAGGGACTAGAGGTGACTGTTGTTTCTCCTGACGAAGTTCCTTTCAAGAAAGTACTAGGTGAGTCGGTTGGTAAGCTGTTTCGGCAGGTTCACGAATCCAAAGGTGTGAAGTTCAAGTCCGGCGAGAAAGCAAAGGCTCTGACTGGAAAAGGAAAAGTAGAAGCGGTTGAGCTAGAAAGTGGGGAAGTCTTATCGGCTGATTTAGTGATTGTTGGGATTGGAGTAAAGCCTGCAACCGATTTTGTTGAAGGGCTGCTAATGGACGAAGATGACGGCAGCATCTTGGTCAACCAATACCTGCAAGCAAAGCCCGATGTCTATGCTGTTGGCGACATTGCTCAGTTCCCGCATTTCATCACTGGCCAGCCAACTCGGATAGAACACTGGCAGCTAGCTATGCAGCAGGGGCGGATTGCGGCCTGCAATATGACCGGGCAGCAGGTCATGTTTGACGCGGTTCCTTTCTTCTGGACCGGACAGTTCGATCTAAAGCTGCGCTATGTTGGCCACTCGGAAAACTACGATGATGTTGTTATTCAAGGCAGTTTAGAAGACCAGTCCTTTCTAGCATTTTATGTCGAAGATGAGCAGGTGATGGCGGTTTCGGGGATTGGCCGCGATCGCGACATCGCCGCCATCTCAGAACTGATGCGCCTACGCAAAATGCCCGCAGCAAAAGAGATAAAAGCTGAAGAGATTGACTGGTTTGAGAAACTGGAAGCTGCCTAAGAATATAGTTTTCCGATACTGAATTAAAAACTGTATCTACTTCCTTTTTACTTAGTGAGTATCCAAGCAAAAAAAGTGCATAAAAAAGGGCTTCGCGTCGCATCGAAACCCACTAGCCCTTTAGCAGCAGCCACCGCCGTCATAATGCCAAGTGGAATTAGTGACTATAATGTCATCAAATTTTCCTAGGTTTTTAGCGGTTTTGTCACAAATTGCCAGTGGCACTCCTGGCTGTAGGATATGCCCCGCACCGTCGTCAAAATAGTCTTGATCGCCTGCATAAACAGCCATCTTTCCAGTAAAGATACAGGCACCATCTGCGGCAATCGGAATCTTGAAGGAAACGCAGTCCAGGCTCTCTAGCATCAAATGTTCATCTAGCTGATAGGTCTTTGCATTCAGCAGCCGGTAAGGGCGGCGCGATCGCACCTCAACCTGACCAAATCCTGCATCCACAATCTGCTGCATATAGCTATTGTACGTGAGCGCACCAGATAGACACATTGCCCTAAGCCGATCGTCCTCTTGCAAATGAGCTGGAACCTCTCTTGTCGAGATCGGATCGCTCATCACTAGCCTACCTCTGGGCTTCAGCACTCGATACGCTTCGGCCAAAGCCTTTTTGAGATCTGCTGGCTCGAAGATGTTAAATAGACAGTTCTGAGCAACGACATCAACAGAACTATCTGGCATCGGAATGTTGAAAGCATCGCCCTCTCGAATGCTGACAAAGCTAGGATCAAACCAAGCATTCTGCTCTGCGGCAATGGATAGATTGCGCTGGGCAGCCGCTCTCATAGAATCTACCGGATCAACTGCGATTACAGCATTTTCTCGACGAGAGAAGTAAGCAAACTGTAGCGCCTCAAGGCCACCGCCAACGCCGACATATAGAACCGTTGGATCGTTAGTCAGTTCGGCTGGATGAACCGTAGTGCCGCAGCCGTAGTTCATTTCCTTCATGGGAGCAGGAACGCTTAGTCCGGGCATTTTCAGAGGAGTGCTTTGGACGCAGCATAGGCCAACGTCTGGGGTCTCAGCAACTTCTGTATAAAAATCAGCAACGGCTTCTAAATAACTCAAAATATCCTCGCAGTAGGTGTTTTAGCGTGACCTTCGCCAGCAAATGATGCCGAAAGCTATCTGACAGAATACATTTTAATTTCTATAGAAGAATTTTGACTGAAGGAAAAATAAGAAAAGAGCAATGGTGAGTCAAACCGGTTCTGAAGCTGTCATTGACTGGTAAAACGAACGGCCAAATGACTTGATAGCATAGTGCTGTAGGTGAAAGGTGAAAGGGATGCAACTACAAACGTTATTACCAGTGTTAGGTCTATTCTGCGTACTGAGTGCTTGTGCAGGTTCGCCCAATTCTTCATCCGTTTCGCCTGAGACTTTGCTAGGCGATCGCACCCCCACAGACACCCCTACCAAAACCTGCGATCTCAGCAGCACACCGTTGCCGCTGAGCACACCTGAAAACGCGCCCGTATTTGAGCAGTTCAACTTTCGGCCTGAAGAGATTGCGATCGATACCAATACCATCACCTTCAAGACGCCCTACTACGACTTCACGCTGTGCAAAGGCGATCGCACCTGGTCAATCGCCTCAGTCAGCCCTGAAAATCAAGCTACCGACGCAGACTTTGACTATCAGCAAATGCTAGCTGGTATAGCGAACCCCGACTACAGCACAATTGAAGTAGACGGCAAAACCTACGAATATCGTGTCCGCCTGCAAGCAGACTGGCTGAATGAGCAGCTAGATGCTGCCGCTGAACTGCCAGTCAATCCCGACAGCGGCACTGAAGAAGCCGTTTACTTCGAGCTAAAGCTACCCGATGGCGAGCTGCTGACTGAGGAGCTATATACCGTTGGCGATCTACAAACAGCCCAGCTAGGCGCTTCCTTAGGCGATCCAAATATTGCTGGCGCGGTAGCGGCGGAAGGCGAGCTTTGGATCGCGACATCAGCTAGTCAGGGTGAAGGCAATAGCGGCTTTGCCAGCTTAATTCACTACAGCCCAGAGACCCAAGAGCTGAGCGTAGAGCAACCTGATGAACTTCAGGGCAATCAGATTACTGCGATCGCAGCCACAAACAACAGCGCTCTCACCTTGTGGTTAGGCACCAAAATCGGTGGAGAAGGGAACCCAAACCTGCCAGCAGACGGCCTTGTTGCCTATCAACCTGATACTCAACAGCTCACTACCTACAGCGTAGAGAATAGTCCTCTAGTCAGTGCCATTCCTTATCGACTCGCAGCTGAGGAAGACTCTCTCTGGATTGCGACAGGTGAGGGCGTCTGTCAAGTAGAGTGGGAAACAGTCGACAGCGATCAAAGCTGGAACTGCTGGCAATTTGCCACTACAGCTGATCTTCCCACAGCAGGCGTTGAACTCTACCCTAGCTTTCTATCCACAGAGCCAGCCGCTACCCTCAACCAGGACTCTGTAGAAGTTTTATGGGCCAGCGAAACCTTTGAAGACCCCAGAGAAGACGCCAGGGAAGACGGTGGTAAACCAGCCACGATGCGGTACGAAGTCGCCTACGAACCGGGGTTTGAAATCCAAATTCCTCAGGGCGGCTACCGGCTGACCAATGAGGTTGCTCAGAGGACAGGTAGAGGCGAAGGTATCTTCTGGCCGGGTCGCGCCTGGCACTGGGAGGGCGATCGCTTTACTCGCAGCCTCGACGAAGTTGGTGTAAACATGTTTGGCGGTGGTCCATATGGTCTAGCCGCTTCTACCAGACGTGACGGCCTCAACCTCGATAGCGACGCTATTCGTGGAGACTTTGACCTATTAGACATCACAGCCGCTTCTACCCAGGTCCGTCACTATTCTGGTTGGATAGAGGGCAGCAATCTATCGGTGTATCCGACTGTCATTCCAGTGGATTCTCCGACTGAATCGAAGCCAAATCCCCTGATTGAGATGGCTGAAAAATTACCGGATTCTCCAGGGCCTTAACCAAGATTGCTGACCAGATAGCCGTTCATCCCTTAGGCGGTTTGAACACAGGTACTTCCAGCAATAGGGTAATAGACACCGTTGTCCACAGAGCTGCTAGTGTCTGATTCTGTCGTCTCTCCTATTAACCCAGCCGAGCAGACTCTCCTTCAGTCAAAGTTTCAGGCTGAGCTAGATAAATCTGCTCTGACTCGCCCGATGTGGATGCTGTGGATTCTATCAGCCGGGCTGATCGCGCTAGATGGATTTGACTTTTTCATTATCGGTGTGGCTATGCCCTTTATTCAGCGGGATTTTGGTCTGAGTGCTGGATGGGTGGGCGCGATCGCAACCGCTGCCCTGGTCGGTGCGCTAATTGGCTCACTCACTCTCGGCCCCATCACCGATCAAGTCGGTCGACAGCGTATGCTAATAGTTGACATCGGCTTGTTCCTTGCGGCGTCCCTGGGTAGCGCCTTCGCCTGGAATGCCGGGTCACTCCTTTTCTTTCGCTTCTTAGTTGGCGTAGGCATTGGCGCAGACTATCCTATCAGCGTCTCATACATCACCGAAAACGTGCCGACTCGCCTGCGTGGACGGATGGTAATCGGTGCTTTCAGCTTTCAGTCCATCGGTGCTCTGCTAGGTGCCTTGGTTGGCTGGGTAACCATCTGGACTTTTCAGCAGATCGCACCAGAGCTGGCGATTACCTACGCCTGGCGATGGATGCTAGGTGTAGGCGTTGCACTCTCTGTTGCAGTTGGTGGATTGAGACTGTTATTTTTGCTAGAAAGTCCCAGCTACTACCTGACAAAAGGAGACTATGAATTAGCCTCTGAGGCTGCCTCTGAGCTGTTAGAAAAACCGATTACACTCAAACTAGAAGAGTCTACAGATTCTCCGACTACCCAAAATCAAGAACTGTCGCCATTGGGCTATGGCGATCTCTTCTCACCTGCTTACATTCGTCAGACGGGACTTGCTTCTGTTCCCTGGTTCCTTCAGGACATTGCAACCTATGGGATCGGCATTTTTACGCCGACTATCATTGCAGCGCTTGCGTTCTCAGATGCGGAAAGCTTGCTGATGCGAGAAATGGCTTCTGCAAAGGGAGCAGCTGTTGTGAATATCTTCTTAGTTCTAGGATTTGCGATCGCAGTTCTCGCCATCGATCGCGTTGGCCGCATTCCCCTACAGGTTATCGGCTTCATCGGCATGGCTACAGGTCTAGGCATTCTTTCTTTTTCCGAGTCCACCGCTCAAATTTGGCTGTTGTTTGCAGGTTTTGTTCTATTCAACCTGATGATGAATCTAGGACCGAATTCAACCACTTTTTTGCTCTCAGGTGAAGTGTTTCCGTCTGCTATTCGTGCTAGCGGAGCGGGATTAGCAGGTGCGATCGCCAAATCAGGTGCCGTTCTAGGTACGCTTAGCCTACCAATCCTTCAAGAAACCATCGGCATTATTAGTCTACTTAGGCTCCTCGCTGGTATCTGCTTGCTCGCTGCTGTTATCACCTACAGCCTACGCACAGCCTCACCTATAAAAGATGATGTTGCGAGGTGAAGCTGTATGGCTGAATGAGCACCGTGTAACTCGGACACAGCATTGACAACGTTATAAACCAAGTAACAAAGCGCGTAAAATCTGTCCCACGTCGCGATCGCTGTCATACGATAGAACAGATCTTTCAACCGATACAAAACATGTCACCCTCTGAAGCAACCTGGTTCATCGTCAAAGATCCTGCCGGACACTGCGAGATTCTCTCAGAGCAGATGCTTGCCGAAAAGAACGAGGCACCGTCTGAGAGTAAGCCCTCTGAGAGTAAGCCCTCTGAGAGTAAGCCCTCTGAGAGTAAGCAGCCTGAAAGCGAGCCATTAGAAGCTGAGATTGAAACGCTACAGCAGTGGGGACCTTTTGAAACGCAAAATCAGGCCATCGCTAAGCGCGTCGGCCTGATCAGAGCAGGAAAATGTCAGCCGGTCAGCTAATCAATCGACTACTGAACTTCTATCAGTCTGCGACACCAGCGGTGCTAGCAGACTGACGCTGCGAGCGAACTGAATCAGAAAGCACTTTGATCGCTTCTGCATACTGCGGGTCGTCTAACGTGCCAACCTTGTCGCGGTCTGTTACTAGTTCCTCACGCTGCTCGTCGGTGAGCTCCACAACGTAATCAGGTTCAATGCCTAGCTTGTTGATGTCGCGACCAGAAGGCGTCAGATATTTTGCAATAGTAACCGCAATACCAGAACCATCCGTCAGTCCTCGTACCGACTGGACTAAACCTTTCCCAAAGGTTTGTGTACCTACTAGGACGGCTCGCTGGTTATCCTTCAGTGCGCCAGAAAGAATTTCGCTGGCGCTAGCAGAGCCACCGTCTACTAGAACAACTAGAGGCTTGTCCGTTAGGGCCTCACTATGCGCGACTTCTTCACTGCTAATAGAGTTACGGTCTACTGTAGAAACGATTGTGCCCTCCTCTATCCACATCTTGGCAATTTCAATGCTAGAGAACAGCAGGCCACCTGGATTAGATCTTAGATCTAGTACATAGCCAGTCACTTTACGCTCCTCTAGCGATTCAATGGCATCTTTCATCTCAGCAGCAGCGTTACTGCTAAACTGCGTCAGCCTGATATAGCCAATAGAACCTTCTGGACTGTCTTTGACAGAGAAGCGTACGGGATGGATTTCAATACGAGCGCGAGTAAGCTCGAAGTCTAGCGCTTTACCTTCTCTATCTACAGATAGAATGACCGTGGAGTTCACAGGACCACGAATTAAGCTGACGGCATCATTCAATTCCATGCCCTCAGTGCTGTTGCCGTCGATTGAGGTGATAATATCGCCTGAGAGCAGTCCAGCTTCAAAAGCAGGCGTTTCTTCGATAGGTGAGACGACAACAATAGCTTCAGTTTCTTCTTCTTTAGAGATCTGGATGCCAACCCCGGTCAGCTCGCCCGAGGTCTCAATTTGCATGTTGTTGAACTCTTCGGGATCCATAAACCGAGTGTATGGATCGTCGAGCTGCTCGAGCATTTCGCGGACAGCTACGTACGCGGATTCTTTGTCGGTGTAGGTGCGATTGAGATAGTCCAAGCGGACGGTATTCCAATCTAGTGAGTTAAAGGACTCATCGACGTATTGATTGTCGATTAGATTCCACACTTCATCCACTATCTCCTTAGGGCCGTCTTTGAAGAAAGCTTGACCGTCAGATAGCTGAATGCCTGTACCCGTTATGACCAAAGCGGCGCTTGCCAGTGCGGTCGCTCCCAAGATAAAACCGCGCTTAGTAACTGCCATAAAGAATTAAAATCCCGTGTAAAGGACGTCGTCATTACGCCCAATTTAACATAACCCTTTTGTTTGTAGCCTGAGGCTCAGATGAAGAAACTACCCTGCTATTTAGGGCTCTGTTGAGAAGAACCATATAAGAACCCTAAAAAGCTGACTATCTACTGACCTTCGACAATAGACCACTTTTTCAAGCGTTCACCATCCACAGCACGAAGCAACACTGCAACTGCCATTAGTTCTGGCCTCGAGAGACTGTGGCGCTCGTAGTTCAAGCGAAACTAGGCTACGTCTGGCTCTACCCACCGTCCGTCGGATTTTATCAGATTAATTAGTTCTTCTACGCCGCTTTCTTGGGAAACGCGCTTGATTTCTTCACGGCCTCTATATAGAGCGATGGTGCCTGCTTGCTTGCCCACGTAGCCATAGTCCGCGTCAGCCATTTCGCCCGGTCCGTTAACAATACAGCCCATTACGGCAATATCTAGACCGGTCAGATGGTTGGTAGCTTCTCTAACCTTGTGCAGAACATCTTCTAGATTGAACAGCGTCCGCCCACACGAGGGACAGGCGACATATTCCACCATGGTTTTGCGCAGGCCCAGCGCCTGCAAGATGCTGTAGCACACTGGAATTTCTTTCTCTGGAGCTTCTGTGAGCGAGACGCGAATAGTATCGCCGATACCCATCGCCAGCAGTGTGCCAATCCCAGCAGTGGACTTGATTCGTCCATACTCACCGTCACCAGCTTCGGTAACGCCAAGATGCAGTGGATAGCTCATACCCAGCTCGTCCATGCGTTTGACCATCAGCCGATAGGCAGCCAGCATCACCGGAACGCGGGAAGCTTTGAGCGATAGGACAATGTTGGAGAAGTCTAAAGATTCGCAAATACGAATGAACTCTAGGGCCGATTCGACCATGCCTTCAGGCGTATCACCGTAGGTAAAGAGCATCCGCTCGGCTAGGGAGCCGTGATTGACGCCAATGCGCATGGCCTTGTTTTGATCGCGTAAGGAGATGACCAGGGGCTCTAGGGTCTCACGGATTTTTTTACCGATGGCGTCAAACTCGGCTTGGGTGTATTCGGTGCGATCGCTCGTCGCCTTTTCGAATACATACAGACCTGGATTGATTCGCACCTTATCAACGTGCTTAGCCACTTCCAGGGCAATTTTCATCCCGTTGTGATGCACGTCGGCCACTAGAGGCACTGCCTGATAGGTCTTTGCCAGCTTGTCTTTGATATCTGATAAGGCACGCGCGTGAGCCATGCTAGGCACGGTCACACGGACAATTTCGCAGCCCGCTTCATGCAGCCGACGAATGGCTGCTACCGAACCTTCAATATCTAAGGTGTCTTCGTTGATCATGGACTGCACTACGACCGGATGACCGCCACCAATCGTGATTGAGCCTACCTGCACTGGCCGGGTCTTTCGACGATGGATCGTAGTATCAAAGGCGGCTTCGATAGGTGTGCTAGTGGCGGGCGTTGGATTAGTAGCAGGGGGTGAAGACAGAGTTTGCATAGGAGGTGAGTTGAAGGTGACCTACGTAGGGGTCGATAGCATTTTCTAATGGCTTATTTCTATCCTAGCTTTGCGGTGCATTCTAAGATCAAGCGTTGGTTAACAAGCGCATAAGGTTGAACGCTCAGCGCCTGGCGAAAGGACTGAATGGCGGCGGTATAGTTGCCGACAGCGCTGTGACTAAGGCCTAGACCATGAAGCGCACCAAAGTGGTGAGGCACTAGAGAAATCACTTTTTGGCAGGCTGCGATCGCTCGCCAATAATCACCCTGGGTATAGTGCAAAACCGCCAGCCGATTCCAGGCTTCGGCAAAATCGGGCTGCGCTTCAACAATATCAGTTAGTAAGGCTTCAGCCTGGTCAGCCTTACCTGATTCGAGCAGGGTTTGTGCCTCCATCAGCTGCTGCGCGCCATAGACACCCTTTTGATGAAACCAGGCCTGCCAGAACAGAGACGTAGCGCGATCGCGAACTTCGGCGTCTGGCCGCTTGAGGTCTTCAAGCAAACGAGCAACGCGATCTGAGTCCATCAATTAAAACGTTCCTTGTCATAGACAGCGCCATAGATAGCGCCAGAAATATCTTGAAGCCAGCGATCGTCACCTGATCGCCACCTCTTTATTCTACGGCTAACGAGACTCGACGACCGCCGATCCCTCTGAGCTCATCCAATAGATTCGCGATGTCATCATAGGGCAAAGTCCGGTCCGCCTTGAGCATAATCGAGCCATCAGGGTTTTCCTGAAAGTAGGTCTTGAGCCGAGGGCCCAGATTCCGTAGCTCAATCGCTTCACCGTCTAAAATCAGCTCTTTTTGAGCCGTCAGGCCAACGATAAACGGCTTCGATTCCTCACTCTTATCCGTAGTAATTTCATCCGTGTTGCTCACAGAGCGAGGCAGCGTTACTCCGTTGATTTGAACACCTGTTAGGCCCATAGAAATAACCACGAAGAAAATCAGCACCGTCATTAGGACGTCCATCATAGGGACGAGGTTGACTTCGGGGATGCGGCTAGGTGGGCGACGGCGGGTGCGCATGGATGGGAAAGGGGGAAGGGAAAAGGGGGGAAGGGTTTTCTAGGAATCTTCTCGGAGGGCTAGGGAAACTCTTTCGCCGCCGACTGCGCGCATGTCGCCTAGAAACTGGACGACTTGTTCGTAAGGTAGTTCACGGCTAGGAATTAGGTAGACAATGCTGTCGGCGTTTCGGGCTAGGTAGGCTTCGATCTCGGTAGCAAGGGGGCCTGGCTCAATGGGATTACCGTTCAGCAGCCTTTGCCCGGTTTCATCGATTTCGACAATAAAGGGGTCTTGAATGTCATCGACAACATTAGGGGTTTCTTCTGTTTGTTCGGGGGGCAAGTCTACCTGAATTAGCTCCTCGCTACCGAGCGAAACGGAAATGACGACGAAGAAGGCGAGCACACCCATCATCACCGTCAGCATAGGAATGAGATCGATGGTAGGGATGCCGTTGTCTTCGGTGTTGCGGAAGCGCATTTGTTTACTGAGGTCTAGAGAGAGCCACGCGGCAGAACATGCAAAAGAAGTCTAGAAAATAGGTTGCTGTAGCCCTGATGAAGGGGGCACAGACTTTCCTGCGCTGTCCGCTTGCTGATTAGGAATCGTGCGCTCACCTCTGGGCAAACGACCTGCATCGTACCAGTACTGACGATAAATCAGCTCTAGCTCGTTCCCTGCCTCAGAAAAGTAATCCATCTGCTGCGCCTGGAGGGTCACCATAGTCCGCAGCACCAGTAGCGCCAAAATCGCGACCACCATTCCCGCCGCTGTCGTGATCAAAGCTTCGCCGATACCACCAGCGGCTTCTGTAGCGCCAACTGCGCCATCACCACCGCCGATGTTAAGGTTCTCAAATGTGCTGATCAGACCGGTTACGGTTCCTAGTAGTCCTAATAATGGAGCAACGGCGACGACGGTTTCTAGCAGCTTGTCGCCTTTTCGCATTTTGACAAATTCTTTGTCGGCGGCGTTTTCTAGGGCTAGGCGGAAGGAGTCAGGAGAAGGATTCTGTAGGCTGAGCGGGGCAATCAAGAAGCGGCTAATCGGTAGGTCTCTGGCGCGAGCTGCGATCGCAGCCGCCTCATCGAGATCCATCCGCGCCTTGTCCAAGACCTCGTTGACCACCTTGGCTTCTCGCCGCAGCAAATCTGCCCAAAAGGTCGCTCTTTCTAGTGCGCAAGCAACCGTAAAGACCGATGCGCCCATAATCGGCACCATCACCGGGCCACCTTTCGCCAAAAAATCAAATACGGTCGTCATATGTCAGCAGCTACAAATAGGGACTAAGGATCGCAGAAGGCCAGATGCTGCAAAGACTATAGCGCTCAGTCTCAATGCACAAGTAAACAGAAGGTTAAAAAGATAGTGGACTCAAGCCTATACCAAGCCTCTGATTCTCATGATACTCAATAGCCAATTAGCCATAGTGGCCCTGCGGGTCAGCCTAGGCACCAGTTGGTCAACGGAATAGCCCTTGAAACCCAAAACGGTTTTGAGCAGCTGCTTATTTTCTTTAGGAATCACTCTAGTCAGCTGTACAGTCGCTGGTCTACTTTCAATAAAGTTGGGCGGCTCGGGATACTTCTGAGCCCAGGCATCATCCACACGTTGAGTCTGCCAGGTTTGGGTATCCAAACTATAGTCGTAGCCCAGGGTTTGCCAGACTAGCTGGTTGACCGTATCGTCGGGCAGGTCGCCATTGAGGATGGCCCACAGCGTTTCAGTTGTTAGATCAGGGAGCTCAGTCATCATAGAACCAATGATATCAACTAATCTGAGTCCGATTAGCACTCAAATCAATACTCCGGCCAATACTCAAATACGTAGTCAAGCAAGTAGCCATCAGAACGTTAGCGACCAAATTAGCGACCAAAAGATTCAATCGGCCTTAGCAATGGACGGCACCGATCTAGGAATCTGCCCAGAATTTAGCAAAATTCGCCCCCAGTTCGACATTCATCTGTTCAAAACGCTGCCTTCGACCAATAGTCAGCTGTGGCAGATGCTCAAGGGCGATGCCCAGACCAGTATTCAGACCAGTGCTAAGGCTGGAACGGTTGTAATCGCTCAGCAGCAGTCTGCTGGTCGAGGTCAGCGCGATCGCATTTGGCAATCAGCTCCCGGCGGGCTCTATCTTTCCCTAGCGCTAGAACCCAACTGGCCCGTTGCTTATTGCGATCAGCTCACTTGCTTCAGCGCCTGGGGCATCGCTACCGCCCTCAATAGCCTCGGAATTCCCATTCGGATAAAGTCACCCAACGACCTTTTCTACAACGGGAAAAAGCTAGGTGGCATCCTCACAGAAACCAAGCTGGCACAGTCAGACACGATCCGCTCGAATCCTCTACCTACTAGAGGAAACAATGACTCTTCTGCTCGTATTAAGCAGGCCGTCATCGGTGTAGGACTGAATTGGCACAACCCGGTCCCACAGACCGGAATTACTCTGACAAAAATACTAGAGAGCAGACAGTATGCTCATGCTCAAACCAAAATAAGTTGTTTAGAGATACTAATTGTCGTTGTCCTCAGGGGAATCCTGCAAGGGTACTTCTATCAACAGCAAGCAGGCAGTCAAGTTTTCATGAAGACCTACCGAAAACTACTTACTCAAGTCAGTAAAACTGCTTCAGTAGAGGAGGGTTCAGTAGAGCTTCAGTAGAGTAGAAGATACGACTGTCCTCACGTCGATATCGGACTGGTTAGCTAATTGCTCCGGGAAAGTTATTGACATCCCTGAAGAAGGGTAGTTACAGGCCGCTGAGACAAAAATTCAGGTCACAGCTCGGCATAGCACGGAATTATCAGCACGTCGATCTCGTCGAAAAGACGGTCGATAGGCCGCTATTGCAGACCGTCAGACCAAGCATATCCTGCGACGAGACCCGGCGAAATTCACATATAGTTAGTACTGGTTAAGGTTAATTTTAGGTTGATGACTATGACGGCACCCAAGCAAAACCTTAAGTCTAAAGCAGCACATTCTGATTCCACCGACCGCGATTCTATCAACCGCGTGGACAGCCATGGAAACAGCTGCCTATCGACCAGACGAAAACTACAGCGCGGCTGGCTGGTCGCGTTTGGTCTGGTAAGTAGCTGTGGCCTTGTCACTAGCCAGATCAACTTCGCAAAGGCAGAAAGCGATCACGCAGACGGTGAGTACGCAGTAGAAGCTAGCTACCTCGAAGACCCAGAATCACCGCTATCGATTGATTCGGCATCTGCCTTGCTACCTACTCCACAAATAGCTGAGCCTACAGTCACGACGGTGGCTGCGCCCTCTTTCTCAGAACCTAAGGTCTCTGCCGAAAAAGCCACTTCTCGTTCTCATCCGCTAGTCGGCATGATCGAACCTGGTATAGCGGTTGCCCCTGTCGCCAGATACGTCGCCACGCCCGTTTCGATAACCGCTTACGCAAGCGCAAGCACCGCGCCAGAGGCTGCGCCAGCGATGGCTTCCGAGCTGATTGCAGAAGCAGCGCCTGAACCTGCTGCCCCAGAGGCGGTCGCTCAACCAGCCCCTGTTCCTGTATCAGCGCCCCCCAAACTGATGGCAATCCCAGCGGCACCTGTGGTCGAGATTGCCCCAGAAGCTGCGCCAGTTTTTACCCCAGCACCGACCGCTGCGCAGCCAGCCGCTGCCCCTGCGCCCGCAGAAATCGTACCGGCAGCCCTGCCAGAAGGCATCACTCGGCCCGGCGAGTACGACAGCATCTTCGTAGATCCGACGGACTACAGCGTAGGTGCGACCGAGACCCCGGATGTGGTGGTGGCTGAGCAGTCCACGGGCTGTACATTTACTGTGACTCAGGGTCAAGGCGTTCCGAATGGGGCCTGTAATACAGCCACTCCTAGCGCACCAGCTGCTAGCGTAGCCAGTGGAAATGCTGCCGCAGCAGGTGCGGGCGTGATCGTGCCCACAGCTCCTTATGGTCAAAATAGTCAAGCCGCTGCGCCTGTTGCTAGCGCCTCTGCTGTTAACGTTGGTCCTGTGAGCTTCAGCGCCTCTGGCATTCGACTGTCCACTAGCGCTGCGGGCCGCGCTTACCTCAATCGGTCTGTGCGCCCGGTTGTAAACCTGCAAGCCGCGGCGAAGTTTATATTCCCGCTGTCGGTGCCATCGCCAATCTCCTCTTTATTTGGCTTCCGTTTGCATCCGATTTCGGGCGATCAGCGATTTCACGCGGGTACTGACATTGCCGCACCGCAAGGAACCCCTGTATTAGCGGCGCAAGACGGCATTGTCTCAGCTGCAGGCGAAGCAGGCGGCTACGGTCTGATGGTCGTCCTAGAGCACGACTTGGAAGAAGCCACTTTGGAAAGTCGTTACGCTCACCTGTCAGAAATTTTCGTAGAGTCTGGTAAGGCTGTGAAAAAAGGAGATGTCGTTGGGCTAGTCGGTAGCACTGGAAACTCCACAGGGCCACACCTGCACTTTGAGATGCGACAGCTGACAGCGAACGGCTGGGTACTAGTGAATCCAGACGGTATGGTACAGGCTTCTCTAGCCAGACTGGTTCAGGTACTGAACAATCCAGCTCAGACCATCAGCTTTAACCTTAGCGACTTTGATCTAAAGAACTTAAGAGCTGGTCAGAAACCAGCCTCGGCCTCAGAACTCCCGCCTTTACCTGGACAAGATGGCATTCCCTATCGTCCGGCTCAGCCTAACGCCAGCTAGCGAAGATTCGACTAGTGAAGCGCTGAAGAGGCCTTAGATAGGGTTTACGCGATGGCCTTTCGGTACTCTCGAACGATTCGTTTTCATGAAACAGATGCAGCGGGTGTGGTGTACTTTGCTAACGTGCTGACATTTTGTCACGAAGCATACGAAGCGGCTCTGCGTGAGACCTCAATAGATCTTGACTGCTTCTTCTCAGCTGCGAGCGATGCTCCAGTACCCATTGTTCACGCTGAGGCAGACTATTTCATGCCTTTGTTTTGCGGGGATGAAATAGTCATCACCCTAGTTCCAAAGCAGCTCACTATCTACAGCTACGAGATTCGCTACACCCTCGGCTATCAGCAGTCGCGATCGGATACGCAATCAGCAAGCGATCGTCCGCTTGCGATCGCACTTACCCGACATGTCTGCATCAGCAAAGCCACGCGAAGAAAGCAGCCTATTGATAACCGCCTGACTGACTGGATAATTGATCTAGCAGAGCCCGTAGCGCCAGACGATTGACTTTCCCCTGGGCATTTTCAGGCAGCTCCTCAAGCGGGAACCATCGCTTTGGATACTTATATCGACTCAGCTGACCACCCTCATCTAAGGCTGCTTTCAAGCTATCAGCAGAAACAGCGTGGTGGGCCGGAATGTAGGCTGCGGCTACCACTTCACCCCAGTCCGCATCAGGCAACCCTACAACGCAGACGTTTAGCACCTGGCCAGAACTACGCAGCGCCGCCTCTACTTCAGCAGGGAAAATATTTTCGCCGCCGCTGATAATCTTGCCACTTGCTCGCCCTGTAACGTGCAGCTGACCGAGCTCGTCCAGGTAGCCTAGATCGTCCGTGTAGAAAGTGCGTCCTTCAAAGCCGGGAGAAGGTGCGTTGTAGTAGCCGTGGGCGATCGCACTCGAAGTCACCACAATTTGTCCAATCTTGCCGCTAGGCAGCTTCTTCCCCCCACCCTCAATTTGAATTTTGGCATGAGGCATTGGTCGCCCGCTGCTGAGATTGCGGCTGCGATCACCTTGAGAAAAATCTTGTGATCGCATCGCAGTCACCATCGCCCCAGTCTCGGTCATGCCATAGGAAAGACGGATAGGAATTCGGTGTCTTGCAGCCTGATCGAGCAGGGCAGGCCAAGGGGGAGCGCCACCGAGAAGGATGGCATGAAACTGTTTAAGCCAGGGGGATTTGCGGGCGGTGAGGAGGCGAGAAAGTTGGGTGGGGACAAGGGAGAGGTAGGTGTAAGGCGGGAGAGGAAAGGGGGCAAGAGAAGAGGAAAGAAGGTTTTTGAAAGGGATGATAGTGATTTGACCGTTGGTGAGCCAGGTGCGCAGGGCTTGCATAAGGCCGCTGACGTGGTAGAGCGGCAGAACGCAATAGGTGTTTACAGGAATGCTCTCGGGTTGAAAATATTGGCAGAAACCGCTGACGGCAGCGGTGAGGGTGGTCCAAGTATGGCAAGTAAATTTTAGCTGGCCGGAGGTGCCGCCGGTGGGGATGAGGATGGATGTGGAATAGGAGGCGGGGAATAGGGAATGGGGGACGGGGAATAGAAAATAGGGGGAATTTCCCCAGATGACGTTGGGGTTGAGTAGCTGGTGAGTGGATTGCCATTCTGAGGTGGCCCAGTTGGGATTGGCTAGGGCGACTGTCCAGCCCGCCAAGATGCCAGCCCAAAAACCAGCTAGAAATTCCATCGGCTCAGCCTCTGCCACCAGCACAATCAGCCCTGCCGCTGAGCCTCCACCCTGCCTCGCAGCATAAGCTTCTAACTGCTCACGCCGCGACGCCACCAGCTCAAACCAAGCTTCTCCGTCTTCCCCTTTTCCCCAACCCACCCACCAATCCCGTCGTAACCCTCTCCAAACCGCCTCTGGTGTCATCCCAATCGCTGCCACAACGCCTCCCAATCAGGATCGTCTAGTCCATCGTTCGGCAACCACTGCTGTGTACCCATGCCCAATGCCCTGCAAGGCTTATGGGATGAAGTGCTCTGTAGTTCTATAGCCAAATCAATCAGGGCCTGACGGCCGATATCAGTTTCAAAGACAGAGGAGATGACCAGATCAATGGGATGGTCTTCGCAAAACTGTCGAAGTCGGTTGGGCGATCCGAAGATAGCGGCTTTGACGATATAGATGCCGCGCCAGTCTCTGTAGTAGTGAGCTTTGAGCTGATCGAGGGTGGTGACCGACTCGTCAAGGGCGATGGGGGTCTGGTAGCGGCGGGTGAGTTTGATCAGGTCGGAGAAGCGGTTGGGGGGTAGGGGCTGTTCGATAAATTCGATGCGGTGACCAAGGCGATCGCATCGGTCCAACCAGTGACGGGCCGCGATGTCGCAGAGACCACCATTGGCATCAAGCCGGAGCTGAGCACCCAGGGGAAGCTGTTCCATCAGCTTTGACAGCCAGGCCAGCTCGACTGAGACGGGCGCAACGCCGATCTTCCACTTGAAGGTCCGATGGCCCATGGCCCATAAAGGGCTCCAGGCGCTAAGGGCAGCTTCCCCTGCAGGTAACAAGGCGCTGTAGTAATGGGTAGCGAGTGCGGCGCAGTGAATATCGCGACTGAGGTTGCTGTGAGCCAGCTCAAAGCCGAACTGACAGGCGGGCAGCGTTGGCAAAATCGAAAAGTCATCGCCGGTCGAAAGTCGACGGGGAATGCGCTGGCAAAACGCGATCGCCTGCGCCTGAGTTTCAGTCCCAAACCAGGGCAGCGGTGCGACTTCTCCAAAGCCCGTTCGCCCCTGCCGGTCGCTCAGCTTAATAATGATACCTTCCCGGTTGTGCCAGGTGCCGTGGCTGGTTTTGATCGGCTGCCGAAAAGGGCGACGATACGGGCGAAACTCGAAGGCAATAGCGGCTGGCTTGTGGTTGATATGATACATAGCCCTTTTTTGTCAGTTCAATCGCAGCAGAGGCTAAATCGCAGTCGAGATCATCAGTCCGATCATGAGCAGCACGCCACTCCAAAAGTGAAAATGAATTGCTAAAAATTTTGAATTCTTTACCCTTTCTGGCCGATCGTGAAAGGTCAGCACGTGCCGACAGAGTATAACCGCAGCGGGCAGGCTACCCCAAACCAAAAGCGTACTCCAGGGCAATCCGCCTTGGGCGATCGCCGCCAGATTCGTCAGCAGGACAACCGTGCAGGCCACCGGCAATAGCTGCGCGCCTCGCCAGGTTCCTAACCTCACAATCGGCGATCGCTTCCCTGCTCTCAAATCATCCTCTACCTGATGAAAATGCGAACAGAACAAAACCAGCGTCGTCGCCACGCCCACCATGATGGCAGCAGGCAGCAGCGGACCATCCAATCCCCAGCCCTGTAGCCTGCTCGTAGCACCCCAGCGCCCGATCCCATTCCCAATCCAGCGTTGAGTCTGCGAATAATAAGCCGCACCCACCGCCAGCGGCCCAAAGCTAAGAAAGCATAAGATTTCGCCCAATCCCTGATAGCCCAAGCGAAATGGCGGCCCTTGATAGAGATAGCCCAGAACGCAGCAGGCTAGAACCATCACCAACACCGTCGGGTCTTGCTGCGTGAATGAAATCGTCAGGATGCCTGCAATTCCTAGCAGCAAACAGGCATTGCCCAGCCAAAAAATCAACGGTCGGTTACGGGTGAGATTGACCAGTGAATGATGCTTATTGACATCGATCCCCGTGACGGCATCAAAGACATCGTTGCTGAGGTTTTCCCACACCAGCAGCAGGATGGCCGAGAGCGCAAAGGTTGAAAATATGCCCGCTCGAAAATCGCCGGTTTGAACATAGGCCACCGCACTGCCCACGCAAATAGGCATCACCGCCACGCAGTACATTGGCGGTTTGAGCGCTGCTAACCAAAGTTGTTTTTGCGATCGCAGCTGGTTATCAGCGCTAATAGAAGAAATTAGATCAACTTGACCAGCATTGACTTGGTCAGCAGGGACAATATCGGGTTTAACCGTTCGAGTGGTCATAGAGTAAAGAAGCTACAGCTAGCGCTTAGCATAGCCTTTTGCTCACAAGGGGTTGATGTCACAGCAAGAAAACTCAAACTACTCTCTCCCTAGAGAGTTGCTAGTAGCGCTATGGTCGAATGCTAACTTCTCTGCTAGAGTGCATGGCGACTGAGCTGGGTAATCAAGGTTTCAAATATTTGACTGGCGGTTTAAGTAACGATGGCTAAAGAGACAAAAACGGGATCAGGAGAACTAGGAAAAAGCGCAACCCGTTCAATTAAGGGAACTGTGCATGTGCCCGACTCCCAAAAAGATCAGTCAAGAGAATCTTTGAACAAGGACTCACGCCCGCCAGAAAGCCCGCCAGAAAGCCCGCCAGAAAAATTACCCGAGAATTCATCGGAGCAGTCAGCAAACAGCCTAAAACATGAGCGATCAAAGGCCCAGCTAGAAACCGCCACGCCAATAGAGGCAGCGCTAACAGAGGTACCTAAGACAGAGGTCGCAAGCACTAAATTCACACCTAAAGTGCCAAAGGCATGGCCAAAACTAGCGGGCCTAGCTGCGGTG
Source organism: uncultured cyanobacterium (assembly GCA_963793495.1). Classification (GTDB taxonomy): domain Bacteria; phylum Cyanobacteriota; class Cyanobacteriia; order Phormidesmidales; family Phormidesmidaceae; genus Phormidesmis. Next base: position 344,436 of record CAWCAI010000016.1, read on the forward strand.
ATTTTACTGGGCGGCGGTGCGATTGCCGCTCTGAACTTCTCTCAGCGATCGCCGCGTAGCCTTTCGCCAGCCGGGGCTCAGCTAGTTCCGCAAGACGCTTTGGCAACGATCACGCTCACCACGGACGAAATCGCCTGGAACAAGCTCAGGCAGTTTGGCACAGCCGATAGCCAGACGCAGTTTGATCAGCTGCTAACTAAGTGGAAAGATCAGCTATTTACGCTGAATGGCTATAGCTTCAAGCGAGATATCAATCCCTGGATTGGCGATCGCATCACCCTAGCGCTTCTACCCACCGCCGAGTCTGAAGCCCAAGGTCTATCGGCTGCGACTCAAAACATTGTTCTGATTGCGCCGATTGCCGATCCAGTCAAGGCAAAATCCCTACTACAAAGCGGTCCACAGCGCTCGTCCATCACCTGGGAAGATCGCAGCTACAAGAAAATTTCGATCAAAACCATTCAAACCGCTGAAGGCCAGAGTGTAGAAGCTGCCGTCATTGGTGCCGACTGGCTCCTGCTGAGCAATACAGCCGCAGGCATCGAGCAAGCGATCGACACCTACCGAGGTAAACGCTCCTTACGAGACAATACCGGCTATCGCAGTGCCACAGCAGCGCTATCAGATCCGCAGCCCCTAGGTAAAAGTTTTGCCCAACTCTATCTGAACATTCCAGTTGCCACTAAAGCCCTAAAAACACCTGAAGGTGCTGCAACTGGTCAGCAGGGTAGTCTAATCCCCCTACAGGGATCGCAGGGCATTGTCGCGACAGCTCTGATCGAGTCAGAAGGGGTACGGTTTTTGGGAACTAGCTGGCTGCTTCCTAAAAACGATCTGGTCTATGGAGAGCTGAGCAATGAAGCCGATGATATGTCTCGCCGACTGCCAAGCGATACGCTTTTGGCTCTATCTGGCAGCAACTTACAGCAAACTTGGCAGGCACTTAGCGAAGGCAACGTCTCACTGCCGTTTTTCCCAGACGCGCAGAACTTAAGAGCAGGGCTCTTGACCCAAACAGGTCTAGATATTGAAGAGGACATCATGCCCTGGGCTAGCGGGGAGTTTGCGTTTGGGCTATTGAAACCGGTAGCTAAGCCGCCAGAAGCAGAGGGTGAGCAAAAGAAAACCAATCAAAACGGAGTTAGTGATAGCGAGGCGATCGCCGCTGCTCCCCTGCTGCTAATGGTCCAAACCAACGATCGTACTACCGCTGAATCCGTCTGGGCGCAAATTGACGATGTCATGATCAACCGCTACCGCTACCAGGTCGAAACTACCGATCTACCTGAAGGCTCAGTGACTCGCTGGATTTCACCTTTTCGGGGCGTACAGTTTAGCCACGGTTGGCTACCTGGAAATGTGACCTTTTTCGCCGTGGGCAGCGATATCACCGAGGCCTTGATTCCTGCGCCTACTCCGCCGCTAGCGGGCACTCGTTTGTTCCAAACCCTCACCAGCGAGGCCCCCACTTCCAACAACGGTCAATTTTTCCTCGATCTAGCCAAGATAAATCAGACGGACGGCGTTTTTCCGCTGCCTCAGCTGGGCCAAATAGGTCCAACCTCCGCTATTGAAGCAATCGGTCTAACCTCCACGGTAGGTGATCGCACCATGGACTATGACCTGTACATCAAGCTGTCAAAAGCAGCCAAACCAGGCCCTCTTTAGCAGCTGGGATCGAGCCCAAATAAGTCAAGCTAGGTAACAAAGAAGCGCGGGGTTGATAGTCTGATAAACTCAAAGATGGCCATGTAGAGTTTTATAAACTCTTTTTTAAGCCTGTTTAAGATTGGCTGACAACGGCTAGATACGGCAGTTTGGAGGATAAATACCCCGTGGAAACGACCCTCGGTTTAGAGATTATTGAAGTCGTCGAGCAGGCAGCGATCGCATCGGCCCGCTGGATGGGAAAAGGTGAAAAGGACATTGCTGACGAAGTTGCTGTAGAAGCAATGCGTGAGCGGATGAACAAAATTCACATGCGCGGCAAGATCGTGATCGGAGAAGGTGAGCGTGACGATGCGCCCATGCTCTACATCGGTGAAGAAGTCGGCATCTGTACACAGCCCGACGCCGATCAAGTATGTAAGCCTGACGAGCTAATTGAAATCGATATTGCCGTTGACCCCTGCGAGGGCACTAACCTTTGCGCTTATGGTCAGCCCGGTTCGATGGCAGTCTTGGCCATTTCCGAAAAAGGCGGCCTGTTTGCAGCGCCTGACTTCTACATGAACAAATTGGCCGCGCCGCCTGCTGCCAAAGGCAAAGTAGACATCAGCAAGAGCCCCAGTGAAAACCTGAAGATTTTGGCTGAATGCCTAGATCGCTCCATCGATGAGCTAGTCATCATCGTCATGAAGCGTGAGCGTCATGACAAGCTGATCCAAGAAATCCGCGATGCCGGTGCAAGGGTTCGTTTGATCAGCGACGGTGACGTTTCTGCGGCCATTTCCTGTGGTTTCGAAGGCACCAACGTTCACGGTCTGATGGGTATCGGCGCAGCGCCTGAAGGCGTGATTTCTGCTGCCGCAATGCGCTGTCTTGGCGGTCACTTCCAAGGTCAGCTAATTTACGATCCTGCGATTGTAAAAACTGGCCTGATTGGCGAGAGCAAAGAAGCCAACCTAGAGCGCCTGTCCTCTATGGGCATCAACGATCCTGACAAGATCTACACCGCTGAAGAATTGGCCTGTGGCGAAAACGTCTTGTTTGCTGGCTGTGGCATCACACCTGGCACACTCATGAACGGTGTTCGCTTCTTCAACGGCGGCTACCGCACTCAGAGCCTGGTTATCTCCAGCCAGTCCAAGACAGCTCGCTTTGTCGATACCGTACATATGAAGGACAGCCCCAAGCGCGTTAGCTTGGTGTAGTTAATCGTCGGACCCACCCCGCCTTGAAGTGGTGGCACACAGTGACGGGGTGGGCTAGATAAACTGCGCAACCAACTAGCTCTGACGCTTACAGACAACGCAAATCATATGTCAAAGATACTTCCGCTCTAATTGTCTAGAGTAAAAGTATTTACACTGAAGGGGATGGAGTCTTGTGCTCTGTCCCCTTTGCCGATCTGCCACAAAACTCCATCTCTCACAAGATAGAGTTTTGTTTAGTTTTCTTGAGATGCCCCCTGAATATTTAATACTTTAAAGAGGAGCCGAGTGGCTCATCCGATTATAAATAGAAGACTTTCAAAAGCAGACTCGAAGGAACCGAATGAATATTGCTGTTGTTGGGCTTAGTCACCAGACTGCGCCAGTAGAAATCCGAGAAAAGCTGAGCATTCCTTCTGCTCAAGTTGCTGATGCGATCGCCCATCTCAGCAACTCCCCCACTATCGAAGAGGTCTCTATTCTCAGCACCTGCAACCGCCTAGAAATCCATGTTGTAGCCACCGAGATCGAAACTGGTGTCCGCGATGTTATGCGCTTCTTGTGCGATCACAGCGGCATTCAGCTAGACGAGCTACGTCCGCATCTGTTCGTTTTGCTTCAGCAAGATGCGGTCATGCACCTGATGCGGGTTGCCTCTGGTCTCGATAGCCTAGTGCTAGGGGAAGGACAAATTCTATCCCAGGTAAAACACGCCTTGAGCTTGAGCCAGCAGCACAAAGGCGTTGGTCGAATTCTCAACCGTCTGCTAAAAGACTCGATTAAAGCCGGCAAGCGAGTGCGTACGGAGACAAATCTGGGAACGGGCGCAGTCTCTATTAGTTCTGCGGCAGCTGAGCTAGCGCTGATGAAAGTCGAGAGCTTTGACAACTGCCACATTGCGATCCTGGGTGCGGGCAAAATGGCTCGGCTACTGGTGCAGCATCTGATCTCTAAGCGAGCGAACAAAATCACGCTGCTAAACCGGACAATTGATCGGGCTAACGAACTAGCCGCTCAATTTGGAGACGTGGATATTCAGACTGGCACTTTAGAAGGCATGTTGGACGCTGTTGTCGCGGCGGACGTGGTCTTTACCTGCACCTCTTCAAACGAACCTATTTTGCATAGGGAAAATCTGGAGCCGGTTTGTAATGGCAGCAAAATACTGGTGTTTGACATTGCGGTTCCACGTAATGTGCATAGCAACATCAGCGAAATTGCTGCTGTCTTTGCGTTTAATGTTGATGATTTAAAGGCGGTAGTGGCACAAAATCAGGAGAGCCGTCGGCAGATGGCGCTAGAGGCAGAGGCGCTGCTAGATGAGGAAGTAGACGGATTTATGGACTGGCTGCGATCGCTCGACACCGTCCCCACGATCAGCAGCCTGCGCAGTAAGGTGGAAACCATTCGCGAGCAGGAGCTAGAAAAGGCGATGTCTCGTCTAGGCTCAGAATTTTCTGAGAAGCATCGCGGCGTGGTAGAAGCTCTAACTCGTGGCATTGTCAACAAGATTTTGCACGACCCGATGACTCAGCTGCGATCGCAAAGAGACATGGAAGCTAGAGATCGCGCCATGGAAACGCTGCAAGTGCTGTTCAATCTAGAAACCGCTAATCGCAACGGCATCGCCAGCAGTCGCCACTAAAGTTCTTCTTCCACAAATTTTACGAATCTTCCAAAAAAATGACTGACACAGGGGCTTTTAGGTATCTTCCTAGGAGCCCCTATCTTTATGAAGCATAGCAAAAGCAGATAAAAACTCGCTCACAAACGTGGGCACATTCCCATGTTTTCTAGACTTCGCCGCTTTATTCGTCGCTTTTTTAATAAGTCTCGCAAGATCAATCATGAGCCGATCAACAAAGTCAGCTTGATCATCATTATTCTTGTTGATCTGTTTATTTTGTTCAACGTCTTCGCTGGATTAGACGATATCAGTCAGTGGCCGCTAAGCCCACAGAGCACCTATCCCTGCCGGGCGGAATGGGTAGACTATCGAGAGAATACCGGCGAAGAGAAAGATTATCGCCTGATCGACCAGCACCTAGTGCTAAATAGTGATGCTGGTCCTGGGGTATTGCCGCCAGCGATAGTCGACTCATACGATCGATCGTCTTACGCCTACGCACCGGGCAGCTACCGCAATTTAGGCGAAGGGCACCTGGGAAAAGTGTCTGAGATTTGTCTGCAATACGAATCGGCAAAAGCTGCGATTTTGACAGATCAAAACAGGGCGATCGCAAAAAGCATCAACGATACCCAGGCAGAAATCTTCTCTTTTACCAACAAGAACGCGATCATTCGCCAGCAGTATGACTCAACTCTGTTGGAAGAACTAGCCGGACAGCCCAGAGAACAGTCAATTAATACTGTAGAAGCAGCTCAAGCTAGGCGCGAGATAGAACAGAACGATAGTGCGATCGCGCAGAGAAAAACAACCCTCGAAACCCTCAAAACAGACTTAGTTTCTACACCAGAGAGCCAGGTCCTCATCACGCTACTCAACGACAGCGACAGATTTAACGGCATCGATAACGGATACCAGCGAGCGAGCTTCTGGTATCCTAGCATTCAACTGTTATTCCAGGGATTGTTCTTACTTCCGCTAATTATTGTTGCATCCGGCGTACATCGGCTAGCCGAGCGCAGGAACTACGGCTACATCTCCTTGATTAGCTGGCATCTATTCGTCATATTCTGCATTCCCTTAGTGTGGAAAGTCTTTGAATTTCTTCAATTCGGTTTCTTAATCCAGCTATTGTTAGACCTGTTGGAAGTCCTATTTGGCGGACTCCGCTTCCTGATTAACTATCTGCAAATTTTGCTGATTCCACTCGTTGGATTTGCCGCAATCAAGTTCTTCCAAAGATTCGTCTTTAACACCCGCCTGCAAGCCGCCAACCGCGTCCAAAGGCAACGCTGCGTCAGCTGCGCCAAAAGAATCCGTAAGCGCGATCTCCACTGCCCTCACTGCAGCTACGCCCAGTACCAAGAATGCGCCAACTGTCACAATCTCACATATAAGCACCTTCCTCATTGCAAACACTGTGGCGCTAACCAGCCACTAGAACTATAGAACCCATTGGAAATCTCAGGACCTGACAGCGAGTCGCTTCATCAGTCTGACGAAGCAAAAGTCCATCTGCGCCTTAGCGTTGACTAGCGTTCTCTCGAAGTTCTTCGTCAAGCTCTTGCAGCGTTCCATCCAGTCGTTTGAGCGTTCAACTACCCACCTCACAGCAATCGGGACAAAGCCTGTCTTGCCTGCGGCGGCTTTCTCTGCTGCGTAAGTGTTTCGCGGCAGCTGTGACATTGCTAGCTGATCGCAGACATAGGGAATAACGGAAGAAGTGACGCCAACACCGATGCCTGCCAGAATGAGTACGGGATGAGAGAAAGCTGCGATCGCGCCAGAAAACCCAATCGGCATCACAAAAACAAACGCTGCCGACCTTGCGGCTCCTATTCGGCCTACGCCCTCACCTGCGCCCTGCTCCGAAATTCGAATGTGACCGAGTGACTAGCGATGACTGCTTTATCTCGAAGGTTCGTGTTAGATCAGCTAGCGAATTAGAACAGATCATCGATTGGCTCATTCCCTATGCCCAGACTAATACATCTCTAGTTCGAGCTTCACCTATTCAGCAATGGCTTTCTTTGTTCCTTGAAAGATAGCGCGTGGAAAGCACTTTCAAAGTTACCTTTGGCAGAAGCTAATCTAATAATATGGCGATCTACGACAGCAGGTTCAAGCTTCTTTGGGATCGATAATTGGGGAAGACCTGTGCGATCGCACTGTCATCTAGCCCGAAGTGCGGCTTCAGCACAGAGATCAACACATCTCGATAGTCAGTAGTCACCGCCAAATCTCGCTCCTCGTGCAGATCAGACAGCTCGAGCCCTGGCCACTGTCCGTAGACCTGCTTGCCCCGGAGCCCGCCGCCCATCAGCCACATGACGCTGCCATGCCCGTGGTCGGTACCCTGGTTACCATTTTCTAGAACAGTGCGGCCAAACTCCGACATCACCACTACCACCGTATCCTGATAAATTGGCCCTAACTCCTCAGCTAGAGTCGCCAACCCGGTGCCGACTAACGGCAAATAGCGGTTCAGCAGCCCTCCCTGATTCACATGAGAGTCCCAGCCGCCAAGCTCCATGAAGGCAACTTGAGTATTCGCATCGCCTTTCATAATTTTAGCGAGACGGCTAGCACTCCGGGCAAATCGCGTCGGCGTAGGTGCCCCTCTAGAAGCCGCTACGTCCTCATTTGCAAATTCACGTAAGAGCACATCTCTAGCCGTTCGCCCCGACTGGTAGACTCTCGATACTCGATCGTCGCCAGCGTACATCTGATCAAAGGCCTCTTGCATCTGAGGCCGATCAATCGCTAAGGACGGACTACCGCCACCGCTGAGTTTTAGATTGGCGACGGTTTCCGTCCCCGCCAAAATCAGCGGGAGAGTACCGCCAGAGTTGATATTTAGCGCAGTTGTGGGTGTGTTGCTTGGCAAGAGACTCAAGAGCCGGTTCAGCCAGCCAGTAGCAGTAGAAGTCTCGCCGGGGGTCCCGGTTTCTAGGTAATCCTGGGCTTGGAAATGCGATCGCGTCGGATCGGGCGAGCCAGCCGCATGGACAAACGCCAGCTTGCCAGCCTGCCACTGTGCCATCAGCGGCGCTAGCTCAGGATGCAGACCAAACTGACCATCCAAGTCAATTACACCATCGGCATCTCCAGGCCTAGCGATCGCAACCGTTGGTCGCGCTTCGTAGTAATCAGGATCTTGAAAAGGGACCACTACGTTGAGTCCATCCACACCGCCTCTAAGCAAAACTACTACCAGACGAGGTAGGCCCCCCGTACTAGCTTGCGCTTCGCCGCGCCAGGCCCAGCCATGCGCGCCTAGTGCAACTATCCCTGATGCGCCTAACAAAGCTGAATTCTTGAGTAGTTGGCGTCGTCTCATGGCAATCCTTTGGAACCTCTTTTTATGACTTAGCGATACATCATTTCTGGACTGCCTAGAATCAAAGTTGGCCGTAGTTGAGCCGGCGAACTGTTCAAGACCGCCAGCGTCTGATCAGAAAACTGGTCTCCCAGCGTAGCTAGTAAGTCAGCCTCACTAGGCTGATTCTGTTCTTTCAACTTGTAGACGGCTGTAGATAGGCTAGTACGGCGCATCATCGCATCGGCATTAAGCCAGGCGGACTCTACTTGAGCATAGCCATCCGGTGGACGGCACTCATAGAGCGGCATACTAAGCTGATCTAGTGACCCTTCCAAACGCTTCAAAACCTCATCAGAAGGCGACGCTATCCCAACAGATCGGGCAGTCGAAAACAGATACTGATAGGGCGTTTTAAATTTGTTTTGAGAGTAGGCGGGTGACCAAAACTCATTGCTCTCAAACAGTGTCGATAGCACCGAGCGAATATCACCATCACTCGATAAAAAGCGATCGGCGAGCTGGTTTACCAGCGCCTCTGGCGGCGCGTCTGCTACGAAATGCTGAGCCAGCTTATAGCTGATGTATTGGGCAGTTGAAGGATGGCGAGCCAGCATGTCCAAAGCCAGTTCCCCTTCTTCTACACCGCCACCGGGAATTCGCTGTCCTAGAAATACTTTGTCCGTCGGGTCGTGGCGATTTGGCTCAAAACGGAAGCCGTTATTTTCTGGAGCATCTTGCCGTCTAGCAATGTCCCAACCGGTGAGAATACGAGCTAAATTCTCGATATCGGCCTGAGTGTAGCCGCTATCAACGCCTAGCGTGTGCAGCTCTAACAGCTCGCGAGCATAGTTCTCATTGAGGGTCTTTTCGACGCCCTGCGCTCGACGCTGACCCTGACGACTGTTGGAGGCGACGTTGAGATGGTTCTCTAGATACAGCTGCATTGCCGGATGTTTCGCCGTTGCGCCGAGCAAATCACGAAATTTGCCGAAGACATGCGGACGGATGGCTATCTGTTCATAAGAGCCCACCCACAGGCGGACCATGCCTTTGGGCATAAAGACGTTAAAGTGATTGAACCAAAAGTCCACCATTACTTCTTGTAGCTGGTTATGACTTTCTAATGCCCGCAAGATTCGAGCCTGCTTGGCCTCTTGGGAAACTTGCTTACGGCGTTGTTTGGCTTCATTACGCTGGGCGCGTGTCGGCTTTTTGGGCGGTGCATTCTGCTCAAATAGCGCCGCTGGCGATAGGGTAAGGCTAGGCAAACGGCTCAGTCTCTGCGTCAGCGAGGCCGGTTCAGCAGCCGGATCGGGATTGAGCTGCTGCTGAATGTAGGCCTCTACACCACTGCGTTCAACCTGTTGGCGATCGCCCGGCCTAGCTCCTAAGCTGAGGCGCTCGATCACGTGCGTAATGGCTTGAGAATCATTCACGGCAAGAAAAAATATTCCGTCTTGCTCATTCTAACGGGATATTTTGAAATTTCTTGTTTATGCACGCTTTTGTACTCAAGTCAATACATTCTTGACATAAACTTCATAGAACAAGCGATATTTTCAACCTATGATCCACCCCAAAAAATCCTCACCTATTGTTCTCGGCAGTGGAATAGTGCTGCTTAGTGCGGTTGGTCTCGCTGCACAAAACGTCGTTTCGAGAGTCTTTTTTGTACCCAGCCAGATCTTTGGCAGGATTTTCTTTGGGGGATTCATTACGCCGGAGCTTAGCAATGTGATTATGCTGCTCGCTATTCGGATGGCGATGATGGCCGTATTGCTGATGGCGATCGCACCCTGGCTACACCCCAACACTTTTACTGACCTGAAGCAGCTGCCGCGATCGCCCAAGGTATTTGGTGCAGCGATGGCGAGTTCGCTGTGCATTTTTTGCGGTTTGACCCTGCTGTACACCGCCTTGAGTCAGATTGCGGCTGGGGTGGCGATCGCAGCTTTCTTTATCTATCCCGCGATCACCGTTCTCCTCGCTCGCTTCTGCTTCAACCAAAGACTGCGTCCCTATCAGCTTGGCCTGATGGTGATCATCTTCATCGGCGTCGTCTTGACTAACAGTAGCTCAGCTCCTACCGCGAGCACAGAAATTGCCAGTACATTTCTTGGACTTAGAACTGGGCTTTGGTACGGATTGAGTGCAGGCTTATGCTTTGGTATCTACGGCATCTTCGCCGAGCTATGCTTGAAAAACAAAAATCTGTCGCTTCATCCGGTGCCTTTCTCTCTTTTCACCTTTGTAGGTGTCTCCGGATTAGCGACTTTCTCTCTTCTCATCCGTTCTCTGCTGATGGAATCCCCCATCTCTGTAGTCCCCTCCACCTGGCCAACTATTTTGGGCGCTACCCTTTTCTCCGGCAGCCTCACTCTAATTGCCTACGTTCTCAACAACTTCGGCATTCGCTACATCGGCGCAGCGCTCACCGCCTTGATCAGCGCCAGTGCGCCAGCGCTCACTGCCCTATTTGCCTGGATCACCCTGCATGAATCTCTACAGTCGCAGCAAAGCGCAGGCGTCGCTCTAGTTACTATTGGCGTTGCTATTTTGAGCTTGAAAACAAAAGCCTGAAGGCTCAGATAAAATTAGAGCCTAAAGCCGAATCACAAAAGCCAAGTCACAGTTAAGTTAGTCCCAAACCACACTGGAAAAATGTCTTATTCACTCAACACGGTTAACCGGATGACTCAAGCCGAGTTTGCAACAGCATTTGGTGCCATTTTTGAGGAAACGCCCGCGATCGCACAGAAAGCATGGAAGCAGCAGCCCTTCGATTCTGTCGAAGATCTGTGGCAGACAATGGTTGCTGTTGTGAAAGCCGATTCGGCAGCGGCGCAGATAGCTTTGATTAAGGCGCATCCTGATCTGGGTGCTAAAGCGGCAATGGCAGAAGCGTCTGTGCAAGAGCAGGCTAGAGCCGGACTAGGGCAGATGAGTGAACAAGAATATGCAAGATTTCAGAAGCTGAATAGCGCTTACAGGCAAAAGTTTGATTTTCCGTTTGTCATGGCGGTAAAAGGTCACAACATAGAGAGCATTTTACAGGCGTTTGACGATAGGTTAGAAAATAAGGCGGAAAGTGAGCGAGAGAGGGCACTTTCGGAAATCTTTCAGATTGCTAGGTTTCGTCTAGACGACTGCATTGAGACGCCAGTAGATAGCGTACCGACGTAGGAACATACGGACAAGCGCAAACAATCAGACGCGCAAAATTCTCAGCATTTCATTTCCACCTGGCTGTAGCTCGTAGTCTACTTTTTCTACCTCACACCGATAGCCTGCCGATCTGAAGTGTTCGACAACGGGCAAAAGATATGACGACTTCTGCTGATCCAACGTCAGTAATGGAAAGATTCTAGCTTCTGCGCTGATTCTCAGCATTTCCGTAATCGCATCCACATGAAAGTCGAGATCTAACCGGTCAGAATACAAAAAGAGAAAATGCGAACAGAGACTAAGATCAAAACTATTGGCTTCATAGCTTAGGTTTGGCAGTTCACCGAATGCATAGCGGCCTTTGGCCTTGCCAGCCTCATAGTCTGCATAAAAGCGCTTTGTCACTTCAACTCTGTTCTTCTTCAGGTCAGTCGGTGAAGCGTGATAGCTCCAAACCCAGCTATCCGACGTATTTTCAATCTGGGTAATAATGTCGTCGAGAACTGCGTAGAAGCGATCGCGAATCTCCTCTGCCCCAAACGCATACAGCGGATCGCAAGACTGAATCCGTACGCCCTTCGCGCTCCCCTGCGCATTGAAGCTTGCAGGTCCGTCTGCAACGCTCAAAATAGACTTATCAAGGTCTAGAGCATCCAATGCAAACATGCGGACATACTCATCAAAAGAACGTCCAAACGGAACCACCTGGTCTAACTGCATCTAAGCATCACTCTTCTCTTCTGGGGTAAGCTTCTCAGTCGCAGACTTCTTAGTTGTCTTCTTAGCAGCCGCTGTCTTAGTCGCACTTTTGGTTGTACTTTTGGTCGTCGTCTTTGCGCCCGCTACCTTCGTTTTTGCACTGCTAGCCGCTGCCTTCTTCGCTGTTCCTTTCTTTGCAGCTGTTTTCTTTGCAGCCGTTTTCTTAGCGGTTGTCTTCTTAGTCGCCTTTTTCTTAACCTCTCCACCTTTCTCTTTCAGCAGCGCAACCGCTTCGTCTACAGCTACCTCTTCTGGCTTCTTGCCTTCTGGCACAGAGACATTCACCTTGCCATGCTTGATATATAGCCCGTACGGACCGTCATAGACATTGATTGGCTCTTCATCGACAGGGTGCTTGCCAATTTCATGAACTGGGGTCACAGCTTTGCGGCCTCTAGTGACTTTGGGCTGTGCCAATAGCTCGAGTGCGCGCGCTAGAGTAATAGTCAATACATCGTCATCACCCTTGATAGAGCGATAGTCGTCTTTACCATCTTCTTTTCCTTTGGAATGGACAACGTAAGGGCCAAATCGACCGAGGCTAGCTTTAATGTTGTTGCTAGTTTCGGGATGTATGCCCAACAGCCGAGGCAAGGAGAGCAAGCCGACTGCCATCTCCGGGGTGACATCTTCTGCTTTTACACCCTTGGGCAGTGAGGTGCGCTTTGGCTTTTTGTTCTCTTCGGTAATATCGCCTAGCTGGACGTAAGGGCCATAGCGACCAATGAGCAAATACATGGGCTCACCCGTCTCAGGATGAAGATCGATTTTCTCAGGGCCTTCTGTCTTTTGCTTCAGCAGCACTTCGACCTGCTCATCGTCTAAATCTGCTGGACTGACGCCATCGGGGATCGAGGCGCGAACAGTTTCATCTTCTCTTTCGAGTTCGACGTAGGCACCATATTTACCGATACGTACCTTCGCAATTAAATCATTGAGATCAACCGTACGAGCTTCGGTCGGATCGATATTGTCCTGACGCTCTTCTACTTGATTGGCTAGGCCAGCATCGCCGCCGTAGAAGCCTTTTAGATATGGCAACCATTCGACATTTCCCACGGAGATATCGTCAAGCGTTTTCTCCATGTTGGCAGTGAAATGAACGTCCACGAGATCGGGAAAGTTCTTTTCTAGTAGCTCGGTGACAGCAAAGGCGGTAAAAGTCGGCACTAGGCTATTGCCGATTAGCTCAGCGTAGCGGCGGGCGACGATGGTGCTGATGACGGTAGCGTAGGTGCTGGGACGACCGATGCCCTCCTTTTCTAAGGTTTTGACGAGCGCTGCTTCGGTGTAGCGGGCGGGGGGCTGAGTTTCGTGGCCAATCGCATCTAGGTTAGTGCAGTCAAGCACGTCACCGGCTTTCACAGCAGGCAAAATCACCTCCTGGTTTTCAAGCGCGGCGTCAGGATTGTCGGAGCCTTCGACGTAGGCGCGAAAGAATCCGGGGAAGTCAATGCGTTTGCCGGTGGCTTTGAAAATCGCATCGTCGGCTTCGATTTGCATGGTGATGTTGGTCTGGCGAGCTTCGGCCATTTGAGTGGCTACGGTGCGCTTCCAGATCATGTCGTATAGCTTTAGCTCTCTATCCTTGAGACGGGTTTCTTGAGGAATGCGAAAGACTTCACCGGACGGGCGAATCGCTTCGTGAGCTTCCTGTGCGCCTTTGCTCTTGGCTTTGAACTGGCGAGGTTTGGGGCTGAGGTAGTCTTTGCCGTATTTGTTTTCAACGCAGCTGCGGGCAGCGGCGATCGCCTGCTGAGACAAGCTGGTCGAATCGGTCCGCATGTAGGTGATAAAGCCTTTCTCATACAGACCCTGAGCGGTGCGCATAGTGTCGCGAGCGGACAGTCCTAGCTTGCGGTTCGCCTCTTGCTGCAAAGTTGAGGTAGTGAAAGGCGGTGCCGGTTTACGCGTATTGGGGCGCTCTTCTAGATTCGAGACTGTCCAGGTACTGCTCTCTAGCCGGGTGCGCAGTGCGATCGCCTCCTCCTCATTTAGCAAAAGCACGCTGCGACCAGCTTTGACTTGCCCGGTAGCTTCATCAAAATCGCTACCGCTAGCGACTCGAGTGCCACCGACGGAAACCAGTTTGGCGTCAAAAGGCTCCTTGACTTTACTCTTGGACTTCAGCAGCGCTGCCTTAAGATCCCAGTAAGAACCACGTCTGAAGGCTCGTCTAGCCCGCTCTCTCTCCACCAGCAGGCGCACAGAAACAGACTGCACTCGGCCAGCGGACAGGCCAAAAGCAATCTTTTTCCACAGCAGCGGCGAGACGGTGTAGCCGACTAACCGGTCTAAGATCCGGCGAGTCTCTTGAGCATGAACCAGCTTGTCGTCTATGCTACGGCAGTTTGACAGCGCTTCTTGAATGGCTTCTTTTGTGATTTCATGGAAGACCATGCGCTTGATTGGCACTTTGGGATTTAACACCTGAGTCAGGTGCCAGCTGATACTTTCGCCTTCGCGATCTTCGTCGGTGGCGAGTATGAGTTCGTCTACGCCTTTGAGCGCGTCCTTCAGGGTTTTGACAACCTTTTTCTTATCGCTAGGAACGATGTAGAGCGGCTCAAAGTCGGCCTCGGTGTTGACGCCTATTTGGGCCCACTTTTCTTTTTTGACCTTGGCTGGAATCTCTTTTGCCGACTTGGGCAAATCGCGAACATGGCCCATCGACGCTTCTACTTTGTAGCCCTTTGGCAAGTAGTTGCGGATGGTTTTGGCTTTCGTAGGAGACTCAACGATGACAAGCGTGGACATACAATCTATGCGGTGTTAACTGAGGTGGGCGGGAATGACGGTAAGCACTTTGAGCGGTTAGCTGAGGGGAAAAAGGCTTTGCCAGTTGGCTCAATCATTCCCACATCTATAGCAAAGTAAGGAGGCATTTTTACTTTGCAAATCGTGCTGCTCGCTGTCTGATCGGGTTGTTTGGTCAGGCTTCCAGCTGATGCCGACTGCCGGTGAACGACATGATAGAAGCTATGGAAGCTGCTCGGGAGCATGTCATTTGTTAGAGCCACCTCCTATATATATAGCGATAGACCAAAAAGGTTCAATCCGTCTACCCTGACTTTTGGGGTTTGCCGATATAAGAGGAGATCAACAGTCAGAATAGGCCTCTAGAACCAAGTAACGTAACCGCTGAAACATAACCTATTTCCCCTTTTTAGCGTCGAAAGACGTTAGCGGCTGTTAATTTTTTGGGTAATGTCCGCACAAATCTCAAAAGGAAGATGGGGTAATCGGAGAATACACGGTAAGATTTCAAGTGAAAAACCTTATCTAGCCTGTTTGCTGGGCCGACCTCGATGGATTTTGCCAATATTGCCGCTCAGCTAAATGCGGGCATCATCTTGCCAGAAGGAATCGTGATCGTCACGATTATGACGCTGCTCGTCGCTGACATTATTGGCGGACGAGAGGTGACGAAATGGCTGCCTTATGTCGCGATCGCAGGATTGCTCGCAGCGGTGGTTGATCTGTATTTCCAGTGGGGCGCAGCCGAGCCGATTGCGTTCTTAGGCAGCTTTAACGGCGACGATCTCAGCATTGTCTTTCGCGGGATCATCGCGCTCTCAGCAGCGGTGACTATACCCATGTGCATCCGCTACATTGAGCGCTCGGGAACTGCCCTAGCTGAGTTTCTAGCGATTTTGCTAACAGCAACGCTAGGCGGCATGTTTCTCTCTGGCGCAGATGAGCTAGTGACGATGTTTGTGTCGCTAGAGACGCTGAGTATTTCGTCCTATTTGCTGACGGGGTATATGAAGCGCGATCCCCGCTCGAACGAGGCAGCGCTGAAGTATTTGCTGATTGGCGCGGCGAGTGCGGCAATCTTTTTGTATGGGATGTCTTTGCTGTATGGGCTCTCGGGAGGCGAGACGAATTTGAATGCGATCGCCACCCAGATCGCAGCCGCCAATGATACAGCGCCAATTGGCCTAATCATTGCCCTTGTCTTTGTCATCGCCGGTATCGCCTTTAAGGTTGCAGCCGTCCCTTTCCACCAGTGGACGCCCGATGTTTATGAAGGATCGCCGACGCCCGTCGTTGCCTTTTTGTCGGTTGGTTCTAAGACAGCTGGCTTTGCCCTAGCCATTCGACTGCTGCTAACGGCCTTTCCAATGGTTGCCGAGCAGTGGCGATTTGTATTTGCGGCCCTAGCCATTCTCAGCATGATCTTGGGTAACGTAGTCGCCCTAGCGCAGACTAGCATGAAGCGCCTACTGGCCTACTCTTCGATCGGCCAGGCCGGAATCATCATGATTGGCTTTATCATCGGCACCGATGCAGGCTACTCCAGTGTTGTCTTCTATCTGTTTATCTATTTGTTTATGAACCTGGGCGCGTTCACCTGCGTCATCCTATTTTCATTGCGCACGGGCACCGATAAAATCAGTGAATACAGCGGCCTGTATCAGCGTGATCCGCTGCTGACCCTGTGTTTGAGCGTTTGCCTTCTATCACTGGGCGGGATACCTCCACTGTCAGGATTCTTTGGCAAAATCTACGTCTTTTGGGCAGGTTGGCAGGCGGGCGCTTACACGCTGGTACTCGTTGGTCTGATCACGAGCGTTATTTCTATCTACTACTACATTCGCGTGGTAAAGATGATGGTTGTCAAAGAGCCTCAGGAAATGTCTGACTCTGTCAAAGCATATGCAGACAACGACTGGACGCTGCCTGGGATGAGACCCCTGCAAGTAAGTTTGGTTTTAGCAGTTGTAGTAACCGCCTTATCTGGCGTATTGGCAAATCCGCTACTGACCTTAGCGAATAGCTCAGTAGCTCGAACGCCACTGTTACAGCGCTCGGTGCTAGCACGAACCGCAGAAATTGCGGCAGCGCAGCCACAGGCCCTGGAGATTAAAAAGCAATAAGCCTACGCCAGCAGCCTGTAGTCCAACTCATCTTGATGGACTCGCTGCTTGGCTCGGACATTTTTAATATGCTTTTTGACCGTATCGATACTAATCCACAGCGCTGCTGATATCTCTTTGTAGGCATCTCCGCGCAAACGCAGCTGCCAGATCTCAGTTTCGCGCTCAGTCAGGCCATAGAGAGCCGCTTCAGAAAGTGCTTTATTGCGAATTGTTTGCTGTTTGTCCTCTAAGACAATCAGCAGATATGGCGTTTGGTTGAAGCTGAGGTTCTGAACTCGGATGCGGACAATGCCGAGCGCTGGCAGAATGATATCAGCATCTATTCCTACACTCTGATGCGAAAGCGCGTCTTTTTTTCTAAGAGCGGTTTTGCATACGTGCCAGATCTCGAGTGGCAAGGTACCGTCTTCTTGTCGTCTGCTTGTGTAGAGTAAGTGACAGATACGCTCGGCAGGCTGATTGATTTGCTGAATTTTGCCAGTGGGATCGCTTACGACAAAACCATCTTGGAGGCTACCGAAGGCAGCGCCAAGAATGCTGATCGGACTAGCTCGGTAGGTAGAACTGACAACTGACAGGGCGGGAGCTTGGGTGCGCGCAGATTTCATTGTGTGCTTCTAGAAACATCCTATATGTAGAGTCATCAGTGATATGACGGATATTTCTGCAAAGGGTTACGGTTCTTCCACGCTTCGTCGTGTGTAGACGGATACGGTATTTATTTGTTGGCGACTCCCTAATCGTTGACGGGCGACATGATAGCGTGTAATCGTATCACCACGATATTGGGAGCGATCGCCGCCCACTATACTAATGAACTACCTTGTCTTTTGGGTTCTTGGCTTCGGCACTCTCTGGGGAGGTTTGAAGCTGTTTGATGACGAGGTGCTCCTAATCGTGACGCTCTTCGTCGGTTCGGGATTGGTGTTAGCTGGTCTGCTCTCTTCTCCTGTAACGCTACAGATAGGGATTGAGGTAGCTTTGATAGCTAGCTTGTTCCATATTTGCATGGAGTGTATTGGGCGGGGCGGCCGTGCTTAGTCTTTGTCGGCTTTAGGCGTAGTGAGTGCGATCGCCTCTGGATCAGCGGGCGCTGCCGTTGTTGCGCCGCCACCGGGCTGGCTATTAACTTCCTCGATTACTTCCGCTTCAGCACCTTCTTCTGCCGTGTTAGACTCTTCTGGCTTAGCCACTTCGCCCAGCTCTGTGTCCACATCAGGTGCCATAGCCGCTTCGGTCAACTTCGAATCTTTCGGATCTGCCATAATTATTCTCGACTCCAATGTAATTTACAATACTCTTTGATTGCGATCTGAAACACCTTTTTGTGCTTCATGCTTCTTGTGCTTCATTGCAATGATAGAAAGGACAAAACGGATGGCTACTAGCTAGGTGTATTCTTAGAGAATCTTTTGCCCAAATCTACGGAAGGCGCAGGTGTTGAATTCTCTTTTACTTTGGTAACAACTTCTGCCTCAGCGGACTTAGCAGCCTGCTCTAGCTCCTCTGGCGCAGCAGTTTCATCGGCTGTGGACTCTTTATCTATTGACGCGGTATCGTCCGCAGACAAAGCTTCTGCATCTTGACTAGGCTCTGCCGCAGCTGCACCGGGAACAACAACTGCTTCAGAGATATCTTCTGGCCTTTGAGTCGACATAGCAAGATCCTTATTATTTTTGACTAAGTTATCACTGTTGTTTGTAATTCGATATTACCTTCAGAGGTATTTTTGACAAGCTATAGAAGACCACACTAGACCCATCCGACCAAATGTAGACAGAGCCCAACTGCGCCACCAGCTACGACTAGCCAAGCCGAATTTATTTTGAAGCGGAAGACCAAAATGGCACTCAGAACAGCCAATCCAATGGTCACCCCATCTACTAGAGCGGTCTGTCCCAGCGTGTAGGTGACCCCGGCCATCAGTCCTAGCGACCCAGCATTGACACCGTCTAGAAACCCGCTGGCCCAAGGCGATCTGCGGATTTTTGGCACCCAGGGGTTGACCAGACCGACTAGAAGAAAGGCCGGTAGGAATATTCCGATGGTGCCAGCGATCGCACCCCCATTTCCCGCCAGCAAATACCCCACAAACGTAGCCGTCGTAAAGACAGGACCGGGCGTAATTTGACCGATCGCGATCGCGTCTAAAAGCTGCTGAGAAGTCAGCCACTGCTGCTGCTCTACTAAATCTCGCTGAAGGAAAGCCAGCAGCACATAGCCGCTGCCGTACAGCACACAGCCAACTTTTAGAAAGAACAAAAAGACACCAGCCCAGCCCACAGACACTGCTGTCGCAGCAGGCCCACCCACCTGTGCTAGCGAGCCTGAAATCGGCAGCAGAAATGCGCCCACACCGATATTGTTGCGATTCTGCCAGTTTTTTACCAGCATCACCGCCAGCCCAGCTAGCAGTAGCAGCAGAATTTCATTGATGCCAGTGAAATAGAGTGCGATCGCAATAAACCCCACCACGGTTGTCGGCAGATCCTTTGCAGCCTTCTTACCCAGCTTCCATAGCGCCTGTAGCACCACAGCAATAATCACCGGCTTAATGCCGTAGAGTAGCCAGCCTACCTGCGGCACCGCCTGATAGCGCACATACAGCGCCGCCAGCAGCCACACCAGCACCATCGCCGGCAAAATAAAGCTACCACCCGCCACAAACAGTCCTCGCCATTGGGCTCGCTCATAGCCAATATGAATCGCCAGCTCAGTAGAATTTGGCCCAGGTAGCAAGTTTGTAACGCCAATCAAATCTAGCAGCTGTTCTCGGCTCATCCACTGTCGCCTTTTTACCACCTCATCATCGATCATGGCAACGTGAGCCGCTGGCCCACCAAAAGCCACCATTCCCAGCCGAGAAAATACGCTCATCAGCTCAACGAGTCTATATCGCTGCTGATCTGGAGGGAGTGACGAGTAGGCAATCGGCTCTAATTGATGCTCTTCCACGTTTTGATTCACGTCACGACGCCCTACCCAAATACCAACGTCTCCTCGAGATACAGGAGACTAACAGCCATGTTCACATCGCTAGGTTAAGACAAGGTAATCCTATGCTTCCTCAACAGAGGGAAATTATTCTTGCCCACACACCATTCTTTAGTTGTTCGCTGCGCCTATAGCGGTGGGAACTACTCGTGCGAGCACTTGCTGCCCATCTCTTACGAATTCCTTGCTCACGAAAGGAGATGTCATTGCCGAAAGCAGTCCGCCATAGTCCAGTCCAAAATTCACCTCATCACCGATCCGCAGCGGGTGGTTTTCGCTGTCTAAAATAATGTGATCGCTGCTAGATCCTAAGATCTCCAGGTCGTGCTCAGACTTCAGACCAGCGGTCAAAACGTCCTGCCTGCCCAACGCGACGATCGATCTCGCCCGAATACCTCGATCTTCAAAGCTAGGAATCTCTCCAAAAGCATTTGAACAAATTTCACCAAAGGGAAGTGAGGCTTTTTGCTTTGATTCGATTACTTCGGCAACCATCTGAAAAGTGTGGGTGTGGAGTCCTGGAATAGCTTGTCTGCTGACTGTTTCGCAACCCAAGAGAATAGATTCTCCAATCCGAAGATTATTAATCTCTCCAATCTCTTTGCTAGAATTTGCCCATTCGTAGTTAGCTGAGTTACCACCAGAGACAACCGTTAGCCGAACGCCTAGTTCGCTTTGAACAATGCCTACTAACTCCGAGAGCATACTCATGTTTCTGTGATTTGGCTTTACACCACCGTAGCAGGCTAGATTGCAGCCGATGCCTATCACTTTGATATGAGAGAAAGCAAGCGTCTTTCTAACAAAATCTACTAAGTCACAAGGAAGCACGCCTTCACGCAAGTCACCTAGTTCCACCATGACGATCACCTGGTGAATTGTACCCTGAGCTTTTGCATAATACGAGAGTCTTTCTAGAGTTTGTAGCTCTGTGTTGAGACTAATATCTGCGCTCTCAACAATCGCCTGGGCCTGACTAAGGGCGGTACGCAGGAGTACGAGCCGAGCGGATATTCCGGCCCGTCTCATTCTCTGAATATTTTCGATGCGTGAGTCGGCAATGAATTCAACACCGCCTGCAATCATTGCTCTGGCGATCGCGGGTTCTCCCAATACCGCCTTGGAAACGCCCATCAGAGAAATTCCCTTTTGTCCGTAGAAGTCACATAGGATGCGGGCGTTCTCTTGAATCTTAGAAAGAGAGATTTCTATTCTGGGAAGACAAAGCTTCATTTTATTTTCAGACGATAAAGTCTGATGAGTTGCCAATAGAAAATGGCAGTTTTGCTGAAGTGAATCGGTTGGGCTATTTAGCTCTCGTCTGGGCTTTTACGAGCTCTTATCCAGTTTGTTCTGAAGTGATGGAAATTTGTCTGTGAGCGCCTGAACAAGTTTCTGACAGCCGTCACTGAGCACATCCGTTGTCGGTAGCTGAAACTGGCTTTCGTAGCGCTCTACGATAGCAGGAACTTCGTTTTTTGAAAGCCCTTCGTGGCTAAGTGCGATCGCCAATACCCGCGCCGTAGAGATTGCCTCAATTAGCTGAATCTCTCTCTCCACAGTCGGCATCGGCAAGTTCGGAAAATCGCAGCGCACCTTTCTAGCCGGAGGATGCTGAAGAATAACGCCATCCGGCATACTTCCTTTCAAGATACCGAGAGAACTCATGAAGGCAGGGTGACTGACAGCGCTCTGGCCCTCGACCAAAATAATGTCAGGACTTTCCTGTTCAAACGCACTCACAACAGCATTTTCTACTTCACCAATGACAAATTGAGAGACCAGCGCATCCATCGAGACGCCGTATTTAGCGCCCTGCATCAGGCCAGTCTGCCCGGTCGCGACTAGGATTGAGTGAATGCCTGCCGCGTTTAGTGCTTTGTTGAGTTCTATAGCGGTCGTCATTTTTCCGCAGGCGCAGTCTGTACCAAGCAAAGCGATGACGGGAATAGTCACCTTTGCAATCTCACCGTTAAATGTGTGCAAGTCCGCTAGCTCGGGTGGCTTGCGAATATCTTTAATCTCAACGTTGTATCGTGCGGCAGCAGCAGCAAACTCAGCGTCTTCGGAGAAAAACTGATGGAGGCCATTAATAATATCCATGCCCTCTTCAATGGCTGCTAGAATCAGCATCCTCTCTTCAGGTAAGATGCTGGCTTCTAGAGGGGCTTTGCCATAGATATAGCAATCTGGCGTAGCGGGTAGATGTTCTAGCGCATCGTCAAAGTCAGCAAAAATTGGAATATTTTGCGGCTGTCCGCCCAGCGCTTCTCCCGCATCTTGACCTGCAAGTGAGCTGTCTAGAACCCCAACAATTTCATAAGTTTCGGAATGGCGAATCAGTCCGTTAGAGGTTTTGCCGTCTACTTGGCCGAACTGTTTCTCGCAGTAGACTAATGCCGTTTTGATGGGTTTATCCTGTTAATGCCCTGAGCATATCTGCCAGCTAGATCGGTTGCCAGCAGGCTTCTATAGTCAGTGCGTGATGAATTCTTTGATATGAAACTAAATGGTAACATACACTACTCTTTTTCAAGTCTTCACGCAATCCTCATAGCGACATAGACTAGACGGCCATTTTTCTAGCGTGACCTTTCAGCGGCTGCCTGTATCGTCAAATTGCATCAGCAAAGCGATCGCAAGCTTCCACCAGCGCACTCGTAATCCCCGCTTCAGTTGCAGAGTGTCCTGCGTTGTTAATGACAATCAACTCGGATTCTGGCCAGGCGCGATGGAGTTCCCAAGCGGAGATCATCGGGCAAACGATATCGTAACGCCCTTGGACGATCACAGCTGGAATATGACGGATAGTGTCAATGCCATCAAGTAGCTGATTTGGATTATCAAAAAAGCCGCCGTTGATAAAGTAGTGACATTCGATTCTGGCAAAGGCATCGGCGAAGCTGCCCTCTCCAAAGCGTTCAACTAGATCAGTATCAGGAATAAGCTTGCTAGTACTCGCTTCCCAAATCGACCAGGCTTTGGCCGCCGCTTCTCGGACAGCGGTGTCGTCACTAGTTAATCGTTTGTAATAAGCCGTTACGAGATCGTCTCGCTCTTCGATTGGGATAGGTGCAAGGTAGCCTTCCCAAGCGTCTGGAAAAATATTGCTAGCCCCAGACTGATAGAACCACTGGATTTCTTTGGGCCGCAGCATGAAGATGCCGCGCAAGATCAGGCCGCTGCATCTGTCCGGATGGGTTTGCGCGTAGGCCAGGGCGAGGGTGCTGCCCCAGCTACCGCCGAAGACGCTCCATTGGGGAATGGAGAGGTGCGATCGCAATCTTTCAATATCAGCAACTAGCGCCCAGGTCGTATTTTCGGCTAGCTCTGCATGAGGCGTGCTCTGTCCGCAACCGCGCTGATCAAATAGAATAATCCGCCACTTAGCCGGGTCAAAAAACTGTCGATATACCGAGACAATGCCGCCGCCAGGACCACCATGCAAAAAAACGACGGGCTTACCCTCAAGGTTGCCCGCTTCTTCGTAGTACAGCGTGTGTAAATCTGAAACCGGCAGCGTACTCTGGCGGTAGGGCTCGATCGGCGGATATAGCTGTCGCATAGCAGATACAGAAAAGTCGCTTTCAGCTATATTCTGACATTCTGACAGCAGATACGATGAGTATTGAGCCAGCTGACTCTAATCATCCGGGTTTTGCCTTAGCATCAGGCTTTTTTTAGGCTTTTTGAGGGACTTGCTCTTGAACAAAATTGAAAACGACTCTCCACTCCCCAGTCTCAGGATCGCGTAGAGAGACAAACGGATTAGGCTTGAGACATTTGTGTTTTGGCTGGTGGTGCATAACCTATGTTGTGGACCGACTCCATTAAGATACTGAGTATAAAATCAAACAAGTGTGATGCCTCTAGCGCCTAGAGATGATGTCTGTCACAGACCTGTAGAGTCTACAGAATAGTCGATTTTGCGATCGCGTTTCTTTTGAGTGAGCTTACGGTTGACGAGTTTCTCGTTTTACTGGGTTTCCCACTGAATAACAATCTTTGGTACGGTTCAAAGGATATAAATGTACTTTGAACAAAAATATTCTCAAACGCTTAGAAACTTAGCTTGAAAGAATATTTGTGAGACATCTTAGGATGATCAATACGTAGGACCAGGAATATAGCAGCTATGACGGTAGAAGTTTGGCCAGGAAAATCCCACCCTTTGGGGGCCAGCTGGACAAAGGAAGGTACAAATTTTGCGCTGTTTTCTGAGAATGCGACTAGGGTAATCCTGTGCTTGTTTGACCAAGCAGGGCATGAGACGCAGATTCCTCTGCCCCATATAACCAACTACGTCTGGCATGGTTTTGTGCCAGGAATAGGCCCCGGTCAGCAGTATGGCTTTCGAGTGGACGGTCCCTATCAGCCAAAGCAGGGCCATCGGTTTAATGTCAACAAGCTGCTGATCGATCCCTATGCCAAGGCGCTGACGGGTGATATTCGCTTTGGCCCCGAGCTGTTTAGCTTTCCGATGGATGATTTTACCAATCGCGATCGCGATCTAGACTTCTCACACACCGACAGCGCCCCGGCCATGCCCAAGTCTGTCGTCACCGATGACAGATTCGACTGGCAGGGCGATTGTCACCCCGATATTCCCTGGGATCAAACCGTCATCTACGAAGTCCACGTTCGCGGTTTTACCCAGCAGCATGACAGCATTCCAGCCGAACTAAGAGGCTCCTATGCGGGCATGGTACATCCCGAAGCGATCGCCCATCTAAAAAGTCTTGGCATCACCGCTGTTGAACTGCTACCCGTCCACCATTACAACGTTTATCCTGGCCATCTGGTCACCACTGGCCTCCACAACTACTGGGGCTATGACTCGCTGGGTTACTTTGCGCCCCACGCTGGCTATAGCGCAAACTCAGGCCAGCAGGTGCAGGAGTTCAAAGCGATGGTCAAAGCCCTACATGCGGCCAACATCGAAGTCATCCTAGATGTGGTGTACAACCATACTGGGGAAGGCAACCATCTCGGTCCGACCTTCTCTTTGCGGGGGATAGACAACGCTGCTTACTACCGGCTAGCAGAGACTACGCCTCGCTACTATATGGACTTTACCGGCTGTGGCAACTCCTTAAATGTGCGCCACCCTCAGGTTCTGAAGCTGATTATGGACAGCCTGCGCTATTGGGTGCAGGAGATGCACGTTGACGGCTTTCGCTTCGATTTGGCCTCAGCTCTAGCCCGCGAACTGTATGAGGTAGACCGACTCTCCTCCTTTTTTGACATTATCCATCAAGACCCCATCCTCTCCACTACCAAGCTGATTGCTGAGCCTTGGGATCTTGGCGAGGGCGGCTATCAGGTGGGCAATTTTCCAGTGCTGTGGTCTGAGTGGAATGGCAAATACCGCGATACGATTCGCGACTTTTGGCGAGGTGAGCGCTACAGTCTAGGCGACTTTGCCTTCAGGTTCACCGGTAGCTCGGATCTGTATAAAGATGATGGTCGACTGCCTCATGCCAGTATCAACTTCATTACGGCGCACGATGGCTTTACGCTTAATGACCTGGTCAGCTACAACGAAAAGCACAACGAGGCCAACGGAGAAGGCAACCGAGATGGTGAAAGCTACAACCGCTCTTGGAACTGCGGCGCTGAAGGAGAGACTAGCGATCCGAAGATACTGGCGCTTCGAGGCCGACAGCGTCGCAACTACCTAACTACGATGATGCTCTCTCAGGGGGTACCGATGATGCTAGGCGGCGACGAGATGGCCCGTACCACTAAGGGAAACAACAATACTTACTGCCAGGATAGTGAGCTGTCTTGGTTTGACTGGGACCTGAATGAAGAGGCGCGATCGCTCCTCAATTTCACCCAAAAACTGATTGCGTTTCGTCAGGCGCATCCGGTCTTCTGTCGTCACCACTGGTTTTTTGGTCGAGAGATTCACGGGTCTGGTGTCGTTGATATTGGCTGGTTTCATCCTGATGGGACAGCAATCGGCGATCGCGAGTGGCACGATGGCTCGACTAAGGCAATTAGCATCTTTCTGAATGGTTCAGAGATTCCGAATTTAGATAAGCGAGGGCAGCGAATTTTAGACGATAGCTTTCTACTCTTTTTCAATCCGTCTGAGAGCGAACTCGGCTTCAACGTGCCAGCTTCTGTAAACGCTCAAAGATGGCAGATCCTGTTAGATACGAGCGATTCAGACGGGTTCGTCAATGCGGATACAGTTTACGAGCGGGATCAGACAGTGACTGTGGAGTCGCGATCGCTCGCTATCTTGTCTTGTCCTAACTGCTTTACCCCAGCTGGCTGTGAAGTCACAGATGACCTTATACAAGTACCAAACGAGCAGTAGTAGAGATGTCGTGCTATCCCAAAATCTATGAAATCGTAAAGCTTATTCCCTATGGAAAGGTAGCTACCTACGGTCAAATCGCCGATCTAGCTGGACTGATCGGTAAGCCTAGAGTAGTCGGCTATGCGCTCTATAGAGTAGTTGACAGCACAGAAATCCCTTGGCACCGAGTGATCAATGCAAAGGGAGAGGTGTCTAGATCTTCACTGCGAGATGGGAACGATCACCTACAGCAAAGTCGGCTTGAAGGTGAGGGAATCGTCTTCAAAAACCGTCGGCTAGATCTTGGTGTCTATCGTTGGAAACCAGATTTTACAGCAGTTGAGCAGCTAGGAGAATTACCGACTGAGTCGCTTTCTCAAAAGCGACACGATTGAAGTCGAACGAAGGTAGGCCCCCTCTATACCTAGCTACCGACAGGAACCATAGCAGCTGCGCCAACCGAACTTTCAGCTTCAATAGTGAGTTCAGCAGGCTCTGGAATGTTGTGCAAGCTAGTTTGAATCTGCGAAGCGCCTTCTTTTTGCAGATCTTCTATATAGCCTGGCTTGGCCTGCGTGGCCTCGGCTTCGTCTTTGAATGGCCCAAAGTAATAAACGCAGTTAGGCTCTGCCGTGGTGATCTTTACCCACCATGGGTTAGAGAAGAAACTAAGCAGGCCGCTAAGGAAGTTTTTCATTACAGGTTTTTGGCGAATAGCTTTGTGTTGTGGACAGTTTTTCTTAGTTGAATAGCCAAAGTCGTGTCAATGCCTGAGAAATAGAACACCAGAAGTCAGACAGCCAAGCTGAGAACTTTGTCGTTTTTTCGCAGGCAATTGTAACCAATTATATTATTCAGAAAGAGTTTATTAACTTTCTCTCTACTGAAATAATATCAAGTGAATCAAACAAAATTAGTGTATTAGCCTACTATCCGAGAGACTCCTTCAACTATCTATCAGCTCTAATCTTGAACTCTGTGCTGATCCCTCTGGTAATCTTTCCCTAGTAAGTACGGGAAGTTTGTTTATCCAGGTTTGACGATAGATCTCATAGAGAGCCATACCCGTAGCCACGGATGCGTTGAGACTCGGTGTCTTGCCGCTTAGCTCAATAGAGACAAGCTGGTCGCAGAGATTTTGAACAGAGAGGCTAAGCCCGCTGCCTTCTGCGCCGACGACCAAGACAACCGGGGCTGAAAAGTCTGTGGCGTGAATAGGTTGAGCGGCTTCTGCAGCTAGTCCATAGATCCAGAAGCTGCTGCTTTTTAAATACTCTAGAGAACGTCCCAAATTGACAACTCTAGCTATTGGTATATTTTCTAGAGCCCCGGCAGATACTTTGGCGACGGTTGAGGTGATGCCGACGGCTCTACGCTGCGGAATAACAACGCCCTGTGCGCCAATCGCCTCTGCCGATCGGATGATCGCTCCCAAATTATGGGGATCGGTAATCCCATCAGCAGCAATAATCACCGGACGGCGAGATCTGGCTTTTGCCTGTTCAACTAGCGCTTCGAGCTCCACGTATTCATAGGCAGCAACTTGAGCCACGATCCCTTGATGACTAGCGCCTTGGGTCATCTGGCTGAGCCGCAGGTTTTCGACTTCGTCAATGACAGTACCGTTAGCTTTAGCAGTCGCAATTAAGGGCCTGAACCGCGAGTCGTAGTGGAGTTTGGCAGTCACCCAAAGGCGGTTGAGCGATCGCCCCGTTTCAATTGCCGACTCGACAGCATGGCGTCCGTAGATCAAATCAGGACCGGAATCTTCTTCTGGGCTCTCAAAACGGCTCTCGAAAGAGCCGTCGGAGCGATTCTCAAAGCGGCTATCTGATCGACGCTCAGAGCGACTGTCAGAAGTTCTGATGGAGCGACTGTCAAATCGACTGCCAGAGGTTCTGCCAGAAGGACTTCCAGAACGGTCATCAAAACGTTTTTTGCTGAAAGATTTTCGAGGGCGATCGCCACTTGTACCTGAGCCAACCGACTTTTTGGGTCTATTGTCCTCTTGCCGGTCCGGTCTGGGGCTAGAGTTATCCGAGCCGAATGATTTTTTGGCACCAAACTTAGTGCGATTAGGACCGCTGGGCGAACCCGTATATTTGCCATTGCGAAGCTTAGGCTTGGCGCTAGGCTTTCCACCGGATTTTGAAACTGGCTTTGTCCCAGGTCTAGTACCGGGTTTGGAATGAGGATCTAGTCTTTTCTTGCGAGAAGACTCAAAAGAACGCTCTGATGGGTTGGATGATTGCTCTGGTCCGCTCACGCGCAAGTCCTCTAGATAGTGATTGAAATAGCGGTAAAAATAATGACTGAAGATAGCGACTAAAAAACAGCAGCTAATAGAAGGAATAAATATTCTACAGGCCTGACGCTACTGATTTGAAATGCTACCGACTCAGTAAATAGTTGTTTGGAAGTCAGGCCTATGTCGTTAGCCGATTCAGCAGATAGATCAGCCTAGGCTGGTCGGTCAAATAGAGAAATCCGATTAAGGTTTCTAGCCCTGTCGCCTTTTGGTAGTCCTGTCCGCTAGCACGTCGGCTCTTGCCAGTGGTGGCATTTCTTCCCCTTCTGACTAGATCCCTTTCGGCGTCGGTAAGGTGAGGGTCAAGGATGTCAACAAATCGCGATTGCTGCTCGGCTTTTACCTGGGTGACAACTTGCTGATGGTAGTCGCGAATGCGTTTGGCCGGGGTTAAGAGACGCGATCGCACATACAGCTCAAAAACCGCATCTCCGATATACGCTAACGAAATGGGTGAGATAGCGCTAAGCTCACCGCCCACAAAAGGCTTGCGATCTTGCGCCTGAGCGTCTACGAACTGCTTAAAGCTTTTATCGGCGCTTTCATCAACGCTTCTATCAGTGCTCTCGGCAGAAGAATTTCCCATATTCACACGTCTTTCACCAGCTTAAACCCTTTATCAGCGCAAATGATAAACTTACTAGCCGAGCTTTTGTCTAGGCGTCTAGCATCTGAGCTTTTGGTGTTTGAGTTCTCAGTTTTTTAGATTTTCGAGAGCAGCGTCTACGCTTGGTTGCAAAGACAGAAATTGCTCTAATCGAACTAGCTTGACCGTCTGGGTGACACGAGGATTGCTGACCACCTGGACGCTGCCACTCTCGCCCTTAGCCTTTTTGACCAGGCGAACGAGTGCGCCCAAACCGGAACTATCAACAAAATCAATCGTAGAGAGATCCAAAATAATATGAGCTGGACCGTCCTCAATATATTTGTTGAGCACCTTGAGGAAAGTGGGCTCTGAAAAAGCGTCTAAAAGTCCAGTAAGGCGGAAGATTTGGCATTTCCCTCTAACTTCGCGGGTGCCTCTTAGACTCACTGTTAGGGTAAGCGACTCAGCGATGGGGTCCTCCTAGTTGTGCCTAGCATTGAACAACAATATGACGATTAAGTATAGGACAAGATACTATCGACCGCAAGATAGTTTTTCCCTGCTTTCTCGCGGTCTGCCTGTCACTTTTCCACTACTTTGCTGCGAGGCATTGTGCTGTGAGGTGCTATGAGATTTGAGCCCGTTCGCGCATGGCCTGGACAAAGTTAGCAAACAGGTAGTCGGCGTCGTGGGGGCCAGGGCTCGCTTCAGGATGATACTGCACAGAAAAGACCGGAAGCTGCTTGTGGCGGATGCCAGCAACGGTCTGATCGTTGAGATTGAGGTGAGTGATTTCGACTTGATCTTCGTCAATAGAACCAGCGTCGAGCGCAAAGCCGTGGTTCTGACTGGTGATTTCTATCTGCTCTGTGAGGCCACAGGGCTGATTGAGACCGCGATGACCAAACTTTAGCTTAAACGTCTCAGCACCTAGAGACAGTCCCAGAATCTGGTGGCCCATACAGATGCCAAAGGTCGGGAGCTGACTAGCCAATAGCGCCCGGGTAAGCTCGGGTGCTCCTGTGACGGCGGCAGGATCGCCAGGACCGTTAGAAAGGAAGATGCCGTCAGGCTGATAGCCCAAGATCGTTTCGGCAGACGTATTGGCTGGAACGACGATGACCTTGCAGCCGTAGCTAGCGAGCCGTTTAAGAATATTTCGTTTGATGCCAAAGTCGAGAGCAACCACTGTCAAAGGCTTTTGATCCGCATCTACAGGCTCGTCTAAAGCGGTAAAGGCCCAGCTCTCTCCGGTGATCTCTTCCCATTCGTACATCTGATCGGTGGTGACTTCCTCAACTAGATTTAACCCTTCCATCGACGGCAGCGTCTGTAGCTGTCTAAGCAAATCGTCGGGATCTAGAACTTCGCTAGAGATAATGCCGTTCATCGCCCCGACGCTGCGGAGCTTACGAGTGAGCGCTCTAGTATCGATGCCGTGAATGCCAGGAATCTTGTGGTCTTTGAGATAGTCGCCGAGGGACTGGGTAGAGCGCCAGCTGCTAGGGCGATCGCAGACGTTTTTAGCGATCGCACCTCTAATGTAGGGCCGCACCGACTCCTCGTCTTCGGGATTGACGCCTGTATTTCCCAGCTCTGGATAGGTGAACGTCACTATCTGTCCGCAGTAGCTCGGGTCAGTCATCACCTCTTGATAGCCAGTCATACCTGTATTGAACACCACCTCTCCCATCGTGGTACCGGTCGCACCGAAAGACCATCCTCTATAGATGGAGCCATCTTCTAACACGAGTAAAGCAGGCTGAGCAGCAGGGTTAAACATAGTCGCCGTGATGAAAATCCGTACAAGACGTAAAAAGGACAGAACTCAGTTAGGGCAATGTAGGAGAGGCGTCCTACAAATCTACAATGGCTCGCTTTCACTTCTTTCGTCGCTTCATATTATTGCCTAGTTTTGTCGGATTAGCGTGCTGGGCTTGTCAGCCCATATCGACAATGACCGAGACCGTCTTTTCTAAAGATGCCAAAAAGGCACAGAAACAGACTAACTCGTCAGCTAGTCAGGGTGATGGCCAAGCTCAGGTAGAACCGCTGGTTGCTACGGCTAGAGTCGTTGATGCTGATAGTGTAGGAGCTGCATCGGCGGATGAAGATACTGCGCTTAGGACTGCTAGCGCAGGTAGGACAGCCACCTCGACTCAATTATCTTTAGAAGCTTACCAAACCGGTCTGGAGCTAGCGTCGAGTGCTCATACGCTCAGCCAGTCGGCGCTCTCACCCGACGATTGGGGACTGGTGGTCAGCCGTTGGAATAGAGCTGCCGATCAGCTTAAGCAGGTCTCTGCTGATAGTGAGCACTATCAGCTGGCTCAGCAAAAAGTAGCGGACTATCAGCAAAATGCCGCGCAGACCCAGGTCAAGATCAAGCGACTTCAGAGTGAGGTGTATGTCCCGCTGGCTCCGTCTGCTGCTCTAGAAGAATCGATACCTCGAAGCGATCGCACAAGCGACAGGACCGACAATATGGCCGCTAAACGCCGAGTGCGCGTCCCTATTGTTCGGCGGCTGCACGGAACCCCAGTCGTAAGGGTCACCTTCAACGGAACCCAGACCTACGAAATGATCTTAGATACTGGCGCTAGTCGCACGCTAGTTACGCGGCAAATGGCCAGCAATTTAAAGATAGTGGCTACAGAGAGAATGATTGCCGCAACGGCTAGCGCTGCTGAAGTCATCTTCGATATTGGTCAGGTACGCACCATGACAGTAGGTTCCATCACTTTGAATAACGCCCAGGTCAGCATCGGCGATGCCGTTGGGATCGGCCTACTCGGGAATGATTTCTTGGCAGGGTATGACGTTATCATCCGCTCGAGAGAAGGCATAGTCGAACTGGTGGAGTCTTGATGTCTAGTACCTAGTGCCGAAAGGCTCTTACCGCCTAGTGCTATTCGGCACGGTGGCGATAAGAGCTAGAAACTTTTCTGCCTAGCTCAAGGACTGGAATGGTCCTTTGAGTAATGGTGCTAAAACGCTTAGCAGTATCCGAGTGAAGGCTAACTGTACGAGAAGTTTCAGCGATTTGCGCTGCAACCGACTGAGCCAGATTGGGTGAACTTTCTACACTTTCCAGCGAAACTTCAGATGATGAATCAGTTACAAACTCTGCAATTGGCAGATAAATCGTCGATTCCGATGAAGTTTCTAGCGACTGTAGCCCCTCTAAGAGTGGGGAGGATGAATTTTCTAGAGGTAGGTTTGTTTCTAGATCCTGGGCGGAAGTTGAATAGAACCGCTGAGGCAGTAACTTTACGCGTATTTTAACTCTCTGTGTTGCCTTTTTGCACTAAGTCATTGTCTTCTTTGCCGGGCCTCTAGTTTGTCGGATATTTGTCGGGTATCGAACCAATTTCCAACTTTGAAGCTCAAATCCGGTTTGAGCCTGTAGATTTTGGACGAGCTGTTACCAATCGAGATCACCCCGTACATAAGTCTGGGCGCACAGTGATTAAGTTCCCGTTTATTTCCCTATATAAAGACTAGGAATATCTGCCGAACATCGTTAGATCCACTTTCTAGACTCGCATATCTAATTATGTCGGTAGCATTTTGCGTATTTGTGCGGTGCTGTTACTAAATATTACTACGGTCTCTTTAAGCAATCTTTAAACAGCGCCAGAATAAAATCAGCTGGGGACAGTGGAATGCTAGCTGTACTTAGGTTGTGTATTCTGCGTTGATTTTTACGTAGTCGTAGCTGAGGTCACAGCCCCAAGCTTTCGCAGCGCCGGGACCATCGCCCACGTTGACGGTAATAATGACCGGATAGGATAGGGCTTCTATCGCATCGCTCTGGCGCTCAAAAGGAGCTTGGGTTTCGGTAACAACCAGGTCGTTGCTATTTTGAGTGCTGCTGAGCAAAATCTTAGACATGGCTAGGGTACTAAGTTCGGCGCACTGCTTTAGGTAGGCGCTAGCGGCGGCGCGATCAAAGGGCTGGGGGGTACCGTTGCTCATCAAGATAATGTCGCCAAGCGTGATGCTGAGTTCATTTTGATCGAAAGGGGTACCTGCGCGTCCGGCGGCTCCAGCGATGCGGCCCCAGTTCGGATCGCGGCCAAAGATGGCAGATTTGACTAGGGACGAACCAGCAACGGTGCGGGCAATTTGACTGGCAGCGCGATCGCTCATAGCGCCTGTAACAGCAACTTCAACCAGACAGGTAGCGCCCTCCCCATCGCGAGCAATGGATTTAGCAAGATGAATACAGACTTCGGTAAGCATGGCCTCTAGCTTGTCTGCTTCGGGTCCGGCTTCGGTGATTGCTGGCGTCCGTGATTCTCCATTGGCCAGAGCGAGCAGGCAGTCGTTGGTGCTGGTATCACCGTCAACGGTGATTTGATTGAAGCTTTTAGCGGTAGCGCGGCGCACCATGTCTTGCCACAGCGGCGGTGAGACAGCGGCGTCACAGGTGACGAACGCAAGCATAGTGGCCATGTTGGGATGAATCATGCCAGAGCCTTTGGCAGTGCCGCCAATCCGGACGGGGCGATCGCCAATTTGAGTTTCGAGGGCGATAGATTTTGTGATCAAATCGGTGGTGACGATGGCTCTAGCCGCGCTGTCGCCACCTTCGTAGGTGAGGCTGTCAACCAGCTTGGGAATGCCTGCTTTAAGCTTGTCTATTTTGAGCCGCTGACCGATGACGCCTGTAGAGGCAATCAAGACGCTGTTTTCTGGTAGGTTGAGGGCTTGCGTGAGAGCGCTGGCGCTGGCGATCGCATCTTGCTTGCCCTGTTCTCCGGTGCAGGCGTTGGCTTGACCAGCGTTGCAAAGAATGGCACGGGCAGAAGGCTTGGCTTCGAGCAGTTCCTGGCAATAGTCAACGCAGGCGGCGCGGACCTGGCTAGTGGTGAAGACGCCAGCGGCGATCGCGTCACAGTCAGACACAATCAAGGTGAGATCGGGCGAGCCAGACGGCTTTAATCCGGCGACAATGCCTGCGGCCCGAAATCCTTTAGGAGCGGTAACGCCGCCTGTGATGAGCTGCCAGTCTGCCATAGTTGTTGTTCTCTAGAGTAAGGACGCGCTTGCAAGTGCGCACTATATTTCTGTATGCGCACTATACGCAATATATAAGTTGAGGATTATACCAAGCGACTTGGCATTCGACTCGAAAGGCTTATGCTTTTAGAGCGGGATTGAGATTAAAAGAATTGAAAAAAGCGATGCGTCTAGACCCGCTAGTCTCGGCAAGAGCGGACGGTACGAGGGCGATTTTCCTAGAGCGACAGCGGTGGCTGTGGCTGTTGGGCGGTGGCGTGCTGATGGGAATTGCACCGGTCAATGCCTGGCCGCTAGCTTGGGTGGCAATGGTACCGCTCTGGTCACTGGCCTACCAGCAGACTGCTCAGATGCCTGGCCTAATAACTGACCGTCCGACTAGTAAACGAACGGCTGCTAGCTTTTGGCTGGGTGGTGCGATCTGGGGAATTGCCTATCACGGGACAGCGCTGTCGTGGATTACGGGGCTGCATCCGCTGATGTGGATGGGAGTGCCCTGGTTGGGTAGTATTGCGATCGCGCTATTCTCGTGGCTGTTCATCACCCTGTGGGGAGCGGGCATTGGGTTGAGCTGGCTCGGGCTGATGTGGGCAATCACTAGCAGATTCCGAGTGTCTGGGATTAGCCGGGTGGTGTTGGGCACGGCGCTATGGTGTGCGGTCGAATTTGTTTGGAGCAGCGGACCGCTGTACTGGACATCACTAAGCTATACGCAAAGTCCTGGGAACCTCTGGGTGTTGCAGCTAGGTCAGCTATCGGGACCGATTACGGTGACTGCAGCGATTGTGGCGGTGAATGGACTGATAGTAGAGGGTATCTGGGGGGGCTCACGGTGGTGGATGCGGGCGATCGCGCTGTTCCTACTGCTGCATCTGGTGGGGTGGGGGCTATATGCGCGTCCCTTAGCAGATAGCCCTGAGAGCCAGCTGTCGGTTGGGTTAATTCAGGGCAATATCCCCACCCGCGAGAAGCTGACGGGTAAAGGGATTCAATCCTCTCGGCAAATCTATCTAAGCGGCTATAACCAGCTAGCGAGTGAAGGAGCCGATCTAGTTATCACTCCGGAAGGTTCGATCCCTCAAGTGTGGAATGCTTTCTTGCAAGATCGCGATCTGCTGCTCAGAGCCGTTGTAGATAAAGGCGTGCCGCTGGTGCTAGGAACGTTTGCTCATCAAGATATTCTCGATAGCCAGACGCCTCTGACCCAAAGCCTGCTGACGCTGGTGCCAGCGGGTGAGGTGAGCGGGCGCTACAACAAAATCAAGCTAGTGCCTCTAGGAGAGTATCTACCGTTTGAAACGGTATTAGGGCCTGTGATTGGTCGGCTCTCTCCGTTTGGAGAGAGCATGGTGCCGGGCGGATTCGATCAGGTTTTGGAAACGCCGTTTGGGCCGATGGCGGCGGGTATCTGCTACGAATCAGCGTTTGCAGCGCTGTTTCGAGGGCAGGTGAATCGAGGCGGACAGGTGATTTTTACGGCCTCGAATAACGATCCCTATCCGCGTCGGGAGATGCTGCAGCAGCACGCGCAAGATGTGATGAGAGCGATTGAGAACGATCGCTGGACGGTGCGAGTGACGAATACTGGAATTTCGGGCGTGGTTGATCCCAAAGGGCGATCGCACTGGGTATCTGAACCGAATACGCTAGTGACGCATCTATCTGCTATATATAGACGGCAAAGTCGCAGCGCCTATGTGCGGTGGGGCGACTGGCTGACTCCCTTGCTGCTGGCGATAGCGGCGGTACTGGTTTATTCCTCTAGGTGGAAAGATGCTGGCAAGAGCGGGTCATCGTAAAGCGGTGGGTTCGAGTTCTTCAGCAGATAGAGCCGCAGATAGCCAGTTTCCTTGACCTAGCTGATAGTTTAGTGAAATAAGCAGGCTGAGCTGCTGGGCAGTTTCTACACCGCTGGCGATCACAGTCATATTTGCGCTTCGACCGAAGTCGCTGATCGTTTTTACCAGGTTGAGATTCTGGGAATGAGAGAGATCTTTAACGAAGGCCAGGTCGATTTTTAGAGCGTCTACTTTAAGCTGATGTAGACGGCTAAGAGAAGATTGACCTTTGCCAAACCCATCTACGCAAAGTCCGAATCCCAGCTCTTTGATAGCGTTGAGATTGCTGGTGATGGCCGCTTCTTTGCTGAGCAGGAGCAGCTCGTCAAATTCTAGCTGAAAGGCTGAAGCGGGCAGCTGATGCTTTTTGAGAGCGGACTGCCACTGAGAGACTATTTGAGGCGATCGCAGCTGAGCGGCAGACAGATTAAAGTGCAGTTTGAAGTCTTTGTCACTACGGGGCGATCGCGTCGCCGCTTTCGTCTGCTGGCAGGCTTGATCGATCAAAATTGGTGAGAGTTGACGAATCACGTCAATCTCT
This sequence comes from uncultured cyanobacterium, assembly GCA_963793495.1. GTDB lineage: Bacteria > Cyanobacteriota > Cyanobacteriia > Phormidesmidales > Phormidesmidaceae > Phormidesmis. The sequence continues at coordinate 380,670 of CAWCAI010000016.1, forward strand.
TCTGCGACCCGAATGAACTCTTTAGCACAAACCCAACCTTTTCTAGGATGTTTCCAGCGCAGTAAACCTTCTAGACCAGCTAGCTGTGGCGTTTGCAGTCTAAAGATGGGCTGATAATGCAGGCTAAACTGTCCGCGAATTAGCGCCTGGCGCAGATCATTTTCCAGAATCAAGCGAGCCTGAGTCCGATTCTTAGCGCCCGCATCAAACACCGCAAACTGCTGAGCGCTTTGGTTTGGCTCTTCTTGAATGAGGATGGGCGAACGGGCCTGGCCTGCCTGTTGATTGAGCTGAAGATTTATCTGCATCTGACTTTTCTCTTTCGCCTGGCGTTTGGCCTGATACATCGCGGTATCGGCATCTTTGAGCGCGGCTTCTGCCTGCTGATAGCCCACCTGGCTAAACGTCATTCCAATACTGGCACCGATCGAAATTTGTCGGCCTTCAATGGTGAATGGCTGCCCAATTTGCCAGTGAATTCGCCTGACGGCTGCGATCGCCTCATTCTGATCGCTGATCCCATCGAGCAAGATCGCAAACTCGTCACCGCCTAGCCGTGCCACCAAATCACTTTTGCGAAGCAGCAGCTTAATTCGAACAGCAACGTGTTTTAGCAGCTGATCGCCGATCTCGTGTCCGAGCGTGTCATTGACAGGCTTAAAGCTATCGAGATCGATAAACAGGACTGCATACTGATGACTCGAATTGCGCTGTGCAAACTGAATAGACTGCTCTAGGCGCTGTAGAAAGTAGCTGCGGTTAGGCAGGCCGGTGAGCGGATCGTGCAGAGCATTGTGGCGCGAGGCCGCTTCGCGCTTGAGCAGAGCAGACTGCGCTTTGAGCAGACGATGCAGAGAAGTACTCAGGCTTGCGGTTCGCTCTTTGACCCGCCGCTCTAGGCTGCTGTTGATCTGCGCAAGCTGTTGGCTTTGGCGGCCAAGCTCCATTTGTGCCATTACCTGACGGCTGAGCACCTGTAGCGCTTCGATCTGCTGTGGAGTGACTTTTCTGGGCTGATAGTCGAGTATGCAGAGTGCGCCTAGTCGATAGCCGTCAGGTGTGGTCAGAGGATGCCCTGCGTAAAATCGGATAAAAGGTGGCCCTGTTACTAGAGCATTGTCAAAAAAACGGGGGTGATGGGCGGCATCTTCAACGATCAGCGTACCGGTTTGCTGAATGGTGTGATCGCAAAATGCTATATCGCGTGGCGTTTCACTGACGCCTATGCCCGTCTTGGCCTTGAACCATTGACGATCGGCATCGACCAGGGTAATTAAAGCCGTTGGCGCTTGGCAGATGTACGCAGCTAGCTGAGTGATATCGTCATAGGCGGGCTCAGGTAGCGTATCCAATATGCTGTAGTCCTGAAGCTTTGCCAGACGTAGGGTTTCTTTAGCTGACCAGGAGACTGCTGACATTCTTAAGGGGGCTGATGTGTGCTACTTATAAGAGCTTTTGCTAATGAACCGACGCGAAATTTTATTTCTTTAGAGGGAGGCACACCTTATCACAGCATAGATCGCGCTCGTCATATTTCTGTAGTTTGAACGACAAACGTGCAGTTCTCGAGAACGTCTAAGCTTTATGACTTGTTTGTTGGGCTCACTTTTAAATAGTCGGCGGGAAGTCCCGCGCTCTACCAACAGGTGAGCGTCGAGATGATAGCCAGGTGAGTGTAGCGAACAATCTTGTTTCTTCATGGTAGAATGTATATATATCAACTACTTAGCAAGGTTTTCCGCCCCTCCAAAGTGTTCGTCGAGAAAAGTATCACCCTCGAAAATGTAACGGTGACGCGACACAGCTTTTGGAAGAAAGGAAGCTCAGACAACCTATTTCTGAAGTCGGCGGCAGGTCTATGTCGTGGACTCTAAACAAACGGCCTGTGGACGGGATCTGATCGGGGGTAGCACCGTTGCTACCTAGACAAGACCGGGTGAAGCAGGAACTTCTCATAAGCGGTGCCGATTAGATTCTGGTACATGAGCTAAGAAGCCCGCGCTGTACTCGCAGAGTCAGCGCCGGGAGCATGTCACTTCGACCCCTTCTGATCACACCAGCTGAGGATTCTGTTCCAAGCCCACCATTTATCAGGGTCTTGGTAGTGCTGTTGGCAGGCCATTGAGCTGATAAAGCCAACGTGTCCACCCTGTTTACTCATTATCAGCTCAATGGCAGAGTTCTCTGCACAGACGGACTCAATGTCTGGAACCAAGGTCGGATCAAACAGCGGATCGTCTGCGGCATAGAGAATCAACGTTGGCTTTGTAAGTGCTGGCAGGATGTAGAGACCGCTGGTAGCTAGGTAGTAGTCGGCAACGGACGCAAAGCCGAGGCGAGGAATAACCATCTCTTGATCGAAGGTCCAGATGCTGTTGACACGAGCGGCGGCTACAGGGTCAAAGGCGGTGGGATGGTCTTTTTGAAGCTGACTGAGGAGCTGTTTGAGCTTGCGGGTGATGGCTTTTTCGAGATATTTGCCTAAAGGGGCCTGGGTGAGATAGGTGAGCGATCGCAACGATTCTAGCGCCGGACAAATCACCGCCCCGCCTGCGATCTCATCGCTGACTAGGTCCAAATCCGCACCCCACTTAGACAGTTCCTGGCCTGCTTTTATCCCCCACAGCGCTAGCAGTCCACCTAGAGAAAATCCGGTGAACCAAAACGGAGCTGGCGCGCCCATCTTCTTTGCTGCTGCGGCAATTCGAACAAAATCTTCGCCTTCATAGAGTCCGTCAGAGGTCAGAGTTGGAGAGAGCTTGGCCGTTTTACCATGCGCTCGCCAGTCAAAAATAACGACTGCGTAGCCCCGCGCATAGGCTTTGCGGGCCATAAGTCTAAGGAACCACTGGTCTTCTAGATCTCCCGTAATGCCATAGGTGCCAACAATCGTACCGACCGGGTTGGCTGGAATAGCCACCAAGCCGAAAATAGGTACCTGCTGCGCACCTGTGAAAATTTTTTCTCGGTAAGGCGGTTCAGGGGCTATCAGCGTCTCTTGCCAGCGGCTGCTAGCTCGCAGGCCAGCGTAGAGCGTCATTAGCAAGCCGTTGTTTAGAGGCCACGGTGCTCGGTAAGAAGTGGATTCCATAACTTACCTTACTTTACAGGTTCTTTACATTTTTCAAATGTTCTTATTGTTTGGCGCAACTGTAACCTTGTCAGCTACGTACTTCAACGGAGGTGAGATAGCATCTCATGCAATATGTCACTGAGCTAACATGCAATACGTCACCGAGCGACAAGCTAAAAGGGACGTACTTAAGCGAAGATCCTACTTATCTATTTACCGACTACGCATCTGCTACCTATCCATATTTAGTCTCCAAGGCTACGCTCCTAGGAGTTAAGAACAGCTATATCTATCAAATCTATTGGATAATACATGCAGCCTCTAGACGTATCGCATAAGCAGACAATACTGGTTACGGGCGGTGGTGGGTACATTGGCTCCCATACTGTCAAAGCCCTACAGTCAAGCGGATACGGCGTTGTTATTCTTGACAATCTAGTCTATGGGCATCGAGATCTTGTAGAGAATGTTCTAGGAGCTGAGCTGATTGAGGGAGACATTAGCGATCGCGCCCTCCTTGATCGCCTGTTTTCAGACTATTCGATTGCAGCAGTCATCCACTTTGCTGCCTATGCCTACGTCGGTGAGTCTACCGCTAATCCTGCCAAGTACTACGCCAATAACGTTTGCGGTACGCTGACGCTGCTAGAGGCAATGGTCAGCGCTGGCATCGATAAGCTGGTATTTTCTTCGACCTGTGCTATCTATGGCGTTCCAGATACGTTGCCAATTTTGGAAACGCATCCCAAATCACCCGTCAATCCATACGGACAGACTAAGCTGATCGTCGAGCAGATGCTAGATGATTTTGACTGTGCGTATGGTCTATCTTCTATCTGCTTTCGGTATTTCAACGCAGCGGGCGCTGATCTAGAGGGTAATCTAGGAGAAGACCATACGCCAGAGACACATTTAATTCCGCTGGTATTAGAAGCAGCAGCGGGCAGACGCAAGTCGGTCTCGATTTTTGGTACGGATTATCCTACAGCAGACGGTACCTGTGTTCGAGACTACATCCACGTCAGCGATTTAGCCGACGCGCACGTACTAGGCCTAGAGCATCTGTTGCAGGGCAATCCTAGCCAAAAGATCAATCTTAGTAACGGCAGCGGTTTTTCGGTTCGGCAGGTGATTGAAACGGCTAGAGCGGTGACGAGCCGTCCGATTCAGGTGATTGAAGAAGCTAGACGAGTAGGCGATCCGCCTGCTTTAATCGGCAGCAGTGACAAGGCCCTAGCGCTACTCGGCTGGCAGCCCCGCTACCCCGATCTAGCAGATATTATGGCTCACGCCTGGCAGTGGCATCAAAAACGACATGGCCTAAATCAGTCTGCTCAGGAGGCTTTCTGCTCAAATGCCTAAACCTACAGCGCCTGAACTGACAGAGACCAACCCGCTTCAAACAAATCCTCTAGTTTCAGTGGTTGTTCCTGCCTACAACGCGGAAGCTTTTATTAGCAAAACACTTGCTTCTATCTGTGCTCAGACTTACCCTACTTTAGAGATATGGGTGGTAGATGATGGATCGAGCGATCGCACCTCAGATATTGTTGAAGCCTTAGCCCAGCAAGATGCTCGGATTCAGCTCTTACGACAGCCTAACCAGGGCGTTGCTGCCGCTCGCAACGCTGGTATTCGTTCCGCAAAAGGAGAGTTTGTTGCACCCATTGACGCGGACGATCTGTGGTCACCTGACGCGCTACACAAGCTGGTAGCGAAGTTTCAGACTACCTCGTCTCGAGTCGGTGTGATTTATACCTGGTCATTGGATATTGATGAGTACGACCGACCCATAGGAACTTTTCATGCAGCGGTGGTCGAGGGGTCTGTTCAAAAGACGCTGATTTGTCACAACTTTTTAGGAAATGCTAGTTCTACGCTGATTCGTAAGGTGTGTTTGGAGCGGATTGGTGGCTATAGTTCTGAGCTCAAGAGCTGCGATGCTCAAGGCTGTGAAGACTGGGATTTGTATCTAAGACTAGCTGAACAGTATGAGTTTGAGGTGGTACCAGAATTTCTAGTGGGGTATCGCAAGATTGCTGGTGGCATGTCGCAAGACTTTGGTCAGATGGCGCGATCGCAGCAAATGATGCTAGAGACTATTCAAAAGAAACATCCTGAGATTCCTGTCTATCTCTATAGCCTATCGCGCAGTAGTTTTTACCTTTACCTAGCGCAGCTATGCGACCAGAACGGCTATTCTCATAGAACTCTTCTTTGGCTTTTGCGAGCATTCAAGAGCGATCTTATGGTTCTATTGCGTCCGGGTTTTTACTTCCTAACGGTGAAAAGCTGGGCTAGAAGGCTAGGCTGGATAGATCGAAATGTTCCTAAAGGTGCTAACTTCGCCGCTGATAGTAAGCGCGATCGCACATCAATTTCTTTTTCACAGATTGCCTCGTCTTCAGTAGCGCCTACAGAAGTTCGCCATCCAAAAGTTTTTCTCAAGATTTTTGTTGGATCTATCTTGCACCGCTCGCTGCTAAGGATCTAACTCACATCAAAGCTCGACAGTTCAGCCTTACTGAAAACTGATTTCTCCTCCCCAACTATGCTGCATCCTATTAAAGTTGTCGATATCGAACTTTCTCAACCTATTGCTACAGTGTCCGGACTTGCAGGCTACATGGGCGTGCAGGGACTAGTGCGGCTGCACGGCGTTCCACTGGGCTATGTCAAAGCACCTGTATCTTTAGGAGAATGCAGCTCGGCAACGCTAGGAAAGCTGATTGTAGAGCAGCTCGGTTCAGAGATTATTAACCAGCTATTGAAGAATGGACTAGCCGCCAAGACTCCGCTAGATCAGCTAAAGCTAGAGGATCTTCTTGATCTGCCGCCAGCAGAATATGACGGTGAGTGGCCACTGGTGACGGTGGCGGTTTGTACGCGCGATCGCCCCGAAGACATGCGGCGCTGTCTGGACGCGATTTGCCAGTTAGACTATCCCCAGTTAGATATCTTAGTCGTCGATAATGCGCCAAAAACAGAAGCTACCAAAGCGCTGGTGGAAGCCAACTATCCTCAGGTACGCTATGTCCGAGAACCTCGTCCCGGTCTAGACTGGGCTAGAAACCGAGCTATCTTGGAAGCAAAAGGCGAGATCATTGCATACACTGACGACGATGTGGTGGTGGATAGCGGTTGGGTAAAGGGATTCGCTCAAGTGTTCGCAGAAAATCCGGAAGTAATGGCCGTTACTGGTTTAGTTGTTCCTTACGAACTAGAAACAGAGGCCCAAGTTCTGTTTGAAGAGTATGGTGGATTTGGCAGGGGATTTGAGCGCAAATGGTATCGCAAAACCAACAACGAGCTTCCTTGGCGGTGGTTTGGTGCTGGAGAATTCGGAACGGGCGCAAATATGGCTTACAGGCGGTCCATATTTGCAGCAATCGGTGCTTTCGACCTAGCGCTTGATGTTGGCACTATCACCAACGGTGGTGGTGATTTAGAGATGTTCGTGCGCGTTTTAGAAGCTGGACATACGCTCGTGTACGAACCCAAAGCAATGATTCGCCATCGTCACCGCCGGGAGTACGAGCAGCTAAGAAGACAGATCTCTTACAACGGTATTGGACTTTACTCGTTCTTTAGCTGCTTAGCCATGGCCTACCCCAATAGATGGTTCAGCCTCTTTCACATTAGGCTCTGGTGGATAGGTTGGTGGCATCTACGCCGATTAGTAAGCTCGTTTGTTTATCCCCAGCGGTTTCCAAGAGATTTGATTATTGCAGAGCTCGTAGGCGTATTTCAGCACTTTGGTCGCTATCAACAAGCTTGCAGGCGCGCCGAGGAAATTGCTTTGGAGTATCCATTGGAGCCTGCTCTTACTTGCGTGCGCCCTGCACGACAGCGGATACGGCTTCGCTGGCGGTGGAAGCTTGTCGATTTGAAGCCTGTGGCTATTCGTTCTGTCGATCTAAGCCGTCCTCTAGAGCCGATAGCCGACGTGACAGCTTATTTAAGCGTTCGCCTATTTACTTCTTGGCAAGATCAACTGTTAGGATCGATAGATATCTCTAATGCAAACCAGGCACTGAATATAGCTCGACTAAGAGAAGTAATAGTTCCGGCTTTTGGAAATAAGCTGATTACCGCTGTCTATAGCCCAGAAAGCGAAACTGCTTGGAATGAACTCAAACTACTTGTAGCACGCCGCTGGTCTGTTGAAAGTAGCAGAACTGAGAGCCGTCCGTCGCTGCCACCCAAGATAGGTGTCTCGGTGGTTGTAGCTACCTACGATCGCCCGGAAGATTTACGCCGTTGCTTGACAGCACTTGTCGCCCAGCAGTCGGCACGTCAGATCGAAATCGTTGTCGTGGACAATCATCCAGATTCAGGACTGACCAATCCAGTTGTTGCCGAGTTTCCTCAGGTGACTCTAGTGCAGGAGTCTCGACAAGGTCTGTCGTATGCACGTAATGCTGGGATTGTAGCCAGTAGCGGGGAGATTATAGTTATGACTGACGATGATGCCACAATGCCAGCTAACTGGATTGAAACTTTAGTCAGACCATTTGGGCGAGAAGATGTCATGGTTGTTACCGGCAATGTTTTGCCAGTGGAATTAGAAACGCCCTCGCAAAACTATTTTGAAAATTACGGTGGACTAGGTCGTGGTTTTGTCCCGAGAGAAGTAGACGGCAATTGGTTTGAAGCTTGCGCCTATCGAACCGTTCCGACCTGGGACTTTAGGGGCAACCGCAAACGCTGCTTTTCGCGCTAGCCTCTTCAAGAATAAATCTGTTGGACTGATGGATGAAGCATTGGGCGCAGGAATGCCCTACTGGGTGTAGCGAAGACACCTATCTTTTTTACAAGGTGTTAAAGCTCGGCTACACCATTTTCTACGAACAAGATGCCTTCGTTTGGCATCGGCATCGAAACAGCATGGAAGCTTTTCGCAAACAGATTTATGGCTATAGCAGAGGTCACGTTGCTTACCATCTGACTACCCTGATAAACGACGGCGACTTACGAGTACTTGGCAAGACTGTTGGTTGGTTTGCCACTGATTCATCTGTGGCGAATTTACGCGCGTATTCGAGGGTGGACGGATTACCCAATCTCTTTTGTGTCTGTTAGAGATAAGGGGTAATTTAGCTGGACCTTGGTCGCTTTGGCGATCGCATAGGCGCGTAAAACGTCTTGGACGAAGCTGTTTTGATAAGTTGATCACGATCGACGCTAGTGGTTTACAGACATCTGCTGATTCAACGTCAAATCAGCGCTTCAGCTCAAAGTCTGGCTTATCGCAGCCTGACTCCTGAAATTCAGCTTCCAGTAGGCTGTCGGCAAGATTGAGGAAGGTAATGCGAAATAGTCTGACAAAGTCGTTATTGAGAGGACGGTTGCCCTATCTTTGGGATTTGTTGCGATCGCTCGTAGATCGCGACTTGAAGCTCATGTACAAGCGATCTACCTTGGGAATCGCTTGGACTTTAATTAGTCCGCTGTTACAGCTACTGGTCTTTGTCTTTGTCTTTCAAGTCATTATCAAAATTGACATACCTCGCTACTCTTCTTACGTATTTGCTGGGCTGCTAGTTTGGAACTGGTTTCAAACTTGTCTATTCCAAGCGACAGGCGTCATAATCAGCAGCCGTCCGCTGATTCGACAGCCCGGTTTCCCAAACGCAATACTGCCAATTATTGTAGTGACTACTGGCCTAATCCACTTTGTTTTGGCGCTGCCTATCCTGTTTGTTTTCCTTTTAATTGACGGTGTAGAACTGACGCCTCTAGTCTTGCTGCTGCCGCTGCTTCAGCTACTTCAGTTTGGCTTGACGGTTGCCTGCTCGTATTTCCTAGCAGCGCTCAACGTCGCCTTTCGCGATACGCAGCATACGCTAGGCGTTCTACTTCAGTTTCTGTTCTATCTCACGCCTATTTTCTATGAGGTTGGCAGCATTCCTGAAAAGTATCGGCGACTCTATGAGCTGAATCCTATAGTGCCCCTGGTTAATAGCTATCGGCAAATTTTGATACAGGGTGAACAGCCAGATTGGATATCCTTAGCGGTAGTAGCGCTAATGACGTTAATACTGCTGCCCATCGGCTATCGAGTTTTCAAACGCCAGAGTTTGAGATTTATAGAAGAGATCTAAGCAAAGGAGATTTGAATGGAAAGCGCCATCTTGGTCGAAAACCTCGGCAAGCGGTTTAGCCGCTACCATGCCGAAAAGCCAGTCACATTGATGGAAGCCGCATTATCGGGCCTACGACGAATCAAGCCAGTTGATGATTTCTGGGCGCTAAGAGGGATTTGTTTTGAAGTAGCAGCTGGCGAGATGGTGGGCGTGATTGGCCACAACGGTGCAGGAAAATCCACGCTGCTACAGCTTTTAGGAAAAGTCGCCCATCCTACCGAAGGGTATCTAAAGATGCGCGGTCGAGTTGGCGCACTGCTAGATTTAGGTGCTGGCTTTCACGGGGATTTGACCGGGCGCGAGAATGTGCTTGTCACTGCCATTGTCGCAGGGCTATCGCGCCGCGAAGTAGAACGTCGGTTCGATCGAATCGTTGAGTTCGCAGAATTAGAAGGATTTATCGATAATCCTGTGCGGACCTACAGTACAGGAATGATGATGCGGCTAGCGTTCTCTGTCGCGGTCCATACCGATCCTCAAATCTTGCTAGTAGACGAGTTTCTATCAGTAGGAGATATTGCCTTTCAAATGAAATGTCTTAACCGCATCACGGAACTGAAGGGCCAGGGCTGTGCGATTGTGCTGGTTTCTCATGACGTGGATCAGGTAAAGCGGCTGTGCGATCGCGCCCTCTGGCTAAAACGGGGAACCGTCAAAGCATACGGCGAGCCAGACATTGTAGCAGGACAGTACGCTGCCGACATGATGGTCCAAACCCAGCTGCTCACCCCTGAACACCCGGAGCAGACCACCAGGCTAGGCATTCCTCTAAGGATGAACGACAACCGATTTGGCTCTCTAGAAGTTGAGATTGTAGATGTTCGCCCTATGCCAGCAGCGCAGCTCGACACAGGAAACCCTCTCTGCGTAGAAATCGACTATAACAACAAACGTCAAGTAGCCTCAGCTCACTTTAGCCTGTCTATCTGTCGGCCAGATGGTCAAAAATGTTTAGACGTGACCACATCAGATTTGACGCAGACTGTCGTGCTTTTAGAGAAGTCGGGCACCTTGAGGCTTTCTATCGATCGCCTAGACTTAGCTAGCGGAGATTACTTCATCGATGTAGGTGTCTATGAGAAAGATTGGAGCTATGCCTATGATGCTCACAGTAGCGCCTATCCGCTAGCAATCCACAATAGCTACGTTTCGCAGGGCATCATCGTCCCACCGATGCGATGGGAGACTATGCCTTCACCTAGACCTTCACCTAGCGAGCAGCAACAGCAACCTGCTTGAGGCTATCTGCCTTGATATTAGCTTCCCACTTACGAGGCTTGCTAGCACGGCGAATAGTGCGCCAGATCTGAGTGGCCGCCTTCGTACCGTCCGCGACCGCGATCGTTACCTGGTTCATACCTTTCTTTAGATCGCCTACTGCAAAGATTCGCTCGTGAGTAGTCTGTGACATATCGTTCGTGATTAGGTTCTCACCGTCCCAAGTTAGATTCTCAACTCCTTTGAGGTAGTGGTTGTGATAGATAGAGCCCATACTAATTAGCCCGGTTGTGGCTTCAACGGTCGTACCGTCAGCTAGGGTCACTCCACTCATCTTGTGGTCTTTCCCCTCGAACCTAGTAATAGGCGATTCATAGAGAGGATAGCCATGGTCGGCTAGCTTGGCCTTCATCGCTTCACTGACCGGAAACTTTCCGTCAGTGAGCACAGAAATGTATGGCGTAAACCAATTTAGAACAAAGGCCGCGTTGATCTGAGCTTCCTTACCCGCAATCAGCACTGCCTTCTGGTCCCACATATCAAAGCCATCGCAGATCATGCAGACATGCAGCGTATAGCCTGCGTAGTCATAGACGTTTTGCATATCTTCTAGCTTTGGCAATACGTCCATTACTCCAGAAGCTGCAATCACATACTTGCTGTGTAGCCTGTGAGTTTTGCCGTTCTTTTTGCCCACAGTGACGTCAATCGCAAAAGTTTCACCTTCGTCGGTAACGTTTTCAACAAAGGCTCTTAGATGATCGGCTCCCCAGCCTATGGCCTGCTGCGTACCATGGCTCAAGATCTTGGCTCCTGGCAAATCAGGATCTATGCCTAGGTAGTTGCGAGTCTCCTGCATCCAGATAGATCGCCCTCTACCTTTTTCGATCACCAGACACTTGAGACCATAGCGAGCGAGATAGATAGCAGCAGATAGTCCCCCCATACCGCCGCCGACAACGACAGCATCGTATAGGGTATCTAGTCTAGTTTCGATGTTAGCGCTGTTGAGTTTCATGGCGGGTCACCTGGCAGAGGTACTAGAAAGAAGAGAAAGAACAAGTGAGAGAGAACCGGAAGGTAGGAAAACGGGTTTAACTATCCCTACTTCTCCAACCTCCTGGTTTATTAGCTATCCCTATCCAACAAATTCTTTAATTGCTTCGACAACACCAGGTGCGTCTTCATTTTTGAGATAAGCAAGCATGGTGTCAGCATCAGACACTTCAAAAGGATCAGTTGGACAGTTATCTCCCATACCCTGTTCGGTGAAGACTTTCTCTATGTTCATATCATTGACGAGCATGGAGTAGCGCCAGGAACGACTGCCAAAGCCAAGGTTGGATTTGTCGACGAGCATACCCATTCCGCGAGTGAATTCGCCGTTGCCATCAGGGAGAAGCTTGACATTCTTAGCGCCCTGCTGCTTGCCCCACTGGAACATGACAAAAGCGTCATTAACAGAAATACAGTAGATTGCGTCTACGCCCTGGGATTTGAACTCGTCGAACAATTCTTCGTATCGAGGAAGGTGATTGGAGGAGCAAGTGGGAGTAAACGCCCCAGGAAGAGAAAAGACGACAACTTTTTTGCCCGCAAAGATTTCTTCGGTAGTCGCGTCTTGCCAACGGTAGGGGTTGGGGCCTTCTACAGACTCGTCACGAACGCGAGTTTTCAAGACAACACTGGGGACTTTGGTGGGGACTTTGGTGTCGAGGCTCATATATAAGCTCCTGATGAATGATGACTATGGGGGATCGAGCATTTAAAGACGTTCGATTGAATCAGCCGAATCAAAACTGATTGAATGGGCCAATTGATGAACTAGCTCGACTCATCTAAGAATAGTTCTTATTTAGAAATTTATCAACTAAAGGAATTATGATTGTCTAAGAGCAAGAATAATATGGGTGTAATTCCAAGAAGTAAGTGTTACCTTTGTAGTATCGAATGCACAGCCGAATCCGGTTTTAGGCTATTCGCCAAGTTCAGTTTGAGGACTATGTCTATGTCACGACAGACAGACGAAATTGTACAGACGCTGAAATCGAAGCGCCTGCGGGTGACGCCTCAACGGTTTGCTGTGTATGCTAATTTGCTGGGCCGACAGGACCATCCGACGGCAGAGCAAATTCTGACGGATTTAAACCAGGACGGACCGACTTCTTCGCAGGCCACTATCTACAGCTCGCTACAGGCGCTAAGAGATGTGGGCTTAATTCGCGATGTGCTCTTAGAAGAAGGGGTGTGTCGGTACGATGCCAATGTGGGCCTGCACCATCACTTTCGCTGCAACTGCTGCGGTGCGATTGAGGATGTTCCCTGGGAGCAGTTTCAGCAGATGGATGCTGTTCAGCTACGGAACGGACTGAAAATGGATAGATATGAAGTGACGGTGCATGGGGTGTGCGATCGCTGCGAATAAGTAATCCGACTTCTAAGATGGGGCTGGCGCTGCCGTAGGATTCTGAACCGCCTGCAATAGAGCGTAGAAAGGTTCCCAATTATCCTCTTCGGTAATCGGTTCCCATACGGCTTCTATTCTTGGTCGGTGCGGCACTATCTGAGGATTCGTTTCGAGTAAACGTTTTTGCGTGTTAGCCAGGGTCTCGCTGGTCAGTTTGCTAAGCGCTTGCTGATACGTATTTCGCCATTGCTGGAGCTGTTCAGCGGCTTTGGGGTCGGAATTTTCTAGGCTGGTTTGGAGGATGAGGGCCGGATCGCTCTGCCAGCTCGGGTCGAACTGTTGAGTGAGCGTCAGGAAGAAATCATGATAGCCAACGCGAGTCTGTTCTAGCAGGGTGAGGGTTTGGCTGATTAGATCGCGAGCGAGGAGGGCGTCGAGGTCTTTTGCAGAGAATCCGAGCTTTTTGAGGATGCGATCGCAATAAACCTCTGCATATTTCGGCTGATACTGCGCTAGTCCCGCTTCTAGCCTACCTGCATCCACAACACCATCCAAAGCCACCGCCAGCTTTTCTAGGTTCCAGTAGCAAGCGCCCGGCTGATTGCCGTAACAGTACAGCCCCGAATAGTCGAAGTAAGCGGCGGTAAATCTAGGATCGTACTCATCCATAAACGCAAAAGGCCCATAGTCGAAGCTTTCGCCTGTAATCGACATATTGTCTGTATTAAGCACGGCATGACAGAATCCGGCAGTCATCCACTGAGCGACGAGGGTCGCTAGCCTTTCGGTCAGCTCTGCAAACCACTGGGCATAGCGCTCTTGTTCCGCTTCGACGGTCAGCAGATGGGGATAGTAGACTTCGATCACATGATCTAGCAGCTTCTTGGCCAGGTCCGGGCGCTTAATATAGTGCAGCCGCTCAAAGGTGCCAAAGCGGATGTGCGAATGGCTAAAGCGCACCATCACCGATGAGCGAGTCGGGGAGGGTTCGTCGCCTCGCTGAAGGGCTTCGCCGGTTTCGATCAGACTAAGAGTGCGAGAGGTATTGACACCGAGCGCATAAAGAGCTTCGGAAGCAAGGATTTCGCGGATGCCGCCTTTGAGCGTCAGTCGTCCATCGCCGCCGCGAGAGTAGGGCGTAGGACCAGATCCTTTCGTCCCAAAGTCGTAGAGCTTGCCGTCGGTGCCGCGAACCTGACCGTGCAGAAAACCGCGTCCGTCACCCAAAAAGGGATTGTAGCTGCGGAACTGATAGCCGTGATAGCGCAGAGCCAGGAAAGGACTGTAGTGGTCGGTTTGCTTGCTTTGGAATTGGCCAAAGGCCTGGATGAAGTCCAGGTCGCTCACCGCTTGCGCCGACAGCCCTAGCTTAGGCAGCAGCGCATCGTTGCGGAAGCGCAAAATATGGTCAGGAAAGCTGGCAGCGGTCACTTCGTCAAAGTAATCCGCACCGAGATCAGCAAGGGCTGACTCGTAAGGCAGGGTAAGTAGAGGATTAGTCACTTAGTCGACTGCGGTGACCCGCTTTAAATTCAGCACGTCAGAGAGTTTGCGAATGTGGGTGAAGGTCTGATTGAGGTGGGCGTGGTCGCGAATATCAATGCCAAGGTCAATCTCGGCGATTTGATCGGGGTAAGTCTTGACCCCTGCTTTGTGTACGTTGATCTTCAGATCAGACAGGCGGGTAAGGATATCCTTGAAGACACCAACTCGATCGATGACTTCGATGCGGAGCTGGACGGGGTAGGTGTCGGGCTGGCCAGCGGTGCTATCGGCCTCGTTCCAACGCAGCGGAATTAGACGCTCGCCAGGAATATCTTTGACATTGGGACAGTCCTGTCTGTGGACGCCAATGCCTCTGCCGCCGCTTGAGACAGCGCCCAGGATGGACTCGCCGGGGATCGGGTGGCAGCAGCCTGCGATGTAGTGCAGCAAGCCTTCTAGACCGGCGATCGGAGCGTGGTCTAGGGTGCCGCGATTGGCGGGGGGTTTGATAGCGGGAATTTCGCTTTCTAGGGAGGCGGGTTCTGCTGGGGGGCTGGGCTGGGCTTCTTTGATGGCTTCTTGAAGTCGATTGACCACCGCATTGAGGGTGACTTCGCCATAGCCTAGTCCTGCGAGCAGATCGCCGACAGAGGAATAGTTGCAGCGCTCGGCAACGGCCTGAGCCGGATCGGTTTTGAGCATGGCGTCGAGGCCACTTTTGCCCATGACTTTTTCGAGCATTGCTCGACCGCGATCGCGATTATCATCTCGATGAAAGTTCTTGTACCACTGCCGAATTCGATTTCTAGCACCGGTGCTAACGACAAAATTCAGCCAGTCCAAGCTGGGGTGACTGTTCTTTTGCGTAATGATTTCGACAATGTCACCGTTGTGCAGCTCGGTATTGAGCGGAACGATTCGACCGCTAACCTTGGCCCCGGCGCAGTGATTGCCGACTTCGGTATGGATGCGATAGGCAAAATCAACTGGCGTAGCGCCCCGACTGAGCGGTACCACATCACCCTGCGGGGTAAAGGCGTAGACTTCTTCATCAAAAAGGTTGTTCTTGACGTCTGAGAGATATTCTTGAGCGTCTTTAAACTCGTTTTGCCAGTCGAGCAGCTGACGTAGCCAGGTGAACTTTTCTTCGTCTTGGCCAATAGCCGTGTGGCTGTTGCCCGATTCCTTGTACTTCCAGTGGGCAGCGATACCGTACTCAGCAATGTGGTGCATTTCAACCGTGCGAATTTGCACCTCGATCGGGCGACCAGAAGGACCAATGACAACCGTATGTAGCGACTGGTAGCGGTTGGGCTTTGGCAGTCCAATGTAGTCTTTGAACCGGCCTGGGATCGGACGATAGAGGTCATGAGCAACCGCTAGGGCTCGGTAGCATTCGTCCTTGGTTTTGACGATCAAACGAACCGCAGAGATGTCGTAGATCTCTTCAAATTCTTTGCCCTGACTGTGCATCTTTTTATAGATGCTGTAGAGATGCTTGGGCCGACTGCTAACATCTTTGCACTTAATGCCAAGCTGGCTGATGCCTTCTTTTAGCACATTGCTGACCTGCTGCAAGCGCTCTTCTCGATCGGTGCGCTTATCAACAATTAGCTGAGTGAGCACACGATAAGCATCGGGCTCTAAGTATTTGAAACAGAGATCTTCTAGTTCCCACTTGAATCGACCGATCCCCAAGCGGTTAGCCAGCGGCGCAAATATCTCCAAGGTTTCACGGGCGATTCTAATCTGTTTTTCTGGGCGCAGGTGCTGGAGTGTGCGCATGTTGTGCAGTCGATCGGCGAGCTTGACGACGATGACGCGGATATCTTTGGCCATTGCCAAGAACATCCGACGGAAGTTTTCGGCCTGCTGCTCGGTCTTACTATCAAAGTTGAATTTGGAGAGTTTGGTAACGCCTTCGACTAGATGACGGACTTCTGCGCCGAAGATAGCTTCGATTTCATCGGCGGTGACATCGGTATCCTCGACCACGTCATGCAAAAAGCCAGCGGCGATCATGGCGCTATCTCCGCCTAGGCTGCGCAGCAGTCCAGCAACAGCGACGGGATGAGCAATGTAGGGATCGCCAGAGGCCCGCATCTGCCCCTTATGAAGCTGATAGGCAAACTCAAACGCTTGGCAGACGAGCTGATTGCCACTGGCTAGAAGAGGGGGCGTTTCTGAAGAGCTAGCCGGGGGGCTGTTTGGTGCGATCGCGTCCGGCTCACCACCAGCGGCGGAGTCTTCACTCTCGAGACTGTGGCTAGTTAGACTGTGCTCTTGCAAACAGGATGACAGCCAGGCGGGGAGGGAACAGTCTTGAGGGAGTTCGGTGGTTGCAGTTGCGGTTGCGATCATGGCGGCACGCGCTCGTTTTGGGTGAAGGTTTACAAGAAGGCCAGACGAATAATCGGTTTGTAGGAATGGTTAAGTTAATTAAAGGTAAAATTCACTACCAAAAAATAAAAATCACAATATGACGGTTGGGGATCATCTCCGTCTAGGAACTAGATTGCCGATCTCTATATCTCTATAGGTGACTCTTCATTGAATGGAAGTCTTTGGTTAGTCGTTTAATAAAGCGCCGCTTTGCCAGGAACTAAGCTGAAATCATGTTCGCTCAGAAAACTGAGGGTTTAGATGACGCTATGGTGAAGTGCAGACGATTTTCTTAATTTTATTGTTTATAGAGAGGGCATGCACTAGATTTGTGTAGTCCTGAACACAAGCGCTAAGGTTATCAATCATAAACAAAACTGTCCCTTTAGTCTCGAAACTTGAGCGAAAATACGGTTTGATGATTGGTCTATATGACGTCTTATGGCCGAACGAGTAGACCTGCTGCGGAAACAACTGAACGAATGGCTGCGATCGCTAGGCACTCTTCAACAGCTGATGACCGACGAAGCTAGCAGCCCGGCAGTCATTTTGCAGCAGGTTGGTTCGTTGCAGTCTCAGTTTCAGTCGATTGTCAGTGCGATTGATGCCGCTGAGCTTTCTCCTGCGGTAGAGCAAGCGCTCAGGCCCTATCAGACTGAGGCGCATCGACGGCTGAGGCTGCTGAGTGTTGAGAGCATGAAGCTGAGAACGGCTAGAGCGCCAGAGACTGTAGCCCAGGTGCGATCGCGTCTAAAGGCTCATCTCGATCAGCTACAGCAGTTTGCAAGTGCGATCGCGAATGAACTCTGATTTTACTGAACTTGTGCATTGAACTCATCAGTGATTATCTATAGTGATGATCGCTCCCTATGAGGCTAGAGGCTGCTATGCGCTGTCCTAAAGAAACAGAAATTGAGCTATCGACAGGTGTGTTAGCAGAGGGTCTAGAGGTAAAGTGCTGTACAAGTTGTCAAGGCAACTGGCTGCCAAAGTTTAACTATCAGCGGTGGCAAGATGTGAACGCTGGGCTAGAAGCCATTCCAGCAAAGGTGCTGCCTCTGAGGCTAGAAAGCGAGTTTACGACTGCGCCACTAGACGGACAGGCGGGTTTGTGCCCAGAATGTGGAGCGTACCTCAAACGGGCCCGAGTAAATCTTAAGCAGGCCTCGTTTTATGTAGAGCGCTGTCCTATTTGCGAGGGTCTATGGTGCGATCAAGGTGAGTGGCAGGTGTTTGAGGCGCTGGGTTTACACGTTCAAATTCCGGTGGTATTCAACCCAGAGTGGCAGTCACGGGTGCGGGTGATGGAGCAGGTAGAGCGCCAGCGGCTGGCAGTGATAGAAAAAGTGGGGCCACAGATAGCGCAGCAGGTGTTCGATCTAAGCGATCAGCTAAAAGGACATCCCCACGGGGACTTTGCGGTTGCCTACTTGATGAGACAGTTTAATAGGTAGGCTTCTTTTCGTTTCTCTCTCGATAGTCCTTTCACTACAATTAGCCGAAGTATGGTCGATTCTGCCGCCGCTCTCACGACTAAACCATCGTTACTAGAGGTAAGAGATTTCAAGGTGTCTTATCCTGGCCCTTTGAACTGGGCAGTGGATGGGGTTTCTCTGACGCTACAGCCGGGTGAGAAGCTGGGACTTGTCGGTGAGTCGGGCTGTGGGAAAAGTACGCTGGGGCGAGCGGCGATGCGGCTGCTGCCGACCGGATCGCAGGTGGAGGGTGAGGCGCTATTTGAAGGGCGCTCGGTGATCGATTTTTCGCCAGGGGAACTGCGGAAGTTTCGAGGAGAAGCGGTGTCTTTGGTGTTTCAAGATCCGATGACGCGGCTAGATCCGCTGATGACAATTGGAGATCATGCGCTAGAGACGCTGCTGGCGCACCAGCCTGAACTAGAGAAGAAACAGGCGAAGAAGATTGCGATAGAAACGCTGGAATCGGTGAATATTCCGGTAGATAGGTGGGGACAGTACCCGCACGAGTTTAGCGGGGGGATGCGACAGCGGGTGGCGATCGCCCTTGCCCTAATTCTCAATCCCAAGCTGATTGTGGCCGACGAGCCAACCACTAGCTTGGACGTAACTGTGTCGGCGCAAATTCTAGATATGCTCACAGAGCTATGTGCGGCGCGGAATATGGGACTGATCTTGATCTCTCACGATCTGGCGCTGGTGGGAGAGTATTGCGATCGCATTGCGGTGATGTACCAGGGCAAGCTAGTAGAAAGCGGCCCGAAAACAGAGGTGTTTTATAACCCGCAGGCACCCTATACCCAGATGCTGCTAGCAGCTGCGCACCAGCTACAGTCAGCAGGCGCACAGAATTCGGCTGCGATCACGAGTGAAGCAACGCCGATCCTAAGCCTAAAAAACGTCACCAAGCACTACACACTAGAGCAAGGATTAATCGGCAGGCTGCTGCGGCAGGAGCCACCAGAGCCGATTCGAGCGGTGGACGGGGTTTCGCTAGATCTTTATCCAGGAGAGATCTTGGGGCTGGTGGGAGAGTCGGGCTGTGGGAAAAGTACTCTGTCGCGAACGCTGCTGCGAATTGTAGAGCCGACTTCTGGAAAGATCATGTTTCAAGGAGGCGATTTCACTAGTTTGTCGCGCTCGGGCCTACAGGCGAAGCGACGAGATATTCAAATGATTTTTCAAGACCCCCATGCCTGTCTCAATCCGATGATGACGATTGGGCGCGGGGTGGCAGACCCGCTGCTAATTCATGGCCTAGCGAGTGCGGCTGAAGCCAAGCAAAAGGTGGCTGCGATGCTAGAGCGGGTAGGACTTGTGCCTGTTGAGGACTATTGCGATCGCTATCCAGGAGATATCTCGGGCGGGCAGCAGCAGAGAGTGGCAATCGCCCGAGCGCTGATCACGCGGCCAAAGCTGGTAGTGTGCGATGAGCCAGTTAGTATGCTAGATGCGAGCGTGCAGGCGCAGGTGCTAGAGCTGATGCTAGATCTCAAAGATGAGCTGGAGCTGACTTATCTGTTTATTACGCACGATCTGTGGGTGGCGAAGTATTTGTGCGATCGCATTGCTGT
The DNA here is from genome assembly GCA_963793495.1 of uncultured cyanobacterium. Taxonomy (GTDB): domain Bacteria; phylum Cyanobacteriota; class Cyanobacteriia; order Phormidesmidales; family Phormidesmidaceae; genus Phormidesmis. Next base: position 400,430 of record CAWCAI010000016.1, read on the forward strand.
AATGAACAGCGGTAAGATAGTGGAAATCGGTCCTACAGAACAAATCTTCACCAGCCCAGCTCATTCATATACAAAAACACTGTTGAAAGCTGCACCCATGCTAGCAAGATCAGGAACAGAATAAAGAGAAAGAATGCTCTGTTGTTTTTGTCTACTTTGAATAGATCTAATCGCAGTGATACCAGCTACCGACGCTAGTTTGGCCTATGAATTCGGAGTAGCTCTCCTTCTAAAGATTCAAGCGTAGAAACCATGTTGTGGATACTATTTGCCTACCTTCCCAATCATCATCTCTAGAACAAACAATGATTCCAGCATGTTTGTTGCTCTGGCGGTGAATTTTGATGAAGTCCTTTTTATAGTGTGAGTACGGCTCTATTTTTCATGGTTGCAAATGCCACAACCTGCTCGTCCGTCAAACCACGATTGTTCGCTTCTTGAACAGTTACGACAATCATGACCGAAGGCACGAAGAAACTCAACGACAAGGCGAGGAAACTGCTCATTAGCGTAGAAAGCAGCTAGAGTCATTCTAAAACGTCTGCTGTGTCATCATTTTCTTTGATAGCGTTGTCTATCTCGTCAGGATGAGCAGCCGCATAGTTCCAAGCACTGACTAGATCTAAAGCTGTAAGCGTAGGGTAATTGTAAAGCTGGTCAGAATCTTTTACACCTAGCTGACCATAGCTGACCAACACCCAAACCGGAATGCGAGTCCCTCCAATGCAGGCTTCACCCCCACAGATTCCAGGCGTTTTGGTAATACCGCGCCAGTTGGGGCTAAGCCAGTTGGGACTGAGACTGTGGGAAAGGAGCCGAATAGCTTCTAGCTTATCGACCGAGGACAGGGACAAAAGCTGTGCTTCAATACTCTAGATGCTCATACGTTTCCCCTCAAAAGCGAGACCGTACGATTTTACCTTTTATCCCAACAGCTTGGTCTTCATTTTCCGACTGATTTTATGTAGATGCATTTTTGCTTTCGGCTCACCTCAAACAAATCTATCGCTTCGAATAGTCCGCTCAGCTTCGCGTAGCCATAATTACGAGGGTTGAAGGATGCCTGATCCTTGATAAGAGCACCTATAGAAGATAGCTTTGCGCCCTGGTCGCACGCTTGCGTGCTTTCTACTGCACTTCTCAAAAGATTTATCAGTTTCGTGTCTTGTTTTAGCTCTTTTCCTGTTTTTCTGCCAGCTGTTTCAGCTGAGGAGACTTCTAGATCATCTGTTTGTTCTATAGATTCTAGATGTAAAAAGGTAGAACAGGCACGAACAAAAGGAGCAGGCGTTTTCTTCTCTCCAAAACCATAGACCTCCAATCCATTAGTCAAAATACGCATCACCAGCGGGGTGAAGTCGCAGTCGCTAGAGACAATGGCAAAGGCGTCCAACTCGCGCGTGTACAGCAAATCCATTGCATCAATAATCAGCGCTGCGTCGGTAGCGTTTTTTCCTTTTGTATAGTCGAACTGCTGTACAGGATGAATAGCGTATTCGTGCAGGCACTCTTCCCAAGGCTTCAGACCAGATTTTGTCCAATTGCCGTAAGCTCTGCGGATGTTTGCAACGCCATATTTGCCAATCTTAGAGAGGATTGAACCAATTTTGTGAGCAGGCACATTGTCTGCGTCAATTAGTAGAGCAATATTCGATCTTGGCGGCTGCATGAATTATTCCTTCAATACGCATAGCTAGAATGCCCAGAACAGCACTATTTTGCCGGTCTGCCTAAGAAAACAGCTGCTCTTCGCTATGACTTGGATGATTCAACGTTTCCAAATATGTACGCCACAGTATCTTCGTTGCCATCGGTTTCATTGGACAGAACATTCACGTTGAGGCCGGGCCTACATCAGTCTCGCTTTATCGACTGAAAGCTCGACAAAACAACAGTTTAAGTGACCTGCATTGTCTGAACGAGAGGATAATCGCGCGTCTATCGCTGAACAATATTCTTAGGTCACAGTAGAGAAATCCGTCAGTCTAGCGACAGAACCATCTATCAGCTGATTTGGTAGACTAGAGCACAAAGACATCAATAGGACTTGCTACGGTATGACAGCCGCTATCTTTGAACAGCCTTTGCGCTTAGAGCAAATTCTCTCGCTCAGCTACACCGCTACCCCAGACAAATTTGACCCAACTTGGGAAGCGCCTCTATCCACTTTGCTAGGGCTAGGTCGCGCTGTCGGGGCCGACTTTGTAGAGTTCTTCTTAGAGCGCAAGAACTACATTAGCTGCTTAGCAGAAGACGATGCGATCACTAGCATTTCACCTAGCTTGGTGTCCGGCGCAGGCGTTCGCGTATTCAAGGGCAGTGCTGACTGCTACGTCAGCACGAACGATCTTTCCTTTGAAGGACTCAAAGCCGCTCTGGAAAAAGGACTGGCCATTATGGGCCTAGAAATGCCGGATTCAACCGCTAGCATTCCTGAAATTAATCTAGAGCCTTTGCGCGATTACGGCGCAGGTCGTGGTAAAGACAACTGGCTAGCTAGCTGCCCATCTATGCAGACTATGGGCGAAGTGCTGCTAGAGGCCAACGCTGCGCTTGCTGAGAAAGCAGACCACGTACAGGCACGCCGCGCTGCTTATTTCCGAGACTGTCAAGAAGTTTTGGTCGCTTCTAGCGACGGCACCTTTGCTCGCGATGTGCGCCTGACTCAGTCTGTCGGCTTTAACTTGCTCTGCGCTGACGGTGAGCACCGCTCCTCTATTGGTGAGCGGCTCGGCAATACTGGCGATCCTAGCTTCCTAACTGCCTGGGACTACAGTGAAACCGCTGAGAAAGTAGCTGAAGCAGCTGGCAAAATGCTGTACGCCGATTATGTAGAATCGGGTAACTATCCGGTGATTATGGCCAATCACTTTGGCGGTGTGATTTTCCACGAAGCCTGCGGCCATTTGCTAGAAACCACTCAGATTGAAAAAGAGACCACGCCTTTCATGAACAAGAAAGGACAGAAAGTGGCTCACGAAAGTCTGACGGCTTGGGATGAGGGACTCTCTACCGAAGCTTTTGGCACGATTGATATGGATGATGAAGGAATGCCGGTTCAGCGCACGCTGCTAATCGAAAACGGCGTTCTAAAGAACTTTATCTCGGACCGGGCGGGCGAAATGCGCACGGGGCATCCGCGTACTGGCAGCGGTCGCCGTCAGGGTTACACGCACGCGGCGGCTTCTCGAATGCGCAATACCTATATTGCACCGGGTGAGCATACGGTGGAAGAGCTGTTTGCCTCTGTCGATAAAGGGATTTACTGCAAGAAAATGGGCGGCGGCAGCGTTGGCCCAACTGGTCAGTTTAACTTTTCAGTAGACGAAGCGTATTTAATCGAGAATGGCAAAATCACGAAGCCGCTGAAGGGTGCAACGCTGATTGGTGAAGCCACTGGGATTATGAACAAGATCTCAATGTGCTCGAATGATATTAGCCTGGCACCGGGCTTTTGCGGGTCTGTGAGTGGCAGTGTGTATGTGACGGTGGGCCAGCCTCACATCAGAGTAGATGATATTACAGTGGGTGGACGATAGACATGGCAAAGGTTCAAACAATTGCGCAGCAGGCTGAGGCGATCGCCCAAAAGCTCAGCATTGCAAAATACGACATTTACGGCTCTTCTGTAGATGAAACCAGCGTTCAAGTAGACAAAGGCAAGCCTAAGCAGGTCAAAGCGTCTAATCGCTCTAGCGTGATTGTGCGCGTGTGGAACGACCAAAATCAAATTGGGGTGACTTCGACTACGGACGTTGATGAAACCGGTCTAGAGATGGCGCTGAAAACCGCTTATGAAGCCAGCTCATTCGGCGTGAAAAAGAATGCCCCTGACTTCAGCCCGCAGGCAAAAGAGCCGACGGCTGAAGTGGAATTTGTCAAGGCTGAACCGGCACCAGTGCCTGAGCTGATTGAGACGCTGGTGAAAGCAGAGAAAGGGGTGCTAGACTCTCATGATGCGATCGCCTCCGTCCCCTACAACGGCATCGCTCAAAGAGAAATCGAGCGCTTCTACCTAAACAGCGAAGGCGCACAGCGTAGCGAAGAACGCACCTATGCTTCTGTCTATCTCTATGGAAAAACAGAGGCGGAGGGCCGCAAACCCCGCGCTGCTGGCGCGATGCGAGTCCAGAACGGCATCGCTCAGCTAGACGTAAATAGCTGCGTCAAAGAAGCTGCTGAAAAGACAATTAGCCATCTAGACTACGAGAAAATTACCTCGGGGAAATATCCTGTCGTTTTCTCCGCAGAGGCTTTCTTGAGCTTGCTAGGCGCTTTCTCGAATATGTACAACGCTCAAAGTATTCTCGACAATCGCTCGCTTTCTACCGCCGAATCCATCGGCACTCAGGTTGCTAGCCCTCTGCTGTCTGTCTATGACGACGAGCTACATCTAGAGAACGTTTCGTCTGAGACCTTTGACGGGGAGGGTACGCCTACTCGTCGTTTGGCACTGATCGAAAAGGGCATTCTCAAAAACTTTGTGCATAGCGCAGGTACCGCAAAGCGGATGGACGCACAGCCAACTGGCCATGCCAGTATTGGTGCGAAGGTAAGCGTTGGGCTCAACTATATGGAAGTACTGCCAGGTGAGGCCGCAGACGAGTCCTACCAGCTCGATAAGGCAGATGGCGTGGTGTTTGTTGATGAATTGCAGGCATTGCACGCAGGCGTAAATGCTTTGCAGGGCTCTTTCTCTTTGCCGTTCGACGGCTGGCTGATAAAGGAAGGAAAGCGCATTAGCGTAGAATCGGCTACGGTGGCTGGTGACTTTCGTGAGGTGCTAAAAAACATTGCGCATATAGAGCCAGAAGTAGAGATAACGCCCGGCGGTATCTGTCCTCGTATTTGGGTCGATGAGCTGTCGATTACAGGTGAAGCCTAGAAGATCTGAGACACTGCTTCCACGTAATATAGCAAAGCGCGGAAAGCTATAGCCACGTGGAAGCAGTTCAGGGAACTTCGAAAGCGGTAGGTTTCATAGGTTATGGCCTCAACCCGTCACGGCATGCGATCGCATTGGCGTTGCCTTTTCTCCTAATGTCGAGCTGAAACCCGTTGACGCTCAGCTGTCTGGGCGGGCGCTGGAACATAGGTCATATTTGAAACAACAACAAACACAATTAGCCCAACGATTGGACTAATCAATGTAGGAAAGCCGTCAAACCCCTCAGAGAACAAACTATTGGGGATGTATAGCAAGGTATTCTCGGTGCCAAACATCACTGGCATCAGCGCAAACATTATCAGCCGGGTAGCAGAGCCGATAATGATGCAAGACAGCGCTCCTTGCCAGGTTGATTTTGGCCAATATAGTCCGCCAGTTAGGGGCACCACTAGACCAGCAAAGCCCAAGTCGAATGCCAGCAGTAGCAGTACGCCCGTCTGCGGAACGCGGAGAGCAAAGAAAACACCGATAATTGTAATTACAACGGCCATCAGTCGGGTGATCTTTAGTAGCTGATCGCCAACGGCAGCGCTGTCGACGCGACTGTCAGGACCTTGACCGACGCCCATGATGTTGTGAGCAATCACCGAAGAGGTGCCTAGAATAGCGCCATCAGCCGTCGAGAGTGAAGCTGACATGATTGCCATAATCACTAACAGGCCGATGAAAGAAGGCACTACGCTGCCGATTAGGGCAAAAAGCACAGGCCCATCGGGAACCACGCCCGCTTCTTCTAGAATTCGACCGGAAGAAAGCGCGATTAGTGAAAACGGAATTCCGATGATCAAGGTACCAGCACAGCCAATGAAGCAGGCCCGTCTGGCTGTCTCTGGACTATCTGCTGCAAAGATTCTGGCCATAAAGTCAATCGCTACAATGTCGCCTAGTCCTAGCGCGAGAATAGTCGCCCAGTTGACGACCGCTCCTGATTCGGGCACGACAAGCTGTTCAAGATCAAAAGGTCCCATGCCAGCAGGAATGTCTAGACCGAAATTGAAGGCAATGAATCCGAGTAGAATTAGCGCTCCTAGAAATGCGATCGCAACTTGAACCGCATCAGTATAGGCCACCGCAAACAGCCCGCCAGAAACGGTATACACCAGCACCAGCGCCGCAATCAGCGTCACCCCACCGAAGTAGCTCAGTCCCAAAAAGGTTTGAAACAGATAGCCGCCCGCGACTAGGTTGCCTGCTAATAAGAATGAGAAACTCACCACCATAATCACAGAGGCCACCACCTCAGTAGTGCGGCCATACTTGACCCGGTAGAAGTCGGGAAGGGTGATCAGCCCCATGCGATTGAGCGGCTTGGCATAGAAGAGCCCTGTTAGAAAAAGGCAAAGCGCTAGGCCAACAGGCAGCGAAGCCCCTGCCCAAAAGCCAAACTCTGCGGATAGATCGGTATTGCCCAGCGTGGCATTAGAATCTACTGACTGAGCCATGAGAGTAGCGGCGGCTAGCGGCAGTACTAGCCCGCGACCTGCTACTAAAAAATTGACACTGTCTCCTTTGATTTGTTTGGAAGCCCAGACACCAACGCCCAAAGTCCCCAAAAGGAATACAATAATTCCCCAAAATAAAATCGGATTTTCCATTGATTGAATCTCCTGTTTCTATTGAATATCAAAAACAAAAAGCAACAAAAGCAAAAACAACAAAAGCCCAGGAGTGAACCACCACCTATAAAAAGTGGTATAGTTACTCCCGGGCTTTTATCCCGCCGTGGACCTAGTAGCTAGAGACTACGTAGGCTGCTTCTCTTGGACCAGGCATCTTGTGAAGATCGGAACCCTAGAAGCTGAATTGTATTGGTTGAACAAAGAACTCGACTTAGCCTTTCCGCAGTCTGCGACAATGGCTTCTAACCATAAGAAGACAATTTTACAGTTGTTGGAACGATAGCTCTCTCTAAGGCATTTGCCTTATTTTCTGGTTGTTCTCTTTTTGTTCGCAGCTGTAAACTAACAACTAAACTAAAGGATTAAAGTGTCGCTCGATACGGATTAACTTCTTTTGGAGCGTTTGTTAAGATAAGGCTATATTTGAGCGCACAGTTTGAGTACACGTTCGGGCAGCGAATTCTGAGCCCGCGATTTGAGTGAATGCGATCGCACATCTTCCATAAAGTGAATAGAGCCGATTGTGATGATGGCAGCTTGACCAATCAAAATGCATTGCTCTATATTGAGTCTCATTACAACAAAAGACCTCTAGGGTTCCGATCAGGCTTTAAGCAGTCTGGTGTCTGGTCCGAGAGAGGTCGAGCTAGCGCTAAGAGCTAGCTTACACGGCGGGATAAAAGCCCGGGAGAAGTTAGAGGAGTGATAGCCACTTCAACGTTTCTCTCGGGCTTTTGCCGTATGTTCTCCTTGTTGATATTTGAGGTTTTTTCATGACATCTACCCCTTCGAGCGACTCTGCATTTCAAGACCCGGATGGACTTTCCGAAGCGCAGCGAGCGTTGGAGCGAGAAAGTCACCTGCCTTTGACCGGATGGCAGCAGGAAGTAGACCAGGGGTTGACCTATGGACTAGAGGCGGCGCAGAGTATTCGCGATCGCACTATCTCCACTTTCTCTAGAGGCGAGCTGCCACACTACGCAGGTATTAACACCTTTATGAAGGCTCCCTATGTAGAAGATGTCCGCCTCGTCGGTGACTACGACGTCGCGATTGTGGGCGTACCGCACGACTCTGGCACGACCTATCGCCCCGGCACCCGTTTCGGTCCTCAGGGCATTCGCAAAATCTCAGCCCTGTATACGCCCTACAACTTTGAGCTAGGCGTTGATCTTAGAGAACAAATCAAGCTTTGCGACGTTGGCGATATTTTTACCATCCCAGCTAATAACGAGAAGTCCTTCGATCAAATCTCGAAAGGCGTTGCCCATGTCTTCCAATCCGGGGCGCTGCCGATTTTATTAGGCGGCGACCATTCCATCGGCTTTCCTACGGTTCGAGGCATCTGTCGACATCTCGGCGACAAGAAAGTCGGTATCATTCACTTCGATCGTCATGTCGATACCCAAGAGACCGACTTGGACGAGCGGATGCATACCTGCCCCTGGTTTCATGCTACGAATATGGCTAACGCGCCTGCAAAAAATTTGGTACAGCTAGGAATCGGTGGCTGGCAGGTACCTCGCCCAGGCGTAAAGGTGTGCCGAGAGCGAGCGACCAATATTTTGACCGTGACCGATATTGTGGATATGGGTCTAGATGCGGCGGTGGACTTTGCCGTAGAACGGGCAACCGATGGCACAGACTGCGTGTGGATTAGCTTTGATATTGACTGTATTGACGCTGGGTTTGTGCCGGGAACTGGCTGGCCAGAACCGGGTGGGTTGCTCCCACGTGAGGCACTATATCTGCTGGGCAAAATCGTGGAGCGAGTGCCTGTATGCGGCATAGAAGTCGTCGAAGTCTCACCGCCTTATGACGTGAGCGATATGACCGCGCTACTGGCGACTCGCGTTATTTGTGACACGATGGCTCATTTGGTGCTCTCAGGGCAGTTGCCACGTCAGCAAAAGCCTGACTATATTCATGATGATGCCAATATGGATGTGGATGAAGCCTGGTCTTAGCGCTGTCACGATTTGAATATTTCAATGTCAAATACCAGCGATCGCAGATAGCAAGCGATCGCTGGTATTTTTCCTTTAGTAATTTTTGGCTAGCGAAGCGGTTTCAGTCAGCCTGTCGCGCTCCCTCGGTAGTTTTACTCCGGCAGCTTCATTGATCCTTTAAACGCGCAGGTCCTTATTTTCACGAAGCGCTAGAGTGCTGACAAGAAGGGGGCCAGAGCCATATGCACCCGAGGATATCCCTCGAACATAATGGCTTTTCAGGGCAATTTTGTAAAACTTGATGTCATGTGTTACGCACACACACACGGTCATGGCAAAATAAGACATATCCAAAAGGGACATACTCTCCGCTACTGATTCCTCCGAGACATTTCATCTGAGTTTTTTTTGTTGGTTTTTTAATTGAACTTTCTTTGGGAGGCGATCGCATCCCAAAGAAAGCACAGAACTCGTCGACTATTAGCCAAAGAAGACTTCATCAGCACAATCCGTTTAGATACGTATAAGGTATAAGATTTCTAATCTCGGAACTTACAACAGATAACGTTGTCTTTTGCCTGTAGGACATCTCTTGTCTATAAGACTATGAGATGTCCATTTTTAGTCTGCTATTCTCAAATTGAAAGCCCTGATATTGAAGGTTTTTAGTACAGATTTCTGTGTCTAGAAACGAGCTCCTACAATTCCGTTCCTGGGAAAAAGTACTATGCTTAGCTCTACCGTTCCTGCCGTATCAGATCCGTCATCATTTAACCCATCTTCTTATAGCCTATTTGCAACTGATCTAGAGCTAGATCAGTTGCAACTGGGGGTGTCTCAAAAGCAAAACAGTCTCCTTTTTATCGATACTTCAGTTGAGGATTTTCAAGACCTTGTTTCTACCCTATCGCCCGGCGTATTGTCAGAGGCGGAGGTAATCCTGATTGACTCGGCTACAGATGGCGTCAGACAAATCAGTGAGACCCTGGCCGACTATACCAACATTTCTAGTGTTCATATCGTTTCCCACAGCAGCTCAGGCAGACTACAGCTGGGAGCAACAGAACTGAGCATAGATACTCTAGCAGCCTATCAAGATGACCTACAGGGTTGGAGCGAAGCCCTCAGCGATAAGGCTGATATCCTCCTCTATGGCTGTGAACTAGGCGCTGGTGAGACAGGAGCAACCCTGCTCCAAGCGATCGCCGATTTCACCAAAGCTGATATTGCCGCCTCAAACAACATAACAGGCAGCCACACGCTAGGCGGCGACTGGAATCTTGAGCTAGCTACTGGCATCATCGAAACCCAGCAGCTATTCCAAGCTACTGCCTTAGAAGCTTTTAGAACAACGTTAGGGCTGCCTGCAAACTTCGAGGATCAAAAGGTTCTAGTCAACTTGACTCAGCCAATCGATATTGCTGTCCTGCCAGACGGCCAGCTACTGGTGCTACAAAAAGGTGGAGAAATTGTAATTACCAATCCTCAATCGGCCTCGCCAACTGCCAAAACCTATCTACAGCTACCTAGAGTTGATGTCAAGCGCGAAAAAGGGCTGCTGAGCATCACACTCGATCCCAACTTTGCCAACAACAATTACTTCTATCTCTACTATCACAATAAAAGAGAGGATAGAGCGAGAATTTCTCGGTTCGTTCATCACGTAGACCATGCCCATGCAGAAGATGAGAAGGTGATTTGGGAAGATAATATCGTCACTGCTACCCAGGCGATATCAGACCACTGGGGTGGCACGCTCGACTTCGGCCCTGACAACTATCTCTATCTGGCCATTGGCGATAAGAAAGACCGTCCCGCTGACGCTCAAAATCTGTCTCTATCAGCCGGAAAAATTATTCGAGTCGACCCCTCAGCTGTGGACAAGGGTGGCGAATGGGTACAAGGTAAGAGCAATGACCATCTGATCCCTGACAATAATCCCTTCATCGACGGCCCCGGCGGTAATCTTGACGAGATTTGGGCCATCGGTTTGCGCAATCCTTTTCGAGGGGAGTGGGATGTTCCTAGCGGTCGCTTCTTTATCGGTGAGGTTGGCGGCAATATTCAAAGCGGCGTTGATATCTCTTACGAGGATATCCATGTCGCGACTCTAGCAAACGCAGGGGCTAACTTTGGCTGGCCAGGGTGCGAAGGGCCTAACTGTAGCGGACCTAAGCCAGCAAATTACTCTCCCCCCATCTTTAGTGTTCAACACACTGATAGTCGTGCCATTGTAGGGGGCGGCATCTATCGAGGAAACTTGTTTCCAAAGGCCTATCAGGGAGCTTTCTTCTTTACTGACTACGCCAAGGGCTGGCTGCGCTATTTAACGTTCGATGCAGCGGGCAAGCTCTCCAAAGATGTCCCAGAAGGGGGATTTAAGTTTGCAGACGATAGAGATCTTGGCTCCCCCGTCGCATTAGAGGTGGGCGCTGATGGAGCGATGTACTACGTTGATATCGTTGAGGGTGAGCTGCGGCGCATCACCTATAATTCTGGCAACCTGCCGCCGAAGATCACCGTAGCCAAGACAAATCTCACCAGCGGAAAATCTCCTCTAACTGTGAAGTTTGACGTGAGCGCTACTGATCCTGAGAACGATCGCCTGACCTATCTGTGGGATTTCGGCGATGGCACTTCAAGCACCTTGGAAGATCCGACCCATACCTACACGACTAGCGGTCGCTATGTCCCGACTGTAAAAGTTTCTGACTCGAAGCATAGCATCAACTCATTTCTCAATCCCATTTCTGTGGGCGCACCCCCCACTGCAACCATTGATCTACCCCAAAGTGGAAGATTGTTTAGAGCTGGAGAGCGTATCGTTATCAAAGGGATGGCTACCGATCCAGATGAGACTTTAACGGGCAAGAACTTCGATTGGAATGTCCGCTTTATTCATGATGATCACAAGCACCCCGTGCTCTCGGATGTGAGCGGCACCCAGATTAGCTTTGATATCCCTGTCTCAGGTCACGACTTTTCAGATAGCACCGGCTTTGAAATCACTCTCAAAGTGACGGATTCAGACGGTCTGAGCAATACCGTGGTGCGATCGATATTTCCAGACAAAGTCGACTTGACGTTTGATTCGAGCGGCGTGCCAGGTGGGGTCAACCTTGTTCTAGATGGGGTTTCTAGAACAGGCACTTTTGTCTACGATACGCTGATCGACTTTACGCATACCATTGCAGCTCCTAAAACAGTTACCGCAGGTGGAACCCTATATACGTTTCAAGGCTGGTCCAACGGGGTGAATACCGCTGAACAAACAATCACAGTACCGACCGCGAATCAGAAAATCACGGCCAACTACGTTAAGACTACTCAAACTCCACCTCCTAATACTGGGACACTGCCCGTTAGCGGCTTGGTGCTGAACCTAGATGCAGACGCTGGGGTGACTACTAGCGGCGGAGTCGTCAACGGCTGGGCTGACCAGTCTGGTCGCGGTAACCATCTCAGCAGCGCTGGCGACCCGACTTTGCTAGTTGGTGCGCTTAAGGGCCACAACGTCATTCAGCTAGACGGCAGGGGCGATAAGCTCACTCGTACTCTGACGCTCAACGGTTTACCGGATGGCAACAAAGCCCGCAGTATGTTCGTGGTGACTAAGTACGACGGCAGCGGCTATGGCGGCGCATCCTACGGCGACAACCAGAACAATGAGGCTTTTGGCACGATAGTGATGCCTAACGGCAAGCTGATGCTACAGGGCTGGGGCCGTGCCAACGACTTAAGAAGCGGCGTGGCTGGTACTGGACAGGGCTGGCTAATTCAAGAGGTTGTCTACGATGGAACGACCGCGAAGCACTACAAAGATGGTCAGCTAATTGATAGCAAAACGCATGCTTATAATACAGACATCATCGGAGGTAAAGGGTTGGTGATAGGCGCTGAGATAGACGGTAGTTCAGACGTTGATATGGATATAGCGGCAATGCTGGTCTATGACCGTGCGCTATCGGATGCGGAACGGCAGCAGGTTGAAGCTTACCTACAAAGTAAGTACTTTGGCAGCGTGGTGACTCCGCCGCCGAGTAATTCTCGGCCAACTGCGGTGAATGACACTGCCTCTGTAGAAGCGGGCAAGACTATCAGTATCAACGTGCTAGCCAATGACAACTTTGGCAGTGATGGGCCTGGTGTGGGCTCTATTACCCTTGATGGAGCAACTCACGGTAAGGCTGGTATCAAGAAAGCCGGTACGCGGAAAGACCCGACTGATGACACCATCCGCTTTACGGCGGATGCAGGCTACGAGGGTCTGGCAACCATCAACTACACCATTACAGATGCCAATGGCGATACTAGCAGCGCTGTCGTGACAGTGGCAGTGAGCACAGGCAACAGTCAGCCGGTTGCGATCGCAGACACAGCCATTACCAATAAAGGAGTCGCAGTTACCCTAAGCGAAACAGCGCTGCTGAGCAACGACAGTCCAGGAAACGCGCCTATCAAGCTCATTCAGATAGACGCACTCACGTCCAAAGGTGGCCGCGTCAATGACAACGGCAACCGTACTTACACCTACACTCCAGCGAATGGATTTGTGGGACAAGATAGCTTCAGCTATGTGATCGCCGATGCCGATGGCGATACTAGCAGCGCTGTCGTTACGGTCACCGTGAAGTCAGGCCCGAGCAGTGGTCCTCTGCCGACAGCTGGTCTAGTGCTGAACCTAGATGCGGACACTGGGGTGACCACTAACGGCGGGGTTGTCAGCGGCTGGGCTGACCAGTCTGGTCGCGGTAACCATCTCAGCAGCGCTGGCGACCCGACTTTGCTAGTTGGTGCGCTCAAGGGTCACAACGTCATTCAGCTAGATGGCAGCGGCGATAAGCTCGCTCGTACTCTGACGCTCAACGGTTTACCGGATGGCAACAAAGCCCGCAGTATGTTCGTGGTGACTAAGTACGACGGCAGCGGCTATGGCGGCGCATCCTACGGCGATAACCAGAACAATGAGGTCTTTGGCACGATAGTGATGCCTAACGGCAAGCTGATGCTACAGGGCTGGGGCCGTGCCAACGACCTCAGAAGCGGCGTGGCTGGTACTGGACAGGGCTGGCTGATTCAAGAGGTTGTCTACGATGGGACGACCGCGAAGCACTACAAAGATGGTCAGCTAATTGATAGCAAAACGCATGCTTATAATACAGACATCATCGGAGGTAAAGGGTTGGTGATAGGCGCTGAGATAGACGGTAGTTCAGACGTTGATATGGATATAGCGGCAATGCTGGTCTATGACCGTGCGCTATCGGATGCGGAACGGCAGCAGGTCGAGGCGTACTTGCGAAGCCGGTATTTTTAACTCCGCTCTCGTCAGCCCTTGAAGAGAACAAGTCTTCAAGGGCTACTGTACATAAAATTCAATCCTACAGTGTTGAACAAAGCGGAGTTAGGAGATTGATAGACTCTGTTGTTTTTCCTCAGACTCTTCTCAGCTGGGTGGAATGGACGCGATCGCATCAATCTCGAACTGCTGTCACTGCGCACGTAGCTAACGAACACCGATTACTCACCGTATTAAACAAAGCCGAGCAGAAGGATCTATCGCAGCTGCTGCAGAAACTGTTGCTTTCCTTTGAAGAAAGCTAGCTAGATACAATAAAAGATGCGTGGGAGACGCTAGTGGAAAGTACCTAAGAGATTCATCGGTATGGATACCAAATTTGTCCTCCGTCGAAGGAGAGTTAAGCAAAACTGATTACTCATAGATAAAACTTATATGTTTTTTGACTTGCTATCTATTTAATTTATGAGTAATCTGTAGACAGTTCACAGCAAACCTCTTAGTTCGGTACTCGTTATGACTACTATCGCTATTGCACAGAAAACAACCATTCCAGCTAAAGCAACTATCTCTGCTGTTGAGTTGCAGTCGCATTCACCTAGTTCAACCGCTGAAAACCGCTTCAAAGCTGCGCTAGAACATGCTCGCCGCCTGACTCAAATGCACGGCTATCAAAGCGTTGACGTCGCGATCGCATGGGAAACCGTCGAAGAGCTGCAGACCGCCCAATCCCGTCAGCCAGTTCTCACCTGTCAATTCTTGTTCGATCGCTACTGCGTTGAGAATTCTCACGCGCTTGAATGTCGCAGCTACGACTGCTAACTACTCAAGAGCGAGAGCATGACTGCTTAACTGTTCTAGAGCACTCGATTGGCCAAAAAAACACTGCGCAACTAAAGGCTGAAACCCTAAAACACAAAGGTTTCAGCCTTATTTTGTTGAAGTATGGTAAAGCCCAGAAAGCTACATGTGTTCAGCGCACAAACTACTACGAAGCAATATTTACGCTGGCTGAGCGTAGCCGAAGCCACAACCCCGCCGGAGTTAGACTACGCTCATTCCCGATTTGGATATCACGCTCAATAAGTGTCTGACGAATCTAGTAAGCCTCCATGCCGAAAGAAAGATGAACTGAAGAACTCAACCTATCAAAGTGATAGAGCAACACTATGTCTACAGAAAATTTATGGCTAATTTGTCTACTCGCTCGAACCGCAGACCGCTAATCGTCGCGGGCATCGTGCTTGGTCTAGGTCAGGCGGGCTTCTTTGACGGTATTGTGATTCATCAGCTGCTACAGTGGCATCATATGTTTACCAGTATCGAAACAGATCGGACAGTAGCCGGGCTAGAGCTCAATACTCTGGGTGACGGGCTGTTTCACCTTTTCGACTATCTTTTGACGTTGATAGGTATTGGACTGCTCTGGCGGGTGAGCATACGAGAAGATGTTTCACACTCTACTTCTGTTTTCGTCGGCTCTCTGCTGATGGGAGCAGGACTGTTTGATTTTGTTGAGGGGTTGATCGACCATCAGATTCTGGGTATTCATCATGTGAAGCCAGGACCGAATGAGCTTGCTTGGGATATGGGCTTTTTGGCTTTGGGTCTGGGGCTTTTTGTCGGTGGATGGGCGATCGCGCAGATGAGTGGTCGCCCCGATCGTGTAGCGCTTCAGTCACAATCTGATTAAGGAAAGTATTGAAATAATGTGAACATTTTCTGACTGCTGTCGAAAGCGCTTCGATTCGGTATTAAATGTTGAATTGACAATAGTATCGTGTAAATTTGAATGCACTTTTCTTCTTTATGGCATTGAGGGTTCATCATCGTGTCGAAAAATAACAGACTGTATTCAGCTCTGGCATCAGCACTGCTGGCTTTTCTCGTCAGTGCTTGCATGGATACGTCTGTTCTAGAGAATGAGACAGAAACCACTGCGCCTACTACAGAAGAGAGCACGCCCTCAACACAGCCTAGCGATCCAACCCCTTCTAGTGAAGCAGAGTCATCTGACGTGACGCTGGCTCTAGATGGAAACGGTTTTCAGCTAATTGGCTCCGGCGGAGAAGGGAGTCAAAGCGTGACTTTTGGAGAAAGCATTGACGATGCAACAGAGGCCGTTTCCCTAGTTCTTGGTCAGTCAGAGCCTCCGCAGGTGAACAGTGAGTGTGGTGCGGGTCCGATAGAGTTCACCAGTTGGGAGAATGGTTTGTCGCTACATGCGATGGATGGTGAGCTAGTGGGATGGAGCTTGCGATCGCGCAATACCACAGGCACTCCGCTCTTTACCGACAAAGACATCGGCATTGGGCGATCGCGCTCAGATCTAGAATCTGCCTACAGTACTACAGTCGAAGAAAGCACGCTAGGCACAGAATTCGCAGCAGACAATTCACTATTTGGCATCCTGTCTTCTGATACGCCCGGTGCCACAATCGAATACATGTGGGCAGGCACTTCCTGCAACTTTCGGTAGCCACCGACCCTAGAAAATTGGGTAGCTCGCCACCTGCTCACATGGGCGATGTCAACTATTGCCTGCGCGAATCACAATGGTGAGCGTACGCAACGATTGAACCAGCCCATGAATACCGCCTTCGAAACCCTTTCTCAAGATCTTTCAGATATCATCGCTCGCACGGGTCGATCGGTAGTATCTGTCCGGGGCAAGCGTTCTGCTGGAACAGGCATCCACTGGGAAAAGGGCATTATCGTCACCTCCTACGAAGCTCTTTCTCTAGGAGCTTCTTCAGACAGCTTTAAAGTCGGATTGCCCGATGGCCAAACCGTCGACACGGAGCTAGTGGGCACTGATCCAGCTACTGACATTGCTCTATTATCTCTTCCAGAATCTATAGACCTGCCTGTCGCAGTGCTTGGAGATCCTCAGACTTTAGCTTTGGGACAATTAGTTTCTGCCGTCGGCTACCGGGCCCGTAGCCAAAAAGCTAGCCAGTTTGCCAGCTTGGGAATGGTTAGTCAGATTGGTCCGGCCTGGCGATCGCAGCGTGGTGGACAAATCGATCGCTACATAGTCGTCGATCTCAATCTCTATCGCGGCAGTGCCGGTTGTCCCTTGATCAATGCGGGGGGGCAAGTTGTGGGCTTCAATACGTTTGGTCCTAGGCGCAAGGTTTTGACTATACCTGCGACTAATGTAAACGCCGCTGTTGCTCAGCTACAGCAGCGCGGCAAAATCTCACGAGGTTATCTAGGGCTAGGAATGCAGGCAATTCCTCTACCAGAGAACGTCCAGCAGCAGCATGACCTTACTCAGTCTGTTGGCATCCTAGTGGCCAGCGTAGAGACAGGAAGTGCGGCGGATACTGCTGGAATGGCTTTAGGTGATGTGATGCTCGCTTTCGATGGTGAAGTGCTAGAAAGCCTAAGGCAAGTGCAGGCTTTTTTAGGGCCTCAAAGCGTTGGAAGAGAGCTGCAAATTCAACTCTTGCGCGGTGGCGAGCTTCGCACTGTCTCGGTTGTTGTAGGTGAGCGCTAGGCAATGAAAGACGTCGTTATTTGTGCCAGTCAGTCTGTGACTAGGGCCGGAATTGCGGCGATGGTAAAGATGGCAACCACTCAGATAGTCGCCCAGGTTGATAGCTTGCAGTCATTGGAAATCTGGCTACAGGCTCAGCGAGCTGACCTAGCAGTGATTGAGCTTTCTACGCTGGGAGGAGTCGAAAGCGAGACAATTTTGCAGATCATTGAAGGGTTGCCGTTAGAAGATTCTTTAAATCTGTTGCTGTTGCTAGGGGATGGTATAGAAACAACAGCGCAAGCAAACATCGCACAGATGATCGGGACAGGTATTGTTAATATGGTGCCGATGGATATCTCCGCCGACCAGTTGAGATGCGCAATTCTAGCGATCGTCAGCGGTCTTAATGTTCTATATCCGAGTCTGACGGAAATTCTCTTTGCGCCTAGCAGTTTTAGCCTGACTGATGATCTAGCTGATTCGAATCCTGTCGATCCGCTGACGCCTAGAGAAATCGAAGTGCTCAATCAGCTAGCGAGCGGGCTTTCTAACAAGGCGATCGCAAAAGCGCTAACTATCTCCGAACATACGGTAAAGTTTCACATCAGTGCTATTTTGACCAAACTCAATGTTTCTAGTCGCACCGAAGCTGTCAGCGTTGGCATTCGAGCAGGACTGGTGAGACTCTAGCGGCTGTCGCAAGATTGTAAGCTGACTGCTCGTGCTTTTGCATACAGATGCAGTCAACGCTGGCTATATAGTGTGAATATTATTACATTCTTGGAAGTGCTGCTAGCGAGGTTAAGCTATGGGACGTTTTGTAGAAGCCGAGCCCTATCCGTATCCTTTTAATGGCGATTTGCGCCCAGATAATACGGCCCTAATCATCATCGATATGCAGACGGACTTTTGCGGAGAGGGCGGATATGTAGACAAAATGGGCTATGACCTGTCCCTCACTCGCGCCCCAATTGAGCCGATTGGCTGTGTGCTAGCGGCCATGAGAACAGCGGGCTATACGATTTTTCACACTCGCGAGGGGCACCGGCCCGATCTAGCAGATCTGCCAGAGAACAAACGGTGGCGATCGCAGCAAATTGGCGCAGGCATCGGCGATCCTGGCCCCTGCGGTAAAATCCTGGTGCGTGGCGAACCCGGCTGGGAAATCATTCCCGAACTTGCCCCAATCGATGGTGAGGTAATCATCGACAAACCGGGCAAAGGCTCTTTCTACGCCACCGATCTCGATCTGATTCTGCGCGGCAAAGGTATTCAGAACATCATCCTGACTGGCATCACTACCGACGTGTGCGTTCACACCACCATGCGCGATGCCAACGATCGCGGCTACGAATGTCTGATGCTCTCTGACTGTACTGGCGCTACTGACTATGGCAACTACCTCGCCGCTTTGAAAATGATTAAAATGCAGGGCGGTGTTTTTGGCGCTGTGGCCACTTCTCAGGCGTTGCTTGATGCGATCGCATAAACACATCAGCAAGACACACCAGCAAGACACACCAGCAAGACACACTAAATATGGCTACCATGGTCCCGCCGACTCGTCTCGAAACCCTAGCTAAGCCCCCAGAGCTACAGGCAATTGGCATGACCAAACATTTCGGCAGTCTCGTTGCCTTGGAGGATGTCAGTCTGCGTCTACAACCAGGCTCTTTCCACGCGCTGTTAGGCGAAAATGGAGCCGGGAAAAGCACCCTGGTAAAATGCATGATGGGGTTTTATCAGCCCACTGCTGGCACCGTGCAAATCGATGGTCAAGACGTACAGATTCACAGTCCCCGCGATGCCCATAAGTACGCGCTAGGCATGGTGTATCAGCACTTCACTTCGGTGCCTGCAATGACCGTCTCCGAAAACTTGGTCCTGTCGCGAGCAGATAACGCCGTCTTGATTAACTGGTCGCAGGAGATGGAGCGTTTGCAAGCCTTTATGGCAACCTCTCCTTTTCAGGTGCCGCTAGACGTACCCATTGAGCAGCTAGCAGCGGGGCAAAAGCAAAAGCTAGAGATTCTCAAACAGCTCTATCTCAACAGCCGAATTCTGATTCTAGACGAGCCGACTTCTGTGCTCACCCCTGACGAAGCCGATGAGGTGCTAGGGCTACTGCGAGAACAGGTGAGTGCCAACAAGCTAAGCGTTTTGATGATCTCTCATAAGTTTCGCGAAGTGACGGCTTTCGCAGATGAAATCACGGTGCTGCGTAAAGGTCGCATAGCGGGACAGGGCGCTGTCGCAGACCTGAGCGTGGCGGATATGGCAGAGATGATGATGGGTGAGCGTAAAGATCCGACGCCCGTCAATAAATTCCACTGCAGAAAAATCGACAGAAAAATCGGTTCCGGTTCTAGAGGTGACTGGTCTCCATGCTAACAAGGACAGCGGCATAGAAGCCGTGCAGGACGTCAGCCTCACCGTTCAAAAAGGAGAGATTGTCGGGATTGCCGGAGTCTCTGGCAACGGACAGCGCGAATTGGTGGAAGCCCTAGCTGGACAGCGCGAACTGACACAGGGAAAGGTTCGAGTGAACGGCGAACCCTACAGCGCCGTCCGATCTGATATGGCTAGGCACCGAGTTTACGTGCTGCCTGAAGAACCCATGCGCAACGCCTGCGTCCCCAATATGTCTGTCGCCGAGAATATGGCGCTGCGGACCTTCGATCGCCCGCCTCAGTCCAAAGGATTCTTGCTACAGCTCAAAGCCATTCGTCAAGCGGCAGCCGGGCTAATTCAGCAGTTCTCGGTAAAGACGCCATCGCCAGAAACCCCAATTCACAACCTTTCTGGCGGCAACGTTCAGCGTACTGTCTTAGCTAGAGAACTGTCGCCGGGTCATATCAATTTACTGATTGCGGCTAATCCCTGCTTTGGTTTGGATTTCAACGCGGTTGATTTTATCCATGCTGAAATTGTCGAAGCGCGTAATCGAGGGGTAGCGGTGCTGTTGGTCAGTGAGGATTTGGATGAGCTGCTGAAGCTGAGCGATCGCATCATTGTGATCAGTGAAGGCAAGTTCGTATACGAAAGCGAGACTAGTACCGCTGATTACACCCTAATCGGTCAGCGCATGGCAGGCCACTAAACCAAGAGACCATGGAAATTCCTTCTGCCCTACCCTACTCCTATCCACTACCGGATAATCCAAAATCACTCGCTTTAGTGATCATCGACATGCAGCGAGACTTTCTCGAACCAGGTGGCTTTGGCGACACGCTTGGTAACGACGTATCAAAGCTTCAGGCTATCGTTCCTGCCCTCCAGACGCTGTTGGAGCGCTTTCGCAAGCTGCAACTGCCCGTCATCCATACTCAAGAATGTCACCAAAAAGATCTCTCTGACTGTCCGCCCGCAAAACTCAGACGAGGCGGAGAAGCCAGCCTTAAAATTGGAGACAAAGGCCCGATGGGCCGCATCTTAGTGAAAGGAGAGCCTGGTAACAGCATCATTACAGAGCTCTCGCCGCTACCGGGAGAAACCGTGATCACAAAACCGGGCAAAGGCGCTTTTTATCGCACCCCTTTACAGCAGATCCTCGCAGAGAAAAAGATTACCCATCTTTTACTTACCGGCGTGACCACTGAAGTCTGTGTGCAGACAACCATGAGAGAAGCCAACGATAGAGGCTATGAGTGTTTGCTAATCGAAGACTGCACTGAGAGTTATTTTCCGGCCTTTAAACAGTCCACCTTAGAGATGGTCAGAGCGCAGGGCGGCATTGTCGGCTGGAGCGCAGGTTCGGCGGCGGTGCTAAAGGCGTTGGAAGGCCAGTAGGTTCTAGTGACAAACTTTAGGCGCTTAGCCTGTACCTGTTCAACGTTTCAGGAAAATGCAAAATACTACGCTGGCTGAGCGTAGTCGAAGCTACAACACACCGACCACCCTTCGACTACGCTCAGGGTTCGGTGGCCGCTCTATGGCAATAGATGTAATTACGGTAACAAATGTAGTTGACGCTAAGCACGTACCGTAGCATGTTACGCCTCTACGACAATTCGGGTGTAAGCAATCAGGATTTGGTATTACTGGCTATTCCAGTAGGGCCAACATTGTTGAATTTATTTTGTCACGGTTCAGCTGACTGTATCAACCTGGAGTTCTTTTAGCATCTCTTCCATCTCTGCGCTTTCGTCTATCAGCTCACTTTCTTCGTTCCAGCCTAGTCGTCTATGACGTATAGCCTCTTCGACTTTCTGCGATAGGTTATCAGGCAAGCATACTGCTTCTATGTTGCTTTTCGTGATGATATCTGAAACAGAGACTACGCCTAGTAGCTGATTGTTTTCGACGACGGGAGCCCGCTGTCTGCCGGTTTCTGCTAGGCGTTTAGCCAGAGCTGGTAGACTGAGATGGCTTTCTACCGTCGTACAGGGGCTAGTCATAATTTCCCCAACCATCAGTTTGCACGGGTCTGCGCACTTCGCAGTGACGTTGTAAACGATATCTCGCTCTGTCAGTATCCCGTAGGCACCGTTTGCGGTCTCTCGCTCAACGATCAGCGATCGCACCCGTCGCTCTTGCATTAGTGCGATCGCCTGTACCACCTTGACAGAACTACGAATAGTCACCACTTCACGGGTCATGATATCGGTAATAGTCAGCATAGTAGAGCTCCTTGAACTGCCAAATTGTGGCATTCATTGAAAATTGTGGTTCGGCTTAATTGATCGCTGATAAGTCTGAGGAAGTTGTGAGGATTACGAATGAATGTCTGCTGGCCAAAGACTGCACCGAAATCTATTTTTCAGATTTCGGTGCAGCTAACTCTCGAAACGGTTAGAGCGTGAGGCGGCGTCATTGATTAGACGGCAAACTCGACAGCGGTAACAAGCGCTTTACTTTGGACTAAAAAACAACGAGACTTCTTAAATAGCTATATGACAATCATTGATCTAAACGATTTGACCACAAATCCGAACAGCTATGACTTCTTTACCTTTAGGCCGAACCTAGAAAAGCTGCTTCTTTCGGGAGCCGCAGATACCGAGCATATCAGCATTTTGTGGTACACCACTCCTGATGGCAGCGTTAGAGAGCACTGTCATTCGATGACTGAGTCAGTCTACGTAATCGACGGTACGCAGACTGACGCTAAGGGCATTTATCCTACGGGCTCTTTGTACTTCAATCCGCCCAGCAGTGGTCATGAGATTTCAGAGAGCACTGGTTTCTTTATTCTGGCTTACGCATCGCCACCAGACTTTGCCAATACGGGCTTAACCAAGGAGTACACCCCTGTTCGAATCGATACGGCTGCTGCCAATATTGAGGCGCTTTATCCGTTCGAGAATAATCCATTCGAGAACAAACAGAATGGAGTCCGGCTATATGATATTCCTTTGGACCCAATGGGTGGGATGAGTTCTCAGCTGATCAAAAGTACTTCTACAGAAGGCTATCAGTACCAGGGGAACTATCTGCTCGTGCTCAAGGGAAGCTGTAATATTAATGGAACAACATTCGGTGAGAAGACGCTGGTTGTCGCTGATACGGTGGCGGCGCAGTCCTATGAGATTCGCGCGATCACAAATCAATCTTGTCTAGTACTAGGCCTTTCTTTTCTCGTCGATACGTAGACAATCCGACAGAGGCTGCGATCAGTTTCTAATCTGCACAAACTTAAAGCAGCTCCTCTATTATTAGAGGTGTTTATTTATAGTGCTGCTGTCGCTTTACCTATGGTCTTTTCCAAGCCAGTATTTTCTATTCCAGATCAATATCGCGGCTTTTTACCTCGCTTCTATCGGCTGGCGGTAGTCGCTGTTTTCTCGAATATGATGGTGCCGCTGGCGGGCCTGTGTGACGCGGCGTTTTTGGGTCACCTGGAAGATATTAACTATCTAGCAGGTGTGATTCTAGGGGGCCTGCTGTTTGACTATATCTATCGCATTCTCAAGTTTCTGCGCAACAGCACCAATGCGCTGACGGCTAATGCAGTCGGACAAAGCGATGAGATAGCGGTGCTAGTGGCTCTGCTGCGCTGTGGGCTGATTGCACTAGCGATCGCAACCTTCATTCTGTTATTTCAATATCCCATTCACAAGTTGGGCTTTTGGGTGCTCTCCGGCTCGTCAGCGATCGAAAGCGCTGGTTTAGACTACTTCAATGCGCGCATCTGGGGCGCACCTGCGGTCTTACTTAACTTTGTTTTGATTGGCTGGTTCTTGGGCCGCGAAATGAACGGCACGGTCTTTTTGATCTCGCTGGTGGGTAACGGTGCTAACGTGCTGTTGGATTATCTGATGATCGTGCAATGGGGCTGGCAGAGTATGGGCGCAGGGCTGGCTACCGCGCTTAGTCAGTATTTGGCCTTGGGCGTAGGTCTAGTGGCAATTGCGCTGACGACGCAGTGGACGCTGCTGAAGCCCGCAATCGCACAGATTGGAAACCCACAAGAGCTAGCCTCGACGATCGCGCTCAACAGCAATATTTTAGTCCGCTTTCTCGCTTTAATTTCGGCCTATGCCATCTTTACCAATGCCAGCGCTGCTTTCGGTACGCAGACTCTGGCAGAAAACGGACTGCTGCTACAGATTGCGCTGCTCAGCCAGTTCACGGTGCAGGGCGTAGGAATGACCGCACAGACGCTGATTGGTAACTTCAGGGGAAAAGGGAATATTGAACAAATGCTGCCAGTTTTGCGAGTAGCGCTGGTGACAGGACTGGCGATCGCCCTGACGTTCGCACTCAGTACGGTGCTACTGCCAAACACAGTCTTCAAGCTGCTCACCAACCATTCAGAGGTCTCACAGGCGATGCAGCAGTACACGATCTGGCTGGTGCCACTGCTGAGCCTGACAGCAGTAGCGTTCATGCTAGAGAGCTACTTTACCGGTATTAAAGACGGCGCAACCCTGCGAAAGGGCGCTTTGTCAGCCTTCTTCATCGGGTTTGGGCCGATTGTGCTGCTGGGTATGTATCAGCAGAATGAGCATGTACTGTGGGGTGCTCTGACCGCCTATATGGGGGTGCTTTTATCATTTCTCAGCTATCAGCTAGTGAAAACCCATCGGCTACTACTAGCTAATGAACTGGCGAACGAATTAGCCAATGAAAAGATTAACGCTAGCGAAACCCAAGCTGCCTAGTTTGATGCTCCCTTTCAGACATGGCTGATAGGTGCCGTTGAACATTTCCTAGCGCGAGGGTAAAGCTTTCTTCTGTATAGGCAATGCCGTGTTCTGCGCAAAATTCCTTGACAATTGGGCTGGCGGCTCGATAGCGATCGCTCGAGACCCAGGGAAATAGATGGTGCTCAATTTGGTAGTTGAGGCCACCGAAGTAGTCATCGAAGATAGCCGGGACTAGGACGTTGCGCGAGGTAATGGTCTGCTGCTCGATAAACGGGAGACTGTGACTACCTGATAGACCAGGCATACCAATATGGTTAGTGGCAAACAGGGTAGCTAGGATGAAGCCTGACACCATAGTCGAAATCGTATAGTTGACTAGCGTCATCTGCCAGCCAAGCAGAGCGATCGGGATAGCCAGGTAGATCACGATGTGCAGAGGTACTAGAATGCGCTCGGCTCGGCAGCGTTCGGGATTTTTGAAGGCGTAAATCCAGCTCAGGCGTTGGAAGTCAAAGTTGTGAAACATCGCCAAAATCCACAGACAGTAAGATTGACGTTGGACAATCCAGCTCACCCAGGCGGGTTTTGGCTCGGTGTCGGTTTCATAGAGCTTAAGGAAGAACGTGTTCATGTCTGGATCATGAGGTTCTTCGTTGCAAAAGCGGTGATGGATGTCGTGTTTATACTGCCAGAAGCGGAAGCTGCCGCCTGCGATAAAGGTATGACCGATGTGGCCAAGGCGTAGGTTTGTATTTTTGCTATCAGAGATAGCGTAGTGCCCGGCGTCGTGGCTGATGTAGTAGAACTGATTGGCCGTCAGCGCTAAGACAAACAGGGCTAGCCAGCGCCAGGGTGTATCCGCAAAAGCAAAAAGGCTGAGATAGGCGAGGATGTGTAGACTGCCGTAGGTAAGGGTCCTACGCCAGTAGGCAGCGGGATTGCGTTTAAAGAAGTCGGTGGTCTTGAGGCGATCGCGCAATTCTCGATACTGTTGCTGGCCATGATTTGGCAAGATAGAGCCTAATAGAAAGAGCAAAGGGATAGATGGGTCTAACCCCCTGCACTTTATCAGCTATAGGCAAGAACTGCCTGCTAGCCAAACACTGGTAGGGTCTCTCTGCTTTAGCTGATGACGATGCCAAAAACAAAGATCCCAATAGAGAGAAAGCCAACTAGCCAGACGATGCTGCGAAGCGGTGTGATGCCAGCGGCATAGAAGAAAAAGTGCAGGACGCGAGAAATGAAGAATGCGATCGCAGCAGACTGAGTCCACAGATTAGAGATTCCAGAGACTGCGGCAACCAGCACCAAAGGAGCGAACAGGACCAGTCCTTCTACGTGATTACGAACGTTGCGCGTCAGCCGTCCGGTCAGCGGCGTCGCGCCTTTGAAGGTGTGGCCCTGATCTCGATTCGACAGTGCATATTTAGCGCCGCCTACTTTGTCCATCTGGATTTGCTGTGTCAAAATCGCAACCCACAAAACTGCGGTGACATCTAGTAGAGACCATAGTTCAATAGTCATGGTAGTTCTCCTAAATTAAGCGTGATTAGTTGAACGTGGTTAAGAACGTGGTCCAGTGCAAAATTTAATCCGCGATCGCCTTTACCGGATACTGAATTTCGACAACCATTTCTGATTCACGACCTGGCCTAGGCGGTATAACAAAGAGCTCTCGACCTGGGCCAACTAGCTGATAGCGATGGGTCTCAGCCCAGGTGCCAATGGCGCTATAGCTGAGATGGCCGTTTTCAGGTCCACCGAAGCGAATAGCGGTGACAGCGAGTTCGGCAGGAGAAAGCGATCGCACGCTCATCAGATGGTCGTTCGAGAGCGCGACTGTGATATCCAGATTTTGAGTCAGTAGAAAGCCCAGCTCCAAATCCCAATTCTGCTCCTCATACCGTTCGCAGTGAATCACTGCGGCAAAGTATCCTAAAAACTTGGGCTTTATCTTTCTAAGCGCGGTCTGCTCTATTTCTGATATCGCAGCGAGCGTTTCTTCCAAGGTTTTGAAAGGTCGCCGCAGTGATAGAAAGTGCTGAGCACACAGTTTCTTCAAAACAACGTCATCATCTCGAAAACTTCCCTCTTCGATCTGTTTCAATCGAGATTCGACGGCTCGAAGGCGAGTCACTTCTGTTTGAATAGTTTGCTCAATCTGCGCTTTCTTTAGCGTCAGCATCCCCCGAATCTCTTCGGCAGAGACCTTTTCTTCTACGAGGCGTTTGATTTGTTCTAGCGATAGGCCCAACTCCTTTAGCGCTAGGATACGGTTAAGCTGAGTGAGCTGTTCCACACTGTAGTAGCGATAGCTAGTGCTATGGTCGCTGCGCGTCGGCGCAAACAACCCAATGTCATCGTAATAACGCAGCAGGCTAGCAGGCACCTGAGCAATTTTAGAAAACTCGCCAATCCGGAACATTCTCGCTTCCTCCAAGCCGATAGATGCAGTCTAGAGCTTCGAGCTACTTGAAGGTCAAGCGAGTGAGACAGCACCCAACTACCAAGTCGCCAAAAAAGGCCTCCCAATAGGTTTGGGAAGCCTTTCCATCAAACAATATGATCCTCGTGAGAGCACTCACCGGGTCGCTAGTCTAGAACCGGTAGCCCAAGCCTCCGACAAAATCAACTCGCTGCTCGTCTAGCGGTAGGTAGTTGACTGAGCCATTGATGGCGTAGCGTCTGCCTAGCTGTAGGTCTGCGCCCGCAGTGGTGACTAGCTGAATCTCAGTCCCATCGCCAGTTGTTACGCCTGCGCCCGCACCAACGAAAGGCTGAAACATGCGGCTACCGTCGCCGTTGAAGTCGTAGGTGACAGGTGCTAGTACCGCAACGCCACGCTCGCCGTTGTTGTCTCTAGCATTCGTAAACACTTCTGGGCGGATAGAAAAGTTGTTGGACAGGCTGTATTTGCCGTTAACAACTGCACCGTCGTTGCTGCCGCCGACACCGATGTAGTTGCTGCCTTTGATGGGCTGACCGAAGCGCCGAGCTTGAGTAGTCTGTGCGACACGTTCGCCACGCTGGGCGAGGATAGCCGGGCCAACAGTAGCGCGATCGCCAGATGGATTGGCATGAGCAGGAGAAACAAAAGCACTAGCAGCGAGAACGGCGAGGGGAAGCAACAAACCAAAATTAATTTTCATAGAACAAACTCCTCAAGGGATAACCTGAAACGAGGTGGATAGGGGAGAGCGGACTGACAGCTTTCTTTTGTGAGGCTGATAGTTATGAGTATGCGGCTTGTGACAGCTGATGAGCTAAATTGAGGACCACTTATCCAAGGTGTCCTCAAACCTATCTGACAGCAAGGGATACAAGCGCTAATCTATTACCTTTGCACTGTGCCAGATAGATAAGCTGGCTTCGTAATTCTTCTAGCCGAGTCCTCAAGACTCAGACAAGACGTAGCTATAGCTTTCCGCACTTTGCTTACTACACCACAGAAGGCTACAGCTCTTGTTCCATGACGCAAAGTGTATAGCAACTGCACTAATGCATCCGCGCGTTGCTATACATTAGTGGAACTTTTTGTCCTATTGCTTCATCTTCAACCAATCAAAAACCTGGTCGGCAGTAAGCACCAATTTCAAATCAGACAGGAGCGGCAGGCGCTGATTGCCTTGGTAGAGCATAGGTTGCTGCTGCGATCGCAAGTACAGAACACTCAAATCATCTGGATCAACAAATCAGTCTAAATGACTGCCATGTTCTAGACAATGAAGAATGTTGCCCAAAACCTTGTTCGGTCTTTGATCGGGAGAAAGAATCTCAATTGTCCCATCTGGTGGCAGATCGAAGTTGTCTGGAACGTGGCCCTCAGCGGTGAACGGAATACGGTCCCATCGAAAGACGGCTACATCGGGCACGATCGATCGCCCACCAAAGCTACATCTCAATTCCGGAAAGGCATAGGCTATCTTCTCAGGCTCCGCCACTTGGTTGATGGTGGCACAGAGCTTCCCTTGCAGGCGGCTATGTCTTCCCTTCGGCATGGGCTTTTGAATAACGTGACCATTGATGTACTCGCTAGCAGGCTTAGTCTCCGGCAGCTGCAGAAATTCCTTTAGCGATAGTGATTTAGAAGGCGCTTGAACCATGCGGACTACCTGCGAGCACAATAAGGCCGTTCTTCGTATCTTATCGCGATCGCACTAAACAATCCTTGCAATCGCCAAAGCACAAGTCCCCACCCAAACAATTTGCTTATCATGACTAAATATACAAAGAGCGATCTAGAAACTGGCTTCGCTCTTATGGAGGTTCTAATGAAAGCCGCTGTCATCTATCGCTACGGTACGCCCGATGTTTTTCAAATTGCAGAAGTAGAGCACCCGCCTATCAAACCCGATCAGCTACTGGTGAAGGTGTTTGCTAGCAGCATTAATCCAATTGAATGGAAAATGCGAAAGGGAATGCTCAAAATCCTGACAGGCAGTAACTTTCCACTCACTCTGGGCTTTGACGTATCGGGTGAGGTTGTAGAAATCGGCGCGCAGGTCACTCAGTTCAAGCAGGGCGATTTAGTCTATGCCCGGATGGATCAGCTCACAGGAGGGGCCTACGCCGAGTACGCCGCTGTCGCCGAGAAAGTGACGGCTCTTAAACCCACCAATATGACTCATGCAGAAGCCGCTGCCGTTCCTTTAGCCGGAATGACCGCGCTGCAAGCGCTACGGGACGAAGGTGAGTTTAAGCCAGGGCAAAAAGTGCTGATCAACGGAGCGTCTGGCGGGGTCGGCACCTACGCGATTCAGATCGCCAAAATGCTGGGAGCTTCAACAGTTACAGCAGTATGCAGCGGCAAGAACATAGAGCTTGTTAAAAGTCTAGGCGCTGATCTGGTGATTGACTACACTCAGCAAGACTTTACCAAAAGCAGCGCTAAGTACGATATTGTTTTTGATGCGGTGGGCAATCGTTCTCTATCGGAGTGCGAATCTGTTCTACAACCGAAGGGGATATACATTACCACGCAGCCTTACCCCGGTAACTATCTCAAAAGCGTTCTCTCTTTGTTGTGGCCAGGCCAAAAATACAAAGTCATTCTACTCAGGTCTAGTGCGGCAGATTTGAAATACATCACAGCGCAGATCGAAGCGGGCAAGATCCGCTCGGTGATTGACAAAACCTACCCGTTGGAACAGATTGCTGATGCACATGCCTACGCAGAAGCAGAGCATACGGTTGGCAAGAATGTAATTGCGATCGCACAGCCCCAGACCTGACCATTCAGCTCGAGCGCCTATGCTTCTATGGGTAGTGTGCAACGATGATTGAGACTTCGGGATGCGATCGCACCACTTCTTCTGGCACCATACCAATAGCAGGTTTCATTGCCACTCGCTTGCTATTCGTATTCACCTCTAGTACTAGTAAATCGTTGGGCTGTAGCCGCTTCGAGATTCGTTTGAACAAATTTCCTTTTGTCTGCTCGACGGCAATATCTGGACTGATCTCAGCAATTTCGGCATCGGTCAGGCGAGACTCTCTTCGACCAGCGACAACCACTATCTGCGGCGTGGCCTTGAGCTCATCTGCGATTGTTTGAACAATCTGAAGAGTAGGCTGAAAGTTTTTTGAGAACGCCTGCCGCTTGTTCACAGCTAGGATAACGCGGTCCGTGTTTGAAACAGGATAGACGAACCGTGTTACCAGCACAGGCACAGGCGACTGACGAGCAACATTGTCTAGTACATCGCCAAAAAAGTTGTCCTTGTAGCTAGAGTAGCCTTTCCAACCACAGATAATCAGGCTAGCATCCTGCTCTACCGCCGTTCGCAAGATGCCTTTATCGATTGCGTCATCCACCCGGCCAATAGGCTCTACTTTGGTAACCGCTGCATGGGCAATCTCTTCTGCCGTCTCTAGCAAGCGCACCTGGCGCTGTTTGTCGGCTGCTGAGACTAACTTCTTGCTGTCAGAAAGCACGTTCAAAGGCAGCAGCGTACCGTCTCCAGCCTTTGCAAGAATGATGGCTAGATTCAACAGAGTGTCTTCAGTACTGGGATTTGCTACCGTTACCAGCACCCGCCGCATCAGGTCTGATGAGCCGTCTTTGGATGCTGGCGCTGCCACATTGACCTTTCTCCCCCACCGCTGAACCACTGAAGGGGAGGCAATTGAGGTAAATAGAATCATCGCAACTACCCCGTTCACAGTTAGCTGATCAACCAGCTCGATATCGTATGCCACTGTAATCGCCGCCAAGGTCGAGGCCGCTTGAGCGATCGAGAGCCCAAACATCACCATCACGTCTGCGGACTGAAAGCCAAACACTCTACCCGCTACCCAGGCCGCTGCGTATTTGCCAACTAGCTCTGCGATAATCATCACACCTGCAATGATTAGCACCCGAGGCTCGCGAATCAGCACCATCGGATCGATCAGCATTCCGACAGAAATTAGAAAGAAGGGAATAAACAGCGCATTGCCAATGAACTGAATTCGGTTCATTAGCGGGCTCATCTGCGGAATCAGCGGCGTCAGTGCAATGCCTGCTAGAAATGCGCCAATAATAGGTTCGATTTCTATGACACTAGCGGCGTAAGAAACCACAAACAGAGTTGCAAGAACAAAGGTAAATTCGGCGTTCTCATCGTGGCCAAACTTGTGAAAAAACCAGCGGCCCAAGATAGGAACGCCCCACAAACAGGCGAACGTGTATATCACTAGTGCCGGGATTAAAAACAGCCAGAAGGAGAGCGTTAAGCTCCCCTCGTAAGCTTTGATAATCACAGCTAGCGTGAGTAGGGCAAGTACATTTGTGATCAAGGTTGCGCCTAAGGTGACGGTAACGGGGGACGATCGCATAATCCCCAGCTTGTTCAGCACCGGCAGCGCCAGCAGCGTATGAGAAGAAAAGCAAGAAGCCACCAAGATCGCCGCTAGCCAGCCATAGCCTAGCCACAGCATTGCCGCAGTTCCAATCACTAGCGGAATCAGAAACGTCGCGATCCCAAAGATAGAAGCCTTGTCACCGTCTTCTTTAAAGTCGTCTAGGCTGGTTTCTAGCCCAGCCATAAACATCAAAAACAGCAGGCCCACCGTACCCAACAGCACAATCGTGCCGTCGCGCTCTAGCAGCCCAAGTCCATCAGGGCCCACCACCACCCCCGCTAGAATCAGCCCGACAATACCCGGCAGCTGGAAGCGCTCAAACAGCAGCGGCGCAACCAGCATAATTGCTAGAATCGTCAGGAAAATAGCGACTGGATCGGTGATGGGATTTGTCAGAAAGTTGGCAACTATCAAGATATTGATGAGGGATTAATTGGCTAGGAAGAGGGCTTAGTCTGGCGGCTAATCATAGGCCAAAAGTCTCGAATCATGCAAGCAATGCCAACAAATACGGTAAAGAACTCCAGGCGACCTAGAAACATGCCAACTATCTGCGCCCAGAGCACACCAACCGGCGCATCGGCAGCAGTTATCCCAATTGACAGGCCCACCGTTCCCATGGTGCTGGCATACTCAAATAAGCTGTCTTGCAGGGGATAGCCGTAGCCCATCATGATGGCACTGCCGATAAAGTACACCACCATATACAAGAAGATAAACAGCGCCACCTGACGGATTTGATTCGCTTGTAGATATCGCTGCTGCTCTCCCTGCCAAATCTTGGTTTCATTGACCGCACCTTTTGGCAGCAGCATCTGCCGAGCCTCCGAAATCAAAGCGCGGTACAGAATGTATATCCTCAGCTGTTTAATTCCACCCGCCGTAGAGCCCGCACCGCCACCAATTAGCATCAGCACAATCATCCCTAGCCATGGCAAACTGTTCCAATCGCCGTAGCCAACAGTTGAAAATCCAGTGGTGGTCAACGCTGTCACTGATTCAAAGATAGAGACGCGAACGGCTTTGCTCAGTGTGGGGTACAGGCTCACAGCCGAACCAAAGAAGATGATAACTGCGACTAGAGGAATCATCAGTGCCTGCAAGCGGACCTGACCATTGCGGACAACAGATTTAATGCTGCCAGTCAGCAGCAGGTAGATGGTGACAAAGTTGAGCCCGCCGAACAGCATCAGCACAATAGTGACCGCTTCCACAAAGGGGCTGTCCCAATAGCCAATGGAATCTGTGCGAGTGGAAAAGCCACCCGTTGAAAGTGCGGCAAATGAGTGGTTGACCGCATCGAACCAGTCCATACCAGAAATCCGCAGCGCGACAGTACCGACAGCGCACAGACCGCTGTAGATGATCAAAACTAGCTTGGACGAGCGCCGCACGTTGGGAGCGAGCTGTTCGCTACGGCCCTCGGCGCTGCTGAGGCTAGCACCTACCGGACCTGCGATCGCACTTAGCGTAATAATCGCCAGTCCCGCCCCGCCAAACAGCTCCATAATGCTGCGATAGAGCAAAATCAGCCGAGACGCCTCTGTCACATCCACCACCGATAGCCCGGTTGTCGTCCAGCCGCTAGTCGACTCAAAAGTGGCCTGCGTAAAGTTCAGCCCGCCCACCGTCAAAAAGGGCACCGTGCCAAACAAGACGGCCAAGAACCAAGAGAGAACAACAATTACTGAGCCTTCTTGCAAGGTCAGCGTAGCGCCTGATTTTGGCGTGAGCAACCGCCATAGCACCACGCCTAATCCGCTTAGCAAAAGCCCCGGCAGTAAAAAGCCCCAGGCTAGATTCGCTTCTTCGGGATAGGCTAATAGCGCTAGCAGGGGAGATAAAATGCAAAGACCTGCGATCGCACAGATCAGCCCGGTATAGCCCAAGATCGCCTGGTAGCGCCGGTGTAGAAAGCTTTGATAGCGCATACCCTATGCCCCCTCACCAGTTAAGGTTTTCTGAGCTTGACCATAGCGCTCGGCTTCGCTGATGAGCAAGAGGCGATCGCCCGCGTGTAGATGGCTTCGCCGCTGCGCTAGCAGCACTCGTCCGCGTCTGACCACACAGGCCACCACAGCACCCTGCAATTTCAAATCCTTAATCGCCGAACCTACTGCCGGAGAATTCTCTTCAAGTACGACCTCTGTAATCGTCACGCCGCTATCGGTCACGGGTACGAGGTTGCGAATGTCCGCGCTAGTCGTCTGCTGCTCAATCATCGAACCAAGCACCTCAGTCGCCGAAAAAGCCACGCTCACGCCTAGCTCCTCAAAAATCTCTCGGTTCTCTGGATCGTTTACCAGCGCCACCGTCTTGGGCACACCGTAGCGGTCCTGCGCAATCTGACAGGCGATCAAATTGTCCTGGTCTCTATGGGTCAGCGCCAGCAGCACATCTGCCTGATACGCTCCTGCTTCTTGGAGCATGTCGGGATCGCTGCCGTTGCCCATTAGCACCGTTGCTTTCAGCTTGCGTGAAAGCGCAACTGCATTCTCTTCATCCGGAGTGATAATAGTTAGAAAATAGCCTTTACTAGAAAATCGCCGACCTAAAAAATAGGTGAGCTTATCAGTCCCAATCAAAATAATTCTCATTCTACGGCCTGCTTAACATTCTGTTGATCTTGTGCTTTGCCTTGTGTCTTAAAACGCTCTCCTAACGCTTGCAAAAATCGGTCGGCAGAGAGCTGAGTAGGGCTAATCGTATCAATCTCTAGCTCCTGATAGATGGCCTCACGAGCAGGGTCAAAAACGCGAGCGAGCACCGTTGGAATTTCAAAAACGGTTCTAGCAATTTGCGCCACCATCAGGTTGATATTGTCTTCACTGGTGACGGCCAGCAGGCAGTCGGCTTTGTCTACCTTGGCCTGACGCAGCGTTGCTAGCTCAGAGGCATCACCCACGACATTGAATCCGCTAAATTCACTAGAGAGATTGTTGAAAGTTTTTTCTTGCTGATCAATTACGACGACGCTATGACCCTGTGAGCTGAGCTGACCGGCTAGCAGAGCGCCTAGCCGCCCGCAGCCCACGATGACAATGTACTGAGATCTTTTGGCAGTACCACCAAAAACGTTAGAAACCATATTGCAGGGCCCACTAATAAAAACTAATGAAAAACAGTTGCAAAAACCAGGCTCGAACTGGCCATTCAAACGTGCCTGTCTAACTAGAAGGAAGGTCTCGAACTTAGATTCGTAGCTGCCCTTTCCAAATTTTTACTAGCAGCAGTGTAGGTTGGATCGAGATCGAGCGCTACGCGATAGTTTTTTAGGGCCTCAGCGCGATCGCCTGTCACTTCTAGCACTTCTCCGAGCAGGTTGAACCCGGCGGCGTTTTCAGGATGGCTACCAATGCACTGTTTTGCAGACGCGATCGCCTCTTCATACTTACCTTCACCAGCCAGCTTGCGAGCAGCCTCAATCTGGATATCATAGTCGCCCTCATCCACAGCCTCTCTTTCCAAAACGCGGTTGACCAGCTCGCGTAGCTCGCCCGGCGTAAACGGCTTTTGCAGATAATCCACTGCGCCCAGCTTCATTGCGTCTACCGCGTTATCCACCGAGCCATGCGCCGAAATCATAATCACCTTCAGCGACGGCTGCTGCGTCATCGCCTTTTGCAGCACTTCGATACCGTCCATACCAGGCATTTGAATATCCAATAGCAGCAGATCGGTGGGGGTACCTTTTAGCTGGTCTAGCGCGGTACTGCCGTCGACAGCGGTAGCTACCTCATAACCTTGAGATGAAAGCGCCTGAGCCACCGTTAAGCGAATGCTCTTCTCATCGTCGGCGATTAAAATACTAGCGTTGGGCATTAGTTACATCCTCATGTGGGGGTAGAAGAGACCGGAAGTGTAAAGGTAAAAGTGCTGCCATGACCGGGCGTTGAATCAACCCAAATTGTACCGCCATGTGCCTTAATAATCTCTTTACAAATAGCTAGTCCTAGACCGGTGCCGCCAACGTCTTTTTCGGTCTTGACTTGAACGAACTTGTCAAATATCTTTTGCTGATAGGCCGGATCTATGCCAGGTCCGTCGTCAACAACCGCGATCGATATCCAGGTGCCATGACGCCTGGTTACCACCTCTATAGTCTTCTTTGCGTAGCGCAGGGCATTAGCAATTAGATTAGTCATCACCCAGGTTACTTTGTTAAAATCTGCTTCGACCTTGGGCAGGTTGCCTGCCATCTGGCTGATAATCTCAACCTGTTTGTCTTCTGCCTGAATTTTCAGCAGCTCAATTGCTTTTTCCACCAGACTGCCAGGATCGGTTGTTGTTTTCTCCATCTCTAGCTTGCCGGATTCGATTTTTGAGAGATCTAGCAGATCGTTGACTAGATCTCGCAGCCGCTCTACGTCTTCTTGAGCGGTCTGTAGAAGCTCTTGTTCATTTTCGGATAGTTTTGTCTTGGCGGTTTCTGTCAGCAGATTGATGCTCATCGCCATGCCAGTAAGCGGTGTGCGCAGCTCGTGAGAAGCGGTCATGACGAATTCGCTTTTGAGCTGATCTAGCTGCTTGAGATTGGTGACATTTTGCAGCAGCAGCACTACGCCCAACCGCCGATTATCTTCTGTCGTCACTGGAGTCGCTAGGTATTGATAGTGCTCTATGCTGCCTCTCTCAATAGTCAGTTCGGCACACTTGGCGCTCGTGCCTACTGGCAGAGCGGGCGTCTGGGATTCGGCCACAGACTGAAGCTGACTGTAAAGCGTGCGATCGTCAATGATTTCCAGGCAGTGACGGCCCTGGGCTAGCTCTGGTTTCGTCCCAAATATTGCAGCAGCGACCGGATTGATCGCCACGATATGCAGCTGGTCGTCAACAACGATAATTCCGTCACTCAGACTGTAGATAATGGCTTCACTGCGCTGCTTTTCAGCGACAATTTTGTCTAGGTTTAGCGCTTTGAATGCCTTTAGCCGCTGGCTCATGATGTTGATTTCATCCGCTAGCTGGCCGAGCTCGTCTTGGGAAGCAATATCTAGCTGAATGTCGTAGTTGCCGCTGGCGATTTTTTCAGTCGCGTCTCGAATTGCTCTGATTGGCTGCACTAGGGTGCGAGAGAGAATCCAGCTGATGACAAAGCCAATCGCAGCCGCGCTAATACCAGCGATGGCTACTGATGCGATCGCCTGCCGTGAGGTATCAGCCGCCCGTTCTGACGCCTTGATCATCGCTGCCTGATTGAGCTCTCTTAGTTCAGTTGCCGAATCTCGTACAGATTGAAACGCAGGCCGTACTGTCTGTTCGTACTCATCTATCTCACGCTCAGAGATCGCCACTAGCTGATCTACGCTAAGCAAGTACTCTCTGTAGGCCACTTCTAGCTGACCTAGAGTCTCTGCTTCGTTTGGCAGTGTGACATTATCCTTGGCTCGGCTCAGCCACTGCAAAAACTGCACTTCATATTCGCGAAAAAGCGTCCGACCTGCGTTAGTGTCTTCATCTATCAGCAAGATCAGCGTCGCACTATCTTGCCGCTCTAGCGCATCGATCATGCTATCGGCAGCGCGAATGCTGCGATAGTTCTCTTGCAAAATATCCTCACTCGCTTGCCCCAGTCGCCAGAGGTTGAAAATGCCCCACGAGCCGACTAAAACAACTAGCGCAAGGCTCACAGTGTAACCCGATAGAACCTTCGCCTGTAATTTCATAAACAATCTAAGCTGCGCGCTAAGAAACGGTAAATATAGTGTCGCTGACTGTAGTGGATTGCTCTTGGTTTGGCATCTACCCAATGGATAGTAGACAGGCTGTCTACTTCTGTTCGCGCGCTTCTCTCCATTGATTTTACGCCTGCCTAGTCTCGGCAGAAGACCCAGCTAGCTTCTGTTGAAAGCGCTTCATTGAAAGCATAGCCATCGCTGTCAAACCCTTTTATCAGCTCTGGATTATCGATGCGATTGCGAATCACAAAGTCAACCATCAGCCCTCTAGCTTTCTTGGCATAGATGGCGATAATTTTATAGTCGCCATCTTTGTTCTCTTTGAAGTCGATATTGAGAATTCTCGCTTTGATAGCGTCTGCATGGATCGACTTGAAGTATTCGTTCGAGGCTAGATTGACTAGACAGGGATTAGTCTCTTTTTCTAGCTCAGCGCCGATCAAATCAGAGAGAGTTTCGCCCCAGAATTCATAGAGATTTTTTCCTTTTTCTGTTTTTAGCCTAGTGCCCATTTCCAGGCGGTAGGGCTGCATCAAATCGAGCGGACGCAGAACGCCGTAAAGACCCGACAAGATCCTCAGGTGCTCTTGGGCAAAGGCTAAGTCATCTTCGTCGTACTCTTCTACGCGAATGCCTCTGTAGACATCTCCTTTGAAAACGAGAAGAGCTTGTTTGGCGTTGTCGGTGGTGAAGGGTAGCTGAAAGCTTTGATAGCGCTGATGGTTTAGATCGGCGAGCTTGTCACTAATTTTCATCAGCTTTGAAAGCTGTTCTTGATCGTATTTGCGAAGTTCGTCGACTAGCTGTTTGCTCTGTGCTAGAACAGCAGGCTGAGTGGAATGAGGATAGTCAGCGCCAGCATAATTTAGAGTTTTGGCGGGAGAAATGACTATTAACATCGCAGCTGTCTACCTCTTTCTTCTGCGCGATCGACATCAGTTCGATCTTGCCAGGAAACTCTAGATTACACCGCGATACAATATACAGCGGTAGCTATTTTGATTGTCTATGACTTTGGAGCCAGGGCAAACCCCCCAGCCTGATACTTCCACTTCAGATAAGTCCTCGCTAGAAAGTGACCAGGCTCAAACAGATTTAGCTCGGTCTGCGCTAAACCGCTTGAACAACGCTGAAAAGAGGGCACAAGCCGACGCTGAGATGACCAGTGGTCAGCTATTGTTTGAAAGGGGTCGGTATAAGGATGCGATCGCCCATTTTCAAACCGCCCTATCGCTTTCCAACCCGGTCGGCAGCCGAGGCGGCGAAATTCAGATGTGGCTAGTCAATGCCTACATCGCTAGCGGTAGAGAAGCAGAGGGCCTAGCGCTATGCCGCAAGCTAATTTTGCATCCCGACCTAGACACCAAGCAACAGAGCAAGCGCATTCTCTACATTCTCGAAGCTCCCCAGTTAGAGCTGAAGCCAGAATGGGTCACCAAAATTCCAGACCTGGCAGACATGGACGACGACAAGCAGATCCGCTACGCCCAACGGCCCAAAAAACCTCGTCGCCGCAAGCAAAAGCCCGAACCTGAACCGCTCGATCTTAGCCAGGTAAATACCGAAGATAATCAGTTTGTCTGGATTGCGCTGATTGGCATTGTCTTAACCCTTGGCAGTCTGTTTTGGCTCAGTTAGCGGGTGCGATCGCAGCTAGCTACAGCTTAAAGCGCTACCATATGTAAAGTTTTGTATTGCCCTCTTCTTGCACGCCATGACCGCGACTTCACCTTCTACCGACGTGACCGTAGGCAAGCCTAGGCCGATGACACAGGTAATTCTGCTATCTGTTGTGACCGGCCTACTGTACTACGGCTACTACAAATGGAAGATCCAAGATGAGCTGAAAGCTCACGGTCAAAGAGTTTGGTCTGGTGCGGTGTGTCTGATCCCGTTCGTCCTAGGCATTGCGCTGCCGCTGCTGCTAGCTGTATTTGACCCGGACGTTCCCGGTTGGTTTGCTCGCTTCTCGTTCTTAGGTGTGCTGTGGATCTACATCGTGCAGTTCCGGCTGTACCGAGAGATCAACCGACTATACATCGCCGAAGGCTGGCATCCACCGCTGGTGTCCTGGTGGATTGTCGTCCCTGGCTTCAACCTGATAGTCGGACTCAGACAAATTCACTTCTTAAGCGAATACTGGGCGCGTTTGTCCGGCACACCTGAACTTGACCCGGTTGCACAGAGAATTCCTTTTCTATCTAACAACGTCTGATCTATAGAACAATCAGCGGCTATGCCACTAGCGCTGGCTGTACAATCAACTTGAGCTTCTTAGAATTATCTACCATGCAGCGATCAGGTCTAGCCTCTTCACTTCTTCTTTTCCTGTGGCTGCTGCCTGGTATCGCGATCGCTCAAACGGGTGCTGACTCACCGCCTTCTCTTTCATCTGAATCAGCCGAATTTAATCGGCTACGACGGTCCTTAGAAAGTCACAATTTTACTGTAATTCTAGACCTACCTCCTCAGACGGGTACCTATGGTCTATTGCACGTTCCCACCCGTACCGTTTGGATCAATCCCGTCGTTTTTGATTTGGGTATTGCTATTCCTTCGATAGTCCATGAGGCGGTTCACGCTGCTCAGCTCTGCAACGGTTCGGCAGACACCCTTAGTGCGCTCAGTCTAGGACTAGAGCCCTACGCCCCAGCCTCCTGGCTTTATATGCGCTATAGCGGTACGCGGCGTACGCTTGAGGCTGAAGCCTACACCATACAGGCAAGGCCAGATCGCGTGGAGTATGTGACCCAGCTGTTAGCCGATCGATGCTAGGAGATCAATCTATACGCACGCCCCTAAGTCATTCGTAGTCAGCAGTATTCAGTCTGTCGGTAAACTGTGATTCAACACTGTAAACGTAGGAGACACAACTGAAATGATTGCGGTTGTCGATAAAACCCCTGTATCGTTCGATGAATTTGTAGATTGTTATCCCGAGAATTCTGAGAACCGTTATGAGCTAAGAAGAGGGATTGTTATCGAGATGCCTAAACCAAAAGGCCAACATTCCCGACTAGCAGGCGATTTAACCTATGATCTTGGTGCCACTATTAGAGAGGCTAACAAGCCCTACTTCATTCCTAGAGAATGTATTGTAAAAATCTCGAATAGCACGGGATACGAGCCAGATATCATCGTTCTAGACGAAGAAGCGATCGCGAACGAACCGCGATGGGAACGAGAATCGATCATTACCTTTAGCGATTCTATAAAGCTAGTCGTAGAGGTTGTGTCAACTAACTGGCGTGACGACTACCTGCTCAAATTTGCTGACTATGAGGCGCTAGGCA
This sequence comes from uncultured cyanobacterium, assembly GCA_963793495.1. Taxonomy (GTDB): domain Bacteria; phylum Cyanobacteriota; class Cyanobacteriia; order Phormidesmidales; family Phormidesmidaceae; genus Phormidesmis. The sequence continues at coordinate 440,631 of CAWCAI010000016.1, forward strand.
TACAAGAATATTGGATTGTTGACTATTTGGATATTGGCGGACGGCGCTACATCGGTTCTCCCAAACAGCCAACTTTCACTGTTGGAACTTTGGTGGAAGGTGAATACGAGCTGCGCCAGTTCCGCGATGACGATTTAGTTGTTTCTTCTGCTTTCCCTACCTTTTCGCTCACCGTTGATCACATTTTCGGCTTATCCTCGCCTCGAAGCACCGATCCTTAGTCAGCTCGAATTTTCATGATACTCACCACAGCGGATAAAGCTTATTGTGCAACAGCTAGTTGCCTGCTGTGCTTGTTACTTCGTCGTCTATAGTCCATCCGCTATCGACAGCCCTTTCCCTGGGTTGCCGTAGCAGTATGATGGACGGGATTACTTTTCGGTTTTCGCATCTGCTCGCTCCTACTCTTTTAGTTTTCGCATATGACCCCGCAACTGCGCATCCACGTTCCGCCCCATCCTCTGATCAAGCACTGGCTAGGTGTCGTCCGGAGCGCTACTACACCATCGGGCGTTTTTCGCAGCGCGATGACGGAGCTAGGACGCTGGCTCGCTTATGAAGCGGTGCGCGACTGGCTACCAACCATCGATATGATGATAGAAACGCCGCTGACGACCTGCCCGGCTACCTTTGTCGATCCAGAAGTGCCAGTAGTAGTGATTCCTATTTTGCGAGCGGGTCTGGCGCTGATCGAAGGTATCCAGAGCGCAGTGCCCAACAGTCATACCTACCACATCGGGCTGGCCAGAAATGAAGAAACGTTGGAGCCATCCTGGTATCTTAACAAGCTGCCAGAAAGGTTTGAACCCAATACAAGAGTGATGATCAGCGAGCCGATGATGGCGACAGGGGGCACGATGATGGCAACGATGGCCGAATTAACTCAGCGAGGCGTAGATCCGGCCCTAGTCCGAATTATTTCCGTCGTGACAGCACCACCAGCATTACAAAGAATAGCTGAATCGTACCCAGCAGTCGGAATCTATGCAGCAATTATTGATGAAGGATTAGATGAAAATGGATTTATCGTGCCAGGCTTGGGAGATGCGGGCGATCGCACCTTCGATACCTGAGCATTCGGCGAGCGAATATTTACCGCTGTACTAGCAAAGCAGCCTAGAAGGTTTCTAAACTCTAGTTTTCTAAACTCTAGTTAAAAAGAATCTCAAATTCAAAGCAGTCCCTGACTAAAGGCATTCCAATCTAAAAACCTTTTAAGAAAACCCATTAGCGCAATAGAGACAGATCAGAACCAAGGAGAGCTATGAGTCAAAATAATTTTGCCGGTGGATTTATTGCCGGCGCTTTTGTCGGTGGGATCGTTGGCGGCATCGTCGGCGTGCTCGCCAGCAATCGCCTACGTCAAGACGACACTGATACCTTTGCCCCCCTGTCAGAAGAAGACCGCCGCCGATTTGAGGGTGCGAGCGCTGAAGAAAGAATGGAAATTGCCAGACGCGGCCTAGAGGACAAGATTTCTCAGCTGAACATGGCCATTGAAGATGCCCGCATCCAGATGGGAAAAGTCAATAGCGACGCCACTAGCGCTCAGACCGCTTCCCGATTCAAAACCAGTCCATCCGAGCACGAGATGCTTTAGCGCTAAGGCATTAATTCTTTAGTGAATCAAGTGATAGCTCACAACCGTGAACCAATCGGTTAAAATACAGTCTACTGCCTAACCTTTGTAGACCTATGCCCGCACAAATCATCGCTCCCATCATTCAAGGGGTATCGACTTTCCTCAGCATCTACCTAGTGCTAATCTTTATTCGCATTTTGCTGAGCTGGTTTCCCAACATCGACTGGTCTAACTCCCTTTTCTCTACGCTTTCGCAGCTTACAGACCCCTATCTGAACATATTTCGTGGCATCATTCCGCCAATCGGGGGCCTAGATCTTTCTGCGATCGTTGCTATCTTCGCCCTTCAGATTCTTTCTGGACTAGTCTCATCCGCAGGCAATCAGATGGTCGCGATGGCCTACTACTCAGCCTACTAAGTGCTGCTGTAGATTTCTACTGAGTCGTATAGGATATGCTGCCTGGGAGCACTTTCGCCAGATGATTTGAATGCTCCGCAGCAGCATTCCATAGCGTCACCAATTCATTTCAGAATTGTGCTTAAGAACACTACTCCTTCTATCTGCACCTGCACTGAATAGTTACCTGCGATCGCTCCAGATGTACGCCTGTTACAGCTATGCCCTGGTTAATGTCAGCGAGTGGTAATAGTCACGAAGCTATAGACTGAATAGGAGGGCGATCGCATTTAAAAGCCCCTTTGCAGTCGTCGCTAGCTTTGTTGTTTCATCTAGTCCTAGCGTGATGCCTTTGAGCGCGTTGAGCGATCGCTTCGCCGCCTGCTTCATCGGCCCATCCGTAGGCGACTGCCCCGCCGCTGCAAGTTCTCCGACTTCTACTAGCGCCTCCGTTTTCTCTTCTTCGCTTAGCGCTGGCTCTGACTCAATTGCGGCCTGTAGCTGATTGAGTAGATTCTTCAGCTGAGTCTGCGCCTCGGTTTCTCCTAACTGATTGATTTGATTAGAGACTCGATTGCTGTCTCCTAGTGTCACCGCCGATTGATTCACGTTTCCTTGAATGTTGATCCGCTGACTTTGGTCATTTCCAGTCATCACTTCAGTCCTTTGAATAGTGGTTACGTCTTTGTCAGCTAGCAAGAAAGCCAGCTTCTCAAACTTTGGTGCGCTTTCTAGCATCGCCGCCGTACGCCCTTCTGTCAGCCCTTTCCGGTAGCCATTGTCAAAGTCTCGCTCAATCTTTCCTTTGTCGGTTCCTTTGGATACTTGTATCGTTACTAAGGCATCTTCACCCTGCTTTGCAATAGATTTAATGTCGTTTTTGGTGATGTCAGGATTTTGTTCCATGAGTTGTTGGAACGCGGTTCGGAATGCGATTGGATCGATGCCGTTCCGAATAAGAATCTGTACCTCGTCGAGCATTTCTTTGAAGAATTTCTCGAAGTCGCCGGGTTGGAATACCTTGTCAGGATTATGGGGGCGGCGTTCGCGGCTGCCTCTGGCGTCGGGCATCTCTCGCAAGAAAACATACTGACAGTCGATATGCTTGAGCGTTGTGCTGCTGTCAATGTTCCAGGCTTCGAGTGTGGCTCCGGTTAGGCAAGCGCCTGTGAAGTCGGCGTTTACTGCCTGTGCCTCGGTTAGGATCGCATTTTTTAGCACAGCGTTCGTCAGCAGCGCATCGCTGAGAATAGCGCGAGTCAGGTTTGCACTTTCTAGTGTTAGGCCATTGAGGTTCGCGCCGCGTAGATTCACATCACACAGATCTTGCTTGTAGCCCTTTTCAGGAACAGTCAGCAGCATCCGCACTCGCTTATCTTGCAAGATAGAACTGCCCAACCGAGCCCGGTTAAGCTTATCTGTACTTTTCCAGCAAGTGTGAGTAACAATTGTTTCTTTTTGGCGAGAGTTCGCAAAGTTTGCGCTTTTCAAACGAGCCTCTAAGAAGGTAGCTCCGGTCAGATCTGCGCCCGAGAAAGAAGTACCGCCTACTGCCGCTAGCGCTAAGCCAAAACCTCGAACGATCTCAAACTTGTCATCTTCTTTCAGCACTCGCCAACCTACATAGACACTCAGCAGAAATCCTGGGCCTGCGACTGCGCCTGCGACTGCGACTGCGCCTGCGCCTGCGACTGCGACTGCGACTGCGACTGCGACTGCGACTGCGACTGCGACTGCGACTGCGAGACTGCGACTGCGACTGCGACTGCGCCTGCGACTGCGACTGCGACTGCGACTGCGACTGCGCCTGCGACTGCGACTGCGACTGCGACTGCGCCTGCGACTGCGACTGCGCCTGCGACTGCGACTGCGCCTGCGACTGCGACTGCGACTGCGAATGCGACTGCAATCGAGATCGAGCCGAGGGCTCGAATTCTAAATCCCTGAAATGCGATTGCGGTATAGACAACAATCGTCAAAGACAAATAGACACCAAATGCAATCATGCCCTCGGTGGAGCCATCTAGAAAAACACTGGCAAAAGCACCCACAAAGCCCTGTAGAATACCTGCTACTCCAGCAATCACCACCACTAGCAGCAACTGCACAGCCATCCATCGCCGCTGTAACCCTGCCTGCGCTCGTGCGAACTTCACTCCTCTCAGGTTCGCATTCGTAAACTTCGCACTACGAATATCCGCCCCGCTAAAGTCCGCTCAGCTCAGCTCCTGCCCCTGAAAGTTCGCCCCGCGCAGGTTCGCACTGCGAAAGTCACGCTCCCCCGCCGCATACTGGGGCAATACCTCCCTAGCTTTCACCTGCGCCGTTCCTCTCCGCTCACATCACCACACCGTCTTACAAAGCCGCTACTTGCTAAACAGTAAACGGCATTCGCTAAATCAGCGCAAGCGCAAGGTGTCAGCAGGTCAGTATCTTCCATAGATTATTCCGCCCTTCGGCTCCGCTCAGGGCTCGGTTGCTGACTTCGCTGGTTGGATTGCCGCCCTTCGGCTCCGCTCAGGGCTCGGTTGCTGGCTCGGTTGCTGTTTTCGCTCAGGGCTCGGTTGCCGATCACCCCCCGCTGGCTGAGCGAAGCCGAAGCCACAGCCTACCGATCAAACCACAACCAATGCGACACATTCTGACACTCCGCCAACACATGTAGCTGGTTCCAATCCTGCCGCATCAAAGCCTCCTTCTTAGCTCTACTCCAACCCTGCACCTGCTTCTCCTGCTTAAAAGCATCCGCCACCCGTTCAAATGCCTCCGCATATACCAGCTTCACAGGCAATCGCTTTGCCGTATGATTGGCCCCCATTGCGTTCTGGTGCTACCACAATCGACGCGGCAAATTCCTCGTACTTCCTGTGTAGTAAGAACCATCCACACATTCAAGCATGTACATGTAAGAAAGCATATCTGCCAAGTCGTTTTAATCTCGGCTTAGCATTCCCGCCCTTCGACTACGCTCAGGGCTCGGTCGCCGACTCCACTGGCTTGATAGTGCCGCCCTTCGACTACGCTCAGGGCTCGGTACCCAATCACCCCCCGCTGGCTGAGCGGAGCCGAAGCCACAACCCGCCGACCGCACTCTTATATAGCAACTCCCAAATCCTACGAACCCTAATCTTTCGCTGTGTTGCAATCACAATCGCTTCAACTTCTAGCACGTCAGCATAATTTGCAATTACATGCATAAAGAGCAGCGTTTGTTCCAACCGGGGAAAATCTTCTAACCTCAAAATTCCAAAACGTTCTCTTCTGTAGCCAAATCATTTGATCAAAATCAGAGTCAGTCATCACGACAATACGCTTTTCCCTCACTGCCCAGCGCAAGATATTGTCGTCGCTCATGCTTAAGTTCTCACGGCTCACTATCTCAACATCGTGTCTAACAGACTTTGCGGGCTCAGAATATAAGTAATCAAGCGTTCCTTTAAGCTGTTTACTAACCTCTACTCGATATTCAATCTTCAGCTCTTGCTTCAAATGGCCACAAACTGCAAACAAGATAGGTGCAATCAAAGTCCCTCTTCATGCCATCTCACTCATCAAATTAGCAACTTCTAAAGCTGTCTCTAGGCGAGTGTGAAGATCATCTTTGAAGTCAACAGGCTCGGAGAACTGCGGTAGGTTCAGGGCCAGCCGCTCAAACTGGCAGCCCAAGTCGGCGAATACATCCTCCGCATCAAAAGTCACACGAAAAACTAAAACTCCTCAAACCAAAAAGCCCCCCGCACATGCCTCTTTCGAGACGGTGCGGGGGGCTTTCGGTCAACTATGAAGTTGTCGTATCACAGAATAATCAAATGACTATGCGTTGATAGAAGGTGCAGTCAAAGCAACCGGTGCTGCTTCGCCAGCGGCTAGGTCAAGCGGGAAGTTGTGAGCGTTGCGCTCGTGCATTACTTCCATACCCAGGTTGGCACGGTTCAAGACATCAGCCCAAGAACCAATCACACGACCCTGTGAGTCGATGATGGACTGGTTGAAGTTGAAGCCGTTCAGGTTGAACGCCATGGTGGAGATACCAAGAGCAGTGAACCAGATGCCGACTACAGGCCATGCACCCAACAAGAAGTGGAGGCTACGGCTGTTGTTGAACGATGCGTATTGGAAGATGAGACGACCGAAGTAGCCGTGCGCTGCAACGATGTTGTATGTCTCTTCCTCTTGACCAAACTTGTATCCGTAGTTCTGCGACTCAGTTTCTGTGGTCTCACGTACCAATGAAGAGGTAACGAGTGAACCGTGCATGGCTGAGAAGAGCGAACCACCGAATACACCGGCTACACCCAACATGTGGAAGGGGTGCATCAGAATGTTGTGCTCTGCCTGGAAGACCAACATGAAGTTGAACGTACCAGAGATACCCAAAGGCATACCGTCAGAGAATGAACCCTGACCTAGCGGGTAGATCAAGAAGACTGCGGTTGCCGCTGCTACAGGAGCAGAGTAGGCAACACAGATCCAAGGGCGCATACCGAGACGGTAGGATAGCTCCCACTCACGACCCATGTAGCAGAAGACGCCGATGAGGAAGTGGAAGATTACCAGCTGGTAAGGACCGCCATTGTAGAGCCACTCATCGAGTGAAGCAGCTTCCCAGATGGGGTAGAAGTGAAGGCCAATCGCGTTAGATGAAGGAACAACCGCACCAGAGATGATGTTGTTGCCGTACATGAGTGAACCGGCTACGGGCTCGCGGATGCCGTCGATGTCGACGGGAGGAGCTGCGATGAACGCGATTACGAAACATGCAGTGGCAGCGAGTAGTGTCGGGATCATCAAGACGCCGAACCAACCTACGTAGAGGCGGTTCTCGGTGCTTGTAACCCACTGACAGAACTGCTCCCACAACGACGCGCTTTGGCGTGTTTGTAGAGTAGTAGTCATTGTTATTATTCCGAGTAGTTAGGTACGTATGGGCTGAGCGCTTCAAAAAAGAAAGCGGTCCGTTCACTGGTTAAAGTGAGTGAGGTGTTTCTCAACCGATGTACTTACTATAACCTATGTAACGGAATGTTGCAAACTTTAATTTATCTCATCGCCATTTTTTCCTCTATGGTTAGCCAATAGAAAGGACTAGCCAATAGAAGAGCGTTAGGACTTCTATGCAAGATATAGGACTGTTAGAAGTCGAAGTAGATAAAGGGTGAGGCCACATCAGGGGCCAGTACCCAGGCTAGGAAGCAGCAGAGGGGAAGCAGCAGCACCTTGATCGGCCAGCTGATCTGAAGCTTGAGTCCTTGCTGCACCAAATAGAGGACGCCCATGTTAGCAACCAGCAAAACGAGTAGCAGCAGCAGCTGAGGGCGACTGAGACCAGTAGCGTCTAGGTAAACTTTTTGCGCAAACTGAATGTCTGCGCGGTGTCCGAACAGATGTTGTATTGCCAAACTAGCGTCATTGAGATTGGGTAGTCGGAAAAATATCCAGCTAAAGAAAACGGTAGTCTGGGTGATGGCCCAAGCAGCGGTTAGTCCGGGTTTGCTTTCCCAAAATCTTTGAAGAATAGAGGCTTGCTCACAAACAGCTCCGTTCAGACGGTGGATGATTAACGCTAGGCCGTGGATAGCGCCCCAGACGACAAAGCCCCAGCGATCGCCGTGCCAGACTCCGGCAATCAGCATGACTAGCATCAAGTTGACGCAGGTGCGAGCGATATCTCGGCGAGAGCCGCCCAGCGGAAAGTAAAGATAGTTACGAAGCCACTCGCCCAGTGTCATATGCCAGCGCCGCCAAAAGTCGGCAATGCTAGTGGCGAAATAGGGGAAATTGAAGTTCTGCGGCAGGTTGAAGCCTAGCAGTAAGGCGCTGCCTCTGGCGACATCGACATAGCCACTAAAGTCGAAGTAGAGCTGGAGGCCATAGGCAAAAGCCAGCAGCCAAATGTCTCCACTGCCTGCTCTGGGTAGACTTTCAGCGCTGATGTCTACAAGCTGGCCGATGTTGTCTGCAATGATTAGCTTTTTGACTGCGCCGGAGGCAATCAGCCAAAGCCCCTCTATAGCGCGATCGAGAGAAGGGAAAGAAAGATTTTTAAGCTGGCCTGAAAAGCTGTGAAAGCGCGTAATCGGACCGGAAATCAGCTTTGGGAAGAAGAGTTTGTAGGCCGCAAATTCTAGCCAGCTCTCACAAGCAGGCGAGCCTCTATAAACATCTACCAAATAGGCAATACATTCGAAGGTAAAAAAGCTGAGTCCCAAGGGCATCGCTAACGAAGCAACCGGTCCAGCTGCTAAAGCTTCAAACCCCAATGCCGACAGGCCCGGTGAGATGTACTTAAACCCTAGCAGTAGCAGCACGTTTAGCGCTATTCCCAGTCCTAGCACCTGCGCTTTGCGCTTTGCCCAGTCCACCTGGGCATGTTGCCATGCCTCGTTTGGAATGCGCCAGTCCAATGGCGCGGACAGCATTTTACCGATGAGAAAATTCAGGGCGATCAAAACCAACAGCAGCGGAATATATTCCGCTGTTGGTAGAGAAGAGTAGAACAATAGGCTCGCTGTGAGAATTAGCCAGAGTCTAAGCGACTGTCTGGGAGCCTGTCTAGAAGCCTCGTTTGGCGGCTGACCAAGCGTTTGAGCTGGGTTGAGTCCTTGAGTGGGGAGTGGAGTAGGACGCTGACTAGGAAGCAGCCAGTAAACCAGAAACAGGACGGCCAAAAATAGACCGTAGAGAATAGACGGCTGTGTCATGGGTAAGGCGTCGCTATCGGGAAAGCAAGGAAGAGGTGGACGCAGAAGCCTGGGGCCAGGGGATCAGCGGGTCTTGAGATAGGCGCTGGGAAACCTGGTACGCGCCATAGCGATTGAGATGGCTCGGATCGGAAAAATAGTCGTACTGCTGAGGCCACAGCTGACCCAAATCACGAAAGGTAAAGTCGGGATAGCGCTCTGCTACTTGCAGCATGTACTGAGTAAAGGTGTCTTCGGCGCGAGCTCGGTAGCTGTCTAGATATTCGTCGGTTAGGGGGGTGTTGACGAAGATGACGGGGATTTCTCTTTCGGTGGTGAAGCGCAGCAGACTTCTAAGGGCATCGGATTGCTCGCCGTCCATGCGAAAGGCTTTGTAGTCGCCGTCGTAGTCACCAGCTACACGGGGATGATTCTGATAATAGGTGGCTGGGTTGAAACGGTTCGGGAGGGGAAGAAAGCCATCGTAGTCGATTAGACTGGTTTCTTTGGTGAGCCTGGAGCTGTCATCTGCGTCATTTTGATCGACAAATTCCGAATCGGCTAGCTCTGAATCAAGAAGCTCTGAGGACTCTGGTGTGGGTTCTGAGCGAAAAGGTTCTTTTAACGAAAACCCTTCTCTAGGAAAGACAGCGCTGAGTCCTTGACCTAACGCCGATCGCACTTTATCGCGGTTGACATAGGCAGAAGACACCTGTCCGAAGGTTTCGCTCAGCTCTCGGTCGGTCTCTGTCGCCCGTACGGTTAGCTGGTCTGCTAGACTTCCTAATGCCAAATCATTCGCGCCGTTCACCGGATCGCTAGCCTCTAGCTGGCGATAGCCTTCGGAAACTGCGATCGCATTAAATGTCACATCCGTTCGACCGCTGTTAAACGCCCTCGCTCCATCTGCCCAAATAATCACCTGCGGCAGTTGATTAGGAGCAATCAGACGCCGCATAGCTAAGTCAACTACCTGAGCGGTCGCACCATTCACCCCAAAGTTGAAAACGCTCAGATTCTTGTGTCCAGAATCGTCCAAAGCCTTTTGCAAAGCAGCTGGATCAATCCCACGCAAAGCTCTAGAGCTGCCAATTACTAGCACATCCGGCGGTCCAGACTGCTCGACTCTACGTCGATAGAGCGCTAGCTTTTCGTCCAGCTGTCGGCTGCGAAAAGACGGTAGCGCCGAGCCTGCTAACAGCGCTTCTGATTCCACCACGGACTGCTGTGGGCTGTAGAGCAGCTCATTATCATCGATCGCAGATGAGGTGAAACCACCGCCCGCGCGGCTACTGCCAAAAAACCCTTCACTCGTCTGTCGGCTCCACTGCTCGCCAGCTTCTGAATTACGCTCCCAGTTTAGGCGACTCAGCTCATCATCAAACTCACTTAGTCGAATGCGCTTTACGTCTTCTTCTGTCGCTCGGTCTGCCTTGATAGGTGCTGCCGCCTGCTGAAGTGCCTGGCCTACCATAAAATCGAACTGCACCGCCAGTAGCAACCCTGCTGCTCCCCAGAACAGCGCCATCTTGCCGCCATCCGACTGAAAGGCGCTCGGCAGATTCACAGGCAGAGTGTCACCCTCATCTAGCGGCGTGAATACCTGGCTCCTCAACAGCAGGCGCTGCAAAGCTTGCTTGATGACTGAACCAAGCTTAATATCCACTTCTTCGTCAACAGTCAGATCCTCCGTCAGACTTTCATCGCTAACAGAAGTAATCAGCTCGCCTGCGTAGGCATCTGAGGCCGCAAATTCTGCTGTTGCCTCGGGTACTAGCCGTTCGCGGGGTCTGTAGTCGTGTCCATAGCTCCAAATCGGCTGCTTTTGCCCAGCTCTGCGACCGTAGAGCCGCACACCGTCAAGGTCTGGCGGCTGCAGCTGTTTTAGCAGCTGGTTGATCAAGGGCACAATCACAGCCTTAGGCGGACAGATCGGTCCATCTGCCATGATGTGCAGCAATTTGTCTTTGTTTAGTACCTGCACTCGAATGCCGCCTGTTGCTAGCTGCTCACGAATATCTGAATTGAGGGCTCTAGTCAAACAGTAGGAAAGTGCTTCGATGTCGCCTTTGGTCGCTAGCTCTCTAGCCGTTTTTTGCAGTTCTGGGCGGTCTAGTGCAGGGAGGTTAATGCTTTTTAGCCACTCTGGACTGATATCGTCCGTAGAGGGTCCGTAGAGCATGGCTTGCTGCAAGCCCTGGGGTGCGATCGCACGCAGCCGCTCGCCAATAGCTGCCACCAGGCCATCTACATCAATCTCTTGCCGATGGTCATCTGCTGAGGGTGCCAGCGGTATGCCGGTTTTGCCATCAATCGGATTAATCGGATAGCTAATCAGATGCAGCGTGTCTTTTTTAACTTCTGCAATTAGCTTTAGCCCGTACGACCTTGAAAGCTGGTTGACCAGGCGAGAAATCGCTGGAAGATCGCCCCATCGGCCCCACAGAGTCAGCATTTCCTCGGGCGGAGTCAAATCTACCCGCAGTCGCCAGTCCGAAGCGGCCTCACCGGTCACCTGAATGGTGATCACGGCATCTTGAAACTGTCGCAGCCGTAGCTGTCGCAGCCTTTGCGCGAGCGGTTCCGCAATGATTAGAGGATCAGGGCTGTAGCTAGCCTCGCAGAGTATCCAAAGCCTTTGCGCAAGCGGCTGATCTGTTTCGGACGGTTCCTCTTGTTCGTTAGTCTGTTCGGCGGTATCCAGTTCGCCTGCTTGATCAAGGAGCACCCTGGCGCTGACCTTCACGCCCACGTTTAGAGCGCTGAGGGCTTCTCCTAGATATTGAGCAATCGCATCTGAATCCCCTTGACGCGCCAAGCTTAGTACTGACACTGGCGGTGCTTGTTCGGGCAGTGTTTGTTCGAGCGATGATAGTAATGGCTGATCGCGAACAGGTTTGTCGCCTTTACCGGCTACAGGAACCGCTTTTATTGGCTCATCTGCCCGGTTGTCTGTCTGGGTTTCCCGCTGCTGTTCCCACTGTTCTAGCCGCTCTAGATGGCGCTCTAGTCTGCTTAGATAGATAGGAAAGCTCCAGACAGGTTTGGCCGCTGAGGCTTCTCGGCTGTAGAGATAGATCTGATAGATATGTGAAAAGTCTGATTCGAAGCGGGCTTTGGCGGCTGGCTGTAGAAGCGATCGCACCAGTCGCAGTGCTAGCACCTCACGAACGTAGCCCGGCTTCGCCGAATCGCACAAAACGTGCAGAATATTTCCTCGCAGCTTTACCTGAATCGCCGTCTCAAAAGTATCCTTATCAATAAGGAGGCTTTCCTCGAGCCAAGGAATCAATACAGACGGAGCCGTATCAGCTGATTTGCGAGTGAGATCACCTAACATACATAGCTACAGAAACAGGAAGCCGCACAAACTGGACAGCCACATCGCTCGCTGCATTCTAAAGCACCCCCGTTCACTTTGCACGAGTAAATTTTATGTGATCATTGAGTAAACTTTCAACAGTCAACCACCCTAATTTACGTAAGTACATGAGCGATTATACTCAGTCTGATCGGCAGTCCCATCAATCACCATTCCAGAGCGCAGACCAAGAGGCAATCAACCTTGAAAGTCCCGATCTTGCGATCGCGTTACCGCTACCGACTAATATTGCGATCAGCTTGGCTATGCTGCCGATGCTAGCAGTCCTTGTCTCTAGTCAAGTGGCCATTCGCACAGCTAGCCAGCTGGGCAGTAGCAGCGAAGAACTTTTTCGAGGCGACCGTCTGCCTACTCTGCCATTACTGAGCCCGCTGGCTTGAAGTACCTGTTTAGCGTAAGCCGGTTGCTTGTGTGAGTTGTGGGGTGGGTCTTGGCGTATGACGCTGAGCAGGTATGCAAATATTGGCAGCCATCAATAGATAACGCCAAAAGTAAATGGTCAAGTCACAACATCCTGTCAATAAACTTACTCTCGCAGTGCCCCTAAAACTCATACAATCATCTCGAGTGCTCACTATCATTCAAACGGCCCCTATCTTCGATGGTAGATATTCAGCAAAAACAAATGCCTACGACGCTTAAAAACGCATCAGACCTCGAATCTATTCCAGCTGTAGCCACCCACGACTGGCTTCTACGCCATCGACTAAAGAGCGTCGAAGAAACTTGGGCTTCTGTTTTGGAAGATGAGTGTGGACCTAGCCTGGTTGCTTTATTAACCCGTTTACGCCAGCTGTGTGCGCCTGACGGTCAGGCTAACGCCGCTGATGCCTCTCCAGTTCTACAGCTAATCGAAGAGTTGGAGCTGAGCGATGCGATCAAAATGGCTAGAGCTTTTGCGCTTTACTTTCAGCTAATCAACATTGTTGAACAGCACTACGAGCAGCGAGGACAGCAGCAGCAGTATCGCGCCGCTTACGAAGAAGCTGAGATTGCCGCAGGCCACTCTACAGAAATCTATCAAACAGGAGGTCATAAATCCGATCTCCTGGGGAAACAGCCCAATCAGTCGGCCAACGGGTTCAATGGACAAAGTACTGTCGCTGGCGCAACTAGCACTTCAGATAACTTTAGAGATATCGGTACTTTCTACTGGCTGTTCCCAACGCTCAAACGGCTGAACGTTCCTCCCAAAATGATTCAGCGTTTGTTGGATCAGCTAGACGTGCGTTTGGTATTTACCGCGCACCCTACGGAGATTGTGCGCCATACCATTCGCGACAAACAGCGTCGAATTTCTGAAATCCTACGTCAGCTAGATAGAGAAGAAGAAGGGGCGCGATCGCTTAGTCTAGTGTCTTCTTGGGAAGTGAGAGCGCTGCAAAAACAGCTTGTCGAAGAAATTCGCCTCTGGTGGCGTACCGATGAACTACACCAGTTCAAGCCTTCGGTTTTGGATGAAGTCGAGTTTACGCTGCACTACTTTGATGTGGTTCTCTTTGATACGCTGCCGCAGCTTTATCAGAGAATTTGTCGGGCGCTAGAAGGCACTTTCCCAACGCTAAGACCGCCCAAGCATGGCTTTTGTCGGTTTGGTTCATGGGTCGGGAGCGATCGCGATGGCAACCCTTCTGTCACACCGCAGGTGACTTGGAAGACTGCCAACTACCAGCGCAACATGGTTCTAGGTAAATATGTTGCCTCTGTTCAAAATCTGACGCAGCGACTGAGCCTTTCGCTGCACTGGAGCGAGATTCTTTCTGAACTGCTCGAATCGCTAGAAAAAGACCAAACCCAAATGCCAGAGATCTATGAAGAGCTGGCCATTCGCTATCGCCAGGAGCCCTATCGCCTGAAGCTAGCTTATATTGAGCAGCGTCTGATCAACACCTTGGAGAGATCCAAGAAGCTATACAACGGCGACTATCTACAAGAAAGAGAAACAAACTTAGACAGTCAGCTTTCTAGCGGTCGCCTCTACCGCTCTGGAGAAGATTTTCTCTACGAGCTTAAGCTCATTCAGGAGAATCTGAAAGAGACCAACATGGTTTGCCGAGAGCTAGAGGAACTGATTGCTCAGGTCGAAATTTACGGCTTTAACCTCGCTCAGCTAGACATTCGCCAAGAAAGTACGCGCCACTCTGACACCATTGGCGAAGTCACGGACTATTTGGGACTGCTAGACAAACCCTATAACGATCTGAGCGAAGCCGAGAAAACAGCCTGGCTGATCGGTGAACTTAGCACGCGCAGACCGCTGATTCCTGGCGAGCTGCCCTTTTCGGAGAAAGCCAGTGAAACCATTGCGACTTTCCGGATGGTTCGCAAGCTGCATCAGGAGTTTGGTCTGGGTATCTGTCAGAGCTATATCATCAGCATGAGCCACACCGCCAGCGATCTGTTGGAAGTCGCGCTGCTGGCAAAAGAGGCGGGTCTGTTCGATCCGTCTACTGGTATTGGTGCGATCAAAATTGTGCCGCTATTCGAAACAGTAGAAGACTTGCGCCGGGCACCAAAAGTGATGAAGCAGCTGTGGGAACTGCCGCTCTATCGCGCTATGCTGCAAGGCGGCTTTGTGGCGATGGAGTCGGCTAAAGTCAGGCCGGATGAGGCGGAGACGGCTTTGCAAGAGGTGATGCTGGGCTATTCTGACAGCAACAAAGACTCGGGTTTCTTGAGCAGCAACTGGGAGATTCACAAGGCACAGCGGGCTTTGCAGACGCTGGCTGAGAAATACCAGGTAGCACTACGAATCTTCCACGGGCGCGGTGGATCGGTAGGTAGAGGCGGTGGCCCTGCCTATGAGGCGATTTTGGCGCAGCCGGGGCGGAGCGTTGACGGTCGAATCAAGATTACTGAGCAGGGGGAAGTGCTTGCGTCTAAATACAATTTGCCCGATCTGGCGCTCTATAATCTGGAGACTGTTACCACAGCGGTGATTCAGGGAAGCGTGCTGGGTAGCAGCTTTGATGGGATTGAGTCCTGGAATGAGATCATGGAAGAGCTAGCAGTGCGATCGCGTCAGCACTACCGCGCCTTGATCTACGAACAGCCCGATCTAGTCGAATTCTTCCATCAGGTCACTCCGATCCAGGAAATCAGCCAGCTACAGATCAGCTCTCGTCCGGCCCGTCGCGGCGGCAAGAAAACCCTAGACGGTCTGCGGGCGATTCCTTGGGTCTTTAGCTGGACGCAAACCCGGTTCCTATTGCCGTCCTGGTATGGCGTGGGGACAGCGCTAAAGGAATTTATTGATGTGGAGCCGACAGAGCATGTGAAGCAGCTGCGCTATTTCTATGCAAAGTGGCCTTTCTTTAAGATGGTGATCTCTAAAGTAGAAATGACCCTGGCAAAGGTAGATTTGCAGATTGCTCAGCACTACGTGAATCAGCTCAGCAGCGATGAAAAGCGCGAAGATTTTCAAAAAATGTTCGATCAGATTGCGGCTGAGTTCTATCTAACTAGGGAAGTGGTGCTCACGATTACGGACCACACCAATCTGCTAGATGGCGATCCTAGTTTGCAGAAGTCTGTGCAGCTGCGTAACGGCACGATCGTACCGCTGAGCTTTTTGCAGGTGGCATTGCTAAAGCGTTTGCGTGAGTATGGCAATGATGCGGTGACTGGGCGGGTGCGATCGCGCTACAGCAAAGGCGAACTCCTACGCGGCGCTCTTTTGACCATCAACGGTGTCGCAGCCGGTATGCGCAACACCGGCTGATTCTGTTGTAGCGCGCCGTAGCTGCGGCCTACATGAACTTGCTAGCCATGCCTATCACATCACCCATATCAACATCGCCATCGCTATCGCCGTCTAGAAAAGCGGTCAAGATTGGATTGGTGCTGGTTTGGGCCGCGCCGCCTTTGGCATTGCCCGTGCTTAGAAATTTCATCACTAGGGGCAGCACCATCGGCAAGATACCCTGAACCTGATTTGTATTTAGGTTCGTTTTCTGCGTGACCGCAGAGATCATCTCTGCTAGCTGAGCATTGTTAAATAGTTTAGGAATCACCGTTGCGCCGTTGGCCGAGCCTTCTTCAATTAGAGACTGCGCGGCGTCATCACCCTGGGCTCTGCGAGTATCCTTGAGCGATGAACGGACGAAGCCACCAATCACAGACATCGCCTGCTGCATCGTGTCGGCATCCGCATTGTTCTCATTAGCGATCTGCTTGGCCGAACCCAAAATCTGAGTCAGCTGTCCCACACTAGCCTGACGGCCAGGATCGGCAACCGCCTTCATAACTTGGTCAAAAAGTCCCATAGATGAAAAAATTCCCTATTTGAGTATGGATAAGTCTAGAGCAATAGTCGTTTTAATCCGACAGCATTAAACCCAACGGCATTATACGTTAGGCAACCGTCCTTCGTAGTGCAGAACATATGGGTCGATGCATACTCAAAGAGAAAGCTGTGCCTATGGGAACCGCTATAGCTTTTTATCCCCACTGCTTATTCCCACTGCGCTAAATCCGTATTTCCACCGCAAATTAGCACTCCTACTTTCTCTCCCGGCTCTGGCACATACCGCCTCGAAATTAACGCTGCAATCGGCACCACGCCCGCTGGCTCTGCAACCACCCGCAGCTCATCCCACAGCAGCTGTTGCGCTTTCACTATCGATCCTTCATCTACCAGGACGCACTCACTCACATACTGCTGAGCGATCGGGAACATCATCTCTCCCACCTGTCGAGATCCCAGGGCGTCTGCTGCAACGCCGCCTACTTCCACAGTGACACGCTCACCTGCTGCCATCGAATCGTGCAGGGTCGGCGCTTTCTCTGGTTCTATACTCACCACCTTACACCGGCCCTGATACCAAGCTGCAATCCCTGCAATCAAACCGCCGCCGCCAACTGATACCAAGACTGTGTTGAGTCCTGGAGCCTGTCTCTCAAATTCTAAGCCGACTGTTCCCTGTCCGGCAATGACTTCCCATTGATTGAAGGCATGGACAACTAGCGCGTTGGTTTTGGCGGCGCGAAGCGTGCTGTCGTCTAGTGCCTCGAAGTAGTCACAGCCGCCGATAAAAACATCCGCGCTATAGTCTTTGATCCGCTTTACTTTAGCGGGAGAAGAAATGGTAGGAACGAAGATTTCAGCCGGATAGCCTAGCTGCGCGGCGGCGTAGGCAACTGCTGCGCCGTGGTTGCCGCCTGAGGCCGCGATTGCCCCTGCTGCTGTCACGGTGTTTTGCAAAATTCTGTTGAAAGCACCTCTTGTCTTAAAAGAGCCTGCGTGTTGAAGCAGCTCTAGCTTTAGCGTGAGCGGAGCCTTTGTCCCAAAAGCACCCGCCGCTAGTGAGATAATGGGTGTCTCTCGGACGTAGGGATAAATGGTTTTGTAGGCTTGGTGGATTAGCGGCTTAAAATCTTCTGGCTGCATGTTGTACTTCATCGCTACAGTTAGAAAATCCTTGATCAAAAAGCCCTCGATTGAACAACCGAAGGCTTTCACTCTATTTCTATCGATGCGGCTTAATTTTCTAGATGCTGACTTCTAAAGGCAAACGGCAAGCAACTACATAGGTAGACGAGCGCTGTCGGTCATCATCGATAGGGTTTTGTCGTATTCCTGTAGCTTTACAGGAACAGGCTTAATATTCCAAATTTGATCGCAATATTCTTGGATAGATCGATCGGAAGAGAACTTACCCATGCGAGCAGCGTTCAAGATAGACATCCTGACCCAGTTGTCTTGATCTTTGTAAGCAGCGCTGACTTCCTTTTGACAGTCGACGTATGCCTGATAGTCGGCCAAGACCATAAACCTATCCTGGTTCAACAGATTGTCAATCAGCGGTCTGAACATTTCTGTATCGCCGCTGGAGAAGACACCAGACCCGATCAGGTCAATGACGGTACGCAGCTCTTCATTTTCCTCATAATACTTACGAGGATTGTAGCCTTTTGCTTTGATTTCAGCGACTTCGTGAGCCTGTAGACCAAAGAGGAAGAAGTTGTCGTCGCCGACTTCCTCACGAATTTCGACGTTGGCACCATCGAGGGTACCAATGGTGAGTGCGCCGTTCATGGCAAATTTCATGTTGCCAGTACCCGAGGCTTCAAAGCCTGCGGTTGAAATCTGCTCGGAGAGATCGGAGGCAGGGTAGATAGGCTGCGCGTTCGTGACGTTGTAGTTGGGATAGAAAACGACCTTGATCTGGTCGCGAACGTCCGGATCGCGATTGACAACGCGGCCAACGGAAGTAATCAGCTTAATAATCAGCTTGGCCATGAAGTAGCCCGGTGCTGCCTTGCCCGCAAAGATGAAAGTGCGAGGGGTGATACTCAAGCTAGGATTGTTCTTGAGCTGGCTGTAGAGTGAGATAATGTGCAGGGCGTTGAGCTGCTGACGCTTGTACTCATGGATACGCTTGATCTGTACGTCAAACATGGAGGTGGGGCTGACTTTGACGCCTGTTGCCTTTTCAATGCGGGCGGCTAGGACTTCTTTGTTGGCCTGCTTGATCTGTCGCCATTCGGTGCGGAAGCCGGGGTCGTCCGCGAAAGGCTCTAGCTTCTTAAGCTGGAAGAGGTGGGTGGGCCATTCGTCGCCGATGCGCTGATTGATTAGCCGAGTGAGCTTGGGATTGCTAAGCACCATCCAGCGACGAGGAGTAACGCCGTTGGTCTCGTTGATAAACTTCTCAGGGAAGAGCAGGAAGAAGTCGTTGAGGACGGTTTGCTTGAGCAGCTCTGTATGGAGGGCGGCGACACCGTTGATGGCGTGGCTGCCGACGCAGGCGAGATTGGCCATACGCACGTAGCGACCGCCGCTCTCGTCGATTAGCGACATCCGCTCTAGGCGCTCGTTGTCTTGACCGAATTTGAGGCGGACATCTTCTAAGAAGTTGCGGTTGATTTCAAAGATGATTTCTAGGTGGCGGGGGAGCAAGTCACCAAATAGACCGATGGGCCAGCGCTCTAGGGCTTCGGGCAGGAGGGTGTGATTGGTGTAGGCAAGAGATTTTTGAGTGATCTCCCAGGCTTTGTCCCACTCGAATTCGTGAACGTCGATTAGCAGACGCATGAGTTCGGCAACGGCGATCGCAGGGTGCGTATCGTTCAATTGAAGCGTATATTTCTCAGGGAATTGCTCTATTGGAATGCCGTCGCGATGCATGATTCGGATCATGTCTTGCAGCGAGCAGGAGACGAAGAAATACTGCTGCTCTAGGCGCAGCTGCTTACCTTCTAAATGCTCGTCGTTAGGATAAAGCACTTTGGAGATGTTCTCCGAGACAACTTTGGAGTTGACCGCGCCGGAGTAGTCGCCGTGGTTGAAAGCCTCAAAGTCGAAGGCGTCGGGAGACTCAGCTTTCCACAGGCGAAGCGTGGTGGCTGTGTTGACCTTGTAGCCAAGGATCGCGGTGTCGTGGGGGACGCCTTTGACGACGCGATCGCACACCCACTCAACCCGGTAGCTACCGGTGTTATCGGTATACGCCTTGGTGTATCCGCCCAGCTTCACTTCTTGAGACCACTGAGGTCGAACGATTTCCCAGGGATTGCCATTCGCTAGCCACTTATCAGTACGCTCAACCTGCCAGCCGTCTTGCAGCTCTTGCTTGAAGATGCCGAACTCGTAGCGAATGCCATAGCCTAGAGACGGAATTTGTAGAGTGGCCATCGAATCTAGGTAGCAAGCAGCCAGTCGACCGAGACCGCCATTACCCAAGCCGGGCTCTTGCTCTTGAGCCATAATTTCAGCTAGGCTAAGGCCCAAATCAGCCATAGCTTGCTCAACAGCGTCGTACAGGTCCAGGTTAATCAGGTTGTTGCCCAGGTAGGGGCCCATCAAAAACTCAGCAGATAGATAGACCGCTGTACGCGCCTGCTGCTGACGGTAGGTACTCGCAGAGCTGAGCCAGTGGTGCAACATGCGATCGCGCACCGTATAGGCCAGCGCCATATAGTAATCCTGCATAGAGGCAATCTCCGGCGATTTCCCCTGCACGTAGAACAAATTGTCCAGAAATGCCCGCTTGAGTGTCTCCAAATCCGATCCTGTGCGGTCATCTTCGACCCGAACGGTAGGATGCATACGCGGATTGTTGATTTCTTTGGATTGCATAAGTTCACCAGAAAAATGAAATGTGTTGTGGCAGTCGAGTTAGCAAAACAGCGAAGCGCTTTGATGGAGCTAGCCTTTTCGTAAAGACCGTTTTCAATCACTCAAGATTATAGGGAGATTCCCCAGCTACAGTTGAACTTACATAAAGTCATAAGATGCAGGGGCAAACGGTAAAGAGCGCTACCAAAAATTAGGCGATCGCGCCAGAGAGTAGTGCGATCGCCATCGGTTGTCAGGTTAGT
The DNA here is from genome assembly GCA_963793495.1 of uncultured cyanobacterium. Taxonomy (GTDB): domain Bacteria; phylum Cyanobacteriota; class Cyanobacteriia; order Phormidesmidales; family Phormidesmidaceae; genus Phormidesmis. The sequence continues at coordinate 460,995 of CAWCAI010000016.1, forward strand.
CACACGGGTTACCGACAGCTACACCTTTTTCAACCAGCTAAACATCGCCCGCAAATCTTTGCCGACTTCCTCAATTGGATGCTCCGCTTCAATCCGCCGAGTCGCATTGAACCCGGCATTACCCGACTGCGCCTCTAGGACAAACTCACGCGCAAACTGCCCGGTCTGAATTTCCTTTAGGATCTGCTTCATCGTGGCTTTGGTCTCGGCAGTGATTATCCGAGGACCGCGCGTGTAGTCGCCATACTCAGCCGTATTGGAAATACTATCGCGCATCTTCGCTAGACCGCCTTCTACGATCAAATCCACAATCAGCTTCACTTCGTGCAGACACTCAAAGTAGGCCAGCTCAGGCTGATAGCCCGCCTCAGTCAAAGTCTCAAAACCGGCTTTAATCAATTCGCTAAGGCCACCGCAAAGCACCGCCTGCTCACCGAATAAATCTGTCTCAGTTTCTTCACGGAACGTCGTTTCTAGAATGCCAGCGCGAGTGCCGCCAATTCCTTTTGCATAGGCCATCGCCAGATCGCGAGCCTGCCCAGAAGCATCTTGAAAGACCGCAAACAGCGCCGGAACGCCTTGGCCCTGCTCATAGGTCCGGCGGACAAGGTGACCAGGACCTTTTGGTGCAGCCATTACCACGTCTACTTCTTCTGGCGGCACGATTTGAGCGAAATTGATATTAAAGCCGTGGGCAAACGCAAGAACGTTACCTGCTTCTAGTCCTGGCTCAATACTTTCTTTGTAGACACTGCGCTGTACTTCATCAGGCAGCAAAATCATAATGAAATCGGCGACTTTAGCAGCATCAGCTACTGATTTGACGGCAAGCCCTTCGGCTTCAGCTTTGGCCTTTGAGCGACTGCCTTCATAGAGACCGACGACCACGTTCACACCGCTGTCCTTTAGATTGAGCGCGTGGGCATGGCCTTGCGAGCCATAGCCGATAATGGCCACCGTCTTGCCGTTGAGCAAATCGAGGTTGGCATCGCTGTCGTAATACATTTTGGCCATGAGGAAACAGTCTCCTTAACTGCGGGGTCTTCAGTTTTTCTGTCTGAAGAGAGATGAATGAGGGTCAGCGTTTGATCTTATCAAACAGAGGGATTGGGGGGTAGGGGCGGTAGTATGGCTTTAGCCCTTTTCTCTGACACTTTGCGGTGGAGGAAAAAACGCATGAGAGACCCAGATACGCGCTGGATACAGCGCTATTCAAACTTTGAGAGCGCTTTCCTACTACTTCGTGACGCGTTGAGAGTTGAAAACCCTTCCGTCTTAGAACGAGCTGGACTTATTCAGTTCTTTGAAATGGCTTTTGAGCTGTCGTGGAAGATACTTAAGGACTATGAGCTAGCAGAAGGCGTGATCGCTAAGTCACCAAGAGAAGTGCTCAAGCAAGCCCACTTGATTGGTCTTATCAGTGAAGGTCACGCATGGATAGATGCACTTGATGATCGCAATTTGACGGCTCATACCTACAAGGAAGAGATTGCTCAGACGATAGAGCAACGCATCCGAGAACGCTACTATTCTCTTATTGCCGCTCTGTACAAAACCTTTCAGGCAAAGAAGGCAGATTGGGAAAATGAGTCGAAATAAACCGGCGAATCACGGGTTGATTGCCCGAGATCTTCATCACATTTGTGCTGCCGCAGCTGAGCTGCCAGAGATTGACGAAATTGTTTTGTTTGGCTCGCGGGCTAAGGGGACTCATCAGCAAGGCTCCGATGTAGACTTAGCAATCAAAGGGAAGGAGATTACATACACTACGGTTCTTCGGTTATTGGACAGCTTGAACGAAGTGCGACCGATACCGTACTTCTTTGATGTCGTAGATTACAGCAGCTTGGGAGATGAGCCTTTGCGTGAGCATATTGATAGAGTTGGAATAGTGCTATTTTCAGTGGGTGCGATCGCACAAACGTCAGAACCCATAAAAAGCAAAATAAACGAAGAATAAGCTAGACGATCAAGCGATTACTCGTTGTTGAGCTTTGAGCCTCGGTTGTTTCTCCATTGATATTGACGTTGATATTCTCGGCGCTGCTTTGTGATCTCGTACAAGACTATTCCTGATGTGGTGCCTAAATTGAGGCTCTCTATCATGCCAAACATAGGAATGCTTACACACAGGTCGCTGTGCTCTACAGCTAAGTTACTGATACCCATAGACTCATTTCCAAACCACACAGCCAGCTTGGTGTATGTCGTGTAATCAGCCTCGTCTAGGACAGCGTTCTTCCTGCCCTTTAGATGTGGAGAGGTAACGATAGAGACAAAACGATTTTGTTCTAGGTGATCGATACACGCTTCGGTACTGTCAAACCTCTTGACGAAGCTCCACTTGATTGCAGAGACAGATGTTTTAGAAAGTGCCCTCTTCTCTCGCATTTCTTGCCAATCATCGGGCAGGGCTTTCTTGGGGTCCACGATATAAGCCTTCTCTACGCCAAGAGCGTTCACGTTCCTGATGATGGTACCGATGTTTTTGATATCTTTTGGATTCTCGATTACGGCAATCAAATTTTTACATCTGTACTCTTTTATCTGATTCGCCCGTTGCCGGACGGAACTTTTCTGTTTGTCCAGTTCATTCATAAGCGTTTGATTCCTCGTAGCTCGATACCTAATGATCTAGAGCTTCGGCGTGTGATTGTGCCAGTCAGTTGCCTGCTCGTAGGCGTGACCAGCCTCAAAGAGTAGATCTTCGCGAAGGACGTTGCTTACTAGCTGAAGGCCAATCGGCATACCATTCTTGTCGAACCCACAGGGCACGCTGATTCCCGGCAGGCCCGCCATGTTGACGGGAATAGTCATCAGATCTAGCAGGTACATGCTGAGCGGATCGTCGTTTTCTTCGACTTTGAAGGCGGTAGTGGGGACGGTGGGGCTCACCAAAATGTCTACTTCCTCAAAGGCTTCTTCAAAGTCTTGCTTCATCAGCGTGCGGACTTTTTGAGCCTTGAGATAGAAGGCATCGTAGTAGCCTGCGGAAAGGGCGTAGGTGCCGATCATGATGCGGCGTTTGACTTCGTCACCGAAGCCCTCTGACCGGGTTTTGTTGTACATCGAGAGCAGGTTGGGCTCTGACGATCGCAGGCCATAGCGGACGCCGTCGTACCGGGCCAAGTTTGCTGACGCCTCGCAGGGGGCAATGATGTAGTAGGCCGATACGCCGTAGTTGAACCGAGGGCAGGAGATAGTTTTGACTTCTGCGCCTAGCGCTTTGAGCTGGTCGATGGCTACTTGCACAGCCGCGCCGACTTCGCTGTCTAGGCCGTCACCGAAGGTTTCTTTGATGATGCCGACTTTGCGCCCCTTTAGGTCTGATCTTAGTGACTGGGTGTAGTCGGGAATGTCGACTTTGAGGCTGGTGGCGTCTTTGGGATCGTGCCCAGCGATCGCACTCAGCAAAATAGCGGTATCTTCCACCGTGCGCCCAAACGGACCAATCTGGTCGAGCGACGAAGCAAACGCCACTAGGCCAAAACGCGAGACCAGTCCATAGGTCGGCTTCATGCCGACAATGCCGCAAAAAGAAGCGGGCTGGCGAATCGATCCACCCGTATCAGAGCCGAGCGCAATCGGCGTTTGACCACCGGCTACCGCCGCCGCCGATCCGCCAGAAGATCCCCCCGGTACGCGCGATATGTCCCAAGGATTTTTCGATGGCCCAAAGGCAGAATTCTTCGTAGAGCCGCCCATCGCAAACTCATCTAGATTGGTTTTGCCTACAAACACAGCGCCCGCTGCGTCTAGCCGCTCGGTCACCGTCGACTCATACGGCGGCACAAAGTTCTCTAGCATCAGGGAGCTACAAGTCGTGCGAATGCCCTTGGTGCATAAGTTGTCCTTGAGCGCGATCGGAATGCCAGCAAGCAGACCGATGTCTTCACCTGCCGCGATTTTGGCATCTACGGCTTGAGCCTGGGCCAGCGCTTTTTCAGCCGTCAAAGAAACAAAGCTGCTGAGTTGGGGCTCTACGGCCTGGGCCTGCTCAAGCTGGGCCTGGGCAATCTCAACGGCGCTGCGCTCTTTAGTCGTGAGCTGTTTGTGCAACTCGCGGATGGCTGACATAGGGGTTCTCTCTTTTGATAGTGCCGGTTGGCTGGATACTGGCTGACTATTTTGCTCTGTTATGATAACGGGTCACTATTCAAGACCACGTGGAGCAAAATGGCCAACGATTATAGCTAGCGTCGGATGCATTCGCACGCTAGCTGACTATTTTGCTCTGTTATGATAACGGGTCACTATTCAAGACCACGTGGAGCAAAATAGCCAACAACATAGAAGGGTAGCAGGCCGACAGACCACAGAACCGTCTAGATGGTATTCTCTATGGCAAAGCGATTTACGTAGTTTTGTTAAGCTTTTATGCTCACCTCATTCGGGTTTGTCCCTGCGTCTAGATGTCTGGCTTTTGGTATACCGCTGCGATCGCAACTACCGCTAGCGCCCTACTCGTACTAGCAGGCACTCTGGCTACCCCGCTAGAAAACACCGCCTCAAAACAAGTCAAGCCAGCAGCGAATCCAGCAACCGAAGAATCTTCTCAGTCTGCGGATCTGACCTCAACCGAAAGCGAGCAGAAATTAGCGCAGGCCGCTGTTGTCAAGAAAAATACCGATCGCGCCAACTATGAGCAGGCTATAGAGTTAGGCCGTCAAGCTGTCGACGCTTACCAGTCGGCTCAAGCAGCTGAGAATCTAGAAGTGGCACTAGTCTTCACCCGGCGCGAAAAAGCTCTGTGGCGAGACTCCATCGAAAAGCTATCCGCCATTCCCAAAGGCGTTCCTCTCTATCAGCAGGCCAACGACAAAAAAGCTCAATACAAAAATCTGCTAGCGACTGCTGAGCAAAAAGTGCTCGCCGCCGATAGCGCCTTTCTATCGGACATCGTTAGCGATGCTCGGCTCTCTGGCGAGGGTGTTCATATTACGCTGTGCCAGATTGACGCACCGTTTGACCCAATCGAGGCTAGCACAAGAGCAAAGAGCGGTAGTCTCAATCCCGATACGTGCCGTCGTTATCAGGGTGAACAGCTGCTTGCTAGCCCTGCCAGCTTGATTAAGCTGCCGATTGCGATCGCCCTTCTAGACAAAGCCAATAGCAAAAACATCGATCTCGAGAGCAAACTCTACATCGATCCAAACAACTTCACCGAAAACGCGCTCGGAGCCACTATCGAGGTTGACAAAGAATATTCGCTCGTTCATGTGATGAGCCGGATGATCGATGAAAGCAACAACATCGCTACTAATCAGCTAATTGACTACATTGGCCGAGAAGATATTGCCAAAACGTTAGCTAAGCAGGGTTACCAGAATACCTTTGTCGATCATAAGCTAGCGGGCGATCGCATCCTTCCACCCAACGCCGGGACTCAGAGCAACCGCGTCACCACTGACGACATCACCACGATGATAGTGAACACCTATCGCCTTTCTTACCCTGGAGACGAAGCGCTGCTACAGGCACTGCTCAGCCAAAAAGATCAGGAGCTAGGCTACCAGGCACTGCAAGAAGTTGGAACTGCTGTGGAATGGATGGGCGAAAAAACTGGTCAAAACGATCGGCTGCTCGGGAGCTCGCTCGCAATGAAGATAGACGGCAAGCGCTACGCCCTAACGGTTGCTATTGACTACAGCGGCGATCCCGTCGCTATTCGAGACCTAGTCAAGGGAGTCGCTAACTACCTCATAGAAAACGGTCCGATCGTCACATCGTCTGACACGGTATCTGCCACAGCCTCTGACAGGGTATCTGGTACGGCATCCGACACAGCACCTGAGACAGCACAAATAAACCCAGTGAGCAATTCGCCAGCTCGGATCGCTCGGCAAGCTCCAAAGCCGTAAATAAGGGGCCGGTAACGAAGGATCAGTAAGCGCAAGACTCGTTATCAAAACCCCGACTAACCCTTCGCAAAAGATATTTTCTACCCTTGTGAACCAAGATTTATATAAATAGAAATAGATATATGTGTCCATCCCCTCTTGCCAACTGGCAGATACCCACTCACACTAATTGTGATGTGACGGCCTATATCTGTGAGCCAGGATTGACGTTGTGAAAAGAGTACTTTCAATAATTTTGGGCGGTGGTGCTGGCACCCGCCTTTATCCGCTGACCAAAGTTCGTGCAAAACCTGCCGTTTCACTAGCAGGAATGTATCGTCTGATCGATATCCCGGTCAGTAACTGTTTAAATTCCGGTATTTTAAAGATCTACGTGCTGACTCAGTTCAACTCGGCTTCGCTGAACCGGCACATTTCAAAGGCATACAACTTTTCTACGTTTAGCGACGGCTTTGTAGAAGTCTTAGCTGCGCAGCAGACTCCAGATAGCCCGAGCTGGTTTGAGGGGACTGCTGACGCTGTTCGCAAGTACATGTGGATGTTTGAAGAGGCGGATGTAGATGAGTTCATCATCCTTTCGGGCGATCATCTCTACCGCATGGACTACAGCGACTATGTGATGAAGCATCGCGAAAGTGGCGCAGATGTCACCCTCTCAGTCGTACCGATTGGCTACAAGACAGCTTCTAGCTTTGGCCTGATGAAAGTAGACGAAAACAACCGCATCGTTGAATTTTCTGAGAAGCCTAAAGGTGAGGCGCTCGAAGCGATGAAGGTCGACACAACCGCGATGGGACTTTCCCCCGACGAAGCGGAAGATAAGCCGTTTATCGCTTCTATGGGCATCTACGTGTTCAAAAAGCAGGTGCTAATAGATCTGCTGAAGCAGTATCCGGATCAGACAGATTTCGGCAAAGAGATCATCCCAGCGTCCGCTCGCGACTACAATGTCCAGGCTTATTTATTCAAGGGATATTGGGAAGATATCGGTACGATTGAGGCGTTTTACGATGCCAACATTGCACTGACCGATCAGCCCCACCCTGCTTTCAGCTTTTACAACGAAGAAGCGCCGATCTATACGCGATCGCGCTACCTCCCTCCAAGCAAAATCCAAGACAGCCAGATTACGAAATCGATCATCAGCGAAGGCTGCATCCTCAAAAAATGCCGCATTCACAATTCGGTAATCGGCCTGCGTCAGCGCATTCACGCTGGCTGTGAGATTGACAGCTCATTGCTAATTGGCTCCGACTACTACGAGCAAATGGACGAAGACGGTGAGTTCCCACTGTCTGCCCAGAAGCCGGGTCAAATCCCTATTGGTATTGGTGCAGGCTCAGTCATTCGCAAAGCCATCATCGATAAGAATGCTCGAATCGGCAAAAACGTTCAGATCATCAACAAAGACAATGTTGAAGAAGCCGAACGCGAAGCCGAAGGCTATTACATCCGTAGTGGAATCGTCGTGGTCTTGAAAAATGCCACCATTCCCGACGGCACTATTATCTAGAATGTATGTATCTAGACTGTAGATCGCCTCACCCCGCCTGACTGATTGGGGGTTCAGGTCTCGTTAAGTAGCGCTAGAGAGGTCCCGTTGGCTATCTTTTGCCTCTCTAGCTGAATAGAAGATACAGACAAAACTTCGCGAAATTACCCAACTTGTAACCATCACATCAATACCAGGGACCGGTTATCTGGTAGGACTTTACTATCGCTTTTTGAGATCATCACCTTTCGAGGGTATCCCCTTCCGAGAGTATTGCCTTTCAAACATGGTCTTCCGATCAGCGACTTTGGCTATTACAGTAGAGTTCCTTCCTGAAAATCACCAATGACGCCGGTCAACCCAGATTCTGATAGCGATGATTCGCAGCGGCAGGATGTCCCGATCGCTTTTCTAGAAACTTCTCTAGAAGCGCTTCAGCAGCGTCATGCCAGTCAGCTGACTCAAGATATAGAGCAGCTAGAAGCCAAAAGAAGCTATCTAGAGGCAGAAACAGAGCTTCTGCAAAGTCAGCTTGACACTTTGAGAGAAGACTACGCTCATCTGCTTGCCCTAGCTGAAGACCTTCAGTCCACAAATCCTGAAGACCTCCAACTTGAAAGTGCGGCAGAGATAACAACAGAGCGGATCGCTCCTTGGGGGTCTGGTCCGCTTTTACCTGGTGAGAGTGCGCCAGCGCAGGAGGTGGTAGCTGATAGGCGCGATCGCACAATAGAGCTGCCGACGCCTTCTACCTCCGAACAGCGGCGAAGAAGGGTGCTTCAGCAGCAAGCAGATAGACTGCCTATCCAGCAAGCAAAGATAAATCGCGGGTTGGTTTTGAGTGCGATCGCCACCGTGTTGGCCGCACTTCACTACTGCCTGTTTAGTACCCTAGCTCAAGGCGGTAGCTGGTTCGACCTGATTGAAATTGGACAGCTTGGCGCTGGCTTCCTATCATCCACTGCGCTTCTCTGGCTCAGAATGCTGGTCATGGTACCGGGTCTGATCCTACTAGCGCCGCAGCTATACAGAAATACCTGGGATGACCTGCAAGAATGGATGTCTGTCCGCGAGCAGCTACTGTTGCCGCTAGCGGGCAGCGGTATCGCTTTGTTTCTCTCTCAGGTGCTGCTGTACCAAAGTATCGGGGTGTTGGGGGCGGCTATCGGCTCAGCGCTGTTCTTTCTCTATCCGCTGACAGCTATTTCTTCTGGTCTGGTTTTGCAGCAAGAGCGACCGCTGACGCCGTTTGGCACGTTGGCGTTGGTTGCGATCGCAATGGGTGGTTTGCTGATTGTAGAACCTGCCTTCACCACTGGTTCAGCTAACCTGATCTGGACAGGGCTACTCGCTAGCGTTGCGCTTAGCCTATACATTTTGCTTACTAACTTCTGCTATCAGCAGAGATGTCATCCCATTCCCACCTCTGTCGCGCAGTTCTCTACTGTCGCTATCCTCAGCAGCTTAGTTTTACTAGTCAAGCCGCTTCAACTAGTCGATCTTAGCTGGTTCAGCTTCGCTTGTTGGGGGCTGCTGATTGGGCTATTGATGCTAGTTGCCTACCTGCTAAATTACGCCAGCCTGCTCGCTATTGGGCCTCGAACGGGGATCATTGCCGCAGCGACGCCGCTGCTCACTTTGCTGTTCTCCTGGAGCTTTACACCAGCATCAGACTTAGAGATTGTTCAGTGGACAGGCATCTCGATGATCACGGTCGGTGGAATTGCGCTTGGCAAGGAAAAGCTCGATCAAGCAGAGCTGTACTCGTAGTGCAAGGCTGTACCGATAGAGCAACGCTGTCTTTTATCTAGAGGCTTGTGTCCAAAAGTTTAGAAGAACGGAGAGAGAGGGATTCGAACCCTCGAACAAGTTGCCCCGTTACAGCATTTCCAGTGCTGCGCCTTCAACCACTCGGCCATCTCTCCTTTATTTTGCTAGTAGTTCGCTCTGGTCAAAGCCAGCTCAGGTCTTTTACAGGCAACGACTTACAGCTTTGCCATCGTAACAGAAAGCGGAGTGAATACCCTACTAATTTTCCACGGACTAAACTTCCCTGCGATCACATGCAATCATAGAAGGACTGCTCCGCCCAACTCTCTTTTCCCATGGCTGAAACCTATCGCGTTCGTATCCATCACCGGCAAAAGAATACTGTCTATACCGTGCAGGTGCCGCGCGATCGCTACATTCTACAATCCGCAGAGAACCAGGCCGCCGATCTTCCCTACGCCTGCCGCAACGGTGCCTGCACCGCCTGCGCCGTGCGCGTTCTTTCCGGCGAGCTCCATCAGCCCGAAGCGATGGGACTCTCCCCAGATCTACGCGAACAAGGCTATGCCCTGCTGTGCGTCAGCTATCCCCGCAGCGACCTAGAAGTAGAAACCCAGGACGAAGACGAAGTCTACGAGCTTCAGTTTGGGCGCTACTTTGGCAAAGGTCCAACCCGTTCCGGCATCTTAATCGACGACGACTGAGCCTGGCGAACTAATCTACTGAGGTTGGCAGATTAACCTAACGTCAACCTTAGCCAACTACACTACGCTCAGCCAAAAGAAAATTCCTCGCCTGCATATGACCTACTCTGCCGAAGATCTCCAGCGGTTCCTAGACATCGCTACCGAAGCCGCTTGTGCAGGTGGCGCAGTCCTCCAGTACTATTGGGGAAACCTCTCTAACATCCAGCAGAAAGGCCGCCCTGGAGATCTCGTCACCGAGGCCGACAAAGCAGCTGAGAAAGAAGTCCTTGCCGTTTTACATCGACACGTCCCAGACCATGCCATCCTCGCTGAAGAATCAGGCAGCATTGGCAAGCAAACCGATCAGCTGCTCTGGGCCGTAGATCCGCTGGATGGTACGACCAACTACACCCATCAGTACCCTTTTTGCGGCTGTTCGGTAGGCCTTTTGATCGATGGCAAACCAGCGGTAGGTGCCATCTTTGATCCGGTACGCGCTCATCTATTCCGGGCGGCCAAAGGATTGGGTGCGACCTGTAACCGAGAGCCTATCAGCGTCTCTAAGACAGAGACGATTGCGGATAGCTTGCTGGTCACTGGCTTTGCCTATGACCGCCGTGAAACAATCGACAACAACTATGCAGAGTTCTGTCATCTCACTCATCTCACTCGCGGCGTTCGTAGAGGGGGAGCAGCTTCAATCGATCTGGCCTATGTCGCCTGTGGACGATTGGATGGATATTGGGAGCGGGGGCTGTCGCCCTGGGACGTGGCGGCAGGTGTGATTTTGGTAGAAGAGGCAGGTGGCACGGTCACTGCCTATGACGAAAGCCCGTTTGATGTTAAGAGCGGTCGAATCTTGGCCACTAACGGTCAGATTCATGGTGAGCTTAGTGGTGAGCTCGTTAATATAGAGCCACTGGCTAGGTTTGCACCATGATCGCGATTCCTATAAACAAGACGATTCAGTCTCCTGACCGGGTGATTTTGCAGAATATTAGCTGGCAAACCTATCAGTCTTTGGTGACTGATTTCGAGCAAGAGCCTGCCGTTCGGCTTACCTACGAGCACGGAACATTAGAGATTAGGATGCCGCTAGATCCTCACGAAAGCTACAAGAAAATTATCGGTCGTCTGATAGAAGCGGCAACAGAAGAGCTAGGGTTAGAAATACGCAGCTTGGGTTCGAGAACGTGCGATCGCGAAGATCTTTCCCAAGGACTCGAACCCGATCAGTGCTACTACATCCAGAATGAGCCGTTAGTGCGATCGCTAGATCAAATAGATCTCTCTAAATCCCCACCACCCGATCTAGCTGTAGAAATCGATATCACTAGCAGCTCGTTAAATCGATTCAAAATCTACGCGCAGCTTACAGTTCCGGAAATTTGGAGATTCAACAGTAAAGTATTAACTATTTACCTTCTCAATGATGATAAATACCAAAAAGCTGAAAACAGTATCGCTCTCGCACCTTTGAAGGCCAGTGATTTTTCTCCTTTTCTTTTAATTCATCAAACAGTTGGAGAGAATAGTCTAATTCGCCAATTCCGAGAATCTCTGAAGGGAAAACAGAGACAATAATCGAGATATAAGAGAGCCGCAAATAAATAACGTACCGACGTAGGGGCACAGCACTGCTGTGCCCAGTGCAATAAGTGTTGCTATCGCCGGTACCTTTATTGAGTGCGCGTCCATAAGCGAGAGAAGTCTGTATTTGACGCCAGCGACTTTACTTGATGGCAGCTTTCAGCTGGGTACAAAATTCCCCAACAGAGGCCAAGCCTTCTGCTGGCGTGCCGGTTGCCAATCGCTTCACGATCGCACTGCCCACAATCACCCCATCCGCACCCCAATCTTTCAGCTGCTTTGCCTGCGAAGGTTCTGATACACCAAAACCAACGCCAACAGGCTTATTCGTCGCACTGTGCAGATCAAAAATCAAACCTTCAACGCGGGTTGCCACCTCTCGTCGAATACCCGTAACGCCAGTGACGCTGACCAGGTAGACAAATCCCTGAGAGCGGTTTGCGATCGCCTTGATCCGCTCATCCGTAGACGTAGGTGCCACCAGCAGAATCACCGCAATCCCAATCGCTGCTGCCGCCTCTAGCAATGAATCCATCTCTTCCAAAGGCAGATCGGGCACCAGCAGCCCCCGCGCCCCTGCTGCATAAATATCTTTGAGGAACTTTTCAACTCCCCGGTTCAAAATGGGATTGTAGTAGGTAAATAGCACTAGCGGAGCAGACAGCTTTGGCGCTACCTCTGCTACTAGCTCGATCACCGCTGCCAACGTCACCCCACGGCCCAAAGCTCGAGTCGCTGCTGCCTGAATAGTGGGACCATCCGCTAGCGGATCGGAATAGGGAACGCCTAGCTCAATGATGTCCGCGCCGCTGCGATCGAGTACCTGTAGTGCTTCGGCGGTCGTTGCTAGATCAGGATCGCCTGCGGTGATAAAAGGAATCAGGGCGCATTCGTTGCGATCGCGCAGTTCATCAAATCTTTCTTTAATAGACACTATCAATTACTCGCCCTCTACTGCGCTTCTTCTAGCCGCTCTGATTCCAACCGCTCTGTTTCAACCTCTGCCTGTAGCTTCGCTAGTTCTTCAGGGCTCATCTCTTCCAGTCTTTTTTGCAGGACGGCCTCTTCATAGTCCTCTAGCTGCTGGTAGTACGTCATCTTTTTACTCGCCGCGCGCACCACATAAGTCGCCGTCCAGCCCAACAATCCAGCGACAAAAACCACCTGACTCCAAATTCCTGCCGACAGACCGTCCATCCCGGCCCAGGCAAACACCAGATATAGCAATCCGCCCGCCGCAAAGACGCCAATGCCAATCCCAATAACATCAATTCTTCTCATTACAGAGCCTAGACTTCACGCCGCATAGGGCGAAAGTTCAAAAACGGACTCACTAACAGGCAACCTGGGAAAAACACCAGCATCAGCCCATAAAACAACAGTCGTTCAATCGAACCTGCCGCCGTCCATCGCAGCTTCAGATACGTCATTAGCGCCACTGGCACCACAACTAAATACAGCCCGCCCAAAGCCACATACAGACCAAGAGCGATCAGCGCTGGAGAGTCAAGACCAAGAAATGTCATCGGTAAAGCAGTATCCTATAAAACCCGTCGATTCACTATATATAGTAGACCCCAAACCGTGATTCCTACGCATCCTTAATTAGAAATGCATTTCCAGCGTCAGATCTCTCCCGTTCCCCTACGTCTTCCACTTCCACTATGTCCAGCACGAAGCCCAGAACAATTGACTAAAACCAGTTGCCAATCCGTCCGCTTGGTGGTGCAATAGACATCTGTGAGTGCAATCAGGCGATAGTCATCGATACTATCGATATCAGAGACCTCAACTCACAGGCTCCAGGGGGCGTGGCGGAATGGTAGACGCTGCGGATTTAAAATCCGTTGATTGTAAAAATCGTGAGGGTTCAAGTCCCTCCGCCCCCATACCGATGACGGTGTATTCACACACCATCAGACCCATCAAGGCTGATTGTTTAAACGCTCAGCGGGCAGTCTAAATGGTGATATGAACTGCCTTTTAGATTGCGATGAGTGTGTTGCGATGAACGTGTTGTCAGCAGATGAACTAGACGAGCCGACGGCATTTAATCTGGCACAGCAGCAGCTTTATGACGACCTCCTAGATTCCGCCAGAAAGCTGCCACCGGTCGAATCGCTCGCTAAGTTTGAAAACTTATTTTTCGGTCATAGCAGCTCTGTCGAAGCAGTCGAAGCAGAGTTCTCTTTCCTGTATCAAATTCTCTTCGCAGACGATGAGCAGACATTTCGTAGCACCTTGAAACGCGCCTGCTATATCCTCGTCAACAACTGGGATCGCAGATGCCAGAGTGATATGGTCCACACGATGCTGGCACTCTTCGACCAGCCTTCTTTGAAGAAACCAGCCTTTTCGCCCAGCCTGAAGCGCCTACGACGGTGGCTGCTAAATTTTGCGGCTAGCCAAGATTTCGAGGCGCTCAAACTATTCGCCGCCCGGCGGATTGGCCCCACGCATCCCGGTAGCTGGAGCAGTCGCTATGTTACCTATCAGCTCACGGCTCAGGCTATAGACAGCAGCAATTCCTTAGAGCAAAAGGAAGCGGCTAGAAAGATGGCCCGCAGGCTAAAAGATAAGTTCAAGCACGAACTAGCTATGTACACAGCCTTTCAAAGCTCATCACAGCTAGAGAGCAAGTATCCCAATCCAACGGTGCTAGGCGGCGAAGTCCTGCGGCTAATTAAGTCAATTTTGCTGCGGGGCGGTCAGTTTAGCTATCGCAATGTAGCGCGTATTTTTCAGCAGCAGACGGCAGGCACCGCTTACAAAGACTACAAAGAGAGTTTGATTGAATATCTATGCTTTTCGATCGCGCAGCTAGAGTTTGTAACGGTGCTCGAGACATCTCTAAGCCAATCTCTGACACAGCTCTATTTAGAGCAAGATGAAACTGAAATAGAGCCTTCGCTAACACTGCGGACTTGCAATCGACTCATTGATTTGCTGACGACCGAAGACAGGCGTCAGCCCTCGCCCTTATTTGAGACACTATTGACCCAGGGCAATCCGCTGAACCTAGCCGTACTGATGCTCAAGCTCGTACTAATTTCGCCAAACTCGCAGCTCTATTTAGAGGCACGCCTAGCTAGCGTGATCAATTATTACCGGCCTTGTATGGAGGCCGAGTGCCGAAACGTTGTTCAGTTCATAGAAATCTGCGACGTAATGTTTGCTATCTACAGCGACAACGTGGAGTACAACCTCGTAAGGGTCAAACCCAAACAGGGAGAGAACATCACGACTACTCAAAACGAGCCTGCCCAGAACGAGACAGAGAGCCTGGAAGACTTTCGGATCTTTTCCCGTAGCTTTAGAGCAGCTCAAAAGAGGGCAAGTCAGGCATTCCAGCAGCGTAAAGCTAGTCAGACTCACGGCCAGACTCGTTGAGAGCGCCGTATTGGGCAACCGCTGCTGCCATTACGGTCTGATGTACGTTTTTCCAGGGAATGCTGTGCGATCGCGCCCCCTCAGCCACATCCTCATACTCTGGCTGTACATTCACCACTTTGCCATTCATCCAGCCCAGCTTCACCGCCATCTCTCCATAGACAGTAGAAACCTTAACCATCTCCCTGGCCAAAGCGGTCCGCTGCTGCCGAGTTTGTCGAATACCTAAAGTTGTTGTTTCCTCAAACAAAACGGTTTCACAGCTAGTAACTTTCGATTCCGGACAAATCACCGTCAGCAATATCCCTAGCCGATTTTTCTTCATCGCTACGCCCTGGCTAAACACATCCACAGCGCCCGCCGAAAACAGCTGCTCAAAGACAAAGCCAATTGCCTGCGGTGAACAGTCGTCTATTTGAGTTTGCAGCTCTACGATGGTTTCAGGCGGCGCGTTCAGACTTTTTTTTTAGTTTCGTGGTGGTGGCTTGAGGAATGGGGAAGGGTGTCGTCGGGAATGCTGCCGATCCAGAGACGCAGGATATTGGGAATAGGTAGGTCTCGCCCGCCAGCACCAAGACCGAGTTTTTGGAGGGTGAATCGAGGGGGCGGACCAAAGGATTCGGATAGGGTGATTGCGATCGCGCACCCAGTAGGCGTCACCAGTTCCTTCTCAATGCCGTTGCTGTACACCGACACATTGGCACCGACCATCATCGCTAGCACCGCAGGCGCAGGCACTGGCAGCAGTCCATGCTCACAGCGCACCGTACCACCCCCTGTTGGCAGCGCAGAGCAAATCAGCCGGTCGACGCCTAGCCAATCTAGCCCCAAACAGGTTCCCACAATATCCACAATCGCGTCCGTCGCTCCCACCTCATGAAAGTGAACCTGCTCCGGCGCAATGCCATGCACGCTTGCTTCTGCCGCCGCTAGTTTCCTGAAAACAGCTAGGCTCCACCTTGTCACTCGCTTAGGTAGATCAGCCTGCCGAATCAACGCTTCAATCTCAGGCAGCTTTCGCCCATTGTGATGATGGGAGAGAGGGTGGATATGATGATGAGCCGACTGGTCAGTATGATGGTGATGAGATTCACTAGTTGCTGCGACCGGTGCTGCCTGCGCTGCCGGTAAATTAGCTGTCAGCATGTCTACGTAAACTTTGGTCGCGGACTGCTGCTGGCGTAGAACTAGATCAGATCGCAGCTGAAACTCTCCCTCTAGTCCTAGCTTGGCAAGCTGTTCTTCTAGATAGTCTATCGGGACTCCAGCATGAACCAATGCGCCCAGGCACATATCACCCGCAATGCCAGTCGGACAGTCTAGATAGGCTAACGTTTTCATAAGCAACTAATTTCCACATCCCCTTGAATTTTCAGCCATGGCTACCCTGTACGAAGTTCATCCCGTCACGCCCGATCCCAGAACAATTAGCGCGCTGCGAGACGATCTCCGCCAAGGAGCCATTATGCTCTATCCCACTGATACGGTCTATGCTATTGGCTGCGATCTAGGTTCAAAATCAGCCATCAAAAGAGTGCGGCAGCTCAAGCAGCTCTCCAACGATAAACCACTGACCTTTCTCTGCGCTTCTCTCTCTAATGTAGCCAGCTACGCCCGAGTCAGTGACACCGCCTACAAAATTATGAAGCGGTTGATTCCAGGGCCTTATACCTTTCTTCTCCCGGCGACCAAAGCAGTTCCCAAGCTGGTAATTAATCCAAAACGGCGAACAACCGGCATTCGAGTCCCCAATAACCCGCTGTGCTTAGCGCTGATAGAAGCCCTGAACAATCCGATCATCTCTACCTCTGCTTCACCTATCGTTAGTAATTCTGTAGAGTCCGATATAGAAGCTTTACCAAAGGCCGAGCTGTTTGACCGGATGGAGAAGTTAGTAGACGTAATAGTAGATGGTGATTCTGAATTCAGGCATCAAGTATCTACCATTTTGGATATGACGGACGGCACCCCTCGGGTAGTTCGTCAGGGCCAAGGTTGGCAAGATGCACTCGAGTGGGGCGCAGAGCTAGCGGATTAAACCTAGCTTGAGGCGTGACCACTCCATAGCAAAAGACGATGCATTTCCTGACTTTGTCTTGGTGCGTGTTCCCTTAGCGCTGAAAAGCGATGGAAGGGTTGCACCGCTGCTATAACAGACGCTATAGACCGATGGGCTAATTGGCATAGCCAGCCAAACCCTTTCATCTAGATGCAATGTCTGACCTTTAGGACATCTGAGTCACGTTAACCGCCTTACCCCATCAGTGTTGCAGGTCCATCTATGAAAATATTCTTAGAGTCCGCCTTTTGTTGTGACAGTTGCCGTGTGACAGTTGATTGCATTACTGACACACCAATTATCAGGAACTGGATTCCAATTCTCTAGATTGAAACAGTCAGATCAGACCGCCTTTTTGCGCATCAACCTAGAGAATATTGAGCCCATCTACTATGCTTCACCCTATCACCGACGGCTGTCAGAACCCAGTTGCTTTTTATACTACTAATTCTACTACCACCCATCCGGAAGGCCAGTCCAAGACTCAGTCTAAAACTCAGTCTAAAACCGTTAATTCGTTGGAGTCTTCTATTCCCAGATCTGAGCAGTCTACTATTACCGCCAATTCTCCAGAAACCGTTCCTTCAGGACCGATTTCTTCGGATACTGGCCCAACCGCTGGCCCAACCACTGGCCACAAGACCGATCTAGAACCTAATCGAATTAGCACTAGTACGCTTGCGGACGGCAAAGAGCAGACGCTTTGCTCGGTTGATCAAAAGCTGATCGATTTCCTGACAGTTGAAATTAACAGCAAAATTACCACCAGCGCGAAGGTTGTCAATACGGTCGCGACCAGACTTGCGATCGAAGTAACGCGCATCTGTCGCAAAAGCTCTCGCATTCAGGCCTCTGGTGAGGTCACTGCCTGGCAAAGGCAGCTAGCTCAGAACCGAATTAAAAAGTACCTCGACTACTATTTACTCGGCTCTCGTCGGGGCAGAATCGAGCTGCACGGTCGACTGAGTGCGATCGCCTACCGCTATATCGCGCCAGCCCGTACCCAGCTCGGCTTCCAGGGTCG
The DNA here is from genome assembly GCA_963793495.1 of uncultured cyanobacterium. Taxonomy (GTDB): domain Bacteria; phylum Cyanobacteriota; class Cyanobacteriia; order Phormidesmidales; family Phormidesmidaceae; genus Phormidesmis. The sequence goes on from CAWCAI010000016.1 coordinate 478,867, forward strand.
ATGCACTCTCTTAGAAGACTTTCTACAGGGCTTCTACATCGAGGTGCTCAAAGCCTTCCGCCGAGAAAACCATCTAAGCAATCAGTATTCGCCGCGCACTCGCCTAGAGCTAGCTGAATACATGGCCTTCAGTGAACACTATGCCAAGCGTCGAATTTCCTTGCCTGGTTGCTACAACCAGCAGCTATTGGTTCTGCGTGCTCAGGCGTTTGCTCGGCGGCTGCCAGCAGAGACCTCTGTGGATATTGAAATGGCGGTTGATTCGCCCAAAGGGGATGACGACGGTTTCTTTCGCTCACCGGTCATCCAACAGATTCGAGAGAAGATGGTTTCGGATGTCACCGATCCCTCTGAGAGCGTGCTGCGCGATCGCATTATCAAGGAGCTCGTTCAATACCTCGAAGATCAAGACCAGCAAGCCTGCGTAGACTACCTGAGCTTGAGGCTTCAAGATATGGCCCCTAGCGAGATTGACGAAGTCTTAGGGCTCACCGCTCGCCAGCGGGACTATCTTCAACAGCGCTTTAAGTACCACGTCGAGAAGTTTGCCCAGTCTCACCGCTGGCAGCTGGTTCATCAGTGGCTAAGCGCCGATCTAGACAAAAACTTTGGCCTGTCTCCCGCCGAATGGCGTACGTTCACCGAGCAGCTTAGCGAAGAGCAGTCCAGACTGCTCGAACTCAAGCAGCAGCAGCTACAAAACCCAGAAGACGGGCCTTCTGACAAGGCGATCGCCCAGGCGCTATCTTGGACGCCCAAGCGCGTAGACCGCCGCTGGACTAAGCTCATCAGCCTAGCTTGGAAAGTTCGCAACCAGCACTACAAAGACGCCAAAAAATGAAAGCAAAGACAAACAGAAGCCTCTCCTGTGCGGTCTTACCACGGGGCATAGGGGGGCATAGGGAAGGCTTCTTGTCTTTTTATTCTACGCTATACGCTCTCACCTTTCTCAGGCGGCTCAAACTTATAGCCCACGCCCCGCACGGTTTGAATCAGCGTTGGCTGGGTGGTATCAATCTCAATTTTCTTTCTAATCTGACCAATATGTACGTCGACCACCCGCTGGTCACCAACATACTCATAGTCCCAAACCTTTTGAATCAGCTCCGCTCGACGCCATACCCGGCCTGGATGCCCAGCCAGAAAATGCAGCAGGTCAAACTCTAGCGCCGTCAGCGGGACTAGATCATTCGCTAACGTCACTTCACGGCGAATCGGATCAATTGAGAGCTTATTAAAGGTTAGACGCTGCTGCTCGGCAACTGTCACCGGACGCTGTCGTTTCAAAATTGCGCCTAGTCTAACCTCCAGCTCGCCCAAACTAAAGGGCTTAGTAATGTAGTCGTCAGCGCCCGTATTGAAGCCGCGAATCTTGTCCGCCTCGTCCGTTCGGCTCGTCAACATCAGTACGAACACGCCCGTGCGCGACTGCATTTCCTTACACAGGTCGTAGCCGTTAGCATCGGGCAAATTGACGTCTAGAATCACCAAATCAGGATTGAATTGCTCAAAAATCGCGAGCGCAGTTTTCCCGTCCTCAGCTGATTCCATCTGATAATCTTGTTTGGCTAAAAAGCGATGAATCAGGTTACGGATAGCGGGTTCATCATCAACCACAAGGATTTTGGCATCGGCCATAATTTAGAATCCTGGTACTAAAGCAAATAAAAACAACATGGAATCCAGGGGGCAGCCAGGTTCACTTAGCTCTAAAATGTAGAGTATTCAGCGAGCGGTCCGCAAATATAAGTAAATTCACATACCTTACTTCTTCTCTATATCTACGAAACTTCAGCAAACTTTTCTATAGCGCATCCACACCTTAGCAAGAAAATCATCTTTTGCTGATTGGATTTATGCGGAAAATTAGAGTTTACTGTGTATGCTCCAAAATTAGAGCGCATTGTGTACGTACTTAAGTGTATATGAGAGTTTATGTACCCTCAGGGACTGTCTGCAAGCATAGTTGATAACTTTTATAGATAATGATGCACGATCTAGGCTTCGGCCACTGTCCGTTTCAGTCAGTCCCCCGCTACACTGTTAAACAGGCTATCTTCTTGACAGAAGGGTCTTCTTAGCTTGTCGTCAGCGGTAGGCTTAAGTATTGGAAGTCCAACACATGGATCTGCCAAACAAGTACCGTTAGACAAGTAGTATTAGATTTCAAGCGCCATTACATTCTATAGATAGCTAGGCTGATTCGGAGGTTGGGCATGAGCGAACAAAACGTTCACTACGAAACGTTGGGACTGACAGAAGCGTCTTCGTTTGAGGAGGTTCAGTCTGCTCGCGCACAGTTAGTCACAGCGTGTAAAGACGATCCCAAAAAGCAGCAAGAGATAGAAGCCGCCTACGATGCAATTCTGATGGAGCGGCTAAGACTTCGTCAAGAGGGAAAGATCAAGGTTCCTGATAGAATTCGGTTTGCTGAAAAGCAGACTCGCTCTAAGCCATCGCTGCCCAGTTTTGGTGGGACAGGTGAGAACCTTGGGCCGCAGTGGTTCTCAGGACTGCTAGATCAGCCTGAGAGCAGTAGCGAATTGCTTTGGCCATCGCTTATTTTTGCCAGTCTGGTGGGTTTGGCCTGGTTCTTACAGTCAGACGAGGCAGTGGGCGCTTCTGTGGCGCTAGCGTTGGGCCTGATGGCGGCCATTTATTTCCTGAACCAAAAGACTCGCAAACTGTGGCGCTCGGTAGGTTTAGCTGCGGTGGGCCTGGTCATTGGTTTGTGTTTGGGGCTGCTAGTAGCTCAGATACTGAGAGGTCAAGGAACTGTGCTACTACCGAGTCAGGTCTCGTCTCTATCTACAAGCATTACGCTAACAGTGCTGTGGTTTTTTACGGGCTTTTTGAGATAGGGCCAGGTCAACGCTGTCAGGTTGATTCAACCAGGCCACTTCAACGAGATCGCTCTAACCAGATCGATCGAACAAAAAAGGGACACTTTCCAAATTCAGGAGGTGTCCCTTTCTATCGTCAGCGGTTGCTCCGGCTAATTCCCCAACTCCCCAATTCCCTATCCCCCAATCGCCCCATCTCCATTCTTCCTAAACTTCGCGCTCTATCTGCGATCGCTCAATCGCCTCGAACAGTGCCTGAAAGTTCCCCTCCCCAAATCCTTTCACAGCCTTGAGCTGGCCATCTTCGACATAGCTGCGTCGCTCGATGATCTCAAAAAAGAAAGTGGGTTCGTCAAAGATTGGCAGGGTAAAGGTCTGTAGCAGCGTACCCTGCTGTCCGCCCTGAGGCCAGTCAATTAAAATTTGCTGATGGCTGATAGCGGAGAGGTCTTTGATGGGGCAGTCGCTGCGCTGGTGAAGGCTGTCGTAGTAGGTGGAGGGCACCTCAAGTAGATCGAGCCCCTGCTGCCTGAAGCGAGCGATCGCACTCACCGCATCTCCACTACGCAAGGCCACATGCTGTACGCCGGCCCCCCGATTGTGCTGCAGAAATTCTTGAATCTGCGAATTGGGTGAGCTCGGCTCGTTAACCGGCAGCTGTAAAGAACCCTCAGGGTGAACCAGCACCTGGCTATGCAAACCAGAACGCGCAGTTTGAATGTCAAACTGCTGAGCCGACACCATGCCAAACACCTTTTGATACCAGGTGATGGCAAGCTGTAGTTCGCCTTGAGGCACATTAATCACCGCATGATCGATGTCAGAGAGCTTCAGCCCTGAACGCGGAGCGCGGCTTTGTTCGATAATCCACTCAGTGGAGACTTCGACCAGCGTATGCCGTAGATGTGCCCAGCCGCTTAGCTGGCACTGACGCTGGCTGGCTCCGTCCGAAGAAATCACAGGCGCTAACAGCACCGCACCCTGGGAAAGCGCTTGCTCTAGCACCGCATCAAACTTGTCAGTAGCAAAGGCAATATCTACCAGTCCTGCTGGATGCTGCCGGAGATAGGTCTCTACTTCGCAGACTTGACCTTCAAAGGTGCAGGGCGCAGAGAGTCGAATCTCGATATTGCCCTGCTTTAAGACTCTATGTGACTGCGTGGGGCTAGGCTTCGCGCCTTCTGAGCTAGCTAGAAATGAGTCGAATGATAGCTTTTGCTCAAACCACTCCGTCCAGGCGGCAGTGTCTTGTACGTAGAAGTGTAGATGGTGAAAGTACATAGCCTTTTGATTGCGTCCAAGGTTTCAACCGCCTCCTAAAATGGAGCAAGCACGTGAAAATCTTGTGTTTAATTGCATCCCTTGGCATAATAGCTGCGAAAATTGATTAAGGGATGCTTCGATGGGCTACTTTAAACAGCTAGGTGCCCTTAGCGGTATAGGTACAGCTCTGCTACAGTCACACCGCCGCTTACCCAAGTTGGGTTCAAACTTGTTTATTGTCCGTCTGCTTTGACGGTTATCTCCATTGACTAGCTCTCTTTTCTTCGCCTATTAGGTAGGCTGTCAGACTTTATGGTTCAGCGAATCACGATAGACGCGGACCAGCGCCAAGAGAGGTGCCTAGTGCTGAGAACTGATCAAGCCCACTATCTGCGCCGAGTGCTGCGGTTGAATGTGGGCGATCGCTTTATTGCTCAAGATGGGAAGGGAGAGCAGTGGCTAGCGGCTTTAGGCGATCGCACAGACCAAGCGCATCTATTAAAGGCGATCGCATCCCCTTCTACGCCAGCAGCGGCTTCGCTTCGTCTAGCGGCGGCTTTGCCCAAGGGCAACAGCTTTGATCAAGTAGTACGACAGGCAACAGAATTGGGCGTCACGCATATCTGTCCGATTTTGAGCGATCGCACTCTGCTCAACCCCAGTAGCAACAAACTTGCTCGCTGGCAGCGCATCGCTCAAGAAGCGTCAGAACAGAGCGAACGGACTACCATTCCAGAAATTCTCTCTCCTATTGATTTTCAACAGTTTGTTATTCAATCCAACTGGAAAGACATACGATACATCTGCGCCGCTAGGCAAAACAGCCCTCATCTCTTAGCGAAAATCCAGTCTGATTTACTGTCAGTAGATTTGCCCAACGTCACTTTGCTGATCGGGCCAGAGGGTGGATGGACATCCGCAGAAATTACGGTTGCCACAGAAAATGGCTATCAAGTCGTCTCCCTCGGCTCAGCAGTTCTACGGGCAGTTACCGCCTCGGTGACCGCACTATCCCTAGTCGCTGCGGCTAGAGACCTATTGATATAGCTTGATTTCATCGTATAAGCTCGGATGGCCAAACCGATTTAGCTTGTTTAAGCTGCTAGTATCCAGTATCACATGAGCGTTTGCCAATCTGCTCTACATATCTCTAAAGGATATCTCCAATAAGGTGACCCCTTATCTCAAAGAGCAGATTGGTCAGCTAGCGTACAGATGCATTCAACGCCAGCTACAAAACTCCTCTTTTATGCAGGAACTAGAGCTATCTCCAAGTTAAACTTACAACACTCATAATGGCAAAATCATCAGATCCTGTCTTCTCTGGCTTTCATGCACTGTCTGAGCCAATTCGTATTCAAGTGATCGAACTTTTACAAGAGCGAGAGTTTTGCGTTGGCGATATGTGCGATCGCCTCAACATCGCTCAATCTAAACTCTCCTTTCATCTAAAAACATTGAAAGAAGCCGGACTTGTGAACGCTCGTCAGCAAGGACGCTGGATGTACTACAGTCTCAACGCTGACCGATTTCATATTCTTGAAGGCTACCTCAGTAGCTACGGAAACTAACGCTTATTTGGCCACCATATCTATCCAATGCCCGGACATTTATAAGACCTAAACATTTAATCAAACCTGGCTAGCATCACACGCGAACATCACATATAAGCTAGCACGTACTCTTCAACTCTATCTCTCCTGCCACCTCACATTCGTTTCTAAAAGCAACGAACGTGAGGATTTTTATTTCGAAATTCGCTATTTAGTTTGTCATCTCTAGTATCTTAGAAGTCACTGTCAAACTCTCTTCAAACAGCTCATCTTCACCCCAGCTTTGCAGCTGTTGTTCTAACAACAGATCCGAACGCTGGTCAGAAAGCGACGTCACTTCCTCCACCAAGCTACTCTGCGCACTACCGCCAGACTCCATTCGCATACAGCCTGCCGTTTCGGAGCACAAGATGGTGTTACAGTTGGCATTGCGATTAGTCGATTCCAGGCGTACACCCGTCAAATCTCCGAGAATTTCTCCTGGATTAGCCACCGGAATAGCGGCCAGCTCCGCCTGAATCTGCCTGCCGCTTTCATTTGTAAAACAAATGCGCTTCAAGTCGTAATCGCCCCCCTCGCTCTCATAGGAGACAGGCTGCCAATCTAGCCGACTCGCCAGCCAACCCAAAAACATCAGAGCCTGAGCCGGATTGCCCTTCTCGTAGTCGATTCCTATGCGATCCACCTCTGTAATCGCCATACGTCGCTCTGGAGGATCAAACGCCTCAGCTGTCAGCTCTTGCCAGGGCGCTAGTCGATACCAATTTAGGTCCGCTATGTTTGTCCGTTCATTTACGAGTGACTGGATTTTCAAAATCTCAGACTCTGCATCGCCATAATAGCTAGAATCCAAAATCAAACAGCTGCTAGTAAGCGCCAGCTTTTGAAACAAAATCTGTTCTGGATTTGGCGTTGCTTTCCACCAGATAAACTTAGGCAAATCCGAAACAACCAAAGAATCTACCAGATCGCCTACCCGCTCCAGGGCTTCTTTTGTGCCACGCAGCGTGATGTACTCGCAGCACACCAAATTACTGCTCTGGCTTCTTTGCACAGGGCAGTAGGCCGACACCTGAGCGCTAACGCCCTCGTCATCCCCAAAGGTCGGACATAGGGTAATCACCCGACAGGGATTCTGAGCAGCTAGCGCACTAAAACTATAGCCGCGAACGTCGTCATTTTTGAACTGAGGTCGTCCCGCTGGCAGCTGGCGCACTTCTGATCTTAGCCGCGCTAGCGTTTCTGTATCGACCCGTCCGCTCATCCGCAGATCAAAGTCTTTTTGCGCTGCTAGAATCGCCTCTCTAGTATCTAGGCCATGCGCCCCGTCAATCTCACCTGCATAGTAGCCCAGTGTCGCTAGCAGCTGCTGAATCTCATCAGGCTCGTAGATCACCATCGTAAACGTAGTTGCTCTAGTAGCAACGGGCGCAGAACCGCCGTCCTCTTGAACCCGCCAGATATCGCGTAGTTCTGATTCGATCTCATCAAGAGAGATATCTTTGGGCTTTTGTAATGCTAGAAGAGAAGTTGCCATTGTTTAGCGCTTATTGTTTAGAACTATTGTTGGTTGGATGATAGCGACTGTGTTGAAATAGTCGTGTACTAGAGTCTTCTCCAGCGGCGGTTGCTCTTGTTCAAAAGCAGCTCAGCCTCTATGGGCCCCCAAGTGCCTGCTTCATACAGAGCAATGCTATCAGCTGGCGCTGGCGCGTCCCATACTTCTAGCAGCGGAGTCAGCACGCGCCAGGACTGCTCTACTTCGTCCCCGCGTGTGAAGAGCGTTTGGTCGCCTAGCATGGCATCTACTAGCAGGCGACTATAAGCATCTGTACTAGGCTTGCCAAAAGCCGCGTCATATCGGAAGTCCATATCGACAGAGCGGGTTCTCAAAGAAGACCCTGGCGTCTTCACCTCGAATCGCATCGCGACCCCTTCGTTTGGCTGAATGCGTAGTGCCAATATGTTCGTATTCATCTGTTTGGCAGCAGATTGAAACATCAGATGGGGCACCGTCTTGAAGTGGATAGAAATCTCAGATACTTTTTTCGGCAGGCGTTTGCCTGTCCGTAGGTAAAAAGGAACCCCCTGCCAGCGCCAGTTATCTACCCGTAGCTCTAGCGCTGCAAACGTGTTATTTGTGGAGTCTTTGGGCGCATCTTCTTCGCTGCGATAGCCAGGGACTTCTTGTCCTTTCATCCAGCCCGAAGAATACTGACCTCTGATAGCGCACTGCGACAGATCGGTGTCGTTGGCTAGCCTAGTCGCCTGAAGCACCTTTACTTTTTCGTTTCGAATGCTGGCCGCGTCCAATGAATTTGGAGTCTCCATGGCGCTTAAACAAAAGAGCTGCATCAGGTGGTTTTGTACCATATCGCGGATAGCGCCCGCTGTCTCGTAGTAGCCTGCCCGCCCTTCTAGGCCGACGGTCTCAGCTACCGTGATTTGGACGTGATCAACGAACTGACGGTTCCATAGAGGTTCAAAAATAGCGTTGGCAAAGCGGAAAACCAGCAGGTTCTGTACGGTTTCCTTGCCTAAGTAGTGGTCTATTCGATAGATCTGCTCTTCTTTGCAGACGTTACGCACTTTGTAGTTGAGCGACTGGGCAGAAGCCAGGTCACGGCCAAAGGGCTTTTCGATCACAAGCCTATGCTTAGTAGGGTCGGCTAACATGCCCGCACCGCCAAGCTGCTGCGCGGCCTCTGCAAAGAATCTAGGGGCGACAGATAGATAAAAAGTACGATTGCCCTGAGTATTTCTCTTTTCGTCTAGCTCTGTTAGGAACTGCTTGAGTCTTTGGTAGTCTTCGGGCTTGTCAATGTTGCCGGGGCAGTAGAACAACCCTTGAGCAAATTTGTCCCAGATAGCCCGGTTGCTATCGTCGATCCCGCCGCCAAATTCTCGAACACCTTCTTCCATGTGCTCTCTAAAATAGTCGTGGCTCCAGTCTCGCCTAGCAACGCCGACGATGGTCATCTCGGGAGGCAGTCGGCGCTCTAACCTCATTTGATAAAGCGCCGGGACAAGCTTTCTCTGAGTCAAATCGCCAGAGGCACCAAAGATGACCAGGATTTGAGGGGCGGGAATTTTGTCGTGTTGGAGGCCGACGCGAAGGGGATTTTCGAGAAGAGAGACCATAGTAGGCGAGGGGTGGGCGAGGGGGGTGAATGAGCGAAAAAGGATTAATCGGCGAAGAAGGAAAATTAGAACTGACTAAGCCATCAAATTCTAGATCATCAAGTTCTAGGTCATAGCACTAGAGATCGGTGTCCGCTCTATCTGGCGGTCTTGGATAAAAGATTCGACTAGCTGTACGTCTTCTAGACTGCCGATAATGAGCGGCGTTCGGGTATGGAGTTCGTCTGGGACGACATCTAGGACTGCCTGCTCTCCAACCGTTGCTTTACCGCCTGCCTGTTCGGCTAAAAAGGCTAGAGGGGCGGACTCATAAAGCAGTCTAAGCTTGCCTTGTGGATTTTTGACTGTGCCGGGATAGAGAAAGACGCCGCCCTGCATCAGAATACGGTGAAAGTCACCCACGAGCGCACCGCTGTAGCGTCCGCTGTAGCCTTCATGCCTGTGCATATAGCGAATATAGTCGCGGTAGGGATCGTCCCACTGCCAAAAGTTGCCTTCATTCACACTGTAGTTAGAGCCGTGCTGAGGAATTTGGATGTCTTCGCTCGCTAGAATGAATTCTCCTAAGCTGGGATCAAGGGTGAAGGCATGAACGCCTTTGCCAATGGAATAGACCAGCACAGTGCTAGGTCCGTAGAGAATATAGCCTGCGGCAATTTGATTGCGGCCATGAGTGAGCAAATCGCTACCGGTTTGGTCGAGATCGTCACCAACCTGACGACGGATGGCAAAGATAGAGCCGACGTTGAGGTTGATATCTACGTTTGAAGAGCCGTCGATCGGATCGTAGAGCAAAGTGTAGCGACCAAGCGGGCAGTTCTCTGGCATGTAGTAGATGTCTTCCATCTCCTCGGAGACCAGCCTACAGACTAGACCGCTCTGCTGAAAGACTGAAACAAAGACGTCGTTGGCATAGACGTCCATTTTCTTGACAGATTCGCCCTGTACGTTTGTCCGACCGGTAAAGCCTAGGGCGTCTTCTACTAGCCCGGCGCGAGTGAGCCTACGGGCGACCAGTTTGCCAGCAAAGGCGATCCGGTTCATCAGAGCGCTGAGATCTTGCGCTTCTGGCCCGAAGCTCTGGAGCTGCTGTAGAACATGCTGAGATAGCGTCATGCTGTCTCGTCCTAGTGTGCCGCCCACCGTAGGCTGATAAGTATCTGCGTTTGTCATCAAAACATCCTCGTCTTCTTCAGCCAACTATACAAACCTAAAGATAGGCTCTTCCGCTTACATACTAAGAAAACAAAATGATTTGTGAAATCAACCTTTAGATCAACTACAGAAAGTGCCTTCAATAAATATCTTTCTTTACAGAGTTACTCATAAACTTAGGGATAAACAAGGTTAGCTAAAAGGCTGTGCGTATCTTTTTTCTGTGTGCTGAGATACACTGTTGCAAAAATGATGTACCAGAAGCCGAATAGTCAGTGTCAAAATTAGTGCAATTATCAAAAACACCCACTGAAACTACAGCGGGCGTTCAAGAAGCATTTTCTGGAGCGTTTCAAGCAGCGGGTGCAAAGAGTGCTTTGTAGTCGTCGGGCAGATCGTTTTTGATATCGTCGAATTCACCCGGACTAACTGCTGAGTTTAGGACAGAAAAGATTCCCTTGACATGAGTTTCGGCTGTTGTTGGATCGACGCCCTCAATCTGACCAACCCGCTGATAGAACTCTTGGAGAGAGAAATACTGACCGTTCTCTCCTTCTCGTCCCCGCAAATATTCACCGATCTCTTCTGGTAGCTGAGCTGCTAGGTTACTAGCCTCGTCTCCGATAATTCTCTCTTTTAGCGTTTCTAAGGTGGCCTGTATTGCCTTTTGCGCTTTTGTCTGATCGTCTATTTGAGCTACGGTTTGGACTTTCTTGATAATCTCGCTGTACTGCATCTGTATTCTCCTTTATGGCTGTACGGCTACTATCATCGAAGGTCTCTTTGAAGTTTCCCTCCGTAATTAGAAAGAATTACGGCTTGCATCAATGCTGGCAGTACGCGAAATAGCCCCTACTTTCTATCTGTGAAGTAGGGGCGTCTGTAAATAAACTTTATCGTCAAGCCTTGTCGCTAAACTGTTAGCGAGTTCTGCTGAAAGTAGTTTTGAGGTGTACTACTCTCCTTCTGGCTCAGTCGTTTCGGGCATTGGCTCTGCGGCAGCACCGGAATCGTCAGTCATCGGCGTTTCCTCGGTCATGGGCTCATCTATCGTTTCTTCTGCGGTTGGATCGGGCGTTTCTACCTCTGGCTCAGCGCAGGCACCTAGGATTAACGTGGCTCCCAAAAGTAACGGTAGTCCAATAAGTCGAAGTTTCATCTCTGGTTTCCAAAATGGGTTGACTCGCCTATTGTCTGCCTATAGATCAGTTGTGCCACCTATCTGAAGAAGGAGGTAGTTACCCATCTGAAGATGTATTAAATAGGACAAAGACAATTAGGCGTATCCTACAGGTACGTGTTTAGCGCCAGTAAAGAACGAAGTGGGGTAGGTCCGCGATGGTGCAGCTAACCGATCTTCAAGGCTTATGTCTGATGCTAAACCTCCGAGGCATTACAGTCTGATTCGCTTGGTCAATATCGCCATCAGCTCGTTGGCTCTGCCCGTAGAAATGGGCTGGCTCCAGTCGTTGGGTTCGGCGTAGCCTATCTGGTGTAGCCGGCGGATGGTAAATCGGATGGATGAGAGTGTGCCAAACAGCATATGACGCACCGTTTCGTGCTTGCCGTCTTCACTGCTGGAATGGTTTGGCGGTGGTGGACAGGCGTCTGCTGCTAGCAGGTCGACGGTAGGCGAGTCTGAGCTAGATGAGTTAGAAGTAGAAGAATCTACAACAGAATTTGTGGACGCGGCTGCGCCCTGACTGGAAGGAATAAACATGAGATCTGGTCTTCGAGGGTTAGGTTTGAGGAAACCAGAACCCAAAACTGCCTAGCCACCCCGCAAGTCGATGTAGTGCAAGTCGGGGTGGCTAAGGTACAGTTGACCTTAGCCGTCCGGGATTGCTGTTGAATCCTTGAGGGTTAGCAGTCAGTGGGTGGTGGTACACCTGCTGGCTGTGCTAAGTAGAATTGAGTTCTGAGAACGACTGCAATCGGCATCGCAGCCATAGTTATTGAAGATAAGCTGATTTTTGACTGGCGTCAAGCTAGCTTTTGGATAGTTGACTAGCTGACGGTTATCTTCCAAAGCAGGTCTGTGCCGTTGCCAGCGTAGGTCTGACGCTAGCTGCACTCGATCAATATCAAAATTTACATCAAAAGCGTCATTTTGGTCACAGCTAGAAGACACGCCGCCTCTTTAGAGTAGAGCGATCGCTGTTTCTGGCATCGTCGATTATGACGCCTCAAATCATTGTCTACGGGTTAGACTCTATCGGATATGGCATCCTGTGTTTGCTACGTCAGCAACATGCCGCTGTGGTTGGCGTCAATCGATATTCTATACCGGGCGAAGAAAAGATTATTGTGGGCGATCTTCTGCTTACTGAAACGATGCGCAGAGCGGGCGTAGAAACTGCTCAAACAATTGTCATTGCGAATAATGACGATGCGACTAATCTAGAAATTCTGCTCCAGGCGCGTCTGCTCAACCCACGCATTCGCATTATTAACCGACTGTTCAATCACAGTTTGGGCGATCGCCTAGATCGCACTCTGCCAGACCACACCACGATGAGCGTGGCTGAACTGTCAGCGCCGATCTTTGCCTTTGCGGCGATGAATCAAGCAGCGATTGGTCACCTCCGGCTATTTCAAAGCATTTGGCCAATTTACGAAGAGCGCATTCACAGCGATCATCCTTGGTGCGATCGCCTGCTCAGCGAACTCTGGGACGATCGCTCTCGTATGCTGATCTACTACCTCACCTCTGACGTTGAGATTAGCCTGATCGAAGCAATGAGCCTGAATCGACGGCTACAGGCAGGCGATCGCCTAATCATCGGCACCCGTCCTAGTGTCGAAACTCAGCGCTCGACCCTAACTGAAAAGTTTAAGAAAAGCCTGCTCTGGCTAGAGCAGTTTCGGCGCTATTTGCGACCGGGGCTAATTGTCAGCTTTTTTCTGCTGATGACGATTGCGATCGCCACTTGTACCTACATTCTGTTCGGTTGGGAGCAGGGCACCATAGTTGATGCCCTCTACTTTTCAGTCGGGATGATCACCGGGGCGGGTGGAAATGAAGATATCGCCGAAAAATCACCGGCCATCTTGAAAGTGTTTACCGCTGTGATGATGCTGATAGGCGCTGGCGTGATTGGTATCTTCTATGCGCTGCTAAATGATCTGGTGCTAGGCAGTCGGCTGCGGGCGTTTTGGGATGTGGCGCGGGTGCCGGCGAAAGGGCACTACATCATCTGTGGTATGGGCGGTGTGGGTATTGAAACTGCTCAGCAGCTGCTGGCGCAGGGGTACGAAGTGGTTGTGATCGAACGTGATGATAATAGTCGATTTCTCAGCATGGCTCGCTCCCAGAAAATCCCCGTGATTCTAGCTGATGCCAGTCTGCCGCTGACTTTGCAAACCGCGAACATCAATCAGGCCACAGCTCTAATTGCCGCTACCAACGATGACATGGTCAATCTCGAAATTGCGCTCACAGCCAAAGAACTCTCACCTCAGATCTCAACTGTGGTCCGTAGCAACAATCCTACTCTAGCTCGTCGCATGGCGCAGGTGTTTGACTTTACCACTGTGCTAAATCCCTTTGAGATTGCCGCGTCGGCCTTTTCAGCGGCAGCGTTGGGTGGACGCATTTTAGGCAGCGGTGTGACTGGCGAAATTTTATGGATTGCGCTTTCTCTTCTAATTACGCCGACTCATGCTTTTTGTTATCAGACGGTTAGCGAGGTGGCGATCGCAGCAGATCTGGTTCCGCTTTACTTGCAAAGCGATCGCGCAAAACTTCACAGCTGGGACTTGCTAAATGCCGTTTTAGCACCTGGCGATGTTCTTCACCTCACCATTCCTGCTAAAAATATCGAACGCCTGTGGCGCACCCGCACAGAACAGCATGAGTCACTCGGGACTAGAGTACAGACTTTCGATCGGGCCTAGAAAGCTATCGAAGGCAATCTCTAGCAATCCTCTTTCCTTCAGCCGCGTTTTGAACTCTCTCCAATTCTTCACCTTTCTAGTCACTGATGGATTCTTATCCTGTTTCCAAAATTTAAGTTCAAATTCGATATCGGTAGCGTCCAGGTAAGTATTTAGATAGACATCCGTTGAATCAGCAATTTTTTCACAAGCAAAGATTAGGTTTTCTAGATTAGACCCACAGGTAAACTCTTCATAGCTAAGCACGCTGATCTCTCTCCCATGAGTCTCCAAATACTGGCTTGCACACAGTTTGTAGTAGTCATGACGCTCTTGGTACCAGCTAACGAACCCCTCAATATGGAGTGTTGCCTGGACTTTGGTCGTGTCAGATCTCACCCATTCATCTTTTTCTCTCGCTTTCACAAAAGATATGTAGCTGTCAATCACTCTACGAGTTACTGCAACGGCTTCATAGTCTTGTAGCATCTGGGCTAATGCTTCGTGTGGTAAGTGATTTTGAAAGACTTTGAATGAGAGAACTTTCTTTTCTACCGGTAGCCTGTTTGCGATCAGCTCTATTATCTGATGAGGACGCTCTTTGAAACGTTTGATTAGTTCTTGGTCGTCTCTACTAGCAAAGGGCCAATTCTGCATTTTGCACAGAGTCCTCACCTCCGCATCCGTCATCATGACGAACACGTTGGCGAAGATCTCATAGTAGGCAGCAATCTGCGGATGGTGACTAAGAAGATCGCACAGATAATTAGACCCTGTCCGTTCGGACGCAATAATTATTAGCGGTCTAACTAGATCGCGTGCAGGCTTGGACATCGCTGAAACTACTATGGCGTCATCACGACTTTAATACAATTATCTCTCTTTTCTTGAAATATTTTGTACCCTTCTGGTGCGTCATCTAGTGAGAGTCGATGCGTGATGATAGCAGTTAGATCAATGTCGCCCTTCTCGATTTTCTCCATTAGAGGCTGCATGTATTTCTGCATATGTGTCTGTCCCATTTTCCAGTTCAATCCCTTATTCATCGCCGGTCCCATCGGGAACATATTCAAAAACCCGGTATAGACACCAGGAACGGAAATATTTCCCCCTTTACGACAGCATTTGACCATTTGCTGTAGTACATAGGGATGCTGAAGCTGTTTGTCTAGCTTTGCGGTACTTTTGATGCTATCGAGAATGCCCGTCATCGCGCCGCTGCCATGCGCCTCCATCCCTACCGCGTCTATGCAGGCCGCTGGCCCCATGCCATCCGTCATTTCCATCAGTTTTGAATACACTTCATCGGCATCAAAGCTATCAATCGTTTCAACCTTTGCATAGCTTTCTGCTAGGCGCAGTCGCTCTGGCACGTGGTCAATGGCAATCACTCGGCCAGCACCCAGCATCCAGGCGCTTTTCATCGCAAATAGACCTACTGGGCCACAGCCCCAGATAGCAACGGTATCTCCCTCTTTTATGTTGGCATTGTCGGCTCCCATATAGCCTGTTGGAAAAATATCAGAGAGAAAGAGAACTTTCTCATCCGGTAGATGACTAGGGACTTTGACCGGGCCAACATCTGCGTAAGGAACGCGCACGTATTCCGCCTGTCCACCCGAAAAGCCGCCAGTGATATGGCCGTAGCCAAAGATGCCAGCTGCCGCGTGGCCCATTTCTTGTCTAGCTAAGTCTTCGTTGGGGTTGCTAACGTCGCAAAGTGAATAAAGATCTTGATTGCAGAAGAAGCAGCTGCCACAGGAAATAGTGAAGGGGACAACGACGCGATCGCCCTTCTTCAGTCTTGAGACAGCCGAGCCTGTCTCTACAACTTCACCCATAAATTCATGGCCTAGAATATCGCCCTCTTTGAGCGTGGCTACCTTGCCTCCATACAGGTGCAAATCCGATCCACAGATGGCAGTAGCCGTAACTCGGATAATGGCATCTCCCGTTGCTTCTATGGTTGGATCAGGCACGTTATCTACTCGTACATCTTCTTTACCGTGCCAGCGCAATGCCTTCATGCTTAATGATTCCTTGGTTGTTGCTTCTATACCATTAGGGTCGAGCTATAGAACCAATCGAACATCTTCCTAGAGCAGTACATTTGATTCATCCGCTTGCTGATTCTGACGGAGTCGAGCGATCGCATCGTTAACCCTTTGATAACCTCATCTTTTTCGATCGCAATGTGGGCTATGCCTTAGCGATGTGCCTTTTCGGACTTCAGACCACGGTCCGGTACTGATTGGTCTAGAGCTTTTTTTAAAATAAATCGATACAAAACATTGTTGATAATCCTTTCATAACCTTCTCTTTACTTAGTTGATAACGTTCTTTGGTAGCTTGACGGAGAGTCTTGGCATGGCTGGGTACATCGTTTTTTGAATAGTGAGTTGTTAGAGAGATAAAAGGGATTAGAGAATGGCATTGTCTTTATCGAGAGTTGGCAGCATTGCTAGCGAAAACGGCGCTGAAATCGTTACTTACGATGCGAGTCGACAGCTGCTGTATGTAGTCTCTGGCGGTAGTGTAGTACAGGCAATCAGCATCGCTGATCCAGCTGCGCCTGTTGTATTGGCGGCGGTTGATATCGCCGGTTTTGCACCTGATACCGTTGCCGGAGCAAATAGCGTTGCCTACAGCGCTAGCAGCGATCTGTTAGCAGTAGCACTGTCATCCGATCTAGTCACCGACAATGGGCTAGTGGCCGTCGCACAACTCTCCAAGGTTCAAGCAGCTATTGACGCTGACGGGAATCTAACTGCCGAGAACATTGCGGATGTTGTCAAGGTGTTTGAGGTGGGCGCACTACCCGATATGGTTACCTTTACGCCGGATGGTTCCAAGATATTAGTGGCTAACGAAGGTGAGCCCGATGGCGATATTGATCCAGACGGGTCGATTAGCATTATTGATGTCTCCGGCGAGTTTGACGATCTAGATCCTTTGACGGCTGTCTCTACGGCTAATTTCACCGCATTCAATGGGCGAGCAGCCGACTTGCGTGCAGATGGCGTCAGGCTTTTTCCAGATATAGGAGAAAATGTCGCTCGCGATCTAGAGCCTGAATATATCGCGGTGTCACCGGACGGCACGAGGGCTTTTGTAACGCTGCAAGAGAATAATGCGATCGCCATCGTCGATATCGAGAGTGCAACCGTAACCGCAATCGAGCCGCTAGGCCTAAAGGACTATAGCCTGGAGGGGAATGGATTAGATGCAAGCGATCGCGACGGCAACACAGACAACGACGACGAGTCTGACGACAGCGCTATCAACATCAACCTTGAGCCTGTTTTTGGTCTGTACATGCCTGATGCGATCGCATCACTCGAGGTCAACGGCGAAACTTTCTACGTCATTGCCAACGAAGGCGACGATCGCGGCGATGCTGATGAAGACGCTCGCGGTGACGCCATCCGGCTGAAAGATCTTGCCAATGTCACCTCATTTAGCCGCACCGGTTTGAGTCTAGATGAGTCCATCGACCCAGCCCTGCTAGCTGATAGCGAGCTAGGCCGACTAGTGATTTCTTCTATCGACGGCGATACCGATGGCGATGGCGATATCGATCAGATTGTGGCCTACGGCGGTCGCTCTTTTTCAGTGCTCGATAGCAATGCCAACCTGATATTCGACAGCGGCGATCAGATTGCGCAAATCACCGCTCAGCTAGCGCCAGAACTGTTCAATGCCAACGATGGCTCCCCTGACGAATTCGACACCCGCTCTGACGCCAAGGGCGCTGAACCAGAAGCCATCACCACAGGTGTTATTAACGACACGCCTTACGCCTTTGTGGGTCTAGAGCGAGCAGGCGGCGGCGTTTTGGCCTTTGATCTTTCTGATCCAAGCGCACCCGTGTTCGAGCAGTACATTCGCAACGATGCCGATATTGCCCCCGAAGGCTTTGCCTTTATTTCAGCAGCAGACAGTCCAACCGGCGAGGCACTGCTCGCTGTCGCCAACGAAGTCTCAAGTACCGTTACCATCAACCAAATTACTGAAACTACAGACGGAAATGGTGGTGAGACCGATTTCACACTCTCGCTAATTCATTTAGCTGACCAAGAAGCGGGCGTTCCGGCTCTAGACGACGCACCGAGGGCCTCAGCCGTCATCAACGCCCTCAAAGATGATTTCGACAATACGCTGATTCTCTCTTCGGGCGATGCGTTTATTCCAGGTGTGTTCTTCTCTGCTAGTGAACAGGCCTACGGCGCACCGGGTCGGGCGGATATCTTGATTCAAAATGAACTGGGTATTCAGGCGATCGCACTTGGTAATCATGAATTTGACCGCGGCACCGCTGTTGTTCGCGATCTAATCGTAGGCGAAATCCTAGCTGAAAACCTAGCGTTAGAAGAAGCACAGCAGGTCACTGATACCCCGGTTCCAGACACTGACGCTACCGGCGACTTCAGCGCTAGCTTGAGCGGCAATCGTCTAACGGTTACCGGCGAATTTAGCAGCCTTACTAGTGATTTATTTCCTGTCGGCGGCGCTGATTCTGCTGGCAACCCAGAGAGTTCTGTTCATATTCATCTCGGTAATGCCGGTGAAAACGGTCCCATCATCCGGAACCTCACAGTTACCTCAGCAGCAGACACCGGAGAAGATGGTTCACCGGTTGGCACTTTTAGCGGTGAGTTTGAAGGCACCTTTGATCTTTCTGACGAGCAAGTCACCAGCCTAATTAGCGATGGCCTATACGTCAACTTACACACGCAAAACTTCCAGTCCGGCGAACTGCGCGGACAGGTCAACATCGCCATCGCCAATCCAAACAGCGACGGGATTGACTTTGCTGGTGCGAACTTTCCTTACCTCAGCAGCAATCTAGACTTCAGCACAGATAGCAACCTGGCAGATCTGGTAGTAGACGACGACCAGGCACCTCAGCCCAACAGCATTGCAGCGACAACCGTAATCGATGTCAACGGCGAAAAAATCGGCGTCGTCGGTGCCACTACACCTACTATCGACTTTATCTCCAGCCCCGGCAGTGTAACCGTCCTACCAGAAGACTTTGATGGAAATCCTACCGCTGCCCAGCTAGATGCACTAGCTGCTGAAATCCAGGCCGACGTGGATGAGCTACTAGCAGCTAACCCCGATATTAACAAGGTTGTTTTGCTAGCCCACATGCAGCAAATCTCCATTGAACAAGCGCTAGCCACTAGGCTAAAAAACGTCGATATCATCGTAGCGGGCGGTTCCAATACTCGCCTATTTGATGAGAATGACATCACCCGTCCAGGAGATAGCGACCAGGGCACCTATCCAATCTTTACCACCGATGCTGATGGCAATTCTGTTGCCGTTGTCAACACTGACGGCAACTACAAGTATATTGGCCGATTGGTTATAGACTTTGACGAAAACGGCCTGCTGATAGCAGATAGCTACGACTCCACCGTCAGCGGCGCATATGCAACAGATGATGCTGGAGTTGTCAGGCTGAACGCTGAAGGGCTAGTCGACCCAGAAGTTCAAGATATCATCGACACTATAGAAGATGTGATTATCGCATCAGAGAGTAATGTCTTTGGGGTGAGCGATGTCTTCTTGAACGGTACGCGCGGCAGCGTCCGAATCGAAGAGACTAACCTAGGTAATTTGACAGCAGATGCTAATCTGGCGATCGCCAAAGAAACCGACAGCAGTGTAGTCATCTCAATTAAGAACGGTGGCGGTATTCGTAACGATATTGGCCGAACTGTTGTTCCATCAGGTAGCACGGGTGAAGTCGACAGACTGCCAAACGAGGCGATTCCTGAAGCAGGTAAGCCAGCAGGCGGCATCTCCCAAAACAATATTGCTAACGCGCTGAGCTTTAATAATGGCCTAACGCTGCTGACCGTCACCGCTCAAGAACTCTTTGACATCATTGAATACGGCGTCGGTGCGAGCAGCCCAGACGACAGTAATACGCAAGGTCGCTTTCCACAGGTTGCTGGTATCCAGTTCAGCTTCGACCTCACTAAAGAAGAAAATGACCGAGTTCAATCTCTAGTTGTGCTCGATGAAGAGGGTAATGATGCTGACGTAATTGTTCAAAACGGTGAATTGGTCGGCGATGCAAACCGGACTTTTCGCCTGGTGACGCTTGACTTCTTGGCGGGTGGCGGTGATGGCTATCCCTTTCCAGTAGACGCAGATGCTGATGTCGTCAGCATTACAGCAGCAGATGAAGCTAGTCGTACCGGTGAGGCTACCTTTGCCCCAGATGGATCGGAGCAAGACGCCCTGGCTGAATATCTAGCCGACAACTTTGGCTCAGCAGAAAATCCATTCACAGCCGCAGACACAACTCGTGCGAACGATACTCGCTTACAGAACCTAGCTTTTAGAGCCGACACGGTGATCGATGGTGCGGTCATTGAAAGCGGATTTACTCCTAGCGAAGATGGCAGCACGGTAGAGCTGACAGATCTAGGCGGCGCTAACGCTGTTCGGCTCAATCTGAGCGACATTCAAGTCGGCAATGCTAGCGAAGTTAGAGTCTTCAGCGTTGATGGCGATGGGTTGTCTATCCAGGTTGGTGCATTCTCGGTACTACAATCCGGCCAGATCAATTCTAGCTTTATGCCTAGCTTTAGCTTGGATGCAACAGAAGGCGAGACGCTACGCTTTGAGCTAGTCGACGGCGATGGCGGCACTACCAGCGGCACAGCGTCCGTCGGCAGCAATGGCAACGCGGTCTTGAACTTTGGTAGCTCAACGCTGTCACTGGTCACTGACGAGGGTGTGGGCGCGCCCAGTCTCGTTTTGGATAGTGACGATGGCGACGGCGCAGCCGCCGTTGACTTCAGGGGGCAAACTGGCGATTCTAACGTCAGATTCTCTGTGTTCCGAGAGGCAGCCTTTGATAGCACCGTCGGACTCTACACCATCGACGACTTGACGGGGCAGGTCACCTTCAACGGTGAGACTTTCCAAGTCGGAGACGAGGGCTACGCCGCAGCGGCACTAGGCAGAGCTATTGAAGGCCTATCACTCTCTACCGAAGATGATGGCGCTACTAGTATAGATGGCGTAGTCAGCAACGATTTGTTTGGTACATACATCAGCGTAGATAATTCTGAGTTGGGTACAACCGAAACCTACTTCTCGTTCTTGGGGGCCAACAGTGACAGTAGCGACCATGTGAAGCTGCTAGGTAACAACGCCATTGGTTTTGAAGATCTGCCGAGCCTTGGCGACGCTGACTTCAACGACCTAGTTGTCTCATTCGAGATTGTCTAATTTTTCAAATAAGACAAAGAACATGCGTGAAACACGTAGCGCTTAAGTCAACTGTTTTCTAGCCGCTTTCTTCAACTGGATTAGAATCTGTAGCCACTGCTGCGCGGGTTTGTCGTAAACGGTGAAGATATCACCAAATGCAATCGCACCATTCTCATGATGCACCCAGTGCTCTTCTGGTGTGACTATTCTCAGCACCCGGTAAAACTGTTGTACCCAGCTATGAGTTTGCCAACCCATTCTTGTACTGTGTCGCCAGATAATGTGAAATTCGCCGAATAGTAGACCGAGAATGGTGCCGATAGGAGAGAGAATAGATTGCGATCGCCAAGATCGCCTTTGCAGTTGCACCTAACAAAAATAACAATACCAAAGTCCTCACACCATCAGGTCTGGAGGATGAATATCGTGTACGCATTGCGAGAATGCTAAGCAAACAATAAGATAGTGTTAAAGTCTGTTCAATAAAAAGAGACTCAATGACTTACATACAGTTGCAAGGCACTTTGCGTTGTGTGAAAAGCGTCCGAACGCCTTTGGCAAGTCGGATTCTTGTGCGTTAGATCACTGCAACTTTTACAAAGCTCTCAATCAAACAGCTGAGTTCTTGCAAGGTTTTAAGCCGAGCTAACCGTCTTCTGTAATATTACGCACGCTTCATGTTGGTGAAGACCCTATTGACGGTAGTATTGTCTACGACATCGCTGACCTGGCCAGTACTAGCTTTATCCGATACATAGCAATAGGGACTTCAGCAAAACGCTGAGGCCAGTACTGCCAACAATCTTGGCCCAGAAGGTATTGCTTTCACTTCGGCCATCTATATAGCCAGCTGGCGTACAGCTTTTCGTTATCTCTAACGAGCTCCAGCAGTACGGCGGCTGTGCATGAGTTTTTAATCAACGACCATCCTGAAGGAGATCTACCTAGCGTGAATATTAACGAAATCCGCATCAACCAGACCGGCAAAGACGACAACGAATATTTTGAGCTGATTGGCGAGGCTGGAGAATCTTTAGCAGGCTTGAGCTATGTTGTCATCGGAGATAATAATTCAGATACCAGCGGCGTAATTGAAGAAGTCATCGATCTCTCGGCGCAGAGCTTCGACGAAAACGGCTTCTTTGTTGCCGCTCAAAATAGCTCCGAGCTGGGCAGCGAAGACCCGACAACCAGTCTAAACTTTGAAGACACCAAAAGCGTTACTCACCTGCTGGTGAGCAATTTCATAGGCCGTAAGGGTAATGATCTAGATACCAACAACGACGGTACGCTAGATGTCATGCCCTGGCAGAGCATTGTCGATTCTGTGGCATTGCTAGGCAGCAACACAAGCGATCTAGTCTATAGCGACACTTCAGTCGGGCCAGACAATGACGGCTTTGTACCTGCTCATGTTTTCCGCAGTCCTAATACCACGGGCGATTTTCAGATCGGTACCTTTAAGCTAGCTGGCGACACACCAAACGAGGCAAATCCTGGCGGCGATGGTGATGATGAAGTCAGTATTCCTGAGGCACCTGTTTTCGTCGTATCAACAGACGCGAACGGCGACGGCTTCATCAGCGACAGTGAGCTGAACGGGGCGCAGACAGTGACAGCGACAGTCACCCTTGCTTCTAGAGCGGCAGTAGGCGATCAAATCGTAGTCGCATCAGGCGGTCAGACACTAGTCGATCGGAGCGTGACTGCTGAAGATCTTGCTGATGGCGTCACTATCGAAAATATCGCCGTCCCCCCTTCTGGCACGTCAGTCACCTTCACTTCAACGCTGACTAATAGCGCAGGTACCTCTCCTGCAGGCATCCAAACTTTCACGATTGGCAATCCTCCCGAAGGCAGTGCTTTCACCCCCAGTGACGATGGCAGCACCGTAGATCTCACAGACCTGGGTAATGCCACCGCTGTTCGGTTCAATCTCGACAACATCCTTGTAGACAACGCCAGCGAGATCAGAGTCTTTAGCGCTAGCGCTGGCGGCGCAGAAATTCAGCTTGACACCTTCTCGGTACTTCAGGCAGGCCAAATTGATTCTAGCTTCACGCCGAGCTTCAGCCTAGATGCAACCGAAGGTGATACGCTGCGCTTCGAGCTAGTCGACAGCGACGATAGCATCACCGATGGCACCACGTCTATCGACAGCGATGGCAACGGGCTCTTAACTTTCGGGACTACGACACTATCGTTAGCAACCGACGATGGCACTAGCGCACCAAATCTAGTTGTCAATAGCGACGATGGCGATGGTGCAGCTGCGCTCGACTTTAGAGATCGAGGCGGCGATTCCACGGTTGAATTTACAGTCTTCCGCGAGGCGGACTTTGACAGCACTGTCGGTCTGTACATCGTCGACGATTTGACCGGGCAGGTTAGCTTCAATGGCCAGACTTTCCAGTTCGGTGATGCGGGCTACGCAGAGGCGGCTTTGAACCAGGCGGTCCAAGGACTCTCGCTGTCGACCAGCGATGGAGGGGCCACCACTACCACTGCTACGGTTGACGATGCTCTCTTTGGTATGTACATCACTGTCCAAGACCCCAACTTCGACACCGCGCAAACCTACTTCTCATTTTTGAGTGCTAACGATGACAGCAATGACCATGTGAAGCTGTTGGGCAGCAACGCCATCGGCTTTGAGGATCTGCCAGGTCTAGGCGATGCCGACTTCAACGATTTGGTTGTTTCATTTGAGATATCGGCAGCGCAGACGCTCGGATAGTCTGAAATTAAACGCGCGGCCCTTATTGCTGTTTGATTACCGATTTCATGTGATGGATCGGTGTCGTCACATCAGGCAAGAGTTTCTTTAGCCCAAGACTTTGACCGTAGCGGTTAGCAAGTCTTGGGCTTTTTTTGTGTTACGTTCTGGTGCAGTTCAAAGATAAGGTTGAATAGGTGCGGCTGCCTAGAAGAAGGTATGAATGAACATGTGAGGATCCTTGCCAGATGATAAAGCGACTATTGCCCCTTGTATTGTTGATGACCGGTGGCTTCTGGGGTGCAACTAACCTATCGGCAGCGCTAAAACTGAATATTGCTGCTCAGGCCCAGCCCAACTCACCATTTGATATCCAATTCAAATCGGAGGAGGATACAGCTGAGGGGAGCGATCCTGATGGTCTCTATTACACTTTCTTTGATCGGCGCATCCGATTAGAGGAGCGCACCGATCAAATTGCTGTGCAGTTTGTAGAAGCAGAAGCGACTAGAGGCGATCTGACAGTAGAACCTGCTTACCTACGGCTACAGGCAGATCTAGAAGCAGCGCTGGCGGATACTCGTGATATTTCTGGAGAGTCAGTGGTCGTGACCGTTGAACCGCTGGGCGATCAGTTTGCTTTAGTCACTTTGCCCGAAGGCAGCACGCGCAGCTTTGGTAATGACATCACCAGGCAAATTACTCAGCCTTACGTATCGGCAACTTTACCCGTCGTGACCCGTACTGACAGCGCCGACTCAATTATCATCACAACAGAGATTATTGTCACTCTAGCGCCCGATATCACGGACGAGGCAGCCGCAGCACTGGTGAGTGAGTATGGGATGAAGGTGGTTCGACCGCTGTTGTTTAGCCCTGGTCAGTATATTGTGCAGACGACAGAAGCCACCGGCACAGCGGTACTTGAAGCAGCTAACCGATTGGACGAAGCGCCTGAGGTTCAATCGGCAACGCCTAATTTCGTTCAGATCGTGCCTTCTAGAGCGGGGGAACCCAACTTTGAGCTACCTTCAGAAACTCCGGAAGGGGGGCGTCTCTTTGAATCTGTTCTAGAAGATGCGCTAGTCTTGCCTGCTGGCGAGACCGGCGATGCGCAAGCAGAGCTGCAAAGCCAGTTTAAAACTGAGCTTCAGCGTGAGTCTGATGAGCGAGCTTTTAGCTTTCCGACTAGACTTTTTCCTTATCAGTGGTATCTAAACAGCTTGCCACTAAGGCCGACAATGGGTAAGCGAACAGATATCTATGCCCTAGAAGCCTGGCTAAAAAGCGATAGCGGCGAGGGGGTGACGATCGCCGTTATCGACAGTGCAATGCAGTGGGACCATCCGGATTTGATCAACAGTGTCTATCGGCTGCCGCCTACTGTTTCTAATCCTTTGCCAGGGGAGGTGAGTGGCTGGGACTTTTCTAGCTACGTGGTTACTTGCGAAGTTGATGATACTAGCAACTGTGTGCCTGGCGATCCAGATACGCGACTCGACAATAAAGAGCTAAGTGTTCTCAAACCTAAGTTCCAAAATACTTTTACCCTTTCAGACGAAGATCTGCTGGCAAGCGATCCGCAATTGGATGCGGCTATACGTAGTCAGCATCCAGAATACACTATCGCTCAAAGGGCCTATGTCATGCGCTGGGCGCATCGCAGGAATATTTCTTCGCTGTTTCATGGAACCTGGTCTGCTGGTGTGATTGCGGCGCGACCGCAGACTGGCGATGGGATGGTTGGCGTGGCTCCTAACGCTCAGTTTTTGCCCATCCGTGTCTTTGGTGCCAATAATTCGTACAAGAATTCTGCCTTGATTGAAGCGGCTGGCTACGCGGCGGCAAGAGGCGTAGATGTGATGAATATGAGCCTCGGCGGTCCGGCTCCAGATGAAGAATTTCAAAAGCAGCTAGCTAGAATTTTAGCGGTAGATCCAGATGTTGTGATTGTTGCTTCTGCGGGTAACGAGAATCGTGTCTATACGAGCTATCCGTCTGCGAATCCTGGGGTGGTGTCAGTAGGTTCGTCAAATCTAGACGGTAACCGCGCACCCTATAGCAACTTTGGCCGATCGCTCGACGTGATGGCACCGGGCGGCGATACTCGCGAAACTTACGGAGGAATTTTGACAGCAGGCGGCACTTGGCTATCTGGTTTCTGGGAGGGGCTAAATGACGAAACCTTAGCAATAGGCGATCCTGCAATCGACCGTCGCGGCCTGTATGTCAGCGTGCAGGGGACTTCCTTTGCGGCTCCTGCGACTTCTGGGGTGGTGGCACTGATGATGGATGCTGATGAGAACAATCAGCTAAACCGCGACCAGATTGTGTCTCTTTTGAAGCAGTCTGCCGATTACGACGAACTGGTACTGACCGCAGAAGAGGAAGCGTTTTATCAAACTTACGGTAAGGAGATTACTGCCGATATGGGTAGAGCGGTTTTGCCGCAGGAGTATTTCTTTGGTTGGGGGCTGGTGAATGCTGAGGTGGCTGTCGATAGCGTGAGCAGGGCGGTGCGTTAGAGCGTATTTTCTCGAACAATTAGATTGTGAGGAGAACGCGAGTCACTTTGCCAGCTGTTACGTCAGGCTTTCGATCTGCGTGCTGTACTTCAGCCAAGCGGCAAACGCAGTAGTGCGATCGCACTACTGCGTTTAGCACAGTACGTATCCGTCACAGCACAGACGGTAACCGAACCCTGAGCGCAGTCGAAGGGTGATCGGTGAGTTGTGGCTTCGACTACGCTCAGCCAGCGCGAATATCCTAGATGCTAAGCATCGCCCTAAGCATTCCTAATTATCGAAACCTACTTATTAGCAGCCTGTAAGAAGGTTCTTTGAATGTACTTTTCGACCGCGTCAAATTCGTTTGAATTCAAGGCTCGGTTATAGATAAACGCTGCCGCAACGCTCATCGGCGTCTCACCACCGTCCATATTTCGACCGATCACTAGTTTTTCAACCACGGTGTCATAGGTCTTGGGACCAGAGGCTATCTCAGATCCATTCAGATATTGCTTGAATACCGTACTATCGAAAACTACCGCATGAGAGACAAAGCCTCGCTGCTGCCCGTTCCCAGGATCAACAACGCCGTCAATATTAGTGCGCCGATCGTTTCCTTTACCCCAGCCTTGAACAGTCAGATTGTCCTTATTCCCGTCTAGCGTGAGGCCAAAGGTTTGATTGCTAGCGGCCTTTCCATAGGCGAAACCGGCATATCTTTGATTGGTAACATTCTCGTAGTCTACGACAAAAAACATTGTCCGAGGATCGTTACCGCTAGGGAGTCCTCCTAAATCTGTATCAGGGGTATCCTCTCGAAATAGATAGTCGCCGCTACCGTCTAGCACAACCGCAGGCTGGCCAGAAGGAGTAGCCTCCGGCATTAGCTGCGGGTTGCCTGCTGCTGTGAGAATATTAGCAAAGCTGGACTGGTCTATCCATCTAGTAACAGTTGTTCCATCGGTAGCAACTTTAGTAAAGGCTTCTACTTGAAAGACAAGACCGCTGGTCACTGGTAGTTGGCTAGAGGTGCCGACCTGAATAGCGACAGTACTAGAGCTGACAGACGCTGCTTTACCGTCTGAAACTGTGAAAGAAGCGTTGTAGACGCCCTCCTCCGTGTAGGTGTGCTTCTCTTCTATCTTGCCACTGGCATCGGGGCTACCCGTAACCTGATTGCCGTCGCCGAAATCAAGCGTGTAGGTCAGCGTATCAGGCGTATCATCGGCATCAGAAACAACAGCAGCAAAGGTCACTAGCTCGCCAGGATCAGTAAATGCGATATCAGCGGTAGCCGACTGAAACTTAGGCGCACTATTAGGACTGCCAACAGTAACCAGCCTAGGCTCAGCTAGCGCTGAGCGAGTGCCATTGCTAACGCTCAGCGCAGCGGTGTAGACGCCTTCAGCAGTGTATTGGTGATCGGCTGATATCTTGCCTGTAGTGGGATCGGGTGATCCTGTGACTACTGCGCCATCGCCAAAGTTGATCTGGTAGGTCAAGTCGCCCGGCGTACCCGCATCGCTGACAGTTGCCATATAAGTAATAGCCAGCGGTACCGTTGTGCCTGTGCGATCATTTGGATTGCCCTGATCATCAGTAATGCTAGCGGAGAGAATCGAAGGAGCGCTAAGACCGCCAAAGATAATACGCTGTACTTGGCCCCCTTCAGCTGCGTAGTTGATGTAGTACAGTGCGCCGTCCTTGCCTTCTCCGAGAAAAACCACGTTTTTGGGCTTCCGTTTGATATCGGGCGTGGGTTTGAAGTCGTAAACCTGTTCTACAGTATCGCCAGTCTCATTCAGCTTGAGAAACTTGATGTAGTTTCTCTCGAAGTTGCCGAAAAAGTAGACGCCATCAAACTCTTCTGGAAACATATCGCCACGGTAGACAAATCCACCGACAAAGGAAGAATGAGGAATCTCATAAATCGGCGCAGAGAAGTAGTCGCCGCTACTAGGATCTGCTGGTCCAGCGCTAGGCTGTGGAAAGTCCGCCGGATCGAACTTAGCTTTACTGGGATTGAAAACAACAGTGCTGTTGGTCCCTTCGTAGAAATTCCAGCCGTAGAAAACGCCTGCCTGATCAAGAGAGGCAATATGCAAATCGTCGGTTGATTTACCGTCTTGACCGCCTCCTACTTCACCGATGTAGAATTTGCCATACGTTTCATCCCAGGCAGCGCGAAACGGATTTCGCAGACCGTAGGCCCAGATGGAAGGGTGCGGCTGAAAAGGTTTTCCAGACGGTGTTACGGTGGGATAAGGGCCATCAATGACGCCATCAACATAGGGATTTGCAGGCCATCCATCTTTGCCATCCGGAATCGATCCATCGCGGTTGATCCGAATAATCTTGCCGCTTGTGTTCTCTAGATTAGCCGTCCAGTCCTCATCCGGTCCGCCTTCTCCATTGTTTGAAGTGTTGAACTTGTCTGAGCTAGTCAGCCAAAGCTTGCCATCTGGGCCAATGTCTAAACCACCGCCGTAGTGACAGCAGGAAACGTATCCATCTGTATCTGTCCACAGGATTTTCCCACTGGTGGCATTCGCCTTGCTAGACAAGCCGCCAGACAGTTCTTCGTGCTCATAGCTAGCGATTACGGCGTGGTTGGGATTGTTGGTAGTTCCTGAGCGTGTGTAGAACAAATAGATGAGATTTTTTCCTCTAGTTGAGAGTGGATCAAAATCTGGAGGGATAGCGATCTCTAGCAGACCTCGCTCCTGATCTGAGTTGACAGTATTAGAGATATCGAGATAGAGAGATCTGTGCCCAGAATTGGGGTCCACAATTAGAATCTGACCTCTTTTCTCTAGTAGCAACATCCGATTATCAGGCAGAAAACCTAGCGCAATCGGTGCAACTAGTCCGCTTGTAATCACCTCTTGATTAACAAATCCATCCAAATCAAAGTTAGCCATCGGAATTTCCTTGGTTGTAAGTATTGTTCTTAAGCGGGGCGCGGGCCGCAACGAATCAGCACAGTTGAGTCAGCACAACGAAGTCGGCAAAGAGAAAACTGAAAATACTTTTATTAGATTCTTAAAGGTTCCAAGTCGGTGCTCTAAACTATTTCGAACTCATCAAGAAAAGTTGTAATAACCTTCTACACGTTCGATTTTCAATAACAGGACAGTTCTAAGAAATGATTTTTATGGCGTGTCAACAATCTCTGACAAAAAGAGACTTCTGTCGCTAGGAGATAAGCAGATGTCTGCAACAGCAAACATATGAGCCTACAGTCCGCTAGATAAAAGAGATAGTCTTCGCCTGACTGACATGGCCCATTTATAGCACGCAAAAATTCCGCTCCTATTACCCATTTGGGTACCCTCGAGCCGTTTTCTCGTTTTCAGCTGAAGATCTAAAAAAAAAGGTAGAAGAAACAACTCAATCGTTGTTGCTCTTGGCAGAGTGCGCGGATTGAGGACCAACCTCGTACCGTTGACCTGCGATCGCATCCCCAAACTCCACTCCCACCAAACCAGCCCTGTACTAAACTCCCTAATCTCTGGCTCATGAAGAACCAGCACGCTCTTACCTTTGACGACTTCTAACCGTATAGTCTGAACACTCTCGCATGTAGCGCGGGTCAAAGCCGAGCACGATACCTTCCCGTCACGCGCTTGCAGTGTTGGCATCTCCGTTCTCGCAACGCCATCTGAACCGATTACAGACAGGCCAAACTCATAGGCATCCGCGATCGCACCCACCTCTGCATCCAAAATAGCAGGCATTGAGCATCACACATACCACACTTGGACACAGGCCAAACAGCCGAAGTATTCAAAGGGCTCGCCGCCAAAATTAAGATGATCTTTTTGTCTAATGCCGCTTTATCTGCCACATTCGCTGGCAATTTATAACAATAAAAATTACGTTTATATCAAAGGGCATTAATGCCTGCTTAGCACCGTACAGCTATCGCAGGATATCCCGTCGATGAGTGTAGACAAATATACAGAAGATCGTAGCTAAATGACTCACAACACAAAGGTGCCGGTTCGTTGACGAATACTATCCATACTAGAAAGCAATCTACCAAAAGGCATCTCAAAGCAAACGCAATTCAGCTCGGGCTGCTGATCCCCCTACTGGCTACGACCGGATGCAGTCTGCTCCCATCCAGTGAAGCTCAGCTCGGAGGAGAAGGAGGCCGGTCCGAACAATCCGAAGGCCCCGTAGCAGTCAAGACGGCTCTAGCAGAAACCGGATCGATCGCTGGCCTATTGACCTACACCGGCACCACCCGTCCCGCGCAGCAGGTGGCGCTGCGGGCTCAGATCTCTGGCGAGGTGATTGATCTATTAGTAGACGCGGGTGATACGGTCGATCGCGGTATGCTGCTAGCCCAGCTCGACGGAGACTTGCAAACAACCACTGTCAGTCAGGCTAGAGCGGAGCTGTCCGCTAGACGGGCTGAAACGGCTCAAGCTGAAGTGTCGATCAGTGATGCTCAGGCCGCCGTGGTTCAGGCGCAGGCGACGCTCGATCAGGCCCGAACCGACGCGCAAAGGCTGCGGCAGCTGGCGAATCAAGGCGCGATCGCACTCCAATCCGCCGAATCCGCCGAACTAACCGCCATCAACGCCCAGCAGGCAGTCCGCTCAGCCCAGGCCCAGCTCAGCGCCCAACGGCAAGCTACTGCTTCAGCCGCCGATCGAATTGATGCGCAGCAGGCAGTCGTGGCCCAGACCCAAAAGCAGCTTTCTTATGCCGATCTGCGATCGCCTCTCACCGGCGTAGTTCTCTCCAAGCAAGTCGACATCGGCAGCTTTGTTGAATCCGGTGCAACTATTCTAGAACTAGGAGATATCAGTACCTTAGAGATCACCGTCCAGGTCTCCGAGCTAGATATTGGCAGGCTCAGCGTCGGCCAATCGGCCAGGGTCACGCTAGATGCGTTTCCCGACGAAGGCTCAATTTCTGGGACACTCACTCAGATCGCGCCGCTGGCAGATTCGATCTCGCGGCTGGTGCCTGTGCAGGTCACCATCTCTAATCTCTCCGGCTCAGGTACGAACCGACAAATCGGTAGCGGTCTACTGGCCCGTGTACAGTTCAACCCCAACCAACAGGCCCGAGTTGTTGTACCAGTTGGCGCGTTGGCGCTGAGCGAGGCCGAAGCAGAGAAAGGCAACACGGTATTCGTAATCGAAGGAGAAGGTGAGCAGACAGTCGCTGTGGCCCAATCGGTTAGCGTCGGCGATCGCGCTCAGGACCGGGCCGAAATTCTCTCGGGGTTAGATCCAGGAGCGGCGTTTATCGTGCAAAGCGATCGCCCTCTTACCTCGGGGCAACCTGTCAGACTGAGCATACTGTCCGAATCTGGCACTGAACCAAGTGACAGCTCAATTATCGAGCCAGCTAAAGGAGAGAATCGTCAGTGACACAGCCCTCCTTACCATCAAGTTCCGCTTCCACGCCCGAGCCTCTATCAACAGAAACAAGATTAAACGGATCAGAAGCAACAGAATCGACCAGTGGTTTCAGTCTCAGCAGAATTGCCATTCGACGGCACATCGCCACGCTGATGCTGACAGTAGCGGTTATCATTCTTGGACTGTTCTTTATCCAACAGCTGCCCGTCGATCTGCTGCCTTCTATTACCTATCCGCGTATTGGCGTGCGAGCCGACGCGCCTGGCGTCTCTCCAGAAGTCGCCGTGGACGAAGTCACTCGCCCGCTAGAGCAAGCGCTTGCCGCTACCGAAGGCGTCGTTCAAGTCGTCTCGCAAACTAGGGAAGGCAGAATCAGCCTAGACCTGTACTTTCAACCCGGCGGCAATATCGATCAGGCCCTAAACGATGCTACCGCTACCCTCAACCGTGCCCGCAGCAGTCTACCCGAAACCATCGGCCAGCCGCGACTGTTCAAGTTCGATCCCTCTCAGCTACCGGTCTATGAGATTGCGCTAACCTCAAATTCTCTGCAAGGCGTCGATCTTAGAGTCTTTGCCGATCAGGAGCTGTCGCGTGAGCTCAACACAGTACCCGGCGTCGCTAGCGCTGATGTCTCTGGCGGCGTGAGTGAGGAGATTCGCATTAATCTCGATCCGGCTAGATTGCAGTCGTTAGGACTGGGCATTAACGAAATTTTGGACGCACTTTCAGAACGAAACCAAGACACTTCTGGCGGGCGAATTGATGGTCCTGATGGTGAACCGCTTACCCGAGTGGCCGGACGGTTTGAAGATGCAGACGAAATTCGCAGCTTGATCTTTGAAGTAGGAGATTCGGCCTCGACCCAGCAGGTTTATTTACGAGACTTTGCCGAGGTAGTTGACGGCACCGAAGAACAGCGGATTTTCGTGAATTTAAACGGTCAGCCTGCGGTCAAAGTGAGTATCCAAAAGCAGCCGACGGCCAACACAATTACGGTGGTTGACGGGATCAAGCAAAAGCTGGCCGAGCTGAGAACCTCAGGTTTAATTCCAGACGATCTGGTGGTCAATGCCACGCTAGATGAGTCTGTTTTTATTCAGAACTCTGTTCGCAACGTGGCGATTTCCGGGCTCACCGGGGCAGGGCTAGCCGCGATCGCAGTTCTCCTTTTCCTAGGGTCACTCCGCCAAACTTTCATCATCGTCATCGCTATTCCACTGGCCACGCTAGTCGCAATTTTACTGATGGGTATGTTTGGTCTATCGCTAAACGTGTTTAGCTTAGGCGGTCTAGCGCTAGGTGTCGGTATTGTTGTAGACAACGCGATCGTGATGCTAGAGAACATCACCAGGGGCGTGGAAGACAGCAATCGGCCCGTGATTCGCCAGGCAGAAGTCAGCAGCCGCGAGCTAGAGTCGGCGCTGTTTGCCTCAACCACAACAAACCTAGTGGCTGTCCTTCCCTTCCTCCTAATCGGCGGCTTTATTTCTTTGTTGTTTAATGAGCTGGTGCTCACCGTGAGCTTCGCCGTTGCTGCCTCACTGGTGGTCGCGCTGACGGTCGTACCCGCCCTGACTGCCAGGCTGCTAGCCGTGCGTCGATCTAGCGGCGTAAGTAATTTTTGGCTGATTCGGCAGTTTGACCGACAGCTACAAGGAGCCACTCGGCGCTATGGTCAGTGGCTAGGCTGGGTGCTGCAAAGGCGGATTTTAGTAATTGCGATCGCCTTCACCCTCCTCGGCGGCGGCAGCTGGCTCGCAGTTGACCACATTCCGCAAGAAATCCTACCCGACATTGCCACCGGTCAAGCAGACATGCGCGTCCAGTTTCCACCCGGCACCACCCTAGAAGAAAACCGTCAGGTGATGGATGCTATCGATGAACTGCTGCTCGATCAGCTTGAAGTTGAGTATGTCTTTAGCACCTCGGGCGGCTTTCTCTTTGGCAACAGCAGCAGTGAGAATGCCCTGCGCGGCACCAGTACATTAACGCTCGTACCCGGCACGAATGTAGAAGCGTTTAGCGATCGCCTCAACGAAGAGTTCCAGCAGTTCAACCTGGTCAAAACTCGATTGCGGCTCTCCCCTGGCAGAGTGCGCGGCCTTTCCTTAAGCAACTCCCCCGTACGCAGTGATGTAGACGTTATCCTCCAAGGCAGCCGCGCCGAAGACCTAGAAGCAGCCGGTCAGCAGGTACTAGCCGCACTAGACGCACAGGCAATCCTTGCTAGCTATTCTCCCGACGCCGATCCGCCTCAGCCTGAAATTCAGATTCGCCCCGACTGGGAGCGAGCTGCCGACCTGGGCCTCTCTGCCGAAGCCATTGGTCGCACTGTGCAAACCGTACTCTCAGGCTCTGTACCAACCCAGCTACAGCGCGGCGATCGGCTAGTCGACGTGCGTGTGCAGACACCCACCGCTCTAGTCCAAAACCTGAGTGAACTCGCTCAGCTACCGCTGCTCAGTGCCAGCAGTAGGGAGAGTCAGGGCAGCAGTCAGGGCAGCAGTCAGGGCAGCAGTCAAGCCGTACGACTTGGCGATATTGCTCGAATCGAAGAAGGTCAGGCCCCCGGCGAAATTCAGCGAATTAGCCAGCGACAGGTTTTCATTATCGAAGGCGATTTAGCTGAAGACATCAGCCTAGGAGATGCTTTAGCTGAACTCGATCAAATTATGGAGACAGTAACCCTACCCGATGGCGTCACTCGTCTCCCTAGCTTCAGTGCTCAAAGCAACGCGGATATTCAAGACGGTCTCGGCATTCTCGGTGGGCTGGCGGCGTTCCTAGTATTCACAGTAATGGCCGTACAGTACAATTCGCTAATCGATCCGCTAGTGATCATGCTAACCGTGCCTTTAGCGCTAGCAGGCGGCATCTTTGGTCTGTTCATCACGCAGACAGCTATTGGTGCAACAGTAATTGTGGGCGCGGTACTGCTAGTCGGCATCGTGGTAAACAATGCCATCATTCTGGTAGAGCTAGCCAACCAGATCTATGAACGAGAAAGCTGTACTCGCGCTATTGCCATCCTCAAAGCTGCCCCTCAGCGCCTGCGTCCAATCTTGATGACCACCATCACTACTGTGCTAGGCATGTTTCCACTCGCACTCGGCATTGGCCAAGGCTCCGAATTTTTACAGCCGCTAGGCGTTGTTGTTTTTTCCGGTCTTTCGCTAGCGACGCTGTTAACGCTGTTTATCATTCCCTGCTTCTACACGCTGCTGCATGGAGGCTCTAGCAAGAAAGAAATGGGCGCTGTATAAAAGCTTCATAGACAAAAATTAGACCACAGATCAGCTAGGTTTCTAGTGGTTCTATGGGTCTGCTATATCACTGGCTGTTTTTGTTTTATTCTAGCGATCGCCAGTCACCCGAAAAGATAAACGCAGACCAGTAGTAAGGATGCGCGTAGGTGCCCGTATTCAACAGTTCTAGCTGCGCATTGCGCAAGGCCTCACTGCGGCCTTGGCCTTTGGTCATCAGGTTCTTATAATACAGTTGCATTAGCTCGCTAGTGCCGTAGTCGTCTACTTGCCACAGGCTCATCAGCTGGCTTTCGGCTCCGGCTATGGCAAATGCTCTTCTCAATCCATATACGCCCTCCCCATCGCTAGCAGCGCCTACGCCCGTTTCGCAGGCGCTAAGAACAACTAGCTGAGTGCCTTGCAGGTTTAGCCCAGAAGCTTCCATCGCTGTCAAGATGCCATCTTCTCCGCCTGTGGCTTTGGTGTTGGCTCCAGCAAGCGCCAAGCCCGAGTTGTAGAGTGGACTGGCAGAGTCTTCTAGATCTATGCTGATAGGAGATTCTGTATCGACTAGGTCGAAGCTGGCACCTCTGTTAAAGCTGTTGGGGGTGGGCGCGATCGCATCTGACAAAAAGAATCCATGCGTCGCAATATGCAACAATCTTGGCCCCTGCAATCGATTGAGCTGATCTTTGGTTGCGGCAGACCCAGTTAGAACAGACGCATCTGGTAGCAAGGGTGCCAATGCACTTGCTTCTATCGCTGTTCCTGGCAGCGGTGAAAAAGTTGGCATATTATTAATGGCATACAAGCTGCTGCTATCGACGCTACTGATAGAATTACTCGAAATCGCACTATCGTAGTCTGGATTGGCGATAATGACCGACTTTTGACGGCTAGGGCGACTGTCTCGTAATCGCAGCAGCTCGCGACCAGAAGTCACGTAGCTGATCTGCTGGCTTTCGACTAGGTAGCGATTCTGCTGGTCAACTAGCACTTCAAACGGAATTAAGTTCAGCTGACTATCGGGCGAAATGATTAGCTGAGTTTTGCCCGATAAAGCATTGTCTAACGGCGCGATTAGCTTTTGGTAGAGCTGGCGAGCCGGTTCTTTGACGCTGCCAGATTGAGCAGCTAATGACTGGCGAAGTTTGACCGCTAGTTCATCAATCGTCGCGGCTTCGCCTAGATCTACCGCGCCCGCAATTCCCTGCCGAGTAAGCACATAAGCGGCGTAATGAGCAGCAGGGCGCTTAGATCCATCTGCATTTGTCGGCTGATAGTGGACCAGCTCTATCAGCGCAGCATTAGCCGGGATTGCCTGTTGCACAGCGTCGATTGGAATCGGCGCAAATGCCTGCTCAGCTACATTCTGGCTAGAGAGCTGTAGACTGATTTCAGCGGCCTTATTTTCTAGCTTACTGACTTCAGTGACGTACTGTTCAGCAGAAATTTCGCTAGTATCTGTCATCGACAGCGTTTGCAAGATGTCTCTTAGTGCGCGGAGTTCTTCGTACCGATTTTGAACATCAGGCGTAGGTGGCTGCCATAGCTGCTGAGAGATGTTTGCCGTTTTATCAAGTAGATAGCCTTTGTAGCGCAAGATGAAAGAGAGGGCAAGCGATTCAGCTTCTGTCTCTGTGGGCGTGTTCTGTAGATGAGCCGAGATATAAGCATCTTCTGTTTCGGCAAGCTTAACTGCTGTGCGGATCTGTTTTTCGTCTAGGAGGGCTCTGTAGATCAGCACGGAGCGATCGGCGGCGGATAGGGTGGCGGCGTAGTCTTGTTCTGCCTGGGAAAGTGCGTCCAGGCTCTCAGAACCCGTGGAGCGACCAAAGGCGTTTGTAGAATAGTCTGTACCCGGCAGCGTGAACGATCTTTCAAAAAACTGTAGTGCTTCGGCGTAGTCGCCGTTTTGCCAGTACCGCAAGCCAAGATCCTTGAGGCTTTCGATCACTTCGGGCCGATCTGATCCAAAGATGGTTTCCCGTTTCTCAATGGTATCAGCAAGTACTGTGAGCGCCTGGTCGCGATCGCCAGCTTCTTCATAAACCTTCGCCAAAAAAGAGCGCAGGGAAAGTACAACCGAGCTATAGCTGCCAAATCGCGACTCTAATTTTGATATTAGCTCTGTTGTCTTCGCGATTGTTTCTAGATACTGCTCGGACTGAAACTGTTCAGATAGGCGATCGCCCAAGGTCCGCGTCTCCGTCCAAAATGCCGACTGATCGTTCTGCGCCTCCACGCGAGAACTCACCAGGAAGCAGCTGCTAATGCTCACTATGCAGACGGTAGAAATGAGGAATCTCAGTTTTTTCATCAGAAGTTCATTCATTGGCTTGTAGTCAGAGTCAAAACAAGTCGAGCGGAAATGGACCATAAGTGCCATTTACTTCATCTAGCTCTGGCTCAGAGGTGTGGTAGGTCACCAGCACACCACGAGATTCGCCGCTGTAGCTATCTAAGTACCAGGCATTTTTCAGCGTGTTGAATTTTAGGTAGACAGCTCCTGCTTGCTTGGGCAGATCTACGTTAACTGGCTGACTCAGGGCCGCTACGTAGCCCTTCAGGGCGGCTTGTGCTTCGGCAATAGAGTCTGCGCAGATTCCAAGTGTCTGGTACTCGCTCATTTCGTTAAGCCATAGCAAGTCTGCGCAGATAGTCTGGCGCTGCTCAGCAGAGAGCAACGCTGGCGTAGTTTCCCAGGTTGATTTGACCAAGGTCTGACGAACCGTTTTGAGTTTAGCGAAGATTGTTGCCTTATCCATCCCATACAGCGCTTCCATAGACATTGGCAAACTCCCTACGTCAATACAGCTTCTGGTACTTTGCTTCGGGCGTGACTAGGAACTACAGGCCTTTTCAAACCAAAGTACTCAGCAAAATGCATGGTTCGTCATGCGTTTTGCTATACCTCTTAGCTTACGTCATTCCTCCTCTGATGCTTCTACTTCTCCGCTTTCGGGTTCACTAAAGACAAGTCATAATTTCTCCTATAAATGTCCTACTCTCTGCGCGTTGTCGATATGCCGACTACCGAGCGGCCTCGTGAACGCCTACTGACCTATGGCGCCAAGCGCCTGTCTGCAGCCGAGCTAGTCGCCATCATGCTAGGTACCGGGCAAGGTCCAGGAAAGCTATCGGCAGTAGGGCTAGGACAGTTTCTATTGCAAGAGCTAGGGAAAGAACGCCCAGACGGTGACGGTTTGCCGATACTCAGAGATACTACTGCTGAAGAACTGATGAAGGTTTCTGGCATCGGACCGGCCAAGGCCGCAACGATTTTAGCCGCTATAGAGCTGGGAAAAAGAGTCTTGCAAAGTCAGCCGCCTAGCCTGACTGTTGTAGACGATCCGTCTGTTGCCGCAGCGGCACTGGGTCATGAGCTGATGTGGCAGTCGCAAGAGAGATTTGCAGTGCTGCTATTAGACGTTAAACATCGCATTATTGGTAGCAAAGTGATTAGCGTGGGCACGGCAACAGAGACAATCGCGCACCCTAGAGACATTTTCCGTGAGGTGATCAAGCGAGGTGCGACTAGGGTAATTGTTGCGCACAACCACCCTTCAGGTTCACTAGAGCCTAGTCAAGAGGATATTTCGCTAACTCGTCAGCTGTTGAAAGGTTCGCAGATTCTAGGTATTCCTTTGCTAGACCATTTAATATTGGGCAATGGTGACTGGTCTAGTATTCGACAAAGCAGCGATTTGTGGAGCGAATCAATGGAGTAACTCACTGAAAATGACCTGCCACTGACGTTGGCAAACAGGCAGCTTCTCAGACGGATTTGTAGGCAAAGTTGAGCGTTGCCCACTGAGAGACATCTAACCTGTAATCACCTGTATCGTCTCTTTTGCTGAGATCGCCTAGAAGCGCTTTGACAACTTCTAGCGGATTAGGCAGAGGACTGATGCGCTGTCCGCGAGTATTCGTTGAAGTCTTTAAAAGGGTGATTGTTTTGGTGAGCGGGCGAGTGCTGCACACCACGTATGTCTCAACGGGCCCCGTTGGATTTTCGACTGACCAGTCTAGATTGTCTTGGGGGATAAAGACTGAGCTGTTGGGCGCAATGGTTGCGGAGACGGATGCGAGGATGCTGTCTTCATCAAGCTCTTCGTCAGGCTGAATAGACGCAGCGGCACCTTTTGTCTTTGGATAAAAGATGGATAATCTTTCTATAGGATCGACGTTGATTAAGGTGTAGTACAGAGGAACCGTATCTTCGTTGAATAGCTGATAGCGAATGCGACTACCGATCGAGACGACGGGAATGAATCCTTCTATTGACGTGTCATTGTTTTGCGCCGCTTTGAAGGTTTGCCGAGCAATTAGCAGCTGATTTCTCTTGGGCTCAACTTGTTCTAGGGTGGCGCGAATACGAAGCTTGGAGGCTGCTCTGTTTTCTGTTAGGCGTAGCAGCTTTAGCGCAGCTAGGGCCTCTAGCTTGGTCGTTAGGCGATTGATCGCGGGTTTAATGGCTTCTTCTTCTTGGGCCACGGTGCCGGGGATAGGCGATCGCGTCACCGAAAATAATCCATATCCCTGTTTGGCAGGCACTTCGGTCGGCTGCTCAAGAACAGGACTGTCTAGTTCAGCTGCTGAATTGGTCCCAGTCACTTTAATCTGAGCGAGCTTTCTAACCGTTTGAGTGGGATATATGCTAGCCGTTAAAGTCCCATTCGCACCGGTAATTGGCTTAGCTAGCAGACAGTCAGCAGGCAGCTCTGTATCAGAAGTGGAGGTGACAAAAGATAACGTCGATAGCGCGCTGGTGGCATCTACTCGCTCGATTCGCTGTAGGCGACTATCTAGTGCAACTACTAAATCGATATCTTTTGGCAGGGTTCGTACCGCTTCAAAAACCGGCTGACCAGGCTGTAAAGGCGCACCGCTATTTTGTGCATCTTCAGCGAGTCTGGCTTTGCCGGAGAGCTTGTCATGCGATCGCATTCGCAGCCGCCTGCCCTCGCAGGTCATCACCGACTCAGAACTCAGATACTTCAGGACTCTAGGCGGCAGTCCACCTAGCCATAGCGTCACTGATTTGCCATCTGCGCTCACCTCTTTGATTACTGCCTCACCGCGAGTCTGGTCGATCAGCGGCGTGTGATAGATAGGTGTTTTCTGAGCTGGACCAATAACGGTTGGCTGCTGACTGCTGCCGCCCCAGCGCACCAGCGTTTCCTGCGCTCTGGCCATTACTCTTTCAGTCATAACCGGAGCCGGAGCCGACCACAGATACTGCGTCATCACGTAGGTAAACGCGCCTGCATTAAAGTCATACCACTGCCGCTCTAGTACGACCTCGTCGGCTGGCCCGCCCCTTAGCAGCATTCCAGGAAAATTGTCTTCTTCTCTCATCAGTCGCTGGTCAGCCAAGAGCGGAAATGGCGTAGGCGGCTGACCAGTAGCAATCTCGGAGCGGGCACGCGATCGCAGTCCACCAGAAAGCGGCACGCCGATGTCCACAAAGCCAGCGTCGATCACTGTTGTTACATTTTTTGTCTTCAGCAGACGCAGGAGCATTTTCAGCTCCACTTCAGAAATATCATTTAGGGCCGGACGTCTTGAGGTTGGCAGCGCGCCATCCACAGGCACCAGCGTTCTCTGGATCGACTGAGCGCCAGTGCCATCCTCCACCCGCACCTGTGAGCCAAACCCACTAAAATGCACAACGACCACATCCCCAGCCTTCGCCTGACTGTAGAGGTGGTCTACAAAAGCCTGATAAATTCCTTCACGGGTTGCCTGCGCATTCGTCAGACACACAATATCCGCAGGTAAAAAGCCAAACCGATAGATCAGCAGCTCTCTTTGCAAATCCACATCAGTTTGAGCCCCAGCTAGCCTGCCGTTGTCCGGCTGACCAGACGGCACAGCGACTGATGGATAGTCATTAATCCCAATTAGCAGCGCTAGCTTGCGCCCTCCAGACTGGGCTAGCGCTTCACTATATGCTTTTGCCTTTTCCGGCATCGCTAGCTTAAAAGATAGTTCGGTGAGACCTAGAGCGGCGATCGCAGCGCCCGCTTTTTGAAAAAACGAACGACGGCTCAAACCCTGACCATCAGTCATCCTTGGATTCGTACGCGCACCCATAGACCCTCACCAAACTGTCTTTGCTCTAACCTACTCTAAGCGTTAAAGACACTTGAGGACAGTATTTAAGCTTGCATCGCCTTAATTAGTTCAGCAGCAACTTCTGGGCGAGAGAACTCTGGCGGTGGCTGTTTGCCTTCGCGCAGCATTGCTCGCACCTTGGTACCCGAGAGATGAATCCGCTCTTCTGGCGTAGCTGGGCTAGTTTTAGTTGTCGCCATCGTGCTAGTCCGCTTGCAGTAGAAAGCGTGCTCAAACTTCATCGGCGCAATGCCTAGCTCACCAGGCTCAAACTCATCAAAGATAGCCTGAGCATCGTAAGTGCCATAGTAGTCGCCTACACCTGCATGGTCGCGACCCACAATAAAGTGGGTGCAGCCGTAGTTCTTACGAATTAGCGCATGGAAGATGGCTTCGCGAGGACCCGCGTAGCGCATCGCCGACGGATTGATCGCCAAGATGACGCGATCTTGAGGAAAATAGTTTTCCATCATGATTTCGTAACAGCGCATCCGCACGTCTGCTGGGATGTCATCACTCTTAGTAGCACCAACTAGCGGATGCAAGAACAGACCGTCTACTGTCTCTAGCGCGCACTTTTGGATGTACTCATGAGCCCGGTGAATGGGGTTGCGAGTTTGAAAACCGACGACTGTTTTCCAGCCACGCTCACGAAATTGCTTGCGAGACTCAGCCGGATCGATTTGATAGTCAGGGAAAAGCGGATGGGCATCGCGCTCTAGCAGCCAGACATCACCTGCTAGATTGATCGGACCCTGGTCATAGACGACTTTCACACCGGGGTGTGCTTCTTCGTCAGTTCGATAGACGTTGATCGCCTCTTTTTTCTTGTCGTAAGTATACTTTTCGCTAAGCTCTAGCACGCCGATGTAGCGGCCATTTTCATCATCTAGGCGAATCAACGACCCAATGGTCAAAGGCTCTGCAACAGCTTCGGTTACAGAAAGCGTCACTGGCACAGACCAGGGCACGCCGCTGGCCAAGCGCATGTCAGTCACCACAGGTTCATAGTCGGCTTTTGCCATGAAGCCAGTGATGGGGCTAAATCCACCAATCGCAATCATGACCAAATCAGACGCTGCCCGCTTGTCTAAAGTCACGCGAGGCAAATGATCTGCTTTGCTCAAGAATTCTTCTTTTTGCTCAGGGCTAGCCAAGCGATTAATCAGCGTACCGCCGTGGGGCGCGATGCCATCTTTTAGTTCAGTCAAGGGATCTTTCCTCTCTAAGTCTGCGTCTTTACATCTAGGTTGTACATCTAGATAGGTGCTTCTACAGGATTAAAGCGGCTATTACTTCATAGCTACTTTGATTCTGCGAGCGTCAACTAGTGATGGAGTCTTTAGTATCAGAGCATGTCGGCTCAATAATACCCCCGCCAAGCACCCGTCCCTCACTGTCGTACCAGACAGCAGCCTGTCCTGGCGTTACTCCGAACTGAGGTTCATCAAAAATTATTCTGACTTGGTTAGTTTCACCTACACCGTTGGTTGGAATCACGGTTGCCTTTACGCCCTGCGATCGATAGCGGATTTGAACCTCTACTGAGATTGGGCTAGCGGGAGCGGCGATCGAAACCCAGTTCACCCGGTGGACTAGACACTCCGGCGAGGTCACGCTGCCGCGCTCACCGACGACAACCTGGTTACGACCTACGTCCAAACTCACTACGTACAAAGGGTTAGGCGCGGCGATCCCCAGCCCTTTGCGCTGACCAATCGTATAGTGATGAATGCCGTCATGCTGACCTAAAACCTGTCCAGCGATAGTGACGATATTGCCCGGTTTTGGCGCTAAAAACTTGTCCAAAAAGGTCTTCATAGAGCCGTGCTGTTCGACCAGACACAGGTCTTGGCTCTCAGGCTTATCGGCGGTGTGCAGACCTAGACTAGCAGCGATTTTACGAGTTTCTGGCTTGGTTTTTTCACCTAGCGGAAATTGGCTAGCGGCTAGGTGTTTCTGGCTTAAGTCATAGAGGAAATAAGACTGATCCTTATTTCTGTCAACCGCCCGGCGCAGCTCGTATCGCCCGGTTTTCGCACTGTGGGTAATGCGGGCATAATGACCCGTCGCAATATAGTCCGCACCTAGTTCATTGATGGCGTAGTCTAGCATCGGACCAAACTTTACAGTGCTATTACATTGTGAGCAGGGGAGGGGTGTGACCCCTCGGGAGTAGCCTTCTACTAGATAGTTGACAATATATTTTTCAAAAACTTCGCGCGAATCGACCACGCTGTAGTCAATGCCAAGCTCATCGCACAGCTGAGCGGCGTCGGTCATGCCTTCTGAGCAGCACTGTCCTTTGCCTTTCATCAGCCAGAGAGTAAGGCCAATCACTTCGTGGCCCTGGTTATGAAGGATGGCTGCGGCGACGGAGCTGTCTACTCCGCCAGATAGTCCGACGACAATTTTGCTCATAGAACGAAACGTTGTTTTCCTTCACTAGGCTAGCATCCGCTGCTGTGATTGATAGAGCACAAAGAATCAACATCTATAGCCCCTTTGTGCTTTGCAGTAAGATACTTGTATCAGCCTCTTACTACTCAATTTTGTTTGCTACTGAATGCTCCTAACGCTGTCGACTACGCATCAGCCTGCTACCGACCTGGGTTATCTACTGCATAAGCATCCCGATCGGACTCAGACGTTTGCTTTAGGATTTGGCAAGGTGCATGTGTTTTATCCGGAGGCGAGTGCTGAGAGATGTACGGCGGCGCTGCTGTTGGATATCGATCCGGTGGGTCTGGTGCGAGGAAAGAATGCTCGGCGAGGAGGCGATCAGTATGTGAACGATCGGCCCTACGTGGCATCTTCCTTTTTGAGCGTGGCGATCGCAAAAGTATTTGCCACCGCCCTATCCGGTCGCTGCAAAGATCGCCCTGCTTTAGTTAGCACACCCATCCCCTTGACCGTCACCATTCCAGTTCTTCCCTGCCGAGGCGGAGAGACCTTCATCAGAGATCTTTTTGAGCCGTTGGGCTACGACATTACGGCTAACTCACTGCCGCTAGATGAAACGTTTCCCGACTGGGGGGACAGCCGCTATCTATCGGTCACGCTTGCTCATACGATTTGTCTATCAGATTTACTTAGCCATCTCTACGTGCTGATTCCGGTGATGGATGAGGACAAGCATTACTGGTTTGGCGATGATGAAGTCGATAAGCTGTTGCGTCATGGCGAAGGCTGGCTGAAAACGCATCCCAGCAAGGAA
Organism: uncultured cyanobacterium; assembly: GCA_963793495.1. Classification (GTDB taxonomy): domain Bacteria; phylum Cyanobacteriota; class Cyanobacteriia; order Phormidesmidales; family Phormidesmidaceae; genus Phormidesmis. The sequence continues at coordinate 523,123 of CAWCAI010000016.1, forward strand.
CAGGTTACCCAGCGATACTTCAAAAGAATGCGCAAGATGGCCGAGGTTGCGCTCTCGCAGCTAATGGAAGGAGAAGATCCTGACGCTGAGGCAGCGCTGGCGGCGCGGGGCTGGCAAAAGCTGGCAGCGAGAAAGCCTGTGAACCTAAATCAGCAGCGAATGGCGACTGTGACTGCTGTTCTAAAATCTCACGATGCGAAAAGAGTGATTGATTTAGGCTGTGGAGAAGGAAGTTTGTTGAAAGTATTGCTAGAAGATAGGTTCTTTGAACGGCTGATGGGGGTTGATGTATCTTTTCGGGCTTTGGAAATTGCGAAAAAAAGACTGAGAGTAGAACAGATTCCGGTGCATCAAAGAGAGAGAATTCAGCTGATGCAGGGATCGCTAATTTACAGAGACGAGCGGCTGATCGGCTATGACGCAGCGGCGGTGATTGAGGTGATTGAGCATATGGATTTGGACAGACTCGCTACGTTTGAACGGGTGCTGTTTCAGTTCGCGCAGCCGCCGGTTGTAGTGATTACCACGCCAAATGCTGAGTTTAACGTTCTGTTTCCTACGTTAGAGAAAGGACATTTCCGCCACCAGGATCATCGCTTTGAATGGACTCGACAAGAGTTTCAAGACTGGGCGGAAGACATTGGTGAGCGGTTTGGCTATCGTGTTGAATTTCAAGGGATTGGCTTTGACGCGCCAGAGGTTGGAACGCCAAGTCAGATGGGCGTATTCGTGAAGCAGGACGAGCACCGATGAAGATTACAGTTCCAGAGCTTTCGTTGGTGATTTTGATCGGTGCGTCGGGTTCGGGAAAGTCCACCTTCGCCCGTAAGCATTTTGCTCAGACAGAGATCTTATCGTCTGACCACTTTCGGGGCGTTGTATCAGATGATGAGACCGATCAGTCGGCGACAGAAGATGCTTTCGACGTACTGCATTACATTCTAGCTAAGCGCTTGAGAGCTGGGAAGCTGACGGTAATTGATGCGACTAATGTGCAAAGAGAGGCACGTCGTTCGCTGCTGAAGCTAGCAAAGGAGTATCACTTTTTTTCGGTTGCGATCGCCCTAAACCTCCCCGCCGCCCTCTGTCACGAACGCAACCAGCAGCGCCCCGATCGGCAGTTCGGCCCACACGTTGTCAACAATCACACCAGAGCCCTAAAGCGATCGCTCAAAGGACTAAAATCAGAAGGCTTTCGATATATCTACAAGCTCAGCTCGCTAGAAGAGATCAACGCTGTTGAAATTGAAAGGCAGCCACTGTGGAACGATCGCAAGCAAGATCACGGCCCCTTCGATATTATTGGTGATGTTCACGGCTGCTGCGACGAGGTAGAACAGCTACTCGAGAAACTAGGCTATCAAGCTCAAACGACAACAGCCGCAGACTCTTTTTGGCACTTCTCGACCTACGCGCATCCGCAGGGCAGAAAAGCGCTGTTCCTAGGCGATCTAGTCGATCGCGGTCCGCGCATTCTAGACACGCTGAAGCTAGTGCATAACATGATCTCAGCCGGGTCGGGTATGTGCATTATGGGCAACCATGAGCATAAGCTGATCCGAAAGCTAGATGGTAAGAACGTGAAGGTGACTTACGGTCTAGCGGAGACGCTTTCTGAGATCGAAGCCTTGGAAGAAGAGAGACGCGATCGCGACACCCAACAAATCCAGGCGTTCCTAAAATCTCTCATCAGTCACTATGTCTTAGACGATGGCAAGCTAGTCGTTGCCCACGCTGGCCTGCGAGAAGAGCTGCAAGGGCGCGGTTCTGGCTATGTGCGTAGCTTTGCCCTATACGGAGAGACCACAGGCGAAACCGACGAATTTGGCCTACCCATTCGTCAAAACTGGGCAGCCGACTATCGCGGTCAGGCGATGGTTGTTCATGGTCATACGCCTGTTGCTGCTGCCGAATGGTTCAACAACACAATTGACATTGATACGGGCTGCGTCTACGGGCTGCGGCTTACGGCACTGCGCTATCCAGAAAAAGAGCTGGTGAGTGTGAATGCCGCAAAGGTTTACCGCGAACCTAGCAGGCCGATAGAACCTATTGCGATCGCCAACAAAGCGCGAATCGAAGGCTCACTCACGGCTCAGCAGGTGCATGACGATGTGCTCGATATTGCCGATGTTTTGGGTAAGCGAGTTGTTGGAACCAGGCTGTATAAGAAGATTACGATTCGAGAAGAGAATGCGATCGCAGCGCTAGAAGTCATCAGCCGGTTCGCTGCCAATCCTAAATGGCTCATCTATTTGCCGCCGACTATGTCACCCGTCGCAACGTCGCAACTACCAGGACTGCTAGAGCACCCAGCCGAAGCCTTTGACTACTACCGCCAGCAGGGCGTCAGCACCGTCATGTGCGAAGAAAAGCACATGGGCTCTAGAGTCATTGTTATCATCTGCCGCGATGAAGCCGCAGTCAAACAGCGCTTTGCCATAGAAAATGAGGGTATTGGCATCTGCTACACCCGCACCGGACGGCGATTCTTTGACGAAGCTAAGCTGGAAACAGACTTTCTCGACAGAGTACAGCAGGCGCTGAGCGCAACAAACTTCTGGAAAACCTTTTCGACCAATTGGGTCTGCCTAGACTGCGAGTTAATGCCCTGGTCTGCAAAAGCACAGGGTTTGCTAAAGCAACAGTATGCTCCCGTTGGCATTGCCGCCCAGCAAAGCTTGAGCGCTGCCGTTGCGGCTCTAGAGAAAGCAGGCTCGCGCTCTACTCCAGCGTCTGGTCAGGCACCAGACCAAGTCTTAGAACTACTTGCTCGCTACCAGCGAAGAGCAAAGCTAGCTGACCAGTACGTAGACGCCTACCGTCGCTATTGTTGGCCAGTCGATACCCTATCCGATTTGAAGCTAGCCCCTTTTCACATTCTGGCAACTGAAGGAAAAGTCTATGCCGACCAAACTCACGAATGGCACATGCAACAAATCGCCAAGATTGCTCAGGCCGATCCAGACTTTTTACTAGCAACTCGCTACAAAATAGTTGATGTAGACAGTGAAGCTAGCTGCGCAGAAGGCACCCGCTGGTGGGAAGAGCTGACCGCTGCGGGCGGTGAAGGGATGGTCATAAAATCAATGGACTTCGTTCATCGCGGACAAAAAGGTTTCACTCAGCCCGCCGTCAAGTGCCGTGGCCCAGAATATTTAAGAATCATCTACGGCCCTGAGTATTCTCTGCTAGAGAACTTGAACCGGCTAAAAAATCGAGGACTCAGTCGAAAGCGAGCTTTAGCACTGCGCGAATTTTCGTTGGGGATTGAATCACTAGAACGGTTCGTGAACAAGGCACCCCTGAGAAAAACTCATGAGTGTGTTTTCAGCATTTTGGCTTTAGCAAGCGAGCCAGTTGATCCAAGGCTCTAGGCTCCTTCAATCAGTCCTCGAAAATCTGCTGATAAGGTGTTTTATCGCTTTCTGTTAGTCGCTCCGAAACTTGAAAAGTGGGTTTCTCTTTCATTGAGTCGTAGGCCGCGTAGCCCAGAGGTAGCAGCGTACAAAATCCGAGCGTAACGCTGCCTGCTACGCATAGACCTTTGACTGCTTTTGAAGCGCTCAGAGCTTCAATATATTTGCCTCGTTTATAGAACTCTTTTACCTGGGCGGCTTGGATGAAGGCAGGAATGCCAAAAGGTGGAAATAGCATGAGGGCAGAGAAGGCTGCTTGCCAGTTGCTAGGCGGACAGGGCTGACCTTTGTACAAATCGTAGGACTGATGCCACTCAATGCGTCTAACTCCTTCCACATGGCCAACGAGTTCAAAACGATTGACGCCAGAGAGCTGCATAGGGACCAGCTGTTCGCGGATAAGGTCTGGCAGTGTGTAGTAGTTGATGCCTGTACCGACAGCTCGATAGATGTGAACGCTGAGCTGAGCGCCGCTGTACTGCACTTTGGCAGATAGATCCTTAGCGGCTAGCGGTTCTGAGAGTAGTTCACTGAGTCCGGCGTCGTAGGCGGCTTGTTGACTGTTGGCTAATTTTTGTTTAGCTGCTTCTAGGGTGAAGTCGTTGCAGATGGCAAGCTCCCAGTCGGTAGTAGCACCTGCTGTGTCACCTAGCTGATGGCGAAGGTTGCCTCTATGCAGGTAGGCTTTGGCCAAGGTGGGATCAACGGCGATCGCACTACCAAAATCAGCCAGTGCCTGTCTGTGATTTCCCTGTTCGAGATGAGCTAGCGCTCTGTGATAGTGCGGCTCTGCGTAACGGGGCCACTGGGCGATCGCAGCTGACCAGTCTGTCAAAGCGCCCGCTGAATCGCCTGTGCGCTGACGTAGCTGGCCTCTATGGTGATACGCCTGCGCCAAATGAATATTTTCAGCGGTATTGAGAACGTTATCTGGGGAGAGGTTTCGAGAGGGTGAGTCTAGCTTTGTAGATTGCGCAGAGTCGATGATTGCTTCAAAGTCTGCGATCGCACCCTCAACATCATTCAGATGAATCCGGCTGATTCCTCGCATCACCTGAGCTTTAGCAAGCGGTAAGAGTCCCTTCTCCATTGCTAGGCTAAATGCTTTGGCCGCACGAACATAAGACTGATGCCGAAGCTGAGTCAGCCCTCGCCGGTATAGTATCTTGGCAGCCTGCTGCTGATATGCAGATGTGATGAGCGATAGTGTCATGCGAAATCCCTGGACATCTTGGAAAAATGGTAGCGCTGAATATTCGGATACGGCTGTGTGACCGACAGCTATTCAACTGTCAGTCGCCTTTGATACTTCTAGCCTAGCCACCTGTTTTTGGAACGAACTCGGCGCTAAGACTGAAGACTAAGCTACAAAGCGGACAGTAGTGTTTACGTATTCTTATCGATTCTAGAAATTCAGGGATCATTCCTCAGAGACATTTGTATGGATATACCCGAAGACCTTCAGCTATCGAAAACTTGACGGAGAAAGAGAAGACCATACTCTCCGCTGTAGGAATAAATATATGTACGGGAGAAACTACCTACAAAAGGTTTCTGTTTAGATTAGACAAGAATATCCTACAAAAACGTACTGACAACAAAGAGTAAGTTGCCACAGCTATAAAAGCAGCAATTCTTTTAGTGGTCACTCGACAATGATCTCTTTGAGCCCGTTCAGGTCAAGTCCCTACGGGTAACTTCCCAGCTGTATCAACAGGCGTAGTAATTCTGCTACCGCTCTTTTCACTCTAGTGGGCAATCCCTGGTGGTAGCTGGCACGCTATGCTAGCTAGGCCAACTTTAGTGAGTTTGAATGTGGGCCTGATGGCTGAAGCACCGATTGTAGCGGCCAAGAATTTAACAAAGCAGTTTGGGAAAACGACTGTTTTACAAGGGATCAATATCTCGGCCTATCGGGGCACGGTGCTAGGAGTACTAGGCCCCAACGGTGCGGGCAAGACGACAGTGATCAACTGTTTGACGACGCTGCTAGTGCCTGACAGCGGACAGGCGACGATTGCTGGCTATGACGTGGTAAAACAGCCTGAAGCGGTGCGATCGCTCATCAGCCTCACCGGACAGTTCGCCGCTGTAGACGAAGCCCTCACTGCTCGCGAAAATTTAGTCCTATTTGGCCGACTGCTCAGACTCTCCTCCGGCGCGGCCAAACACCGCACTCAAGAGCTTTTAGCTCAGTTTGACCTAGTTGCCGCCGCCGATCGCCAGGTCAAGACTTTTTCGGGTGGGATGCGACGGCGGCTAGATCTAGCGGCCAGTATTGTTGTTCTTGCCACTGGTTCTGTTCTTAGACGAACCTACCACAGGGCTTGATCCGCGTAGCCGTCAGCAGCTATGGGCCGTAGTCAAGGATCTTAAGTCTCAGGGCATTACAATTATTCTCACTACGCAGTATCTAGAAGAAGCAGATGCCCTAGCCGATCAGATTGTTGTGATTGACCAGGGGCAGGTAATTGCAGAAGGAACAGTCGATGAGCTCAAAGACCGAGTAGGTGGCAAGTTCTGTGAGCTGCGGTTAGAAAACTTAGCTGACGTGCCAAAAGTAAGAGCGTTACTTGCCGATATAGGCAGCGTGGTCACAGGGGAAATGGGAGAGAGTGGACCGCTAGCGATCGCAGCTCCAAAAGGAGCCCATACCCTGACCGAAATCGTGCTTCGATTGGAGAAAGCCAGTATCCCTCTAGCCGACATCTCGCTTCGCCGACCTAGCCTAGACGATGTGTTTTTCAAGCTGACTGGACATACTACCAAAACCTAACGCACAGGCTCGAATGAGAACGCAGACAGTATCGGCAGAATAGATCACAAGTACTATATAGTGAGAGACAACCAAGCAACGCTGCTGTAGGCAAGCTTTCTGTGTAGTTTCTTGCGATCGCACACCAGTGCTCTTCTCCGCTTATGCCCAACCTATTGCTGATCGAAAGCCCTGGAAAGCTCAAAAAGCTCAGTCAAATCCTCGGCCCCGGCTGGATTGTCAAAGCGAGTATGGGTCATATCCGCGAACTGACGAATGAAGGCGAAGATGCATTGGGTTTCGTGCTGAAAGGCGATCGCATCGAATGTAGCTATGCTCCCCGCGACGACCGCGCCAAAAAGACCATTGCCAGCTTGCGTCAGGCCGTCAAACAAGCAGACACCGTCTACATCGCCACCGACCCAGATCGAGAAGGCGAAACCATCGGCTGGCACCTACAGCAGGCGCTAAGGCTGAAGTCGCCGCGCCGAGTTGTCTATAGCGAAATTACCCCAACAGCGGTGCGTAGTGCGATCGCCAATCCTCGCACCCTTGACCAGTCCTTAGTTGCGGCTGGTCGCGCTCGTGACTGTCTCGATAAGCTAGTCGGCTACAGGGGCAGCCGTCACGTGGTCTGGCCATTGAACAATGGAGCCAAATCGATGGGTCGTGTTCAGAGTGCGGCGCTGCACTTGCTGTGTCAAAGAGAGCGAGAAATTCAAAAGTTCCAGCCACAGGACTATTGGAGCGTGTCAGTCACCTATGAAGAAGGGTTTAAAGCTTTCTACAAGCACAGTCCAAATGCTGGTAAACCGACTAGCAAATCAAGAAATGAAACAGCAGATGACGCTGTGGAAAATGGTCCAAACCCAAAAAAAGGGACCGAATCCCAACAGGAATCTGAAAGAGTCACCTCACAGACAGAGGCAGATCGATTAGTTGCGATCGCCCGCACCACTCCTCACCACATCCTCACCATCGAAGGCAAAATCAAGCGCCAGTCACCGCCCGCTCCTTTCATTACCTCTACTTTGCAGCAATCTGCCGGAGCCAAACTCCGATTCAATCCGGACCAAACCATGAAAGTTGCCCAGTCACTGTATGAGGGTGGACACATCACTTACATGCGTACAGATTCTGTTGTACTTTCGGACTCTTTTTGTGCCGATGTCCGCGCCTATCTCACCCAGCATGACCCAACAAACGTTCCGAAACAAACTGCCAAGCATCGCGTGGTAAAAGGTGCTCAAGCCGCCCACGAAGCTATTCGCCCAACCGACGTTGCCGCCACGCCTCAGCAGTTGCGACAGTCTTTGAGCGCGGATGCTGCCAACCTGTACGAGCTGATCTGGAATCGGGCTGTAGCTTCTCAGTGCTGCCCGGCGCGCTTGCGCAAAACCAGAATTGTCACCCAGTCTGGCGAAGCCTATTGGGAAGCTAGAGGTCAAGTTGTAGAATTTGCTGGCTACACCCGCTATTGGAACAATCTTAGCGCCGACTCTCAGCTACCTACCTTGCGACCAAGGCAATCTGTTCAATTAAAGCAAGCTCAGGCAGAACAAAAGCAAACTCAGCCGCCGCCGCGCTATACAGAGCCCAAGCTAGTGCAGCTAATGGAGAAAAAAGGCATCGGTCGGCCTAGCACCTACGCTCCGACAATCAAGACACTGCGATCGCGCACCTACGCGCACCTGCTCAAAGGAAAGCTACAGCCGACAGATTTAGGTCTAGCCCTTGATGCTGCGCTAGAAGTCCTGCTGCCAGATCTAATTCAGCCTGGATTTACTGCCAAGATGGAAGCCGATTTGGATGCGATCGCCGCTGGTCGACAAAACTGGGAAACCTACCTTACCGCTTGGAACAGAGACTACTTCAACCCGGCCTTGCAGATAGCCAAAACTAAGCTAGCCTCCGAACAAATGAAAGCTCTGCGCGCAGGCTCTACTTTTACTAAGCCAAACGCTAGTCTTTCTCCGACCACTCTCACTAAAGCTAGAAAAGAAACAGCTTCAACAAAAGAGACTCATCCAAAAAAAGAGAACAAGCGGAGCAAAACCACCTGTCCTAAATGCCAACGAGCGATGGATAAAATTCCTTCTCGCTCAAAGAAACTGAAAGCGAATCATTTCCTAAAATGTACAGACACCCTCTGCGACACCGTTCTATTTTGGAATCCAATACAGAAAACCTACGAACTTCCATATTCTAAAAGGTCAGTAGATCCCAAAGCCTTCACTAACCATTCCTGTCCTAGCTGTGGCGCACTGCTGATAGAGCATAGCTATCAAAAAGAAGGCAAAAGCAAGATTATGCTGCGCTGCTCTATCGCCGCCAATCGTAAGACAAAATGCAAAGAAGTCGCGTACTTTCAAAGCCGCGACGGTGGATACTGGTCCCCAAAATTTGGTGTCTTAAACGATAAGACGACTAGCGAGTGAAAGCATAGCGCCAATAGGGGACCAAAGGATAGAAAATAGAGGATAGGGAAAGAAAGTCCGTGTGAATGACCTATCCGCCAACGACAACTCCGCCATTTGGATGCAGCACTTGGCCGGTCATGTAGGAAGAATCTTCAGAGGCTAGGAACACAAAGCAGGTGCCCACTTCTACCGGCTGCCCTGGGCGCTTCATCGGCACCTGCTTACCAAAGCCTTCCACCTGTTCAGCTGGGAAGGCATCGGGAATAAACGGTGTCCAGATTGGGCCAGGGGCAACGCCGTTGACGCGGATTCCTTTCTCTAGAACGCGCTGGGAGAGCGATCGCAGATAGGCTAGATTTGCACCTTTTGTGGTCGAATAGCTCAGTAGCGGAGCATTACCCTTGTATGCATTGATAGAAGTCGTGATGATGATTGAGCTACCTTCTTTTAAGTGGGGCAATGCCGCCTTTGTGAAGTAGAACATTGGAAAGACATTTGTACTGAAAATGCTGCCTAGTCTAGCCGCATCAATTCCTTCCCAATCCTCTTCCATATACTGCTCAGCAGCATTGCTAATCAAAATGTCTAGCTTGCCTAGCTCATCAACGGTCTTTTGTACCACTTCCTGACAAAAGGTCTCGTTGCTAATATCTCCAGGAATCAACAGGCACTTTTGCCCCTGCGCTTCTACCAAAGACTTTGTTTTCTCGGCATCTTTATGCTCGTCTAAGTAAGAGAGGGCAACATCGGCTCCTTCTTTGGCATAGAGCACTGCAACGGAGCGGCCAATACCACTGTCGCCCCCTGTGATTAAAGCGACCTTACCTTTAAGTTTCTCGCTACCCTTGTAGCTGTCGCGATCAAATACAGGAGAGGGCGTCATTTCCGACTCGTGAGCAGGCTGCTTGTCCTGTGCCTGAGCTGGGATCTGATCGGCAGAAATAACCATACTTTGACTCAAATTATTGACTACTTGACTAGCAAAGCGGGTTTGAAGATAATTTTTTACCTCCTAAAAGCAGACTTTGAGAATTTCTTGTTTAGCTAAATCTACACCATCAGACCTATATCACTAGACGCATGTCGGCGGGTCTACATCGCTGCTAATCCAGTCGTGGCAGGCAGTAGATAAGAAGGTATGTCCTAAGGTGGTTGATACGCTATGAGAGGGAATGTACGCTAAAGAGTGGTAGATTTGCTCAATGGCATTTGTTCAACCTGTGCTCGTTAAAAATTAACACTCACCTAATTTCTAAATTGCCTGACCCCTTATAAGAATCTCTATGAAAACATTCACGCTCAACGATGGAAAGACAATGCCTGCTTTTGGCTTGGGCACCTGGAAATCGCCTAAGGGCCAGGTGAGCCAAGCGGTAGAAGAAGCGCTGAAGTTGGGTTACACCCACGTTGATGCAGCCTGGATCTATCAAAATGAGCAGGAAGTAGGAGAAGGTATTAGCAAAGCGATCGAAGCGGGGGCGATCGCCCGTGGCTCTCTCTTTGTCACCTCAAAGCTATGGAATACCTTTCATCAGCCCGACGCGGTTGAAAAAGGCTGTAAAGAAAGCCTAAACGCTCTCGGCCTTGACTATCTCGATCTCTTATTAATGCACTGGCCGATTGCCTTCAAGCCCGGCACATCGAATCACAATAGTGCTGAAGACTTTTATCCGCTCAGCGAAGTGCCCTTTTCCGCCACGTTTGAAGCGATGGCAAAGCTCCGCGAGAAAGGACTGGTCAAAAGCGTCGGTGTCTCGAACTTTACCATCTCAAAAATAGAGAAAGTAATTGCCGAAACTGGCGTGGTTCCGGCGATCAACCAGGTAGAACTGCATCCCTACAATCCGCAGAATCAGCTGCTAGACTACTGCCGTGAAAAAGGCATCCATGTCACAGCCTATTCGCCTTTGGGTTCGGGCGATCGCCCTAGCAGCATGAAGGCAAAGGACGAACCCCCCCTGCTGGAAAATGAGACCGTCAAAGCAACGGCTAATAAAGAAGGTATTACCCCTGCTCAGCTATTAATTGCCTGGGCCCTAGATCGAGACACCATCACAATTCCAAAATCTACCAACGCCGGTCGAATTGCTGAAAACTTAGCCGCCGCCGATTATTCTCTTTCTTCTGAAGCCAAAGCTGCCCTCGACAGTATCGACATTCGATATCGCTACGTCAGTCCCAAAGGCTGGTTCTTTTCTGGTATCACTTATGAAGGTGAGGACTTTTGGTCCTAGCACTTGCGGCTAACGCTCTTGAACAGCAACCCTTCGTGGCTGTTCGAGCGACGTTTTGGTAACAACTATCACAAAATCTTCCGTAGGGGGCTGTTTTACTAAGCAGAAAGAAAGCAAACCGCTACGGTAGGGAATTCGCTATGGTTGCAGCGTCTGTAAACGTCCAGAAAGGACTAGTAGAGAAAGCCGAGTCTCTAGGAATCAAGTTCTTTTTGGTTTCTTACACCGATCTATTAGGTGGTACGAGGGCAAAGCTGGTACCTGCTGCCAAAATTGCATCGGTAGAAAAAGACGGTGCCTTTTTCTCTTCTTTTGCCTCCAACCTTGGCTTGGGTCCGGACGCGTCAGAAATTGCGGCGATTCCTGATGTAAGTTCGCTAATTCAGCTGCCGTGGGAGCCAACCGTGGGCTGGGTGGCAAGCGATGTGTACTTTGAGGGCGAGCCTTTTCCAGCTGCGCCCCGGATGATTCTAGGCCGGGTAGTCGATCAGTGCGAACAGATGGGCTACACCTACAAGGCGGGTGTGGAGGCTGAGTTCTTCCTGCTGAAGAAAACCGAGAACGGGTATGCGATCGCAGATGAAAGAGACACTGCCGAGCGCCCCTGCTACGACCAGATCAATCTGATGCGCCAGTTTGATCTAATCTCTACCGTCGTGGGCTATATGGAGGATCTAGGCTGGGAGCCTTACCAGTGCGACCACGAAGATGCTAACGGTCAGTTCGAGCTGAACTGGGGCTATAGTGACGCCAAGACAACGTGCGATCGCCACGTATTTTTCAAGTACATGATCAAAACGCTGGCCGAACAGCGCGGATTTACAGCCACTTTCATGCCGAAGCCGTTCAGTCACATCACCGGCAGCGGCGGCCACGTTCACAACAGCCTCTGGCAAGGTGAAACCAACAGCTTTGAACAAGATGCCGATGCGGGTGGTCTTTCTCCGATTGGCTACCACTTTCTAGGCGGCGTCCTCCAACATGCAAAAGGACTCACGGCCCTGTTCGCACCCACCGTGAACTCTTATCGCCGCCTAGGTGCAAACATTACGACCTCGGGCAGCACCTGGACCCCTCGCTACATCTCCTATGGTGGCAACAATCGCTCTCACATGCTACGAATTCCGGAGGCGGGCCGGTTTGAATGCCGCCTGATTGACGGTTCGGCAAACATGTATTTAGCCCTAGCTGGACTGCTAGCAGCGGGCTTAGATGGAATGAAAAACGAGACTTCTCCGGGCGATCGTATTGACGAAAATCTGTTCGCTAGAGGGGCAGAATTTCCCAACCTAGAGACCTTGCCAACCAACCTATTTGAGGCACTATCTGCTCTCAAGCAAAACGAACTGCTGATGAATACGCTAGGCGAGCTAGGTGCTAAAACCTTCTTTGAATTCAAAAACAAAGAGTGGAGCGAATTCTGTTCTCAAGTTACCGATTGGGAGTTAGACCAGTACGTTAACATCTAGGTCTAACCGCTCACGCTGGCTGAGCGTAGTCGTAGGCTCTGTCTTCTCGTAGAGTAGTCGCAACCCAGCCAGAACAGCTCACGCGGACAACGCCTAGATGTGATCTGCTTTGGAAGCTGTCTCCGAGAACTCGCTACCGCTCTCCCAAAGATGCTGCTTAAAGTTCCTAGAGGCTTTGAGCACCGCGCCAATTAGCCCAACCGACTGGTTGAGCACGACTCGCACCGGAATCTTATCTAGCAGGTGACTGACCCGTCCCTTGTTAGTGAAAGCATACATAAACTCGCCAGTTTTAATCAGATCTAGGTTTTTTGCAGTCACCCCCCCTGCAATGTATAAGCCGCCTCTAGGTAAAAATTTGAGCGAGATATTTCCAGCTTCTGAGCCGTAAGCTCGAATAAAAATCTCCATCGTCTTTTGAGCAAGCAAATCCGTCTTCTCAGTAGCCGCTTTAGAAATGATTGAGGCGGGATCGGTGAGCTTACTGCGCTGACCGGCTCCTCTTTCCCAGGTGTCCATCGCCTGACCAATTTCGTTGGATTCGCTAGCGTATTGGCGATCGCGCAAAAACTGGTAAATAGCAATAATCCCCATTCCAGAGACGACTCGCTCTTCTGATACCCGCGAAATGCCGTGCTTCTCCAGCAGATACTTACGCAGCTGAAACTCTAGCTCTGACTGGGGGGCAAAGTCGACATGCCCACCCTCAGAAGGAAACACCATATACTCACCATTACAGGGCAGCAGAAAGCCCTGACCCAAGCCCGTACCCGCACCTAGCACAGCTTTTGGAGACGCCTCAGAAGGATTTCCTGCCTGGAGTTCGTAGATATCTTCAGGCTGTAACCCCAGCACGCCATAGCCAATCGCCTCAAAGTCGTTGATCAGCTGGACGCTTTTGATATTGAGCGCACCGCTGAGAAATTCGCTGCGCAAGAACCAGGACAGGTTCGTGAGCTGACAGGTGTTGTCTACGATTGGACCTGCGATCGCAAAACAAGCCGCATCCGGCTGCACCGTTGGCACCTTCTGCGCCGCCGCCGCCATAAACTCTCTTACCATCGGTACAAACTCAGAGTACTCCTGGCTCGGATAGCGTTCCTCATACAGCGTTTCTAAGGTCAGCTCATGAGTCGCGTAGTGCTGAATATCCTCATCTTTTGCCTGTGCAAGTCGCAGAATAGTCTTGGTCCCGCCAATATCGCCAGCCAGCAGTTGTGCCATGAGTTCAGATGTTTTTAGATCAACTTCAGAGTAAGCAAATATATCAAGAGCACACTATCTCATGTAAAGACTATTCACAAAAGCCCAAAGGCAGAGCTTCACACCGGCTTTAATGCAAACTCAACGCCAAGCAACTAATCCAATCCTGCTGCCTTCAGCTTCGCCATCAGCGCTGAATTCTCTGCCTCTGCCTTTAACGCTCTGTCCGTAGCCGCCTGCGCCTGCGCTTGTGCTTCCTGTGCCTGCGCTTGTGCTTCCTGTGCCTGAGCTTGTGCTTCCTGTGCGATCTCCTCAGGCCAAAGCAGTAGATCGCCTGCGTCTGTCCACCAGCGTAGCCAAAACCCCTCGCAGAACTCGTGAGTCCCCTCCCAAACGCCTACCCAGAGGTTAAGCGCCTCAATAAAACAGCGCCCGTTGCTATCTGGCTCTTGCTGTGTGTAGACACCGTTTTTTAGGTCAAATACTTCTAGCGCTCCTGAAGCAGGATCAAAAATAACGTAAGTAGGAATTTTGATGATCCGCTCATAGAAATACCACTTGCCAAAGCCATTGCTAGATCGAATAGAGTACTCACCGCAGTCAGATTCAGACAAAAACTCCATCACTAGCGGCGGCACTCCACCTTCCCGATGGGGGGTATAGCTACGTCGGATGCGATCAATCCGTTCTATAGGCGCTATGTACATCCAGTCTGGAGCCTTGCAGATCATTCGAGCATCTACAGAGGCGCACAGCGCAAAATTGGAAACAACTAGCGCATCTTGCATCAGATCGGGCTGACTCGATAGGGCGCTAGTCAGCGCAGAGGCTAGTCTTGGCTGCGCTTCGTTTTCCACAGGATCGTCGGGTAAGACAAAGTCATCTGGCAACAAAGGCCAGGTGACAACATGCGGGGTAGTAGCAGGGTTGGAAACAATTGCAGTCATTGTCAGGCTCTCTTTATCTACCTGCCGACTATTTTAGCCTTGATGTTTGACTAGCGATCGCTGAGAATCGGCTACAGGTCTAGTTAGTCACTAATTGAAGTCTTTTGCTGATTGCGGCAATATACCTATAATGAGGGACTTCTAAAATTAGGTAACCGCCGTGACTGTAACGCCTCTGTCTAAGCCAACTACTTCACCTATTGACGACAAATCGCTATCCTTAGCAGCACGGCCTGATTCGTTTGGTCGTTTTGGTCGCTTTGGCGGAAAGTACGTCCCAGAAACTTTGATGCCCGCGCTCAAAGAACTAGAAGAAGCTTACTACCAGTACAGGAAAGAAGCCGATTTCCAAGCAGAGCTAGCAGGTCTGTTGAAAGACTACGTTGGCCGGGCAAATCCCTTGTACTTCGCCGAGAGATTGACCGAGTACTATGCGAAAGCAGACGGTAGCGGTCCGCAGATCTATCTCAAGCGCGAAGATCTAAACCACACAGGTGCGCACAAGATTAACAATGCCCTAGGTCAGGTTTTGCTGGCCAAGCGTATGGGCAAAAAGCGGGTGATTGCTGAGACAGGTGCAGGTCAGCATGGCGTAGCGACTGCGACAGTATGTGCTCGCTTCGGCCTAGAGTGCGTTGTCTATATGGGCGTAGAAGACATGCGCCGACAGGAGCTAAATGTGTTTCGGATGCGGCTGATGGGAGCAACCGTCAGTCCGGTCAGCGCGGGTTCTGGCACGCTGAAGGATGCGACTTCGGAGGCGATTCGTGACTGGGTGACCAACGTAGAGACCACACACTACATTCTAGGCTCTGTCGCAGGTCCGCATCCGTATCCGATGATGGTGCGAGACTTTCATGGGGTGATTGGCGAAGAGACTCGGGCGCAGAGCTTAGAGAAGTGGGGGGGTACGCCAGATGTGCTGCTGGCCTGTGTCGGCGGTGGCTCGAATGCAATGGGTCTGTTCCACGAGTTTGTTCAAGAGACTGAGATTCGTCTGATCGGAATTGAAGCTGCGGGCGAAGGCGCGGAAACGCCAAAACATGCAGCGACACTAACCAAGGGTCGACCTGGTGTATTACACGGCGCGATGAGCTATCTGTTGCAAGATGGGGAAGGTCAAGTGACTGAGGCGCATTCAATCAGCGCCGGTCTAGACTATCCGGGTGTGGGTCCAGAGCACAGCTATTTCAAGGATTTGGGCCGGGCGGAGTATTACAGCGTGACGGACGCCGAGGCGCTAGAGGCGTTTCAGCTGGTGTCGCGGCTTGAGGGGATTATTCCGGCGCTGGAGACGGCGCACGCGTTTGCCTATCTAGAGATACTTTGCCCTACGCTGACGAATGAGAAGATCGTGATCAATTGTTCTGGGCGCGGGGATAAGGATGTGCAGACGGTCGCGAAAGTGTTGAAGTTTAATTAGGAAATTCTTGCTCTCGGTTTCTCTCTTGGACTTTGAGTTTGTATATGCTTAGCGTGAGCCGATTATCAGCATGAGTTGCCGACCCACCCCGTCACTGCGTGCCACCCCTCCCAAGAGGGGATTTGTCCCGACTATGTGGCATCCAAGAGTCGAGGCAGATCGCCTTAATCTCACTGCCTGAAGTAGATCCCCTCTCGGGAGGGTACCCGTAGGTGGGGTGGGGTGGGTCTCGGCGTGTAACGCTAAGCAGGCACCAAGGTTTTGGGAGAGAATTTGAATTGTTGTTTATTTAGGAGAGTTTTAGTGGAGAATTTTGAGGTGTGCGATCGCGACCTAACCCCGCAGTTGCTAGAGCGGTATCTACAGGCGGAGGCGATCGCAATAGACACCGAAACGATGGGGCTAAACCCACGGCGCGATCGCCTGTGTCTGATCCAGCTCTCAGACCCTGACGGCTACGTAAGCGCCATTCGCATAGAGCGCGGCCAAACATCAGCCCCAAACCTAAAGCAGCTGCTAGAAGCTGAAAACATTACCAAAATTTTCCACTTTGCCCGGTTCGATCTAGCTACCTTGCAGCACCATCTTGGCATCGTGAGCGCGCCAGTCTTTTGTACCAAGATCGCCAGCAAAATTGCTCGCACCTACAGTCCTAGCCACGGTCTAAAATCCTTGGTAAAAGAGCTAGTCGGGATTGAACTTGATAAGTCTCAGCAAAGCTCTGACTGGGGCAATGCAGACGCTTTGAGCGAGGAACAGCTAAGCTACGCCGCAAACGATGTCCGCTATCTACATAGTTTGCGTAGCCATCTGACAGACATGCTGAAGCGAGAAGAGCGCTGGCAGCTATTAGAACAGTGCCTATGCTGCTTGCCTACGTTTGTAGAACTAGATTTAAGGCAGTTTGGCAGCGTCTTCGAGCATTAGATACCTTATTCCTCTAATGCTTCACTGAGGTTCCAGGCGGCGCTGATCAAAGCGATGTGGGTGAAAGCCTGCGGAAAATTGCCTAACCCTTCACCACTAGTGCCAGTCTCTTCTGCGTATAGGCCAACGTGATTGGCGTAGGTGAGCATCTCTTCAAAGATCCTTCTAGCTTCGTTCAGCAATTTTGGATTGGCAGATCCGGCGCGGGTCAGCGCTTCTACCAGCCAGAAGGTGCAGAGGTTGAAGGTACCTTCCTCGCCTTCTAGTCCATCGCTAGACTCACCTTGCGAGGTTAGCGGATTGTAGCGATACACCAGACTATTCGCTGTCAGACCGCCGTCCCGTGGTGGCTTTCTCACTTCTTCAACGGTGCTCAGCATCTTTGGGTCGCTAGCCGACATGAAGAACACTAGCGGCATGATCAAGCAGCCAGCATCTAGATCTTTCTCGCCGTAAGCCTGGACAAACGCACCACGCTCCTCATCCCAGCCTTTTTCTAGAATCTCCTCGAAGATCTCATCTCGAACGGTTTGCCAGCGCAATCGCTCCGCCGGAAAAGAACGCTCCTCCGCGATCCTTAGCGCTCGGTCAACCGCAACCCAGCACATTAGTCGAGAATACACGTGGTCTTTGGCACCGCCTCTAGATTCCCACACGCCCTGATCCGGGCGCTGCCAGTTGTCGCAAACCCAGTTCGTCAAATAGCGCAAATGCGTCCAAAAAGAATAAGAGATAAACTCTCCATACTTGTTGTACAAATAAACAGAATCCATCAGCTCGCCACAGATATCTAGCTGTAGCTGGTCATAAGCGCCGTTGCCAATCCGGACGGGTTTCGAGCCTTTGTATCCTTCTAAATGGTCCAGATGCTCTTCTTCTAGGTCAAGCTCACCATCGATTCGATACATAATTTTCAGACTGCCGCCTTCGCCTAGCTCCTGGCAGCGAGCTTCTAACCAACCCATAAAGGCCCTAGCTTCTTCTGTGAAACCGATCCGAATCAAAGCGTACACGGTGAAGGCAGCGTCGCGAATCCAGGTATAGCGATAGTCCCAGTTGCGCTCTCCGCCAATCTGTTCTGGCAAACTAGTGGTAGGTGCGGCCACAATTGCGCCTGTAGGTTCATAGGTCAACAGCTTGAGTGCTAGCGCTGAGCGCTCTACTCTGCGTCTCCAGCGGCCAGTATAAACACAGTGTGATAGCCAGTCTCTCCAGTAGTGCGTCGTTTCATGGAAAAAGGTCTCAGCTGCTTGGTTAACATCCTCAAATTGTTCGCTGGCAGCCAGCTGATCCACAGGCCGAAATATGAAGACAGCGTTCTCTCCTTCTTCTAGCGTGAACTCTGCAAAAGCGCCCTTTTCGTTCGTTTTCAGCGGGATGTTAGTGACTAGCTCAAAGTGCTGACATTCGACCTGGTCAGAATCGTCGTTGGGATCGAGCGGACGAGTGTCTTTGCAGGGGTTGCGATCGCAGACAAAGGCCACTCCATCCGAGATCTCTTTGACCTTGTGCTTGGCGCGGGCATAGTCAAAGGCCGGATAGCATTCGACTCTGAAGGTGATCTTTCTGCGCACGGTGCGGACCTGGCGAATGATCCAATTGCGCATATGAGAATTACCGAGCGGCATAAAGTCAACGACTTCGCCTACGCCACACTCGCAGAGAAAGCGCGTGACTAGAATATTAGTCTCTGGGTAGTAGAACTGCTTGTGGTGGTCCTCTTCTACAGTGGACTCAATTTTGAAATGGCCACCTTTCTCGCCGTCAAGGATTGCGCCAAAAATGCTAGGAGAGTCGTGGCGCGGATGGCAAAACCAGTCAATCGATCCGTTGAGCCCAATCAACGCCGTAGTGCGCATATTGCCAATCAGGCCATAGTCTTCGATAGGCTGATAGTTCACTAGTTTCCTCTGCCGACAGCTCACTGCCAGGACGCGACTTCAGACCCTATCGTAAGATACTTCTCGAATTGACTCCGAGATTTTTTGAGATTTTCGAAAATTCTATGGACTAACCGTAGATGATTCTGTCTTTTGATAGGTCTTCACAACCGAACGTATTAATTATCAAATATAGGTTTCCGTCCATATATTTTCGAACTACGACGCTTGCCAAGTGCCGTGAAATCCAATCGGAATCACATTGGGTAAAACCAGCCGACAAACGGGCTCACCTAGTGTCTTCGCATCAAAGATCCATAGTTCACTTTGGCTATCTACAGAGTTGTAGACCACCACCAGCAGCCAGCCTGAGTTCTGCCTACCTAGAACGTGCAGTGGCTCGCTACCGTAATAACCCTCTCCTAAATCGGTTTGATCAAGCTGTTGCGTTTTGTAGTCAAATCGTCCCACCGCGCCAAACCAATCTTCGCCTGCCTTTACACCTTCACGATGCATCAGCACATAGGTCTGTTCCCACGGCTGACCCACTTTGCTATCAGGCACCTGAGGAAATTCACAGTCTCGTTCCACTACGCAGTCATTGCTGAGCACGCGGCCTGTTTTAGGATCTAGTCGAAGCTGCCAAAGCCTACCGTGTGCTGTTGTCTCCATGCGACCGGAGGGCACTTCTCTCAAGACTTCGTTGATCCGAGTGAAATCATTAAAGCGGGCGTAGTCTAGGCGAATGCTGCCGTCCTCTACGCAGCCGTTGCCACAGTGCCATTGAAACCACGGCTCGGTATGGCTATCAGAAACGATTTCTAGAGTTTCGCGATCGACAACTAGGATGCGTGTCCCTTTTTCTGGAGACCATTCCATCGCATCAGCGTAGGCAAGTTTGTTCAATAGCAGCGGCAGCACGTTCACCTTCACAGGAGAGACCAGAAACACCAAATACGGTCCGGCTATTACGAAGCTATGGACTAGCGGCACGTCTTTTAGCGCGATCGCCTCTTTCTTAATCAAATTCCCACTAGCATCACAGCGATAAATCGACAGCTCACACCTTGGACTGACGCCAATGCTATAAATCTCGCCGCTCTTGGGATCTCGTAGCGGATGAGCCGAAAAAGGCTGCGCTGTTTTCAACCAGCCGAGCGACTCTATGCCGATAGTTTCTAGCGTCTCTAAATCCAGGCTGTGCGGATTGCCAGCTTCCCAAAGTGCCAGCAGCTTATCTTCTAGGGCAAACACAGAAGTATTGGCAGAATTCTTGATAGTAGTGCCGTTGAACAAGCCAAGAATATGTTTCCAAAGTGGACCGGGCGATCGCATCCCATAGTTGCCAAACAAAAACTTACCCGCTTCGCGCTCTGCCACATATCCTTTTGTCTGCACGTATCGATAGGTCGCCGTTGCCCCCGCCGGGGACAAGGCCACCCGCAAAATTGCGCCATCACCATCGAACCAGTGACCTACCGGCTGTCCGCCTCGCTCCAACTGCCCGGTTCCATTTTGATAGAACGTTCCTTGCAACCCTTCAGGGATGCGACCAGACAAGATCTCTAGGTCAGTTGGCGAAAACGCTTTCGCTGGTTCAGCAAATGCGCCGTGCCAGGGCTGTGGTTGGGGTGTCACCGTCTCAAGACTGGCTGTCTTGGCAGAGCGGGTCGAGCTAATCGGGACGAAAGAAGTCATTACAGTAGATCAAGATTGAGCAGGTAGCACCAGTGTAAAAGCTACGATGCCTGGTTGAGGGCTGTCCAAATGCAGATCTCCTTTGTGCGCTCTAGCGATTTCCCTAGATAGGCTAAGGCCAAGACCAAAGCCTTCGCGCTTGCGATTACGAGAAAGATCGCCGCGATAGAATCGATCGAAGATGCGATCGCGATCTTCCTCGGGGATACCGCTAGACGAGTTGGCTACGTTGATCTCAACCCGCTGACCTCTTGCTTTACCTGTGATTGCCAGCCACCTGTTCACCGACCCAGCCGGAAGGTTGTACTTGATCGCGTTATCGATCAAATTCTGCAATATCTGAGTGAGCAAATCGCGATCGCCCTGTACGCTCAGCGCCTCTGTTAGCTCTAGTCTGACCTGCAAATCTGGAGCCAACAGCTCCACATCTTCTAACAGCAAAGCCAAAATTTCTTTGATCTCTACTCTGTTTTGACGAAGGCTAATCCGTCCTGCATCCGCTAGCGATAGCAGCAATAGCTTGCGCACAATCGTACTCAGCCGGGAGACTTCGTCCATTAGTTTGCTCAAGCTCTGCTGTAAATCCGATCCTGGCTCAGCCTGCTGCATCACCATTTCTAGCTCCCCACGCAGAATTGCCAGGGGCGTTTTTAGCTCGTGCGCCGCATCGCCACTGAATCGAGAGGACTGCTTAAAGCTGCGGGCCAGCCGAGTCAGCATTTGATTAAACACTTCAATCAGTTCAACAAACTCCACATCAGCGCCACCGATAGGAACCTGCTGATCTAATCCGGTTGCTGTCACCTGCTTAATCGCGCTGGTGAGTTTGTTAACCGGCTTGAGCGCACTCCCTGATAAGACCCACGCGCCAATTGCGATCAGCAGCAGCGTACCGGGAATTGCCACTAGAAAAATGTTGCGAATGACCGCCATATCCTGGTCAATGGTTTGCAGACTGACGGCGATCGCCCCTCTTCCAGCCTCAGACTTTACGACCCCTACTCGCCAGCTGCTAGTCGCCGTGTTTTGAGTCAGCAGGGTCTTGGCGCTAGTTCTGCGGAAGATCGCCCCGCCCGCTGCTACTGCCTCTTCTATATCCTTTGCCAGGTCGTCTCCAACCGTTTTTAGCAGCAGATCTGTGTCCAGAGGCTCGCTGCCAAGCTGCGCACCTTTAACTGAATAGTGCAGCGTATTACCCGCCGCATCGGCAGCGAGCAGAATAATCTGCGTGCCAACTTGCGTTTCTATTTCTTTGGGAAGCTCTTGCTCGAAGCTCTCAAACCATTCAGGCGATCGCGCTACTGTCATCTGCTGTAGCTGACCTGCTAGCTTTGCATTCAAGCTGCTAACTTTGGCAACATAGATCAACCGCCAGGCAACAAAAGCGAATCCGACTAGGGCGCTACCGGCTAGAGCAACCAAGAGTAGGGCGATACGGATGCGAAAGGATTGCTGCACCAGAGACCGACACTCCTACAGTTTGATATCTACAGTTTAATGTTGGCAATCTCTGATCTTGGGTCCACCTGGCGGCTGTCCCTGATCTTTTCGTACAAAGCTTTTTCTGGTTCGCTCAGGTCTTTTGGAGGAGTGATCACGATCTTTACTAGCTGATCGGTGCGGCCAGCGCCTTTCTTCTTAGGCCAACCTTTTCCCCGCAGTCGTAGAGATTGGCCAGATTTTATACCTGCAGGGACGTTGACTGTGACGCTGCCATCGGGGGTCGGAACATCTACTTTCGCGCCTAGAACGGCTTCGTCTGGTGCAATTGGGACTTCGCAGACCAGGTTGCCGCCATCGAACTGGAAAAAGTCATGGGGTGCGATCGCTACAGTCAGATATACATCGCCGCGCTGCTGGGTCTGGGGATTTTGCGCCCCCTTCCCTTTCAGCCGAATCTTGCTGCCCGGCTTGACACCGACTGGAATCCGTACGCTCACTGACTCGCCACCAATGCTGAACCGCTTCTGTACACCATGAAATGCCTCAGAGAGCGTCAGCTTCAGCTCAGCCTCCTGGTCAAACATTCCTCGGCTTGAGCTTCCCCTACTAGCCGCTCTAGGATCAAAGCCAAAGCCACTGCTGCCAAAGCCGCTCGTATCAAAGCCTGAATTGCCAAAGCCGCTGCCGCTCGGATTAGTTCGATAGCTAGTCTGCGTTTGAGCGCCACCAGGTCCGCCAAAGCCACCTTTGCGACCTAATAATTCAAAGATAAATTCTTCAAAGCTGCCATACGAGCCAAAGTCAAATCCGCCTGCCCCACCTGGAACCCCACCGCCACCAGGAACGCCACCGCCCGCTCGGCCAGCCTGCTGCCAATATTGACCAAACTGATCATACTTCTTGCGCTTATCCGAGTCAGAAAGCACCTCGTAGGCTTCGCTTACTTCCTTGAACTTAGCTTCAGCGGCCTTATTGTCCGGGTTGACGTCCGGATGGTATTTCCTGGCCAGTTTGCGAAATGAGCGCTTAATTTCGGCAGCATCTGCTGTTTTACTAACCCCTAAAATGGCGTAGTAGTCTTTGAAGTCAGTTGCGGCCATATGGATTCGATCTCTTGCTCACTAAACTTTCTCTAAGCTCAGCGTAGCAAAGCCTACCCGGTTTAGAGGTTCGGTTTTCTGGTTCGGTTGACCGGAGAAAGAGGGAACGGAAAACTTAAAACGGGGGCTGATCGCGAGCTCTACCATAGAGTTCTGTTAAGTCCTTTAAATAAGTCTTGATTGTGGGGGTGAGCATAGCTGGTGAATATCGCCAGCCCCAGTTGCCTTCACCTACGCCAGGGGTGTTCATTCGAGCTTCGGAGCCTAAGCCTAGAATGTCTTGTAAAGGAATAATTGCCTGATTGGCGACAGAACCCATCGCCAGACGAATCATCGACCAGTGAACGGCGCTTTGATCGAAGGCCCCAGTATAGGCAGCTATCTGTTGCTTTTCGGCCTCGGAAGCTTTTTCAAACCAGCCGACTGTAGTGTCGTTGTCGTGGGTGCCAGTGTAGATCAAAAAGTTTCGATCGACATTGTATGGCAAATAGGGATTTTGATAGTCAGAGCCAAAGGCAAACTGAAGGATTTTCATACCCGGAAAATCAAAGCGATCGCGCAAAGCTTCCACCTCCTCATCGATCAGTCCTAGATCTTCTGCCAAGAAAGGCAGCTGGCCCAAATCTGCCGCCACCTTCTCAAAGAACGCCACACCCGGCGCTTTCACCCATTCACCGTGCATTGCCGTATCATGACCTGCTGGCACCGCCCAAAAAGCCTCAAATCCTCTGAAATGATCAATCCGGATTAGATCTACAAAGCCCAGCAGCGATTGAATCCGCTGCATCCACCAGTTGAAGCCATCCGCTGCCATCACTTCCCAGTTGTAGGTAGGATTGCCCCACAGCTGACCGGTTGCACTAAAGTAATCTGGCGGTACCCCCGCCATCTGAGACGGCGTACGGGTCTCTGGGTCTAGCATGAATTTTTCAGGATAAGCCCACACGTCAGCGCTGTCATGAGCGACGTATATAGGCATATCGCCTACGATTTGAATGCCGCGCTCATTGGCATAGGATTTGATTGCCCCCCACTGCCGATAAAACTCGAACTGCATATATTCGTGGTAGAAAATGTCAGTTGCCAAATCGACGCGGGCTCGGTTGAGCGCATCAGCATCGCGACCCGCCACCGAAGCATCCCACTCAGACCAGGGAACACCTGAATGAGAACCTTTCAGCGCCATGAACAGAGCGTAGTCCTCCAACCATCTAGCCTGCTCTATTCTGAACTGACTGAACGCTGCTTTCGTTTCCTCAGTAGCGACTCCCTTAAACCGCTCCGCCGCTTTCCACAATAGCGAGAGCTTAAAACTACCAACCGCATCATAATCCACCCTATCAGCGGGAAAAAACTGAGTTGGCATCAGCTCGTCGACATGCAGCAGCCCTTCTTCTTGCACCTTGTCTAGGCTAATTAGCATAGGATTTCCTGCCATCGCCGAGTAAGACATGTAGGGAGAATTTCCGTGGCCGGTTGGTCCTAGCGGTAAAATTTGCCACAGCGTCTGCTGAGTCTCTTCTAAAAAGTCAACAAACTCGTACGCAGGTTGGCCCAGATCTCCAATTCCAAACCGACCAGGAAGTGAGGTGGGATGTAGTAGAATGCCGCTGGCTCTGGGAAAAGACATAGGTAGTTTGTGAGGATTGCTCAGCAGACTTTATCACGGCTAGACAGCACTGAAACTCTGCTTTTTGAAGGAACTATAAAAGATATACCAGGCATATGAACACATGCTTGGGAATGACCCGACGTCCGCATATGCTCGCGCTGCGACCAAAGCGATAGAGTGAAAGGATGTCCTTGGAAAACAACTGTTCTCATCGCTGCGGTTATGGCTTACAGAAATCCTGCTCCCACGGTCGATTTAGTGATTGAAATGGTCGATCGTCCCCACCGTCCAATTATCCTAATTGAACGACTAAACAGTCCCTATGGATGGGCTTTGCCCGGTGGATTTGTAGACTATGGCGAATCGGTCGAAACCGCTGCTAGAAGAGAGGCGAAAGAAGAAACCGATCTGGACGTTGCTCTAGTCGAGCAGTTTCACGTTTATTCCGACCCTGCTCGCGACCAGCGCCAGCATACGCTGAGTATCGTCTTTCTTGCGACGGCTACTGGTCAGCCTGCTGCCCAAGACGATGCTAAAAGCTTAACTATCGCTGATCCGTGGGAAATGCCTGCCAAGCTCTGCTTTGACCACGGCCAAATCCTTCAAGATTACTGGCGCTATCGTCACTATGGACATCGGCCTAAACTATAGCTATCTCACTGGGTGCTGATTTGACTGTAGGCCACGTCTAGCCCTTAGAATTATTCGGTGATTCTTTCTCAACCGATGGATCGAGTCAGCTAATCCACTAACCAAACTCACAAGAGGGTAGAAGATCCTTGCGAAAAATCATTCAGACCGATCGAGCCCCTGCGCCTGTTGGTCCTTACAACCAAGGTATTGTCGCTTCTGGAGCGCTGCTTTTTGTCGCCGGACAAATTCCTCTAGATGCCAAAACGGGAGAGCTGGTAGGATCGAGCGTGGCAGAGCAAACCGAGCGAGTTTTGCAGAATCTGACCGCTGTGGTCGAGGCCGCTGGTGCGGACCTGTCTCAGGTGGTGAAGACTTCTGTCTTCTTGAAAGATATGAACGACTTTGCCGCGATGAATAAGGTGTATGCTCAGCACTTTGGCGATGAGAATGCCCCGGCTAGAGCCTGCGTTGAGGTGGCTAGACTGCCCAAGGATGTGCTGGTAGAAATCGAATGTATTGCTGTAGTGTCCGCGTAAACCGGATCAAGCAAGCTATCGACGAGCCGCTGCCAACTATCAATTATTAAAGGAAACGTAACCAAGGGAAGTATGACTGATTCACTCGCGATCGCAATCCTAGCCGCAGGCAAAGGCACCCGAATGCGCTCAGCCCTACCCAAAGTACTCCATCGCCTCAGCGGTCTAACCCTGGTTGAAAACGTCATTGCCAGTACAGCATTGGTCAACCCTAAGCGCAAAATCGTTATTGTTGGCTATGCCGCCGAGCAGGTAAAAACCGCTTTAGCCACTGTTCCCGACCTGGAATTTGTCGCTCAAACAGAGCAGCTTGGCACAGGCCACGCAGCGCAGCAAGTCATCTCGGCGTTATCGGGCTTTGACGGCAATCTGCTGGTGCTCAATGGTGATGTGCCTTTACTAAAGCCAGAAACTATCGAGACTCTAGTCAAGACTCATACAGAAAATGGAAACGCTGCCACCATCTTAACCGCACAGATAGAAGAGCCGACCGGCTACGGCAGAGTCTTCTGTGACGATAGCTTGACTGTTCGAGAGATTATAGAACATCGAGACTGCACAGCCGAGCAAAGAAAGAACAACCGTATTAATGCAGGCATCTATTGCTTTAGCTGGTCAGCGCTGATGACGATTTTGCCGCATCTCAAAGCAGACAACGATCAGCAAGAATACTATCTCACTGATGTAATTAAAGACCTCTCACCAGTAATGGCAGTCGATGCCCCCCCTTCGGAGATTGCCGGTATCAACAACCGCAAGCAGCTAGCAGAAGCAGAAGCAGTGATGCAAAAGCGCATCAAAGATGACCTATTGCTTTCTGGCGTGACGCTAATCAATCCAGAGAGTATCACCATTGATGCCACTGTCACGGTCGAACCCGACGTGACTATCGAGCCACAGACCAACCTGCGAGGAAATTCCGTGATCAGCGCTGGCTGTCGAATCGGCCCGGGCAGTTTGATCGAAGACAGCATTATTGGTAAAAATACAACAGTTGTTCATTCTGTCGTTGACAGCAGCAGAGTTGCGTCAGGCTCTCAAATTGGCCCGTTCGCTCACCTGCGTGGGCAGGCAGAAATAGGAGAGAACTGTCGGATTGGCAACTTTGTTGAAGTGAAGAAATCAACGATAGGGGCCAACACCAACGCGGCGCATCTTGCTTATATCGGAGATGCTGAGCTAGGTATGGAGGTGAATGTGGGTGCTGGGACAATCACAGTGAACTATGACGGTAAGTACAAGCACAAGACTGTAGTGGGCGATCGCACCAAAACCGGAGCCAACAGCTGCCTAGTTGCTCCGGTCACCATCGGTGAAGACGTCACTATCGGCGCAGGCTCAGTCATCACCAAAGACGTAGATCCTGACTGTCTGGTCTTTACTCGCACACCTCAAAAATCCATTCCCGGCTGGAAACCCAAATATCTCAGGCAAGCGCCATAGGGCAGTACTAACACCCAATCCTGATGGCTTACACCCGAACTGCTGTAGGGGCGTAGTATGCTACGGTACGTGTTTAGCGAAGGCAGCAACCGAGGGCTGAGCGGAGTCGAAGCCCGGCTAGGTCATGCCTAACTCCTTCGAAAATGCTCCGCGAACGACTTCGCTCAGGCAGCGCATTTCGCTGCCTTTAGTGGCCATGACTACTCAAACTATCCCCGTTCTAGATCTAGAAGACTTCACCCCAGACTTGAGTCCAGCCAGCAGCGGTAAAAACGATGCTTTTGCCACAGCGCTAGGTGACGCCCTCTCGGATCTAGGCTTCTTTGCCCTCGTCAACCACGGCATTGAGCAGCGCCTGATTGACAGCGCCTACAGCGCAGCAGAGGCTTTCTTCGCCCTGCCCGAATCGACTAAAACGCAGTATGCGATCGCCGATCTAAAAGGCCAGCGCGGCTTCACTCAGTTTGGCAAAGAGCACGCCAAAGACAGCGCCGCTCCCGACCTCAAAGAATTCTGGCATTTAGGCAGAGAGCGACCCACCGCCCATCCAGTCAGCTATCCAGACAACCTTTGGCCCAGAGAAGTCCCCCAGTTTCAGCCTGTCATGAGCGCCCTATTCGACCAGCTCGAAATCTGCGCCAGTCAGCTCATGCAAGCCTGCGCCCAGTACCTCCAGCAGCGCCAAAGCTTTTTCTCCACCCAGGTTGCCGAAGGTCAAACCATCCTGCGAGTCATCCACTATCCCCCCGTCCCCGCAGACGCCACCCCCGCCAGCCTACGCGCTGCCCCCCACGAAGACATCAACCTGATCACCCTGCTGTGCGAAGCCACCACCCCAGGACTAGAGCTGCGTCAGCCAAACGGCGAATGGCTACCGATCCAGACCACGCCCGGACAGATCATCGTCGATACCGGCGACATGCTCCAGTCCCTTAGCAACGGCCTACTCAAAAGCACCACTCACCGCGTCGCAAATCCGACTAGCAGCCGCGACCGCCGCTTCTCTATGCCCTTCTTTGTCCATCCCCGCCCCGACTTCGACCTCACTCCCCTGCCTAGCTGCATAGAAAAGACCGGTGGCAGTCAGCACTTCCCTGCCCAAACCGCCGGAGAATACCTACAGCAAAGACTAAAAGAGATTGGCCTTGCTTAGCACTTCGATACTCTCAACCCAGCGGATTCAAGTCATAATCGATCATGTTCCCCTCAGCCACCGACCGTTGTCATGGATTTCTCCTTAGCCATTCCAACCTTCGTCATCACACTTAGAGAAGGGGTGGAAGCAGCCCTAGTTGTTGGCATCGTTCTCGCCTGCTTGAACAAGGCAAACCGCACCGAACTCAACAAATGGGTGTACGCAGGCGTCGCCGCAGGCATTGCCGGTAGTGTGCTCATCGGCCTGTTCCTTAGCCTCACTCTTAGCCAGGTGCAGTACACCGTGCCAGCACTTCGAGGACTGCTCAAACCTTTGCTAGGCGTTCTCTTTGGCAGCGTCGCCATCGTCATGCTTAGCTGGATGCTGATCTGGATGACCCAGCAGGCCAGAAATATGAAAGGTGAGGTAGAAGGCTCCTTGCAAAGTGCGCTCGCCGATTCAGAAGGGGCAAACATCAGCGTCTTTAGTCTGGTATGCATCGCAGTACTGCGCGAAGGCTTTGAGACAGTCCTATTTTTGTTCAGCAATTTAGAGCAGAGCGTAGCTGGCATTGGAGGTGCCGTAGCCGGCCTCATCGGCGCATTCTTGATCGGCCTTGCCCTCTTCAAATTCGGCGTACGCATCAACCTCAAACTGTTCTTTCAAACAATGGGCGTCTTCCTGCTGCTCATCGTTGCCGGACTCGTCGTCTCTGTCTGCAAGAATCTAGACGCCGCCTTCACCGCCGTCAGCATCATCAAACCCGACCTCGACCTGTGCATCAGCACCCAGTCCTGCATCCTCGGTCCTCAGATTTGGGATGCCAGCGCCTTCCTCCCCGACAAACAGTTTCCCGGCATTTTACTAAAAACCCTGCTAGGCTACCGCGACCACATCTATCTCTTGCAGCTAATCGCCTACGCTAGCTTCTTATTCGGCGTAGGCGGACGCTACTTCCGCAGCCTGAATATCGTTGCAAAACCCTCACCCAGTACAACCGCTTCCGAAGCAAGGTAAGGACAACATATCCAAAAGCAGCTGTGAAGCCTCAAAACAAAAGCTTTTTGAATTCCTCAAGCGAGAGATAAATTCCTAAAGTAGCGCTTATGCAAAGCGCAATCGTTCCATCCCACTCAAGCTCTGCTTGCAAAGATTCTTGCGTGAGTGCTCGAAGCAGCACCCTAAAAAGAGTGATAGCTCCTCCAAGTGCAAAAGATGCCAGCATAAAATCCTCAGGAGATGCCGCCTTCTTTCCCTGAAATCGTTTAATAAACCAGGAGGCTACAACGGAAAGCATCATCAAGCTGAACCAGATGTATAGATAGAGTTGAAACTGGCTCATCTAGGCGAGCGAGAAGACTTTTTCTCGTATGAGCTGGCATACCACCATCCGTAAGCCAAACCAATTAGTCCCCCAATGATTCCACCGGGAAGCTGTGCTATCCACGCTCCGATGCAGGCACCGCCCATAGCAGCGATGCCAATGCGGGTAACCTTCTCTGTACTTTGATCTTTTGTAGAAGCAGATGAAGGCGATGTCTTGAAGGCTTGCTTTGCGGTAGCGACCCAATCAGCGGCAGGGATAACCTTGTTTACAAAGAACCAGTCTAATCCAGGGCTATCAGCAAAGCTAGCGTTTATGCTCTTAGTTCGTTCTTGTGACAGGTATTGTCTATCTATCTCTCGGACGGCGTTTCTGTAATCTGTAGCCAAAGGCGGATATGACTCGATACAGGCCCTAAGTCGGTTGGCAGCTGTTGGTTGTGCCTGCTGTAAGTCTCGGCCTACTTCTTGTAAGGAGCGCTGAACTGTTTGAGGCAAAGGCTCACGCTGTTTTGTCAGAGCATAAACTAATGCCTTGATATCTATTGCATCATTGTTTGCTGAGACGGTCATTGAATTAACCCTGTCCGATGAGAGTGAAGGCTGCCCAGTAGTAGGGATGGTGATAGTCGGTTGGCTGTTCTGGACTTATTGTATCTCCTAATTCCAAAGTATTTTTGGCGCGTGCTTCTAGCCGTTCTGATACGACAGGAGGTAGGCCATCTAGCTGGGCGAGCTGCATGATCCAGTTGGATAGCTCGGTGCTAGAGACGGTTTTGAGCCACTGCTGTGCTGATTTGAGGGCGATCGCAGGTGAGTGGTTATCCAGTAAGTTTTGATAGAACCGGATCATTATCCAGGCGCTGGCCACCTCGTCTACTGGCCAAAGGGTGCTGAGTACGTTGGTAGCACCTGCTTTTAGGAAGGCGCTGGCTAGTCCGACATATTCATCGGGAATGCCGTCGTTGCCAGTGAGGGCGGTCTCGCAGGCTGCTAAACAGACGAGCTGATAGCTGCTGAGGTCAAGCTGGCCAATTTGCTTTGCATTTAGCAAACCATCGACTAGGCCAAGAGATGATTCTGCTGGTTTTTGTGAGTTGTAGGCTCCGTGGCCAGTGAAGTGAAAGGTTTTGTATTCTTTCTGGAGTTCTGTAGAAACGGTGGCTAGCGATGCCTGATCGCCGTGAATAGCGGTTGAGTCTTTGACTAGGTGGCGGATTACGGCAGATTCTATTCGAGCGAATCGCATTTCTGCCTGGTCTGTTTGGGGGTCGTCTACGTTTAGCAGCGGTGTGAGGGTTTTGGGCAAATCGCGAGCCTGATGCTGTAGCCCGATTTTTAGGCTGGGGTAGAAAGTGCAGGTGATTTCGTTGGGGAAAAGAAGCTGTAGGGGCAGTCGGTGTAGGTCTCGGTGGGGCACCAGGATTAGAGTCTGAATGTCATCGGGCAGATGGTTGCAGATTGCTGAAGTGTTTAGAATTTCTTTCAAGCTAGCGAGTCGGTTCTCTAGCGATATGCGCCAGGGATGATCTTTTAGCTGCTTAATAGCCTTCTGCTTTTCGTCGGTTTCTTTGCTGCTCTTTTTGCCAGCGTAGGTGCGATATTCGCTGTCGTAGTTGCCTAGCCATCTTCTGAACTGACCGGCCTGCTGTTGACGGTCGATAGGCAGTACGATTGGCTGGTCTGAGTCATGTGTGACTAAGAAAGTGGTGAGACTTTCTACGCCAAGGTGCCAGTAGACAATGGCTGTTGTTGGCGATAGCAATCCTCGAATGTCGTCGTAGGTAGGACTCTTAACGTCTTGCTGCCAGCTATCTAAAATCCAGGTCAGGCAGCGATTTTTATAGAATTCGGCTTGTTCGAGGGCGACAGTTGGATTTTGCTCGCCGACTAATAGTTCGATTTCTAGCTGGCTGAAGCTGATGAATTTTCGGACGAATGTATCTTTGGTCTGTTCGGACTGGGCAGATAGCAGCTCTTGGAATAGCGATTGTCCCTGCTGCTGGAATCTGCGAGCGGAGGAAATGTTTTCTAGTGCGAGATAGGCACGGACTAAGCCTTGCAAGACGGATAGATAGTCTTTCCCTTTCAGGATCGGATAGGCGGTTTGATAGCTACGGATAGCATCTCGCCAGTAGGGAGCGGGATTTTGCTGGCCACGAGAGTGATCTAAGTAGGCGTCTCCTAATGCGAGGTGAATCGACGCCCAATCTGCTGTTTCTTCTTTTAGGTAAGGGAGCGACTCTTGCAAGGCAGCGATGTGTGGTTCGGATTGTTTGAGCGCTGGGATTGACTGCTCTTGGACAAAGGAAAGCAAATCTGGTTTAGAGAGTTTTCCAGTGTTGAGATTACAGATAGCTGTCGCTCGGTTGAGCCAAGCACTGTAGTTTTCTGGATTGATGGCGATCGCTTTTTCATACGACTCAATCGCTTCTACATAGCGGCCTAAATCACGTAAAGAGAAGCCTCGGTTGTGCCAAGCGTTATAATCATCTGGATTGATGGCGATTGCTTTGTCGTACGACTCAATTGCTTCTACATAGCGGCCTAAGTTAGCTAAAGAGAAGCCTCGGTTGCGCCAAGCCTGGTAGTCCTCTGGATTGATGGCGATTGCTTTGTCACAAGACTCAATCGCTTCTACATAGCGGCCTAAATTAGCTAAAGAGATGCCTCGGTTGCCCCAAGCCTGGTAGTCCTCTGGATTGATGGCGATTGCTTTGTCATACGACTCAATCGCTTCTACATAGCGGCCTAAATTAGCTAAAGAGATGCCTCGGTTGCGCCAAGCCTGGTAGTCCTCTGGATTGATGGCGATTGCTTTGTCACAAGACTCAATCGCTTCTACATAGCGGCCTAAATTAGCTAAAGAGATGCCTCGGCTGCCCCAAGCCTGGTAGTCCTCTGGATTGATGGCGATTGCTTTGTCATACGACTCAATCGCTTCTACATAGCGGCCTAAATTAGCTAAAGAGAAGCCTCGGTTGCGCCAAGCGTTGTAGTCATCTGGATTGATGGCGATTGCTTTGTCATACGACTCAATCGCTTCTACATAGCGGCCTAAATTAGCTAAAGAGATGCCTCGGTTGCGCCAAGCGTTGTAGTCATCTGGATTGATGGCGATTGCTTTGTCATACGACTCAATCGCTTCTACATAGCGGCCTAAATTAGCTAAAGAGAAGCCTCGGTTGCGCCAAGCCTGGTAGTCCTCTGGATTGATGGCGATTGCTTTGTCATACGACTCAATCGCTTCTACATAGCGGCCTAAGTTGGCTAAAGAGATGCCTTTAATAAGCCAGACAAAGCCATCGTTTGGATTAATCGCGATCGCCTGATCGCAAAAAGCGATCGCCTTTTCAAAAGCACCATTTCGCCCGCACTCACAAGCTAAATCAAGAAAATCCTGAAAAGTCGTTGGCTGCGCCAATTTGCTCTGATCTTCACCTGTATCCCGTCGTTCCATACTTTTTCGATTGGCTTTAGATATTCCTAATAAGTGTTCTTCGCAACCCCTACAGTACAAACACTATCTCAAACTTTCATTCCAACGAAAATTGCCCCCACTTTGTTTAAGAAGCAGAGGCAATCATTATTCAATGAATCTCAAGGCAATCTAGCGATCTTCTTTCTCGTCGGCCTTATTTGATTCCTCTAGCAGCCGCTCAAATCTTTCTTTACTCCAGCGATCAGTGGCGTAGGAAATGGCGCTGATTTCTTCTAGACGAATCAGCCAAACGGTACGCTGATAGGGATCGTCCGGTAGGTCTTCGTCCTCGAAGCCTTCAGACACGTCCACGTCGACAACTTCTACATATTCAGCGTCTAAAAAGATGGGAATGCCCACTAGCCGAGTGCCTGGCATCCGGAACCAGACTTCGCTTCCGGCGTGGAGGGCTTCTTCTAATCGGTGATACAGTCGGCTCGAAGAAGTTGAAGAAGCGGTGGCGGCAGATCGTGTGTTGGTGGACTGCTCTTGACGGGCTGTATTCTTCATCATGCCTTCTGTCATAATCTTCCTCCTAAAGTACGCTGCTTGGCTGTGCCCTACTGTTTGGATCTCGTCATTACTGCGTTTCTTCTAGGACACAGGATGTTTGCTTAATCAGTTCAGGTGATGCTTTCGGCCTAGCATACCTCTTTCTCACAAGGATTAGTCTTCTTAATTAAAAGGGGATACCTGACTGTAGAGAACCGTGAATTTACAGCTGACAACCCGGAGCGAAGCTTTCCTTTCTGGATATAAATGACTTGCAACATCATTACAACATAGCAAATCCTTACTCAATTGATCGGGTTAGTTTAGTACAGCTTTGCTGTTGTCGCGAACTCGGTCAGCCATAGGGTTATCTAGAAGGCTTTACTCGCATCAAGGGCTGACCAAACTCAATTGGATCGGCGTTCTCAACTAGGATGGCGACAATTTCACCAGTGACCTCGGCTTCTAGTTCGTTCATCAGCTTCATGGCTTCGATGATGCAGACGGTTTGGCCAGATTGAATGCGATCGCCCACTTCCACAAAAACTGATTCATCCGGCGCAGGCGAACGATAGAACGTCCCTACCATCGGCGAAGTAATTTCGACCAGAGAGGAATCGACAACTGGTGCGGGTAGGGCTGCTGCCTCTGCGAGCGAACTAGCAGTAGAAGGCGCTGCCACCGTAGGAACTGGCGCAGCAGACATTTCCGACGCAGCAGCGGGAGCCGCACTGAGAACTACATCGGGCTGAAGTGCGGAGGGCTTGCGGAGCGTCAGTTCAAAGTCAGCGTTCTTTAGGGTTAGCTCAGCGATGTCAGTCTGGTCTAGGGCCGCTACTAACTCGCGGAGTTCTTGAAAATTCACCTGTAAAACCCCATATCAAAAAAATATTCACAGTTTGCTCCAAGTTTCGAGAGCCTCTAAGTTTCACGACCTAGATAAGTATCGTTGCGGGTGTCGATCTTGATTTTCTCACCCTGAGAAATAAAGAGGGGCACCATCACCTGAGCGCCGGTCTCAACGATGGCAGGCTTAGTACCACCGGTAGCCGTATCACCTTTGACGCCTGGATCGGTCTGGGTGACTTCTAGCGTGACCGAATTGGGTAGCTCTACTTCCAAAACCTTTTCATCCCAGGTCAAAACGGTCACTTCCATTTCTTCTTTGAGATACTTAACCGCATCGCCAATTTGATCGTCGTTTAGCCGACTTTCTTCATAGGTTTCCATGTCCATAAAGACGTACTGGTCACCATCTCTATAGGTGTATTGCTTGTTCCTCTTTTCGAGTATCGCCTGGGGAAGCATCTCGCCTGCTCTGAAAGTCCTCTCAAGGTTGCTACCGGTCTCGGCGTTCTTGAGTTTGGTTCTAACAAAAGCAGAGCCCTTGCCGGGTTTTACATGCAAAAACTCAACGACGCGCCACACAGAGCCATCGATTTCGATACTGGTACCGGTGCGGAAATCATTGCTGGAAATCATGGTGATAGCTAAAAAGTGCTAAGGCAATCGGCAATCATTGTACAGCTCGGCGGTAAGTTGCCTGTCAATAATGCGCCATAAATTAATAGGACAAGTCATAGACTACTAGACCCAATCGACAGGCTTCTCAACCGGCAGCTTACCTTAGACAACAGCTAATCAATTGCCGATTGAATTGCGAATAAGGATTACAGCATTGACGGCTGATCCAGACTGCCGGTCCCAGACTATGGCAAGATCAAACCTGAACGCCTCGAGCCCTCTTGAATCAAGCCATGAATTTGCGAAAGCCCCGCCGTGTTAACCAACGCATCAGCCAGACTTCTGATGTGTTTACTTGTCTGTCGAGTCGGACTAACAGCTTTATTAAAGGTGTCTGTTGTAGTTTGCTGCTATCGGCGATCTGCCTATGTACATCGGTTGTGCCTGCGCAGGCAGCAATGCTATCACCTGCATGGTCGCCTGTACTAGCCGGACTGCCGCCGGGAAACGCCATCACAGACGGCGCGGCTCTACTTCGCTACGCGCTGCCAATTGACAATAAAGAAATTCGATCGGTCCAGGGCGATCTAGAAGAAATTTCTGAATGGCTGCGCAGCAAGCGATGGAGTTCTATGAAGAAAGACGTCAAGAAAGTAGAGCGACTGTTGAGCAGGAAGCGGGATGCCATTCTCGCAAGTGTGCCAGCAGACCGACAGGCGCAGGCTAATACGATTCTTGACAGTCTAGAAACAGGACTAGAGCCTATTCGTGAGGCAATTGAGGCAGAAAACAAAGATGGCGTCTGGATTGAGCGCAAAAAGCTGCTAGACCAGGTCGGCGATCTAGAAGAACTGATGGTGAACGGCTTTCCGTTTGAGGTACCCGCCGAGTACGACAGTCTGCCCCAGCTCAAAGGGAGAGCGACTGTCGAATTTGAAACCAGCAAAGGCGACGTGACTGTCATTGCCGATGGCTACAGTGCGCCGGTTACCGCTGGTAATTTCGTTGATTTGGTCAATAAGAGGTTCTACGACGACATGCCGTTCATCCGAGCGGAAGACTTTTATGTGCTGCAAACCGGTGACCCAGAGGGCCCAGAAGCCGGCTATATCGATCCTAAAACTGATGAGTACCGAGCCATTCCAATGGAGATCCTGGTCAAAGGCGACGATGAGCCAATCTATGGCTTTACGCTAGAAGAGATCGGTCAGTACATGGACGAGCCAGTTTTACCGTTTAATTCCTATGGCAGCCTGGCGCTGGCTAGACCTGGCAATGATAATAATGGTGGCTCCTCGCAGTTTTTCTTCTTTCTGTTTGAGGCTGAGCTCACGCCTGCGGGCCGTAATATGCTAGACGGACGCTATGCAGTGTTTGGCTACACGATTGACGGTAAAGAGGTGCTGCGATCGCTCACCCAAGAAGACAAAATCATCTCAGCTAGAGTAGTCGAGGGACTAGAAAACCTACAGCAACCGAGCTAATCTCCTTGGCAGCTCCAGATACGTCTCCAGAAACGATCGCAGATATTGGTGAGCTAGCACTCATTGAGCAGCTAAGGCCTTACTGCGCAGCCGACGCCATCGGCGACGATGCCGCGATTCTATCCGTCCGACCAGATCATCAGCTAGTGGTCACAACCGATGTACTTGTTGACACGGTTCACTTTAGCGATCGCACGACGCCCCCCTACTCAGTCGGGTGGCGAGCGGTCGCAGCGAACCTGTCCGATCTTGCTGCAATGGGCGCACAGCCGCTGTCGATTACGGTGGGATTGGGACTGCCCGCTCACACAGCGCTGAGCTGGGTAGAAGAACTCTATCGCGGCATGTCGGAGTGCCTAGCAAAGTACGGCGGGGCGATAGTGGGCGGCGACCTTTGCCGCTCTAGCGATCGCACAGTGGCGATTACGGCTGTGGGCGAAGTTCAACTAGAGCAGGTGATTCGTCGAAATACGGCAGCGCCGGGGATGACGGTCGTTGTAACGGGGGTTCACGGCGCATCTAGAGCCGGACTAGCGTTGCTGTTAGGAGAACTAGCTATTTCCGGCGATGAAGAAGTTCAGGCAGGTTGGATAAAGGCGCATCAGCAGCCAGTGCCGCGATTTGATGCGATCGCAGCGCTGCGTCAAATCACTCAGGCTCAGACCACCAAAGTTTCTAACCCCGCTCTCGTGATTGCTGGGATGGACAGTAGCGACGGGCTGGCCAATGCGCTATTGCAACTAAGTAGCAGTAGTGGAGTCGGAATGGACATTGTGCGATCACAAATTCCCATCCCCCCCGGACTCAGCGCCGCAGTGAGTCCCAAAACCGCTATAGACTGGGCGCTTTATGGCGGCGAAGACTTTGAGTTATTACTTTGCGTGCCGCCATCAATAGCAGAAAAGCTTATTCAAACCCCATTCGGCATTGCCATTGGCACGACTACAAACACTGGCACCGTCAGCATTCGCCGCGATCTAGACAGCAAAGAAGCTGGAATGATCGTAACCCACCGAGGCTTTCAGCATTTTTAGCCTCTTGTTGCCTATGGGACTTTGGCCTAAGCGCGTTTTGAACTAGACGCAAAAATGCATTACACTAGCAAAGCTATATTCACCCTAAACCCATACACGCTCATGGCGGTTCCAAAGAAGAAAACGTCCAAATCTAAGCGGGACAGTCGCAGAGCTACCTGGAAACGTAAGGCAGCTATCCAAGCTCAGCGTGCGCTTTCCTTAGGCAAGTCTGTACTGACCGATCGCTCCAATAGCTTTGAATACCCTTCTAAAGATGACGAAGAGGATGATGAGTAGATCTACTTAGCAAGTAGATAGCAAAAGCGATACAATTATTAACGAAAGCAGAGTCCCACTGGCTCTGCTTTTTTATTAGTAATGCCGATCAACTTCTAAAAGACATGGTACAGACGCCAAGAACCGTCACCAGAAGAGTCGTCAGCTTTCATAAGGCGGTTCTAACAGAGATAATCTTCATAAACTGGCCAGATCGATTGCGATCGCACCCATTTAAACACCAGATCAGATCAGTGCAGGTGTACTCAAGATCGTTTGTATTGGTATGATAGGAGCCCTAGTCTTATGTGCGATCGCAGCGCATGGTTCCAAAACAGCTAAAGCTACAAAACTTTCTGAGCTACCAAGAGGTGGTGCTAGATTTTTCTGGTCTGCATGTGGCCTGTGTGTGTGGGCCGAATGGAGCAGGAAAGTCGTCGCTGTTAGAAGCCATTGCCTGGTGCATATGGGGGCAAAGCCGAGTCAATGCAGAAGATGACATCATTCGCCAGGGCAGCTTAGAAGCTCAAGTCAGCTTTCACTTTGAGCAAGGCGGCCAGAGCTATCGAATCATTCGCACCCGCCGCCGTCAGCAAAACAGCGCCCTAGAATTTCAGATAGAAACCGCAGCAGGCTTTAGAAGCCTAACTCAAAAAGGCGTACGCGCTACTCAGCAGTACATCCTTCAGCAGCTCAAAATCGACTACGAAACCTTCGTCAACGCCGCCTATCTGCGCCAGGGCCGCGCCGACGAATTTATGCTGAAGCGTCCTGGCGAAAGAAAGCAGGTACTGGCCGACTTGCTAGGGCTAGATCACTACGATCAGCTAGCCGAACAGGCCAAAGCGCAGGCCAAGGAGTACAAGGCGCAGCTACAGCCGCTGGCGCTCTTTTTAGATCAGCTATCGACTCAGCTAGAAACTCGCTCGGCGATCGAAGCGGACTACCAGCAGCTGCAAGCTCAAGTTGAAGCAGAAAAAGCAGAAGCAGCGCAGCAAAAGGGAAAGCTCAGCCAGCTTCTAGATCAGCAGAGAAATCGACTGGACTACCAGCAGCAGCTAGCGCTACTAAAACAAGAACAGCAGCACCAGCAAAGTCTGTTAGAAACGCTGAAAATATCCTTGACGCAGGCTCAAGATCAGCAGGTTGATATCGAGCGGATACTAGAGAATACAGCAGAAATTCAGCAGCAGCAGGCCCAGCTCGAAGCTTTGCGTAGACAAGAAGAAGAACAGACTGAGCGGTTTCGACGCTATCAGCGCCTTCAGGCCGATCGGCTGTGCGTCCAGCAGCAAAATAGTCAGCGCGAGCAGGCGCAGCAGATTCGACTCGCTCAGCTAGAGACACAGCTAAACGAACTGACGCAGCAAAAACAGGCATTAGAGAAAACTCTAGAAAAAAAGGCGGAAATATCGCACCAAGTAGAATCATTGAAAGTCGCTAAGCAGCAGCTTAGGCAGTTTGACGCAACCGAAGCCAAAAGCGCACCGCTCCGTCAGCGGTTTCAGCAGATTCAAGGACAGATTGATCAAGCCCAAACCCGTCTTGCTACCCGCATAGAAGAATTGGGCAGTCGGCAGCAGCAGATCTCGACTCAGCAGGTACAGGCTCCCCAGCTAGCAAAGAGCGCAGCAGAGATCGCTCATCGACTGGCGTATCTAGAGCAGAGACAGGAATATCAGGAGGTGGTCAGAGAGAAGGGAGTAGAGCGGCGCAGCTTTATGGAGCGACTGCGTGAAAGCTACCGAAACTGCGAGGTAGAGCTAGAGAAATTTGATCAGATGCTGGCTTTGCTTGAGGACCCGGACGAGGCTCACTGTCCGCTATGTACCCAAGTTCTGAAGGGAGCGGACTGGCAAAAGCTGCGCGATCGCACTAAAGCCCAAAGAGAAGATGTCCAAAATCAAATCTGGGTCATTC
Source organism: uncultured cyanobacterium (assembly GCA_963793495.1). Lineage (GTDB taxonomy): Bacteria > Cyanobacteriota > Cyanobacteriia > Phormidesmidales > Phormidesmidaceae > Phormidesmis. The sequence goes on from CAWCAI010000016.1 coordinate 562,856, forward strand.
GAGAACAGCTAGCGGTCTCGGAAAGTGAAATTCAGACCCTGCGTCAGGAATATCGAGCGCTAGAAGAAGAGCTGGCCAGCTACTCTACTTTCTTGGAAGAGAAAGGGCAGCTAAAAGCCAAGCTAGCCTCTGCCGATACCCTGAAAGGCAAGCTACAGGCGATGAGCGCTGAGCGCACCCAGCTAGAAAGGTGCCTTCAAGAAAACGACTATGCCGAAGAGCTACAGGGCGAACTACAACAGATCGAGCGGCAGCTAGCTGAGATGAACTATGACGATCGCGACCATGCGTTGGTGCGATCGCAGGTCGAAAGACTCCGCTGGAGCGAACTTAAACATAGCGAAATCAAACAGGCCGAACGTCGATTAACTCAGATTCAGGCGCAGCGCTCACAGTTAGAAACAGAGATTCAGTCAATTCATACCGCGATAGAAGCAGCGGCCAGTCAGCCCAGTGCAAAGGCATTAGCAGAATTAGAGCGGCAGATAGAAGTAACTGGCTACAGCTTCAGCGAACACAATCGGATTAGAGATAGCCTAAAGCAGGCTAGAGCGTGGGAAAAGCAATATCAGCAGTTGCAGCAGGCGCAGCTACAGCGGTTAGAAGCTGCTGAAAAAGTAGATCGGATCAGCGCGGACTACAGCCTGCAAACAGTAAGCTCAAACGCAGTCACCGAGAAAGCGATCGCCCTAACCGAGCAAATCTCTCGAATGCTCGATGTCGCTGCCGAAATTGACGCGCTAGAAGCCTGGCTGATCGATTATCGAGAAAACCGCGATCATCAGCTTTCTACCCTGGGCCGCCTCCAGCAGCAGCTCTCTCAATTAGAGAGAGTTCAAACTCAGTACCAGGAACAACAGAAGAGCTTAGGTGAGCTTCAGCACAAGCACCAGGTCTATAAATCGCTATCAGAAGCCTTTGGACGCAACGGTATCCAGGCGCTGATGATTGAAAACCTATTGCCACAGCTAGAAGCTACCACCAATCAAATCCTGGGCAGATTGAGCAACTATCAGCTGCACGTCAGATTTGTAACGCAGCGAGTCGGACGCAAGAAGAAGCTAATTGACACCCTAGATATCCTAATTGCTGATGCTAAGGGGACACGGCCCTACGAAACTTACTCCGGCGGTGAGGCGTTTAGGGTAAATTTTTCGATTCGTCTGGCGATCGCCAGACTGTTGGCGCTGCGATCGGGTACAGCTCTACAGATGCTGATTATCGATGAAGGTTTTGGCACTCAGGATGAAGCCGGATGTGAACGACTGATTGCGGCGATAGAAGCGATCGCACCCGACTTTGCCTGCATCCTTACCATCACCCACATGCCCCACTTTCGCGAAGCTTTTCAAACCCGCATAGACGTGTTCAAAGACGACGGTGGTTCTCACATTCTTGTTTTAGAGTAATCTCGGATACTGTTGCGCCGTTAGGAAAACGCTCAGCGATGTTCTCATAGCCCTATGCGATTGGTCTCGCGAGAACTTTGAAGCAGTCGAAGTCAATGTTTGAGGTATCGTCAGAAGCAGTAGGAATACCGACTCAAGCAGGCAGGTAGCTGCGCCATAGATCTGAATAAATTACTCGTTCGTTCTCCCAAGGTTTGTGATGTCCGCCACTCCAGTGAATAGCTTTCATGTTTTTTGGGTCTTTTCTTAGCAGACTAGCGATCCAGTAAGACTGACCATAGCCGCAGCAGTTCCACTGTTTGGATAGAGGAATGTAGGTATCTTTGAACATTAGATTAAATACAGTTTCATCGCCTAGATGATAAAGTCGGTAGCTGTTCTTTTCGTCTAAGGTGAGGTAGTGCTTTAGCAGATTATAAGTTTGCTCTGTCCAAAAAGATAAATCAGTGAGCAGCACGCCGCTGTTGAATGTGCTTTTGAACTGACGCAGATCAGAGAAGACTTTGAATGGATTGCTGAAATAAAAGATTGCTGGAAAGAACTGAGGAACAGCAGCGAGATAGTTTTGAGGCGTCAGGATATCACCCTGGGCAAAGAGCGATCGCACATCCCCTAGAACAACAATATCCGCATCGAAATAGATCATGCGATCCACATCTGGAAAGATCTTTTTGAAGAATAACCTTGCATACTGCATGTAGCGAGAAAGCTGTCTTTCCGGTTTTTTCTCTTGAAATTTGTTGTCCAGATACTGTTTCAAATAGGCTGGTGGTAAAAACTCTTTAACTCGAAACTCAACCCGGTTAGAATCATACTTCTCTAGATCGTTGCTTACTGAAAAGGTTGTCCTCAGCTTCTCTGCAAAAAAAGCGCCCTCACCCACTGGCACCACGATATTGAACCGCAGCGGAGCCTGCTGTGCTTGATGAGTCGTATTCTTCAAGATAGAGTTGAGCACTACCAGCAGGGGAACTTGAAGCGTGCGGTTGATCGAAAGAGCAATATCGACGGGCATAAAGTGGGGCCAAGAGAAGAAAGCAGATTAGCAGTTGCCAGAGTCTAGCTGTTGTATTGTATCGCCTGCCTCGTGCCCCCAAACCACTTTACCCTTAGCCGTTCTATGTGCTTCAAAGCACAAATGCTCTCGTAGGCATCCCGTATACATAGATAGCGTCTGCATAGCGGGTGTCAAGAAGCGGTCTCAACTTTAAAGATGGACTGAATTAGCAGCCATTCTTCCCGGCTAAAGCAGTCAATCAGCTCACCATACGTGCGCTGAATAGTCAGTGATCTAGACTCTATATCAATCTCGAAGTCTCGATGCTTTACCCAACCGCGATCGCCTAGTCGAGAAAATATTCGCCTTTTGAGAAAAGAGCATAGCTCTAGCTCGGGCGCGAGGACGTCTCGATTCTCGACAATCCAGTCAAAAATAGGCTGCTCATGCTCGGCAGCATACAAAACCGCTGAGGCTAGTATCTGCTCGATTTGCTTTTGATTGGGGAGGGCCACTAAGAAAAATTAAAATTTTTCGATGGCAGCAATGTCTTTGGTTTTTAGAATGCTGACAGCAATATCTAGATAAGGCTGCAAATGCTCTGACAACACAGAATTCCTGATAAGTAAGAAGTCCTGACGTACCACCGATAGAACTATCTAAAAAGTAGAGAAGGGCCATAGAAACAGGCTTATACAAGCTACGAGACAAATGTGAGTATTTTGTGATCGATACAATACTCACATTTGATCAGAGCCGATCGACTAGTCCCTATCTGCAGACGAAGATCGCTAACTGAATTGCTACTGAACAAGTCACAGCCGCTCAGACCTCTACCAACGTACGTGTTTAGCGTGATACGTATCCGTCACAGCACAGACGGTAACCGAACCCTGAGCGTAGTCGAAGGGTGATCGGTGAGTTGTGGCTTCGACTACGCTCAGCCAGCAAATATCCTAGACGCTAAACACGTGCCTACCAACCCACTATCTGGGTAATATCTTCAACTAGCCTCTTGGACTTAAACGGTTTGGTGATGATACCGTCGATACCCAAGGCCATGAATGCTTCGCGCTCGCTGGGCCTGGCTTTGGCAGTCAACAAGATGGTCGGGATAGTTCGAGTCGACTCGTTGGCCTGTAGCTGTTTGTAGACGGCAATACCGTCTTCTTCGGGCATCATCACATCTAGCAGAACTAGATCAAGTGGCTCGGACTTGGCGATCGCCATTCCGTTCTTCCCAGAATCGGCTGTCCATACGGTCCAATCTGTCACAGCTTCTAAAGAAATTTGAATGATCTCGCGGACCCCGTCATCATCATCTATGACTAACACTTGCTTTGTCATTTCGCCGATCTATAGCCTCTGGTGTTACTGTGATGAGCACTAAATTAGCAGGATTAAAGCCGTTTTCACCGATGCTTTTCACAGAATCCGTCTTTTTCTATCTCTCTTTCTAGCGCGATAGGACTAGTGTGATAGGAATGTCTTTCTTGGTTCATTCGCTGTGTCTAGGAATGGCGAAATAGAAGCGACTGCCTTCACCTAGTGTGCTTTCTGCCCAGATGTTGCCCCCATGCTGTCGAATAATACTCCGAGAGATCGCCAGTCCCAATCCTGTACCGCCTTTGCTTCGAGAATCAGACGTGTCTATTTGATGAAATCGCTCGAAAATAGCGTCGAGTTTGTCTGGCGGAATGCCTCGACCTTGGTCTATGACGGTGAATTTTACATAGTCGGCAGCTTTGCTGATCCCGTCTGAAATCTGTGCTGTGATTTGCTCTGTCGCGATCTGCTTTACTGACATCTGAACTACCGAGTGCGGATCTGAAAATTTGATGGCGTTGCCGACTAGGTTGATGAGTACTTGAATCACGCGATCGCAATCGGCCCACAGCAGCATATCGGTATCTGCCACTTCTAGCCGCACCTCCGCCCGCTCAGCCATCAGCTCTACAACCTCGTAAGCCTCTTGCAAAATTTGCCTTGTCGACACCATTCTAGGTATCAGCTGGATTCTGCCAGATTCTAGCCGCTCTAGCTCCAAAATATCGTTTACCAGCTTTACTAGACGATCGGAATTATCGACTGCAATAGAAAGAACATGCCGGCCTTTTTGCGAGCTAGGATCGACCAGGCCGCTATAGAGTAAATCTAGAGCGCCATGAATCGAGGTTAAGGGCGTTGAGATGATGTGTTCGTCTCCCGAGCGCGTGACGAGACGGCTTCGATAGTTAGGATGGTTTTGATATTTGATAATTGAGAATGTCCTTGAAAATCTTTTGAGCACGCCGTCGCTGGCTTTTTAGAACAAACGAGCCGATCCAGCTGCTGCCTAAGGCAGCTTCCTTGCTATAGCCAGTGCATTCTAAAAAGTAGGGATTGACATAGTCGATCCGACCCTCTAGATCTAGCCCCACCACCATCAGACGAACTCTTTCTAAAAAGCTCTGCCAGCGGCGCTCTGATTCTTCTAGCGTTGTGAGGAGCTGGATACGTTCTTGATCGGCCTGCTTTCTCTCCGTGATATCCCGATGCTGTGTCAGATTGACCTGCTGAATCACGCCCTGGCGATCTAGACCGTAGAGAAGATCGGGGGCCGATCCAAACAGTGAGCAAAACCGACGCTCGCTTTTGATGACGGCGGCGGCGGTTCTCTCTTTGACTCGCGCCTCTAGCTCTTGATTAAGCTGTTGTAGTTCAGATTCTGCTTGCTTGCTAGCGGTAATATCTCGGATTGAACCTGCTATTCGAATGGCGTTACCTGAGCTGTCGCGCAGCGCCTTTGCCCGATCTGAAAACCACCGATAGCTGCCGTCTTTGCACAGCAGTCGATACTCAGCTGTATAAAAAGGCGTCTTTTGAACAATGTGCTCTTGGTTAGCGGCGAGTACCCGTTTGCGATCGCCGGGATGTATCTGCTGTATCCAAGCTTCGCGGCAGTTTTCTAGCTCATGATCGTCGTACCCTAGCATCTGTTTGAATCGAGGCGACATAAATAGCTGATTGTTGGCGATGTCTCTATCCCAAATGCCATCGTTGGTACCAATTATGGCTAGCTGCAAGCGTTCCTGGCTAGCTCGCAGCTCTACTTCGGCCTGCTGGCGCTTTTCTATTTGTTCTGCTAGCTAGAGGACATCTGTTGGCTGGCGCACGAAATACAACAGCATCAGCGAGAACGAAAAATAGGCGATCGCAATCAGCAGATCAAAAAGTACATGCAGCCCGACTAGATTAGTTGGCAAAAGATAGCCGTGTCCGCAAGGAATATATCGATAATGGTACATGCACAGTAGTCTTTAGCTAAAAGAATGGATCTGATTTCTCCCCGCTCCTTTCGCGCGGTATAGAGCCTGATCTGCGTGGTGATAGAGCGTCTCGATCGTTTCTCCATCGACGGGCGCAGTGGCGATCCCTCCGCTCAAGCTAACTTGAAACTGAGCTCGGGGTGTCTCTGCTGTAGAAGAAGATTGCGGTAAGAACTGCGGCTCTGCCTGAAACAGATGCTGCCCGAAATTTTCGCGCAGCGCGTTTAACCGCTTCATCGCCAGCTCTTTCGAGACATCGTACAGGCCCACCACAAACTCCTCACCACCCCAGCGGGCAATCACATCGTCCCCGCGAAAGGTTTTTCGCAGATACTCTCCAAAAACTTTCAAAACCTGATCGCCCACGTCGTGACCATAGCGATCGTTGATCTGTTTGAAGTGATCCAAATCTAGAAGCGCCATACACAGGGGCGCTTGCTGCCGAATCGATAGCCTGAGCAGACGATCTAACATTTCTGCCGACTGCCGCCGCCGGCTTAACCCAGTAAGGCTGTCAATCTCTGCTAGCTTGCGCAAAAATCGCAGCCGCTCTAGTCGATTTAAAATTCGGCTAATTAGCTCGGGTCCAACAATTGGCTTACTAATATAGTCATCAGCGCCCACTTCAAACACCTGGCGGACGATATCAGGGTCGGTGTGGGCCGATAGAAACAAAATCGGAATTTGCGCGGTTCTAGGATCGCTGCGGATCACCTGGCAAAGCTCTAGCCCGTTAAAGTCAGGCATCTCAATATCTAATATCAGCAGATCGGGTAGGGTTTGTTCTAATGCCTGCCAAAATTGAGTCGGATCGGACAAAAGCGTGAGTTGAAATCCCCAAGGGCTGAGCAGATGCTGTAAGCACAGCAGGATCTGATCGTCATCGTCTAACGCTACAATCCTGGCTCCTGTGGGCTGATGCTGGGAAATGATGTGACTGACGGTTTCTAGGACTTGCGCCACATCGACTGGCTTGGGCAAGAAGGTACATCCGCCCGATCGGACTATGTTGACTCGGGCGTTGAGGGTATCGCGATCGCTCAAGACCACCAGTGACAGTGAGGGGTACTGACGGGTGAGTTCTGCTAAAAACGCGATACCTTCATTCCAGCTAGTGGCGCAGTTTAGATCAAAGGTGACTACGGTGGGTACATGCTGCGCTAAGCGTCGCCAAGCTTCGTCAGGAGAATAGGCTATTTGGGGCTGAATGCCTAGAATCGAGGCTTTGCCCAGCAGCGATTCGATCATCTGCCGATCGTTATCAATGATCAGCCATTCATACACTACAGCAGCGGGTTGGTACGACGAATGCCGATGAAGAGAGGCGTCTGAGAAGCTGCCTGTAATGGGGGGAAGCTCACCGCCTGCGGTGGGTTGAGTCGGCAAGCTGGCAGGAGTTGAGCTATTCGACGATAAGTAGTTTGTCTGTGTAGGCGATGAAGAAAGGGGTAAAGACTCAGCGCCGAAAGACTCAAGTGGAAAGAACCGAGGTGTGAAGAACTCAGAGGTAAAGGACTCGGAGGCAAAAGACTTAGGTATGAAAAATCGAGGCGCAAAGGGCTCTGGCGTATGCGGCTCTGGCGTGTGTGGCTCAGGTGTATGGGACTCTAGAGACTGCCGCAGAGCCTCGATCAGCGTTCGCAGCTGATTCAACTGAGTGGCCGTGAAAGGAAGGGGAATGCGCAGACAAGCTTCGATTTGGCCTGCTATCTGGGAGGCTTGGGTCAGGCCAAAGCTGCCGAGTGTGCCCTTTAAAGTATGGATAACTGCTTGCGATCGCCTCAGCGCCCTGCACTTTACGCCCGTATCTACTAAGTCCTGCGCCTGTGAGCTAGAAATCGCGTCTCTCAAGCTAGCAACCATTTCGAGATACTTAGGACGGTGTCGCTCCCAAGTGGCTCTGAGCGGATCTGGAGCCTTGGGCGTGGTTCTAGCTGAGGCTGTAGCCGCCCCCGCCCTTACTGAGGCAGCCGAAGAATCAAAAGGATCGGGATTGCTGAGCCGATAGCCGAGGCCATACACCGTCTCAATCATTCCTTCGACCCCTGCCTGCCTCAGCTTTTGGCGGACGCTTTTGATATGCGTTCGCACCGCATTGTCTGAAGGCACCCTCTCCATTGGCCAGAGCCGCTCAATCAAAGCATCCAAACTAAAGACCCGATGCGGATTGCGCAGCAGCAGCTCCAGTATTTGGTACTCTCGACTGGTCAGGTGCAGCCGCTGCCCGTGACAGAACACCTCACAGCTACTAGGGTCTAAACAGACATCTGCCCAAACTAACAGCGGTAAAATTCGGGGTTTGCTCCGGCGTAGCACTGCCCGCATCCGCGCTAGCAGCTCATTAATGTTTAGCGGTTTGACTACATAGTCGTCGGCACCAGCATCTAGACACATGATTTGGCTAGCGGCGGCTCTTTCTGCCGTCATCAGCACAATCGGAATCTCGCTGCCTTCCGCGCGAAGCTGTTGACAAAAGCTAATTCCGTTGAGTCTGGGCAAATATAGATCTAGCAGCACTAAATCGTAGTTGCCCCCTTCTACTAGGTCTAATCCCGCCTCCCCGTCTGCAGCCACTTCCACCTGGTAGTGGTTCGCTCTGAGGGCCTGCGCTAGGTGCTCAGATAGACTCGTATCGTCTTCAACTACTAGAACTTTCATCCTTGTCACCAGCAGACGTTCTAGCTATCCTCTCACCAATACTGGGACCCGCTTGTAAGCAGGCGTATGAGATTTGGGATCGCTAACTGCTTTCATCAGCACGTTAGCCTCAGGATAGAACATCAGCGCTGCGCCGGATCGGACTGCGCCGCTGATAATTTCGATATTCTCAAGCTGACCGGCATCGCCTTGGATAGTAACGCGCTGATGGTCCGAGAAGCCACCTTTCTCAATGTCCTCAGGGTTCATGAGGATGCACTGACGGTGGGGCATCCCTCGGTATTTGTCGCCGATTTTATAGACGACGGTGTTGTGCTGCCGGTAGCTGCGAGCGGTGATTAGGCTCAGTACAGTGCCTTGCTGATGGCCGAATGCATCAGGCGTCGGCAGGCTCAGCGTCGGTAGCGGCGTCAGCTGCATTTTGGCTTTGCCAGAGTCGGTTTTGAACTGGGGCGTGGTAAAGATGCGACCAGCAATCGTAAACTCTTCTTTGGTCTGATCGATCTCACCGATCTTCTCGTAGCCGGAGATGGTTGTAGCGATCAGCTCGCGGACGTAGCGAGTGTCTTGCAGCCTGTGCCAGTCGATTGGATCAGCGCCGTGAATGCGGTGGGCAAGTTCAGCGAGCAGATGAACTTCTGGCCGTAGGTCAGCTTTGCCTGGATGTTTATCTAGATGGCTTTTGCCTTCGTCATTTAGCCGCACGAAGTTGTTACCGGATTCGACGGTGGTTTTGTGCGGATTCTCGAAGCGGTTAAAAACAGGCAGAATCAGCGTGTGCTTTTTGCCTAGGCCGTGAAAGTGACCTAAGTTCGGCTTGGTGGCGATATAGACGACCGTATCAATATTGCCAAGGGCTCGTTTCGCCTGGGTCAGATCGGGATTTGCCGCGTAGAGGTTTCCGCCTAGGCAGAACAGCGTATCGACTTTGCCCTCGTCAGCCGCTTCAATTAGGGCGCGGGTGTGGTAGCCGGGTGTCCGGTTGAGCGATCGCCCGGTCAATTTTTCTAGGGCTTCTCTAAGAGCGGGCTTAAGATCGTTTTTGACGCCCATAGATCCAAAGCCCTGCACGTTTGAATGGCCGCGAATGGGCATAACGCCTGCGCCCATTTTGCCAACGTTGCCAGTGAGCAGTGCGGTGTTGGCAATGCTACAGACGTTGTCAGTGCCGTTGGCTTGGTGGGTGATGCCCATTGCCCAGGCGAAGACGACTTTCTCGGGTTTGCTGATCAGTGTGGCCGCTGCTTCGAGCTCTGATTTGGGAATGCCGCAGGTTTGGATAATGGTGTCCCAGTCTGTTTGCTGGGCCTGCTCAATCACGGCTTCCCAGCCTTCTGTGTGCGCCTGAAGAAAGTCTCTGTCAACTAGATCCCTTTCTATTAAGGACTTTTGAATACCGACAAACAGCGCCAAATCGGAGCCGGGAATAGGCTGAAGGAATAGATTAGCGATATCAGATCCCGGCACCAGCGATTTGACCGGGAAAGAGGGCGAGCCGTATTTGACCAGGCCAACTTCGCGAACCGGGTTGATCACAAGAATAGTGCCACCGCGATCGCGCACCTTGATCAGCTCATTCATCAGCCTCGGATGGTTTGCAGGCGCGTTCGACCCCACTAGCACTACGCACTCAGCTTCCTTTAGGCTCTCTAAGCTCACCGTAGAAGTGCCAGAGCCGAACGTCGCGCTAAGGCCCGTTGTAGAAGGGCGATGACACAGATCAGAACAGTCGGCCAGATTATTCGATCCCAGCAGGCGGATCATCAGCTGTAGCAGATAGGCGGCTTCGTTAGACGAGCGCCCAGAGCTATAGGAAGCCACGCGCTCGGGCGGCTGGCGAAAAGCTGCCGTCATCAGATCGTAAGCCGTCTCCCAAGTAATGCGTTTGTAGTGAGAATCGCCAGCGGTGAGCATTACTGGAAAGCTCAGGCGACCTAGTCTATCGGCCTCCATTGAGCTCAGCGTCTCTAGCTGAGCAAGGCTATGAGTCTCAAAGAAATGAGCTTCCACTGGCGGCTGTAGCTCAGCGATGATCGACTCCATACTCTTCATGCAGCGCTGCACCTTTTCGCCCGCTTCGTTAGTAAAGCCGCCCTTTTGCCCCCCGGTACCCCAAGCGCACGACAGACAGGCGCTTTTGTGAAGCAACGTCTTCCAAACGGGCGGTCCCTTAGGAGAGAGGGTGTTTTTTGCCCAGTATTCAATCACCGGCAGACCGCCGCCGATGTCTTTTCCCGTATGGGCTTCTACCTTTGTCTTCGGCGAGGAGAAATCTTCCATAGGGCTCACGCTCAAAACTATCTGTAGTTTTAGACTAGTAGAGCTTTTAATAGCCGTCTTCTAACTAACGAAAGAGGGCAACCGCAAGAGGGATACATCAACGACACATGCTTGAGACAGGCAAGCGCTATAATCTGTCGACCCCCCGATACGACCGTCAGAACATTCTTAAGTTTTTTCTTGGTGATGATTGGTTTATGCAAGTTACTCTCTCTACAGTGCCTAAACAAAATGGGGCTGCACACAGACCCCAGACAAAGCCGCAAGATCCGGTGGGTGCGTACCTGAGGGAGATTGGTAGGTTTCCGCTCCTGAGCGCTGATGAAGAAATCTCTTTGGGCCAACAGGTACAGACGATGATGGGGCTGTTGACCATTGAAGAGACGCTGAGTAAGGAGACTGGCCATCCACCTAGTGATGCGCAGTGGGCTAGCAGTGCCGGTTTAAGCGTAGAAGACCTGCACGCAGCCATGCAGACAGGCAAGCGGGCTAAAAAGCGGATGATGGAAGGAAATCTGCGGCTAGTGGTGTCTGTGGCCAAAAAATACCAGGGCCGTGACTTGGACCTTTTGGACCTGATTCAAGAAGGGTCGATCGGTCTAGAGCGAGGCGTGGAAAAGTTTGATCCGACGATGGGATACAAGTTTTCGACCTACGCTTACTGGTGGATTCGCCAGGGGATTACGCGAGCGATCGCATCGACTGCTAGAACCATTCGTCTGCCGATTCACATCACCGAAAAGCTCAACAAAATCAAACGTATCCAAAGAGAGCTCACCCAGTTACTCGGACGAGCACCCAGTCTCAAAGAAGTGGCCGATCAGCTAGAGATGCCGCTGCCAGAACTGAAAAACTATCTACAGCTATCGAGCCGACCGCTCTCGCTGGATATGCGAGTCGGCGAAGATTCAGAGAGTAGCGAGCTGATCGACTTTCTAGAATCACCGGGTGTCCTGCCCGAAGAGAGTGTCAGTAACGGGCTCTTTCGCCAGGATCTTACCAATATGCTCGAAAGGCTCACCCCTCAGCAAAAAAATGTGCTCACTCTGCGCTATGGCCTGCAAGACGGCGTTCCTCGAACGCTGGCCAGCGTCGGGGAAGAAATCGGCATCAGCCGGGAGCGTGTTCGGCAGATTGAGCGGCAGGCACTGACAAGCTTACGGCTGAGAAAAGAGAGTATGCGTGACTACCTGTAAGCACCTCAGATAGTCTAGCTACAAATTAGAAGCGCCTCTCGAGACAATAGCCGGGTAGGGTTCACCCGCCAAAATCACCGACTTGTTGAGCTGGTTGAGCAGGGGCTGGGTGCTGGTGCCCAGGCTGAGGCCGCTGCCAACCCGGCGGCGCTGCGATCGCAACACCACCAGATCATAGCCTTGAGAGACTTGAACAATTCCGGCAATCCAGTTATCTCTGACCATTAGCTCCACTTCAATCTGGCAGCTGGCGGCTGGTAGCTGATTGACTAGCATTTGCAGCTGCGATCGCAGCTGCGCCTGGTAGCTTTGTGAAGCAAACGGACTGCACACATGCAGCAGCGTCACCTTTCCCTGATTTGCAGCGGCAATCACCTGAGCTAGCCGTACCACACGAATAGTCATTGGCGAAGGGGTCTCGATTGGCAGCAAAATATTTTTGAACTGGGTCGGCGATTCCAGCAGGCGAGCGACCACGACCGGACAGTGCGCTGACCACAGTACTGCATCATGAACCTGATTAATCGAGGTCATTTGCAGCAAAGGCGTATTCGCCAGCGGGCTGTTGAGCAAACTCGTCTCAAATCTGGGCGTTCGGCCCATGCCTAAGACCACCAGATTGGCACTTTCCTCACGGCTGAACAGACAGATAGCCTGAGAGACGCCATAATCAATTCGCAGGGCGGTCTCGACTGGCACTAACAGCACATCGTCGATCGCTTTTGCTTCTTCTAACCGTCGCTGACTGTGATCGATTGCTCGAGCGAGCTGCGGCGAATCCATCTGATCTTGGGCGATTGCTACCGCCAGCGCCACTACGCGCCCGCGCTCATACTGAGCAATAATTGACGCCAGCTCCAGCAGCCGAAACTCTGTTTTCGGGTTGTAGACCGGGACAACGACCGTATAGGCGGAATGCGACTGGCTACCAGAGCGAGCCCCAGTGCCTTCGGTTGGAACCGGCAGCCAGCTCAGCGGCGCAATATTCCGGGCAGTAGCCTCTATCGACAAGCGTTGAGCCGTTCGAGCCGTCACCAGCGGACCCAGTATGGCCGTCACCAGCATCAGCAAAATGACGCTGTTAAACACCTGCGCGTTGATAATATCGGCCTGGTATCCCACCAGCGCCGCCGCCAGAGTAGCCGCTACCTGCGGAATAGAGAGCGACCACATCGTCCAAGTCTGTATCCAGCTATAGCCGAAAAGCCATTTAGTCCCCAGCGAGGCCAGTAGCTTGGAGCCTAGCAGAGTGAAGACAATCAGCAGCGGTAGCTGAATGAACTGGAACAGACTTCCCAAAGCCTTGAGATCCAGCAGCAGTCCCATGTTGATAAAGAACATGGGAATAAACAGAACGCTACCCAGGAACTCTGTTTTTTCTTTTACCGGGCCATCGCCAATCACGCTATTAATAGCCAGCCCCGCCAAGAAAGCGCCGATAATGCCTTCTACGCCAATCAGCTGAGCGCTCACCGCCGCTAAAAAGACCGACAGCATTACAAATAGAAACTGGTTGCCTTCATCCTTACCAGTAGCGCGAAAGAAAGCGATCGCCAGCTGCTTGAGCCCGAACAAAACGGCGACAGTATAGATCCCCAGCGACCCTAGCAAGATCACCAGCTTAGACGTTGTGAAGTCGCCTTTGCTAATGCCCAGACAGACAGCAAGCACAATCAGCGCCGTGATATCGGTGACAATAGTCGCACCCACCGTAATCGTCACCGCTTCATCGCTAACCACGCCCAGTCTTTGAATGATTGGATAGGCAAGCAGCGTATGGGAAGCTAGCAAGGAGCCAATCAGCACGGCAGCCAGCCAGCCAAAACCAAAGCCCAGACCTAGAATCACGCCGCTGACAAACGGGATAACAAACGTCAGCGTGCCAAACGTCAGCGAACGATTGCGGGTCTTTTGAAACAGCGCCAGATCAATTTCCAGGCCCGCCACAAACATCAGATAAATTTTGCCAATCTCAGAGAGCAGCTTCATTGTCTCTGAGGTGGAATCGAGCCAGCCCAGCGCGCTGCCGCCAAAGACGATGCCAGCCGCGAGCAGACCCACCAGTCCCGGCAGCTTCAGTCGCTCAAAAATGGGGGGAACAATGAGCGAAATTGCCAGCAACAGAACGAAAGTGGCAATGGGCGATCGCAGTGTTTCTCCTACTGAAGTCGCCAGCAACAAAGGCATCCCACCTAGTGACATTCCATCTAATGAAATTCGCTCCAGCAGCAAAAATCTAAACACCCACTCAAACATAGACTTACTTCCTACAGGCGGCATGAATTCCTATCTTCGCTTGTTAGTGTGCTTTTACGAACGGCTTCTATGGACCAAACAGACGCTCTAAATGTTCTTTCACCCAGCTAACTGGATTGATATTATATTCCTCTGAGTTGATCAAACCCATCGCGCTCAGCTGTCGGCCCTGTTGCGAAAGTTCATCTTCGTGGCGACCCATTTCCTCAACAATCACGTTGTATAAATAAGGCTGATCGTGCAGCAGCTTCTTGAATCCCTGCGGGCTCAGCCTCAGCATGGTGGTATCCGTAATGGCTGTGACCGTCACCGTTCGAGGAATGCCCAACATTAGCGAAAACTCACCGATGAACTGCCCAGCCTTCATCATTGTCGTCTGCTGCGTTTTCGGAAAGGTATAGCTCACCGCACCCGCCAGAATAATATAGAAAGCATCGCCTGGATCGCCCTCTTGGTAAATAATTTCCGCAGGCTCTAGCCGAATCCGGCGACCGATTTCCACCAGCTTGCGTAGCTCCAGATCGGTACAGTTCTGAAAATAGGTCAGCCGTCTGAGCAAATCTTTAACCGGGACCGGTTTAGCGAAGGCATCTAACGTTGTTTCGCGGGGCTGTTGCAGCGAGGCATTTTGGGGATAGTCGCTCGGCTCGGAGTTGATCACCACGTTCGGGTTGCGATTCCAGACATCGATCCGAGGAGATGCGAAGCGGATGCCATGCTGCTTAAAATTTTGCTTGATAATGAAGTTGAGCGAACTTTCTACCTTGAACTTTTGGTCGATTTCGTCTGTCCAAACCCACAGTTTGAAGTCCAGTGAGTTTGGCCCGATCGCTGTGAAATAGACTTCGGGCGTATGTTCTGTTGAGACGGTTTCTTCTAGATATGCCGAGTCCATCAGCACTTCGATCACCAGTAGCGGATCGCTCTCGTGTGCAACGCTAATCGGAATAGAGACCCAGCCTTTGGCATTAGAGTACGTCCAGTTGATCACCCGGTTGCTGACTAGATCGCTGTTGGGAACTACGATATGCTTTTCAGTAATGGTGCGAATAATCGTAGAGCGCAGCGAGATTTCGGTGATATGGCCAAGCAGCTCATCAATTTCAATAAAGTCTCCTACTTTTAGCTTTTGTTCAATTAGGAGAGTCAGGCCGCTGATAAAGTTTCTGGTGATCTCTTGCAAACCAAAACCGATGCCGATGCCTAGGCTGCCAGCGACCACGGCAAGCGAGGCGATATTGATGCCTGTGGTTTGCAGTAGGGCCAGACCGATCAGCAGTCCGGATATGTAGCTGGCGATCGCAGCCACCGATTCTTGAGTCCCTTGCCGCAGTCCCAAATGCTTCAGCAGTCGCCGTGAGAGAAAGCGCCTCAGTGCCCATGCGGCGATGAATGCGACTAGGATGATCAGCAGGAACTGGGCGATCGCGCTGAGCGAAAGCGCCGAATTTCCCAACTGAAAAAAGGGCGATTCTAACACCTGCTGAATTTGCTCGAAGAGAGTGAACACCAAGCCAGTATATAGCGCCCACCTTTCTCTGCGAGAAGTCTGAGTATCACCCCTACTTGGGCCTAGCTCTTCTTAGCTTTTCTGATGTCAACAAATTGCGATCGCTATACCACTCTCTATAGTTTCACAACTTTTAAGGTTGCTGCGGCACCCATACAGACACCGAGCCCGCCTCAACTCGAAAGTCTGCCCAGCCTTCATCGTTAGTCGTCACCTTCTCTTCAATATGCTCGGTAATGTCTACATACGTGTGATTCGGATGACCGACTTCCATCCACTTCGTGCCCTCATCGCCATTGCTCATCACCACGGCCATACCGCCAGGAAACTCTTCTGTGCCCAGCCGCGTCCAGCCAATCGTATTAGCATGGTCGAAATAGTCATACTGATCGCCATAGGCATAGTCGCGCCGCGCCTCTAGAAACTTGTCAATCAGCCACTTGTGACTGTCTAGAAAAATCTCGTATTCGTTGCCATCTTTGCCACTATCTTTGTAGTGAGCGCCGTAGTAATCAGCGTAAAAGATGCAGGGGTATCCTTCTTGTCGTAATAAGATTAGTGCATAGGCCAGCGGCTTGAACCAGGGCTCTACAACAGATTCCAAAGACTGCAACGGCTGCGAATCATGGTTGTCAACTAGGGTTACGGCTAGGGTCGGCTGATCTTTTACAAGAGAATTATCGAAGATAGCCCGCATGTCATACCCATTCCCCGCTTTACTCGCTTCTGAAAAGTTGTAGTGCAAAGGCGCGTCGAATAGCGCTACATCACCGCCTGTTACTTCAATAAAGTGATGAAGCGCCTCAATCTCGTAAGACCAATATTCACCCACTGCAAACAGCCGCTTGCTGCTGTGCTTACGCATATCATTCAGCCATTCTGGGAAAAAGCCTGCTTTGACATGCTTGACTGCGTCAAACCGAAATCCGTCGATATCTGTTAGATCCAGATACCATTCCCCCCAGCGAATCAAATCGTCATGAACCTCTGGGTGGCTCATATCTAAATCGCAGCCCATTAAATAGTCAAAGCCACCTTTTTCTATATCGACCGCTTCATCAAACGCCTTTCCTTCAAATAGATAGACGGCTTCGAAATCACCTTTTTCGTAGGCGTTGTAATCTACCGCATTGAAATGCCACCAGTGCCACTCCAGCTCAGAATATTTTCCCTGCCGCCCTGGAAAGGTGAAATTAGTCCAGGCTTTGATCGTAACTTCATCCCCAATTGCCTCGTTGCGATTATCTGGAGAATAAGGTGTCGCTTTGAATTCTTCTTCAGCATCGCCGCCTAGCTTATGATTAAGCACAACGTCGGCATATACGCCCATGCCCGCTTGCTTTGCTGCCTTGATCCCGTTCAGGTATTCATCTTTTGTTCCGTACTTTGTGCGCACCGACCCTTTTTGGTCAAACTCGCCGAGGTCGTATAGATCGTATACACCATAGCCGACGTCATAACCGCCTGCGGTTCCCTTGTAGGCTGGGGGCAGCCATACGGCGGTGATGCCAGCCGCCGCTAAGTCCTCGGCTTGCTCGGCTAGCTGTGTCCAGAGCTTTCCATCTGGTTCGTTGTACCAGTGGAAGTACTGCATCATCACGCCATTCTGGTCGGATGGTTGACTTGGCATATTGACCACATTCCTTGGAGAAAAAACACGTGAGAAGGCTCAAGCCTTAGCTTCAACCGTAAATTATGGCAATAGTCAGACGCCTCGGAAAAACGTCTAAAGGAAGATATTTTTATCTGAAAGCGCTGCCGCTCGTCGCACGTTAAATTTTGTCCTATAGGTCACCGTCTAAGGTGTCAAACTGCGACTATCGTACCTCCGTCGAAAGTATGATTGAGCGATCGCAAGCTTCTTTGATATCCTGCCAGCATCTGCCCACAAGCAGAACTTTATCAAGGGCTGCTGATGTCATCACTAGGGCGTGTACTCCAGAACCTACAGTATTACGTTTGGCTGAGCGTAGGTGCCACGATTAGCCTGCTCTTACTCACGGTAGCTAATGCCCTAACGCCGCAGCTCTTTCGGCGAGGCATCGATCAGGGTATCGCCGCGCAGGATCTCTCTGTGGTGCTGGTGACTGGAGCTTTGATGGTAGGCGTTGCGATCGCGCGCGGTCTTTTTAACTTTGGCCAAAGCTACTGGGGGGAAGCGATTTCTCAAGGGGTTGCCTACCGGCTGCGGGCGCAGGTCTTTCGCAAGATTGAGACGCTCAGCTTTAGCTATCACGATCAGGCGCAGACCTCACAGCTGCTCACCCGGATCACTAGCGATATCGAACAGATTCGCACTTTTGTCGGCACTAGCCTGATTCAAGTAGTTAGCTCGGTTGTCACATTAGTAACGATTGCCACCATTCTAATAATTATGAACTGGCGGCTGGCGCTGGTGACTCTGGCTGTTATTCCGCTAGCAGGGGCGCTGCTGTTTCGCTTTTTCAGTCAAAATCAGCCGCTGTTTGGGCAGGTGCAGCAGCGACTAGGTGATCTAAATGATGTGTTGCGTGAGAATTTGCTAGGCGTACGAGTGGTCAAGGCATTTGCTCGCGAGTCGGTAGAGCTAGAGCGCTACACGCAGATGAATGCAAGTCTGGTGGGTGTCTATATCAAGACGCTTGGCGCTATTCGCAATACGTTTCCGTTTGTCTTTTTGCTGAGTAATTTGATTACTTTGGCGGTGGTGGGCTATGGCGGCGCGCAGGTGATTGACGGCACGTTTACTGTCGGTCAGCTGGTGGCGTTCAATGCCTATTTGTTGTTTGTTCTACAGCCGGTTTTGCTGATTGGCTTTGCGGCTCCAGTGATTGCTCAGGCAGCAGCGTCGGCTGAGCGCGTATACGAGATTGTGGATGCCCCGGTCGAAATCACTAACCGCCCAGGCGCGGTGCCCTTTATCACCTGCGGTGGACGAATTACGTTTGAGAATGTTTGGTTTCGCTATCCGGGGGCAACTTTGCCAGCGTTGCAAAGCGTTTCTTTTGAGACGAAACCTAATGAGCTAGTGGCGATTCTAGGGATGACGGGCTCTGGCAAAAGCACGGTCGTCAATCTGATACAGCGTTTCTATGACGTCAGCGAAGGAGCTATTCGGATCGATGGCCGCGATGTGCGAGAGTTTGATTTGGAGAGTTTGCGATCGCGCATCGGCATTGTCTTTCAAGAAACCACGCTATTTTCTGGCACCCTACGTGAAAATATTGCCTACGCTGAACCCGACGCCTCGCTCGATCAGGTGATCGAAGTAGCCAAACTTGCTCATATCCACGACTTTATTCAGAGCCTACCCGAAGGCTATGACACCCTCGTCGGCGAGCGCGGCGTCGGGCTCTCTGGCGGTCAAAAGCAGCGGATTGCGATCGCCCGCACCCTGATCACCGACTACAACATTCTGATTTTAGATGACAGCACCTCAGCCGTAGACGCTCAGACCGCCGCCCAGATCCAAGCTGACCTGGACCAGATTATGCAGGAGCGCACCTGCTGCGCCTTTGTGATTGCTCAGCGCATCAGCACGATTCAAAGCGCCGATCGCATTCTCCTTATCGATAATGGCAAACTCGCCGCTCAAGGCACTCATAAACAGCTGATGCGAACTAGTCCTCTATATGGCGCAATCCTCGAATCCCAGGTCAACAGCGGACGATCAGCCTCCCCAGGAAAGGCTCTAATAAACAGACTTTAGCAAGCACCCTTTAACAGAAATCATTTAACGAACAACAGCTAGCGAATTAGGATATGACTAACAGAGCGCCGATTGCACCTGAACAAACCGCTAGTCAGCAGCTGCCGACGTTTCGCCGCTTTCTGGGCTATCTGAAACCCTATAGAAAAGAGCTGCCAATTGCGATTGGCGCGGTCATCATCGGCGCATCGACCCAGGCGATCGGTCCATTCTTAATCGGCTGGTCGATCGACAATCTGATTCGCCCTGGCAACTTCTCTGGACTGCTGAGAATGGTTGTTGGACTAGCCTTTATTTATGCGCTCGGCACGATCGCCATTCGAGTCCAAATTTTTCGCGTAGGTTCAATTGTTCAAAAGGTGCTAGCCCAGGTCCGGAAAGATATCTTCACTAAAATTCAAAGTCTCTCTATTGGCTACTTTGATAAAAGCGAAGCGGGCGATTTGATGAGCCGATTGCTCAACGATGTCAGCGTCATCGATCAGGCGTTTGGACAGAGCATTCCTCAAATTTTGGGAAATACCTTCAGTCTGATTGGCATCATCATCGCGATGTTTTTGATCAACTTTCGGCTGGGATTGCTGAGCAACCTGGTCGTCCCGGTGATGATTCTGACAACTACCCTTTTCTCTCGATGGGCGAGGGCCAGATTTCGGGTGACGCGCGAGACAATCGGCGATCTCTCTGCTCGAATTGAGGAAGATGTCAGCAGCGTCAAAGAGGCCCAAGCGTTCAACCGGGTAGATTACAACATTGATGCGTTTGAGTCGCTCAATGCGGCGAATCGAGATGCCAATATTCAGGCGGTAGCAGTGACAGCGGCTTTTCTGCCGTCGATTGATTTTCTTAATACGCTGGCGACGGCGGCGGTACTATCCTATGGCGGCTATCTAGCCGTTACTGGCGCAGCAACTGTCGGCACGGTAACCTCTTTTTTGCTATATGTCCAACAGTTTTTCAGGCCGATCCAGATTTTGAGCCAGTTTTACACTCAGGCTCAAAGTGCGATCGCGGGACTAGAGCGAGTGTTTTTCTTACTAGACGAACCTGAACTGCTCAAAGATGCGCCGGATGCAGTTGAAATGCCGCCTATCACTGGCAAAGTTGAATTCGACCAGGTGACCTTTGGCTATGTGCCAGGGCAAACCATTCTAAATAAGGTGTCTCTCTGCGCCCAGCCGGGGCAAATGATTGCGCTAGTCGGTCCAACCGGCGCGGGTAAAAGCACAATTATCAATCTGATTTTGCGCTTTTATGACGTGACCGGTGGCGTGGTGAAGGTAGACAATATGGACGTTCGCCGGGTTACTCAATCTAGCTTACGCCGTCAGATTGGCTACGTGCTCCAAGACAACATTCTCTTTAGTGGCACGGTAGCCGAAAACATTGCCTTTGGCCATCCCACCGCGAAGCATACGGATATTGAGTCGGCGGCGCGGGTGGCAAATATTCACGAATTTATCACGCAGCTGCCGCAGGGCTATGCGACGGTGCTAGGCGGACAAGGAGCGACTTTGAGCCAGGGACAGCGGCAGCTGATTAGCATCGCTAGAGCGGTGCTGATCGATCCGCAGATCTTGATTTTGGATGAGGCGACTAGCAGCATCGATACGCAAACAGAGGCACTGGTGCAAGATGCGATCGCCTCTCTGCTCAAAAATCGCACTAGCTTTGTGATTGCTCACCGCCTCAGCACCGTCACCCAGGCCGATCAGGTGCTGGTCGTTCAGCAGGGTCGAATTGTTGAACGGGGCGATCACCAAGAGCTGATTGAGAAAGGCGGTGAATACGCCAAACTTTATGCCCTTCAGCTAGGCGGTGTAACTAGCGTGGCCTAAGGGAGCGATTAATAAAAGTACCGTCGAGAGCTATATTTTGGGACTTCTGGAAAGCCAGATAGAAAATCAGAGGGACGAAGCGTCAAATTGGTATAAGTACAGGCTCTCGCTTCTAACAATTGTTTTGTCTAATTTTGTTAGTAAGACAACTTTGCTGTCATCGGCGCTAAAGTCGATTGGGTTTTCGGAAACTATGAGAAACTTCGGCTGCTCTAGAGCAAAGGCATTGACATCTGCAACAATAATTTCGTTAGTCTCTTTCTCTTTTCTATAAAGTCTGGTTGCAAAGCTGCCGTATATGCCTATCTGCCCATAGTAAGCATCCGTATTCAGATAGCTGATTAGACCGGTCATCAGTCGACCGTTCTGCGCAAACAAAGGCAACTCTTCCAACTCGTGAGTTTGGATATACTGCGCGATCGCTCGACTAGCCGAAAAAGGATAGATCAAATCCATCGTATACGCCTGAACGCTGCCAACACATTGGAAGATCAGCAGTATGCTCAGCAGCGTTCCACCAACAACCGGTCGTTTGATTCTAGATAAGGCATCGCTCCACTGGCTGTAAGTCCTTGCCTGTCTGTTTTGAACGGGTCTGTTTCGCGACCAGGTAGCCAGCCACAGGCTGACAATCAGCACGATCATCAAATGGCCATTGTGGCGGGTGCTGCCTCTGAAGATGAGAATAAAAAAGCCGTAGAGACTAAAGCTAGCGCTAACGTATAGCCATAGATAGAGCGGCGTTTTCCATAGCGCTTTGAGTGCGAAAAAAACAATGACAATTGCGGCAATCACTGCAATCAACGCGCCAATTTGAAGTCCGCCGACTGTGCCCACTCCTTCTCGATCGGCTAGCAGGTGAGTTGTCCAAAAGTGGAGCCTGATTCTCATTAGTGGAAAGTATACCCGTGCGAATGGATCGCAGAGGTTAGCCACTCGGTTGAGAAGCGCAATCGCCTGACCTATTGGACTGGTGACAAAGTCCAACGCCGATCCCTGTCCCAGAGCACTGCCTACATCCACAGAGCCTGCATCCAACCCCAAGGACTCGCTTGTATCCGGCAGCTCTTTGAACCGACTTAGCTGCATCAGACTAAATCCCCAGCCCGCAATCAATATCGACAGAGATGGCAGAAATCGCTGCTTGAATGTCCTCGTCCGCAGCGGCTCTGATTCAATCTTTAGCCGCAGCAGCAGCACTGAAGCTAGAGAAAAGCTAATTAAAAAGCTAAAGGCATTGGCATTGGCAGCCAGCGCCAAAATCAGTGACAGCAGCCAGTAGATCGGTCTGCGCCGAGCGTAGAGAGCGCAGAACAGAAAAATCAAAAAGATGCCGATCGCGTAGTTGCGGCTGATGATGCTGTACTCATAGAACAGCAGATAGCTAAAGCTGAGGAGACCTTTCTGTAACAGGGAAAAGGGAGATTTTTTGACGATCAGCGCGGCCGATCCAGTGGCTATGAACAAATGAAAGAGCTGCATAGCGAACGGATTGTGTGTCCACCGAGCGATCAAAAATAAGCAGGTATGCCACAGCATAGGATGCCCTTCATATTCTGTGTTGGCATACAGATCAATCAGGGATGAGCTATCTCTGGCAATCAGCCACGCTTGGGCTTCATCTCGCCAAATCTCGTGATTTAGAATACCTAAAAAACCCAGTATAAAAAACAGCACAACTAAGCTGTTCTCAACGCTTAAAGCTGATTTCAGCGCTGATTTGGAGACCAACTTTAAAGCTGGCTGAAGAGAACGTCCGCGCCATCTCAATGAAAGCGGATTTCCCCCTAGTTTCTTGATCCCTCGTTCGATGGGCATGGTGTTTCCCTATCGCTTCTAAACATATAGCCTTGGCCATTTAGCGCTGTACACTTTCAATCAGTGAAACCATTGATGTATAAAGAGCTAAGTGGCTAGCTAGCGTACGAATGTATCCGACGCTAGCTATACATCCCTCACTTCGCGGAGGACTCACTCCATTTCTCCCAAAAGAACCCGCTGACCGTTGCTACTTGCGAAAGAAAAAATAGGCTAGATACCTGTATAGGTACCCTGACTTCTCCTTGTTTCAACGGGTAGGTAAGCAAATCAGTATAGAAAGTGAGCGGTTCAACTTTGACGGCTTTCTCAGTTCGCTGGGCTCTGGCTTTGTGAAAGCAAAAGGCTCCTCTGCCGTAGCCGAAATGCTGTCGCCAAAAAGACTTTAAAGACAGCGCATGGGCATGGCTAATCGTGGCTTCGGGTGCGTATCGCATCGGGTAGCCATACTGCTGCCAGCGATCGCACAGCTCACGATCTTCGGCAGCGGCCAAGGGAAAAGAAACGTCAAACCCACCAATTTCTATAAAGTGTGATCGCGACATAGCAATGTTATTAGACGCAAAAAAGATCCCCTCATCCGTCGAGCCGTAGTACTCGTAAATGTAGTCAATCAAAGCCTGCGAAGCCGTAGAGTAGAGATTTTGAGGCAGGGCGTTGATCGTGTGTCCGCCAATCATGGCGTTGGGATGAGCTTGGAGGGCGATCGCAAACTGCTGGAGCCAGTCGACAGCAGGCATACAGTCATCGTCTGTGAACGCAATATAGTCGCCTTTGGCAAACTGTGCTCCGGCATTTCTAGCGGCTGCGGGCCCGGCGTTTTCCTGTCGCAGCAGATCGATATCTAGCTCAGCGAGAAAAGGCTCAACGGTAGCATTCAACGGCTGCATGCTGCCATCATCGACGACCACCACCTGAAAGCGATCGCGTGGATAGTCAATTTTGGTCAGTGCCTGCAAGCACCCTTGAAGCTGTCGAGGCCGATTATACGTGGGTATAACGATAGAAAAAACAGGGTAGTGCATTGATCTTCAAAGTGTAAAAAAGCAAAAAATCAGTCTTTAGAAGCCAGGCCTTTAGCCTTGCCCTTTAGCACCGTTCAGGCGGCTGAGGTATTGGTTCAAAAAGGGTAGCCCGCCGATAGCTGGCAGCAGGTATCGAGAAGTACAAAGCAATCCTAGAGCAGCACCCGTTGTCTGACTAAAATACGGCTGGTAAAGAAAGATTAGCGCCGCATCGCGAGTGCCTACACCTGCAAATGTCAGTGGCAACAGTCCGGCTAGAATAGCCAGCGGTGAAAGCGCCAGGTTAGTCAGCGGATTGACCCAGGCATTCAGCGCCAGAATAAAGAACCAAATCTGTAGCAGGTGAAGCAGCCAGATGAAGATAGAGGTAGTAGCAATCACCAAGAGCTGACGACGATCGCTCCAGAAATAGGCCTGCATCTCTCCCCAAGAAGTTCCTAATGATTGGATCTTTCTCTTTACTTTACCGGGCGCGACTTGTTCAAACGTCTTAAAAATCAGTACGGAAAAGCGACGAGAGGCCAAAACCATCACACCGAAAACCAGTCCGCCCGCGATGGCCACCGTCATAGAGACAAAAAAAGCGTCTTTCACTGGATAGAGCAGCAGCCCAAAGCTACACCACAACAGCAGTGAGAGAAAATCGCAGGCCTTTTCAAACACCACGATAGACAGCGAAAGCGTCCCGCTGATACCGCTGCGATCGCGCATAAAGTAAGCCTTTGCAATATCCCCCATCTTGGAGGGCAGCACCATATTCAGCACGCTTGCCGCTAGAATCAGTCGATTTGACTCCCACAGCCCTAAATTCACCTGTTTAGGCACAATCTGCTGTAGCCGCCAGCTAGAGAAAAACGTAATCGGCACTACCATCGCCAGCGCAATCACCATCCAGGCAAGGTGACATCCCTGAAAAACCGCTATCAATCCCGTAAAATCAATACGGCTGTAGATAATCAGTAGGATGACAGTGCTGACAAAAAGAGAAAGCAAACGCTTCATAAGAGATGTGTTTCGACAGTTGAGATTGTTCTATCTTTTCCAAGCTTCTTCAATAATTGAAGATCGACATGTTTTCTTAAAGTGTTGATGAAGATAGGCTGATTTAGAAGGCATTTTTCAAGTTTTCCTATAGGAAGAATCTCTTGTAAGCCTCTTCTATTAGCCGCTATCATCCGTTTTCCCGGTCCCATCTCCGGTTCTGCTTCAAGCCATCAGAACAAAATATCTGCCTGCTTTGAGAGAATACACCCTGGCGCTGCGAATCGACATCTGTACCCGCCCTGTTAGACCATATAATATAGCTAGATCTATCAATTCAGTGCAGCCGTCTTTAATAAATACGAAATTTTCACAACCTAATTTTTGAAAATCTAATTCTTGAAAACTGTTTTTTTGCCGACAGTTTTCCTATTACTAGCTCTTACCGCTAATTTCTGTTGCCATGGCTTTGTTTCAGGCTTTGTTCCCAACAGTTGTTCTCAGCTTCTAGTTGCTAATTGGCCCTATAAAAATGTCTGAATACATAGGGGTATTTACCGGGCTTTGGCAAAATTCACTATTGAGCCTGCACCCACTTGCGACAGAAACCGTCAGCAGCCAGCAGGAGAGCGATCGGTGGTTTGAGCAGCTTCTAGGCGTGCGCCAAAAGTTCTATGTCGATCTAGAGCGGTACGTCAACGTCTATAACAACCTAGATACCGACAAAATGCGCGAAGTGGTCGAAACTCATCGATTCTATGATCCCACAAATTCGCTAATTCAGCTCACAGAGTCGCTCCGGCGCGGCGAACCCGACTCTATTAATTTGAATACGGCGATAGAAGCCGCCAACACCCAGAGCCACTATGCCCGCGCCCTGCGTCGAGGCTGGAAGTTATGGGCAGGCGCTAGCAGATTGCATGCAGGTCATAATCTGGGTTGGACAGTTCCTAGAAGGTTCAATTGACGAAGAAACTCTAGCAAAGAAAGTCGCTTAGATCGCCACTTGGATTTGATCAAAGGGTTCTGTCTAGCTGTAGAGGCTGTCCCGGCTTCAAGGCCTTGGTTTGAGCGCTCAGGTCTATCCACGGCTGTAGCTGGCCTAGCTGAAACGTACGGCTCATGACGACGTAGATCGACGTTTGGTCAGCGGCAATTCCAGCTGAGACAACGTCTGTCCAACTGGGCGATCGCAGCTCGTCTACCACTCGCCAAGTATCGCCTTCCCACCGCAGCTGCCGCACAAACCGAAACGGCGTCGGCTTCTTGCCTGTAATCAAGACCTTTTGCAGCAGCTTACGAATCAGGTTTGGAAAGAAACGCCCAACCGTGAACATCACTGCTCGTAAAATCAACAGATTCAGCGGCGTCATCTGCTTTTGCTTGGCCCAGCCGAGCGCGCCTTGAATCAGAACTTCGTCATCGCTGACCTGCACATTATAGAGATCTACTAGGTGACCCACCGCATTTTTTAGCTTGCGGCCCTGGCGCACCTGTAGCGAGAACTGCGTGTCAGAACAGACTAGCCGATCGTCTCGAAAAAACTTGAACGCACCGCCCTTATTCAGGGCCAAATACAGCTTGGTATTAGCTCTTTGATCGATTAATACGCGAGCATTTGTCAGCCACACGCGCCCTGGCTGCGCAGGCTGGGTCGGCGGACGGCTGAGCACAGCATCTTCCCAGGTCAGTAGATAGTTCCAGGTGTGATGACCCACGATATGATCGTCTGCGTAGCAAGCCCCAAGTCCCTTTTCTAAGCCTTTGGCAAAGCGATCGTTGATACTCAGCGCTTCTGGCAGCCAGCGCCCGGCCAGCTCATAGCCATGTGGAAAGAAGTTGTAGGTATTGCGGCTGGTGTATTCGCCGCCGTAGGAGCCGTCTGGATGAACAAAGTGCGCCGTTAGCCGCACAGCCTTTGTAATCGACTGCTGAAGGCGCGTTAGGAGGCCGTCAGTCTTCTGAATAGAAGGCTGGGCAGCTTTTACAGCATCGGTATGCAGCAGCTCATATATCTGAGTTAGGCAGGAGACGGTAAGCGTATGGTAACCAGGATCGCAGCCTTCGTATTCTTGAAACCAGCCTTCGGTATCTTGCCAGGCAAACACCCGCTCCAAACGCTCTAAAATCGCGTCGTCCCATCGATCGGTTTTAGAGATCGCCTTTGCCCGCAGCAGACACAGAACAATCAGTGCCTGGTGATTCGTCAATCGACCGCTTTCATGGTGATGGGCAAGCCAGTCTGAGCGCAGTTCAAAGAAACTGAGCATTTCAGCCTTGTCTAGGCTCAGCCGTCGGTAGCTTTCTAGGCAGGCTAAAAGAGAGAAAGCCGCCGCGCCGCCTGCTCGCTCGTACGGAAAGTAGTCGTCGCAAGAGCCATCAGCATGGGCGGACCGAGCTGCATAGAGAATGCCAGCCGAGACCCAAGCGGCGATCGCACTCTGCTGATAATAAGGATTGCCGGGTACCGGCAGGCTGTATGCCAGCGCTAACGGCCAGACAAACTCCTGAGACATGCCGCTAGGGAAATCAATGATTTTGTACTGCCAAAAGTTGCGGTCAAAGCAGCCGTAGGTAGGACTGTGAGGATTGCGATCTTGAAGGGTGAGAATTTTGGGGATTTGGTTGAGCGCGGCTTGAGCAAAGAGGTCTCGGTTCATCGGCGATCGGGCAGAGAAGTTACTGGAGGAGATGGGAGAGCAGCCAGATGGGAATGTCGGCTGAGGTGAGCTTCAATCTCAGCTCGCCTCAGTCGGAGCTGCGCCTCTTCTAGGAGCTTGCGGTTGACCGCTAGCAAATCAGCCAGCAGACCAACCACCCAGAGCTGAGAGCCAATCAAGATGAGGATAGCGGAGAGAATCAGGCTAGGAACGTGGCTGCGAGGTGTGCCGCTAAAGTATAGGGCTAACCAGCGAACGCCTAGCAAAAAACCAACAAAGAAGGGAGCACTGCCCAGCCACATGAAGAATTGAAAGGGCTTGTAAGTGATGAAGATCCGCAGCATCGTAATTAGCGATCGCTGCACGTAAGAGAAAATGCTTTTGACCAGGCGCGACGGTCGCAGATAGCCGTTCGTGCGGATAGGAACCGATATTACCGCCATGCCCTTTTGCCCAGCCTGGATAATGGTTTCTAGCGTGTAGGTATACTCGTTGAAAACGTTGAGCTCTAGCGCGGCCTCGCGGCTGATGGCTCGAAATCCGCTGGGCGCATCGGCAACTGAGGTGCGGCTAGCGACTCGCACAGCCCAGCTACCTAGCTGCTGCAACAGCTTTTTGGTAGGAGAGAAGTGTTTGATTTGTTGAATCGGTCTTGCACCAATCACAATTTGGGCATGTCCGGCCAAAATCGGCTCTACTAGCTTGGGAATATCAGCCGCGCAGTATTGGTTGTCAGCGTCGGTGTTAACAATAATATCGGCTCCGGCTTTTAGGCAGGCTTCTAATCCAGCCATGAAGCCCTTCGCCAGCCCTCGATTTCGACCAAAGCTGATGATGTGATCGACGCCAAATTCTCTGGCTACTTCGACGGTGCGATCGCGACTGCCATCATCGATCACCAGCCACTCTACGCTATCGATGCCTGGAACGTGCCGAGGCAGGTCTGTTAAAGTGATCGCCAGGGTTGTCTCTTCGTTGTAACAGGGAATTTGAATAATTAGCTTCATCGGTTGAATGATCACAAAACTATGCCAAAACTCAAGCTGCTTTCGCCGAGTTTGTTCGTCATTATTAGTTTGCTTGTCGGTGTATCGATGCGCCTACATCAGTATCTATTAAATCGCTCGCTTTGGATCGACGAAGCCTATGTTGCGATCAATTTACTGGACCGCTCTTACCAAGAACTGCTGCTGCCGCTAGATTATAACCAGGGAGCCCCGTATGGGTTTCTAGTGATTGAACGGCTGAGCATTGATCTGTTCGGCGACGGCGAGCGGGCATTGAGACTATTCCCGTTTGTTTCCAGCATAATAGCGCTGTTTTTGTTTGTTCGAGTAGCCAGGTATTTTTGTGATGGGGGCGGGCAGGCTGTCAGTCTAGGACTGCTGGCGCTGTGCGATCGCGCGATCTACTACGGCTCAGAGCTCAAGCAGTACTCTAGCGATTTGATGGTGACGCTGTTGCTCTATGCTTTCCTGATCGGCATTCTAGAGCGACAGGCACAGCTGCAAAGCCGTTCAGCTGGCGGTCTGTCTAATTATTCTGGGTATTCTTCTAGCCGTCCGCGAAGACAATCGCGTAGATATCAAAATGCTCGGCGGTCGCTGCCTGGATTTCCAAACGTTCTATTTGCGCTGGTAGGTGCGATCGCTGTTTGGATATCGCACCCGGCTGCTTTTGTCATTGCCGGGGTTGGCCTGTGGCTTCTAGGTGAAGCTGTGATGGCGAGGCAGTGGGAAAGACTAATCAGCTACGCAGCGACATTCGCAGTTCCCGCTGCCAGCTTTGTTATTTTCTACGTTATCTCTATCAGCCAGATAGTCGGCAACGCCGCCTTGCAGCAGTCCTGGAGTACAAACCATGACTCGTTTATGCCATTGCCGCCTACCAGCCTGAACGATTTAAAGTGGTACCTTGAGGCATTTTTTACAGTCTTTGACTATCCAGTAGGGATTGCGCTAACGGGTATTGCCGCGCTTACCTTTGTCGCAGGCGGAATAGCGCTGTGGCAACAGCACAGGCAGACGTTTGGACTCTTGTTCATGCCGATCGCCGTGACGCTGCTGGCATCTGGACTGCAAAAATATCCCTTCAAGGGGCAGCTACTGCTGTTCATGGTGCCAATCATTTTGATGGTGATTGGCCATGGCGTCTCGTTTATTTGGCGGTGGAGCCAGCGAGGCTCGGAAGGCGGTTGGATTGGCGGAGCGATCGCGCTGCTGCTGTTTTTATATCCGGCTTACTACGCTGCTCTTAATCTGAACAATCCTCAAGTTCCGCCGAGCTTTGAATACCAGCGCGTCCGAGAGAACGTTGGGCCGGTACTGGCCAAAATCCAAGAAAACTGGCAGGCAGATGACACGCTCTATGTCTATTATGCGAGTCAGTATGCGCTGCGTTACTACGGCGATCGCTACGGATTTGACATTGCCAGCGCCCTACCGCCCCAAACCGACGAACCCTACAGTGGTCCCTGGTATGAGCCTGCACTAATCTCAGCGCCACCGATGATGATTGGAGAATTTTCTAGAGACGATTGGTCTATTGCCGAACGAGAGATAGATCAGCTAAGCGATCGCGTCTGGGTTTTGTTCTCTCACGCTTACGATCGACGCTCAGCGCTAGACGAACAAGATGCCTTTGTCTACTTGCTAGATCGCGCAGGCACCCAGCTAGAAAAGTTCGATGAGGTAGAAGCCGCTGCCTATCTCTATCAGTTTGACTAAGGCCAGTTGAGCGAGACCAGTTGACTGAAACTGAAGTATGGTTATCCGGCTGGCGGCTAGCTATAGTCAAAACAAAAGTAAGCATAAAGCGCAGCTGTTTTATTTAAGCGCAGCTGTTTTATTTGCTGTGCCTAGGACATTTATTGAGGGTATTACAGATGCGTCGACCCTACCTGGCGATCGCGGCAATCGCGGTTTTAGTCAGCCTAGTCTTGCTATTGGCGACAGCGGGCTCGCTTGCTCAGCTCTATGGCACCATAGCCGCCATTTCCCCCCTGCTAGCCCAACTGGTATTGGCCTTGGTCCTACTAGCTCTACTAGGAGCGCTAGCTATTCTTGTCCGCTACAGCTGGCTGTTTCTACGGCCCAAACGAAAGAGAAAGATTACCTTACCTACTGCGCCAGATGAAGTCGCCGCTGTTAGCCTGCGGGCCACACAGCAGCAGCTTGCTCAGATAGAAGACGAAATTGCCAGGCAAGCGCTAGAAGCGCAGTCTCAGACGCTCGCTGTTCAGCTAAAAGAGCAAACCTTTCAGATTGTTGTTTTTGGCTTGGGCTCAACGGGAAAAACAGCAGTGGTGAATGCCCTGCTTGGAGAACAAGTCGAAGAAGTAGCGGCGGTGATTGGAACAACGACACTGGGGCAGTGGTATCGCGTTACGGTCGGCAATAGAGAAATATCGCTAGTAGATACACCAGGGCTACTAGAAGTGGGAGCCTCGGGCGAAGAGAGAGGCGCTGAAGCGAAGCAGCTAGCGGCGCAGGCAGATTTGTTGTTGTTTGTGATTGACAACGATCTGCACCGGGCGGAGTATGAGCCGCTAGCCGCTTTGATGGCAATAGGAAAGCGATCGCTGCTGGTATTTAATAAGTGCGATCGCTACTTACCAGAAGAAGCAGAACAGATTCTACGACGACTGAAGGAGAGAACTAGGGGACTGTTGAATCATGAAGATATCGTTGCGATCGCCGCCAATCCATCTCCTGTCCGGCTAGAGGATGGCTCTCAAGTTCAGCTTGATCCAGACATCGCAGCACTCAGCCGCCGTATCCTCAATATTTTGAACCATGAAAGCGCAGACCTGATTGTCAATAACCTGCTGTTACAGTCTCAACAGATCAGCGAAGCAGCCAAAGCGCTGCTAAACACGCAGCGTCAGCAGCAGGCTGAGAAAATCGTTGAGCGCTATCAGTGGGTGGGAGCAGGCGTATTAGCAGCAACGCCCTTGCCCGTCGTTGATATGCTGGCGACAGTGGCTGTCAATGCTCAGATGGTGATAGAAATAGGCAGAGTATACGGTGTGACAGTCAGCATAGACGAGAGTAAAGCGCTGGCCGTATCGCTCGCGAAAACGATGGCAGGATTGAGTCTAGCCAAAGGCACGATGAAAATGCTCGCAGTCGGCTTACAGGCAAATTTGGCGACGGCGGTAGCTAGCAAGCTATTGCAGGGGATCAGCGCCGCATACCTGACGCGGATTGCGGGGAAGAGTTTTATAGCTTATTTCCAGGCAAACCAGGACTGGGGCGATGGCGGTGTTCAGGCCGTCGTTGAGCAGCAGTATCAGCTCAATAGAAAAGACGAGTTTGTTAAACAGTTTTTGAGCAAAGCGATTGAGAGATTGACCTAGCTGAGTATCCTTGTTCAATCTAGGACTTTTGTCTATCTTCTATCAACGCCGAATGGGTCCAAACGCCTCGCCTATCGTAATAGCGAATGAGGCGCGATCGCATACCATCCTCCCTCAACCAGCCAACCTCTATGCGAAATTCAGCGGCTTGCTCAATCGTCTTAGGAACCAAGCAATAAGTCCCATTAGGCAAGGTTATTAGCCTGTAGTCCAACTCTCCTTTTAGCAGCGTAATATTATCAGGGCTGCCACTGTCGGACTCATTCTGTTCTTGCGTCAACGATAGCTTTCTAGTAGTTTCTCCAAAAGTGTCTTGACAGCAAAGCGAAGCGTGATCAAACTGCCATTTGCTAGAACCTGTCGTCATCGGCTCCATCGTGGCATACAGCGCCGATAGAGTGCCTGTCCACTCACCCGTCATCTGCGCCAGTGTCAGCGCCGGTTCGCTAAACTTGAGGCCTTCCGTCTGAGTTTCTCGGATCAGCACAACATACTCAAGCTGAGCGCTGCCATCAACGCCGCTCTCGTACATAATCACAAAACGCGCTCGGCGATCGCCCACCTTCAAACACATTTCCGCACCAAACTGCGCAAAGGCCGTCCGCTGCGCCGAACCCTGCGTGAATGCGCCGCTCTCAAAAAAGTATACGTAAGGTGCCGGTCCAGGCGCGTCAAAAGATCGCGTAGTGACATCCGTGGTCTCACCAGGAGGCGTCCTCTCCAGCGTGAGCCGCATAGTCTGATCAGGTTCGGTTTCTTTTAGCGTCAAGACGCTAGGCGTATCTTTGACTTGTTCCCCATCAGGAGAGAATCGGGTGAAAGAGCCGTACCAGGTGCCGATGTTCTGTCTGATGCATTGCCATTGAGTGAGCATGATAAATGAGGAAATGTGCGTTCTATGTTGCTGCGGCTGACTGTGACTCTGTTGCTTTTAGCGGTGGTCGGATAGATAGGTAGAACGCGATTCCAAGCAGCGGAATGAGCGTCGCAGTCCAAAAGAGCGCAGGACTATCGAGGCCGCGTTTGGCCATGTCATCTTTGAGTAAAGGCGAGACCACGGCGCACAGCATACAAAAGTCTAGACTCATGACGTGAATAAACTGGCTGGTTTGCCACTGCCTAGCAAAGTCGTTCCAGTTGCCGTTGGTAATGCCGTAGATCAAGAGGACTAGACTGGCTAGTGCGATCGCTCGCCCAGTCCAAACCGAATCAACTAGCTTGAGCAAAAGCGTTTTGCGCACATCAAACGTCGGGTTTGGCTCACGCAGCGCTAGATAAGGCAGCAGCGCAAAAGCGCCTACTCCGAAGCTAACCACGACAAACGGCCAGGCTGCGATTTTTTGGTTTGCGCCATCGATTAGCGCCAGGCAAGCATAGATCATGGGCCAAATGCCCATAAGGTTGAACAAGGCGACGATGGCAGGATTAATACCATTCCACTGGCCAGACGCAAGTCTGACAATTAGATCGAAAGTATCTGGCTGCTGAGAGGGGGCTAGGGTAAAGGCATAGAGGCTAAATCCAAGCCATAGCAAGGTGAAGACAATTTTTCTAATCATAGTGATGGTTACAGCTCGACAGTCTTTGGGTAGATTTGACAGAAGATTTTCTGAGAGGTCAATTAAAGATTCAAGGGTGTTTTTTAAGTTTTAAATGGCTATGTAAACATGCAGATGCATAAGACCTAATTAACACAGCAGAAGATTATCTTAAGAATCAAACCAAGCCTTGAAGGGTTTACCGATGAAGATGCTTGGAGCAAAGTGGCGAACACTGTAGATAGCCTATGCAATTACAAGATGTTTTACGTCTCTACGAAGAGGGTTTTAGAGATTTTAAAGGTCTTTCCTTAGCAGGAATAGATTTTGGCGCTCGGATTTTAGTAGGCGTTAACTTCTCTAATTCAGACTTAACAGGGACAAACTTCGGCCGCACTTTCTTAACAGACGCAAACTTTACAAATGCAAATCTCACTCAGGCCAACTTCAGGTTTGCCAAGATTAGCGGAGCCTGTTTTGCTTCTGCGATATTAACCAAGGCCAACTTTCAAGGTGCCTTTGGCGTTCGAGCGGATATGGCTAAAGCTAGCGCCAGCGGGGCAAACATGAGCCATATTAACCTGCGCGATGCCAAGCTGAACGAAGCAAATTTTAGCGGCGTCAACTTCACAGGTGCTAACTTGCGCAACGCCGATCTATCGTCAGCGAATTTAGCCTGGGCAACGATGAAAGGCGTGCGGCTAATTGGCGGTGTGATTACCAACGCCAATTTTACTGGGACTAACCTCAGCCAGGCTTACTTGAATGGCCTCGACTTTGACGGGATGTCCCTTAGCGGCGCAGATTTTAGCGAGGCCCGCCTTAGAGGGGCCAGCTTTCAACGGGCCGATTTAACCGCCGCTAGCTTTCGCGAAGCCAGCTTAGAAAACAGTGATTTTAGCTGGGCGCAGCTCCCAGGCGCAAACTTTGAGCAGGCCCATTTACACCACGCTAGATTTGCACAGGCCGATCTGCGCCGCGTAAATCTCAATCAACGCAACTGGAGAGAGGCTGATATCTCAGAGGCCTACCGGCAAGAGTTAGGACTCGTACAGATGCACATGGTTAGCGCTGGCTAGATCGGTAGCTACGCATTCGTATAGGTATAGGCTCAACAGCAGCTAGAGCAGAGGCGGCGTTCGATGTAGTCAATCTTATTGCGGTTCCTAACGTTTTCCTAGATTGGGAAAAGTTGAGGACGATTAGGAAAAATCAAGGATTTTTTTGAAGAAGTCTAGTTTCTTAGCGTAGGGAGGGTAGCGCCAGTTTATGTCTAGCCAGAAGGGTTTCTTCAGGACGCTTTTCATGTGAGAGAAAGTATCGAAGCTGGTTTTGCCGTGGTATGCACCGATGCCGCTATCGCCGACGCCGCCGAAGGGCATACCCCAAATGGCTACGTGTAAGAAGACATCGTTGATGCAGACGCCGCCAGATGAGGTAGAGGCAAGCACCTGCTCCTGTAAGGATTTGCTCTGAGAGAACAGGTAGAGGGCGAGCGGTTTGGGTCTAGCGTTGATTTGCGCGATCGCATCCCCGATCTCCCGATAGCTCAATACAGGCAAAACCGGCCCAAAAATCTCCTCTTGCATTACGGGTGCATCCCAGCTCACGTTATCGAGCACAGTGGGCGCAATAAACTTATCGGCCCGATCCATCTGAGCACCGATCAGCACCTCTTCGCCCTCAATTAGACTCGCGACTCGATCGAACTGGCGATCGCTCACCAGCCTGGACAGATCTGGGCTCTGCGCTGGATCGTCTCCATAGGAGTCTCGAATCACTTGCTGTAAAGTCTCTAAGAAAGCCGGTTTAACCTGTTCATGGACCAGCAGATAATCTGGGGCAACGCAGGTTTGACCAGCGTTTAGATACTTGCCCCAGACGATGCGTCTAGCAGCGACTTCTATGTTGATATCTTTGTCAATAATACAAGGACTCTTGCCACCTAGCTCTAGCGTGACGGGTGTCAGCTGTTTGGCCGCCGCTTCCATCACAATTTGGCCGACGCGGGTGCCGCCCGTAAAGAAGATGTGATCAAACTTTTGGGCCAGCAGTGCCTGAGCGACTTCGACGCCGCCTTCTTTGACTGCTACGTACTCAGAATCAAAGGTGGCTGTAACTAGCTCGGCTACAACTTTGGACGTGGCCGGGGCAATCTCAGAAGGTTTGATAATGGCGCAGTTACCGGATGCGATCGCGCCAATCAAAGGCGAAATCACCAGCTGAAACGGATAGTTCCACGGGCCAATAATCAGCACGCAGCCCAAAGGCTCTGGCTGCACCCAAGCCAAACCTGGCAGCTGAGAAAGTGGCAAACTCACCTTCTGGGGCTTCACCCAAGACTTCAGCTTCTTCAGTACGTAGCTCAGCTCAGCTACCACCCCAACCTCGAAATAGCCCTCGAATTCTGGACGACCCAAATCATCTTTTGCCGCCTGAACGATCGCATCTTGCCGCGCTGTGATCGCATCCTTTAGTTTGTTTAACTGCTCCAGTCGAAAGTCCAGCGGCTTTGTCTTTCCCGTCGCGAAGAAAGCCCTTTGACTTTGCAAAATTTGATCAGAGGCGGGCGGCGCAGAAAGGGCTGTCATAAGAAAGAAAAGTTAATGGCTAACCCTACTCTAGTGAAACACAACTGCTAATTCAACTAGAGAAACAGCTACAGTCCAGAAGATCCAAAGCCGCCTTCTCCTCTCGCTGACGTTGATAAATTTATGACTTCTTCTACATCAGCTCGAATGATAGGAACAATCACCATTTGAGCAATCCGCATACCGGCTTCTACTTCAAACGTTTGTTTACCGTGGTTGATTAAGATAACTCGAATTTCTCCTCTGTAACCCGCATCAACAGTTCCGGGGGTGTTAAGAACGGTAATGCCGTGGTTGAGGGCAAGGCCACTGCGAGGGCGAACTTGCGCTTCGGTGCTAGCGGGAAGTTCGAGGGCGATGCCGGTGGGAATGAGGGTGGTTTCGCCGGGGTGAATGGTTTGAGGTGCGATCGCATACAAATCCATACCAGAGTCATCATCGTGCTCGTACTTAGGCAGCTTGGCGTTTTCTGATAGTCGCAGTATTTTGACTTTCATCAGGCTAGTTTTTAGGAGTTTGTCTTCGAGACTCCTAAGATACCAGACCAAATAGAGCCTGCCAGCCAAAGAAAGTTGCCATGCCTAGAACGATGGTAAGCAAAAGATTTTTGGTGAGGATGCTTATTAAGATGGCGGCGATCGCACCTATCAGCCTCGCATTCTCCAAGCCCACCGCCAAACGGCCTTCATTCAACAGCACTTCTGGCACAACAATAGCCGTCAGTACCACCGGAGGCACATAGCGCAAAGCGCTGAGCAAAGCAGGAGAAAGAACAATCCGGTTGCTCGCGCCAAACATGATGTAGCGGATGGCAAAGGTGGCGATCGCCATGCCACCAATAATCAAAACTTCATTCATAATGATTCTCCTAACTACTTGATTTTGGGTTCGAGTTTGAGCATTCTTTCGCTGATGACGCCTGCGACGATGCCTGCGATCGCCGCGACCATCAGCCCCAACTTATGCGGCAGTCCATATGCCAACAGCGCCGTTACACCAGCGACGGTCACCGCCATTCCTATCGGCTTATTTTTCACATATGGGACAACCATGCCAATAAACGTCACCGACATGGCAAAATCTAGTCCCCACTCGGCGGCGTTAGGCACTAGCTGACCAGCCGTGATGCCAAGCAGCGTACACAGCTGCCAATTCAGGTACATCGTTAGGGCTGCGCCTACGTAATACCAGTGTTTAAAGGCGGATTGCTCACCTGATTCGTAGCGGCAAATGCCGACTGCAAAGGCCTCATCCGTTAGCCAAAACGCCATCGGCACTTTCCATACCTGCGGCAGCTTCTTCACATATGGCAACAGGCTCACGGCATAGAGCAAATGCCGCAGGTTCACGACAAAAGTCGTCAGCACAATCAGCAGCCAACTGGTTTTGGCTGCAATCATTCCAGCCGCAATAAACTGCGAAGACCCGGCAAATACAAAAGCCGACATCGCCATTGTGCCGGTCGCAGACAGCCCAGCCGTCGTCGCCAGCGTGCCGAAAATAATGCCAAACGGAATGGCTCCCACGACCAAAGGGATAATATCCCGCGTTCCTGCCCAAAATTCGGATCTAGGCGTTGGGCGCGCTGGTAGGTTGTCTTTGCTTGCAAAGGTAGATAGACGAGAATCTGTCATCAGCTAGTCCGAACGTAAGACCCTAGCTTATCGGAGCGATCGCACTTCAGTCTTGTACGTTCTTGTTCTTTGAGCTGAGCGACACGACGCATAGCTGGCCTAGAAAAAACAGCTCCTAGCTTGTCAAGTATTCAACGCGAGAAGAACTTGTATGCGCCGAAGCCAACCGCAATCATTGTCACCGAAAACAGGGTTGTCAATGTTCCTAACGCATACAGAGCAGGAGACGTGACGTTAGTGGTCATACCAAAAATTTCCAAAGGCAGCGTGTTGTACTGCCCAGACACTAAAGAAGTACGAATAAATTCATCGTAGGAAAGGGTGAACCCCAATAGCGCAATGCCGATTAGACTGGGAAAAATCAGCGGCAGAATGACTTCTTGAAACGTGCGAACGTCACCCGCCCCTAAATCTCTCGCGGCCTCTTCGTAGTATGGATTGAATCGGTTAAAAACACCGAGCATGATTAAAAAGGCAAA
Source organism: uncultured cyanobacterium (assembly GCA_963793495.1). GTDB lineage: Bacteria > Cyanobacteriota > Cyanobacteriia > Phormidesmidales > Phormidesmidaceae > Phormidesmis. The sequence goes on from CAWCAI010000016.1 coordinate 601,079, forward strand.
CGGCACTGTCCAAGTCAGATGTGCGCCTAGCCCCGAGGTGAACCAGTTTGTTTGAATTTTTAGCACTTGAAAGGTGATGCCGATGCCCAGAGAAATCAACACGCCTGGCACCACTAGACTAGAAATAGTTAGATAGAACAGCGCTAGAGAACCTTTGAAGCGAGTGCGGAAGGCCATGCTGGCCATAACGCTAACGACGAGTGCGATCGCAACCACAACCAGCCCCAGCCAAAAAGACCGCTGAAAAGACTCCACAAAGCTACCCACCCGCTGTTCTTGAAACACCTGACCTAGCCAGTAGAAGCCAAAGCTACGCACCGGAAAGGTCAGCGCTCCGTCTGGCCCTTGCAGTGACAGCGTAAAAATCGCTAGCATCGGGCCATAGAGAAAGAGCACGAATAGCGCAAAGAAGATAGTAAGGATTATTCTAAGGATTACTCTGGCCATCTGATTTTTACCCTCTACAGCTCTTTGCGAATATCAACAACTCGCAGAATGCCAGTAACGAGCACCAGCGTAATCAGCAGCAAAATGACTGCGTTCGCAGCAGCTAGCGGATATTGCAAACTGCCAATTTGCGTACTGATTAGCTTGCCGATCGAAGCAGACTGCCCGCCACCCATCAGCCGCACCGTCACATATTCACCCATTGTCAGCGTGACCACAAAGATAGAGCCAATTGCAATGCCCGGCGCGGTGAGAGGCAAGATAATCTCCTTTAGTACGTTGAAGCTAGAAGCTCCCATGTCTCTCGCCGCCGTAATCAGCGTCCGATCAATTCGCATCATGCTATTAAACACAGGTGCAATCATAAAAAAGTTGTACAGATGCACCATCCCTAGCACAATCGCAAAGTCAGAATAGAGCAACCACTCTACCGGCGTCTGCACGAGGCCTAGTTTCAGCAGCAGCTGATTGATCAGACCTTCTCGTCCTAGCAGCGGAATCCACGAAATCATTCGAATAATGTTTGAGGTCCAAAAGGGAATCGTGCAAACCAAAAACAACAGAACTTTGACGCTTTCTCGCTCTATGCAAAAGGTGAGATAGTAGGCGACTGGAAGTGCGATCGCCGTGCAAGCTCCCCATACTAGCAGCACATATTTGAAGGTATTTATATACGTGGCTAGAGAGACTCGAGAAGTAAAGACATTAATGTAGTTATCGAATGAAAACGCAGGCGTCATCGCATAGCCGTTGAACTGCCAGAAGCTGACAACCACGATCATGACAATTGGAAACACCAAAAACATCAGAAAGATCAGCGCCTGTGGTGCTGCTAGCAGATAAGGTTGAAAGGCTTTCCAGGTTCTATACACAAGTTTTGCTTTGGCAACTCTATTGGGCAGATGCAGTCGGTGAGCCACGTGAGTGACGGGGTGGGTCCGCAACCTAGGCCATCAACCGATATCTCAAGATTGTGCACACACAGCAGCTTCCTCAAAGGGATCGCACGCAGTGTCGCTCTTGAATCGATTACGCTGCAATAAACTCATTCCACTTCTGAACCAGATAAACCTGCTCATCCATCGTCGAGTTCCAAACCACAACACTACCCATCCGCTCTTCAAAAGAGCCACCGTCTCTTACAGCGCCTGCTTTCTCCAAAGTCTCGCCAAACGGATCGACCATATCGACCGCAGCAGGCTTGCCCTCGTACCAGAAATCCCACTCCTCCGCTGACATAAACTTCTTCGCATTTTCAGGCACCGCACTGTAGTATCCCTGACGGCCCAAGAACGCACCTACCCAGCCATCTAGGAGCCAGTCCATATAGGCATAGGCCGCATCTAGCTTGGCCCCTTCCATCGCTGCCGACATGCCAATGCCGCCGCCCCACGCTCGGTAGCCTTCTTTTAGCGGCGCATAAACACACTCAATGCCCTTCGATTTCACAGCGGTCACCGCCGGAGACCACATCGATTGCAATACGACTTCACCCGACGACATCAGGTTTACCGACTCGTCAAATGTCTTCCAAAAGGCTCGGAACTGTCCGTTCCTTTTCTGTTCGATCAAGATTTCAGTAATCTGGTCGATTTCTGCTTTCGTCATATTCCCTTTGTCGCCAAAGGTCATCAGACCCGCCGACTCTACGACCAGCGCCGCGTCCATGATGCCAATCGACGGAATATCTAGAATCGAGGTCTTACCCTTGAACGCCGGGTCGAATAGATCGGCCCAGCTAGTAATCTCTTTGTCGACTAGATCGGGGCGATAGCCTAAGGTATCCGCATTGTATTGAAAAGGAATTAGCGTCGCCCAGTTAGTCGGCGTTGCCGAAAACTCTTTTGAGTCTTTATCTTTCAGATACATCACCTTGATAGGCGCGGTTCCTTGAGCATTCTCGACAGGCAGCCCATTGAACTTACCGGTAGTGAAGAAAGGAACAATCTTGTCAAAGCTTTTGATTCTGCTGACATCAATAGCCTGCAAATTTCCTGAAGGAATGACTAATGGCAGGCTGAAATACTCACCGTCAAACATGTCGTACTGTCCAGGCTGTGTGATGGCAATCTGGTTGTTTTCTTCTGTACTCAGCGCCTTTAACTCGATATTAAAGCCTAGATCTTCCTGTGCTTTGTCTCGAATATCGTTGATTTGCGCGACGCCTGTGCCGATGAAGCGCAGCGTAACGTCTTTGATGTTGTTGGCGTTAACTTCTGGGCCGGTCGCTGGGTTGTTAGGGGTGCCAACGGGCGCTTCGGCTTGACCACAGCGGGCAGTGGCCAGCGCTGCGCCAGTGGCCAGTCCTGTTTGAAGTAAGCGTCTGCGAGTAAATTTGGGCATTTTTTCTAATGACTAGACAGCTGGTATAGGGGCTACCGACAAGTACTCTACTGGCATAGAAGCCACCGTATGGTGTGCCATTCTACAAAATGCGGGGTTTAACTTGAAGCACATGTACTGTCGTGGGCCCGCGAATAGCTAATTAAACAACGGGGCGCGAAAAATAAATACTGCTGATGTCGTTTTCCTGACAAATTTTAGTGCTTACGTTTAGGGCTTTTTTAATAGGGTAGGAAAATGCAATCTTTGGTGGACCAGCGCACAGAAACAGACTGGCCAACGGTGAAATCGGTGGTCATCCAGTCAGTCGTACGGACCTTGTACAGCAAGGATTGACCCGTTGATTCTATGACTAGGGAAACGCGAGTCACATAGCCAGTCATCTCTACGTCCATTATTCGCGCAACCACCCTGTTCATCCGAGTAGTACCAGATACAGGAGGCGTAGAAATCGATAAATCAGATAAGGGCAATAGCTCAATCAAATCAGGCCTGACTGAACAAGCAGCTTCAGATCCTTTAGGTGTTGGAATTCCCTGACAAAAGACTGCGCCGATACCTTCGACTTCCAATTTAATCAGCTCTTGGTCAGTTCTGTTGGAAGAGGTATCCACCACTTTTCCGGTGAAGATATTGTTGTCGCCGATGAACTTGGCTACAAACTGAGAGGCGGGTGTGTTGAATAGCTGAGTCGGTGTTGCTACTTGGTCAATGTGGCCGTGATTCATGACTACAACTTGATCCGAGAGTGAGAAGGCCTCTTCTACGTGGTGAGTCACTTGAATAAAGGTAAGACCGAACTGCTGCTGAATGTTGCGCAGTTCGCCGCGCATTCTGACTCGAAGATTTTCATCAAGTGCGCTTAGCGGTTCGTCTAGCATTAGCACATGAGGCCGGGTGACCAGGGCTCTAGCTAGGGCAGTTCGCTGCTGCTGGCCACCGCTGAGCATGTTAGGACGGCGCTCTGCGGTGTGGCTAAGACCGACTAGCTCTAAGATCTCGCCTACTCTCTGCTTGCGTTCACTTGTCGAAACGCCCTGCATCTTGAGACCAAAGTCCACATTTTGCCAGATGGTTTTGTGAGGGAAAAGGGCGTAGTTTTGAAACATCATGGCGGTGTTTCTTTTAGCGGGTGGCAAATGGGTGACCTGCCGATCGCCAATATAGACTTCGCCTTTAGTGACGCTCTCGTGCCCGGCAATCATCCTAAGCGCTGTTGTCTTACCACAGCCGCTTGGTCCTAGCAGACAGCAATAGGCACCGGCAGGGATGTCGAGGGTGATGTCCTCGATTGCGGTGAAGGTGCCGTATCTCTTGGTGACTGAGCGTAGAGAGACACCAGCAGCAGCCTTTTTGACGACAGCAGTGGGTTTAGGAGCGCTAGAAACTGCTGGTTTAGTTTCTGATAAGGTCATTGCGTTCACGCTAGATAAAGTTGGCAAGCTCAGTAGCTAAAAGCAGTGGCTAAAAGCAGTAGCTGAAATCAGCAGTGTCTAGGAGCAGCGGTAGTGCTGATCGAGGTTAATCAGCGTGTGGAGCAGCACGTTTGTGCCTTGAACGCAGTCGTCGGGATGGGTGTATTCGGTTACGGCGTGGCTGATGCCTGCTTGACTGGGGACAAAAATCATACCCATGTCAGCGATCTGAGCTAGTTCCTGGGCATCGTGGCTAGCGCGGCTAGGCAAAGACATGTAGGAAAGTGAAAGGCGATCGCACACCTGAGCGATCGCATTCTGGATATGAGAATTAGCGGGTGAAGGCTGGTTATACAAGCGCTGCGTGTAGCTGATTTTGGTTCCGGTGGTGGCGGCAATTCTGGCCATCTCTGCCTTCAGCTGACTCATTAGCCGATCGAGCAAATCGTTATCCAAATCCCGAATGTCCAAAGACATTTCCACTTTTCCAGGAATAGTATTAGGCACATTTGGCGATAGCTTCATCTGGCCAACGGTAGCGACTTGATCGCCTGGCTGATTAGCTAATGTGTTGATTGTCAAAATCAGCTCAGAGGCTGCCACTAGCGCATCGTTTCTCATTGACATTGGCGTAGTGCCCGCGTGGCTCGCATGGCCTTCAACGCTCAAAATATAGCGGCGCTGGCCGACAATACCAGTGACTACGCCAATCTGCTTCTTCTCGGCTTCTAGAACGGGGCCTTGCTCTACATGCACTTCGACAAAAGCGGCAATATCAGGCGGACCTAGTTTAGCTTGGGCTCTATTTTCCCAGCGGCCACCGACTCGCGCTAGGCAGTGCTCAATCGGCTCACCCGTCGCGCTGCGATAGTCTTCGGTATCCTGGCTAAGGTTGCCAGAGATGGCTTTACTGCCGACCATTGTGCGCTCTTCATCAGCGAAGACGATTACTTCTAGCGGATGGTCTAGTCTTTGCTTGCGATCGCGCAAAGTCCGCACTACCTCCAGCCCGGCCAGCACTCCATAGGTGCCGTCATAATGACCCGCATTGGGCACCGTATCTAGATGTGAACCTGTCGCTAGCGCGGGCGCATCGTCGAATCGTCCAGCGTATCGACCAAAAATATTGCCGGCTGGATCGATCCGCACCTGCATACCCGACTGGCGCATCCAGCGTTCCATCACATCGCGAGCCCGACAGTCTTCTTCGCTAAAAGCTATACGCTGTACGCCGCCGCTGCTGAGCTCACCGATTTTGGCCATCTCAGCCATGCTTTTCATCAGGCGATCGCGGTCGACCAAAAGCGCAGAAATAGTTGTACTCACAGACCCTCTTAAAATTCTTTTCACGAAGCGTAGACACCAATCATAAACTTTTGTTAGAAAAAGAGGCTGTATCAGGTTTATCTAAATAGTGTCAGTGTGTCGTACGCTATCTATCTTGATCATTACAGAAAGTCAATTGATCACTAGCAGACTGATTTCTGGTACATAGTTGGCTAGCCTGACCTAGATTCTCTAGAGGCCTAAGTCAATCTCATCTCTCAAACCAAGCTAAAAATTTCATGTCTAAAATCCCTTCCAAGTTTGTTTTTATCTGTGGCTCAGCGCTAAAAGGTCAGCCCGATCATCAAAATCTGCAGTCGGCTGCTTTTATTCGTGAAGCCAAAACCGCACCCCGCTATCGCCTACATGCGGTCAAAGACGGCTGGCATCCCGGCATTTACGAGACTAGCGAAAACGGTATTTCAATTCCAGGCGAAGTGTATGAGCTGACGCTAGAACAGTACGAGTATCTAGTTTCTACTGAGCCACCAGACATGTATCCAGAAGAGGTGACGCTAGAGAACGGAGAAGTTGCGATCGCCATGCTCTATCCTAAGTTCCTCATAGAAGAAAACAACTATCCCGATATCTCAGATATCGGCGGATGGGCCGCTTATAAACAACAGTCAGCTAAACAACAGTCAGCAGACAAACAACAGTCAGCGGAAGCCTAATAAATACAACTCCGGGTGAGTCAACGTCATGAACAAAGTGTTAATTAAAGGGGGCCGAGTTGTCACTGCGGTAGACGACTACGTGGCGGATGTCCTGATCCAGGATGGAAAGATTGAGGCGATTGCCCGCGCCCTAGAAACAGAAGACGCCGAAGTTCATGATGCGACTGACTTGCTGGTTCTCCCAGGCGGTATAGATGTCCACGTCCATATGGAAACGCCAATGGGCAACGGCGTCTATACCTGCGACAGCTTTGAAAGTGGAACCAAGTCCGCCGCCTTTGGTGGAACCACAACTATTATCGACTTTGCCCAGCAGTTCAAAGGAGAAAGTCCCAAGCTAGCGCTCGATAGGAGACTTGCCGATGCCGCGCCGCAGTGCTCTATTGACTATGGCTTTCATGTGATTTTGACCGATGCAAATGCAGATGCGATCGCAGAACTTCCCGATCTAATCAATCATGAAGGTGTTTCTAGCTTCAAGCTCTACATGGCCTATCCTGGCGTAATGATGGTGGACGACGCCGCGATCTACAAGATTATGCGAAAAGTCGGCAATCACGGCGGCATGGTGAATGTCCATGCTGAGAATGGCACCGTAATTCAAGCGCTGATAGAGGAGGCGATCGCAGCAGGCAATACCTCTCCAAAGTTTCATCAGCTGACTCGGCCTCGGCTGATGGAAGGCGAAGCAACACATCGAGCCATCCGCATCGCTGAGCTAGCAGAAGTGCCCGTATATATTGTTCATCTTTCAGCAAAAGAGGCGCTAGATGCAGTGGTAGAGGCTAGGGATCGTGGCATTCACGCTTTCGCCGAAACCTGTCCTCACTATCTCTTTCTCGATTATTCTGAATACGATCGCCCTGGATTTGAAAGCGCCAAGTATGTAATGACTCCGCCCCTGCGCGATCATCACTGCCAGCATGAGCTGTGGCGCGGCCTCCAGTTTGACGATCTGCAAATCGTATCTACAGACCACTGCCCCTTTTGTTTTAACGAGAACCCAATGGGGCTGTTAAAGTCTAAGCGCTATGGAGAAGACAACTTCAACAGAATTCCCAACGGCGCACCCGGCGTAGAACTGCGGCTAGAGTTGTTGTATGACGGCGGCGTTAGAGCAGGCAAAATTAACCTCAACAGATTTGTTCAGCTCACGGCTACTGCCCCTGCCAAGATGTTCGGTCTATTCCCGAAGAAAGGGACTATTGCCATCGGTAGCGACGGCGATGTAATTCTGTTCGATCCAAACAAACAGCACACGCTCAGCGCCAGTACTCATCACTCAAACGTAGACTACTCTCTCTTTGAAGGGCGCAGCGTACAGGGCAAAGTTGAGAAAGTTTTCCTACGCGGAGAGATGATCGTAAATGGCCAGCAGTGGCTGGGTAGATCTAGCATGGGTCAGTACGTCCGCAGGGCCTCATCAGGACGGGTGATGTAGTGCGCAGCCAGTTGGGGCTGCAACGGTTTTCCGGGTTGAGAAGAGCACTACATAATAGTGCTTGATGCAAAGTATTTAGCAGCACATACACAAAAGTAAAAATACTTAAGAAAGCCATGGAAAGAGAAGGGCTTTCGCCGGAAAAAATATGCGAAGATACAGATAAGTCGCAGGCAGTTTCTTCATCGTTTCTTCACGCCGCCACAGTAGTCTTTAGATAAGCTTAGACAAGTCTAACCTGATAGGAAACGCAATTGTTGAATGTACAACTTCATCCGCTAAAGTGTATCGACTACTTTTTTTTACAGATGTTAAGACTGTAGCAAAGTCCATACATAAACAAAATTGGAAGCGACTCTGTAATTCTGTTCCGATCGCTGCTTGGAGCCTGTGATTCGAAGTAGCGATCGGAACGTAATATCTGGAGTGCGGCATCAAGTTAAAGTCTCTAGTATCAAAACTTTTTACATCAGGGCATCGAGATAAATCAGCGCTTGAGTAAGTACATATATTCTTCACCTGTTCGAATCCCCTCACAAGACAGTTATTTTTGGCGCTAAGCCGAGCATCTCAACCCTACTTGTGGAGATCTCACGTTTTCGCCTGGGTTAGTTTCAAAGGTTCCCAAAACTTTGCTAAAGCCCCGTTCGAGTAGACATATCTAAGTGAAATCTGAAAATCTAGGAAATTCTAATGGTCGCTTTTAATCTTGACGGCTTTAAGGTTGAGAAAGTAATTAACAATGGGCTAGCCTCGCCCGTCGCCCTCAGTTTCTTGCCCGACAATCGAATGCTGCTCCTGGAGAAGGGGGGCGAAATTTTCATCGTTGACCCCAACTCTGGTGAGAAAGAGTCCTATTTAGACATCTCTAACATCACCAACTCAGATGCAGAGCGAGGTCTTCTAGAAATAGCCATTCCCCCGGATTTTGATCCCAACACAGAAGGGAAAAACCTGATCTACCTGTATTACACAAGGGCAGGCAAGACTAACCGCGCCGTCGTTGCTAGCTTTGAGCATAATGAGGGATCTGGTGGTCTATCTAGTAGAGCCGCTCGCAGTAGTGAAAATATCCTGTGGACGGATACGGATGGCTATATCTCCTGCTGTCACTATGGCGGTGGTTTGGACTTTGGCCCCGATGGCAAAATTTGGCTGACTACTTCAGATAAGTTCAGCACTACGAACCAAGGAGAAGCTGAGCGAGGCGACGTTGCCAACCCTCCTGATTGGCCAGTCGACTTGAACAGCACCAGCGGCAAGATCATTCGGATTAACCGTGATGGTTCTGCTCCGAACGGCAGAGACGGATGGGCCGCAAACCCCTACGTGGATGGCACAATTGATGGTCCTTATCCCAACAAAAAAGCAGACGGAAGTAACTTTGAAGTCAACACAGACCGCAATAAGGAAGATCCTACCGACTTTATCTGGGGCTATGGTCTGCGCAATCCGTTTAGAGCCTCTTGGGACGAGGAATACGGCAAGTTTTACATTGGCGAAGTAGGTGGTAACCGAGGCATATCAAGAGACGACCTTCACGTCAGCTCTCTCGACCAGGCAGGTGCTTTCCACGGTTGGAACTTCTATGAAGGGACTAATAATGTTTTTGTGGCTAGTCCGCTACAAAACTTTGATGAGGCTGACTTTCCTCAGCCAGACCGCGACCTAGCCGATCCGAGCAAAGGCGACTACTACTCTGCTCCAATCTTCGATATTCCTCACTCGGCTTTCATCGGTGGATTCGTCTATCGCGGCGATATGTTTCCAGATGAATTTGACGGTGTCTACTTCTACGGCAACTACGAAGACAACTACATAAGTTTTCTCAATCTCAATAGAAACGGTGATGCGGTTCAAGGAGATCCCTATAGCTTCACACCTACTGACGGAGAAGCAACGCGCGTAGTCTTCTTAGAGGAAGGAAATGATGGCGCACTCTACTACATCAACTACGACAAGAACTTCAAAGGAAAAGTGCAGCGGGTTACATACGGTAGCGGCAGCGCTTCCCCTCGGATTCTGTCACCTAATCTTACTGACAACCAAGGCGACCCGAATGATTTAGAGGGTGGAATACCGCTGGGGGTCACCTACAGTGCGACCGTTAGTGACGCTGATACCACCTTTAACAATCTGACCTACAGAATTAACTTTGGTGATGGCACAGTAGTTACTGGAAACCCGAATCGAAATGGCGCGATCGATGTTGACCATGATTATCTGTCCGCAGGTTCCTACAACACTAGCCTTAGCGTCAGCGATAATACTGGCAATACGGCGCAGTCGCGGTCTTTCAACGTAACTGTGGGCACCATCAACCGGCCACCCGAATTCCAATCAGTCAGCTCCAACGTCGGATTTAGCGATCCTGGCGACCCCGTGACCTTCACAGCCGTTGTCTCTGATCGAGATGCAGACGATCCAGTTAATACGCTTACTTACACGCTCGACTTTGGAGATGGCACGCGGATAGTCACAGGCAAGCCTGACGCTAATGGCAGAATTAGAGTCACCCATACCTACCCGGACAATGGTATTTACAACGCTTCCTTTACAATTACAGATAGCAAATCCGACCCTGTGCCCTCTGACAATATTCCTATTCGAGTAGGGCCTTCTACGCAGCTACCTGTTAGCGGCAACAGTCTGGTCCTTCAAGTAGAAGCCTTTACTAAAATCGGCGTGGATGGAACCACCGTTACCGAATGGATAGATGGAGGTGGCTCTGGTAACAGCTTACAGGCCGCAGGCAATCCGCAGCTAATCGAAAATGCTACCCCTTCTGGTCAGCCTGCAGTCAGACTAGACGGCGCTGGCGACTACCTATTTCGCGACGGTGACCTGAGCGGCTTCTCTAGCGGCAACGAGCCTCGGACGATGTTCTTTGTAGTGGATTACGAAGATGTCAACAATAATAAATATGCAGGAATTGTCTACGGAAATAACGCTAAAAACAAGGCTTTTGGTCTCACGCTAGACGGTAACGAAGACGATCTCACTATTCACAGCTGGGGCCGTGGCAACGACCGGCGTACTGACATTGATGGAGTAATCAATCCTGACAACAACCGGCAGCGCGGTTTTGTTTCTCACGCAGTTGTTTTTGATGGCACTACGTACAAGCACTACTTGAACGGGGCAGAGATCGACTCTGGCCGTAAGACATTCAATACAGGGCTTGGAAGGCTGCTGATTGGTCAAAACCTCGGGGGGGGTGAAACGCCGATGAGCGTTGCCGCAGCGTTCATCTACAATCGGGCTTTGAATGCAAACGAATTCGGCGCCGTCGAAACATACATTCAGCAGAACTATCTCACTGGACCCTCTAGCAACAACCTACCCATCGCTGTCAACGATCCAGCTAGAGGAGACTCGCTGTTTACAACCAATGAGGACGCCTCGTTCATCACTGGTAACGTGCTGGCTAACGACAGTGACGTAGATGGGGATACGCTCAGGATCACCGATGTCGATACTACCGTTACACAAGGACTAGTCACTAACAACAACAACGGCACCTTCACTTACAATCCAAACGGTAAGTTTGATTCACTTAATGATGGTGAGTCGGCCAGTGACAGCTTTGCCTACACGATTTCGGATGGCAACGGCGGCACTGCAACTGCGACTGTAACGATCACCATTGACGGTGTGAGCGAACCGGTGAATCTATCACCAAACGCAGTCAATGATAGCTACACGACTTCGTCTGGTCAGGTTCTATCTGTTGCTTCCTCAAACGGGCTGCTCGACAACGATACAGACGATGGCCCCATCACAGTCACTGCAATCGATGGTCGAGCGCTGACAAACGGCAGTTCGTTCTCTTTGTCTAATGGCTCGCTCAGCGTAGAAGCAAACGGCGCATTCTCTTACGCCCCAAATTCAGGCTTCACTGGAAACGAAAGTTTCATCTATACGGTTTCTGATGGTTCACAAACAGATACCGCTACGGTCAATATCACTGTTAGCAATTCTAATCCTAACCCTAACCCCAATCCGCCGCCAAAGGGCAATCGCATCACTGATGAGTTAGTCGCTCTCTATACCTTTGACGAGGGAAGCGGGAGAGTCGTTAAAGACACCTCGGGGGCAGGCAGGGCGCTCGATCTGCGTATTGACGATTTGACAGGTGTGGACTGGGGAGACGGCAAGCTGACGTTAAATGACCCTACGCGAATCGCCTCACAGAAAAGCAACAATAAGCTCACTGATTATTTGACTGGTGGCAATATCACCATCGAGACCTGGATGACATCAGAAAATACAACCCAGAAAGGTCCCGCCCGCATTGTTACTTTCTCAAAGGGGTCGAGCGCTCGAAACTTTACCGTAGGACAAAGCGGAGACAAGTTCGATCTGCGACTGCGGACAACTAAAACCTCCAGAAACGGTACACCTTCGCGCTCGTCACCAAGCGGGTCGGTTACGACTGATCTTACGCATCTGGTCTATACGCGAGCAGCCAACGGCGAAGCTGCTCTCTACCTAGATGGTGAATTAGTCCTCACCGATACGATAGCAGGAGACTTTTCCACCTGGGGAACAGGGCATCGGCTGGCGCTAGGAAGCGAGTTTGGTGGTTCTAGTCGATCGTGGCTTGGCACACTCGATCTGGTCGCTATCTATAATCAGTCGTTCGATGCTAATGAGGTTACACAGAACTTCCTCGCTGGCCCTAATGGAACAAACGCGGGTCTCGGCTAGTTTGACGTGATGTTAGCTGTTTGTCTGAGATAAGTGGCGATCGCACTCATCAGTGCGATCGCCATTTTGCTTTATACGCCTCAAACTATGCAAACCTCTCGCCCTCCTTCGCCCGCTCTGTAGCTTTGTGCGCGTCTACCTCTCTAGAAACAAGTTTTTCTCAACAGAAATGGACCCGCTAAAACTAGACGAAAGTTGATAGATGAAGTTATGTATTCAGGCTGCAAGTATAGCAAAGTGCGCAAAGCTATATCTCTAGCAAAAAGCGAAGCTATCTGCTGCTGAGTAAACCTATTGTCGGTTATTGAACTTGACTATCTCTTCACCACCTATCGATTACCTGCATTTAATCGTGGCGATTTCGATGCCAAAAGGTTCAGTATAGTCATCAAAAGACGAGGACAACCTCGGACAACTAACACTCTTTCAACAGATTTCTTCTACGCCGTTATGTGTATGCGGCTTAATAACTACGCTTCTTTAGAACCCGATTGTAGCAAAGTACGTACATTGCAAGCGATCCGGTAGATCCTACACTTCATTTCGATCAGGCATCTCAATCAGTATCGGCTGCGTAGTATCAGTACTGCTAGTTAACTGTGGTTCTAGGTAAATAGCCTTCGGAGCACCTATTTATTTCCAACAGATTTACAGACTCTCAGACAACAGTCGTCTCTGGTGTTAGCCCAGAACCCAAACGCTGTCTGCGAGTGAAGTTGTAGGCAAGCTATTTCCCAGGCTTCTAAAAACTCGCTCAGTACAAATATTTAAGAATTCAGGAAGTTTTAATGGCTAATTTCAATCTAGACGGCTTCGTGAATGAAGGCATAATCACGAGTGGTCTGGCTGCGCCGATCGCCTTGGGATTCTTGCCTGACAATCGGATGCTGCTGCTAGAGAAGAGCGGCCAAATCTTCATTGCCGATCCTAACTCCGGAGCAAAGTCTCTCTATCTAGATATCTCGAATGTTGTCAACTCGGGCCAAGAGCGAGGCCTACTAGAAATAGCAATTCCCCCAGATTTTGACCCGCTATCAACAGACGGGAAAAATCTGATCTACCTGTTCTACACAAGATCGGCAGATACTAACCGCGCGGTCATTGGCAGCTTTGCCCATGAAGAACGCTCTGGCGGCCTATCGAGCGAGGCCAGTGCCAACAGCGAGAAAATCCTTTGGACAGACACAGACGGCTACGTTTCCTGCTGTCACTACGGTGGCGGATTAGACTTTGGCCCTGATGGCAAGGTCTGGCTGACTAGCTCAGACAAGTTCAACACTTCTAACGGCGGCGAAGGTGGACCAGACGACGACTGGACAGCCGATGTAGAACATACGAGCGGTAAAATCATCCGCATCAACCGCGATGGCTCTATTCCCAACGGCAAAGACGGCTGGCCTGCCAATCCCTATGCCGACGGCGTGATTGATGGGCCCTATCCTACCCTTGCTCCAGACGGAAAGCCTTTTCAGCCAGACCCTTCAATTTGGGCCTACGGTCTGCGCAACCCGTTTCGGGCTGACTGGGACGAGACGTATGGCAAGTTCTACATTGGTGAAGTTGGGGGCAACCAAGGCAAGTCGACTGATGACATTCACATCGCATCGCTTGACCAGGCAGGCGCTTTCTACGGCTGGAACTTCTATGAAGGAAGAAAAAACGCCAAGGTTTTCAACGCAGATAGAGCTCAGTTTGATCCAGCCGACTTCCCACAGCCCGACAACGACCTAGCAGATCCTACCAGCGGGGACTATTTCTCTGCGCCAATCTACGACATCCCGCATTCGTCTTTAACGGGTGGATTTGTTTACCGTGGCGATATGTTTCCAGAAGAATTTGACGGCGTCTACTTCTTTGGTAACTACGAAAGCAACTATATCAAGTTCCTAGATCTTAACGAGACTGGTGATGTGGTTGAAGGTGTCTACGATTTTAAGCCTAGCGGTGGCATTTCGGGAAGCACAACCAATGTGGTCTTTCTCGAACAGGGAATTGATGGCGCACTCTACTACATCAACTATGCGGCGAATGGGGGGCAGGTACAGCGTATCACCTTCAACAAAGACCAGCCCCCCTTGATTTTCATGCCTAGAATCACCGACGATCAAGGTGAGCCAGACGATCTAAGAGGAACATTGGCCCCCCTGAATATTGTCTATTCGGCGACCGTCAGCGACATGGACACCCCCTTTGAAGATCTGACTTATAGAATCAACTTTGGTGACAGTACAGTGGTCTCCGGAACGCCTGATCCAGTCACGGGTGCAATCAAAGTTGCTCATCAATATTCATCAGAAGGTTCTTATACAGCTACGCTCAGAGTCTCAGATAGCTCTAGCTCAACGCTCTCTCAGTCTTTTGTCGTCACCGTCGGCCCCGGCTCTGACAACCCACCTAAGTTTGATTTAGTCACCTCAGATATAGAGTTTGCTGAGATAGGCGATCTAGTGACCTTTACCGCTTTCGTCTCCGATATCGATGATCCAGCGCAGTTGCTTACCTACACTCTCAACTTCGGAGATGGTACGCAGATTACAGGTAGCCCAGATGCCGACGGCAAGATCAAAATAACTCATACTTACGGTGACAACGATGTCTACAACGCCTTCTTTATCATCTCAGATGATAAGACTGGGTCCGTGCGCTCTAAAAATATTCCTATCCTAGTTGGAGACTCTAGCGAACTACCGGTCACTGACGGTCTAGTCTTCCAAGTAGAAGCCTTTATCAAAATTGGCTTAGCTGAAGATGGCACGACGGTGACTGAGTGGCTAGATCAATCTGGTGTTGGCAACAACTTACAAGCCGCAGGCAATCCACAGCTAGTCGAGAACGCTACGCCATCTGGTCAATCCGCCATCGTGTTAGACGGCGTCGGCGACTACCTTTTCCGGGAAGACACGGCAAGCACCCGCCTTCTAGGGCTTGCTGGTGGCAACGCGCCCCGGACAATGTTCTTCGTCGTGGACTACGAGGACGTTACCAATGCAGAATCTGCTGGACTTGTCTATGGGAAGCCTTCGAAGAACCAGTCGTTTGGCCTCACGCTAAACAACAACACGGACGACCTGATGATCAACGCTTGGGGAGGGAGATTCGACCTAGCTACTAACACTGATGGGGTAATTAATCCCGCCACTGGCCAGCAGCGCGGCTTTATCTCCCACGCAGTTGTTTTCGACGGTACTACCTACAAGCACTATTTGGATGGAGTAGAAATCGACTCTGGCAGCAAGACTTTTGATACGGCCTTGACAAAGTTGCTGATTGGCCAAAACCTGAACGGCGGTGAGACCGCGATGAGCGTTGCGGCAGGATTTATCTACGACCGGGCCCTAAACGCGAATGAATTTACTGCCGTCGAGAACTACATTCAGCGAACCTATATAGCTACTGGCGGCAACCAGCTGCCCATAGCTATCAAAGACAACTACAGTGCGCTATCTGGTCAGAAGCTGAGCGTTCCGTTCTCAACCGGATTACTCAACAATGACATTGATGATGGTCTGCTGAGGATTGTTGCAGTCAACGGTCAGCCATTCACAGATGGCGATACATTCTCTCTAGCCAACGGCTTGCTTAGCGTCAACGCAGATGGCGCATTTTCTTATACTGCGAATGCGAGCTTTGCCGGAAGTGAGAGTTTTACCTACACGGTTTCTGATGGTACGCAGACAGATACGGCAACGGTGAATGTCACGGTCAGTGAGCCATCTGGCAACAGTCTACTCGTCACTGATGGCCTAGTCGCTCAGCTCGAATCCGATCTCAACGTTATCGAAGAAAATGGCGTTGTGACCGAGTGGCTTTCTGGGGCTGGTACCAATATGGATCTAGTCGCGTCAGGCGATCCGGTACTAATCCACAACGCTACGCCCAGCGGGCAAGCTGCCATCTCTCTTGACGGTGGACTCGCCGCTTTTGGAGAGAACGGTGCTCTAGAAGGTGACAGTCTTCAGCGCGTTTCACCTGGGCAGAGCCTACCAGATTTGCCCACTGGCAATGAGCCACGCACTATGTATTTCGTGGTCGACTACAAAGCAACAAACGGCGTATACGCTGGTGTCAGCTATGGTAAAGGCTCGCAAAACAATGCGTTTGGTCTGACCTTGAATGGTAAAAGGAACAAGCTTACTGTTCAGGGCTGGAGACGGAAGAATGACTACACAGTCTCCAGCCAAAACGGTAGAGGCAATAATGATGGCAGTGCAGGCGATGACTGGTTTATTCACTCTGTTCGCTACGACGGCGCGACTATCCGCCACTACCGAGACGATCAGCTAATCGATACAGATGTCCACAAGTTCAATACGATAGTCCAGAAATTCATCATTGGAGCAGAGATCAACAATGCTGGGTTCAGCGCCCTAGATGTGGCTGCGGTCCTAGTTTACGACAAGGAGCTAGATGATACAGAGCACAGCCAGACGCTCCAATACCTAACGGAGAAATATCTGACGGTGCCAGCGGTTAATACGTCGCGTGTGGATCAAGCATTTACGCACTCGGATGCAACAGCGGGTGAAAGTACAGCTGCCGCTATTGTACTGACTGAATCTAGTGGCGCTAAAGTTGTTGATGACGCAGCCGAGCAGCCGATAGACAGCGATCGCATCACCGAAGATTTGCTAGCGCTCTATTTGTTTGATGAGAGCGATGGCACCACCATAAAAGATACCGCTGGCGTAGGCGAGGCTCTCGATCTTAGTATTGATGACCCGACTGGCGTGAGTTGGGGGGAAGGCACACTTACCCTTGACGATCCGACGGTTATCTTTTCAGATCCCGCAGCCGACAAATTAACCGACGCGGTTACTGGCGGTGCTCTCACGCTTGAAGCCTGGTTTGCATCAGATAGTCTTACGCAAGGTAGACTCGCGCCGATTCTCACCCTGTCAGCAGGTGCAGTCGACGCTGCTTTATCGCTCTTTTCCCCGGACGGATCGGCTGCCGCTGACCTCACGCACTTGGTCTACACCCAAGATGTAGATGGCAATGCCGCGATCTATATCAATGGCACATTGGCGACTGCCGACGCAGCTAGGGATCTACCGACTCCGGACCAGCCATATCAGCTGATCTTGGGGGGGAGTGAGTCTTCTAATCCAGCATGGCTTGGCACCCTTGATATGGTCGCTATCTACGGCCAGTCATTCGATGCTGATGAGGTTACACAGAACTTCCTTGCGGGGCCAAAATAGACGAATGTCAGCTTTTGGCAGAGCAGCTTCAGCGGTGGTCGAAACTGCTATTGCGGATCTTGGATGCCGTCTTCGGGGAAGACCCATTTAGGACCTTCGCTGACTCGCTCTTGCTGCTTGCGGCGAACGGCTTCGGCGGCGAGTGCGAGCATATCGTCTAGAGAGGTGCTTTCGATGAACTCGGAAGCTTGCTGCTGAGACTCTTTGTGGGGACAGTTGTCACCAAGGACGCAGCCATCTTTGCAGTCTACAGCGCAGTTAATATCAGCCATGATTCGAAATAAGGTTAAAACCCGACAAGATTACATAGTTGATGTTAATAGATCTTGTGATTTGGGATGCCGCTCTTTAGCAAGATCTCTTCAGAGAGAAGCTCTCTAACGACCTCCCTTCATAGCCGCTGTCGGGTTGCTTAGAGCCAGACTCAGCGTGTGGATGAACCGATCGATATGGCCCGAAGTGTGAGTAGCCATCAGGCTAAGACGCAGACGACTAACCGGTACGGTGGGCGGGCGAACGGCTGAGGCGAAGATACCATGCTCTCGCAGGTAGCTGCCGAGAGAAAGTACGGTAGCGGCGTCTTTTACTTGTAGGCAGACGATAGCAGAGTCTGAAGGAAGTCTTTTGAGCTGAAGAGAATTGGACTCAAAAGAATTGGACTGAGCGAGAAGCAGCCGGTCTACTTGCGTAGTGAGATAGTGGGCGTTTCGTTGAAGCTGTTCTAGCCGGTGCGGTTCTTGTCGAAGTAGAGAGATTGCGCCTAGCGCTGCTGCGGTATCGGCTGGGGAAAGCCCCGTTGTGTAAATCCAGGTGGGCGCGCGGTTGCGTAAGAAGTCGATTAGTTCTACGCTGCCAGCGATATAGCCACCCAAGCTAGCAAAGGCTTTACTCAATGTCCCCATCTGTACTGTAGGCTTGCCCTGACAGTTGAAGTATTCGGCGCAGCCCGCTCCTGTTTTACCTAGCACGCCGGCGCTGTGGGCCTCGTCGACCATCACCATTGCCTCAAAGCGATCGCCTATCGCTAGGATCTCTGGCAGGCGGCAGACATCGCCATCCATGCCAAACACGCCATCTGTCAGGATCAAGCAGCGTCGGTAGAGGGTTCGCGCTTCGTCTAATTTCTTCTCTAGATCGGCAGTGTCGCTATGGGCGTAGGTGATTACTGTCGCACCGCTAAGAGTCGCGCCGTTTTTGAGACTGATGTGGTTGTACTCGTCGCTCAAGATCAGATCGCGGCTGTTGACTAGGGCTGCGATCGCACCCAGGTTAGCAAGATAGCCGCTGCTAAAGGCGATCGCATCTTCTGTACCTTTGAGCTGTGCGATCGCCTGCTCTAGTTCTTGGTGCAAAGGTCGATGCCCACTCAGCAGCCGCGATCCGGTTGAACCGGTTCCGTAGGTTTCGACGGCTGCTTTTACCTGAGCTATTAGTCGCGGATCTGCGGACAGCCCTAGATAGTCGTTACTTGCTAGATTGACTAGCGAATGGCCATCAATTGTTACTGTTGGGCCGCTACCGCCTTCAATTGATTGCACGCTGCGGTACCAGTGGGCCTGGTGCAGCGTCTGCAAAGATTTGCCGATCCATTGATAGGCGTTGGTCATGGTTGTTTTTGAGCGGTATGGATATTGATAGGGTACCTGCAAGCTACAGTCATAGGGGTTAACAGCGTTTCTAGCTTTAGAATCGGGGAAGTTGGGTGTGGCAGCGCAGCTAGCACGGATAATCCTGACTTGATGGGCCTAGAGACTGCCGCGAGTGGGTGGATGTAATCAAGCAGCCTCTTCAAAGCGGGCTCAAAGTATTGTCTCTTTGGGGGTTGTAGCCGTTTTCTGAACTTTTCGGGTTCGCGCAGCGACGAAAAGCCTTGTGGTGGACGCGATCGCGCTTCTCAACGTCATTTTAAAATCACCTTTACTTGATTCAAAATGCTATACTTGACACGATTCGCGCATTCGCACTTCGAAAATCATATACAGCAAGCCTTCTAAAGGCCCGCCGCATCAACGCCTTCTAAACCCTCTTAGGGATTGAAAAAGCATATCGGCTTGTGACTAGCTCTCTAAACTCGTCGTGCATCAACGCCTTCTAAACCCTCTTAGGGATTGAAACGATAGTGGCTACGCGATACGGCAATGCCGTACGAGCCTCGCATCAACGCCTTCTAAACCCTCTTAGGGATTGAAACACCAGTATCTCTGATGACACGTAGTTGCCCCTACGGGCATCAACGCCTTCTAAACCCTCTTAGGGATTGAAACGAACTGCTTCGTCGGCGCTAAGTCGCATCCCTGAATGAGCATCAACGCCTTCTAAACCCTCTTAGGGATTGAAACAACTTTAGTACCCCACCGTCTACGAATAATCTGGCATCAACGCCTTCTAAACCCTCTTAGGGATTGAAACAGACATATCGACGCTTCGGATCGCCCGTTCGAAGACGCATCAACGCCTTCTAAACCCTCTTAGGGATTGAAACAGATTCATCAGGCAGATCTGATACCTTCATCTTCTGCATCAACGCCTTCTAAACCCTCTTAGGGATTGAAACATCTCGGTTACCAGAATGGCGTCAATCGTTCCGCGCATCAACGCCTTCTAAACCCTCTTAGGGATTGAAACATTTGCTAAACTGCAACTGGGCTCCGGCTGGGCATCAACGCCTTCTAAACCCTCTTAGGGATTGAAACCACACCCCCCATCAACACTGCTAGCGCTGTCCAATCTGAAGCATCAACGCCTTCTAAACCCTCTTAGGGATTGAAACAACGCGCCGCCGCCGTTATTCACAGCCTTCAGGTGCATCAACGCCTTCTAAACCCTCTTAGGGATTGAAACACGCTGGTTTGAGGGTTGTTAGCATCAGCCATCCATGCATCAACGCCTTCTAAACCCTCTTAGGGATTGAAACGGTATGAATTCGCCTGGTTGGATGTTCGTCCACCGCATCAACGCCTTCTAAACCCTCTTAGGGATTGAAACCCTTAAAGAACCTATCCGCCGCTGATTGGCGCTGAAGCATCAACGCCTTCTAAACCCTCTTAGGGATTGAAACCTAGCGCTTTCCTTCGTATCGCCGATTTCCAAGCCGCATCAACGCCTTCTAAACCCTCTTAGGGATTGAAACTTAGAATTGTGGGTTGCGTGGCTGGCTTAAGCGAGCATCAACGCCTTCTAAACCCTCTTAGGGATTGAAACAGATAGGCGGCTCCAGCCATCCAAATTCCAAGCAAGCATCAACGCCTTCTAAACCCTCTTAGGGATTGAAACACTGACCAGATCAGCCAACAGCTCATCTCCCAGCTGCATCAACGCCTTCTAAACCCTCTTAGGGATTGAAACAACAGCGTTTAGGAGGGAACAACAATGTATAGACTGCATCAACGCCTTCTAAACCCTCTTAGGGATTGAAACAAACTTCGTAGGCTTCTGTTATACCAAGGGAATAATCACTCGGCTCAGCATCCGGCCATCTTCCATCTGACTCAGCGTGCATTCACCGCCTAGTACCTGCATCAGTGACTGGCAAACCCACAGGTGACTGTTTTGCGGCTGCATAATTGAAGAAGGTGAGAGCAAATCTTCTGAGCG
Source organism: uncultured cyanobacterium (assembly GCA_963793495.1). Taxonomy (GTDB): domain Bacteria; phylum Cyanobacteriota; class Cyanobacteriia; order Phormidesmidales; family Phormidesmidaceae; genus Phormidesmis. The sequence continues at coordinate 622,233 of CAWCAI010000016.1, forward strand.
GCCATCGGCTAATGCCTGCAAAAGAGTAGAATCGACGCTGCCTTCGTCTGTAATCGAAACTTCTAGCCAGTTTTGGTCGATGGGGCGACACCAGATGTCAATGCGATCGCCCACCGGAGATCGCTTGCAGGCTGCGACCAACAGCTCATACAGCACAAACTCAACCTTCGTGGTGTCACTCGAAATCGTCAAATTACTTTCACAATGTACCTTCGACCAGAGCTGACGCGCTTGCACCAGTGGATGCGCCCGTGCGGTGGTCCGTTTTAGCACGGTAATGAGCGGCGTTTCTTGAGTCCGGATATCGATTGCCCACTTTTCGGCTTTGGTAACGTGGCTAAGCCGATCGCCTAGCGTTTCCATCTTCTGCATCAGCATTTTCTGACGCGGATCGCTCGTTCCAGACTGCTGCACCATTTGCTGCAAGCACTCTTCAAAGCCTCGGCAAAGATCTTCAATCTGATGCTGTTTGTACCAGTTGAGTTGAATTAGCTGCTCTTGCTGACCCAACATGGTCTGAGTTAATTTCAGATGGCGGCGGCACCAGGCTAGCTGATTGGCAATGATCGCTAGCAAAGTCGTCTGTTCATCAGACCATTCGCGATTGGCACTGTCGGCCATCACTACAACTGCGGTGGGTTCGTGCTCTGGTGCGGTTCGTAGCGCCATCGCCAGCAGCTTTGTCCCCTCTGGGCCAGCAATCCACCGGCCTGCTTCTGGCAGATCTGCTAGTGTCAGCGTCAGCAGCCCTTCTGTTGAAACGGCCCAGTGCAGCAGCGCATCTGCTTCTATCGGAATAGATTTTGTATCGTTGATTCGAAACTTGTTGCTTTGCGCTAGAACGTGAGCAACTTTAGCGGTCGCTGCCCCATTTTCCCAGGCTACGATGCCAACTAGGGGAACATGCATCAGCTGCGCCAGTCGATGAGTCGCAGACTGGTCTAAGGCGTCTATTTTAGAAAGTTGTTGTAGGCTGCGCATTCCCCATTGAAAGGCTTCGTGTAGCTGACTCTGCTGGTCGGTCTGTCTTTGCAGACGCCATTGATGCAAGATCAGACCGATTTGACTGCTGAGTGTCTGCAAGATCTCTCTTTCTGCATGGCTCCAACGTCTGGCGACCTGGTCGATGACGATGACAATTCCTTCAGGCGCATGACCGGGTGACGTATTGCTGACCAACAGAGATTTTGCGCCCACGGGCTGTAGGTGCGATCGCCAGGCCGCAAATTTCAAATCATGTGCTAGATCTTCCACGCTAGCAGGAGAATGCGCCCGGCGCAGCATCTGCTCATCTACTTCGTCTAATGGATTCCAGTGGTCCGTCTTACCATCGACCAACGGTATTCCCTGTCCGGTTCGATAGCACAGGTTGTAGCCACCGCGTTCGGTATTGGCGCTCAGTACCAGCAGCTGATCGGTGCCGATCCGAGCCGCTAGCTGTTCGACGCACAGACCCAGCACGTGCAGCCAGTCGCGATCGCCATGAATACTCCGGGCAACCCCGGCGCTCAGCAGATGATCCGATCGCAGCTGACTGACCGCCTCGTCCATTTCTGCGGTTGGCATCGCTATTCCCAATAGCTGCGCTGCGCCGCTCATGTAGGCTTGTTCTGCTTCACTCCATACTCTCGGACTGCTGCCTTCCGCCGTCAAAAATCCCTGTAGCTCATCTCGATACAAGATCGGTGCCACCATCAGCGATCGCGCCTGTAGTCGCACCATCAGTCGATTGGCCACACTCGCCTTTACCGAAGATTCCAGCTCACCAACAACCAGCAGCTCATGATTGCAAAGCATCTGATACAGACCTTGCACCTCACTAACGGGCAGACTCTCTTTTTCTTTGTCTTTACCCTTTCTTCCCTTTCCCACACGGCACCAAAAATGTCGACCTCTAGGTTCTAACCAGTACATGCTGGTAGTCGCGCCGATAAATGTTGCACTTTCTTTCGCCACCGCTTCTAGTCTGGCATCTAAACTCGACAGGCCACCCAGCGTTTGCAGCAACGTTAACAGCGGTTTAGCAGGCTGTTTTATCTGCTGTCTTTGCGTCTCTAGCTGGTCCTGGTGAATGACTTCTGCTAGGGCATGGCTGATGATCAGCAGCGTCGCATTTTGCAAGATGCCCGGCGTTGCGCCCCATCGCCGAGAGCCAAGCACTATTAAGCCAAGGCATGTGTTCTGTCGGTGAATCGGCAGTATCACCATCCCTTGTAGTTCAAAAGCTTTGGCTATCTGCGTCCAAACGCCTGCTCTGGACTCTTCTCGAATATCGGCGATCACAGCAGGCTGCTGCTGAACTACCGCCTGTTCTAAAAAATCGCCTGACTGTAGTTCTAGAGAGGTATGTGTAAACCGATGGGAGCCTTGGGTAAGTACGCCTCGGGTGTCGAGCTTGTGAGCTTGGCGGTCGTAGAGTCCTACCCACAGCAAGGAGTAGCCAAATTCGGCCTGGATTGCTTCAAGCGCTACTTGGGTGGCGTTTTCTACAGTTTCGGCAGCCAGGAGTGTGGGGAGTACCCGGCTGAGATCTTGAGGGCAGAGTTCTGACGCTGTCCGGCGATCAAGGAGAGGGTTTGGGGTGCGGGTGGGGTTGATTTTGGGTTTGGCCATGTGGGGAGGAGGCGGATGGGGATGAGAGGAAGGGGAAGGGGCTCGGTCAAATTACTAGGTGGGGTTCCGGGGGTCGGTGAGACTACTGGGTGGCGAGGCCGTGTTTATCAGTAGGTTGTGTGCGTATGGTTCCCTTCATATCTCCTTCATTTAACGGGGAATAGAGTGGGCTACGTACGGACTATGGACGGTGCGGGTGCTGTCCATTGACTGGCTTTGCTAAGCACTTTGCGCTATGGGACAAGGGGTTTAACCTCACGTGATGTAGTAAGCAAAGTGCGGAAAGCTATAGCTATTGATGCTGCTAGAAGCAAAGTGTCGGATACTATATATTGCTGAGGGTGGTGATAGGTATTTTCTTTTGCAGCAGCTTTATCGGTTTGGGGTGCGATCGCTATTCAAAACTTTCCGGGCAGACCCTGAGACGGTTCATCGTCAAACTATCGATCTGTTGGCGTGGCTGGCGGCTGAGCCTGATGGCGGAGCGATGTTTCATCAGCCAACTAGGCGTGCTGCACAGGCGGCGATGGTGGGCGCTTTTGGTCGTCGGCCTGCTCAAGCTAAGGCGCTTTTTCAGTCGCTTTGGAATGTTGACTTTTTTAATCCGCTAGGGCTGGCGGCTGGATTTGATAAGGACGGTACGGCGGCTCGGGCCTGGCCGCTGTTAGGATTTGGCTTCGCGGAGCTAGGGACTATCACCTACCACGCGCAGCCGGGTAATGCCAAACCTAGGATGTTTCGGCTGCCTGTAGATAGGGCGGCGCTCAATCGGATGGGCTTTAACAATCAGGGGGCGGCGGCTTTGTCTCGTCGGCTGAGGGTGCTGTGGCCAGAGGATAACTATCCGGTGCCGATTGGCATCAATCTGGGTAAGTCGAAGATTACGCCGTTAGATCAGGCGGCAGAAGATTATCGTCAGAGCTTCGAGCTGCTAAAGAATCAGGGAAGCTACTTTGTGGTGAATGTGTCGTCGCCAAATACGCCGGGGCTGCGATCGCTCCAGGCCAAAGAGCAGCTTGCCCCTATCCTAGAAACGCTCCAAAGCGCCAATACAAACAACAAACCTCTGCTGGTCAAAATCTCTCCCGATCTCGCCACCGAAGATATCAAAGAAATCGTTCAGCTTGCCCAAGACTGCAATCTAGCTGGCATCATCGCCACCAATACCACGATCGATCGCCATTCGCTGACGACTCGTACCATCGCCACAACTGGCAAATCCGTCGCTGATGAAGCCGGCGGCATTAGCGGTGCGCCTGTCACTCGCCGTTCAACAGAGGTAATCCACCAGATCTACGCTCAAACAAATGGAACCTTACCGATTATTGGCGTAGGCGGCATCTTCAGCGCCAATGACGCCTGGGACAAAATTACCGCAGGTGCCTCGCTGCTGCAAACCTATACAGGCTGGGTGTATGAAGGACCAGCAATAGTGAAAAGTATTACCAGCGGCATAGTCGAGCGCTTACGTAGCAGAAATCTAGAAAATATCTCCGAGGCTGTGGGCCTAGCACATCGTTCTTAATGTCGTTGTTGGCAACAGGCGGAGGAAGCCGCAACGACACCGACAGCAGTCAGTGCCAACCATTCTTTTGCCTGTGGGAATTGCGATCGCGATCTTTTTTCAGCAGGACATGGGCAGCCGCTTATTGGCTAAAATAAAGTACGATCTAGATCACACAGAAACAACAGCTTCTCAGACAGAACCCAATACAGCTACCTCCGCCGACTCAAGCGCGCCCGTCACAACGACTAGCTGTGATATCAAAGGCAATATCTCCATCAGCTCAGGTAGAAAAATCTATCACCTTCCCGGTATGGAAGACTACGAAAACACCAATATTGAAGCAAAGCACGGAGAAAGATGGTTTTGCTCGGAGGCGGATGCTCTCTCAAACGGATGGATAAAAGCACCTAGACAACTACGCAGCTGTCCTAACTTCCGGCGTGACTAGGACGGTCGACGGTTTCAGTTTCGAGGAGCTTGTCGCATTAACAAAGAGCTAAGTGGCGAAAGCTATAGAAGCCGCGCTGTTTCAGTGACAGTGCCGTATGCTGCTCTAGAGAGTCAACCAATGCTTGAGTAGGTACAACGGGTGGTAGCTGACTCAGGAGTCTTTTTCCTTCCACAGTGCTTAGTCCAAATGCTTTTTTGACACTTGAGATACTCTCAAAGTAACTGCATAGCATCGCTTTTGCTGAACCTGCGAGGGGCTAGCCATACGATAGTGTATGGCTAGCCTCTGTATGAACTAGCTTTTCAGGAATTAAGGATGCAGGCTGAATACGGCGTTTGTTCTTCCTATAGTCCCTATAATCAAACAATCGGATATTCAGAAAAGATTAGTTGTACTCTCCAGGAGAGGGTTTCTTTATAACAGTAACCCTACCAACCTTCTTACCTGACATTCTCAATAGTTCATCACCTGAAAATTCAAAACCAAGCTTTAGTGCTATTCGCGCTACGTCGTCCGCAGTTGACGTGGCGAGTACTTCATTTTTGAGTGCAGGTTCAGACTGCATTTTCTTCAGAAATGCTTCGAGTTGATCCAAAGCCATATTTTTAATGCTCACGCTCGCTAGCTGGCCATGTGCTAAACCGGGAAACCATTGCTAGCTTCAATCAAATTCTACCACTTTATCAGGATACAAACAACGAGTAAAACTTCTAGAAGACTAGATATACTGCGTTTCAACATCTTGAAATAGTTGTTCTTTCATAATCGATGCTTCATACCTATCGCGAAGAGACTGTCTGCTCTTGTCTGTTGTCGTTTGATTGCTTACTGCACGATGGCCCAAAACAAAAAATAGGAACAAATTAGCTGACCTCGTATGGCGACGCCTTCAACGCTGTAGCCAGTTAAGTAAACCTAATGACATATAGTCAAAACTTATATGATTTCTGAAATCTTATTTGCCTGAGTTATGTGTAGCCTATAAGTGGTTCGAATATTTCTCTACTAGTGAGGACGCATATTTTCAGTTTGTTTGTCTACTCCAATTATCATGTTTAACTTATCAGGTGACCTTTATGGACGCTCCTCAACCATCATCTTTACCTCGGTATCGCTGGCTCAGCAGCGATCGCGTTATCAGACTGCTCGAAACCGTCCAAGACTTCATTGTCATCTGTCTATGCATTGGGCTGTTCAGCTTTATGGTTCTACAGCTTAGAGAGATGGCCCTATCGCTGTTGCCACCCCTGAATTTCCAGCTTGTTACCTCAGATATTTTGTATCTGCTGATTCTAGTAGAGCTGTTTCGTTTGCTGATTATCTATTTAAAAGAGCATCGAGTTTCTATTGGGGTTGCGGTCGAAGTCTCTATCGTCTCCGTTTTAAGAGAAATCATTGTTAGAGGTGTCTTGGAGACGCCGTGGTCTCAGGTGCTAGTTGCCTGTGCTTTTTTAATAGTACTTGGGGCTTTGTTAGTTGTCCGAGTTTGGATACCCCCTACCTTTGAGGGGATTGACCCGGAGCAAGTTATCTCGGAGCGTTACTTATCACGAGCTACCGAGACTAAGCTAGGCCAGCGGTCTGTACACGCTGAAAGTAATCACTTAGATAAGTCACTTAGATAGCAGCTACCAAAGCAAGTCAATTCCAAACAAATGATTTAAGGGCATGCACTCAATAAGAGTGCTGTCGAAGCAATACTTGCTACACGAGGCGCAGCATTGATGCGCCTCTATGGCTTCCGGCACTTTGCTTCTGACATAATCAGCAGCTACAACCCTTTTCAAACAAAGCAAAATGCTCAGCAAACCGCACAATGCATTGCGCAGTTTGCTATATATCGGCGCGTCGTTTATTTGCGGTGCTTGTCACTTTTGGTAACAGCGTGGTACCTCCGCTGTTCAAGATTCATTGCGTCCAAACTGAAGCGGCAGCGATCTGATATAGGGAGAAAGTGCAGCTAGTCCCAATCCTTTGTGAATAGTAGCAACGGATGAGTAAAATTTGTAACCGTAATTTACATTAGCCAGAGAAATATAGAGAGTTGCGAATGAAAAGAAAAACTTATAACCTGCATTTAATATTGCAGTTCTAATTTGCGCTGCGTTGTACAAATCAAGACACCTTTTAAGATAGACTTAAACACATACAAATTTTGTTTCCAATAGATTTTAGTCTATGGAAGGGTTGTAGGATAGCTTTGCTTTCCTACCCCGTTTAGAGAATGGCCACCCTTGGTCATCTTTATTTGACAGGTTCTGGCGCAACACCTGTACTGTAGGAATGAAGCGCTTCGTTCCTACAGTCTTCAACTTCTTAAAGCTCACCCGTAACAATAATCACCCCTCGTTGGAGGGGTTGGAAGGAGGTATCCGTGGATTTTATTTCCGATTTCTTAGCGCGATTTCTGTCGCAGTTGCAGTCCCCAACGCTCGGCTTTCTGATAGGTGGCATGATCGTTGCCTCTCTCGGTAGCAGACTATCCATTCCGGACGCGGCCTATAAATTCATCGTTTTCATGCTGCTGATGAAAGTCGGCCTGACCGGTGGCCAGGGGATACGCGAATCCAATCTAGCGGAGATTCTGCTGCCTGCACTCTTCGCTGTGGCAATAGGGATCTTGATCGTGTTCATCGGACAATACACGCTGTGCAAGCTGCCGAAAATCAGAACCGAGGACGGCCTGGCGACCGCTGGCTTGTTTGGTGCGGTCAGTGGCTCCACTCTCGCTGCCGCTCTGACGCTAATAGAAGGGCAAGGTATTGCATACGAGCCTTGGGCCGCCGCACTCTATCCCTTTATGGACATTCCAGCGCTCGTGACTGCAATTGTCTTGGCAAGCATCCATACCAGCAAGCAGAAGCGCGAAAAGTATCTCAAAAACGAGAAGTATCTCAGCAAGCAGACTGTTACTGCAGGTGGATATCCCAGTGGCGGCGCAGACGGGTATCCCAGCGAGCCGGGCGGCACCGCCAGTAGGTATCCTAGTGAGCCAGGTGCAGACGAGCGAGTCAAGATATGGCCCATTGTCAAGGAAAGCCTCCAAGGCTCTGCCTTGTCAGCACTGCTGCTCGGTCTCGCCTTAGGTCTGTTCACCCAGCCGGAAAGTGTTTATACAACCTTCTACGAGCCACTCTTCCGGGGTCTGCTTTCGGTACTGATGCTGATTATGGGTATGGAAGCCGCTGCAAGAATCGGCGAGCTGCGAAAAGTGGCCCAATGGTACGCCGTGTACGCCTTTGTAGCACCGCTACTGCACGGATTCCTCGCTTTCGGTCTTGGTATGATTGCCCACTACCTCACCGGATTTAGCCTTGGCGGCGTTGTGATTCTGGCTGTGATTGCTGCCTCTAGTTCGGACATCTCAGGTCCGCCTACGTTACGCGCTGGCATCCCATCGGCTAACCCCTCTGCCTACATCGGTGCGTCCACAGCCATCGGCACACCCGTTGCGATCGCCTTGGGAATACCGCTATACATTGGGCTCGCCCAGGCGCTAGCCGGTGGCTGATCCTAGAGGGATCGCGGTCTGCCGGTTGCCCCCTCAAGGTCCGGCGACCAACACAGCGGCTACATTAGTGCGATCGCGCCTGGTGCCGCCGCTTTCTCAAGTTTCTCTGTAGTTTAATAAATACACGCATCAAGAGGTAACCAACATGGCAAAGCCAGCAAGCAAGCTCGTAATCGTTACGGAAAAGTTGCTGCTGAAAAAGATCGCCAAGATCATCGACGCAGCCGGGGCGACCGGTTATACGGTGGTAGACGCTGGCGGTAAGGGCAGTCGCGATGTGCGCTCGTCGGGGCAACCTCTCGTTTCTAGCACCTACTCAAACGTAAAGATTGAGATACTCGCCGAAAATCGAGATATGGCCTCGAAGATTGCAGATGAGATCGCAACGAAGTTTTTCGACAACTATGCGGGCATCGCCTACATCTGTGACGCGGAGGTACTGAACTCTTACCAGTTCTGCGGACCAGAAGGCTGTTAAGCCAAGAGTAGATTCTGACAGCCGAGGTTTCACGCCCCGGCTGTTTACTGGTATCGTTTGACCTCTGGCTAATCTAGACCAAATGGTCTATCCAACAATTGACGGACTTATGCCTATTTTAGAAGCCTTAATTTTTGCCACAGTCTTCTGTGGCTTTTTTGGCATCGTCTTAAAGAAAAATCTGATGATGAAAATCATCTCCATGGACGTGATGAGTACCGGGGTGATTGGGCTCTACGTCTTGGTAGCCGCAGGAAGAGGGCTATTCACCCCGATTGTGGGCCAGGCAGAACAGGTAGACTACGCCGATCCGGTACCCCAGGCGGTGATTTTGACAGCAATTGTGATTGGCTTTTCTATTCAGGCGCTGATGCTAGTGGGCGTGATGAAGCTATCGCGAGACAATCCCACGCTGGAATACCGCGAGATTGAAAAGAACAACACGCCATGAATACCCTTTCTCTTATTTGGATTGCGCTCCCTCTGTTTGTGGGCTTTAGCATCTATCTGTTGCCCAAGCTAGCTCAGGGGCTAGCGATCGCAGTTTCGGCGGTCTCGTTTGCCTTCGGACTGTGGCATGTGCTTAATGTAGAACCGTTGACGCTACAGCTGCTAGATAGTTTTGGGGTCACCCTCCTAATTGATAGCCTCAGTGGTTTCTTTATTTTGACCAATGCGGTGGTGACCGCTGCAGTTATTCTCTACTGCTGGCAAAGCGAAAAAGGCGCTTTCTTCTATACGCAGATCATCATCTTGCACGGCAGCGTCAATGCGGTCTTTGTAAGCGCAGATTTGATCAGCGTGTATGTTGCGCTAGAGGTAATCGGCATTGCCTCATTTTTACTGATTTCCTATCCCCGTACGGATCGCTCCATTTGGGTGGGATTGCGCTATTTGTTTGTCAGCAATACGGCCATGTTGTTCTATCTGATTGGAGCCATACTGGTGTACCAGTTCAATCAGTCATTTGCCTTTACCGGCCTGACTAATGCGCCACCAGAGGCGATCGCACTTCTATTTCTGGGTCTGTTGACCAAAGGCGGCATCTTTGTCTCTGGTCTGTGGCTGCCGCTTACCCATTCCGAATCGGAAGCGCCTGTCTCCGCCATGCTCTCAGGTGTTGTTGTTAAAACAGGCGTTTTTCCACTAGTCCGTTTCGCGCTGATGATGCCCGAGATAGACCCGATTGTTCGCCTGTTTGGAGTCTTGACGGCGCTATTCGGCGTTGGCTTTGCGGTATTGGCTAAAGACACTAAGCGTATCCTTGCTTTTCACACGGTTTCTCAGCTGGGCTTCATCCTAGCAGCACCATCCGTCGGCGGATTTTATGCGCTTACCCACGGACTTGTAAAGTCGGCGCTGTTTTTGATTTCGGGCAATTTGCCCAGTCGCGATATCAAAGTGCTCAAACAAAATCCTATGCCGACTTCCCTTTGGGTGGCTTTGGCGATCGCCAGCTTTTCAATCTCTGGCTTTCCCTTACTCGCCGGGTTTGGGGCAAAAATCCTCACCACCAAAAATTTGCTTCCCTGGCAGGTCATTGGGATGAACGTTGCTGCGCTCGGCACGGCTATTTCATTTGCCAAGTTTATTTTTCTCCCTCGTACTCGTCACTCGGAAGACTCTGCACCAAAAGACCTTGTATACAAGGTTAAGCCTGGTTTTTGGATGGCTATTATCCTGCTGCTGGGCGGACTGATTCTGGCTAATGCTCTTTACTACGAGGCATATAACTGGAGCAACACAGTCAAACCGCTGCTGACGATTGCGGCTGGCTGGCTCGCTTATCTGCTTATTTTTCAAAAGCTCTCGATCAAGCTACCGCGTGTGGCAGAGCAGTTTGAACACTTGATTGGCGCGATGAGTCTGATGTTAACTCTACTCTTTTGGATGGTGCTGGCATGATCGGCTATCGAGATCTGTTGCTGCGACTGACGCTCTGGTTCTTACTTACCGCTGATGTGAGCTTAGCCAATATTTTGATCGGCGTTGGCATCTCTTTGATTATTCCTGTCTCTGGGCTGCGGTCGTACGCTGCGCCTGCCGTTCTCAAAGACTGGCTGCATATTCTATGGGAAATCATCGTGGCTATTCCTAAAGCCTATATCGAAGCGTTTGAGATGATTCTTTATCCTCACGAGCGAGAGGAGATTATCTGTGAGAAGAGTAAGCCTCGGCGCACGCCAGGACTGTTGTTTCTAGAGATCTTTCTAATCACATTCACGCCGAAAACGATTGTTGTAAAACACCATGACGAAGGCTGGAATGAAGTTCACTGGGTAAAGCGGGGAAGACGACGATGAATGGATTGCTCATCGCCATGATTGTGGCGCTGTTAATACCTATTTATGAGGCCTGTCAGGATGAAGATATCTGGCAAAAAATGCTGGCTTTCGCTAGCATTTCCACCAAAACATCCATGATGATTCTGGTGGTTTCGGTGCTGCGCGATGATTGGATGCTAGGAATTGTAGGCGTTTTGATCTTGAGTTTGGGTAATGCGGCTCTGATGCTGCTAGCCCATATTGTGCGAAGGCTGAATCTAGATGAGGAGAAAGTATGATAGTTAATCTTGTCAGTGCGATCTGTTTTAGCGTGGGTATTGTCTTCTGGTTTTGGGGGACATGGCCGCTTATGGGCGATCGCTCAGTGTTGTTCAAGCTGCACAGCCTATCGGTCTCTGACACGCTAGGGTCGATGGCAATTCTAGCGGGGCTATTTCTTCAGCGGCCCTATGAGTGGCCATTACTGATGCTAGCACTGCTGTCTTTGGCGATTTGGAATACGGTGCTGGGATACGTACTGGCCTATTGCGCAAGCGGGAGCGGGCGGTATGACTGACGATTTTTATATGATTGCGATTACGGCGCTGCTGCCGCTAACGGCGGGTCTGCTGGTGGTGCAGGTAAATCCGTACCACGCGCTGGTGATTCGAGGTATTCTAGGTGCGATCGCAGCTCTGGTCTATGTCCTGTTTGGCGCAGCCGATGTCGCCTTGACCGAGGCGCTAGTCGGCACAATGCTCTCAATCACGCTCTATGCTGTCGCCGTGCGCTCATCGATGACCGTGCGCATAGGTGTGGTCGAAGACGCTAATAGCTTGGTCGAATCAGCATTAGATAAGCCCAGGCTAGAACAGCTCAACTCAGAGCAATTGCTTTCAGCGCTGAGCCCAGCTTTGAACAAATACCACGTTCACCTTGAGCTGCTGAACTATCCCAATCCACCTGCCCTAACAGCTGCGTTAGCAGATAAAGAGATTCATATTGCTTATGGCGCAGCGTACGGTGCAGCCGCCTCTTTGCAAACTCGCATCCAGCGCCTATACGACATTCTAAAAACGGGACTGCCGCCAGCCATAGATCTTAGCTACTTTGATCCAGCTAGTATGCGTCAACCTGAGCGCGAGCCAGTCAAACCGCCCAAGATCACCAGGAAATAGTCATGAAGTGGATTTATATTGCCGCTGGAATAGCGCTATACATTAAGATGCTTGTGTTTCCTGATTCAGGAACAGAACCAGCCGAACTCGCCATTGTGGAAACGATTGTGCGAGATAGCGGCGTGCCAAATGCGGTGTCAGGCATCATCTTTAGAAATCGACTCTACGACACCATTTTTGAAGTCGTAGTCTTTACGATTGCCATTATGGGCGTTCGTTTCTTGCTAGCCGATGAACAGCCATCTCCGGTGGTACACCAGTTCACCGATCATCCTTCTATTGTGCTGGCACGCCTAGGCGCGACTATTGCGGCCTTGGTCAGCGTAGAGCTGGCTATCCGAGGTCACCTCAGTCCAGGAGGCGGATTTGCCGCTGGTGTCGCGGGCGGCACAGCCATTGGACTAGTGGCCATTACCTCACCTTCGGACTGGATGGAAGCCACTTATCAGCGCTGGCGAGCGGCCATCTGGGAAAAAGTGTCGGTTCTCATCTTCATCTTCATCGCCGTGCTGTGTCTCGTCGGTATAGAGCTTCCACACCAACAGCTAGGCACTTTGCTCAGCGGTGGTTGGATTCCCATCTTGAATGTTTTAGTTGCGATCAAAGTCGCGCTAGGGTCGTGGGCCGCTATCTTAATATTTATCCGCTATCGGGGGCTGCTGTAGCCTTTGTTCTGTCGCTCTTAAGCTCTCCGCTGGATCGTTCCTCCAACTAAGTGACAGCTCTATTTCTGGTCTACATTTGCAAACTGAAACGACGCGATCGCTAATCCTGATGCTAACGTCAGTGATATTACTGGTGCGAGAAAACTGTCATTTCACTTTGTAATCCTATGAAAGTCATCACTTCAAATATTGCTGCTTTGCGTAGCAACGCCTCTCGTCTGGTCACTCGCCTGTCTGCCTGGAGCACTCAGCTTCAGTCTCTTGGCAATCTGTCACAGGATAATAACGTGCAGTCTATGGGGCTGTTTGCTTCAAGAGGCAGTCGCCTCCCTAGGCCACAGCCAGTGCCTCCTAACCCAGAAAAGAAAGAATAGGCTGAAGCCCTATGCGTTTGTGGATTGCGATCGCAGTTTTTCTACCCTTTCAGGCTGCTGCCCTACCCGCCAGCTCATTGCCAGCAGCTGAACCGGACAAAATGCAAACGGTTCAGCTGCTTGCCGACAACGACATCGTTGCTAAAAGCAAAGCGCTGTATGACTTAGGCGTGGCCTATCTAAGAGCTGAAGACTATGTTACGGCCCTGCCCGTTCTAGAAGAAGGGCTCTCGCTAGTTGCCGCTAATTCTGATGAAAATAGAGGCGTTGCGAGCGATCTAAGCGGCTCACCGAATGCCAACGCGGTACTTAATTTCTCCAGCGCGTTAGGAGAAGCGCACCAGTGGCTCGGTCATCTCGGCTCAGCGCTGAATTACTATCGGCAGGCTTTATCTGGCGATCCGATTGACTCTGTACGCGCTGTGCTACTAGTCAACATCGGCACAATCGAGGCTGCGGTTGGTCAGTACGATCAGGCCAAATCAACTTTGCAGCAGGCCGTCAACCTCAATCGTCGTTTAGAGAAGCCACGTGAAGAGGCAAGTGCATTGCTAGCCCTAGGCTGGATTGATGAGCAACAGAGCGACTATAACCAGGCGATCGCCTACTACAGCGAGGCAAGCGGGCTCTATCGGCAGATTGACAGCATTCCCGAAGAAGCAGACACTCTAAACAATCTAGGTATAGTCCACCTGAAGCAAGGCGATCTGAGCGCCGCTCAAAGAGCGCTAGATAGAGGCTGGTCGCTATTGGAAACTGAGGAAGATCTGTATTCGCGATCGCTACTATTGGACAGCTATGGCCGCCTATCTCAGCAGGAAGGAAAACGCGATTTAGCCTGGTCTCAATACCTTCAGGGACTACAGCTCAGCGCTCAAACTGGTGACACAATTGGCGAGATCGAAAGCTCGCTAAACTTGGCAGCCCTGATGGAAGACAGCTCAGAACCCGCTCTGGCAATCTTCTTCTACAAGCAGGCGATTACTAAGATAGAGATTATCCGCTCCGATTTGCAAAGTCTGCCGCTGACCGCGCAACAAAGCTACACAGCCACCGTTGAAAGCGCCTATCGCCAGCTAGCCGATCTACTTCTGAGCCAGAATCGAACGGCTGAAGCCTTGCAGATATTAGAGCTGCTAAAGCTTCAGGAAGTCGACGCTTACCTGCGTGGACAGACTCAGGAAAGCAGGCCAATCTCTCTAAGTACGTCAGCAGAAGCTAGCCTAGAATCTGTTCTAGAAACTTTCTTAGAAAGTACATCTTTGATCGAGCTATCGGCCTTTCTTGCACTGCCAGAAGCAAGGGCCGTTTCGTCGCAGACGGGATCTACTACAGACTCTTTTGACCTACAGGTAATTGAGTCATTACAGGCGGCGCTATCTGCTCAGCCCGTCAAAACAGCCGCGCTCTATCCTTTGGTTTTGCCCGATCGCTTAGAGCTAATTTTGATCACGTCAGAAGGGCTTCCCATTCATCGGCAGGTCCAGGTCACGCAGTCCCAGCTCACTCGCGTTGTCAGTGAACTCCAGTCCCAGCTTCACGCCGATAGCCTCGACCCCACGGCCATTTCGCAACAGCTCTACCAGTGGCTCGTTCATCCCCTTGATGAAATTTTAGAAGAGCAGGACATCGAAAATATTGTCTACCTACCCGACAGTATCTTGCGCTATATCCCTCTCGCTGCGCTGCACGATGGTCAGCAGTGGCTAGTCCAAAAGTACCAGTCGCACAACATCACTGCCGCCTCAATCGATAACCTTACTCGCATTGGATCGCCCAATCTGACAGTCGTTGCAGGCGCACTGACAGAAGACAGCCCGCCCTACAGCATCAAAGTAGGCCAGCAGCAGTTTTCGTATAGCGGTCTTTCCGGGGCCAAGCAGGAGGTCGAACGGTTAGTCGCTACCCTACCTGATACGACGGCCCTATTCGATCAGTCATTCACCTCTGAGACGATACTAGAGGCTGCCAATGACCACCGCGTTATTCACCTGGCTACCCATGCCAAGTTTTTGCCCGGTCAGCCGGAAGATTCATTTGTTCTATTCGGTGATGGCAATATAGTCACGCTTAGAGAGCTGGGTGAGTGGCAGCTATCAGCGGTGGATCTGGTTGTTTTTAGCGCCTGTCAGACCGCAACTAGTGTAGACGCGCAGGGTAAAGAAATTCTGGGGCTGGGGTTTCAAATGCAGCAGGCCGGGGCGGGAAGTGCGATCGCGGCGCTCTGGGCTGTAGACGACAACTCGACCGCCGCTTTGATGGGCGAATTCTACAGAGCCTTGCAGGCAGGAAAATCCAAGGCTCAGGCGCTGCAACATGCCCAAACTCAGCTTATCGAGAGCCGAAGCTTTAGCCATCCCAACGATTGGGCCGCTTTTATTTTGATTGGGAATGGGCTTTGATATTGAGATAGCGCTCGGCGCTCAACCGGTATAGATGCAGACTCTGACCGCCGTAACAGCGTGTAGTCAGACCGTCATACTGCATTCCAAGGCGCTTCATAACGGCAAGGGAGCGTTTGTTTTCTGGCTGTGCGATCGCCAAGACTACCGGCAAATCAAGCACCTCAAAGCTGTACTCAATCAAAGCACGAGCGGCCTCTGTCGCGTAGCCAAATCCCCAGCTAGCCGGTCGAAAGTGCCACCCTATTTCAAAATACTCAACGCTCATACCGTCTGGAAAGTGCTCTACTACATGATCGGGTTGGACTGCTTCTAAATCTGGTAGGCGCAGCAGGGCGACATGGCCAACGACTCTCGCAATGTCTTTTTGTACGACTGCCCAGCTACCCGTTCCGTTTTTAGACTTTTGAATATTGTCGGCATAGCGATGTAGCCTGCCTTGAACCTGGCGTAGTGAGGTGTCCTGGCTGCTTTTTTCTAACCAGCGGGTGACTCTGACATCCCCAAAGATGTCTATAGTATCGCGAACATCTTCTGTAGGACGCCAGTCTCTGATGATGAGTCGCGAGGTTTCGAGCTGCATGGTGGTTCGTTTGATGGCCAGCGCTATAGCGAGCGCGAAATCACTGTTAGAATCACTGAGGCGTGGCAACTCCAGTTGTCATAACCCAATGAAACATTCAATGAAATAATAGATAGGAAATTTCCATGGCACTTTCAGAAGGCAGTAAAGCTCCTAGTTTTAGCTCTACCGACGATGCTGGCAATAGCGTTTCTCTCTCCGACTTTTCAGGTAAGACGGCTGTCATCTACTTTTACCCTAAAGATGATACCCCCGGCTGCACCAAACAGGCCTGTAGCTTCCGCGATTCTTATAGCGAATACGAAGGCAAGGATATTGCCGTTTTAGGCGTCAGTATGGACGACGAAACTTCTCACAAAGCGTTCAAAGAGAAGTTTAGCCTACCTTTCCCTTTGATTGTCGATAGCGACGGTGCGATCGCCAAAGCCTTTGACGTAGAAGGCGGCGGCTATGCCAAGCGGGTGACATTTGTAATCGACGGCGAAGGGACTATCACTAAGGTCTACGACAGTATCAACACCGAGACTCACGCTAGCGACGTGCTCGCTGGTTTGGCTGCGTAATAGCCAGTTTACAATTCGGATGGGTGTAGTTTGCTATGCCCATTCAAATCGAGAGTCACAACAGAGCTAAATCAAATGGCAGGGTGTAGTGATGAAAAGCGTTTTGATTGTGGGCGGTGGTGGACGGATTGGCCGAAGTGTTGCCAACGACGTTTGTAAATATGCAGAGGCCAGGGTGACGCTGACCGGTCGACGGTTAGAACCGGACTTTGACTTGCTAGCAAATCAGGTCTATCAGCCCTTGCTGCTGGCGGATGAGGCAGCCGTGGAACGTGCGATCGCCCAGCACGATTTGGTCATTCACTGCGCCGGACCCTTTCGCAGTCGCAACCACCACATCCTTGTTAGCTGCATCGATCGAGGCAAGCCGTATTTGGATGTGGCCGATAGCCCAGACTACGTGAATCAGGCGCTTAAGTATCAAGAAAGCGCGCAAAAAGCAGGTGTAACTGCGGTGATTAGCACCGGTATCTTTCCAGGTATTTCTGGGAGTATGGTGCGCCAGGGGATAGAGCAGCTAGATAAGGCTGAAAGGGTGCATCTGAGCTATCTGGTGGCAGGCTCGGGTGGCGCAGGGCTGACGGTGATGCGGACCACGTTTATAGAATTGCAGACGCCGTTTATGTCGAAGGTGAATGGGCGCTGGCAGGCGATCGCGCCCTACAGTGAAAGAGAAGTCTTGGACTTTCCTCGCTATGGCAAGGGCGGCGTGTACTGGTTTAACACGGTTGAAGCGCTGACCGTGGCCGATACTTTCCCAGAACTCAAAACAATTGTGACAAAGTTTGGCTCTGTGCCTGACTACTACAATCGGCTGACCTGGCTGATGGCTAGACTGCCCGGTGGCATATTAAAGAACAATACGGTGATCGAATCTCTCTCAAAGATTAGCTATCAGATGACAAAAGTGACCGATCCGCGTACGGGCGTTGGGATTGCGATGCGGGTCGAGGTCAATGGAGAGAAAGACGGGCAGCAGACGAGCTATGTGGCGACGCTGGACCATGAGGATACGGCGTTTTGCGCTGGGTGCGGGACGGGTGCGATCGCGCAGCTTATCCTGTCAGGCAGGCTAGATAAGCCCGGCGTATGGCCGGTAGAACAAGCGCTATCTACGTCACTATTTGAAGAAACTTTGGACCAAAGAAAACTATCGATCAAAAGGCTATGAAGAGCGCTAATCACTAACAGAGAGAGATTCAATCTTGCCAGCTCTACAGTCCCGCAACCATAGCTGAACAGCCTGACCAACGCTGCTGTCGCTGCTTTCTCTTGGCGGCGTTATGATCTGCGCAATCGGCAGACTATCTATCGCCGAGAACATAAAAGCCAGCCGCCAACCGCCTGCGGTCTGAGTCAAAAAGACCCAGTGATATTCTTGAGTCTCTTTCGCCTGAAGCCCTACATACTGTCGCGATAGCGTTGTGAAAAATAGCTGAGTCACCTCGCCACCGGTCTGAGGAGCAGTGGTGAAAGCATACTCATTGAGATCCAGCGGCTCTAATTCGATTTTCCCGGCGATTAGTACGCTAGACGGGCGATAGGGTTCTCTCACAATCTCGTCGCTTTCTAACGCCCTGAGCACGTCTGCTTCTGTCCAAGGTAGAACGGCTACGGTTCGCTGCAATACTCTATTGGTATAGCCAGGAATATCGCGAATTAGCAGCTCTGCTAAGGGCTCTACGTCAGTCGGGCACTGTATGGTCTGTCTGATCGGATCATAGACAGGTGGATTCTCTTCAAAATCTTCGTCAATCTCTTCTTCAAGCGTCTCTAGGTTCTCTTGAATTGTCTCTATGTTTTCGAGAATCTCTTGCGCTTCGTCAATGTTCTCGTCCGATGCTTCGATATCCGTAATAGAAGCCACAGCAGAACCCACAGTAGAAGCTGTAGCTGCCAACAGGAGAGAGGCGATCGCACTTCCTAGCACCGCACTAAACGCCCTACTCACGCGGCCATCTCCTCACAGATTCGCTTAAGCGCCGCTGCCGGATCTGCGGCCTGCGTGATCGGTCGACCAATTACCAAATAGTCCGCTCCTGCCTTCAGCGCCTCAGATGGCGTCATGGCCCGCTGCTGATCGCCCTTTTGTGCCCACGTCGGTCTCACCCCCGGACAGACTAGCTGAAAGTCTTCTCCACAGAGTTTGCGCAGTGCGATCGCCTCGTGAGGAGAACAAACCGCCCCTGCTAGCCCGCTATTTTTCGCGAGCTGCGCCATCTGCTTGGCATAGTCTTCTACAGTCAGCGCGACTTTGAGATCAGATAAGAGTGCTCCTGAGCCAATACTAGTAAGTAGCGTCACTGCAATCACGCTAGGCGATGAGTTTCCTGCCTGCTGAGCCCCTTCTACAGCGGCTTGCTGTGCGGCCTTCAGGGCGACTGCACCCGCTGCGGCATGGACTGTCAAAAGATCTACGCCATAGCGACCCGCCGCCCGGCAAGCGCCCGCCATCGTATTTGGAATATCATGCAGCTTCAGGTCTAGGAAAATTCGCTTGCCACGAGATTTAATTTCGCTCAAGATCGCCGGGCCGCTGCTGACGAAAAGCTCTAGGCCCACTTTCCAAAAGGTGATCTGAGGAAGCGCGTCTAGAAGTGCGATCGCCTCCTGCTGACTCGGCACATCCAAAGGCACGATGATCCGCTCTAGCGTCTGTTCTGTACTCTGTTCTGATATCGGCTTTGAAGGCATCACGGCACCAACCGCACAAACTTTTTCTTGCCGATTTGAAACACCTTTCCGTCTAGCGCCTCGGCCCGATCAAACGTCAGATTCGGGTCTCCCATTTTCTCTCCATCCATCTTCACCGCCCCGTTTTTGATATGGCGACGCGCCTCACTGCTGCTCGCACACAGCGGCGTTGCCCCTAATAGATAGAACAGCTTGGCCGGAAAGCCTACCTCAGCTAGCGAAAATTCTGGCACCGATTCTGCCGATTCTGTCTGCCCTGCCATTAAAGTCAGTGCGTCCTGCTGCGCCTGCGCTGCTGCCGCTTCTCCATGAAACTGCCCGGTGATCGTTTTTGCCAGTAGCTTTTGCTGTTCTCTAGGGTTCTCTGGCAGTGTGTCTAAGGGCAAATCCGTCAGATAGGTAAAGTAATCACCAATCACGGCATCAGGCACTTTTTCTAGCTTGGAATACATCGACAGCGGATCTTCTTGCAGGCCCACGTAGTTGCCCAGCGACTTTGACATTTTCTGATTGCCATCTGTTCCTAGCAGCAGCGGCAGCAGCATCCCAAACTGCGGCGGTTGACCAAAGTGCCGCTGTAGATCTCGGCCCACCGCTACATTAAATTTTTGATCCGTACCGCCAAGCTCTACATCTGAGTTCAGCGCCACCGAATCGTACCCTTGCAGTAGCGGATAGAGAAACTCGTGCAGATAAACCGGCGTCCCTTTCTCATAGCGATTGGCAAAGCCTTCTTTAGCCAGCATTTGCCCTAGCGTCATCGTGCTCAGCAGCGACAGCATTTTGCCAAGATCTATATCTGATAGCCATTCAGAGTTATATCGAATCTCCAGGCGACTGGGCGTCTCAAAATCGAGAATGGGCCTAATCTGCTCGATGTAGGTCTTGGCGTTAGCTTTGACATCTGCTTCGCTAAGCTGCTTGCGAACCTCGGCGCGATCGGTTGGATCGCCGATGCGAGCGGTAAAGTCACCAATTAGTAGGATGGCTGTGTGACCTGCGTCCTGAAAAGCCCTGAGCTTGCGTACCAGCGTGCTGTGACCGAGGTGAATTTCCGATCCGGTTGGATCAATTCCTAGCTTTACCCGCAGCGGGCGATCGCTTTTGGTTAGCCGCTCTAACAAGTTCTCATCAACATTGGTTGATTCTGGCTGATGCGGGAAGACTTCACTCACACCTCTATATATATTCTTGATGTCGGAGGGCTCAGTTGCAGCAGCAGTCATGGGAAAGACAGAATATAAGGTTACAATTAGGGGCCTTGACAGTGTAACTTTCCCCGGTTTCTATCGTTGAAAATAATTGGGAAACCGCCGAAAACCACTAGACATTTGTCAAATATCCTCTATATTGGCACCAACTGCTAAACTGCACCGCTGATGCGCAGCGAAGAAAAGAGTCATCGCTCACCCCCTCAACTCTACTAAGGAAGTACTGTCTGCCTGTGTCTTCAAATAGTTTCCGAAAAGTGCGATCGCGTCCACGCCGACCATCCCTGGTGCGATCGCCCAAAATCCTCAGCTATATCCAAGACGTTGGTCAGGTCAGCGCAGCGACTCTGCTGACAGTAGCGATGCTCGGTAGCTCAGTTGTCGCTGGCGGACTGGTGGGCCTAGCTATCAGCTTTCGCAACCTGCCAGACGTACGTATCCTGCGGAACTATGTCCCCTCAGAAACCAGCTACGTCTACGACATCAACGGCACCCTGCTAGATAACGTCCACGGCGAAGCCAACCGCGAAGTTGTCGATCTCGATGAGATTAATCCAGATCTTAAGCGGGCCGTTCTGGCAATGGAAGACAGCTACTTCTATACCCATCAAGGCATCAATCCCAACGGTATCGCCAGAGCCTTCCTTGCCAATTTCCAAGCCGGTTCAACGGTGCAGGGCGGTTCGACCATCACAATGCAGCTGGTTAAGAACCTATTCCTCAGCCCAGAGCGCACCATCAGCCGCAAGCTAGTTGAAGTCGTCCTGGCCATGCGCATCGAGCAGATCTTCGAGAAAGATGAAATTTTCGAGCTTTACCTCAACCAGGTGTACTGGGGACACAACACCTACGGCGTAGAGACCGCCGCCCAAAGCTACTTCAACAAATCAGCCAAAGACCTTACCCTAGCTGAATCGGCGATGATGGCTGGTCTAGTTCAGGCACCTGAGAGCTTTAGCCCCTTCCTCGACTACGAAGAAGCTAAAAAGCGCCAGGCAATCGTTTTGGGCAGAATGCGACAGCTCAAGTGGGCCAGCGCAAAAGAGGTAGAAGTCGCTAAAAATCAGCCTCTAGTTCTAGGTGAAATCACTTCCTTCCGTTCTAGTCAGGCTCCTTATGTCACCGAAGCCGTCATGCAGGAGCTGACCGAGCAGTTCGGTGAAGAAGCCATGGCCAAAGGCGGTATGCGCATTCAGACCACTATAGACATGGATCTACAGAGAATCGCTGAAGACACCGTCACAGACAGCTACTATCGCTACTTCGGCAACGGCGCGTACGCCGACCAAATGGCGCTAGTTGCTATCGACCCGCGCACCCATTTCGTCAAAGCCCTTGTCGGCGGCGTCAACCATGACTCCAGCCAGTTCAACCGAGCGGTGCAGTCTAGACGTCAGCCAGGCTCCGCTTTTAAACCTTTTGTCTACTATGCGGCCTTCGCCTCAGGTAGATTCACCCCCGACAGCACCATCAGCGATTCGCCTGTTAGCTACCCTGATGGCTACGAAACCTACACACCACGAAACTACGACGGTTCGTTTATGGGTGATGTCACTCTGAGAAAGGCATTAGAGACCTCTCGTAACGTGCCTGCTGTGAAGCTAGGCCAGTCGGTCGGCATCAACCGAATCGTTGAGATTGCTAGAACCTTGGGAATCGAAAGCCCAATGGACCCGGTGATTTCACTGCCGCTAGGCGCAGTAGATCTAACGCCATTAGAGATAGCAGGCGCGTATGCTACGTTTGCGAACTACGGCTGGCACTCTGATCCGACCTTGATCGTTCAAGTCACTGACAGCAGAGGCAACACAATTTTGGACAATACGCCCAAGCCGCAGCTACTGTTAGACCCTTGGGCTAGCGCTGCGCTAACAGATGTCTTGCAGGGCGTGATTTCTCAAGGGACAGCGACGAACGCTCAAATCGGGCGTCCGGCAGCAGGAAAAACTGGCACCACTGACTCGCAGAAAGACGTTTGGTTTGTTGGCTACGTCCCTCAGCTAGCAACGGCGGTATGGGTCGGTAATGACGACTCTAGGCCATTAGGCAGAGGGGCAACTGGCGGCGGCTACGCAGCACCAGTATGGCGTGACTTTATGGTGCAGGCACTGCGCGATGAGCCGGTCGAGTCATTCCGTAGGCCGAGCGAGTTTATTCGTCCTTAATTTCTGCTTTCATTCTTTCTAATGTTTGGTGCATTTGATCAAACATTTGCTGAGGGGTAGTGCCAAACTGACTGAGCTGCGTTTTGAGCTGTTCCATTGTCATCTTGGCCATAAAGTCTTCTGAGAGTTCAAATCGCTTCATAAAGATGCGATAGCGCTCCATGACCGATTCCATCTGGTCGATAAAGATCTTTTTGCCTTTTTGATCAAACTTACCGTAGTTGCCGCCGAGCTGCATCAACGACTGGTAGTCCTTAAAGAGCTGATTGGCTTCTTGCTGCACTAGGTCTGAATCAAACATTCCCATGATTGTCAACACTCCATGGCGACTGCTGCGCCAAACTAATAGCTATAGCGTAAGCGTTTACACAGTCTGCGCCAAGGTGAGTTATCACTACTGCTGACTCATCGCCGCAGAAGATTGCTCAGCCAAGCTTTCTTGGATGTCAAGGCATGAGTAGTGTCAACAGCGGAATCAGCAGGTGCCTTTTCGATTTGGGAGCTAGATCCGTTTTGGGCTTTTTTCTTTATTAGCTCAGCGTTCAGGCCCAAAATACCAATATATTTTCTGACGACTCTGTGGTTTGGGTTGAGCCTGTATGCCTGTTTGAAGTGGGCCTTTGCCATGCCAGTGAGCGATTGTTTGTAGTAGGCCTGTCCAATAATGGAATGGATCTCCGGGCTTTGAGGTGCTAGCTTGAGCGCTTCGCGTAGCTCTTGGACGGCGTAGTCGTAGTTGCGTTGTTTGAGATAGGCTTTGGCTCTCTCTGTGTGTTTTGCAACGTAGTCTACTGGGGGGAGGGGAGTAGGATTTAACGCATTTTCGTCTGTGCCGTCACCTCTTCCCCGATTTAGCTGGTTAGGTGATGGGCTAGTGCTGCCGATGGTCTGGTCAGCGGTGGTAGGAAGGGTAGTTTTGGAGATTAGGCCAGCTCGCTTCTGTCGGATAGCAGTGCCTGTTTTACGATGTAGGTAGACTAGGTTTAGCTGGCCGATTTCTAGAGAGCTGGTATGCAGTAGCTCGATCGTTGTGAACTGTCGCTGAGCAAGCTGGCTGATAGCCTGTTCATAGAAGACATCAATGCTGTTTTCTTCTAAATCGGCGAGCTGTTGAGCCTGTTCAAACGTAGGGATGAGCTTGTTGGTGCGAGCGAATCTAAGGACTCGAAAACGAAGTGTAGAGAGCGTTTCTTGACGACTCTTTCCATGTTTGAGCTTTTGGTAAGACGGGTTTACAATCCGCGCTATTATCTGAGCGGCGCGTGTAGGGGTTATTTCCTGCCAGCTTGAAGCGTTGGCGAGAGCGTCTGGGTGAAGCGCTTTAGCGATGGTTCGATAGCGTTTGGCGATCCGCTTTTCGTCGGCGCTGACTGAAATTCCTATCAGCGCAAAGGGATCGATGTCAACCAGGTGAGTAAGTTCTAGGAATAGTTCGGCTTCTGACATAGAAAAGTGGCGTTGAGCTCGCCTGTTCCCCCTTGGTCTAAGGTGCCCAGTCGTCGCTCGCGAATGGATGTGACAACTGTATGACCCAATCCTTGGCTGTACTTTATTCTAGAAGGCCTCATGCAACGTCGAAAAATTGCGATCGCACTGGCCTTTGCCGGTTGCCTGCCGACACCACTCCCCCTCAGCTGGCTACATAAGTTCTATCTGGGTCAATACCTGTGGGGAGTGGCGTACCTGGTACTAGTCCCTACGGGAATTCCTGCGGTTGCCTGCTGTATAGAGGGCATCTGGTATCTATCCCAGAGCGATCAGAGCTTTGAGGCTCGTTTTCCTGCATCGGATGAAGTATTGCTGCCTAGTGACAGTAGCAGTCAAACAAAAGAAGGCAAAACTACAGCCGGCAATATCAAGGACGGCAGAGCTAAGGACAATAGAACCAAAGACGACAAAGTCAAATTCAATGTTCAAAACGCGCAGCAGGTAGCCGCTGCTATTAGAGATCTCGATCAGCTTCGTCAGGACGGTCTGATTACGGAGTATGAATTTGAACAAAAACGCCGCAGGCTCTTAGAAGAGATAGCGTAGAAAGAATAACGTAGAAGAAAAAGGCCAAAGAAATTAAGTTAATGCTCAAAAAGTTCTTTACCCGCAACTACCATCCGCTGTGGCGGCGATTACAGCAAGAGTCCTACTACCGTTTCCAGTCGTTTGAAGAGATGCAGCTAGCCGCTAGCTGGGGGGTGCAAATTGATGCGAACACGGCGTCAGTGGATGAATGGCTACGACTGCCAGGACTGTCAATTCATCAGGCGCGATCGCTCACCAATCTCACCAGCCAAAAAGTCTCTTTCACCTGCATCGAAGATATCGCAGCCGCGCTAAACCTACCCATTCAACAGATTCAGCCCTGGCAAGTAATCCTCCAGTTTTGCTACTACGACTCTGAAGCCGCCTTAGAGCCTGAAAAAGTGAACGTCAACACAGCAACAGTCATGGAACTAACCACCGTTCCTGCGATTGATACATTCTTGGCTAGAGCCATCATTCACTATCGCCAAGCCGGTTCCTACAGAGACTTGGCCGACTTGCAAAACCGGCTGCGACTAACGCCGAAGGTTGCAGTTGAACTGTTGTACTATCTTAAGTTCTAAGTCTCAAGCTTTAAGCTCTCTCCGCTTCACCCGTATGGGCATACCATCTGTTGGGTAGATCAGTAAGTTCTGCTGTAATTTGTCTAACGTGACTTTGCCGTTAACCAATTCCCATTCAAAGGTGTGTATCATCTGAGCTAGCATGATCGTCGCCTCTAGCATGGCTAGCTGTTCACCCAGACAGCGATGATAGCCGGAGCCAAAGTCAATCATCGGCACAGAAGCGTTTTCTTTACCTTCTTCTAACCATCGCTCTGGTCGAAACTGATCGGGCTTAGGGTATACAGAGGAGTCTCGGCCCGCACCTAGCATCGACCAAGAGATTTGCGTACCAGGGGGAACGGTAATCTCCTGTATTGTTGTCTGTCGGGTGGCTTCTAATGAGGTCGAACCGGATGCTACCGAATAGAGCCGAAGCGTTTCTTTAATAATTGCTCGGATGTAGGTGAGATCTTTGATAGCGTCTGTGGAAAGCTCTCCATGCTTCTCCCATGCTTGATCTACCAAAGATTGGGCCTTCTTGAAAACGTCTGGATTCGAGGCTAGCTCACCGACGGCGAAAGATAGTGTGTGAGCTGTCGTATCTGTTCCGGCAATCAGCAGTTCGATGGATTCAGCGATCAGTGTCTCTCTCGTATAGCGCGGTTCTTTTGCGGCTATTTTGTCTAGCATTGAAGGCTTATTAGCCTTGATAGCAGCACTGCCTTTGAGATTGTCTTCAGTTTTTCCTCTGTACTTTTCCCTGCGCTTTTCCCCACGCTTTAGAGCAGAATCCACATAGGGCGTTAGCAGCTTCTCTAGATAGCTTTTAGCCGTCCAGTAATCACGAGAGGCTGGCGTCGGCAAATACTTTTTCCAGATTTTTTCACCCGTGGCGACTCTGAGAAATCGATAGCCAATGACTGACATCGCTTGATAAGTCTTTTGGATATCTAGCGGTGGTCCGTCTTTGCTATTTTTCTGACGCTCGACGGGAATGCCTAGGAGTAGGCTAGCGATTACGCGCATAGTCAGCTCTACAAACAGCGGATCGACCTGAATGGCTTCAGAAGGATCAGCTTTCTTCAGTTTTTCAGTGATTTGAGAGCAGGCTGTGTGGACGACCTCAATGTGGGGAGCGAGACCACTGTCATTAAATTCAGGATTCCAGGCTTTTCTACGCCATTTCCATTCGGCTCCACTGGTGCCCAATAGAATAGGGCTGCTGATCTCGTTCCAAGCTTTCTGCATCCGTTTGCTTCTTACTAAGCTACCGTCCCTCATCCCACGAACGATGGTGCTCTCAACGACGGTTGGCTGGCTCAAAATCAGAACAGGTTTCCCTACCCAAAAGACGTAGGCAGGGCCATACTGCTCACTCCAATCAAATAGCATTTTGAAGAATTGCTTCTGTTTGATGGCGGCTGAGATTTGAGGAACATTTCCCAAAAGCCAATGCTGTGGCGGGGAAGGAACAGATCTGAGCGGTTGATAGAGCTTTCTCGATCGCCACGAACGCCAGCTAAGTATGACTGCGACGCTCGTCATTACTGTCAAAAGTGCTAGCGCTATTGATGACATAAGGAATGAATGCTAGTGGAATGAGGATTTAATAAAAGCCGCTTTTGCGGACCGGTGGGCTTTGACTTCGACTACGCTCAGCCATCGTCGGTTACCGTCACCGAACCCTGAGCGTAGTCGAAGGATCGTCAGTTGCCGTCACCGAACCCTGAGCGTAGTCGAAGGGTGGCTAGTTAGAAGCAGGTTATTTAATCCTTGATTCTTTAGCATTCTCTAGGAACTTGAGCCGCTCTTGCTCCAGGATGACGATTGAAGGCGACTGGTGAGAGTAACCCGACGATAGAGCTAATTTGTCTGCTGTGCAACTAGACCCAGGCGAGAAACCTTCCGATTGTTCATTCGGGGATGTAAGCTTCTATCGAGAAACTGCAGGGCCAGTTGTCACACTAGTCAAAAAGCCGAACGTCAGCGAGGTGCGACTAGGTGAGGCGTGGCACGACATAGGAAAAATTCTGGCAATCAGCTAGGTAGTGAGTAATTCAAGTAAGTCGGTAGTCCTAAAATTGTCAATCTCAGCGACAGCTGATGACAGTCATATCGACTGAAAGCTCTGTGAACAACGAACAATATGATTGGCAAAGTAAGAATGCACCTTTATTTTTCTTTATCTCAGCTTGTCGCAGTTTATCAAACGCTGAGAGGAGAACTACATCAGATGTGGTGCGATCGCGGCTACAGCCAAATCCATTGTCACGATCGCAGCAAGCCCTTCTAAAATAGAAAGCTACAGCACATGCCACCTTTGTCGGCACTATCACCCAGTGCCACAGCCTAATCTAGAGACCTTTTGTAATGACCCAGTCAAACCCAGCAGCTAGCCCTTCACTCAGCCAGCGCTCCACTCAGCAAAACAGTGTAGAGCAGCCACAGCAAGACAGAGTGCTGATTTTTGACACTACGCTGCGCGATGGTGAACAGTCCCCTGGTGCCACCATGAACGTAGCTGAAAAGCTAGCCGTCGCCAGGCAGCTAGCCAGGCTCAATGTAGACATCATCGAAGCGGGATTTCCCTTTGCCAGTCCTGGCGATTTTGAAGCAGTTCGCACCATTGCCAGCGAAATCGGCACCCCTGACGGGCCTACCATCTGCGGTCTAGCTAGAGCCACCAAAGGCGATATCGAAACCGCTGCCAAAGCAGTTGCACCCGCCGCAAAAGGTCGAATTCATACCTTTATTGCGACTTCAGATATTCACATGAAGTACAAGCTGAAGAAGTCTCGTGCGGAGGTGCTAGCTATCACCAAAGAGATGGTGGGTCTAGCTAGCAGCTTTACAAACGATGTGGAATTTTCTCCAGAAGATGCGGGCCGCAGCGATCCAGAATTCCTATACGAAGTCTTAGAACAAGCTGTCCAGTCGGGGGCAACAACGCTCAATATTCCAGATACGGTTGGCTACCTTACGCCCAGCGAATTTGGCGATTTGATTCGCGGCATCAAGCAAAACGTACCCAGCATCGATCGGGCTGTGATTTCTGTTCATGGTCACAATGATTTGGGCCTAGCTGTTGCCAACTTCTTAGAAGCGGTCAAGGCCGGGGCCCGGCAGCTAGAATGCACTATCAACGGCATTGGTGAACGTGCTGGCAACGCGGCATTAGAAGAGCTGGTCATGGCTCTGCACGTGCGGCGGCAGTATTTCAATCCTTTCTTTGGACTTGCGGCTGATTCCGAAGCGCCGCTGACGAATATCAAAACGCAGGAACTCTATAAATCTTCTCGTCTAGTCTCCAATGTGACGGGCATGTTGGTCCAGCCGAATAAAGCAATTGTCGGTGCCAATGCCTTTGCTCACGAATCTGGCATCCATCAGGACGGCGTGCTCAAAAATCGTCTGACTTACGAGATTATGGACGCGCAGCTAATTGGCCTCAATAATAATCAAATCGTATTGGGTAAGCATTCGGGTCGCAATGCGTTTCGCACTCGCTTGAAAGAGTTGGGATTCGAGCTAGGCGATCAAGAATTGAACAAAGCATTCTTGCGATTTAAAGACGTTGCCGACAAGAAGAAAGAGATTAGCGATCGCGATCTAGAAGCCATCGTTAATGACGAAATCCTACAGGTTGCCGAACACTTCAAAGCTGAGCTAATTCAGGTCTCTTGCGGCAGCAATGCTCAGCCTACCGCCACTATCACCATCCGCACTCCCGATGGTCAAGAGCTGACTGATGCCTCTATTGGCACTGGCCCGGTCGACGCTATCTATCGCGCCATCAACCGCATCGTAGACATTCCCAACGATCTCATCGAATACTCTGTCCAGTCTGTTACTGCTGGCATTGATGCTATGGGAGAGGTCACCATTCGTCTGCGCCACGGCGACAGGATTTATTCTGGACATGCTGCCAACACAGATATTGTTGTTGCTTCTGCCTATGCCTACATCAGCGCGCTAAATCGTTTGTACACAGCGCTACAGGCTGGTGCTAGCGTTCATCCTCAGCGCGATAAAGTTCCCGTTGGCACAGGTGTCTAAAAGAGAGCATGGCGTAGTGCCTTCTAGAGAAGGGTTATGAAAGGTCAAGTTAGCATGAGAGACTACAGAGAGTGATCGCGTCGAGGGCTACTCTACTCAATGCAACGAGCTTATAAATTTACCAATCAAATCAATTTTGGAAACGTCCGTGGTGATCTTTTCGGCGGACTGACCGCAGCCGTCATTGCCCTGCCGATGGCGCTGGCCTTCGGGGTTGCCTCGGGAGCAGGTCCGACGGCTGGCCTGTATGGCGCGATTATCGTCGGCTTTTTTGCAGCGCTGTTTGGCGGCACACCGACGCTGATTTCTGAGCCAACTGGCCCGATGACGGTGGTAATTACCGGTGTGATTGCCTCGCTGATGGCAGCTGATCCAGAAAACGGCATGGCGATGGCCTTTACGGTCGTGATCATGGCCGGGATCTTTCAGATTGTGCTGGGCGTGCTGAAGCTGGGCCGGTACGTCACGCTGATGCCCTATAACGTGGTGTCCGGCTTCATGTCGGGCATTGGTCTGATCTTAATTATTTTACAGATTGGCCCAGCGCTGGGGCAGTCGGCTCCAAAAGGCGGTGTGCTCGGTACGATCCAGAATCTACCAACGCTGCTCCAGGACATCCAGCCAAGCGATGCGATTCTGACGCTGCTGACGGTTCTGATCATCGTTTATTTTCCTAAAAATCTGCGAAAGTTTTCGCCGCCTCAGCTAGTGGCGATGGTGGTTGGAACTGTGCTGTCGCTAACTGTGTTTGGTGGCGTTGAGAGCATGGCTCGCATTGGAGAGATTCCCTTAGCGCTGCCGACGTTGACAGTCCCGACTTTTAACGGTGCTCAGATGCGCAATATGCTGGTCGATGCTGGTGTTCTGGGGACGCTAGGCTGTATCGATGCGCTGCTGACCTCGGTCGTAGCAGACAGTCTGACTCGCACTGAGCATGATTCTAATAAGGAGCTGGTAGGTCAAGGGATTGGCAATATTATGTCGGGTCTGCTGGGAGGGCTGCCTGGGGCCGGGGCGACCATGGGTACGGTTGTCAATATCAAAGCGGGCGGACGGACGGCGCTGTCGGGCCTATCGCGGGCGTTTATTTTGCTGGTGGTAGTGCTAGGTGCGAGCAGTCTGACACGGAGTATTCCGCTGTCTGTGCTGGCAGGCATCATTATCAAGGTCGGTATCGACATTATTGACTGGGGCTTTTTGAAGCGGGCCCACTACATTTCGCGTAAGTCGGCGGCGATTATGTACGGGGTGATTTTTCTGACCGTGTTTGTAGATTTGGTAGTGGCTGTGGGTGTCGGCATTTTTGTTGCCAACATCTTGACGATCGAGAATCTGAGCGCGCTGCGCTCTGATAAGGGCGTCACAGCAGTGACTGACGATGACGATACGATTGCGCTGACGGCGGAAGAAAAAGCGCTGCTAGATCAAGGTCAGGGGCGAATTTTGCTGTTTCGTCTGAGTGGACCGATGATCTTTGGAGTGGCGAAGGCGATTTCTAGACAGAGAGAAGCGGTCCAAAACTGTCAGGCTTTGATCCTAGATATCAGCGAGGTGCCACATCTGGGCGTGACTACATCGCTGGCTTTGGAAAATTCGATTCAAGAGGCGGTAGAGGGCGATCGCGCGGTCTATATCGTCGGCGCTACGGGCCAAACTTACAGGCGCTTAACCCGATTAGGTTTGCTAAATATTGTGCCTGCCAATCGGTTCTTATCCGACCGCGCCGAAGCGCTACAGCAGGCTCTAGATATGATCGCCCCAGAAAAGAGATCTAATAGCAGTAACGCTCAAGAGAGTGACGCTATTATCCGCTCGCAGCCGATTGGTTGATGCTTCTTGACTAGATACCTATGCCAACTCAACTACCCCTGTTAAGTCGGCTCTACAGGCAGTCTGTTTAACGTCTTGGAACCTTTGACACTCTAAGCATAGGCTTTTACAAAACCGCTTAGCCGATCCATACCGCGCTCAATGGTGTCTAAGTCAGTCGCATAGGAAATGCGGATGGTGCCTTCTGCGCCGAATGCGGCACCAGGAATAATCGCAACGTGCTTTTCGGCTAAGAGCTTTTCGCAGAATTCTATAGAGCCTAGTCCAACTGAAGCGATGTCTATAAACAGGTAGAACGCGCCTTTGGGTTCTATGTAGCTGAGCCCGTCAATATTATCGACCATGTTCATGATGGCGAGCCGTCTTTTGCTAAAGGCTTGACGCATGATCGCTAGGTCTTCTTGGGGGCCGGTTAGAGCGGCGATCGCACCATACTGGGCAAAGGTACACACATTCGACGTACTATGGCTTTGCAGCGTATTAACTGCTTGAATAATCTCCTCATGGGCTGCCAAATAGCCCAGTCGCCAGCCGGTCATTGCATAGGCCTTAGCAAAACCATTACTGGTGATTGTGCGCTTAAAAATCTCTGAATTAAGGCTGCCAATACTGACATGCTCAGCGTCATCGTAGAGAATTTTTTCATAGATCTCGTCAGACACCACCAGGATGTCGGCTTCCACGATCACGTCTGCTAGCGCCTTTAGCTCATCTGGGGTATAGACCATACCGGTCGGGTTCGACGGTGAGTTGAGCACAAACAGCCGCGTTTTTGGCGTGATTGCCGCTTTTAGCTGCTCGGCGCTTAGCTTGTAGTCGGTCTCGGCCGTAGTCTCAACCAGCACGGGAACGCCGCCTGCTAGCTTGACCATTTCTGGATAGCTGACCCAGAAAGGCGAGGCAATAATCACCTCGTCGCCTGGCTCTATTAGCGCCATGACTAGGTTGTAGAGCGAATGCTTGCCACCGTTAGTGACTATGATGTTTTTGGCTTCGTAGGCGAGGTGGTTGTCCTGCCGCAGCTTTTGGGCGATCGCTGCTCGCAAAGCCGGTTCACCTGCTGCCGGGCCATAGCGGGTTTTGCCCTGATCTAGCGCCGCCTTAGCCGCCTCTCGAATGTGCTGTGGGGTGTCAAAGTCAGGTTCACCCGCGCTAAAGCTACAGATGTCTAGGCCATCGGCTTTCATCGCCTTGGCTTTGGCTGAAATGACAAGAGTCATAGAGGGGTTGACTCGGCTGATTCTAGAGGCGATCTTCATGGGGACGGCAGGTATCAAGCCTGCGACGGGTAGCTAGCAATTGGTTAGTACACTACCGTAGATCGATTTTGAGACTTCTTTAAGGCTAAATAGACAGTTAAGTCAAATTCTTCAGATATTTTTTGATATTGCGGCTTTATCTCTTAGAAAACTGATACAGGCTAGAGACAATGGACGCCATCTCTTGCAGCTCAATGGGCTTGGTGATGTGTCGTTGAAAGCCTGCTAAAAGTGCGCGGGTGCGATAGGTTGTCTCTGATAAGGCCGTAAGTGCGATCGCAGGAATGTCACCCCCCGCGCCTATCGGCAAAGAACGAATTTCTCGGATCAGCTCATAGCCGCTTCTGTCCGGTATCCTGATATCGCTAATAAGAACATCGGGCCGAAACTTCTGAAAAATCTCCAAAGCGGCACTGGCAGAAAGCGCACCCTTGACCGTAGCACCATAGGTCTCAAGCATCAGTTTATAGACAGCTAGCCCATCTGGATGATCCTCGACGATGAGTACGCGGCATCCTTTTAGCGCGTCAAAGCTTTGATCCGCAGGACTAGGCATCTCAAAACTTAGAACACCAGTCTGTGCTTTTGAGGGAAAGACTGACGGGTCGTCTGACACCATTAGCCCTGAAGCTATAGGAAAACTTACGGTGAAACAGCTGCCCTTGTCAGGACCGGCACTTTCGACAGCGACCTGTCCGCCATGGGCATCGACGATATACTTCACTATCGGAAGCCCAAGCTTCAAACCACGATGAGAGCCATTAGGTACTGTGCTGTGCGAATGCGCTTGCCAAAAACGATTAAAAAGATAGGGAATCTTTTCAGGCAAAATCCCTTCGCCGGTATCTCGTATTGCGACAGCTATTGAGCTAGAGGTTTGCTCAAGACTAATATCAATCTGACCTCGTGTGGGCGTGAACTTAACAGCATTAGAGAGTAGATTGCGAAAAACCTGCTGTAGTCGAGTCGAGTCGCCTACAATCTGGACTGGCGACTGAGCTAGTGATGAGCCAGGTAAAAACGTAACCTGTAAGCCTTTGTTTTGTGCCAGCGGATCTAGGGCATCGACTGCATCTGTAATGAGTGCGATCAGCTCTTCTAGTGATATTGACGTCAGGTTACAGTAAAATCCGTTCTGCGGGATTTGAGAAACGCACAGCAGATCCTCAATCAGATGGTTTAATAGCTCTGCATTACCATAGCTAGTTTGAATGGCTTTGGCTACTAACTGCTTATTATCCAAGCGCTCACTTGAGATTTCCAGCCAGCCCATGATCGCCGACAGGGGCGATCGCAGCTCATGAGAAAGATTAGCTAAGAAGACATCCTTAAACTGATTGGACTGCTCTGCTTGGTTGCGGGCCGCTTCAGCTTCTGACAGCAGCTGTAGATATCGCTGTTTGTCTTGTTTTTTCTCCGTTACATCGCGCCAGGTCAGCACCAGCCCATCGTCTACCTTTGCTGCCCTCATATCGACAACAACAAACTGATCGAACTGCTCAGCTCCATTGAAAACTACTTCGCCCGAAAAAGGATAGCTGGTTTCTACTACCCCGCAAAACGCTAAAAAGAGATTGAAATTGCTGCTAATCCCGGTAGTCTCTCTAGCGGTGTCTTTAAACGCAGGAATGACGCTGTATACAGGTTTGCCAACTTGTTTAGCCTGTGAGACTGAGAGATACTCACAAGCAGCTGCGTTCAAGTAGCCAACTGTAAAGTCTCGGATAACGCCTTCTAAATCACGTACAGATGATAGCAGCATCAGACAGTCTGCCATCGTTTCGACAGAGGTCTGAAACCGGATTTCGCTGGCTTCAAGCTTGGCAGCCGTCTGGATTAATGCCTGTCTTTCCTGCTGTTCTCGAAGGGCTCGTTTAACAGCAGGCACCAGCCGCTCTATACGCTGCTTTAGGACGTAGTCAGTGGCACCACTTTTGAGCGCTTCGACCGCTCGCTCTTCACCCATGACACCCGAAACTAAAATACAGGGAATATCTAACGAACCAGCTTTGACTAGTTTGATAGCACTGAGCCCATCAAAGGCAGGTAGCGAGTAGTCAGCTAAGACAATATCAACCGTCTGGGTATTGAGAGCTGAGCAAAATGCTGCCTGCGTATCAACGACGGTAAAGTGACAGTTCAGATCGCTGCTAGATAGGGTAGTCGAAATCAGATCTACGTCAATCGCACTGTCTTCGAGCATGAGAACATGCACAGTATCTAAAAAGACAATATCTAAAGAGACAGTCGATCCATCCATAATTTTCAGCCCGTTTCATTATCTCCGCCAGCGCTACTTTCTACAGACTTCCCACAGATAAAACAGACTTTTCGCGCATACGAGGCGAACAGAGACATGCCTTTGCCATACCTCTAGGCATAAGCTTGAGCTCAGCAGTGATCTCTGCCGGATGATGTCTAACGTTCGTCTGGTGCATTAGGTCTGATGCATTAGGTCTAATAGATTAGGTTTGATAGCTTTGATCTTATAAATTGGGTTCTATGGGTCAAATCTTATGAATTGGGAAGAAGAAATTCGCACCGCTATCATAACAGTTATACCAATGTCGAGACTGCTGGCTATTTTTCAATAGCCCTTCAATAAGGGTCTAGCCTTGCTGCATTGCTTTGCTGAGGATCACTCCTCTGTTGAAGTGCTCTAGCAGGAGACGATGAACGAGATAGACTTCTCCACCTTCTTTGAAATGGGCCAGCAGGGTTGGAATCTAAGCATGGATGCATAGCTGATAGAGCGTCTTAGCCTCTAGGTCGAACCATTTCGTACCGGCTTGCCAAAATCATGGTTGTCCTCATCGAACAAAAGACGATATACTACCACTTCGGGCAATTGCGTCCATCTTATATCGAATAAGAGTTTATTGAATAAGCGCTCATTAAAGCAGAGCGATTACGCGGTTGAATGCCATAGGCGCTCATCACAGAGCTTTTCTAGCACTTCACCGTTTCGGGATAAGCCCCATATTGCAGCGCACCCTCGGTGAGTCGGTTTTACCCCCTCACATTTCGAATGGGACAGGCAATCAAGGCTGTTTATCGCCTTACTTTGATGCCTGTTACTCCCTTACCGAGTCCATAACCCTTGTTATTTTCTTGAATTTACCCAGCCGCTCTCAGCGCTGCTGAAATACACACGTAGCCGTGAATTGCCTGCACATGCAGCTTATTTACCGTGCTTGTTTTATTGTGCTTGTCATGCGCGCCAGCCTTCTTGGCAGTCAGCATCCCAGTAGCCAGCGTTCTGAACGGGTAAGGATTAAACCGGTCGCCTGCGATCAATTAGCCTTGTTTGTCATCTTTTCACTCGCCTAGATTCTAGGTTGTTTTTCATGCCCGCCAATCAACCCTCTTTCCAAGATCTCTCACTCATTCCTGCCGTCCTTCAAGCCCTGGACGATGCTGGTTACGAAACGCCAACCCCAATTCAGTCGCTGACCATTCCGCCGATTTTGGATGGCAAAGATATCATCGGACAGGCCCAAACAGGCACAGGTAAAACCGCCGCGTTTGCTCTGCCAATTCTTTCTCAAATTGATGTCTCTAATACCGACCCACAGGCATTAGTGCTAGCGCCTACTAGAGAACTAGCCTTGCAAGTTGCCGAAGCATTTCAAGGCTATGCCTCCCATATAAAGGACTTTCACGTGCTGCCGATTTACGGCGGCCAGGGTTACCAGGTACAGCTCAGGCAGCTTAGAAGAGCGGCGCATGTGGTTGTCGGCACCCCTGGACGGGTGATCGACCACATCAAGCGCGGCACGCTCAAGCTGGACAATCTGAAGTTTTTGGTGTTAGACGAAGCTGACGAAATGCTGCGGATGGGCTTTATCGACGATGTGGAATGGGTCATCGCCCAAACCCCCAAATCCCGTCAGGTTGCGCTCTTTTCAGCAACGATGCCTCATGCCATTCGCAAGATTGCGCAAAAGTATCTCAACTCTCCTCAAGAGCTAGCAGTCAAAAATCAGTCTAAAACAGCAGACACCATTCGTCAGCGCTTTTGGCCAGTCAGCGGCTATCACAAGCTTGATGCGCTCACTCGCATCCTAGAAGTCGAAGATTTTGACGGCATGATTGTCTTTGTGCGCACCAAAGTAGCCACTGTGGAGCTGTCCGAAAAGCTAGAAGCACGCGGCTACAACGCTGCGCCCTTGAGTGGAGACGTGCCTCAAAACCAACGCGAGCGCACGGTAGATCGCCTGAAGCAGGGCAAGCTTGATATTCTAGTTGCCACTGATGTTGCGGCTAGAGGTCTCGACGTAGAGCGCATCAGCCACGTAATTAACTACGACATGCCCTATGATCCCGAGGCCTATGTCCACCGGATTGGACGTACAGGTAGAGCCGGGCGTGAAGGTGAGGCGATTTTGTTTGTGACGCCTCGTGAAAAGCGGCTGCTGAGTTCTATCGAGCGATCGACCAAGCAGAGAATTGAGCAGATGGAGATGCCCTCTACCGATGTGGTCAACGATCAGCGGATTGCACGATTCAAGCAAAAGATCACCGATACGCTAGCCCAAGAAGATTCTGCGTTCTTCACTCAGATTCTGGAGCAGTATGAACAAGAGCACGATGTTCCTGCCATTGAGATTGCTGGCGCACTCGCTAAGCTGATGCAGGGTGATGAGCCGCTGCTGCTAGAAGAAAACGCAAAGCCAAGGCGGCGCGATGCAGGCTCTGGTGCGGCGACGCAGAGTGTGGGCATGGAACGCTTCCGTTTGGCAGTGGGCAAAGCGCAAAGCGTGAAGCCCGGTCATATTGTGGGTGCGATCGCCAATGAAACCGGTCTCGCCAACAAGTACATCGGTCGCATCAGCGTCTACGACGATTACAGCACGGTAGATCTTCCGGTCGGCATCCCCAAAGAGACCTTTGATCTGCTTCAGCGCGTAGAAGTCTTGGGCAACCCTATGAACATCACCAGCATGGGTAAAACCCGCGATGACGGCGAATGGCGCACAGGTAAGCCCAAGCGTCAGCGAAACGTTAGAAGCGGCCCTCCTGTTAAAAAGAAGCGCCGCAAAGATAAGACGGTTGTCTAGTTGTATCGCCGGGGTTCGACTGCGCTCACCCCTCGGGGATCTTACATCTTAAAGACCTTTAGCGTCTTTAGGATGTGACCTATTAGCTAGAATCCCGCCTCTTTGAAAGACTGATAGGCCTTTTCGGGGTGATACAGGTGGCACTGGCTAACGATATCCATCATTAGCTTCCAGGTGAACTTGCGCTCGATGATGTGCTCGCCCCAGTTTTGCTTGAGGTGGTCATGGGCATCGCGCAGGTTGTAGGAAGGAATGCCGGTAGAAACGTGGTGTGGAACATGCACGTTGATATCGTGGCAAAGGAATTCAATCCAGCGAGGATAGGTGCAGTGGACGGTGCCTGCTAGCTGGGCTTCGCCTGCATTCCATTGAGCAGTGGGCTTGAACTGAATTTCGGGGATGGTGTGATGCACGATGGTGAAGGTGCTCATCCAGAAGTGATAGACCATCCAGGGCACTAGCCAGAACTTGATGAAGCCCCAGAGGCCAGTGGTGGCGATCAAGGTAGGAAAGAAGATGGCTGCGAAGATAGCGACAACTGCGATAGAGAAGGCGGCTTTGGCGCGATCGCGTTCCCTAAAATTCCTCAGATCAAAGTGGTACATCGCCCAGTGGCCAATCGAGCCCACCCACCAAAAGTAGCTGCGAATGCTGCGCTGAAGGAAACGCATCATGGGTGAATAGCTAAGATAGTCTTCGACTAATAGCGGCGTCCAAGCATTGTCCTCTTCCATCTTGTTGGTATGTAGATGATGATGGTCGTGCAGCAAACGCCAGCAGTGGAACGGATAGATCAGCGGTAAAAAGGCAATATGGCCAACTAGGTCGTTTACCCAACGACTCTTCGCAAACGAGCGATGGCCAGCATCATGACCAATTACGAAAAAGCCAGTAAGCGCGGTGCCGGTAAAAAACCAGCTGAATGGAAGCAGAAATGAAGGGAGAAAAACAATGGCACAGTAGCCTAGAATGACGGCTGATACGCTAATGAGAACGTGCTTTAGAGCTTTAGTCGAATCTTTTTCAAAGTAGGCTCGAGGTAGGCTACGGATAATCTCTTTGAGCTGTAAAGATGCCTCTGGTGTCGCGGGACGCGCAGTAGCAAACCTTTCTGTCGTGGCGGTCAAAAGTTAACACTCCTGTAAAAATCAGAAAAAAGCACCTCGTTCGCTGAGCGTTGTTGCCGTGAATCAAAAATGCTTCAGAAACCTTAACATTTATATCATTACAGGGGGTTGGGCGACAGAGCAAATCGGCGGTGGGCTAGACCCATTTCCCTTGTGCCGTCTACCTTTGCCGTTTGCTTTTGTAGTTTTGCCATAGGATGAAAGCATTACCCAATTCGCCTGTTTCAGTTAGTTCCGTTTCATTAATCCTCCAAACAAGCTTCTATGAGTCTGATCACCTTTCAATCTGTTAGTAAAGACTTTGGCATCAAAGAAGTGCTGCGCGACGGCTCTTTTAGCATTGAGCCTGACGACAAGGTGGGCGTCATCGGTGTGAACGGCTCCGGCAAGTCAACCCTGCTGAAGATGATGGGTGGCTTGGAGCCGATCGACAGCGGACAGCGATTGACAAAATCTGGATCGCGGCTGGTGTATCTGCCGCAGCAGCCAGAAATCAATGAAGAGCTAACGGTACTAGATCAGGTGTTTGCTGACTGCGGCGAGCAGATGCAGCTAGTACGAGAATACGAAGCGCTGTCGCACAAAATGTCTCATGCGGCTGGGAAAGAGCTAGATCAGCTGATGAATCGGCTAGCGACGGTTGGTGAAAAGATGGAAGATTCTGGCGCGTGGGACCTAGAAACTAACGCCAAAATCGTCTTAACTAAGCTGGGAATTGAAGATTTTGACGCTAGGGTAGGCGATCTTTCGGGTGGCTATCGCAAGCGAGTAGCTTTAGCAGCTGCGCTGATGAGCGATCCAGATCTGCTGTTGATGGATGAGCCGACAAACCATCTAGACGCCGAGTCGGTGGAGTGGCTGCAAGATTATCTTGGTCAGTTTCGAGGGGCACTAGTGCTGATCACGCACGATCGCTATTTTCTCGATAATGTGACCAATCGCATTCTTGAAATCGATCGGGCCGATCTGTACACCTATGCGGGTAACTACGCCTATTATCTGGAGAAGAAAGCCGACCAGGAGGCATCTTCAGCGAGTTCTCAGCAAAAGTTCAAGGGAATGCTGCGGCGCGAGTTGGCCTGGCTGCGACAGGGACCGAAGGCGCGGAGTACGAAGCAAAACGCTCGGATTCAGCGAATCGATGAGATGAAGGACAAAACCTTCAAGGAAACTCAGGGAAAGGTCGAGATTGATACGGCTGGGCGGCGGATTGGCAAGAAGGTGATTGAGCTAGAAGGGGTGAGTAAGTCGTTTGACAATCGCACGCTAATCAAAGACTTTACTTATGAATTCACGGCGAGCGATCGCATCGGCATCATCGGCGGCAACGGCGCAGGCAAATCCACCCTGATGAACATTATCACTGGTAAGCTCGAACCCGACAGTGGCACCGTCGACATTGGTCAAACCATTCACATCGGCTACTTCAACCAGCACTCCGAAGAACTCCTCGAAGCGCTCAACGAAGAGCAGCGCGTCATGGACTACCTCAAAGAGGAAGGCTCATTTGTCACCACCGCCGACGGCAGCGAGATCAGCGTCTCCCAGATGCTAGAGCGCTTCCTCTTCACCAGCAATCAACAGTACACCCCTATCAACAAACTCTCCGGCGGCGAAAAGCGCCGGTTGTTCCTGCTGCGCGTCCTGCTCAGTGCCCCGAACGTCTTGATTCTAGACGAGCCCACTAACGACCTAGACGTACAGACCCTTACTGTCTTAGAAGACTACCTAGAAAGCTTCACTGGCTGCGTCATCACCGTCTCTCACGACCGCTACTTTCTAGATCGCACCGTAAAGAACATCTTCGCCCTAGAACCAGGAGGAAACATCCGCCGCTACCCAGGCAGCTACAGCGTCTACCTAGACAGGAAGAAAAAACAAGAATCCGCTCAAAAAGTAGAACAGAAAGCAGCGCAAACCCAAAAGCCAGCAGCAGTAGAACAGAAAACCGTAAAATACTCGAATGGCTCTACGGCAAATAGTTCTGCGACAAAGAAAGTCTCCAGCAAAGATAAACGAGAATACGCCTCGCTCGAAACCAAAATCCCGAAGCTAGAAGCCAAAAAGGCAAAGCTGGAAAAACTGCTGTACCCTGCTCCACCTAGTGACTACGAGGAATTGCAAAAGCTTTCTGAGGAGATTGCCGCAATCTCAGAAGAGATTGATTCTGCGACTGAACGCTGGATGGAGCTTTCTGAACTAATGGTTTGAGGTTTGCCTGTGGTTTTCTAAGTCCGTCAGATTGGGCTGACTAGAAGCGATCGCCCACACTAAACAACACATTAATATCGCCTTGATCGTTGATGCCTAGCTCTGCTCGGCCTGTGCCAAAGCCAGTAACAGCGCGTAGCCCAAACCCTCCACCAAAGCCACTGCCGGGTTTATCTCTTGCTTCAGCTGGGGCACCGATGACAGCACTACTGGAGCCGAGGTCACTGCCAAAATCTGCAAAGAGAGTGCCTCCTAAGTTGATATCTTGCCGCGCGGCGCTGAAGTTGGCGATTGGAAAGCGATATTCGGCGGTAGCCTGAAGGAAGCTACGACCGGAGCTGATTTCGCCTCTTTCGTAGCCCCGAACGGAGTTAGGACCGCCGAGGCTAAAGGTCTCGTAGGGGGGAGCGTCGCCGAGGATAGTGCCGCCCTGGGCATTGAGGACGAGGGTGCGGTTGCCAGCTGCAAAGCTAAACAGGTTCAACGGTATGAAGTATGTGTAGTTGGCGCTGATTCGGTTGAAGAAAATGCTGGCATTGCCCACTGGAATCGACTGGTCCATGCCAAAGAGCAGTCTCGATCCACGCCCTGGGTCGATAGGATTGTCTCGGTAGTCTAGATCGCCCACCAGATTGATTGTCAATAGCTCGTCTGCGCCGCTGTCGCTGACGGTGAGTGGATTGCCGACTTCATCTAGCGCAAAAGTATTATCTGAGAAGATGTCGTCTCTCACCGTAATGCGCTGGTAGGAAAGACCCACTGCGCCAGAGAGCGCCGGGCTGATCTCACGGAAGTATTCTACGCCACCGCCAATGCGATGAACCCACGGATCTTCTCCATTGGGCGTATCGATATTGATTTCGCCATTGTCGAATTCGGTTTCTATCCCGCGCTGGTTAGCAAAGTTGG
This sequence comes from uncultured cyanobacterium, assembly GCA_963793495.1. GTDB lineage: Bacteria > Cyanobacteriota > Cyanobacteriia > Phormidesmidales > Phormidesmidaceae > Phormidesmis. Next base: position 663,926 of record CAWCAI010000016.1, read on the forward strand.
CGGCGAGGCCAGAGCGGTCGTCTAGCTGATAGGTATAGTCTAACTCTAGGCCCAGAGCGTTGACTCCACCGACAAGACCAACCGCGAGGGACTGATTGCTGTTGCCGATGCCGGCTAGTCCACCGTAGGCACCAATGGAAAATCCAACGGCGCGATTAGAAACGGTATCGGTGACATCGGGGCGTAGCGGTCCTTGCAGAGCGGTGGGTTCTGGAAATCTGCCGAAGCCGTAGAAGAATTTGTTCGGCCTTTCGGCGGTGATGACTAGTACGATCTGCTGGGGATCGACGGCAGGTTCTGTAGTCAAAGTGACCTGCTCGGCGAAGTCTTTGACCTTTGCGAGGCTGACTTTTGCTACCTGCGAATCGTAGGGGTCGCCAATATGAAGATCAAGGGCTTGGCGGAAGCTGTGTGAGCTAGCGGCTTGCTGAAGCGTGCCAGATTCGTCGATAAGGCGAATTTGAATGTCGGCAATGGTGATATCTGCGATATTTCTGTCGGCTGCTTGGACCGTAGGTTGCGCGGCAGATTCTGAGATGGGTTGAGATGCGATCGCACTTCCCCAAGACGCCGCGTCATTGCTCACCCCGCCTGTCCCCGACTCAAACGCTAACAAAGGCCCTACCATTACGCCCAACGTGGCTGCGACTAACGCTTTGAGCTTTTGAGAGCAGAGAGTAGACAATAGCAAGTGAGCTTTCAAATTAACTTTCAAGACGGTGATCCAAATGACAGCCAGCCACTAGACATCCGCAAATACCAACAGTGACCTCAACACACCTCACCATACAGCGCAACGCTGCGATAGATTACCGTTCGGCCATCGATCGCAAACAAAAAATTACTTTCCATCCTCCGCCTTTTCTCTGCTCCATTCGTTGATAGATGCACATATGAAATGTTTTGTCAATCCGTACTATCCACGATTTATAGCTTCTATTTAAAAACATCAGGATATGCAGAAGATCCTCTGTATATAGGGGTAGACGCAAAATATCTCTGTTGAGATGTATCTAGCGTCAGCTAGGAAGCCGCAAAGACGTGTCTTGAGAGATTTTTGTACGAGTGACGATACCGAGCTGGCCAGTGAGTAATTCAAATAATTTTGACGAAGGGCTGCTATTGAAGATTGACGATGCGCAGACAGTCTCTGCTATCGAGCAGAAAATTCAACAGTGGACGGGTGGACAAACGATTCTCACCCAGCTGCTACAGGGCTATGTTCTGTCCCATCCTTCAAGAATCGCGAAGGGAGAAGGGGAGAAAGCTGTAGATACTATTGTTGAGACCAAGATTCTTCAGGATTGGCGTAGCGGTAGGGCGGCTAATCACCTCAAGCGAATTGAGGAGAAGCTTTTGCGCTATGAGCCTAGAGATTCACTGCTGATTTTGTATCTGCAAGTTTTACAAAGAGACCATCTGCCGCAGAAATCGACGCCGGAGCAAGCACTGCTGCTGAAGACTGGCTTGGTCAAGTTAGACAATGACACTCTGAGCATAGGCAATGCAATCTATGCTCAAGTTTTTGACGAGGGCTGGATTGAGAGTCATCTGCCCGGCATTACCCGGCCGGTCTCTGTTGTTCAAAGTCCGTCTGCCGTGGAGACTGCTCGCCCCCCGCTATCTTTGCTCGGATCACTAGCAGCCAAACCACGGCTCTATTTCTCGCTCACTGCTGGCGCGCTAGGACTATTTGCTGGCATATTTTTGATCTCTCGCTCTGGGTCCGATGGCTTGAGATCGAACAATTCTCGTGAGGTGGTTGAACCTGCGATCGCACAGGACGCTGCTTCGAACCCGTCTAAAGAAGCCGTTCAGATAACCCTGCTAGGCGATACCTTTAGCGGCTACAGCACCTTTCGCAACGAGGATTTTCAATCTGTTTTAGAAGACTCTGGGATCGAAATCAACTACGCAGACGAGTTTGATCAAACGCTTAGAGCAAAAAGGTTAGACCAGGGCGAGGCAGATCTAATAGTCACCAGTCTCGATCAGTTTGTGCAGCAGCAGCCTAAGGGCAAGATTGTCGGACTTCTAGATAGAACTATCGGTGCGGACGCGGTCGTACTCAATACCAAACAGTACAGCAGCTTGAAGTCTCTGCTGGACCTTAAAAAGCTAGTCCAGCAAACCAAGGCGCAGGGGAAAAAGCTCAGTATTGCCTACGCGGCAGATACCCCTAGCGAATACTTGGCACTAGTGCTAGACACTCAGTTTGATACGTTTAACCTGTCGGATTTTGAGCTGAAACCCGTTGCCGATGCGTCCGAAGCCTGGACGCTGATGCAAGACCCTAAAGAGAACGTTGCGATCGCAGTTCTTTGGGAGCCTTACGTTGTCCAGTCAAGAAAACAGGGGTATAGCGTTGTGCTCTCCAGTAGAGATGCTCCCAACGTTATCGTTGATGTTGTCGTTGCTTCCGATCGGCTAATCAAGTCAAATCCAGAGATCATTTCGCTGCTGCTAGAAAAATACTATCGGCGAATTGACGCCAACGCCAGAGATGCTATTCAGCTCCAGACTCAAGTCGCCGAAGATGGCGGACTTTCAGTAGACGAAGCCGCTAGTATTATCGACGGCATCGACTTTTTTAGTGCGACCAAAGCCAAAAACTGGTTCGAGGAGAACACCTTGAAAAAGCGGATAGAAGCCACCGCCGCTGTCCTAACGCTATCGAACAGAATCGAGGCCGTTCCAGCTGATGTCTCTAGTCTCTACACAGGGCAGTTTGTAACAGAAGCCGCTAACAATACGCAGGCGCTAATCGATCTAATTCGAGCTGACAATCCCGAGCTAGCCGATAAGCTCTCCGGCAAATTGCCGATAGTAGCTTCAGCGATACAAGCTTCGGCAGAACAAATTCAAACGGCACCCGATATCGGAAACGTGCAGGTGCAAGGGCAGGTCAGCTTTGCCAGCGGTTCGGCGCAGCTTACTGAAGAAGGCGCTCAGACGCTGGCCAAATTAGCGGGCGAACTTAAGGAGTTCAACCAAGAAACCGTTGCCTTGCGAGTGATCGGCCATACCTCTCAGACAGGAGATGCTCAGGCAAATCAGCTATTGAGCCAGCAGCGAGCAACCGTTGTCGCCAACTATCTCAAAGGCATCGGTGTCGAACTGAGCATTTTGCCAGAAGGAAAAGGCCCCAGTGAGCCGTTAGGAGAGATCAGCCCAACGGATGCTCGTCAGCAAAGAACCGAGATTCGCCTGGTCAGAGTAGATTGACATGCGCTCACCCCTACCATCCTTATTCTCCCCAGTCATCCTCCATAGCTTGAGCAGAACCAAACGCCAACTCCTCATCCTCTATTTCCTCGTCTGTTCGTCTGTCTAAAGATACCTCTAGTTTCCGCTGCGGTACGCCGAGTGAGATGCCCGCCTTATCGAAGGCCTGTTTTACTTTTGCTCGCAGCTCTCTGGCAACTAGAAACTGTTTAGACGGTTGAGTTTTCATCAAGAGGCGGATGGCTATCCCAGCGTGATCAACAGATTCAACACCAAGCAAATCAGGGGGCTCGAGTATGAATTGCTGCCACTGCGGATCGTTGGCGATCGCACTTGCAGTCTCTTTTAGCAGCGGTAAAACCTCCGCTAAATCCACCGTAGGCGCAACCCGTATCATCAAATCTACCTGCGACCAATCTTTGGACAGGTTTTCAACAATGCCGATCTGACTATTTGGGATTGTAATCAGTCGACCTTCAATATCCCTAAGCTGAGTGATGCGTAGATTAAGGCGTTCGACGGTGCCGGTTAGCCCCTGAATGGTGACGATATCGCCAATCCCAAACTGGTCTTCGAACAGAATCAAAAAGCCGTTGATAATGTCTTTGATCAGGCTTTGGGCCGCCAGAGAAATACCAACGCCCACGATCCCAGCGCCCGCTAGGATGGGACCCACCTGAATACCTGCGATCGCCAGCACCACCAGCAGCAGCGTTCCGAAGATCACCGTTCCAACCAGTCCCTTGGCCACCTGGGAGAACGTTAGAAATCGCAGCCTCAGCCGCTGCGACGAGTCCGGTGCCCACTGTGCCCCTTCTTGCAAAGCAAACCCGACCTTATCGATCACAAAGCTGCTGACTCTAAGTAGAACATAAGCAATCCCTGTCGCTAGAAAAATCCGACCTGGCAGTTCTAGCCAGTACAGCAGCAGCGTCGTCAGCCACCGAGTATAGGGAAATCTAGCCAGTATCCACAGCCCGGCCAGCACCCACAGCACATACTGCGAGGCGGCTAGCAATCCTCGAACGGTCTCATTAATTTTTCGCCTTTGGCGGTTGTCCAAACGCGCCTTTAGCAGCTCAAAAACAGATTCAAAGACATCAGCAGTGGGCGTGCTAACCAAAGGAGGGCGACCTATGCTAGTTGCTTTTCCTAGCTGGGTCTCAGTGGTAGAGAGATACTTTAGCCTTTGCTTGATCCGCCTGATCAGCCACCGAATGACCAGCTGTATGAGCAGAGCAACGAGGCCCATACCCATAGAAAGCGTCATTTGTCGCTGTAGAGATTCGGTCTGACGCTCCTGGCGATAGCGGGTAAAAGCGGACTTTAGGGTTTCTGCTAGCGCGCGGGCATAGTCTTCGGGGCTAGCTAGGCCGATGATCTGCGCATCTAGCGTAGTTACAGTCAAAAAAGGTTCGCCACCTACTTCGATCACAGGCAATCCGCTAGGCTGGTCGGTGGTGACGTTGATTGATGGACCGCCGCTTTGTGCTTGATCGCTTTCTTGATTCAAACTCTCGAAAGCCAGCGTATTGAGTCGTTTTTGAATTTCTTGGGCGCGTAGCTCTGCGGCCTCTTGCCCAGCGGCGGTGGTGGCACTGAGATAAAATACGGTTCTGCCATCTAGGTAGACAGGTGCGATCGCCTCAGTGGCGGCCTCACCTAGAATTGGCTGCGGCCACTGTATAGGAAAAGCTGGCAGTAGCCGATTAATTGCAGGTGCTTCAACGGCAGGTGGAGGCTGTGCTGTCTCTGTGGGCGCTGCTGGCGTAGACTGCGCTGGTGCTTGGGCAGAGGCTGGTTCTATCGGCTTAGCTACTAGCCCAGTAGATAGAATAACCAGGCTGGCAATTAACCCTAGCACCCAGAAAGTCGGCGATTTGAACCGCGTCCTTGCAGAAGAATAGCTCATAAAGTAGCAGTCGCTCAGCGCCTAAGATCAGCGCATTAACAGCTCTATTAAACTACACCCCTATCAGACTGAATATGAGTCAGCTTGAAGCTTCCAATCAATACAATAGTGACGCTAAGCTGATGCTTCGCTGCTGCGAACTAGCGGCTAGAGCGGCTGGTCACACCGCGCCTAATCCGATGGTTGGCTCTGTGATTACCCAGGGCGGTGCCATCGTGGGAGAAGGCTTTCATCCCAAAGCAGGCGAGCCCCACGCTGAGGTTTTTGCGCTGCGGGCGGCGGGCGATCGCGCCCAGGGCGGTACCCTCTACGTCAACCTAGAACCCTGCAACCATACGGGCCGGACGCCCCCCTGTAGCGAAGCCGTGATTGACGCTGGGATTCGGCGAGTAGTAATCGGTATGCGCGATCCGAATCCTCAGGCAAAAGGGGGCGTCGAAAGGCTTCAGGAAGCTGGTATCAATGTCAGTGTCGGGGTTGAAGAAGCGCGGTGTCGTCAGCTTAACGAGGCTTTTATTCATCAAGTCACCTATCGCCAGCCGTTTGGCATCTTGAAATATGCCATGACGCTAGATGGCAAGATTGCAACGTCGACAGGCCACAGCGCCTGGATTAGCGGTCCATCCTCTCGTCAGCAGGTACATCAGCTGCGCAGTCGCTGCGACGCAGTCATCGTAGGCGGCAACACCGTACGCAAAGATGATCCCAATCTAACTAGCCATGGCGAAGGCAGCCATGACCCATTTCGAGTTGTTATGAGTCGCCAGCTAGATCTACCAATAGCGGCTAATCTCTGGAGGGTAGAAACAGCGCCGACGCTGGTCTTCACTCAAGTGGATGCCGATTCTGAAGTCAAAGCAGCTTTGGTCCGTCAAGGGGTAGAAGTAGAGATGATGAAAAGCTTGACGCCTGCGGCTGTGATGGAGCGGCTATATCAGCGAGGGCTGATGAGCGTTTTATGGGAATGCGGGGGGACGCTAGCGGCTGAGGCGATCGCAGCGGGCACGGTTCAGAAAGTCTGGGCGTTTGTTGCGCCCAAGCTCATTGGCGGCGGCAGTGCGCCTTCGCCCATCGGAGAGCTAGGCTTCGAGAAGATGACCGAGGCGCTGAGCCTAGAGTCGGTTTCGATCATGCCTGTTGGGCAGGACTTCTTGATAAAAGGCTACCTACCATCATCACAGCCCGTAGGGGCGTAACGTCCCTACGAGTTAAGCCGAGCGGGAGAATGCGCTTCCTAAGTGATAGTGCTGCTTAATCTCTTCTAGCTGAGCCCGAAAATCTTCTCGGCTGCTAAAGCCTTCTATCCGCTGTAAGACCCTGCCGCTTTCTATGTAGAGTACGGTCGGCAAGGCGGTGAGCCGATAGCGGTTGGCTAGTCTAAAGTTTTGATCGGCGTTGATATCAATAATCTCTATAGGACCAGGCCATTCTGCTCGAAAGCTGTTCAAGATGGGGGGAATTAAGCGACAAATGCCGCACCAGGGGGCGCTGAAATGGACGAGTACTGGAACTGAAGAGGCTAAAACTTCGTGAGTGAAATTCTCATCAGTGACCATAGTGATCATAGGAGGGCTCTTTTATCATTGGTTTTTATGGGCATTTACTGAAGCGCTACAGACAAGGGTGGTTGTCTGAAAGCTATGCCATCGTGCAGCTTTCGCTATCGATACGGGCCGGGATCAGTTTCCCTATAGTATCTTGTTTTTTACGAATGAGTGATCTTTTCTTGTAGAAGAAGTACATCTACGTAGACACGAACTAGGCAATTAGCCAGCCGATTGCGATCGCTACGATTGCGCCGATTGTCGTGTTTGTGATATTGACCAGGTCATGGGTAAGCCAGCTCAATTTTTCTTCGACAGTAGCTCCAATTAGGCTCTCAATAGTAGTCGCGATAAAGGCGGCGATCGCACAGAGTAAAATCCCAACCGGCTCAATTAGCCCGGTACCGTAGGCTACTACAGCTAGTGCCAGCGAACCACAAACGCCAGCCAAGGTACCCTCTAGACTGACTGCCCCTTCTGTTCCTCTAGGCACTGGCGAAAGCGTTGTGATCAAAAACGTTCTCTTTCCATAGGCTTTACCGATTTCGGTAGCAGTTGTATCTGAGAGCTTAGTACTTAGCGAGGCCACAAATCCCAGCGCTAACAGGGACTGCCAGCTAGAGGAGAGCGCGATCGCCAGCAGCCCACAAACGGCTCCTGTCAAAGCCGATCCCCACACGTTTCCAGGCCCTCGCACTCCTCCTCTGGCCTCAGCGATTCCTAGCGCTTCTTTTTCAGCCATCTTGACTTTGGTAATTGCTGAACCGACAAAGAAGTAGAACAAGACAGTTGCATAGCCTTGCCAGCCGAAGGCTACCCAGATGATGACGCCCAGCAGCCAAGCATTGCCATAGCCCGCAGGCGTCAGCAACTTTTTGGGCAAGAGAAAGGCGATCGCAACCAAGAGAGTGTTGAGAAGAATCGCTATTAACCACGGATTATCTAGCTGCATAGACTGGTCCTCCAAAACTTAGCCTTTAAAGGCTGATCGAAAAGAAACTGATTCATAAGATAGAAGACCCAGCTGCCTGCTAGCTTTTGGTGACACTCTCTGACTGAGAATAGCGGCCGTTTCGACCTCTGTACCATGTACCATCGCGCGCACCAGCAGACAAGATATTGGAAATTCGATTGCGCGCCTTCAGATAAGACGTCTTCGGCATACTTTCTTTGAAGATAGAAGACATCACATCTACAATCTTAAAAATTTTGGTAGGCTCTGCTCTTAGCACGCTACTAACGGCCTCGGGAAGCGCCAAGTTTTTGTATTGAGGCTGAACGTGCTTTTGCCAGGCAGCAGCTCTACCGTCTTTCTTCTTCTTTTTAGTCGAGTGGCTTGTCTGCTCTGTCTGTCGACTTGGCGTAGCCTTCGCGGATGCTGCGGCTGTGGTGGCCAATGCTTTTTCTTGCTTAGGTGCTTTCTGCTCAGGTGTTTCTGCTGCTGGAATCGGCTCACCATCGGCATTGCTACTGCCAATGGCGTCATTGTTAAACATATCAATGACAGACAATAGCTCCTGGCGTTTAATCTGTAGCTGGCTAAGCTGAGCTTCTAAATGCTCAATTTGCTCGGTGAGATCCGATTCAACAGTCACAAGCTGCGAAAGGACGGGATCGGCCATGATTCAAAAGTCCTCGTAGTTTATTGAAGTCCTCGTTTTGATTAGTTGGAACAAATTAGATAGCTATGCTCTCTCAAAAGAGGATTTGTACAAAGTGAGTGTAGCGTCTTCTGTAGCCGTCGCTTACCTGATTGAAGAATCTTGTAACGAAATCAGCATCTATCTAGAGGGCGTCTCTACCGAAAGACGATCGTCTTATTCTCATGCAGCATTACTCTGTCTTCGATGTGATAGCGTAGCCCTCTTGCTAGGACTGTCTTTTCAATGTCTTTGCCATGTCGAGCTAGGTCTTTGGGTGAGTCGGAGTGATCGATGCGTAACACATCTTGATCGATGATTGGCCCACAGTCTAAATCTTCAGTGACATAGTGACAGGTCGCACCGATCAGCTTGACTCCGCGAGCATAGGCCTGATGATAGGGTTTGGCACCGATAAACGAAGGAAGAAACGAATGATGGATGTTGATGATTCTGCCAGAATAGCGATCGCACATCTCCTGCGGCAAGATCTGCATATACCGAGCTAGCACCATCACATCTCCTCTGACTTCTTCAAAGCAAGCCATCATCTGCGCGCAAGCTGCTGCCTTTATCTGCGGTGTAACTGGCACATAGAAGTAGGGTATGCCATGCCATTCGACCAGCCCTCGAAACACTTCGTGATTAGAGATCACGCAGGCAATCTCAATTTCTAGCTCCTGCGACTTCCACCGCGACAGCAAGTCGTATAGACAGTGCCCACCCTTCGAGACAAAGATAACGACTCGCGTTTTCCTAGTCGAGTCTCTAATCTTCCAGTCCATCTTGAACTGTGAGGCAATCGGTTCAAAGCGACGACGCAACTCCTCAATTGGAAAATTGAGCGAGTCAGCCAAAATCTCCTGACGAGTAAAGAAGCGTTGCGCTACCTGGTCCGAATGGTGATGGGCTCTACTAATCCAGCCGTTGTTGTTGGCAATCAAAGTGCTGACTGCAGCAACAATACCAACCCGATCTGGGCAGCAAAGGGTAAGGATATAGCGCCGAGAAGAAGACATAGCCAACTACCTAAGAAATCTAAACCTGGCTCAGTCCGGAATAAGCTACTTTTTTGAGCACAGACTACTATAGATTCTATTGGTGTAAATTCTACGAGTCATTCACCAGGACGCCATGCCTTCAAACTGGCTATTTATCAAACAATTCGTGCCGCTGTTTTTTGCACCTGCTGGCATAGGATTGATTTGGCAGGCTGTCTATCATGAAACGGTGGCACAGCAGCTATTAGCTTTGGCGCTAGCGTTATTTTGCCCAGAGCTGGCTCGCATGGCAAAAGTGGACTTAGACAATGTTGCGGCGACTATGCAACAGGTAGAGGACGCTCGCCTCTACCGATTCCTTTCTGTCGTTAATAGTACTATTGTTCTAGAGTTACTGGGCTTTTATACGGCATTGGTTTCTCTGCCGGCGGGTGCTGTTGCGATTGTTTGTAGTCAGCTCTGGTTCAATCTGTTGGCAGAGCTACAGCTACAGCCTGGGCAGACACCTGCGGTCGTCTCTTTCGGCCTCTCCTCGCGAATACCCGTCCTTCTGGCGAATATCGTGGGACTGTTTTTTCTCAGCCTCTGGTTTGTTCTAGCGCCAGCTTCGGAGTTGACGTTTGGCGTTGTTATTCAGGTGCGTAGGTGGCTAGGTGGAGGAATGTTAGCGCTGGTTGTCCTCTTCCTGTTGATTAAGTATGTGGTTCTAGGTGTGCTGCCAATCACAAGTATCAGTCATAAACAATAGGCGATTTAAGTAGTGAAGAATGGATATTTGACCGTAATCTTTCTAAAATTTCGAAAAAACGTCCAGAAAAGTCTTGCTGAAAAAGAAGAAAGTGATTAAATAGTGTTATTCTCAAAAAAGTTATTTTTGTCTAAAACGTTTCAGGTAGGATTTAACCTCCGTAGCTGTCTTTTGCACTTGTTCCGTACAGGCTTTCGCTAGCGTGTTTTCGGGAGCGTGCTCTTCCGGTGCTACTGGGATTCTGCCTTCCAAGGGCCGTTCTTAGGCATCTATTTCAGGTTTACCTTCTACTCACTCACAAGAACTCACTCACAAGAACTCACTCACAAGAAGATTGCCGTTCGCGGATTGCTCGACCAAGGCTGCTCAACTGGAATTGCTTGTCTGTAAGCAAAGGGCTTCTAGATTTCAATTTACACCTGTAAGTCTTGACCAAAAGTCTTGCTGATGGAACTTCTAGAAGTCTTCGCTGATAGTTTTTATTAGCAGTACTTTTTAGAATAGAGCTTTTCGTTAAGCGCGATCGCTCTAATTAGAATAGAGCTTTGTCCCTGTTTCCCCAACCTATATCAAATCCAAGGAGAAAAATCGTATGTCTACATCTGTTTTACCACAACTTTTAGAGGTGGATTCTGAGCTGTCCGCCCAGGCGATCGCTTTGGAAGCCCAGCTCAGTGAGCTACAAGAAAAGCGCAAGGGCATTCAGACTGTCATTTCTATGTTCGAATTGGGTGAAACGTCTGCTGATGCCGACGCCTCAGCTGTTACCGCTACTCCAACGACGACTAAAACAGCGACAAAGAAAACAGCAGTCGGTGCGAAGATAACTGGCAAACGCAAAGCAGACAAATCTACTGAAACTAAACCTGCAAAGTCAAAGGCTACTCGCGGTCGTCCCTCCAAAGTGAAAACGGCAGCTAAAGCCGTCGCTGAGGCAAAGACCAAGGCGGCACCTGAAGCAGAAAAAAAGGTGATAGAACCTAAAGAGACAGCCTCAACAAAAGCAGCTACCAACAAGACAGAAGCCTCCAAGCGCAGCGGTAGAACAGCTGACTGGCAGCGTTACCTTCAAGGCACCTACAAGAAGTCGCCGCTTCCCGACGTGATTGTCGGCGTATTGCAGGCGCAGCCAGACACCATTTTCAAGATTGCAGATGTGATGAACGTAGTGTTCAAAGAAGATATGCCTAAGAGCCACTTCTTGAAAGCACGCAATCGAATCTCTAACATCTTGTCGGCAGGTGCTCGTGACGGTGTTTGGCATCGTGGACGGGGCGGCACATACAGCATGTCGAAGAAGGCGGTTAAAGCGAGCTAGGGCATTAGGTAGAGTTTGGGAAATTTGATAGGAATGCCTGTTGCTTGAGGAAGCAACAGGCATTTTGTTTATGACGTTGTAGCGGTACTCAGCTTATGGCACTTCACTTCCCGAGACTGCCATCTGTCTTTTTGCAGTGTATCGGAGGGGGACTACGGTGCCTGTGACTAGCTGTTTACTCAAGGAGAAGGCTATCTTATCTTCGGTGAGTTCATAGACCCAGCGTTCTCCTGGACATACCTGAGAGTCTAAGTTGAGTAGCTGGGTAGGCCATGTGCCCTGTTTTGCTCGTAGCTGCTTGGCCGCTAGAATGTGCTGTGAGAGCTCTAAGGTCAGAGCGCGATCGCCTGCGCTGATCCAGCGTCTAGCCATTACCGCAGATGAGAAGGCATTTTCTTGTTCTCCTTGGTCCGTTTGTATCCTTCTTAGCTCCCTTTCTATCGCAACCTGGGGCGTAGAGCAGATATCTGTTTTAGCGAGCCAATCAAGAGCCGCCTGTGTGGTTTCAGCTGCCTCGATCGTCTTGAGCTTGAAGTATGACCGCGCAGAGAACCAGCGCGTATTGCCGCGTGACCAGGTGCTTTGCGAGATCTTGTACCTTAGCCAGCTTTCAAACTGTAGGCCGGTCAGGATTGCCTGCTGAGGAGATTGCGAAGCTAAGCGGGTCTGCCAGTGAGCCGGGACGCTTTCAAAGTGGCGTAGCAGGCTAGCTTGCTGCATGAGGATGATTGATGATAAGAGCTGAGAAACGAGGTCTGGGCGCTGTGCGATCGCCTGATTCAGTCGCCAGGAAGCTTCCATATCTAACAGCATTTGCGCTGTCTGTCCCCGCTCGTGGTGCGCCACTGCAGAGAGCAGAATGAGCTTTTGCAAATAGCGAATGTTGAAAAATCCGGGTGATGGATAGTGCGGGTTGAACATTGTTTCTAGCATCATTTCCCACTGTGGCGAATCGCTTTGTAAAATCTGCCGCTTTGCCTTGTTGATTAGGCTGCTGTAGGTGTCTAAATAAGCAGTGAGCTCTGCTGGAAGCGGGTCTAGCGGTCCCGAGATTAGAGTAGTTTGCCGCTGCAAAAACAGCGTTAGATTGGTATCGATGTTTCTGAAGTCTGCCTGAGCCGTTTGGCTAATGACGATAGGCGCTAGGTAGCGTGCATTCGGACTAAATCCCAGCTCTGTACTGATACGATCTATCTGTTCGGCGGCAGCGTTGGGTAGAACAGTTGAAAATTGAGAGAAGAAAGCGGTCGCCTGGCTATCGGCTATAGCTTGTTGACGCTGCTCTTGAACGCCCGCATAGAGCAAAACTAGCCAGGGCGCAAGCAAACCGATGAGCGCTAGCAACAGCAGTCGGCTAAGCTGCACTTTATACTTTGCAGCATCGTTAGCAGTCAGTTTCTCAATCAATTTCAAAGCCTTCGCCCTATCTGCTCTGTGGCATTTCTACCCAATTCGCGCCAGCCGTTAGACTGGCAATGGCGGTATCGAGATTGATAAGGCCAAAACTAGCAAAAAGCAGTGGCCTTAGCCTTCCCAAAATGGAAAGACCAAGGCCACTGCTTCGAAGACTATGCAAGTTTACGCCCGTTTCCTATGAGTTTTTGCGGCAAGCAGTCACAGCGCACTTTATGTAGACTGGCTGTTGTAGACATAGGGTTGGGTTTGGCTAGGTTCTAGGTCTAGCTTTGTTTACCTTTAGCGTACGTCCCATCCATTCTGCTCCATCTAGGGCTGCGATCGCAGCCTCTTCTTCAGCATCGCTAGACATTTCTACAAATGCAAAGCCCCTAACTCGACCCGTTTCACGGTCAGTAGGAACTTTTACAGACTTGACTGAACCGTATTCTACAAAGACTTCGTTGATGTCATCTCTAGTGGCATCAAACGATAGGTTTCCAACGTAAATTGACATAAGGCATCTCTAGACTGTTTCTAGAGTGTGGATTACAAGGCTTCATCAGAGATCTATGCCAGCTATCTAGTCCAGATATATATACTAGAGATAGTCTCTCTGGCGAATTAGCTGCACCAGCGAATACGGTGTTAGCTTACTTCAGGTTTACTTGTCTAACGGCTATTTTGGCTGTAGTCCCCATTACAAAACGGCGATCCTTTCAAAGAGATTATGAGGGTAACCGGACTATTGAGGTTTTATGAGCACTATTTTTCACCTGTCTTTTCCGATTGAAAGTATCCCAGAGACTAGGCGCTTCTATGTCGATGGGCTAGGCTGCAATGTGGGGAGAGAAAGTAAAGGATCGATGATTCTAAATCTAGGCGGACACCAGCTTGTAGCCCACGTTGTTACTGAGCCGATGGCAGCGCAGGAAGGAATTTATCCGAGACATTTTGGTCTTACTTTCGAGACAGAAGAAGAATGGGAGGCGACTTTGGCGAGAGCAAAAGAGAAAGATTTGACCTTTCACCAGCAGCCTAAGCATCGGTTTAAGGGGGAGCGGATTGAGCATCGCACCTTTTTCTTGAAAGATCCCTTTCAGAATTTGCTGGAGTTTAAGTACTATGTCTATTCCAGTGCGGTGTTTGGGGAGCATCAGTATTCGCGGGTGGGGGACCGGTAGGAAGAGGGGAAAGGGGGTTTAGGAGAGGGATTGGGCGATCGCGGCGAGTGCCTGTTGATCTTGGATCATGCGATTGTGGCTAGGGACCATGAGTCGTTGTTCTTTGCCGATGCCGAGTGCAGAACTCCAGGGGGGCAAAATTAACAGATCGAAGGGGGTCCAGAAGGAAAAGAACTGAAGCGTTTTTAAGCAGTCTTTGTTCTGATTGAGGGCTTTGAGAAAGTCGCTGCCGGGGCACATTTGACGGATGCCGGGGCGATCGCTGCCCAGTGCTAATAAGGTTCCTTGATGTGGCGCAGAGACGGTCACGAATGTTCGAACTCGGTCTAGCCCGCCGAGATGCTGCACATAGTATCGACTGATTAGACCTCCCATGCTGAATCCCAGCAGGTCGAACCGCTGCTCTGGCGCTAGCCTGCTATCGACGAAGGCTGCAACCTGCTGCGCTAGGCTTTCTAAACAGGCATCGCCATTACAGGGCGTCATACTTAGGGCATAGACCGAGCGACCACTAGCTTCTAAGTATGCTTTGAGCTTAGTAAAGATCTCAGCTCTGTTCCAAATGCCGTGGATTAGTATGACTGGGAGAATAGATGAATTACCCAAAGAGAACTCTGGAGAGGGGGTTGCCGCGATATCCGTAGACACTAGCTTTTTTCCTGATTTCTATCTTCCCAGCGAAACAAGAACACCATTAGAGCGACAACGCCAATCTGCAATGCGAGATTTGGCAGCGTCTCGGCAACGTCACGTCCGGCTAGTATCTTGGTAAAAAAGATGAATCCGCCGACTGCGCCAGACGCTCCACAAGAGGCATAGATAAATTTTCTGAAACCTTTGTAGGGTGCTTGAGATTCTGCAACTAGCCTATCGTAGCGCTCTTGGCTCATGCCCTTTGGCGGTGTCTTTCTAGGAATGTCTCTGCTGTTCTGATTGACTCTCTGCTTACTTTTAGAAGAGACCTTTTTACTCGATTTTTTATCTCTGGTAGCCATAGTAATTCAGTCTCTTCTCCGTCTAGTTCTAGTGCTATCTATATTGTGACAGGTCTTGGAGCCAGTCTTACAAAGGCGTGCTGTGGTCCAATTGCTGTTGCGCGAAGGGAGTGGTCAGGTCGGGCCTACCTGCTTTGATTAAGGCGCTGTCTCTGATCCGACAGGAGTCACAGCGGCCACAGGGAAGGTCTTCGCCGCTGTAGCAGGACCAGGTTTTTTCGATCGGGACGCTCAGCTGTAGGGCTCTGTGGACGATGTCGGTTTTAGAATCCAAGACTAGAGGGGCGATTAGCTTCGGGGCGCGGCCTTCGAGTCCGGCTTTAGAGGATAGGGCTGCTAGCTGTTGGAAGGCGGCTAGATAGTCGGGTCGACAGTCTGGGTAGCCAGAGTAGTCGACGGCGTTGATGCCCAGATAGATGGCGATCGCCCCTTTAGCTTCGGCTAGGGAAAGCGCGATCGCAATAAAAACAGTATTGCGCCCTGGTACATAGGTAGACGGAATCACTTCACTGCCTAGATCTTTGCCGTCAGTGGGTAGCGACATCGCCCGATCGGTCAGAGAAGACCCTCCCCACTGGGCCAGATTAGTCTCAATCACCTGATGCTCTGTGATGTCAAAGGCGCTGGCAATCTCTCTCGCTGCAGTGAGCTCTTTATCGTGGCGCTGGCCATAGTCAAGAGAAAGGGCAATCACCTCATAGCCATCTGCGATCGCCTGCGCTGCGCAGGTAGCCGAATCTAGCCCGCCCGAAAGCAACACAATAGCTCTAGGTTTGCGACCGGATTTTTCGTTGGGTTTTTCGCGGCTTTCGATCATCTTACTCCCAGAAATTTGTGCGTTTGTAATCCTACTCGCCACTCCGGATGAGATAGCACGTAGTCAAATACTAGCTGCTGTCCAGGTTCGCTAGTCCACTGCGGCTGCAACAGTTTGATGGTTTGAGCAGAGACTTTCTGCGCAGCAGTTTCGGCCCAGACCAGATCTTCTGGCTGATCAATTACAACTTTGATCTCATCTGCTCGGCTGTAGATGTCTGCAAGCGGTGGTTTAAACGACTTAGGAGAAAGCGAAATCCAATCAAACTGGCCGCTGAGCGGATGCGCCCCAGAGGTTTCTAAATGCACTCTTAGCCCAGCTAGGCGAAGCCCTTGGGTCAGTTCATCTAAATTGTGCATTAATGGCTCTCCGCCAGTGATGACTACCATTGCTGGTTGCTTTTCAGCAGCCTCAGCGGTTAGATCTGCAATTTCTCTATGCGGATGATTCTCTTTTGGCCAAGAGTGTTTGGTATCACACCAGGAGCAGCCTACATCGCAGCCTGCCAACCGAATAAAGCAAGCATTGCTACCCGTCCAAAAGCCTTCCCCTTGAATAGAGTGAAAGGTTTCTACAATTGGTAGCGAGCAGGATGGCGATCGCATTAGTTTTGTCGTTGCTGCTGTCATAGCTCAAGTCCAGACTCATACTCGACCCAAGAGTTGGGCGTCTCAGAAACAGAAATCTTCAGATAGATACTTTTTGGCAGTTGTTCTGTTGTCTTTTCGTGAATGTATTGGGCAATCATTTCGGCGGTTGTTTCATAGGCCTCAGGCATGACCTCATTGAGTACGCAGTGGTCTAGGCCGCCTTTGAGTGCGTCTCTCTTGGCCCAGCGCAGCGTCCTAAAATCAGCCACCATCGCCGGGTGAGGGCAGTATTCTGAAGCCTGTAGCTGATTAGCACTAGCTTCTACTTTGACCCGATAGGTGTGGCCGTGCATTCGACCGCAGGGGCCATCATAATCACGAATAAAATGCGCCGCGTCGAAGGTGAATTCTGTCGATAGTTTCCATTTAGGCATAAGTCTTTTGGCTTTGTTATCTCTAGCAGAATTGTACGCACTTGGTATCGTCTGGGCTGTTGCGACCATCGGCTAGCTCAGCAAGTTATTCTAGCAAGCTAGCCTGATAAATGTATCTGACACTGGCTATCAGTAGACGCTGGCTATCAGTATAGTGAGACAGTGAAAACATTTACAGGAAGACACATTCCATGGATTTAGGCTTAAAGGATAGAGTTGCTGTAGTGACGGGTGGAGATTCGGGCATCGGCAAAGCAACCGCCGAAATCTTGCTAAAAGAGGGCGCGAAGGTAGCGATTCTAAATCGTTCTTTCGATGAGATTGACGATCTTAAGGCCTTTGGTGATCCGTTCCCGGTGAAAGCCGATATCACGAGTCTAGAGCAGGTAGAAGCTGCTCGCGAGCAGGTAATAGAACATTTCGGCAGGCCCGCTGAGATTGTTGTCCACTCGGCAGGCATTACGGGCGCGGTGGGTGATTTCTTAGAAGATATTGATGACGAGGGCTGGATGCACACTATCAATGTGAATTTGATGGGAACGGTGCGGATCTGCCGAACGTTCATTCCAGATATGCGCAAGGCTGGCTGGGGCCGAGTGGTCCTATTGGGCTCTGAAGATGCGGTGCAGCCTTACATCGAAGATATGCCCTATTGCGCCTGCAAGGCCGGGACGCTGAACCTAACGAAGAATCTATCAAAGGCCTATGCCAAAGACGGCGTGCTAACAAACATGGTCTCGCCTGCGTTTGTGGAGACGGCGATGACGAATGCCATGATGCGATCGCGTTCCGAAGAGCGTGGCGTTAGCATGGACGAAGCCGTCAAAAGCTTTCTAGCCGAAAATCGCCCCGGTATTGAAGTCGGCAGACGCGGCAAAGTCGAAGAAGTCGCGGCTGTAATTACCTTTCTCTGTTCGGATCAGGCCAGCTACGTAGTGGGCTCAAACTGGCGCGTAGACGGTGGGTCCGTTTCGACAATTTCGACCTAGTGTTTGAGTTTCAAGGCGGGTTGTTGATTACACCGCCTGAAGTAAATCCCCTCTCGGGAGGGGATTTGCTTCGAGCTATGAGTAGTTTTAAGCCGCGATCGCGCCCATTCCTTCATTTAGCACACTGATATAAAATCGCTCTAGCTGCCGAGTAGAGCCCTCCCAGCCCCAGCGTTCTGCCTCTACTCTGGCATTCTGGCGCAGCAGCTCTCTTTCTGCCTTCATTCCTAGCAGCTTTTGCGTGGCGACGATGGCTCCCTGCTCGTCTGTCGGATCAAACATAAAGCCATTGACCCCATCGGTCACGATATCCGGAATGCCGCCCGCGTTCGCAGCGATCACCGGGCAGCCTGCCGCCATCGCCTCTAATAGAACTAGACCCAGCGTCTCTGTCCGTGACGGAAAGATAAACGCATCCGCAGAGGCATAGGCCGCACCTAGTGCTTCACCGGCTAGGTAGCCGACAAAGTGAGTCGGCGTTCCGGCAAAGTGCTGCTCTAGCTCTTCACGATAGGGACCGTCGCCGACTAGGGCTAGCCTCGCACCTGGAATCGATTCGAGCACTGGCTTGATCCGATCGATTTCCTTTTCAGCTGAGAGACGACCGATATAGATCAAAATCGGAGCGTCTGGGTGGCCTTGGGTGAGATGCGATCGCATTTCATCACTCCTCAGCTCAGGTCGAAATAGTTCGGTATCCACTCCCTTTTGCCAGACTTCCACCCGCTCAATCTCATGCTCGGTCAGCTCCTGCTGCATCGCTGTAGACGTACACAGGTTGATCGCTGCCTGGTTATGCATCGCCTTTAGCAGCTCCCATAGCACCCCTTCTAACAGACCCAGATTGTAGTGCTCTAGGTACTTAGGCAGATGCGTATGATACGACGCCACCAGCGGAATATTTAGGGACTTGCTGTAGTAAATCCCGCCTAGCCCTAGCACCGCCGGATTCACCACATGAATTAGATCCGGGTTGAAGTCCTCGATGATCTCGCGCATTGAAGGCCGAGGAAACGCCAGCTTCAGCTCAGGATACAGCGGCAGTGGAAAACCCGAGACGCCCTGCACCTTTGCCCCCTTGTACTCTGTCAGGCCACCCTCTGGGCAAAATACACAGACCTCATTGCCAAAGTGCTGAAGGTATTCAACCGTGTGCTTTAGCCGAGTAACAATTCCATCGACTTTGGGAAGAAAGGTTTCGGTGAAGATCGCGATACGCATAGCTTGTAGCCGAAAGGATAAAGGTTGAGAAAGAGGTAAAGGTGAAAGCTGAATGAGAGCCCATGCAAAAGGTCAGCCTGTAATCACTACAAACCGACCTTCTGTGAGAGTTTATGCACTCATTAGAGCGTAGACCTACCGACGCCAGCTGACGGTGGGTAGAATCTGCTTTTTGTCGACTCGATGTTTGTACTTGATCGCTGTATTCAAAACAGAATCTAGCAGCGAGTCAGACAGCATGTGCGGCTCTAAGCCAAGGTCAATCAGCTTAGTGTTTTTGGCATTGAAATAATGCTCTTCTGCTTCGACGCGCGGATTGTCCAGGTTAGTGACTTCTACGTCTAGACCCAGCGTATTTCCTGCTTTCTTCACCATCATTGCCAGATCGTTAATGCTAAACATCTCTGTAAACTGGTTGAAGACTCTAAATTCGCCCGCGTTGGCCGGATTCTCACAGGCAATCTCGACGCAGCGAACGGTATCGCGAATGTCTAGCAACGCTCTAGTCTGACTGCCTTTTCCATAAACGGTCAGGGGGTGACCAACAGCAGCCTGGATACAGAAGCGGTTGAGCGCCGTCCCGAAGACACCGTCGTAGTCAAGACGGTTGATCAGCAGCTCATCCATACCGGTTTCTTCGGTCAGCACCCCGTAGACAATGCCCTGATTCAAATCGGTTGCTCGCAGCCCCCAGATTTTGCAGGCAAAGTGAATGTTGTGTGTGTCGTGAACCTTGCTGAGGTGATAGAAGGAGCCGGGACTTTTGGGAAACGGCAGGGTGTCCTCTCTGCCGTTGTGCTTGATCGTGATGTAGCCTTCTTCGATGTCGATGTTGGGCGTGCCGTACTCGCCCATGGTGCCCAGCTTGATCAGGTGGCATTCTGGGAAGTGATCGCGCAGCGCGTAGAGCAAATTAAGGTTGCCCAGTACATTATTGGACTGGGTCATGACCGCGTGCTCACGGTCAATCATGGAGAAGGGCGCAGAACGCTGTTCGCCGAAGTGAACCACGGCTTCCGGCTGAAATTCGAGCATGGAGCGCTCTAGGAAGGGGTAGTTGTTGACATCGCCAATGAAGAGTTTGATGTCTTTGCCAGTGAGGTCCTTCCACCGCTGTAGTCTGGTCTGGATAGGCGCGATCGGGGTCAGAGTTTCAGCCTGAAGCTCCATGTCCCAGAGCCTGCGCACAAGGTTATCTAGAATCGCTACATCATGACCTTTATTGGAGAGATAAAGCGCTGTTGCCCAGCCACAGTATCCATCGCCGCCGATTACTAAGACTCGCATGTTGCTTCTTTATGAAACCTTTAATGAGTGTTCTTTGCTGATGCTCAATTTATCAGGTTTAGGGCGCTGCATGGTTAATTTCTTGCAAACCGGCTGTTCGTAGAAGAGACCCCTAGATACAAAATGACTGTACCGCTGAGTACAATTAATAGCTGAGATATAATCGCCATCAGATTCTCAGCCATTTTGATATATCGAGGGCCGAGTTTCGCAGGTTTTTCTATCTCGGCATAAAAGTCTGTGAGAGGTTGGTATGGCCTGTTTAAGACAAGTTTAAAAACAGGGAGAAATCGGATGATCTTTCTGTTACAGGCTTCCCTCTACAGATAGAAGCCAGATAGAAATCTTCGGCGACCAGTCAGGATTGTTGCAATCGAAAAATCAGCAGGTTAGTCTTTTGGTCATTCGAGAAATTATCGTCACTCATGATGAAAAGACTGCGGCTGGGGCCTTTTTGAGGGGTGCTGCGATCGCGCAAAGTCGGTCCAAATGTCATCGCCTCGTAATTTTGTAGGGGCAGACCTAGAGCGTCTAGATTCAGCACCAGCTGTTTGCGAATAGGACTAATTCCGCTGATGTCTCCTTTTAATGACGCGATGGCGCTGATATCAGTAGCGCCGCCCGAGGCTAGCTGAAACAGCTTCAGCGTAAAGTCTTGAAACCCAAAAGAGCGCTCTAGGCTGAGGAAGTGTCCGCCTTGGTCGAGCACGGCAATTTCTGGCAGGCCGTGAATGATGGCGCCAGTAGGAGCTAGGTCCATTTCATACAGGTGCTCTGAAATCAGCGTGGTTTGGTAGGGGCTGATGGTGTAGTGCAGCAGTCGATTTTTGTAGGGGATTTCTGGCTCAAAGTCTAAATCCTGTAGCAGCGGGCCTTCGGTTGCGACGAATAGGCGATAGGGCTCGTAGACACCGCCAGTGCCGGAGGAGACGTTGATGGCGAGGGCTTCGAAGCTGAGGTTCTCTTGGACGCCGAGGGTTTGAGAGGATTGGGGATTGGGGGATTGGGGATTGGGAATGGTGTCGGGAAGGTAGCGGGGGGGGACCAGGATTGGGGTTTGGAGCTGGCCGGTGGCGATGTCGTATTCGCCGATGGCAGGTGGAATCTGGCGGCTAGGAGAGCCTTCGGTAGAGATTAGAAGGGTGCCAGTTGGGGTGATAGCCATGCCTTCAGGGTCAAGCGTACCGGCGCGGTAAGGGGTGCCAGTGGCGTCGGTCAGATAGGTGACGGCTTCGACGGAGAGAGTCTGGGGTGTTGGGGGATTGGAAGATTGAGCGATTGGGTCGAAGAGGTCGGGGAGTTTTAGGGTGTAGAAGCGGGGGCGATCGCGATTGTCGGACAGTGCATACAGGCGATCGCTAGGTACGTCGTAGGCGATCGCAGAGATGCCGCCTACTGGCTCACCGTCGAATGTCTGCTTTTCCAATGTCGCTGTGCCGACAAGCTCTACGGAGATATCTAGAAATAATCGGTCTTCAGCGCTGACTTGGGGAATGGCACAGCCGCCGAGCAGCAATAGTATGAGCAAGCCACAGAGACTCCGCTTGAGTCGGTGACGAAGAAAGTCAGAAAAAGAAGCGAGCGTCATCAGATACTTAGCCATCGAGTGCCATCAAGTAAATTCAAATAGATATAGAGAGAGAAATTAGAGCCTGGTTGTTGCCCACACGATAGATTATCTGAAGAATGGGCAGATGCGAATGAAAAATTTGCTAAACGGCTAGCAGAGTATTCGAGGTTCAAAGCGAGTCAGGTTTGCTAAATCAGGGATGGACCTATCTAGACAAAGTGCGTTCAGCGGCAGTCGGTCAGACCGTGCTGGACTATTACGATCAGCGCTATCGACATTCAGAGCGAGCCGTTTGGCAGACGCGAATTGAGACCGGACAGATTCTGCTAGATGGCGATCGCACTCAAGAAAACACCCGGCTCAAGTCAGGACAGATGCTCAGCTATACGCGATCGCCCTGGCAAGAACCCACCGCCCCCTTAACCTTTAAAGTACTCTACGAAGATGAAGATCTGTGGGTGATCGACAAACCCTCAGGCCTGCCGGTCTTACCCGGCGGCGGCTTCCTGGAAAACACCTTGCTTCATCAGCTGCGATCGCGCTACCCCAGCGAACAGCCCATCCCCATTCATCGCCTTGGCCGTGGCACCTCCGGAGCCATGCTGATCGCCAAATCACACGCAGCTAGAGAGCAGCTCTCAGTCCAGTTCAGGCGACGCACCGCCGATCTCAATAGCACCGCCGACAGCAACTGCGCACTCAGCAAAACCTACCGCGCCCTGATCGGACCCACTACTTCTGATCAGCTGTGCGATCGCTTCACCTGCACCTATCCCATCGGCAAACTACCCCACAACCGACTCGGTTATATCTATGGTCACCTGACCAACATTCACATAGCCAGCCAGACCAGCAGCCCAATCAGCAGTATGGTTTCTCGTAGCGAAGGCACCGTCCTTCAGCGCCACGCCCAATCCACCCTGGTTGACATCACCATCCAAACCGGCAGACCCCACCAAATTCGCATCCACCTAGCCGCCGTTGGCCATCCCCTACTCGGCGACCCTCTCTATCCCATCGGCGGCATTCCCAACCCCAACGGCTCCGCCCTGCCCGGCGACTGCGGCTACCACTTACACGCCCATCGTCTCCAGTTCGCCCATCCCCGCACCAGCCAACCCATCACCATCATCGCCCCACCCCCACCCCTCCTTAAACTCACCATCTGACCTCTTTGTTTTCCATCCCCCATCCCCCATTCCCCATTCTCATGCCCTCCCCCCCCGACTACATCCTCTACGCCCAACACGGCTGGGCAGACATCAATCAGGGCATCGGCCAGCTAGCCAAAACCATCGCCAGTCCAACAGCCAGAGTAATCGTGCCAAATCTAGGCTTTGTCAATACCTGGATTCGCATAGAGCCCCTGATTGCTCGAGTCGAGGCGATTGCACAGCAAACCCAGGCGGAACATCCCGATGTGCCACTTCGGATCGTCGGCCATTCAATGGGCGGTCTGATTTGGCTAGAGGTCCTAGCGCGCAATCCCGAATGGTGGCCTCTAGTCGAGTCTTTGGTGCTTGTTGCCTCACCCGTAGGCGGAGCAGATTTAGGGAGACTGGTCGATCCATTTGAGCTGGGTATCGGCATTGCTAGAGATCTAGGTCGCAACCGACGGGCGTTAGCAGAACGCATCGCCGCAGAAGTACCCACCTTGATCATCGCTGGCAATTATATAGAGGGTAGCGATGGCGTAGTGCCCGTCGAATGCACTAGGTTCAACCGGGCCAGCTACGTCACCGTACCCGACGTTGACCACGATCGGATGAAAAGACATCCCGCTGTCGCCCAGATTATTCAGCAGTTCTGGCAGAGCCGCGATCACCTGTGTTTGCCGCAGCCGGTAGAGAGCTATTGCGATCGCGTCATCCGTCAGCTCCAGCTCATCCCTGGCATCACCGACGCCCGCTACAAAGGCTTCGAACAGTCTCGGCTTTGGTCCTTGCTACCCTACGGACTAGTCCTACGCACCTGGCAAAATCGTATGGGCGTTCACCATATCTTTCTCGCTAACTATGCAGGTGACTGTCTCTTTGCGGGCTTTGTTGGCTGGCCACACACAGCAGATCTGTACAGGGGGCTGCTTGATCTAAAGCTCAGCCATTCTTTCCCCAACCCAGAGAATAGTCTCCAACAATAGTCAATCCATTTGATAGAAAGCTCCTGACATCCGTACAGAATAATCAGTCAAGATGTCTGTTATTGGTGATAGATCCTCTCTCTTTATTCTATAGCTTTCCGCGCTTTGCGTTACAGACCACGAAGGACTGTAGTCCTTTCGTGGTGTAGTAACGCAAAGTGCATAGCAACTGCACGGATACATCCGCGCACTGCTATACCTAAAACTACGACAAGTTTAGTCTGTTGCTGCCAAACAGTTTGCAGCCGTAGGCGTTGAGATAGTCTCAGCGTCGCCAGAATGGCTAATGAGTACAACTTGCCCTTGGCTGTCTTGTTGCCAGCTGCTTGCCTCTACCAAGGATCGTGGCTCAAGATCGTGCTGTTCACGGTTATTTTGACCTGCAAGTCCTGCCACTACCGGCCGAAGGTCTGCCCACAAATTACCTTCTACAAGATAGGAGGTAGGCGATATGGGTAGCCCACCTCTACCTGAGGCAATAAACTGATTGTCTTGAGAAGTGTCGCAGCCTTTGGCAACTCGAGTACTTGGATCAAGTGTCTGCAAGGTAATGCCTGTATCGCGATCGCCAAACTGCAATCCTATCGGTGCGCTAACCGTAAGTAAAGGAGCCGCCGTTGGACTGACTGCTGAAAATGAAGCGCCATTAGCAAAAGAAATACTTTCTGCGGTGCTTGCCACAAACGACCCTGACAGCGCGAGACTAGCACCCTCACCAAAGAGAATGCCCTGTGGATTGATTAAAAACAGATCGGCCTTTCTAATTAGATTCGTTCAGGCTCAGCATTTCCTATGCGACCTGCTACCTGAAAGGTCTAAGCCGATGTGAGTCAAAGCTAGCTGACGTTGAGTAGTACTCGCAGCATAGAACGTTCTTGAGTCGACTGTTGGTATGTGAAGGTTGTGCAGTACAGTATGTCGCATGGACAGTGCTGAAAACAACAGACCAATTGCAATTGATCTATTTGCCGGGGCCGGGGGGCTTTGCTTAGGCTTTGAGCAGGCTGGATTTGATATACCAGTGGCAGTAGAAATTGATCCGGTACATGCAGCCGTCCATCAGTTCAATTTCCCGCAGTGCGAGGTAATTCCTCGATCGGTTACAGAGATGACCGGAAAGAAGATTCGGGCTTCGGCCCAGCTCTTGGCTCGAAAACAGATCGCAGTAGTCATCGGCGGTGCGCCCTGCCAGGGATTCTCAGCCATGGGTCCTCGTTCTTTGGGCGATCCACGTAATGCTCTAGTGAAAGATTTTTTGCGTTTGGTCGACGAGCTTCGGCCCAACTATTTTGTGTTTGAAAATGTCAGGGGACTGACATGCGATCGCAATCGATCAATACTAGAGAGCATCATCGACCAGGTGGACACCATCAACTACCGGCTGCTTACCCCGTGGCAAATCCTCAATGCCTCGGACTATGGCGTCCCTCAAAATAGAGAGAGACTGTTCTTGATCGGTGCAGAAAAGGACAAACCTCTCCCGCTCTATCCATCTCCCTTAGAAAGCTCTCCTACCTGCGCCGATGCCCTCTATGACCTTCCAGATGCTGAGCAGTTTCAGCAGCTGATTACAAAAGGAGAAACTGTTGTTTCATTCCCTGACAGCAGCAATTCTTACGCCGATCTACTGCGCTGCCGCTCGAAAAAAGGCTGGCACTACGGCTATCGTCGTCAGTGGAATCCATCATTGCTCACCAACAGCATTCGCACCAATCACTCTCAAAAGTCGCGCGATCGCTTTGCCCACACCCCACCCGGCAGCCGAGAATCCATCTCTCACTTTTTCCGCCTGCCGCCAGACGGCATCTGCAACACCTTGCGGGCTGGAACAGATTCCGCGAGAGGTTCATTCACCAGCCCGCGACCCATCCATTACAAATATCATCGCTGCATCACCGTTCGCGAAATGGCACGGCTGCACGGCTTTCCCGACTGGTTTCGCTTTCACAGCACTAAGTGGCACGGAGCTAGGCAAGTCGGTAATTCGGTGCCGCCGCCTTTGGCACGGGCGATCGCCACCGAGATTCTCAAAAGCCTCGGATATAGCCCCACCGCGCCACACATCACTCTGCCTGCCAGTGACGAGCGATTGTTGACTATGACAGCCGACGCCGCCGCCAAGTATTGGGGGATTAAAAGTCCGATTCGGCAGCGCGGTAGAATTCCCTTACATAGGGTTAGCTAAAACTTATTTTGCTCAAACGCTGTTGCAATTGGCAAATTGACATGCTCCCCTAGCTAAAGCAAGGGGATTCTCCGGCTAGAAGCACAGTGTTAACTGAGCATCACACGGTTGGCTTAACGCATCAACGGGCTGTGCAACCGAAGTTGTCTTACCTGCCCTCCGACGTTCGTTTTGAGTCTCCGAGTATCCCCCGGCGACTTTAATATTCTTTGCAGCATTCACATCCCGGTCATGGAGGGAACCACAATTGAGACACTGGCATTCACGAATTGAAAGCTTCTTACGGCCCTCTCTATGTCCGCAGCAAGAACAGGTTTGGCTAGTCGGCTCCCAGCGACTAATCACGACAACATCGCGGCCATACATCTCGGCTTTTGCTTCGAGCATGGTTCTAAACTGTTGCCACCCTAGATCGCTGATTGCTTTGGCTAGCTTCCGATTCTTTATCATCCCTGACACGTTGAGGTCTTCAATGCTAATCGATTGGTTCTCTCGAATCAGCTTTGTACTCAACTGGTGCAAAAAATCAGTGCGGATATCCTTAATACGAGCATGGACTTTAGCGACTGCCAATACCGCTCGCTTGCGTCGGTTGCTGCCTCTCTCACATTTAGCAAGTCTGCGTTGCAATCTAGCCAGCTTTTTGAGGTATCGCTTTAGGGGCTTAGGTGCATCCTTCTTAGTGCCGTCGTCCAACGTTACAAAGGTAGTGATGCCTAAATCTACGCCGATGGCTTTGTTATTCCACGGCAACGGCTCAGCTTCAACTTCAACGACAAAAGACGCAAAGTATCGTCCTGATGCATCCTTAATTACCGTCACACTAGACGGCTCAGAAGGTAGCTCACGGCTCCACTTAACTTTGATGTCGCCAACTTTAGCTAGCCTGAGCTTTTGGGCCACTTTGAAAGCATTAGGGTTGAACCTGGCTGACTGGGTGTTACTGCGCTTTTTGAACCGTGGCATCCGTACTTTTGGCCCTTTGCGCTTGCCAGTCGCTGAGCTAAAGAAATTGCGAAACGCAACATCTAAATCTCTAAGTGATTGTTGCAAAGGAACTGACGATACGTCAGCAAGCCAAGCTCGCTCCGCTGTCTTTTTGGCCGCTGTCAATGACCGTATCAATGCAGCGGAGCCAGGGTACTTCTCACCCTCTCCATACAACCTTTGGCACTCAGCTAGAGCATCGTTCCAGACTATCCGCGTACAGCCAAACAACTGAGCTAGGCTAACGGCCTGCAAAGGTGTCGGATATAGGCGATAGCGATAACGTTGCTTCAAAATGCTAAGATGCTAAAGTAGTATTACTATAGCACAATGAAGACGACCAATATTAGACTGAGCGACAAGCAGTATGAGCAAGTTAAAAAGATTGCAGCGAATGAAGAAGTCAGCATGAATGCCTTGATTCGTGAGGCGCTAGAGCTACTATTCCGGTCCAGAGACAAACAGCTTTGATTGTTCGCTATGCTCACTTGAAAGACGCGAGGCTTACATCCCCTATCTGAAGAAAGGGGCTTTGCTCTTTCTCTCAAACTCTCTTAGCTTCGGTAACTGTTCTTCTCGATAAAATTCTAGTCCCGATATTCGTATCAGCAACAACTCACGGCTTCACCCTTAGCAGAAACTCTACCGTACAGCTTTTACATCAGCGGCTACATCTGCATCACTGATACCATCAGACCTTTCCCAACTCACATCAAATATTCCTTCAGTCTAGCTGCTGACTTCTGCATTCTCACAGTAGAGCAGTATCTTTGCTGAGCCGTTCCCCATTAGGATAAAGGGGTTGAATGGCAAAGCAAAAGCGCATGGACATTAAATCGGGTTTTGTAGGCACTGTTGGTAATACGCCCCTGATTCGGCTCAATAGCTTTAGTGAAGAGACGGGCTGTGAGATTCTGGGTAAGGCAGAATTTCTCAACCCAGGCGGCTCGGTCAAGGATAGAGCAGCGCTGTACATCATAGAGCAGGCCGAGAAGGAAGGAACGCTAAGGCCGGGTGGTACGGTCGTAGAAGGTACAGCAGGTAATACTGGCATTGGCTTAACTCATATCTGTAATGCCAAAGGCTACAAATGCGTCATCATCATTCCTGAAACGCAGTCGGAAGAGAAAATCAGCCTGCTGCGAACGCTGGGTGCCGATGTGCGTACGGTGCCTGCCGTGCCGTACAAAGATGAGAACAACTATGTCAAGATGTCCGGTCGTCTAGCCGCAGAAACCGAAAATGCCATCTGGGCCAATCAGTTTGAGAATTTAGCGAATCGTCAGGCGCACTATGCCACCACCGGGCCAGAAATGTGGGCGCAAACTGGCGGAAAGATTGACGGCTGGACGGCAGCAACCGGGACAGGTGGTACCTACGCTGGGGTAGCAATGTTTCTAAAAGAGAAAAACCCTGATGCACGCTGTGTAGTCGCCGATCCTATGGGGAGCGGTTTGTACAGCTATGTAAAGACGGGAGAGATCAAACCCGAAGGCAGCTCGGTTACAGAGGGCATCGGCAATAGCCGGATCACTGGGAATATGGAGGGCGCGCCAATTGATGACGCGATTCAGATCGATGATCATGAGGCGCTAAAGGTGATTTATCAGCTCCTATACAAGGAGGGGCTGTTTATGGGCGGATCTGTGGGTATCAATGTGGGTGCGGCGGTAGCACTAGCCAAGGAGATGGGCCCAGGGCATACGATTGTGACCATTCTGTGCGATGGTGGCGCTCGCTATCAGTCCAAGATATTCAACCGGGAGTGGCTAGAGTCAAAGGGGCTCTGGTCCGATGAGTTTTTGCCTGTGTAGGTAGATATAGCAAAGCGCGGAAAGCTATAGAAAGAAGGTTGACCATGAATAGTGTGCTGATGGGATTTTTGGCGAGTCTGGGTGCGGGGCTAGCAACGGGACTGGGCGCGCTGCCGGTGATGCTGCCGTTTGGTTTGTCGGAAAGGGCGCAGGGGATTTTGCTGGGTGTGGGCGGTGGCGTGATGCTAGCGGCTACGTCGTTTTCGCTGCTGATTCCGGGGACGGAGGCGGCGATCGCACTTGGCTATTCCGAAACCATCGCAGCAGCGCTAATGGTCGCAGGCGTTTTACTAGGCGGGGCGGCGCTGTGGCTAGCTCATGCCCTTTTCCCGCACGAGCATTTTTTTAAGGGAAAAGAGGGAAAAGAAAGTGAGCGTTTTGAGCAAATCTGGCTGTTCGTGATTGCGATCGCGCTCCACAATTTTCCAGAAGGGCTGACGGTCGGCGTTGGCGTTGGCTCCGGGGCTAGTGGTGGTCTGGCGCTAGCCGGTGGCATCGGCTTGCAAAATATTCCAGAAGGTCTGGTGGTGGCGATCGCGCTTCGCAACCTAGGCTATAGTCCGCTCTATTCTCTGGGTATCTCCACCTTGACTGGCCTAGTCGAACCTGTTGGCGGACTGCTTGGTGCCAGTCTTGTTAGCTTCTCAGAGGCGCTTTTGCCCTGGGGGATGGCCTTTGCCGCTGGTGCCATGCTGTTTATCATTGTCGATGAAATCATTCCAGAGATCGATCAAAAAGCGATTGGACAAGTGGGCACAGTAGGCGTGATGGTGGGCTTTGTGGTGATGATGTTTTTAGATGTGACCCTTGGGTAGTGGATCGTTGCAAGTCCCGCCTGTTCTGATTCTTAACATCCTTCTTTCGAACAAAGATATTTGCTCACAACTCATCTACGATCAAGGTACCTCTTTATTCTGTTTAGACTATGACTTATGACTTTGACCTGTTTGTGATTGGCGGTGGCTCCGGTGGTATCGCAGCCTCTCGGCGGGCGGCATCTCATGGGGCGAAAGTCGCTGTAGCTGAAGCCCACCACCTAGGCGGCACCTGTGTAAATCGCGGCTGCGTTCCTAAAAAGCTGATGGTGTATGCTTCTCGTTTTCCTAAATCTGTAGAAGAATCAGCAGGCTACGGCTGGAAGATGGAGCACGGCGATTTTAATTGGAAGAAGATGATCACGGCTGTTCACGGCGAAGTTGAGCGGCTAAACGGCATTTATCAGCGCATGATAGACAGCGCTGAGGTCAAACTATACAGGCAGTACGCCAAGCTGTTGGATGCGCACACAATAGAAGTCGGCGATGAAAAAGTCACCGCCGAAAAAATTTTGGTGGCAGTGGGCGGCCATCCGGTGAAGCCGGATATTCCTGGCATCGAGCATACGATTAGCTCTGATGGCATGTTCGAGCTGACCGAACAACCTAAGCGAATGGTGATTTTAGGCGGTGGCTACATTGGCTGCGAATTTGCTGGCGTGATGAATGGCCTAGGCACAGAAGTCACGATGGTCATTCGCAAAGAGCAAATTTTGAACGGCTTCGATGAAGACCTGCGCGATGAGCTGCACGAAGCGCTGCAAAAAGAAGGTATCAAAATCTTCAACAGCTCTGAGATTGTCGGCGTTGAAGAGTGCGAAGATGGCGTCACCGTCAAGATTGTCGATGGCGACGCCAAAGGGGATAAGAAGGGCGAAGCATACACAATTGTCGCCGATGCGGTTTGTTTGTCAGCCACAGGCAGAAGGCCCAGCCTAGAAGGTTTGGGACTAGAAAATACGGCGGTAGAGATTCACAAAGGCGCGATCGCCATTGATAAGCACTGCCAGACCGCCGATCCTAGTATCTATGCGATTGGCGACTGTACCGATCGCATCAACCTCACACCAGTAGCAATCAACGAGGGGCGCGTCTTAGCTGATGTCCTCTACGGTAAGCAAGATCGAATCATGAGCTACGACTATGTTCCCTCTGCCATCTTTACGACGCCTGAAGCGGCTACTGTTGGCATCACTGAAACCGATGCCATCGAAAAGTACGGAGAAGAGAATATTCACGTGTTTCGCTCCCGCTTTCGCTCGATGTACTACACCCTGCCAAATAAGGACCAGAAGACGCTGATGAAGCTCGTTGTCCATAGCGAAACTGACAAGATCCTAGGGGCGCATATGGTAGGTGACCATGCAGCGGAGATTATTCAGGGAATTGCGATCGCCCTGAAGATGGGTGCTACCAAAGCCGACTTTGACGCTACTGTTGGCATCCATCCTAGCTCGGCAGAAGAGTTTGTTACTATGCGATAAGTACTTCTACTTACGAGAGAATTCTACCTAGTTCATAGCGTCCTCATAAAGTGTTTTTGAGGACGCTTTTCCATAACTGGCAGCAAGCGAAAGCTGTAGACAGCCGACAATTCAGCGATTACAGGATAATTAGAGCTAGGGGATCGTATGCAAATCTCCGATTATCTCTACGGCTCGCATTAGAAAGATGTGAATTTTGCATAATTTATCGCCAAAATGTTGTTTAGGAACTTGTTATTCTATTTCGGATGACTAGGATAGTTAACGAAAGGAAAATAAAGACGTACACATAGAAAAGCGGAGGGAAATAAGACCCTTGTATAAAGCTCGCCGCATAAAGCCCTAGATAGTCTCTGATAAATCTACTAATTCCCTGGGCACCTTCGTTGTGGTCAACGCAGTTAGCCCTCACCAAAACTACTGAGTCATTAAGCTACTCTTTTTGTTGTCATGGTTCAATCTTTGCCAAAGATGAAAAAAACTCTGAATATCCTAGAACCCCTACGTAACTGGATTGAAGACATTCCCGTCGAGAACGAAAAAACCGCCCATCGCATTGTTTCTTTGATCCCAGCAGATTGCCCCTTTGAGCGAGACGTTAAACTCTTCCGACGCACCATCGCTCATATTCCCCCCATGTGTAAGCTCAACCCACTCTACGATCCTCTAGTCATGCTACGGTTCAAAGCCATGTGCTACCTAGTCGATGAGTGCGGCGTAGATGCAACGGCCCTCTCGTAATACCGATTAACTAGCCAAGTGCTGGTTCCGACATCGGATCAGACGTTGCGCCAAGCCAACTTCAACATCAGCAGAAAGGACGTACAGTTTTTGTACGTCCTTTTGTTTGAGATCTCTTGCCCTACAAAGCTAAGCGCAGATTGCTACGCAACCTTTTAGATTCCAGACCCGTCAAAAAATTCTTGCAGGGCCCGATCGTCAAGATTGCAGCACTTGCTGCCATCGCAGTTTCCTCCAACCGCACCCACGGACATCAGGTTCTCAAGATCGGCTATCTTGTCAGCCAGCTCTTCCTTGGTGTCAGGTGCTTTGGCTTCACGCAGTTCAGCCACTTCATTTTCTAATGCAATCATCCGGTCCATCAGCGCCCGCATTGCTCTGGCTTCAGAATCAGGCAGTTGCGCATGGTCCAATGGTCCGACTCGCTCGCCTGAACGATACACGACTCTTCCAGGTATGCCTACAACTGTACAGTCCGAAGGCACCTCTCTGAGCACCACGGACCCAGCCCCGATGCGCACGTCATCACCAATCTGGATATTGCCCAGCACCTTCGCACCTGCCCCGACAATCACGCTCGTCCCTAAAGTTGGATGACGCTTGCCTGACTCTTTACCCGTACCGCCCAAGGTCACTCCTTGATAGATCAGCGACAGGTCGCCTACGATCGCGGTTTCTCCAATCACCACGCCCATACCGTGGTCGATAAACACGCCAGAGCCGATCTGCGCACCGGGATGAATCTCTACGCCGGTAAAGGCGCGAGCTAGGTGGGAGAGCAAACGAGGGAGAAAGGGAATCCCAATGTTCCACAGCCAGTGGGCAAAGCGGTGTAGTACCAGCGCTTGAAATCCCGGATATAGAAAAATGACTTCTAGCCAGTTACGAGCAGCCGGGTCACGTTCGAAGATGATGCGAAAGTCACGGGCAATAGCCTTGAGCACAGTGGAATTTCCCTTGAGGTAACGTCAGAGTAGCGGCAGCTAGTGAAAAAAATGGGCTACTCAACAGCTTATTAGACTATCGAATAACCACAAATATCTTAGCGTCTGATTAATTCGCCTCCAACCCCTAAAAAGTTTGGTTCACCACTGTGCCTTTTGGGTAGGATCATCGCACTGCTATGACTACTTAGAATTCTCAGCAATCAGTTCTGCACCGTCGTTGCGGGCATTGTTGACTGCACGGCTGACCGGTCGCGCTGCAATTGATTGCATGTAGGACGGCGATTGATCGGTGCTCGTCGGTTCTCCGGCTAGCCATCCTTCATAGTCCTCTGGCGGTAAAATGACCGGCATACGGTGATGAATCTCTGCTACTGGGCCGACTGCCGACTGGGTGAGGATAGTAAAGTTCACTTCGCTGTCGTGCTTGTCCCACAGCCCTGCAAAGGCAAAGACTTGTCCGGGATAGTTGAAGTAGATAGGCTGTTTGCCGGTCTCCGTATTCTGCCATTCATAGAAGCCAGTAGCTGGTACTAGACAGTGTCGCCTTGCCCAGGCGCTTCTAAAGTAAGGCTTGGTCTGGGCTGTTTCAATGCGAGCATTGTGCGGTGCGTTCATGCCTGGTTTTGCCCAGGCTGGCTTTAGACCCCATTTGGCAAGGCCAATTCGGTCTTTGATAACGATAGGTGATATCGCGCTCGGTGCCCGGTTCCACGTTGGGACAACATCTACGCTGTTGGTCAGCGCAAAAACATCCCTTAACTGCTGCATCTCTACGTCAAGCGTAAAACGAGCGCACATTTTTACAATCTCCTGAAATTTAATCGCGATCGCGCTTTTTCAATATATCTATCCGATGCCTAACCTGCCGGCTAATGTAGGTGTCAATGGCAAAAGCACCAGTAAAACCATCAGCAAAGAAACCAAGGCTAAGGCTGCGCGAGTATCATCTGGCTCGCTGAGATCGTCGGTGCAGGGGCGCTCGGGCTGGCGCTGTAAAAAGACGACGAGCACAGCCCAGTACAGGGCTATCGGGTTGAAGAGCCCGACAACCGCAAGTAAGACCAGGGTGACTGCGGTGCTTCTAACTACGGTTTTGCGGCCATAGATTGACTGAATGACTCTGCCGCCGTCTAGTTGTCCGGCAGGCATCAGGTTGATGGCGGTAATAATCAGGCCGATCCAACCCACGATGAATAGAGGATGAACATCGACCAAGTCGGCTTGAAGGGCGTCACCCAAGACCAAACGCGCTAGGCCACCGACAAAGATAGACCCTCGGAAAAATTCGGACGGGAGCTGAAAGAGGCTGCCGGATTGAGAGAGGACCAGACCCCAGAATAGGAAGATAAACGAGAGAATACCACCCGCCGCCGGACCAGCGAAGGCAACGTCGAAGAGGACGGTACGGTTAGGAACGACAGACTCGAAGCGGGTGATAGAGCCGAATGCGCCTAGCTGCCAAGCAGGCAGGAAGAAGGGCGGGCTGAGCTGAATGTCGTTCTTGCGGGCGTAGAAGCGGTGGCCGATCTCGTGAATGACGAGAGTGAAGAAAATGCCCAGTCCGATTGGCAGAGCCTCGCTCCAGCGTTCGGGGGATTGAAAAACGTCGAAGCTTTGAAGGACGGCGGCGGTTTCTATGCAGGTGGCTAGGGTTGCGATCGCAAGTGCCACTGCCAGAATCCGCTGCGGCAGCGTCGCTGCTTTTGGCCCGTTCTTGCTAGGAAAGACCACCACCACTGGCTTATCTTCAGGATCTAGCAATAGAAATGACTGATAGCTATCGCCAAACTTTTCCGTCAGCTTTCGGCTAATCCCTTGAGCTGTGTGATCAGGCGTTCCCCGCAGATTTCCTTTAAAGACAGCGCCTTCTTGAAAGGGAACCGTTTTTGTCCTAAAGAAAGTATCGATGCCAAAAAATCCCTCCATAACAGCAAGGTCTTCTGGTGGAATTGGCGGTAGTGGCTTGTCTTCTTCTATCTTGGCACTGTTGTCACTGGCAGCATTTTCGCTCGACTGGTCAGACTCAAACGATTGAGGACTGACGATCGCAGCAGAGGACTCTCCACCAGTCGTATCGTCTACCTTGCCCGTGTCCTTTTCAGTCTCCTCTGCGTTGTGACCAGCGGCTTTCTCTGCGAGCGCTACGGCTTTTTTAGCTTGCGCAGCTAGCTCTTCTTGACCAGCAGCTCGGAGCTGACGACCAAGATAGATGTACAGCCCAGCTGAGGAAACAACCAGCAGCAGGATGCCAGCTAAATTCAGATAGATACCTACAGCCGAAAAGCCAAAAAACAGCAGCCAGGGGACCATCAACACCACAGTCTGTAACCAGGCTAGAATGCCTAGACGACCAAGGGGTTTGGCTTTTGAAAAGCCCCAGGCCAGAATGCCAACGGCGACGGCCAAAAGTAAGACTGTAATCATAAAATAAGGATGTGAATAGTGACCGACTAGCACCGCTACAAGGTCAAATCACACGAAAAGTAAAGGGGCAAACGTCAAGAAAGTGGTTATCAATTCTTAATTTTATTTTAGTGGAGGATGGTGGCAGCACCTCAAAAGCTTTCAAGTACACTGAACTGCTAGAAATGTACGCATTCAATGACCCAATCTCCTCCTTCTGACCCTACCACTTCAGCTGATTCTGACTCTGCTGCTGATTTTGATCCTCAGCGAACGAGCGACCCAACTCTTGGCAATGGCTATCACCAGCCGTTCACGGTGGATTACAATCCTGACCCCGACTTGCAGGCGGATAACGAAGAGCTAGTCGAGGTAGTGCCAAGCCGTCAGCAAAAGCTGGCAGGTCAGAAATCTCTAAACAGCGGATCTCAGACGCCGGAGCGATATCGCCGTCAGCCTGCGATTGACCCGGTAAAGGTGGCGCAAGCGCCGATTAGTGTAGTTGCGATCGCAGGTGTCATCGTCGTCGTTGTTGGCCTTACCCTCAACAGCTTCTGGCTCACCTTAGCCGGGTCTCTAGTCGCCTTCGTCGTCTCCTTACGACTACTAAACCCGACCTTACAAGAAGCGTTAAACGATCTCTCCCAGCAGCAAAAAGCGCTGTTAGTTGCGATTCCAGGGCTGTTCATTGGTTTGATTGGTCTGGTCTACACCAGCGGCATCAGCCGCCCAATCGCCCGCTGGGGCAGCGGATTGCGCTGGGACATTATCAGCGCCCTGGGTGACTTTTTAGGTGCAATCGGTCAGATTTTCATCGCAGTACTGGCTGTCTACGTTGCCTGGCGACAGTATATTATCTCTCGGGATTTGACCGTCCAGCAGAACCTGATCACCCAGCAGCAAACCATCGACTCTTACTTCCAGGGCATTTCAGAGCTAGTCCTAGACGACGAAGGGCTACTAGAAGACTGGCCCCAAGAGCGTATTATCGCCGAAGCTCGCACTGCCGCCATTCTCAGCAGCGTCGATTCTGGCGGCAGAGCCAAAGTGCTGCGCTTTCTCTCTCGCTCAAAGCTATTGACACCGTTAGCGCGCGACCAGCGACTAGGCCGTCCGATTCTAGATGGCATGGGCGGCTACGCAGAAGACAGACTCAACGGGACTCGAGTGATAGATCTAGGCGTAATGCTAGCGGCCACCGATCTGGCAACGACCGATTTGCGCTGGCTAGACCTTAGCGATGCCAATCTAATTCGCGCCAATCTATCCGACTGCGATCTCGTACGCACCAATTTTTCTCGTGCCATCCTGTGCGACGCCAATCTCTCTAATACGGACATCATGGGCGCTCGCCTATTCTACGGCAGCCTGGAAACAGCAACTCCGCGCACCCGTAAAGACAAACCTAACTACAAGACAGGCACGTTTACAGGTGCCGTCGTCGAAGGCGCTGACTTTACTAATACGCAGCGACTTTCTGAAGCACAGCGCTGCTACTGCTGTGAGTGGGGCGGCAGTAAAACTAGAGAGACCATTCCTGGCGGCTGCGAGAATATTCCTAATCGGCTAGGGCGCTAATGTAGGGCGCTATAGCGGTTGTCACTTTGCTAAAATACGGCGTACTGCAACATGAGCTCGAAGCCACGCGAGTACGCAATGCGGCTAAAACATCTTCGTCTAGCCATACGTGAAGGCTGCCTCAGCTGATTAATGCGAAGTGTCTTCCCTTCTTGTTTGGTTGCATCGCACAACAGTCTCGAAACAACTTAGAAGTTCTGAGCATTGCATACTGAGACATCGACGGGATGCCATCTTTGCAGAGGATAGAAAGGTCTAAATTTTGGTACATAGATAGTAGGAGATCGTCTAGTCTCGTGGCTTTCCATCGTACTCTCGCCTGATAACGATAATATGAAGCGAAGTTAATGCCGAGCGCGATTGAGCTGTCCCGCTGGTGACTGAACGATTCCTCGATAGATCAGCGCGTAGGCAGCCGGGACAAAGTAAAGGGCAAGTAGAGAAGATCCGCTGATGCCGCCTGCGATCGCGATTGCCAACGGTCGCCAAAACGGTCCACCGCTAACCAACAAAGGAACAAACCCAGCAATTGTTGTAATGGTTGTTGTAATCACATGACGAGTTGATTTATTCACCACATAGGCAATAGCCTTGCGTTGGCGAAGCCTCTCCTCAGGAGAATTGCCCGCCTTAGCCTCGGCATTTTCATTCAACCCCGATAGCACCATCACCGTGTCATTAATCGCAATACCGACCAGGCCCAAAGAACCGATAATCGCCATAAAGCCAAAGATTGCACCAAATACCTTGAGCGAGAACAAAGCCATCCCTACCGAGGCAATGCCTACCGCTGCCACTACCAGCGCCTGACGAAAAGAGCCCAGCGACAGCACCAGCGCCGCCACCATCACAAGGCCGAGCAGCGGCACATAGATCAACAGATTGCCCACCGCCTGATCTTGCTCAGCCGCCTCCCCACCATATTCGGTCCGATAGCCGGGCGGTAGCTGAAAGTTTTCGTCCTCTGCTAGTCGCTCTTCAAAAACCTGCTGAACAGCAGACGGTAGCACCCCTGCCGTAATATAAGCCTGCACAATATTTACCCGCTGCTCATTGCGACGAGCAATCTTAGACAGCTCGGGAAGTAGGTCAAACTCGCCCAGCGTACTTGTAGAGCGGGGAGCGCCACCATTTTCTGATTGCAGATCCAAAGAAGCAATGCTGCTGAGATCGGCGCGTTCAAAATTCGACAGGCGAACGCGAACCGGCAAATTTTCTGTCCCTTCTAGGACAGAACCGCCGACGCTACCTTCTAGATACGCCTCTAGCTGCTGAGCGATCGCACTATTGCTTAGCCCGCTCTGCCGAGCCTGCTCTTCATCCACGCTTAGGCCCAGCTTAGCCGAAGATTCTCCTAGATCGTCTCGAGTAACTGTGACCTCCGGAATACTGTCAAGAACCCGCCTAGCCTCTAGCCCCAACTGTCTAAGCTCGTCTAGATTAGGTCCGTAAATCCGCAGCTCGATTGGCGCATCAAACGGCGGTCCTTGCTCGAGCTGACGAACGAGAATACGCGCCGCCGGAAAAGCTTCGCCTAGATCAGTCTGAAGCGATCGCACGATTTCTGCCGCATTTTTATCTGTATTTAGCTGCACCAGCGCCTGCGCATACTGCGACTGACTGCGGCGAGTACTCTTCAAGTTGTAGTAGAACTTTGGCGCACTTTCTCCAATAAACCAGTGAACGTCTTCTACTTTTGGATTGCTGAGAATGAGATCTCTTGCCTGGGCGATTTGCGCGCTTGTGCGGGCGATCGCACTTTGCGGCGAAAATTCTACTTCTATCTGCACCTGGTCGCGTGAGACAGCCGGGAAAAACTGTTGCTCTAAGCTGCCAGCGGTGATGAAGCCGATGAGTGGAATCGTCAGAGAGAGTGCGATCGCCAGCATTGGCCGTGCCATCGTCCGCCGCAGCGTCCACTGATAGGGCCGCGCCAGCCACGGCAAGCTGATACCTTCTGCCCACCAGCTGCCGGGCCGCAACAGAAATCCTTTCACGGCTGCGACCGGTCCCCGTTTGTTCGGCTCACTGGCAAGTGCCTGCGCCTGTTCCTTTGTCTGACCTAGCAGCCGACCCGCCAGCGCCGCAATCACCGTCAGCGACAGTAACAAAGAAGAAATCAGTGCCACAATCACATTAAGTGCAATCGAACCGACAAACTCACCTGCTGGGCCCGGCATCAGATAGATCGGCGCAAACGCCATCACGGTTGTAATCGTCGAGGCCAACAGCGGCACCTTGATATAGTCAACGGTTTTCATCACCGCTATCAAAGGCTGATCGCCGTGCGCTAGCTCCAGCTGAATCTCATCTACCGCAATAATGGCATTGTCAATCAGCAGACCCAGCGCAATAATTAGCCCCGTCACCGACATCTGGTGAATCGGCACGCCCAGCACGCTCATCCAGCCAAACACGCTCAGCGCCGTAATCGGCAGCGCCGCCCCCACGACCAGCGCCGCCCGCCAGCCCATCGTCACCATCGTTACTACCACCACCAGCAGCGCGCCGACAATCAGGTTAGAAATCAGCGTTGCCATCCGGCTTTCCACGTAGCCGCTCTGGTCAAACAAAATCTCTAGCCGCACGCCTGCGGGCAGCTGCTTTTCAAATTTGGCAACCACCTGACGCACCTCAACCGCCCACTGGTCAATTCTGCGTCCAGACTCCATCAGCACGCCCGTCACAATCGCTGGCCGACCAGACACAATCGCCACATCCTCCATCGGCTGCCGAAACCCCCGGCGCACCTGGGCAATATCGCTAAGTCTCGCAAACTGACCGCCGCCTGTTTGAATCGGGATTTGACGAATCTGTTCTAGCGTTTCTAGCTCACTTTGCACCTCTATCGCCAAGTCTTGCCGGTCGCTCCGCAGCTGTCCGGCGGTGACTTTGGCATCGCTAGCCTGAATGCGGCCCGCTAGCGACTGAGTCGATAGCCCCAAAGCCGCCATCTCCGGCGCATCAACTTCCACTAATATTTCTTCTGTGGGATTGCCAAAAAGCTTTACCTCCTCAGTGCCACCCACGCCGCGCAGCTGTAGAGCCAACTCCTCAGCAAATCGGCCCAAAATGGCGTAATTAGGCTCACCGGGCAAATCCCAGCTCAGCGAAGTAATCACGCTATAGGCCGCGATCTTAGACTCTTCTAAGTCCGGCTCACTGGTGCCAGCAGGCAGACGAGACCTCGCCGCGTCAAGCTCATTGCGCACCTTTGCCCACACCGGCTCGGCATCATCAATCGTATCTAACAGCTCAATGCTCACTGAGGAAAAACCGACGCGAGAGGTCGATGAGAGCAGCGAAATCTCTTCTAACTCGCTCAGTTCTGACTCGATTACTTCAGTGACCAGCGCCTCTACCCGCTGCGCATCTGCACCCGGATAGGCCGTTTGCACCACAGCCACACGGCCGACTAGCTCAGGATCTTCCTGCCGAGGCAGCGCTTGAAAAGAAAGCAGACCCCAGACCAAAATCAATATAATAGTCAAGGCCAGAAGGCGGGTGTTGGTGTAAAAGTGTTTGACCATTGGTTTAACCGTCTGTTTGGCTGTGATTAATCGGAGACAAATTCTGAGGATTTCTTTGGCAGGCGAACCTGCTGCTCAGGCACTAGCCGATGAGCACCGCTGGCAACCACAGTATCGCCGGGCTGAATCGTACCGGTTACCAGGACGCGATCGCCCTCCTGATACAGCACTTCCACAGTCTGTGGCCGGGCAACATGGCTCGCGGTCTCTGTTGTATTTTCTAGTTCTTCAGACTCTGTAGAAGACTTGCTAGAAGTTTCTACCGGCACCACCACATAGGCCGTCCACAGTCCGCGAATGCCTTCTGTCAGCGCTTCTGCCGGTAGCCAGATACCTGACTGGGTGATTCGCTTCGTCAGGTTCAGCCGTACGGTTTGACCTGGACTGATCGCCGCCGCTGCCCTGGGCTCCAGCTCTAAAACAACAGTTTGTGTTCGAGTCTGCGAATCCACCTCCGGTAAAATCGAGGCAATTATTCCCGTATAGCTCTCTTCATTGACCTCAACGGTTCTCTCTTCGCCT
This sequence comes from uncultured cyanobacterium, assembly GCA_963793495.1. GTDB lineage: Bacteria > Cyanobacteriota > Cyanobacteriia > Phormidesmidales > Phormidesmidaceae > Phormidesmis. The sequence goes on from CAWCAI010000016.1 coordinate 704,942, forward strand.
GGGCTGAGCTGATCGACCTCATCGACAGGGACACCAATACGAGCTTCTGGAGTACCGCCTTCTACCAGTCTGACCACTGATTGGCCTGCCCCGACGACAGTCCCAATGTCGATCTTGTGCTCGGCAACCCGCCCGCTAAAAGGAGCATTCAGCGTACTTTTTGCAACAGTCACATCCACATCTGCTAAGCGAGCATCTAGCTGTTGAATTACCGCTGCTTGAGCGCTAATCTGCTCTGTCCGGGTCCCATTTTGTAGCGCTTGCAGCTGGCTACGGGCCTGGTCTAGCTTTGCCTGCAAAGAGCCTTCCCCAAAGCTAAATTCGTCCAGTGCTTCTCGGGCGATCGCACCTTGCTCATAGAGAAACTCCCGGCGGGCCAGCTGAGTACGCTGTAGGGCAATCTGCTGCTCCAAATCTTGAACGGCGGCGCGGGCAACGGCAATATCTTCACTCCTAGCGCCGACCTCTAGCTCGGTTAGCTGCGCGATCGCCCGCGCTTTCTCCGCCTCGATCTGCATTCGCTGCGTTTGTAAATTCTGCACGTCCAGCTGAGCTAGCGGCGCGCCAGCTTGGACCTGCGACCCCTCCGGCACCAGCAGTGACACCAATTGACCACTGCGCTCAAAGCCCAGCTCACTTGCTCTTAGCGCCGCCACCTCTCCCGTAAAAGACCTAGAAACCTCATAGCTATCTACTGAGGTAGCCTCGATCGTTTCGACCAACAGGTCGCTCTCTGTACTTACACGTTCAGTCTCGGCAGTCTTAGCAGACAGGCCACTTATTACCGGTAGTGCAACCAACAGCAATCCTAGTAGCCCTAGACCAATTAGCCAGCGTGGAGAAATCTGTCTGAACCAGGAACTTACAGATGTTGAGTGTGTAATATCAGGCGGTGGAGAACTCATAGGAACGACAAAGGCGAAAGGGTGTATGAGTGAACGGAATTAAAACGTACGTATGATTTATTTAAGAACGAGTGTTGGCAAACTGCACCTGAGTTTATAGTTTATATTGGCTACCGCAGCTATAGACAGCATTGCTCAAACAAGCGCAGAAGCCTCTTGCTCAATGATTTGTATAAATCGTCATGCAGCAGGTTCCGGTTTTCCCCTATGACATCTATGATTGATGTAGCAAAACGCTGCGTTTGATCCTAATTAAAACGCACGTCTTAAAAAAGATCAAGATCGCTATGCCTCACGCTTCATCAATTGAGACCAAAGAACAAATTCTGGACGTAGCTGAGTGCGCGATCGCAGAAAACGGCTATGCAGGCACCACCCTGCGAAATGTCGTCAGCAAGGCCAATGTGAACCTAGCCGCCGTTCACTATCACTTTGGTTCCAAAGAGGAGCTGTTTAGGGCGGTAGTTGCCCGTATTTCTGGCCCGGTTGTGTCTGGGCAGCTAGCGGCATTGAAAGCGCTGAGGGAAAAAGAAGATCCACTGACGGTAGCAGCGATTTTGAGAGCCTATCTAGAACCAGCGCTCAAGTGCGCGACTAGCTGCGGTGAAGCGCATCCGCTCAGAGGTCAGTTTATTGGGCGATCGCGCACCGAACCAGAGCCCGTGCAAAGTATTGCCGCTCAGCAGTTTCAGCCCAGCACCGATGAGTTTATCGACGCCTTGCAAAGAGCGCTGCCGGATCAGACGCGATCGCAGCTAACCTGGAAGCTCGACTTAGTGGTTGCCAGCCTGATTCGCTCACTCGCCCAAGCTGGCAAACCCGGCGCACTCCTAGCCGCTAGAAATCCTGAAGATCTAGAACAAGCTCTCTCGAAGCTGATTTTGTTTCTGACTCCCGGCTTGCAAAGTGATTAGGGCTTTTTGACAAAATCAATCCCGTATCTGACGAGCCGGCAGGCTAGTGATAAACCTGTAGGACCAGCGCCCGCAATGATCACATCCGTTTCCATGATTTTCTCTCCAACAGATTTAGGTTGCTATGAGCTCAATAGTACTAAACCGTGTAGTAAAACCAAGAGGCATTATTACAAAGAAGCAATCGCTAAGAGAATTTGGCCAAATGAGGCAAAGATAGCTGAAGACAGGTAATTCGTCTGATTTTGAGTTCAACCCCCTTAAGATGTAGCTTCGGTTGATTTGCTCAGGTATAAAAATGGCTTCAGAGCTTGGTTTTACAATTGACCTTATGCTCGTCTTGGGCGCAGCGGCAACAGGTGGCTATATTGTCAGTCGACTGGGTCAGCCGGTCTTGCTGGGATATCTGAGTAGTGGTCTAGTCATCGGTCCGCTGGGGCTCAATCTAATTCGCGATACAGGTAACATTCAAGAACTCGCCGAAATTGGCGTCGCTTTCTTGCTCTTTGCCCTTGGGGTTCAGTTTTCGCTAGAAGAACTCAACCGCGTGCGCAATATTGCTCTCCAAGGCAGTCTGTTTCAAATTGGTATTACTACTGGACTAGTTACTGCCATTACGCTTTCTTTTGGCTGGGTGGATACGCTTGGACAAGGATTGTTTTGGGGCGCACTGCTTTCTTTGTCTTCTACGGCAGTCGTTCTCAAGACATTAAGCGAACGTGGCGAAACCAACACCCGGCACGGCCAAATTATGCTGGCGATCTTGATTGCTCAAGATCTGGCACTGGGTTTGATGCTGGCAGTTGTACCTGCTATCAACCAGCCTGGTCCGCTGTGGCAAGTGATCGGTTTAGTGCTGCTCAAAGTGGTTAGCTTTCTGGTCGCGGCGGTGCTGGTCGGTCGCTTTGTGATTCCGGTGGTGATTCGACAGGTGGCGCTCACGGAAAGCAGCGAACTCTTTTTGCTGACGCTGATTGCGCTGTGTTTGGGGGTGGCAATTATCACGGCGCGGCTGGGCCTTTCTATTGAGATTGGGGCGTTTGTGGCGGGGCTGATGATTGCTGAAGTGGACTATGCCGATCAGGCGCTAGGCAAGGTGCTGCCGCTACGCGATACGTTTGCTAGTTTGTTCTTTGTCTCGATCGGGATGCTGATTGATCCAGAGGTGCTGATTCAAAATATTGGCCGGATTCTGGGTTTGGTCAGTTTGGTGATGATAGGAAAGGCACTGGTGATTTTGCCGATTGTGCTGTTATTTGGCTATTCGCTGAAGACGGCGGTGCTCACGAGCTGCGGTATCAACCAGATCGGAGAGTTCTCTTTTGTGCTGGCGATTGTTGGCTTAGAAAATGAGCTAATCACGCAGGAAACCTATTTGTTGCTGCTAGGAACGACTGCTATTACTTTGGTGCTGACGCCTACGTTTTTTCAGCTTGCTTCACCTTTGACGCAGTGGATACACAGACAGTCTCGGCTGATGGGCTTTTTGAATCGGCTAGAGTCGCCGCAGCCGAGTATGGGAGAAGAGGCGATCGCAAATCATGTCGTAGTCGCAGGCTATGGCCGAGTCGGTGGCGTCATCGTTGAGCTGCTGCATCAGCAAAATCACCCGGTGCTGGTCCTAGAAAATAGCGAGGCGGCTGTCCAATCCCTGCGGCGTCAGGGCATTCCTTTTGTGATGGGCGATGCTGATGCTGAGTTAATTCTGGCCAAGGCTAACTTGACTGAGGCCAAGGCGCTGGTGATTGCTTTGCCCGATCCGATGAGTACTCGGCTGCTGCTGAAACGGGCGCGGGCGATCGCACCCAAGCTCGACATCATCGCCCGCGCTCACACCACCCGCGAACTCGATCAGCTCAGTCAGCTCGGTGCCCAAGAAGTCGTTCAGCCCGAATTTGAAGCGGCTCTCACTCTCTGCACGCACCTGCTTGCCACCCTCGGCCAAATCGACGATCAGCATGGCGACACGATAGACAAAATTCGAACCAACCACTACCGCAGCGTCCGCCGTAATATTGTCTGAGTGCGATTCTGGTCCATCATCAACTAAGCAGAGTCGTTCGCAAACCTTTCTTAAAGGCGTTAGCTCAAACTGCCCATGCATGTTCTCATCACTGGCGCAGCTGGTTTCCTCGGCCAGCGCCTCGCCCGTCGCCTCCTCGAAAATCCTGAACTCGAGCGCCTTAGCCTGACGGATTTAACGCTGCCGCCCTCGCCTGAGACCACCGCTAGCAAAAATTCTATAGTCACCTGCCTCGCCGCCGACTTGAGCGATCCCACCGCTAGCAAGACCTTAGTTAGCAAAGACATCACGGCGGTTTATCATCTAGCTGCTGTCGTCAGTGGACAAGCAGAGGCCAACTTCGATCTAGGGATGAAGGTTAACTGTGATGGCACTCGCTACCTACTAGAAGCCGTGCGCCATCAGGCTCCTGGCGCACAGTTTATCTTTGCCAGTTCCCTTGCTGTGTTTGGCGGCGAGCTACCACCTGTGATTGCAGATGACACTGCTGTTCAGCCACAGTCCTCATACGGCACTCAAAAGGCGATTTGCGAACTATGGATCAACGACTACAGCCGTAAAGGGTTCCTTGACGGGCGCATTCTGCGCTTGCCTACTGTCTGTGTGCGTCCCGGCAAGCCCAATGCCGCTGCCTCTTCGTTTGCTAGCGGCATCATTCGCGAGCCGCTACAGGGGGAAACGGCTGTTTGCCCCGTCGATTCTGACCTTTCTCTGTGGCTCTCTAGCCCTAGCACGGTAGTTAATAATCTGACTCATGCGCTGACGCTAAAGGCCGAACAGTTCACTTACAGCCGTACGCTCAACCTACCGGGAATCACTGTGACCGTGCAATCTATGATTGAGGCTTTAGAAGCAGTCGCGGGCAAGGTCACTGCCGATCGGATTCATTATCAAAGCGATCCAGCTATTTCAAAGATTGTGGCAAGCTGGCCGAGTCAGTTTGATGTGGAGCGGGCGATTGCACTGGGGTTTGAGTGCGATCGCGCCTTCGAGGACATTATCCGCAGCTTCATAGCAGAAACTGGCATCCTAGAAACTAATATCGACAAACAGAACAGTAGCCAAAAGAACAATACAAACCCAGAATAAGCTTTTTCACATCAACGGATGACTTTCTAGATCGCTACAAGTGAATTTTTCTAAAGTAATGCTGAGAAGTTCCTGAGAGATTACCGCAGAGAGGGTCCCACTTTCTAACAACCCGCTATTGTGTAATATAACCATCTTTTGCCGAGGGCCATATGCTCAAACCGGTGCTTCATGCTGTCCAGTTATTCCTCAAAGGAGCCACTGGAAAAGATCGTCAAGCTAAACATCACCTGTCCGAACACTTGCTGAGAATGCAGCTCGCCTATGACCAGCTGCAGGCAGACAATACCACACTAGAACAAAACTACAAACGCCTTCAGCAAAAGCAAACCGATCTCACTACTTGCCTGAGCCGAAACAAAACCGACACAGACGAACTGCTGAACATCGCCGATAGTGAGGTTGACTCCTTAGTCCTCGCCAACGAAGACTTGCAGCTTAGACTCCGGCAGAGCGAAACCGAGAAAGTCGCCCTTCAAGAAAAAAACGGCTCTCTCCTCGGCAAAGTCGCTTTCTTAGAGCAACAGCTCAACCTCCGCACCTATCAACAAGACAGCGCTGGTCTAGCACCGCGTGCTGACGGCGAAAAATCCTTTCTCAACTTGGAGCACAGCTCAGACGATACCTTTCCGTTTTACGACCAGCTAGTCGACCTCTCCAACCTGTCTATTGCCCTAGTCGGCGGCCACGAAACCACCTACCGAGAAGTCACAGAAGTCCTCAAGCAATACGGTCTTAAACGCTGTGTACATGTGCCACCCCACAGCATCGCCAGCAACAGCCGCAACCAGATCAAAGACAAAATCAGCAACTGCGACCTAGTCGTCACCATCACCAGCTACGTCGACCACTCCGTCGCCAAATGCGTCAAGCAGCTAAAAGACGCCCAGATGCTAGCGGGCGGCTGCATTCGCGTCAGCTGTCACGGCAAAAGCGGCCTCGTCAGAGAAGTGCTCGAGTACTTCGGTGCGTCCATACAAACTTCTAGAGCCCTCTGATATCTAGCGGCTATTTAGCGGCAGCTTCTATACTTTCATCTGCTCTTCGCGCGATCGCGTCAACCTTGTCGATCAGGCGGCAGGGCAATAGCCCCGGCCCTTCAAAATCCCTGCCGCTTCAGAGTCTGCCACAAGAAAGGGATCAAAAAAACCAGGTGGCGCTAAGCTAAGACCGCTGAATAGAAGACCTCTAAAGAGGCATCCTTGAGAATGCTTAGCCCCTTCAACCGCCGTCCGTGGACAGTGCCAGCGACTCCTCTAGTAGCCGCCTTAGTCCTCTCAGTAACCACCTTTGGCTGCACCGAGGTCCAGACCAACGCCTCAGAAGCGACCGCCGACTTTCAGGGCACCGCCATCACCACCTACACCTGGCAAGTCGAGTACATTCCCCGCAGCGTCAATCAAGACAGACCCAACGACCGCCGCCTAGAGAAATTCGAGTCCACCACCCTCACCACCAGCAACGGCATCCGCCCCGACGCCGCCGGTTCTGGCCCTGACAGCCAGGGCCTTTGGTGGCCCGTCCTCCCGCCCGAACCCACCGTAGAAGACATCGAAGCCCGTCTCCGCCCCGGCGAAAACCCCCGCTCCCCAGAAATCATTAAATCCACCGCCTACAAGCTCAGCTTCAATCAAGCGGGCGAAGAAAAGACACTGCCCACCGACTACGACGTCTATCGGCAAGCCGTCAAAGCTGCGGAAAGAGACCGTCCCCTACAGCTAACCCTAGGCCCACAAGACAAATCCGTTATCCAAGCCGAAGTCCAATAAGAAAACCCTAGCCCTATCAACTGAGCGCAGCCGAACCCCATCCCCCTTTCCCCATCCCCCTCTCTCCCCTAAAATTAAACAGCCCTTTCCCCTCCCTCCCCATGCCCCAGCCCCGCATCCTCTCAGGTATCCAAACCACCGGCAACATGCACCTGGGCAACTATCTCGGTGCGATTCGGAACTGGGTCGACTTGCAGGCGCAGTACGACTGCTTTCTATTTATGGCGGATCTACATGCCATCACTGTCCCTCAAGATCCGAAAACGCTGGCCGAAAACACGCTTAAGCTAGCCGCTACCTACATTGCTTGCGGCATCGATCCTGACCAGTCCACTATCTTTGTACAGTCTCAGCTGCCTGAACACAGTGAACTGGCCTGGTTGTTTAACTGCATCACACCGCTCAACTGGCTAGAGCGGATGATTCAGTTCAAGGAGAAAGCGCTAAAGCAGGGGGAAAATGTCAGCGTTGGCCTGATGGACTATCCAGTGCTACAGGCTGCCGATATTCTGCTCTATGAGCCTGATTTGGTGCCGGTTGGGGAGGACCAAAAGCAGCATTTAGAGCTGACTCGGGATATCGCTGGCAGGCTCAACCATCAGTTTGGCAAGAAGAAAAAACCGGTGCTAAAGGTGCCAGAGCCGCTCATCCGTGAAACTGGAGCGCGGGTGATGAGTCTGAGCGACGGGACTAAAAAGATGTCCAAATCTGACCCTTCGGACCAGAGTCGAATTGATCTGACCGACACGCCGCAGGCGATCACAAAGAAAATTAAGCGGGCGAAAACCGACCTCGAACGGGGTCTAGAATTTGACAATCTCGAGCGACCAGAGTGCAACAATTTGCTAGGACTCTATCAGCTCCTATCTGGGCAGACAAAAGAGGCGGTGGCTGCTGAATGTCAGGATATGGGCTGGGGAGAGTTTAAGCCTTTGCTAGCCGAAACAACGGTGGAAGCGCTGCGCCCAATTCAGGAAAAATACGCTGAGCTGATGGACGATCGGACCTATCTTTTGTCCGTTTTGGCTGAAGGTAAGTCGAAGGCACAGGCGATCGCAGTCCCAACGCTAGCAAAAGTCAAAGCCGCGATGGGATTCACTCTAGGCAGCTAAGCATCGGTACTGGTCACTTCGGCATAAGCATGACTGATTTCAATCGCAGGGCATGACGGGTTTTAATGCGCCAGGTCGATAGAATAGCAACTAAGAAAATCATTAGAGAAATCAGTATCAAGAAGCTGAACCGAACTTATGGATGTAGTCTCAAATCGGTTTCGAGCGGCCATCAGATCGAAAAAATTTGTCGTGACTGCCGAAGTGATGCCACCGAAAGGCGGTGACCCGCGCCACATGCTAGAGATGGCAGGCTATCTAAAAGATTGGGTCCATGCGGTAAACGTGACGGACGGCAGCAGAGCGGTCCTGCGGATGTCTTCTTTGGCCTGCGCGGCGCTGCTGAACCAGGCAGGGATTGAGCCGATTTGTCAGATGACAGGGCGCGATCGCAATGCCATTGCCCTCCAAGCCGACCTGATGGGAGCTCATGCTCTCGGCGTTCGTAATATCCTTGCACTCACAGGCGATCCGCTCAAAGCTGGCGATCATCCCAAAGCCAAAGCCGTCCATGAGCTAGATTCTATTCGCCTTTTGCGACTGATCCGACAGCTCAACGAAGGCACTGACTACAACGAGAAGGCCATGAGCGATGGTGCCTTAGACATTTTTCCGGGAGCAGCGGTTGACCCGCAGTCTACTAGCTGGTCAGGTCTACAGAGCCGATTTGAAAAAAAGCTGGCGTCGGGGGCGCAGTTTTTCCAAAGTCAGCTAATTTCTGATTTTGACAGGCTAGAGAAGTTTATGGATCAGATTGCGGTGGGGTGCGATCGCCCCGTCCTCGCAGGCATCTTTTTGTTGAAATCTGCCAAGAACGCCGCCTTTATCAACCGCTGCGTCCCGGGTGTCGATATTCCTCAACACCTGATCGACCGACTAGCGGCTGCGAAAGATCCCCTGCGTGAAGGTATGGAAATCGCCGCCGAGCAGGTGCAAGCTGCCAGTCAGCTTTGCCAAGGCGTGCATATGATGGCCGTTAGAAGAGAAGATTTAATTCCACAAATTTTAGAGATGGCAGGGGTTGAGTCCCAGACGAAAAAGCGGTCGGTGAGCGCTTTAAGCGCTGTGGGATAGTCATCACGACAGTCGATTGGTCAAAATGATCGATCGCTACAGCCCTTTCCAAAAAAAGCAGAGTGCGTTTTGACAAGCACTCTGCTTTATGCGTTTTGCTAGATGACCTTTCTAGAAGTTGAAATTGTCGTTGCTGATCGTATTAGCGTTGACATTTAGCAACAGTGCGACTTGTTCCATGCCTGAGCCAGTATTAGCCAGGATGGAAGTGTGATTGGCTACCTGCTGAGCGATGACATTGCTGCCCAGCCTAGCGTTGCCGTTGAAGATGGTGCTGAGATCGATGCGATCGCGAACCACTTCAAAGTCGTAGATAACATCTCCAAACTCATCGACGTTGCTGTAGGTAAAGGCATCACTTCCCTGTCCACCCCAGAGCAAATCATCGCCAAGCCCACCTGATAACAGGTCATTGCCGCTAGAGCCTCGTAGGCGATCGCGCCCAGCTTGACCATAGAGCCTATCCCTACCGAGACCACCCGTAAGCAGATCATCGCCATCGCCGCCGTCAATAAAGTCATCTTGACTACCTCCGTTGAGGATGTCGTTGCCATCGCCGCCGCTAAGAATATCCTCATCACTACCTCCATTGATGATGTCGTCGCCACCGCCACCGTCAAGAACATCATCATCACTTAGACCGTTGATAATGTCGTTGCCATCACTGCCGGTAATTGTGTCAGGACCGGCTGTGCCTACACGAGGCCCTGATGAATCTTTGACGGTAGTCAAACTATTGGTAGAAGAAACATTTCCAGCACTGTCAGTAGTCGTTGTCTCGACCGTAATCGGACCGTCTTGCAAACTGCTAATGTCCAATTCACTGCCAACCAAGCTCCAGTTACCACTGCCATCAACAGTGGTTTGAGCGCTGATACTACCTGCTCTATCAATGAAGTTGATATCGACAGTACTATTTGGCTCGGCAGTTCCCGAGATAGAAACCTCAGTCTGCTCACCAGCTCGAATCACACCATCCTCGTCAATAGGAGCCTCTACAGATGGGGAAGCGGGAGCTACTGTATCGATAACAACACTCAGCGCTGGCGATAGTGTCGACTCATTGCCACTAGAGTCAGTGAAGGTGAGCGTCATGGCCCTGGTGCCGTCGCTCAGCGGTGTATCGGATGGGATAGTGACGCTATAGCTGCCGTCAGGCTGCACAACTGTTGTACCCACAGCTACACCATCGACATAGAGAGTGACTGTATCGCCATCCATGCCGCTGGCACCGCTTAGGGTAGGCGTAGCATCGGCGGTGATGCCATCAGCATTAGATTCACCGGTATCAGAACTGGACAGTCCGAAGTTTCTGTTGAAAAATTAGGCGGCTGAAGCCGTCTGTTGTGGGGTTTGAGGCGGATTAAGTTTGGCCGCGAGTAATTTAGCGAGAAGTAGGGTAGGCCTACGTTTCGATAAAACTACCGGCTGTAGAGGCTGAAGCGCCATCCGCATAATCTGTTTACTGGGCAATCCATGCTTTGGCAGCGTGCGAAACCACTGAGGGAAATGAGTCCAAACGATATTCGGCAGCTCTAAAGCGAGAACTTGGAGTAGTCCTAAAGCAATCGCATTGAGGTTAACAAATCTCTCAAATGCCTCAACTTTGATAGCCACCTGAGCCTGAAAATCAGTCTTGAAGTCACTCAAGACCAGATTCTTAGGCCAGCTAGAAGCTCTGGTCATAGACCGTAGCCAGAAGCGATAGTCAAAGCCTCCCAAGAGCTGAACTAACGAGCGAAAGCTAACCTCAATTTTGAACCGCCAACCATAGGCTTCAATCACCTGCGCCCCGGTGAGTGTGGTGTCACTAGAAAGCAAGATAATCTGCTTGCCACTAGGCAGCTGTGTCAGGACGAACAAGACTAATTCATCAGAGTCGTCCCAAAAGAACTCAAAGCACTGATAGTAGACAGTTTGACGTTGACCATAGAGCCAAACGACAGCTTGCGAGCAGCTGTCTATCGGGGCAAATAACTCCCTGAGTTTGATATCACTCCCCCAGAGTCTAGGACGACCAGGGCCACGCACCTTCGGATTGGCGCAAAAGTCTGCCTTCGCCACGGTAGAAATCGCCACTCGGCTAATGAGATGTAACCCCTGCGCACGAAACGGTTGCAGCACCTTAGCTGACGCATAGTAGGCATCCAAGATAGCGTAGCTGCCCGCTGCCATGTAGGTGAGACAGATAGCTACCATCTTATCCACCAGCGTCGGCTTGTAGGTGGCTATGGGGTCGATGCCATCTCATGCAGCTTCAAGACGATAGGTGCCGCAAACAGTGCTTTGCCCTGACCTAGCAACAGACTCAGCGCACTGAAGTAGTGACCGCGTATCCATTCCGGCTTGTTCACATCGGCTGACTCCTGATGTAAGCCCTTGACACCGGGCATTTTGCGGCCTTCCTTGCCGACTTTTATGCCGTCACCGAGATAGACTAACTGGCCTTTTAATCGCCGCTGGGCTGCGGGATGTGATGAGAGCCACTGCCCCCATTGCCCGCAGACTTCGTCTATATTGAACGCTTTGGAATGGAACCAATGCAGTGCTGCGTCATAGCAGGATTCATCTAGACCTAAGCCGTTCACATAGCTGGTCACCGCTGCTGGTTGATGACTCAATAGCAATCCCCACATCAACAGCACAAACCATTCAAACGGGATTTCTCGACTGAAGGCAGGACGTAGGCTTTTTAGGATTTGCTCAATTCGGGCGTAGAGTTCCATAATTGGACTGGTTGTTTGTGATGATTCAACCAGTCTCGGACATTCCTTGACCTTTGGGGATGGGAATGTTCGTCGCTTTAGGCGATGGCGACCCCCGCTGAAAGTGATCGCATACAGAAACAAGAAAAACTTCGGACTGTCCAGTTAAAGGTGAGCACACCCGTATTGGTATCGATTGTGAACAGACTATTGTCAGTACCGGTGCCAAGGTCATCGGTGATCGCATAGGTCAGTCCGCCTACGCCTTCTGTATCTCTTGCATCGGTGGCCGTAACATCAGCTGCGGTGGTCTGATTCTCCTGAGCCGTAAAGCTAGTAGTAGCAATGCTCGGTGCTGTGTTGTTGAGAAGGGTGTAAGTTTGGTCCGTGGTAGGTTCACCCGCAGGTAGGGCGTTACCTACTAGATCTTGGATGTCTTGACCATTAGCTAGATCTATTCCTACAGGGCCGTCAAGCTCATCTAGGTCTCCGCCCGAAACCGTAATGTCGTAGGTAGCTGCATCTACAGGCGTCATAGTCGAGATGGATGCCGTAGTCCCGGTGACGACAAAGTCATCTGCGTTTACATTTTGGACATCTTCATCAAAGGTGACGCGGAAGGTGAGGCTATCCGCATTGGTCATCTCACTGGTTGGCGTTTGGCGGGTGATGCTGCTTAGCGTTGGTGCGGTCGTGTCCTTCGTCACAGGCGCAGTGGCTGCAACAGAGACATTGCCTGCTGCGTCAGTCGCCGTAGCGCTGACGGTAAGCGATCCATCGTTCAGCGTGGAAACGTCTATTTCTTTGCCGCTAAGGGTCCAGTTGCCGCTGCCATCAGTAGTGTCTAGCGCAGTAAGGCTGTTGACCTCATCGCTGATAGTGACTTCAACGGTGGTATTAGCTTCAGCTGTACCGGCCACTAGTACACTGGTTTGCTCAGTGGGGTCGATGATGTTGTCGCCTTCGATCGGCGTGGTGATAACCGGCGCAATCGGCGCGTTCGCATCAATAGTTACAACCAGCGGCGTAACGCTAGACGCGCTGTTCCCCGCAGCGTCAGTGGAGGTGGCTGTAACGCTATAGGTGTTGTCAGCTAATGGAATGCCGCTGTAGCTAAAGCTCCAGTCACCAGTACTATTAGCCGTGGTACTACCTAGGCCGGTGCCGTTCAAGAGGACTTCAACTACGCTGTTTGCTTCGGCTCTACCAGCAAAGGTCGGGACATTGTCGCTGGTAATATTGTCGTTAGCGATACCTGTGTCATCGCTAAAGCTACTAACGGTTGGAGCTACAGGCGCTGTCGTGTCGACGCTGTATGTCTTAGTTACAGTCGCTGTGCCAGAGTTACCCGCCGCATCAGTCGTGGTGATGGACGCATCGATAGTGGTGTCGCCATCCGCGCTTAGATCACTGCCAGGGACGTTGATCGAGAAATTACCCGATCCATCAACCGTGCCAGTGACTGGATTACCGTTGACTGTCAATGTGATGGTATCATCTATTGTGAATTCGCCTGCAACCGTACCGGTCACAGCTACAGGATTACCGGCTTCCGTGGCGTTGATTACGTTATTGGTTGTGACGTCATTCAGTGTGATAGTCGGGACGGGCGCGGTAGTATCAGAGACTTCGATAGTGAAGGTCTGAGTGGTGGTATTGACGCCACCGTTAGCGGTACCGCCATCATCCGTGAAGACAACTGTGACTGTGGCTATGTCATTTGCGCCTGGAGCAGGCGTGTATGTAAGGTTGCCTGATGCATCAATTGCAGGCTGGGGCTTTTTGCATTACCCCCCGAAAAGGTAAATTCCACATCAATACACTTAAGACTTAAATTAGGATGCCTTTAGTAGCAGTATGTTCAGGCTTCGTCTAACTGAGCAACACAACACGTCGCATCCTGTCCGTCAACGCACTTGGGATTAAGCCAGCCATATTGAGCGTGCTCTGCCATCGGCTGTGACAGCGTGCCACCAATCAAGGCGATGAGCCCTTGAGCCTTTTCTAAGCATCGATAAAACATGAGCACTATCTATCGATACTTTCGCTCGGTTAATGCTGTAGCTAAGCGGAACTAATTTTTGCGATCGCATAACTATAGAGGTTCTTCCCAACAGCATCTTTTCTCGATTCTCGGAACTCACTAGCAGCGAAAAACCTCTCCTATATTTTCAACTAAGTCGCTGAATAGCAAGCACCATAGTGCTTTGCAAATCTAAAAAGATAGAAAAAATGAGAAATTTCAACCTTTGGCAAGACTCCTCCCTATCGACAAACCGTTGCAAGCCAACAAATACGGTGTTTCAAAGTACGTTACTAAGAGTCGATAATAAGGCTAGAAAAAATTAGATACGTAACTACTCAGGTTGAAGTAGCGGAAATGTAGGCTTTGCGATGAAGGTATCTGTCAGTGCTTTGAGCAAAGGTTGTTTCTGCTTTCTCATCGTCGAGATATAGCCCCGAATGCGACAGAACATACGACTGCCGGTGGCAGCGCGAAAGCACCCAGAAATCTTCTGTTTGAGCTTCATCATCCGCACATCGCGCTCTGCCTGGTTGTTGTCAAAAGGCACCCGAAAATCGAGCATGAACGCCAATACAGCGGTGTCATGTCTTTCTAGCCGGTCGAGTAAGTTCTTCGCAGGCGATTGTTTTCGGCGACCTCTTTTTTCGGCGCACGCTCATCTATCGGCGGCGGTGGATTGGCCTTAAAGCCTGCCATCAGTATGGTTTGATAGCGTTCCTCAAACTCATGTAGTTGGCGAGTACTTAAGGCGGCTTTGCCCGCTGCTTTCGCCTCGTCTACTTGTGCCTTAATCTCGCACAGCAGGGTCATCATCTGCTGTGCCCAGGGTTGCTCGTAGCGTTCAACGATGAAGCGTAGTTCACGCAGATGATGCGCATTGCACAGGCTGTGAGCACAGTCGTAGCTGAAGTAGCTCTGCCAGCCGTCGTGTACACCCACGCCGTCGAAGTTCGTCAGCACCCCCCTCTCATCTATCGCCTCACACCCTCGCTTCGGATGCACAAAGTAGTAAGTGAGCGCAGCGGTTGAAGCAACGTGCAACCACCATAGTTTGCCGTTGACGCGCAGCCCGGTTTCATCGCAATGAAGCACCTGCGATGCTTCAAGCTCGGTCTTGATGTGTTGCTCTACCGCAGCCAGTTCGTCAAAGCACTTGGCTCTCGCGTTGTACAACGTACCTTCTGAAACCTCGCAACCAAACACCTCACAGAGCACTTCACGGACTCTATCCGAGGGTAACAGCTGCGCATCCATCAGGTACACCATCAAGCCTTTCACACCACGACTGTATTGCACTCGGCTGGTCACATCAGCCGGAAACCGACCTCGGCTGAGCGTTGCACAAGCACCGCAGCACTTGACTTCTGCTTGGTGTTCTATCACTCGCAACGACAACGACGGTAGTTCGTGAACTTGCCTCTTGTCATAGCTGGTGGCAGCGGTGGCTCGCAGGGATGCGCCGCACTGCTGGCATTCGCCCACCCGGTGGTGCACTACCTCATCGACTTGTTCGCACCATTCCAAGGTGCTGCCAGGATGGCCTTTCTGGCCACCGCTGGGGCGTTGACTCTTTTTGCGCAAGCTTTTCGTTCGCTTCCCGAAGCCATCGCCCGACGGCGGCTTACTGCTGTTGCGGCTGTTCTTCGTTTGCTTATCTTCGAGCGCCTTGATCCGCGCCTCTAGCGCTATCTGTTGTTTCAACAGCTTTTCGACTAACGCTAAGTGTTGCGCCGTTAACCCTTCCACTAGCTCTATCACTGCCGCTTCGCCTGCGGCGTAGACTGCTTTGATCTCATCGCGGCTGATGGTGAGTTTTGGCGCGGCTTTACTCAAAACAGTCAATCCTTAATCGGCCTAGTGATGCTCAAACACTATCGTCGTTTGGCCTGTCACCACCCTTTCTTTCATGAAATATTAAGCCTGAGTAGTTACTTAGATACTAACTATTGAGTATGCCTAACAAGGCAGAGTACCCTCTATACTCTGCACCAGCAAAATATGACAAAGCACACGTGTACTGTTTAGTCCTCTCTCAGCCCTGAGTCTCAACTGTCTTAATGTGGAATTTACCTTTTCGGGGGGTAATGCAAAAAGCCCCAGGCTCAACAGTAAACAGCGCACTGTTGTCAGTAGAAACAGTGAAGCTGAGAGACTGTCAAGACTCGTCGGCAGGCCCTGGAGAGATGCCAGTTATGAAGCCTGAGACGGTTTGTGGGCCAGCGCTATCGCTGACGGTTTGGTTTGCTCCAGTCGTGAAGCTGGGAGCATCGTTGACAGCTGTGATATCAAAGGTGAGCGTGTTCGCTGCGGCGTCTGTATCCACGCCGCCGTTAGCAACACCGCCGTCATCCTTGACCTGGAAGGTGAAGCTATCAGCGCCAGCACCGCTAGCATTGGCAGTAGGAGTGAATACCAGGTTAGTGATATCAGCCGTCGTAATCTCTTGATTGGCCGTAACCGAACCCTGAGCGTAGTCGAAGGGTGGCCGGTAGGTTGTGGCTTCGACTACGCTCAGCCAGCGAATATCTCTGTCGCTAAACACGTATGTGCTAAACACAGGACAATATTGATTGCTCTTATCACAGTATATAGGCGCGTATCCTAAACGTTGTCTGTGATAGGTAAGAGAGAGCCAGTGCTGGTGAATATGGATTGTCTACAAAAGAGAGGCATGTGAAAAAGGAGATAAACGATCTTGCGTTTATCTCCATCTGAAATTAATCGGACTAGGTACTAGGTAGGGTGCATCCCACTTTTGCGGCTGGGTATCTATACTCAGCAGTGGATGATAGACATCTTCGCTATGCTGAAAGCATCTTGCACCCCTCCCTTAGCTGACTGATTCACTATGGATGCCTCAAAAGCAGAACAACTTAAAGCCCATGCTCGGGCAATCGCCCAATTGCTGTACGAAGAAACAAAGACTGCCCACCCTCAACAGCTAGAAAATTTTGAGGGCATTGAGCAGGCTGTGCGCGGTCATCTTTTAGAGTACGTAGGGCCAGAAATTGGAGAGTTTTTTTCCAAACAGCAAGCGGCAGCCAAACCGGGCGTAGCCGTACGATTAAAAGCCTCATCGGCGACACCCAAGTTACCCAGGGGCAAGCGCAAGCACTAGGGCTCAAAAGCCATACCCGGTTGAGTCCGCTGCTAGAGAAGTGCTGCTTACTGCTCAGTGCAAACGAGTCTTATCAGCGAGCTGAGCAAGACATCGAAATGCTCACTGGACAACGGGTTGGGCACAGTACACAGCAGCGGTTAGTGCATCGTCAAGACCTCAGCCAAGCAACTGCGCTCGAGAGCGTAGAAGAACTGAGCGTCGATGGTGGCAAGATACGACTGAGAACCAAACCAGGCAAGTCGTGTGAGTATCGCGATTACAAAGCTATCAAGCTGCATCAGCAAGTCATTGCTGCGAGCTTTCGAGATAATCAAGCGTTGATTGACTGGGTGAACCAACAACCTTTAGCTGAGCGAGTGAGCTGTCTAGGTGATGGTCATGACGGTATCTGGAATATTGTGACTGAAATTGGCACTACCAGCCAGCGGCGAGAGATTCTTGACTGGTATCACTTGATGGAGAATCTCGCTAAAGTGGACAGTTCGACAGGTCAGTTAATTGAACTTGAAGCGCTACTGTGGGAAGGAAAAGTAACGGCGGCGATGGCGCGATTGGAGAACTGCTCTGATGCCCATGCTGAGCAGTTTAGGGCTTATTTGGAAAAACATCGACACCGCATTATCGATTACGATGACTACTGGTGGAGAGGCGAAACAATTGGCTCAGGTGAGATTGAATCCGGCATCAAGCAAATAGCTGCGCGCGTCAAGCTGACGGGTGCGCAGTGGAATGAAGAGAATGTGCCGCAGGTGCTCAATCACCGATGCGCCTATCTCAATGGGGCTTTCTCAACATCGACTGCTTCGACGGCAGCGGCCGCCGCCTGAGCGTGTCGCCTCAGCTAGCTGTACGGTTCATGCAAAAGTGGGATGCACCCACTAGGTAAGTGTGTTTGTGAAACGGCTACGTAGATTGCGCTTGCACAGAAAGCCAACAGCTACGCACTGACTAGCTCTGGCAGTTGCAACAATTTGTAACTAACCAAATCACGATACTGATCAACCCCGCTCTGCCACTGATCTAACAGGCCTCGAAGGTCGTCAAGCCGCTCAGAGCGAGACCCGCCTTGCAAAGTATAGTGACAGTTGCCAGAATAAAGCAAAGCCGAAATCGCTTGATTGCCCGATCTTTGAGCGGTACCCTCTTGAATTGAAAGGTTGAGCATTCCCCGCTCAAGGCGGTAAGACAGATTTAGCGCCGCCATCGACAGTTCGGGCAGCCCCTCGCGCTGAACTCTATCTGTCAGCAGCACCGAGCGCAGAAAATTAGCTGTGCCCTGCTCCTCTTCAGGAAAGCTCATCATACCGGTAGGATTAATACCTAAAGCCTGGTACTCGAGATTCGGTAATGCTTCAATCCACTTAGACATGAGCGTTGCTACCTGCATCTCATGAATTTCTTTACCTAGCACTAGCTCTGATAGCGTCAGACGATTGGGCTGTACTATGAGCCTGATGCCGTTTTTAAACAAGATTTGCACCCCATTGCGCTGATAGACCGGCTGACGCAACACTTCCCAATCTGTTGGAAAAATAGCGCTGTAGTCGAACAAAGAGGGATTTAGAATAGCAGGATCTAGATTAGCGGCCTGCAGAACAAGAGAAATTTCTTGAATATTAAGAGACTGGGTCATAAGGCCATCCAATATTAATAGGAGTCGTCTGAAAAAACGCTGGCCTTAGTTTGATATACAAAAGCAGGTGATAAAACAGAAAAGACACTTGGCTATGCCCCCTGTTTTACCACCTACTATAATCAGTGTTTTTACTGGATACGAGTATCTAGCTTAGAAACGGCACATACCCCTTTAACAATCATTAGCTCATCGGCGCGGCTTTGTTGGCTCTACCAATGCCGGTTGCTCTGCTCAACACTCTTGCACTTCGACTCCTCGCCCCGCTGATGTAGGTAAAGAACACGGGTACAACAACTAAGGTCAGCAGCGTAGAGGTCGAAAAGCCACCGATTACCGCGATCGCCATCGGACTGCGGGTCTCTCCGCCTGCTCCAATCTCTAGCGCGATCGGCACCATTCCGGCCACCGTCGAGATTGAGGTCATCAAAATCGGACGCAGCCGGGTAATGCCCGCTTCGATCACTGCCTGTCGCCGCGACTTGCCTTCTCTCACTGCAATTAGGGCGTAGTCCACCAGCAAGATCGAGTTCTTCGTCACCAGACCAATCAGCAGCACAATGCCGATTAGGGCGAACAGTCCCATCGGTTTCTGGGCAATCAACAGTCCCATCAGCGCTCCACCGACGCACAGCGGCAGGGCAACCATTACTGCAAAGGGATACAAGAAATCGTTGTACAGCAGCACCAGCACCGCATAAATCATTAAGATTGCCGTACCCAGCGCCAGCCCAAACCGGCTGAACACTTCTTGTTGAATTTCAGCGTCGCCTGTAGCTTGTTCTCTGACACCATCAGGCAGATTCTGCATTACTGGCAGATCAACGACCGCTTCAACAGCTTGTCCTAAGGTGAGACCTTGCAAGTTGGCACCGACAGTGACCTGACGAGAGCGATTGAAGCGATCGATCTGGGCAGGACCGCTACCAAACTCGACATTGGCCACAGCGACTAGGGGCACTAGCTGACCGTTTTGCCCCGGCACCTGTAGATTTTCTAGCGTGCTGAGATCGTCTGTGGTCTCTGGATTGAGGCGCACGCGGATGGGAATTTGGCGATCGCCGATGTCGAAGTCAGCCAGGTTTGAGTCAGCATCGCCCAGGGTCGCTAGCGCCGCCGTCCGCGCAATGCTGCTAACTGACACGCCCAAGTCTGCGGCCCTAGCCGGATCGGGTCTGATCAAGACTTCGGGCTGTACGAGTGAGGCCGTAGAATTCACTTCGACTAGCCCTGGAACCTGCCGCATTTGCTGGGTCAGATCTTGAGCGGTCTGAGTCAGCAGATCGGGATTTTCGCCGGTTAGAACCAGCTCGTAGTCTTTGCCGCCACCGCCGCCTGCCCCCTGACTGATGAAGTTGATTCTGACGCCCGGAATTTCTCGAAATTCGTTGCGCATATCCTCTTCGTAGTCCTTGCGCTCTATGCGTTCATTCTTAGGCTTTAGCTGTACAGAGGCAGAGGCAGAGCCTGGCGTATTGGTCATGAATACGTTTTCTGTGGCTGGCCTAGCGAGCAAGAGATTGGTAATGCGATTGCTCACCGCTTCAGTCTTCTCCAGCGTCGTTCCCGGCGGCAAAGAAATACTCACAGACGTACGGCTCGTATTACCCGCATCAAACAAGCTAGTCGGCAAAAACTGCGCCAAATTCATACTGCCGATAAAGAACAGCAGCGCTAATACGATTGTCACCAACCGGTGATTTAGGGCAGTGTTCAACAGCTTGTGATAGGGCAAAAGGTAGCGCGGCACCCGTAGACCATCGGCAGCCACCACCGTATTGCCTTCATCACTTTTGACCGTCGGCTTCAGCAAATAGGCCGCCATCATCGGACTGACCAGCCGGGCCACTAGCGTAGAAAACATAGTTGCCACCGCCACCGTCACCCCAAACGGCTTGAAGAACTGGCCCGGTATGCCACCCATAAAGGCTACTGGAATAAACACAGCCACAATCGTCGCCGTTGTGGTGACGACCGCTAGGCCCACTTCGGCTGTCGAGTCGATCGCCGCTTGAAAAGGCTGCTTGCCCATTTGAATATGGCGCTCGGTGTTCTCGATTTCTACAATCGCATCGTCTACCAGGTTGCCAACCGCCAGCGTCAGTGCCAGCAAAGACATGCTGTTGAGCGTATATCCCAGCGCCTGTAACACTAAAAAAGTCGGAATAATCGACAGCGGCAGCGCGGTCGCCGTAATCAAAGTCGTCCGCCAGTTTCTTAGGAAAAGGCCCACCACGATTACCGCCAGAATGCAGCCCAAAATTAGCGCATCGACAGACGCCTGATAAGAGTCTCGAATATCAGTAGCGCTGGTGTAGGTCAGCTCAAAGGTAATGTCTTCTGGCAGCGTTTCTTTGAGATCTGCGATCGCATCTTCCACCGCATTTTCGACAGTCACCACCACACTGCCCCGACTGCGATAGACCCGAAAGCCCACCACCGGCTGACCATCTAGATAGGCAGACTGACGCACCTCAGCAAAATCATCTTCAACCGAGCCCAGCGAGCTTAGCGGCGCAGTCCCACCAGAGGGCAGCACAATCCCGAGCGATTGCAGTTCCTCCACCGTCGCTGCACTGCCCAGCGTCCGAATTCCTTGCTCTACCCCCGAAATATCGCTACGGCCACCCGGCAAATTGATATTGAACTGGCGAATTTGGTCGTTTACATCAGTCGCTGTAATCCCTAGCGCGTTCAGCTGCTCCGGATCGAGGTCCACCCGAATCTCTCTATCCACGCCGCCCACTCGATCTACTCTAGAGACGCCCTCTGCCGCTAGCAGCTTGCGGCTAATCTCTCGATCGACTAGATCGCTAATTTCTTCTACCGAGCGCCGCTCCGAGCCCACGGTATAGATCACAACCGGACCACCGCCCGAAAAGTCTAGGCGCTGCACGATCGGATCTTGCGCATCGTCTGGAAAATCCTGACGAATCCGGGTCACCGCATCGCGAACGTCATTCGTAGCCTGATCGGTATCGACCCCCAGATTGAACTCAATCACCGTCTCAGACGCGCCATCGCTGACGGTCGAGGTCAGCGAATCAATATTGCCAAGCCCCGCCACCGCGTCTTCTATCTTCTTAGTGATTTGGGTTTCCATCTCTTCGGGGCCTGCGCCCGTCTGATTCACCTGCACCAATACCGCTGGCACATCGATATTCGGGTTCGCATCGATGCCCAAATTACCAAAAGCCACTAGCCCTGTAATAGTCAGCACCAGGAACAAAACAATCGTTGGCACCGGACGCCGAATGGACCATTCAGAAATATTGAACATATCGTTAATTGTTGCTTCCTGAGCTGTTTACGAAGCTATCTGTAGAAACCACTTTCACCAGATCGCCATCTTGCACGTAGCTAGCA
The DNA here is from genome assembly GCA_963793495.1 of uncultured cyanobacterium. Classification (GTDB taxonomy): domain Bacteria; phylum Cyanobacteriota; class Cyanobacteriia; order Phormidesmidales; family Phormidesmidaceae; genus Phormidesmis. The sequence goes on from CAWCAI010000016.1 coordinate 726,679, forward strand.
CCTTCTAGAACAACCGGTACATCAGCTTGCAAGCCAGACACAATTTCAATCCGCGCCGGCTCACCGCCGCTAGCCGGAATCCGATTGCCGACTTCCACCGTCTGCGATCGCGCCGTACCATCCGCACTCAGCTGATACACCACAAAGCCACCGCTACTTTGAGGCAGCACAGACTCCGCCGGGACCGCCACGCCTTCACGGGTGCCAGTCACAATCGCCGCTTGCAAAAACATGCCAGGACGAATGCGATCGCTCCCCGGCAGCTCCACTTTCACCGTCGCCTGACGAGTTTGCGGATCAACCGTCGGATCAATCGAGCGCACAGAACCTTGAAGCTGCAAGTTCGCATCCGACTCCGATCGAATCTGAACCGGCGTGCCAACGCTTACCTTCGCTAGCTGCGCCTGCGGAATCTTGACCGCCAGCTCTAGCTGATCGCCGCTAATCAGCTTGAACAACGGCGTACCCGCACTAGCCGTATCGCCCACTGTCGCCGTCTTTTCAGCAATCACCCCGTCACTAGGTGCCACAACTAGGGTCTGATCTAGCTGAGTCTCTAGCCGACTCACCTCAGCTTGAGCGCTACGAACCGAGGCTTCAGCGCTGGTAATAGAAGCACGTTCAGCGCCGACGGTCTGCTCTGCGGTAGCAGCTTCCGTTCTACGGCTAGTCAAGGTTTCAGCGCTCACCGCCCCCTGAGCAAACAGTGAGCTATAGCGGTCAAAGCTTTCTCTAGCAGAGGCTAGGGCGGCTTCGGCTTGAGCAGCTTCGGCTTTTCTCTGTTCAACAGTGGCGATCGCTGCACTCACCTGAGCATTGGCCTGATCGATTTGGCTGCGTAGTACCGAGTCATCAAGGACCGCGAGCACTTGGCCAGCAGTAACGCGATCGCCCTCTCGCACGTTCACTGACTGAATCTGCAAGCCGCTAGATCTCGGTGAGACAGAGAGCAGGTCAAAGGCTTCGACGGTGCCGTTGGTGGTGATGGTTTGGGAAATGGGGATGGATTGCGATCGCACTGTAGTCACCGTCGCACTAGCCACCGCCTCTGTCTTAGCTAGCGGCGCACTTCCCCCAGCCCTGCTCGACAGCAGCTGTTGGCCAGCTAAAGCCAGTCCCAAACCTAGCCCCAAGCCCAGCAACAGTCCCTTGGGACCGCTAATCCAATCGCCGACGTTCCCAGGCCGTCTCTTCTTTTCACTACGCTCTTTCTCTCGGCGCTCAGGAACCCCGTTCAAGCCGCTGCTCGAACTCAAGGTGGGAGTCACCTTCAGATCTGGAAAGCTATTCTCACTATCTTGATTGTCCTGATTATCCTGAATTTCTTGGTAGGTCACAGGTATACGTGGTCGCCAGCAGAGTGTTTACAAAAGTTTAATATTCTCATTATCACGCACCATCCCCCTTTTGCGTGAGATGACGAGCCAGCAAAAAAACAGGTCCAAACCTGTTACCCTATAGTCCATCAGCTCAGCAGCCCAGCCCAGTAGCAGCTCAGCAGTACCCTAAAGAGCAGCGATGAAAACAAGATCCTGGTGGCAAAAACTCAAGCGCAATCCACTCGCTCGCTTCGGTGCGATAGTACTGATCGTTTTCTACATCGCAGTCATTTTTGCTGACTTCGTAGCCCCCTACAATCCGCTCGCTCAGCAGCCAAACGGCTCCTTGCTCCCCCCCACTCAAATCTACTGGACCAGTCAGGAAACTGGAAAATTCATCGGCCCTCATATCTATCCGACTATCCAAGGCCCGATCGATCTAGAAACAGGTCTTAGCGAAAGAGAAGTAGATTTTAGCCGTCCTACGCCGCTGCGTCTGTTTGTGCGCGGCGATCAGTATCGGCTCTTCCAGTTTACGCTGCCACTGATCACTGGCTTCTCGTTTGAAGACAATATCACTCTGACAGAAATTCCCATCTTCCCAGGCATTCCCGGCGACCTACATCTCTTTGGCTCAGTCGGAGCCGCAGTACCCCCTCCGATCTTAGCAGCGGAGTCCGCAGAGCAACCAGTAAGACAGCCAGAGAGTGACTTTCTAGAAGCCCTAGAACCTGCACCGACCGAAAACTTGGATGACAGCCCTGTGGCGACAACGCCTGCCTATTTCAACATTTTTGGGACCGATAAATCTGCTAGAGATGTCTTTAGCCGCTTAGTCTTCGGCGGACGCATCAGCCTTGGTATTGGACTGGTAGGTATCTCTATCTCTTTTCCGTTGGGTCTGCTAGTCGGTGGAATTTCTGGCTACTTTGGCGGCGTAGTAGATTCGGTGCTGATGCGCTTGGTTGAGGTGATCATGACTATTCCCTCTATCTATCTGCTGGTGGCGCTAGGCGTGATTTTGCCGCCTCAGCTCGACAGCGCACAGCGATTCTTGCTGATTGTTTTGATTATCTCTTTCATTGGCTGGGCGGGACTTGCTAGAGTGATTCGCGGTGAAGTGCTATCGCTCAAAGAGAGAACGTTCGTGCAGGCGTCGCGATCAATGGGTGGACGCAGCCTGCACATCATTACTCGCCATATTCTGCCGCAGACTGCCACCTATGTGATTATTGCGGCGACGCTGTCTATTCCTAGCTACATCGTGTCTGAAGCTGTCCTCAGTTTAATTGGACTGGGCATCACCGAGCCCGATCCGTCCTGGGGAAATATGCTCTCTGCGGGCACCGACGCTTCTATCTTGGTGCTCAATCCCTGGCTGGTATGGCCCCCAGCCGCCCTGATTGTAATTGTTGTTCTTTGCTTTAATCTGCTAGGCGATGGCCTCAGAGATGCGCTCGATCCTCGTAGTCTAGAAGAGCGTTAGCGAGCAAGCTCTACGGGAGCAATGGGTGGGGAGATGAGGGTGGCGAGCTGCTTTTGCCTGATTAAGCTCAAAATCACAATTCCCTCACACTTTTAGAGTATCTTCGGCTTATTCGGAAATATTTCATAAACCAGATATTGTTTAGAGTCCCTCTTACAAGTCCTTCAGCAGCGCTATCAAAATGTCAACAGTTAACACGCGACTTTTAGATTTTGAGTCTCTTAAAGATACGCACATCCTGGTGGTTGACAGTCATGATGATAGTTTGTATCTGTGTGCATCGCTGTTAGAAAGCTATAGTGCGAAGGTGACGGCGATTGACTCGGTCAAGGGCGCACTGTCTTTTTTAGATCAATACATTCCCGATCTGTTGATTTGTGAGATTAGATTTCCTCGTGAAGATGTTTATCCCTTAATTCAAAAGGTAAGGTGGCTAGCGTTTAGCTGTTGCAAGCCAATTCCTGTAGTGGTCACTTCAACTTATCCAGCAGCGCTACTCACTCATCGTCCGGCGATACAGATTGAAGCCTACCTGCTCAAGCCCTTCGATATCAACCACTTAATTGATACAGTACGGCACTTAACAAATCTTTCTAGACCGCCTGGCCGTACTCCTGCGGCTTCTGCCTGCTAGCGCTTCCACCCGCTCAGTCCGCTTTTCTGCTAAACCTACTGCGACTTAACAGCTGTGCCTGACAATTTCAACGCAAGGCTCTCACCTCTCGATTGTAAGTCTTTTTCCCCTCAGCTCCTGACTCAGTTCTTTGTGAACAATCGTGCCAATCTGAATCGCTTCGTTCAGCAACCGGCCATAGTCGCTGGCTTCGTCGCTGACCTGTAGCCTCTGTAGTGTCGCTAGATTTCTCTCGATGCTAGAGAACATTTCTTGCCGCCTAGCCATGAACTGCTGATGTTTTCGCATGACTCTCTCAGTCATCAGTCCGCAGACCAGGCTTTCTCTAGTCAGATGCAGGGCTTCAACTACCTCTTCTCTATTTTCCAAGCTAAGTTGGCTATTTCTGGCTACGCTTAGCTCTTCAAGAATTTCGACGGCTGAGACCATCTCGTTAAAGCGATCAATTTCGTCGAGCAGATGGCTGAGGGTAAGCAGCCGTCTGCTCTCGCGCCAGCGGTAGTAGGTGCAGGCGATAGTGAGCGCGATCGCACCCACCGCCCCAAAGGGCAAAGCGCCCCAGACCACTTGCGCATTGTCCTCACTGATTGACCGCGCCAGCATCAGCGTCAAAGGCAAACAAAAGATCAGCCCCACTACCAGCAGCAGTCCCAGTTCGCTGAGCAGTGACAGCCGATGCTCCGGCAAAAAAGCCGTCTGACGATAGGCCCAACCGATTGTGACATCGCCTATATCTAGCCCGGTAATCTCGTCTAACTCTCGCTGAGTCACTCTCAGATTATCCAGATTTTTCATGATTGTTTTCCTTCTTCTATCCCCTTCTCATCTAATACAGACCGAGCATATAGCCAATTGTCTTGAAAACTTGGGAGTAAAAGTTGCCTTCAATTTCGGGTCTAAAAATTTGAAAGGTGCGATCGCTAGATCCGACAAAAGGTCGCAGCGTCCAGCCCAGCTGAGAACCCACTAGTCCATACAGCACCACCCAACCTTGCAACAGCTTTAGACGCAGCTTTTGGTCAAACCCGTCTGGACCAGCCATATCGACCATGCCTTTGTAGAACAGCCGCACGCCGACACAGCCGGTAATGGTCATCACCAATACGTTCAGCAGCAAGAAGAAGTCATAGCCCCTCACTGAAATCAGAAAGAACAGAACGACTGGTGCAAAGCTGAAAAGTAAGACGCTGATAACAGAAACAGAGGTCAGCGCCATCGTGACGTATTGTTTGAAGCTGAGCTTGGAGCCGAATAAGATGTCGAAGAAGTAAAGCGTCGGTACGCAGATTACCAGGGTAAGCAGGTACAGCGCAGGCAGCTTGATTGCCGAAGAGATAATCTGTAAGCCTCCGCCATATGAGCCTACAATGCCGCCATACACAGCAAAGAAAAAGGTGCTGGCAATTAGTAAAGAGCCGATTTTGCTCTCTAGCTTGGTTTCGCTGCGGACTTCTTCTAAAAAGGTGCGGCGATCGCGCAGCAGTCGAATCAATACAGAAAAATGATTTGAGCTACGGCTCTTGGATCTAGCTTTTAGAGAATCTTGAGTCATGGTGGTTGAACGCTCCTGTCTAGTGGTTGGAATAACGCTCCCTGGTTTAGGGTGCTACACGAAGGGGCGATCGCATTCCGCAAACACGCTAAGCTAAAACGAAGGGAACCTTTGCGATCGCGCCAGTAGCCAACATGCCAACCACAGACAGCCCGCTAAAGCTAGACACCAGCCTTCCTACAAATGAGCCGACACCTAGCGAATCGCTCAGCTTTGACAACAGCGCCCCACCTCAGCAAAGCCTAATAGACGCCTGCGTTCACTGCGGATTCTGCCTGCCCACCTGCCCGAGCTACCGCGTCCTGGGCAAAGAAACCGACTCTCCCCGTGGCCGAATCTATCTAATGGACGCCATCAACAAAGGAGAAGCCCCCCTCTCGCCCACCTCCGTCGGACATTTCGACACCTGCTTGGGCTGTCTCGCCTGCACAACCGCCTGCCCCTCCGGCGTACAGTACGACCGGCTGATCGCCAGCGTCCGCCCCCAAATCCAGCGAAACCACTCCCGCCCGCTCAAACAACAGGCCATCCGCCAGCTAATTTTCTCTCTTTTTCCCTACCCAGATCGCATCCGCCTACTCCTAGCCCCTCTCGCCATCTACCAAAAGCTAGGCGTCTCCAAGCTCCTGCAAAAAATAGGACTGCTCAAAAGAATCTCTCCGAATTTAGCGGCAATGGAGAGCCTGCTACCACCCGTTACCGCCAGCTGCTTTTCCGACAATCTCCCCGAGGAGATTCCGGCAGCAACAACAAAACGCTACCGGGTTGGCATGATTCTCGGCTGCGTTCAAAGAGTCTTCTTTTCGGGCGTGAATGCAGCCACCGCCAGAGTCCTAACAGCTAACGGCTGCGAAATCTTCATACCCAGAAGTCAGGGCTGCTGCTCGGCCCTCCCAGAACACCAGGGCGAGACGGCTCAGGCTCAATCCCTAGCCCGCCAGATGATCGACAGCTTCGAAGCATCAAACGTAGACTACATCATCATCAACGCCGCCGGATGCGGCCACACTCTCAAAGAATACGGCCATATCCTGGCAGATGATCCAGCTTACGCAGCGCGCGCCAAGGCCTTTGCTGCCAAAGTTCGCGATGTTCAAGAATTCTTGGCCGAGGTTGGTCTTACTGCCAAGCTTTACCCCTTGCAAGACCAGCCGCTCGTAACCGTCTACCAAGACGCCTGCCACCTGTTACATGGTCAAAAGATCAGCCATCAACCTAGAGAAGTATTGCGACAGATTCCAGGTCTGATATTGCGAGAGCCCTTAGACGCTGCTCTCTGCTGCGGCAGCGCTGGCGTCTACAATATGCTCCAGCCAGAAATCGCTGAGGAACTAGGCCAAATGAAAGCAACAAACCTAGTCAAAACAGGTGCGACTTTGATTGCCTCGGCGAATCCAGGCTGTTCTTTACAAATCAAACAGTCTTTAGAAAAACAGGGAAAAAAAGTGATGCTGAAGCATCCTATGGAACTGTTGGATCTCTCTATTCGGGGAGAGAAGCTGTAGCTCAGCGTCAGCTGCGTCCGGTAGTTCAGCGTCAGTTGTAGATGCTTGGTATCGGTGGGCTCACAAAAAATATTATTATCCTTTCGGTAACCGGCTCTGCTTTCGCTTGTAAAACTGAGACGCTGCCAAGCCAAAACCATATAAGATGCCAGCATTGCTCCCTGCGCCGACTGCTGCGCCGACAATTGGAATCAGCTCCACCACGCTCAGCCCACTTTTCAACGCACTTGTCGTACCTAGCGACAGCGCAAAGATTGTGAGTGCTTCACCCTTTCTAGCCGGATCGTTCGCATCGAAGTCATACGCCGCCGCTACTCGATACAGCATTTCGGACTGCAATGCTGCAACCGCTGCTAAATCAATCGCAAAGAGACCTAATGCAACTGGTGGAATAATATTTGTCGCAAAGCCAACTCCACCTGCCTTAATAGTAGTATCGATAATGATCCGATGCGCGATTTCCTCGTCTGATTCGTATGGATGCTCTGCTTTGAGCTTCACTACATCGGCAACGGCCTTATCTTTATCTACCCGGCCCAGCGCACTAGTGAGCCATTTAAACCCAGGCACTTTTGCAACGTAGTCAACGGCAGGACTTTCTGCAATTGGCTCTAGCGTTTTGCCTACGCTTTCGGTCGTTTGCTCTAGCACAGAATGGGCGGATTCTGTAGCGACCTCGCTGACGCGCGTCGTCGTATCCATAGCAGACGCAGAAACCTTGTTAAATATCTGAGTGCCTACAGCTGATACTAGACCGCCTAATTGCTCTGCGGTCGAGAAAGCCTGCGCGAAGGAGTCTGAGATCTGCTGATTGTTCATTGTGTTGAGTATCTGGTATTGAGCGTTTGGGTGGAGGTCAGCTATTTAATCACTTCCAAACCTAGTAGAAGGCCCAGCATCAGAAAAGTATCTAAAGAGAGAACTTTTTGTGGTGGAGCCGAACTTTTTGCGAGTCACTTCCTCTAAAGATTACAAACAGCGGCAACAGCAGCAGGTAACCGGTGTAGGGAATGAACCCAGGCCCAACCATCAGCACGGTTGCCGGAATTAAACCAGCAATGTTCCAGGGAATTAGCGGCGCGATTACAACTGCCGTATCTTCCACAGCTAGCGCTAGCCGCTCTGGGCAGTCCCGTTCCGAAAAATGCCTCTGATAGCAGGGACGCATAATCTGCTCTGTCAGCAGGATGGCAATTGTTTGCGTACAGCCGAACAGATTAGCCACGATACTGACTAAAACAGTGGCTCGCCCCAGCTGGCGGATACTGCGGATACGACCTAGCCATCCATCCAAAAAGCCAAGAACGCGACTGCCTGAAAAAATACCGGCAAAGGCTGTAGATAATAGAACAATCAGCGTAGCTTTGAGCATAGGCAGTAGGCCGCCGCCTATAAAAATAGCTTGCAGGGGACTGTCTTGATCTAGCTGATAGCCAAAGATCAAAAATTGAAACAGACTGATAAAAGAATAGTGCTGGAGGCTGTGGGCGATCGCACCCCCGATCCCAGTGCTCACCCCCATTGCCCACTTCACATCTACTCGCAGCATCGCTAGCAGCAGCACTACTGCCGCTGGTAACAGCACTACAGCGGACAGATCAAACACTTGCGGCAGCTCCGTCATCATCGCTGCCGTCGAAAGCTGCACCGGATACAGCAGAGATAGCCCGGTATAGAACAATACTGATAGCGCCAAGGGCCACAGACCGCTCACTACCATATTGCGCAAATTGTTATACAAATTGGTGCGGGTTACGCTCGCCACTAGATGCGCACTAGAAGACATTGGCGAACAGCGATCGCCTACAAACGCTCCGGCAATAATTGTACCTGCCACCGGATTGACATCGACATCACTTCCCCTAGCAATCACCATTAGGGCAATCCCAATCGTGCCTACTGTGCCGAACGAAGTGCCAATCAAAATGGACACTGCCGACGATAGTAAAAACGCCCACAGCACGAAGAACTGCGCCGAAATCAGCCTAGTGCCGTAGTACACCAGCGCTGGCACTGTTCCCGCCGCCATCCACACTGCTGTCACCATCCCGATCAGCAACAGCACCTGAACTACTGGTAAAGACTGACGTGCGCCTGCCAATCCCATCCGTAGCAAGGCAGAGAGCGGAAACCCTCGACGGTTCAGCACCGATACAAAGAGTAAGAGCGACGCCGCTAGAGCATAAGCAATGAAGATTCCGGCTGAAGCGCTGCCAACTAGCAGGCAAAAAGAAAGTAAAAGAACAACAATCAAATCAAGATTTTTGGACTGGCTCATAGTTGCTGCGCTCTACCGCCAGGAGCTAATCCGTAGGCGTTTGGTTTGGACCTCATTTACAGTAGTGACGATCGCCTATCCACAGCAAGATGCCAAGGTGATGGCTTGTATCGATAAAAACGATGGTGCAGGCGATCGCACTAGTCTCTACTAGAAAGGTGAGTACTCGACACGCTCAGCAAAGCAGGCTCAATCCTAAAACAGACGTATGGCAAACGCAGCGCAACTCAAAATTTCACAGCTCACTGCGTTAGTCGCCGTTGCCGACCATGGCAGCTTTAGCGCAGCGGCCCTACATCTAGATTTGGCACAGTCTACCGTTAGCCACGCGATCGCAACCCTAGAAACCGAGCTAGGTATCGTCCTGCTACTGCGCGGTCGAACAGGCGCGGTGCTCACTCCCCTCGGCGTCCAAATCTGTCAGCAGGCTAGAACCGTACTAGCTCAGCTAGATGACATTCGCTACACCGCTCAGCAGGCCAAAGAACTGCAAACAGGTCGGGTCCGAGTTGCCACTGTCCGCACGGTGGCGACGCATATTTTGCCAGAGGTGATTTCTCGGTTTAGGCGATCGCATCCCACCCTTACCGTCGAAATAGACGAATATGACCGCTATCTAGAAGTCGAACAGGCGCTCAAAGCAGGCAAGGCAGATCTGGGCTTTACGCTCTTGCCTACCTCTGCTGACTTTCAAGCTTGGGAAATCTTTCGCGATGACTTTGTTGCACTTTTACCGCCGACAAAAGAGAATCTAGAAGACAAAGAGCCGCTGACTTGGGACCAGCTCGTCAGCTACTCACGCATCGTTAACAAACGCTCTATCCAGCACAACAAAAGAGTTGAAGAACACCTCGTCCAGTTCGGCTACGATCTCCCGGTTGACTACGCCGTTCGAGAAGACTCTACCCTAATGAGCTTAGTCGCAAAGGGACTAGGTGCGGCAGTTGTCTCACGGTTAGAGGCCGAACCCATTCTACCCGGCGTTCGGGTAAAGCCTCTACCGGAACCATTGGAACGAATTGTTGGCGTTGCTATTCTAGAAAACGCTGTACTACCCCGCACGGTCTTTGTATTCCTAGACGTGCTGTTTGCTGCGCCTCCTGATCAGGCAAATGGTAAAACCATATCCTGATGGAGCGTTTCACGACTGGCTGAGGTTTAGGAGAGAAATGGCTTACAACATCGCTAATCGCTCTTTCACTAGCGTTGCCTGCTTCTCTGCTTCAGCCAACGAATCCCTAGTGCCCTGCACCACCTCCGCTGGAGCCTGATTGACAAAGCCTTTATTCCCTAGCCGTCCGCTTAGAGACTTCATCTCTTTTTCCGCTTTGGCCAGATCCTTTTCTAGCTTTGCTCGTAGCGCGTCTACGTCTACCACGCCCGTCAGCGGAATCAACACCTGGATTGTGCCAGTCACCCCCGCAAACATCTTTCGCTGATCTTCTGATTGGGGCGATCGCGCCGACACAGATCTAGAAGTCGCTCGAATCAGATCAGACTGAGACACTCCTTTGGGTGCGGGCGTAACTTCTACAGATGCTTGGTCATTCTGTGGGGTTTCCGCTGAGCTGTCTTTAGAAGCTGTTTCTTCTTCAAGATAAGCTTCAGTAGGTTGACTAGTAGCTGCGGCTGCGGGTTCAACGGCTTCCTCAGTGCCTCTTGAGGTGCGATCGCCCACAATCTCAGACCAGAGCGATTTGACCTCACCGATGACGCGATCGCGCTTCTCAGCAATAAACACTCTCTTCCCGAGAAAGCGCACTGTGTAAAACAGTCCCACTAGCTGAAACAGCCCTCTAAGCCCGACCTCATCAATCGCATCCAGCATAGAATCAAGCACGCGATAAGTCATCACCACGCCTAGAATCGCTGCCAGCGACAGCGTCGGTCGCTTGTAGTCACTGAAGAAAACCTGAAAGTACTCAGTCGGCCTATCCAAAAACCGTAGGAACGCATCTGTCGCTTTTTCCCAGATAGCAGCGTCTGTTTCTGTCACATTTTTAGCGCGCTCGAACGTGGAGTTGACCGTGCCAGGCACTGCCGTTTCGACAATCGCTGTCGCTTCAGAAACGGATAGTGTCTGCGCTGTTGTTTCTGATTCTGGAGCAAGGTCAGTGTTCTGAATACTCAGCGCTTCCACCCGCGCCATTGCTTGAATATAAGCCTGCGTAGACTGAAGCACCGATAGTTCTGCCACGCTGTCTGTTTTGAGGATGGCCTCAATCCTAGCAGAGGGTTTTACGCCTGCTTCTGCCCGCAAATTTCGGATAGTTCTAATCACGCCAAAGAGCAGATCGAACTGTTGTTCTAGCTCGCTGTTAATCTTTTCTAGCTCTGATTCTGGGTACTTCTGTAGAGCCAAACAGTCTTCTTCACCAGTTCCAGTTAGCGTGTGCCACAGCTCTTCTGTGATGTGCGGCATCAGCGGATGCAACAGCTTTAGAATACCCTCTAGTACATAGGCCAAAGTCTGTTGTGCAGTTTTCTTCGCCTCACCTTCTCCGTACAGGCGAGGCTTGACTAGCTCAATGTACCAGTCGCAGAAGTCGCCTCGGGTGAATTCGTATAGCTCTTTGGCCGCTTCGCCCATGCCGTACTGGTCTAGGTAGGTGCGCGATCGCTCCACTGTCTGATGAAACCTCGACAAAATCCATTCGTCCGCCAGTGCCAATTCACCCGTCGTACCCGGCATCCCTAGCTCAGATGGCGACTGTCCATCCAGGTTCATCATCACAAAACGAGAGGCATTCCACAGCTTATTGGTGAAATTACGAGAAGCCTCTACTGCCGCAGATTCATCGTTCTCGCGGTTGTAGTCTAAGCGAATGTCCTGACCTGCTCCTGCCACCTCACGAATCAGCGTATATCGCAGCGCATCTGTTCCATATTTGTCGATCAGCACCAGCGGATCGATGCCGTTACCTTTCGACTTCGACATTTTCTGATTGTTCTCATCGCGCACCAGTCCGTGAATATACACGGTGTCAAACGGCATTTGACCTGTAAAGTGGCCCGCCATCAGCGTCATCCTCGCCACCCAGAAAAAGATAATGTCAAACCCAGTTACCAGCGTCTGAGTTGGATAGTAAAACTGATAGTCTGGCGCTTCCGTACTCGGCCAGCCCAGAGTAGACATTGGCCACAGACCTGAGGAGAACCAGGTGTCGAGTACGTCTGGATCTTGCTCAAGCTGGATATCGTCGCCGTACTTCGCCTTGGCCGCTTCCCAAGCTACAGCCTCGTTCTCAGCAACGATGAATGGAGTATCGTCGCGGATTTCACCGTCTGTTGCTGTGACCACGTACCAGGCTGGGATCTGATGGCCCCACCACAGCTGACGAGAAATGCACCAGTCTTCTAGATTAACTAGCCAGTCGCGATAAACCTTTGTCCAGCGTTCAGGCACAAACTGCGGGTCACTTTGTTGATCTAGTGAGGCCAGGGCCTTGTCTGCTAGGGGTCTAATCTTGACAAACCACTGGGTAGAAATCAGCGGTTCGATCGGGACTTTGCCGCGATCGCTATAAGGAACAGAATGCCGATAGTCCTCAATCTCTCCCATCCGGCCTTCCGCCTTCAGCTTTTCGATCACCCACTCGCGCGCCAGAAAGCGGTCGATACCGACAAATTCTTCGCCCGCATTTTCATTCAGCGTGCCGTCTTTGTTCAAAATATTGATCACCGGCAAATTGTGTCGCTTGCCCATCTCAAAGTCATTCGGATCGTGCGCAGGCGTCACCTTCACGCAGCCAGTGCCAAACTCAGCATCGACAAACTCATCGCCGATAATCGGAATTTCTCGATTGGCGATCGGCAGCCACAGCTTCTTGCCGATCAGATGCTGATAGCGTTCGTCATTTGGATTCACCGCCACCGCCGTATCGCCCAGCATAGTCTCCGGCCTGGTCGTGGCAACTTCTAGTTCACCTTCTTCGCCGACCAGCGGATAGCGAAAATGCCATAGATGGCCGTCGATTTCTTTGTTTTCGACCTCCAGATCAGAGACTGCCGACTGGCTAGCCGGGCACCAATTCACCATGTAGCTGCCGCGATAGATCAGATCTTCTTCATATAGCTGATTGAACGCCGTCAGCACCGCAGTAGAGAGCCCTTCATCCATCGTGAACCGCTCACGCGACCAGTCTGCGGACACGCCCAGCTTCAGCAGCTGCCCGACGATAGTTCCACCCGATTCAGCTTTCCATTCCCACGCCCGTTCTAAAAATTTCTCTCTACCAACTGACTCACGGGTTTGCCCTTCCTCGGCAAACTGCTTTTCTAAAATCGTCTGCACGGCAATACTGGCATGGTCAGTTCCCGGCAGATACAGCGTGTTTTTCCCCTTCATCCGCTGATAGCGAACGACGGTATCGATCAAGGTTTGCTCGAAGGCATGGCCAATATGCAGGCTACCGGTGACGTTCGGCGGCGGAATCATCACGCAAAACGGTTCGCCACCCTTACTAGGATCAGCTTTAAAGACCTCTTTTTGCTGCCAATAGTCTTGCCACTTAGCTTCGGTGAGGGTGGGGTCGTACTGGCTAGCGAGCGTTGGGGTGGTGGCAGTCATTGCGAGGGGATAGGCAAGGGTTGATCAAGCTAAATAGTAGCAGTGATTTGAGTGCTCATCCATCTGGCCGTTCGGTTGCGTCGATAGGCAGGCTTAAAGACATTACTCCCCGGTAGCCGCTTCAGGTGTGGCCTGGCCATTCTGCTGCTCTATCAGAATGCGCTGACGTTCGCGTAGAGACTCAGCTTCACGGTTGATTCGACGGCTTTGGCTACGGTGAAACCCCTCATCGGTGACACCAGCACCAGAAAGGACCGAAGAACGATGAAAAATATCCCATATATCTACATCAGATCCTAGGAAGCCATCGTTGCTGTCTGCCGATTTAAAGTCTTCAGCCGTATTGGCAACGCCAGAATCTTGAGCGATTGCGCTCTCCACCCCGACGCTCGTACCTACACCCAACATCAAACCCAAACCTACCAGTTTAGCTAAAGCCCTGTGCATCTGCTCATTCTCCAAAGGTCTTTATAAAAAGCTGTTATCAGTCTATCAACTGTAGCTGTGGTCGCCAAAAATCTTATGCCGATTTTCAAGTCGGTCTTTAGCTGACTCGACGCCTAACTAATTCGACGGCTGATCAAAGGACGAATGGTTGCCAGAGCCACTACGCTAAATACCAGCAGCAGCCCAACTGCTAGTCCCAAACTAATACTTCCAAATGGAGCCTGCATCACCGTGCTGCTAAAGCGCCAGTCCGGATGTAAATAGATATATCGAATTGGCTCAATCGCGTAGCTCAGCGGATTTAGACTCGCAACTACCTGTAGCCAGGGCGGCATAAACGATAGAGGCACTAGCGCCGTACTGGCAAAAAGCAGCGGCAGATTAGTAATAAAAATCACTGCCAACAGCTCAATATGTCCTGGCAGCGCAAAGGCCAACCCCAAACTCAGCGCCGTCACACCAAACACCAGCATCAGTACGATTACCGTCATCAGCAACAGACCCGTCGGGCCGGGCAGACCGGCTCCTAGAACCGCACTTAGTCCTACGATCGCTGTGGTCTGAACCAGGCTCATCGTAGCGATAAACAAAGCCGAGGCTACCACAATCGAAAAGCGGGAGGCTAGCGGTGCCACTAGTAGGCGATTGAGAAAGCCAAATTCGCGATCAAACATGACTGGCAAGCCCGCATTGAGCGCACCCGCAAAAGCGGTAAAGACGATGATGCCAGCACCTAGAAACTGACCGTAATTTTGGCTTTCTCCGAAGAGTCCGCTAGGGACGTTTTGAAAGAGTGCGCCGAATAAGATCAGCCACATCAGCGGCTGAATAACGCCAGCTACTAAGGTGGTGGGTCGTCTTTGAAGCTGAATGAAGAGGCGGCGAGTCAACGCACCGGTCTCTTGTAGAAATTCTTTGGTACCTAAAGATTGCAGCTCGTCAACGGCAGAGCTATTAGTGGTAGGAGTAGAGACGACAGACTGGCTCATTACGCTATCCGCAAGTGTTAATTAGTGCGCTTTCTAGGCTTGCCTATAGGCTAGCGCAAATATAGCGCCTGCTCTACTTCATGCTCTGTTTTCGTTCTTTTTTTAAGTCACGTTGACCCACTGCCGCTATCTCTGCATCCATTAGCGTCCGTCCGGTGGCAGCAAGATAGACATCGTCCAAGCTCGGCTGAGACTGCGCAATCCCAAAAGTCGGCATACCAGCCGTCTTTAGAGCAAACTGCACCGCTGGTAGGGCTTCTCCTCCCTTATCTACGACCAGATTCAAAGAATTGCCCTGAGCGCTGTTGATAATTACATCTTGTACAACCGGCAGGCCAGCTAACAAAGTCCGAGCGCTCTCAGCTTCGGTATCGTCTGTGAATTCTCGAATGCGTAGGGTGATGCGATCGCCTCCTACCTTGGCTTTTAGCGCCGCAGGCGTCCCAGTCGAAATCACCTTGCCCCGATCGATAATCGCTACCCGGCCCGCTAGGGCATCGACTTCTTCTAAATAGTGACTGGTCAGCAAAATCGTCGTGCCCTGCTCTCGCAGCTGCCGTAAGAATCGCCAGACTGCCGAACGGCTCTCGATATCTAAACCCACCGTTGGCTCGTCTAAGACCAAAACCGCAGGCTGATGTAGCAGTCCTGCCGCTAGATCCAGCCGTTTCTTCTGACCGCCAGAGTAGGTTTTCGTTTGCTTTCTAGCAATATCAGAAATTTCTAGCAGCGACAGCATTTGGTCAATACGTGATCGCATCTGTGCTCTCGGCAAATGGTAGATCGCCGCCTGCAACTCCAGCAGTTCCCGGCCAGTTAAGACCGGATCTAAAGCGACCTCTTGCGCGATATACCCTAGCAGCTGTCTAGCACTTCGAGGATCTTCCAATACCGAAATGCCCATGAGTTCTAGACTGCCTGCATCCGGCGTAATCAACGTACACAAACAGCGGATAGTCGTTGTTTTTCCTGCACCGTTTGGCCCCAACAGTCCAAAAATCTCGCCTGGCTCAATGGCAAAGGACACATCCTTGACGGCCTCTACGTCGCCGTAGAATTTTCTAAGATTTTTGACTAGGACTGCAGGGGGCATGAGGGATAGGGGATAGGGGGATAGGGGCCAGTTGCAACCAGTCCGCACGAATTACGGTCATTATCCCAATATATGACCAGTGAGGGTACTAACGATGGGAATAGCCTGGTAGATCCCCTGCAATCCATTAGCTAGACTGCTGATGCCAAAGCGCGTGATCGGTAGTGAATCAACAATCATCACGACTGCAAGCAGCATCATATAGAAAATAGAGTACTTGAAGGTGTCTCTAGCCAGGTCGCGATCGTCAAAGCTATTGCGTAGCTGCCAGGCTTTTTTCAAGAAGAGGCTACCGAGCAGGGCTGCACTTATGGCATAAACCGTGCCACAGGCACCCAGGGGATATGCCATCACCAGCGTTAGCGGTACTAGGCCAACTGTGTAGCGCCAGATCTGTTTAGCGGTTGCCTGATTGCCGACAACAACCGGCAGCATCGGCACATTCACCTTCGCATAATCATCTTTGATCAGCATCGCTAGCGCCCAGAAATGTGGCGGCGTCCAGACAAACACAATCGCAAAGAACACCCAAGCCGCCAGAGTGAGTTCGCCAGTGACCGCAGCCCAGCCCACCAGTGGCGGAATCGCACCAGCCGCGCCGCCAATCACAATATTCTGCGGCGAGGAGCGCTTCAGCCAAAAAGTGTAGACGCCTACATAAACCGCAATCCCCAGCATGGCCAGACTAGCACTGAGCAAATTCGCAAAGCTCACCAGCAGCGAGAAAGACATCACCGCCATTACCAACGCGAACAGCATCGCGTCTCTAGGCTGAATTCGACCTGAGGGAATTGGGCGATGGCGAGTCCGCTCCATGTCGTAGTCAATATCGCGGTCATAGATGCAGTTGATTGTTTGCGCTGACGCCGCAGCTAGCGTGCCGCTCAGCAGCGTGATTAATAGCAAGACAGGGCCGACTCGACCTTCTCCAGCCACCCACATTCCCGCCGCTGTTTCGATCAGCAACAGCGGAATAATGCGCGGCTTTGTCAGCTGCCAATAGCTTTGGATGACCTGCCAGGGGCCGTCGTGGCGTCGTGCGGTCCAAATCGATGTCTGCATAGTTTAAGGAAAGTCCTGTCGCAATAAGTCAAAAAGAGTCGAAAAAATGTTTCTTGAATGAAAGTTTTGGGGTGAAGCCTCGAGAAGAAGTTTATAAAGCCATGGGCGACGCAGGGGCCACTGGCTGCGCTTTAGCGACAGCTACTGATGGCTTTGCTCGATAGTCGCGTAGGGACAGTACCGAAAATCCAACCAGCGTACCTAGTAGCGCTGCGCCAATGGTCTGATGGCATACGGTTAACGGTTCTACCTGCAAATGCAGCTTAAGCGTGGCGATCCCCAGCAGTATTTGCAGGACAACCAGCGCGCCTGCTGCATTTGCCAATATCCGCAAATGACTATTAAGCGCAGGTGTGCGCCAAACGCTGACGACTAAAAGCAGCACCGCTAGCGTCGGTGGCACTACACCAGCAATGTGCGTATTCATGATATTGCACAGCTCAGATAGGCCAAAGCACTGATGCGCTGCCCAGCGCGAGGCGACCAGGCCGCCGATAATGCTTTGAACATAGACCAGTCCAGCGGCGGATAGTCCTAGCCAGGGCAGTTTGCCGGTATTGCCAGTGGGGCGGTAGGGGAGAAGGGAAAGTGCGATCGCCAGCAAAACGCAGAAAAACAGCAGTGCCGTTCCTAGGTGGGCCGTCACAATATCAAATCGCAGCAGCTCAATTACTGTCAAACCGCCCAAGATACCCTGCACCACGATCAAAAACAGAGCGCTCACCGCCGCCCAGGGTAGCCAGGTTGGCAGCGACCGACGATACCAGGCGCACAGCCCCACCAGCCCAATCGCCATCAGCCCAATTAAAGAAGCATCCAAGCGGTGAAACCACTCTAGAAACACCTGTAGGTTCATCTGAGCTGTTGGCACTAGCTGTCCGTAGCACAGCGGCCAGTCGGGACAGGCGAGTCCAGCGTTCATTACCCGCGTAGCGCTGCCCACTGCCATCAGCGCCAAAGTCGCAAGCGCCATTTTCCATACCCAGCGCCGAATAAACGTTGCCTCTGCCGAGTCCAAGCGTCGGCTGTCGACATGAATTGTTTGGCTGTCTATCTGGCTATCTTCTATTTGGCTGTTTGGAGATGTCATCACGTGCGATGTGGCCTTCGAGCGATCAAGATTAGAGGAGCAACTGGAAAAGCTAGGATTAGCCATGAAAAATCATCTAAAGAAACGACTGAATAGCGTCTTGATTTAGATCTCAACTTTTGAACAAACAACTAGTCAGGCATTAAGCAACTGGATG
Organism: uncultured cyanobacterium; assembly: GCA_963793495.1. Lineage (GTDB taxonomy): Bacteria > Cyanobacteriota > Cyanobacteriia > Phormidesmidales > Phormidesmidaceae > Phormidesmis. The sequence continues at coordinate 744,861 of CAWCAI010000016.1, forward strand.
AATTCTAGTGTCTCTCGCCCTGAAGTGCGGTCACTTGCTGTTTGTTCTTAAGGTTTGTTTCGCATTGTGTTCTAGGCTTTTTCACCATCGAAGCTGTTAAAGATCTTTTGGGATTTCTAAAGCTACCGAATGAGAATATAACGCGATAGATCGAATATTCTCTGAACGTAGACATTTTCCTTCAAATCTGCTTACAAACGCTTAACAATGCTTAATATTGTGATCTATTATGTCTGCTTCAAGCTGGCGGATGACTATCGAGAAAGCTCTGAATCCTGTAGGCTACGGTCGTTTTTAAAAGTCGCGACCAAGAACATATTGACCCACACAGCGTCTGCACAGACGCGAAATATAAATTAGCCTAATGCTGTTGAAAACAGCGCGGTACTTAGTCTCTTTTGTATACTTTTTTGCCTTCAAGCAAAAATGACAAGGAACTCCTTCGAAGATTTCAAAGAGGAGATTATGGAGAAAAGGTTAAGGCGCAAAACATTCGTTTAACAAAGCACTCATACCTCTAAAAATAGCGCTACCTTGTGTGAGGCGAGAAAACTAACAAGGAAACATTCTCGCAAGCTTATTCGACTTTGAACTCCACCATCAGCCGGACTTGCTCAGGTCCGCGAACCACCACTGTGAATATTCCAAGCCCCATTTTAACCCTGTTAGTCGGCATCTTTGTCACCATTGCCAGTCTTTGGTATGGCCAAAATCATGGCCTGATGCCAGTGGCCGCTTCTAAAGAGGCAGAACTGGTTGATGGACTATTCGATACGATGATGACCATCGGTTTCGGCCTGTTTTTACTGGTAGAAGGTGCGCTGCTAGTCGCTGTTTTCCGCTTTCGCCGCAAGGACGGCGACGAAGGCGATGGCGAACACTTAGAGGGAAATATTCCTCTAGAGATTGTTTGGACGGCGATCCCGGCAGTCGTCGTGTTGGGTATTTCTATCTACAGCTTTGATGTCTACACCAGGATGGGCGGACTAGAGCTGATGAACCACGACATGGGCGGCGGAGTTGGAAAATCAGTTGAGGTAGCCTATGCCGCCGATGCAGTCACTACTGGTTCAACGTCAGCGCTAGGTGAGCTGCCGCTAGAGGGTGACTTGCTCAGTGAGGCGGGGCTAGGCGTGCTACCAGGCGAGACGGAAAAAGTGCTGTCGATTGATGTGCAGGGCTTGCAGTATGCCTTTATATTCAGCTATCCCAACGGAGTTGTGGATGGTGAGCTACATATTCCAATCGATGAGCCGGTAGAGCTGAAGTTGAATGCACAAGATGTTCTACACGCATTCTGGCTACCGGAGTTTCGAGTCAAGCAGGATATGATTCCAGGACAGCAGAACAGACTGGTGATTACCGCTATCAAAGAAGGGACTTATCCGGTAGTGTGCGCCGAGCTCTGCGGCCCTTATCACGGTGGGATGCGCACTCAGCTGATTGTTCATTCGGCTGAAGACTATGCCGCTTGGGAATCTGAGAGTGTGGCAGCTTTGAACAATGGTGAGGCGATCGCGAGCCTACCTGTACCCGCTGCCGATAAAACAGACGCCGACTACCTAAAGACTTTTGTAGAGCCGCTGAAGTTAGCCGTTGCCCCCGAGAGTTTGACAGCGCTGCGTGGCGAACATAGCGATCACGTTCATATTCACTAACAGAACCTTGCTAGGCTCTCTTCGATCTTTTCCACTTCAACTGTATTAGACAGAAAACATAGCGACCAAGATTCGTATGACTATTACTTCTGAACCCAAAGCACTAAGCTCAGATGTCCCGATGCTGCTGGGAAACGAGCGAAAGTGGACCGATTATTTCACTTTCTGCACCGACCACAAGGTGATTGGCATTCAATACCTGGTGACGGCCTTTTTCTTCTATCTAATTGGCGGAGCGTTAGCGACGGCAATGCGCACAGAGCTAGCAACGCCGGCGCCGGACCTGGTGACGCCAGATGTATATAACGGTCTGCTGACGCTGCACGGCACGGTGATGCTGTTTTTGTGGATTGTGCCTGCGGGCGCGGGGCTGGCGAACTATCTGATCCCGCTGATGATCGGGGCGCGGGATATGGCTTTCCCAAGGTTGAATGCGATCGCATTCTGGCTAATCCCCCCTTCTGGTTTATTGCTGATCAGTAGCTTTTTCTACGAGCCGCCCCAAGCAGGCTGGACCTCTTATCCGCCGCTAAGTTTGACGACTGGCATGTTGGGAGAGGGCATCTGGATCATGAGCCTGCTGCTGGGCGGAACGGCTTCTATTTTGGGCGGGCTGAATTTTCTGGTCACTATCCTCAAAATGCGCGTACCGAGTATGCCGCTGACCAAGATGCCGCTGTTCTGCTGGGCAATGATTGCCACCTCTTTACTGATTTTGATCAGTACGCCAGTGTTGGCGGGGGCGTTAATTTTGCTGGCGTTTGATCTGATTGCGGGCACGGCCTTCTTCAACCCTAGCGGCGGTGGTAATCCGGTTGTTTATCAGCATATGTTCTGGTTCTACTCGCACCCGGCGGTCTATATTTTTGTGCTGCCGCTATTTGGGGCGATTAGCGAAGTGGTCTCGGTACATGCGCGCAAGCCGATTTTTGGCTATCGGGCGATCGCCTACTCCTCTATCGTCATCAGCTTCTTGGGCCTAATCGTCTGGGCGCACCATATGTTCACCAGCGGTACCCCACCGTGGCTACGCATGTTCTTCATGATTACCACGATGGTGATCGCCGTGCCTACAGGGATTAAAGTCTTCGGCTGGGTTGCTACGCTTTGGCGCGGTAAAATCGCTTTTACTAGCGCCATGCTGTTCGCCCTAGGCTTTATCTCTCTGTTTTTGATTGGCGGTATCAGCGGCGTCATGCTTGCAGCCGTTCCCTTCGACATTCACGTTCACGACACCTATTTTGTCGTCGCCCACTTCCACTACGTGCTGTTTGGCGCGTCTGTCTTCGGCATATTCATGGCGGTCTACCACTGGTTCCCCAAAATGACCGGACGCATGATGAACGAATTCTGGGGCAAAGTTCACTTCGCGCTTTCTTTTGTTGGCATGAATCTCACCTTCATGCCCATGCATGAGCTAGGTTTGAGAGGAATGAACCGACGCATCGCTCTCTACGATCCTCAGTTCACTGATTTGAACGTTATTGCCACAATCGGCGCTTACATCATGGCGGTTTCTACCATTCCATTCCTAATCAACGCGGTCTGGAGCTGGCGCTACGGCGAGAAGGCACCCGCTAACCCTTGGCGCGCACTGACTCTAGAATGGCAGACGCTTTCTCCGCCGCACATTGAGAACTTTGAGGAGCTGCCTGAGCTGGTTACCGGGCCTTACGATTACGGTCTAGGCTATACGGCTGAAAGAGATCCTGAAGAGCTTTATGCTCACGCAGTTCCAGCGCCTGCTTCTTGACGTGAGCAACTTGGGGGCAAGCAGAGGCCGGGCTGCGGCTACGCTCAGCCCTCGGTTGCAGTCTTGGAACAACAAATTCTGTTACCTTTAATTGCTTCAGTGCCACCACCCAACGCTGCTTGATGCCAGCACTGATCGCGGGCTGAGCGCAGTCGAAGCCCAAACCCACTAACCTACTCCAACTCAACCATGCAAGGCTCCATCAACACCGCCGAAGGCACCCTTAATCTCGCCCAAGAAAATGCTGCTGTCAGCCACCACGAAGAACATCCCGATCATCGTCTGTTCGGCGTACTCGTCTTCCTCTGCGCTGAAAGTATGCTGTTCATGGGTTTGTTTATTGCCTACATCACCTTTCGCCTAGTCGCAACGGAATGGCCTCCTGCCGGAACGCCAGAATTAGAGATTTTGCTGCCTGGTATTAACTCTCTAATCCTGATTTCCAGCAGCTTCGTCATTCATAAGGCCGACACTGCGGTCAAGAAAAACGATGTAGGAGGCGTGAGAACCTGGTTTGCTGTCACCATTGCGATGGGTGCAATCTTCTTGCTAGGCCAAGGCTATGAGTATGCGAACCTAGAGTTCGGTCTTAGAGACAATCTATTTGCCAGTACTTTCTATGTTCTGACTGGCTTTCATGGTCTACACGTGTTTGTTGGACTCTTGCTCATGGCGGCTGTTCTCTGGCGCGCCCGCGAGCCGCAGCACTACTCTAGTGAAAGTCACTTCGGCATCGAAGCTGTAGAACTCTACTGGCACTTTGTAGATGTTATCTGGATTGTTCTGTTTGTCCTGCTATATCTCTGGTAGAGCCGCCGGTTTCGTAAACTTAAATCCTCGCTTGTCTCCTACGCGATGTTGAGACTGGCGAGGATTTGTTGAATTTTAAGGCTATCAGGTGGGTTGGGATGCGATCGCAAATAGTTCTCTAGATCCTGTCTGGCCTGCTTTTCGTTTTGTAGCTGATAGTGTAAGAGGCCGCGATCGCGCATCTGCTGTACATCCAAAGGCTGTAGCAGCAGCAGTTTATCCATCGCTGCGATCGCCTGCTTGTACGCTTCTAGCTGTATGTAGGCACCTTTCAAATTCATCAGCATTCTAGCTAGAAACGCCTTGGGCATCACCCCGTTCAAGAATGCTGGCTGCCACTGCGCCTGTGGAAATAGCTGCTCAAATCGCTGCTGACAGTCAGCGACAAACAGCACTTCGCCTCGGCGAAACGGATCGACAAATACTTCCATTTCTTCTATCACGGGGCGAATCAAAAAGTGTCCTGGCATACCGACACCCACCATCGGAAATTTTAGACGGCGGGCGATTTCTAAGTACACCAGCGATAGAGAGATCGGAATGCCTAGCTGGCGATCTAGCACGCAGTTTAGATGGCTGTTGTCCGGGTCATAATAATCAGCCTGGTTGCCCGAAAATTTGAGCTCGTCGAACAAATAGTCATTAATTACCTGGATCACCTTGAGGGGATACCGGCCTCGCGGTAGACGAGGCCGCAGCGCTGCCGCCATTTTGTCTAGCTTTTCTAGATAAAACGTCGGGTCCATATCCCAGTACTCTTCCTGTGCGATGTAGAGCGCTGCTGCTGCTAGGTTGACGCGTCCGTCAGGTTTCTGGACCTCTTGGTAGAAGCGTTGCCCGGCAGGAGAGAGTCTCATAGAAAAGGTAGGAATTAAAGGAACTACTGTCTAGATCTTACTTGGATGGGGGTAGCGATCCACTGCCGCTAGACGGGTTGTTGCTAAAAGGGTCTTTGGGTAAAAGGCTACCGTTAGACGAGCTGTTACTAGAAATATTGTTAATTGCACCGGCTAGATCAACTCCTGAGGTTTGCTTGAGCTGAGTCATGAACGCAGCCGCCTGGGTCGCTAGGTTGCCAGATTGAGTATCGATGACAGTGACATTCTGTACAGCAACATCAGGCACAGTTGACGTTAGCGTTTTGAGCAGACCTTCTAGCTTTTGCAATAGGAAGATGTCGCGGGCACTCTCGCCAGCGGCCAGCCAGGATTCAGCTAGGCTGCGAGTACCTTCGACTTGGGCTTTGCCTTCTTCAATGATGGTAGAAGCATTACCTTTTGCCTGGGCGATCGCACGCTTGCAGTCCGCCTCTGCCGGAGCAATCACGTCCGCCTTTAGCTGCTCCATCACCTGCTTAATCCGCTCTTGCTGCACGGGCACATCTGCCTGGATTCTAGCTAGCTCAGCGGCAATTTCCGCCTCTGCTTCTGCAATCACAGCCGCCCGCATGGTCAAAGCATCCTGCGTACGCTGCTCGGCGGCGGCTTGGGCAATACCAATATCGCGTTCTAGGCGACGGATTTTAGTGATTTTCTCATTTTCAGCGGTTTGGACTTCTGACTCTGCCTTGGCTTCGGCCTCTGCAATCCGTGCGTCCCGCTGCAAATCAGCCTGCTGCTTGCGGCCAATCGAGTCGAGATAGCGCACATCGTCAGAAATGTTTTGGATCTGTAAGGTATCTAGCACCAGACCTAGCTTTTCGAGGTCTTCTTCAGCCTCGTCTAGCAGACTTTTAGCAAAGGCAATCTTGTCTTCATTCACCTGCTCAGGGGTCAAGCTAGCCAGCACGCCTCGCAGATTGCCCTCTAGCGTTTCCTTCGCCATGGTCTCAATTTCTTTGCGAGGCTTGCCCAGCAGCCGCTCAATCGCGTTGTGAATAGTAGGCTCTTCACCCGCAATCTTGATGTTGGCCACGCCTGACACGTGAAGCGGAATGCCGCCTTTTGAGTAGGCATTAGACACTTTTAGCTCGATGATCATGTTGGTCAAATTCATTTGCATCACCTTTTCTAGCAGAGGCGTGCGAATGCTGCTGCCACCTTTGACTAGGCGATAGCCGACTTTACCATTGCCCACTTTGCGACTGCTGCCTGCAAAGATCAGCACTTCGTTAGGCTGACAGATGTAGTACAGATTCTTGATAGAAAAAGAACCTAGTCCAGCGGCTACGAGAAGGATGATTAATAGTCCTCCCATCGGTTTACTCTCCTGATGAATGAATTAAAGGCTGTCGGTGGAATCTGATTCTCGCGGAGCTGTTAATGCTTATCCATAACCTTGGGCTGGCTGTGTGATTGCGAGGTGCTCTCTGAGAGGCTATTGGCATTGAGCGTGCCGATCACATCAATGCCCAGGGTTTGCTTGACCTGGTCTAGAAACTGTCTGACGACTTCGGGATAGACGTTGGCTAGCGACGCGATCGCCTTCCCATCGCCATTGTCGATCACGTTGATATTTTGCAGCTGCATCCGGTGTGGAATCTTGGAGGCTTCTTTCAAGATCATTTCGATCTGCTGTAGCAAGAAGATCTGGCTGGCGCTTGTCCCGGTTTCTTGCCACACTTCGGCCAGCATTTGGTTGACCGCTGCGGCCGCTTTTGCATTTTCTGCGGTATCGGCGGCAGCACCCTTGGCATGAAGAGCCTGCGCCTCTTGGTGAGCTTCAGCTGGGAGTACCTGCTCGGCTTGCAGACGCAGTCTTTCTAGCTTGGCTCTAACCGTTTGCAGCTGCTGTTCGGCTCTGGCTCTGGCTTCTTTTGCGGCAGCGGCAGTGCGTTCTTCTTCCGACTTAGAGCGCTGGTCAAGCTCGGCTTTAATTTTACGCAGCTCGTTCTGCTTTTGCTGCGTGATAGTCAGCGCCTGGGACTTAAACATTTCGGCTCGCTTTTGACAGTCCGCTTCAATTCGCTCTGCCTGACCGAGGGCTTCCGCTTCGGCAATTTCGGCATCGCGAACAATTTTAGCGATCTGCCGACGACCGATAGAGCTGAGATAGCCCATGTCGTCAGTAACGCTTTGGACTTTGAGCGTATCGAGCTGGAGCCCTAACTTATTAAGATCGCGGGCCACGTCTTCAGCGATTCGCTCGGCAAAGTTCAATCTGTCTTCATTCACCTGCTCTGGGGTGAGATTGGCAACGACGCCGCGCAGGTTTCCTTCAAGAGTTTCGCGAACGACTCGGCGAATTTCAGAGCGGTTGCGGCCTAGGAAGCGCTCAATGGCGTTGCCGACAATGTTGCGTTTGCTAGAGACTTTGACATTTGCGATCGCCTGAATATTCAGCGGCGTTCCCCCCTTCGCATAGGAGTTGTTCACCTCCACGGGAATGGGCATGGTGGTCATATCCATCTTCTCCACCTGCTCAATGATAGGAATCACAAAGGCTCGTCCGCCAAAAACCACCCGATAGCCGACCTCTCGGCCATCGGGCTGCTTGTACTTTCGGCCCGAGATGATCAAAATCTCATTGGGTTTACAGATTCTTAGACAGGCTTTCAAAAATGCGATGACTGCGGTAATCACAACCAGCGTCAGAATAATAGAGCCGCCTAGTGCGACTTGACTGGTGTTGATAGCCGGTTGAGATTCGGCGGGCTGTATGCTCAGCTGTCCCAGCACCTTTTGAGGACTTGCTTCTGCTTGAGCCGCTAGGTACTCTGGCTGGCTGGCTAGATTGGACTGGGTACTACTGGACTGAGAAACCGGTTCACTCATGGTTTATTACTCCGAATATCAAACAGTTAATAGCTAGAAGAATTAGTCGGATCTCTATCAGATATGGCATTTTCTGCTGAGACGACCCACAGTCGGTCATGCGTACGGCCCACGACTAAAACCGGATCGCCGACGTTAAAGGGACGCTCTTCATCGGTTTGCGCGACCAAGTGCAAAGTAGCATCCCCAACCTCTAAAGTGACTTTGCCTTTGCTTTTAGGATCAAAGGGGAGTTCGACAACGCCAACGAGTCCGGCAAAGTCTTCGTTGCGTAGCAGGCTGTCAACCTGTCGGTGCTTGAGCTGACGCAAGATGCCGACTAGGGTACCGCCACAGAGGAAGCCCATAAGAATTGCGATCGCAAAAATCACCACCCAGCCTAGTCCCGGCTCTAGCGCTCCCATCACCAAACCAGTCAGGCCAAAGAAAAAGCCGCCAAACGTCCAGAACTTGAAGCTCGTCAGCGTAGATAGACTAAAGAAACTTCTTTTTTGCCTGCGAGCATAAGAGCGCAGGAGATCCGGATCGGTATCGATTTGTAGATCCGGATCGGTATCTGCCTCTATGTCCGTATCGAGATCCGCATCGGCATCAAGATCGACATCAACATTCCCATCTAGATCAACATCAAAATCGGCATCCGCATCCGCATCAAAATCCTCCAGGAGATCGCCACCAACCAGAGAAAGGGCGACGAAGATGCCGCCAATTATCAAACAAAACCAATAAACAGACTGCACAGCTTATTTACTCTAAAAGTTAGTGACAGAAGAAATGGCGACAGTAATAGGTACTTCCGGGCGAAGGCACCTATACAACCTACGATGCCCACCTGTATCAAGAATGCCTGCTTCACATCGTGTATGTAGATACCGAAGCCGCGATTGGTATTCCCGAAAACCTTCACAACCCTCAATTCAAAACAACCCACAGAACTTGAACCCTGAAGGATCAAAAAAATAGGAAGCGCCCCGAGGAGCCCTCCCTATCTTAATGAATCAAGTTAAATTGTCAGCTTTAGATCACTCAGGTTTCTTCTCTGGCATGAGGCACTTATCAGAATCGCAGCCTGCGGGACCGGCTTCGACTAGCTCACCCGCATCGTGCTCTTCTAGGGCAGTGTGGAAGTCTTCGGTCTTTCGGCGCGATCGCACCTCCAGCAGCATTTCCTCATACCGCTCCTGACTAATCGGCTCAAACGGCAGCCGAGGAAACGTCTGCAAATCGTCAAACCGAGCTAGCAGCGCCGCCGACACATAGCCCTCATCATTCTGGATCGCCTCAGTGATCCGCTTCGCCAAAGGCTCAATTTCATTTTCACGCAGCTCAATCGTGGCCGAGGTATTGTGCGCTGTGTAGTGTTTCTGCACCTGCATGTAGAAATCGAACTGAGCCAAAGCAGAGAACTGCTCGATCGGTACCTCATCAGCACCGGGTAAATTCGCCCAGTCCACCTCTACCGGCAGCTCTACTAGCCATTCAGTGCAGCGCGGATCAAATGGATCGTTTAGCAGATTACCCTTCTCATCTTTGTCTGACTGGGAAGGAATCACTGAATAGCCGTAGTCCATGCAGGCCAAGGCAACCGGATCGTCTTTACGGAAAGTGATTCGGCGGATGAATCGCTGAGCCTTGGGCGGATGCCAGCCAGAAGAGGCACCTGTCAGCAGGCTCTTTGTCCCGGCGGGTTGGACGGTTGTGCAGCGATTGGGGCGGCGGATATTATGGCGATCGCAATACTCCCATATCGTTTCATGCACTACCCGCTTCCAGCGGCTCAGGTACGCTTTTTCCTGCGTCTTAAATTCGACGCCTTGCATCGTGTCAGGTCGACCCGCCGCAAACCATTCGAGCCACTCGACGCCAAATGCTTTCACACAAAAGTCGAAGAAGCCTGTGAATGAAACACCCACAATCGGATCTTCCTCACGTGACTTCTGATAGCGTCCTTCTACAAACTCATGGTTTAGCAATGCCGCTACTGCAATACTACCTGCTCTAAATGCATCCTCCTGTGCCTTCTCATCGTTAGGAGAAATCTGGTTGAGGTGAATCTCAGCCAAATTACAGTGAAAATCTTGTCCCAAAATTTCTCCGCAAGGATTCAAACCATAGCGTCCCTTGCCTTGCGCCCGTCTCTCAGCTTCTCCTGCCCACTGAATCGCTCCCTCTCCAGAATAAAACTGCTTTCGCACCGCAGTTTCAATCTCTTCCGGCGATGGCTTTTCGTGAAAAACCCGAGTGTGGTTTGCCATCCGCAGCGCATCTTTGGTCGGATCGATGCTCCAGTTACCATCCGTATCTTGTCGCCACAGATTTTCCTTCGCACCAGTGGCAACATCATCATTGCTGTCAAACTGCCTCATGCCAGCTGACCTTCGAATATTTCCGGCAACTACGCAGGCTGCCGCCTCATCAATCAGCAAGCAGCACTCAATCGAATTGAGCTGACGACCCACCGCATTATTCAAAATCTTGGCACAGCGCTCGTACAATTCGGGCAGCTTCACCGGATTCGCCATCCCGCCAAAGCCTTTTAATCGCTCCCCTGCCGGACGAATATCGCTCAAGTCGATAATCGCCTCTACTTCTCCGTTAAAGCGTTCATCGGTTGAAAGCTCTAGCAGCGTCTGATAAGACTTCACCCACCCCTGACGGCTATCACCAGCAATAATCTCAACGCGATTGTTGACCGCATCAACCTTAATCTCAGCTTCTTCTCGGCGCTGACTTTCAATCGTCATGCCGACACCGCCACGCATCGTCACCGTAATCTTGTTGCGAATAGGCGGTAGCTGATTGATGTACTTTGGCTCTAGCACTGCGCCCGTGCCGCAGCCCATCATCGCCAGATCCATCATCAGCCCAAAGGCTCGCCAGTCAATAACGTTGGTACTCGTGCAGTTATAAGCGCCGGAGAAGTTCTTAGGGTTTTTGCTCCACTCGGTGCCACCTACCCACAGCCAGCGGCCAGAGGGCATGGCCTTGAGTTCGCGCTGCATTCTAGAAACTAGGTCACGCTCTTCGTCGGTGAGGGTGCCGAGTTCTACCAGTCCTGCTAGGGTGCGATCGCACACATCCTGCCAAGTTTCTCGTTTGCCCTCTTCGGAGCGACGGCTGTAAGTGCGATAAAAAACAGGATAAGCCGCAGGTGCAGTCACTGGAAACGGGCTTTTGGACCGGGTGCGCTCAAGTTCTTGAACCATAGCTTTGGGAATAGGAAGTTGTTAGGAGGAGACTGATCGTGATCAAAACCGTTGATGTAGTCCCTTAAAAGCCGAATATTGACTTAAAGACACTACATCTAGCGTATTGAGATAGAGCGTATCACTTTCATTTGCATATTTCTAGTCTCCCGATACCAATCGATAGGAGAGCGTGTGCCACACAAGATGTACACATCAAGCAACTATTGTTAATACTGCGATTTGGGCATACATAAGCATGAGTTTTAGATTTGACCAGCTATGCCGACCTTTGCGATCGCTCTCCCGGTACGCAATCGAAAAGACTTTACGACTGCAATTTTGCAGCAGCTCACTGAGCAAATAAATCAGCAGGTGGCTGATCAGGCGCTACAGCTCACTGATGCTCATATCGTTGTAGTTGACGACGGTTCTAGCGATGGCACCCCAGAACTCATAGCGCAGCAGTTTCCCTCAGTGCATCTACTACGCGGCGATGGCGATCTTTGGTGGACAGGTGCGATCGCCCAGGCCATGACTTACATCGCCAATACCCTCAAAACGGACTACATCATCTGGCTAAACGACGATATTGTCCTGGCTGACAGCTTCATCAGCCAGCTAATCCAATACTGTCAGCAGCCCGCCGCAAAAGTCCTGACGGGTGGCATTGTCTGCGGTCAGAACCACCCTAGCTGGATCGTTTTCGGAGGTGTGATCGCCGGTCAGCTCATCAACGATACGGCGCAGTTCACCCAGCCAACTATCGATGTTGATGCCCTTAACGGCAATATTGCAGTTCTTCCAACTCGCATCATTGCTGATATTGGCCTGCCGGATACCCAGCGCTTTCGTCACTATGGCGGCGACTTTGAATACATTTGTCGTGCCAAAGAAAACGGCTACACCGCTCAGCTCTCCAGTCAGTTACAAGCGACTACCGAGTATCGGACTGCCGATGTCATTCGCTACATGCCGCTGTGGATTCAGTGGGCAACCAGTAAAGGCTTATCCGCAAAATGGCAGGTTCTTCAAAGCCTTTCTAGCCTGCGATCGCCATACAACGTCGAGCACATGGTCAATAGCATCAATCGCGCTCAACCCTCTGTTCCCAAGTGGAAGTATGCGATCTTTTACTGTCGTAAGCTAACCAAAATCATCGGCAGTGAACTCATTCCCTGGACTATTCGACAAAACCGTATCCAGGCCTATTTCCAAAGTCAGAATATTCCTCCTGACATTGCCAAAGCCGTTTTGAACCAGTCATGAAAGTTCTTCATCTCAGCACGGCTGATGCAAAAGGTGGTGCCGCTAGGGGGGCCTATTGGATGCACAAAGCGCTCTGCAAAGCGGGTGTAGATTCCCATATGCTGGTTGCCGATAAATACACTAGCGATGCCACCGTCATCGGTTCTACCGGCATCACCGGCTCTCAAAAAGTTCAAAAAGGTATCCGCCAAACCGTCGAATACTGGCCGCTCAAACGGTACAAAAACAAGAAACCGGGAGCCTTCTCTCCAGCTGTATACCCCAGTAAGATCGCTGACCAAGTTGACTCTATCAATCCAGATATTATTAACTTGCACTGGGTTGCAGGCGGTCTATTGCGTCCACAAGACCTCAGACAATTTCAACGCACTCGTCACCGCCATCTAGTGTGGACCTTGCGCGATATGTGGCCTTTTACTGGCGGCTGTCACTACTCAGGCGACTGTAGCGCTTACCAGACAGGCTGCGGCCACTGTCCGATGCTGAATTCCCAAAAATTGCGTGATTTGTCGTACAGGACTTGGCAGCGCAAACAGACAGCATGGAAAAAATTAGATATCACACTTGCCCCTTTGAGCGAATGGCTAGCCGACTGTGCTAGAGAGAGCAAGCTGTTTGCCCATCAGCGAATTCAGGTGATTCCCAACGCTATCGACGTAGAAAAGTATCGGCCTATTGAAAAAACAATTGCTCGCGATTTGCTCCGACTGCCTACGCATAAAAAGCTGATTCTCTTCGGAGCGCTAAGCCCTACAACTGATGCTCGCAAAGGATTCAACCTACTTCGCACTGCCCTTCAGCAGCTAGCCGTTCAGCCAGAACACGAGCAGCTTGAGGCCGTTGTCTTTGGCGTTAGCAAACCCGAACGAGATCTCGATCTTAGGCTTCCTACTTACTTCCTTGGTCGCTTAACCGACGATACGATGCTTGCTCTAGCTTACTCTGCGGCTGATGTGATGGTTGTACCTTCTACCCAAGAAGCTTTTGGCAAAACGGCGATTGAAGCGATGGCCTGTGGAACGCCGGTTGTTGCCTTCGATACAACTGGCCTCAAAGCTAGCATCGTTCACCAATACAATGGCTATTCGGCCTGCTGCTTCGATGCGACTGATTTAGCCAATGGTATTAGCTGGGTGTTAGAAGATCGCGATCGCCTTCAACTCCTCTCTCAAAACGCTCGTCAAACGGTTGAAGACAAATTCACCTTTGCCCATCAGGCTCAGCAATATTCTGCGCTTTATCAGCAGCTGCTTGATGCGCTCAAGTAGAATGCGCTGAACTCCCGATAGATGGCTGAACAGTGAGCTCAGCAATTGACCTGACGATAGATCTGGGTAGGGAAACCTGATCAGCGCTAGTTCGGCTTTCCTCTATTGCACTCGCTCTAGAATCAAACAAAATAGAGATTAGGTTTTTATACATTGCAGCAGGCAGCGGAGCGTATTTCTATGACTACGGTTTTGGAACAAGGCAACATCAGTATCCATACCGAGAATATTTTCCCTATTATCAAAAAGTGGCTATATTCCGACCATGAAATCTTTATCCGTGAGCTGATTTCTAACGGCGTGGATGCCATCAGCAAACTCAGTATGCTCTCTCGCTCTGGCGAATACAGCGGTGAGATAGAGCCCAAAATTACGATTGCCGTAGACAAAGACGCCAAAACGCTGAGCATTAGCGATACTGGCATTGGCATGACGGCTGATGAGATCAAAAAGTACATCAACCAGGTTGCTTTTTCGAGTGCCGAAGAATTTATCTCAAAATACAAGGACGAATCTGACCAGCAAATTATTGGTCACTTCGGCTTAGGCTTCTACTCTTCGTTCATGGTGGCCGACCGCGTTGATATCGACACTCGCTCCTGGCGAGAAGACGCGCAGGCAGTGCATTGGTCTTGTGATGGCAGTACGTCTTTTGAACTGAGCGAGTGCGATCGCACCGAACGCGGCACCACCATCACCCTCCACCTCAATGACGACGAGCACGAATACCTAGAAGACGCCCGCATTAAGCAGCTAGTCAAAACCTACTGCGACTTCCTCCCCGTCCCGATCAGCTTCAACGACGAAGTCATCAACAAGCAAGAAGCTCCCTGGAAAAAATCCCCCAGCGATCTCACCGACGAAGACTACCTCAATCTCTACCGCTACCTCTATCCCTACGAAGAAGAGCCCTTGCTCTGGGTCCATCTCAACACCGACTATCCCTTCGTCGTCAACGGTATTCTCTACTTCCCCAAGCTGAAGCCAGACGTAGAGCTAAATCAGGGCCAAATCAAGCTCTTCTGCAACCAGGTTTTTGTCAGTGATAACTGTGAGGAAGTCATTCCTAAATTCCTTACCCCTTTGCGTGGTGTAATCGATAGTACTGATATCCCTTTGAACGTATCCCGTAGCTTTTTACAGGCTGACCGGACCGTGCGAAGGATTTCGGACTACGTTGCTAAGAAAGTGGGCGATCGCCTCAAAGAGCAGTACCGCGACGACATCGAGAAGTACATCAGCATCTGGCAAGACCTCGGCACCTTCGTCAAATTCGGCTCCCTCAACGACGATAAATTCAACAAGCAGGTCCAGAAATACGTCATCGTTCGCTCTACTGCGGACTTAGCTAAGACTGATGAACCGAAAGTTGCTGTCGAAGTAGACACTCAAGCAGAAGGCGACGATGCCTGGTCAGAAGTCAGTGAAAAGAAAGCAGTCGATGCTAACGGTAATTCCTACACCACCATCCAGGAATATCTAGATCGCAACAAAGAGAAGCACGAAAACCGAATCTACTACGCCACCGACGAAGTGTCGCAGGCCACCTATATCAGCCTGCTCAAAGGCCAAGGTATAGAAGTGCTGTTCATGGACTCCTTCATCGACACCCACTTCGTCTCTTTCCTAGAGCGAGAATATTCGGATGTGAAATTCTCCCGAGTAGACTCTGACCTCAATGACACCCTGATTGACAGCGAAGACAAATCGGACGAAATTGTCGATGCGACTACCAACAAAACTCGCAGCGAACGAGTCAAAGAAGCCTTCGAGAAAGCGCTAAACCGTCCGCAGGTGACCATCCGCACCGAAGCTCTCAAATCCGACCAGTCCGCCCCTCCGGCAATGGTGCTCCTGCCCGAAGAGCTTCGCCGTATGCAGGAAATGAGTGCCTTCATCCAGCAGCAAAGTGTCCAGTTCCCAGATACCCACACCCTACTGGTGAACACTGCGCACCCGCTAATCCAGAACGTGGCCAACCTAGACAAAGGTATTGTGCAGGCAGATGGGACACCCTCTCCGTCTAGCCAGCTCGCTACCCTGATCTGTGAACAGGTATACGATTTAGCCCTCATGGCCCAGAAAGGCTTCGACGCAGATGGCATGAAAGCCTTTACAGAGCGCTTGACCAACCTGCTCACTCAGTTGACAGAGCGCTAGACGGATAGAAGGTTACAGCCTGAAAACTAGCATTCAGGCAAACGCCCGATCGATTGTAAAGGTAGGCAATTTTTCAATTTTTGCCTACCTTTTGTGCTAATCACCACAGCTGTCTATAATAAGGAACTCCGTTAGCATAGAAAACCCATGTCTAAGAAGTGCGACCTCACCGGCAAAAAAGCCAACAACGCCTTTTCCGTCTCCCACTCTCACCGCCGCACCAAGCGCCTTCAAGAAGCCAACCTTCAAGACAAGCGCATTTGGTGGCCAGAAGGCAATAGATTCGTTCGCCTCCGCGTATCCACCAAAGCTCTAAAGACTCTAGAGAAGAAAGGTCTCAATGCCATGGCTCGCGAAGCAGGCATCAACCTCAACAAATACTAAGAAGAGATTCTCCGCCCAACACCCGCTAAGACAAAGATATTCTCAAGTTGAAGAATCCTTCTGTGAAATCACAGAAGGATTCTTTTTATGTCTGTAATTTTCGATTCACTTTTTCGCATTTTTTCTATTCGTAGTTTTTGCTTCTTTGGAACTATTTCTATACCGTGCTCTAGCTAGATAGCAGACGAGACTAGCAGCGAAACCCTTTAGCCTAAAGATTTTAGATGGGTATCCCTACTGATTATCTTGTTTATGAAGATTGGGTAATCTGAGCAGGTAGCACTGCAAAGAGTATTCAGGAAACCACTTCCTACTCTTGCATCTCCCCAATCGGTTAGGAAGCCTACCATGTCCGCCAAAAAGCAGACTCGCAATAAATCCCATTCGGATTTTCAACGACTTGTTCGTTATTTCATGGGTGGTTTGCTGAGAAGTCTTTTTCTCTTCAACAGATCAACTCTCCGTAATCAGGCAGGGTTTGTTCTACCAACAACAGCATTGTTGTTGCTCGTTCTTACATTAACAGTCGGAACCATAAGCTATCGCTCGTTTAGTCGATCTGCTAGCGTCATTTCTCAGAGAGAACAGCAGACAATCGATAGCGCAGCGGCACCTACTATCGACAGAGCGAAATCAAAGCTAGAGTACTTATTTACGCAAGATTCACGTTTTCCTGGTGGGGTTCCTGCAAGTGATGTAATTGCCAGCTTGATGCTAAACGATGGTGAGAATGGTATTCCTAATATTCCAGATGGTGATCCTTATACCTTTCCAGACGAAGTAAGAATTGATATTGATAAAGATGTCGCGTCAACACCTGACAATGCGTGGATATTTAAGTCCGACATTGACGGTGATGGAACAATTAGCGACACCGAAGTAATTGTTTATTCGATTCTAATGGACGATGATAATGGTGGAGTTCAGATGACAAGTGACAATGAAGATGCAAAAGCGTCTGCACTTGTAACCCGAAACGGCCCTATTAACACAGCAGAAGCGCTTTCGGGATGTGGTGAAGTTCGCGCTCCAGAGCAAGGCTGGCAAGGATTAGATTCTGCAACGCTACAAAAGAACTTTCAAGTGACTGCATTTGTTGCTAATAGAAACGATATTAATCGAACAGCTAGCACGCTTGAATTTCAGCAGGTGCGTCAGGCAAATAGAGGAAATAAATGGGGTGCTTGGTTTAGGTACGACATAGAGATATTTCCTGGTGCGACAGACGATTTCTATTGGAATGGTGCCATGCATACAGAAGGTAGTGTTGTCGCCAGTGAAAAATTCAAGGCTAGGATGATTAGCTCTCACAATTCCTGTCTATATAGAGAGGATGCATCGGAAATAACACTAGCAGAGAAAGGCGATTTTCAAGGACAGCTCATGGCTGCTAAAACTAGCTCAGATAGTTTTGTCGATGGCACGGCAGCTAGATTCCACTTGTTCAATGGAGATAGTAACGCTCCTTTCGCTGATACTTCTGACGATACTAAACTACTTGTCGACAAAGATTCAGTCATTCATAATGGCAGTCGCTCGCTTAAAATAGGGCCTGATAGAGTCTTACTAGATCCTATTAAAATTTTAGAAAGTAATACATCGGCACACCGTGAAAACCCTCAGAGCGGAGTCTGGGGTCGGAAGAGTGGATGGGATAATACTGCTGACTTCCCTTTAAGAAAGCGTATCTTCAATGAAAACACTACCGTTCCTTATGTTGATGACACATACCGTGCTGATAACAGGTACGGGCCCAAAGCTGTCTATGATGATGACAATAGAATTCCTACTGGTAACGTTAATCCTGCCGATAATAGAACAGTCGGTGATACGATTCCAAATACTGCCAGTGATCTAGTTAGCTTCGTTCCTGATCAAGGGGTCTATGGCCTAGACGGTTACTGGGAGCGCCGTTCTGTAGGGCAAGGTCTCAGGGTAATTGTTGGACAGCGATTAGAGCTAGGAAATACCTTTGGATGGAAGGGTGCTGAACTATTTTCTGACGATACTGATTCAGCGAAAAGAGATCCACTTTATCCTCCTGATGCGGCACCTAATACCGATTATGATCCTGAAGACAGTTCGTACATGCCTACGGGGAGTAGTGGAAATTCCGATGATGGAGACAAGACAGATACATTTACTGAAGAGCTGCAAAGACGCACTCTATACGACAATTTAGCAGCTGTTCAAAGTACGGTTGTTTATCATTACAAGCACGCTGGTGGTCAATTACCATTAGCCTGCATAGCTTCTACGGTCCATCCTGGTACCGAAGAGACAATCATCGACAGCAGAACGTTCAACACAGTCGATATTGATGGAACACAAACACTCAATACAGACTTCTTTAACGGCGTAGGAACTAACGGATGGGAGTTTGCTTTTCCCTACACAACTGAGTCAAGCTTTTCAGACGCTATTGCAGCGAATGAACCATTGGGTAAGGTCTTGAGAAACCTAGGTCGGTTTGCTGGTGATCCGCTAGGTGGAGCTCCTTCTTTCAAACCAGTTCAAACAGACGGTAACATTCACCCTTATCCGTACTTAGCGAGTTGGGGCGACTTTTCTAACTTACGTCGCATTCTCGATTCGGGAATTGGATATGTCGCTCTTAGTCCTGCCGACAAATCTACTCTGCATACAGCAGCATGCACAGTCGGAATGCTGGCATATAATCTAAATAACGAGATTGCAAAGGCTGACGTAGGCTCTACTTCTCTGCAATCGTTAGGCGTTCAAATTGAACAGATTATTGATGAGCAGGGTGGCGGTGGTGGTGGTGCAGCTGACATTGACGCATACATAGGGAAAAACTTAGGTAATAGTCCTGGCAAAAACAATCACATTCCTCCTAGTCTGGTAGGAAAGTCTATTATAACCAGCACAGCCTTACCCAAAGCCGCATGGGAAGATGAGAACGATAATTCCGGAAGACCGGGCTGTGTGTCAGATACTCTGGGGGTCGGTGAATATAAAAGAGCCTGTGACGCCGCAGACTATTATGCTCAATTTTCATCCCAAGACTTCTTCCGCGTTTTGCTAGAACAGAACGCTTTGGGTGCCACTCTGGATGAGAGAATGGCCCAAGCCCAAGCGCTAACAGATGGGTCTCAATTTGATAGAGACCGCTTGCTAGGCTTCAAAAGTGGAGGAATGCCTAGCCCTCCTGACAATGGAAATAGTGTCGTTTGGAGTAGTAGTACAGGTTTAATCACATCTCAAACTATTAATGGAGCCCAAATAGCATCCGGCTGCGACCCTGATATATTTAGCTCTGTTGCAAATAATGAAATTGGTGAAATTGGTTTGGCAGTGGCCTTTTGCCAAGACATCAGTAAAAATGTGAAATATCCTTCTCTGTACTATCTTTTTCCATACTTTGAGCATGACCACGATGGTAAGAACGATGAAGGCACTACAAGCATATATGTAGATCACGTTCAGCCTTCAGCAGAAGAATATATAGGAGATTCCTACATTGCCGATTTGAATACTAACGTCGATGACAATGGTTATCGTCCAGTCTCTAATTCTGAAATATTAGCATTAGGGACGGCATTCTATCCCCGCAGCACCGATTTCTCTACTACAGACTGGATACTACCAACTACAGTGGCTAGTTCGCTCACTGATCCGGATGATCGTACTCAAGCTTTCACGGTCAACATAGGGGCATCTGGTCGAGATGTAACCTTTCTCGAGAAAGGTATGTACGAAGGCCGCGAGAATATGGGTATACGTGTGCTCGACTTCGACATAGAGAAGTTGACTACAGGCACCGTTGATGGCGACAGTTGGATTCCGTATGTAGATGGAATTGTTTATGCCTTCCGCGAAGATGCTGTGCGAGAAGACGGAATTGTACGACCAAAAGATAGTAGTACTGCGTGGTCGGACTGTGATCGTTGGGATAAGGTTCATAACTTTGCGGCGGCAACCCCAATTCCGCTAACGAGCACGATGAGAAACTGCCGTATGCGAGTTGTTAATACGGCCCCTTACCTGCAAGATCCCCCTTTGATAGCAGATACCCTGATCAGTACAAAATCAATCGACTTCTATCCTGATCCTGGTCGCCGGCCCTACGGATTTAGACTGACAAATGGTGCGATACTCAATCGAGCCGATAAGGTTCCTTCGGGTATGACCTTTGTTTCTGACAACTCTATATATATAAAAGGAGATTTTAATCTGCACACATCTGGAAACAGTACAGCCTGTAGTGAACTGCTCGAAGAGTTTGATAAGAGAGTATACGGCGGCTGCGATGGTGCAATCGATTTCTACACAGGTCGAACAGGCGATAACGGAACGCCCGCATCCGCTAGAGGCTTCAACTCAGACCGGTTTGCAAATCCGAAGGTAGATAAATGGCGTCCTGTAGAAATAGTCGGCGATGCCGTCGGTATTCTATCTGGCCGATTTAGAGACGGAAACATTCAAGACGGATTTACTATAGATCGTTCGTTCTCTGTTCGACCTGGTGAACCAGCTGTGCCAGCAGGCGCAAGTCAAAGGAGGGGGCATGGTATTAGTTCCTATATGAACCAAAACAGACCAAGTGGTCCGCTTGCTAATCCTAATAAATATGTGACAATCCCTGGACCTTCTGAGTGGAAACATGTTAGCACAGGCGATACGACAACACCTATTATCATTGATCGAAATGGGCAAGTTATTAAATCTGATGGTACTGCCTACCCAAAAGACCAGTTTCTTCACTTCGTAGACTCCAATGATCAGTGGAATGATAGCCGGGGCGCGGATGTACAGCGCGCAGAACCCACTAACATCAATGCCATGTTCATAAGTGGCATTATTCCTTCTCAAGCAGGCGCTTCTTACGGTGGACTTCACAACTTTCCTAGATTAACCGAGTATTGGGAGAGTATAGATCTAACCATCTTTGGTGGATTCTTCCAGCTCAACTTCAGCACATCCGCAACGGCCCCGTTCGACGCCGATGCTTGGGAGCCAGGAACAAGACCACAAACGAGCCGAGATCGGATTACCTATTACGGCGCTGCCGACCGTAATTGGGGCTATGACATAGGCTTACAGTACGCACCTGCCGGACCAATTTCCAGACGATTTGTGACTATAGGCCGTCCTCGAAGTGAGTTCTACCGGGAGCTACCTGTAGAAGATCCTTACGTTATGAACTTGCGCTGCGCCGCCTACACCGATCCTGATACGGGCACAACGGTTGCTAAAGTCGATCCTTCTGCCGATTGCACTTAAACAATTTCAGATTGTTTCTCTATAAGGAAAGAGATTGATGAGCATTCAATTGTTTGATGCATATCTCAATTCAAAAAGAAAAAGAGAAAATAGCGGTCTTACTCTAATTGAGTGCTTAGTAGCTATATTCGTTATCAGTGTGTCAGCCGCAGTTATTACACCTGTGATGTTAGTGTCTGTGGCAACAAGAGTCCAAAGCCAGAAGGCTGAGCAAGCTTTCCAACTCGCTCAGCTTGAGATAGACAGTATCCGTATTGAGGTTGAAAGAGGTGGTGACTATAGTTCCTTTCTTAACCTCTATCCGGATATTGATACGTCTTCAGCAACTACGCTAGAAGAAATCAGTACTTTGCTAGTCTCAGAGCCCGCTCCTGATAATTCAGCTCCATATCTAGACCCGTCAGACACACAAGTTGCCAGACAAGTAGATACCGATAACGATGGCGATGTTGACTTTGCGGTACAAGTTTTTAGAACGGATGGAGTATCACCTACTGGCAGCACTATTCCAATTGCTTTTAAGGTAGGTGTACGAGTATACGATAGCCGTTCTTTCGAAAAAAATAAGGACAAGATGTTACGTGAGCCAGCCTCGTTGAGCTTTACTAGTGGCGAAGGTCGAAGAAGCTTGCGTCCATTAGCTGTAATCTATGCAGATGTATTTCAAAGCGATCAGACGGCTTCTCTATGTGAATACCATAAGTATACATATGAAGGGCCTGACGATGCTACAGCCGGACTTGAGTGTGACTAATGAATTGACATGCGTAAAATAACGTGCGCTGCCCTACACACTACTACTATGCTCTTCTCTCTAAAATCTAAAATCCAAAAAGCAACAGCATTTCATGAAATCAGTAAGGAAGCTGGATTTACCCTGCTAGAGCTACTAATATCTATAGTTATCTCTAGTATGGTAGTATCTGGGCTACTTTATGTTGTTGTTGAGATTACACAGATAGACAGGAGAGAGGCAGCTCTAGATCGAACTCAAAGAGATATGCAAAGAGCTATAGACTACATGGCTGATGACGTAAAAGAAGCTGTGTTTGTCTATTCAGACCCCACTGCTCAGCTAGCTGATCTAGATAGTGACTTCCCCAGTGGAACACCCATTTTAGCTTTCTGGAGAACAGATCCGATTAACGACTTTCCCACAGACTGTAGTCGTTGGGATGTTGGTGGTGCTAATGCGAGCACAGCTAAATATGATGAGTGTCAAGTACTTCAAATTAGACAGGCATCCTATAGTCTTGTTGTCTACGTACAAAAAGAGCGTACAAGCTCCGACAATATATGGAAAGGTGCTTCTAGGATAGTCCGCTATGAACTAGACAAATACCAGTCTCCGTTAGCTGATTTGAATATAACGCCAGGATATCAGGATCCTACTAACCCTGATGTTGGATTCCTAGGTTGGAGACCTACGTCGATAAACACAGCAGGGTCTAGCGCTGTACTTGTCGATTTTGTCGATACCTTGCCAGATCAGACTATCACGGGTACTGGCTATCCCTGTGAAGATGTCGACCTAGGATATCAGGCCGACCCTACTAAGCCTCACTATTCCGTAGTGCCTGCTAGTGCGATTACAGAACAAAACCACAGCTTTTTCGCTTGTATCAGAAACGTAGGCACAGGTGGTATAGAAGGAAGCTACTCTAACCAAGATGCTTATTTGTTCCTTCGAGGTAATGCTGTAGATGGGGCAAAAGGCACCGTGAATGCCTATAGTGAAGCTAGTTCGCTGCCTACGCTTAAAACCCGCGTTTTGATGAGAGGCGTTGTAAATAAGAATCCAACTTAGCAGAGAATCTAATACTGAGAATTCTGACACCATGATTTTTTTCACAAACAGAAAATGCTCCTCGACTGAGGACGGGTTCACACTCGTTGAACTACTCGTTGTTACCGTCATTGTTGGCATTCTTGGTTCAATTGCAGCGCCTGGCTGGTTGTCTTTTTTGACTAGGCAGAAGATCAACAGTGTCAAGAGCGACCTTTCTAACGCAATTCGTGAAGTTCAAGCAGATACGCAACAACGATCTAGCCAAAGTAGAACAATCACTTTCAAAAATACTTCAGAAGGTCCTGTAGTGGATATTGGAGTAGCTGGTGGCGCTTACACTCAGATTCTTGGAAGCAATAGTAAGAATATTAAAATCAATAGCTTTGTGAGTTCTACAGCGGGTACCTCAGCTAGGGATAATATAAACGTTAACCAGAAAGGCGAGTTTGAATCAGAGTACGTTCCATTTGTGATTAAAATCGAGTCCACTGATACTTCTGTAACCAAGTGCTTGATTATCACTACATTACTGGGCGGATTGGCTGAGGCTGACGGTACCATCTGCGATAATCCGCTTCCAGAAAACTGAAATACCCTTTGTGCCTTACATACAGTATTGCCCTTTTCAAAAGCTTCTCTGCATTTCTTGTATCAGCTATGACGTACCTTATGAAGTTCAAACAGAAAGCTGGATTTACTCTAATCGAATCACTGACTGTAATCACTATCGTCGGGATTCTGTCCACAATCGCAGCGCCGTTCGGGCTTGGTATTTTAGCACGTTATCAGGCTACCGCTGCTCGCGACGAGACTTTCATAGCGATCAGACAAACTCAGGACAACGCTCAGCAGGAAAGGAGAAGTTGGCAGTTCTCTATCAGACAAGGAAATGGTAAAACTGAATGGACTAGCAATCCCGGGAAATCTATACCTACCGATGCTATGTGGACAGAACTGGGGGACAGCTCATTGCGTATTGATGATGAAACAACCCTCGCTCAATCTGGCAACATCTATTATGTTCGCTTTGATGAGAGGGGAAATGTTCAGTACCGTTTAGGTCGTATTACATTGCACAGCAAGAATGCTCCTGATGCCAAACGCTGTGTGGTGATATCTACAATCATCGGAGCAATGCGGAAAGCGGAGACAAGGCAAACTTCAAATAGTAACGGCCAGTTTTGTTACTAATCCTTATTCCTGGTTCTTCTAATCGCGGCTGCCGTTGATGCCGTCGAAGAGGAGAAAGAGACCGCCGAGAAAGATGGCGATCGCAGTTGTAGCCAGTATCCAGTCAAGTGGACCAGTGCTTTCCATAATGCTTTGTTTTTGTTAGTGTGCAGCGATTATAAGGCTTTGCAGGCGGAGACGAATCTTTGGATGCCGGATAGGTCTTTATGAATAGCAATTTGAGTGTAGTCGCCCTGACACGCGATTTGGGCTGCAACGGTCTCTGCCTGTCCATTCATGAGTTCACACAAGAAAAGGCCGTCGGGTCGTAGATAGCTGGCGCTGTTGTTTACTAAATAGCGGAGGCCATCTAGACCTTGGGGTCCGCCGTCTAGAGCTAGATGAGGTTCGTGGGCAACTTCGGGCTGAAGGGTAAGAACAGTTTTACTGGGAATGTAGGGAGGGTTGGAAACAATGGCTACTAGGCTTCCTTTTATTGAATCTAAAGGGGTAAGCCAGCTGCCTTGATGCAAGGTGATGCGGTGGGCGAGGTCGTTTCTTTTAGCATTGGATTGAGTCACTTTTAGAGCTTCGTTGCTGATGTCGATTGCATGGACGGTAGCAGTGGGTAGCTGTTTGGCAAGGGCGATCGCGATCGCACCACTCCCCGTTCCTAGATCCGCCCAAGGTCCAGCAAAAATCTGTTCTGCAATAGGACTTCGTTCGGCTAAGTCCAACGCAATATCAACGATCAGCTCAGTTTCAGGGCGAGGAATGAGCACATCAGGCGTAACCGTAAGGATGAGATCTCGCCAGGGAGTCTCGCCTACTAAGTACTGCACTGGGACACGCTTAATTACACGCTGCTGCCACTTTTCTGTGATTTCCTCTAAGGAGAATTTGATTGGAATGTCTGTCTGAGAAAGGTAAGTCTCTATTCGGAGTGCAGTGCTGGTGAGTGGCGTAACGCCTTGCAAGAGCCAATCGACCTCAAAGGCTTCAACATTATTTGAGCGGGCAAGTTGAATGGCCCAGACTCTCCATTGATAGATCGCTTGTCCAGAAACGACAGCTTTATACATTTAAAGTACGTGTAGCAGGCTAGGCACGTCAGTGACTTCTGAGAACTCGCGAATCTCCTGGAGAGCTTTATGAAAGGCGCTTTCTTGAACCTCGTGAGTAACGACGACAAGCTCAACCAGGCTGTCTTGGATACCAATTTGGACGATCGATTCTAGGCTGACGTTGTGCTGGCCGAAGCAGGTGCCGAGCTTGCCGATGACGCCAGGCGTATCTTTCACCAGAAGGCGGATGTAGAGGCGAGTGACGACTTCCGTGCTAGGGACGATATCGAGCGTGTGAGTGTGAGAGCAGGTGAGCAGAGGATTGGAATTCTGATGGCTAGTGGGATTAGCGGCGATCGCAACCAAATCAGAAACAACAGCGCTAGCAGTGGGGCCTTCTCCGGCACCAGGGCCATAGAGCATAACCTGTCCGATAGGTTCGCCTTCAATGAGAACGGCGTTGTTGACACCGTTGACGCTAGCTAGCGGGTGACTGATAGGAACTAGGGTGGGGTGAACGCGGACCTGGATGCGATTGGCGGTGACGTTGAGATCGGCTTCTTTGGGTAGCTGCGCGATCGCCAGCAGCTTGATCACAAACCCTAGCCTCTCCGCATAAGAAATATCAGCCGCGCTGACGTTGCGAATGCCCTCACAGTAGACAGCTTCTCTGCTAACGCGACCGCCGAAAGCAAGAGTTGCCAGAATCGAAATTTTGTCAGCAGCATCTAGGCCATCCACGTCCGCTGTAGGATCGGCTTCGGCGTAGCCCAGTGCCTGAGCATCGGCAAGAATAGATTCAAAGTCGCCACCTTCGGCTTGCATCCGCGTGAGGATGTAATTAGTAGTGCCGTTGATAATTCCCATAATCGCAGTGATGCGGTTGACACTAAGCGATTGCTTCAGCGGTGCGATGATTGGGATACCGCCACCAACAGCGGCTTCGATCATGACATAAACGCCTGCTTTGGTAGCGGCGGCGTAGATTTCTTCGCCATAGCGAGAGATGACAGCTTTGTTGGCAGTGACAATGTGCTTGCCGTTTTCAATGGCTTTAAGGATCAAAGAACGGGCGGGCTCTAGTCCACCGACAACTTCGATAACGATGTCGATATCGGGGTCGGTGACGATGCTGTCGAGGTCTGTGGTATAGAGAGCGTCTGGGAGATCGACTGCGCGGGGTTTAAGCGATCGCACTCCCACCTTTTTAATCTCTAATCTGCTTAGCAGCGCGTGTCGGCCTTTCGTCTCTAACAGAATCTTTGCTACCCCGGTGCCTACGGTGCCTAGTCCTAATATGCCGACCTTTAGTACCGCCTTAGAGTCCAATGTCCCGCCATCTCACAAAATTAACTTCCCAATTGTACAAGGCGGGCCGCTCTCTTTTGAGAACGACCCGCCCTATTTGTAATTCAGCTCAGTTCAGTACCAGCCACGCAAAACTTTAGTAAGTCTCTACGTTCCACTTGTGAGCTTTCTTCAAAGTACGACGATACTCAGTCCAGTCAACGCCCGCTTTAGAAGCTTCCGCCGCCATCGCCTCATCAATGCCGTCTTCCATACCCTTCAGGCCACAGATATAAACGTAGGTATTATCCTGCTGCACCATCTCCCAAAGCCGCTCCGCGTTTTCGGCTACGCGGTGCTGGATATACATGCGACCGCCCTCCGAGTTCTGTTGCTCGCGGCTGATCGCGTAGGTCAGCTCAAAGTTGTCAGGATACTCAGACTGAATTTCCTCTAGCTCTTCTTTATAGAGAATGTTCTCAGTCTTTGGAATGCCAAAGATCAGCCAGGCTTTGCCGTTGAACTGATAGTCGGGGTTTGTCTCGCGCTCTTTGTCTTTGAACATGCGCCACAGGTAGGCGCGGAAAGGCGCAATGCCTGTACCTGTTCCCATCATGACAATATTGGCGTTGGGATCGTCTGAGAGCAGCATCTCCTTACCAACCGGTCCAGTAATCTTCACCTTATGACCGATGTCTAGATTACAGAGAAAAGAAGAGCAGACGCCTTTTACCTGCTCGTCAGTTTCGGGATCTTTGTACTCCAGCTGACGTACACACAAAGAGACCGTTTTATCATTTACGTCGTCGCCGTGCTGCGTAGAGGCAATGGAATAAAGCCGAATTTTGTGAGGTTTGCCGTTTTCGTCTTCGCCATCAGGGATGATGCCGATGCTTTGTCCTTCTAGATAGTGCAAGTCACCTTCAGAAAGATCGAATTTGAGATGCTTGACTGTGCCAATGCCACCTTCTGCGACCAGCTCATCATTAGAGAGACACTTGCCTAGATACGGCGATTTGGGACGGTAGATATTAACCGGAACTTTTTTCTTTTCTTTGGCTTGAGTCATAGTTTTCTTCTTAGATTCTGAGGATGTTGCAGATTGCTCGGTAGGTAGACTATCGCTGCTTGATGAACCAGATGGCGCTGTTCTATTAGCCGCTTCGCTGCCCGCTTCATCAGCAGGGCGAATACTAACAATGGTGCCGCCCAACTTCATGATGCGCTTAGTTTCTTGCTGCATACGGCTGTAGGGCACCGTTATAGAAGTGGTGCCGCTGCGACGGATGGGCGCTTCCAAATTGGAACCCTGACCGCTTTGGCCTAAACCTTCCACTTCATACACATAGAGTCGGCTGTCTGCACTGGTAACAATGCTGCTGGAGTTGTACATCCTTGGTAATCGCCTCAGGTGGCTTCATATAGCTATATAGAAGTCTAGATTATCACTGCGAGCTAATGGATTTCATCTACTGCTAATGAATATCTGCTAGGCAATACCTGCATAAGAATGGGTGAACTCTGCGAAAATTGTAGTGTGTCTACCTGCGTCTGAGGTCATCATTTGTTGAATTTTTCCGATTTTGGAAGATGTCCTTCGATTTAAATGAGGCTTCTTTCAACAACGACATGCTGTCGTCAAGTGGGAAAAAGCTATGCCTTTTGAGGTAGCTATTCGTCTTTTAGAACAGCTATCTGGAGGATTAGTTGAGATCAATGGGGATCGCGACGACGAGATTGCTTGTTGTGACGGCGTGGTGTCTGATAATATTCAATATACGTAATCAAAAGTTTCAAATCATTAAAAAGTGTGATTTGTCTAGGTTCATACTTGGACTAGCGGTGAGTGGGTTTCAGTTACCGCTGGACATAGGAGAGCTTTTTCTTTTGGACAATCATGGCTGGCTTTTTTGGTCACGCGAAAGATTGTCTGTCTTTGATTCTTTAAAAATGATTTTGTTGTAGAGGACCCTATGACCAGTAAAGACGGCCAGATAGTTTTAATCGGTGTTGCCGGAGACTCAGGATGCGGCAAATCGACTTTTTTGCGTCGGTTGGCAGACCTCTTTGGCGAAGAGTTTATGACGGTCATCTGTTTGGATGACTACCATAGTTTGGATCGCAAGCAGCGCAAGGAAAAGAAGGTCACGGCGCTAAATCCGAAGGCGAACAATTTTGATCTGATGTATGAGCAGATCAAGGCGCTAAAGGAAGGCAATACAATCGACAAGCCAATCTATAACCATGAGACAGGCGAACTCGATCCGCCCGAGAAGGTTGAGCCCAACAAAATCATCGTGATTGAAGGCTTGCATCCTCTATACGACGAGCGGGTGCGCAAGCTTCTGGACTTTAGTGTCTATCTTGATATCAGCGATGAGGTTAAAATCAACTGGAAGATCCAGCGCGACATGGCCGAGCGTGGCCATACCTATGAGGATGTGCTAGCGGCAATCAATTCACGTAAGCCTGATTTTGAGGCCTATATAGACGTGCAGAAGCAGTACGCCGACGTGGTGATTCAGATCCTGCCAACGAATTTGATCCCCGATGACAAGGAAAACAAGATCTTGCGGGTGCGCCTGATTCAGCGTGAGGACGTTGAGGGCTTTGATCCAGTTTATTTGTTTGATGAGGGATCAACGATCAACTGGATTCCTTGTGGACGCAAGCTGACCTGTTCTTATCCGGGTTTGCGGATGCAGTATGGTCCTGATAGCTACTTTGGCAATGAGGTCTCTGTGCTGGAGCTAGATGGTGAATTTGACCGCCTAGAGGAAGTGATTTACGTAGAGAGTCATCTCAGCAATACCTCGACTGCTCACTACGGCGAGATGACTGAGTTGCTGTTGAAGCACCGCGACTATCCAGGCTCTAAGAATGGAAGCGGTTTGTTTCAGGTTTTGGTGGGTCTGAAGATGCGGGCCACGTACCAAAAGCTGACGGCCCCTGAGAAAGTGCCTGCCGGTTCAGTAGCTTAGTCTGTAAACAATTGGTCTGAGAACTTGAAAGAATAAGATTAGGGGGTAGTCGATTTGACTGTCCCTTTTTTGTTAACTGGCAGGCGATCGCGCTAGCAGTGGGTTTATGATTAAAAGCGTTGTAGAGTGTTGACTAATAAACAGCTTTTTATACGTTACTTCTGCGGTTTTCTTTGGCAGGCTAAAGATACGGCCAGTATCGGATGCATTTATCGAATTGCTGGTCAAGGTTACTGCTCTTTAGTTTATTTTGGCATCGATTATGTCTTCAAGTTCTCAGCTCACTAGCATTTTGATTGTCGAAGATAGTCAAGGGCGACGTGAGATTGCTTTGAATAGCTCGGTTTATTCGATTGGACGAGACCCTAAGTGTGATATCCAATTGGCTTCACAGTTTGTCTCACGGCACCATGCGACGCTAGTACAGCGTCCTAAAGACGGACAGAAGGTGTTCTATCGGATTGTAGACGGCAATTTAAAGGGGAAGCCGAGTGCGAATGGGATGCTGATCAACGGACGCAAGGTGCAGTCTCATGACTTGATTAATGAGGATGAGATTGTTTTTGGACCGCAGGCACGGGCGATTTTTTATCAGCTAGCGAGGGATACCTTTTCGGGAACTGCGCCAGATGAATTTGATATTACGTTGATTAGTCCGAATATGGTGGACGAAGACGAGGGTTAGCTAATAGCTTAAACTTAGGAGCTTGACTGGGCCGGAGAACCAGCTGGAAACAGATAGAGAAGTCCTGATATCCAGGTGAGGGCAACGGCTGCCCAGAAAAGGAGAAGGGTGGGGGTTTGCCAGGCATTGCCTAGAGGAGCGAGTAGGAGAGCGATCGCAACAATTTGCACTACAGTTTTCGCCTTTCCCCAGATGCCGGCACCGGGTACTTTGCCCTGCTGAAAGGTCGGATTGACTCGCCATCCAGAGATCGTTAGCTCTCTAGCTAGAATGAGGAATACGCCCCAGGCAGGAATTTCGCCCATCTCGACTAGAGCCATTAGTGGAGCCATCACCAGTAATTTATCGACTAGCGGATCTAGGAACTTACCTAAGTCAGTGACCTGATTCAGTTTGCGCGCTAGATAGCCGTCGAGCCAGTCCGTTCCGGCGAAGAGAACAAAGGCAATGACACTGAGCCAACGCCGGAAGTCAGTAGGCTCTAGGAGCGCTAGTAGAATGATGGGAACGCCAAGAAGCCGAGAAACGGTAATCCAGGTAGGGAGGTTCATTCCGATCCTCCAACGGCTGGTTTCCTAGAGTCCGACTTCCTAGACGGGGAGCGGTGGTGGCCAGGACCATAGGAAATCTGCGGCTCGACATAGCTAGGTGGCTCAACGTGAATCGTTACCCGGCTAGGACCAAAGGCTTCGGCAATCTGTAGCTCGATTTGCTCGGTGATGTTATGAGCGCTGAGGATGTCTTGGGGCTCGACAATCAGGTGCATGTCAATGAATACCTGGCGACCGAGCAGACCTCTAGAGGCAATGTTGTGGCAGTTGAGCACGCCGGGAACCTGCATAACGATACTGTGGATAGCTTCGGGTGCGATCGCCATTTCATCCACAAGCCAGGGCAAATTTGCCGACAGCACGACCCAGCCGCTGCGAATAACTAAGATCGCGACTGGAAACGCCAGAACAATATCTAGCCACTGAACCCCGAGCCAGACACCGATCAGTCCGCCAAGAACAGTGATGGTAATCCAGATATCACTCATCGTGTGCTGAGCATCAGCAACTAGGATATTGCTGCCTAGCTTGCGACCCACTCGCCGTTCGTAGAAAGCAACGAAAATGTTCACGCCGAGTACCAGCAGCATGATCCATAGCGATAGGGCATTCATGGTGACGGGTTCACTTTCAGACAGCAGGCGTTCTCCAGCTCCTTTTAGAATCTCAAAGCAGGCGATGCCCAGAAAGGCGGCGATGCCAAGCGCGCCAACAGCCTCAAATTTCTGATGGCCGTAAGGATGATCACGATCTGGTTCGGGCGAGGCGAGCTGATTGGTGACCAGCCCTAGAACGTTGTTAGCGCTATCGGTGACGCTGTGAAGCGCATCTGCCATCAGGCTCAGAGAACCTGTCCACCAGCCGACGATTGCTTTTAGAACAACGACAACAATATTGAGAACGAGAGTCAGCAGCAGGACTCTTCTCACTTCAGAGCGGTATGTATTGAAACCTTTGTGGGCCTGGTGAGTGTGAGCGTGGCCGTGAGGAGCGCCTGCTTGCTGGTTGTGGTTTGAAGGCTGCACTGAATCGGTTTTGGTCACGTCTTAGAGCCTCCTATATAGCCGCCATTAGCACTGTTAGCCTATCGCGTTCTCGAAGGTTTGAGGACTAAGATTCGTATCGCTAGAGCTGCCTGAGCTAGACGCTGGCTCCTTGAGCGCTGACTTCGGAAATGGCTTGGTTTACCTGAGTAAAGACTGTGTGGCAGTGGTTTTGCTGACGGAGAGGAAGCTCTTCATTTTTGACAATCAGGTCAATCTTTGCACCTTGGGATTTGAGAGCAGGTGGGTTGAGCAGAATCTCAACGGTTGCAAGCTGTGAGAAGGAAACCTGGCCTGGCTTTTCTTTGGCAACGATATAGACGGGGTCTTGATAGACCAGGTCGAGGTCACAGGCTTGCAGGGCAGTCACAAGTCCCTGATGGACTTCTTCTTTGGGTGCGCCGGTCATGAATAGATTGGTGTAGCGGGCCATAGTGAAGTTTCAAAAAGAGGGGGAATAGCGCGGCCAAAGCTGCCGTGCCTGTTATCCTATCGAAGACCAATGACAGAATACAGCTGTTTCTGTGAATAGAAAACGGGAGCGCAGAAAACGGGGTATAAATTAGCGCTAAGCGGGCTAGAGGAATTTCTGAGTTGGTGGCCAGGAGACGAATAGATGCGTGGAAAACTGATCGTTTTTGAAGGTGGCGAGGGTTGCGGTAAAACAACTCAGCTTCAGCGATCGCACGGTTGGTTAGTTCAGGATGAAGTGTGGCAGTTGCTGCGCTCGAAAAACCAGGTGGCGGGTGTGAAAACAACGCGTGAACCAGGGGGAACAGCGCTGGGTAAGCAGCTGCGTCAGCTACTATTAAACACGTCAGAACCGGGCAATGGCAAGGCAGCGCCAATCATTAGCAAAGCTGAGCTGCTGCTGTATGCGGCGGACCGGGCTCAGCATGTAGAGGAGACTTTGCTGCCCTGGCTAAAGGCGGGATACTGGGTGCTGTGCGATCGCTACACGGCATCGACGGTAGCTTATCAGGGCTATGGGCGTCAGCTGGATCTGTCTTTGATAGCAACGCTAAACCAGATTGCGACCGGGGGGCTCAAAAGTGATTTGACGCTGTGGCTACAGGTGCCGCCTGATGTGGGATTGGCTAGGGCGCGATCGCGTAGTCAGGCGGATCGAATGGAGCAGGCGAGTATGGCGTTTCATCAGCGAGTAAGCGCTGGGTTTGCCGCTTTATCAGAGGATAAGCTGACGGTGACGGTAGCAGGCGATCGCACTGTCGATGAGGTCGCTGCTAGTATTCAGCAGGTCTTGCGATCGCGCTTAGCGCAATGGTATTTCGAGTGAGCGCAGAGGCTGTACCTATGGACGCAGATCCTTTCGCCCGTTTGGTTGGGCAAGTGCAGGCGGTGACCTTGCTGCGGCGGGTAGTGCAGCAGCAGCGAATAGCGCCAGGATATTTGTTTGTCGGTCCAGCCGGAACTGGAAAGTCTCTGGCAGCGATGGGATTTGCGCAGCTGCTGTTGCGCTCTAAACCTGGTCAGCTGCTAGTGCAAGATGTGGTGCTGGCTCGGAGAATTCGCGATCGCAATCATCCTGACCTGCTGTGGATAGAGCCGACCTATTCCCACCAGGGCAAGCTGCTGACGGCGACTGAGGCGGCTAAGGCAGGGTTGAAGCGCAAGAGCCCGCCTCGCATTCGTCTTCCTCAGATTCGAGAGATTGCTCGGTTTTTGAGTCGGCCTGCTCTAGAAGCAGAACGCGCGGTGGTGGTGATCGATCAGGGCGAAAAAATGGCGGAGGGGGCGGCGAATGCTCTTTTGAAAACCCTGGAAGAACCAGGCCGCGCCACGCTGATTTTGATGGCACCAGATCCGCAGGCTTTGCTACCGACGCTGATTTCTCGCTGTCAATCCATTCCTTTTCGTCGGCTGAATAGCGAGCAGATGGCACAGGTGCTGACACAGACTGGTCATGAAGAGATCTTGCAGTCGATGGAGCTAATGGCGATCGCGCAGGGCTCTCCAGGGCGAGCAATCGATAGCTGGCAGCAGATGCAGGCTTTGCCCGCTGAATTGCTAGCACGCTTGGATAGACCCCCTACTCGCACGCACAGCGCCTTAGAAATTGCTAGAGACATCAACCAGACGCTAGAGACAGAAACGCAGCTGTGGCTACTGGACTATTTGCAGCACCGCTACTGGCAATATGGACTGAGTCAAGTAAGTGACTTAGCGGCGCTGGAGAAAGCGCGGGAGTATCTACTAGCTTATGTGCAGCCGAGACTAGTGTGGGAGGTAACGCTGCTGGCTTTAGTCAAGAGTAGTGCCGCGATTTCGAACGCTGTCCGCTAGCGTTCAGTTAGCCAGTACTCCCCAGGTAGTCATGCCCGCAGCCAGGCCCAGACCAAGAATAAGAGGAGCAAGCCAGGCGGCCATTTTTGCTGGGAAGGGGTGAATGTGTATAAGCCCGTTTTGGATGGTGAGCACGGCGTGAGAAAGCGCCCACAGTGTAGCCATTAACAAGGCGATATGAGCAAGCCAGGGGCCACGATCGCCAGCGATCAGACGTGATGTATCAGGCAGGACCGCGCTGATGACCGCCAGCAGTCCTAGAGGCGTCATCGCAGTCCCCAGCATAAAGATATCGCTCGCCCACAGCCCGCTTAGGCGTAGGCAAGCCCTAGCTAGCAAGACTACAAGCATCATCATCACAAACATTAGACCGCCAGCTAGCCATAGCTGAGAAGCCACAAGCCAGCTGCTAGATTCAAGCTGTTGGGTAGCTCCAAGAACGAAGCAAAGGTTAGCAAGGATGGCTAGGCCGTAGCCGACTATATTGGTTTGATGCGGAGTCAGCTGCTGATAGAGCGGGACCATTTCTCCGGCGGGATTGCTAAGCAGCTTAAGAGTGGCTAGGTAGCCTGATGTGCCGGTGCTTGGCTTCTCTGGGCGACTGTGCCTTTTGGTCTTGCCTCTGCGGGTGAGCTGACGAAACTGTATTAACGGCGATCGCCTTGGCGGTTTGAACGTGCCAAGAACCTGTTGTAGATGATGGTAGCTGGCCAAATCGCCCTGATCGCGGTAGATCTGCGCGGAGCGTCTGAGGTCTTTTGCCGCTTCGCGGTAGCTGTGAAGCTCTTGATGAGCGATGCCGCGTCGGTAGTAGTAGCGGGCATCTTCGTGGTCATATTTAATCGCATCGGAAAAGGCGGCGATCGCGCTTTCCACATATCCCAGTCGACAGCGGGCTATGCCCTGGTAGTAGTAGATTTGACTGGCCGTTG
This sequence comes from uncultured cyanobacterium, assembly GCA_963793495.1. GTDB lineage: Bacteria > Cyanobacteriota > Cyanobacteriia > Phormidesmidales > Phormidesmidaceae > Phormidesmis. Next base: position 780,111 of record CAWCAI010000016.1, read on the forward strand.
TGGCGTTGGTTTTGGCATTGCCGGTCTTGGACCAGAGGGCGATCGCACGCTGGCAGTCGACCAGCACACCAGAATCATCGTCTAGAACGTAGCGCACTTCAGCTCTGCGAATGTAGGCTTCTATCAGCTGAGCGTCTAGGGCGATGGCCTGAGTGTAATCTGCGATCGCGTCTTCATAGCGGCGAGCTAGCACAGCGCGAATGCCCCGTAAGTAAAACTCATCGGCGGTGCTAGGAATCGATGAAGCGCCGTTTCTATAGCTCTCTTGTCTTCCTCTTTGCTGCCGCAGCAGACTCTGGTCATAATGCCGCCTTTGGACGCGGTCTTTGAGCACTTCGTAGGCTTCTTGAATTGCCTGAAATTTGGCGATCGCGCCGGGCTGATTGGGATGGAGATCGGGATGATACTGCCGCGCTAATCGACGAAAGGCCGTTTTTATATCTCGATAGCTTGCATGAGGCGATAGGTGGAGGAGACGATAGTAGTCGCCAGCAGAAGAGGCCATAGTCGATAGCGAGGAAAAAACAAGCAGAAAATAGGCAGAAAGAGAGAGCCGACAGAAAAGGAAAAGCTACGATCGTCTTATTCTATCGAGTTTCCAGCTGCTGGTTATGTAGATATAAAGTGCCCATACCGAACTTTCTAGACTTTTTGATACTTTTATCTAGCGTTGTTAAGTCGTCCTGATATCCCATGCGAATCACGGGGTGTCGGGGGCGCTATCAGGAAGCGCCTTTCCCAAGGCCAAAACCGCATTCTGTCCTCCAAAGCCAAAGCTAAAGCACAGCAAGTTTCTCAGCATCGCTGCTCGCCCTGTTCGCACAAAGTCTAGATCAAACGCCGCCTGCCGCAACCCTACGCAAGGCACCACCTGCTGTCGCCACAGGCCGATCAGCCCCAGTACCACAGTCACCGCCCCGGAGGCTCCTAGCGTATGACCTATCGCGCCCTTACTCGCCATCACAAGCAGACTACGGCCCAAACTGCGCTCCTGCTGCGCCACCAGTTCGGCAATCAAACTCGCCTCCATTCGATCGTTCTGTGGCGTACTTGTTCCGTGAGTATGCACCGCATCTATCTCTTGAAGCTTCAGCTCGCTTCGTTCTAGGCAAAGGTCGATTGCCTTTCTCCCCATGCTATAGCTAGGATCAAACGAACTGACGTGATAGCTATCGTTAGTGATACCAGCGCCTAAGATCTTTCCATAGATGCGTGCGCCTCTGCGCGTGGCTAGGGAAGCCGACTCCAGTACCAGCAGCGCTCCGCCTTCACCCAATACAAACCCCTCACGGTTCACGTCGAAGGGATAGCAGCCCATCTTCGCTAGCGCTCCCATCTTTCTGAAGCCTGCAATTGTTAGCGGCGTAATGGGCGCTTCTACCGCGCCTGCGATTACCCGCCGACACTGTCCGCTCCTGATTAGCTCTGCGGCTTGAGCGATCGCCCATACCCCTGTCGCACAGGCCGCCATTGGCGCTAGCAGTGGCCCTTTTGCGCCTACTACTTCAGCTACTTTCAACGCTGGTCCATGTGCCAGTGCAGCGAACCAGTCTCCTTTTGTTTGACCTGGCAGGCTGCGCTGATAAGCCGCCATTGATTCCAAAACCTGTAGCGAGCTGCGGCTAGATCCGACCACCACACCGCAACTGTGCCCTGCTTGCGATCGCACAGTTTCTGTTCGCGTATTGCTTTCAGCCTTCAGTCCAGCGTCCTGCCAAGCTTTTTGAGTCAACTGTTCGGTCATCTCTAGCAAAGATACAGGCCCTTTGCCAATCATCGCCAAGGGGCCGGGCGTCAGATCTAAAAACGGCTGACGGAGCGCGATCGCACTCTCACCAGCCATTAGCTTTATCCAATTCTCTAGCGCCGAACTACCCAGCGCCGTGATCAAACCGATGCCAGTCACTACAACTTCTCTAGCAGCAGTCACTGACTAGTCTCCTACCAAACCACTCAAGCTACTCAGTCTCAGCATCTGGCAGCACCAAATTCTCTGCCCCGGACGTAATCTTCACGTAGCTAATCACATCGCCCATCTGGATATCATCTACCAGGTCCATACCATCCGTCACATAGCCAAACACAGCGTAGCTCCCGTCCAAGAAAGCTACGTCCGCTAGCGTGATATAAAACTGCGCCGACGCGGTGTTTACACCAGAGCGAGCCATTGCGATCGCGCCTCGCTTGTGGTCGAGCTGAGGTGCTGCCTCGATATTTGCCTCTGGGAGCGTCTTTCCATAGACAATCTCATCTGATTCGGCTGGCAAAATCTCCAGCGGAATTGTCCGCTCCTGCCCGGTTGCTGGATCGATATAGCCACCCGTACCCAATCGACTAGTCGGCACGTTCGGATCAACACTTTGCGGATCGCCGCCCTGGGCTACGAAGGGCTGAGGCGATCGCACCACTCGGTGAAACACCGTTCCGTCATACACACCATTCTCAGCAAGATCCACAAAATTGCCGGCTGTAATCGGTGCCTTGTTGCCATCTAGCTCTATCGTAATCGTCCGGCTACCGACTCGAATTTCGGCGGTTGCCTTGCCATTCAAAACTGGCAATCCTGCTGTTAGCTCGGCCACTGTCGGTCCATCTGCAACTACTGGAGCCCCTTGAACTGGGATTTCTTCAGCAATAGGCGATTCTGTGGTTGTAGTTGTGCAGCTGACGAGTAGGAGTGCGATCGCAACCAGCACAGACCACTTGCTACCCAATCCAAATTTCAATTTCATTTGATATATACTCCAAAAAAAGCCGCTTTCTGTACTCTTCCCTTCTTCCACCCAATCAATCAGTCCCTGGTGAAGAACGCCGCTCATGTTGCCACAGGCCGAGCGCAACCGCAAGACGTTAAGGTACCTAATTGCAGGTTATCTTTGCGACGCTGGGCTCGCGTTCAAGAACTATGCTGAAGGAACTATGCTGAAGGAAGTAAGGCGAAAGTAGCTACAGGCTTTCTACTGACCAGTACCTCTTACTGATTTCTCCCTACAGACCTTCTAAAGGCACCTGTAGAAAGCGAGCGAGCTCCGCTCCTTGATTTTCTAGCTCTGAGAGTGAGATTGGCTGTCCAACCCGCGTCATTGGAATATCGCCCTTGCCCTTGAGCCTGAGATATAGTGCCCGCTTCGGGCTTAAGCCTTCCTGAATATCAGCGCGCACTGCCAAGACGTCTTTGAGTGGATAGTGCAAATCAATCTGCCGATTCTTTCCAGGAAAGCCGTGCCGAAAAATGCGGACTTCACTTTCCTCTTTGTCAAACTGGTTGTAGCCGCCGCCTATGTCCCAGGCCACAATCAGACACAGGTAAGTACACAGCAGCAGCGCTGCCAAGCCATAAAAACCCATCGCAATTCCCTGTGGAATAAACACTAGCTGCGCAGGCAAATCAGAGAACGGTAGCAGATTGGTATGTAAATAGCTAGAAAGACCGGCTAAGAAAAAGCCGCATCCTCCAATTGCTGTTACCCCAGCCCAAAAATAATTGCTAGGCCGCCGTGCGCCTAGAATCTCTCGACGCAAAACGGTCTTTCCCGTAGATTCAGCTTTGGACGGGGCTTTAGTAGAATCAGTAGGGTTTTTAGAGACAGTCATAATTGTTAAGGGGCAAATCAAACGGGTTCATTACACGGCATTAAGCCGGACTTGTTAAATAGTATCGGTTTACTCAGGCTTGTGCTGACGACTCTGCCAGTAAAAATGGCAGCCAGCATAGAAATTTACTAAAGATTAAGAATTCAGTCTGTTTCTATCGCCCACTTGCTCAAATAGTGCAAAAGCCGGTTTTCAGGTCTTTGTAGGGTATCCGAAGGGTTTGATTAGAGTCACACAGCGTAGCAACGAAGGAAAACCACGGCGGCATTTTCCCCTTTTCTAGAGTTTTTCCACCAAAAAAGAAACTGAGAACTAGTATTGCGGATTGTAAAAGTTTAGATCAGTCCTTATGATGAGTACATGCCAAGATCCTTTATGGTGGTCAACTCTAGCCACCTAGATGTGGACTAGTTTAGATAATTCATCTATTGGATAATCTAGAAACTCAGTCCACTGGTATCTAACACGTCTTAATATGCAGTCTGCTATTTGACGTGCATCTGTCCTTAGCCCATCAGCTTCTAGCTAAGCGATCTTTTAGCTTACCAGCCTCGATCGTCGTTGGCTTCAAGCGTATAGGGCAAAGAACCTGATGCCATATTAAGAGCCAAACTAAGAGGATTGATAAAATGACCATAGCAATGGGACAAGCGCCCGCCGCGCGGGGACGGTTTGACGTTCTCGACGACTGGCTAAAGCGCGACCGATTTGTCTTTGTTGGGTGGTCCGGTTTACTTCTATTCCCCTGCGCCTTCATGGCGATTGGTGGCTGGATGACCGGGACTACCTTTGTCACATCGTGGTATACCCACGGGTTGGCAAGTTCCTACCTAGAAGGCTGCAACTTTCTAACGGTTGCAGTCTCTACGCCTGCAGATAGCATGGGCCATTCGCTCTTGCTGCTGTGGGGCCCCGAAGCTCAAGGTTCACTGGTTCGCTGGTTCCAAATCGGCGGTTTGTGGGCGTTCGTCGCACTGCACGGCGCGTTCGGTTTGATTGGCTTCATGCTGCGCCAGTTCGAGATTTCTCGTCTAGTCGGCATTCGTCCATACAACGCGATCGCCTTTAGTGGACCGATTGCAGTGTTTGTATCGGTATTCTTGATGTACCCGCTGGGCCAGTCATCGTGGTTCTTTGCACCGAGCTTTGGGGTAGCGGCCATCTTCCGCTTCCTTTTGTTCTTGCAGGGCTTCCACAACTGGACTTTGAACCCGTTCCATATGATGGGCGTGGCCGGTATTCTCGGTGGAGCGCTGCTGTGTGCGATACACGGCGCGACGGTCGAGAACACGCTATTCCAAGACGACGAGAACGCGAACACCTTTAGAGCGTTTGAGCCGACCCAGTCGGAAGAGACGTATTCGATGGTGACAGCGAACCGATTCTGGTCTCAGATCTTCGGGATTGCGTTTTCCAACAAGCGCTGGCTGCACTTTTTCATGCTGTTCGTCCCGGTGACGGGCCTATGGATGAGTTCGATTGGCATTGTGGGTCTAGCTTTGAACTTGCGAGCGTATGACTTTGTATCGCAGGAAATCCGCGCAGCGGAAGACCCTGAGTTTGAGACCTTCTACACCAAGAACATCTTGTTGAATGAAGGTATTCGTGCGTGGCTCAGTCCTCAGGACCAGCCGCATGAGAAATTTGTATTCCCTGAAGAGGTACTCCCCCGTGGTAACGCTCTCTAATAACAGCTTCGTTGGCGGCGGTCGCGACCAGCCCTCTACCGGCTATGCCTGGTGGTCTGGTAACGCTCGCCTAATCGATCTGTCTGGTAAACTGCTGGGCGCACACGTCGCTCACGCAGGTCTAATCGTATTGTGGACTGGTGCGATGACTTTGTTTGAAGTCTCTCACTACATCCCTGAAAAACCAATGTACGAGCAAGGCTGCATTCTGTTGCCTCACCTTGCTACCTTGGGCTGGGGCGTTGGCCCTGGCGGTGAAGTTATTAATCTATTCCCCTACTTTGTCGTTGGGGTGCTTCACCTAGTTTCTTCTGCTGTTCTAGGTCTTGGCGGCGTATACCATGCGCTCCGTGGCCCCGAAACGCTAGAAGAATACTCCAGTTTCTTCAGTCAAGACTGGAAAGACAAGAACCAGATGACTAACATCATCGGCTATCACCTAGTCCTTTTAGGACTTGGTGCGTTCTTGCTTGTCATCAAAGCTTGCTTCCTAGGCGGCGTGTATGACACCTGGGCACCCGGCGGTGGTGACGTTCGTGTGATTACGAACCCCACCCTCAACCCAGCAGTTATCTTCGGATATCTGACTACGTCTCCTTTCGGTGGCGAAGGTTGGATTTGCGGCGTCGACAACATGGAAGACATTATTGGCGGTCACATTTGGGTCGGCCTAATCTGCATCTCCGGCGGCATCTTCCACATCCTGACCAAGCCATTTGGCTGGGCGCGTCGCGCACTGATCTGGAACGGCGAGGCATACCTCTCCTACTCCATCGGCGCAGTGTCCTTGATGGCCTTCATCTGCTCCTGCTATGTCTGGTTCAACAACACCGCTTACCCTAGTGAGTTCTACGGCCCTACTAACGCAGAGGCTTCCCAAGCTCAGGCCATGACCTTCTTAGTTCGTGACCAGCGCCTGGGTGCCAACATTGGCTCTGCCCAAGGTCCAACCGGCCTAGGTAAGTACCTAATGCGTTCACCAACCGGTGAGATCATCTTTGGTGGAGAGACCATGCGCTTTTGGGACTTTGATGGTCCTTGGCTCGCGCCGCTACGTGGCACCAACGGACTCGATCTTGATAAGCTCAAGAACGACATCCAGCCATGGCAGGTCCGTCGCGCGGCTGAGTACATGACTCACGCACCCAACGCCTCCATCAACTCTGTAGGCGGCATCATCACCGAAGTTAACTCCGTTAACTTCGTGAACCCCCGTCAGTGGTTAGCCTCCTTCCACTTCGTCATGGCCTTCTTCTTCCTAGTCGGTCACCTATGGCATGCAGGCCGCGCCCGCGCAGCCGAAGGCGGCTTCGAGCGTGGTTTGAACCGCGCATCAGAGCCTGTACTATCCATGCCTGATCTTGACTAATTAGCTAGATCGCTTTCGGGTAGTTGGCTAGATAGGAAAGATTAAGTAAGAAAGCCTCCATCGTAATGATGGGGGCTTTCTTTTCGGCCACTTCTGTTGAGCATCGCGCGATAGTCCTCACCCACCGAAAACACAAAACAGCGCTTCCCTTAGAATGAGTCACATCGCCAACAGAACCACAATGATCAACACCCCCTACTATCTACTCCTCTCAAAATCCACTGGTCAATACCTCGTCGCCCGGCCGCCAATAGAAGGCGGACATCCCGAACAACCAACAGAACCCTTTTTACTACTATTCGTCGCTGATTTCGACGCCCTCAGCTATCTAAATACACACGCCGGAGAACACGCTCCCCAATTCTCCGTAGAGTACTGCGATCGCACCAAAATCAAATCCATCTGCGATCGCTGGGACTACAAAGGCATCGGCATCGTCAATGACCCCCTAGTCCCCCGTGTAGAATTCATGACCCTCTGACCCTACCTTCCTAAAACCCAATTTATACCCGCACCTAGCCGCACCTCAGAGCCACTCACCAACGTACCTAACCCATGACGCCCTAGCGCATTCGTAGCATAGATATCGAGACTAACCGCATTCGGGAAACTATATCGACTTCCCAACCCCCACACCATGCGATTGCCCCCAAATACAGGCGTCACCTCACCCATGAGCTGTAATCCCCGAACCACCTCATAGTTAATCCCAAATCCTAGACCTAGCCTAGTGTCACCACTAGAGAATGCCGCTCTCGGATTGAATAATAAAGCCACCCGCTCACCCGCCTCGTACGCCATCGGCAGATCGGTAAACAACACCCCAGTCGTCCCATCCGCTTCAGTATCTCGCCCGCCCAGTATTCGAGCTGACAAAGAGATAGGAGCCCCCCGCCGCTGATCGAGCAGCTGAACCCGTGCGCCCAGTGTGTAGCGCAGAGAATCACTCGCTGCCGCCGTCGTCCTATCACCCAATCCAAAATCTTCAACATTAGCTTCCAGCTGTAGCGCCTCGTCTGGACTGTAGGCCAGACCCACATCGAACTGCCCCTGCGTCCCGGCTCCAGCTGTCACAGCAATATTTCCTGGCGCTAGAGTATTCGCACTCGCCAAGGTAATGCCGTTTACAAGCAGCTGAAGATCCCGCTCAGACAGCGTCGGACTGGGCTCATCGTCGAAGCGATCGCGATAGCCCAACCCAGTATCCGGCGTGTACTGCAATTCCACACCTACTAGCAACTCATCGCCACCAGGCGCAGCCGTCAAAACAGCCGTTGAAGGCGTTGCTCCTAGCCCATTCGTGGCATAGAGATTGACCCCAGTTCGAGGCGTAACGCTATATCGAGTTCCCACAGACCAAACTAACTGACGATCAATCGTCTGGTCGGCTTCGATAGTATTTCCACCCGGGCCGAGCGGCAGGTTAAGCGTGCTGTACAGGAGCCATCGATCAGAAGGCTGCCAGTTCGCGCCTGTTCCCAAAGTGAAAACCGTATCGTAAAACTTACTATCATTGAGCTGGCCTGGTAAAAAAGAAACGCCAGGCGTGAAGTGAAACTGAAGATCGGGCGAAGCGGTGTACGTAAGTGGAACGTGAATGCTGCCAGCCAGATTGCTCCCTCCGCTGCCTCTAGTACCGAACAGATCAGATGAGACCGAAAGCACTTCGAGAGCTCCCTGCAAACTCAAAGCAAGCTGCTCACCATTGAGCAGACGATACTTAACGCTAGAAGCCAGAGAAAGTAAAGTAATGTTCTGGAATTTACCGTTGATCGCTCGTACCGGCGGGTCATCGTACACCTGCCCCGACAGCGACACCTGCAAATCATCTGTTACTCCCCAATCCACCTCACCGTAGTAAAGCTGACTACCTGTCCCAGGCGTATCATCGGAAAGGGTCTGATGCGAACCAAAGGATAGCTGTAGCGCTCGAGCTATTAGCTGATTGGCGGTTTCTAGCTGAAGTAATCTCACCGGGGGACGCTCCAGAGGAGAAGCTACTATCTCTCTTCCTTCAGATCCGCTGGGAAGGTCGACCCCTTGAGCAAACTCTTCCTCGGGCAGTGTCTGAATTTCCAACAGCGCGTCTTCTGCGATCACTCTACAGTGCGCGTCCCCAAGCAAATAGTAAGAAGGCATCTCAGCTGAGACCTCAGAGGAGAGTGCTGAGCGCTGTCCAACTATTCGCACCGATGCACTAGGCATCAAAGCAGTCGAGTTTTCCACCGCCGTGTCTTCCACCGCCGAGTCCTTTGGTATTCCTTCTGTGGTCGCTTCTAGACAAACCTCTAAAAGCATTGGGAAAGCGGCGACAGTCGATGACTCAGGTTGAGGCGTGTCAGAGGGCTTTTCAGTCTGCGAAAAAGCAGGATAGGTTTGCAGGGCACAGACCGCAAAAGTGCAGAGCGTAACCAATAAAACACGCATGTATTTTTTGAATGGTGAGGGATTTCTTAGTCAGTTGGCTTGAGATCAGTCGCTATAGAACAAACTCACCGCTATCCAACGAACCCACCGCTATTCGGCGAATTTACTCATCAACATTCCCTAATATGAGAAGCTAAGCACCACTAACCCAACCCCAAAGAAATAATCCAGTCTCCTAGCCCATTCAAAATCAGCTGTACTCCAATTGCCATCACAAACAGTCCTAGCAGCCGGCTCAGTGCCTGAATCCCACCTGCCCCTAGCCATTTCAGCAGCAGCGTAGAAGACCTTAGCGCCACGTAGATAATCAATCCAATTAGTCCAATTGCGATCGCAATCGCCACCAAATTCCGCGCTGTCTCCGCTGCTACCGCTCCTCGACTAGCCTCCGCTGCCAGTCCCAAGGCCACCGCGATCGCTCCCGGCCCAGCTAGCAGCGGAATCGTCATCGGCATAAACGAAATATCTTTGTGATGCTCCGCCTTATCAGTCGCATCCTGATTTTCTAGCTCGCTTACCTTCGACTCCGCGTTCATCGTATTCCAAGCCGCATGGAACACCACGATTCCACCTGCAATCCGCACCACCTCCAGCGAAACTCCAAAGAATCGAAGCAGCGTTCCTCCCACTAGCAAAAACCCTACCAGTAAAAAAATCACATTTAGAGCAATCCGCCGAGCGTAGATACGCCGCAGTGATTCAGGTACACCCGCTGTCAGTACTAAGAAGATAGGCACGCTCCCAATCGGATCAATCACCGGAAACAGCGCCGCAATACTTCCTAGAATAAAGTCAGCAAACTCTTTGATAGGCATCGATCGATCAAAAACTCTGTTTATAAATGTCTCGACGGTGCCCAATTCGTTCTGCTGAGATGATTCTTATTTCATCGTCGAAAGAATGAATAACCCTATAGTCACTAATTCTGGGCTTGAACAAGCCGCTCAAATTAGCGCTTAAGGGCAAAGGTGCTATTGATTCAAAATTCACACACAACCATCGGATTTTCTTTAAGATGCGCTGCTGCATAGCCACATAATCTTCTTCAATCTAGCGCTAGCTAGATCCGAAAACTCTACTTCATAGCGTATCCCAATCTATGCCTGACTTTTCTGCAACAACGGATGCAGGCGTCCCTCGTTCTCCTGACCGTCTACGCTCTAGAGCCTCAAGAAGCTGGCTGACTATCTCTGGTCGCAGTTCCAGCCCTTCGTCAGGGTCAACGCAACTGCCAGTATCTAGCAAAGACTCTAGCGCCTCAATTACAGTATTTCGAATAAGAAGTTTTAGTTCTTCGACCGTCAGATCAGCAACTTGCATAAAGGGTTTTGGTTAGCAGACATGGGATTCAACTATATTCTAGAACTTCATTAGCCAATCAATACCGTCTTCCTTCGCGGTAGACATACATATTGATGGCCGCGATCGCAAAACAAATCATAAAAATCATCAGCCGAATCCCATAAATTGGCTCATTAATCAGCCTGCCGTCCTCAAACAGCGGCGTCAAAGACGGCTCCATCTTCGCTAAGAAAAAACCGCAGGCAAACGCTGAAATCGTCGACATCGCCTGCGAAAACTTCTTGATCTCCTGGCTAGTCGTCGGCGCAATCAAAAAACCTACCAGCCACCCCGTTGCCCACCCAGCCGTTCCGATCAGCGCCGTCTGCGCAAAGCCCGTATCATTTAATTCCTGATGCACCGTCCGCGCAATCCAAAGAACAATGCCAAAAACGACAAAGCCAACCAACAAAATTGCAAAAGACCGCGCCTGATTCATATAAATCATCCATTAGACCTATTGCTTGCAGACTGAGCGTAGTCGAAGCCTAATTCAACCGCGACAGCTTAATTCGAGGATCAACAAACGACAGCGCTAAATCTGCTAGCAAATTACCCACAATCAGCATCACCGCGCCCAGTACCAGACTCGCCATAATCAAAAACAAATCCTGCGTCTGCACAGCCTCCAGCGTTAGCTGACCTAAACCTGGCCAGCTAAAATAGTTCTCTACAATAAAAGAACCACTCAGCAGACTTGAAAACTCAAACCCCAAAATCGTAATTAGTGGGTTGATAGCATTTCGCAGCGCGTGAACGTAAATTACCTTGCTCTCTGACAATCCTTTCGCCCGCGCCGTCTGAATGTAGTCCTGACGCAAGACATCTAGCAGCTGACCACGCATCAGCCTTTGCAGCCCAGCAAAACTTGTAATACTCAGCGCCAGCGTCGGCAAAATCAGGTGCCAGACAACGTCTAAGATCTGACCTATCCAGTTGAGATCGTTGTGGTAGAGGCTGGTGCGCCCGCCTACCGGAAATAAAGGTGTCGTCAGCTGTGCGAAAAAGAGCAAGAGCAGCCCTGTAATAATTGTGGGAAAGCCCTGGCCGATGTAGCTCAACACCCTTAGCGTGCGATCGACTATGTTGTTCTGGTTGACAGCGCTGATAATGCCTAAAGGAATTGCGATCGCCCAGGTCACAAAAATAGACGCCGCCGACAGCAAAATCGTATTCGGCACCCGCTCCCATAACAGTTCTAGCGCGGGCCGTTGATAGGCGAAGCTAATGCCAAAGTCAAACTTGGTCACCACCTGCCTTAGCCATAAAAAATATTGCTGCCAGACCGGTCTGTCTAGACCAAAACGAGTCTCTAAGTCTGCGATCGTCTCAGGCGAAATTTGCGGATTTTGACGAAATGGCGTTAAAAAATCTCCCGGTGCTAACTGCACAACCAAAAAGCTAAAAGCCGTCGCTAACAGCAGTGTCAAAAGTCCCTGTAGCACCCGCTTCACAACGTAGCGAGTCGTCTCACCAAAGAAAAAATCACGTGCGAGCGAGCCCACGCTATTTGAGACAGAAAGCTTTTGAGAAGAGGGTGCCATATCACTCCTTTAGTACGTGAGCAAACTCATGACCGGAACTCCATCAGGCAGCCTATCGCGGCCTGCTAATCCCTCTAGCTCAATTACAAAGCTAAATCCAGCTACCGTCGCGCCAGCTTTCTCGACTAGCTCTGCTGCTGCCGCTGCGGTTCCTCCTGTCGCTAGCAGGTCATCCACAATCAGCACCTTAGCGCCAGGTGAAAAAGCATCCTGGTGTACCTCTAGGCGATCCTCTCCGTATTCTAGGGCGTAAGACACCGCATGAACGGCTCTAGGCAACTTCCCGGCTTTGCGAATGGGTACAAAGCCCTGGGACAGCTGGCGGGCTACCGGCATCCCGAAGATAAAGCCGCGCGACTCAATTCCAGCGATGACTTCGGGTGCTACCGGGTCTGCCTGAGCGCAGAGCTGTGATATGGCATAGTCCAAGCCTGCGGGATCTTGTAGCAAAGTCGTAATGTCGCGGAAAATGATGCCCGGCTGCGGAAAATCTGAAATGTCTGTGATCAGAGCCTTGAGATCCATGGTGGACGCGCCTTTTACAGTCGGTTTGCGACCAGCTTGCGTGGTTACAGCCGCTTGGTCACAGGCATCTTAGCAGGCGATGGCAGAGCGGGTGAAACCCAATAGTTGTCGATTGGTCTCAGCTCTTAGCCCTATCCTTCGGCAGTTGAGTTCCGGCTGTGTTGTCAAACCAGCCTTTGCGCCAAAAGTAATAGGACAGGCCTAGCGCGATCGCAATCATCATTGCCCAGCACAGCGGATAGCCCCAGTACCAGTCTAGCTCTGGCATATTCCAGGGCGAGACTGCCGGATTGAAGTTCATGCCATACACGCCCACGATAAACGTCAGCGGGATAAAGATGGATGAAATCACCGTCAGCGTCTTCATCACCTCATTCATCCGGTTGCTCACAGAAGACAAATATACATCCATCAAGTTCGCCGTCAGCTCACGGTAAGTTTCGACAATATCGAGCACCTGCACCACGTGGTCGTAGCAGTCTTGCAGATATACTCGCACCTCCGGGCGAACCAGCGTATTGCTATCACGCACTAGCTGACTGAGAGCATTTCGCTGTGGCCAGATCGATCGGCGCAGGCTCATCAGCTCTCGCCTAGCCCGATATATTTTTTGGACCGTCTGCTCGCTCGGATTGAAAATCACTTCATCTTCTAGCGACTCTATATATTCGCCGTAGTCCTCTAACACAGGAAAATAAGCGTCAATCACCGCATCTAACAGCGCATAAGCTAGATAGTCTGCGCCCTCGGAGCGAATCAACCCTTGTCCGGTGCGAATACGATTACGCACCGCGTTCAAGCAGTCTTGCTCTGGTTCTTCTTGTACCGTCAGCAAATAGTTCTGACCTAGAACAAAGCTGAGCTGCTCACTGGTAAAGCGATTTTCGCCTTCTTCGGCGTCTGGATCAGGCATCACCATTCGCGTAATGATCAAAAGCTGATCGCCGTAGTATTCGATCTTTGGCCGCTGAGGAACGTTCACCACATCTTCTAAAACCAGCGGGTGTAGATGAAAGACTTTGCCGAGGCGATTGAGCACATCCTCGTTGCCAAGCCCTTGCAAATCTATCCAGGAGACCGATTCAGAATCTAGGTGAACGGCGGCTTCTTCAGGCGATCGCAATCTTCGTCGCATGGCTGAATTGGCATTGTAGTCAATCAGCATCAGCTCAGTCGGCGCAGCATCTTCATCAATTACCAGCGTGCCTGGAGCCATGCCGATTTCGTCATAGTGATAGTCCCAGTGACGGCGTTCTTCCTCTTCTTCTTTGGTCAGAGGAGCGTGATTGCTCCAGTCATCTGCTCTAGTGTGCTTCATGAAGTTCCTTCGTAGTGCTGTTGGTAGGCGTAGCGCTGCTTTATGGTGCGCCGCGCTTAAATAGTTCGCAAGCCAAATAGTTTGCGAGTTTGAGCTATCATAATTTCGTCTTTGTCAGTGGCTGACACCCCCGCTAGTAAAGCTGGCCGCTCGATTTTGCGAATTTACTACTGGTGACTAGCGCTTCGTTGCCCTTTACTAAACCGTCTTCTGCTAAATTGTCTTCTGCCAAACCGTCTTCTGCCAATCTAGATCAAGGCCCGGACAGTTTGCCCGTCGAGCCGAAAAGGCCCTGTCGGGTGACCGTCACGGAACCGGGCTGGCAGGGAGCACGGAGTGCTGCGATCGCGGCAGGCTGTAGCAGCGTTTCTGACCTGCTAGAAAAACTCGGGCGAGGCGAGCTAGCCGTCATTGCTAGCAGTGATATTCAGGTTCCAAAGGCAGCCGCCCAGACCGCTCCGCAGCACGTGCATTATCACATCGCACCCGCAGACCCGCATGAAAATGCACAGGATAAGGCCGAAGAAGAGAAGGAAGAACGCGCTCGTCCGCTTCCTATCTTACTAATTAGATTTCTGTTCACTAGTATTTGCGCTACCGTCATTGTCGGCTCAGTGCTTTATATTGGCGATCGCATTCTCACGCTCACCTCCGGCGTTTTCAACGACCGCGAACAGGCTTACTTAGAAAATACCGACACCCCTACCACGGGCGACATCATCGCGGGCTACACCGTCAGCGACGAATATGGCATTCGTCCTTTTCATCCTGTCACCGGAGAGCCCAACGTGCCACATAACGGCGTCGATCTAGCGATGGACATTGGCACCCCCATTCATGCTGTCGGCAAAATCGGAGACAGCGTCACCGTCGAATGCTGGTGGGATGTCGATGGCGGTGGCTGGGTCGTCGATCAAACCGCCCAGTCCTATCCCGGCTTCACCTTCCAATCCTTGCACATGTCCGAAAACGGCTGTAGGCAGGGTAAAGCTAAAGCCGGAGAAGTCATTGCCTATTCCGGCAACAGCGGCCTCGGCACGGGCGCTCACTACGACTTTCGCGTAAAAATTGACGGCGGCTATGTTCCCCCTGCCTCTATCTATTTAGAGTCTGCCGTCACAGGTGAACCCCCAAAAGAGTAACTGGCATGATTCTATACGCACAACCGTTCTATCAAGTGATCGCCTACCCGCAGCGCGTTAGCCATCACCGTTAGCGCTGGGCTGACGCTAGCGCAGGAGGGAAAGAAGCTGCTGTCTACAACATAGAGATTGTCTATTTCGTGAGTGCGACAGTTGATGTCTAGAACAGAGGTAGCAGGGTCTGTGCCCATGCGGGCAGTGCCGCACTGATAGCCTGTCACTTCAACAGGAGTCTCCCCGCGAGGGTATACGGTGCTCTGTCGAAGTCCTTGCCCTGTATCTTCAATATCTTTGAGTACACCCATCCAGCGATAGACTAGCCGGTCATGGGCTTCTAAGTTATTAGGAGTAAATTCGTAGCGTAGCTTTTTCTTAGGCCGACCGTAGCGAGACAGGGTTTGCCAGTAGACACGGTTGTCGGGATTTGGCAGTACGCCAGTCTGGGCCCACCAGCCAATCGAACGTTTGGCTAGACGAGTCAGCCCTTCGTCTGGCAAGAAGCGCGCTAGGACTGAGAGCAGGGGAGGAGATTCTGCAAAGACAATGTCTTGCAAGAGACCACCGCTGTTTTCAATATGGCCTAAGGGATACTCAAAATCGCGCAGATCGCCCCAATAGAAGTCGTTAACGCTGACGCTGGGCAGAAACGTCCCATCGTTCTTAGTCGAATCTCGTTCGACAATGACTGTCATCAGGTGCTTCATCAGATTTCGACCGAGCTGATCAGAGCCGTTGGCTAGACCGTTAGGATGCTTTTCGCTGGCCGAATCCAGCATAATTGCAACTGAATTAACTGCGCCGCAAGCGAGTACAACAATGTCTGCTGAGAACAAAAATGGCTGCTCGCCGACCTCCGCTTCTACACCTTTGATCTCCGTTCCGCTCGTATTCGTATGTAGGCCGATAACCCTAGCAGAAGTCTTGAGAGTGACATTGTCGTGTTTGAGCGCAAGGTTAATACCGAAGACTTCTGCGTCTCCAGTAGGATCATCTTTTTGGCTGGTCAAGCTCATAGGTAAAGAGGTTGGGTAGAGCCCCTCTGATTTGATTAAATCAACAATCGGAGCAACAACCGGGGAGTGGTCTACCGCTGGGTGAAGGTAATCCTTACTGTGGGCGGGTTCGGTTGGATCGTCCTGCTGGTTGCCGTGGACTTGGTACAGATGCTCGGCTTCTGTGTAATAGGGCTCCCAGTCTGCATATTTTATCGGCCATTCAGGGGCAATACCGTCCTGATATCTGACGGCTTCAAAGTCTCTTTCGCGCATCCGCATCAGGGTGGCGTTATAGATTTTGGTATTGCCGCCGACGGCGTAGTTCATCTGGGGTGAAAAAGGTTCACCTTCTACGTCGTACCACTTTTCGGGTGAGCGATACCGGCCTTTTTGGAACACATCTACATCGGCTCGGTTTTGTTCTTCTAGGGCCATGCGATCGCCCCGCTCTAGGACCAAAATCTGCTTGCCAGTAGGAGCTAGCTTCTGCGCCAGCGTACCGCCGCCTGCACCAGTACCGACGATAATGATGTCGTAATGTTGATCGTCAATAATCATGAGCTACTGCCAGACATAAATCAGAATAAACAACATAATCCAAATCACATCGACAAAGTGCCAAAACAGCGAGGTTGCCTCTACGCCAAACTCTCCTGCTTCATAGTTGTTGGGGATAAAAGAGCGGCCTAGCATAATCCCCTGCAACAACACACCCGTAAATACGTGAAGACCGTGAAAGCCAGTGAGTAAATAGAACACGCCGCCAAACACACCTGTCGTAAAGCCAAAAGGCAGCCCCATCCACTCCACCGCCTGACCGTAGAGAAAATAGCTGCCCATCGCCATTGTCAGCAGCCAAAAAGCTCGAAAGCCCCACAGATTATCGCGATGTAGAAAGCGCTCAGCAAAGTAAATAACGAAGCTACTAGAAACAAGCACAACTGTGTTAATTAGCGGCTCGCGAACTTCTAGCCCTTCAAAACCAGCTGGGAGCCAGTCTCCCGCACTGGTTTTGAAGACGATATAGCCGATAAAGAAGCTGAAGAAGATGATGCTCTCGGATAGCAAGAAGACAATGAAGCCAAACATGCGATGGTCTTCTTCATGCTCCGCGCTATGAGGAGCGTGAGCGCTGTTCAGGTTTTCATCAACGGTGGAACTTAAATTGGCACTACTCATAGTTGGCTTCTCCTGCAAGATTGGCTGTCTGGGTAGTTCTAGAGCTTTCTTTAACGATTCCGCCTGGATTGTTGGAGACTAGCGGTTCATCGCTGCCATAGCCGTACGGCGGGGAGACTACAATTGGAATCTCTTCAAAGTTCTCATGTGGCGGTGGCGAAGAAACCAGCCACTCTAGACCAATCGCTCGCCAGGGGTTGTCTCCCGCCTCCTCTCCCTGCGTCCAGGAACTTAGCATATTGAGGATAAAAGGCAACGTCGAAACGCCTAGCAAGAACCCACCTAGACTGGCAATTACATTCCAAAAGGCGAACTCAGGATCGTAAGAGGCAACGCGCCTTGGCATACCCATTAGTCCCAGCGGATGCATGGGTAAAAAGATGAGATTGACACCAATAAAGGTCAGAGCGAAGTGCAGCTGGCCTAGACCCTCGTAATACATCCGCCCGGTCATCTTGGGGAACCAGTGATAGATGGCTGCGTAAAAGCCCATGACTACTGCGCCATTGATCACATAGTGAAAGTGGCCGACGACGAAATAAGTGTTGTTTACGTGAATATCGAACGGCGCTGAAGACAGCATGATGCCGGTAATTCCTGAAAATAGGAACATCGACAGTCCGCCTAGAGCAAATAGCATGGCACTAGTCAGTCGCAGCTTGCCGCCCCATACTGTCGCCACCCAGGCAAATACTTTAATACCGGTGGGAATCGAGATCGCCATGGTGGTGAACATGAACAGCATCCGCATCCATCCCGGCGTGCCGCTAGCAAACATATGGTGAACCCACACCATCAGACTCAATACCGTAATCATCACAGAAGAGATAACAACAACCCGGTAGCCGAAGAGCGGCTTACGAGAATAGACCGTAAAGACTTCTGAGAAGACGCCAAAGATGGGCAAAACAATCACATAGACGGCAGGGTGAGAGTAGAACCAGAAGAAGTGCTGATATAGGACCGGATCGCCGCCTTTAGCGGGATCAAAGAAGCTGGTGCCAACGGTGAGATCGAGCAATAGCATCACTGCGCCCGCCGTCAAAGCAGGCAGACCAATTAGCTGAATCATTTGGGCAGAAAAGACGGTCCAGCAGAAGGCGGGCATCTTGAACCAGCCCATGCCGGGTGCGCGCATTCTGATGATGGTCGTAACGATATTCACCGCGCCCATGATCGAAGAGACGCCTGATAAGGCAACGGCGACTAGCCAGAGTGCCTGCCCGTTGATCAAGTTACCGGTTGGATTTTGTAGGCTGACGGGCGGATAGGCCCACCACCCAGACTGAGACGGTCCACCAGGGATAAAGAAGCTGGCAATTAGAATGACGCCAAAAACAGGCACCAGCCAAAAAGCGGCAGCGTTTAGCCTAGGGAAGGCCATATCGCGCGCGCCAATCATCAGCGGCACTAGATAGTTCGATAGCCCGTTTAGCATGGGGAATGTCCACATGAACAGCATGATGGTGCCGTGCATGGTGAATAGACCGTTGTAGACGGTGCGATCGACTAGATCTGCTTCTGGCGTGATCAGCTCACCGCGCATCAGCATCGCCAGCAGTCCGCCGAACAAGAAGAAAGCAAAAGCGGTGACGATGTATTGAATGCCAATAACTTTGTGGTCAGTGCTGAAGCTGAAAAATCTGCGCCAGTTATCGGGGGCTTTTGGTTCTGGGGTGGGCGTTTGCTGTGATGGCTTCACCTCCAGTGTGGCGTTACTCATAGGAATCCTTTTCTGAACTGGTGTGGTTGACAATGGGGGCAGGGGCAGGCTTGACGGTGGCCCAGCCGAGGCTGATGGTGCCTTGCTCGGCTTGTGAGAATTCGTCGAAGGCTAGATTTTCGGCTGGGGCGGGGTCGGTTTGGGCGATCGCATCCAACCACTGCTGATAGTCCTCTGCCGACTCCACTACTACGTTGGTCTGATTCGAAGCAAAGTAGGTGCCGCTATAGGCAGAATCTCGAAGTCGGTAGCGACCTGCTCGAATAGGTGTGAACGAGAAATCCATTTCCTTACCAGGAATGATATCTTGCTTGACTCGAAAAGCTGGAATATAGAAGCCATGCAGCACATCATCAGAGGTGAGCTTGAACCGGGCTCGCTGGTTCACCGGCAGGTGCAGCTCTGTGCTACTAACATTCTGCTGCGGGTAGCGAAACTCCCAGGACCACTGTCGAGAATGAACTTCGATCGGGTCTGGCTTATCGCTCTGGTTTCCGTTCTGTGGGAGATCCCCTGGCACCGCCTTCCTCGGCTCTCCAGGCACGGTATCTACTGTGCTCATCACCGCCGGTGCGAACGGTTCTAGAAGGCTCATTTGGTCATAGGTCTTGTAGCTCACCGTCCCGATCCAAAGAATCAGCATGATGGGCACCGCTGTCCAAATCACCTCTAGCGCAACGTTACCTTCGATCGGCGGACCGTCGCTAGTGTCATATTTGGCCGCTCGCTGAAAGATCATTGAGTACAGCAGCGTGCCGACAACGCCAATAAAGATAAAGGTGCCAACCGCTGTCATAAAGCTAAAGAGCTTGTCGACTAGCACCGCTTCCGAAGAAGCCTGAGGCGGTAGCCACTTATAAGCTTCTTGACCCATCCACACGCTGATAGCAAAGTTGCCTGCCGCTAGGCTAGTCAGTCCTAGAACTCGGCGTCGGTTAAATACCCTACCTAAATCTCGGGTTCTTGGTTCACTTGTTTGGCTAGTACCGTCGTTAGTATTCACGTAATTTCTGAACCTGTTTAGCTTTTCTTCGGCTTACTTATGCTGGCTTGCTGATAGCTGCTGGTCAGACTAATCCGGACCGATATCTCTCGGTCCGACTATTCGCGGTGCGGTGAGAACCTCATCTGCGGGCCCTTTTTCTATCTCGTTGGGATCTATGCCCGCTCGAATCAACCGATCGGCAGTGACATGTATGCCAAAATCGCTGCCTAGATGAGCGCCCAAGGTTCCTTGAGCAAACATTAGGCCAAAGATTAATAGTCCTGATACCAGATAGCTCCACTGCACCTGTCTAGCTCTGTCTTCGCGCCATAGATAGCGCTGAAACCCTCGCCAGATAGTCATACCGACAATCAACGCTAATAGCAGCACGCCACCAATACCGTGCCAGACCATAGTGTCTGTGGCGTTGAGTCCCCAGGGACTGATGACGTCGTCTGACGGCTCGGCTAGCAAAATTTCGTAAAAGCCGGCAGCTACGGTAAAAAAGGTGACGACTGAGGCGGCAACCATGTTGAACCAGCCTACGTCGTAAAGGCCGCTGCTAGTAGCTGGAATTGCTAGGAATTTGAAGATGGGCTTTTCTAGCGGGTAGAGCGCGGCAACGATGTCGAATGCGATCGCGACAATAAACAGCCCCAGTGTCAAATGCACCAGATTGGGATGAATCGGTATTCTATAAGGCAGACCATTGTCTTCTAACAAGAGCGGCATTAGCGTAACTTTTATCATTTCAATAGCCCCGCTCGTGCCGCTTCTACAACAGCTTCTGTATGCAGGCCATAGACCCACACCAGCCGATCCCCTAGGTAAACCTGAAACAGCACAATTCCCGTCAGCACTGCATTCAGACCAAGGTAGGCTACCGGTAATTTTCCAGGTGACTTCAATCGAATGATGTAGCGCCAGCCCGTGATCGCTGCCAAAATGCCAGACAGGGACCAGCCGATCAGCGTATGTAAGTTCAAATCACCCGTCGCTGCGGCATAGGGCATCGATAGTCCTGCCTCTATCTGTCCAAATACGATCGCGATAAAGATAGAAATAGTGGCAAATACCATGTTCCACCAGCCAGCCTCATGCAGCCGAGGATTCTTGGTAAAGTAGCCAATCGCGTCGCAGACAACGGCAAACAGCACCATCGCAATCACAAAGTGGACCACGATCGGATGAATCGTATCAGGGTAGGGGAGATTGTGGTTATTTAGTGGAGGAAGTAAATTTTCGAACACTGTCCTTTCCTGAAAATGTAAGTTGAGGCATTAAGCTGATGCGATCAAGGTAAATCTGATTTGGTCGGCAAAACCTATATCAGAAGGCGTAGACTAGCTAGCGACTTGACGCGCTGCAATTCTTGGCTAGAGCGCATCAGCGCACCAGCGATCAACGCAGTCAAATTCTAACGCTCAAATCAAGATAATTTTTGATAATTTCGTATCTTCTTCTCTTGACGTGCTGTCTTGCTATTTTTGCTGTCTTCTATTTTTCTTAGAGACCGGCGGTCAATGCTTACATCGCGATCTAAAGCTCTCCTAGATACTTTGTGCAAACTTGTCTGAAGTCATCACCGCGTACTTCAAAATTGACGTATTGGTCGAAGCTGGCACAGGCAGGAGAGAGTAGAACGGTTTTGATGGGGTGTTCCTTGCTTAGCTCGGTGCTGCGGGCGATCGCGCGATCGATGGTTTGAACAATTTCATAGCTGTTGTAGTTTGACTCTGATAGTCTCTTTGCAAAAGGTTCGGCGGCGTCGCCGATCAGAAGAACGACAGCCGCTTTTTCTTTGATCTGGGTAATCCAGGCGGTGTCGTCGCCGTCTTTTTGAGCGCCACCTGCTATCAAAATAGTAGGGCTTGCTACCGAACGCAGACCCACTTCAGCAGCGTCGTAGTTGGTGGCTTTGCTGTCGTTAATAAAGTCCACGCCGCGCCAGGTGCAAATATGTTCTAGGCGATGAGAGACGCCGGGAAAGCTGGCAACGCCTAGCGCGATCGCACTGCCATCAATTCCCGCTAACCGCGCCGCTGCCACCGCCATCAGCAGGTTCTGCTGATTGTGCTCGCCCACCATCCGCAGCGCCTTAGCCTCAACAATTTGCTCGCCTTTATGAATTACCCAGCCGTCTTCTATATAGGTGTCGGCAACGATTGGGAAGAGCGCCGCTTTTCCGCCGATGCTGGTCCAGTGGTGGCGAGGGGAGGTGTGTTCTTCGGCCTTGCTGCGCAAGGTGCAATCATCGCCGTTGATGATCACGGACTGCGATCGCGCCAGCAGTGAAGCCTTGATCTGGTAATAGTTCTCCACCGTCTTGTGCCGACTGAGATGGTCCGGCGTAAACGTGGTCCACACGCCAATCGTCGGTGCTAGAGAAGCCGACGCCTCGATCTGATAGCTGCTGAGTTCAGCAATTACCCAGTCCGGCGGCTCACTCAGTGCCAGTTCGCAGGCCGCGTAGCCAATATTGCCGCAGGCCGGGGCGTTCAGTCCGGCAGCTTTGAAAATCGCAGCGACTAGAGCAGTTGTAGTCGTTTTGCCGTTTGTACCAGTGATCCCCAGCCAGGGGCGATCTTGAAGCGATCGCCAGGCCAGTTCCATTTCGCCGATAGTTTCGATGCCTAGTTCGCGAGCAGTGACTAGCGCTGGCGCGTCCCAAGGCACCCCAGGGCTAACGACTAGCAGATCGAGCCCCGCCTCTTTAGCTACTTGGGCGTCGAAGGCGTAGTTGAGCTTGACGGTGATGCCTTCGTCTTTTAGCCGCTGGGCGTCGGACTGGTGGCGTTGGGCGGCGCCGCGATCGCTCAGGGTAACAGCATAGCCTTGGCGAGCGAGGACACGGGCAGCGGCAATTCCAGAGCGACCAAGGCCAATGACATGGGCAGTTTTCATGGAGTGATAAATAAACAACGATGGACGGGTGAATGGTAACCAATCAAATCACACCCAGTACCAAAACCCAACATTAAGAAGACCCGGAGGAATTAGCTTTTGACAATCTCGCCGAAGTCCGCGAGGACTCTAGCATGATTGCGCAGAAGCCCCAACAGGTTCAGGCGATTTTCACGAATGGTCTCATCTTCGGCCATCACCATAACGCTGGTTTCTCCATCGAAGAAGTTTGCCACGGTCGGCGCAGCTTGATCTAGTCCGGCGATTAGCTTGCTGTAGTCGCGCTCGGCTTGAGCGGCCTGAGTCTGAGGTAGAAGCGTTTGCAGACTGTCATAAAAAGCCTGCTCGGAAGGCTGCTCAAACAGCTCGGGATTAATCACGCCAGCCGGTTCGAGAATATCGGTCGCCAGATCGCCTTGGGCGGCGAGTTTCGCGGCCCGGTTGACGGTTTCGTAGATTTTGGCAAGACGACCGTCGGTGCGAATAGATTGGAGGAAGGTGGCGCGATCGCGTACATCCAGCAAATCGGCCAGCGCTCGCGCCTGATAGTCCGCGTCCTGACCAAAGACCGCATTCACCAAGTCATAGTCAATTCCCAAACCATCTTGCAACAGCGTCCGCACCCGCTGAGCAAAAAAGTCCGTTAGCAGCCCTGTTAGTTCTTCCACATCCACGCCATCACGTTCAGCCGCAAAGTCTTGAACCACCTGATCTAGTACTGCTTCTAGCTTTAGCGGCAGTCCCGCATCCCAGACAATGTTGACAATCGCGTTCGCCGCCCGCCGCAGCGCAAACGGATCGCTAGAGCCCTTTGGCAATTTACCAATGCTAAAGATACTGACTAGCGTATCTAGCCGATCGGCAATACCTACCACCTGACCAATCAGGGTCTGAGGCAGACTATCACCTGCGCCTTTTGGCAAGTAATGCTCATAAATCGCGTCGGCAACCGCAGCAGGCTCGCCGCTGTTAGCTGCGTATTTTTGGCCGATATATCCCTGTAGCTCAGGAAATTCGCCTACCATCTGCGTGACGAGATCGGCTTTGCAAAGCTGAGCGGCGCGGCTAGCCTGCTGCTTTTCTTCGGCGCTGAGATTGAGCTGATTGCTTAGCAGTCGGGCGACGTTTTCAACTCGGCTGACTTTTTCGCGCACAGAGCCTAGTTGAGCTTCAAAGGTGACGGTTTCGAGCTGAGGCAAGTAGTCAACGAGCGGCTGCTTTTGGTCGGCGTCGAAAAAGAACTTGCCGTCGGCTAGACGAGCGCGAATCACTCTTTCGTTGCCCTGAGTGATCAGCGCAGATTTAGCCGGATCGCCGTTGGAAACCGTAATGAAATAAGGAAGAAGATCGTCAGAGTCAGCGGCAGGACGGACGGGAAAGTAGCGCTGATGGCTCTCCATTTCTGTGATGGTGACTTTGGACGGGAGCGCTAGAAATTCCTCGTCAAATTTGCCGATGATGGCGGTGGGCCATTCGACTAGGTCTACAACTTCGGCCAGCAGGTCTTCGTCGATTACGGCGCGGCCATTGACAGAGCTAGCAACGGCGCTCACCTGTTCTAGAATGGTCGCTTTGCGCTCGGCTGGATCGACAGTGACATAGGCACTTTTGAGCGCATCTACGTAGTCTTGGGCCTGAGATAGGCTGATGTCGGTGGGATGGAGGACGCGGTGGCCGGTGATGGTGCGATCGCTCACGCAGACCTCAGACCCATTTTCTAGGGTCACGCTCAGCAGCCGATCGTCTAGCAACGTCACCAGCGAGCGGATGGGGCGTGGAAAGCGCAGATCGCCATCGCCCCAGCGCATAAACCGATTCCCTTCTAGACCCAGCACCCAACCGGGCACCATTTCCTGCAACAGCTCCGCCGTATCGCGCCCCGAAATTGTCTGCTGCACAAAGACGAATTCACCTTTGTCTGTGTCTCTAATTTCTAGCTGGTCGACGCTGACCCCTTTAGAGGCCGCAAATCCGGTCGCCGCTTTGGTTGGCTTGCCGTCTCTAAACGCAGCTTTGGCTGGGGGCCCTTTGGCTTCTTCTTCTCGATCGCTCTGTCGCTCTGGCAAGCCGTTGATTAATACAGCTAGGCGGCGCGGCGTACCGTAGAATTCGAGGCTTTCGCTTTCTAGAAACTGCTCTTTTAGCTCAGCAGGAATTTTGGTTTTCCACTGTGCGATCGCCTCACTGACAAAACTGGCCGGGAGTTCTTCGGTACCGACTTCTAATAGAAAAGTTGCCATGAGGATCGCAAACGGGTGACAAAGCGCCTTTATTATCGCAGAAGGTAGGATTATTGCAGAAGGTTGGAGGAATAACGAAAGTGGGAGGTTAATCGCTACACTAACTGAGTTATACATCCGTACCTGTCAGTGCCATGTCTGTCTATGTCGTTCTATTTAACGCGCGTACCGAAAACGAGGGCATCCACTCGCTGGAGATGGAAGGCCGTCAGCTAGTGCTGATGTTTGAGATGGAAGACGATGCTACTCGCTTTGCCGTCATGCTAGAAGCTCAAGACTTTCCACCAGCCTCGGTAGAAGCCTTTGAGACAGAAGAGATCGAAGAATTCTGTGAGAGCGCAGGCTATGAAGCGGTGTTTGTAGAAGATGGCACGCTGTTGATGCCGCCCGAAAGAGTAGTCGAAGAAACAACTTGGAATCCGGATGCCGATCCGAATGAAGCAGCTCGTGCAAAGCTAGAAGAGACCGCTAAGGGAAGCTTTCAAACTGCTTCGACGGACGAAATGGATCAGATTCGAGCCCAGCTAGAGAAGTTGCTTTGAGAGGTTGTCATGACTGATATGAAAGACCGTGGCCATCTGCTGACTGAGCAAAACAATCCCAACAGCCAGAATTTAGACCAGCTCTCCACCCTGGAGATGGTGGATGTGTTTAATAAAGAAGATCGGCGGACGGTGGATGCAATCGCTCACGCTAGAACCCATCTCGCCCAGGCGATCAACCTTGCAGCCGCTTCTATGCGAGAAGGCGGCAGACTCTTCTACGTCGGCGCAGGCACCAGCGGCAGACTAGGCGTATTGGATGCCGCCGAATGTCCTCCCACTTTTTGCACACCGCCGGAGCTTGTCCAAGGCATTATTGCTGGCGGTGCAGCAGCATTATTGCGTAGCTCCGAGGCGCTAGAAGACGAGGAAGAGTCTGGCGCTGAAGCGATTATCGATCACCGGGTAACCAAGCGCGATGTGGTAGTCGGGATTACGGCGGGGGGCACAACGCCCTTTGTGCAGGGCGCATTGAAGGCTGCGAAGCAGTGCGGGGCAAGCACAATTTTTATTGCCTGCGTGCCAGCTGAGCAGGTGCCGGTAGAGGCGGATGTAGATATTCGCTTGATTGTAGGGCCGGAGGTGCTGGCTGGTTCGACTCGGCTGAAGGCAGGCACGGTGACGAAGCTAGCGCTGAATATTCTGTCTACTGGCGTAATGGTGAAGCTGGGGAAAGTGTATGGCAACCGGATGGTGGATGTGGCGGTGACGAATAGTAAGCTGCGCGATCGCGCTATTCGCATTCTCTGTGACTTGACCGAGCTAGACCGTGAGGAAGCTGGAGCACTGCTAGACAAGAGTGATTTGCAGGTGAAGGTGGCGCTGGTGATGCATTTAGCGGGACTGGAAAAAGATAGTGCGATCGCAGCTTTAAACCAGGCAGATGGCAACTTGCGAGTGGCCTTAACCAATCGTGAAAAGGTATAGCTTGCGACTTCGCAGTTTTGACTAAGTGGCAAAATGACGACAGTTGTAGAGCCTCTCCTCTTTGAGTAGCTGCGTCTAACCCTCTACAACACTCAACTTATTTTTGTCCCCTTTGCTCACTGAACAATGAACTTCGACGCTTACGATCCTCAAAGCTTTTACGATGAATATTTTGAGGCCGCAGGGAAGCTGCGCCCAGAACTAGCGCCTATCCTGCAGTGGTTTCAAGCGCTGCCGTCTCAGGACATGCCTCAGATCAAAGCAAAGCTCGAAGCCGTTTTAGAGGAGCTAGGAGCTACCTTCAGCTTCGAGGGAGAAGAAGATCGAGTGCTGCCCTTCGACCCCGTCCCGCGTGTGATTACTGCTGAGGAATGGAAAACCCTCACTGCGGGACTCACACAGCGGGTGACAGCGCTTAATATGTTTTGCGCCGACGTATACAGCGATCAGCGCATTATCACAGAGGACGTAATTCCTCGTGATGTAATTGAGTCGGCGCTGCGGTTTCGGCCTGAATGCATGGGAATGAAGCCGCCTAACGACATCTGGTGCCATATCAGTGGCATCGACCTAGTCCGCAATGGTAACGGTAACTGGTACGTTCTAGAAGACAACCTGCGAGTCCCCTCTGGCATTGCCTACGTGCTGAAAAACCGTATTGCTATGGAGCGAGTGCTGCCAGAGCTGATGGCAAAGTTCGAGCCTAGTCGCGTGGACGATTATGCTCAGCAGCTTAAAGTCGTGATGGATTTGATCGCGCCCGCAGCCAACAGCAGCATGGCTCTACTGACGCCTGGCACTCATAGCTCCGCCTACTTCGAGCATCAGCTTCTAGCCGAGCAGATGGGCATCGCTCTGATCAGTCCAGAAGATGTCGTAATGTCAGACGGCTATCTCTGCTATCGCACCGACGGTGACGACCTACAGCGCCTCGATGTGGTGTACCGACGAGGCGACACAGAGATGTTTGCAGACCTCGATCTAGGAGAAGACTATCCTGACAGCATTGCGACTCTGATTGATCTGTGTCAGCAGGGGAAGCTGGCTATGGCTAATGCCATTGGCGCGGGCATCGGTGACGACAAAGTTATCTACGCCTACGTACCGGACATGATTCGGTTCTACCTAGATGAGGAGCCGCTGCTGCCTAATGTGCCTACCTATTTGTGCTGGCGCGATCGCGATCGCGCCTATGTACTAGACCATCTAGAAGAGCTAGTCGTAAAAGCCGCAAGCGCTGAAGGCGGCGATGACATGCTAGTAGGCATAAACTCTACCGCCGAAGAACGGCAGGCGTTTGCTCAGAAGATCAAAGAGAAGCCAAGAGAATATATGGCGCAGCCGACGGTATATCTCTCTCACATCCCGACAGTAGTAGAAGGCGGCATCGAAGGACGGCACACGGATTTACGGCCATATGTGCTGCATCAAGGAGACAAAATTCATGTCCATCCCGGCGGGCTAACCAGAGTTGCCTTGGAGAAAGGGCAGCTGGTCGTCAATTCGTCGCAGGGCGGCGGGGCCAAGGATACCTGGGTTTTACGTTCCTAGCCGGTAATTCTAAACCAGTCAAAAGCCATAGAACTTAGTGACTACGCGGGCGAAGGTATGCGCAATTCTGTCGTGTATTGTTGTTCATTCTTCACGTACGAAGTAAGATACACTACGCCGAACAGAATCATTGCGCTCAACCGATTGCCCAGCGTAAAACTGTGTATCTGAAGACACAATCTCGGCCCTTGATACAGATATACTTTGCCCTGACGTTTCAAAGTCTAGAGCGTGAACCGTTTTGCTACCTCAGCGTTTGAGCTGGCCCTGGCAAGACGGTTTCTGTTTTTTAATCACGGTCGCATCCAATGTCAGCTTCTCTCACAACAATTCTTCCCCTCTTTCACTTACAACATGAGTCCACGTACATCCCTGATACAGTCCACCTCAAACGCTACGCCTACCCCTGGTGCCCCAGGTCTCGGTGATTCGCTTTATCCAAACTTTGGCAACGGCGGCTACGACGTTCAGAAATACGACGTTACGCTCGATATTTCAGATGTGCTTACCAGCACCCTAGTAGGAACGACAACCATTGCCGCTACTGCCATCAAAGCGCTTAGCAGCTTCAACTTAGATTTCATCGGGTTCGATATTGACGAGATCGCTGTCAATGGTGAACCTGCTACCTTCACCCGCGAAGGACAAGAGCTAACGATTACACCTGTAGTGCCTCTGCCTGAGGGCGAAGCTTTTGCAGCCGCTGTGACCTACAGCGGTTCACCTGAGCAGATCACTTCTGTTGCTATTCCAGTTCCTACTGGCTGGGTCATTTTCGACGGTGGCAGCTTTGTTTTAAGCGAGCCAGATGGAGCCGCCAATTACTTTCCGGTTAACGACCATCCGCTAGATAAAGCTGCCTATACGTTTCGAGTGACCGTCCCCGAAGCGTTTGGAGTCTCGGCTAACGGGATTCTAGAAGAAACAACTGATAACGGCGAGACCACGACCTATGTGTTTGAAGCTAGAGATCCGATGGCTAGCTATCTCACTACGCTAAACATCACTAGCGGCTTCAATATCGAAACTAGCGTATCGGAGACGGGCGTTTTTATTCGCAACTATTTTGCTGAAGCCATACCCGATGAGCAACTCGATCTGTTTGATTTGCAGCCGGAGATGGTGGACTTCTTTAGCAGTGTCTATGGTCCATATCCATTTGAGGCATATGGGGCCGTGGTGATGGATACCGATACCGGTACGGCGCTAGAAACCCAAACGCTGTCGATCTTTGGAACCAACAACCTGGGTAGAGCTTCTCTAGAAGAAACCATTGCTCACGAGACGGCTCACCAATGGCTGGGTAATGACGTAGCGCTAGCAGACTGGAGCGATATCTGGCTCAACGAAGGGTTTGCGACCTACTCACAGGGGCTATGGTTGGAGAACAGCCGAGGGGCTGAGGCGTTAGACGAGTTCGTAGTCGGTACTTACGGCTTTGTAGAAGGCTTTTTTGAATTTTTTGTGCCGCCTGGTGAACCGTTTGCTGATGATTTGTTCAATCCGGGTGTGTACGAGTGGGGCGCTTTAGCACTGCACGATCTGCGCATAGAGGTCGGAGACAGCATTAGGAAGAGAATTAGTGACGGGAGTAAGGACTGAAGACCTTTTTTGATATTGTCAGTACCTACTACGACACTTATAAAGGCGGCAATGTTGTTACTGAAGATCTTGTTGCGATCGCAGAATCAGTCAGCGGCCTACCGCTAACGTCATTCTTCGATCGCTGGATTTACAACGATTATTTAGCTCCTATCCCAGAGCTAGGTCTGGTGTTTGATGGTCACATTGTCGGCGGTGAAGCTGCGAATACCCTAGTTGGTGACAGCAGTAACGATGTCATTTTTGCAGGCGGTGGCAACGATCTCGTCGCTGGCGGACTGGGCGATGATGTGATTTTTGGTGAATTTGGGGATGATATTCTGCGGGGCGATCGCAACAATCGCTCTCCCCAGAACCGGGCGAGTGGCGACGATATTATCTATGGTGGCGCGGGGCGCGATCGCATTGGCGGCAAGGGCGGAAACGACAAACTCTATGGTGATGAGGACGACGATCAGATCTGGGGCGATAGTGGTGACGACTCTGCTGTGGGGCGGACAGGGCAACGACAAGCTCTACGGTGGTAGAGGCAACGACACCTTTGTGTTAGCGCTTGGAGAAGGAACGGACACCATCTATGACTTCGCCACGGGCGATCTCTTTGGCCTTGCTAACGGTCTCTCATTCGGAGCGCTGACCTTCGCTGTGATGGAAACCGCCACCTTAATCAGCAGTGGAGAAGAAGTCTTAGCAGAGGTTAATGGTTTCACCAATATGCTATCTAGCGCTGACTTTGTTGTTGTCTAAGTCCTCAGGCTCTCAGCTACTGCTCTCAGCTACTGTTGTTCTAAAGAATGAGGATTAAATAGCTTGGCTGTTTGCTTAATTCTCGCAGCCCTCACCCCAACCCTCTCCTTCGAGAGGGCAGGGCAGGGTTGTTTTGCGTTAGCAAGCGAAAAACTTCATCGACTTGATTGGCAAAATAGCGCAGTGCTTGTGGCAAAGTATTCCCCCCAACCGTCGAGCAAAGGTAATCAGGAACGAGTTAAGTACTGCCCAGCTAATGAGTGAGTGCCCACCTTGTCTGGGGGGAAAGTCCTCTTCAAGCGTGACAGCTGCAACGACGAGACGGGTTACTCCACCGACACCCGCTTGGTCAGAATTGCCATCATCTCATTCGCTCGTCCGGTGGGGGTGGGCCGACTCCAATCGTTGGGCTCGGCGTAGCCTAGCTTGTGCAGCAGGCGGATGGTGGATTGCAGCGCGGCTGAGGTGCCAAACAGCAGGTGGCGAACTTGCTCGGGTGGGAGCGGGTCGAGGGGTAGGCGGTCGGGGTTGGCTGCGGGTGAGTCAGTGCTGGTGGCAGCGGGAACTGTGGACGCCGCAGCGCCCTGGTTGGAAGGGATGAACATGAGTGTCTGGTCTCCAAAAAGACAGATGAACTAAGGAAACCAGAACTCAGATGACCTCGGCCACTCCGCAAAATGTGGTGCGAATCGGGGTGGCTAAGGTACAGTGCCCTTAGCTCCAGACTGGCCTCGACAGTTTGTGAGCTAGCTGTCGGTGGGTGTTGGTAGCACCTGCCGATAGCGCTTTAGTCAAATGAGTTCTGAGGAAACAGGCGCGATAGGCATCACGACCTTAGCTAAAGAAGATAGGCTGATTTCTGCGAAGAGTCAAGTCTGTGTAGTAGCCGGGAGATGTCCGGGTAGACAGACAAACGTGGGTAATATACAGATACTTATTGATATTGAAGCAATAGCGCCTTGCTGATGGTATTGCTAGCTATATATATTTGGGACTTGGATGAATCAGGCAGATAGAGAAAGGGTCAATCAGTTTTTGAGTAAGTGGCTAGGCTCGGAAGGAAATGAGCGGGCGAACTATCAGGGCTTTTTCTTAGATTTGTGTGAGGCGCTAGGGGTGGAGAAGCCTTTGCCCAAGGGAACAAGTGAGGATGATCCGTACTGCTTTGACAAGGACATCAAGTTTTATAGCAGTAACAAGACAACGCCGACGACGCGCTTTGCGGACTTTTATAAGGAAGGCTGCTTTCTGATTGAGGCGAAGCAGGGGAGCGAGAGTTCTAGTAAGGGGCATGGCAAGCGAGGGACAAAGGCGTATCGCGATGTGATGCAGAAGGCGTTTAATCAGGCGCGGGCTTATGCTGGAATGCTGACGGTGAGGCCGCCGTTTTTGATGAGCTGCGATATTGGTTCGCACTTTGAGGTGTGGGAAGGCTTTAGCGGCGAGTATGGCAGCTATGGCGCTAGGCGACGGGTGAATCTAAAGGATTTGGCGCAGGCGGAAGAGTTTGATCGCTTTGTGAAAATGTTCACCGATCCGCAGGCGTTGAACCCCGAAAAGGAACGGGCGCGGGTGACTAGAGAGGTGGCGGCGGAGCTGGCGAAGCTGTCGCGCTGGCTAGAGGAGCAGGGGCACGAGCCGCAGGAGACGGCGAGCTTTTTGATGCGCTGCATTTTTACGATGTTTGCGGAAGATGTGGAGCTGCTGAAGGGGGATGTGTTTACCAAGGCGCTGAAGGATCGGTGGATTGTGGAGCCGAGGACGTTTAAGCCGCAGATTGAGAGCCTTTGGCGGACGATGAATACGGGGGGAGAGTTTGGCTTTGAGAAGGTGCTGCGGTTTAATGGCAGCTTTTTTGAAGAGGCGACGGCGTTTGATTTGCCGAAGGAACAGCTAGAGGTGCTGTATGCGGCGGCGGCGGCGGATTGGAGTTTGGTGGAACCAGCGATTTTTGGCACGTTGGTGGAGCGGGCGCTAGAGAAGAAGGAGCGCAGTCGGCTGGGGGCGCACTATACGCCGAGGTCTTATGTGGAGCGGTTGGTGAGGCCGGTGGTGATGGAGCCGCTGCGGCAGGAGTGGGATGAGATTGAGCTGGAGATAAAGAGACTGTTGGAACCGGGAGAAGAGAAGGCGGAACCGACAGCGAATCAGAGGAAGAAGGCGGAGCTGGAGATTCGCGCGTTTTTGGATAAGCTGCGAGAGATTAAGATTCTCGATCCGGCCTGTGGGACGGGGAATTTCTTGTATGTGTCTTTGGATTTGTTGAAGGGGTTGGAGCAGGAAGTTGTTCAGCGGCTAGTGGACGTGGCGGGAGAGGTTCAGCTTGGCTTTGAACAGATTAATCCTTCGCAGTTTTTGGGCATTGAGATTAATCCGAGGGCGGCGGCGATTGCGGAGCTGGTGATTTGGATTGGTTATTTGCAGTGGTACTTTAAGCGTTTTGGGAATGCGGAGCCGCCGGAGCCGGTGTTGCAGGCGTTTGGCAATATTGAGTGTCGGGATGCGGTGTTGGCGTATGACGGGAAGGTGCCGGATGTGGATGAGAAGACGGGGGAGGTGAGGACTCGTTGGGGTGGGCGGATGATGACGCATCCGGTGACGGGGGAGGAAGTGCCCGATCCGGAAGATCAGACAGTGATTTATCGGTATTTAAATGCGCGGGCGGCAGAGTGGCCGGAGGCAGATTATGTAGTGTCAAATCCTCCGTTTATTGGCAACTTTAAGATGCGCAAGTTATTAGGCGACGGATATGCCGAAGCTCTTAGAGAATCTTACTCCAAGCTCATTCCTGAGACTGCTGATTTTGTAATGTTCTGGTGGCATATAGTCGCAACACTTGCAAGACAGGAAAAACTAAGAAGATTTGGACTTATCACAACAAATAGTGTTCGTCAGATACATCAGAGAAAAGTGATCGAATTTCATCTAAAAAAGAAACAACCAGTTCGGATTCCCTTTGCTATACCTGACCATCCTTGGGTAGATCAAGGTGCAGCGGTTAGAATTGCCATGACCAGCGGGGAAGCGGAAGATTGTGAACTACTTCCAATCTCAGCAAAGCTAGGAGTAGTCCAGGAAGAAAACGAAGGTAGAACTCCGGAAGACTCAGCTAGTTTAATTACTATTTTATGGAAAACAGTAGATAAGATATTTAGCAATCTAGAAGCCGGGACAGATTTGACTTCTGTTAATAAACTCAAGAGTAATAACTTATTAGCTGGCCCAGGAGTTAAGCTCCACGGAGCAGGCTTTTTAGTGAGCTGAAAGAGAGGGAATCATGGACAGAGCAGATGTTGGATGCTGTAGTTAGACCGTACGTAAACGGAAAGGACTTAGTTCAAAATAGCAGGGAACTATTTGTCATAGACTTTTTTGGATTATCTTTACAGGAAGCAGAAAAATATGCTTCTCCGTTTCAATAAGGTTTTAGAGGAAGTGAAGCCTGAACGAGATGTCAACAAAAGAAAATCGAGAAAAGAAAACTGGTGGCTATTTGGAGAGAACGTATTAAAGACGCGCGATTCGATAGCAACTTTAGAACGTTATATTGCTACACCAGAGACTACGAAGCACAGGGTATTTACTTTCTTAGATAGCAATGTGTTACCAGACAACATGGTAACCGTAATCGCTCTAAGTGATTCATATTATTTAGGTGTGCTTTCGTGCGAAATACACGTCGTATGGGCTTTAGCAACAGGCGGAGATCTTGGAGGAAACACGCCAAGGTACAACAAGACTGTTTGCTTTGATCCTTTTCCTTTCCCGACCTCTACTACAGAACAAAAACAAAAAATTCGCGAATTAGGCGATCGCCTCGACACCCATCGCAAACAAGTCCAAGCCACCCATCCCGAAATCACCATCACCGGCATGTACAACCTGCTCGAAAAACTCCGCGCAGGCGAACCCTTCACCGACGCCGACCGCGACTACAACAACAAAGCCCTCGTCTCCACCCTAAAACAAATTCACGATGACCTAGACCTTGCCGTCCTAGACGCCTACGGCTGGCCCCACGATATCACCGACGAACAAATCCTCGAAAACCTCGTTGCCCTCAACGCCGAACGCGCCGAAGAAGAACGCAACGGCCTCATCCGCTGGCTCCGCCCCGAGTACCAAGCCCCCGACGAGATTGTCGAAACTCAACCCACCCTCGAAGGCATCATCACCCAAGAAGAACCGATCATCGAACCCGTCGAACAGCAAAAATGGCCCGCCAAGCCTAAAGACCAGCTCGCCGCCATCCGCGACCTGCTGCGCACCACCCCCGGCGAATGGACAACCAAACAAATCGCCGCCCAGTTCAAAGGCAACATTACAAAGAAGAGGTTGGATGCCATCAGCGAAAACCTAGAACGCCTCGAATGGTTCGGCCTTGTGGTATCTCAACCCAGCGACGGCGCTACCCGTTGGCACTATGCCGAAGCCACGCAAGCCGCTTAGCCTGTCGGTTTAGCTTGTGAAAGCCACTCTAAACTCAGGCTTAGCTGATTATCGAGACAAAAAGATAGATCTTGAACTATTAGAGCGCCGCATAGTACTAGCTAGAGACTATCTAGCTTTGATCTAGAGCGATCGCTTACTATTCATCAACAATACAGCTCTAGACAACAGCTATCTAGAACTAGATAAGCGCAACTACCTTGTAGCGCACATTCACTAGTCAGTAGATAGCAGGACTGTAAAAGTAGCCTCAGAAGGTAAAACGGCTACTGCCGGGTCACCATCAGACAGCACAACCACCCCATAAAGACAAAACTGCATCAGCGTTCGGTTTAATCTTCATCTCACCAATAGGCCGAGCATTACCCGTCTGACGGTAGAGTATGACAGCATCTGTCTGAGCTGTTCTATTCCTAGTTCTTCACAGATATCAAAACCGTAGCGTTGTGCAAACCCGGCAGTCGGCCTGTAGCCCCAGTAGCCACACCCTGCGGCCACTATCTAGCGCATGAGATCAACATCAAACATCAACAGAATAACTTTGATCCTTATAGTAGTGATCCTTTGAGCGCAGTCCTTTAAAGCTGAGGTTCAGACTTTTCTGCCTATACGAAAAATCTGAACATGAAATTACAATTTCGTAATAAAGAGCCTAAGTAAATTCCGAATTTTGCCTCTACAATGAGCACAACAGTTACCCACAGCTAGCGTCGGAATCTATCCGCTGCGCTAGCTGCCTACCTTGCTCTGTGAAAACATTGCTTTGTCAAAACAAAAGTTTCGCCGTTGGAGAATGCGTGAGACCAAACGTGTGAAGCAAGGTAGCAAACGCTAGCAGTCCTGAATATTCGGCCTTTGGAAACAACGCTTATAATCGCGCCTCGCGTTGATACCCTCAAAGGACTATCTCACTAGGGACTATCTCACTAGATTAAAACAAGAAATTCGATTCAACTTAATCTCACCCACTCTAAGGAGAACTATGCGTTTTTCCAGATTGACTATGCCTTTCAACCGACTGGCTGGCCTTGCTGCAGCCTTGATGATTCTGCCTATAGCCGTTGCCTGCGATCAGCCCTCGTCCGACGAGATGTCTGAAGCTCCTGGCGAAATGTCGGAAGAGCCCGTCGCTGGCGCTGAAGCAGCCGAGGGCGGCACCATTCTAGAGGTTGCTACCGACAGCGGCTCTTTTGGTACGCTAATCGCAGCGGTCCAAGCGGCTGGATTGGAATCAGCACTCAGTAGCGAAGGCCCCTACACGGTGTTTGCACCAACTGATGAAGCCTTTGCTGCGCTACCACCTGGAACTTTAGACCAGCTGCTTTTGCCAGAAAACAAAGGCGTCCTCACCCAGGTACTGGCCTATCACGTGGTTCCTGGGACAATTACTTCTGACCAAATAGAAACCGGAACAGTTGCTAGTGTCGAAGAGGGGGAGCTTGCGCTAGTTTCAGACGGAACCGGTGTGACGGTTAACGGCGCTAATGTGATCGGAGCGGACATGCTCACTAGTAACGGCGTTATCCACGCTATCGACGCAGTGCTTCTGCCGCCTTCGCTAGCGGCGGAGGAGACTCCTTCTGAGGGTTTACCGGCTGAGGTAATGCCCGAAGAAATGCCTGCTGAAACGCCATAGACAGATAGAAAATCTAGCTCACTAGCTCTTTGAACCAGTCGTCGCTCCAGATTTCTTCAAAGATCTCGTCGGCGAGTGCTTCTTGCTTATAGCTAGGTTCTAAACGAACGGCCTGCTGTAGATTTTCTAGAGCCAGGTCGTTCTCTCTTTGCAGCGCATAGCAGAGGGCTCTGTTGTAGTAGGCTTTGGCGTAGTTGGGATTGGCTGCGATCGCCTTGTCAAAACTCTTGAGCGCATCTCGATCTCGTCCTAGTCGCATCAGGACATAGCCCCGATTGTCCCAGGCTTTTGCCAGTCCAGGATTAAACCGCGTCGCCTTTTCAAAAGAGGCCACCGCTTCTTCGTACCGTTCTAGCTCCGTGAGTGCCAGGCCCCGATTGAGCCAGGCCACCGCGTCGTTGGCTTGCAGCGTGACGGCCTGATCAAAAGATTCGAAGGCTTTGTCATGCATTTGCAAGATGCCAAAGGCAACGCCTCGATTGACCCAGGCTTCGTGATAGTCAGGGTTGAGGTCTATTGCCCGGTCAAAGGCTGCGATCGCATCTTCCCTTTTGCGCAGTCGACTCAGCACCATGCCTTTGTTCAACCAGGCTTTAGCATCAGCGGGATCTTGTTCTATCACCTGCTCAAATTCGCCTAGCGCCGCCTGATACTGGCGTAATTCTCTTAGCAACAGTCCCTTTTGATAGCGGGCTTCATTATTCTCGGGCGCTAGCTTGGTGACTTCATTAAGTGCGGCCAGTGCGTCTTCTTTCTGCTCTAGTGCCAAAAGAACTTTGCTGCGGCTAAGCCATAGCTCAGCGTTAGAGGGCTGCACTTCTAGCGCTCGATCATAGGCCCTAAGAGCTGCTTCGTATTGCTTGTTCGCTAGCTGTTTGTTGCCTTCTTCTATAAACTCATCAGCGGTTAAAAACAGCTCGGGCCGGTTGCCTTGCAGCCGGTTCATTTGTTCTGTGAGTTCGCCTATCCGCTTTTGCGAGGTACTCATAAACGAGTCGGCAATGTAGTCTGGGGCAACTCTACCCAGCTCTTTCATGATCTGTTGCTTCTCGCCTTCTGCCTCTGCTTTGATCTCATTTAGCTTTGACTGAATCTCTGCTTTTACCTTTAAAATCTCGTCAATAGCCTGCGCCTGCCGATCGTTCATTCCGCCCTGCAAAGCTTCTAAATTTTCACCGAACTTCTCTTCTATCTGTCCTAATCTTTCTTCGGCAGACTGCTGACGATTGGTGGCAGATTCGGCTAGCTCTCCGATCTGTTCGCCTAGTCGAGTGTCAAAACTGTTGAGTTTGTTGAGGATCACGTCGCGTCTGCCAAAGACAGCATTACGGACGCCAGAGAGTTCACCGTTGAAGCTGTTCTCTACTTCTAAAAGCGATCGCATCAGCTGCTCTTTTTCACTACTGATGCCTGATTGCAGCGCATCCATCTCTTTCGTAAACTCCTGCTGTAGCTGCTGTACGATTTCAAGCGTCTGACTTCGCTCTTCACCTAGATCGGCCTGAAGCTCGCTGAGCTGATTGGCGAAAGTGCAGGCGGTTTCAGAAAGATCGGTGTATAGCTGAGATTTACGAGTGGACAGATCGCCTTCCATGTTAGCGAGCTGAGTACGAAAGCCATCGGCGGTGGATTGCAATTGCATAATGGTATGCTTGCGCTCTTCGCTGACGCCTGACTGTAGCTCAGATATCTGGGATTGAAAGTCGCTGGCGACCCGATCCATATCTCCTAGCAGCGTGCCTTTGCGACCTTCCACGTCGGCTTTGAGCGTGGCGAACTGGGTGAGAAAACCGTCAGCAGACTGGCGGAAGCTCTGCATCATGTCGGCTTTGCGAGCTTCTACTTCATTGCGAATATTGTTGAACTGCTGCTGCAATTCTTCGGTGGAGCGCTGAATGTTTTGCAGGGCCAGATCTTTGCGTCCAAGCGCGCTGGCCTGAATTTCTTCTAAGCTTTCTACAGTGCTAGATTCAGAGGCTTTAAGCTGTTCTATAGAGAGATCTCGCTGTTCTTCTATTTTGTTTTTGGCGGCGGATTCTACTTCTGAGAGCTTGGGTCCAAAGTCGCTGCTAGCCTGGCTGAGCGCGGCTAGTATCCGGTCCTGTTCGGCGAGAGTCTGAGCCTGGACGCTGCCCATCTGGTCAGATAGAACAGATTCTTTGCGATCGAGTTCGTCAAAGAAGGCGGTTTTACGGCGCTGGGTTTCTTCTTTGATCACACCGACGTGACGAGAGAATTCGGCTTCGGAGGTGGTGAAACGTTGAAGAATTCGCTGGCCTTGGACTTCGGTTTCGGTTTGTAGCCCTTCTAGCTTTTGTTTGGCCTGATTACGCAGGGAGAGTGCAACCTGGTCAAAATCTGTTGCGGTTGTTTCTAGCTTGCCATTGATATCTTCTAGCTGCTTTTCCCAGTTCTTAGCCGTCTGCATTTTGAAGGCGGTTAGCTCTTCGACTAGGGCATACAAAATATCTCTTTGTTCAGCGATCTCCCTTTGAAAATTGCTAGAGCGGCCCTGCAATTCTCCTGAGAGGTCGTCGGCTTCTGACAAGACTCGGTTGAGGCTGCGAGTGGCGTTATGGACCTTGTTTTCTAGCTCGGTCATTTCGTTGAGCTGAGTGCGCACGACGGTGGCGACCTCATTGATGACTGAGCGCCGCAGCAGCCACAGCGTCAGCACGCCGCCGCCAAGCACGACCACCAATGCGCCAATCGTGATAGAGAGCAGCGCATAAGCGCGGTTGAGAGTGTTCGCGGCTTCGCGCTGCTGTTCGAGCGTGAGAGTGTTGGCAGCAGGCTCTAGTACGGGCGTGGTCACGGGATCAGGGGCGGGAGCTACTGGCGCAGTAGGCGGAGCGGTTTGGGCCCGTAGGGATTGGGGTGCGATCGCCCATCCGATCGGCGAAATTCCCGCTAGCATCAGCCAGCCCACTAGCCAACGACTACTCGATATCATCAACCGTCCTGTTTTTTGATTCCCCTGCATGGGCGACCTCTTATGGACTTAGCCAATGGCTTACTGTTTTGGCCTGCTTGCCGTTTTCACTAGCATCTTACCTGAATCGTCAGGGTAGCAGATTCTTTGAGCGCTGTATTTGGCCGCATTGCCCCTTTGGATGTGGATTTCGACACTAATCAAGAGCGGACAATCGTACTAAACCCGTTACAATTAGCTGAATTAGCCGCCACCCAAACGCCGCCCATGGCAGATGTCTCCATCGCCCAGCACTATCATCAAAGGACAAAATACGACCCCGAAACGCTCGCGGCAAAAAGCCAACGCGGTGGACTCGACTGGTCGCAGCAGCCAGTCCCCTATAAAGATTACAAAATCGGGCACGGCGTTGATCTAAAACCCTATCTAGAAAAAGAACCTGAGGGAGCGGATGATGCCTGGCGCTGGTGGCAGAGGCTCTCGCGGTTGTTAATCGACAGCTATGGCCTGACGGCAAAGGTAGTGACTTCGGGCGAGCCGATGTATCTGCGCTCTGCGCCCTCGGCGGGTGGGCTGTATCCGGCAGAGCTGTATGTGGTCTCAAGAGGAGCGTCACTGCTACCAGCGGGCCTGTACAACTATCAAGTACGCACGCATTCACTCTGGCGCTTTTGGGATGCGCATCCCTGGCGGGATTTACAGGCGGCTTGCTTCTGGCATCCGTCGCTAGAAACTACGCAGCTAGCACTGGTAGTAACGACCATTTTCCAGCGATCGGCCTGGCGCTATCAAGATCGGGCCTATCGTCGCGTATTCTTGGACTCGGGGCATCTGCTTGGCAATCTAGAGATTGCTGGGACGCTCTGCGACTACCGGCCTCACCTGATTGGCGGATTTGCCGATGAGCTGATCAATCAGCTGCTGTACTTGAACACTGAAGAAGAAAGTGCGATCGCCCTTCTAGCCCTCGCCGATCTCTTCCAAGTAGAACAAAACCTACCGCCTGCTCGCCGCGCTCTGCCCAGCTCCATTCACACGGACATCCCGGCGATTCCCGACGGTCAACTGTTGCACCATCTGCATCAAAACACCCTGATCTCAGTCGATTCTGGCTTTGGTCAACAGCAGCAAAAAGACGCCGACACCCCCATTTTTCCAGTCGGTCCTGCCTCGGCAGCAGCAGCGCTAGACACCGCCCTAGCCGACGCCAAGAGATTAGAAGCAGACAAGATAGACTCCGCAAAAACAGAGGCAGACAAGCCAGACGCGGACAGCACAGAGGCAGACAAGCTAGACGCAGATGAGCTAGATGCGGATACACCAGGTGCGAACTCGCCAGAGGTGAACTATGCGACCAACAGTGCGCCCATCGATAAATACAACTTTCCGTTTGGTATCACCGCTTCGACCAAGTCACTGCCGATTCCCTGGGGCGACCATCTAGCCGATCTAGAACAAGCATTGCTGACTCGCCGCTCAACTCGCCGCTACATCCAGGCCCCGATTCAAAAAGCCGATCTCTTTGCCCTGCTCGACTTTACCTACCATCCAGAACACTATCAGCAGCAGGATTTTGACGCTCACCCCGACTACTTTGACCTGAGCTTGATAGAGACCTTCATCGCGGTTTCTAACGTGGATGGCCTAGAGCCAGGCTGCTATTACTACGCTCCTCGCTCTGAAGAGCTGCGTCAGATTCGCTTCAGTCAATTTCACAAAGATCTGCACTATCTGTGTCTAGGTCAAGATCTGGGCAGAGATGCCGGGGCGGTGATCTTTCATACGGCGGATTTGGAGCGGGCGATCGCAAAATACGGCGACAGAGCCTACCGCTACCTGCATATGGACGCCGGACACCTCGGCCAAAGGCTGAACCTAGCGGCTACTCGACGACAGATTGGCGTCAGCGGCATCGCTGGCTTCTTCGACGACCAGGTCAACGAACTGCTAAGCATTCCAGCAGAAGAGGCCGTTTTGTACATCACCACCATTGGTAAAAAACCGACCCGGTAGAGATAGAGCTACTCAATGGCCCCCATACTTCTGACCGTCCGCGCGATCGCAGAGATATCCTCATCACCGTAGCCCTGCGCCATCAGGCCAGTCTCGATCTGTTCTACATAGGCCGCCATCGGCAAGGGCAGTCCCAATTCACGCGCTGCCGCTAGCGCAATCTCTAAATCCTTCTGGTGCAGTCGAACTCGAAAGCCCAGTGGATACTCATTGTCGATCATATTGCCGGAGCGGTTGGTTAGTCCCCACGACCCAGCTGCGCCGCTGCCAACTGCCTGGACAACCTTGTCCATATCTAGACCTGCTTTTAGCCCAAGCGCCATCCCTTCCGCAATAGACCAATAGGTTCCGGCCACGATGATTTGATTGATGGCTTTAGTGATTTGACCGGACCCAATCGCTCCGACATGCGTAATCGTACTGCCCATCGCTGACAAAACGGGCCTAGCCTTTTCTACGTCTTCAGCCGCGCCGCCAATCATGACCGAGAGGGTGCCTTTCTGAGCGCCTTCTGATCCCCCAGAGACCGGGGCGTCTAGCATGTGAATATCTTTTTGAGCGAGCTGAGCGGCAATGCTGCGGGTGACGCTGGGGCTGATAGTGGACATATCGATCACCAAAGCGCCGGGCTGGGCTCCGTGGATGATACCGGCTTCACCCAGGATGATGGCTTCTACGTCGGGGGTGTCGCTGACGCAGGTAATGATGATGTCGGCAGCAGCGGCGGCAGATTCGGGAGTAGGGGATGCGATCGCGCCCGCCGCTACCAAAGGCTGTTCCTTTTCTCGAGTGCGATTATGCACAATCACCGAATGCCCCGCTTTGAGCACATTGAGCGCCATCGGTGCGCCCATCGTTCCTAAACCCACAAATGCAACGTTCATAATCATTCTTCCGTAGTCCCTAGCACCTAAAGCAAAGCACAAAAAATCCCCAGCTAAAAGCTAGGGATTTCATCAATACACATCATGCGAACCAATCAACTTGCCGTACATAGCCTTCTATCTACAGCAGGTATCAGGCCACAGACATGGCTTGCTCTCTATTATTCGCCCTCAGCAGCACAAGGATCTACTTCTTCAGTAGCAGCACAAGGATCGGCTTCTACGGCAGCACAAGGATCTACTTCTTCAGTAGCAGCAGGATCTTCAGTCTCAACAGTTGTATCGGGAGCGCAGCTAGTGAGCGTACCAAGGCCAAGAACAGAGGCAGCAGCTATAGCGGCTAGGTATTGAACTTTCATTTTGAAAACTCCTAAAAGTAGGTAGTATATTGCTTGGAATTGCGGTAAATTCATGCAGCAGAAGCTAGCTTCTACTGTTGGCAGTATGTTCTAAGCGTCTAATCGAAGTTTGAGAATATAATCTACTCGACTAGCGCTATTCAGCAGCATCCTCGACATCCTCAACAGCACCGTCGACAGCGTCGTCTGTTGTTTCAGCCGCGCCATCAATAGCTTCACCCGCATCATCAATGGCCTCGTCTGTTGCTTCAGTCGCGTCATCAACAGCTTCACCAGCGTCTTCGACAGCACCATCGACGGCTTCAGGCACCTGAGTGTTACAGCCGCCCAATACGGTCAGACCGAGCATAGAAGCAGTCATCAAAGCTGCTACGGGCTTAAATCTCATGCCGTAATTCCTCCTAATTTGTGAAATTGTACTTAATAAAACGCTGTGAATCTGCGATGTATGAAGCTGTATTGCCTGAAACCGTGCCTCATGAAAGTTTGTCTCTCTAAAAGCCTGACTACAGTGGCGCTAATATAAAGTCAGCGACCTCTGCGGCAAAATTTGATAGAAGAACAATCTCACAATCCTCAATAAGTTAAGTCTTGTTGCTGTAGGTGTCAAGTACCTAAAAAACAACAAAACTCCCATAACCTTTTATTTAGAATGCTCAGAGGGAATTATTACTCTTTGGTCATTTTTCTGGCACAGCTATTCACTTCGTTGGGGACGCGCGCTTGATACAAGTACCGTCGATAGCAATACTTATTGCATTGAGGCTCAGCGGCGCTGAGCCACCTGTTTAGCGTTCCAGGAAAATGCAGAATACTACGCTGGCTGAGCGTAGTCGAAGCCACAACACACCGGCCACCCTTCGACTACGCTCAGGGTTCGGTTGCCGCTCTATGGCAACAAACGTAATTGACGCTAAGCACGTACCTCAGCGGTGCTGAGCTCCTACGTTGTCACATTACTTATTTATGTTTTCACTAAACTTTGTTGCAAATTTGCCTCTTCCTTCAGGCAGAGATCTGTCTCTCGTCTGTATTTTTCTCTCTGCTGACAGACTTGCTAACGGATTTTCCGCTTCTTTTTACGCTTGCGGCGGCTGATTTGACTGCCCAAGGCATCACTGATAGAGTGGCTAATCGATCCAAGCTCTAGGCCGATG
This sequence comes from uncultured cyanobacterium, assembly GCA_963793495.1. Classification (GTDB taxonomy): domain Bacteria; phylum Cyanobacteriota; class Cyanobacteriia; order Phormidesmidales; family Phormidesmidaceae; genus Phormidesmis. The sequence continues at coordinate 823,884 of CAWCAI010000016.1, forward strand.
ATGATAGCGAGCCATTCGAACAGATATCTTCTGAACAAAATTCGAAAGGGCTCTTTCAGGGTCTGCCAGGTGAGCTGGGCATCCCACAGCACATTTAAAAGAGTGATGCCAACGAGTACAAACAGCGATAGCCATACCGTTAGATAAGCAACTCGCAAGGCGGTACCGATGATTGGCCCATGAGATAGCTGTGAGCGGTGCTTGATCGTAATCTGATAGGGCAGCCAAATCCAACGTAGGGGTCCCCACCGAACGTACTGAATGGAGCGAATGTCTAAATCGGGGCCGAGCATAAAGCCACCGACCAAGAAGGAAAGTGAGACAATCAGCGTCAGCGGCAGACTGTAGGTAAAGCCAAAGGCGCTGATGGTTACCAAGGGGAGACACCAAAGCGTGATCCGATCGTGGGTGCGACCTGCTGGCATGGCGATTTGGGGATAGAGGGAAGGGGTGTAATCCTTTATAGGGTAGTACAAAGAGCAATACGGATGGATTGGTGGCAAGAGGATGGGGAATGGGGAATAGGGAAATTTTCCACCAATTTTCTTGGCAATTGTGGTCCTTTACCTGCTATTATCTAAATCCTGAAGCGAAGCCGTGCTGTTTGACGACTTCAAAACAGCTTCGGGCGATTAGCTCAGTTGGTAGAGCGCCTCCCTTACAAGGAGGATGTCACAGGTTCGAGTCCTGTATCGCCCATTCCATATGTATCAACGAATATACCAGCGAAACGAATATACCAGCGAAAAGTCTGGTTCTAAAGTCTAGTTCACTGTAGAACTAGGCTCTTTTAGCAGCAATAAAGTTGTTCCGTATGGCTTCGCTATGACAGTGACCCCCCCATACGCCTATGAAACGGGTCTTTAGGCTCATTCCGCCTCGCCGCCAAACAGCTAAAGAAAAGCAAATTGCCGAATGCTACACGCGATCGCCCGCAGGTGAGATCATCGTTCGCCTACGTCTAAACTCCCCCACCGCTATCCTCATGCCCTTTGAAGGCATCCCCGCCAACTTCGGCAACGAGGCCAATGTCGATACCAGCACTGATACTGACCCTAGCGCAGCCTTCCCCTCCCCCGTTCTCAACCTCAACAAAGACTTCGTTGACTACATCTTTGCCCGCCTTGCCGAAGTCGGCAACGAATCTCTCCTCCTCCGCGTCGCCTTCACTGACACGCCTGCTCTCCCAGCCTTCTCGCCAAAAGTGCTGCACACCGTCATCCAGCGCTACTTCGCCTACCTAGAAGGCGTTCGCCGCCAAAACCTGCAAAAGCTCGCCTGGGACGCCGCCCTTCTTGGCCTCTGTGGTGCGGGTGCGCTCGTCCTATCCGTCGTCCTCGACAGTCGCACTTCCACCGTTGAAGCCGGTATCGGGATGCTGCTACTGACTCAGGGGGTTACCGTCTTTGGCTGGCTCACTTTTTGGGAAGCGCTGGCCAATGTCCTATGGCACTGGCGACCGCTCTACGAACAGCTACGTATGTGCCAGCGCCTTCAAGTCGCAAAGCTAGAAATTGTTCCGCCTAATAGCTAATAAATGGCTAATAATAGGTACGACTGCTTCGAGTAACGCCGACTCTTCAACCCTCTTCGCTGAAATCTGTATGCCTTCTGCTAACGACCTTGCACTACCTACTTCTGTCGCTCAAACGACTATCCCCGCCATCACACTCGACTGGACTAATAAAGAAGCGATCGCAGTTCGTGCCTCTATCGTAGGTGAGCGCCTCGTGCTGAAAAACTTCAAAGACATTGAGTCTCTAGCCACCAATCCGCTGACGATTAGAGCTGGCAAGACCGGCTGCGCCGTGCTGCTGCGCTATGGCGTAATTGTCACCTTTGATCTCAGTGAAAAAGAAGAAAGTAAGCTGCTAGAGACATTGGATGAGTATGTGCGCGATCGCTTCCAAACCACCGTCTCAGAAACCCTCTCTATCGCCTTCCGTCCCCAAGCCAAAGAGCGCCTAGAAAACGATGTGCTCTACCTACAGCAGTGCAGCGCCGAACGCCTGCAAATCGTTGCCGAAGCTCTCGCCAAAAGTGTCGTACTCGACTACTACGAAGGCGAAGTCTCTCGCTTATTTGAACGGATCAAGCCCTTCACCACAGCGATACAGGGCACCAACCAGCGCCCGCCAAAAGAAAAAGAATTGCTTAGCTATGTCGGCGGCATTTTACTAATCCAACAGAAAATGCTGGGCATTGTTGAAGTCGGCGAAAAGCCAGACCCTATCTGGGACTATCCCGAACTAGACCGACTCTACCTGCGGCTAGAAGACGAATACGAACTCAAAGAAAGACTCATCGCTCTAGAACACAAGCTAGCGCTTATCTCCAGGACTGTAGAGACTGCTCTCGGCATTTTACAGCGCGACAGCAGTCACCGCGTAGAATGGTACATCACCATTTTGATCGTGGTAGAAATTGGCATCGCCATCTACGACATCCTGACCCGGTAGCCTCCGACTATTAGGAATGAGCACCCCAAGAGACCCACTGCTGTGACTCTGTTGTATCTCCGTAGGCTACTTTTGCACTTGCGTCATCTATCATTTCTAAATTATCTAGAATCGAAGTATCGCAGTCTGCCGTCTCTAGCTCTCCAGGATCTATCTGAGCACCTGCAAGGTCGGTATCACAGAGAATCGCACCGCTCAGCCTGGCGCCCCGCAAATCCGCCCCGCGCAAATTCGCCCCGCTCAGATCCGCCCCGCGTAGATCGCTACCCGAAAGATTTGCGCCAACTAGGCTGGCCGTCTGCAAATTCGCCCCGATTAGGTTGGCGTTCTGAAGGTTTGCGCCGCAGAAGCTAGTATCAACTAGCTCGGCGTCTGTGAGGTTAGCTCTGGTCATATTAGCGCGGCTGAGATCGCTACGGCTAAGATCGGCGCTACTGAGGTCGCAGCAGCTCAAATCGATACCCACTAGATATTTTCCAATTAGAGAGACTCTACGCAGAGACGTCGTAGGGAAAGCGCGATCGCCCTGATCATATTCGCGCAGTAGCTGTTGAACGGTAATTGTCTGAAGTTTCATGAGAATGACCTCTCTAATATCTGTTTGTTCGACTTCTGTTGGTGTCTAAGATCGTACGCAGAGAGTATGAGGAAACTATGTGAATGAGCAGCACACTTCGGAAAATAAGTCTCTAGAAAATAAGCCGAGAGAAAGTCAGCAGTCTGCAACAGCCGTCACAGAATCGTACACCCGCTACCTAGTAGATTAGGCTTCGTATCTTATCGGCCCATTCAAAATTAAGAGGACACAGCAATGAGCGGACTTGGCGGACTCAATAAATCTCCTAACGGTGTTGTACTCGGCATGGTGCAGGCCCAACTCCCCACCGTCGTCACCCCAGCCGATCTCGCCGCCCAGACCCAGGTGATCTGCGAGATGGTCGCCAAAGCCCGCCGCAATATGCCCACGATGGACCTGGTTGTCTTCCCCGAATACTCGCTTCACGGCCTTTCGATGGACACCAACCCAGAGATTATGTGTCGGCTAGATGGCCCAGAAGTCGCTGCCTTTCGCCAAGCCTGCGTAGATAGTCACATTTGGGGCTGTTTTTCGATTATGGAATTCAACCCAGAGGGCAACCCCTACAACAGCGGTCTGATCATTGACGACAAAGGCGAACTCCAGCTCTACTATCGCAAGCTGCACCCCTGGGTACCGGTTGAACCCTGGGAACCTGGCAATATCGGCATCCCCGTTTGCGATGGTCCCAACGGCAGCAAGCTCGCCCTGATCATCTGTCATGACGGCATGTTCCCCGAGATGGCCCGCGAATGCGCCTACAAAGGAGCCGATATCATGCTCCGCACCGCTGGCTACACCGCCCCTATCCGCCACAGCTGGCAAGTCACCAATCAGGCCAACGCCTTTTGCAATCTGATCGTTACCGCGTCGGTCTGCATGTGCGGCACCGACGGCACCTTTGACTCAATGGGCGAAGGTATGATTGTCAACTTCGACGGTCAGCCGTTGGTCACTGGCAGCCACCGCCCTAACGAAATCATCACTGCCGAAGTCCGCCCTGACCTAGTCCGCGAAGCCCGTAAGCACTGGAGCGTAGAAAATAATATTTACCAGTTTGGGCACCGGGGCTATACCGCTGTCAAAGGCGGCGCTCAAGACTGTCCCTATACCTATATGAAAGATATGGTAGACGGTAACTATCGCCTGCCTTGGGAAGATAAGGTTGTCTACACCGATGGCACTTCCTGTGGCTTTGAAGCGCCAGCTAGAGAATACAAAGGCGAGGAACTTCCTGCGGCTGCAATGGAAAAGGCAGTAAGCTGACGGTGATTCTCGCAGTTGCCTAACGTCATGACCGTTTCTTCACGCCTGCCTGTGCCTCCCGGTGATTTTGGTCTGCCTATCATTGGGAAAACGCTTGATTTCTTTACAGATCCCGACTTTGCTAGCAAGCAGCATAACAAATACGGTCCGCTGTTCAAAACGCGCCTGCTAAATCAGCCGACCGTTTTTGTGAAGGGTCCGGATGCGATCCGGTTTTTGTTTGGTCAGGAGGGCGATCGCATCACTGTCACCTGGCCCCCTAGCGTCAAAGCCTTACTCGGACCGCTATCGCTTGCGCTGCAAACGGGCGACGTGCATGCAGGGCGTCGGCGCTTGATGGCGCAAGCGTTTCAGCCTAGAGCGCTAGAAGGCTATATCGAGACGATGGCTTCTATTAGCGATCGCTACTTTCAGCAGTGGACTCAGACATCAGCGCAGAGCGGCAGCCTAGTTTGGTACCCGCAGCTGCGCCGCTATACCTTCGATATTGCTTGCAAACTCATGGTTGGACTAGACAATGCCTCTAATACGAATTTGGGAGAGCTGTTTGAGAGCTGGGATGCTGGATTGTTCTCTTTGCCGGTCAACTTACCCTGGACAGCTTTTGGCAAAGCAAAACGGAGTCGAGACCGACTGCTGGTGGCGCTAGAAGAGTTGATACGCGATCGCAAACAATCTCCCAATCCTCCTATCACCCCAGACGCCTTAGAACTGTTGCTAACTGCCAAAGACGACGAAGGTAACAGCCTCACTATCGAAGAACTCAAAGATCAGGTACTGTTGTTACTCTTCGCTGGCCACGAAACCCTCACCTCAGCCCTCACTTCCTTTTGCCTGCTGATGGCACAAGACCCAGACATTAGAGCAAAAGCCGAAGCCGAACAAAACAGCTTGACAGACAAAACGCTGACGCTAGAAACGCTCAAGCAAATGACCTATCTAGAACAGATTTTGAAAGAGGTCTTGCGGCTAGTGCCACCAGTCGGCGGCGGATTTCGGCAGGTGCTACAGACCTGCGAATTTGACGGCTATCAGATTCCAGCAGGCTGGACAGTGCTCTACGAGATCAATCGCACTCATAGAGAATCAGATATCTACGACCAGCCCGAGACATTTAACCCGGAGCACTTCAGCCTAGAGCAATCCGAGCAAAGGCGTAAACCTTTCAGCTACATTCCATTTGGCGGTGGTCTGCGTGAATGTATTGGAAAAGAGTTCGCTCGCTTAGAGATGAAAATTTTCGCCGCAAAGCTGCTGCGCGATCATCAGTGGGAGCTACTGCCAGACCAAAACCTGGATTTCACCATCGCCCCGACCCCCGTGCCAAAAGACGGTCTGAAAGTCAGATTCTTTTGATTGATGAATTTTTTCCCGTAAGCGAGTAGGCGAAGGGGATGGTCTGTCCTAGCTGCTGAAGTCCTGAAGGCAATTCCCGTTCGTCAAAATTGGTTCCGGTAGGGGCCTTGCGTGCAAGGCCTCTGCGGGAATACAGGTCAGCAGCCGACTGACGCTACACCGGTAGCTTATTCAGGCGCGCGTCCCTAATCGGAGCCCAGCTAACCTGCCAGCACCTTCAAGCAGAGTTGAATCATGCTAATGGTAACGGCGGGTAGCTCTAGCTGTGGTGTGAGGCCGGTGGATTTGATTACTTCAAACAGTTTGATGGCGGTGGTGTTTTGCTGCGCAAGTCTGCGGCCTAGCTCCGGGCCAGTGAAGGAAGCAGATTCTCCCCACAAAAGGGCGGCTGGGGTGGTGAGCTGACCGATATAGTCAGCGAGATCAAAGCACAGGTCGCCTCGAACGAAGGAGAGAGCGGTGTACTCAGCGTGGGGCTTTTGGGCGGAGCGTAGGTAGGCTTCGACGATGTCGTCTGAGATGCGGTTGGGGTCGGCGAACTGGCGGTTTTCCAGGAAGCTGCGGATGCCGAAGGCGGTGGCGATCGCACCCGAATACAGCAGCTTGTCTAGCACGGGCGTACTGACGATTTGCGCGAACGGACTGCGGGTGTAGTCGTTGCCGAAGTCAGACAGACCCGCTGGGGTCATGAGAATAAGAGATTTGAAGAGGGCAGGCTGGGCGATCGCAATTCTAATCACAAAAGCGGCGGTCAGCGCAGAAGCAACAACGGTAACAGGCTCGTCGCAAGTCGCTCGAATAAAGTCGCTCAGGCTATTGAGATAGTCGTCAATCGTGTAGTTGCGCTCTAGATGCGTAGAGGCTCCCCAGCCGATCAGATCAGGTGCTAGCACTCGGTACTCTTCTGCGAAAGCTGGAAATACTTTAGACCACTCATACGCAGAAGATCCCCCACCGAAGCCGTGCAGGAAGAGCAGGGTCTCTCTTTCGCTGAGCGGCCGTGACTCCGGGTATTCAGGCAGAGCCGGGATGTAGTAAACCATCTGCCCTAGCCGGGTCATCGCGCTTTTTTGATCGACGTAGGGAATTTGAAGCATGAGTCTACCGATTAGCGGTTTGCCATAGATCGTATTAAACAAACGTGTGGATATGACTGTAGCTAAAGAGAGAACCTATCTATAAAAATATGTACAGACTTCAAGAATAGTAGCGCTCTAGGCACTCTTGCATAACTTCGTGGTGATTGAACGCTAGCTGCATTTTTAGCGCTTCGCTGACTTCAAACCAGCGGGCCTCTACGACTTCTCCTGTGGAAACCTGTGGCGCTAGCGGTGGCAATTCAGCGTCATCTAGATGAAACATCAGCGGGTATTTTAGGGTGACGTTTTGTCGACGCAGTGGCGTGCTGTACACTTGATAAGGCTGGTCTAAATCGCCCTCGAAACGAAAGTCTTCTATCAGCTGGGGAATATCTAATCCTAGCTCTTCCCAAACTTCTCGGTAGACAGCCTGGGTCGCGGTCTCGTCATAGTCCAAGTAGCCGCCGGGTAATCCCCACAGGCCAACGCCATCAGGCAAATCCTCCCCGCGCTGGCCTAGCGGCACGTGCCGAACGCCCTTGCTGACAAAGAACAAAACAGGTAGGACGGTGACGCTACGGCTGATCCAGATTTCTTCGCCCTTGTGATGAATGCAGCGGTTAGGAGTACTTCTAAATTTCACAGATTTTTTTGCAAAAAGGCATAAGAGAAAAATTACAGAGGACGTTGGTGTGTAACGCCAAACACGTACTGAAGAACGTCCTCTAGTTACTCTACATAGTAATCTGCCTGTGAGTAGTCAGATCACGCTGAAGCAGTGGCCTTTTCTTTTACTGCTTCAGAATTCTTGTAGGTTGGATAGTCTGTGTAGCCTTTAGGTCCGGGGCTATACCAGGTCTCCTGCGGTGCGTCTGGGTTGAGTGCCTGATTGTTGGCAAAGCGAGCTACTAGGTCTGGCGTACTGATATAGGGACGACCAAAGGCAACTAGGTCGGTGTTTTCGGAGGCGATCGCGTCCTCTGCGCCCTGTCGGTCATATCCACAGTTACCAATAATGGTCCCGTCAAAGACTTCTCGAAAATCAGCCAGCGTCATCGGCTCACCTAGCTCGTGAAAGCCAAATGCTAGCCCGTCCATCACATGCAGATAAGCCAACCCATAAAGGTCTAGCTGCTGGGCGATGTAGGTATAGGTCTCTCTATAATCTGGTGAACCCATATCGTTAAAAGCGCCGTTGGGCGAGATCCTAACGCCAATTCGGTTAGCAGGCCATACGGTCAGGACCGCTTCAACAATCTCTTTTAAAAACCGATAGCGGTTCTCTAGACTGCCGCCGTATCTGTCTGTGCGCTGGTTAGTTTTGGACTGCAAGAATTCAGCAATCAAGTAGCCGTTTGCGCCGTGAATCTCTACGCCGTCAAAGCCTGCTTTCTTAGCATTTTCAGCCGCTTTTCGATAGTCTTCTACAACGCCAGGAATCTCCTCTGTGGTTAATGCTCTGGGCACTTCGTAGGGCTGTTTTCCTGTGGGTGTGTGCGACTCACCGCCTTCTATTTTGATGGCTGAAGGTGCGACAGGAAGCTGGTTGTTTTCTTGAAAGCTGCTGTGAGAGGCTCTGCCAGTGTGCCACAGCTGCAAGAAAAACACAGACCCCTTGGCATGGACGGCGCTAGTAACTTGCTTCCAGCCTTCGGTTTGAGCATCGCTGTAGATGCCAGGGGCGTGAACCCAGCCGTTGCCTTGCTTAGAAGGAGCCGTGCCTTCGGAAATGATCAGGCCAGCGTTTGCTCTTTGGGCGTAGTACTCGGCCATCAGCGCGTTAGGAATTCGCTCTTCTCCGGCGCGGCCCCTGGTCATCGGTGGGACGACAACACGGTTTTTAAGAGAAAGATCGCCCATCTTGTAGGGGCTGAGGAGATGTGGGACGTTGATGAAATCGGTCATATTAGAAGAGTCTCTGTTTTAGATTTTGACGATTTGTTTGTGAACAAAGGCTAGTGAGATTTGGCCAGCTAGATTTAGTCAGCGTTCGTAGGTGCCGATGAGTCTAGCTTGGGCGATAACGTGGTCGGCGATCGCATCTAACAAATCTATTCTTTCCCAGTCTGGATCTAGGTCCAAATCTTCGTCGAGAGCATAGATCCAAAAGTAATAGTGATGAGCGCCATGGCCTGACGGCGGCGCAGGGCCACTGTAGCCTTTACCGTCAGCGGTGTTAATGCCTTCTGTAAATTCCTCGCCGCCATCTTCTGTAATTTCTGTGACGGTAGGCGGGATGTTGTAGAGACACCAGTGCGTAAATCCAAAGGGCAGGGGCGCATCTGGATCGTGGCAGATCAGTACGAGCTGCTGAGTCTCGGGCGGGGCTTTTTGCCAGCGAATGGGGGGAGAGATGTTTTCTCCATCGCTGGTATATTTTTTGGGAATAGGGCCTAGATGCGAGAATGCAGGACTGCTAATTTCTAGATCTTTGAGTCTTAGTTTCATAGGAAGCGGCTGTTCTTTTGTATTTCTTGTTTTTCGACCTTACTATTAGCCACAAATCTCTTTAACAAGGTCAAGCGACTGCACCTTTGCCCACCAGTCTTTTAGCTTGGGCGTGTCGGCTGTAACGCTGTCGAACTGTGGCGTCTTAGAGATATAGACAAAAATAGGAATTAGATAAAAGTCGGCGATGCTGATTTCGCTTCCTAAGAGATATGGACTGCCACTGATGAGATCTTCGATAGCTTTCAGGGCTTTTTTCGTGGGTGCGATCGCGCCTTCAACTGCCTGCTGATCGGTTTCTTTTCCCTGGCCTGGTTTGACCAAGTTCTCAATAGTCAGGGCACCGACAGCGGGCGCGTACAGATAGCTGTTGACGATACTGATGATTTGATACATGCGCGATCGCAACAACAAATCCGTAGGCGCAAACTTACCTTGAGCAAACTTCTCGTTGACAAAATATGTAATCGCATCCGTTTCATAAAGGAGCTCACCCCCCATTTCAAGCGTCGGAATTTTGCCAAAAGGATGCTTGTCGAGATAGGCATCTGTGTGGTTATCGCCGTTGAAGATGCCGACATCTTTTAGGTCGTACTCGACGTCAGCACTCGCTAGCAGCAGACGAGCCGTGCGAACGTATGTGCTGATGGGTGTGCCGTAGAGAGTAATGTTGGTCATAGGAAAAGATGAATTACAACAGTTTGAACGCTGGTTTGTTCTAGCTAGATAATTGCTGTTCGAGCAGCGCTCAAAGGAACGCCGCCCAAAAAAAGAACGCTACTTAAGCAGCACTATTTGGAAAATAGTGCGATCGCCTTCTCGTTAAAAGCAGGAATATCATCAGGATTACGACTGGTGATCAGACCGCTGTCTTCGACGACTTCTTGGTCAACCCAGGTTGCGCCTGCATTGGTCAAATCTGTCTTGAGCGAAGGCCACGAGGTGACTTTGCGCGACTTGACCGCACCGGCTTCTATCAGGCTCCACGGTCCATGACAGATAGCGGCAACCGGTTTGCCTGCCTCAAAGAAAGATTTGATGAATTGGATGGCCTTGTCTTCTGTCCGGAGCTGGTCGGGATTAGCAACGCCGCCGGGGAGCAGCAGAGCGTCATAGTCATCGACTGTAGCTTGATCTATGGATATGTCTACTGGAAAGTAATCTGCTTTATCGAAATGATTCCATCCTTGGACTTGATCGCTTTGAGGTGAAACAATCTGGGTCTGTGCGCCTGCCGCTTCAAACGCTTGCTGCGGCTTAGTTAGCTCTACTTGTTCAAAACCATCCATGACGAGAATGGCAATTTTCTTTCCGCTTAATTCGTTGGACATTTTGATCCTTACTGGAGAATTTGGAGAACGACTTCAGGAGGTTTGGGGCATGACCGTATCTTTTCTACGGGTGTTGCTTTGTAAGACAGACGATTATTATGTTTCTATAGGCTCTGTTCGTGCATCTAACCTTTGATCTAACCTTCTGACAAGAGATCTACTCAAAGAAGCTACCAGAAAAGAAGCATCGATGCTGTAGGCTGAACGCAAGCAAAGTCAAGTTATCGGCATTGACTAAGCGGTATCTGTAGCTAGTAGACCAGAGCTAGTAGACCAGTCGTCTACTATTGCAAATCTTAGAGCCTTTTAGCTACGCTAGGCTCTAACCAGGGACAGATTTAATAAAGACATGCTGAAATAGCGTGTCTACAAACGTCTGCATCGGTTTGATTGAACGAGCTACTTTTGCTTTGAGGATTGCCCCTTGCCAGCCAGCTAGGATGAACTGGGCAAGCTGAGTCGCATCGGCGTCGGATGAAAGCTCTCCTGCTGTTTTGGCGGCTTCTAGGCAGGCAGCGAACTGTTCTTCCCATTGTGAGAAGATTTGGTTGATGCGATCGCGAAATACCTCATTTTGGGCCGCGAGTTCTTGAGCGAGATTCCCGATCAGGCAGCCGTCCACACAGCCACAGGCTTCCATGTCTGCTCGCCCTAGCGCAAAATAGCTATTCAACCGCTGAAGAGGAGAGAGTCGGTCGTTGTTAATTGTTTTCTCTAGCTTCTCTTGATATGTAGCCGCAAAGTCTTCGATAATTGCCAGCCCAAAGTCTTCTTTGCTCTTGAAATAGTAGTAGAAAGAGCCTTTTGGAATATCTGCAGCGGCAAGAATATGGCTGAGCCCTGCTGCGTTGAACCCCTGACGAACAACGATCTCGCGGCCAACTCGGATGAGCTCATTTCGTTTGGGGGTTTGTTTCATCCTGTGAGCAGAGTCAATTTCTCTTTTTTATCCTAGCTCTCTGGCTTTTAGTCTATCCGACCAAATAGTGAAATAGCTGCCCCCTATCGATAGAGATAAGAGGCAGCCATTCACAGCAAACTAGATGGATTATAGCTTTCCGCGCTTTGCTTACTACACCGCGAAAGGCTACACCCATTATTCCATAATGCAAATTGCTATAGCGAAGCGCGAATGCAGCCACGCTTCGCTATATGTCTTAGCTCAAGCTATCTCCAATGGCCGTTTCTAAGATATCTGCCATACTCACTCCTTTCTCTTTGGCCTTCGCTTTCAGCTTGGCAAAAAGTTCGTCAGAGACACCAACCCGGTTACGGCGACGGCCAGACCCGACTGCCTTAATCGGTTCATAGGTCTCGGTAAAGGTGCGAAGTGCTTCAAAGGTGTAGCGATCGCAAAAGTCCCCAAAGCTTTCACCCTCATTTCTGTTCTGCTTAAAGCAGACAAACAGAGGCTCTAGCGTCTCCTCTAGAGTATCTTCATGCATTCTTTCCAGGTAGGGGCGAGCTAACCGCGTCTGATTGGGGCTGCCGCCTAGCCACAGCTGATAGCTTTTGGGAGCTTGACCGACAAAGCCCAGCTCTGCCATATAGGGACGCGCACATCCGTTTGGACAGCCAGTCATCCGAGTCACAAACGTTTCGTTTTTTAGACCAGCTTTGTTCAGCAGCTTGCGAATGCGCAAGAGCATGCTAGGAATAATTCTCTCGGATTCAGTCACCGCTAAACCGCAAGTTGGCAGAGCAGGGCAGGCCATCGAATAGCGCTCTAGCGAATCCACTTTGCTATGTTCAGTGATGCCGTTCCGATCTAGAATTGCCTGAATTTCTTCCTTATCTTCTGGGCTGACATCGCAGAAAACAACGCTCTGGCTCGGTGTAACTCTCATCGAAACGTTGAACTTTTCAACAATTTCTCTTAGCGCCAGTTTGTTCCGAAGCTTGCCTTCATTGTGCACCCGCCCATTGCGAACATGAACACCCACAAATAGCTTGCCATCGCCCTGCTCGTGCCAGCCGAGGTAGTCTTCGTATCTCCATTCAGGCAGCGGTCTAAAGCCGTCGATCTTCTTACCGAACCTCTTTTCGACTTCCTCAATAAACTTAGGCAGACCCCAGCGGTGGAGTAAATACTTCATCCGCGACACGCGGCGATTGTAGCGCTCGCCAAAGTCTCTTTGGGTAAAGACAATTGCCTTGACTAGGTCATACACATCATCTTTGTCCACATAGCCAACGTGGTCACCGATGCGAGCAAAGGTCTCTTCTTTGTTGTGCGTGCGACCCATGCCGCCGCCAGCGATGACGTTAAAGCCTTCTAGCTCTCCGTTCTCGTCGGTGATGACCACAAGCGTGATGTCCTGGGTGTAGGCATCGACAGAATTATCGCCAGGAACCGTGACCGCACATTTGAACTTGCGCGGCATGTACTGAACGCCGTAAATAGGCTCAACGGGGTGGGGTTCTCCTTCTACCCGTCCGGCTTGGCCCTGCCTAGCCGCGACGACATCGGGATCTTCTTCGGTGGTGACCGCTTTTTCGCCATCCAGCCAGATCTCGAAATAGGCGGGCGTCTGTGGGGTGAGCAGATCCGCAATGTTGGTAGCGTATTTGCGAGCAAGAACGTATTCGGGCTTGTTTTTGTAAGGGGCAGGCGGGGCCATGACGTTGCGGCTGAGGTCACCGCAGGCACCTAGGGTAGAGCCCATGCTGCGAATAATATCGGCTAGCGTGGCTTTGAGGTTCTTTTTGAGAATGCCGTGGAGCTGAAAGGCTTGGCGGGTGGTGGCCCGCAGGGTGTGGTTGCCGTATTTGTCGGAAATATCGTCAAGCGTCAGGTAGAGCTCGGGAGGGATGTAGCCGCCGGGATTGCGGAGGCGGAGCATCATGGAGTACGGCTTTTCTTCACCACGGACCACTTCGTCGCGGTTGTACTGCTGGTAAGAGCCGTGAAACTTTAGGATTTGAATGCCCGCTTCGGTGAAGTGGGTGGTGTCTTCTTTCAGCTCAGTCGCCACGGGTTCCCGCAGAAACTGGCTGCGCTCTTTGATGCCTTCGAGCTTAGAGACTTTTTTCTCGGCGGGTTTGATGGGCGTGTAAACCATGGGTGATTTGGTAGGAGGTGATTGAAGCAGAATAGTTTTATTGTGCAGGTAATTTCACGCTTAAAGAATGAAATTGGAAGGAATGAAATTATGGCAGCATTTGGGCCAAAATAATCACCGGTAATCCGACTGGGATTATGGTGTATCTATTCAAAATTTTAGCACTGAGACTCTATCGAGCAGTTCACTGCTCAAGAAATCGATATCATTTTGGAGCTAGACTTACTGAGCTTTATTCAAGGAGCCAAGACCATGGCAGACGCACTGCTATACGACGAAGAAATGTTTGTTTTCCTGACGCCTGATGCGACTGAAACTTTTCTGACTCCTGCCGAACTGCTAGCAAAGCTTGAAGAAGTTTTAGCGGCCTACGAGGGTGAAGTGCCTCGCGAGCTGAAGAATTTGGCCTCGCTCGAAGCGCAGGCCCAGTACTTGATCAATACTCACTGCGAGTTTGAAACCGGTCCAGGTGAGTCGGTTCAATGGTACGCAGTGCGATTGGAGAAGTGATCACGGCTAAGCTCTACGCGATGACTGCTTTCATGGCTACGGCTACTTTTTTTTCTGGCTGCTGGCTGACTTCTGCGGTGATGCCAGGACCAAAGAAGTTTTCGATCTTAGACTGCTTTTCTTGCCACTTTTCGAAGGACACAAAGGGCGAGTCGAATTCTAGCACCAGTGTGTATGCGCCATCTCTTTGCTCTTCGTGCAGGCCGGAAAGTACAGGGCGCTGGGTGTCATTTGGGCTTAGTCCTAGGCGTTCTAGGGTCTCGTCTAGGTGGGCTTCTTGGCCGTAGCGGTAGCGAGTCACGTCTTTGCGGACTTGGGTCTGGGTCTGGGTTGCCTGTTCACGTAGCGCAATCACGGCTTCACTGGTGGGCTGCGTGTAGGGGACAGGGGATAGTTCGGCGGCTCGCAAGGCAAGGCCACCTAGCAAGATGGGGACACCGTAGAAAAAACCAACGAGGTTGAGGGTGGCGTTCTCCTGGGCGTAGGCAATGAAGCCAAGGATGGTAAGAATACCGCCAACTACAAGGAGAACGGTGCCGAGTGGGATCTTGCGCATGGTGGTGTCTTTTGAAAAGGCAGGTGATGTTAAAAAATTGCTGTGAGATTTGCTGTGGAGGGATTGGCTTTGGCGATCGCGACCCAGATTTTGACCGTGTCTTGACCGTGGTTTGCTGGTCTTTTGCCCACTGTTAAGACATGGTTTTACTTTTGGGGCCGATGCGTTCGGTCCCAAAGTTGCTTATCCTGTTATGTGATTATCCCATAAAGAAATGTAACTTAAGCCGGAGAATTGCTGAGAGATGGAATTTGCTGCCCTTCAGACTCGGATTGAATTGATTCGAACCAAGCGTCAGTCGTTACTCAAGCTGCTAGAACAGCCTGGAATCGGTACTTTGCGAATTGACGTCAACCAGGCGCTAGAGGAAATTGACGATTTGCTAGAGGAGTTTGAGCGGGCTTTCCCGACGCAGGTGTCCTGATCTGCTGCCTATAAGTCGGCAGCTGAGAAGATCCGAAGCCAAAAAAGGTCTCTAGATACAACTATTCAATTCACAATTTAAAGATGGGAAATACGTTTACAGCTGAGGTTTTGCATCAAGGAACGACTCACAAGGTCGAGATTCCTGACGATCAGCCGATTTTAGACTCGCTTCAGGCGGCTGGTTTGGAGCTGCCTTTTTCCTGTAGTGCGGGTGTCTGTACGACCTGTGCGGCGTTGGTGACTGAAGGCACAGTGAACCAGGAAGACGGTATGGGCGTGAGCCTAGAGCTTCAGGCGGATGGGTACGCCCTACTGTGTGTGGCGCTGCCGCTGTCGGATTTGAAGCTGGAGACGGAGAAGGAGGATGAGGTGTATGCAAGACAGTTTGGGCAGCCGGGGGGTTGACGGAACGGGGGGGTGGGGTTTGCAGACGAAGTTGATTAGTTTGACGGTTGGGCTGCGGGTGTCGGCAGATGAGCTGCGGAAAGGGCGGCTAGGATCAAATTTGCTGAGATCGGATGCTTTGCGATCGCACATAGAAGCCCAACTCGCTGCCCACGGCGATCCTCTGCGCTGGGCGATTACTGCAGTTGACTCTGCTAACTGCACTGCTCAAGTAGAGGCTGTAGTGACGACGCTCTGATGATGCGAGCTTTGAAAAGGCCACATACGACGGTTCTGATTATTCCAACCGGGATCGGTGCAGCGATGGGCGGCTATGCCGGCGATGCGCTGCCGGTGGCTCGGCTGATTGCCAGCGTGACAGATCGGCTGATTACGCATCCGAATGTGCTAAACGGGGCGCAGCTGTACTGGCCGATGGACAATGCCTACTATGTTGAGGGCTACGGGCTAGACCAGTTTGCGGCTGGGCGCTGGGCGCTGAACCCGGTTCATCAAAATGCAATTGGGCTGGTGATCGATCGCGGAGTGGAAGATGAGCTGCGATCGCGTCACTTGCAGGCAGCGGATGCGGCGCGGGCGACTTTGGGGCTAGATGTGCGATCGCATATCACTACCGATCAGCCCTTGGGCGTAACGCTCAAAACCACTAAATCAGGCGCGTCCTGGGGCACGCTGACAAACCCAGGCAGCCTACTGCGAGCCGCAGAAAGATTGATTGTAGAGGAGAAGGTCCGGGCGATCGCGGTCATTGCTCGCTTTCCAGATGACGAAGGCTCACCCGCGCTGGAGGCTTACAGACAGGGGGCAGGCGTTGATCCGCTAGCAGGCGCTGAAGCCATTATCAGTCATCTAGTCGTTCGTACCTTCAAGCTCCCCTGTGCCCATGCGCCTGCGCTATCGCCGCTGCCCCTAGATCTTCATGTTTCACCACGCTCCGCCGCTGAAGAGATTGGCTACACCTTTTTATCCTGCGTGCTGGCGGGCCTCAGCCGCGCTCCCCAGTTTTTGACTGAGTTCCAAACCAGCCCTAATGCCATTGACGCAAAATCAGTCGATACAGTGATCGTGCCTGCCACCGCTTTTGGCGGCAGCGCGGTAATGAGCCTAGCCCAAAGCGCCACTCAGATCATCGCCATCGGCGAAAACAAAACCGCTATGGCCGTCAAAGCCAAAGATCTAGGCATTCAGGCAATCACTCTAAACACCTATCTAGAGTCCGTCGGTGCGATCGCCGCCCACAAAGCAGGCATCGCCCTAACCGCCCTCCGCCCCAAAATTCCCCCCCTCCCCCAGCTCACATAAACCAGCTCTCCCCTTTCCCTTTTTTCCTCTCCCCATTCCCCCCTCCCCTATCCCCCAACTCCCGCTCCACAACGTAAGATAAAAAAACAGGAAACTCACAACCTCCTGCGGTATCTTTTGAGTAGCTAGTCGAAGGAAAAGAACAAGATGGGACTGTTTGATCGCGTCAGCCGAGTCGTACGCTCCAACCTGAATGCAGCCGTGAGTTCGGCGGAAGATCCTGGAAAGATCCTAGACCAGGCGATTATGGACATGCAGGAGGACCTGGTGCAGATGCGTCAAGCCGTAGCACGAGCGATCGCCTCCCAAAAGCGGGTAGAGCAGCAGGCCAACAAAGCCCAGAGTGAAGCTAATACCTGGCAGCAAAGGGCCCAGCTAGCACTGCAAAAGGGTGACGAAAATCTGGCCCGCGAAGCGCTTGTTCGCAAGAAAACTCAGGCCGAGACTGCCACTGCGCTCAAAACTCAGCTCGATCAGCAGTCCGGCTCGGTCGATACGCTCAAGCGTCAGCTGATTGCGCTAGAGAGCAAAATCTCTGAAGCCAAGACTAAAAAAGACATGCTGAAGGCGAGAGCAAGTGCGGCTAAAGCTAATGAACAGCTACAGAGAAGCGTCGGAACGCTCAGCACTGGCAGCGCTATGGGTGCGTTTGAGCGGATGGAAGAAAAAGTGCTACAGATGGAAGCTAGCGGTCAGGCAGCCGCTGAGCTTGCGGGCGCGGATCTTGAAAGTCAGTTCGCTAGCTTAGAGTCTGGCAGTGATGTCGACTACGAGCTAGAAGCAATGAAGGCTCAAATGCTAGGCGGTTCGTCTCCCCAGGGCGCTTTGCCTGCGGCTGATGAGGACACGGCTGATACTAGTGCAACGCCTGCTAGCTCGGCAGTTGATGCTGAACTAGATGCGCTCAAGACCGAGCTAGATAGTCTTTAATGGGAAGGACGGAGAGTGAAAGGTGAGCGGTGAAGTGGGAATCTACCTAGTTTTTCCGCTCGTCGTTCATCTTTTTTGACTTCGTCGTTTATCTTCTCTTCTTATGCAGATTGCCGATCGCCTTGCGCCGCTACAGACTAACGTTTTCGCCGATATGGATGGGGCGAAGGCGGGGGCGATCGCCAGCGGAAAGCACATTATCGATCTTTCGCTGGGCTCTTCTGATCTGCCGACGCCGCCTCATGTGCTAGCTGCGATTTCAACGGCTCTAAGCGATCCAGATACTCATGGCTACGCGCTGTTTAACAGCACCCGTGACTTTCGTGTAGCTGCCGCTCAGTGGTACGAACAAAAATTCGGGATAGCGGTCGATCCAGAGACAGAAGTGCTGCCGCTGATTGGCTCTCAAGAGGGTACGGCGCATTTGCCTTTGGCCGTTTTGAATCCAGGTGATGTTGCGCTGCTGCTCGACCCTGGCTATCCGTCACATGCAGGCGGTGTCTATCTGGCAGGCGGCACGATCTATCCAATGCCTATCCTTGCTAAAAATAGCTTTTTACCCGTACTTTCGGACATTCCCAAGGACGTTTTGACGAAGTCGCGGATGATGGTGCTGAGCTATCCACACAACCCAACAACCGGGACTGCATCGCTGCTATTTTTCAAAGAGGCGGTTGCTTTCTGTCAGCAGCATAATATTGTGTTGGTTCACGACTTTCCCTATGTCGATCTGTACTTTGAGGGCGAGCCAGCTCCTTCTGTGTTGCAAGCAGACCTGGAGAAATCCGTATCGATTGAGTTTTTCACGCTGTCGAAGTCTTACAACATGGGAGGATTTCGAGTGGGGTACGCGATTGGCAATGTCCAGATGATCAAGGCGCTGCGGCAGGTAAAGGCGACGGTGGATTTCAATCAGTATCGGGGAATTTTGCGCGGTGCGATCGCAGCCCTCACTGGTCCTCAAGACTGCGTTAGCCAAATGGTCGAGACCTTTGCTAACCGCCGGGATGCGGCGGTTGCGGCGCTTCGTGATATTGGCTGGCCTGTGCCTACGCCTGAAGCCACAATGTACATTTGGGCTAAGCTGCCCGAAGATCTGCCAAATAACTGGTCCAACCAGTCCATTGATTTTTGCACCTCGCTGGTGGCGGCAACGGGCGTTGCGCTTTCACCTGGAAGAGGGTTTGGCAAATCAGGAGAGGGCTACGTTCGCTTTGCCCTGGTGCAATCACCAGAAGTCCTGGCCGAGGCCATTGCCAAGATCGGTGCGTTTGTAGCCCAGTCATTAGCATGATTGGCCCATACGTAACGCTGGTTTGGGCTAAGTGCAGATTACGATAGCTGCTCTCTAAGATCGGCTGCTGTCTTGAGATAATTCTGAATTCGGAGAGTTCATAAATTCCCTCACCACCTCGTTGAGGTTCTGAACCGAAGTACCAACATCTATGGCCATAGACTCTAGCTGACTGGAGACGATTGCCATGGACTGCAAATCGTTTAGGATTTTACTCACAGACGCTTGGTACTGCTTTTCGAATTCTTGGTTGTTCACGTTTTTTAAGGGTATATGTAGTAAGAAAAAAGCATTTGGCGAGTGAAGGCTATTTGCCAAAAAGAGTAAATAGCCAGTAGATGCTACGAAATTAGGCGAAAAGACACTGTATAGTCTCGTCCCCTAAACTGCTTCCTCAGTAATTTTACGGTAGCAGTCAGATTGACTTTTGTGGTCTAACATTTGGCAACTCAGCATTGAAACCTACTATCAGAGTTTGGAAACTAGTTCTAAAATATTTGATATGTCCGTCGATGGTTGATACGTGTCTATTTCTCCTACCGCTGCTACTTTTAAGAAAGCACTGGTCCAAAACCCCGAAAAGCTAGCGAACCGATTGAAGGAAATCCCGCAGGAACCCGGGGTTTACTACATGAAAGATGAGACTGACCAAATTCTCTACATTGGGAAGTCGAAAAGCTTGCGCAATCGGGTGCGCTCCTATTTTCGAGAGGGGGCGCATCACCATACGCCGCGAATTGCCACGATGGTGCAAAAGGTGGCGGATATTGAGATTATCGTTACGGATACAGAGGCCGAAGCGCTGGCGCTAGAAGCTAATTTGATCAAGCAGCATCAGCCTTATTTCAACGTGCTGCTTAAAGACGATAAGAAATATCCCTATCTCTGTATTACTTGGTCTGAAGACTATCCGCGCATTTTTATCACTCGCCAGCGGCGAAAAAACGCCAAAAATCGCTACTACGGTCCCTATGTAGATACAGGCTCACTGCGCCGAACTTTGCAGATTGCCAAGCGAGTTTTTCCGCTCAGACAGCGTAAACAGCCTTTGTTTAAGGACCGGCCCTGTCTAAATTACGACATTGGTCAGTGTCCGGGCGTGTGCCAGCAGCTGATTACGCCAGAGGAATATCACAAGATTGTGCAGCGGGTGGCGATGGTCTTTCAGGGGCGATCGCACGAACTGATCGATCTGCTAAGCGCCAAGATGGAAAAAGCGGCAGAAGCGCTTGATTTTGAGAAGGCGGCGATCATCCGCGATCAAATCAAAGGATTAGAGACCCTCGGGGCAAATCAGAAGGTTGCCTTGCCAGAAAGTGCGGTTTCTAGAGATGCGATCGCCCTTTCCGCAGACGATCAGCACGCCTGCATTCAGCTCTTTCAGATTCGAGCCGGTCGACTGGTCGGTCGACTGGGTTTCGTCGCCGATGCTGAATCTGGTACCCCAGGCGAAATTTTGCAAAGAGTGCTCGAAGAACACTATCGCCTAGTGGACCCGGTTGAAATTCCGACCGAGATTCTATCCCAGCATCCGCTGCCAGAAGGTGAGATGCTGATGGAGTTTTTAACAGCGCAAAAGGGGCGTAAAGTCTCTGTCGAAGTGCCTCAGCGCCAGGTCAAAGCTGAACTGATTGAAATGGTTGAGCGCAATGCTCAGTACGAACTAGCTCGCACTCAGCGCTTTGCCGATCGCAATACCCAGGCGATGCAGGATCTTGCTGAAATTACCGATCTACCTGGCCCTCCAAGACGCATCGAAGGCTACGACATCTCTCACATTCAGGGCTCCGACGCCGTTGCCTCCCAGGTTGTCTTTATCGATGGTCTGCCCGCCAAACAGCACTATCGCACCTACAAGATCAAAAATCCAACCGTTACCAGCGGTCATTCGGACGACTTTGCCAGTATGGCCGAGGTCATCCGCCGACGGTTTCGTCGCTACGCAGAAGATCTTGACTTGCAGCGCATCGGCAACCCAGACTGGCCTGATCTAGTCATGATCGACGGCGGAAAAGGTCAGCTATCGGCTGTCGTCGCCGAGCTAGAAGAGATGAATCTGCTAAGCGAACTGCGCGTAGTGAGTCTGGCAAAGCGAAATGAGGAGATCTTTCTACCGGGCGAAAAGCAGTCATTAGCAACCGAGGCCGATCAGCCTGGGGTGATGTTGCTGCGCCGACTGCGAGATGAGGCGCACCGGTTTGCAGTCGGCTTTCATCGCAAGAAACGGATGACTCGGATGAGGCGATCGCGACTAGAAGACATTCCTGGACTAGGTCACCACCGCCGCAAACAGCTGCTTGCTAGCTTCCGCTCGATTGACTATATCCGCGAAGCCTCTGTCCAGCAGCTGGCTACTGTCGATGGCATCGGTCCCCAGCTGGCTCAGCAAATCTACGAATATTTCCACCCGTCCGCCGCCTCATAAGCTTTTATATGCTCTTGTTGGCCGTCGACAGTCCGGTAGAAGCACTGGCTCGACGAAGGGAATTTCTATCTCTAACCAAAGCACTTTCTTTGTGTATTTACTGATACTAAATCGCTGTCTAAATTGGCTGATCTCGATTAATTTATGTAAGCAGAAAAAGTTCTTTTAAAATAGTTTAAAAGTGTCTCACCAGATACATTCTCAGTTTTTGGCATCAGGATCTTAGCTAAATTTCATATTGCTAAGCATTTCGACATGAAGAAAAATTGAGCAAAGCAAGATCTACCAGTCGCAAATCTAAAATAAACCTTTAGTTATAGACATTAATACACCGATGGGGATGTTTTTCTTCTCAAAAATATAAAGCGCAGATACCGACCCATCCTTGCCATACCAAGCCTTTCGATATCTCGGGGATCGACCTCACAGTAGGCGATCCCCAGATTTATATGTCTTTTGGTCCCTTTGCGAGAACCCATAGCAATTGCCATAATACAGAGGTCGGTTGCTTGTGCCCAAACCATGACATTCGACTTGCAATGTTACGGTTAGGCAAAAGCGTTGACTCCGGCAAATATTGAGTAATGTCATCAACACGTTAGAGACTATGAAGGCTATGAAAGTATCTGATAAAACATTTTTTGAGTCATTCAGACAACAAGCTGCTTTAAACACGTCTGCGGGAAAGCTTTTAAATAGCGCTACAAAAGGGACGCTGGCTTCTTCAGCTGTTGCCTCAAAAACAGTCACAAAAACCACGCAGGTGGACACTATTCAAAAAGCAGACATCACTCAGGTAGTACATTGTCCAACTTGCGGTAGAGCCGCTGAAAGACGTTACTCGGCTAAACAATCTCAAGTTCGAACCCAGTGCGATAGCTGTGACTATTTAATGATCGCCTGTACAAAAACTGGCCGTGTCATAGAGTCTTACGCTCCTAGTTTCTCGCCTACGGCTTTCTCCGCTAGGCTAGCGGCTGGTTAACGCAGCTCAGCTAGCTTGGACCATCTCACTCACGGCCAGCTCGTTTCAAAAACAGTTCGTTTAACTAAAAATTTCTCAAATTTCTCAGCAGACTATAAAAGCAGGCAGATAAAGCTTGTGGTGACAATCTAATGCTCAATCAAAAAGCGCACTTCTTGTAGGAAGTGCGCTTTCTTTTGGTAGCAGTAATCATTTATGTCAACGACGGGTAAGAACTTGTTTGAGTGCGACAATGACTTCGCCAGGAACTTCGCCGGGCTCTACAGGACTGTGTGCCACTTTTGTTTCTAGTGTATTTAGCCCCATCAGCAGATGTAGCGATAGCGTAATGACGGTGGCCTGTATGACTTTGCTCAGCATGTGGTTTCTCCTCTCCCCGAGTTACTGCTTACATTAATGAGTTCACGCAGAGCAGCGAATCGGTAATGGTACCCAATTTGAATTGTCACAGCCCCTGGTAGTTTCTTCAGAATTCAAAGGCAATTTATGAGGCTGGCCTAGCAGTAGCCGCTTTATAAGTTTGAGCGGCTGGGTGCTCGAATATGTTTGTCAGATAGCTTGTGTAATTGTTCGCGCAGAGGTAGTCGTATTAAAGGTTCACAGCAATATTCTCGGGAGAGCTCTTTTGAAATTAGCGTTCATCATCGATCCAATTGAACGATTAGACCCCGGACATGATACCAGTGTGGCAATGATGGAAGCGGCGCAAGTACTGGGTCATGAAGTGTATGTCACACAGGTAGACAGGCTAGGCGTGATCGAGAGTAGAGCCTATGGCTGGCTGCGCTCTGTGAAAATGAAACCGGTTGTACAGCAGGGCGATCGCTGGATTAGCGAACTAGACTGGTATACCTTGGGCGAGGCTATGTGGCAGCCGTTGGAAACGATGGACGCGGTCTTTATGCGAAAAGACCCGCCCGTAACAGTCCCCTATCTCTACGTAACCTATATTCTCGACTATGTTGATAGCCACAAGACGCAGGTAATTAACTCACCTGCGGGTCTGAGAGCAGCGAATGAAAAGATGTATTCCTTGCAGTTTACCGAGGCGATTCCTGAGACGATTGTCAGTACTGATAAGCAGGTGATTCGCGAAGCTGTGGAGCGCTGGGGGGCGGGCGTTCTCAAGCCGCTAGGTGGAAAGGCGGGGGAAGGGATCTTGTTCTTGGAGGAGGGCGATCGCAACTTCAACTCCATGATCGAAGTCAGTACGCAACAGGGCCGAGAGCCGGTCATGGTACAGGCTTACCTACCCGCTGCCAAAGACGGGGATAAGCGCGTCATCTTACTCAACGGCGAACCGATTGGAGCTGTGAACCGAGTTCCTACTGGCAAAGAATTTCGCGGCAACATGGCCGTCGGCGGTCGCAGTGATAAAACTCAGCTCACCGATCGCGACCTAGAAATTTGTCAGCAAGTTGCGCCAGCATTGCGTCGAGATGGCCTTATTTTTGTGGGCCTTGATATTATTGGCGGCTATCTAACAGAGATAAACGTCACCAGTCCCACCGGAATCCGCGAAGTCGACCGCTTAGACGGCGTGCGGCTAGGTAATCAGGTCGTGGAATGGGTAGAGAAAAACTGGCGTAAAACCCAAGGCAGCTAAGCTCCTGATAGACTCTTTCGCTGAACTAACAGCTGACCTTTTGATTAATCTGCTGCTGGGTCAATCCCTAACGCTTTGAGCTGAGCTGCTAACCGCTCGGCTTTAGCAATAGCTTCGTCGCGTTGCCGTTTTGCTTCGTCGCGCTGCTGCTTTGCTTCGTCGCGCTGCTGTTTTGCCTCGTCGCGCGCTTGGCTGGTCTCTGTGAAAGTAAGAAACACCTCGCCGTTTGGCCTGTAGATTTCTAACGTGTCGGGTTTCAGTGCGAATCGAATATCAAGCAGTGGGCTAGTCCAGTCTTGAATTTCCTGGATAGCCTCTAGATGTTGGTCGACCCGCTGCCAGCCTGTGAGCTCCACTGTGTCCGGATCGTAGACGTAGTATTCTTGGACGCCGTAGCGCTGATAGAACTGAAATTTTTCTGTCATCTCTTTCTGGCGATTGCCTGGAGAGAGAATTTCGAAGACGACTTGCGGAGCGATATTGTCTTCTTGCCACTGCTTGTACGAGCCGCGATACCCCTTGGGTCTGCCAAAAGCAACCATCGTATCGGGTGCCCTACGAGTCTTGTTGTCCCCTTCAATCGGGTACCAGAGCAAATCACCTGCGACAAATACGTCAGGGTCGTCCGCGAAAACCGCTTCCAAATTTTCTTTGATCGTGACGATCCATTCGAACTGTTCTGTATTGTCTGCCATCAGCTGGCCGTCACAGTCTGGATAGATGATGTCCGTCTTGGAGAGTTGCTGAACCATGGCTGAAGTACGGTTGAACGGCGACTAAACCACTGAGCGTTAAGCTTATTGTAGCGAATGACGTTATTTATCTTTCCCTCAGATGCCGACGATTTCTTTCTTGCAGATTCCTGACACTTCTCACTACTGGTTGCGGAATGGACGGGTACCTTTGTCTCTGCTGGCAAACAGTTTGGATAGTTGGTCTAGGGCTGACCAATTCCCAAAGGATGCGAGCGACGAAGCGTTAGTTTCGGTAGATTTGGAGGTGCGTGATGGGCAATTGGTAAGTGTGCGATCGCCAGTCGCTGATCCAACAATGGACGTCCCCGCTCTAGATGTGAAATCAGGGTTGATTTGGCCCTGCTTTGTCGACATGCACACCCATTTAGACAAGGGGCACATCTGGCCTAGAAGTTCGAACCCGGATGGAACGTTTGGAAAAGCGTTAGAGACAGCGGGCCGAGATCGAGTGCAGCGCTGGACAGCGGAGGATGTGTACCAGCGAGCCGAGTTTGGCTTGAAGTGTAGCTATGCTCATGGGACTCAGGCAATTCGCACCCACTTAGATGCCGCTGACGGTCAAGCTGAAATTAGCTTTGATGTATTTTGTCAGCTGCGACAAGAATGGGCTAATAGAATTCAGCTACAGGCCGCTTGTTTGGTTTCTTTGGACTATTTTTTGACGTCAGAGGGTGAGAAGCTGGCAGATTTGACGGCTGACTCTGGCGGCGTTTTGGGCGGGGTGACGCTGATGAATGCAGAGATTGTCCAACAGATTGATCGAACTTTTGAGCTGGCTAAAGAGAGAGAGTTGGATCTCGATTTTCATACGGACGAGAGCCTAGACCCGGATGACATTTCGCTGCGTTTAGTAGCGGAGGCGGCGATTCGCCATCAGTTTACCGGGCGAATTACCTGTGGGCACTGCTGTAGTCTGTCTGTTCAGCCTGAAGCAGTGGTGAAGCAGACCATTAATGCGGTCAAGGCGGCAGGCGTTGCAATTGTAAGTTTGCCGATGTGTAATCTGTATTTGCAGGATCGCCAACCGGCTCAAAAGCCAGTGAGAACGCCTCGGTATCGGGGGGTGACGGTTCTAAAAGAGCTGAAGGCGGCGGGGGTGAAGTGTGCGATCGCCTCTGACAACTGCCGCGATCCGTTCCATGCCTATGGCGATCACGATGGCTTAGAGGTCTTTACTCAATCTGTGAAAATTGGGCAGCTAGATCATCCCATCGGCGACTGGCCGCAGGCAATTACTCGAACGCCGGCTGAAATGATGGGGTTAGAAGGAATTGGAAAGATTGTTGAAGGGGGCTCAGCAGACTTTGTCGTGTTTAAAGCGCGAAGCCTAAACGAATTGATTGCTAGGGGGCAAAGCGATCGCCTTGTCATCCGTAAAGGCAAACAAATTGATACGACACTCCCTGACTATGCAGAGCTAGACAGCCTAATTAGAAGAATACATCCCTATGAATCTGCTGTATCAGGGCTGTAGGTCTGCGATCGCCCATTCGTCTTTTCTATCCGAGCGTTGTCGCTGTACTTCTCTTGATCGAAGTGATAAACCGTGCGAATAGGATAAGGAATATTGATATCTGCCTTGTCACAGGCTTGTTTGAGCGCTAGCATCATTTGCGTCTTCAACCGGCGAACAGAGCCCTGATCTGAGCGGGTCCAATATCGTACGACCATATCAATAGCGCTATCGCCAAAACCGATGATGTCTACCTCAATTGCTGGGTTAGGGGCTACTTCTTCAACAGATCTAGCCGCTTCTGTGAGCGTTCTAACCGCGTGAGGTAAAGGGGTATTGTAATCTACACCGATTGCCAAATCAGTGCGTCGATAGGGTCTGCCGGTCATTACCTGTACCGGACTGGTAAACACAACAGAATTAGGAACCACCACCAGTTCGCCCTGATAGGTGCGAATTTGAGTAGAGCGCAGCGCAATCTCTTCGACGGTGCCCTCAAAGCCTTCGACAATAATTTGGTCGCCTAGAGAAAAAGGCTCTTGAAGCAGCAGCAGAACGCCAGACAGGAAGTTTTTGAAAATATCTTGAAAAGCAAAACCAATGGCGACCGAACCTAGTCCCAATAGAGCCACCAGATCGCCAAATCCTAAATCTGGAAAGGCAACAATACAGGCAAGCAAGACCCCTGCAGTCAATGCCGCCGCATAGCTAGTCTGAATCAGCAGGGACTGTAGGGATAGGCTACTGAGTGTCCTAGAGGCAACCTTTCGCACCCCTTTTCGAACTAGCTCTGCCACTGTTCGAGTCAGCAGCAATATAATGATTGCAAAGAAGATCGCCGGTAGAATAACGATAGCTTGACCTACCAGGCCAACCAGTCTACGTTGGACTTCTTCGAGCAGACTATCCATACCTAAACACCTAAATCTCTGAGCTCAGCCACTGGCAGTATATAACACCAAAAAGCCCATTACAGACCCCGTACTCAGACAGGCTGTCTATAATGAGCTATCAAAGGTTGAGCCGCCGTTAGTGCGGACGCTCGTGCAAGCGATCAGAGAATACCACTTGTCAGCGACTCTGCTAGTAGATCAAGCTCTCACCACTTGCGATCGCCCTCTTCATCAACCCGCGCCTGGCGAATGACATCAGAAATTTCTTCTGCGTCCTTCACATGGTGCAGAGCTTCTTTCTCGCCCTCTTCGCCTTCTACCGTAAAATAGGTCGGCACTTCGATGGGATTGCCAGTAGCATCTTGATAAGCGACAGCAGTCTTTTCGCCCTTCTCTTCTACAGAAGTCCCAGGAGGCGCTTCCTTATCACCGGGATTGATATTCTCAGTGCCCGGTTCATTGGGCTCTCTAGGATCGTGTCCGCTTGGATTGTTGTCAGTGGTAGCCATGATTTATGCTTCCTCCCATAGTGTACGAACTTCGCCAGGCATGAACTCTGCAATTTCAGCTGCTCGCTCATCAGAAATCTCTTCCTTAGTAGCACTGAAGACCGCTTTTACGACGGTGTGCGGGCCAGTTGTCTTTGGCAAGCCGCCTTCTTTCTCAATTCTAAAGAAGAAAGTTTCGTCGCTAAAGTTGAGCTTAGGCCGGATCTGACTGAGGAAACGAACCAACGGATTGGAGTCCTTCCAAAGATCGGCAACCTCTTCCTGCGCTGCTTTTTTGTCTGTATCCACTGCGGATGTGTGAAGTTCGCTGGCAACCTCACCTGCAACCTCTGTTGTCATCAAGTCTCGCATGGTGCGGAAGACAATTTCTGTCAAGTCCCTAGCGTCATAGATATCGGCGATGTGACCTTTGAGCATGACTTTCTCTAGAAAGTCCATGTCTTTTGTCGCAATCGGCGTACTAGGCCCAGACTCGAGTTCCTCGGGAGGATTCTCGCTCATCTTCTTGAATAAGTCTTTGCCGCTCTGCGTGAGTTCGACGGCCTGGAGCTCGACGTTATCTGGAAGCGGATTTGGGCCGGAGTTGGCGTAGGCATCTCCAGAGAAGTCTGCATTGATGTAGCCTTTCTGATTGAGATAGTCAAGATGAGCTAGGATCTCGGTCTTGTCGGTGTTGCGACCGACAAAATCGGATGCTGTCAAACTCAAAGGAAGGGGCTCAGACGACTCCGGGCGATCGCTCATTTTCTTGAGCAGGATATACGCCACATCCTCTTTTAACTCTATTGTCATAAAAATGCTCCAGTAACTCTTTTGAACAGAAGTCCCCCACAGCTACTGCCCTTTCAAGCCGTATTGAAAGCAGCCCATGCGGGTGACATCTACAGGTATCGGTACCTACAGATAGAACTTAGACAGGCATTTGTCAGAAGATCCAAACCGTTTCCAAAAAAATAAAGTATCTTGAAAACAAGAGCCGAAGGAAATAATTTCTACCTGTTTCTGACAAGCCCGCTTAGCTATACCAATAGTAGGATGGAGCGGTTGACAGACTAGTCAATCGATAGATGGATAAAGCTAAAGCTAAAGCCTACCTTCTGACATATATTCGGTTCAGTCTATCTTAAGAGTCTTTACTTTTTGACTTTTATCTCTGTGCGCTTTACTTCTTTAGTTTCGGAATAGCTTCTGGATTGCGAACAGTGGGTGCATCCGATAGCACTGCAATAATGCCAGTTCTTCCGGTATAAAGCGTTGCATCACTTAGCAAATCCAAGACAGTAACACCCAATATGCTTTCAATCAATGCTCTAATCTGAGGCTGCATAGCCTCGTTGAGGTCGGAGCGGACTTTTTTGGCCAGCTCTGTCTGTCCTTCTTCGATCAGCAGCTTCTCTGGCTGTGTAACTGAATCTTCTAGAACAACGACAAGCTTACTGCTAAATAGCTGACATGACACCTTGCTAGGCTGATGTCCCATATGCTTCTTGTAAAGGGCCTGCACCTTTTGAGAGAGCTCTCTTTCGATCTGTCCAACAGTTCGCTGTTCAGTTGTTTCCATGTTTTCCTGTTACCTTCTACTGACAGTCCGATACTGACAGGCTAGTCTTTTGATGAAATGATAAAGGAAGTTATCGCCCACGAGCTTTACCAGACGGGTAGGTCATGGGGAAAATGCTTTTCTAGGTAGTACTTGCCAGTCTTTTGCACTCAGCCTTTTCTTGAGCAAAGCCGCTGCGTCTTTTTTGCAGTTGACGATGGTTTCTTCACCCCTTGAGATATTATCTGAATCTGTGTCTGTTCCAGCACCGCAAGAGATAGAGATGCTCCCGCCATGACATATTTACAAAGGGATAGATATTGACTGTGTGCGCTCAAAGCGTGCTTTAGGGATGCTCAGGGTACTGACTAAGTCACTCGACTCGCTACGTCTATGTGACCGTATCTGTCAAGCTGTCTGATTACGGAGTTCGTAGTCTTTTCTCAAAGGCGTTTGGCCGGTTGGTTCTGTCTCTAGATGCGCCTGAATCTTCCGTAGGGTGGATGGGTTCGGAATTGATAAAGCGATTGTATGAGTAGGCACAACAAATACTTCAAAAATATAGAAGTAACACGAAGGAGATATGGAATGGTTATTTTCAATCGTCGCCTGAACTGGCAGGTAAGCACGATGAAGCGGTGGTTTGTCCGGGCGGTTTGTCTGGCGATGGTGACTGTTGCGGTTTTTGGCAGCTCAGTTTCTACGGCTTATGCAGTGGGCTCTCAGGCGGCAGCAGACGTAGTCGACGAGCGAGCGGCAGCAGAGCTAGATAGAATGTCTGGTGCCGGAACTAGCGACCAGCTAGAGGGCGCTGTCGATAGTACAGTTGGTAAGGTGAAGCGCGGCGTTGGTAGGGCTGAGGATGCGGTGGATCTAGACAGCGCTACTGATAAGCTCGATGGCGCTACCGATCAGCTCAAAGGCAAGTTAAAGCGCGACATCGGTCAGGCGAAGGGCGCTACTGCTGAGGCTGCCGATGATGTCGAAGATGCTGCGGGCGGTGTGGTCGAATCTATCAAGGACTTTTTTAACTAGGGCTATCGCTAAAGCTTCGTAAAAAGTAACCGTGTAAGAAAGTGATCGTTCCATAGCATAGAATCTAAGCTGAGTTATATGAACTGTTTTTAGTACTGGTCATGTCGCTCAGCTTATTCATTTTTTACATTCCCAGGAGGAATTTTCCATGAAAAAGATTTTTAGCCATCTTTCTACTTTGTATTCCGGCTTGCGTCCGCTGGTAATTGCCACCGCCTGCGCACTTTTCCTGTTTGCTAGTGCTACGCCAGCGCTTGCGTTCGGAAACAGCAGCTCCAGCACTTCGAAAGGCGTGGAACAGCTCAACGGCGTACAGAAAGAGTCTGAGAAAGCTATCTCTGGCGATCTGTCTAGTGATAATGACGGTAAAAGCGTGATGAAGAACTCTGCTGAGGGACTCAATGGCGTACAGGGCGCGGCTGACAAAGAGGATATGTACAGCCCTGAAGATTCCAGCGCTACTTCTATCGAAGAAAATATCGAGGAAGTTCTAGAAGAAATCACGCCTTAGTTCTGATTGAGGCGACCTTAGTATTGCTGCTCTGGTGCTGGCATTTTATGATGGCACCGTATGTAATATTAAACATGCAGTATTCAAGCTATGGTGATTAACTACCACTACTGAATGCGAGCTGCCAATCATAGGCAAATAGCGAGGGGCCAGCTATGACGTAAGTCCGGCTGGTTCTTTGCTGTGCTGATACACAGCGATTCCCGGATACGTTCAGGAATTGCTACAGCTCACTATAGCTTTCCGCGCTTTGCTATACATTCTCAAACGGTAAAGCCGTCGACCCCTGGGAGTTAAGTAGCTAGTCACAAGATTTTTTAAGGGAGAACAGTGGAGAACAATATTTCACTTTCAGCAGCAAGAGAAACGCTATTAGGTATGGTGCAGGGCGCGATCGCACTATTACCTAATCTCGTCATTGGCGTAATCATCTTCTTTCTCTTCTGGATGCTGGGAAAGTTCATTCGTGCCTTTGTCCGCAGACAAACTAGAAATAGAGACACTCGCAATGTGGGTCTAGTCTTCGGACGACTAGCTCAAGGCGGGCTGGTTATTCTAGGCTTTTTGATTGCTTCAACTATCATTTTCCCCGGCTTTAATCCTGCCGATGCCTTAGCTGCTCTGGGAATTGGTGGTGTTGCTATCGGCTTTGCCTTCAAAGATATCTTGCAAAATTTCTTGGCGGGCATCCTGATCTTATTAACAGAACCCTTCAAGTTGGAAGATCAGATTATATTCAATGATTACGAAGGCACCGTAGAGCATATTCAAACGAGGGCGACCACTATTCGTACCTACGATGGCCGCCGAGTTGTCATTCCTAATGCGGAACTTTTTACTAACGCGGTCACTGTCAACACCGCCTATGACCGCAGACGGCTGGAATACGATATTGGTATTGGCTACGGTGATGATATTGCCCATGCCAAAGAGATTATCTTGAAAACGCTCAACAGTCGCGATGAGGTGATTCAAGATCCAGGGCCAGA
Source organism: uncultured cyanobacterium (assembly GCA_963793495.1). Lineage (GTDB taxonomy): Bacteria > Cyanobacteriota > Cyanobacteriia > Phormidesmidales > Phormidesmidaceae > Phormidesmis. The sequence goes on from CAWCAI010000016.1 coordinate 855,586, forward strand.
AGCGCTAGTAGTGGCTTTGGCGGATAGCACCATCAATATTCGGGCTCGCTGGTGGATTGAGCCGCCTAGACAGGCCGATATGGTTGCTTCTAGAGATTGGGTGCTAGAAAACGTTTGTAACGAGCTGGTGGCTGCAGGAATAGATTTACCCTTTCCGACCCAACAGGTTCTCTTTCACGACCAGACCGAAGAGACCGATGGCAACAGAGCCAGGCAGCGAGAAGGCTGGCCTGTTCAGCCGGAAGGAGAATCTCCTAGAGCTCTCAATCTTTCACGCTCGGTGCTGGCAATGGTCAAAAAGCAGCGCGAGCGAAACGGAGATGGCTAGCGCTGCGTAGACAACGTGTTTCAAATCATGCCAGGCTAGCTAACGATAGCAAGGTATATTCTTAGCTGTCCTATATCACTATGGTCTCAGAAGCCTCGAAGTTTAAGTCCTGGTTACTTAGTAAGCGCTTTTTTCGCGTTGGTTGGTTCGCTAAGAGTGCTCAGATCACGCCGGAATCAGACGATTCGCTGGCCACGCTACCAGATGATATTTTCAATGAGCTTAGAGATGCGGTGAACGCGCTACCGGTGCATCCTCTTGAAACGCAAGCAGTGCTAGACCCGATAGAGTCTGCGATCGCGCAGTGGCTAGAAGCTCCCAACAGCACCAACAATTCTATCGCTATTCTCGCTCAACCTGTCTCGCCGATTTCTCGGATTATAGGAGAGACTCTCTCTCAACTGGTGGTAAAAGAGAAGTATGAGCTAAACATTGAGATACTCGACTGGATAGCGCGCCCGCTTGATAGCACTACCATTCAAGATAAAATCAAAAAGCAGCTTGGCTCAATCGAGCCAGATTGCGCTGCGCCCGATCGTTTTGAGAAAGACTACTCTAAAACAGATCAGATCACTATCATTCCTAATCTGTGCTGGTGCTTCTTACGGAGTGCTCAAGGTCTAGATGGAATTGATTACTTACAGGATACGGCGATGAACGATCCTAGCCAGTTTATTGTATTGGGCTGCGGACGGATTGGCTGGGAGTATCTAGAGTCTACGCTTCAGCTTCACGCCTACTGCGATCGAACGGTTTCTATCCCAGAGCTTACTGGAGAACAGATACAAGAATGGCTAGAACCTGTCGTCAAACAATTTGATGTCTATTTCAGTGATGCGGCACTACACAAACGGCTAGGCGATCTCAATCAGCTTGAGGGAATTCATCTTTCTATCAATAAACCCATTGAAGCGCTCTCTGAAATCACTCAGGAGGCAGCAGCGACGGCAAAATCTTCTCTACGCTCTGTCAAAGAAACGTTCGACGATGAGGATCATAGCAAAGCAGAGGGTGCTAGCCCCAAGCGTGAGTATTTTGATCGCCTAGCTGATATTTCTGGCGGCGTTAGTATCATCGCACTACAGCTATTCATGAAGTCTCTGTGCTATCGCGAAGTCGCCGAACAGCCGCCAGAGGATGATAAAGCAACTAAACGAGATACTCAGACAAAACCTTTCCAGATAGATCGCTCAGCGGAGCCGCAAAAGAGCGACCGAATAGTTGCTCAACTTCCAAAACTGCCGCCTTTGCCAGATCTCAGCCAGAGCGACCTGTACTTACTATATTCGCTGATGCTCCATGGCGACTTGACGATTGGTTCGCTAGCAGAGAGCCTAGGGGATGCTCCTCAGATTGTTAATAATCAGGTACAAATTCTTCGCAAGCAGGGCATTATCGAACAGCGAAACGGCATGATCAAAGCCAATCCAATTCACTATCCACGATTGAGAAGAGAGCTTGCTAACAACAACTTCATTATTGAAACGCCTTAGCGCACGATTGCAATAGCTTTAGTAGGAATAGATTCACTGGTAGAAAGAGATTGAAATGATTTGGTTTATAGAATCACCCGTATGGGTTTTTGTCGCTCAAACAGCTGGAGACTCGGCGAAAAAAGCGGCCAGCGAAACCGCTGATCAAACTAGGGAACTACTCGGTAAAATTACCGCTCCCAAGATTATTCAAGCGTTGATTATTGTTGTTGTTGCTTATCTGTTGATTAAGGGCGTGGATGCCCTGGTAATTTGGCTGTCTGAGAAAGTGGCTAGACATAACCGACTGCGTATCAAGCAGTTTCAGCCGTTCATTCGGACTACTGTAATGACAATTATGGTGATCTTATTGATGAACCTATTTCTTAATCTTTCTAGAGAAAACGTGCTGGCGGTGACTGGTACGGTTGCAGTCGCGCTGGGTTTCGCTTTCAAGGACTATGCAAGTTCGATTATCGCTGGAATTGTGGGGCTGTTTGAAGCGCCGTATCGAGTTGGAGATAGGGTTGCGATCGCAGACGAATACGGCGAGGTAATCAGCTATGGACTTCGAGGCATCCGTCTGAAGACGCCTTCTGACAATATTGTTACCGTTCCGCACAGCCACATCTGGACCAACACAGTTTCTAACGCCAACATGGGAGAGCTAGAGGCGCAGGTAGTCACAGAGTTTTATCTAGCTCACGAAGTCAATCCCGAGCAAGTAGAAAACATCTTGTACCGGATCGCCTACACCAGTAAATACACACACCTAAAGCTGCCGATTGTCGTCGTCATGTCTGAACACAGCTGGGGTAGCCTGTACAAGCTACGCTCCTATCCTTTAGATGCTAGAGACGAGTTTCCTTACAAAACGGATCTAACGGTCAGAGCTAAAAAAGAGTTTGCTAGGCATCAGCTGCCCTATCCGAAGCGATTCGACCTATTAGAAGACGAAGATGTATAAACAGACTCAAAGCAAAAAAGCAAAAAAAGAGAGCCGTAGCAATATACGCTGACTCTCTTTCTTCTTTCGAAAATAATTGGTACTTACCTCGGCTTAAAGCGAAGCGTGACCAATCAGTTTCTTCAAAATGACTAGCTTACTTATTGTCGATCACTGCGTTGCCGTCAGAGGTAACATCTAACTCCTCTCGGCGAATTGTAGCTTGTTCAGTAGCCATCTCTTGCGACTTTTCTTTTCTGACATTAACTTCTTCGGTCATTACTGTCTCTTTGCGAATGGCGGCCTGCTCTTCGTACACTTCTACTCGAGCAACTTCGCCATCGTTAAAGGTGTGAGGGGTAGTCTCTGCAACCCCTGTAGTGGCTGCGGTTCGCTCAATTACTACCCGCTCTTTCTCCAGCGGAATAGAGACATTAGCAGTCTCGGTTTCTACCCGCTTGCCAACTACGACATCGCCAGTCTTGACAACGTTCTTGTCTGCAACTAGACGCTCTTCGTACAGACGGATAGGATGATTGTCATCTACATTGGCTGTATACAGATCGGCGTCTCTTTCGTAGGTGTAGCTATCTCGATCATATGCAGCAGCAGTCCCTACAGCGGCAGCAGTCCCTACAGGCGCACTTTGGCTAACCGAGTTCTCACGATAAACGCCACGCACGTTCTCTTCATAGTCATAGTCAACTGTCATATTGCTGTCATACTCAGGCAGACTTTCGACCTGCCCCTTAGTCAGACCAGCCACATAGACCCGTTTTTGCTCATTATCGAACTGAGCACGGCCAACTGGGAGCAGCACTTTCTTACCAAAGAACCAAAAACCTGTATCTACAATCAAGTATCGAAACTGACCATCGGTGTCGTCGAATAGGCCATCCTCTACAGATCCGACCTTATCGTCTCCGTCCGCGTATACGCTGTACTCTTCTATGTGACTAAGGTTATTGTCGCTAAAAGTGTTGCGGTAGTCGGGATAGGTGTTTTTAAGGCTTGCGAGTGGCATGTGCGTTCTCTCTCTTGTAGTGAATTACATATGAAGTTTATGTAATTCAGCTATTGTTTTCATTGCATAGAAGAAAGAGATTTATTTATTTCTTCTATGCACATAGAGGTATCTGACAAGGTCAGCAGTCTGTGGATGTCTTAGCGTCTTGATTAGCGTTTTGAAGAGAACGAGTATAAATAGCAAGAAGGATGACGCAAAAACTGCATCATCCTCTCTCTTAACTCATCAGTTGTAGAAAAGAAACTTTACGGAACTCAATGCGATCTACCGAACATGCGATCTACCGAACATGCGGTCTACCGAACAACAGTCGCTCTTGGTTTTTTGGCACCAACGGTAGAACCGATGAGTGCAGCAACTAGACCTAGCAAGGAACCGATGAGGAAAGAGACGCTAGCTTTTGCAGCTGTGGCTGCGTACTGGGCTCCTTCTGCGGCAGTTACATTGGGAATGGCCTCAGCAACCTGATCGGCTCCGGGTAAGGAAGCACCACCGGGCTCAATAACCTGAGTGAGCGCACCACCTGCGTTGGCAGCCAATACGCCAAAAGTTCCAGAGACGCCGCTAGCTAGCAGCCAACCGCTGATGACCAGTGTGGTTGCCCACATGATAGTTGCGTTCAACATTGCGGTTTTGCTGTTCATAGGTCCGCAGGACGAAGCCATTGTCCAGGCACCTAAAAAGAGAGAGATTAATAGGCTGACGACGGCCCATATGCCAAGACCTGTGCCAATCGCACCGGGTGCAGCCTCACCAGCGGCAAAGCCACCAACTGCCGCGCCCAAAGCACTTAACATCAATTGTGAAACAATAGCTACTACAATTCCGGCGAAGATAGGACCCCAGCGAACAGTGTCATGGTATTCGGCAACTGGAACTGTGGTAGCAGCGGGGACAGCAACACCGGGGTTGACCCTGTCTTGACCTGGATCGGTTCTGCCTGTCGTGTATGCCATTGTGCAAAGACTCCTTAACGTCTGGTTGTATTTCAGTTTGGTCGTGTTTAAACGGCGTGAGGCAATAGTATGAGCGCATCGAAGTTGTTTAACCATCCCAAAGGGTGAGCCTTCTTTTGCAAAAAGGCATAGATTATTCTGTAGCACCGATTACAAAAATGCGGATCAACGTACTATATTCATGAATATGTTCGACTGCTTCAAATTTCTTATTGAATTTTTCTTTCCACTGAGGGACGGAAAACTAGTCCTGAGTAAACCATTGTATGGAGTAGACCTCTTTTAGCTAAACGTCCACCTATCTAAATACCTTGTGGCTCTTATGACTGACCCTACCAACGATATCCCCATGAGATCGCTAGAAGATTCAATCCCAGTCGAATCTTCTGCGCCTATTCTGGAAGAAGTTGTCTCTACTAAAGAGACAACTATAGGAAGAGAACCTGTTGCTCAGACGTTGCCAATGGAAACGCCCGCTGTCGTGGAGACTTCGCCTGTACAGCCAGCCTCTAGCACTGTAGCTGTCGGCTCGCTCAACAGTTCCGATTTACCTATTCAGCTCTATGAAGAGCGTCTAGTGACGCAGACGCGCAGAATTAAAACGGGTGAGGTTAAGATATCTAAGCGCATTGTCACAGACAGTGCGAGCGCAGACATTCCTGTGACGAGAGAGAAGATTATCATAGAGATAGAATCTATCTACAGCGGAGAGACGAGACTAAACATAGGCGACGCTGAGACTGCTGAGGACGGCTCTATTCGTATGGGAATCTACGAAGATCAGGCGCTTTCCTGTCGTACAATAGTGCCCTATCAAACTGTTTCTGTGCGAAAAGAGGCCGTTACAGAAACAGTGACAGCGCAAGAGACGGTACGAAGAGAAGAGATAGATATAACAACCGAAGGAAACCCGTCAGTAGAAGAAAAGTTCGTGGAAGGGCAGATTCGTTGATTTCCGACTTGAAGAAAGCGTTTACTTTGTGATGTCTCTAGAGAGCAACGTCGATTTACTAGCTCGGCAGATGATTGCCCAGCGTCAGGAAACCGGGTGGCGACGAGCGATTGAAGATAGCCTGCTGATTACCGGGCGGAACTTAATTCGGCTGAAGCGGAATCCGATTGTGATTGTTGCGATCGCGATCTTCCCTACGGTATTTCTTTCTGGCTTTTGGATTATCGGCCAAAAGCTCATGGCTCGCCAGGGAGTTGACTACATTCAATATCTTGTTCCAGTCATCAATATCCAAGTGCTTTTCTTTGCGGGATTGGGTTCGGCTATCATGCTTGCCAAAGATATCGAAACCGGGATGATGAATCGCTGCCGGGTTATGCCCATTTCCAGAGTCGCCGTTGTTGCTGGCCTTGTTATGGCCTACATGGTGCGGGCCTTTCTGGCGACAGTCATTCTATTTTTTGTTGCCTACGGCTTTGGCTTCCGCTTCTACGGAGGGCTTTTAGCCTGGATCGGCTACTTCACCCTGGTCACCGTTTTCACCGCCACTTGCATTACCGGCTACAGTATTCTCGCCCTCAAACTGCGCGATCCCACACTGGTAGATGCTGTAGCCATTATTCCATATACTCCTCTCTTGCTTTTGAGCAATGGGTTTAGCCCTACAGAGAACTTTCCAAGCTGGCTACAGCCTTTTGTCCGCTATCAGCCAGTCAGCATTACCTGCGACGCGCTTCGAGCACTTTTGGGCGGCGACCAGGCAGGACTCTCTCTGTTTATCGCCAGCCTGGTTTGGCTGCTCGGCCTCTTGATCGTCTTGGGTCTGTGGTCTGTTCGACTTTACAAGAAATTATCCTGAGCAACTATACCTATTACATAGTAGCGATAGCTAAGCGGTCACAATCCCATGATAAGTCACACTCCGTCGCTAGATACCTCAGAAGTTGCGGCTATGGTCGCTGCTCGCCGTGAAGGTGGTCTGCCGAGAACCCTTCATGACATCACTATCGTGGCCTGGCGAAACATACTCATAGACATTCACAATCCTGCTTCTGTACTAGTATCGACCGTTTTTTCGATCTCTCTTCTATTTGTTTTTACGGCTAGCTTTGCTAGGGTGGTTTCTCCAGACGAAGGCTTTAGCGGCTATGCTCAGTTTTTACTGCCGTTTATTATTGTTCAGGGCTTGCTGTTCAATACAGTAAACATCAGCAATCTGTTTTATGAAGATCTCGATAGCGGCATAGACGTGCGACTGCGGGTTATGCCAATCGCCCGCTTTGCCGCTGTTGGCGGGCGACTGTTAGCTTCTGGTGGACGGCTACTGTTTCAAACCACTGGCGTCGTTCTCGCTAGCTATCTAATTGGTTTTCGGTTTCAAGGAGGCTTGCTGAACCTGTTTGTCTTTTTGCTGCTGCCAGTGATCTTTTCTCTATCCGTTGCTTTATTTGGATTCTATATCGCGATTGGTGCAAAATCAGCTGAAGCCGTTGCCGCTGCGCTCAACCCTTGGATACTGCCGCTTACGTTCATGAGTACTGGCTATGTTCCAAGAGAAGGCTTTCCAGACTGGGCACAGGGCATCGTAACTTATAATCCTATCTCTATCATCGTCGATTCGATGCGAGCCCTCTCGGCAAACGAACCGGCCTTTCGCTCAGTCGGCATTGTTTTACTGTGCAGCCTGCTGCTGATCTCGGTCTTTGGATCGTTGACAGTCAGGGCCTATGAAAGGAGACTATGATTGACCTGTAGGCTACTAAGACCCTTACTAAATTCTCACCATGTCAACCTCCCAGCATTATGACGTCATTATCATCGGCACTGGCGCAGGGGGCGGCACGCTAGCCCATCGCCTGGCACCCAGTGGAAAGAAAATTCTTGTGCTAGAGCGAGGTGCCTTCCTACCCAAAGAAAAAGCCAACTGGAGCACATCTGCGGTCTTTCGCGATGGACGCTATCAGGCCAGCGAGACCTGGGCTGATAGAAAGGGTAATGACTTTAATCCTGGGACGAATTACTGGGTAGGTGGCAATACGAAATTCTATGGGGGCGCACTGTTTAGACTCAGAGAGAAAGACTTCGATGAAGTGCAGCTACAGGAAGGAACCTCTCCCGCCTGGCCGCTAAAATATGGCGATTTTGAGCCGTACTACGACCAAGCAGAAGCCCTCTATCAGGTACATGGCAAGCAGGGATTAGATCCTACTGAGCCACCTCGTAGCAGCGACTATCCCTTTCCACCTGTCAGCCACGAGCCCCGCATCGCTGGCCTCGACAAAGCTTTTCAAAAAAGAGGACTTCAGCCCTTTTATCTACCGCTGTCGATCAAGCTAAACGAGAAAGATGCTTTTTTGAGTGAATGTATTCGCTGCAATACTTGCGACGGATTTCCCTGCTTTATTGATGCTAAAGCCGATGCAGATGTCAGCTGCGTTCGCCCGACGATGGGAAAAGAGAATGTGCATTTGATTACAGAAGCGAAGGTAAACAAGCTACATACCAGCGATTCTGGCAAAGAGATTACAGGCGTTGAAGCGGAGATTGACGGAGAGCTACAAACTTTTTCTGGAGACATTGTTGTTGTTGCCTGTGGTGCGGTTAATTCTGCGGTCTTACTGCTTAATTCGGCGAACGATCAGCACCCAAACGGACTAGCCAACAGCTCTGATCAGGTAGGCCGAAATTTTATGAAGCACCTGGCGGCGGCGATTGTGGGGCTGACGCTGAAAGAGAATCAAAGCGTATTTCAAAAGACTCTAGCAATCAATGATTATTACTGGGGTGAGCCAGGCTTTGACTATCCGATGGGCCATATACAGCTGCTGGGCAAGGTGAACCATCGGATGCTGGCATTAGACGTGCCCAAGATTGCACCGACGTTTGCTCTACAGCTTGCGGCCAGGAGAACGGTGGACTGGTGGCTTACTGGGGAGGATGCGCCTACTCCTGATAATCGAGTCATGGTGAAGAATGGGAAGATTACGCTGAACTACACAGCGAACAACATGATTGCGTTTAAGCGATTGATTAGGCGCTGGGTCAAAGTGGTGCGTGAGGTAGACAATCAGGGAAGCGTGCTGCCGGTATCCTGGTACTTTAGTAAGATTTTGCCGATTGGCGCGATCGCTCACCAGGTCGGCACCTGTCGCTTCGGCACCGATCCAGCCGCCTCAGTCCTAGATCTCAACTGCAAAGCTCACGATATGGATAATCTCTACGTTGTAGACGGCAGTTTCTTCCCTTCTAGCGCCGCTGTCAATCCCTCGCTTACCATCATGGCCAATGCTATGCGCGTAGGCGACCATTTAATAGAGAGACTGGGATAGGCTGGCGTCGGAGACATCTGGGCGTCGGTGGACTCCTTTACTTTTCCAAATGATTTGAAAAGTCGAGAGCTCATTATCAGAGCGCACTTCGCTCAACTCATTTCCCGACAGTTCCGCATCACAGGAATAAAACCGGCTTGAGTAAAATGTTTGTCGTAGGCAAGTGCTTCTACTATGTCATTGTCTTCCATGATGTTGAAGGAAACACAGTCTGTGTGACTCCAATGCTTATCTTTACGTTGGGTATAGAGAGTGAATGCCTGTTCAAACTGCTGGCTGCTTTGAGGCACTATGGTGGTGTTAGGGTGAAGACGCAGGTTTTGAATGAGTTCGGTAGCTACGTTTCGTAGATACTCACCTCGTTTGGAGAAATCGTTTAGGACTTCGGTGAGTACCATTTCGCTGGTAACAATGTGTATGGGCTGTAAAGACTGTGCCAAATGAATGGCCTTTTGATGTAGGTTGTCACCCGGATTCAATAGAGCAATCCAGTAGCCTGTGTCTGCAAAAATGAACCTCACAAATCGTCTTTCAATCCCTGGTAGTAATCAAATCGCTGTGATAGATCAGAAGGGACTTTTGCCCATTCTTCGTGAGGTACTCTAGCAGAAATTTGAGCTGCTAACTGCCAGATTGGAATTGCGTTGGAGTCGTATTCTATATCTGCTAAAGGAATTTTGTTTGGGTTAAGTTCGTCTTGCTTTGAGACAGTCGGTTTATTAGCAATCCAGTTTTCGAGCCTGGCGATAGCGTCTTGTTCCTTACGCCAAGCTTCATCACGCAGTTGATTAGCTTTGAGAACTAGGTTGCCAATTTCATCTCTAATGCTTAGTTCTGGCAGTGGAATTGGAACAGAAGCAAGCATAACCCTATCAAACTCGAGAATTACTGAGCCATAAGCGTGACGAGTTATAAGGCTATAGCCGTAATCAGAAGCTAACCAAGCATACAGATAGCCTAGGATTCATGTCTATCAGATGCTAGGAGTCGGGTCGCGTGCTCGACTAGCGGTCCACTCCGACATGTAAGCCGGAATAATTTGTACTCGTCCGATTGTTCCAGAACAAGTAACAGCAATCATATTTTCCTGAAGCTGAATTTCAGGTAGATCTTTGGTATGAGCGCCTTTGGCTAGCTGTTTGACAGCTGATCGGATCGATCTGGAAAGAGCTGCTTACTACTAAGCAAGGGAATTCCGCCCTTTTCAACGTAAGTTCGTTTGCGAAATTTCGTGATTGCCCTAACTTCTTTAGTAACTCGTGCATTACCTACAGTAGTTATTTCAGTGGCTAGTTTAGCTAATTGGTTTTCAGCAGCGATTGCTACTGGATTATGAAAGCTTGCTTCTAATCGATCCATGAGCTGAGAGGCTTTGACCTTGGCGATCGCAGAAGCATCGTCACTCGGAGCAATTGACTTCAAATAAGGCAAGTTCAACCGCTCATGTAGTAATCGATCCGCCTCATCTAAAAGCTGATTTGCCTCATCTCTCAGTTCACCTGCCTCACACATCAATCGACCAACCGCAATCAGACGAATCGGTGATAAATCAGGAATTAAAATCCTTTCTAAGTGTTTAGGTTCAATATGAACAACAACCGAACCATAAGTTGCTTGAGTTAGTTGCGATCGGCCAAACCGGCTGCGTAGAAAAGCAGTAATGTAGCCCGCTATATCAGCCTCGTTTGCACGAAGACGGATCACATCTTGAGAAAGTGCTTTTCCTTCAAGTCTTGCACTTGCTAAACTAATGTTTCCTATAGTTCCAGAACAAGAAATTAAAACATCCCACTTCTGAATTAGAAGTCTGTCTAAGTTTTTCGTATGCTTTCGGCTTAAATAGTTATCGATTTTAGGTCGCAAGCTGATGATGTCTGAGCTAGAAAGAAATGGAATGCCCTGATTAGACTTTACATAGATTCGCTTGAATCGGAAAGCATTGTGAGCTTCCCGACAAAGCCCATCTTCTCCGTAGAGCGGAATCAGTTCTAAACCACTATTTTCCAAAGCAGTCACCGCATTATGAGCTTCGATGCTAAAAGCAGAGGCTTCCAGACGCACGCCAGCGTCTAAAAGTTCGCTGAGTTTGATAGTCGTTGACAGTTTATCAGACTCATCAGCAGGCGAGATCGGTGTGTATTCCGGTTGAAAGGCGTAGCTTACCATCCCAGTACCACCTGTTTTTTCCAATCAATAAACTCGTTGGCTACCTGCTCAGTATCGTCGTCTTCCTTTTTTTGTCGCGGCTGAGGTCTAACAACCCCTTCTCCAGTTGCCGTTCGTTCTAGTAGAGGAATGGCTTCTTGACTTTCAGGTGGATATAGTATCTCTTCCCCTTCTTCATTACGTCTATAAACGGTGTTCCCTCGCTTGTCGTGTCCGACGGCTTTCACCTGCGCCATAAATATTTCATAGTCAGACATAGTCACTCGGCTAATCTCGCTCTCAGTCTTTTTTTGAAGGATTAAAACTGAGGTCCGGGTGCCGTTGCGAGGCTGGAAGGTATCGGGATGCAAGTCGATAGAAGCGACAATTCGACAGTGCTTAATCATCCAATGCCTTACATAGAGTAGACCCGGTGCGCCTAAAATTGCATCTGGTAGCACAATTCCCATTCGTCCACCCGGCTTGAGGAATTGCCAGCATCGCTCAATAAACAAAATTTCTGGAGGCGCAGAAGTTTGAAGTTGATCTGTTGGTTCCCAGCCAGTTTCCATTTCTCTCCAAACATGACCCAGTTGATATTGCTTTAAGGTTTCCTCGTCTTTTATAGGCAGTTTGGAGCCAAACGGCGGATTAGTCGCAATCAAATCAAAGTGAGCTAAAGACTGTTCATTTCGCAAGCTCGCTGGATCAACCTCTAGAGCATTGGCAAACTGCTTTTTGAAACTCCCTTCCCACTGGTGAGGGTGAAGCAATGAATCTTGTCTGAAGATGTTTCCAGAACCATCATTATTCATTACCATATTCATTTTAGTGGCTTTGACGAGATCCGGATTAATATCGATGCCAAAGAAGTTTTGTTTGGCAGTTGCCTTAATTCTGTCGTTTAAGGCGTCGTTCCAGACCCCAGGTTCTTCAGCTACTCGACCCATCTGCTTATTAGACTGACTCTTCAGTTGCTTGATGACCTCGTTCATAGCAATCACCAAAAAACCGCCTGTACCGCAGGACTGGTCCAATATCTTATCTGTTATTTTAGGCTCAAGCATTCTAATCGCCATCTTTTGGATATTTCGGGGCGTAAAGAATTCACCCCGATCGCCTCTTAGGTTCGACCCAACTAATTCCTCGTATGCTTTGCCTTTTACGTCGATGTTCGTACTCAGAAAGCTGTATCGCTGAAGCTCACCGATGATGTAGGCGAGCGATCGCGGCTGGAGCTTAATCTCATCATTCGCGTCAAAAATCGCTGGATATTGCTTTTTAACAGCTTTAAAAATCTTGCTGATTCTGTTGAAAACCGTCAGCCGACCATCATTGCTCTTTTTCTCTTTTGCAGTCGCATAGAACTCTAAAGGATTTGGAAAGTTTCTCTCGTCATAGATCTTACAAAAGATAACCTTCAGCAACTCAAAGAAAGCAGGCTGCTTTTGTAGCCCATCCGTGACATAGATATGATCGTGACAAATCTTGAAAGAAAAGAGTAAATTATCTCCAACTGCATTCTTAAGAGAGTCGCGAGTAGGACGATCAACTTCTTCAACATCACCATCTTTGGAAGGAATGTCGTTAGGCTCTTCGTACTCGATCCCTTCGTTTGTTCTAATGCGACGTAAGACAGTTTTTTTCTTACCATTGGTCCACATCCCCCACTCTGAGTTGTCACAAGCAGCCATATAAGACCTGAGCTGCTCAATACCATCTTTACTAGCAGAAGGCGTTACTGAGTCTTTTTTGCACTCGATAACGATCCAGACATTTTCTTGGTTGTGCTGATCCCCCTCACGGAAAATAGCCAGATCTGCGCGGACCCGTTTGCTACCCTGCTTGATTGGATACTCGACTTCAATCTGCTCCGGCAAATAGCCCAGTTCCAGCACCAGCCGACGCTCGATGTTTTGTCGAACGTACTCTTCAGGCGTGTCATTACGAGTTTTCTGGTCTATGTAATCACAGACCTTGCCGTCTGGCAGTGTCGGCAAAAGTTTGGACATTACCTCTGATCGCCGCCTCAAGAAAGTTTACGCTCTTTAATGTTTTACCAGTAAACGATCTGGTATGATCAACGACTTATTTTAGCGTTACAAGCTGAAGACCGCCTTATGGACTAGGCCAAGTACTTTGGCGTAAGTAACATAGTTTTCTGTTGTGTCTTTGGCAAGCCGCTTTTCAGCGATAAAAAGATACACAGATTCCAGATTCGCTAAAACGACGCACTTTTAGTTGATCCTATGTTAGTTTAGTTGATCCTATGTTAGTTCATAACTACTACTATAGATACGAATTTCTGCTGCATCTAAAAACCATTCGTATGCAAAGTTACAATATCAACTCGACTTGTATTGTATACAGTATGCATCACGCTTTTTGAATTGTTTTGTCATGCTAGTTACCCAGCAGCCCGTATTTCGCCGATTTTGGTATCCCGTTGTTCCCTTAGCGCGGCTAGCTGAGGGGCCGCAGGCGTTCGAGCTGTTAGAAGAACCGATTGTAATCTGGCTCGATGAGGTGGGCAAGGCGGCGGCGGTGCGCGATCGCTGCTGTCACCGCACTGCCAAACTCTCGCTTGGCAAAGTCGATCAGGGCCGCATTTGCTGTCCCTATCACGGCTGGGAATTTGGTGCGGACGGCACCTGTCAGCACGTCCCCCAGCTCAAACCAGGCTGCGCTATTCCGGCCAACTACCGGGTCGATGCCTATCACACCACCGAACGCTACGGCTACATTTGGGTGTGTCTAGAAGATCCGATAGCTGATATTCCTAACATTGAGGAAGCAGGCGATCCGAACTACCGACTGATCCAAGAATTCTATGAGCCCTGGGAGTGCGCTGGACTGCGGGTGATGGAAAATGAGCTGGACTTGGCCCATCCAACCTTTGTGCATACGGCAACCTTCGGCAGTGAAGAGCACCCCACGCCCGATGAATTAGAACTTAGCGAGACCGACTGGGGAATTCATGTCTTTGGCAAGCTAGGAGTAGTCAATCTGGAGCTACAGCAGAAGAATCTGAAAATGGGTGAGGTCAAGACTTTTCGGACGCTGACGATGGACTGGACGATGCCCTTTACCATCAAGCTGAAGATTACCTATCCGAATGGATTAGAGCATATCGTTGTGAATACGATGACGCCGATTAGCGATCGCGCCTCCCAAATGGTGCAGTTCTGCGTTCGTAACGACACCGAAGCCGACACCCCAGCCACTGATGTGATTGCCTTTGACCGCGCTGTTACCTTAGAAGACAAGCGCATTCTAGAATCCACCGACTACGACGTGCCCCTCAGCCTTAGCCGAGAAGAACATATGTTCACTGACCGCCCTGGCATCATGATCCGCAAGCAAGTTGCCGCTCTACTGAAAGCATATGGAGAGGTTGAACAAACCCGCGACTCACAGGGCTTTTCAGGAGACAACCGCTATCCAGTAGCGACACCGTCTCAGCTCTTTTCGCCAGCCAAGAGATAAGACTGTTAACGTTCCGGCATAGCCACAATTATCATCAATCTATGATTTTTGATAGTAGTTGTATACAGAATACGGAATACAATTTGCAGGGATATAACGTTTTAGTCTGGTAGCGAACTTGTCTATCCGAGTCAGTGTTCTTCCGTAGAATTAGCGACGTATTCACTATCAATGATTGCGTTTTCTGAAACCCTATCTTTCGCACGCCCATGCAGCTTCAAAAGACTGACATAGCAAAATCACCCTTTTTCCTAGTCGCGCCTTTCTTCTTCCTCGGAACAGCGATGGTCGTGATGAAGTACATTCTTCCTCACACCTCACCGCTCTTTCTAGCCGCCTTCCGGCTGCTGCCAGCGGGGTTGCTGACACTGATAGTCGCCGCCGCACTCAAGCTACCCCAGCCTAAAACCTGGAGAGCCTGGCTGTGGATCGGCTTATTTGCTCTAGTCGATGGCGCTATGTTTCAAGGACTGTTAACAACAGGACTGGTACACACAGGCGCAGGGCTAGGCGCAGTTCTCATCGACGCTCAGCCGCTGGTTGTTGCTTTGCTCGCTCGGATTCTTTTTGGCAGCTTGATCGGCCTTTGGGGCTGGCTAGGCTTAGGTATTGGAATTGCTGGGATTAGCCTATGCGGACTGCCGGCGGCATGGATCTATAGCCTCTGGCAAGATGGCATTCCTTTTGGCAGTTGGCTGCAAGCTATTCAAGGGTATGGCGCTAGCGAGAGTCCGTGGCAGCTAGCTAATTTGCTACAAAGCGGCGAATTTCTGATGCTGCTGGCGGCGCTATCAATGTTGGTTGGCACCATTCTGATGGGCTATGTAAAACGCCATGCCGATCCGATTGTGGCTACCGGTTGGCACATGATCATAGGCGGAATTCCGCTGGCTGTGATGTCCGGTCTATGGGAGCCCTACCCGATTGACAACCTGTTACTAGGCGATTGGGTCGGCCTGTTTTATGCGACTGTGTTTGGCACGGCGCTTACCTATGGCATGTTCTTCTACCTAGCAGCTAATGGCAATATGACTAGCGTTAGTGCGCTGATCTTTTTGACGCCTGTGTTTGCTCTGTTGTTTAGCAGTCTCTTTTTGGGCGAGTCGCTGACTAATCTTCAGTGGGGTGGGGTAGCGCTGACTCTGGTGAGCGTTTATCTGGTGAATCAGCGAGAGCAGATTGAGTCTGCTATAGCCAATTTCCGTAAAGGAACATCAAGCGTCGCTTCTAGAAGTATTGTAGCAGCGGGCGCTGAGCCGTCTGAGGTTGATGTCGTACCTGATTAGATCGTTATTTCTTTCTCCAAACAACGTTTAAGCACACTCTTTAGGAAATAGTTTCAGATGATTCGTCAATTTTTGATCGCGGCTATGATCGCATTTGTTGCAGTCGGTACCTTTTTGAGTTCGCCTTTAGGTTCGCCGCTCAGTTCACCACTCAGTGCGATCGCAGCCGACTACAGCCAAGGCAAACAGGAAAGCTCGTACGCAGGTCAGTCATCCTACGACAAAGCGCAAGATGCACAGAGCTATGCCAGCAACTACGCCAATGACGATACTGCCGACTACGCCAGCAAGCAAACCAATCAGACTAAGCCCCAAACTAATCAGCAAGCGAAACAGTCAGATCAGTCTTATGCCAACCAAAAACAGTACGCTCAACAAGAACAAAGCTACCAAAACAAGTAGAACAAGCTAGGAGATTTAGTTAAATGGTTCTTCCACGAAATCAATCAGATCAGCCCTTGACAAAAGCCATTCGCGGCTCGTTCTTGGATTTTGTGGATGACCCCTTTTACGTCTCCGAAGCCGAAAGCGTTCGCTACCTGCCAGACGGTTTGCTAGTTCTAGAAAACGGAAAGATCAAAGCCTTTGGTCCCTACGACAAGCTGCAAGCTGAGTATAAAGAAATTCCAACAACCGTCTACACCGAGCGGCTGATCCTGCCAGGGTTTATCGATACCCACATTCACTATCCTCAAACGGGGATGATTGCGGCCTATGGAGAACAGCTCTTGGAGTGGCTGGAGCAATACGTATTCCCCACAGAAGGTAAATTCGATGACAAGGACCACGCCACGGCAGTTGCCGAAACGTTTTTAGATCAGCTTTTGAGCAACGGCACTACTACCGCGCTCGTCTTTGCCGCTGTTTTTCCGCAGTCTGTAGATGCCTTCTTTGAAGCCGCAGAGCGCCGCAACCTCTGTATGATTGCAGGCAAAGTCATGATGGATCGCAACGCGCCGGACTATCTTTGCGATACAGCAGAGTCTGCCTATGAAGAGACTAAAGCCCTAATTCAAAAATGGCACAAAAAAGGGCGATTGCGCTACGCGGTTACACCCCGATTTGCCATTACTTCGACCGACGAACAATTACAGAAAGCAGGCAAACTGCTAAAAGAGTTTCCCGATGTGTATATGCATACGCATATCTCCGAGAATTCAAAAGAAGTTGAATGGGTAAAAGAGCTATTCCCTAACTGTGACGGCTATTTAGATGCGTACGACCAGGCGGGATTAGTAAAAGAGCGCTCGGTGTTTGCACATGGAATACATTTGACCGATGCTGAATTTCAAAGATTATCAGAGGCTAAGAGTGCGATCGCCTTCTGTCCCACTTCCAATCTGTTCTTAGGCAGCGGTCTGTTCAAAATCGAGCAGGCAAAATCAACAGACTATCCGGTCAAAGTCGGACTCGGCACAGACGTAGGTGCAGGCACCAGCTTCTCCCTTTTGCAAACCGCTAACGAAGCCTATAAGGTTGCCCAGCTCCGCCAGCAAAAACTATCTCCTTTCAAAGCGCTTTTTCTTGCTACCCTAGGCGGAGCTAAAGCACTATGTCTAGAAGACACGCTGGGCAATTTCGACATCGGCAAAGACGCCGACTTCATTGTTCTCAACCCAAGGTCCACGCCGCTGATGGCCTTTCGCAACAGCGCTGCCGTTCCCGACAGCCTCAGCGAACTCGCCGATCGCACTTTCTCCTTGATAATGATGGGAGACGATCGGGCTATTGAATCGACCTACATCATGGGAGAACTGGCCTACTCCACTTCCATCTGAGCTTCGAGCTATAAAACTCAGGGTGGAAACCACAGATAGAGATTTGCTTAAGGACTTCACCTAAAGTATGGCGCTTTGTGCGCTGTAAGCCGAAACGCCATACTGTATAGAAGTAGCCCTCTTACTACTAGAAATTCAGCTGAATATCGTCCCAGGAAGATCCGTGTTTAGTCGTCTCAAGGGAGCTTTCTTCCACCCTTTCTGCTGATGTAGCTTCTATTAGTGGAGCTTTTCTTACCAGTTTTTTCCTAGCCTCTTCGACTCTTTCATCAAGATAAAAAAGCGACTCTATAACTAATGCAACCTTCTCACCGCTATCTTCTAAGCTATCGAGCTTGTCTGATTTATAGGGTGTGCTATGAGTTTCTCGAGTCATTTCTATTTGACTGCTGATCTTATCGAGCGCGTCATTTATTTGGTTGATCTTCTGCTGCCTCTCGCTACAGCTATGGTTTGCGGTGGCGTCTTTTACTTCGGCTGATAGAGATGGAATAATCTGAGTCAAAGCTTTTCGAGATAGCTGAGTTGCAATACCGTGTATCTCTGTTAAAACATCGCTATCGGAGATAGTTGCGATGTCTTTTTCTATGCTATCTAACGAACTCTCTATTTTCTGACAAAACTTAGCGAAAGGGTTTCTAGTATTCATGATTTTTCTTTGCAGATTAAGTAGTTAGTTGGATGGAATATCTGATCAAGGCTCACCAAGAACCAGGCAGCTGTAGGGTAAATCCACCTTCCAATGCCTTTCTTGCTACCGAGAAAGTCACCTCCAACACGATATTTGCTATCTCTTTTGCCACCTGAGTCACTTTATTAATAAAAGAGGCTATAGTCACCCATAAGTTGTCTGACACTTTTGATTCTGTCTTATCAGACTCTTTCTCCAAATTACCTGCCTCAATTCTGATGTAGGCTACAATTTCGCTTAGGTCTTGCTTTTCTCTAGTAGTAGGCTGCAAACTTCTTGATAACTCACCTACCAGCGCAACATAGGAGGGCAGTAGAGACAGCGCGTACTTTTTACACGATCTTTCAGCTTTTCTGATTGCTCCGCCAATCTTTTAGACTCGTTAGATAGGTCAAGACCTGTAGGATCAATAAACCAAGTCTTATCAGCTTTCTTCCCTAGATTAGTGATGCCTTCAGAAAGCCGCTTTATTTCTGTGTGACATTCTTGCAGGGTGTTGTATGGTTTTGAAAAACTGCCCATAATCCATTTCCTCTTGGTGTTGTAGGTAGCTAAAGAGGTAATCCCGAGGTCGTAACTGGTGACATAACCCTTTAAGCTGATGTGATGAGTATCTAAGTTTTAGATCAAGAAAGGAATTCAGGTTGACGAACATTAGCCTACAAGAAGCCGTAGAGTTTTATGTACTTTTCAGCAAACCCTTCGTAAAGGGGTATGAAACAAACGAGTACAACCCCTACCTACAAACAACCGTCTCTTCTGAATTAAAGCTAAGCTGAAAAGCCATCTCTCACTGACGAGCGATCGCACCATAGACATCATCACTATCAACCAACGACCCAACAGCAGCATCAGCGAAGTTGTCAGAAAACACTGGCGGTTTACCAAGCGCTAGTACGCTAGCAGACGTTGAGCCTTCTTTCTCCGTTAACGATTCTGTCATCACGAAAATTGCGCCGCCTTTACCCTGTCCAGCAGCAGAGGTTGAATCAGTCGGTTCTTTAGGTAGAGGCCTTGCCAGCGCTAGATTGTGGTCAAAAGTGACCCGATTCAAGATCAAATGGCCCGAGCGAATAAAGATCGCACCGCCAAAGCCACCGCCACTGCCACCAAAGCCAATACCACCGTCACCGCCACCAAACCCACCACTGCCAGGTTGACCTGAATTACCTACCTGGCCAACTACGCTTTCAGCATCGCCCGCATCATTAAAGCCGCTGACATCAC
Source organism: uncultured cyanobacterium (assembly GCA_963793495.1). Classification (GTDB taxonomy): domain Bacteria; phylum Cyanobacteriota; class Cyanobacteriia; order Phormidesmidales; family Phormidesmidaceae; genus Phormidesmis. The sequence goes on from CAWCAI010000016.1 coordinate 875,209, forward strand.
CTAGACCACCCGCCCCACCAAATCCACCTGCGCCGCCGCCGCTACCAAATCCACCGTTGCCACCGTTGCCGCCGTTGCCGCCATTCGCAACTTCTGCTGTGGCGTTACCGCCATTGCCGCCATTCCCAGCGTTGCCATAGCCACCGAAGCCGCCGCCACCACCAAAGGCGATCGCACCGACGCTCCCGTCTTCCTCCCATCGGCCAAAACTGCCAAAAATACCCGTCCCCCCATCGCCGCCATCGCCACCGCTGCCACCGCTGCCGCCATTCACTCCAGCATTGCCGCCATTGCCACCATTGCCACCATTCGCAAAGCCGCCAAAGCCCCCGCCGCCGCCGAAGACAATACTGCCAATGCCGTTGATACCGACGCCATTGACACCTGCGATCGCGCCCCGATTCACCTCACTTTTCTCCTTTACAGCAGCAATCTCGACCTCTAAGAAGTCTTCTGCTGACAAGCTAGAAAGACTGATTCCATTAATGCTGCCTACTGCTCCTCGATTGATCTTATGCGGTATTCTTGGTCTCGAATTCGCACTTGCACTGGCGATCGCTGACTACCGCTGCCGCCAATCGCCTGATTATTCAAGAAAGTGACGCGAACTAAACGCACGACGCCTTGGTTAATCAACAGACCGCCGCCCATCCCGGCGCTGCCGCCGCTGCCGTTAACGCCCGCTCTGCCCTGAGCTAGTCCATCGGCAATCGTCAGATCGCGGAAGGTAATATCGCCATCGTCAATCTGAAAGACTCGGTGATGATGACTGCCGCTAATCGTGATATTGCCATTGCCCGCTAGGATCAAATTGCTTTTGAGTGCAGGCAGCGGACTTTGCAAAGCGATCGCACCTTCAACCCGACTTAGATCAATCAGGTCATCATCAGGGGCTGCGTTTGCTTGGCCCACCGCCCACCGCAGCGAGCCAGCTCCAACATCAGCTGTTGTCGTCACCTGAATCTGTTTCAAAGGAATCTGTTTCAAAGCAGTTCCTGAAACGATGCTGATCCTCTGTTCTACAGGATTCTGTGGACTTTCTAGAAGCGCTGGCCTCAAGTAGCCAAGCCAGCTCCAGCCAAGTAGAAAGCTAGCTACAACAACGATAGATAGAACAACGTTTCGCCGCTCGTAGTTGTTCATAAGTTTGTTCTATCCAATTGAAATCTCTAACTTAAATTCTGTCGAAGAAAAGCACCATCAGACCCAAGGCCGCTACTACGCTGATTACGCCTAGAGTTTCTGTTTTCCAGGAGAGGGGCTGAGGAGTGGGTCGCAGCCAAAAACTCAGCAGGCGCGTGACCAACGGCATGACTGCCCAGGTCAAAAGAGAGGAGGTAATAATGTTGTTGACAATCATCGAATTCGGCATATCCCAAGACTGCATGAAGCCTAGCGCCGCAAACAGGGCGGACTGAAGCATCACAGTCGGATACAGCGCCAGGATGACCGCTGCATTTTGTTTCCAGGCCGGTGGCCCAAAGCCGATCTGCTCCGTACCAGTTTCACGAGAAAACCAGCCTTCAAGCCCGGTTGAAAAAGAGATGAACTGATAAGAAGCAAACGTTTTTCGACCGCTGTTGATCAGCGCTTCGCGATCGCGCGACTTCATCCACTTATTGAGCAAATCAGCTGATTCAAAGTGAATAATCGAATACCACTTCATCGGCTGATTAGGCAGTTGCCCTCTGACGGGTGAGCACAGATCGGTGCGAATGTGGCCCTTGAAGCGCCTAGCCGTTCGGGTCAACCTAGCGTGCCACCAGTGAAAAGCTAGCCCCTCACCGTGAGGAACCGTATGTTCAACAACAAGACTAGCCCCTACTGACAAACTCGCATCCAGATCGCTCATCAGTTCTGGTTCCGATGCGAATAGGCGCGATCGCTGTTTTGCTGACTGTTGCCCTGTCTGGTGTCCTGCCGATTGAACGGTAGCTGCTGCTTGATCTGCTGGTTGCTCTGTGGGTTCCCGAGATAGCGATCGCTATCTGCTCGCTGTTGCTTTTGGATATCTGCTGACTTTAATGAAATCGATGATTCCGGTACCCAGCCCTCAGCATAGGGAGGATTATCAAAACGAATGTGGTGCCAGAGCTTGCTTTGATTGTCGCTCACCTGCTCTACCACCGTGACAGCGTCGCCATCGATACCGTAGCCAACCCGATTTTTTCCTTCTTCTGGCCGAAGATAAATGGCAATTTTGGCATTAGGCTCTGAAGAAATTAATATAGCTGGCTGCTCTATGGACTGATTTTCGGAAGACTGACTGCCTTGGCTGTTGAACTGACTGCTCGAATAGCCTGCCGCCCAGCTTACGGTAGATAGAGACAGCCACAGAGCGAATGCCAGAGTGAAGGCGATCGCAAATGGTGCAAGCGTACTCAGTAATCGTGCGCCTGCTCGTTTGGTGAGAATCATCCAAGTTTCTAGCATGTCGTATTGATGAGTAGTGTATCTGGCAGTTTTTAGATCAAAAAGTCGTTTCAGCTACAATTCATATACTACGTATTCCTGTTGTATACGGTATGCACCGATAAGATAATAGTACCTCTAGGCCAATCCGGTTAAGCTCTCTTTTTCTTTCATTGTGATCCTGTGACTTCATCTATCCTTTCTTCTCGTCCTGTCGTACAGCGCCGCAAATCTCTTTACGAACAGGTCTATACGGCTTTGCGCACCGGAATTCTAACAGGTGAGTTTGCACCAGGTAGCCGTCTGATAGAAACGCAGCTCACCGAATGGTTAAATGTAAGTCGCACGCCGCTACGAGAAGCCCTGCGTCAGCTGCAAAAAGAGGGCCTCGTCACTACTGACACTAGCGGTCTACAGGTCGCGACTATCTCTGCGACTGACGCGATTGAGCTATACGACTGCCGCCTAGTACTAGAAAAACTATCAGTAGCCGGTGCCTGCGAAAAAGCGACCAAGCAACAGCTAAAAGCTTTGGAACAGTACGTGATCCAAGCCGAGGCTAGAGATCCAGAAGACACCGATGTACAAACGCTGCTACAGCTATTAGACCTGGACTATCAGTTTCACCATTTGATTGCCGAAAGCTCGGGCAATCGCCGGTTAGTCTCGCTGCTCGATCAGCTATTTGACGCGATGGCACTGCTGCGCATCCAGACGCTAAAGCAAAATCCTCTGGTGCTGGAAATTCGGCTAGAGCACCGTCAGGTTTATGAGGCGATCGCCCAGCGAGATGCGGCCACTGCGATCGCAACCATCCAGCTACATCTGTTGGCCAGCAAGTCGCGAGTAGTCAAAGAGCTTCAAAGCCCTCAGATAAAACACTAAGTAGTAGTACAGTAAGAAGCCTTTCAGTCAGACGCTGCTGCTGCTAAGTCTCTGGTATGAAATTGTCCACTTGCATCTGCAGAATCTGAATTCGTTGGTTAGAATGGTATCTAAATATACAGTTTTAGTTGCGAGTTAGATTGTGCCAAGTCCATTCCGTTCCGTTCCTTCTGAAAACCTTAATCAGAAAACGCTCAGCCAAACGTTTCAAGCTAGCTGGAAAGCCGTTGCTAAATTCATGAGCCATCGTCCTCGGACTTCTACTCAGCAGCCTAACACCTTACCAAAACATCGCTACAGCGCCAAAGCGAGTCTTTACCCCTATCTTCCCGCTTTTGAAGAGAAGCGCGACTGGCTTGAGCAAATCCATGATCTGAAGTAATCAGACGAGAATATTTCTATTCAACCGAACAAAACGTCCTCTAGAGCTAAGGCTCTAGAGGACGTTTTGCTGAGCGCCACCATTCAAAACGTCGTAGCCGCTTTGAGGTAGAACCAAAAGCAAAAACTGTAGCATACAGCACAATAGCCACTATCCGAAATGTATACAGTATGCAAAATTACGTGTTTTCCAAGTCGACAAAACCTGGTTTTCGGAGAATTCTCTTATGACTCAGCCAAATGTAGAGCTTCAGCCAAGGCCCCCTGAAGAACCACCTAATCCGTCTCCACCTCCTTACTCAGGCTGGCAAGCCTCGGTTGCCAAGTATTTCGACTTTGAACATCATCGGACTGACTTCCGCACCGAAATACTAGCTGGCCTGACCACCTTTATGACAATGGCTTATATCCTGGTGGTGCATCCATTAATTATGTCGGATGCGGTGTTCTTACAAGAGCCCGGCGATCTGTTTCGTGAGCTAGTCGTGGTCACTGGTATTACTGCCGCTATCGGCACCTTAGTAATGGGCCTCTATGCCAAGTATCCATTTGTGCAGGCACCCGGTATGGGTACCAACGCTTTCTTCGCATATTCTGTTGTGCTGGGACTGGGCATTGACTGGCGAGTAGCGCTGGCTGCTGTATTGATTGAAGGCCTGATCTTTATTGCGCTGACTGTCACCGACATTCGCCGCCATTTGATTGCAGCAGTGCCTAACTGTATCAAAGCGTCTACGACTGTCGGGATTGGTATGTTTCTCGCCTATATTGGCCTCAGCGGAGATACTGCAGTCGGCGGCGCGGGCTTGATTGTGGCCAATGAAGTGACCAAGACAGCGTTTGGCAGCTTTACACAGCCCGCTACTTTGCTGGCGACTTTTGGTATCTTTCTCTCTGTTTTCTTCATCGTCAGAAGAATCAAAGGCGCACTGCTTTGGGGCATTGGCGGAACGGCGATCTTGGGCTGGGTGTTTGGCGTGGCGCAGGCTCCTACTGGAATCGCTGCGATTCCGCAATTTCCCTCTAATCTAGTAGGTCAGGCGTTTGTTGGTCTAGGTGGGATCAACGGCAGCAATATTATCGACTTTCTTGCCGTTCTGCTGGTTTTCTTGTTTGTCGATATGTTTGACACGATTGGCACGCTGATGGGTGTGGGCACGCAGGCTGGCTACATCGACGATAGGGGCGAGCTGCCTCGGGCGAACCAGGCACTCTCGGCTGATGCGATCGCAACCACTGCTGGCGCAATCATGGGCACCTCCACCGTCACCACCTTTGCCGAATCCGCCGCCGGCGTTGCAGAAGGTGGGCGCACTGGGCTAACTGCGGTCGTTGCTGGTCTGATGTTCGTGGTGGCTTTGCTGTTCGTGCCGATCTTTGAGGCGGTGCCTGCTTTTGCGACGGCTCCTGCTCTATTGATTGTGGGTGTATTGATGATGTCTAGCGTTTTGAGCATTCGCTGGGGCGACTTGACGGAAGCGATTCCTGCTTTTGTGACAATGTTCTTTATTCCGCTAGGCTTTTCGATTGCTGCCGGACTCTCTGCGGGTCTGATTCTCTATCCTTTCACTAAGCTAGCTGCCGGACGCTCTCGGGAGATCCCAGTGATTACCTGGATACTCGCTGCTGTGTTTATCTTCCGCTTTGCGTTCGAAGCGCTACGTTTTGGCTAAAGAATGCTTTGTTTATAGCCTGTGCCGGATGCATGTATATGTTTAGCGTTTATCGTAAACAACGAATACTGGTTGATCGCGGTGTATACGCTAAACAGGTACTGCTAGCTGCTATGTGTGGCCGGCGAGCCGCATCAGCTTTGACGCTGGCTGGCTTCGACCTCAAGCGGTAGCGTCAGCACAAACTCTGTACCTTCGCCCATCCGGGTATTGACCTCAATTTCTCCGGCGTGTTCTTCTACAACAATTTGACGGGCGATCGCCAGTCCCAAGCCAGTCCCCTTCCCGACCGCTTTGGTTGTGAACTGCTGGCTAAAAAGCCGCTTTTTAGAAGAGTCTGGCATACCTGTTCCGTTGTCAGCGATCGCAATTTCAATACGGTTTTGCCTAGCAACAGTTGTGATCGTGATGCGGTTGGGCTGGGCCTGAATTTCTACAAAGCTCAGCGCCTGACTCTTTTCATTAAGCGCATCAATTGCATTTGCCAAGATATTCATAAAAACCTGATTGAGCTGTCCGGGGTAGCAGTTGAGCAGTGGCAGATCGCCATAGTCGGCGATTACCTTGATCTCGGGGCGGTGGTCGTCGCCTTTGAGGCGGTGGCGCAAGATGAGTAGCGTGCTGTCTATGCCTTCGTGAATGTCAAAATCCTGTTTCTCGTCAGTATCTGCTCGAGAGAAGGTCCGTAGACTTTTGCTGATTGCCTTGATGCGATCGCCCCCATCCTGCATGGCTCTGACTAGTTTAGGCAAATCCTCACGCAGATACTCTAGATCAATCTCTTCTATCTCTGCCTCGATTTCACTACCGGGCTGAGGAAACTTTTCGCCGTACAGTTCTAGCAGAGTGAACAAATCTTCGACGTAGTCTCGAACAGCGCTAACGTTGCCGACAATACAGCCAATAGGATTGTTGATTTCGTGGGCGACGCCTGCTACTAGAGAGCCTAGCGCTGACATCTTTTCGTGCTGAATTAGATGGAGCTGGGAAGTCTGTAGTTCTTCTCTAGCTTGTTCAACTCGCTGCGAGAGCGATTGGTTGAGCTGATGCAGCTGTAGGTGGGTTCTTACCCGCGCCAAGACCTCTTTTTCGTGGAAAGGTTTGGCAATATAGTCAACTGCGCCTAAGTCTAAGGCCTCGACTTTGCTCTTGGTGTCGGTCAGCGCTGTCATAAAGACAATGGGAATATGACGGGTATGCTCGTTCGACTTCAAACGTCGACAGGTTTCAAAGCCATTGATACCCGGCATCATCACGTCGAGTAAAATCAGATCGGGTAGGCGTCTTTCTATCTGTTGCAGAGCGCGCTCGCCGCTAGTTGCGATCGCAACGTCAAACCCTGCGTCACTGAGCGAATCCGAAACCACCTCTAGATTAGTCGGTGTATCATCAACAATTAAGACTAGTCCTGTGACTGTATGCATGAGAAGTGCGATATTTATAAGGGCTCGATAATTTCGACTCGCTACAGCTAGATAGTCGACTCTGAAAGGTACTGTCGAATCAGCTGCTCTATCTGCTCACTTTGGAATTGCTTCGCTAGCTTGCCGATCTGCTGGGCAAACGGCTGATAAAGGGGCTCTTTCTGCGCCAGATTCTCTACCACTTCGACTAGCTTTTTCAGTCTGCCCTCTTGCGCTAGCTCTAGCAAGACATTCAATTCTGTATCAGGCGGTGAAGTAACCTCAACCGGCTTGGGTGGAGACTCGTCTGCAGTTTCTTCTATTCTCCAAACCAGTCCAAGGTGCTTTTTGACCAGTTTGAACAAGTCATCCGCATGTACTGGCTTAGCTAAGAAGTCATCACCACCAGCATCGAGACTCATTTGCTGGTCTAGTTGAGCAACCGAGGCAGAAGAGACAATGACTTTGAGCGATCGCAGAGCATCATCTGCTCGTAGCTGTTTCAACATCTCAAATCCGTCCATTACCGGCATTGCTAGGTCGGTAATGACCAAATCGGGAAGCACCCGCCGCATCTGGTCTAGGCCCGCCTGACCGTCTTTGGCCGCTTCGATAGCAAAGCCGAGCGGCTCTAGCAGGTTTTGTAAAACACCCCGATTCTCCCAGCGATCGTCTATCACCAAGATGTGACGCCGGTCTCCTTCGTAACCGATGAGGTTACCCGAGGCTGCTGTCTGCTGCTGACTCCAATCTGTAGCCAAAGGCAGCGCCATCTCAAAGAAGAAACTGCTGCCAACCCCAGGCTGGCTTTTTACCTTGATCTCTGCGCCCATGAGCTGAACGATCTGCTGGCTAATAGTTAGCCCTAGTCCAGTCCCTTCAAACTTACGCTGCTCTTCTCCTACCTGCTCAAAAGCCTGAAACAGCTTGCCAACATCCTCTGGGGCAATTCCAACACCTGTATCAGCGACCACAAAACGCAGCGGCACCTCAGCGCCTGTGGAGTCCTCTGAACTTGGTCTATCTAGAGCCGAGTTTAGACGTTCAACTCGCAGCGTCACGCTGCCTCTATCAGTGAATTTGACTGCATTGCCTATGAGATTAATCAAAACCTGGCGTAGCCGCTTGTCATCAACAACTACCCCAGCTGGCAGATCTGTATCTGGTTCGTAGAGAAAATCAATCCCCTTTTGCTCAGCTTTGATTCGGCAGATTTCTACCACGCCTTGTAGAAAAGAGGCAAAGTGAATTGGCTGCGGCACTAGCTCTAGCTTGCGAGCTTCAATTTTAGAAAGATCTAGAACATCGTTGATTAGCGTTAGCAGATGGGAGCCGCACTGATGAATAATCTCGGTTCCGTGTTTTTCTTTCTCCGATAGCGTTTTAGAACGCTGAAGAATCTGAGCGTAGCCTAGAACGCCGTTGAGTGGCGTGCGTAGCTCATGACTCATATTTGCTAGAAACTCGCTTTTGGCTTGGTTAGCACTATCGGCTGTTTCCTTTGCTGCCTGTAGCGCTTCCGTCCGCTCTGCTACCCGGTCTTCGAGCACAGTAAAAGAAGACTTGAGCTGCGTAGCCATTTGGTTGAACGCTCGTCCTAGTTTTTCTAGCTCGTTGATACCCTTTACGTCTACACTGCGGTCTAGTTCACCATTGGCGATCGCCTCGCTCGCTTGCTGTAAGACTAGAATAGGCCTTGTGATCCAGCGAGAAGTATAAAACCCGAATGCGATCGCTACAGCCAAAGCCCCCAAGCATAGCAAGATAGTGGTGCGAGTATTTTGATTGATCTGGGCCATGAAGTCTGACTCCGGCACCGTCACAACAATTAGCCAGTCGAGTCCATAGTCATCTTGCCAGGGACTCACGGAAGCGTAGTAGCGTTCTTCTTCTAGCTGTACATCGAACAGTTTGTCTGTCGTGATGGCGGATAGGTCGCCTACTTGGTTTTTTAGGGCGATCGCAACCGCCTGAGTGAGTCCATCAGTACTTTCTAACGCGCTCAATCTCTCAGCCGATCCCTCTACTAAGCTAAAGGGTTTTTCATTACTAGAGCTAGCTACGACATTGCCATCTCTTTCTAAGACCAAAACTTTACCAGTTTGACCAGTTTTCAGCTTTTGTAGAAACTGACTAATGTTGGAGAGTAAGAGGTCAGAGGCGACAACGCCAACTAACTGGGCCCGGTCATCGTAAACGGGCAAAGAGGCACTCATTGAGACGAATTCTGGCGCGTCTGACCAGTTGTAGATCTCGCTCCAAACGGGCTTTTGCGATCGTACAACTCTTGTGTACCAATCTTCTTCTAAAGGCGTGTATTCTGATTCGTAGACGATCTTCGTACGGTTACCCTGATCATCTGTGGCATAGGTGATATTTCGGTTGTTTGTTCGTGGCGAAATTTCGTCAACCGTAATGCCAGCTCCCTCTAACCAACGTCCTGCTCCGCCATATTTACCGTCTGGCAATGCATAGAAAATATAGCTAAGCTCGTCATATATCTGCATCTGTTTCCAGAAGTAGCGCTCTGTCTCTTCTGCGTTCTCTAGATTCAAAAGCTGACTTTCAACAGCGTCTGCGTTGAGTCGATTGAGCTGTTGAGGTAGTTGTAAATAGGCATCTAAGTGCTGATCGACTCGCTCATCAATTTCGCTCATGAGCTGTCTAGCAAGCTGGTTAGTAGCTTTCTGTCCGTTTCTAAAGGAGAGATAGCCCACTAACCCAACAGCAGCGAAGATTTGCAGCACAAACGGCACAATCAACACAGTGCGTAGGGGCATCCGGTTCATTAATCGGCGCTTACCGCTTTTGGATAGAGCAATGGTCATAGTCGTTGATGCACCTTGTAGTCAGGCAACCGCTTTTGACAGCACAGAAACTCGACTTCATCATTCCCTCATGTAGACCGCTGCGCACTCCCTCATATAGACCGCTGCACACTCCCTCATATAGACCGCTGCGCACTACAACCCGCGCTACGGCAACAGACGCGGCTACTTTGCTAGCACGCTCATTTCATCAATAAATCAACCTAAACCTAGGTCAGTTTCAGCTTAGAGCAGCTTTGGCTTAGCCAATTTTAGCAACCGTCACGCCTTTCCCACCGTCTACTTGATCGGCAGCTTCAAAACTCTCTACCTGCGGATGCAGCTTCAAATATTCCTGGACGCCGCGCCGAAGTTTACCAGTCCCATGTCCATGAATCAGCCATAAGGGGCCTTTGGCTTGGGCGATCGCTTCTTCGATGACGCTTTCGGCCTCGCTCACCCGCATCCCTCTGAGATCCACTGTATTACTCTCTGTCTTGACCATCGGCGCTTCTGGTAAAGTTTTAGCTACAGGCTGCGCCTTCGGTTTTTTCTCGATAGGCTCTGCTTTCTCTCCCTTTAGCGATTCAATCTCTGAAAGGTCAACGGTCATTTTCATAATGCCGAAACGTACGGACACTTTGCTGTCTTCGTCGGCTTCTTCGATCACGTCGGCGACCTGACCGCCGAGGCTAGCTAAGCGAACTCTCTCACCTGCTTTGGGCCGATAGCCTTTGCCGTCAGATTTGACTTTGGCTGGATGCTTACCGGTGGGCAGCCGTTTTTCTTCAATGCGGTTGAGTTCTTCGGTTGCTTTTTGAGCGTCCTGTCCGGTGAGTCCACCTTTTTGTAGTTCTCTAATTACTTTGGCGACTTCAGCGCGGGCGTGGAGCAGGGCAGTTTCTACGCTTTTCTCCTGCTGACGCTTGAGCTTTTCTTCGCGATCGCGCAAACTCTGCGCCCTCGCCTCTACTTCCTTGTAGAACTTCTCCGCTTTCGCTACTAGCTTCTCCGCTTCAATCGCTCTTTTTTCCTGCCGTTGCCGCTGAGCTTCTAGCCCTTCGATCACCTGGTTTACGTCTTCATTCGCCCCACCCATCTGCTCTTTAGCCTGTACTAACACGCTTTCTTTTAAGCCTAGCCGCTTCGCAATCGACAGCGCATTAGACCGGCCCGGAATTCCCCACAGCAGACGATAGGTTGGCGCTAGCTTCTCGTCGTCAAACTCCACTGAGGCGTTTTCAAAGCGGTCATCTTCGTATTTAAGCGATTTGAGTTCGCCGTAGTGAGTCGTGGCCACTGTCAGCCGGGTGTTGTTTGCTAGGTGTTTTAGGAGGGCGATCGCCAATGCACTCCCTTCGGACGGATCGGTACCTGCCCCCACCTCGTCTAGCAGCACTAGCGAGTTTGCAAACTCGTCTTCTCCTTTGAGCTGATCGATTGTGTCTAGAATTCGACCGATTCGCTTCACGTGGCCCGAGAAAGTAGACAGACTCTGTTCAATCGACTGCTCATCACCAATATCAGCTAGAACAGAATCGAACCAGGGCAGCTCAACCGGTTCTTTGGCTGGAATAAACATTCCTACTTTCGCCATCAGTGCAGTTAGACCTAACGTTTTGAGGGTGACTGTCTTACCGCCTGTGTTTGGCCCGGTGATCGCGACCACGCGCAGCTCAGGGCGTATGACCAGATCTGTTGGAACAACTTTTTCTTTCTGTTCTTTCTTCTGCTGCCACAGGAGCAAAGGATGCGTTAGCTGTCGCAAAGTGACCTGTTCTTTGTCTACAAATCGGGGTGCGTTTCCTTCCATCCACAGGCCATAGCGAGCCCGCGCCGCCGCCAGATCAAGCTTCACTACAGTCACCATCAAATGCTCTAGGTCGGCGAATACTTCTGCTACCTGATAGGTCAGCATCTGACGAATTGCTTCTGACTCGACTTCCTCCTCTTTTCGCAAGGCGCGACGCTTGTTACCATTCTCCACTATGCTGTGGGGCTCTACGTATAAAGTGGACCCGCTAGTAGAAACGTCGTGGACGATGCCAGAAACCGCATCTTTTTGCGCTGCTTTTACAGGCAGTACGAAGCGATCGTTTCTTTGGGTGATCAAGTTCTCTTGCAGGGCTCCGCTTTGGCGCTGCATGATGTGCTGTAGCTTGCTGTAGATGCGATCGCGCACCACTTTTAGCTGCTGACGCACATTCCCTAGCTTCACGCTGGCTCTATCGGCTACCTGAGCGCGATCGTCAATGCATCGATGAATCTCTTGCTCTAGCTCAGGAAAAGTTCGCAGATCTTCTACCAGCGCCTGCAAGACTGGCAGATCTTCCTGTCCGTCTATTTGTCTACGCAGTCGCCTAGCCCCGGCGAGGGTCGTGGCAATATCGAGCAGCTCTTCTCCAGAGAGGATTCCTTGAAGACGCGATCGCTCCAAGGCCACACCAATATCGCGAATGCCACCAAACTGGAGCCCTCCTACCGTCGACTCTAGCTGCGTGGCCTCTACCGTCTGAGCTAGCAGCGCCTCGCTTTCTACTTGGCTAATGGGAATTGGCAGCCGCTGCGCCGCCACATTGCCAATATTCGTCGCCGTAAACGTTGCCAAGTGACGACAGAGTCGGGGCCATTCCAGCAGATTGAGCGTTTCAGATTGAATCAAGGGAGAGGTAATGAGAAGGTCCAAAGAGTGAGTGTGGTTTTATTCTCTATTATAAATAAGGCAATCCTGCAAAAACACGCACCTCAGGAGGATTCAACCCACGCTACCTACCCCTCTGCTCATCCAAAAATACAGCGGCGACTCCCTAATCCCCAAGAAGCTCGCTCTCAATCTTGATCATCTCAAAACCGCTCAGGCGCTGATTGACCTTTTTCAGTCTGCCGTCGGCAAAACTCAAGGCTATCTCGATCAGCAGCTTCAGATTGAAGAAGGCGAAGACACCGACTACCGAATCAAGCGGGGACTTGCTCACCTCTTGCGCAATAGCTTCAGCACCTTTGAGATTGTCAGTCCATTAGAGCCAGGCGAGCTGCGCGATCGCCTCTTCACTCTCTCCGCCACCACGCCGTCTACGCCGTCCACCGCTGCGCAGCACTTGACCACCCTTGCCGCTCAGCTCAGCTCAGAACTAGACGAGGCAGTCGAACCTGTCCATATCAAACAGGGCCTCTACGCCGATCTCAAAGAGAACCGCATTCTCACCACCTTTGACGCGCCCAAGATAGAAGCGCTGATCCACCGCTACAACCTTTCACAGGTCCAGGGCATCTTCTACAAAGCCAGCCACATGGTGATCAACCTGCACCGCAACGATCCTGGCGAATACAAGCTAATGTTCAAATACCTCAAGCTTTTTCGCCTGATGACCTACATCGAAGGCGAAGCCGACCAGGGATTTACGATTACGATTGACGGTCCCGCTAGCCTGTTCAAGCCCAGCACTCGCTACGGCGTAGATATTGCCAAACTGATTCCCGCTATTCTCCACGTCACCCGCTGGCAGCTCACCGCTACGCTTCAGTGGAAAAATCCCTACACCAAAGTCGCCCAGGAAAAGAGCTTCACCCTTAGCGACAGCTGCGATCTTGTCAGCCACTATCCGCCCGGAAAGCCTTTCGACAGTATGCTAGAGCAGGCTTTTGCCAAGAAATGGGCCAGTACCAAGACCGATTGGCAGCTAGAGCGAGAGGTTGATCTAATTCCGATTCCGGGCAGCGTGATGATCCCAGACTTTCGCATTGTCCACCCGGACGGTCAGGTCTATCTCCTGGAGATCGTTGGCTACTGGCGGCCAGAGTACCTACGCAAGAAGTTTTATCAGGCCAGACAGGCCGACTGCAAAAACTTAATACTGGCGATATCAGAAAGGTTGAATCTGGAAAAAGCAGGGGTAGATACGGCGAATACACCTGCGAAAATCGTTTGGTTCAAAGACAAACTCCAGCCGAAGTCGGTACTTGCAGCGCTTGCAGATGCCTAGATGGGCACCCTCAAAGCATCATCCTCTGATCTGGCTCAATTGAATTTCTGAGGCGGCTTTGCCAAATCTTTTGCTCGCTTCGGGTCCATTTTCGGACTGTAGCCGGGGCAAGCTATAGCAATCGCCGGATGCATTCGGCGATTGCTGACCACTTAGCTCTATAGGCAGCAGAGGGTTCACTGATCGAAAATGTGCAGAGCTAAGTGGCAAAAGCTATACGTGAACGCACCTGTTAAATCTCCTAAGGTCATGAGCTCAGTACTAGTTGTAGATGATAGCCCTATGCTCCGCGATATGATTTCTGGCCTATTGAATAAGGCGGGCTGGACTACTTCTGTTGCTGAAGATGGCTTTGAAGCCCAGACCCAAATTGCTGCTAGCCCACCCGATTTAGTCGTTTTAGATGTGGTGATGCCGAATATGAATGGCTACGAACTCTGCCGCTGGATCAAAAACAACGAAGCCACTAAGCATGTTCTAGTCATACTGTGCTCGTCAAAAAGCGAAGAGTTCGATCGCTACTGGGGGATGAAGCAAGGCGCAGATGCGTATGTGGTTAAGCCTTTTCGGCCTGGAGAACTTTTAAGTACGGCCAAAGCGCTGCTAGCGGGAAAAGCTGCGTAGCGTCGTTGCTCAAAAGTCACTGCCTACGAATCATTATCCAAAATCTATGGCCCAAAAGTCATATCCTGATAGCCAGTGGTCTATCGGATATATTTTTGGGGAATTGAAGCATGTCTGCTAAACGAGCTGCTTTACCGCCGGGTTTGATTGTCCGGGCGGGAAAGTTTGTCTGGAATACGATGTGGCACACGATGATGTCACAGATGGCTCCGCGTAATAAAAAGGGTGACTATGTCCGCCCTGAAAGCGCATTTCGAGGCCGAGAGATTTCTCCAGAGGCTGGGCGCTATCGGCTGATTGTCGGGATGAGCTGCCCGTGGGCGCATAGAACGCTGGTGACTCGGGCGCTGAAGGGATTGGAAAATGCGATCGCCTTGACTACTGTCTATCCCTCTACCGATGAAGGCAGATGGCTGTTTGAAGATCAGTCCGACCTGCCTTTTCCTGACTGCCGCAGCCTCCCAGACTTCTACAGCAGCGCTGACGCCGGGTACAAAGGCCGTGCCACCGTCCCGGTGCTTTGGGACAGCCAAACCAAAACCATCGTCAATAATGAAAGCGCCGAGATCATCGAGCTTTTAAACAGCGAATTCGGAGATCTCGCTGCTGGCCTAGATCTATACCCCGAGTCGCTCCAACTAGAAATTGACGCGCTCAATCAAAAAATCTACGCCACCGTCAACAACGGCGTTTATAAATGCGGCTTTGCCCAAACCCAAGCAGCCTATGATCAGGCTGTAGATCGGCTGTTCGCTACCTTGGATGAGCTAGATAATAGACTGGCGACTAATCGCTATCTGTGCGGCGATACTCTCACCCTAGCGGACGTCCGCCTCTTCACTACCTTGATTCGCTTCGACGTAGCCTATCACGGCATCTTTAAGTGCAACCGTCGCCGAATTGTCGATTATCCACATCTAAGCGGCTACGTCGCAGAGATTTATCAGATGCCTGGCATTGCTGAGACCTGTGATATCGATGCGGTCAAACGCGACTATTTCGGAAATTTGTTTCCTCTAAATCCAGGTGGGATTGTGCCGGTCGGGCCAGGGTGGGACGACCTGAAAAGGCCACATGGAAGAGACTGCTGAAAAGGGGCCGTTATTGACTGGTTTGCGGTATTACCAGCTGCATAGCCGGCGTAAAAAACTGGCGAGCAATGCCGTAGGTGACTATCAGCGAAGCAATCAAGGTTGCTAGCGCCAGCATGAACATAATTAAAATCTGGTAGATTGCGGCGACTAGCGGATCTGCGCCTGCTAAGATTTGGCCCGTGATAATTCCAGGCAAGGTCACTAAACCCACAACCATCATGGCGTTGATGGTGGGGATTAACCCGGCTTTGATGGCCGCTTGGCGGTAGGTTGCGATCGCTTGCGCTGGCGTTGCCCCCAAACTTAGGTGCGTCTCAATCTCAACGCGATTGTTCCTCAACGCTGTTACTAGCCGCTCTCCGGCAATAGAGGAGGCCGTCATAGCGTTGCCCAGTACGATTCCGGTCAGCGGCACCAAATAGCGCGGGTCGTACCAGGGATCTATCCGGATTACTAGTACTGTTACGTACAGCATCGTTACGAGTCCGCTAGTGAAAATAGCTAGCCAGACCCACTTTAATAGCTTAGGTAGATCTCGATCTATTCGACCGCGAGCGACAATAGCTGCAATGGTTGCCATCACCACCAGTACCGCCAGGATAGCCAGCGGCTGACGACTCGCGAAGATGACAGAGAGAAAGACGCCGACGAATAGCAGCTGGGTAATGGTTCTAAAAGTTGCGATCGC
This sequence comes from uncultured cyanobacterium, assembly GCA_963793495.1. Lineage (GTDB taxonomy): Bacteria > Cyanobacteriota > Cyanobacteriia > Phormidesmidales > Phormidesmidaceae > Phormidesmis. The sequence continues at coordinate 891,159 of CAWCAI010000016.1, forward strand.
GAGTGTCTTTGCTAGTCCCAATTGCTGCCAGCTAGAGAGCCCGATGGCGATCGCCATCATTCCGACTGCCCATAACATGCCAACTGTGCTCGGTGTGATCATGAGGGTGTAGTAATAAGAATCAAGGAAATCCGTCTGCTGACCTAAACTTCCTTGTAGTTTTGTATACTAAGATGAACAGACAGTAAAAACTGTGGTCTGACTAGTGCCACGGTAAGGCTACTATGACAGAATTCAATACCCCCCCGAACAGTTTCGATCGCGACCCCAGCACTTATTCGAAGCGTCGTTACGACTGGAAAGAGATTGCTAGATACTACAGGCGACGGCCCCTGGTCGTCCTGTGGCGCACGTTGACTGTTTCCTGGATGCTGGGTAGTTTTGCGATCGCGCTCCTATTCGACCATCTGCTAGGTCGTTCAGAAATCAACCAGAATCGCCGGGCCGTTCGTTTGCGCCAGATTCTAACCCAGCTTGGACCCACCTTCATCAAAGTTGGACAGGCACTCTCCACCCGCCCCGACCTGATCAAGCCCACCTTTTTAGACGAGCTAATCAAGCTACAGGACCAGCTTCCTCCCTTTCCTGACGAGATTGCTCGAGAGATTATCTACGAAGATTTTGATCGCACACCAGAAGAAATCTACAGCTTCTTTGCCGCTGAGCCGATTGCGGCGGCTAGCCTTGGCCAGGTTTATAGAGCCCGTCTCTACACGGGTGAAGAAGTTGCCGTCAAGGTGCAAAGACCTAACCTGGTGCCCATCATCCGCCGCGATCTCTACATTATGCGGTGGGCTGCTGGCTGGATAGCCCCTTTACTGCCGCTCAATCTAGGTCACGATCTCAGGCTGATTGTGGACGAGTTTGGCAGCAAGCTTTTTGAAGAAATTGACTATCTGAACGAAGGCCGAAACGCTGAGAGATTTGCCGCGAACTTCCAGGATGAGCCCCTAGTCAAGGTGCCTTCTATCTACTGGCGCTATTGCAGTACTCATGTGCTGACAATGGAATGGATTAACGGCTTTAAGCTTACAGATACCGAGAAAGTCAAAGCCGCTGGTTTAGCGACTAACGACCTAGTCGAAATTGGCGTCTCCTCCGGTTTGCGTCAGCTTCTAGAATTTGGGTTCTTTCATGCTGATCCTCACCCCGGCAACCTGTTTGCCATGGCTGACGGTCGCATGGCCTACATCGACTTTGGCATGACCGATCAGCTCGATCAAGAGACCAAAGAAACCCTGGTTGACTCTGTTGCTCATCTGATCAACCGTGACTATGCAGATCTAGCTAACGATTTCGTCAAGCTTGGCTTCTTGATGCCGGATGTAGACGTGCGTCCGTTGGTTCCGGCACTGGAGGCGGTCTTCCAAGACGCTATCGGTGCTAGCGTCGGCGACTTCAACTTTAAATCTATCACTGACAAGTTCTCCGAGGTGATGTACGAATATCCTTTCCGGGTTCCTGCCAAGTTTGCGCTGATCATCCGTTCTCTAGTAACCCAAGAAGGCTTAGCACTCAGCCTAGATCCGAACTTCAAGATTGTAGAAATTGCCTATCCCTACGTTGCTCGTCGTCTATTAACTGCTGAGACACCCGCTTTGCGTCGTCGCCTGATTGATGTCTTGTTCAAAGATGGAAAATTCAAGTGGGAGCGCTTAGAAAATCTGCTCCTAATTGCTCGCTCTGATCAAAGCTTCGATATTATTCCGACCGCCGGGCTAGGCATTCAGTTCTTGATGACGGAAGAGGGACAGTACCTCAGACGGCAGATCCTACTAGCCCTGACAGAAGACAATCGCCTACACACCGAAGAAGTTCAGCGACTGTGGATGCTGGTCAAAGATGATTTGCAGCCAGAGAAGCTACTGGGAGCGGCTTGGGATGCGATCGCGGACTTTTCTAGAGCGCGTGCGGTATCTCTAGTACCCACCGAACTAGCAGGCGCACTACAGCTAACGAACACCTAATAGCTTGATAGAATAGCCAGCCAAAATCTCTCAGCGGAGGCTTCTAGCAGGACTTATTGACTGCTTATGCGTAGCAAGCGCAGCACTCGAGGTCTCGGCCATAGCTTATAATCAGTTAACAATTAGCCGCGATCGTCTGCTACAAAACACTCACAAGCTCCCGCCTTTATGTACTATCTCGAAACGCCGCCCTACTTCTTGCTAGCGGCGGGTCTATTTATAGCCATTACCTCTGGTCTTGCCTTCTCTGCGGTTTTGAAAGAAGCCGTAGGTGACTGGTATAAGAACCGGTCCACTCGCTCTATCTCTAAACTCCAGGGCTTTGACCTTCAATTTCCTTTTTTAGGTATCTGTTTAGGTAGCTGCGTTTTCTTAGCCTCTGGTATGAGCATCTTTGGATTTCCTGCCAAAATTTCCTATGCTATGGCTGCTCCGCTTGTGCTTCTCAGCGCTGGCCTAGTCTGGAAGCAGTTGAAGAACAACCTGACTTTGCTCGAAAGTGGCAACCCGCGCGCCTTCGAACTTGATATATAGCGATAGAACAAAAACGCAGACTGATGAAGAATGAATCGGCATAGAGCTATCTCAGCCTATCCATCAAGCTGATTCATGCAGAGCCTTTATTTCGTATAGTTGCGTCATTTCGACGTGAGATTAGGAGATAAACGCATACTCGAAGAGAAGGCTCTGTAGAAAATCTATGAGAATACCCAAAAAAATAGAGACAACCTTTGAAACAGTTATCTGGAACTTTCGGTTCTTTGTTTTGTTACCAGTCGTCTTCAGCTTACTTAGCGCTGTCAAATTCTTCATTATTGGTACTCTAGATATCTGGGCGGGGTTCAGATTAGAGTTTGACATTGCCGACCCAGAAGGTGAAACTACCAACAAAATAGTCTCATACATTATTGGTGGTGTGGACTACTACCTTATAGGTATCGTCTTACTTATCTTTGCTTTTGGCATCTACGAACTCTTTATCTCGAAGATTGACGTTAGGTTTGAGCATGAGGTCAATATCCTTCAGAGCGAATCTCTAGAAGAATTAAAGAGTAAGCTGGTGCAGGTGATTGTAGTCGCATTGATTGTCAGCCTGTTTAAAAGGATGCTGGGCTTAGAAATAACGCAGGCTAGCGATCTAGCATACGGCGCGCTGTCTATTCTCTTGATCTCTATCAGCAGCTATCTCCTACAATTACAATACAAGAAAATGCACGGCGCTAGCGACGACAGTAAAGCAGAGTAACCTGTTTAAGTAGGTGAGGTTGATCTTTTATAAGATATATTTGTCATATAGAGAATGTCAAAGCACCCCCCCTATAACAACCATGGCAGCAGCGCTACGAGTGACGCTTACGATAGAGGAGGAGAGAACGCTCAAGGAGCTACGTATCGCGAGCAGTGTGCCCTATCGAGTCCGTGACCGAGCCCATATGCTGCTGCTCAACGGTTCAGGCTGGAGCGCTCCAGCTATCGCAGAGATAATAGAGTGTCACGAGCACACGGTAAGAGCCGCGATAAAACGGTGGCAAACCTTAGGCTTATGTGGTTTATGGGAGGCCAAAGGCCGGGGTAAGAAGGCCACCTGGGAGGCCTCAGACATGCTGTATCTAGAGCAGTGCTTGAATGAGGAAGAGCGCACGTATAACAGTACTCAGCTTGCCAATAAGCTTTTAGCCGAGCGCAACGTGCAGCTCACGCCCGACTGGATTCGTCAACTGTTAAAAAAAAGGACTACCGCTGGAAGCGCACCCGTCAAAGCCACCGGCTCAAACAAGATGCTGTTGCCAGAGTTGAAACCAAAGCGCAGTTGATTCAACTCGAAGCGCTAGCAGCAGCAGGCCAGATAGCGTTGAAGTATCTCGATGAAACCGGCTGCTGTCAGTGGACGCCTGAGAGCTACAGCTACAGTCAGAAAGGTCAGCAAAAACGGTTTGAGCAAACCGCTAGGCGAGGTCAGCGGGTGAGCGTGCTAGGCGTGTGGGATCCGAATGAAAGCTTTGACTACACGGTCGTCGTTGGCGGGTTCAATTCAGAGTGCTATCTGCAAATGATGGACTGGTTAGCGATTAAAGCGGCTCATAACTTTGAAGCCACTGGCCAGCTTACGTTCATCGTTCAAGATAACTGCTCGATTCACAAGAGCAAGGTGGTAAAAGCAGCTTGGACTAGGTGGCAAACCCAAGGGCTATTCGTCCTGTTCCTGCCGCCTTACTGCTCTGAACTCAATCCGATTGAAGGGCAATGGCATCAGCTCAAAACGCATGAAATTGCAGGACGTATGTTTGAGTATGAAGACGAGCTAGTCGAGGCGCTGGTCGATGGCATGATTGACCGCAGTATTAAAGGAAATTATGAATTAGACCGTCTTATAATTAATTACTCTTAGCTACTTAGTGACCCAGCAGACTTATAGCTTTCTGCGCTTTGCTTACTACAAGATGCTACAACCCTTGTTCTACAGCGAAAAGTGCCTATCAACTGCACGTAGGCGCAGCCTTCTCTTTGAGTATGCACCCGCGCATTGCTATACTTCGGCGGTCAAGTCTGCTGGACTATAGCAGCCATTCCGCTCTACGCATTTCTAGCGAGCCAAACTATTGTCATAGACAAGCACCTAATGTTTTTCCTGGGATCATCTGGCGCACGGATGCATCCAGCGCTAGCTGTACATTCACTTGTTGCCGCTCTCTAATCTCATGAAAATTGCTGAGTCTGCGTTCAAGCCAGTGTCATCGCCATCGATGGGTCATCCTGTAGTGGCCTTTTGGTTCGGCGTTAGCCTGATTACACCTCTCTACTACGGTTTGGTCTCTTTTGTCTACGCCATCTCGTCGGCATATATTGTTCAAGACGACGCTCGCTATCATATTGTCTGGCTACAGCGCCTAATCGATCCAGACTTGTTTCCCAATGATGTCATGGCCGATTACTACAGCGCTATTCAAGGCGTAGGCTTTAGATCGTTTTATAGCCTAGCCGCTTGGTTGGGACTTGAGCCGCTTGCCTTTGCAAAGATTGTGCCGCTCTTGCTGGCGCTCATAGCTACCTTCTATCTATTTTGGGTGGCGCTATACATCTTACCGGTGCCAATCTGTGGTGCGCTGACGACCATTATCTTAAATCAGAATATTTGGATTAGAGATGACCTCATCTCAGCCTCGCCTCGTGCCTTCGTGTATCCATTATTTGCGGCTTTTCTGTATTACTTGCTGCGAGGTTCTAAGATTCTATGCTTAGTTTCACTGGGGCTGTTAAGTCTGTTTTATCCCCAGATGGCCCTGGTTTCTGTCGGTATTTTGACTCTGCGGCTAGTTCGGTGGGATGGCTTGCTGCCAAAGCTGCCGAAGCGAGCCCAAGATTACGGGCTTTGGCTAGTGGCAACGGTGATGACGGGTGGTGCATTGTTGCTGTTTTCTTATCAGGTGGCGCAGCAGGCAGGGCGGCTGACCTCTTTGGCAGAGATGAGGGCGTGGCCAGAGTTTCAGACTGGTGGGCGAGGGGAATATTACGGACTGCCTTTTCTGTCGTTTTGGTTTGACGGGCTGAGTGGGCTACGGTTTCCGCTCTATCCGCCGATTATCTGGCTAGGTGCGATGTTACCCCTGATCGTCTGGAAAGTACCCGATTTTTTCCACAGAGCGTTTCCGCTTGCTAAGACAGTCACTGCTGATGTGAGAGTATTAGCTCAACTATTCGTCTCGTCAATAGGATTCTTTTTTCTTTCTCATATCATTTTTCCGACGCTGTATTTGCCTAGCCGGTATAGCTTCTACAGTACTCGGTTCTTATTAGCAGTTGCCTCTGGTGTGATGCTTACGCTGGTTATGCAGTGTTGGGTGGGCTGGCTAGTGCGGCAGTGGCAGCAGTGGCGGCAGTGGAGCCTGTTAGACTTTGCTAGGGTAGCGGTGAGCGTGGGGTTTGCGATCGCAGTCATTGTCGCTCCCTCAATTCCCCCCGTTTTTCTAAAGGGTCAAAGTTGGGAAGTCGGAAAAGCGCAGGAAGTTTATGACCTCATAGCGCAATCGCCAAAAGATAGCGTGACCGCTTCACTCGTTCGGGAAATCAATGACAACATACCTGCGTTTTCTCAGCGTTCCGTACTGGTAGGAAGAGAATTTGCGCTACCTTACCACGTTGGCTTTTACGGTGTAATGAAGCAGCGTGCAGAAGACTTGGTCACTGCTCAGTACAGTCCAGAGCTAGCAGATGTTCAGTCATTTATTGAAACTTACGGCATCGATCAGTGGATTGTTGCTAAAGACTTTTCAGACAGCGACTATCTAGATCGTCAAGACTGGTTAATCAACAGCTCTATGAGAGGGGCCGTTATTCAAGCAGAAAAAAGACTTAAACCCAATGCTACTCCTGCGCTCTCAGAGTATCTCTCAACCTGTGCCATGCTCATGGCGGCAGATACCATCGTCCTAGACGCCCACTGCTTGATGAAAGTACAGACTTGATCTAGAAGATCATTAAGAGCTTTGATCGATAGCAGAAGTATTTTACGCTCAATCATTAGAGTCACTTGAGATTGATGTCTTGCTCCAGGTCAGGTTGTAGGGCGCTTGGGATAGGTACCCGGCACCTTGAGCCTGGAGGTAGGGTCTGTAGGTTTCGTCGCCTGCTAGGTGGACTTTGAAGAAGGCGGTGTTGAGCATTTGGTGGTAGTTTTCGGCGATCGCGCGAATTCCTTCCCAGTCATTTTCCTGTCCGGTGAGGCGATCGAGTACTTCTAGCGTAATGCGAGCGTGGGGAAGCCCGGTGGTGACTGCTAGGTAGCGATCGGTTTCAGTTCCCTTTGTGAGCCAGTCAAAGGCAGGAAGCTGTTCGACAACAAAGGGGGTAAGAATGTCTTTATCGGTGGCTTCCCACAGGACAGGCCCTTCAACTTTGGCCATGCCGTCTGGTCCGTAGAGGCTGCGGCTGAAGGGGACAAAGGTGTAGATAGCTTTGATGCGATCGTCTTTTAGAGTGGCGTCGGCGATCGCACCCTCTGGCAGTTCCAACGCTCGACACTGGTACAGCAGAGAAATATTAAACAAACTAGAGCGAGTCTCGCAAGACTGTTTCAAATGTGCTAGGTCAATCTCTGCGCCAGCTAGAGCGAGAGCCGTAGTACCACCAAAAGAATAGCCAAAGACACCAGCGCGATCTGGGTTTAGACGATTGTTAAACTGTTCTCCGTTTAAACGAGTTAGTTCGTCGAGAATGAAACTGACATCTAACGGTCTATCAATGTATTCGGCAGGTTCAAAGTTTTCTGCTTCTAGACCATCATAAAAGTCGCGGAGGCGTTCGCGATCGCTTCCTGGATGATCTGGCATAGCCACAGCGAACCCATGAGCAGCAAGATGATTGGCTAGCTCTTTAAACCGGTCTCGATTGGCCCCTAGCCCATTAGAAACAACAATGACAGGAATGGATTGTCCGGTGTCTGTTGAGGTGGAGCTTGGCGTGTAGAGATCGACTGGGATGGTGCGATCGCGCGTCGCATCATAAAGCGTCAGAGTCTCCATAGATACTGTGCGATCGCCTAGCTCTCTAGGATCTGGCAAAGTGCTGAAATCGGCTGGCGACTCGGTCTGGGCGATCGCTTCTGTCTCTTCTGTGAGCTGCACAACCGTCTGCTGAGTCTCAAACAGCAGCGATCGAAAGCCACCGCCCAAACGCAGCGCCTGACCAATATCTATCCGAATATCTGACGGAAACGCTTCTAAAAACTTAAGAATGGTAATCCCTTCTAGATCGGCAGCGGCTAGCGTTAGCGCTGCTCTAAGTCCTTTGAATCCATTGAGTCCTGAGTCTGTTTGGATTAGCTCACCGATTTCTGTCAACAGCTGTTCACCTGAGCGGGTGTAAGAAAAGCGATTGGCTAAAACCGGATCTAGATCGTAGTGGGCCTTTAGTGCCCCCTGCAATTGACCTTGCAAGTCAGAATCCAATCGGGTCAGGATAGTTTCCAACCCACCAGAAGATTCGCCAGTTTCAGCAAAAGTCTCTAGCTCCTCTTGGGTAACCACAATCTCGACTAAGCCATACCGAAATCGGATACGTTCTGCGGCCTGGGTACTAGGGGCGATCGCTAGAGTAGAGATGAAGGCTGAAGAAAAGCTGAGCGCAATTACACTCAAGCGTAATCTAAAGCGCGATCGAGAACTTTTTCGTAGAATTCTTAGAGATTGAAGAGGCTGAAACATCTGACCCATAAAGGTTTTTGCTGTGATAAAGCATAGTATATCAAGACTGCTTTTCAGATGAAATGTACCAGTTTGATCAAAGGCTCGAGAAAAAGGACTAAACTCGTTTAGATTTTTGACAGAGTTCTTTGGAGTTTGGTGTGGACTATCTACGGTATATCGACTGGCGATCGCTCGCGATTTTAGCGGCTGTTTCGAGTGTTTATCTGCTAGCTTGTGTAGGGCTGTGGCGCTTTCAGACAAAGCTAATCTTCTTTCCGCCAGGTGTGGTCCAAAGTACGCCAGCTGATTTTGGGATGGCCTATGAAGATCTGAGGTTGAATGCAGGAGATGGACAGGTCCACGGCTGGTGGATTCCAGCTCCCGACAGCGAGGCGGCAAATTCACCAGTGATTGTCTACGCGCACGGTAACGGCAGTAATCTAAGTGATCTGGTCTCTAGGTTCCAGCAGTTTCACAACATGGGCTGTGCAGTAATGGCAGTCGACTACCGGGGCTACGGGCAAAGCTCCGGGCCGTTTCCAAACGAGCAGCGGGTCTATGAAGACATAGAGGCAGCCTGGGAGTATTTGATAGCGCAGCGACAGATTGAGGCGAAGAGGATCGTGCTCTATGGTCAGTCGATTGGAGGTGCGATCGCACTCGATCTAGCCATCGACCATCCAGAAGCCGCCGGACTGATTATGGAAAGCTCGTTCACTTCGATGCGTGAGATGGTGGACTACAAATTTCCGCTGCTGCCAAAAATCACGCCGATAGATATCGTGTTGACTCAGCGGTTTGATTCTATGGGGAAGATGCGATCGCTTAAAATCCCCCTTCTACTTGTCCACGGCACCGACGACGATATTGTTCCGGCCCATATGAGTCAGCAGCTGTATGGCGCGACGATAGCCAGTGGCAACGCAAACAGTACGCTAATTTTAATCGAAGGTGGCGATCATAATAGCCTGCCGAGCTTTGGGGGCGATCGCTACAGCGAACCCATCCAAACCTTCGTTCAAATGGCTACGGAATAAAGAATCGTCTCGCGCCTCGATAGCTATCAAGACGGGGCGCAAATATGAATGTTTCTTAGTGCTCTAGGTAAGACAACGACTACTTCGTCAAAGTTCCAACTACCTGACTATGGGTCAGCCCTGAATATAAGACTTATTGTGATGCTTGTTTACCAGAGGTATACTAATATTATAGAGGGGCGAACGTCGGCTTCAAGCCGTGTGTCCGAGTAGAAACCCTACTTAGACCTAGCCCCTCTTAGCTTTTCTAGTGTTAGCGGATTGCGATCACTGTACCACTCTCCATAGCCCTTATTGCGTTTGTCGTCCAGATCCATAATCAATCTGTACTTTTGGGCAAGTGGCTTAAAGAATTGGTCTTCTTCTCGTTCATAGAGTCGTTGTAGTGCCCAAAGATAGTAGTCAACGACTTGTAAACCGACAACTTGTGAGGGATAGGCAGGTTCTATCAAAATTGAACTATTAGAGCTAATTTTCCACTTTGCCTCAAAGTTCTGCTGAGCCTGGTTGATTGCTTCCTCTAATGCTTCTTCGCGGGCTTCTTTTCCGCGTCTAGCAATTGCAATCTGAACAATGTCTGCCTTGTGAAGTAGATTTTTGAACAGGCGCATGATCAGATCGTCGTAGATCGCATTCTGCTGCAACTTCTTACCTAAGATCCTGAAGTCTGCTTTGGCGGCCTCAGCTATTTCGGCTTTGCTACGAATGGCTACGAAAACTTTGATATCGAAACACTGAATTAGCTCAAAGACTTGCTCTCGAATCTCCGCATAGTCGTCTTTTGCATGAAAAGCGATCGCGGTCTTCTTTGCTTCGATCTGCATAGAAGGAATATTCCTGTATCGCGGATGAGTCGTTAGTCTAGAACGAAGGATGTTCAGTTCCCAAGCAACTGCTTCAGGCTCTGCGATCTGAGCAACGCCTACCATAAAAAACTTAGATGCTCCGGGCTGACCTACAATTATGCGACCCTTTTTATTAAAGAATGAGAGATCGCCTGCTTCATCAACAAAGTAGTGGCGAAATTGAATGTCTTTTGGCATGTACGAAGCTTAGAAGAGTACGATTGTCCTATTTTACATTAGCCTGTGATTACAGCTTCTAGCTCTGCGATCGCCTCATCCTCTAAAACATTCGCTTCATCTTTTTTCTGAAACGCTGAGCGAACAACATCGCCTATTTTTACTTGCTCGTTTAAAGGAACGCCGGGACAGAGAACCGCAGCAATATGTGCCTCATTAATGTGATCGACTACTCCTCCGTATATGTCTTTCCGAAGTTGGTGAACACCGTAAGGGGTTGCAAGGTAAGCGTACAAGAAACCCATGTCAGTATTCTTATCCCACAAGCGAACCATGTTGTTAGAACCAAACCATCCCGCCATACGCTTTGTTATAGGATGAACGCGACCGACAGTTCCGTCTGTTGTCACCAAAAGTTCTCCTTCTTCCAAAAGATACTGCGGACTGTTTTTGGCCTGTGACCTAGAAAGAGCTTTGGTGTGTGATGCTCGCATTAAGCATATCTGCGATGGAAGCATGTATGGCACTCCGTTACTGAGTTCAGCGTAGTTTCTTTTAAAGCGCGCTGGCATAAATATCTTTGAACAAACTTTTTCAAGCGCGACTAGGTTATATGCTCCGCCTCTGAGCTTATTGATAGCACTTCGTACGATGGGCACGTAGTTGGTTGCATCAAGTCTATCAACTAGATCGGAAAAAGAAATGCTAAAAGCATTCAAGCCTATGCTCTTGTCCAAAATCTCAATGTCATCTTCTGTGAACGCATCTATCTCAAGCAATTCGTATAGTTTCTGCTCTGCCGTATCCAACAGTTGATTTACCATATCTCGTAAGGCATATGCTCGAAGGATTTTTTCATGAATGGAATTTTGCTTTTCTTTCGGCGGCAGAGGAATGAGAATAGAGGCCAAATGCTTCGGTTCTAGTTCGTCTACTGTTGAACCATAGGTACTGCTAGAAATAAAAGCTTTTCCAAATTCACTTGCAAGAAAAGCATACAAATAACCTGAGGGAATATCAACAGGTTCAATTCTGATAGTGTGGTCAGAAATTGCACATCTCTCTAATGTTTTATTGATAAACAGCACGTTGCCAACCGTACCCGAGCGGCTTACGACAACCCATCCTCTCGGAATCATCAAATCGTTCAGTTTCTTCATCCGATACGAGAGAAATTTCTCAGGACGTAGCGGCAGAAAGAACATATTGCGAGAGCTGACAAAAGGAACTCCATGTTCGGGCTTTGTATAGATTCGCTTGAAATTACTTCGTGCTTGCGTCTGTACAGGATGCCAGATGGTTCCACACAGCTCACCAATCGATTTGGTAGGATGTCCACAAGATTCGATTGCATCGAGAGCACGAAACGCTCCTTCTGAATAAGCAGCCGCGTCAAAACGAGAGTCAGCTTCATATAGCCACTTTGAGCCAATTGAGAACTGACGCACATCAGATTCAATCTGGTGAATCTTAGGAAGCGCAGCAGCACTACACATATAGCCACCTCGGAGCCTTCTGCGCTAACCAGTTTTCAAATAGCTGAGTTACGGCTGGCAGCTGATCGTCAATAATTGCTTCTTCTACTTCTTTTTCAATCTCTATTACTTCTCCTTTTGCGTTCCGAGTCGTGACATTGCGCGTTGTTTTACGCAAAATCTCTTCACCTTCTGGAGTCCTTACATAGACAGGATTTCCTCGCAAATCCCAACCTATTCGGTCTGCGATTGCCATGAAAATTTCGTACTCTGGAGGTCGCCCAGTTTCAGCGATCAACCGTAGCTCAACATCAGTAAACTTTTGCAGCACTAAAACACTTGTCATCGTATGCGTATCGGATCGTGCAAATGTCTGCCGAGGCAGATCGACGCTTGCAATTACATAAGCTCTTCGCAAAACCATCCGGCGAATATACGATAAACCTGGATTAGATAAGATACTATCTGGCAAAACAATCGCCAAGCGTCCGCCAGGTTTGAGGAAGTCTAAACATCGCTCCACAAAAAGTCTTTCAGGCGCTAGAGAAGAGCGAGCAGCTTTTGCTTCAACCGTGGTCATCTCAAACTGGTCTAGAATATACGGGTCATCAACCATCAAATTTGAGCCAAAGGGTGGATTAGCAAAAACTGCATCAAAAGATTCTAATTTGACGTTCTCAATTCCCTGGCTTTTGTTCGTGGCCCATTCCCCAGGCGGCAAAAGCGAGTTTGCATTGTAAACATTGCACGAACCATCTCCATGCATAGCGAGGTTCATCTGTGCTGCACGAACTAACTCAGCTAGCTTATCAATCCCATACAAATTATTACCGCAAATGCGCTCTAAACTGTTAGCCACTTCCAGCTTGGCTTTCTCTGTCATTTTATTTCTATACTTTCGCTTGATTCTGTTTTCTTCAAGCTCCCGCATCTGAATTAAAGTAGCTCGCAGAAATCCACCCGTCCCACAAGCTGGATCGAGAACTCTTAGCTTAGTTCTCTGCTCCGGTGAATATGTTGCAAGAACAATGCCAACTGCCATATCACAAACATTTCGAGGCGTGAAGAAAGCACCATGATCACGGCGACTAGTTACGCTAACGATCTCCTCGTAAGCCTCACCCTTGATATCGCTCGTAGTCTCCTGGAAATTAAACTTCTGAAACTCAGAAACAATGTATGCTAATGAGCGATTGTCTAGCTCGATATCTTCATTCTTTGCAGGAAAGATGTGAGAATACTGTTTCTTGACCGCATTGAATATTTTCTGAATTCTTGTTCTTAATTTACGTTGCCCTAATTCACTACGGCGCTCATCCTGAGTAATGCTAAACTGCATCACTCCGCTAGTTTCCTGCTCGTCGTATACCTTACAGAAAATCAACTTCAGCAGCTCAAAAAAAGCCTTCTCTTTAGTCAGATTTCCGTTGACGTGTAGATAGTTGTGACAACGTTTAAAGGTTCCTCGTAGGCCCTCAGTAGCGGGAACAAGTTCGGAAAACTGCAACCTTTTAGGTTCACTCTCTCCCTTCAGTGGAATGTCTGTCGCTTCTGGGAAATCATAAGTTCCCTTATTGTCAGTTTTCTCAAACGCTTGCATTTCTGAAGCGACCCAGAGTCCCCATTTCGCATTTACGCAAGCTGACATGTATGACTTGAGCTGGTCAACACCTTCCTTTCGATCAGTGGGTCTAATATCTTCTTGCTTGGCCTCAACAATAACGAATATGTTTTCCTGCTTGTGCTCCGTATCTACATGGAAAATAGCAATGTCTACCCGCTTCCGTTTCCCACTGCCCATCTTAATTGGAAACTCGCAGTGTAGATCTTCCCGCTCATAGCCATACTCCTCCACCAAGCTTCGAGCTACTCGCTGACGGACATGCTCTTCTGGAGTATCCTTTCTAAGAACATCAGGATGTACATAGCAACGAACTTTGCCTGACGGTACCAGCAAAATTGGTTCATTCGTTGATGAAGGTACGATTCCTATCTGCTTCGCCGTCAAAACGCTATACCTCAAAGTTTCTTAGTCTGTAGTACCTGATTTTAGGACATGTTTGCCGTTTCAGGGCTATTGCAAGTCCGGGCAAAGTGACTAGATACAGGATGACTGACCAAACCTAAGTTTCAGTCGGTCGTTGTTTTTATGCAAATGGTTTGGTTGCAGAATGAGCTGTAAGGAATAGGGCAAAGTCATATTGAAAGCAGCTATCTTGCGTGGGCTTTCGGTCATATTCTGGATTGCATATAGCCTCTGCAAAAAGTCTTTCCGATGAAAAATTGTCTCAAACTTGCCTCCTTATCGCCGCACCAGCTATGGAACGGGATTGTTGTCATTCTAGTTGCTCTGGGTGTGCTGTTCCGATCGGCTGACCTCGATCGGCCTGTGTATTGGGTGGATGAGGTGGCGACTTCTATGCGGGTGTCTGGGTATACGCAGGCGGAGGTGGTGGAGCGGGTGGCGACTGAGTTGCCGCTGAGTGTGGCGGATTTACAGCGGTTTCAAGTGATTAGGCCGATTGGGGAGGGGGCTCCGGCGAATCGTCCGCTGGCGAATTTGATGCGGGTTTTAGCTCAGAGTCCGGAGCATGCACCTTTGTATTTCGTCCTAGCTCGCTTTTGGGCGGAGGTGTTTGGGGGATCTGTGGTGGCGATGCGGAGTTTGCCGGTTTGGTTTGGGCTGTTGGGGATTCCGGCGATGTATGGGTTGGGGTTGGCGCTGTTTGACCAGGTGGAGGGTAGACAGATGAATGGGAGACAGGCGCAGGATAGACAGGCACAGGGTAAAGCCAGAATGACGGCAAAGACAGCGGCGGGGCTGCTGGCAATCTCGCCTTTCTTCGTGGCCTATTCTCAGGAGGCGCGTCCGTATAGCCTGTGGATTTTGCTGCTGCTGCTGACGGCTCAGTTTTTATGGCGATCGCTCCAAACGAACCAGCGGCGATGGTGGATAGCCTACGTCGCTTGCTTGATTCTGACGCTGTACACGTCTTTGCTGACCGTTTTGGTGGTGTTCGGTCAAGGGCTGGCGGTGCTGCTGTGGCATCGGCGGCGGCTGTATGCCTATGGGATTGCGAGTGCGATCGCGCTCTTCACCCTCCTACCCTGGGCCGTCATCGTTTTCACCCAGTGGCAAAAGCTGCAAAGCAATACGGTCTGGATGCAGATATACGCGCCGATCTGGGCGACGCTAGGCACCTGGTTTTACAGTCTGGCGGTGCTGTTTTTTGATGTGCCAGTGGCAGAAGAGCCGCTAATTTTTGGCTTGCAGGTGGTGACAGCGACGGCGACGATTGCTCTGATTGGCTACGCTGCCTATATTTTTGTGCGGCAAACGTCCCGTCAGCTTTGGGGGTTTGTGCTGGCGACGGCCTTTTCGATTCCTGGGATGCTGCTGCTAATTGATCTTTTGCGTAGCGGACAGGCGGCGGCGACGCCTCGCTACTTGATGCCGACTCATCTAGTGGTGCTGCTGGTAGTGGCTTATTTGCTGAGCGATCGCCTCTTTTTCCAATCCCATTTACCAACTCGGAAATGGCGAATAGTCACAGCCTTACTACTTAGCGTGAGCTTGATTTCTTGCCTAATTCCTCAACCGTCGCCCTATCTCAAAAGCCGAAATCTGAGCAATCCGGACCTGGCTAGGCTTTTGAATGAAGTGCGATCGCCCCAACTAATCACCACTCCTCACTCCATCCAAGACATCATTTCTTTGAGCTACGACTTAGAGTCTGATATTACGTTCTACGTTCTGCCTACCGAGACCGCTTCCCCTAACAACCTACTAACAGATATCCTCAGCGAAGGAAAGGCTACTTTCCTATTCGCGCCGTCAGAAGAACAAAGGCAGACGGTTGAAGCTAGTCAGCGAATGAAGCTAACTCAGATCTATCAGCCTCCGCCCTTAATCTCGGGTGGGTTTGCTCTGACTCTGTGGAGGGTCGAGCAGCTGTGAAAATTGCTATCATTAGCTCTGGTTTTTTGCCCGTCGTCGATGGTGTTACTGTCTCGCTGTTTCAGCGGGTGCGGGTGCTGAGTAAGCTGGGGCACCAGGTTTTGATTCTGTGCCCGGACTATCAGGCGGTGGCGTCGGTGTATCCGGACTGGCGCGATTATCAGGGAGAGATTCTGCCGGGGGTGCGAGTGGTGAATCTGCCAAGTGAGCCATTTATGGGGGTGGAGTTTGAGCGGAATTTGAGTGGGAAGGCGAATCGATTACTGAATCAGGAACTGTCTGCATTTGCGCCAGATATTGTGCATGTGGATGAACCGGACCGGATATTCTTGGGTCTGCTGAAAGCACCGGGGGTGGACTATGCCAAGAAGTGCAATATTCCTTGTGTTGGCTTCTACCACACGAATTTTATCGACTATATTGAAGATTTTTTGCCGCTGCCTCGATTCCTGATTGCCTTTTTGCAGTGGTTTTCGATGCTGTTTATTCGGCCTGTGTTTCATGTGTATGATGTGATTCTGGTGTCTAGCCTGGTGGCGCTGGAGAAGATGCAGCAGCTGAAGGTGAAAAATGCGGTGTGCGATCGCTATTTGGGCGTAGACGTTCAGGCGTTTCAATCGCAGCGTCGTGAAGCTAATTTTTTCTCGCAGACGTATGGGATTGAAGGATTAGAAGATAAGACAAAGCTGGTGTTTTTGGGACGACTGACGCCAGATAAAGGGTGGGGGTTTACGGTGCGATCGCTCACTGAGTGGGCCACTGATCCGAATAATGCGCACTTTGTAGACAAAGTTACGATTATCATCGCGGGTGATGGAGAACTGCGCACTCAAATTCTAGAGAAGCTTCAGCCGCTAGCGATCACTAGCGGTTGCTCTATCCATTTGCTTGGACGTATCGACCCAAACGCTGTGCCCGCCCTGCTTACGAACTGCGACATTCACATCACCACCTCTGAAAAAGAAACGCTGGGTCTGACTGTGCTAGAAGCGTTTGCTGCGGGTATTCCTGCGATCGCGCCAGCAAAGGGCGGTGTGACTACCCACATTCGCAACTGGGAAAATGGTCTCTTGTTTGAACCGCAGAGTAGCCAAAGCTTTGGCCAGGTCTTGACTCGGCTGGTCTCAGACGTACAGCTACAGCGTCAGCTAGGGCAGCAGGGGCAGCAAGATATCGTTAGCTATGACTGGGAAAACGTCGTGCTCACGCTGCTATCCACCTGGCAAAGACAAATTTCTCTACGCTCTTCGTCTTGACATCAGCTATTGACATTACCTATCTCTCAGCATTACTACATAGAGAAGTTCGATATATGTCACCCGCATGAGTGCCTTTAGCCCCTCTGTTAGCCCTTCCATTTCGCTCGAATCTGTTGCAATTGTTGGTATTGGCTGTCGCTACCCAGGCGGTGCGGACACGCCTGATGCCTTTTGGCAGATGATTCGTGATGGTGTAGATAGTGTCACGGAGGTGCCGCGATCGCGCTGGGATGTAGATCCCATCTACGATCGAGATCCGCGCACGCCGAACAAGACCAACACTCGCTGGGGCGGCTTTCTAGACCAGATAGATCAGTTCGACCCGCAGTTTTTTGGGATGGCTCCGCGTGAGGTAGCCACGATGGACCCTCAGCAGCGACTGCTGTTGGAGGTTACCTGGGAAGCGCTAGAAGATGCCGGGCAAATTCCAGAGACTTTGCGCGGCTCTAGGACGGGTGTGTTTATTGGGATTGGCACGCACGACTATTCGATTATGCTATGGCAGCAGCCGGTGAATGACCCTTACGCGACGACGGGGACGGGGAACTGCATTGCGGCGAATCGAATCTCTTATCTGTTCGACTTTAAGGGGCCGAGTCTGGCGGTGGATACGGCCTGCTCTTCTTCTCTAGTAGCGATTCATTTAGCCTGTCAGAGTCTGTGGACGGGCGAGTCGGAGATGGCAGTGGCGGGCGGTGTGAATGTGCTGCTGCTGCCGACGGTGACAGCGGGCTTTTCTAAGGGCGGCTTTATGTCTGGCGATGGCCGCTGCAAGAGCTTTGATGCGAGTGCGGATGGCTATGTGCGCAGTGAGGGGGCGGGCGTCGTGGTGCTAAAGCCGCTATCTCGGGCGCTGGCGGATGGCGATTCGGTGTATGCGGTGATTCGCGGCAGCGCGGTGAATCAGGATGGGTTTAGTCAGGGGATGGCAGCGCCAAATCCAGAGGCGCAGGCGGCAGTACTGCAAGAAGCGTATCGGCTAGCGCAAGTTGATCCGGCGACGGTCAACTACATTGAGGCACATGGAACAGGGACGAAGCTGGGCGATCCGGTTGAGGCGCAGGCGCTAGGTGCGGTGCTGTCGGCGGGGCGCGAACTAGACGAGGCTTGTCCGATTGGGTCGGTGAAAACTAATTTTGGCCATACGGAGACGGCGGCGGGTGTAGCAGGTGTGATTAAGGCGGCGCTGATGCTGAAGCACGGAGAAATGCCGCCGAGTTTGCACTATTCGCAGCCAAATCCGGCGATTGATTTTGCTGGGCTGAGACTGAAGGTGCAGTCGGCGATCGCACCGCTTCCTCCTAAATCTTGCATCGGCGTAAACTCTTTTGGCTTCGGTGGCACAAATGCTCACACGGTACTAGCTACTTTTGATGAACAGAGAGAGACAATTTCAGTCTCTGACTGTGCGAGAGTTTTAGCTATCTCTGCGAAAAATGAAGCTGCCTTGAGGTCACTAGTACAAAGCTATCTGAACTTATTGAAAAGCGAAAAGATAGATCTGGGCGTTTTGTGTGTGGCGGCGAATACGAGGCGATCGCACTTCTCTCATCGGCTTGCTTTCATCAGCGAATCTGTTGAGCAGCTAAAAGAACAGTTGCAAGACTGGCTAGCGAAGGAAGAAGACATTGTTGGGGCTGTCTCTGGCCAGTCGGTTAAGCATCAACAGTCTGAAGGAATTACTTTTCTTTTTACCGGGCAGGGCTCGCAGTTTGTCGGCATGGGCCGCGAGCTATACGAGGCGCAGCCAGTGTTTCGATGTGTACTAGATCAGTGCGCCGAAATCTTAGTAAGAGAAGAAATTAATTTATTGAAGATTCTCTTTGAAGCAGAAAATGAAATCAATCAAACCCAGTTTACTCAGCCTGTTCTATTCTCCTTTGAGTACGCACTAGCTAAGCTGTGGCAGTCTTGGGGAATTGAGCCCGGTGTGGTGCTAGGTCATAGTCTAGGCGAATATGTAGCTGCTTGTGTGGCGGGTGTGTTTAGCCCAGAGGACGGGCTGAAGTTGGTGGCGGCAAGAGGTCGGCTGATGCAGGCATTGCCCGAAGGTGGTGCGATGCTGTCGGTGATGGCGGATGCGGCACTGTGTGAACGGTTGATCGCTGGGAAAGAAGTTGAGATTGCGGCGGTGAACGGGCCGCAGAGTACGGTGCTGTCAGGGGATGCAGATGCGATCGCCTACATCGCTAGACAGCTAGAACAACAATCGATCAAATCGAAGCCGCTGGTAGTTTCTCATGCGTTTCACTCCGCTCGTATGGAGCCAATGCTAAAGGATTTTCGAGCGGTGGCGGAGTCTGTTGCTTTTCGTTTGCCGACGCTGCCGGTTATTTCAATGCTGACTGGGGAACTGGCCACCGCAGAGATTGCAACGGCTGACTATTGGGTGCGGCATGTGCGATCGCCTGTCCAATTCCTCGACGCTATGAAGGCGCTCTATAAGTACAGCGAAAAGCATAGTGAAAAGCACAGCGAAAAGACCTTTTTAGAGATTGGACCAAAGCCAATTCTGTTGGGTATGGGTCGGAGCTGCTTGCCGGGTGTAGAAGACGTGCGATGGTTAGCCAGCCTGCGCCCAAACCTGTCTGACAAGATCGCCATTCTCAACAGCTTGGCCGCACTCTATGCGCAGGGAGAAAAGATCAACTGGCATTCAGTAGAGCCAGAAATCGATATCAGAGGACTGCGCCTTTCGCTGCCGACTTACCCTTTTCAACGACAGCGCTACTGGTGGGATGAGGCCAGCATTCCTAGTATGCAGCCCAAAAATACGCAGGAGCAAACGTTTGGAACAGGAACAGGTCACCCGCTGGTCGGCAGCTATCTCCCGCTGGCAGGCTCTAAAGAAAAACACTTTCAAAGTCAAATCAGCGCTCAGTATCCTGACTATTTACGAGACCACTGCATTCTAGGACAGGTGGTTTTGCCGGGGGCGGCTTATGTGGAGATGGCGATCGCCGCTGCCCAGTACTGGCAAAGCTCCGTAGAAGTCACCTTGAAGGCGGTCACTATCGAAAAGGCGCTCACTTTTTCAACCGAAAGCCGAGAAGCCATACTGCAACTGTCGTTGATTCTAGACGGCGCGAGAACAGACATCTATTCAAATATTTAGTCTGTCGTCTATAGCTGAAGGAACGGCTACACAACATGCTAGAGCAACAGTTGTCCTCGGTGAAACAGCAGCTGGCGAGAAGCCTTTGCTCACCAGCTTTCAGACTGCGTTGTTAGCTCATCCTGTCGCGATCGCATCCTACTACCAAACCCTCAGCGTCCAGGGCTTGAACTACGGTGAACAATTCCAAGTTATTCAACAGCTTTGGCAGCAGTCGGGGCAGGCACTCAGCCAACTCCGATTAGCGGGAGATAGTCTAGCAGATGAATCCTATGCACTTCATCCCGCCCTACTAGACGGCTGCTTTCAAACTATTGGCGCTGCCGTTCAAGCAAATACAGAAGGCACTTATTTACCTGTAGGTCTAGATCGGCTTCAGTTCTACAGTCCTCTACGACAGTCTGGCTGGTGCGCTGTTAAACTGCAACGGATGGAATCAAACCAAAACGGCTTCAGACCAAAAACGCTAAAGGCCGATCTATTTATTTGGGATGAGGCCGGAACGCTTGCCGCTCAAATCACTGGCATGACGCTCAAATATATCGGCAATTCTTCTCTGCAACGGCTTTTTGGTAGATCGGTAGATCGTCCGCTTGTCCCTGTGGCTCAGGCTGCTCAAACTGATTCGCACAGATGGCTACACGAAATAGTTTGGCAGAATGTGCTAAATTCCCAGTCTAGCCAAAGCTTGAAACCAGGCCAAAAGCAAAGTTCAAAGGTTTGGCTACTTTTCTTAGATCCGCAGGGTTCGAACAGCCAAAACATTGGAGAACAGATTGCTATAGGGCTACAGAAGAAAGGCGATCGCGTTTTCAAAATCACACCCTCTGACGCCTACAAAGCCAACCCTGATAGCGACACCTACAGCCTAAACCCATCTGATCCAAACTCGTTTGGTCAGCTTTTCGCCGATCTTATCCCTATCCTAATCGCCGAGAATCAGGGCGAGCTAGCCTGCCAAATTGCCTATCTATGGGCACTAGATGCAACAGAAAAAACTACTGGCGAGCTGTTAGAACAAGAAAGGATCTGCGGTGGTCTGCTGCAGCTGGTACAGGCTCTGAGCCAGTCTCCAGCTTTGAGCGTGCGTTTGTGGCTCCTGACTCAAAACGCGCAATTTATTGATACCCCGACGCCGCTTAATCTTCAACAGTCGCCACTGTGGGGACTAGCGCGCACCCTGCGCCTAGAACGGCCTGAATTGGGCTGCACGCCTATAGATTTGTCGAACTCGTTTACCACCAAAGAAGTAGAGCTGCTGCTACAGGACTTCTGCACCCCTGACGTAGAAGAACAGATTGCCTACCGTCAAGATAATCGCTTTGTCGCCAGACTTCTACCTCAAAGCGAAGCACCCCAACCGCTGACAAAACCAGAAAACTCTGCTTTTCGTCTTGGTCTTTCTAGCTATGGTGTCTTAGACGATCTCGCTTTGTTCCCAGTAGAAAGAGAGACACCAAAAGCCAAAGAAGTTGAGATCCAGGTGAAAGCGTCGGGTTTGAACTTTCGTGATGTGTTGAACGCGCTAGGGATGCTTCAAGATGTTTTAGAAACAATGGGCCTTGCGAGTCCGACTGAGGTGCCCTTTGGCGGTGAGTGCGCTGGGGTGGTGACGGCGGTTGGAGCAGGCGTAGAGAATCTAGAGGTAGGCGACGCAGTGATTGCGGCTCAGGCGGTTGGTAGCTTGCGACAGTTTGTTACCGTGCCAGCAGATTTTGTCGTGGCCAAGCCAGTTTCTATGAGCTTTGCGGAAGCGGCGACGGTGCCGACGACATTTTTGACGGCTTATTACGGCTTGGTACACTGTGCGGGACTGAAGGCGGGCGATCGCGTCCTCATCCATTCAGCGGCAGGCGGTGTCGGTCAAGCCGCCGTCCAGATCGCTCAGTCTATCGGCGCTGAAGTTTTCGCCACTGCCAGCCCGCCAAAGTGGGATTTTTTGCATTCAATGGGCATTCAGCAGGTGATGAACTCACGCACCCTTGATTTTACAGAGGAAGTTCTGACAGTAACCAAAGGGAAAGGCGTTGATGTCGTTTTCAACAGTCTCAATGGAGAATTTATTGACAAAAGCGTTGAAGTTTTAGCTCCGCAGGGTCGGTTTGTTGAAATTGGCAAGATTGGCATCTGGAATGCTGAAAAGATGAGTCGGGTCCGAGCTGACGTTGGTTATTTTCCTTTCGATCTGTTGGAAGTCTCTACCGAGAAACCACAGATGATTGCTCAGCTTTTGAATGATCTGATGGTGCAGTTCGAGGCGAAGCATTTTCAGCCCCTACCCAAAACAGTTTTTCCAATAGAATCTGCTCCTGATGCCTTTCGATACATGGCTCAGGCACGGCATATCGGAAAAGTGGTGCTGACTTTGAGTGCGATCGCATCTCACCAATCCCTAATCAAACCACAGGCTGCTTACCTCGTCACCGGTGGACTAGGCGCACTGGGTTTGAACGTGGCTCAGTGGCTAGCTGCCAAAGGCGCACAACATTTGATTTTGTTGGGACGGCGATCGCCCGCCGCCGCCGCTCAGCAAACAATTGACAAACTCCAACAGTCTGGCGTAACTGTCCAAACCATCCAGGCCGATATCTCCGAGCGAACCAATATTGAATCTGCCTTATCGCCTTACCTTTTATCAGACGCTAGTCTGCCGCTCAAAGGCATTTTTCACCTAGCAGGCACCTTGGAAGACGGCCTGTTGATCAATCAATCCTGGCAGAGCTTCGCCAAGGTGATAAGCCCGAAGCTAGCGGGCGCTTGGAATCTACATGTGCTAACGCAGTCTTTAGACCTCGATCACTTTGTTTGTTTCTCTTCTATTGTCTCTCTGATGGGCTCACTAGGCCAGAGCAACTACGCCGCCGCCAATACGTTTTTAGACAGCCTTGCCCACCACCGTCAGAGCTTGGGCCTGCCTGCTCTGAGCTTGAACTGGGGGCCGTGGGCGGATGCTGGCATGGTCGCCGAGCTAGACGAGCGCAGCCAAAATCGGATGGCAGACCAGGGGCTAACGCAGATTTCGCCCGAAATCGGACTACAGATGATGGCTGATGCGATGACGCAGTCTAGGCCACAGGTCGGCGTCGTGCCGATTGATTGGGGCAAATTCATGACATCTGCGAGTGGACAGGCCAGCGGCGCAAGCTTACCTTTACTCTCTGCGCTCAAACCAGCAGCTACCGAACCCACTGCCTGTGCGCACTCAGACGTATTGCAACAGCTAGCGAGAAGTGAAGCAGGCGATCGCGCCCAAATGCTGGCTGCCTACCTACAGTTGCAGCTTGCCAAGGTAATGGGCTTCAGCTCGCCCAAAGCGATCAACCCCAACGAACAGTTTGGCGATTTGGGCATGGATTCCCTGATGGCCGTGGAGTTCAGCAATCGCCTGCAAAAGAATCTAAACTATCCCATTCCTCAGACGCTAACGTTTGACTATCCTACCGTTAATGCTTTGGCAGGATACCTGTCAGAAAAGATTTCGCCTGAGCTAGCGTCTGTCCAAGCAGAAACATCAGTTCTAGAAGGTAGATATATCGCTCCATCTGTTCCTGCTGCGAAGAAGGAAGAAACTGCTGAAAAGATCGAACACAATGGCAACGACAACGGTAGTGAAAGCGCCTTTAGAAATGCCGACGGAAATGCCAATGGAGCCGCACCGCAGCTAGTCTTTCAGGAGCTGCCTGCCTACGAGCCGCCCGCAGAGCACTACACATTCTCTCGGATGCCTGACTATCGCCGCCTACGTCAGGATCTAGATCGGGTAGAAGATCTGGGTAATCCTTTCTTTACGGTGCATGAGGGGACAGCGAAAGATACGACGCGCATTGACGGGCGATCGCTGATCAATTATGCCAGCTACAACTATCTAGGTCTCTCGGGCGATCCGAGATTGAATGAGGCGGCGCAGCGGGCGATCGCACAATACGGCACCTCAGTATCCGCCAGTCGCGTCGTCTCGGGTGAACGCCCCGTCCACCAACAGCTAGAAAAAGGACTGGCCGACTTCCTCGGCACCGAAGACTGCATCACCTACATCGGCGGCCATGCCACCAACGTCACCACCATCGGCCACCTCTTCCAGGAAAAAGACCTGATCTTGTACGACGCCCTCAGCCACAACAGCATCCGCGAAGGCTGCAACCTGGCGGGGGCAACGGCGATAGAGTTTCTCCCATAATGACTGGCAGGCTTTATCAAGATTGTTACACCAGCACCGCCGCAACTACGAGAAAGTGTTAATCGCCATCGAAGGCGTGTACAGCACCGATGGCGACCCTGCGCCGCTGCCTGAGTTCGTGACGCTAAAGAAAGAGCACAAAACCTTTCTCCTAGTAGATGAGGCCCATTCCATCGGCGTGTTGGGTAGGACCGGGCGCGGTGTCGGTGAACATTTCGGCGTGGATTCTCAAGACGTAGATATGTGGATGGGCACGCTGAGCAAATCTTTTGCGAGCTGTGGCGGCTACATCGCTGGCTGTTCGGAGCTGGTGGAGTATTTGAAGTACACCGCGCCGGGTTTTGTGTTTAGCGTGGGGATGGCTCCAGCAAATGCGGCGGCTGCACTGGAGGCACTGCGGATTATGCAGAAGGAACCTGACTTGATTGCGCAGGTGCAACAGAGATCAAAACTCTTCTTAACGCTGGCTAAAGAACATGGATTGAATACAGGCAGCAGTCAGGATTCGCCTGTGATTCCAGTGATTGTAGGCGAACCGTACAAAGCGGTGCAGCTATCGCATACGCTGTTTCAGCAGGGAATTAATGTGCAGCCGATGGTGTATCCGTCGGTGCCGTACGACGCGGCTAGGCTAAGGTTTTTCCTCAGCTCTTTGCATACGGAAGAACAGATTCGGCAGACGGTGAAAGTAGTGGCGGATGAGCTGATGGTGTTGAATGCGATCGCGTAACCGAGCTAGTGGGGGATATTTGGCTGGTAGCGTGAGTTGCAGGCCCACCCCGTCACTGCGTGCCACCCCTCCGAGGAGGGGATCTACTTCAGGTGATGATGGAAAAGGGGATCTAGCTCGACCCTCAACGCCACATAGCCGGGACAAATCCCCTCCTGGGAGGGGTGCCCACAGGGCGGGGTGGGCCCGCACCTCACGCTATCAGGCTAAACAAGGACAGACTTCTCTCTCAGAACTTTGGGATGGTATCGATGTTCAAGGCTAGTGAAAGCTGGATAAAAAAGCTAGAAAGCACGATGGTTGCCCAGCATTAGACGTGATCGCCTGTCCGATATGAATTGCACGGCGCACGCGATCGCCA
>CAWCAI010000017.1:0-116552 GCA_963793495.1 uncultured cyanobacterium
CATCGCCATGACTTTGTTAGATCGTCCGGTGGAGATGGGCCAACTCCAGTCGTTGGGTTCGGCGCAGTTGAGGCGATACAGCAGGCAGATGGTGTGTACGGCACTGAGTGAGCATCACAGCTTAGAATTGAACATGGGCTGATTCTTTGCTGTAGTCAGGCTACGATTCTATTTTATACATTTGGAGGTCAGCGCGAGCTGTGACAGGTTTTGAGATCCGCAAAAAGCTACACCAGCAGATTGATCAGCTTCTGCCTGACCAGCTCAACTTGCTATCAGATTTCTTAGATTTCTTACAATTCAAGAAAGCAAAGCCACAAGTTTCCAACAGTTCAACTATTGAACGTAAGCCAGGTTTGCATCCAGGTGCTTTTGTTGTGGGTGATGACTTTGACGACCCGCTTCCTGATAGCTTTTGGCTGGGTGAAGAATGAGGCTATTGTTGGATACGAGCTGCCTTACCATCATAAAGATCCTTTTGATCGGCTATTTATTGCTCAAAGCCGTGTTGAGTCAGTTTTACTTGTGAGTGGCGATCGCATTTTTCAGCAGTACGACTGCACAGTCGTCTGGTAGTTTGGCAAGATGGCGCAGCCTCTCCCTGTGTCAGCTTATGATGGGCTGTGATTGTTGTATAGCTAGCTGTCTAAGCCCTGTAAAATTAGCAACTAAAAAATCGCCTTCGCTCTGTATTTCTTTAGTGTTTAGTCTATGAACTTGTCAGATATTCTCAAGGACTCCGATTACAAGCTCTCTCAGTTCGAGAGAGCAGAGATTGAAGAATTAGAACAGTCAATTCTCTTAAAGGACAGCAAAAAAGGAGCTGTACCCTATACAGACTGTATAGTGCGAAAAAAAGCAATCAAACTAACGCCGGAAGAAGTGATCAGACAGCTATATCTGCGCGTACTTGTAGATCGACTGGGCTACTCGCTTGATCGGATTCAGGTAGAGTACGGTGTGAACTTTGGCCGACAGGTGAAGCGGGCCGATATTGTGGTGATGGATAAAGACCGTTTGGATACGGTGTATATCTTGGTGGAGGTGAAGAAGCCGAAACTGAAGGACGGAAAGGAGCAGCTAAAGTCTTACTGTCATGGGACGGGTGCGCCGATTGCGGTTTGGACGAATGGCGATCAGATTTCTTATTATCAGCGTAAAAATCCCAACTATTTTGAAGATATTTCGCGGTTGCCAAGGGCGGATGAAACGCTTGAGGATGTGCTGCAAGATGAGTTTACGCTTGAGGACTTAATTGAGTATGACAAGTCAAACAATCAAAATAAGACGCTGAAAACGCGGATTAATGAGATGGAGGATGAGGTACTTGCGAACGCAGGGGTAGATGTCTTTGAGGAACTGTTTAAGCTGATTTTTACGAAGCTGTACGATGAGTGGTATGCGGGGCAAGGCAACCGTCGCAGTACTTATCAGCTAGCGTTTCGCAATACAGGGCAGACGGAAGGCGCGCTTAAAACTAAGATTCAAAGACTCTTTGACGATGCGAAGGAGCAGTGGGAGGGGGTATTTAGCGAAGATGCCAGAATTACGCTGTCTCCTTCTCATCTGTCTGTCTGTGTGGCTTCTCTAGAGAATGTGAAGCTGTTCAATTCTAATTTGGATGTGATTGATGAAGCCTTTGAGTACTTGGTGAATCAGAGTAGTAAGGGGGATAAGGGGCAGTACTTTACGCCGCGCTATGTGATTGATATGTGTGTGCAGATGTTGAATCCGAAGGAGGATGAGTACACGATTGATACGGCGTCTGGATCTTCTGGATTTCCGGTGCATACTATTTTCCACGTATGGCATCAGATGGCGGAAGACCAGGGTATTTCGGTGAGTCATTTGTTTTCGTTGGAGTCCAAGCCGCCTTCGTTTAGAGACTATGTGAAGAAAAGGGTGTTTGCCATAGACTTTGACGAGAAAGCGGTGCGGGTAGCACGGACGCTGAATCTGATTGCGGGCGACGGGGAGACTAACGTGCTGCATTTGAATACGCTGGACTATGAGCGGTGGCCTGAAATTACCGATCAGGATGAGTGGAAGGATATTTATTACGATGGGTTTAAGCGGTTGCGGCGGCTGAGGCCGAAGAAGAGTAAGGACTATCGAGAGTTTCAGTTTGATGTGCTGATGGCGAATCCGCCGTTTGCGGGAGATATTAAAGAGTCCCAGCTAATTTCGCGCTATGAGCTGGCAAAGAAGCCAGACGGTAAGTGGAAGTCGAAGGTGGGGCGCGATATTTTGTTTATTGAGCGCAATCTGGACTTTTTGAAGCCGGGTGGCCGGATGGCAATTGTGTTACCGCAGGGGCGGTTTAATAATTCTTCTGATAAGGGGATTCGAGATTTTATTGCGGAGCGGTGCCGAATTTTGGCAGTGGTGGGGCTGCATGGAAATACGTTTAAGCCGCATACGGGGACGAAGACTTCGGTGCTGTTTGTGCAGAAGTGGAATGACGATGCTAAGGCGGGAGCACTTTGCCCGAGAAGGGCAGATTACAACATCTTTTTTGCGACGATGCAGAAGAGCGGCAAGGACAATTCGGGAGACAAAATATACGTGAAGGCTCCGGATGCTTCGGGAGGGCTGCTGAGGGACGATCATGGTCATCTGATTGTGGATCACGATTTGTACAATCATGAGGGCAAGACGGAAGACGGGATTGCTGAGGCGTTTGAGGAGTTTGCGAAGAAGGAAGAACTCAGTTTTTTTGAATCTGGCCCATCTGTGACGCCGTTTGATGCTGTAAAGTATCAGCGGTTGATGGATGGGCTGGAATCTACTGAGATGTCTTTCTGCGCGGTAAAAGCAGACAACTACTCTCTGAGGCTTGACAGCGATTTTTTTAAGAGAACATATCTAACGAGCGATGCTGTTGTGAAGAAGAAAACTGGTTCGATACTGAGCGACAAGGTAGAAAGCATCAAAAGCTTTGGCGCATATTCGCTTTGTAACTACGTTACATACTTAGAGGAAGGCATCCCCTTTCTTAGATGCGTAAATATTAAAAACTCTCAAGTTGATTTTGCCAACACTATATACATTAGACATTACCGGAAATAGTGAGATGAACAGTCTATGGTTGAGTTCTTTTCCTGTTCATTTCGGTATCGTTCGCTATCGACGATGAGCAAGGCGGAAGTTGTGTAGTCCGCAGGCTGTTTCCATCACTTCATCGACAAAGTTCTCTACTCGGTTGCGAAACTTCTGCACCAGAATCTGACAGCGTTTGACCCCGCCGATCTGATGCTCTACCTCTACTCGCAAACTCGATATCGCTCGATTGACAATCTTCTCGTTAGCCGTCAGTTCGCCACCCTTTGGTTTCTTCTTCGGCTGTAAGACAAGGACACCTTCGGGCGAATAGCCCTGAAAGCCGGTGTCTTGCAGTAGCTTGCTACCGGGCGGAAAGCAGTAGCCCTCATCGTCCGCTAGCTTCTTGTCGTGCCGTTTGCCCTCGCAGGTGCCGCTTAGGTAAAGCACTTTGCCACCCCGCTCCGTAATGATGTTGTTCTTGACTGTATGGCTCTTCTTCTTGCCGCTGTAGTGACTTGTTTGTTTCTCTTTGTCTTTAGGTCTGTTGATCAGACGCTCTGTGCCATCGATGATGAACTCTAGGCTAGGGCAAGCTGAGAGCACCGCTGCTACGTTGGACGCTCTTCTTTCGGGCAACTGCATCTCGTAGCCTAGCGCTTGCTTAAGTAGACCACTGAGCCGATGTATCCAGTCATTCGCTTGGGACTGACTCATCCCAAAAAAGAAGCCTTGTGCTTCTTGTGTCGGATACTGGCGGTAGTAGAACAGGATGAACAGCAGCTTATCCTCTAGCTGCTTCAGGTGGGACTTGCGTCCCGCACCGTAGGCTCGCTGCCGATTCGGTCGCCCTGCCTGCTCGCTGATAAAGCCTTCCCATGCTGCGCCAAAGCTCGGTAGAAGCGCTTCGAACTCGGCGGCGGTGAAGCCTGTCAAGCTACGCAGCGTACGAGGCTTACGCTTTAGCTCTACGTATCGCATTCTCATCGCTGCTTCCTCTTCTACTTCAGCATGCTTGCTATTCTATCGAACTTCCCTAATTTCCGATTAAGTCTATTGATGAGAAATCAAACGATTTGCTATGGAAGTCCGAAGTGAAACCGCGAACAGTTCTACTAACCATGTCGGGCAGTGCTGGTAATGTTGCCTTTGCTCATGATAACTGGGAGTATCCGATTAACTCAAACCAAGATATTGCAAAGATAAGCTGTTCTGAAAATATAAATCCTTATTACCTTTATTCTTTTCTCATAACTGATTATGGATTTAATCAAATTCAAAGGCAGCTTGTAGGCAGTGTTCAGCAGCACATATTTCTTTGGCAAATTGAAAAGCTATTTGTTCCAGATCTTGAAAAAAGCTTTCAGTTATTAGTTGAGAAGGTAGTGAAAGCAGTAAACACAACTTTAGAGAAGTCGAGGTCTCTGTATGGCGATGCTGAAGATTTTTTGTTGTCTGAGCTTGGGTTGAAGGACTGGCAACCTACGGAAGAGACCGTTGCTGTCAAGAGTTTTGCTGAGTCGTTTTTGTCCTCTAGCCGCCTCGACGCTGAGTATTACCAACCAAAGTTTGACCAGATAATCAACCGACTTACAGAGAAAGTCAAACTGACAGAGCTTAACAACTTGCTTGTACTTAATCAAAGAGGCAAGCAACCCAAGTACATTGAGGACTTAGAAAAACACGAGCTAGCACTTCCTGTTATTAACTCTAAACACGTTAGAGAGGGTGAAGTTATCCTGACAGACAATCGTTATGCTTACCCGTCAGAAGCTAATAATTCTCTCAGGATTCAATCGGACGATGTACTGATAAATGGTACAGGTGTTGGAACTATCGGGCGTTGTGCTCCTTATTTATACGAAAGCGAAGCCTTACCAGATAACCACGTTACAATTCTACGGACGAACGCACTAGATCCGGTTTACCTGTCGATTTATCTCAATAGTATTATTGGGAAGCTACAAGTCGAAAAGCACTTCAAAGGTTCATCAGGCCAAATTGAGCTGTATCCTAACGAAATCTCTCAGTTCTTAGTTTGGGACGCGCCTAAGCCTATTCAGCAAGAAATAAGGAGCAAAGTTGAACTTTCTCATAAAAAGAGAGAGCGGTCGAGTCAATTGTTAGAGATTGCAAAAACTGGCGTAGAGCGGGCTATTGAAACTGATGAGGACAGTGCGATCGCCTGGATAGATCAACAGCTCGAAGATATCGGCGTAGCGCTAGACTGATTTTTGGGTTCGACGAGGAGTGCGATCGCTAAAGCGCATCAAAATTACGTAACGCCCGATGTTGACTCAGCCCGTCTCGCGCTTCTTGCGAAAGGTGATAGGCCATTTTAAGATAGACGTAATAGGGCTTGATTAGATCTTCTCTCGCCCAGCTCTCGTCAATAATATCAGCGAGTTCGTTAGAAATGTCTAGGCAGAAGCGATCGCGCCACTGCTCACCAAACTACCCCTGAAGCTTCTGCCAATCAGCAACCGACAATAAGCCCTATCACCATCCGGTAACTGCTCAACCGCCTGGTCAATCAGTCGCCATCCCCGCAGATTAAAGTAGCCCACACAAAAATCAGCACGGGTCGCTTGCTCCAGCGTATCCTTCAACGTTCCGAGTAGCTGAAGGTCGATGTTGTCAAAGATACGTGGCAAAGTTTTTCCCCGCTCTCAAAGCACTAATCGTAACTCATATATTTAGCTACCTGTTTTTAGTGAATTCTCTTAGTCTGAACAGCGGGTCGAAAGTTCCTGAGTCTGAGCGCATTAGTGACAACAGAAACTGAGCTGAAGGCCATTGCGCCACCTGCAATCATCGGATTCAGCAGCCAGCCAGTGATAGGGTAGAGAATACCGGCAGCAATCGGAATACCGGCAACGTTGTAAATAAAGGCAAAGAACAGATTTTGTCGGATGTTGGAGATAGTGGCCTTACTCAGCTGAATCGCCGTGACAATGCCCTGAAGGTCACCGGAGATAAGGGTGATATCGCTAGCTGCGATCGCGATATCCGTCCCGGTCCCAATCGAAATTCCTACATCTGCTTGAGCTAACGCGGGCGCATCGTTAATGCCATCACCGACCATCGCCACCAGCTTCCCTTCAGACTGGATCTGTTTGATCTGCGCGGCCTTCTGATCGGGGCGGACTTCAGCAAATACTCGACGAATGCCGACTTCCTGTGCGATCGCCGCCGCCGTCTGCTGGTTGTCGCCAGTGAGCATGACCACTTCTAGGCCCATCTTTTGCAACGCATTTACCGCGTCCGTAGAGGTCTTTTTCAGCGCATCCGAGATGCCCATGAGAGCTTCGGCTTTGCCATCGATCGCAATCCAAGCTGTTGTCTTTGCCGCCGATTCCCAGGCCCGACGCTGAGACTGAAGCGACTCGGTATCTACGCCCAGGCTTTGCATCCAGCGCTCAGTACCAATCTGCACCAGGTGGCCATCAATCGTGCCCTGCACGCCTTTTCCAGTCACCGACTCGAAGTCTTGTACGTCCATGAGCTTCTTCTTCTCGATGCCCTGGGACGCGGCATAGTTCACGACAGCCGCCGCTAAGGGATGCTCGGAATTGCGCTCAACGGCTGCTGCCATTTGCAACAGCTTGATTTCGTTGCTATCGGCTGTGCCGCGTACGCTCAAGTAGTCGGTGACAGTCGGTTTGCCTTCGGTTAAGGTTCCGGTTTTGTCCACCACTACTGTCTGTAGCTTATGGGCACGCTCCAAGCTTTCCGCATCTTTGATCAAAATGCCGTTTTCAGCGCCTTTACCTGTGCCGACCATGATTGAGGTAGGTGTTGCCAGTCCTAATGCGCAAGGGCAGGCGATGATGAGCACGCCGACGGTGGTCAGGAGAGCAATTGTGAGATTGCCCTCAAGGGTAAACCAGAGGACGAAGGTCATGATTGCGATCGCAACCACAGCCGGCACGAACCACCCTGTCACCTGATCAGCCAGCTTCTGAATCGGCGCTTTAGACCCCTGGGCATCTTGTACAAGCTTCACGATCTGGGCAAGCACCGTATCTTTTCCTACCCGAGACGCCCTAAACTTGAAGCTGCCAGTTTTATTAATCGTGGCTCCAATCACTTCTTCACCCTGT
Organism: uncultured cyanobacterium; assembly: GCA_963793495.1. Lineage (GTDB taxonomy): Bacteria > Cyanobacteriota > Cyanobacteriia > Phormidesmidales > Phormidesmidaceae > Phormidesmis. Next base: position 7,143 of record CAWCAI010000017.1, read on the forward strand.
TCTTTTTTGACCGGTACAGGTTCGCCCGTCACCATCGATTCATCGACAGTAGACTTTCCTTCAACCACCTCACCATCCGTTGGAATCTTCTCGCCAGGACGAACAATAACAATGTCACCAACAACAACTTCTTCAAGCGGCAAATCAATTTCTTCATCCTGCCGTACCACTCTGGCCGTGTTCGCCTGCAAGCCAATAAGCTGACGAATCGCATCTGAAGTTTGCCCTCTAGCCCGATTCTCGAAGTATCGCCCTAACAACAACAGAGCGATAATGACCACGGCAGCTTCGTAATATACTTCTGGCGCAAGCCCTTGCGAAATCAGCAAGCCAGGAAACAAAGTGATAAATAGAGAATAGACATAGGCAGCGCCAGTCCCCAGCGCTACCAGCGTGTTCATATTTGCAGCGCGATGGATAAACGCTTTCCAGGCACCGACATAAAATGACTGGCCACACCAGAACAGAACGGGCGTTGACAAAATAAGCTGTAGCCACGGATTGTGAAGAAACATCGGCCAGCCGGGAATATCTACGCCTAGCATCAATGGCAGCGTTCCCAAAATCAGCACAGCGCCGATGGTGCCACTCGCTATCGTCTTAGTCAGCAGTGCTTTCTGCTGTGCTTTTCGCTCTTCTTGTTCTGTCTTATCTTCTTCATTAATGCCTTTGCCAATTCCTAAGGCTTCTCTTGCACTGGCTTCATAGCCTGCATCAGCCACGGCTGTCTGAATCTTTTCAAGGTTGGTGGTGCGCTGATCGTATTCAACGCTAGCCTGCTCAGTCGCAAAGTTCACCTGAACGTCGCTAACGCCCGGAACCTGTTGAATAGCTGTTTGAATACTATTCGCGCAGGAGGCGCAGCTCATGCCTTTTAACTTCAGGGTAGTTGCAGTCATTGAGATATTTTTCCTATCTGAGAGTTTTGTGCTCGCTTACGCTTAAAGAGAGAATTGACTTGATGGCGCTGGTGATAGTTTTCGCACACGAGCCGCAGGCCAGGTTGGGCACGGTAAGCTGTAGCTTCATAATTTTGAGTTAGAAGAATTTGGAATTTGCTGACTTGGACTTAGCTCCAGATGGCTAAGTCTACCAATGCTACTAGCATATACCCTCTAGTTAGGAAGAGAGTCTAGGGGGTCAAAGAATATTTCTTCGTAGCGACTGAAGTGGTCAGCATACCGGTAAATAGGGACTTTTCGTAGATAAAAGTTCTTGTATACGGCTACAAACGCTCTCACATAGTATCTTTCCACGCCAGATCAGGTTCAGATTTACCGTCGCGGCTGATGACTTGAAAGGTTGCAGCATGAAGATGGCAGGGGTGATCCATCATATCTGCATCCACGTTTGCAATTTCCCACTCTTCAACGGTGCCAAGCGGCACCTGAATATAGTCCATCTCTACATTCTCTCTGATGAACGTGAAATCAAGCTGAAACCTATGTTCGCGACCTGTCTAAGAGTGTTCGGCAAAAGCGGCTGTTTCGCCTGATTCTGTGAATGAGAAGACGGTGTAAGGTTCTGTGTAGTCTCCTGATTCCATCCCCGGAGAACCCACAGGCATTCTAGGGACAGCAATTCCAGCTATGTCAGGCTTTTCGGTCAGGAGCTGCTGTATATCTTCGACGGGGACGTGCCCTTCAACGACATAGTCGCCAACTACCGTTGTATGACAAGACATCAGATTCTGGGGGACGCCGTACTGCTGCTTAACTGCGCTCATGTCTTCAGTTACGTTGTCTTTCACCTGGAAGCCAGCAGCTTCCGCATGTTCTATCCACTTGCCGCAGCAGCCACAGGTAGGGCTACGGAAGACAGTGATTTCGCTCGCTAGGACGGCTTGAGCATTAGCGGTAGCTGCTGCATTTCCAGCTGCTGCTGATAGTCCTGAGTCTTTGGCAGCCGTACAGCCGCCCAGCACTAGGCTAGCTGTGAGCAATCCCGCAATAAAGACTTTTGACCTAAAAGATTGACGATTCATCTGAACCTCTGAATGCAAAAACTGTAAATATAAGACCTGGCGTTTGAAGGTGGTCTCTATCGGAGATAGCGTAGCGTTCCTGATAGTTCGCCGACTAGTTGAGTGTAGCAGCCAGAGAAAGAAGGCGTCACAAGGTGTTAAAACCCGCTAAGAGGCAATAGGGTAATCCCATCTGCTCTGTAACGAAGTGGTCTCGATTGAATAGCTTAGCGGATAATTGTGAAATGGGAATGAAATAAGTGTTGATTTTGTACCCTGTTAGAGGGCTTAAGCTAGAAGGAGTGATTGCAGAGAGGACTTACAGATGGTGACTACAGCCCGCCTTAAAATTGGGGAGGTTTCTAAGCAGACGGGTGCTGCGGTAGGTGCGCTGCGCTATTACGAGGGCTTGGGGTTGCTTGAGTCTAGGCGAGGCGAAAACGGCTACCGCTATTATCTGCCAGCAGCTGTTCGGCAGGTGAAGTTTATTAAAAAAGCCCAGTCCTTGGGGTTTTCGCTGGAGGATATTAGCGAGGTGTTGAATGTCCACCAGCAAGGAGATATCCCCTGCGATTTGGTGCGGTCAATCTTGCAGGAAAAGATTGAGAAGCTTGAAGCTCAAATCCGAGAAATGAAGATATTCAAAGAAGGGTTAGAACACTATCAAGATAGCTGGGCGGACTCAAAGCCTCGGCCAGAGCCCGGTGATATCTGTCCCCTGATTGAGACAATATCTTTGGACCTTTGAAGATTAGAAGTTTGGCGTTGCTGAATGACGGTATGAATCTATGAAATTCAGAACGAGCCTTCGGACCTTCGGCTATCAGTTCATACCCTGAATCAGCAACGCCCTCAGCCTCAATAAGTGCAATCGAGGCAAGACACGTTAAGATTGCGCAACTTTAAAGAGACTTTGTTCGGACGGTACAAAAGTCGGCAGAATTAATAGACAGCATCTTTTGTCAGTCAATTGGGTAAGGAGGTTCTATGGCCCACGGGACAATAGCTTTTAATTCTAATAGTAACGTAGGTTTTTCCCCGTAAGCAATCAGCCGCGTTAGAATCTGACTATCCACACTGCTGTAGTCGGCTGGCTAATTTCATTCCCATCTCATAATCGACCGCTATTGTTCAAAGCGGTGCTGCGAAAGTAGTGCCAGATTAATATCGTGTCACCGTGCCGATGAGCCATTCCCCTGAGTCAACCGAGCCTATATCTCAAAATGAGTCGTCAACTTCTGAGGAGTCGTTTGCCGTAGTACCCGTCGGTATCCCAACAAATGAGCATGAAGAGTCTGCACCTGCACCGTGGTGGAAGAAATCTAGCAAAGCATTGTTAGGCTTAGGCGTATTTACAGGACTGACTGCCGTTATTTTGTTTGCTACTGGCCTGTTAAAAATGGATATGTCTGGTATGGAAGGCCATGACATGAGCGGGATGGAAGGCATGGATATGGGCGGGATGTCCCATGACGAGATGATGGGGGTCGACGGTGCTTTTAATGCAACCCCTGTCACTGTAGAAGAAGTGCAGTTTGCCAAGCTAGACGTAAGCGTGAACTACACGGGAGCGATTTATCCCTACTCAGAGGTGACGGTTTACCCTCGGGTGGCGGGGCAGCTTTCCAACTACAGCGTTTATCCGGGCGATCGCGTCAACGCTGGACAAGTCCTCGCAAGCTTAGACGCCATTGAGCGTACCTCCCAAACTAGCGAGGCCCAGGCTGCTGTGACTTCGCTAGAAGCAGATGTAGAGGTAAGCAGAGCAGAAGTAGAAGAACAGAGACAGCAGATCGATCAAGTCCAGGCCGATCTGGAGTATCTAAGGCTTCAGCGCGATCGCTTTGCCAGTCTGACCGCTGCTGGCGCTACCCCTCAAGACCAGTACGATCTGGCGATCTCTCAAGTAGAGGCCAAAGAATCAATGCTGCAAGGAGCCCGTGCTAGACTCGATCGATTGCAGGCTCAAGTTGTCAGCGACCAGGCTCAGGCGGCCCGGGCAGAGGCGCAGCTTGGCGGCGCGTCAGCGTTTGAAAGCTACACGCAAATTACCGCGCCGATTAGTGGCATTGTGCAAGAGAGAATGGCCGATCCTGGCGTTGTTGTACAGCCAGGAATGGGGATTTTTAAGATTGGGGACTATGGGCAGGTGAGGCTTAGGGCCAACGTTGCACAGCAGGATGCTAGCCGCGTTCAGATGGGGACGCCGATTATTGCAAAGGTGCCAGGAATAGATTCGGCGGGCGTCATTCGCGGCGAGATTACGAGTATCTTTCCCCAAACGGATATGACAACGCGCACAGTGACGGTTGAAGCTGTTGTCAACAATCCCAATCAACAGCTGCTCTCAGGTCAGTTTGTAGATATGGAGATAATCACCGAGCAGCGCCCTAGCGCTCTAGCAATACCACAGAATGCTTTAGTGCAGTTCAATGAAGAATCAGCCGTTTGGGTTGCCAATGGTAATACCGCACAGCGGCAGATGGTGACCACTGGACTAGCCAGCGCTGATCGCGTTGAAATCAAGAGCGGTTTGGAGGTGGGCGATCGCGTTATTACCTCTGGCTTCAGCCGCCTGATGCAAAACAGCAAAATCGCGGTTGTTGACAGACTAGGCAACCCGGCTGATAGCTTTGCTAGCACTGCACCAAGCCCGCTAGAAATTTCATTAGTGGGCTCTCCTACTCTAAAGTCTAGCAGCAAATCTGAATTCACTATCGCGCTCAAAAACGCAGAGAGAGAACCCCTAGCCATCTCTACAGATGATCTAAACGTCGATCTGACCATGCCGATGAAAAACATGGCTCCGATGACAGCCAAAGTCGATTTGACCGCAACCGACAAGCCCGGAGAATTTAGAATCAACACCTTTTTAGGCATGAAAGGAGACTGGACCTTAGAAGCCACCGTCACCAGTGCCGAACAGTCTGGCAAAACCCGCCTCGAATTGTCAGCAAAATAGTGCCAACAGGCGATGCAGAACTTGTTATTTATAAATCCGCATGAAAGAGTTTCTCACCCGCTGGTCAATCAAGAACCCGGTTGTCGTCGTTGCAGTCTATATCGCTGTCGTGATGATGTCGCTGCTGACGCTGTTTCTGCTCCCCGTGCGGATGATGCCCTATGTGGAAAGTCCGCTCGTTTCGGTAGTGACAATGGCTCCGGGGTCTTCTCCAGCAGAGGTAGAAACCTACATCAGCAAGCCGATTGAACAGCGGCTGAGCGTACTAGACGGCGTTCGGTTTATCCGGTCTAGCTCTCAGCAAGATAGCTCTTTGGTTACCATTCAGTTTGCCTGGGGCGGCAATATCGACAAAGCCGTGCAGTCTGTTCAAAGTGTAATGACGGCGGCTGAGGGCGACCTTCAGCTAGACGGCATTAACTCTCGTACCTATTGGGTGCTGCCGATTGACCCATTGAACCGGCCCGTGCTGACGCTGGCAATTAATGGTGAAGGCTGGGAGGCGCTACAGCTAAGAGAGTTTGCGGATAATGTTCTAGTAGATCGGCTCACTCAGGTTGAAAATGTGCAGGCGGTTTCTATCTTTGGTGGCTACCGCCGTCAGCTCCAAGTCATTATCGACCGTCAGCAGCTTGCGGCCTATAGCCTGTCGATTTTGCAAGTGCGCGATGCGATTGATGCCAACAACGTGAGTCAAGGCGCTGGAGTGCTGACTCAGGGTGATAGTGAGATATTAGTGCGTACAGACGAGCGGACGCTAAACGCGGCCTCGGTGATGGACTATCCTGTTTTAGAACAGAATGGGCGAGTTGTATATGTGCGCGATCTGGCCACTGTAAAAGATACCTACGAAGAACGGCGCAGCGGCTATCGCTATAACGGTGAGTTAGCCTTGGCTGTGAACGTTATTCAAAAGCCAGACTCTAGTTCGCCTCAGGTGATCGAGAAAGTAAGAGCAGAGCTAGAGAAAATAAAGTCGGAGTATCCGGGACTAGACTTTCAAGAGGCTTACGACAATTCTTATCTAGTCAACTTAATTCTCAACAGCACCTTTCAAGAGCTGCTAGTCAGCGTGGTGCTAGCTGGATTTGTGATCCTAGTTTTTCTAGAAGACTTTCGCGCTACGGCGATCATCATGATCTCTATTCCCACTAGCTTAGCGCTGTCTACGCTGCCGTTTATTCCTATTGGCATGTCGCTGAACTCTTCTACCCTAATTGGCATGATGATGGCAATTGGCAAGCTAGTAGACGACTCTATTATCGTACTGGACTCGATTGATCAAGAGCTAAAGCAAGGACTGATGCCAATGCAGGCGTCTATCAGAGGGACAGAAAAAGTCTTTTTGGCAAGCGCTGCGGCGAGCTGTGTGATGATTGCGGCGCTGCTGCCGACGATTCTGGCAGGCGGACTCACTGGATTGATGTTTGTTGGCATCGTTTGGCCGATGGTGTTTGCCTTTATTGCGTCGCTGCTGGTCTCGATTACGTTGATTCCACTGGTGTCCGCGTTTGCGCTAAAGCCATATTCAAAGCCTCAGCAGCGCACGTGGCTACAGGTGCTGACTACACCGGTACGCTACGGTTTTCGCAAGCTGGAACGGGGCTATGCATGGCTACTGAATATCTGTATGAGAAATAGAGAGATTACGCTAGCAGTGGCTGGCGCTTCTGTTGTGCTAGCGATCTCTTTGTACAGCTTCATTCCACAGGAGATGATGCCGCTAGGAGACTCGGGACAGTTTATGGCAACGTTAGAAATGGATGCGGGCGCTTCGTTTGCAGCAACCGATGCCGCTGCTGCTAAAGTAGAACAGATTATCTTGCAGCAGCCGGAAGTCGAAAAAGTCTCTTCTCAAGTTGGCTTTGAACTGACGCGCAACAGCACCTACTTCAGTGGCTATAGCATGGGCGGCGTTAATACCGCTGCGATGACGGTGACGATCACGCCGCTGACTGAACGCAGGCGAGATATCTGGGAGATTATAGACGGTATCAGCGCTGAGGTTAGAAGCACTATTCCCGGCGTTCGTCGCCTGGCCATTAAAGAGATGGGCGTGGACGTGATGGCAACTTCAGCAGCGCCTATTCAGCTGGCAATTTATGGGCCTGAACTAGAGACGCTGCACCGACTAGCAGAAGGTGTCAGACAGATTGCCGAGACGAATCCCGATTTGATAACGCCTTTTACTAGCTCAACGCTTTCGCAGCCCGAGTACCGTCTGAACATCGATCGTCGCCGCGCCCAAGAACTAGGCCTCAATGTTCAAACCGTTTCGCAGCAGGCTTACTACGCGCTCAATGGAGGAATGACTCGACGCTACTACAACCGTCCGAACCTCAGACAGAACTCTATTTTGGTGCGATATGACGAAGCGGATCGTGGGACTGTTCAAGATCTTTTGGACACCTACATCACCACTAAAACAGGTCAACAGGTGCCGCTGAGTACAGTCGCGACGCTAGAGCAAGAGCAGGGGCCAACGCTGATTGAGCATGTGAATGGAAAGCGGGTGGTTTACCTGAATGGCTACTACCGGAAGAAGGGGCCTGCGTCGATGGATTTATCGATGGCGATCGCTATGCAAGCAGGCGCAGAACTCGACTTTCCACCGGGCTACGGCATTGACTCGATGGGCGATATGACCGATATGATGACCGAGTTCTCTCGGCTGCTAAAGGGTTTGTTGGTTTCGCTGGTGCTGCTTTATCTGATTCTGGTGATTCAGTTTGGTTCGTTCGTACAGCCGCTGGTGATGATGCTGTCTGTGCCTTTGCAGCTTGTGGGCGTTTTTGGTGCGCTCTTACTGTTCAATCAAACGCTTTCTACCGTTTCGATCCTGGGCATTGTTATTCTTTCAGGAATATCACTATCAGCGGCAATTCTGCTGTTGGAGCTGATTTTGGCAAAGCGGAAAGCAGGGGTGCCAAGAGCGATCGCAATTCGAGAAGCAGGCCCCGTCCGGCTAAAGGCAATCGTCATGACTACATTCACCACCTTAATTGTGATTGTTAGACTTGCCTTTTTCCCTGAGACTGGCATGGACGCCTATTCTCCCATCGCGACCGTAATTCTAGGCGGCTTGATTATCTCTACGCTGCTGACGCTGGTTGTTGTGCCGGTAGTTTATTCTTTTGTAGATGATGCTACAGAGCTATTCAAACGCTCATCTAACCGCCGAAAGAAAGCCGATCTGCTTCGGCTAGAAATTCCCTCGAAGCAGTAAGTCAACTTACTCATAGCGTTTGCTCGCTCGCTTCGACGGCCTCGACTCTCAGAATGCGGCTTGCGTTGAGAATCGCCAGCAGTGCAACACCAACATCGGCAAAGACAGCCTCCCAAAGTGTCGCTAGGCCAACAGCACCGAGCGCGATAAATATGGTCATCGGCCATTCTGTAGTAAACGTTGCGACCCTGCCTACGGTACTTGACCAGCCGCTGAGATCGCAAGACTCGTAGCTGATGGGAAACTGCCGACTCGCCCATTTTCACTGCCGCCGCCAAATCACAAACACATAATTCCTGCTGGGCTAGAGCAGACAGTAGCTTCAGCCGATGCGGATCGGAAAGGGCACTGGAAAAACGCCGCCATACTTTGAGCTTTCTCAGTCGCAATTACCTCTGGCTGCACCTGTCGCACAGTCCCAAGATGCACTAGCGAGGATTCACAGGCAAGCGCATCAGCGGATGAAGGGATTTTATGAGTAGGCTTAGACGGAGCCATGACGAATTAACTTTGGGTGGCTCTTTTATGATACTGATAATCATTACCACCTGTATATCTACTTCATCAGAGCCCAGAACGCTCTTGCTGCTGATAAATGGTAATTGTGACAAGCCTCGAAACAGTTCCCATCTGCCCTTACTGAGGCACAAACTGAGGACGCTATTGCCGGTACGTGGATATAAGACAGTAGCTGTTCGTCGGAAACTAGTACTTACACCTATCTGATTGCTGATCTTGAGACTAAAGAAGCCGCGCTGGTTCCGCGATCGCATTTCGATTTGTGTTGCGTCGCGCGTCGCCGGTACTAGACAAAGCTCAGGCAGAGCTGCTTATTTCAATCGCCTGGCCACGGTATACGAAGGCCGCTGAGACTTTTCGCGCTGGGTTTTGACCAGACGAAAGTCCTGGTCGATGTACAGGTTATCTAATCGAGGTCTCGCTTTGGATATCTGTTGGTACTGCTTCGCCGCAACGCGATTAGTCTGTTGGGTTGGCAGACTCTGCTGTTGAAGCTTGGGCGACTGCTGATATTTGGCTACAGCTTTATCGAACCAAGCTTGAGCAGTTTCAGTACTAAAGGCAAGAGAGCCAAAGCGCAGAGCCTGTTGGATAGAGACATTTTGAATGTCCCAATATTCCTGGCCCGGTTGATCGGGTGCTAGGGGATAATCGGCGTTATCATCAGCTTGAGTTTGCACGCGATAGCTCTGCATAATCATCAAATCGTAGCTAAGCAGCCAGCGAGAAACCCAGCTCAAAAGCCGACTCTTTCGCCCAGGCTTGTAGCGGGCCAAATTTGCATAGTAGCCATTGTCAGCAAAAATTTGATACGACTCTTGATGCACTCGCCCTGGCAAGATGTCTTGAAAAGGGTTAGTAGACCAGACTGGAAACCAGACCCCCTTTAAAAGCGGAATCTGCTGGTCTAGCTCGGGCGCAGGGTTACGTTTCTCTAATTCGTTGAACAGCGGCATTAGAGTCTCGTTCGCAAACCGGACTTTTCTAGCCATGGGCTCTGCGTCTCGCGTTTCTACATGCTTTAGCAGGCTAGACTTTAGGCTAGCAGTATCCGCCGCTGCTAAGACGGTAGAGTCAAACGGAATTTCTAATAGAGACGAGTTCATATCCAGCCTAGTTTCCAAACGACGATTCCTATACGCTTTGCTCCGTAGCTAGGATCGTAACAAATTAGCCAAAGAGCAGTCGTAATCTTTCTAGTATCGAGAACTCGAAAGTTCACTAGCTTGCTTAATAAAGCTGTTAAAGTTATTGATGCTCGCCTCGCTGAGCGTTTCCGATGACTACCTCACCGTTAGCTGTGGCTTCTGGGCTTATTTCTGTCTGCCTTAAGAGTGTGTGTCTTGTTTTGTAACTACCGCTATGTACGAATTCAAAGAACCCTATTGGTACTTGGCTTACGGAGATGTAGAGGGCCTTTCCAATACCGTCTGGAAGGACGATCGGTTCGCCGTCTTTCAGTCGCCTTTCTCTAGCTCAGCTACCTCTTTCGCGCTGAGTCCTTCTGGTCGGTTTGTTGTCGTTGGAGACGTGTGGCTCAGTAGTCGTGCGGCCTTTGTTCGTAGTCTTTCTCAGCAGATTAAGGCCGAGCCACTAAGCGATTTGCCACTGAGCGATTTACCACTGAGCGATCTACAGCTAATTGCGATCGCCTGGGAGAAATGGAAAACCGACACGTTTGGTAAGCTGATAGGTGTGTTCGCGCTGGCCGTATGGGATAGAGAACAACAGGTTTTGATTTTGGGACGCGATCGCACCGGTGGACGCACGCTCTACTACACAGCCGCTAGAACAACCCGGTGGATTGCGCCCTGTCTAAGAGTGCTCAATCCATATCACGATCGGGTGCTAGATGCGATCGCCCTGCGCGACTATCTGTGCTGCGCTTTTGTTCCTGGCGAGCGAACGCTATGGCAACAGGTCAAAGAACTCAGACCGGGTAGCCAGCTCTCCTTTCCCAATGAAGTTTGTTGTTCATTTTGGCAGCTACCTACAGGCGACACAGCCAAAGCGATCTCTACCCCACAAGACTCGGCGCGGCAGCTACGTACCCTGCTCGATCAAGTTGTTCAAGAAGCCTTGCCCAGCGAAGAACCGACTGGAGTCTTTTTGTCTGGTGGATTGGATTCTAGCGGGGTGAGCGCGCTTGCCGCGAAGTTTCACACAGCGCCTGTACATACTTACTCTATTCACTTTGGCAAAGACTCTCCTAATGAGCTGGAGTTTTCGAGTTTGGTAGCTAGTCACTGCCAAACCCAGCACCACGTTTTAGAGATTACCTTTCGGCAGATGTGGGAGAAGCTGCCAGAGACAATGGCCTGCCTAGACGATCCAATTGGCGATCCGTTGACGGTGCCTAACCTACTGCTAGGGCGCTTAGCCAAGGAGTCTGTAAATGTGGTTTTGAACGGAGAAGGCGGAGATCCTTGCTTTGGCGGGCCCAAAAATCAGCCGATGCTGCTTTCTACGCTCTATCAGGCTGAGGCCAAATCGAATAGTTCACAAGATTCACTTTCCCAGCACTTGCTTCAGACTTATCTACGCTCTTTCCACAAGTGCGCAGAAGATTTGCCGCAGCTGTTGAAACCTGAGATTTGGCAAGCTGTTCGCCAGCAGCCATCCGTGTTCTCGGCTGACTTAGAATCGAGCGATCGCTATCTCGATCGCCTGATGGCGCTGAATATAAAGTTCAAGGGAGCCGATCACATATTGACAAAAGTGAACAACTTAACGCGAGCAGCAGGCATAGAGGGACGATCGCCCCTGTTTGACCAGCGCATTGTTGAATTGAGTCGGCAGATTCCACCAGAACATAAGCTTTCGGGCGCACAAGAAAAGGCAGTTTTGAAGCAGGCGCTGGTCGATCTATTACCTGATGCGATTCTGCATCGGCCTAAGAGTGGCATGATGGTGCCCGTGCAGCTCGGCTTTTACAAGTACTGGCGGCGGCAGGCAAAGTCTTTGTTGTTGGGTCGAAACGCGGCGATCGCCCCCTATCTTAATCAGTCGGTGCTGCGCCAGTGGCTGAGCTACCGTGACGATACCTGGCAGCGCTACGGCGTGAAGCTATGGCTCATTGTCAGCCTAGAGCTGTGGCTGCGAGTAAACGACGCGAGAAGAAATTAGCCGAAGCTATCAACAATGTATAAAGAACTCATGCCGCCGCTATCGTCGCTTAGCATCAGGCGATCGCCCTCATCTAGGTTCATCTGCTGACTCTTCGCAATACCTCGCTGCAAGACTTGAATTAGCTTTTTCGGTGTAAAAGACTCTAGCTCTACGAAATTACCGGCAGAAAGCCACTGGAATGCCTCGTTAGACAGCTCTTGTAGTGCTTTGGCGTACTGGCTTTGCCGAACATCTGCTTCCAAACGAGCCGTAGCCGATGGTGCTACGTCAGTGTTTTGGACAAAAATGTCGCCCTTGGCCGCTAAAATCTGGTTTGGCAGGAGTCCGATATCTACAACAGTGATGCTCTCAGCCGGAAACCATTGAGGTTCGGTGCGCAGATGGTGCGCAAGCGCAATGCCCTCCAAGCTACAGTCGTGGAAAGCATAGACCTGTAGGTCCGGATTGCGGCGGAGCATTTGCAGCGTGATGTCGAAGATGCCCTGGGGATAGCCCGACACGCTGAGAATGGCACAGGAATTTTCGGTATGAAAGCTGTTGGCGATCAGCATTTTAGCAATGCGATCGCTTTGGCAAATGACGACTCGATCAAAGCTATATCCTGTGATCTCAGATTCGACTCTAGACTGAACTACAGGGGCCTGGGTTGAAGGCGTCTGCTGGGGTGGAAGCAACAGTTTATTGACCGGACTATTTGCGCTTGCCCAAGACCTGAGCCAGCTATAAACCTGTTCTGAACTCACCAAAAATGTTTGAGTTCGATCTGTAGATCGCCGTTGCTGGACGATACCTAGTATCAGGGTTACTAGCCCGACTACGGCCACCAGCCAGAAGGTACCTTGACCGCCGCGAGTAAGAAAGAAAGTAATGCCGAGGAGAGCAACTACCCCTCCAATTAACTGCAGGCTAAGCGTAGCAGAGCGTCGAGCGCGAGCGCTCGCTGACGGAGATCGGCTAGTGCTAAGCAGAGAGCTGCTAGACACAAGATGATAGACGAACCAGATAGTGCACAACCCGATTAGGCCCACTGCACCTTCTGAAATGCCTGCGATCAGGCCTAAAAGAGAGAACCCCACAAAGAAATAGTAGGCAAGGCAACCTAAGGTAGGAAAGTTCGATTTGTTCTTGAGACGACGATCGAAAAAGTAGTGAAATTGCTTTGGTGTAAAGGAGAGCGTGTTATTAACAGAGATGTCTGCGATCGCCTTCTCAAAAAAGCGATCGGTAAACTGAGGGTGGCCTTTCATCGTAGTCGGCTCAAAGGCGAAGCGGTGATTGCACTGCCTGCATCGACCGCTAAACCGCCGGTCTTTCAATTTATTGTCTGCTCCACATGAAACGCATTTCATTCGCTTGCTTTTCCCTTTTGATTAACTATTTGATTCGTTAACAACGCTGGATAATCCTCGCGACGGCGGATCAACCGATGCTGCCCGCCTTCTAACAGCACCTCTGCGGGCCGCAGCCGATGCAGAAAATGAGAAGACATCGCGTAGCCATACGCGCCCACGTCTAGAATCGCTAGCACGTCCCCTATCTCTAGCTTTGGCAGCAAACAGCCCCGGCCTAAATAGTCACGAGAATAGGTGGTATTGCCACAGACGTCAGTTTCATAGCGAGGTCCGCGATTTAGTCTGCTGGGCTCAGCTTCTTCTGACATCACGATTTCACGGTAGCCGCCATGCACGGACGGCACCGACAGATTAGCAACTGTCGTATCCGTTCCAACAATCTGTTTATTACCCTGCCATTTCACCGAAACAACGGAAGTCAGCAGGGTTGCACAGCCTGCGATCGCGGCTCGTCCCGGCTCGATCACTAGCTCAACAGCGCGTCCCGCTAGCTTTCTGCTCAGCGTCTGACCAAATTCAGCCCAGTCAAAAGCCGCGCCCCCGTGACGATACGGGTAGCCAAACCCACCGCCAAAGTCAAGATACCGCCAGTCGGGAAGCTGCTGCGCGATGTCTAGAACGCGATCGATGACCTGAGTGAACGCCCGCGTCGCGTTAGTACCCGTCCCCCGATAAAAGTGAAGCCCGCTAATGCTGAGCTGAGCGGATTGCGCGAGTGAAACCGCTTTGGAGAACTCTTTGGGTCGCACTCCAATGCGGCTATTTCCAGTCAGTGACGGCTCGTTTAACCGTAGTCCTAGCTGGAGCGGCAGCTTGTCTGCTTCAGGTAATGCTCGATGCAAATCGCAACAAAGCTGAAGCTGCGAGAGACTATCCAAGTTCAGCGTCGAAACGCCCCATTCGAATAGCTGAGCCATCTCTACCCGGTTCAAATTGCTGCCGCTGTAAACGATTTCTGCTGGCGCAAATCCTGCCTGCAAGCCTAGATAAATATCACCCGGCGTATTGGCATGAAGGCCCCAGCCAGAGTCTTTGAAGATGCGCAGCAGGGCGATATTGCCGTTCGTGACGCTAGCAAAGCGAAAGTGAGTGTTTGGATGCGGGATGGATTGAGTAATGAGATCGATCGTTTGGCGCAGGCGATCGCCCTCATAGACATACAGCGGCGAGCCGTATTCGGTCAGCAGCTTTCGCCCACCAGCTACAGCCATTTTCGATATCTCCGCAGCCGATTAGGAAGCCAGAAGGGATGACGCAAGCTGCGATAGATGCCCCGGCTAGCGGGATCTTTGAGGACGTGCGATCGCCATAGTTCCCAGGCAATCAACAGCCACAAAATCTCTCCGATTCGTCGTCCCTGGATCATTCCACTGAGTTCCCCAAACGCGATTCTAGCGGCCAGGTCCGGCTGCCAGTGACCTTCCGCCTGTAGCCTATCAGGATTTAGCCAGATGCCCAGCGATCGCCGCCATTGATCTAGGCACCAGGGCGTCATTGGTACCCCCATCCCCCGCTTGCGTCGCCACACAATCTCGGCAGGCAGCCAGTCCTCCACCGCTCGTTTCAAGATGTACTTTTCGCAGCTTCCCTGTAGAAATAGCTCTCCTGAGATCCCAAAGGTCCAGTGTGCTAAAGGCAAGTCGCAGAAGGGCGATCGCACCGCTAGACCCTGCGAAAAAGCTAAATTCGTCGCTCGCAGATGAATGTTCTGCGCGCCTTTTAGCATCACGGACGCGCGGCGCATCTGGTGCATAAACGCAGACACGGTCGGTGAGGATAGCGCCTCCTCTATCCACTGCTCGGGCCGTAGTTTCTGAACTTGAGCTAGGGGATCTAGTTGAAATGCCTGCTGCTCATACCCCCACAGCCGATGAAACGTACCCATATACTGCTGTATTAAAGGCTGCTCGCGAGCTGGCTGCTCGGCCTGATACACCCTAGCTGCAATTAGCGGCTTGTTTGTCCATCCGGCAAAAAGCTGGTCGCCTCCTTCCCCGTTGAAGACGATGCGTGTTTCTTGGCTAGCGGCTTGGTTAAGCAGAAATAAAGGAACCGTTACACCATCGCCAAAGGGCAGATCGAGTGCTTGAATAGCGGGCACCATCGCCTGCTTTATCCGCTTAGGGCTAGCGTTCACTAGCGTCAGTGGAATGTCGAGCGATCGCGCTACCTGCTGAGCATAAGGCAGCTCAGAAACGCCGTACTGCCCAAAGTCCAGCGTATAGGCTCGCACTTTCATTCCTGCTTGTACTAGCAGCGCCGCCACAATTGAAGAATCCAAACCGCCCGAGAGTAAAACGCCTACTGGTTCATCGCTAGGTAGATCAGAGATACGTTTTGAAACAGATGACACTAGAAGAGATTGGAGCTGTGCGATCGCCTCCTGCTCATCATTAAGCTGCTCAGAGGGTTGCTGCCATCGAATACAATCGCGATCCTTTGAACAAAGCTGTCCCTGCTCATCAAATTGCCAAGATTTTTCTGTTCCAGCTGGTATAGCTGCGATCTGTTCTACGGGTGTGAGCGGCGTTGGCACATAAGAAAAACAGCTGTAACCATACAGCCCAGGCAAGTTGACGATAGGTTCCACTAATGGCAACAGCCACTGCAAGCGAGAAGCAAACCAGATAACCTGATCGCTTTGCAGCCAGTAAAGACCGGCTCGCCCAAACTCTTTTCGTCCTAGCGTTAGGCCGTGGCACTGTGCGTTTATCCAGACGTCCCTCTGACAGGGTAGCCTCGAGGCCGATAGGCTAAGGGTTAAAGCATCTGTTGCATCTGCGATCTTCCAGACTCCGCCCTGTTGCTTTTCGCCATGCTGTTTTCCGTCATGTAGCTTTCCGCTGTGCTGTTCTACTAACGTTTGCATCCTACGGCTGAGCTTGGCCGCATTCCCGACGCCCCAGTATCCCACCCACTGCTGTCCATGTGGCTGTGCGCAGGTTGCAGCCTGCATGATTGCGATCGCCACCTACTTCACCTCAAAAGAGAGATTGTCTATAGGGCGATCGCCTAAAAACATCTCTACTTGCCAGGTACCAGTCGGTGCCTCTATTCCTGGCGTATACCGGCAGTAAGTGTCCCAAACTGTTGTTGTGATTGACTGAGTTTGATAGCTGTTCTGATGCACTATCTGCTGATTGGGATCGATCCAGCTGCACGATAGCGGCAGCCTTCTACCCACGGGCGCTTCTGAGAGCGTAACGCGGTAAAACAGCTCGTTGTCTTCTTGCCTAGATACGTCGGTAAGGCTGCTTCCTGTAGCTAGCGTCAGCCTATCTTGCTGAGCTAGTGCCTGATCTAAGTCATGCTGCCGGGTTTGGTTGAAAAACAGTGCGCTAGTCAGCAGTAAACTTGCCAGTCCGACAGCGCCGCCGACTAGCAGTCGATTGCGCCTCTGCTGAGCGGCGATCGCCTCGCGCCGATCAATCTGCGCCATCGCTTCTTCTAGCAGCTCAGAGGGCAAATTCAGCTCTCGCAAAATCTCACGAACCTGTGCAGCCTCGATCTCCGAGTGCTGCTGTTCAGAAAGCTGCGTAACTTCTGCAATCACCTGGTCAAGCTGTCTTTGGGTTAAGCGTTCCATTCCAGACCCAGGTTGAAGCGCAGCCTTTAGTGCTGTCTAGTCCGTCACGATCGTAGCGCAATTGGACGTTAGACCACTTTATCTAGCTTATCTAGAAAAGAGAGAGGATTGCTCATATTTTCTGCGAATCCAAGAATACCTGGATCGCGCCATTCATACAAAATATCTCCTTTAGCGTCTATCAAGAACGTTGCCCCGCGTTGAGTCAGATACGCTGCATCTGGCACATAGATCCGCCAGTGACTCAGCACCTCACCCATATTTCGCAACCGCAAAGTCGCCAGCTCGAACGGCCTTTGAAAGCCTTTGCCGCCTGCCGTCTTAAAGACTTCTCCTTTTAGCGCAGGCAGCGGATTCGCCTTGATCACTTCATCATCGGCAATTAGCTGCGGGGCAGATCTGTCACCTGTGTAGCCGCGAAAGACTTCTCTGAGCGTACCGGGACTACCTATGCCCGCACACATCAGCAGCAGGTTTAGGTAGCCGTTTTGCTGAGCGTTGAACCCGAGCAAAGAAGCAGATAGCCCTCTATACAGATCTAGCTTCTGATGGAGTTCGGCGGTGGGATCTATATATAAATGCGCCGATGGAAAGCCCGTGTAGTCGCAGAATTTTTGTCCGGCAGCGCGATCGCCAATCGCAACAGCCCGCACCTGGACATTGGCTGACTGTAGACGAGAGCGATCTCGCCCAATCCACCAAGCATATTCCAACGTGTCAAAATCACCTAGCTGCGGCCATACTAGAACAAGCAAAGTCTTACTGACACCACAGGAATCGAACAGTGAAGCGCTTTGTCCGTCACTTACTCGAACAGGTTTGGCCGCACGCAAGATTGAACAGAAATTCATAACGATGGCTCAAATTTTTGACGGAAAGCTGTACGTTCATTATGGACAGGCGTACATCTTCACATATATAGGATGCGATTTCTATTTAGACGATTGCTTTACCGGACAGGTCAATGGGCTGTGTGGAACGATTGTACCGGGTGTCGTTTTTCTCATAACGGGTCTGCATACTGGCGATGTAGGGTTGACCGTCGAGGTTTTGGAGTCTCGACCTCCGGTTGATGCAAGCTGGGAAGAGATTGTAGAAGCGCCGTTCACAGTTGGAGCAGAAGCGGATGAGGACGGTCCTAGAATAGAAGACTGGAAAGGCGATTTGGTATGCAATCTCCCAATTGCTATGGGCAACTATCGCATTCGCTACTGCGCTCGGAATATGGATGAGGCAAGTGGTGTGGATACTCTACTAGAGGGCGAGGACACGATTGATTTTTACGCTTTGTATATCTGGCCAGATGAGGTAACTCCGGACGAAGTCATTAAACAAACGTCTAGACGCGCTCGTTACTGGCACGGCGTAGCGCGAGATTGGACCCAACATGCAGGGCTAAGCCGAAACCCAAACGGAGACTGATCCAGGAGGACACAGGAACTTGCCAATGCCTTTTTCGTTGGTGGTGACCTGCTCTTCAATATGTCCGGTCGCGTCGATATAGGTTCGGTTAGGCTGACCCACGTTCATTCGCTTGGTGCCGCGATCGCCATTGCTGAGCACCACCGCCATCCCGCCGGGATGATCCTCTGTCCCTAGTCGCGTCCAGCCAACGACGTTTCGATGATTGAAGTAGTCTCTTTGCAGGCCGTATCCATAAGTGCGTCGCGCCTCCAAAAAGACATCGATCAGCATTTTATGACTAACTAGCACAACGTCACAGTCCTGACCATCCCAGCCAACATCTGTATACTCAGCGCCGTAGTAGTCGGCGTAGAAGATGCAGGGATAGCCGTTTTCGCGCAGCAAAATCAGCGCGTAGGCTAAAGGCTTGAACCAAGGCTCGACCACAGATTCCAATGATTGCAGTGGCTGTGAGTCATGGTTGTCTACTAGGGTGACGGCTAGCTCAGGGCGGGTCTTCACCAGGCTATTGTCGAAGATGCGGCGCAGGTCGTAGTGGTTGCCTTTCAAGCTCGCATGGTAAAAATTGTAGTGTAGCGGCGCGTCAAACAGCGGCACCATGCCGTCGGTGAGATCGATGAATCTGTGCAGCGCCTCGATTTTGCCAGACCAATATTCGCCGACAGAAAAGAGCGATCGCCCGCTATAGCGCTGCATGTGCTTCATCCACTGTGGAAAGAATCCAGCCCGTACGTGCTTGACCGCATCGAATCGAAATCCATCTAGGTCAGTAAGATCGATATACCACTCTCCCCACTGCTTCAGGGCTTCAGCGACCTCCAAATTGCCGACATCAAGATCGCAGCCCATCAGATAGTCAAAGCTACCTTTTTCCAAGTCAACTTGATCGTCAAAAGACTTCCCTTCGAATAGATAGATGGCTTCGTCTGCATCCGGTTCATCACTGTTATAGTCAGTTGCGTTGAAGTGCCACCAGTGCCATTCCATGTCGGAATATTTGCCGTCGCGTCCAGGAAAAGAGAAGTACGTCCAGGCTTTGATGGGTTGCTCAGGCCCGATTGCTTTGTGGCGATCGTCAGGGCAGACCGGCGTTGCGCTAAAGACCTCTTCTTTGTCAGCGCCGAGCATGTGGTTGATCACTACGTCGGCATAGATGTCTAGTCCTACTTGCTGAGCCCGGTGGATGGCACTGACGTACTCCGCGCGGGTGCCGTATTTGGTCCGAATCGTTCCTTTCTGGTCGAATTCACCCAAGTCGTAGCGGTCGTAGACGCTGTAACCAACATCGCGATCGCCATCTGCGCCTTTGTAGGCAGGCGGTAGCCACACCGCCGTTATCCCCACATCGGCCAGGTCTTCTGACTTTTCGGCCAGCTCATTCCATAGAGACCCATCTGCTTCCACATACCAGTGGAAAAACTGCATCATGACGCCGTTAGTTGCAACCATAGAATGGAAAATCCTGAAGGACGCTGGAGATTTGAAGCTAGATTAAGTGATGTCACAAACTATTGAAATTGAACCAAAGAAGTAAACTTTTCTTAATCTTTCTACACAAACAACGTATGTCCGGAGATTAAATGCGTGTTTAGCGCAGCCGCTTATAAGCCTGAGTTGCCGGAGCCACCCCACCCTATCGGGCACCCCTCCGCTGGAGGGGACTTACTTCACTCCGTACATAGCGGTTTTTGAAGAAGGCGGACAGAAGACAATCCGTCTGGAGGAAAGACCTGTGGAAAACTCTGTGGAAAACTTTTGAATGAGATGAAACGCACAGAAGAATCTCAGACATTTTGAGAAAATCTAAATCTTTGCGATCAGGCTAGGATTCTCTAACAGTGACTGGTTGAGAAATTGTCAAATTGTGCGCAGCTATGTGTAAACTGATATGTTCTTTGTTGAAAGTTTTCCACAGGCGCACTGAAGTCGAGGCAAACTTTCCGGACGAATTGCTGCTGTTCGCGTAAAAGACAAGCCGGGATTAGAAAGATTCATTTGGCTTATTGGCAGCAGTAGAATACCTTTTTTCCAGCTTTATTGCGACGCTTTGAAGGCACATGTAGCAGAGCGTGAGCTTCACCGCAACAGAAAGGACTAAGGATCGAACCTTTCATAAATCTCTCATAGTGCAAAGATTTGCCGGAAAAGTCCCCCCTTGAGGTTCTTCCCCGCTATTAGTCGATGTAAAAGCTCGTACTGCCAACGGTATAGAAAGCTTTCGCCATGAGCCGCAATATTGCGGAGCTTGCTGATCTGATCGAGGCTGGAGGCGGCTTGCTTTGCTCTAGTGCCAAAGCAGGTGGACATAGGATGCTCCCACTGCGCCAAAAACTGGGAAAGCCGCTGGCGATCGCGCCTCGACACTTGCCCGCCGCCGTTGACCTTGACCATAGAGACGCCGGATTCTGGACGCGATCGCACCGATAGCTGCCCGGACTGAAAAGACCGCCACTGCTCAGCTAGTAAAGGCGGCACCATGCCGATCGTGTACTTGCGCGTCGGTCCTAGCAGTATGCCTGCTATCTCCGTTGCCCCTTCATTTAATAAGAAGCTACAGAGGTCAGTGAAAAACGGATTGACCACCTCCCGCTCTACCGCAAAACTCAGGCGAATTCCTGCTTCTGAATAATCTGCAATATTGGCATCAGAGCCGCTGGTGCTAATCAGCTGATCATTTTTATAAGCGGCCTGGAGATCCTTTTGACTGGCGGGCTGTAGACAAAACCAGAGGTTGTCACCAATGGCATCGCGTACCTGCTGTTTGATGTTAGCGGCGCTGGGCATCGGCATTAGACTGGCCTGCACTTGGAGGCGTTCGATATGCGCCTCTTGTCCCTGAATGGTCGATTCCTGGACCTGCATCTGAGACTTCAGCACCGCTAGCTGGGCCTGTTGTTCACCAGAGAGCTGTGTAATCTTCTCCTCTAGCAGGTCTATCTGAGCTTTCATGGTCATGATTTGACTATCCTTCTGCGCCAACAGCTCTTCTTGCTTGATTAATACCTGCGTTTTTTGTTTGACTTCTAACGCACTCAGCCCCGCTCGAATTAGGTTGAAGTAGCGTAGCTCTGCGATATCTACAACTTGAGGCGTCGCTTCGGGAAGGTATAAAAACCCTTGGCGCTGGCTCATCTGTACGACTAGCAGATGTCCTTCGTTGTTCTCGATGGTGAGCTGCCTTTCTCCGTTTGCGGTTTCTAGGGTGCCTTTGTAGCGCCGTTTGCTGTGGTAGAACTCGACGTGGAGGGAGGT
The DNA here is from genome assembly GCA_963793495.1 of uncultured cyanobacterium. Taxonomy (GTDB): domain Bacteria; phylum Cyanobacteriota; class Cyanobacteriia; order Phormidesmidales; family Phormidesmidaceae; genus Phormidesmis. The sequence continues at coordinate 28,557 of CAWCAI010000017.1, forward strand.
TTCGCTAGGGGAGGGAATGGGGGATGGGGGATGGGGGAAAGTTGGCGGTTGGGTGGTGTTGATTGTAGAGGATTGGGCGGAGGTGCCTGGTTTATCGCTGCTAGAAGAGTAGTCCGGCTCGATTGTTTCGGTGAGACGGGCTGAGGGGGGTGATAGTTTGGCTTGTTTGTAGACGTTTGGGAGGGTGAGGCTGGGCTGAGTTGGGTTGGGTTGGGTTGTAGATTCTGGCTTCGGCGGTTGGGTGATTTCTGGGGTGGTTTTCTGATTGGTAGTTGACCAGGGACGGATACCAGCGTCTGGCTGGGCGGGCGGGTGAGCGGGGCGAATGCCGACTAGCTCTAGCTCTACGGTGCGATGGCCTTTCCATTCGTTGAGGCGGAGTTTGTAGGCGATGTCTACGGATCTAGGGAGGGGATGATGTTCGCCCCAGCGCCAGGCGATCGCTTTCATCACGACTTTCTCGGCGGCGTCACTGGCTGCATGTGCGACCGTCAGCTTTAGATGAGCACTGGTTTTACCGATTACTTTTTGCTCGACGATCGAGACATCGGCGGTCCAAAAGACCGGATCGGGATTCTCGATGCCGCAGGGATGGACCTGATCGATTTGCTGATAGAGATCTAGCGTCACCTCTGAGAAGGGGGCGTGGGCGTCGACTGTCACCAGCGGCTTCAGGTGGTCTGGCTGTAGATGCTTGCGGGCAAAGTTACTGAGCCGAGACTTGACCTGTCTGAGCTTGCTGGCTGGAAGGGAAAATCCGCCTGCCGCCCGGTGACCGCCGTATTTGCCTAGCAGATCGTCGCAGAATTTTAGAGCTTCAAATACGTTGAACTCTGGGATGCTGCGGGCAGAGCCGCGAATCTCTTTTTTGTCTTTGTCTTCGTAGGTGCCGATGAAAACAGGCACGCCGTAGCGCTCTACTAGCCTAGAGGCAACAATGCCAATGACGCCGTGGTGCCATTCAGGTTGAATGATGACTAACACCCGCTCTTTTTTTAGATCTAATAAACCTGTTTCTATCTGTGCTTCGCACCATTCCACTGCCTGCTTCTCGATCTGCTCGCACATTTCGCGGCGCAGCAGATTTGTTTCTTCGCACTGCATTGCCCGCTGCAAGGCCACACCTACATCGTCTGTGGTGAGTAAGTCAATCACGATCTGCGGATCGGCAATTCGCCCCACTGCGTTAATTCGTGGCCCTAGTCGAAAGCCAATGGCTTCTGGTCTAAGAGCAGTTTCCTCACTGAGTCCGGCGACTTCGATCAGTGCCTGCACGCCAGGAATTAATGATTTGGGGAGTAGCTTGAGGCCTCGTTTGACCCAGCGGCGGTTGACGCCTGTGAGCGGAGCAAGATCGGCAATGGTTCCCAGGGTGAAAAGTGCTAAGAGAGTCGCTGTGAGATCCTGCATTTTGTCCAGGCGCTGGGCTAGACAGACGGCCAAAATGTAGGCGACGCCCACGCCTGCAACGCCTCTGTAGGGAGAGGATTCGCGAATTAGCTTGGGATTTAGAATGGCGTCGGCTGGGGGAAGCTGCTCGGGCAGATCGTGGTGATCGGTAAGGATGACGCTGAGGCCGAGTTCTTTGGCACGGGCAACGGGTGCGTAGGCGGCGATGCCGTTGTCTACGGTCAAGATAATGCTGCCACCAATAGCGTGAAAGTCTTCGACAATGCGTTGATTGATGCCGTAGCCCTCGCTCATGCGGCTGGGAATAGCGTAGTCGACCTGCGCGCCTAGGTATCGGAGCGATCGCATCAAAAGCGCTGTACTGGTCATCCCATCGGCATCATAATCGCCGCAGATCAGGATTTTTTCTTTGATGGCGATCGCCTGTACCAGTAGCTCCAGGCTCTTTGCCAGGTCTGGAAACTCGTCTAAAGGCGAAGGCAGCTGAATGGTTTCAGGATCTAGAAACTCCCACGCTTGCTCAGGCGTATAGATTCCCCGGTTGATCAGAACCTGAGCGAGCAAAGGTGAAAGCGCAGTCGCCTCGGCAATGTGGCTAGCCTGAGATTTTTGTGCAGGAAAGATTTGCCACCGCTGCTCTGGAATCGGCCCAGGCGACTTTGGGTGCGACTTCGGCGGTGATTTTGACGATGACTGGGAAGACGATTCTGGCTGAGCGACTTCTCCCCCAGCTAGAGCCGTTTCAATAGTCTGTTCTGACACGTTGGACCACAAAAATTAGAGTCAAAAAAGCACTATAGCGCTGACTTCGCACTCTACAACACTTTTGAGTGTGTCTGTAGGGAAAAGAAAGCACTATAGATCGCTTGTTCTAATCATAGCGGATGGTTTCAACGCGGTGCTGCTGTCGTCATGATGCCCTAGCAAATTAGGAAGCAAAGCGGGTTGCTTTCGCCTCAATAAACCAGGACTCTGCCGTCGTTGGCGATATGGACAGCGCGATCGCTATCGTGGCCACTTGGCAGCAGTTCTACCTGTAGCGTTTCTGCATTTGGGCGATGCAGCACAGCGCTGATTGCTTTGTTGTTCTCATTCCAGAACACTAGCGACATATCTTCATCCACGCCGACTAGCGTTTCAATGGCAAAGTCTGTTTGCGGCACCAGTCGGGGTAGATAAACGCCCAGTACGCGCTCTAGCTGAACTAGGCCGTTGGTGTTGTTGATGAATTCAATCGTGATGGGTTGACCCGGTATAAACCGAATCTGATTCGATCCGCATTGATAAGTGCAGGGTTCGGCAGGTTTTTCAACGGCGTGGGCGTTTGGGGTTGCCATCGGTAAGGCGGCGACGACGAGCGCAGCGATACAGCTAGGTAAACGCTTGAGGCGTCGGCTAAAGGGTTGAGTAGGCCAGTGCTGAGCCATGTGTGGTGTCCTGGTTGCGATCGCAAGTATGCTCTTAAATTTCCCAGCTGTTCTTCCTGCTGCTGTCCGTCAACACCACGATCTATCGCAGTACTGAGTTGCTTTTCTCTGCTGTAGCTTCCGAGAATACGCACTAGACAAGAATTTTTGACCGCTAGCTGTGAACTCTTTTATCGAGGCTGTGTTCTTTGAGCGGTCGATAGTAGCGTTTTTGAAGTGAGTCTTTTACAGCGATGACAGATATGAATGAGACTGTAGCGACCGAGATTGCAAAGACCACACGTTCAGAGACCACACGTTCAGAGACCACACGTTCAAACATCAAAGTTTCTCGCGGTCTCTACATATTGGCCAACGATGTCGTTCTCGATCAGCTGATTGCCCTAATCAACAGTATCGAGCGAAACATCGGGACTGGTATGCCAATTTGTATCGTTCCCTATGATCATAGGATTCGGCGATCGCAGCTAGCGACTCAGGCATATCCTCAGGTTTGGTGGTTTGAGGATGAAGTGAGCTTGCAGAAATGGGAGGACTTTGCGGAGCGGATTTGGCGATCGCATCCCACTGCTTTTGACGTATGGGCGCAAAGAGGCATCGAAGGCGTTAATCGGATGGGTATGCATCGCCGGTTTTGCTGTTTTGACGGTCCGTTTGAGCAGTTTGTCTATCTAGATGCAGATATCCTGGTAATGGACTCATTTGATCTGCTATTTGATAGTTTGAGTCGTCACGACTTTGTCGCTTACGATTATCAGTACAAAGACTTAAGCCATGTATTTGATGTGAACTCGAAGCAGTTAACCAGTGTTTTTCTGCCTAGTCGCTTAGAAACTGAAATCTTCTGTGCAGGTCTCTACGCGGCTAGAAAAGGCCTGTTCACGGATACTATGCTAACTGAGCTGTTGATATCTTTAGAGTCTGGAGAGTCCGATATTTTGTACTTCAATGGGCCTGACCAGTCCATCTTGAACTACATGGTGATGAAATCCGGTGTAGATGCTATTAACTTGGCTCGAAGCCTGCCAGCAGAGAATAGAACGGGTTGCTGCGTCACTTCCGGTCACTTTTTCGAGACAGATCACGTTCTGTTTGATCAAGAACAACAGCTGACCTACCTGCACTATATCGGTGTTAGCTCTAAATTTTTTCAGCAGGTTTGCAGCGGAAAAAATGTTCTCTTTCCCTATCGCGATCTCTTTTTGTACTATCGCTATTTAAAAGAAGCTCCTGTACCGGCTCTAGTCGGTCCTGCTGTGCAATACAATCGATCCGAAACTAGCAACCTGCGTCAGCGACTGTCTCGCAAAGTCCGCCAGCTGCTGCCAGATCAGCTATTACCAAGGTAGTCGGCTCCCATCCCACGAGAAAAACTCTCCACTGTCTTTTATGGTGACGTTCTCTAAAACGCTCAATAGTTGAGTGACTGTTCTCTCTGTTGAGAAAAGCTTCTCAGGGAGGACTCCTCTTTGAAACGGTTTCGAGAGTCTAGTATCTGTTGTCCCAGGGTGCAACATGACAATTGCGGTCTTTGGACTGCGCCTAGCATATTCGATAGCAGCCGTCTTTAGGAACATGTTTAGCGCTGCTTTGGACGCCCGGTAGCCATACCAGCCGCCGATGCGATTGTCTCCAATGCTGCCAATTTTCGCGGAGATACTGGCAAAAATGCTGGGCTCAGAATGTTTCAACAGATCCAATAGATGTTTCGCTAGCAGCGCCGGACCAATGCTGTTGACTCGAAAGTAAGACAGCAAATTTTCAGCATTGAGCTGTCTGAGCGCTTTTTCGGGCTGTTGCTGGTCGCTGTGCAATAGTCCGACGCAGTTGATCGCGATATGGAGGTTAGGCGCAATCGCCTTTACTACAGCCACACCTTTTTCAATCTGCTCCTCATCGGTAATGTCCATTTGAATTAGATGCAGGCGACCGGGATACTCACTGGCTAATGACAATAGGCTCTCGGCTGTTTGCTTCGAGCGATAGCTGGCAAACAAATGAGCGATCCGGTCCTCGCCTAGCAGCTGCTGAACAAAAGCCAGCCCAATCCCCTGGGTCGCGCCGATAACCAGGGCATTGATAGCAGTGACGGATGGCAGCAGCATAAGCTCAAACCTATGACGGTGGGCGCTTTGAGCTTATCACCTGTGAACCTGTTTTGACGCAGCACAGATCAACTTCGCGATAAAATTGAGCACAGAGCCTACTACTTCCTCAGTATCCTCAATGTAGGGGTGTCCATATCAACGAACATACGGGTAGTATCAATGACGGTTGATATGTCTAGGACGGGCAGCCTGAGCGCAGAGACTGCGCTTGCTGCTAGGTTTTAAGGGATTTTGCCTGTGAACATTCTGCTGGTTGAAGATGATTATTTGCTCGGTCGCAGTACGGCCCGTCTACTAGAAGCATCCGGTCAGCATAGAGTGAGGCTGACTCATAAGGCCACCGATGTTTTCAAGCTCTGCGAGGCTGGGAGCATTGAGCTGGTGCTGATGGACGTGAATCTGCCGGGGACGTTTTGGCAGAATAAAGAGGTGACGGGGATTGATTTATCTCGGCTGTTGAAGTTGAACCCAATGACTCGGCATCTGCCAGTTGTATTGCTAACGGCGAATGCTACAGAGGTAGATCAAGGAAAGCTGATGAGTGCTGGGCTGGCTGATTTGGTCTGTGCGAAGCCAATTAAAGACGCAGGCGGGCTTTTGTCTATGCTAGTTCAGATGACTAATGTGCAAAGTATACCGAGGCTGGGTATATCCGCTTCGTAGGGTTCAAGCCTCAAAGAATAGGGTTCTGGAAAAACAGAGCGCTAGGATTGAGGGCCTGATAGCCGACTGCTCTCAATTGTGTCTAACAGCTTTTTATAGGATAGATTTTTGACGCTCGCTCGGATGGCTAGCACTAGCGGTTTCTGTTCGTCTGACAGCTGGCTCAGCAGAGAGAGAATAGCGTCATCGTCTAGGTCTAGGATTGCTTGGGTCAGCTCGTATCGCCAGGTGTCGGAAGTATTCTCGAAGAGCGCTGGGGTGAGAGCGGGAATAGCAGATTGACTAGTTGCTGTGCTGCTGTCGGCGTACTGGTAGCGGACATTCAGGTGCTCGGCTAGCTTGTCGAAGATTTCGTTAGCTCGGATGGGTTTGCTGACAAAGTCATCGCAGCCACTGGCGATCGCAGCCGCCTTGTCTTCTGCAAAAGCGTTGGCAGTCAGCGCAATAATCCGAGTTTGATGATGAGGGTTAAAGCTTGACGTTTTTTCTAATGTCTTGATGCGGGTAGTGGCTTCTTCTCCAGTCATTACCGGCATACGGATGTCCATCCAGATCAGGTGGGGCTGCCATGATTCCCAGCGGGCGATCGCCTCTTTGCCATTTTCTGCCTCGCGCACTTCAAATCCAACATTCGTCAATAGGTGAGAAATTAGCTTGCGGTTGATAGCAACGTCGTCTACCACCAAGATTCTATAGTCCAGCTGACCGGATGCTAAGCCAGTTACTCGCTTCGCAGCGCCCTCTGTCTTAGCCGACAGGCTAAGCGTGTTATCAACAACTGCAACAGAAACATCGAACGAAAAAGTAGATCCTACTCCTAGCGCAGAGTCAACAATCAGAGCGCCCCCTAGCAGCTGAATATATTCATTTGAAATAGCTAGGCCTAGTCCAGTGCCATCATGAGTATCCAGGCCGGACTGAGTTTGAACAAAGGCTTCGAATAGGCGGGGTTGATCCGCAGCAGCAATTCCAGATCCGGTGTCTTTGACGGCAAAGGTGAGTAGCGTCGTAGTTTTTCCAGCGGTTGGAGAATTAATTCCTGGTCCTATGTGATCGCGTGCCTTGACGCCAGAGTCTTGGTCAGAATCCTGGCTGTCTACTGATAGGGTGATCGTCCCACTGGCTGTGAACTTAATTGCATTACTCAATAGGTTGATCAAAATTTGTCTGAGCTTAAGGCGATCGCTAAAGATAATTTGAGGTAGGTTTTGCGATCGCACCACCAAAAATCGCACACCTTTCTTGTCCACGGTGCTCCCAAACATTTGCTGAAGCTCGTCAATCAGACAGTACAGGTCGAACTCACTGTAAGTTAGCTCGACTCGACCCGCTTCAATCTTAGAAATGTCTAAAATATCGTTGATCAAAGTCAGCAGATGCTCGCCGCTGCTGTGGATGATATCTAGACTCTCTGCCTGCTCTGGCTCTGGATTAGATTCTTTGAGAACGTGCGTAAAGCCCAATATGGCGTTAAGCGGCGATCGCAGCTCATGACTCATGTTTGCCAAGAATTCACTTTTAGCTAGATTCGCGCTCTCCGCTGCTTTGGTGGCGCAAGCTAGTGCTTGAACCGCCTGTTTGCGCTCAGTGATATCCTCAAACATGTATAGATAGGCAAAGGTCGTGTCATTCTGCTGCACCGGTCCATAGATGCGTCTGAGCGTTCGACCATCTAGCAGAGGGACTTCATCTTCAATCGTCTTGTTGCCACGAGTAAAGTCTTTGCCGGTAGAATCGGCCACAAATCTGCCAAGATCTATATTGCTAAGACAGGCCGTTAATAGCTCCTCTCCGTTAATGCTGCCGCCGTTCACCTCTGCTTGCAGATGCTCAAGCTGCCAAATTCGATAGAATTCGGAATTCACGAACAGCGCTTCATTAGTGTGGCAGTCCATCACAAAGATGCCCGTAGGTGGCAAGTCGTTGATGGCACGCAGCAGCGCACTACTACGATTTAGTTTCCTTTGGGCTTGCTTGCGTTCTGTAATGTCTACTAATACGCCAAGAACACTGCCATTGCACCCTGCTTCATCGGATTCAGGAGTAGTAGAGAGCAGCACATCAACATGACTACCATCCTTTTTGATGAACTGGCAAGGGCGATTGCGATCCAACGAGTTCTTTGTGAGTGACGTTGTCGCCTGAGTAATGTTCTGTTTGCACTCATCTGCAACAAAGTCTAATAAAGACCGGCCAATAACGTCTTCCCTCTCGTAGCCAAGCTTTTCTAGCCAATAGTTGCTGGTTCCTACAATTTGGCCACTGGCATCTACAGAGTGCAGCATCGCTGGCGTCTCCTCATACAGCTGCCGGTAGCGAGCTTCGCTTTCTTGGAGCGCTTTAAAGGTACTGAGGTAGTGAGAAATATCACTCTGAGTGCTGACGTAGTGAGTCACCTTACCATCAGCATTGACGATCGGCGAAAATGCCACTTCGCCCCAGAAAGGACGGCCATTCTTACGGTATATCTGTAGCAGCACTTTGCAGGCGGTGCCGCTAGCCACTGCCTTGGTGATAGCCGCTATGCCCGCCTGTTCCGTTTCTTGACCTTGCAAAAATCGATAGCTACGACCTAGAACTTCTGTCGCTAGATAGCCAGTCAGAGATTCAAAGCTAGGACTCACATAGACAATCGGTAAGTCTAGCTGCTGCGCGTCGCAGATGATCAGTCCCCCTGCGGTATGCTCTATGGCCTCTCTTAAGATTGCCGAAGATAGCTGGTCTGAGCTATTTACCTCATCGCCACGCTCATCAGTCGGTGCCTGTGTCTGCTGTTTGAGTTGGTTGAAGACGAGGCGGTATAGGCTGACAGACGCACCGCCACAGGCTATCGCTATTGACAAGTCGAATAGCGTTTCGAGCGGTATTGCACTCATCATGTGGGTTCCCTTTAGCAGCAGTCATCGGCACTACTGAAATTTTGCCCAAAAAAAGGTTCCTTAGCTAGGTGGCCTATCACTTAGACGGCCCATTATCTACGCGATGAAATCAGGTCTACAAGCGTGGTGATAATGCGATCGCGTTCCATCGGCATCGTCGCCGCGCCCCCCAGCATCCTTTGCAGCATCACAAAATAGATTAGCGTCCCCATAAACGTTCGCGCCGAAGCCGCCGGGTCGCTCAGTTCTAGCTCGCTACAAGACGCCAAATAACGTGTCAGTTCATCTAGTACCGGTTTGGCTACATTCTGAACATAGGGTTCGGACAGCTCAGGAAATCGGCCCGATTCTCCGATGATGAGTCGCATAAACTCACAAAATTGAGGGCTACAAGCAGCCTCATCTAGAACTTCTTCAGCCAGGTGGGTGAGCACTTTTCTCGGTTCGCCTCGCAGCGTGTTCTCGCGGCGCAGATCAAACGCAGAGGAGCGAAATTTTTCTTCTGCCATCTGCTGCACCAGCGCCGAAAACAAGCTGGCCTTATCCTGAAAATGGCTATAGACCGTTGCTTTCGATACGCCAGCAGTGGCCGCTACTCGATCCATGCTGGTAGCCGCATAGCCATTGGCTAGAAACTCCTGCTTCGCACCTTCTAAAATAGCTGCCGTCTTAACAGCTGATTTCTTACGTTCGGGGCGGTTAGAAGGTTTCACAAATTAAAATCAACACGGCAAAACGACGCACCCCCGGACCAAGCGCCTGATCAAAAGTCACCCTCAGCGCGAAGCTACAAGTGGGCCTATTATATTGCGCCGTCTGTAGCCACGTCGTCTTTACTTTGACAGACGCTCCCTTCACTTGATAGGAGAGCATCCATTGTCGTTTTGAGTTAATTATGAAACAATTATGAAAAGTGAAACGATTATGAAATGCACTGACTTCTATGAACCGTCTAGCCGCCGTCAAAAGTCATTCCTACAGGCAGCTTAGAGGGTTCGGCGCTAGCTGCCTGCTGCTTGCCTTGGCTGTAAGTCTAAGCGGTTGCGCATCGTCTGAAGTTTCAGGAGAAGCCAGCGAAAGCAGCGATCTGATCTCTCAGAGTGCGCCAGCCTCCGACAAGAAGAAGGTCTTGACTACCTTTACTATTCTGGCGGATATGGCGCAGAACGTCGCTGGCGACGCGCTTACAGTCGAATCTATTACCCGGATAGGTGCAGAAATTCATGGCTACGAACCTGTTCCTAGCGATATTGCCAAAGCCCAGCAAGCCGATCTGGTGTTGTATAACGGCTTGGAATTAGAGCGATGGTTTGACCAGTTTCTTGGCAACCTCGAAGATGTGCCCGCTGCCATCCTCACTGAAGGAATCACGCCCATTCCCATTGCTGAGGGTCCCTACTCAGACAAACCCAATCCGCACGCCTGGATGTCTCCTAAAAATGCGCTGATCTATGTAGAGAATATTCGCAAAGCATTCGTAGAACTCGACCCCGACAATGCCGATGTCTACAATGCCAACGCTGAAGCCTATCGTCAGCAGCTCGAGGCCATTGATACGACACTAGCGAGCCGCCTCGCCCTGGTCCCGTCAGCCCAGCGCTATCTAGTCACCTGCGAAGGTGCGTTCTCGTATCTGGCGCGTGACTATGACCTAGAAGAAATCTACATGTGGCCTATCAACGCGGAACAACAATCTACACCCAAGCAAGTCAAACAGGTGATTGACGAAGTAGAAGAAAACAAAGTATCGACCGTTTTTTGTGAAAGCACCGTGAGTAGCGAATCTCAAAAGGAAGTAGCCAAGGCTGCCAACGCCAGCTTCGGTGGCGATCTGTATGTGGATTCACTTTCTGGTAAAGAGGGCCCTGTTCCTACATTTTTAGATCTGTTGGAATATGACGCTCAGTTGATTACAGATGGGCTCTTAGAAAGAGCGCCCTAAGCGGCTGCTTGTCTCTTTTGATTGAGGCTGAACTTCCTGCAAACTGTTTAATATTCCGCTTGGCTATTCTACTTTCTCTCACTGCTTCAACCTATGCCTTATCCGACTACTCACGATCAACAGCCTGATACCTATGGCATTGCTGTGGATAATATCAGCGTCACCTACAGCAATGCTAGGCTGGCGCTTTACAATGCTAGCTGCTATGTAGAGCCAGGAACGATTACCGGATTAGTTGGACCCAACGGTGGCGGCAAGTCTACGCTGTTCAAATCAATCATGGGTTTTCTCTCTCCTAGCCAGGGTCGCGTATCTATTGACGATTTGTCGATAGATAAAGCTCAAAAGCAGCAGCTGATGGCCTATGTGCCACAGGCGGATGAAGTGGACTGGAATTTTCCGATTAGCGTGTTTGACGTGGTGATGATGGGCCGCTATGGCTATATGAACATGTTTCGCATTCCTAGCCGCAAGGACCGGCGTATCGTCAAAGAGAGCTTGGCGCGGGTGGGAATGAGCAAGTTTCAAGATCGCCAGATTGGAGAGCTGTCTGGTGGACAGAAAAAGCGGGCCTTTCTCGCTAGAGCTTTGGCACAAGCGGGAAAGGTGATCTTGCTAGATGAACCGTTTACCGGTGTGGATGTAAAGACAGAGAAGAGCATTATCACTTTGCTGATGCAGCTGCGTGATGAAGGTCATACGATTTTGGTGTCTACGCACGATTTGTCTGCGATTTCTACGTTTTGCGATCGCGTCATCCTCCTCAATCAAACCATCCTCGCCGCAGGCACCACCACCGAAACCTTTACGCCAGAAAATTTGGCCATGACCTTTGGCGGCTTACCCCTCGGCACTCTAGATCGCAGTCAGCTAAGTCAACCTGCTTATCAACCACACAATCAAGCGCCTAGTCAGCCTGGCCATTCGGTTATCCGAGTGGCAAACGGTGAACCTAGCAGCTCAGCTAGAGATCTAGATAGAAGCGTAGAGAGACTAGAGCCGTGAGCGCGCTGTTGGCCGTGTCTCCCGAGGCTGTCTGGAACTGGCTAATTGAGCCGTTTCAGCTAGGCTTTATGATTCGAGCCCTCTGGGTGAGCGCTTTCGTCGGCACTGTTTGTGCAGTGCTTTCCTGCTACGTCACGCTCAAAGGCTGGTCTCTGATGGGGGACGCTGTCTCTCACGCCGTTGTCCCTGGCGTGGTAGTTGCCTATGCGCTGGGACTGCCTTTTTCGCTGGGGGCGTTTGTCTTTGGGTTTGGTGCGACAGTCGCGATCGGCTATGTGAAGTCTCAGACCCGATTGAAAGAAGATGCGGTAATTGGGGTGATCTTTACCGGCTTTTTTGCATTCGGTTTGGTCCTAGCAACCAAGATTCCAAGCAACATAGATCTCTTTCATATCCTGTTTGGAAATGTGTTGGGCATTTCTCAGCAGGACATTGTGCAAACGCTGATTGCTGGCTTTTTGACACTGGCAATCATTCTATTTCGCCGTAAGGATCTGCTGCTTTTTTGCTTTGATCCCAATCATGCTAAGGCGATTGGATTGAATACTCAAGCAATGTACTACACACTGCTGTCTGTGCTGGCTTTGACGATTGTAACGGCGCTGCAAACGGCGGGAATCGTGCTAGTCGTGGCGATGCTGGTCACGCCTGGGGCCACGGCCTATCTGCTAAGCGATCGCTTCGATCGAATGCTGATGATTTCTGTTGCAACTAGCGTTCTTTCCTGTTTCTTTGGAACGTATTTTAGCTATCATCTGGACGCCTCAACGGGCGGCTGTATTGTGGTGCTGATGACTATGTTCTTTGTGGTGGCGATGCTGTTCGCCCCAAAGTATGGGATTGTATCGCAGAAGATCCGCAATCGTACGGCTAAAAGCCCCACATTACCTACACAAAACACTTAATACTCAAGACGCTCATTGAATGAATTCGTTACAGCAGCTCATAGCGTTAGATCGACAGCACGTGTGGCATCCGTATGCAGCGATGCCAAATCCGCTGCCGGTATTTCCGGTGCGTTCTGCAAAAGGCGTACGAATTGAGTTAGAGGACGGGCGATCGCTGGTTGACGGAATTTCTTCCTGGTGGACTTGTATTCACGGCTATAGCCATCCTCAGCTAAAGGCGGCTGCTTTTGATCAAATTGAGCGCATGTCTCATGTGATGTTTGGCGGCCTCACCCATCGACCTGCAATTGATCTGGCTAAAAAGCTGATCGATATGACGCCTGCTGATTTGCAGCACGTTTTCTTCAGCGATTCTGGTTCTGTCGCGGTTGAAGTCGCGATGAAAATGGCTGTGCAATACTGGCACAATCGCGGCAAAGCTGACAAAAACCGATTCCTCACTATTCGTAGTGGCTATCACGGTGATACGTTTGCGGCGATGTCAGCCTGCGATCCGGTCAATGGGATGCATCATCTGTTTAACGGTATGCTGACGCAGCAATATTTCGCCGATGCGCCGCAGGTACGGTTTGGGGAAGACTGGCGAGAAGAGGATATTTCCAGTTTTGCAGCGATCTTAGAAAAGAACAGCGATCGCATCGCCGCCGCCATCTTTGAGCCGGTTGTCCAAAACGCAGGCGGCGTACGCTTTTACCATCCTGAGTATGTGCGTAGAGCTAGCGAGCTGTGCAAACAACACAGTGTTCTATTGATTCTAGACGAAATTGCCACGGGGTTTGGCCGATCTGGAAAGCTATTCGCCTGTGAGCACGCGGAGATCTGCCCGGACATTATGTGTGTTGGCAAGGCGCTTTCGGGCGGATTCATATCATTAGCAGCTACGCTGACCACTGGTCATATCAGCGAAACCTTTGCCGCTGGTGAAGCGGGCGTGTTTATGCACGGGCCGACCTTTATGGGAAATCCGCTGGCCTGTGCGGTGGCGCTGGCGAATCTAGAACTGTTGGAAAGCTACGACTGGCAGACGAAGATTAGAAAGATTGAAGCGCAGCTGAAGGTAGAGCTAGCGCCTTGTCTAGGATTGGCGGCAGTGAAGGATGTACGCGTGTTGGGTGCGATCGCAGCCGTCGAACTTCATGAGCCAGTAGACATGTTCACTGTTCAACCTCGGTTTGTTGAAAAAGGCGTCTGGCTCAGACCTTTTGGCCGATTGCTGTATACCATGCCCCCGTACATTATTCAGCCGACAGAGCTCAGCGCCATCACCTCTGCAATCTGCGAAGTTGCTGCTGAGCTCTAGCTTTCCTTGCGGTGTAGTCTGAGCCCAGCGTGAGCACTAGGCTCAAATCACAGGTTTAAGGCATCGGTTCAAACATCTGCTTTGATATGACACCGTGAACGCCTTTGACAATATCAACAACTTGCGAGACTTCAAAATCAATCGCGGCGCTACCTAATAACAGGGCATCTTGCTCAGTTAGCTCATATTCGCTGTTGACAATTCGCAAAGATTCTCTTACCGACTCTTTCATCGCTTCGTCAAGATCCTCATCCAATCCAATTGAGATCCAGAGGTCTTCAGTCTCACCCATTGGCTGTTCAAGCATCATTCCTTTATGCAGCACCAGCTCAAAAGTAGGCGTTAGCGAACACTCAATGGCGGTGAGTGCGACCTCTCCATTGCCCTGAGCGCAGTGCGGATCGCCAGAATAAAACAGCGCTCCTGGTACTTGGACCGGTAAATAGAGGCTGCTGCCAACGCCCAGCAGTTTGATATCAACATTGCCGCCGTAGACGCCAGGTGGAATAGAATTGACCGACTCTTCTACATCAGCAGGAACAACGCCCATAATTCCCATGAAAGGCTTCAGCGGGATGCCGATATTAGGCCGACCGTTGCTAGGACGGAAAACGCCCACGTCTTTGGCCATATCGATAGGAATCACCTTGGTGTAGATATCTGCTCCATCCACAGGAAACTCTCCTGGTAAAGAACCTTTGCCGTGACGATTGGAGATGACGCCGTAAGGAACTCGGTAGGCGATATCAATGGTCTTTGATCTCTAGCACGTCGCCTGGTTCCGCGTCTTCTATGTAGATAGGACCGGTGATAACGTGAGGACCAGGACCTGTTTTCTCTACGTTGGCCTTGACGATGAGCTGGTCCGGCAAAATATCTTCTTGTTTGATTCCTCGACTGGTCAAGAAATCAACCGTATCGCCTTGATCGGCTAGGATGCCTTCGTGAGAAATCGTTTCTACAGTGACGCGATCGCCTGACTGAACTGTCAAAATGGGTGCGCTATCTGGCTTGAAAAGTTCACCCCAAATCACGTGATCGGGCGAGGATTTCACCGTGTAAACAGTGGCAGCTGCTTGGGAGATACTAACCGGATTAGCTAGCCAGGCAAACGACTTTAGCGAACCATTGAGCGCCCAAAGGGAAAGCATCGTTGCTAGAAAAAGAATAAGGGGCGATCGCACAAGCTTCCTAGCGAAAAACTTCTCTCTAGCTTCTGAAAGACTCCTTTGAAACCGTCTGATCAGCGATATAAACCACACCTTCGCCTCTGTCATTGGATGCATCCTACTCTGCCACAGTGTACTGATACGCAACAGTGAACTAGCTTTTTATACATTGATATGTAGCAAAAACTACAGAGCGAGCCGTTTAGTTCGCGTTCTCTGACAACAGAAAGCTTGGAAACGAGTTCGTTCCCTGAGAAGACATCCCTATTTGTAGATGTCTTGGAAACAGACAAATGATATAATCATTCTCCTGTATTGTTATTCATAGTAGAGTATGGCCGATTCCAAAAAAACTCGTTTCTCTTGGGTAGGACAGTTCCTAGCTTTTGTACCAGGGAAAAAGTCTCCTTATCAATCCGCTTTCGTGCAGGTAGTTGCTGCTGAAAAAGGCGCGCCAGTAGATATGCTGCAAAGCTATCAGATTAAGCTAGAAAAAGACATTCGAGAGAAAGCATCTGACTCTATCAACGCTCGAGACTGGGTAAAAATTAAAGGGAAAGGCAAGCTGGATAAGACGGGAAAAATCAGATGGAAGGCCGATAGTATAAAGAAAGTTTCACTTCAGGTCGTCGCTGAGATTAAAGAGAAGGCAGAGGTGCGATCGCCATCCTCAGAGCCTGAACCGCTGCCTGCCACCAAACCGCTTTCCGCATCCAAGGCCAAACCTACCAGGATATTGATCTGTCAGAAATCTAGCTGTCGTAAGAAGGGCGCTCAAAAAGTCAGCGACGCGATGGAGTCAGCAATCTCAAAGGCAAAAGCTTCCGATCAAATCACCCTCAAATCGACAGGCTGTCTAAAATGCTGCAAGACCGGTCCAACTGTTGTTGTTTTGCCAGTGGGTGGAAAGAATAAGAAATCAACTAAAGAGAGATACCGGAAAGTAACGCCGAAAACTGCCAGGAAAATTGTTGCTGGTATTCTGTAGTATCTGAATCGTAGTGGTTGACGGTAGTGCCTGATTCTTAGCGGGGTAGAATCGATCGCTGACACGTAGGGCAAACTGCATGCACAGAAAGCTGACAGTCTAAGAGCTGATAGCCGGCCTTTTCTGCTGTTTTAGCGCCAGCTTTCAAGACAGAGTCATTTTTGAATTCGATGGTCTTGTTGCAGCGAACGCAGATCAAATGATGATGGTGGTGCGGGGCGGGGCGGTTGATCTCGTACCGTTTTTGGCCCTCTGCTAGCTCTAGCTCTCGCAAGATACCCATTCTAGACATCAGCTTCAGATTTCGATAGATGGTAGATAGGCCGATAGGTTCCCCTACTTCTTTTAGCAGCTCGCAGAGATCTTCAGCGCTGAGATGACGCCCTTCAGGCGTATTCTGAAACGTCTTGAGAATGGTCTCGCGCTGAGGAGTCATACGCCAACCGCGCTCGTGCAGTTCAGCTTTCAAGGCAGATGGCGTATAAACGGCCATGACTTTCTTCCTTACTTTCTATCAATAGTGCTTTATTAATGGGAATGATAGCGAATTCCCTTTCTGTTTGCAATAGCGCTGGCTTATTGAGAAGTAGTGCCACCTGCAGCAGCCATTAGTTATATGACGGTTCGGTCAATATCTTAGACTGGATGTATCAGATGTCATTCTCTATTTGCTGATATATGCGGTTGCATCCCTCTCTTTCCTTTTCTTATTCTCTGCCGCGACCGAGCGGATGGGCGATCGCAACTTGGACAACCGCTGTCCTGGTTTTTCTACCTGTCCTAGTCGTTCTTGGCAGCATCTTCGCGGATGCTGGTGATGTCTGGACCCATTTGGCCCAGACCGTTCTAGCTAAGTACGTCACGAATTCTTTGACACTGATGATCGGGGTTGCCGTTGGCGTGCTAGCTATTGGGGTTGGGACAGCCTGGCTAGTAACGATGTGCCAGTTTGTCGGCGTGCGCTTGTTTGAATGGGCGCTGCTACTGCCTTTGGCTGCGCCTGCTTACCTCTTAGCCTATACCTATACCGATTGGCTAGAGTACTACGGCCCGATTCAAACGGGACTGCGATCGCTGTTCGGCTGGCAGCAGGCGAGCGACTATTGGTTTCCGAATGTGCGCTCTGTGTGGGGTGCGATCGCCATGTTTACCCTCACCCTCTACCCCTATGTCTATATGCTGGCTCGCGTTGCCTTTTTAGAACAATCCGTCTGTACCCTAGAAGCTAGTCGCTCGCTAGGATGCAACCCCTGGCGTAGCTTTGTAAAAGTCGCGATTCCGCTGGCTCGGCCTGCCATTATCGCCGGGCTGTCGCTGGCGCTGATGGAAACGCTCAATGACTTTGGTACGGTGCAATATTTCAGCGTAGCGACCTTTACTACCGGTATCTATCGGACGTGGTTTGGCATGGGAGAGCGCGTGGCGGCTGCGCAGCTTTCGGCGATGCTGATGCTGTTTGTACTGGCGCTGATTTTGCTAGAAAGATGGTCTCGCAGGCAGGCAAAATACTATCAGGCAAACAACAGTATGCAGGTGCCGACGGTTTATCGGCTAACGGGCGCACGTCAGGCGCTGGCTTTTCTAGCCTGTCTGCTGCCGATTGGATTGGGGCTGCTAATTCCCGGCGCTTTGCTGGCGCTGATGGTCCAAAAAGACTGGGAAAGATCGCTAGGCAACCGCTTCGGTGAGCTGGCGACAAATAGTTTGATTTTGGCAGGGATAACGGCGGCGATCGCGCTGATTCTCTCTTTGGTGCTGGCCTATGGTCAAAGGCTCAGTGGCAGCGGCCCTGTCCGCTTAGGTGTTAGGCTTTCGGCGATGGGCTATGGAATTCCAGGGGCGGTGATTGCGGTCGGCATCTTAATCCCAGTGACGGCGCTGGATCGAACGGTTGCCGCCTGGTCAAAATCGGTGTTCAACAGCTCTCCTGGTCTGCTGATTAGCGGCACCATCATAGCGCTAGTATTTGCCTATCTCGTGCGTTTTCTAGCCGTTGCTCTCGGCTCGGTCGAATCGGGATTAGACAAGATTCGACCCAATCTAGACAACGCTGCTCGCAGTCTCGGCTATTCACCGACAAAGACACTGCTCAAAGTTCATACGCCGCTGATGACTAGCAGCTTACTTACCGCAGTCATGCTTGTTTTTGTCGATGTGATGAAAGAGCTACCGGCCACACTGGTGATGCGCCCTTTTAATTTCGATACGTTAGCGGTGCGAGTGTATCAATATGCGGCTGATGAGCGACTAGCTGAAGCCGCCGCCCCAGCCCTGACTATTTTGATCGTCGGGCTGCTGCCGGTGATTGTGCTCAGCTGGCAAATTAGCCAGAGCCATTGCACTAGAGAGTAAACGTTTTTGGTGAATTGCTAGGGTCCGCGCAGCCCTGGAATTTATAGTGTGTGTCAAAGCTTTGAGGGCACAAGCGCCTCTAGAGCTTCAGACAATGAGCCCAGATAATCTAGATACCCACAAGTTTTATTAAACATGGCTAATTCTCCTGTGTCTGACCCTTCGCCCGGTCTAAAGGAACCGCTGCATCCTCTGAGAAACCCGGTGGCGTGGCTACAGGCTTTCTGGCAATTCTCCCGTCCTCATACTGTTATTGGCACCAGCTTGAGTACGCTAGCGCTGTTGTTGATTGCGATCGCATCTTCTCCCATCTCTGTGTCAACAGGATTCTTGATCAGTAGCTGGCTGATTGCGTGGGTTGCTTGCTTGCTCGGTAATGTCTATATCGTCGGACTCAATCAGGTAGAAGATATCGCCATCGATCGGATCAACAAGCCGCATCTGCCGGTGGCTTCTGGTGAGTTTACCAAGCGTCATGCGCAAAGGCTAGTATGGCTGACGGGTGCGGGTGCGATCGCTCTTGCCCTAATCTCGCAAAACGCTTACTTGATGCTAACGGTGGGTCTTAGCATTGCGATCGGCACGGCCTACTCTTTGCCTCCTGTTAGGCTAAAGCGCTATCCTTTCTGGGCTTCGCTCTGCATTTTGGTGGTTCGCGGTGCCATTGTAAACCTGGGACTGTATCTGTACTTTGCAACGCAGATAGGACTGGGTGCGGTAGTACCCGCGCGAGTGTGGGCGCTGACTTTGTTCGTGCTGGTGTTTAGCTTTGCGATCGCAATTTTCAAAGACATTCCCGATCTTGAAGGCGATCGCCAGTTTAATATTTCTACTTACACCCTCCAGCTAGGCCAGAAGAAAGTTTTCAACCTCGCTCGTTGGGTACTCACTATCTGCTATGGCGGTCTAATCGTATCCGCGCCTTTCCTAACTGGCGTTAACGCTCTTTTTCTAATCGCTGCTCAAAGTGTCGGCATTTTCTCTTTCTGGTGGCTCAGCCGCCGAGTAGATCTCGATCCTACTCCGATTAGAAAAGATATTTCCTACCCAGCCTTCTACCAATTCATTTGGAAACTCTTCTTTGTTGAATATCTGATTTTCCCCTTTGCCTGCTGGCTGGCGCTCTGAACCTCGTTCGCCCTATGAAAGATCAATCAATAGCTAGTAGGCGTTGATGTTTTAGTAGGCTGCAAAACTGTTCTTAATCCCAGCAAAATCAGGAACATGCTCACAACCATCCAGGGCGTCACTGGTTCGGCAAAGAATAGCCAAGCCAGCAGCGCTACCCAGACGGGTACACCGCTATAGACAATGCTGGTTGACTTGGTAGGACCGATGCGCTGGGTGCTGATGGTAAATAGCAAATAGCCAATACCAGATGCGCCAACTCCCATGTAAATGACGCCCAAGATAGAAGGCAAAGACAGCACAGGCAAGCCCGTAGCCTTTAGCTCTAGAATGACCAAAAGAGAAAGCTGAGCGACGCCAAAGAGTGCTCCATAGTAGCTCATTGCCAGTCCGCTATATCGCTTGCCCAGATGCCGCAGCAAGATGGAATAGCAAGCCCAGCAGAGAACTGCGCACAGCATGAGTAGATCGCCGCTGTTGAACTGGAGCTGGAATAGCGCTGTGAGGTTGCCATTGGTCAGTAAGATTAAGACGCCTATGATGGCGATCGCACCACCGAAATAATTTCTTACTGCCAGCTTTTCTTTCAAAACCACCGCCGCCAAAAAGCCTGTGATTACTGGGTTAAACGCATTGATAATCGCCGAATTCGCCACCGCCGTATAGCGCAAGCTAGAGAAGAAAAAGAAGTGATAGCCGACAACGCCAGTAGTGCCAAGCAAAAATAAGCAGACTTTATCTGTAAAGGCGGCTGCGTCGATACGTGGACCAATATCTTTTCTCTGCCATACCAGCAGTCCTAGAAACGCGCTAGCAGTGACATAGCGCAGTAGTGTAATCAACAGCGGACCCATTTCGTCCGTTGTGTACTTGCCAGCGACGAAGCT
This sequence comes from uncultured cyanobacterium, assembly GCA_963793495.1. Classification (GTDB taxonomy): domain Bacteria; phylum Cyanobacteriota; class Cyanobacteriia; order Phormidesmidales; family Phormidesmidaceae; genus Phormidesmis. Next base: position 48,723 of record CAWCAI010000017.1, read on the forward strand.
ACCGGCAAATAGTAAGCTAGTCAGGACCGCTAATAAGCTTTGACTCCAGATACTGCTGTTTCTCATCTAAAGTTATTCCTATGAAGCCGATTGCGATCGCGGTGTTCGATATTGATGGTGTGATTCGAGATGTGGGCGGGTCTTATCGGCGGGCGATCGCCGACACCGTAGAACATTACACCAACGGCAGCTATCGTCCTACCATAGAAGATATCGACCAGCTCAAGAGTGAAGGCATTTGGAACAACGATTGGAAAGCCTCCGAGGAAATGATCCATCGCTACTATACGAAACAACAGCAGCCTCAGCCAGACGCTACCTACGCCGAAATCACCGACTACTTTCAAAAGCGCTATCGCGGCCCCGACACCGAAGATTCCGACCAGTGGACCGGATATATTTCTAGCGAACCCCTCCTAGTTAATCAGAATTATTTAGACACGCTAGCGCGATCGGGCATTCCCTACGCTTTTTTTAGTGGGGCTACACGCGGCTCAGCAAACTTTGTGCTGAAAAGAAGACTGGGCCTCAATGACCCTATCTTAGTTGCAATGGAAGATGCCCCTAGCAAGCCAGATCCCACTGGTCTAATGCTGTCCGTACAGCAGGTAGAAGCGCATCTTTCTACTGATAATTCCTTGCCGGTAATTTACGCAGGTGATACGGCAGCAGACATGAAAACTATTGCGGCTGCAAAACAACAGTTTCCCCAAAGAAAATGGCTAGCAATTGGAATTCTGCCGCCCCACGCACAGCAAGATAGTGACTACCAAGCTAGCTATACTGAGAAACTGAAAACCGCAGGCGCGTTAACTGTGCTTGAGAACATTCAACAAATCTCAACTGAAAGAATAAAAGATTTCTTGTAGAGAGCAACTAGCCTTCAAACATTTTTTATACAGAATGAGTCTACTACAATACGCTGACTGGGTAGGCACGGACTGCTGAGTCTACGGTTGCAATGGTTAACTCGTTCTGTAATGCCTGACAGATGAGCATTCTGTCAAACGGATCGCGATGCAGCGGTGGCAGCTTAGCTAGTTGAGCCACACTATCCTCATCGAGAGCCAGACTAGTTATTCGATGGAGCTCGCGCTGCCTGGGCAGATAAGTTGCGGGATGCTCGGGCAAAGGCAGCTTGCCCAATTGGTACTTGACGGTTGCTTCCCAAACTGAAACTGCGCTTAGATAAACTTCATTATCTAGATCGCGAATCTTATCTCGAATGCTGGTTGATAACCGAGTATCTCCACTGATAAACCAGAGGAAAATATGCGTGTCTAGCAAAACCTTCACTTAACCCTCAAACGCGGCTAAAATCTCTTCTGGTAAGGGCCTATCAAAATCTTCAGGGACTACAAAATCTCCGCTACACAGACCAAAAGGTCGTAACTGCTTATCACTGCAGGTAGTAGACGTAGTTTTAGCTCTTGACTCATACGAATGAGCACCATGTTCTGTATCAGCTATTAGATGGTTATTCTGTTTAGGCCCTTCAATTGCATCAATACGTTCCTTGACCTTCAGAATAATGAGGCTACTATAAGCTCTAAGTTGAGTGACTAAGTTCGATAGCTCTACATCGTTCTCGAAATACCCTGTGATGTCACGTATAGAGACAGAGATAGTATTGTCAGCACCGTAGTGAATCTTCTCCAGTTCTGAAAGCGAGAAGAACTCTAGGAATACATCTACAGTTTCGGAAAGTAGGAGAAAACCTGAAACAATTCTTTTAAGATCTGCTTCGTTTTCACCTATCCTGTCTTCATTTATTAGGGAGAGACTAAGGCATAGACGAGAATACGCCATAGAATAGTTAGTTATATGATCAATTGATTGGCCTAAATTGATTGCTTCCGGAATATCTTTGTAATGCCCTCGCACCGCAAACCAAGAGTGAGTCAACTGATCAAAAATGCTATATTTTTCTTGATAAGTTTGAGAGTCATCCTTAGCTTGTTCTATCAAAAGCTCTGTTTCTTCAATAAGATTTTTAATTAGAGTTTGATCTGAACTAACAAGAATATCGTCAAGATGCTGCTCTAGATACTGAATGTCCTCTAAAACAACTCGACTAAGAGTACTATTAACTCCCTCTATCTGAATACTATTCATGACAGATACTTCCTGGATAGCAATAAAAAGTCAACGAACAATCGACCCATTACTCATTATAGAGATAAAGAGCACAGCGTTGGCTAGTTCTGAGGCGATCGCACTTAACCCAACCCCCTCTCCGAGCACACTCAGCCAACGTTTTTTTTGCAATCATGTTCACTAGTAGTTCACATGTCCTAAAATATATCTACCGGATTGGGGTAAGCAGGTGACAAAGTCGAGAAAACTAGAATTTGCTCTAGAACAGATTAGGACAATTCAGAAATTGGACACCCTGACGGAAAGCGATGTTGCTGCATTACAACAGATTTTGAGAGGAAAGCAGGCGATCGCGCTTCTACCTACAACAAAGCTGATCATTCGCCACAAAATTACCCAGCTCATCCCCGATCTAATCATCGCCTTTCAAAAGCTGCTCGACAAAGGCGAAAAGACAGACCCTGGCTGCAAAGCGAAGTGGGCGATCGCAAACACTCTCTACCAGCTAGAAAAACCCGACAGCGATCTTTTCCTGGCCGGCATTCGTCACGTTCAGCTAGAACCTGTTTGGGATGATACCGTCGATACCGCCCCACCGCTGCGAAGTCTATGCGCATTGGGCCTAGTCCAGGCGAACTATCCCTATGTATTGAACGAACTAGCCGATTTGCTGGCTGACGCCGAACACGATGCTAGAGCAGGTGCGGTCCGTGCGATCGGCTATAGTCAGAACCCGGCTGGCATTCCCTTACTACGGCTAAAGATGCACTTTGGTGACCTAGAGCCGCAGGTAATGTCGGAGTGCTTCATCGCGCTGCTACAGCTGTCAAATGACCAGGCGGCAATGGTGATGGAAAAGCTGCAATCGGGGAGTGAAGCAGAACGAGAGCTGGCCGCGATCGCACTTGGAGAAGCTCGCATACCAGAAGCCTTTGCCGCGATCAAACGCCAGTGGCAGCGAACCCGCACGGCTGAACTGCGCAGTAGTTTTCTACTCGCAATTGCCACGATTAGAACAGAAGAGGCAATTGATTTTTTGATGGGCCTGCTAGAGCGTGGTAATCATCAAGACGCGGTAGATGCGATTGCAGCTCTAGAAATCTACCGGCACACCACCGACATCTGGCAACAGACCAAACAAAAAGTCGACATCAGAGGAGATGCCGACCTGTTAGCGCTGCTGAATCGATAGCTCCCTAGTGTACAGAGTAGTGTACAGACTTAAAGACAATACAAGAGACTGTACGAGCTATGCGGACGCTTTGTTTCCACGGCTGGCGAGTCTATGCTGATTATGCTTCTCATGCCGCACGCTGAACTGCCAAGCATCCGAAAAGACGTAGTGAATCTGGTTGTGAAAGTCCATTGTCTTTAGATTGTCCCACTCGTTTTGATCTAGCCACACTCCATGACAGTAGCTACAGCGGTCGATGTAAAAGTTTAGGCCCTTGCCCACTCGTGCTTTTCTCATTAGGCGAGCACAGTCAGCACAGAAAATAGCCGTTTCATTATCAGCTACCGGCAACAGCCCTCGGTGCGTGTTCAAGCTAACAGGTGTAGGTTTGGCGCTGGGACTGTTCACAGAACGAGCAGGCTGATGCGATTCTAACCACTCCCAGTACTGTTCAGAAGAGACCCAGTGCCCAAAGCACTGATCGCACTGGCGCGCGAGCAAACCGGTATCTAGGCTAATCTCTTTGAGCGAATTGATACGACATATTGGACATTTCATAGTAGTTGTACTGTAAATGGTCAACAGATGGTCAGCAGATGTCTTTGAGTCTGAACATACCCAATCTGCTACAGAAGATATTGATGGATTACATAGCTGTCAGGAAGTATTTCAGCTTTTCTGCAAATATCGCAAGATCAAAATGCGTTCTTGACTTGCCACTCATGTTCGCTGTTGTTCCATGAAGCTTCGACCGATGTGACTAACATCAGCACGACGGCAGAAGCTACAGAAGCGGGCCTATAGAATAGATCTACAGAAGCGAGCCTATAGAACAGGAGCATTAGTTTTTTTGAGAAAGAATGGCCAGTCCGCTGGAGATTCTGCGGAGCTGACAACGTTCATACCTGCTTGCTTGAAACCTTCGTAAATTTCATTGGCCGAGTCAGTGAAATCGATTACATCAGGAACGACGACAGGCGATGTACAGTCTTCTAGCAAGTAGATTTTCTTTGCTAGGGCTGGGTCACGCTGTTGGATTTCGTATAGCAGATCGCTCACGGTCCATGCGACACAGTGACTTTTAGCCTGTCCAGTAATTATAACGGCTTCAAAGTCTAGCAGACGTTGAACCAGCCGGTTATTTTTTCGAGCGACGGGCCGATTCTGCTTATCTGTGAGCACTTCAGGGCTCAAAACAGAGTAGTTTTCGGTGAGCGGATTGTCGCCTTTGGCTTCGAATTGAGTCGGATGAGAACGTACCATACTATGGAAAAAACAGGCTTCTTCAAAGGCTGGCACTAGCGCATGGCCAATTCCGCCTAGCATGGAATGATAGGGCCAGATAGTCAGTGGATATTTAGCGCGATCGCTCAATTCTCGAACATAGTGATGGGCAAAAGCTGTTACATCCGTTTTGGCTGTCTCGGCCTGCTGACAGGACAGATCCTCAGCTATCAAAGGGTTTACTTTCCATCTACCCTGTTCTACATCGTCAAATGCGATCATGGTCATCGGCTCAGGATGCTCACCTAATTCATTCACCCAAAAGATAGAGTGAAAAATTTGAACAGCATTATGAGTATCCATCGTTGGAATGATTTCTGTAATCATGTCTAGGTTGCGATATACAAATTCGCAGAGCCGTCTGGTGTCATCTACTGCGCCTGTGCCGGAGCGACCGCCCACAAAAAGCTCAAAATCCGGCTGGCAGAAAGTGTTTTGAACGTCGACAGCTAGCAGACAGACGCGGGCTGTGTCTGCGCGTGAGGCTGCTATCTTATGCGTTTGGCGATAGGCGATCGCATCGGCAGCGCGATTTTGGTAGGGGACGCGCCAGGTCTGACCAACGGTTTCTAGATTGAAGAAGTCGGGAATTGGAGAAGTCATAGTGGGCAGGCAATAAGCAAAGGCGCTGTGAAAAAAGATGTTGCAAAAGATGTCGCAAACCGACTTTGTGTTAAAAAGACACTAACACATCCGTTATAGCTAAGTTCTCAGCATCGCGTCAAACGCGTTCTATGTCTTCTATCTCTGTGGCTATCCGTATCCTCCCCATGGCCTATACCTACAAACATCCCCGTCCGGCCTTGAGCGTAGACTGCGTTGTCTTTGGCCTACAAAAAGATACGGCCCCGAATGCGACGCTCAAAGTGCTGTTAATTCGTCGTCAGCTCGATCCCTACAAAGGTGACTGGGCCTTACCAGGTGGCTTTGTGCGGACGAGCGAATCTGTGGATGCGGCGGCAGCTAGAGAGCTAAGAGAAGAAACAGGGGTAGAAAATGCCTTTCTAGAGCAGCTTTATACTTTTGGCGCACCTGATCGCGATCCGCGTGAAAGAGTGGTGTCTGTGGCTTATTACGCGCTGGTAAACTTGCAGGAGCACCCTTTGCAGGCGGCGACTGACGCGACAGATGCAAAGTGGTTCGAGCTGTCAGCTATGCCGCGAACGGGGTTTGATCACGATCGGATCTTGGAATGTGCGATCGCCCGCCTCAGAGCAAAAATTCGCTACGAACCTGTTGGCTTTGAGCTACTGCCAGCTACGTTTACGCTCTCTCAGCTACAGCGGCTCTATGAACAGATTCTAGAGCGCGACTTAGATAAGAGAAACTTTCGCGCAAAGCTTTTGAAAATGGACTTGCTAATTGATACTGGTGAAAAAGAAACAGGTGTAGCGCATAGAGCCGCCAAGCTATATAAATTCGACGCAAAGAAGTATCGGCTGCTAAAGCACAGAGGATTTAGCTTTGACTTATAAATTCTCACAGTGATTGTAAGGAATAGGCATGACAAGCAAGCGAAATGAGGTGAATCGAGTAGGTGTTGTTGGGGGTGGTCAGCTAGCTTGGATGATGTCGCCGGGTGCGATCGCACTAGATATCGATCTGTACATTCAGACGCCGAGTAATCAAGATCCGGCGGTGGCAATAGCAAAGGCTACTGTAGCTGGCGAGGTTGACGATGCTGCTGTGACTGCGCAGCTAGCTAGGCAGTGTGATGTGATCACCTTTGAAAATGAATTTATTGACCTGCCAGCGCTCCGTCAGCTAGCAGGTCAAACGGCAGGTGAGATTTTGTTCGCCCCTTCTCTCGATGCGCTATCGCCCCTGCTTGATAAGTACGATCAGAGACTTTATTGCGATCGCCTTAATCTCCCCTCCCCCCCTTTCACCACGCTAGAAAGCACCTCAGATCTACCTAGCCTAGCCGAGAAAGTGGCCTCAGTCGGTCTGCCTCTAGCGCTCAAAACCCGTCGACACGGCTATGACGGACAGGGGACTTTCATTCTCAAAACGCTGAGCGAGATAGAAGCTACTTGGCAAAAGCTGGGCTATCAACCTGTCTTGCTAGAAGCCTTTATCGAGTTTGAAAAAGAGCTGGCGGTGATGGTGGCCCGCTCCGCATCAGGTGAAGTGGCTGTCTACCCAGTGGTGGAAACTGAGCAGATCGATCAGATTTGCCGTCGGGTGATTGCTCCGGCGCGGGTGGAAGCAGCGGTCAAAGATGAGGTGAGTGCGATCGCAACCACCCTAATCAACCGTCTAGAATTCGTCGGCATCCTTGGTATAGAGCTATTCCTAAGCACTCAAGGCAAAGTCACCCTCAACGAAATCGCCCCACGAGCCCACAATTCTGGCCACTATACGCTAGACGCTTGCGGCACCTCGCAATTCGAGCAGCACCTGAGAGCAGTTTCAAATCGACCCCTAGGCTCTATAGCATTAAAAAGAGCTGGCGCAGTCATGATCAACCTGCTCGGCACCGAATCGGCAACCGACGACTACCGAGCCAAACGCGATGCCTTATCACAGATTCCTGATGCGCACGTCTACTGGTACGGAAAGAAACAGTCGCGCCCAGGGCGAAAACTAGGCCATGTAACTGTCTTGACGGACAGCCCAAACGACGACGCTGCAATAGCTGAAGCGATTCGAACAGTGGAAAATCTTTGGTACTAGGCCAAGAATGAGTGTCCGTAACTTTTGAAAATCTAATTGATAGGGAGAATAACCGTCACTCTTCTGTATGGATTTGCCCTTGTCGAATTTGGGAAGCAGTTGGTTATGATGTGCTTATGTTCGGCTACGGCGTTGGTGACTGCCAACAATGTTTTCTGATCTATGTTTTTCATTTGTAGGGTGTCGAGATGCTGCGGCGGCAGTATACCGAGCTTGTCCTCACGGACTCGTACTCGGAAACTATTAAGCCTTCAGCCGAGATTCCCACCTGGTCTCCCCAGGTCAAAAACTGAGGTAAGACGGCGCTGCGGTCGAACTAACTAAGATCCTTTCCTTCGGGCAAGGATTTTTGCTTTTTAAAGGACTTTGAACACAGGCATCCAGCGCGAGACACTCTGAAACAGCAGACTTCTTTGATTGGGCGCAACAAAGGCTGCTAAACAGGTGCTCGCCTCGCTACTATCTATAGACTGGTCACTCTGTAGATTTTAGCCTTTGAACCCAACTGCTTCTCACTCTGCTTCCTACCGATCCACTTCCTGCCTAGAAACTTCCTCGCAGCAGATTTCCTGCCGACAAATCGAGTCGGCAACGGTGACGACGCTGGCAAACGGACTGACGGTCATTCATCACGAAATGACAACGCCAGCAGCTGTAGTTGATGTATGGGTACGCGCAGGTGCAAAGCTAGAACCTGCCGAGTGGTCCGGGATGGCTCACTTTTTAGAGCACATGGTGTTCAAAGGAACTGAGCAGCTTGCCCCAGGAGAGTTTGACTGGGCAATCGAGAGCCAGGGCGGGCTGTCAAACGCGGCGACTAGCCACGACTATGCGCACTTTTACATTACGGTGGCGGCGGATGCGATCGCCCAAACCCTGCCTCACCTAGCCAATCTTCTCTTGCAAGCCACCATTCCTACCGATGAATTTGACCGCGAGCGCCAGGTAGTCCTAGAAGAAATTCGCCAGGCCAATGACGATCCAGACTGGGTGGGCTATCAGACGCTGTGCGAGTTGCTGTATGGCACTCATGCCTATAGCCGAGCCGTGCTGGGTACGCCCGAGATTTTGAATGCGCGATCGCCTGAAGAAATGCGCCGATTTCACCAGTCTCACTATCAGCCCCAAAACATGACTGTCGTCGTTACCGGTGGCATAGGCTATACCCAGACGATAGACCTGGTAGAAAGCGCTTTCTACCAGTTTCCTCAGCCGCTGCGGTGCCCAGAAGCAGAACCCGTTACGCTATCTGTGCCCGCGCCGCAGCGTCAGGTTTTGCACCTGTCCTATTTAGAACAAAGTCGTCTGACGATGGCCTGGATAGGACCTGGCGTTGCTGATTTAAAGGCAGCTTGTGGTTTGGATTTGTTGAGTGTGCTGCTAGGCAGCGGTCGCACATCGCGCCTGGTCAGAGAGCTTAGAGAGGAAAGGCAGCTAGTTCAAGAAGTCAGCTGTAGTTTTTCACTGCAGGCGGAGTGCAGCGTGCTGAGCGTAGCCATCTTGCTAGAAGCAGAGGATGTAGAAGCGGTTGAACAGATTGTGTGCGATCGCCTCACCACCCTAGCCCAGACCCCAATTCCAGACATCGAACTTGCCCGCATCAAACGCCTCTTACTCAACGACTACGCCTTCTCCACCGAAACCCCCGGCCAGATGGCCGGACTCTACGGCTACTACGCCACCATCGCCATCCCAGAACTAGCCTTCACCTACCCACAACAAATCAACGCCACCACCGTCCAAGACTTGCAGCACCTAATCCAGCAATACCTACAGCCCAATCAATACAGCGCTGTCATCCTAAAACCCTCAGCAGACGCTTAAAAAGCCCTAAGCAGAGCTAAATATAGACATAAATAGGGCATAGCCCCCTCTCCCCCATCGAGAGTGCTATCCTGCTGTGATATTTCCCCCTTCCCCTTTCCCTCTTTCCCCTATCTCCCCTCCCTCGTGACCACCACCCTAACCAAACAACCCACCACCCTCCGCACCAAACTCGCCAACGGCCTCACCGTCATCGCTATAGAAAACCCGGTCGCCGACATCGTCTCCGCCCGCTTCTTTATCCGCGCCGGACATGCCTACGAGACCTCACAGAATTCCGGCATCTTTGATTTGCTAACGGCTGTCCTGACCAAAGGCACTGGCGACAAAAGCTCTTTGGATATTGCTGAAATTGTCGAATCTATCGGTGCGGGCTTGGGCGCAGATGTCTCATCCGACTACAGCACCGTTAGCCTCAAAACCGTCTCGTCCGACTTTGAAACCGTGCTTGCCCTCGCCGCTGAAGTCATCAGATCGCCTAGCGTGCCTGACTCAGAAATAGAGCTAGAACGCCGCCTGATCTTGCAAAGCCTCAAGTCCATGAAAGAGCAGCCCTTCAGCGTGGCCTACAACCAGCTACGAGAAGTCCTCTACGCTGGCCATCCCTATGGCCTGACCAACGCTCAAACCGAAAGCAGTATCCAGTCGCTGACTAGAGCCGACCTCCTAGCTGCACATCAGCAGTACTTCCGCCCGGATAATATGGTGGTCACCGTCGTTGGTCGCCTCTCCCCCACGCTGGCCGTCAAACTGATGGAACAGTATTTTGGCGATTGGCCAGCACCGAGTGAACCGTTACCCCAGCTACAGTTTCCAAAGATATCGGTAGCCGCTCAGAAAATTGTCACTGTCCAAAACACAAATCAGGCTTTTGTGATTCTGGGACATCTTGCGGGTTCAGTCACTAGCCCAGACTATGCTGCACTCAAAATCATCAGCACCTATTTAGGCAATGGGCTGTCTAGCCGTCTGTTTGTTGAACTGCGTGAAAAACAGGGCTTGGCCTACGATGTCTCCGCCTTCTACCCCACCCGGATAGGGATTTCGCAGTTCGTTGCCTATATTGGGACCGCGCCTGAGAATGTCCCCGTTGCCTTGTCTGGTTTGCAAAGTGAGCTAGCCCGGATGACGACGATACCGCTGACTGCCGAAGAGCTACAGGTAGCAAAGAACAAGATACTGGGCCAGTACGCCCTCGGCAAACAGACAAACGGTCAGATTGCCCAAACTCTAGGCTGGTACGAGGTGCTGGGCTTAGGCATTGAGTTTGACGGATCGTTTCAGCGAGATATCGCTGCTGTTACGATTGAAGAAGTCCAGTCTGCGGCCCAGCGCTGCTTTGTCGAGCAGGTGCTATCTGTGCTGGGTCCAGCCGATGCGCTCGAGTCCTTACGCTAAATGCCTACCTCTTCACAGTCTCCACCACCGTCCGCATCGCTGCCGTCTTCATCCTCAGACCCAGGTGTGCCTGTGCTTTCTACCTGGCAGTGGCAAGGCTTCACAATCGGCTATCAGTACGCAGCTCCAGAGCAGTTAGACCCTGTGGAACTACCAGAACCAGAATCATCGGAGGGAGACCTGCCGGTAGTGGTGATGATTCATGGTTTCGGTGCGTCTAGTATTCACTGGCGCAAGAATATTCCTGACTTTGCCACTCGCTACAGCGTCTACGCTATTGATTTACTAGGCTATGGGAAATCGGCTAAGCCCATGCCTGGTGAACCGTTGGACTATACCTTTGAAACCTGGGGACAGCAGGTTTTGGATTTCTGTCAGCAGGTAGTGGGTCACCCCGCTTTTCTAGTTGCTAACTCTATTGGCTGTGTCGTCGCTATGCAGACGGCTGTGCTAGCGCCAGACTGGGTGCGAGGGGTGGCGCTGCTCGACTGTTCTTTGCGCCTGTTGCACGATCGTAAGCGTCAAACTTTACCCTGGTATCGCAGTGTTTCGACGCCGTACATTCAAAAGGTGTTGGGCTACCGACCGCTGATTCAGCTCTTTTTCAAGCAGCTAGCTACGCCTAAATCAGTCAAGAATATTCTTCGCCAGGCTTATGGCCGTAAAGAAGAGGTCACCGACGAGCTGGTTTCACTGTTACTAGAGCCAGCTTTCGATCCTGGCGCGGTGGATGTCTTTTTGGCGTTTATTCGCTATTCGCAGGGGCCGATTCCTGAAGATCTGCTGCCTCAGCTTTCCTGTCCGGCACTAATTCTGTGGGGACAGGTAGATCCGTGGGAGCCGATTGAGCTAGCTCGGTCCTATGCTGACTACCCGGCGGTGGAGGAGTTTATCGAGCTAGAAGGGGTGGGCCACTGCCCCCAGGATGAAGCACCTGAGAGGGTGAATCCAATTGTGATGCAGTGGATTGCGAAGAAGTGCGCTAATACATAAGCCGAAAAAAATACCCCTCGTCACGGCCTGACAAGGGATAGGGGCAACAGTTAAACGCTTGTGCTGTAGATACAATGGCCTCTGATTTTATGAAAAAAAAGCAAACCTGTGCCGATTTGTCGAGTGCCACAGAACTGATAGCTATATCCAAGTTTCTTCGAAGAGAAGCCAGCTGATCCCTAATCCGGCTAGAGAAATTATTAGCATAATCAGGAAAGAGCGCTTGGTTCCAATGCTGCGAGTGTATAGATTGATTCGCAGCAGTAGCGCAGCGGCAATCATGACTAGAAAATAGCTGGATGTTTTTGCCCAAGCCAGAACGACTACTGCTAAAGAAGCGCCCGCAAGTGCCATGAAAGAGTAGCCGACATCCGATTTAAAGCCAAGTAAGAGAAGGTTACGAACCGGTCGCCAGCAAACGCTTAATACGCTGCACTGTAGAAAGATGTAGGCAACTGCCATACTCCAAACAGGGCCTGAAGTTTGGCGCTCGTGTAGAAAGGAGCCAAAGGCAATGTTGGCCAGCAAGACTAGGCAGATCGAGAGCCAGGGAAAGGCGCGCATGGCTGTAGGTATCTCTCTTATAGACTTTTATAGGTTGGTGGAGATAGCTTGGACCGGGCAGCTCGGCAGGCACTGTTCGCACATAATGCAGCGCGATCGCACAAACATCAGCTTGTGCGTTTCCGGGTCTAGCCGCAAAGATTCTGTTGGACATACGCCCGTACACAGTCCGCAATGCACGCAGCTATCCTGGTCAATCACAATTTCACGGCTCACCGTCGACACCCCAATATGGTTCGCCCGCAGCCACTCGATCGCTTCGTCTAGCTGATCGATATCGCCCGATAGCTCTACCAGCAGCTTTCCAACCTGATCGGGCGCAACGTGGGCCCGAAAAATATTCGCTGCTACGTTGAAGTCTTTTGCCAGCCGATAGGTGATCGGCATATGAATAGTGCGCTTCGGGAAAGTGAGCGTGAGTCTTTTTTTCACGGCATTCGGGCGGTGGCTTGCACCATGAGCGGTGCTATTAGTCTATCGCCTGGCCAGGTCGGAAATCTGCTTGCTACTGGCTAAACCGCTCTCTACTTGCCCCTTGGCGGCAGCTAAAGAGATAATATGAATAAAGCTATTGTTTACAAATAAACACATGTCGGTCGAATCTTCAGAAATGACTAAGCGGGTTAGAAACTTTGTTGTAGTGACGATCGCTGCTCTCCTCAGCATTGCTCTCGTGCTTGGAATGCAGACCAACTCGCCTGCTGCTTCGTTATCTGATATGGCTGAGCAGTCCATCTCCCTAGAAGCTGCCATGGCGAATAAAAAGCCGACCATGATCGAGTTCTATGCCAACTGGTGTACGAGCTGCCAGGCAATGGCCCCCGATATTCAAGCGCTCAAAGAGAGCTATCGCGATCGCGTCAATTTCGTCATGCTGAACGTCGACAACACCAAATGGCTTCCCGAAATGCTCAACTACCGGGTAGATGGCATTCCCCACTTTGAATTTCTCTCTGCCGACAGCAACGAACAGGGCGCAGCCATCGGCGAACTGCCTCGCGCCATCCTCGCCGAAAACTTAGACGCGCTGATCGACAGGCAGACCTTGCCCCACGCACAGATCAGTGGTCGCATCTCCGAATTAGACACGGCCACCAATCCGATTAATTCATCTGCTAGTGCCTCAGACCCGCGCAGTCATGGCGCACAGGTGAGCAATTGAAGCCTCTAGCTGCAAAATTCCAACGATGGTCTCTCTCCACAGCGTCTTTCTCTATAGAGTCTTTCTCTACAGGTTTTCAGTAGACTCCGCTGCTCCCATTCCGCAGGCGTCAGACGAATCGCCCAAAGCACCGCATCTTTCTCTGTTGATCATGCGAACAACATCATCAGGGAGCTGATCGGCGTAAGTCAGCGCCCTGTCAAAAGAGACAATGCTAGCGGCTGTCTGCTGCTGGCGTCGCTGTAGCTGCGCCTTTAGATAGAACAATTCGGGATTTTCGGGAGCGGCTTCTAAAGCCTGGTTGACTGCGGCTAATGCCTCGGCGTTTTGACCAAGATCTCGGTAGCCTAGCGCAATCCCGCGATAGGTGAGATAGCTAGGGCTGCTGTATTGCGCTAGGCGATCGATGGTCTCTTCAGGGTTAGAAAAGGGCAGGTTGACCGCTAGCATCAGATCCATGAATCCCTGAATTAAGTTGAGTTCTGGATCAGTCTTATCAATTTTCTCAGCCTCATCTAAATGGCTGAACACCTTCTGTAGCATTCCTAGCGCTGTCGGCGTACTGCGGGCGACTCCTTCAGTTGTCATCAGGTGAGCACCGTCTAAAAAGAGCCCAACTGCTGAATAGAGGTGCCCTCTTAAAGGACTGCTGTCCATCAGAGCGGTAGCTGTCGACTTGGTTAGCGCTGCCTGCCGGGCCATTTTTTCGTAATCTCCTTCCAGATACGCCATAGAAGCGGCTAGGCTGTGGGCCAAGGGCTCGTCACTTTCAGCCTCTATCGCTACCTCTATCGCCTGACTGGCACTACGGTAGTCTCCGTCTTTGAAAAAGGCTTCGAAGGCTTCTTCTGTTTTGGGCCCGATGTCATATTCGTTGCCGGGGCGAAAGGGATCGCCAGCTAGAGCAGGACCCGATAGGAGAGACAGAGTTAAGGCTGTCGAGGCTCCGATCAGCGCTAACCCCCCTCGTTTGAGTCGAGGAATAGAATTCATCAGCCGAAGTGTCGCTGTCCGAAACATCATAGGTCTGTCCTGTGGGGTTAAAAAGGTAAGTTTTATCGCTCCAAATTCGAGTATAGCGACCTAGACCTAGCGCTTATGCGCCAATCTGTGAAGCTCTACAAGCTGGCATAACCCCCTTCAAAATCACCGATTCACTCACTGTTCGCTTCATTCGCTATTGGGAGCTACTGTTTGGAGCTGCTGCGCTGCACTGATACCGCTGCTGCCGGGTGGCTTCAGTGCTAATTGGCTCACCCACAGCCGAACAGGACTGACTGGATAACTGAACTGTTTGTGGAAAAGGAATCTCGCGCTTGGGTTCTATGAGCCAAAGAACAGCGTCTTTCGTGGGTAGGTCTCCGCTGATATCCGGTTGCCAGTTGTTAGTACTGGCCGATTTAGTCAGGGCGATTTGAGGACTTGAGGCTGGAGGGACAGCTGTAGGAGTAGCCAATATGTAGCTGAGTGAAAGTGCCTGATAGTTATTGGGTCCAGGCGCGATTAAAACGACTGTGGGCGCTGTCTCGGCAGCGATGCGCCGGCCAACCTGTCCAGGGAGAAAAGGTTTCAATAGAGCAAGATCGTAGCTGATTAGAATCTGACTGAGAATGCCAGCTGCGATCGCAACGTTCACCACCCAGCGTCGCCGCCGTTTTAGTCCAATAGCCAGCAACACACTCATCGCCGGATACAGCATGAAGAAGTAGCGCGGCGCCCTAGTGAGATCTTTTCCTAGCCCATAGGTAGTGAACGTCATGACTGCAAACACAACCAGGCTGTAGCCGACTAGAAAAGTGCTTCCCCTAAACGGAGAGGGTGGCTGCTCAGATGTTTGCGCTTTAGAGGCTTGCAGTCGAGATTCCTGCCGCCAACCTCGAATGAACTGACGCAGCACTACGCCGAATACGCCCAGCATAGTCAGGCCCGCTGGAATCGCCACCCACAGCGGCACCTGCTCTACCGGCAGCATGACCAGCATGAACACCGCCGCCGCCAAGGTCTGAACTAGAGGGTATAGAACCGTTTGGTACAGCGGTATGTCGTGGCTCAGCCAGCTAGTCCCACCACCATTATCTAGAAAATAGTGAGCGAAGGCAGTCGGTATCCAGGGTAGATACGTCAGCACTGTGCTGACGATCGCCATCAGCCAGCCGAATGCCTGAGCGAATGTCTGAGCTAGCGTCTGAGAACGGGTTTGCAATCGTCTGATTAGAACAATCGCAGTGACTAACCACTGCGCAAAAATGCTAAAGCTATAGAAGTAATGAACGTACAGACCCAGGGCATTGAGCCCGATCCAACTAAGCCAGCGCAATAGAGTACGCTCGCCCTGAAGTAAAGCCACCCAGTTCGAAAGTGCAAAGGTAGCGATCGCCATCGCCAGGCTGTAGTGTCTGGCCTCCTGCGATAGATAGATGCCGTAGGGTGATACTGCCATCAGCAGCGCCGCAATCTGGCCGACGCGATCGCCCGCCACTCGCCTGCCCAGATAAAACACACCAGCAATGGCTACCAGACCCCACAGCACCGCGAAAGCCCGTAAGCTCCAAACAGAAGTTCCTACGCTTTGCAGCCAGCCATTCATCAGCATAAAAAACAGCGGCGGATGGTTACTATATGTCGCTACCGCCTGCGCCGCCTGCCAGGGCGTTCCCGGATCAGAAATTAGTGTCCAGTATGTCTCGGGTGACAACAGCTCCTCGAAGGGGACGAGTGTCCAAACTTTTGTCCAAGACTGTAGAAAGCGGTATAAATCTCGTCTACCCAAAGCGGCTTAGCTGTTAGTCGATACAGTCGTAGCCCCGCCGCCAGCAAGAGAAACAGCGGCAGATAAAACCATTGAGACGTTTGAGGAAGCCTAGCCTTGGCCAAGAGAATGCGCTCATAATGCTGCCATAGCATAGTACCGGACTACTCATCCGAGAGAAATAGTCCTACTAGGTGCTCAAGTATCTAACAATTTTTAGTAGTCTACTGCTGAGCACTTAACGGCTGAACTTTCTACCGCTGAGTTTTCTATTAGCGCGATCGCCCTCTTGATCTGAAAGACGTTCTCAACCTCCGTTGATTCAATCGTTAACTGCCGTTCTTCTAAGCCAGCTTCTACTTGGTTCAGTAAGTTCTCCGAAGGGGCATACAGAAAAAACTCAGAACTGTCAAAAATTTTGTCTATATCCACCTTTGTAGCACCCGCATTCTCTGAATAGAGCCATAGAACACGATCAGTTGGCCTCAGCAAAAATGCAACAGATAGAACCTCCCCAAGGTGATGATCAGAAACGAGCATTGCAGGCGTCGGCGATCGCATCACTACCTGAGAAGTTTCAAGCAGAGTAATCTTGTAATCTTTCCACCAAACAGGAGACTGTAGATTCTGCCAAGAGGCGACTATCATCGTCACAAAAATCGCATGAAACAGAATGCGTCGCCCCCACTTGTATTCCCTTCTTCTCAGAGGCTCCTGCGGCCTGAAATGACTAAAGCCAAGGCCAAACCCCAAAACGAAAATCGTACCTAGGTATGTAGGAATAAAATAGCGCGATACAGCCGATCTAATCCCACCGAACAAAACGTCCGATGCGATGAATAGAACGCTAGGAAAAACGCAGAATAAAACCGGCAAGAGCCATTGCCGCAGATGACTCTGTAAAAGCAGTCTATAGACGCAAAAAGCAATCAATAGAAACAAAAGAACAGCAAATATCGGCCAGCGTTCTGGGGGCATCCAAAAGAAAGCAAGCTGACTGACATTCAGTGTCCATAAGGTAATCATCTCCTGGGACGATAAAATTTGGTTCTGCCAGCTGGTGACTGATTGAACAGACCTAAACTGAGAGATTACCAGAGCCAACCAGGGTAAAACGGGTATCATCCCAATCCAGAAAAAGCGGCGGAACTGCTGAATCCGCGAGCGATCAGCTGTAGACTCTAGTTTGACTGACTCCAAACCTGTTGCATTTAATCTTGTGGAAGCCGATGCACTAGGCCCTATCTTTTTGTCCCTGTACAAGAGAAAAACATAAATACCATGCACTATAAACACTAGTGCCGATAGCAAATGGGTCAAAAATGTCAGGGCAACTGCCCCGCCATAAAGCGTCCAAGTGCTTCGTTTGTTGCTGCGCAGCGCACTCAGCAATAGAGCGCTGGAGGCTAAGACCCCTACCATCCAAAGGCTATAGGATCGTGCCTCTTGGGCCTGTCGGATCAAAATAGGAGAAACGCAGGCCAAGCAAAGGGTAACGGTTGCTGTCTCTGCGGATTCAAACAACAGGAGAGACATCCAATAAAATAGAGGCAGCGTCAACAAGCTAATTAGCGCAGGCAATGCCCGCATCGCTCCTACTGAACTACCAAAAATTTCAGACCACAGTCTAGCTAGTACAAAATAGAGAGGTGTGTGCTCCGGTTGACTAATTAGAGCGTTTGAAGTGTCTGGCCAGGACCGACCTGAGTTAATATCTCGATATTGAAACAGTTCCTCGACCGGCATTATCCGGTTGCGAATTTCATATGCGGTGGTGCCTAGCTTGTAGCCAGAAACTCTGATAGACGTGAGAACCTCGTCCCCCCAGTAGGGTTTCACGTCGAGATTCCCTAGCCGGAAGACCAGAGCAAGCACTAAAGCCCCTATGAGCAGCATCCTAAAGTAGATATCCCATAGACTCGCTATTTTCTTAAAAAGCATCAAAACCCCGTTTCCTTCTAAGTACGATACAGCGTCACCCAGATGCAACCGGATAGCAAGAGTCACTTGGCTCGTTAATACATAAGGCTTTCGACTGGCGGGCTACATCTCAGCTGAGTGACAAAGGCTATAGTATCCGACAACAGATTCATAGGTTGCGGGCTGCCTGATTCTACTCCAAGAAAAAGGGCACCAGAGATCTTGCGTCCGGTGTCCTTCATTTGTTGTTCTTTATTCGATTAGAGGCTACTTCGACCGGACATTTTGAATCGCTGACACCTTATCAAATAGCGGCAACAGCAGGCACCTTGGACTTTTGCATTGCAGCTAGAATCGCCGATACATTTGCCTTGGCGTCACCGAACAGCATTTGCGTATTCTCCTTGTAGAACAGCGGATTATCCACACCCGCATAGCCCACAGACAGACTGCGCTTCATTACTACAACATTCTCTGCCTTCCACACTTCCAATACTGGCATCCCGGCAATTGGGCTAGTCGGATCGTCTAGCGCACTAGGATTTACCGTGTCGTTAGCACCGATCACTAGAACAACATCAGTCGCGCTAAAGTCTTCGTTGATCTCGTCCATTTCTAGAACAATGTCGTAGGGAACGTTAGCTTCTGCTAGCAGCACGTTCATATGACCGGGCAGTCGGCCCGCGACCGGATGAATGCCGAATCGGACTTTGGTGCCGCGATCGCGCAAAATCTTCGTAATATCTGCCACCGCATGCTGAGCTTGAGCTACCGCCATGCCATACCCCGGCGTGATGATCACGCTGCTGGCTCGAGTCAACAGCTCAACGGTTTCTTCCGCTGTAGTCGCTGTTGCTTCGCCGCCGGGCGCACTGCTACCGCTCACTTTTGCCACTGGCGCATTGCCAAAGCCACCAAGAATCACGCTCAGGAAAGAACGGTTCATCGCTCGGCACATGATGATGCTCAAGAATCGCGCCACTGCTACCGACTAGCGCACCGGTTACAATCAACAGATCGTTTGAGAGCATAAAGCCTGCCGCTGCCGCCGCCCAGCCAGAATAGCTGTTCAGCATCGAGATCACTACTGGCATATCTGCCCCGCCAATAGACGCCACTAGGTGAATCCCTAACAGTCCAGCCAGATCCACACATTCCCAGCAGCGCCGGTAGACCAGCTGTTCCTTCTGCGCCTCCAGAAGCCTTCATGAAGACGACTCCAAGTGCAACCGTCCCGACTAGTAAGCCAAGGTTTAACAGATGGCGACCTGGCAAAGTCAACGGCTGACTGCTAATAATTGCCTTCAACTTCCCAAAGGCAACGACGGAGCCCGTGAAGGTTACCGCCCCAATAAATACACCCACGTAGATTTCCACTGAGATGAATGGTTTCTTCTGCGCCTATAAGAGCGGCTTCAGGCTGCAAATAGTTGCCAATGCCGACTAACACTGCCGCCAACCCCACGAAGCTGTGCAGCATCGCCACTAGCTCGGGCATCGCCGTCATCTCAACTCGAGAAGCCATCACCGCACCGATCAGCACGCCAGGAATCAATACTCCAGCTAGCGCCACATAGTTCGTAAGCCCCGCACCAAAAGCCGTTGCCCCAATCGCCAGCACCATTCCGACAATGCCGTACAGATTACCGCGCTTAGCCGTCTCCTGATTAGAAAGACCGCCCAAACTCAGAATGAACAAGACGATAGCCGTGATGTAGGCCAGCGTCACTAAATTGTTTGACATGATTATTTCCTGTGATTGCTGTCGCTAGTTTCGTGCAGAATGTCAGTTGAATTACTTGCGGAACATCTTGAGCATTCTCTGCGTGACCAAGAAGCCGCCGGAGATGTTGACGGTGCCGACTAGGATTGCGATCGCACCCAACACACTCGTCGCACTCCACCCCCCGGCAACTGGGCCACCTAGCTGCAACAGTCCGCCAATAATAATGATTCCGCTAATCGCATTAGTTACACTCATCAGCGGCGTATGCAGCGACGGACTCACATTCCAAATCACCTGCCAACCGACAAAGCAAGCCAGCACAAACACCGTAAAGTGCGACAAGAACGACGCCGGAGCCGTCAGTCCAATGGTTAAAAATAGGGAGGCCGCTGCCGCAATACCAATCCACTTCACCAGATCTGGGCTAGCCGCACCTTTTTCCTCTACAGCTGAACTGACTACTGCATCTACCGCCGCCTTCACTGCTACCGGCTGCGGTGGCTTTTCTAGTCTAGGTGCAGGCCAGGTGAGCTCACCTGCATGGGCAATCAGCGCACCGCGTACCGCCTCATCTTCAAAATCAACTTTGTAATCATCAGAGCCGCCCATATCACTGAGCAAGTGATAAAGATTCGTGCCATACAGCTGACTAGCCTGACTGGCCATCCGACTGGGAAAATCGGTGATGCCTACCACAGTCACGCCATTGTGTACGGACACCTCACCCGGCTTCGTCACTGCGCAATTGCCGCCCTGTTCAGCCGCCATATCTACGATCACAGAGCCCGGTTTCATCAGCTCAGCCGTTTTCTGGGTAATTAATAGAGGAGCCCGCTTACCCGGAATTAGCGCCGTCGTAATGATGATATCTACCTCTTCCGCCTGCTGAGCAAATAGCTCCATCTCAGCGGCAATAAACTCAGGACTCATCGTTTTGGCATAGCCACCTTGACCAGTGCCATCTTCTTCAAACGTCAGCTCTAAAAACTCAGCGCCCAGGCTCTCGACCTGCTCTTTGACCACAGGTCTTGTATCGAAAGCACGCACAATCGCGCCCAAACTCTTCGCCGCGCCAACTGCCGCTAACCCCGCGACCCCCGCGCCAATCACCAGCACTTTAGCTGGCGGCACCTTACCAGCAGCGGTAATTTGCCCGGTAAAGAATCGGCCAAACTGATTGGCCGCCTCAATCACCGCTCGATAGCCAGCAATATTCGCCATTGAGCTAAGCGCATCCATCTTCTGCGCCCGGCTGATTCGAGGGATCGCGTCCATCGCTAGCACCGTTGCCTGCCGATTCGATAGCCGTTCGATCAGATCCTGATTTTGCGCTGGCCAAATAAAGCTGATTAAAGACTTGTCCGCACCTAGCATGTCTGCTTCATGGCTGCCGTTAGGATGATCCTGAGGCGGCTGCACTTTCAAGATGATGTCTGAGCGTTCCCACAGATCGCTGGCCGTCTCTACAATTTCGCAGCCAGCTGCCTGATACAGCGCATCGCTAAAGTTTGCAGCTTCGCCAGCCGTATGCTCGACTAGCACCTTGAACCCAAGCTTTTGCAGCTTCTGTGCAGTGGCAGGGGTGGCTGCTACCCGCCGCTCACCCGAGACTATCTCTTTGGGAACGCCAATCTTTTTGGACGGCTTCGACTCAGCAGAACTGGCCTTGGCAGCGTCTTTTTCAATTGCCAGGATCATGGCATCTCCTTCTTCTGAAATTTGGGCAGTTTGGGCCATTAGATTTTGACAGAAGAGAAATCAACTCAGACCAGAGTGCTCACAAAGATTGATGTCTGTTCGTATAAGTTTTTGAAGCGCTTTGCGAGTCTATACATTGCAGCCGTCCACCGCAGATATTCAGTTAACAAACCGTCCACAGAAAGATAGGTGCGCATCGGTAACAGTGTTAGACATATATATTAAGTACACGTACTTCATCTCTTTGTGTGAGGAATTATTGCGAATGTCTGCTAAGCGTTCTTTCAAACGTTCTCCGGCTCGGTTCTCTATGGCTCGGCTGCTATCGGGGTTAGCGCTATCTGGCGTGGCGATCGCAACTACTCTATCAGCTGTGCCTATCGAGCCCAGCGTGGCCCAAACCAACCCCGGCATTACTCTTTGGGGCGGCGTCGATTCTGAATATCGCCTGCCTTATACCCTACGAAACAACGAGCCTCGCAGCACTAGAGCCGAGTATTCTTTGCGCGTGCCGGGGACCCGCATCGATAGCGCTGTTTCTAAGCTCAGCATTACTTACCCCGAAGCTTTTACGGAGCGGAATGGCTCTTTTGATACTGATGAAATTCGTGTTCATCGCGGTCGCAGATCTGGCGGTCGTGAAATTGAGGTAGATGAAGTTGTCTGGATTCCTGAAGCTAGCCGTCTAGAAATCTATCTCAACGAAGATATCCCTGCCGATACCAGCTTCGTCATCAGCATGTCTGATATTCGCAATCCCGATCGCTTCGGTATGCACCGCTTCAACCTACAGGCCGAATCTAGAGGGGACGTTCTACCGCGCTACCTAGGCACCTGGGAACTTCTAGTTGCAGAGGAGAGAAACAACCGGTAATATAAAGGGTCCGTGCCTGCTGGTCTCACGTTTCGATGGTCTTGACTGGTGGGCACAAAGGTTTCCAACTGCTCAAAGGTTCTACTAAAAGCCTTTGAGTAAAGTAGTAAAGCCGGTTTTTAGCGAGACTGTAGCAGGAGAAAACGATCGATGACGAAGCGCACCCTAGGCGGAACTTCCCGCAAACGCAAGCGAGTATCTGGCTTTCGAGCCAGAATGCGGACAAAAAATGGCAGAGCTGTGATCAAAGCTCGTCGTTCTAAAGGGCGTGCGCAGCTAGCTGTCTAAAATGCCGTGTCCCTTCCAAAGCAAAATCGGCTGAGGTCGTCTCGTGACTTCAGCCGAGTTCATAGTAAAGGGCAGCGAACCGCTACAAAGCATCTGGTAATCAAAGCGCTGAAAGTAAAGGTTTTGAAAAAAGCAGGTAAGGGCGTAGATGACTCACTGTCTGCGCCCTTGTTATATTCAGAATTAGAAAAGTGCTTAAGTCCGCAGTTTGGCATTTCGATCAGTCGGAAAGTCAGCAAGCGAGCCGTTGTTCGCAATCGCATTAAAAGACGACTACAGGCGATCATTCGTCAGTACTTACCTGCAATCGATCCCTGCTGGCAGGTGGCAATTGTGGTTCGTCCGTCAGCGGTAGAGTGCAGTTTTGACGACTTTTTGAGAGAATTAGACTATCTGCTAAAAAAGTTAGGAATTGTTACTTAGCAATTGCACTTGGCAAACTGCACTAGCGGAACTGCATTAAGAAGAGGTATCTCATGGCCATTAAAGAAGATGTGTATTACGAGGGCGGCCCTCATATTGGCGAGCTGATCTTTAGTATCGGACTGGCGTTCACTATTATTTGTATTCCTTTGACCGTGGGTGCCATTGTCAGGGCGCTGTGGCTGCGCTACCGCATTACCGACCGGAGAATTTCGATCACCGGGGGCTGGATGGGACGCGATCGCACTGACATCATCTATTCAGAAGTTGCAAAAGTCGTTACCGTACCCAGAGGTCTAGGCGCGTGGGGCGATATGGTAGTAACGCTCAAAGACGGTAGCCGGATTGAAATGCGCGCCGTTCCCGAGTTTAGGGACATCTACGAATTCATCACTGACAAGATCTCGCCCAACGCTAAAATCGCTAGCGGCGCAGTCGGTACGGCCTAATAGAGAACAGCAGGGCAGGCGAATGCAGGCGTAGCTGAAAAAGTGCAGCTTAGTAGGATGAAGTGCGGTTAACCGAAAGAAATGAGTACTTTCAGCTATCTAGTTATTTCAATTAGGATGGATTAACGATCTTACGCCTCCCCAAACTCACCTGCATTCAGATAAATTAGACATAACAGCCTGACTTAATAGACTGACAACTAACGGATAACTACAGAGCGCACGTATGGACTTCGGTATTGGCTTCCTTTCAAACAATGTAATGCTGCCAATCCTAGATTTTTTCTACGGAATTGTGCCCAGCTATGGGTTGGCAATCGTCGCCCTCACCTTAGTGATCCGATTTGCGCTCTATCCGCTTAACGCGGGCTCTATCCGCAACATGCGGAAGATGAAAATTGCTAACCCGCTGATGCAAAAGCGGATGGCAGAAGTCAAGGAAAAGTACAAAGACGATCCGGTCAAGCAGCAAGAAGAGATCAAAGATATCTACTCTGAGTTTGGCAACCCGCTAGCAGGCTGTTTCCCAGTCGTATTGCAGATGCCAATCCTGTTTGCCCTGTTTGCTACCCTACGAGGATCGCCGTTTGCTGATACAGCGCTACCAGTCAACCTCAAGCTAGTCCCTCAAGAAGCGATTGAGCAAGTACAGCAAGCGCCGCTAGTTAACAAGCCCAGTAATATCTTCGTTGCTGATGGTGAGCACTTTAGAGTGAGCACAGTGGTACCTACTGGTGAGAAGCTAGCAGTCGGCGATACCACTAGAATTGAGCTGCGTTCTGTCGATGATAAGTCCCTTGATGAGCTCAGAGAAGAGTACAAAGAAGAAGGTGTAGACATCACGCCTCAGTGGGAAATCACTAAAGGCTATGAGCTTGCTTCGATTCAGCCGGACGGCACGGTCAAGGCGCTGGCTGCTGGGGATGTCACAGTTCAAGCGAAAGTTCCAGGCTTAGCTGCCGATAAAGGTTTCCTCTTTATTGAAAAGCTAGGTCGCATTGGCGTTACGGGCGACAACGGAGAAATCCACTGGGATATTCTCGGCATGATTGTCTTCTTTGGCCTGAGCCTGTACGTTTCCCAGCAGGTGACAAACTCAGGTAATGCCTCCGCTCCAGACGGGCAGAACGATCAGCAGCAGGCGATCGCAAAGTTCACGCCAATTATCTTCTCTGGCATGTTCTTGTTTTTCCCCTTGCCAGCAGGTGTATTGATGTACATGGTGATTGCCAATGTTTTCCAGACGGCGCAGTCATTTATCCTCTCGCGTGAGCCACTGCCCGAGAATCTGCAAAAGCTAGTGGATGCGCAGGAAAAGCAAGCTGCTAGTAATAGTGGTGAAGGTCGTGAGAAACTGGCTTTTGAGCCGGGTGCGGCTAAGCGAGCAGCTAAGGCTGAAGCTGGCAGCAAAAAAGGCGCAAGCAAGGTTGATAAAGCGAATGCTAAGACGAATACGAAGAAGAAGGTAGCCAAGAAAAAGTCTTCCTGACCCCCCTGTTTGCGCTTCAAAAGTAGATTTGGTAGAACTGCTTTTGCGATCGCACGAAGGGGTGCTACGAGCGATCGCACACGCATTTGACCCTTCTAAACTTGTTGAGTGCTGCGTACTCTGGTACTAACGCTGTAAAATCTGCTAAGTAACCTGCAACAGTAGTATTGGTCGCAGAGTCTCTCAATTAGACGGGCAAGAACATGGAAAAAAGTATTAGCTGGCTAGAGAAACTCCTGGAGCTTCAGGGCTTAGAGACCAGTGTGAGCGGTCAACAGAATAGCGGAGAGCTAGGAGACGATAGCTACTGGCTTACGATTGATACTGAGCCGCTTTCAGACGCAGAAGTTGAAAGCTTGGTTGGCGATCGCGGTCGAAACCTTGACTCGACCCAATATCTAGCCAATACCATTCTAAATATGGACACCGCCGAGTCCGAGCAGCGCTCGTACACGATTGAAGTCAACGGTTACAGAAAGAAGCGTCAGGCCGAACTCAAGTCGTTAGCCGACGAGGCCGCTGATAAAGTTCTCAATCAAGGTCAAACCGAGTATGAGCTCAAGGGTCTCTCTGCCGCCGAACGCAGACAGATGCATGGCCTGCTAGGCGAGCAAGACGATCTAGAGACATTTAGCAGAGGTCGAGAGCCCGAGCGTCACTTAGTCGTAAAGCTAGTGGATACCGGCAGCGATCGCGTCGATGCTGATAGCAATAGCGCTGACGACGAGGAGTAGCCGCTTCGGGAACCTAATGTAGTTACAAAACCCATCTTACGACTGATGAGAGCTATTCATATTCCGCAGATTTTGAACGCGCCGGACAAGACAATTTCAATAGATGTAGCGGAGCATCTGCTTGACCTAGAAACGCTGACGCCGGTAAAGGGAGAATTGCGCGTACAGCATAGAGGTACGTTTCTAGAAGTGAGTGCTAGGGCAGGCGCAATCATGACACTGGAGTGCGATCGCTGCTTGCAAAGCTACAACACCCGAGTACAGGTCGACGCCTCAGAAATTCTGTGGCTAGAGGAGCCCGCTCCAGTAGAAGCGAGTCAGGAAATAGAAGTTGAACTCGAAGATCTTGTGGAATCGCTGCCGCCACAGGGATATTTCAAGCCGGAGGAATGGCTCTATGAGCAGATGTGTTTAGCCATTCCTCAAAAGCAGATTTGTCGAAGTGACTGCGAGGGGATTGAAATAACAAACAATCCTCCTGCGAAGGTAGACGATCGCTGGGCAGTGCTTTCGGTGTTGAAGCAGCAGCTTTCTGAGTAAAGAGCACTTTTACCATAGTGCTCACTTATTACTAGATTCCCGCCATCCCTACGAAGTTTGGTAGCTGCTTTATTCGCTCTATCCAGGCTAAGACTTGGGGATAAGGCGAAAGGTCAATCTTGCCGTCTGGTGCTAGCGCTACATATGGAAAGACTGCAACATCAGCGATCGTGACATTGCTGCTAGCTAGCCAATCTTGTGAGGAGAGATGTCGATCTAGCTGCGTTAGAATGAACTGCGCTTTCCGCGTAGCGCGTTCAATATCGATAGCGGACACTTTGAATAAGTGGTAAAGTCTGGCCGATTCCGGACCCTGGCGCAATTCTCCGGTTGTGATTGACAGCCAGCGAATAACTTGGGCAATCGCGCCTGCCTCTAGCGGTAGCCACTCTAGATCATCCGCCCTATGTCCATACTGACGCGCCAAATACACTAGCGCTGCTTGCGCATCAGCGACCACGCTCTCACCATCAATCAGTACGGGTATCTGACCAAAAGGGTTGAGCGCCAGGAACTCTGACCGCTTATGCTCCCCGTTAAGAATATCTACATCAACCCATTCATAGTCCAATTTCATTAAAGCCAGCAGTAGCTTTACCTTATAAGCATTGCCCGACCGGGCATGACCGTAAAGCTTCATCATTGAGTGACCTTTTTGATAGTGGCTTTCATAGAAAGCCTTCTAAGAATAAACCGAACGAGCGAGGCACACCTGTTCTGCTAGTCACGTTGCACCAGCCAAGGCTTATGATCTAAAGGGTGATGAAGTAGAGCTGACAAGAGGCTGACATGAGCTTTAAAGATGAGTTGAGTTTGCTGGTGCGATCGCGCTACCCTCTAATCTACATTCCCACTCGAGAAGAAGAACGCGCCGAAAGTGCTGTTGCTGAGTGTGCCCAATCTCTGGGTAGTGGCCATGGTAGCAGCCGCAGCATCTATACCTGGGACTACGTAGACGGCTATCAGGGCAATCCTACAGACAATGGCTTCGCCCGACGCAATCCGCTTCAAGCGCTAGAGTTGATCGAAAAAGTTCCCGCCTCAGCCGCTGCTCTCTTCATCCTGCGAGATTTTCATCGGTTTTTAGAAGACGTTGCCATCTCTCGCAAGCTGCGCAATCTGCTGAAGCTGCTTAAGTCTCAGCCGAAAAACGTCATTATTCTCGCCGCCGAGCTTACCATTCCTAGCGAACTGAGCAGCGCCATTACCGTCCTAGAATTTCCCCTCCCTGACGTTGGCGAAATTCGCATCGAAGTCGAACGCCTGCTGTTGGCAACTGGCAGCAATCTTTCCTCGCGTGATACTGACGAGCTAGTCCGCTCTTGTCAGGGCCTGGCGATGGAACGCATTCGCCGGGTGCTAGCCAGAGGAATTGCTGCTCATGGCAGTTTTGAACCTGGCGATATTGACCTTATCCTTAAAGAAAAACGCCAGACCATCCGTCAAACTCAAATTCTAGAGTTCTATCCAGCCAGCGAAAGAATCTCTGATATCGGCGGACTAGACAATCTTAAAGACTGGCTGTTGAAGCGTGGTGGCGCTTTCTCGGAACGAGCGCGTCAGTATGGATTGCCCCATCCTCGCGGTCTGATGCTAGTCGGCATTCAGGGCACGGGAAAATCTTTGACCGCAAAGGCGATCGCCCACCACTGGCACCTGCCTCTCCTGCGCCTAGATGTCGGCAGACTTTTCGGTGGATTAGTTGGCGAGTCAGAATCACGCACTCGCCAAATGATTCAGCTTGCCGAAGCCCTCGCCCCCTGCATTTTGTGGATCGATGAAATCGACAAAGCCTTCGCCGGATTTGACGGTCGCGGCGACTCTGGTACTACCAGCCGCGTCTTCGGCACCTTTGTCACCTGGCTGGCCGAAAAGTCCTCGCCTGTCTTTGTAGTCGCCACTGCCAACAATATTCAGGCTCTGCCCCCGGAGATGCTGCGCCGAGGCCGCTTCGACGAAATTTTCTTTGTCGGGCTGCCCAGCCAAGAAGAACGCGAAGCCATCTTCTCTGTTCACCTGAGTCGTCTACGCCCCCACAATCTAGGCAGCTACGACATCAATCGCCTTGCCTACGAAACCCCCGATTTCTCTGGCGCAGAGATCGAACAGTCCCTCATCGAAGCCATGCACATTGGCTTCAGCCAAAACCGTGACTTTAGCAGCGACGATGTACTAGAAGCCATTAGCCAAATTATTCCTCTAGCTCGGACTGCTAAGCAGCAGATAGAATCGCTTCAGCAGTGGGCTGCCGACGGGCGAGCTCGCTTAGCCTCCAGGCAATCCCCCTTAGCTGAGCGAATTGAACAGCAGCGCAAAGGTGAAATTTGATTCCTTTACCATTTAACCTCTTCACGCTATAACCATAAGAATCTTTCGTCTTGGCATTGCATCATGGTGATGAAGAACTTCCTACTGGGCCTGAGCAAATTCATTTTGGGCCTGATTTTAGCCATGCTGATCATGACATTGGCAGGCGCTTCTATGCTGAGATACTTTATGGCCCGTAATGCTGAGCCGCCAGAACGTCCTACCTACACTAATGACCTACCAGAAGAACCGCCGGTAGCTAGTACCTCTACAGGTACTTCTGAATCAGAGCTGTCAGCTGAAACGGTTACAGAAGCGGCAGCCGAGCCTGAACCAGAACCACTGGCAGAAGGCACCTATAGCGCAGTGGTCACGCAGCCAGTTGGTCTTATCCTTCGCTCGGGCCCAGGGACAGACTATGACAACATTGGCGGGATTGGCTACCAGGAAAGTATCACCGTGATCGGCGAGGACAGCGGCTGGCTTAACGTTCAGCTCAGCGGCGGTGAGGAAGGTTGGATCAAAGACGGTAACACCAGTCAGCAGTAAGGCCGATCTAGATCAGGAGATTTTGAACCTGAGATCGTTCCAAGCTGAGATCTGGGTGTCTGAGAGTCATGTTAAGAAATCTCTCTCAATTCAACGGTTGATTACAGAAGCCATCTGCGTAGTCAGGTGGTGTCACGCCTGGTGATACGTTGGAACCGCTAACAATAGCAGCCTTCTATCGGGCCAACTACCTATGCAGGAATCAGGTAAAGACTGGGTGAGTTCACTGGTGATCGCCGCGCTAGGCGCAGGTGTCATCACCAGTTTTGCGGTGAGTTTAGGACAAAGTCCGATTGATGGACTGGGCATTACTGCGATCGCGGCCATGCTAGCTGTGACCATCGACAGCCTTCTCTAACTTCTATCGAGCCTTTCTTTTCTATATATTCCCCTTATGTTGTTTGTGACCAATCGAGTCCTCGAACAGGGGCTCACCCCTCTGCCCGCTCCCGGCGCAGAAATTCGTCTTGCCCGCTCTGTCAACTTCGTTTTGGAAAACAATCAGGCAGAGCAGTCCTTTTACTGCTGCCGTCGCACTGGACTTTTTGACTACACCGAAATTGGCAGCAGTAACTTCTTCGACGAGCTCAAAGCCATCAACGCCGATCAGCTCTTATTCTTCATTCACGGCTTCTCTACTCAGCCAGAAGACGCCTTTGTCCAAACCGAACGGCTCCAAAATCTGCTCGACGCTCTCTACCAAGTCGATAAAACCCAATCTATTGAGAGCCCAAAAATAGTCGTTATTCCTCTTATCTGGCCCTGCGACAACGACTTTGGCAGAGTCCGCGACTACTTTGACGACCAAAAATCCGCCGATGCCAGCGCTTTTGCCTACATGCGCCTGATGCAAAAATTTCTGCACTGGCGAGAAGAAAACAGCACGCTAGATAATCCCTGCTTTAAGCGGGTCAACGTTCTTTCCTTCTCTATGGGTAACCGAGTACTGCGCGGTACGCTTCACCTGTCTGCTAAGTACTATCCCCAAAACAGCCTCGGCCTTCTCTTTAGAAACGTCTTTATGGCCGCTGCCGATGTGGTCAACGAAACCCTAGAGCCTGGCAAGACAGGAGGCGTTATTCCGCTGGTTAGTCGCAACGTCGTTGTCTACTACGCCGCAGACGATTTAGCCCTTCGTGCCAGTAAAGTTGCCAACGTCAACAATGCTTCTCGCCGGCTCGGACACACCGGTCCAGAAGACATCGCGAAAGCGCCCAAGAATGTCTACGCCATCGACTGCGATGACTTCAATAGTAGATATGATCGCGTCGGTCATACCTATTTTCTAGAAGACCCACAAACTGGCGATGCCGGACTGCTCCTGCGCCACGCCTGGGAATGTATGCGCGCAGGCCGGGTCCCTGTTGATCCCGCTAGAGCCCGCCCGATCAATCGTGTAGAAATCTTGAACAGTCCACAGCAGCTTTAGTTCAGCACCTCTAGATAGTCGCGAACGCGGTTACGACGCTTGGGCTGACGTAGCTTCTGTAGCGCTTTGGACTCAATTTGCCGGACGCGCTCGCGCGAGAGTTCTAGCGTGCGGCCAATCTCGGCTAGGGAATAGGGCACGCCGTCATCTAGACCAAAGCGGAGGGTGATGACTTCCTGCTCGCGCGTAGTTAGATCGCTTAGCAGCTGGTTGAGGTCGCGCTTTAGTGACTCACGCATCAGCTGCTCTTCTGGGGAGATATTTTCGGTCTCGAGCAAGTCACCTAGCTCTGTATCCCGGTCCTTGCCGACTTTTGTGTCTAGTGAGACTGAACGTGGCACTTTCAGCAGGACCTCGCGGACCTGAGCGACGGTCATGTCTAGCTCTTTGGCGATGTCTTCGACTTGTGCGGTACGTCCTTGGGTCTGAGAAATCTTGCGCTGGGCTTTTTTGATTTTATTTAGCTTTTCGGTGATGTGGACCGGTAGGCGGATGGTGCGGCTTTGGGTCGCGATCGCCCGCGTAATTCCCTGGCGAATCCACCAATAAGCGTAGGTGCTAAACCGATAGCCCTTCGTCGGATCAAACTTTTCAACCGCCCGCTCTAGTCCTAGCGTGCCTTCTTGAATCAAGTCGAGCAGCTCTAGCCCTCGGTTCTGATACTTTTTAGCAACAGAGACGACCAAACGCAGATTTGCCTTGATCATGTGCTCTTTGGCCCGCGTTCCCTCTTTTTGGATGTCAACGATTTTCTCTACGCTGAGTCCGGCTAGCTCCGCCCAGAGCTGTTTTCCTTCTGCTAGCAAAGGCTTGAGACTTGTAATATCGATGTCTGCGACCTTTGCCCAGCGTTCTAACGAAGGTCGGTGGCCTAGCTTCGCTGTCAGCTGTGCCCGAGTCTTCAGCAGATGAACATAGATTGACAGCGGACCGTCTATCTCTTCGGCAGCTTTGTCCCGCAGGGCCAGAAGCTCCATATGCTGCTGCACCTGCTGAGCTTCGGCAACTTCTTCGTCGCGCTCTAATAGGCTGACGCGACCAATTTCTTGCAAATAGAGCCGGACTAAATCTGTTGAGCGGGTGGCTCTAGGGTTGGCATGTGCTTCTGAATCTAATCCCTCGATATGCACATCGCCAAGATCGTCTTCGTTTACCTCTAGGTCCGCATCGGATGGTTCTTCTACCGTGTAATTGTCACTATCTAATGGCGTAGTAGCCACAGAGCCAGCAGTAGATTTTACGACAGAGTCGAATGTAGCTTTCATGATGGTGCGAGATAGCGAGTACAGGTTGAGAATCGGCGAAGCTCACCCCTTGTAAAAGGAGTATTCCCAGCCGATGGGGGCTTAGAGCAAAAAGGAAGACCTTGCTAAGGCCGCGTTGATACAGAGCTCTCAGATTGAGCAGCAACTATTCTGCAAGCTTCACAAATGAGAAGAGTAGGCGACACCTTATCTATCTATACGGGTGGGTAAAGCATCTTAAGGAAAGATATTTCATCGGATTCTAAATAGCGGTGTGATTTGGTCGTTAATGACCCCACTGCCCTACTGAAGAAATACCAGTTTGCTTTCACCTGAGTTGAATCGGCTATTCCAGGTTTATCATTGGCACAGACAAAGTCAGCGATCGCGCGAGACAGCTTAGCCTGCGAGAAATTGCCCAACCAACAGTAGGCGTAAGGGGTTAGCTATCACGACAATGCTTTGCTTTTAATAAACTTATCGCCGTGGATGCTGTGACTGCCTGGTATTCTGACCTTAGTCGATAAGTCTTTTTTCACTGTTACAGCGAACGAACGCATGGGTAATCCAACTTCCATTGTGGAAGAAATGTTTGAGCTGCTGCCCACTTTGCGCACTCAAATGTATTTCAAAACGTCGCTGACGGCGCTCTCCCATGCTATGGAAGATCAGGTCTTGGCAGGATCGGAGCAGCCGCTGATTATTGCTAGTTTTCAGCAGGAGCGGTTCTATCGCCAAGAAGCGCATCGCTACGTACGTATTGGCGAATTGAGCGATCAGGTCTATGTGCTCTCGGCTACCGAGACTCAGTTTACTGAGACTGTCAATGGCTACGAAAAGATAGATTTCGACGAAGCAGATGCGCTGAGCGAAGAGTGGCATTTGGTTGTAATTGGCGATCGCTACAGCGCTGCGCTGATCTGTCGTGAGCGTCAGCCAATGCTAGTAAACCCAAGACAGCTAGGGGCACAGACCGATCCGAAGCAGGTCGCTTCACATCTAGATCAGACTCGTCGGTTTGAGGGGATCTGGACGTTGGACCGGCAGGTCGGGCTGCAGGCGGCAAAGTTGTTGCTAGATCGCATCCAGGAGTATCGACCGGAGCTAGCTGACAAGATCGATCGGGCGCGCGATCGCTTTATGCCCGATATATCGAGCAGACCTCCGGATTTAGAGACGTTTGAAAAAGATCCGTTTGCTCAGCGACTGATTACGTATCTGCAAGCAGGTCAGTACAAACAGCTAAAGGCTTACCGGGCGATCGCACTCCAGGAGGAAAGGGCTCGCCTGATCAATTCAATTACCTCAGCTATTCGCAAATCGCTTAATCCGGGGGAGATTTTTGCGATCGCAGCCGAAGAGCTTGGCAGCGTTCTAGACGTCAGCCGCTGCATCATTTATCGCTGCTCCGATGACGACCCAGACGCCACTATCCACCATGAATATCGTCAGCCCCACATCAACTCATTAGAAGGCGCTACCTGGCCGCTAAAGCACAACCCGCTTTACCAGTGGGTGAAAGTTCAGCACCAAACCTTAGCCATTGATGACGTTACGGGTGCGACCAGTAGCCCAGTCGAAACCACTCCGGACATCGATCTTAGTACTGTTCAAACCCGACTACGGCGCTGGCAGGTTCGTGGCTGCTTATTGGTTCCGCTCATCCATAAAAACCGGCTGCTTGGCATGGTGGAACTGCACATAGACAGCAAACACAACCATCACTGGAGCGAGGACGAGATTAGTTTGAGCGAGGCGATCGCCAACCAGCTCAGCGTGGCTTTAATCCAGGCTGAAGCCTATGCCAACCTAGAAGACTTCAACCAGCAGCTAGCCGATTTAGAACGCACTCGCAGCAACCTCATTGCCATTACTGGACACGAGCTGCGTACGCCTCTTTCTACTATTCGTGTCTGTTTAGAGAGCTTGCTAACAGAACCTGACATGTCCGCCGACTTGCGGCAAGTGATGCTAGATACTGCCCTCACCGATGCCGAACGGATGCGCAAGCTGGTTCAAGATTTTCTTACCCTCTCACGACTAGAAAGCCAGCGTGTGGAGTGGAACCTAGAATCGCTCTCTTTGCACGAATGCGTTGCCTTGGCCCTTAGCAGCCTCCGCTGGCAAAACTCTTCCAACTCAGCGCCTGCTATCCAGATTGAAACGGATCTGCCCGACGAGCTTCCCTTAGTCCGTGCCGATGGCGAATGGATTGTAGAAGTTCTCTCCAAGCTGCTCGACAACGCCTGCAAGTTCACAGAAGGCGATAGCAGTGAAGGTGACAGCACAGGAGGGTATGGCAAGATTACCATCAGCGCCAAAATGCAGGATCCCAAGACCGTCGAAATTATCGTTGCTGATACCGGTCGTGGCATCGAAGCTGAGAGACTAGAAACGGTCTTTGAACGCTTCTATCAGGAGGAAGGTGCCCTGCGCCGGTCGGTTGGCGGTACCGGACTAGGACTAGCCATTTGCCAGCAGATTATAGAAGGGCTAAAAGGCAAAATTTGGGCAACGTCTGCCGGTAAAAACCTAGGCACTCAGATTCACTTCACACTGCCCGCAGTGGGCAAACCAATCCGCTATCCGTCAACCAAGCAAAGAACAAAAGAACGACCTGTCAAAGCAAAAAGCGGTAAGCAAACAGTCTTTAAGTCGTCTACGAAAGGCCGCTAGCATAGGCTATGCAGCAGAATTGATCGTCTAGCGAATCAGGACATTTGCTTTTGATGAGTACAGTTAAAGAACTGTTACGCTTCTTTACCTGGTTGTTTGAGTGTCCACGGCACGATGTTACGATTTTGGTCATCACGGTTGAGAGAGATTATTCATGGCACTAACTGGCTCAATGCCCAAATTTGGCGGCAGCACCGGCGGTCTTCTGACGGCGGCTTTCGTAGAAGAGCGGTACGCGATCACTTGGACTTCTGACAAAGAACAGGTCTTTGAAATGCCCACTGGTGGGGCGGCCATAATGAACGAAGGTGAGAATTTGCTGGAGCTAGCTCGCAAAGAGCAGTGCCTGGCGCTAGGGTCTCAGCTCAGAACTAAGTTCAAGCCCAAAATCACTGACTACAAGGTCTATCGTATTTTGCCTAACGGTGAGACCACCTTTATTCACCCAGCAGATGGCGTTTTCCCCGAGAAAGTCAACGAAGGTCGTGGATACAGCGGCAAGAAAGATCGTCGTATTGGCGAGAACCCAAATCCCGCCGCCGTTAAGTTCAGCGGTCAAAAGACCTTTGAAACTGAGATGAAGAAAACTGATGCCAAGACAACTGGGCTACCTCGTCCATAGCTATCTATTTGCGCGTAAGAGCTGACGATAGATAATTAGCTACCTACAATGGTGAAAGGGCCGCTATCTTTTTAGCTGTCCTTTCGCTTTTTTGTAGGCAGGAATAGTAAAGAAGATACGCTTACCTTGTTAGAGTCTTGCTTTTGCAGCGCTTTTTCCCATGATCTTTCCAGACTTTGAAACGTTTTCTGACCTTGCCGCCGAGGGAAATTTTGTGCCGGTATACCAAGAGTGGGTAGCTGATCTAGATACCCCTGTCTCGGCGTGGTACAAAGTCTGTGCAGGTCAGCCCTATAGTTTCTTGTTGGAGTCTGTAGAAGGGGGCGAAACGCTTGGACGATATAGCTTTTTGGGCTGCGATCCGCTTTGGGTACTAGAGTCAAAAGGTGAAGAAACAACGCAAACTTTCCGCGATGCCAGTCAAAAGGTCTGGGAAGGAAATCCGTTTGATATTTTGCAAGACTGCATTGCGCCGTTGAC
The DNA here is from genome assembly GCA_963793495.1 of uncultured cyanobacterium. Taxonomy (GTDB): domain Bacteria; phylum Cyanobacteriota; class Cyanobacteriia; order Phormidesmidales; family Phormidesmidaceae; genus Phormidesmis. The sequence continues at coordinate 84,092 of CAWCAI010000017.1, forward strand.
TCCGATTCGCTTACCTCAGCTGCCGCCTGGAATCGGCGGGCTGTTCGGCTTTTGGGGGTACGAGCTGATCAAGTGGATCGAGCCGACTGTGACGACGCACGAACGCAGTGAGGACGATCTGCCGGACGGGCTGTGGATGCAGGTGGATAATCTGCTGATCTTCGATCAGGTGAAGCGCAAGGTGTGGGCGATCGCGTACGCCGATCTTAGAGATTCCAACGTAGATCTAAAAGCGGCTTATGATGCGGTGTGCGATCGCGTCACCAACCTCGTCACCAAACTCCGCGCTCCTCTCAACCAAAAAGACACTCTGCTCGAATGGACCTCCCCTGAAGCTAGCACCGCGCCGCCGCTGGCATACACCAGCAACCGCACCGCCGCAGAATTCTGTGAAAGCGTCGAAAAAGCCAAAGCCCACATTCGCGCTGGAGACATCTTTCAAGTCGTGATCTCTCAGCGCCTGCAGGCTAGCTATGACGGCAATCCCTTCGATCTCTATCGCTCGCTGCGTTTGGTCAATCCATCGCCCTACATGTGCTACTTCAACTTCAATGGCTGGCAGCTGATCGGCTCTAGCCCAGAAGTCATGGTCAAAGCTACCGTCACTGGCCTAGATACGCCTATGCAGGCAACCCTTCGACCGATCGCCGGGACTCGACCTAGAGGCAAGAACGCGGCTGAAGATGCTGAGTACGCTGCCGATCTTCTTGCTGACCCAAAGGAAATTGCCGAGCATGTCATGCTAGTCGATCTGGGCCGCAATGATTTGGGTAGGGTCTGTACCAGTGGCACGGTCGAAGTCGATGAGCTGATGGTGATAGAAAATTACTCTCACGTCATGCACATTGTCAGCAACGTGGTTGGTGATCTGGCCCCCGATAAAACGGCGTGGGATCTATTAAAAGCTAGCTTCCCTGCCGGTACCGTCAGCGGCGCACCCAAGATTCGCGCCATGCAGATCATCAATGCCTTGGAGCCTGACTTCCGAGGCCCCTATTCTGGCGTTTATGGCTACTACGACTTTGAAGGTCAGCTCAACAGCGCTATTACTATTCGCACCATGGTTGTTCAGTCTGCTGATGACGGCAGCCAAACCATCAGCGTTCAAGCGGGTGCTGGCCTAGTTGCAGATTCGGTGCCCAAAAGTGAGTACCAGGAGACGCTAAATAAGGCGAAGGGAATGTTAGAAGCGGTGCGGTGCCTGAAAGTGCAAATGCCTTCAGCCTAGTTTGACAGTACGAGTCAGGCAGATAGATTCAGTACGTTGTAACCTGCCAAGGCACAGCTTTATGCTTGCGATCGCATCGCCTCAATGATCTGACTATTTGCCTTTGGAAACGGATACTGGTCAATCTCGTCAAGCGTGACCCACTTCACCTCATCGCTTTCAAGGGGTTGAGGGTCGCCGCTGAGATGTTTGCAGTTAAATACGTTGAGCGTCACTTTGAAATGAGTGTAGGCGTGTTCAATGGTGATGAGCTTGTCTTGAACGGCTATCTCAATACCAAGTTCTTCTTTGATTTCGCGCTTAACGCAGTCTTCTGCCGTCTCGCCGGGTTCGATTTTACCGCCTGGAAATTCCCACAGGCCACCGAGCAATCCCTCCTGCTTGCGGCGATCGATCAAGATGTTGCCTTGACTGTCGGTGATGACGGCGACGCCAATGTGTTTATGAGGAAGCGGCTGACGAGATTCTGTCATAGGAAAGCGGGAGACTATATTTTGATTGTACGCTGCGCAGTTAGTCTGCCAGGGACATAGCAAACAAGCGGGATTATGACGGGTGCAAAGAGTCGCACCTAAGTCCATGATGGCCTGGTTGAAGTCTCTAGGATGCTCGGGATCTATTAGCTGTTCGGAGAGTTGCCACAGCGGCGCTGGTGCTTTGTTCGGAACGGCAGGGTAGGCAATAAGTCTAGATAGAACCCGTTTGACGTTGCCGTCGAGTATGGGAGTTAGGGCGTTGAAAGCGGCGCTGAGAATTCCCCCTGCCGTGGTGCGTCCAATGCCTTTGAGTGCGATCGCACCTTCTAGCTCACGAGGAAACTCCCCCTCGAATTCAGCAACGACCTGTTGAGCTGCCTTATGCAAATTTCTGGCCCGAGCGTAATAGCCTAGTCCTTCCCATCGCTTTAGTACTGCCTGCTGGTCGGCGGCAGCTAGGGCCTGAACAGTAGGAAAGGCTTTGAGCCAGCGATCGTAATAGGGAATGACGGTTTTGACCTGAGTTTGCTGGAGCATAATCTCCGAGATCCAGATTGCATAGGGATCTCGGGTACGTCTCCAGGGAAGATCTCGACCTTGGTGCTGATACCAGGTGAGCAGCGATCGCCTGAGCCCTATCACCTGATCGTCAGACACAACAAAGCTCGGCAGGATAGATCCCGCCGAGCTAGCAGATTGAGCGTCTGATCTCCTAATCACTTTGAGTAACTAATGGCTAAGAATCAGTTTCTTTGTCAGAATCTTCGCCGAACAGCGCAGTGCTAAAGCTTTCTTCAAAGGCAAGGCGCTGCTCTGCGCCGCGTAGGAAATAGCCGCTCATCATCGCAGAGGCAAGCAGACGACCCAAATTTTCGCGGTTTGTGGTGACAGAGACATCAAACTGGCTTGAGGGAAGACCGCCTAGTAATCCAATGACGTTGTGCTCCATTACCTGCATCACTTCGGATGAGTCTGGACGCGACAGCTGGGTAATGGTGTCTGGGTCCATGGACTTTACATACTTGAGCAGTGAATTGTCGGTCATAGGCTTAGAGTCGGTAAACTCTGGGATTCTTCCGGTTACATCATCCATGCTGATACCTTCTATGAATAGCTAGAACGCGATTCTATGAGTGGTTTCGCTCTACTGGTCTGGCTCTAAAGTTAAAGCCTTCTTTCCTTTGGTTACTACTGTAGCAGTGATATTTTAGATACCACACTGGGTGAAACCGAATGGTAACCGAACAGACTAAACGGCATTACTAACGCACTAACCATTGCGGTAACCCACTACCAAGTAGGGTCATCAAGAAGATTGATTTCTATCGGTTTGGTGGTGTTAGGAATAGCGGTCAGGCAGGCGCGCACGGAGCCTTCAGAACCACTCATTTCGACTTCGCAGGCGTAGCAAGAGCCCATCAAGCAGCCGGTAGAAATGTGAACGCCTGCCCGGTGGGCTACGGCTAGCAGCGCTTCGCCGGGTTCGGCAGTGGTAGTGATATCGTCGGGGAGAAAATGGATCTGAACGGTCACAGGGCTACTGGCTCGAGGTGTGGGGTTAAAGATCGACTGAAAAATCGACGAAGATTACGATCTGAGCATGGCGACTAGGGTGGTGTGGGCATCGGCGGCGTCCTTGAGTTCGTGATCGAAGGGAATGCGCAGGGGTATGGTTTGGCCGTTGACTTCGGCGGTAAGATCCATGCCAGTGTTGTCGATAGCGGTGAGGGTGGCGGCGGTCGCTTCGGACTGATTGCCGTAGTGCTGGGCGTAGGTAAGGACAGCCGCAGCGTGATCCTTGTTCATGTGCTTGCAGATGCGATCGCTGATTCTCGTATCAATTTTTTCAGATGCTTTGGCGGCTGTATTCTCTGACATAGTCTTGCTTGGGCCTCTATACTTCAACGAATCTATACTTCAACAGATCTATTAGATCCATATTTCAACAGAATGGTTTCGGCAGCACAATCTTAGCGGCGCTATCTATATTGTGACAGCGCTACGCTTTGGTGGCTCTATAACCTTTTACGGCAGACCTTTATAGTCTGAGGCGCTGGTCTTTTGCTATCCTAACCAGTGCTATTCTAACTAGCTGACACGCCATTTTCTATGAGCGCGAGTTCTCACCCTTTGCCTACAGGCAGCGTTTTTGAAAGTCCAGGTGCCCACCTCACCTATAGGGTCGTGGGTCCTTGCTGCCGTCTGTATGACCGAGAGCAGCTGCCTTGGCCCTGCTGTCGAATCCAGTGGCGCAGCAAAGAACCTAGCTGGCGGCGCATTGGGAAACGTTTTACGGTTGATCTCTCGACGCGCAAACACCCTTCATACTGCGTAGAGATTATCGGGCAAAGCTATCGCAGCGCACCCATTATCATGACGCTCTATCCAGTCAGATTATCAGCGGTGCAGCAGGACTGGTGGCATACAAAGCGGGCTGTGGAACAGGTCGCTGAACGGGCTACTAAGCAGCCTACTGACGGCGAATCTGTTCAGGAACAACTTGACAACCTTGACGATGCTCTATGCCCGACCAGGTAAGTATGTCACAGGTACTAGCCCTAGAGAAGTCTGCGCTCAGGTGTAGGGTATCGCGCAAGTCGGCGCTATCTAGAATCGTGCGATCAAGGATGGTTCCATCTATATAGGATTCGCGCAGGTCGGTAGCGATGAGGGAGCTACCGCTAAAGTCGGTGCGATTGAGAATGGCATAGCGTAGATTGGCGCTGTCAAGATTGGCTCCGCGCACGCTGGCATAGGCCAGGTTAACGTCTATTAGATTAGTAGCCTGTAGCTGGGCACCGTCAAGATTGGCATAGTAAAAGTTGGCCCCTTCGAGGTCGGCTCCAGTGAGATCCGCGCCCGACAGATCGAGTCTGCGCAAGTCGGCACCGTGAAGGTCGCATCCCGGACAGCGATTGGTTTCTATTAGCTGTTGAATAGCGGCTGGATCAGCTGCGATCGCACCTTTTCCCACCATCCCTACACCGCTAACGGCAGCAATTATAGCTGTGCCGACTGCAAAAGCGCCCCTGCGGTGATAGCACGCATGAAATAAATCTCTTATCTCTATATACATGACACGGGCAGACCTTTTGAAACTTAACTCAATCACAGCGACTGTCTGCGACCTGTTTATAAACTGCCCAAATCATCATCGGCGACCCCTGCAAGTCCTTAGCGCTACTCACACAGCCATAAACGGACAGTTCCAGGTAGCCACCTCATAGTCATTCTACGGACAGTTCTCATAACATATCTTGAGATGATTTGACTGGCATTCCAGGTAATCTGGACTCAGTTGAATCGAGGAAATTCAGACTATTAGCCAAGCTACGAGGCTGGCAGCTTGAATTTCTGCGTCCTCATGTCGGGTGTGCAACCCTCACGCTGTCGCCGACCATCGTGAACTCTACCAATTATAAGGATATGCAAAAGATGAAATCATTTCGACTTACAGTTACTGCGCTCGCTGCTGCTGCCGTTGCCGTCACTGCTAGCAACCTGCCTTCGGCTTTTGCACAAAGTCAGTCTGTAGCTCAAGGAGCTGGATCAACTAATGCTATTCAGCTGGCACAAGCTTCTATGTTCGGTATGCAAGAAACGGCTCAAGAGCCCTACCTTCTAGTTGCGAATCCCACCTCTAATATCGGTGGCAATCAGCGCTACGGCCTGATGATCCTAGAGCAAAAGCAGCCATCGCCTCCCTGCTATTCTTTGTCCGGCACCAACCCGACTGTGGTCACACCGCTGACTTTTAATAATCCAGCCTGTGGTCGCAGTACCGATACCAATGGCTATCTGCTGCGGGCTGCGGGTTCTGATATTAAGTACAGTCCTGTTCTAGAAAGAGAAAATGGCGTTTTGGTGCTCTACGCAAATCCTTCTCCGTTTGCCGGTAGTGGTGCCAAAAAGTTTGTGATTGGTCAGACTGACGGCATTGTTCCAGGTGGCTATACCAAGATCTTCTTGAAGCCAGGCTGGAGACTTGCTAAGCAAACTTTTGAAGGCAGTGTCACCGGTCGTACCTACATTGCTAACAATATGACCACTGCGGCGCTAATTGCGCAGGATGCACCAGTTGTTGCTGGACCCACTGATCCTGATGTTTCTGGCCCTGTTGTTGTCACTCCGCCTGCCCCACAGTCTTTTCCAGATGTCGCAGGCGATGTTTATGCTAACGAAATCAACCGGGCTGTCCAGCTTGGCTTCATCTCTGGCTTTGCAGAGGACAATACCTTCAAACCTAAATCTACTCTGACTCGTGAACAGCTGGTATCGATTGTGGTCGAAGGGCTAGAAGTTGCACCCGCACGCGAAGCGGCTGTTGGCAATGTACCCTTTGCGGATGTACCTGCCACCCGCTGGAGCGCAGCGAAAATTAAAAAAGCTCAGGAGCTGGGAATTATCAGCGGCTATCAAGACGGTAGCTTTAGACCTACCAATCAGGTGACTCGCGCTGAGCTGATCGCTATTATGCGTCGTGCAGCTGAGTACGAAAACAGCACAACTGAGCTAGACGCCAACCAGCCAGGTGTAACGTTTATGGATACTGATGGCCACTGGGCAAAGGATACGATTTCTGATCTGTCTAGTTTCTGCGGTGTGGCTACGCCGTTGAATGAAGTGGGTAGCAGCTTCCGTCCTGACACGCCAGCGCTGCGCAACTATGCGGCAGCGGCAATGGTTCGTTTGCTTGATTGCACCCAGACTATAGAAAATAGAAGCTAGTCTCACTCTATTAGCTTCACTTGTGGTTTCCATGTCGAGTAAGTAAACTCGCCCTAGCTGACAGTCGTTGGCTAGGGCTTTTTTTGATCCAATTTTTCAATCCAGGGAAGATCACTTACTGCCACTGAGAATGCCGTAGCGGATCAGACCGCGATTGAAGCCTGTGGTCATGAGTGCGATCGCAGCCGTCCCACGAATTGTTTCCTCCCCAGCCTGGAAAATGCCGGAAACAGCCTCAATATTCAAGGCCGAACGCACCACATCTTGCCAGAAGAACTCGACCTGCCTAGACCAGTCTGCCATCCTTATATCCGCGAATCCAATCTCTCGAGCGAGGCTGCCGTAGTTGTCTAGAGAAATGACATAGGGCAGGTGATACAGCTCGTATAGCCGATCAAGGTGTTGGCTTTCGCTATCGGTGAGAGGGCCAGCGAGGGTGTGGGTAGGCCGATGGCACCAGGTGGCCATCAAGAACGTGCCGCCTGGCTTTAGTACGCGGTAGCACTCTCGCATGAAACCGGGCTTGTCTGGCATATGTTCGCCGCTTTCCATCGACCAGACAAAGTCAAAGGCATCATCTGGGAAAGGAGTGGAAAGCGCGTTTGTGACCTGAAACCCAGCAGCAAGGCCGTGCGCATCCGCAAAGTTCTCGTAAGAGAGCAGATCGATGCCTTGTTCAATAGCGCGTTCGCCAGCGCGTTGCGCCTGGACTGGGCTAAGAGTGATGCCAATAGCTTGAGCATCAAACTTTCGAGCGAGATACAAGGTGCTGCCACCGATACCACAGCCCACGTCTAAGATGGTGTGCGCGGTGGTGACATCAGCCCAGTTCAGCAGCTCTTCGATCAGATCAATTTGGGCCTGTCTGCGGTTTTTGCGGTGCTGCCCATTTCTGCCGTAGTAGCCATGATGCATATGCTCACCCCAGGTTTTTTCCCATAGGGGAGACGACGTGTCATAAAACCGCTGGATTCTTTCAGCTAAAGGGATGCTTGCAGTCATCGCTGTTTGAGGTCCGTTGTAGAAGAGTGCTCGAAGATTTGGTCATATGGTAAGTCAGTCTTCTAGGTTACGCTGCTTTTATGACTTGTTTACTGTCTGTCTTTTTGTTTGGCTCCTTGAAGGCGCTTTTGATCAATTTATGACCGTCCCTAGAACGATCTGCTTTGGCTTTTTGGTGCTGATTGCGGTCGGCACGTTGCTGCTGCTGCTGCCTTTCTCTACCGCTAGTGGAGATTGGAACAGTCCGCTGGTGGCTTTGTTCACGGCGACTTCAGCAGTGTGTGTGACTGGGCTAATTGTGGTAGATACGGGCAGCTATTTTTCTTCGTTTGGCCAGGGGGTGGTGCTGACGCTAATTCAGCTAGGGGGGCTAGGCTATATGACAGCGACGACGCTGCTGCTGCTGCTGATTGGCCGACGGCTGTGTTTGAAAGACAGACTGGCAATTCAGCAGGCGATGGATACCTCTGAGCTATCGAATGTGAAGGCGCTGGTAATTTCGATTATTGCAATGACGGCGATTTTTGAGCTGACTGGGGCGTTTTGCTTAATGCCGACGTTTCTAGAGGACTTTGGCTTGGGACAATCGCTGTGGCTATCAATTTTTCACAGCATCAGCGCGTTCAACAATGCCGGGTTTAGCTTGTTTGAGGATAGCCTGGTGCAATATGCCGAGACTGCCTGGCCGATGGTGGTGATTTCGGCGCTGATTATTATGGGTGGGATTGGCTATCAGGTGATTATGGAGGGGTTTATGTGGGTGCGCGCACGCCTTCAGCGCCGCAAAACTCACACTGTCTTTTCTCTTCACTTCAAGATTGTGACTAGTACGACGCTAGCGCTGCTGGTGATAGGGACGCTAGCTTTTTTCCTAATTGAATTCGACAATCCGGCTACGCTGAGGGGCAAGAGCTTTGGCGCAAAGGTGCTGCTAGCTGGCTTTCAGTCGGTGGTGATGCGCACGGCAGGGTTTAATTCGATCGACATTGGCGCGATGGAGACGAGCAGTCTGTTTGTGGCGATCGCACTGATGTTTGTCGGCGCTAGCCCCGGCAGCACCGGCGGTGGCATCAAGACGACCACTCTTCGCATATTGATGGTCTGTACGAAAGCGGCGCTGCGAGGCAAAGAAGAAGTGAACTGCTACCAGCGGCAAATTCCGATGACACGGGTGCTGAAGGCTCTAGCGGTAGTAGTCGCTTCAGTCATCAGTGTGGTCATCATCACGATTTGTTTGTCGATTAGCGATCCAAATTTGCAGTTCATTGCCATGCTGTTTGAGACAGTATCTGCCTTCGCAACGGTGGGGCTCTCGACTGGCATCACCAGCGATCTGTCCGTATGGGGACAGCTGAGTATTATCACCACAATGTATATCGGACGAGTGGGTATTTTGCTCTTGATGGCGGCCTTGCTAGGCGATCCGAGCCCCAGTGCGATTCATTTCCCAGAAGAAGATCTGCTCACAGGCTAAAGCTAAACGACCTGATAGGACTGTAGCCCGCTGGTTTCTAAGGGCAGAAAGACCGTCCAAGTTGTGCTTTGGTCCGAGCGCTCGCGAACGGTGAGTTTAGCCCCAAGTGCATGAAAGAGATTCTTGGTAGCTTCTAGGTTCAGACTCAGCCCACCGGTTTCTGGTTGAAACATAAGCAGATGACCAAGAGACTGAAGCGGCGGCGCATTGCAGGGAGTCAGCGGGCTGCTCTGGTCAGGGTCGGCTAGGGCCTGGAACTGAAGCTTAAGCTGATCGCCAGCGTGGAGAACGTGAAGCTGGATATGGCTACCCGGCGAGACGCTGTGGGTAAAGAGCTCGACAAGGCCAGTGAGCACGTGCTGAAGCATGGTGGGATCGCTAGCTACCATAGGCAAATCTGGCGGTAGTCCGACTTCTAGAGAGAGATTACGGCGCAGCGCAGCCTGCTGCCACTGGGGAATGGCGTTTTGAAAGACCTGGCTGAGCGCGATCGCGCTCAAAGGTGATTTGGGCGATTGGCTGGCAGCCTCTAGCTCTACCGCTTTGAAGATCAAGCCGAACCTATCAATTTGCTGGGTACATTCGAGGTCGATGCTTTTTAGGCGTTTGACGACTTGGGGATTGAGATCACTGCGCTTGAGCAGCGATCGCGTGTAGGTCCGAATGGTGGTCAGCGGCGTGCGAATCTCATGGGCCATTGCCTGGAGAAAGGCACTATCAGAAGGCTGCTGTTGGTCAGCGCTAAGGTTCTGAAAAGCCGAAGGACTATTGCCCCGCAGCTCGCTCTGACGATTGCTGTTCAGTTCTTTTTGGGAATCACTCCGGGAATCGCTCCGAAAATCACTCTGGGGCAAACAAGCGAGCATCCAACGATTGAACTGACTGACGATGCGGTAGCTGGGTTCTGTGGGCGCAAATTTCTCGACGAGCGCTTCGATGAAGTCTAGCTGCTGGGGTCGGGTGATAAGGATACGCGATCGTAGCAGTCGCCATACCGAGCCGACCACTTCCGGCATAAAGGAAAACTGAAAGCTCAGCTCATTATCGGCATCTTCCCCTAAAACCAAAACCAGCGAAAACTGCTTGGTTAACACCAGAGCGAACTGCTCTTGCGTCAGCGGATCGTCTTCTAAGAGCGGCAGGAGACGAGTTACATGGGCCTGCTTGTGAAATGTCTTTCTGAAAATTCGCTCTACTGGAGAGAGTGCGCTGAATGCGGTGAGCGACTCCGACGAATGCGGTACAAAAGTCCAGTTAGAGAGCTGTGGAGTTAGATCAGGCTCGTTAAGTAATGGGACTGGACCGGTTAGCAACAGTGCCTGCGTTTGCTTTTTGGATCGCCTGCTATTTTTAGAGGCCGCGTGCTGCTGATTGAGCAGCTGGGTCAACGCTGCGATCGCACCTGACCATTCGCGCTTAGCCCTTTGCTGTCGAACGTCTGCGGCTAGTCCTTCGCTAAGGGTAGGAATAGTCGGCAGGTCACCAGTCTGATTGTCCTGGGCGAATTCGCCTAGGGCAACCAGTGCGCTAATAGTCGGTAGAAGCTGCTCAGGTGCGCCCATAAAATGTACAAGAAAGGTGTGTCAGCTAGAGGAACTGCGTATAGCAGTGCTATCTCTATTCACACTACCCGTAAGCCTTTTGACTTGACTATGGGTAGAACCGAACGTTTGAATTCGGTGCTAATAAGTGATCGGTGAGTAACGTTGAGCGGATGCTATGAACAATCAGCAAATCAGTGAAGTGCCTAGCGATCCATCAGACAACGGCTGGCTGAAGGCGACGCTACTAGATAGGCAGCTGCCTGTGATTGTCTGTCCTGGGTTTAACCGAGTGGAGCTGACAGAGCGATTCACGCGATCGCTGCCGGCTTTCACTCGGCCATATGTCGTGCGTAGTCTGCCAATCTCCCCTTTGGGCCTCTACCAGTGGATGAGCGACACGCTGGGCAATCCCGCCACCCAAAGGCCGATCGTAGGGATTGGATTTAGTGCTGGTGTGGTGGGACTAGCTGGAGCTTTATTGCTATGGCAGCAGTCAGGCGGTAAGGTAGCGCGGCTGTTTGCAGTCGATGGCTGGGGCGTACCGGTGCTGGGCCTGAGCGTTACTCGCCTTAGTCACGACCGATTTACGCATCTAACGACATTGCCGCTAGGGGCTGGCGATACTAACTTCTACGCAGAGCCAGCGGTAGATCATCTGAGCTTGTGGGGCACTCCAGATCAGGTAATGGGTCGCTGCGTGCCTTGGTATCAGGTGGCCGAAGATGCAGGAGAGCGGATGAGTGCGCAGGATTTTTTGAAGCGATCCCTGAGCGCAGCGATCGCCACCTACGGGCCAGAAGGCAGATGAATTAGAAGACGGGATGAAAAGTTAGAAGACGACAACAACCAAAACAATGAAATATTGTTGTTCGCTAGGCTACAACTTACACTAATTGAAAGCATTTTTGAGTTGGCGTCGGACGTTCCTGATGCTATCGAAAATGCTTTAAGGAATAATAAAAAAAGTGAGGCTTTGTCGTCAGACGATCCCCTGCTGATTAAGATCTAGAGTCTCGAACAAAATATTTTCCCAAAAAAGATCTTTCGAGGGCGCTCAGCCCTATTAATAGAAAATCTTTCCTGATTTATAGTTTGCATTTCCTTCGGTATCGTCTATGGCCTCTCCTGTTACGTTTACATTAGATTCTCCTACGTCTACCCAGCGAGTTAGCGGAGCCTATGCGCTGATCGACAGCCTGGTGCGTCACGGTGTCAAGCACATTTTTGGCTATCCAGGCGGAGCCATTTTGCCTATCTACGACGCGCTCTATAAAGCCGAGGCCAAAGGGCAAGTTCAGCATATCCTGGTCCGTCATGAGCAAGGGGCCTCTCATGCTGCGGATGGCTATGCTCGTGCGACTGGCGAAGTCGGCGTGTGTTTTGCGACCTCTGGTCCTGGCGCGACCAACTTAGTGACTGGGATCGCCACGGCGCAGATGGATTCGATCCCCATGGTGGTGATTACCGGGCAGGTAACTCGAGCGGCAATCGGGACCGATGCCTTTCAAGAGATAGACATTCACGGTATTACGCTGCCGATCGTGAAGCATTCCTACGTGGTGCGCGATGCCAATCAGATGGCTCAGATTGTAGCAGAAGCCTTTCACATCGCTAAGACTGGAAGACCGGGACCAGTACTGATCGACGTGCCCAAAGATGTCGGCATAGAGGAGATTGACTACATCCCAGTGGCTCCTGGCGATGTGAATATTGCGGGCTATTCTCCTGAGATCAGCGTTGATGATGACCAGGTCGATGAGGCATTAGCGCTGTTGCAAGCAGCAGAGCGGCCACTGCTGTATGTAGGTGGAGGTGCGATCGCATCCGATGCCCATGCCGAAATCCAAGCGATCGCCGAAGCCTTCTCAGCGCCTATGACCAACACTCTTATGGGCAAAGGTGCTATAGACGAGCACCATCCGCTTTCTGTCGGCATGTTAGGCATGCACGGCACCGCCTACGCTAACTTTGCCGTCAGCCAGTGCGATTTGCTCGTGGCCATCGGTGCCCGCTTCGACGATCGCGTCACTGGAAAACTCGACGAGTTTGCCGCTAGAGCAAAAGTCATCCACATCGATATTGATCCTGCTGAAGTTGGGAAGAACCGCGTTCCTGAAGTGCCTATTGTCGGCGATGTTAAAGCTGTCTTAGCGCGGATGCTAGCGCGGATGCAGGACCAGGCAGCTCCAGACGCCAGCAAGAGCCAATCCTGGCGAGACCAGATCGAAACGTGGAAACAGGATTTTCCGCTGGTTGCTCCTGTCTATCCAAAGGACATCTCACCGCAGTCCGTCATTGTCGAGCTGACCACACAGGCTCCTAATGCTTACTACACCACCGATGTGGGACAGCACCAAATGTGGGCGGCGCAGTTTCTGAAGAACGGTCCGCGTCAGTGGATATCGAGCGCGGGGCTCGGTACGATGGGCTTTGGCCTGCCAGCGGCGCTAGGTGTACAGGTTGCTTTGCCGGATAGTCAGGTTGTGTGCGTCAGCGGCGATGCCAGCTTTCAAATGAACCTGCAAGAGCTGGCAACGCTGGCTCAATATGGCGTCAACGTGAAGACAGTAATCATGAACAACGGCTGGCAGGGAATGGTGCGCCAGTGGCAAGAGACATTCTTTGGCGAGCGCTATTCTTCTTCTGAGATGACAGCAGGAATGCCGAACTTTGAGCTATTAGCTGAGGCGTTTGGCATCAAAGGCATGACGATCAGCGATCCGAATGAGCTAGAAGATGCGATCGCGCAGATGCTCGCTCATGACGGCCCAGTACTCCTAGATGTACGGGTTCGTCGAGACGAGAACTGCTATCCCATGATTCCACCCGGTAAGAGCAACGCTGACATGGTTGGACTAGCTGACAAACCTAGACCACAGCGTTAACTAATAGCGCCAATTTTGGGCGTCGATTCTAGGGCGTCAGTCCCTGACGTTAATTCTTGCTAGAACAGGGGATTTATAGACGTGACTAGCCTTTTGCGCCGACTGTAACCGACAGTTGGCGCATCTGTTGTTTTAAGACTTGACTAGTGAGTAATTTATTCACTAAGTCTGCGTACTTACACAGAACTTCGACTCGCTTTACAGAGAATTTCCAGAAAAAGTTGCTATTGATCTTGTCCTTAGTCCGCTTGCAGGGTAGTATTCGCGTAATTTGATACAAGGAATCGCTACAGGGTAGATGGCGTTCGGTGCATCCGTGCGCTAGCTGATCCTTATAAAACACTAAGTGCTTCTTCAAAACCAAGGTCTTGCGCATCAAGACGTGTGAAACAAAGTGGCGAACGCTGTAGCCCGAACGCCTTTTCAGCATGGCGTATCTTCCTTTCCAAAGCTTATTCTTCTTATCCCTACATAGCCGCATGGTTTTCGCTACTGCCTTTGACCCTCCTGCGCAACCTCCTCAGAAGTTGCCCGTCCAGCAATTGCCTACTCAGCAGCCGTCCGGTCATCAGCCCAGTCAAGCTAATCTCAGTCCCGCTCGCCAAACCAACCACCTCACCAACCACCTCATTGGCCGCGCCGCTCAGGTACGCAGAGCGTCTGAGCCAATCAGATTAGAACAATGGGTTAAGAAAAGCAGCTTAGATCTAGCTGAGAATTTAGATCTAGCTGAGAATATAGAACCTGCCGACCGCGAATTGGCTGAGCGTGACGGAGCTGTCTCGCTCTCAACGCCTCCAGCTAGGCGGGTGCAGAAAGACGAATTGATCAATCGGGTGGTCTTGGCCCCGATTGAGCTACCCAAACAGTCGCCTCTCCCGTTCGGCCTGAGACTATTGCACCGGGTTCAGCAAGGATCGACGGTCCTGACGGGGTTACTTGTCGCGAGCGCTCTGGTTGCCTATGGCTCCAGCGTGTATGTAGATAGATCGACAAATCAGGCGCTAGCTCAGCTGAATGCTTTGCAAAGTGAGTCGCAGCAGCTGACTACAGCGAATGAGTCCATCAAACAAAGTTTGGCAGAGCAGGCAGTTGAAGAAAATTCTGGCCTAAAGCCATATGAGCCTGGAGACATGCTGTTTGTCACGCCTGAGCCTCGGCGGACAGCCACAGAAGCTGAAGAGGGCGAGCAGCCGGATCGGTTGCAACCGCTGGGATATTAGTTAGAAACTAGAACGGATGCTGACTACTCTTTTTCTTTCTCTGGTCTCTTGGAATAGAGCTAAAAGAAAGGGTTGAGGACTAAAGGGATGGGGAATAGGGGATAGGGGATAGGGTTTTTATGGGTGCATCTACTGGGCCAGTGCGTAAGCAGGAACCGAGGTTGCCGCAGCGGTCTGGCCGTCGGGCGGGAAGTCAGAATAGACCAGTGATCGCACTTGGGTCTAGACGAGATGTGCCACGGACAATGCGAAGTGCTAGGCAGCAATCGCCTCGACTGCGGTTGATTAGCGTCTGGCTGCTATTGATGCTGACGATGGTTGGCCTGAGCGGGCGGCTAGCTTATTTGCAGCTAGTGATCGGTTCTGATTTGAAAACGATGGCCAGGGAGCAGCAGGCGATTCAGGCGACGCCTCGAAGTGCCAGACGGGAGATTGTGGACCGCCAAGGCAATGTAGTGGCGATAGATCAGATGCTGTATACGCTGTATGTGCATCCTGTGCTATTCAAGAAGCCAGCGACAGCGGTGGCTGCGGCAATCAGTGAGGTGACAGAGCAGGATGCGCAGTCTTTAGAGCAACAGTTTCAAACGCAAGAGAGTGGAATTAAGCTGTCTTCAGACATTTTGGAGGAGACAGCTAAGCGGCTGCGATCGCTAGGTCTAGACGGTCTCGATCTGGTGTCCTCGCCGCAGCGAGTTTATCCCCAAGGCGAGCTATTTTCGCAGGTGACTGGCTATGTGGATCTAGACGGCGTACCTAGAACAGGAATCGAACTGGGCGAAAAAGACGAGCTGACTTATGACGAGCCCGATTCTAAAGAAGCTGCGCCTTTACAGCTGGTGACCCGTGATGATTTGAAGCTACAGCTGACAATTGACAATCGACTTCAGCGAATCGCTCAGGAAAACTTGGCAGCGACGGTCGCTGAGTATAGGGCCAAGCGTGGGGCTTTGATTATGATGGACGCGCAGACCGGAGAGATTCTGACGCTGGCGGTAGCGCCGACCTATGATCCGAATCGCTACTACGACGCGGATGTGGAGTATTTCAAGAACTGGGCGGTAAGCGATCTGTATGAGCCAGGATCGACGTTTAAGCCGATTAACGTGGCGATCGCATTAGAAAACGGCAGCATCGAACCCAATGACACCATCTATGACGAAGGCCAAATCCAAGTTGGCGGCTGGCCTATTCAAAACGTTGACTATTCCGCGAGGGGCGGTCGGGGAAGTCTTTCTATTACAGATGTTCTACGCTACTCGAGCAATGTTGGCATGGTGCATGTCATGCAGACCGTAGATCGCGCTGACTATTATGCGTGGCTAGAGAAGCTAGGACTAGGCAGCGTGACAGGAATCGAGCTGCCCGGAGAAACCAGCGGTCAAATCAAGGACAAAAACCAGTTTATCGACAGTCCTGTCGAAGCTGCAACAACCGCTTTTGGTCAAGGATTCTCGCTGACGCCTTTGCAGCTAGTGCAGCTACACGGTATCTTGGCCAACGGTGGCGAAATGGTCACGCCGCGAGTCGTGCGAGGACTAGTTGACAGGGAAGGTGAGCTGAGTTGGACTCCAGAGAGGACTGCGCCTAGGCGAATCTTTTCGGCAGAAACAGCGCAGCAGGTATTGAACATGATGAAAGAAGTTGTGGATGATGGAACCGGGTCGGCAGCCAAGATCAGCGGCTATCAGATCGCGGGAAAAACGGGCACTGCGCAGAAAGCAACAGAATATGGTGCTTATGGAAATCAGCGGATTACCAGCTTCGTAGGGATTGCCCCGGTAAGCGATCCCCGCTATGTGGTATTAGCGGTGGTAGACGAGCCCCAAGGCGAAAATGCCTACGGAGGAACCGTTGCCGCGCCGCTAGTCAAAAAAATGCTGGACTCTTTGGTTGTGCTAGAAGGCGTGGCTCCAGACAGCGCTGTGATCAAAACCCCGGAGACTGAACCGACAGAAGTTGACCCGGCGTTAGTGGGCGCTGATTAGCGCTGCTATAATCTCACTCATGAAATATATCGTCGGGATAGACATCGGCACGAGCAGCACAAAGGCTGTAGCTTTCGATACAGAAGGGCGGCAGCTAGCGCGAAGTGCGAAAGGGTATCCGCTGAATGCACCTGTGCCGGGCGCGGCAGAGCAGGATGCGGACCAGATTGTGCAGGCGGCAACGCAAACGGTTGCAGAGGTTGTAGCGAGTGCGGATTTAGGGTCTCATCAACTCCTAGGACTGTCGTTTAGTGCGGCGATGCACACGCTATTGCTGTTAGATGACGATCACCAGCCGCTGATGCCTTTGTTGACTTGGGCGGATAATCGGAGCGATCGCATGGTCCCCTCCATCTGCGCTCAAGACCCCGATCTCTACTCGCGAACGAGTCTGCCGATTCATCCAATGTCACCAGTTGTCAAGCTGGCGTGGCTATTTCAGGAGAAACCCGAACTTTGTGAGCAAGCAGCGCGGATCGTTTCGATCAAAGAATATGTGCTGCATCGCTGGTGTGACGAATGGGTGGTAGATCTTTCAATTGCTTCGACGACGGGTTTTTTGAACTTAAAGGCGCAAGCTTGGGATGAGGGCGCTTTGAGAGTTGCGCATATCAAACCCGCTCAGCTCTCTAGAATTGTGCCGACGACCTATCAGCTAGCGCTACGGGCTGACTATGTGCAGAAGATGAACGTCCCGGCTGATACCCCTGTAATCGTGGGCGCGAGCGATGGTGTGCTGGCTAACCTGGGAGTGGGGGCGATCGCCCGAGGAACGGCTGCAATTACTCTAGGCACCAGTGGCGCGGTGCGGCAGGTCGTAGGAACGCCGACGACTGAAAGCAAGGCTCAGCTTTTCTGCTACGCGCTGACGCCGGATCGCTGGGTGATGGGTGGGGCTGTGAACAACGGTGGCTTTACTTTGCAGTGGACGAAGGATAGCCTGGTGCCCTATTCAGTGTCGCCGAACGAAGCGCGTGAGATGAATGTGGAGCCAAGCCATTCGACCTACGAGCGGCTAACAGAGATGGCGAAAGCGATCGCACCTGGCTCAGAAGGTCTAATCTTTCATCCTCATCTGCTAGGCGAACGGGCTCCACTCTGGAATGCCCAAGCGCGGGCTAATTTCTTCGGCCTCGGGCGCAATCACGGCCAGGCTCATTTGGTGCGAGCGGTGATGGAAGGCGTGCTGTATAACATGCATACCGTATTTAGTTCGCTGGAGCTAGCAGGCGGTGAGGTGGAGGCGCTACGAGCCTCAGGTGGGTTTGCGCTGTCGGATTTATGGCAGCAGATACTAGCGGATATTTTTGATAGACAGATTTTGGTGCCAGAGGTGATTGAGAGTTCGGCGTTTGGCGCAGCGGTCGTTGCGTTTGTAGCGCTAGGTGAATGGGCGCGGCTAGAGGATGTGGAAGAGAAAGTTGCGATCGCCCACATCCGCAACCCCATTCCAGAAAACGTGAAACAGTATCAGAAGATTCTGCCAATCTACAGCGATCTGTTGAACGATCTAAAACAACACTATGGAAGCCTGCATGAAGCCATAAGAACGGTATCAATCTAGGCAAGCAGTGACAGCTAGTTTTGAACAGTGGCTTTTCAAGAGGTGGACTCTATCTGAAGAGAGAGAATTACGACAAACTATGAGTCTCTTCTCCTTTCGACAAGCTATTAGCGAATTTAGCTCACTCAACTGATGAATTTAGCTCGCCTAACCTATGAGTTCAGACAGAGGCAAAACGCAGAGAGATCTTACACACTAGAATCGTAGCTCTTTATTTGGAAACTCTTTTGATGTCTGCTGAAAAAAAATGCGCTCTAGCGCTAGGTCTCATCTTTACTCTTCTAGGAATTGCTGGACTAATTCCCTCTCTTGTTTCGCTTCCTTCTGCTGCAGTGTCGGGTGCTGCCCCGATTACCGCAGACCAAATTCCTGCAACTACGGGTGCTAACTATACTGCTGCCTATCTACGAGGATTTGGGTACGTGTTCGGCCTCTTTCCTACAAATTTGCTTCACAATATTCTACACTTGGCCGTCGGTCTAACGGGTCTATACTCTGCAACAGGCGATCGTGGTGCCTTCAACTACAACAGATTCTTTGCTATTAGCTACCTAGTGATAGGTCTTATGGGTCTTATCCCGGTGACTAATCACTTGTTTGGGATTATGCCTATCTTTGGTAACAATGTCTGGCTAAATCTGGCTACTGGTGCGATCGCCGCTTACTATGCGTTTGTATGGCATCCTCAAAACGCTGATCCTACGGTCCAGCTGTAGATACCAGTTTCAATTGAATATCGAAAAGCTCGCCGCCTAAATTCAAAGCATGACCGAATTTGGGCAGCGAACTAGGACAATATCGCGATCGCTAGGCCGACGCAAAGCTCACGCTACAGCCAGAAAAACATCTGCCCACCGATCGATACAATTCCGCTAGTGAGCAGACGTTCGTAATGCGCAACGCATTCTACGCTTTGCTGTAAAAGATATTTAAACCGGGAAACATTATTTAGCAGATAACGAAGCTAAGTAATGCCCGTCGAACTACTATTAAATCCGGATACTCAGCTCGTTACCGTTGAGGACGCCTCTCCTACCGTCTCAGTTCAGTGGGATAGAGTCGTCCAACAAACCGTCATCAATACTCGCGTAGGACCAACCATCGCCGCTCGTGCCTATGCAATTATGCATACGGTTATGTTTGACGCTTGGTCTGTCTATAGCTTAGAAGCCGTCTCTAGCCAGACTGGAGACGACTTTCAAAGACCTCTATCAGAGTTTACACACGCCAACAAAATTGAAGCGATGAGCTTCGCTGCCTACAGAGTACTTTTAGAACTCTTTCCAGAAAGCGAGAACACCGCACTTTTCGACAGTCTGATGGCCTCGCTAGGCCTAGATGTCAGCAACAATACTACCGACACCGCTACTGCTGCTGGTATTGGCAACGTGTCAGCCGAGATCCTAATGGTCGTCCGTCGAGCCGATGGCTCGAACCAAGAAAACGGCTATGCCGACACAACCGAATATGCACCTACCAACGCAAATGCTAACAGCATTGTTGATTTGCAGAAGTGGACATCTGAATCTATCCCGATCGACGCCATCGGCTCCGCCACAGAAGAAACTGAATCCTCGGTTGATCAGCAAAAATTCCTGACGCCTCAATGGTCTGTTGTGACTCCCTTCGCGTTAGAAGCTCCCAACGCCTTGCGGCCTGAGGCACCTATTCCTTTCTTGCTAGTAGAAGCAGCAGTTGATCTAGAAAACGGCACGATCACCCTAGCGGGTGAGGCTGAAGCTAGAAAGATTACTGCTGATATGGTGGGCACAGCGGGTGAAGCTGGCAAGTTCATCAATCAAGCATTCATAGATCAAGTAGAGCGCGTGGTGGCAGCGAGTGCCAACCTCACCGACAAACAGAAGCTAATTGCGGAATTTTGGGAAGATGGCGGCGGTACCTCTTTTCCGCCTGGTACTTGGCAGACGTTTGGTGAGTTTGTTTCGGCTAGGGACAATAACAACATCGATGAAGACGCGCTGCTTTTCTTGAGTCTGAGCAATGCTTTATTCGACGCTAGCATTGCGACTTGGGAAGCCAAAGTCTTTTATAACTATGTTCGTCCTGTTCGCGCTGTTCGAGAGCTGGGCAAGCTAGGACTGCTGAACGATGGCAAGACGGGGATAGATGAAATCACCGGAGAGCGTGGGTTTGTGATTAGAGCCTGGGGAGGACCGAACCAGGGAACAAAAACCATACTCGCTGATAATTTTCTAACCTACCAGACGCCAGGTGGACAAGTCTCTCCACCGTTCTCGGAATATACGTCTGGGCACAGTTCCTTCAGCGCGGCGGGTGCAGAAATTCTGGAGCGGTTTACAGGAAGCGACAACTTTGGAGCTGCGGTCACTTTTGACTCTGGTTCTTCTCGTTTCGAGAATCTGCTGACACCTACAGAAGAGATTACTTTAGGCTGGGATACGTTTACGCAGGCCGCTGACGAGGCGGGTCTTTCTCGTATCTACGGCGGTATTCATTTTGATGATGGCGACTTGAACGGACGGACGCTTGGTAGACAGGTGGCAGAGGGAGTTTGGAACAAAGCAAAAGACTTAACAAGTGGAGCTGATATGATCACTTTAGATTTTCAAGCAGATAAGTTTAGTCCTGATTTTGAGATTGGATATTTTGTTGTAGATGATGAGATAGGTAGTATAGACGGTCGTTTTTCTGCGGAGTTAGGCTATCTAAAAGCGGCACTAGCTCGCTCTTCTGTTCTATTTTCTGCGCTGCCTGATAGTGCAGATATAGATTTTAGTCTGCCTGCGCTCAGCACTCGGTCTTTCATAGAAGGCTCTTACATTAGATTTTTCTCTATTGAGGGCGGTACTGTAGATAGTATCTTGCAAGGTGGTAGTGGAAAGTTTTCACTAGCGATGACTGAGCGGGCTAACGGAGCAGCTAAGGCGGTGACTGAGCGAATTGATGCAACTACTAACCTAGATCTAGCCTTTGCTGGGCTGAACCTGACTGCATCATCGTCGAATACCACAGTGGCCGGAACCGGGCTGCAAGGTAGCACTCAAGCTGAGGTTATGGACCTGACGGGTCTAAGTGCTAATGTCAGTGCTACCTTCACGGTGCATAGAGAAGCTGCTTACAACAATGTTGTTGGGTTCTATATTATTGACGACTTGACTGGGCAAATTACTGATTCTACGGGCAATATCTTCTCTCTAGAGAATACAACAGACTACGTTCGAGCAGCTTTGGAGAATCGAATCGCAGATGTCTCTTTGACTGCTGCTAATAACAGCGCTAGAACCTTTTCTAACACGCTAGCGGCGGGTCAAATTCTCGCGCCATTTCTAATTGTAGATGGCACAATTGATGCGCTTCTAGACAGTGACATGAGTAACGATCCGGCTATTTACTTCCCATTTCTAGGGGCAAATTCAGACGGCGCTGACCACGTTCGCCTGTTTGGAAACAACACTTTTGGCTTTGAAGATATGGCAGGTGGCGGCGATCGCGACTTTGATGATGTGGTTGTCCAAGTTGAATTTGCTTAGAACGCGCTTACTTCTGTCGGGTGGTCGGGTGAGATAACGGGGAAGATTGTGACGTAGAACGCTGGGCAATCAGCAATGGTATGCTCAATAGCCCCAAGAACGTGACTAGTGTGGTCAGCACCCAGACGGTCCAACGGCTGGGTCGATAGGCTCCGCGCTCAATTTGGTGGAATACCTGGTTGTAGCGCCAACCTGCGAGAAGGATGACGGCTACGCCCGAGATGACTAGACCAAGGCCCAATAGCTGCGAATTGCCAGCAGAGGCACCAGGCTCACTGCTGGTAGATTGGAATTCTTGGAGAAAGAGACCAAAGCGGGCGATCGCAAACCCAAATCCGATCAGTGAAATTGACGTTCTTAACCACGCTAGAAACGTCCGTTCATTTGCCTGATGCTCTCTCTGGCGGTCCATAAAGTCGATCTTAAAAAGCAGTAGGCAAATGATCTGGTAGCTTCAGAATTCTAACTCTGACTCTACACAACAAATCTATCTAGTGCCATTTTAAGGGCCTCAATCTCTTCTTCGATATTGCCTTCAGCCGCCGCGCGAGTAATGCACTCGCTCAAATGCTCGTCCAAAATTACTCGTGCCACTCGGTCTAAGCCGCCGCGCACGGCTGCTACTTGAATCAAGACATCTGGGCAGGGTCGATTCTCTTGCACCATGGTTTTGATGCCGCGAATGTGACCTTCTAGACGCGATAGCCGGTTCACGATCTTCTTTAGGGAAGCCTCGCTGTGAACGTGAGAGTGTGACTCTAGAGTGGATATATCCGTTTGATGATGCGAATGCTCGATCGGGGCATTCGCGATCGCGCTAGGAGGTAGAGAGGCTGTAGTCGAAGGGGTGGGGGCAGAAGACTTCACTGAATAACGCGCTTGTAATAAAGAAAGACGATCGGAGCTAATCAACTTAGCCAACACGCTACTTAGCATAACGAAGTCGATTGTTTAAAGCTGAATCTCTTAAACAATGCTTCACTTCCTGGTGACCACGCATGCCCCCCTAGGGCATTGCAAAGGCTAGAAGCAATGTTCCATGATGAGTGCCACTCCGTAATTATAAGGATGGGTGGTGAAAATGAAGGGACATCGTGATACTCGAAGCCTGCTAGATTCAATGCGTCAAAGGCGCAGGCTATTTCACGCAAGAGGCCCAGCGCTGCTGGTGACGGCTCTGTTGGCGATCGCAGCAGTTGGCTGTAGTGAGACCGAACCTCAGGCCGTCGATCAGGCTGATACCACAACAGCAGACGAAGCGGGGACGCTTGAAATCCGGGCCAATGGCGAAGACTTTGTCCGTCAGGGGTTTGTCTCTAAAGACGGATGGAATATTGAATTCGATCACGTCTACGTCACGCTAGCAGACGTCACTGCTAGCCAAAGCGAGCCGCCGTTTGAACCCGGAAAAGGAGAGCTAGTAGCGCAGCAGCAGGTCAAGATTGCTGAGCCAGTCACGGTGGATTTAGCAGCAGGTGACGAAACCGCCGATCCGGTCTTAGTCGGTGAGATTTCCCCAGCGCCTGCTGGTCGCTACAATGCGCTGTCCTGGGAGCTAGCTCCGGCGAAAGATGGCCCCTCGGCTGGCTATCCGCTGATGCTAGTAGGTAGTGCGACCAAAGCTGACGCCGCCGATGCCACGCCTGTGGCTTTCGAGATCAGCTTGAATGAACCCTATGCTTTTACCTGTGGTGACTTTGTTGGCGACGCCCGGAAAGGAATCCTAACCGCAGACAAAACTGCTGATCTAGAAGCAACCTTTCATTTTGACCATATTTTTGGTGATGGGACTGCGCCAGCGACCGACGAGATCAACACAGGTGCCCTGGGCTTTGAGCCAATTGCTCAGCTAGCCGAAGGTGGCACTGTAGATGTGGATAGTGAACAGCTAAAGCAGTCGCTATCGGACTCTGATTATCAGACATTACAGGCGGTGCTGCCCAGCTTGGGCCACGTCGGGGAGGGACATTGCGAAACCATCAATTAAAATTCTTAGGCACAGTGCTGCTGACTTCTGGTCTGTTGATATGCTCAAAGACACCTAGCGCACAGGCTCATGGGGCCGTTGTCGAGGTTAACCCGGCTTCGGTTGAAATTAAAGCCGCTTTCGATACTGGAGAGCCGATGAGCAATGCGCAGGTGCTGATCTATTCGCCTGCAGATGTGGCAACGCCTGTGGTGAAAGGGCAAACCGACAGCGAAGGCCGGTTTTTGTTCTCACCTGATCCCGATCTGGTGGCGGCTGGAGCCGCAGAGAATGGCCGTTGGGAAGTTACGGTCAGAAAAGCCGGACATGGCCAAGCAACTAACTTTGAGCTAGGAGATGGAATATTGCAGAGGGCCGCAACCGGCTCGCCTACTGCAAGTTCGGCCCGGTTCACGCCGCAGCACTGGCTGAGTTTGGCTGCGGTTGTCTGGGGTTTTGTAGGCACTGCGCTTTACTTTAAGGCGAATGCCAAGCAGTCTGCTAGCAGTCGCTCAGTCGAGCCTTCGGCGGTGGTTACTCCTAATGTTTCAGGTGATGTTGCTAGATCTGATGTTGCTAGGAGCGATCGCTAGTGCATATCCCGGACGGTATTGTTCCAGCGCAGGTCTGTATTGCGGGCTATGGATTGACGGGGCTATTTACCTGGTATTCGCTGCGCCAGATCAATCGGCAGGGCGATCCTAGCGCCAAAATTCCCAAGGCGTCTTTGCTAACGGCTGCTTTTTTTGTCGCTTCCTCTATCTATATCCCGATTCCACCGAGCAGCGTTCATTTGGTTTTGAATGGCTTGCTGGGTGTGGTGCTGGGCTATTTTGCCTTTCCCGCGATTTTGATTGGGCTGTTTTTTCAGGCGCTGGTAGTGGGGCATGGCGGCCTGACGACTTTGGGCATCAACGCTTGCATAATGGGCATCCCGGCACTGCTGTCGTACCATATCTTTCAGCTCAGGCATGTGGGTAACCCAAAGGGGAAACGAGATCCGCTAGACGAGCGAGCCGAAAGAACTAGGGTGGGCCTGTTTGCCTTTTTAGGTGGTTCTGTTGGGCTAGCACTAGCGGCGCTAATTTTTACGGGGATCGTGGTCACGACGGTGCCTGCTGACTTTGACTTTAGAACAGAGCGGGTTGCTATTTTGACACTGCTACTTTTGCATGTGCCATTAGCTCTTTTAGAGGGGACATTTACGGCGATGCTGGCTGTCTTTTTGCACCGGGTAAAGCCAGAACTGCTGGCTGGGAGATAGAGACCTATGGCGCTGGCCAATTTTGAAACCTATGTGAGCGGGCGATCGCGCCTACACACTTGGACACCTAGACTAAAGCTCATCAGCCTAGGTCTGCTGATGTTTGCCTTTGCCGCTGTCAGACATCTGCCTTTAGTATTGCCGATGCTCGCTCTAACGGCTGTTTTATATCTGCTCTCTGAGCTGCCATTCTCTTTCTTGCTTAGGCGGCTGCGCTATCCAGGGCTATTTATCTTGATGGTGGTGCTGGTGCTGCCGTTCTCGACTGGCGAAACTGTTCTCTGGCAGTGGGGCGGCTTGGCTTTGCGGCAAGAAGGCATCGAGAATATGATCGTCGTTGTCGCTCGGTTTCTCTCAATCTTGACCCTGGGATTTATTTTGCTAGGGACGACACCGTTTGTAACCTTGCTGCGGGCACTGCGATCGCTGGGCCTCCCTCCTCTAATTGCCGATATGACCCTGCTCACCTATCGCTATCTGTTTGAAACCGCAGAAATGCTTGGGACCATGCAGCGGTCGATGCGGCTACGAGGATTTGGGCAGCGGCAGCGCCGGTTTCGGCTAGAGCGTCAGGATATGCAAAGACTGGCAGGACTGCTAGGAACTTTGTTGATTCGGAGCTATGAGCGCTCAGAGCGTGTCTACAAAGCAATGCGGCTACGCGGCTATGGCCAGCTCAAGCAAACTATTGTGAAACCATCTGTCGATAGCAGCAGTGCGCTGTTGACTGGCTTTAGTGCGATCGCAGCGATGAGCTTTGTGATTGCGGAATTTTTCCTGCCAGCTCTCAATTTCTAGTAGCTGTGTTTGACCACTAAGCCTAGCCATATCTTCAATAGAATTAAAAGAATTAAAAGACCCTTTAAAACTGCCCCTAAAAACTGCTTAGCCAAGTAAAGTCACTGTAGATGTCAGGATCGTTAGAATGAGTTCAGTTTTTACCCAGCAGTCCGTAGAGAGCGAAGCGTTTCCAGCAGGAGTAGAGCAGGGAGCTCAACAGGGATCACAAGCAGCGAGAAACGCGATCGCCACCCAAAATCTCACCTTCCACTATCCAGACTGTGAACCTGTTCTAGATGATATTTCTCTAACTGTTCATTCAGGTCAGCGCCTCGGCATCATCGGCCACAATGGCTGTGGCAAGACGACCCTCTTTATGCTGCTGTGCGGTGTGCTTTCTCCGACGGCAGGCGAGGTTTTTCTTTTGGAACAGCCCGTTGAACTTGGGCAGTTTCGCTCAGAAGTAGCAATGCTGTTTCAAGACCCAGACGATCAGCTATTTTCGCCTACCGTCAGAGAAGATATTGCCTTTGGTCCGCAGAATATGGGATTAGACCCGGAAGCGGCTACCGCTAGAGTGAACCAGGCGCTGACAATGACTGGAACAGAATTTTTGGCTGATCGGACGCCGCATCATCTCTCTGGTGGCGAAAAGCAAATGGTGGCAATCGCTGGTCTGCTGGCTATGCGCCCTGAGGTAGTGCTGCTAGATGAGCCGACCGCTAGCCTGGACATGCGCACTCGCAGGCGGCTAATCGGCTTTCTGCAAAAGTCTGCTGAAACGCTGCTGATCTCTTCTCACGATTTAGAATTTGTGCTGGAGGTGTGCGATCGCGTCCTGCTGATTGACGATGGCCGCATCATTGCCGATGGCGACCCGCTAGATATTATGGGCGACCAGGCGCTGATGGAAGCCCACGGGTTAGAGAAACCTCATTCCCTGATTCCTCACGTGCGCCCTCACCATCGTCGTCTGTTGGCAAATGATTAGACGAGCTTACTGCTAGCTAGTGCTAGGCTGATCCAGCCAATAATAAAGGCCAAACCGCCCAAAGGCGTAACCGGTCCCAGGGCTTTAATTCCAAATAAGCTCAGCCCGTAAAGGCTGCCAGAGAAGAGCACAACGCCCGCGACAAAGCACCAGCCTGCGGCAACGATCTCTTTTACCTCTGGATTCTGGCTGATGAGTAAAGCGATGATTAAAAGTGCGATCGCGTGATACATCTGATAGCGTACGCCTGTCTCGAAGCTGCCCAGCGCGGTTTCAGTCAGCTTTCCCTTGAGCGCATGGGCTCCAAACGCGCCGCCTGCGACGGAAAGTGCGCCGAGAATCGATGCGATCGCAACAAACAAACCAGCCATATCTCCAACCCCTTATACCAACAAAACCGGTCGACAATTTCCTAAGCTTCTGGCAAACAAAAGCAATAAACTACTGTCCCAGACTCATCTACATCAAACTGCGCGTTCATAGCACCAGACCAAGTATCTAAGAATGCTTTGGCCTCGCCTAGTGAAACTTGAGCTAGCATCGCGAACTGAACGGCGCTGATGCGACCATTGTTGGCTTTGATTGCTTTGTAGAAAAGAGACTGGAGCTTTTGCGAGTGGATGAGGGTGCGATCGCGCTCTAAATCTCGCAGTATCCATAGCGCCCCTGCCCCTACCGGCAGACCAATTAGCAGCCCGGCGGTCACGGTCTCTCGTTTTCCCTGCCGATTCGGATTGCGATCGAGCCCTGTCTCTATGGCTCGGCCCAAACACAAAAAGCTGAGCAACAGTCCCGTCGCCGACAGCGCAATTCCAGTAATTCGTTTCGCATTGCCCATTTCAAGCAGCGTTTGCGCGGGTGGCCTCTAACAGTCTAGAAAAATAGAACGGTGCCTTGTTGAGCGATCGCCGTTCGATCTTCCAGCCATTTTCTTCTAACGCTCTAGCCACGTCAGCTTCTCGATGCAGATAGGCCCGAGTTGCTTTACTCGGACCAGGAAAGAAATCTCCCACCTTTTTCAAGGTCGCATAGAAGCAGGTCTTCGGTGCGAAGCTCATCAAAATGCGGTCAGTGGCTAGCGAACTGAGATGACGAATCATCTCGTCGGCCTTCTCTTGGGGATAGTGAATTAATACGTCTAGGCAGACAACGGTGTGATAGGTGCCTGCGATCGCCTCTAAATCCTTTGCTTCAAACTCTGGCATCCGTTCAGGGGATAGCTCGTCGCCGAGCGCTGCTTTTGCTCGCACCTCAGCCTCGCCCACCATCTTCTCCGAAATATCGCTAGCAAACACCTTTGCCCCCATCTTCGCTAGCGGAATACTCAAGCTGCCAACCCCGCAGCCCGCATCACACACCGTCACCTGTGAAAGATCGTCATCTTCTGCAAACCATTCGAGCACGTTGTCAATCGTCTTTTGATGTCCCGTGCGGATATTCGCCTGCACCTTGTTGACTTCGCCATCACCATAGATCCGCTGCCAGCGCTCAAAGCCTGTCGCATTGAAGTATTCGCGAACAACAGCCTTATCATCGATTGTGGAATTGGTCATAGCCGCTGGTAATAAATGCTTAGTGTCTAGAGCCTGCGACTTGATCTTAATACGTTTTGGATGAGCTCACCCCGATTCTTTGAGCGTTGATAGTCTAGTTAGCAGACGGAGCTGTTGTTTCAACCGGGCCGTTTGTTTCGTCTTTAATGACTCCTTCATCCTTAGCAAATATATCCTCGACTTCTCCGGATGGCTCGGTGCCTGGTTCCGAGCTGAGAAACGCCTCGCGCAAGGCTGTGTTATGCCCTTTGTAGGCATTGACTACCATGCCCAACAGCGGTGCCTTCAGGCTTTGCAAGCTTTCTAAAGCTGGCCGCAAGGAAGCTTTTGTAGTTTGATCTAGCCTGACGACAAGCACCATGCCGTCGGTGTGACGATTGACAATTGTCGCATCTGCCAAGCCTGAAATGGATGGCGTATCAATAATGACTAAGTCAAAAGAATGTCTGTAGTGGGCTATTAGCTGCTGCATCTTGGGCGAGCTGAGCAAACTGGCTGGATTTTCAACGCTTTGTCCGGCGGTCACTGCGCAGAGCTTACCGTCAGGGTGAACCTGCTGAACCGCCTCGACTGGCTTGAGATCTTGGCTGAGCAGATCGCTTAGCCCTACGTGGTTGGATAGCTGTAGAACTCGATGAAGCTGTGGACTGCGCAGAACCGCGTCAATCAATAGAACGCGCTGTCCCATGCTAACAGCGGTCTGTGCCCAGTTTAGCGCCAGCGTAGATTTGCCATCACCTGGCGTGGCAGAGCTAATGGTAATAACGCCCACTGGCCCAGCGGCCTCACTCATCTGCAAATTGGCGTGCATCACTCGCAACGCTTCGACAAATTCAGCAGAACTGTCGTATTCATCTAATAGAGAGAGGGCAATAAAGCTCATCGACTTAGACACTTTGGCGCTGGCTTTGATTGCGAACAGGCGCAGGCGACTGAGCAGTTTCCGCCTACGCTGCTTTCCGGTTGCGCCGATGCCCTCGTTCAAGAACAGCTGCTGATTGAAGGGCAGCAGTCCTAACATAGGCAGTCTGACATCATGCTTGAGTTCTTCGGGCGTGTGATAGGTATTGTCTAGTTTGTCTAGGGCAAAAGCGACACCGCAGCCTAGGGCGATTCCTGTTAGCAGGGCAGTCAAGATACTTTTTGCAATGTCAGAGGGAATGGCCTGCGCTCTAGGTTCTTTGACTAGCTCCCAGGGCAGCTCTTGCTGAGCGGCTTCGATTTGCAGCTTTTGCTGTGCTTCTAGCAGACTAGTGAGACTGGCGTTGGTGATTTCTAATTCTTTTTGTAGGTTGCCGTATTCACGATTGATCGTAGGCAGAACCTGGATTTGTTCTTGTAGTTCTGTCTGGCTTTCTCTGACGGCTTGTAGCTGCGTTTCTACGCTCTGTTGTTGAATGGAGACATCGGCGACTCGGGTATCGAGAAACTGCTGAGCCTGTTGTTCTAGCAGCGGTAGCAGATTCTCACGCTGTTTCTCTAGTGTCTTGATAGCTGGGTTGTCGGGTCGAAACCGAGTGAGTTCGGTGGCAATTTGAGCATCAATTGCCTGAATCTGGTTGAGAATTGTTTGATAAGCGCTGGCTTGCTCTAGAGCAACTTGCATTCCTTGATCTTGTTCTAGAACATTTTTTTGCGATCGCAGCGTCGCGAGAGCCTGCTCCAATTCCTGCTGTTGCTGAGCGAGCGTTGCCATACTGTCTGTGATCTGCGTAGAGCGCGCGGCTGGATCAACAAAGTTATTCTGCTGCTGAAATCGCTCTAATCTGTTTTGCAGATCGTTGAGGCGCTTTTGTAAGGTCTCAATCTGTCCTTCTACAAACTGCAGCCCCTGACGCAGATAGGTCTGACGTTCGCTGAGGCTATATTCTAGATAGGTCGCTGCTAAAGAATCCAAAACGGCTTGAGTCTGAGTCGCTTTGTCGCTTTGGTAGCTAATCTGTAGCAGTTTGGTCTCGCCAAGACGGCTAATGTCGAGCTGGTTAGCGAGAGTGCCGTAGTCAAGCTGTAGATCCTCAGCGACAGTGCCCAACAGCTCTGGGCTCTTGAGAATGGCGATCTGAGTAGGGTAGTCTAGCGCCGCCGAGCGATTGCTGTTTCCAGAACTTTCTGTAGGAGCCGCCAGACTAGCATTGTCAACGTTAACCGGTTCTACCAGGATCTGAAACTCCCCTTGATAGAGGGTGGTTTGGTTAAGCGTTTGCCAAACGGAGTAGCCGAAGAAAGTGGCTGCGACCCCCACGATCACCAGTGCATGGCGTCTAGCAATTCCTAGCAGTGGAGCTAAACCAGTTGCTGGCTGCGGCGGTGGCGAAGGGGGACTAGGTGGCGGCAGTTGGCCGTTACTCCCATTCCGATAGGATTTGACACGAACTAATTTAGAGAGGGGGGCTTGCATAGCTCAAGAACAAGGTGGGCGACTGAGTCAGGAAGATCTGTTGCGGCAAGAAAGTTGTATGGGGAAACACCCTAGAAGAGAAACAAGAAAGGCCAAACTAAATTAAACGATCTTGAAAATCCACCGATAGCGTCGTCGAATTGGGCTCTAGCAGAACGACCGACAATTATCACATCGTTGGGCCGCAAAATTGGATTGGTTTCGGGATTGATGTCTTGGGATAGATCGACATCAATGGATTTGCGATCGACGGTTCCGTTAGGGTTAAACCGAACTAACGTCGCTTCGTTTTTCGAACGTCGGTTCAATCCGCCTGCCACTAACAGGGCTTGATTGAATGAGCTATTAGCTCGCAGATCGAGGCTGCCAGGGCTTTCTACTTCTCCGATAATGCTGACTTGGATAGTGCCGGTAGAAAGAGTAGAAGAAGCTAGCGTGGCAATCTCTGAAAAGGGCAAATCGTCTGCGGTAGGTACTAGCAAGGTATCCCCTTCTTGCAAAACCAAATCCTGACTAAGGTCTCCGGTTTGAAGCGCCTCCCACAGGTTGATGTTGAAGATCTGATCTGCGCCTTGGCGAGTTCGCCGTCTGAGCTGAATCTCTCGCAGGTTCGCTGAAGAAGTAATGCCGCCTGCCTGCTGTAGCGCCTGAACAGCGGTGATTTGACTACCTTCACCCCCTAGCCGATAGGGACCGGGCTGGGTGACTGCGCCCACAATCGCCACACTAATCGGCTGTGTAACGCTTGCGCCTAAGTTGGAATCTGACAGTTCGTTCAGCGCGACTCTAGCGACTTCGGGGGCTGAGGGGATAATAATAGCGTCACCGTCTTGCAGAAATATATTTTGACTGATATCGCCATTTTGAAGGAGCGCTAGCAGGTTTACATCAAGGGTTGTCGGAATGCCGTTTGCACCCTGACGCTGGACTTTTACCTGCTGGAGGTCGGCTGCTTGGGTCAGTCCGCCTGCCTGCTGTAGCGCTTGGAATATTCGAGGGTAGGTGGTGCCCTCGGCAGCTAGGGTGTAGAGACCGGGCTGAACGATTTCTCCTGCGATCGCAATCTGCATAGGCCTCTGTTGCAGCACGTTGATGGTGACGATCGGCGACTGTAGCTGATTCACGTAGCGCTGGGCAATTACGTCGCTGGCCGCATCTAGCGTTAAGCCTTTGACTGTCAGTCGACCAATCAAAGGCAGATTAACAGCGCCACTAGCAGAGATGCGCTGCTGTCCGCTGTATTCTGGAACGTTAAAAAAGACGACTTCAATAATGTCTCCTGGGCCGAGGATGTAGTCTTCATCGACGCCAACGCTGAAGCTGTTAGGAGTCGTACTAGGCGTTGTGGTCCTAGAAGGGAACGTACTAGGAGCGGGTGTGCCAGGAGTAGTTGAACTAGGAAAAGTGTTGATGGAGTTTGAGTTTCTAGGAGCGGGCTCAGGTGGATTAAGGTCAGGGAGTACCGTTGGTCTAGCCGCTGGTCCAGGCAGATTTTGTGTAATTGTGGTTGGGGGCAATGCTGGACTGGTGAGCTCAGGCGTAATCTGGCGCAGTTCATCTGGGACTGCGCTGTTGGATAGACTGTCAGTTAGTCTGTGAGCTGGGCCACTGGCAGTGCTAAGAGCGAAGCTATTGGCCTTTGTCTGAAGGAAGTGTTCCTGGTAGGAATCTGATGTATCCGAAGCAGGCGTGTTGACCGTGAGAGGCACCGCGAGAGGCAGAGGCATTTGCCTATGGGCTAAGAGCTCTACCGGGTCTGCAATGTCGGCTTCAGAACTTAAAGCAGGAATAGCCGCTACTGTGGAGACCAGAATATCAGAGGTCACCGTATCGGACGGTTTAATCTCTGCGGCAGTCAAGCTCTGGTCCACTTCTTTGGTTGGCT
>CAWCAI010000018.1:0-36584 GCA_963793495.1 uncultured cyanobacterium
ATCGGGTCGCGATCGCACGCTTGGAGGCCCCTCAAACCCCAAATAAATTCATTTATTTGGGTTACGCTAAAAGTCGCACTACATAGCTATAGGCTAATGCCCGCAAGCGGTTGGAAGTCCTGAAGGGTATAGGCTGTGTACGCAATCGCATACAGGAATTCGTACCGGACACTGGCGCCGACGCTGGGACGTTTCAGTCTGTCGAGCAGAGAGCCTTAGCAAACAACCTCGCGCTGAGCTACACTTTCAGCCAAGAAAATACTTCGCCCTGGGTTAGTTTGAACGCTTCTGCAAATTTAGGCGTCGGCAAGCTTTCTGAGGGCTCTTCAAACACACTGACTGATTGACCTGAGCCGTAGGTGAATATCAAGGACTCTGCGGGGTCTATTATCCACCCCATTTCAGACCCATGATTTAGGCAATGGATCACGTTGCGAGTCACCCGCGAGTAACTCTGACTGGGCGAGAGGATCTCGATTGTCCAATCCGGCGCTAAATTGAATGCGTTGGCCACCTGACCATCGAGATCGCTCGGAATGCGCTCTGAACGAAAAACGGCAATATCTGGAATAATCGAGCGCCCACCGAAGGTACAGCGCAGTTCTGGAAATGCTTGAGCAATGCCAGCGGGCCGAAAGGCTAGGGTTAAGGCAAAACTCAGTTCCCGCTGGATTATGCTGTGCTTGCCTTGAGGCATTGGCTTCTGACTAATTTTGCCGTTGATGTATTCACTACCGGGTTCAGTCTCGGGTAGAGCCAGAAACTCGTCTAGGGACAGTAGTTTTGTGGGGGTCTGTACCATGGCGCTGCCCGTTGTGCTGGCCTGAACTTTTTACCTGGATTGATTGATTCAGCCTCATTCTAAGCGATCCCACCTTCTGAAGGATGTGGTGGTTCGTTATCGAGTGAGATTGTCCCTGGTCTAAGTCAAGATCATTGCGATTCTTTGGGCTTTACTAAACGGAGTAGTGACAGCGTAGCTGCAGCACCACCATCAGGCTTGATGCCATGTGGTTATGTATGCTGCAAAAGCCGACGACGGCAACTTCGACACCTGACATATATACCACTATCCTTAAATTTCCAGTCATTTAAGAATGTCCATACATCAAGCGTTTAGAGTGTAATGCCGATACTTTTGCAAACTGGCGATATTCGCATTCTGGTCTATCCCGGCGACCATCCACCAATACACGTTCACGTCGTTACGAAAGATCGCTCATTAGAAGTGAAAATAGACATCTCCGGCTCTGAACCCGTCGAGATGAGACCAGCCAAAGATGAGCGGATGAAGACGACAGCAAAGCATACCAAGCGAGCACTTAAGCTTTGCAGCGATAATCTAGAGATACTAAGGGAAGGAGCCGGGAAATATTATGCTGCACAATAAAGCAGTCCATGCTCACTACGACCGCGAGCGGAAAGCGTTAGTGGTAGATTTTGCCGATGGCTCTGCCAGTATCTGGCCAGTGCGTCTACTTGAGATGGTCCGATACGACGGCGATAATTGGGTACCCGTCGAAGCATCCGAGGCGCAGCTAGAAGCTGTCGAGCTCGGCGGAGAGCATATCTACTGGGATGAGCTAGACCAAGATTTTCGCATCTCCGATCTCAAAGCAGGTATCTATGGCCGCGAGCCTTGGATGGCTAAGCTCCAACAACAGATAGCGATGGCGTAGCCTCTCTCACGGAGAATCGCCTCTTAGCTAAATGATTTTTCTGACCGTGGAGGTGCGATCGCACTGTTTAAACTCAAGATAATTGCGAATATTTGGCCTTTGAAAGAACCGACGAAGCCTGCGATCTCACCTTTTTTTAGGCCATATCATTCAACTTAACTGAGGTACGGCCCTGACATCGCTAAATTAACGCCCCTTTTTGCGACAAAACAAACGCATAGAATCCAGTATTGACAGGCGATTGCGCAGCTCAAGCAGCGGCATTTTAGACAGCAAGGAAAACGACCGTTTTCTTTGTAGGGGTGCCGAAAGCGGTGCGATGTAGATAAGTTGAGTGTGACCGTGATTACAAGACAGATAGGTCTGAGCATAGAAGCCGAGAAGTTCTAACAAATAAGCTCACTATTTTAGACTTTGTTGACGATTTTTCAAGGGTTACAGGCATTTTCAGATGGCTCTAGACTATACAGGGAAAGAAAACTACGACTATTCTTTGGAAGACATAGTCTAGGAAGGCATAGTCTAGGAAGGCTGAGTCTAGAAGGAGAAGATGGGAAGGACTAATCGAAGAACCCAACTGGTTTGCTGTAATTGTGGCAAACCCTACACTCGATACCCCTCGCAATTGAGTGGTTCAAAGTATTGCACCAAGATGTGCGCCTCTCTCTACAAGACTAAACAACGAATCAAGCACCGCACAGAGAATACAAAACCGCCGCCGACACGAAGGCGAACAACCGACCGATTGATCGTCAAACCTGATGCAATTGAATACCAAGATGCCATCCAGCGCATCACCGTTGAAGCTTTCTCTGGCAGTGAACTGGGTCATAACGGTGAGGCCGAGCTAATCGAATTACTCCGGAGTAGATGTAGGCAGATGTTGTCGCTAGTCGCACTTCGCGGTGAACCGGTGGGTCATATCCTATTTACACCTGTCTCAATTCATAGCGCCCACGGTCAACTGCAGGGTATGGGGCTAGGGCCGCTATCCGTTCTGCCCAACTATCAAAGACAGGGCATCGGTAGTCAACTGATCGTCTCTGGGCTGGAAAGGCTAAGGGCTAGAGGTATTCCGTTTGTCACCGTTGTTGGTCACCCAGACTACTACACCCGGTTTGGCTTCGAGCCTGCGTCTGAGTTTGGAATAACGCACGGGTTCAAAGGACTGCCACAATCTTTGCTCTTTATCTATTCAGGCGATCGCACTAAGCTTAATTCTCTAGGTGCAGGTGTTGCATTGTACCGGCCTGAGTTCGGTACTCAAAATTACAGCAGACAGCGGTAGTTGAAGCGATGCGACCACGAGATAGAAGTGTAAAAGGTTCTACTTCAAATAATTGCACTTATTCTCGGTAGAACCGTTCTATATCATGCTCTTTCAGAGCACTGTACTCAAACCCCGTCAATATTAAACCGAGCCAACTGCGCCATCTGGCACACTGCCTGGATGATATAATACGATGCGTATCTACCTGCATCAGGTGTTTATAGAGCCACTACGAAGAACTGGCTTATCTGAAATTAACTCATCTGGCACATAGCACATAATTCAAATATCAGCTTCGAGCAAGAAGTTGGTTGTCTTCTTCCTTCTTCGTCTCAGGGTATTCCTTGAAGAGTTCTGTTCTATGAAAATTAAAGTTGCTGGCTTGGTTGCACTCTCCGTCTTGGCTATCGGCGCGTTCGGTTCTCCTGCTCACGCTAACCCTACAGGCGATCGCCCTACTGTTGGCCCCTCTATCCTCACTCAGCGCAGTGAGCGCAACGCACAGCCTTCCATCGTCAGTCGCCTCACCCGCGTTCAAGGCGACAACTACATCGGTGCAGCGGCAAGTAACGAAGGCGCGGTTGTGAACGGTAAGTACGCGCTATCGAACCGCCTCTCTGTGCGTCCGGGCGTGACCACTGAATTAAACAATGAAGATGGCAACCGCCGCGTCACGGTTCTTGCGCCGGTTACCTATGACTTCAATGGCTTTGGTGGACTAAAGCCTTTTGTGGGCGCTGGTGCCGGTGTGAGCACTGACGGTGACACCGAGCTTCAGGTCGTCGCCACTGCGGGCGCAGACTATCAGCTCGGTAATCGCTATGCGCTCAACGGCTCGGTCAACTACCTACCGCTTGATGACCAGCGTGTTGATTTTGTAGCCGGTGTTGGCTACCGTTTCTAAGATTCCAGCTTAATGGCTTCACTCGTTACAATAAGGGGCTTTCTGGCAATTGTCAGGAAGTCCTTATTGTTGTCTAAACTCTTGTAGAAGGTGTGTCAGAAACGAAGGTTTTTGAAGCATGTAATGCGTTCTACATTAGATCTTGCTAACGGTATCCAAACACTAGATTAATGGATTCACACTCAACACCTATGATCCTCCTTCGGTTATCGTGCCCATCACATAAAAATTGAGACTGGTCTAGCGTTGCACGACTATCTACAATGTCTGTAGTCCGGAATTTTAAACTGCTGGAAGCCTTTACTGTGCGCTCCAAAAATTCCTCCCATATTGATGATTGTAGAGGGGCTAAGCAGGCTGACTCATGAATGACGGCAAAGTGATTGAAAAAATTCTTGTTTTGGCTGCGAATCCTAGAGGAACAGCGCGACTTCGTCTGGATGAAGAGATTCGGGAGATTGATCATGCTCTGAGAATTGCTAAGAATCGGAAACAGTTCGCCCTGAAGCAAAAGTGGGCGATTCGATCTCGAGATCTGCGATTAGCTTTGGCGGAGTTTGAGCCAACGATTGTTCATTTTTCTGGGCATAGCACAGGTGAAGGCAGCTTAGTGCTGGAAAACGATACAGGAGACGCCCATCTAGTTTCGGCAGAAGCGTTAGCGCAATTGTTCTCGCTCTATCCAGGTGTGAAATGTGTAGTGCTGAATGCCTGCTATTCGGATGTGCAAGCGAAGGTGATCGCTCAATACGTTCCCCGTGTTATTGGGATGAGTCAACAGGTAGGAGACCAGGCAGCATTGGAGTTTGCGATCGGCTTTTACGATGCACTGGGCAGTGGCAGTTCTATTGAGCGCTCATTCAAGTTAGGCTGTGTCAGCATTTTGATGGCAGGAATTGAGGAGCACTTGACGCCAGTTTTGCTACAGCAAGAGTCGGTGAAGGATTCCGAAAAAAAGGACACTCGGGGCTCCTTCGTTCCAGACAATTCTTCTCCGGCAGATCCAGTGCGTTTGGATGAGCCAGAAGGACAAGTACCGCTGGATTCAAATCTATACGTTGCTCGTCCTCCAATTGAAGAGCGCTGCTACGAGACAATCACAAAACGGGGAGCCTTGATTCGCATCAAAGCTCCTAGACAAATGGGCAAATCATCGCTGATGCTAAGGATTTTGAACCGTGGTATACAGCAAGGCTATCGTGGCGTTTCGTTGAATTTGCAGGCGGCAGGAGGAAAAGCACTCTCCAGTGTGGAGCAGTTCCTCTATTGGTTTTGTGCTCGAATTACACGCAAGCTGAATTTGCCCAACAAGCTAGAGGAATACTGGCAGGGACCAATGGGTGGCAATGATAAGTGTACTGATTATTTTGAGTATTACCTATTAGAAGAACTGACGTCACCTTTGGTCCTATGCTTAGATGAAGTCGATGAGTTATTCCTGCATCAGGAAATCGCTTCGGATTTCTTTGGATTGCTTAGAGCCTGGCACGAAGACGCAAAGATCAATCCTATCTGGCAAAATCTGCGGATCGTGATTACGCACTCAAAAGAAGTTTATATTCCGCTAAATATCAACCAGTCACCATTCAATGTTGGAGTGCCTATCGATCTACCGCCATTGACGCAGGAACAGGTAATGAGTCTGGTGCAGCGTCATGGATTGTGCTGGTCTGTGGCAGAAACTGAACCGCTAATGGAGCTGATGGGTGGGCATCCCTATCTGGTGCGAGTGGCTCTATACAACATTGCGCGGGGCGATCTGACATTGGCACAGCTAGTAGAGATTGGGCCAACAGAAGAATGGGCATATGGGGAGCATTTGCGACGACATTTTTACAGCTTGCAACAGGATAGTTCGCTGCGGCAGGCGATGCAGCAATTGATTGTAACGGGAGATAAGCCAGTGTCTTTAGATGTGCAGGCAGCATTTAAGCTGGCCAGTTTGGGCTTGGTTCGCTTTAAGGGCAATGATGTCGTCCCTCTATGTGACCTATATTTACGCTATTTCAAAGATCGGCTGGAGGGTTCCTAAACGTGAGTGCTGAAACATCTAATTCCCAGTCAAATCAACAATCTTCTAGTCAATTTAGGGATTCGTTCTCTAGCTGTCCTATAGATTATCAAGTCGGTGGCAGCCTGCCAGTGGATGCGATGACCTACGTGACGCGGCAGGCGGATGATGAATTGTATGATGCCGTGCGGTCTGGGGAAATTTGCTATGTGCTGAATTCTCGGCAGATGGGCAAATCGAGCCTGAAGGTGCAGACGATGCGGCGTTTGCGGAACAATGGGGTGACCTGCGCGGCGATCGACATTACAGCCATTGGCACGTCGATTACGGAGGAACAGTGGTACGTGGGGCTAATCAATCGGACTGTGCGTCCGCTAAAGCTAAGGCACGAGTTCAATTTAGACGCTTGGTGGGAAGCGCATCGACTACTGTCGTATGTTCAGCGCTTAGGGTTGTTTGTTGAGGACGTTTTGCTAGAAAAGATAGAAAGCGATGTCGTGATCTTCATTGATGAGATCGATAGTGTTTTAAATCTGCCATTTAACGTAGACGATTTGTTTGTTTTTATTCGGGAGTGCTACAACCAGCGATCAGAGAAAGATACGTTTAGACGACTGACGTTTGTATTATTGGGGGTCTGTTCACCGTCTGATTTGATGAGAGATAAACAGCGAACACCATTTAATATAGGTCGTCCAATTGAGCTATCAGGATTTCGATTAGAGGAAGCCGCACCCCTGGCCCAAGGGTTGGCAGCGTCTGCCACTGAAGCAGAGACTCTGATGACTGCGGTGTTGAATTGGACGGGAGGACAGCCGTTTTTAACACAGAAAGTTTGCCGATTGGTGGCTTCTGTTACGGTACCTCAGGCAAAGACAGCTCCAGACGAATTAGTAGCGTCTGTTGTTCAAGCATCTATCCTTGAAAACTGGGAAGCACAGGATGTCCCGGAGCATTTGAAAACAATTCGTGACCGCCTGCTGCGTAGCGGCGAGTTGCGAACGGGGCGGCTATTAGGGTTGTGTCAGAAAATTCTGCGCAAGGGTGAGGTAGATGCAGATAATAGCCTGGAGCAAGTAGAGCTGCGACTGTCGGGTTTGATGGTTCGAAGAGGGAAACGATTACGGGTGCATAATCTGATTTATCAGGCAGTCTTTAATGAGACTTGGTTAGAGGATACATTAAGGCAGTTGCGGCCCTATGGGGAAGCGTTGCGCTCGTGGGAAACTTCTGGGCGGGATGATGAATCGAAACTGTTGCGCGGAAGATCGCTAGAAGATGCGCAAGCATGGGCGGAGGGGAAGAGCCTGGGAGACGCAGATTATCAGTTTTTAGCAGAAAGTAAGGAAGTAGCACAGCAGGCGATCTTAGAGACTAAGCGTGAGGCGATAGGTATTTTAGAGGAAGCCGAGCACCGTGCTCGGCAGTTAATGGGAAGAAGCATTATAGGCGCTGGAGCCGCAGTGACAGTGGCAGTAATTGCAATTTCAAGCGCATTTATAGCAGCTCAAGCACTGAAAAGCACAGAATTGAAATTTCAAGTGGCGGATGTAGAAAGAGAGGCACGGCAATCTCTGTTAGATGCAGAGATTGGGCGCCAACTGCCAGCTTTGGTTGGGGGAATTCGAGCATGGGGTATTTTTCAGAAAATTAGAGAACAATCTAAAAATAATCCTAAAAAAATAGTAGAAGAGGATTCCTTAGATAGAGCTAAGGCAGAAGCTCACTCAGCGCTCGCCCAAATTTATGGCATCCGAGAACTCAATATTTTCCAAGAAAGCCTGGATATTGAAAACAATTCCGGTGTTATCTATAGTGTAAATTTTAGTCCGGACAACAAGCTGATTGTCTCAGGTGGTTCAGATAAAGCGGTGAAGCTATGGAATGCAGACGGTAGCGAGCGCGCAGTTCTCGAAGGACATGATGGCGTTGTCTCCAGTGTGAATTTCAGTTCAGATGGAAAATCTATTATCTCAGCGAGCGGAGACAAAACAGTAAGAATATGGAATGCAGACGGTAGCGAGCGCGCAGTTCTCAAAGGACATGATGCTGCCGTCACAAGTGCAAATTTCAGCTCAGATGGAAAATCCATTGTCTCGGCGGGTTTAGACGGAACGATAAAACTATGGAATGCTGACGGAAGCAAACAAGAAACATTCAAAGAAGGTCATCAAGGTAGCGTCTGGAGTGTAAATTTTAGTCCGGACGGGGACTCAATTATTTCGAGTGGTATAGACGGAACAGTAAGAATATGGAGTCTAGACGGGATCAATTCGGAAATCTTTCGCGTCAAGCAGGCTAGTGTTGTTAGCGTCGATCTCAGTCAAGATGGGCAGCTGATCGTCGCAGGCAGTTCAGATGGAACCGTGACACTATGGAACCGCCGTACTGGGAACAAAGGAAAAACTTTCACAGAAGGCCACGAAGGCGTTGTTTACAGCGTAGATTTTAGTCCGGATGGACAGTCTATCGTTTCAAGTGGTGAGGATGGAATGATAAGACTGTGGAATAGAGAAGGCTCTAGCAGAGAAACAATCACGAGCTATCAAGGTCTTGTCGGGAGCGTGAGTTTTAGTCAGGATGAGGATGGAGAGTTTATTGTTTCAGGTGGTTCTGACGGAACGATAAAACTATGGGACGCAGATGGTAGCGAGCGTGAAATGCTCAAAGGTGATCATGGAACAATCATTAGCATGGATTTTAGTTCAGATGGGAAATCACTCATCTCAGGAAGTTTAAATGGCACGATAAAGCTATGGGACGAGAGTGGGAGGGATCGTGCAACCCTTAAGGCACATGATGATAGTGCTATAAGCGTAGATTTTAGTCCAGATGGAAAATCT
The DNA here is from genome assembly GCA_963793495.1 of uncultured cyanobacterium. Taxonomy (GTDB): domain Bacteria; phylum Cyanobacteriota; class Cyanobacteriia; order Phormidesmidales; family Phormidesmidaceae; genus Phormidesmis. The sequence continues at coordinate 8,708 of CAWCAI010000018.1, forward strand.
ATCGTCTCAGGTGGTGCAGACAAATATGTAAAACTCTGGAATCTTGAGGACCGCGAGTATGCACCTATAGTCCTCGAGGGACATGGAGGTAGGGTTTTAAGCGTAAGCTTTAGCCCAAATGGACAGCTCATTGCGTCAGGCAGTGAAGATGGAACAGTGAGACTATGGGATACTAATGGCAACATCAAAAAAATCCTCAGAGGTCATCAAGGCAATATCTGGAGCGTGAATTTTAATCCGGATGGAGAAACTATCGTCTCGGGTGGATTAGACAGCACAATTAGGTTGTGGAATCTTGATGGGACAGAGCGTGCAATGTTCAAAAGCGAACAAGGTTTTATCTACAGTGTGAATTTCAGTCCGGATGGAGAAACTATCGCCTCGGGCGGAGAAGACGGCACAGTTAAGCTATGGAACCTTGATGGGACAGAACGTGAAATACTTAAAGGTCACCAAGGCAATGTCTTGAGCGTGGATTTTAGTCCAACAGAACCTTTTATTGTCTCAGGTGGTTCTGATAAAACAGTAAAGCTATGGAACTTAGATGGCACAGAAATTGCAACATTCAAAAGTCATCAAGGTAGTGTCTATAAAGTGAGTTTCAGTCCGGATGGCCGGTCTATCGTCTCAGTTGGTCAGAAAAGCGTTCTGAAATTTACTGGGTGGGATGCAGATGAACTTTTTGAACTCTCGTGCAGATGGGCCGGTGATTATCTTCGCAACAATCCTATGGTGTCAGATGCGGATCGGGCGTGGTGTGGAATAGAGCCAAGGGAGACGGAGGATTGAGAATATCCCTCTCCCTCTGGTTCAATACTCATTTCCTTTCCGATCATCCATTCCTTGAGTGAGCTGCTTAACGAAGTCTCAAAATTTAGACCTTTCGATACCCTGCTGAAGTGGTGTCTCATTCCATGTATCAGAAAGGCTTTCTTAGGGCGTGTCATCAATTAAGCCAAACGACAACAGCAGCGAGATGAACCGCACTTAAGAAGTTGCGAGCCGTCTTGTCATAGCGCGTTGCAATCGCCCGGTATTGCTTCAACTTAGCGAAAAAGTTCTCTATCAAATGCCGCGCTTTGTAGAGGTGTTTGTCATAGGCGATCGGCTCTGTGCGGCTCGACTTACTGGGAATCACTGGCTCAATGCCCTGTGCCTTGAGTACTGCTCTCATCCGCTTATCCGCGTCATAAGCTTTATCGGCTAGCAGTGCCTCAGCCTCAATATCAGCAATCAACACATCTGCACCTTTCAGGTCATGGGCCTGACCTGCCGTTAGAAAGAAGCCTGTTGGATTGCCCAAGGCATCACAGGTGGCATGAATCTTGGTGCTTAGTCCACCGACTGAGCGACCAATGGCTTCATCGCCCCCCCTTTTGCCCCAGCAGAATGCTGGTGGGCACGCACAATCGTCGCATCGATCATTTGGTATTCGTTATCGCTATCCTCGCAAAGGGCCGAAAATACCTTCAGCCATAGACCTTTTTTGCTCCAACGGCTAAAGCGTGTGTGAACAACCTTAAAGTTACCAAAGCGCTCTGGCAAGTCTCGCCAAGGTATCCCAGCTCGATAACGATAGAGGACAGCTTCGACAAACAAGCGGTTGTTCTTCGCGGTCACACCGACATCGCCTGGTTTACCGGGTAGCATGTCTTTTATCCGTTCCCATTGGTCATCGCGCAGGGCATATCGTCGAGTTGTCATCGTTCCTTTTTGAGGTCAGCATCTTTTTGATGATAAAAACGCCTAACGATTTTTTCGTCCCCCTAATTGATGACACGCCCTAGAAGCTCTAAGAGCTTTTGGAGCATGTCCCTGTCGCCTTCCACCGTTTTGAGTACTACAGGTTACTCTGCCTGAAACTGCTCGAATAATTGGGCGAAGTCGTCTGGCTGCGCCTCATAGTTCAGCATCCCTTCATCCTGAGAAAGCCAAGGCTGTGCGCTGCGTGTCCATAGATTGCCTACTGGCTTGAGCCAGCTCGTATCGTCTAGCGTTCCAGGTTTGATGTTGGTAATATTGTTGTTTCGAGCTGGATTATGAAATAGTCTTGTTCCACAGTTACCGCAAAATGAGCAGCTGACTTCCCTCCCGTTATCAGAAGTTCTCTTCCATTGTTTCGGTTGACCTTTGGTCAGAAAAACCGCATCTCGTGGCACAGGCATAGACATTCCAAAAGCGCTAGAGGATTGCTTTTGACACTCCTTACAGTGACAGGCGTAGAGCGTGAGTGGCTCAGCATTAATTTCATACCTGACTTGTCCGCACTGACATCCGCCGCTGTATGGAGCGCTCATCTTTCTGCCTGATATTTACGTCTACAGATGAGACTATAACCGCTATGTGATCGCCTAGTTGCCGGGGGCGCAAATAACCAATACCAGCAGAAGCCAAGCAGCAGATTATTTCTTTACAGATGCTCTCAACTGCACTTCTAATTCTTCGAGATCTATCCCTAGTTCACCTCGAAGAATATAGGCAGCTACGCCCCCAGGGGAAGGTGATTCTTTCGCCTCTTCTAAAATACCAAGTAAGAGATGTGCCGGAGTCACAAAGTTCTCTTCAGTTGCACGATCACTATTTGGTGGCAGACTTTCATCTATGGCTAGCTCAATTACCCTTTTCAATCTAGGCGCAAGTTGTAGCTCTGCTGGATAGGTGCCTTCAGGCCAAGTCGGTCTAGTACCTAGCCACTTCACAACCAAAGGATGCACCTGCTCATAGGTCACGCCGATGTCATTCAATACCTGTGCAGCGATGGTTGATGTCTGACTCAGAAGGCCAAGTAACAGCCCCTCTGTACCGAACACGTCAAAGTTAATCGCTCGAATAGGTTCTGTGCCAAGCCGCATAGCCGCTTGCGCCGCTGGACTAAAAAGCCTGTGAATTGGAACTGCGGAATTGGTCGCATCTGCCAACGTCATGAAAGATACTGCTCTGAGAATATACTCCAAGCTAGCCGTATCCATCCCCCAGCTTTCAGCTGTGGCTTCTCCCTGTTCATACATTCTCACCAAGGCGTCGTAAATTTCGCCGTCTCCTCGCACCACTGACTTCATCCGCCACAGCCAACGCCTAGCCAGCATCCGTACAGCGGGCGTGTTCACCTCACTGCCCTGATTCATCTCAGCTTGAATGTTTCCTAGAAGTGTCTGCCAATCTTGCTCGTCCTCTTGAAAGCGCGCCTCTAAAATCTCTTGTTGTTCAGTCGTTAGATACTGCTGTTGTGTCATTGAAATCGTCTCCATTGTCTGCATGAGTGTTGCAACCGAAACAGACTGAGTCGTCTGGAGTTCTACAGCAATTTTGTTTAGTCGCTGATTCAGCTCACGCGAAAGCGCTATCTGTTCTTGCAAGCGGCTCCTGTGCAAGTCGATAATCTTAGCCAGGGATAGGCCAGGGTTCTCCAAGCTCACTCGGATTTCCTTTAGAGAAAACTTGAGCTGCTTAAGCGATATAATCTGCTGCAAACGCATAATGTCTTGCGCAGTGTATCGTCTATGCTCAGCACTGGTGCGACGAGAAGGGGACAGTAACCCAATTTCGTCGTAGTAGTGCAAAGTACGTACAGAAAGTCCCGTTTGCTTTGCCAGTTCACCAATGCTTAGTTCCGCCATACCTGTATCAGCAACTTGGTCGAGCGCCTGTTTTGGTTGATGGCCTCATGCTAGAGCCTGACGTTACGTGAGGATCAAGGCTTTGCCATGATGACTTCTGCATAAGCGAATTTCGAGGCTAGCCAACAGGAGAGATAGCATAGATAAATTACGGTATTCAGTGATGAGACCTTGGGCTTGTGAGAATAGTTGCTATGGTCGCGGCTGAGTAGGTAGTTCTTGAGAAACATCTTTCGCTCACGAAGCTTTCTCGGTAGCGACGAGGCGATAGTAGCTGGCACGACTGATGCCTACCTTCGCGCAGATATCTGTGATGCTGAGTTCGCCTGTCTCGGCCAGACGTTGTGCCTCTAGCTTCTGTCCCTCAGTGATGCTGTTCTTCCTACCGCCTTTGCGCCCTCTGGCTCTCGCTGCTGCTGGTCCTGCTAGTGTGCGCTCGCGGATAATGTCACGCTCCAGCTCTGCGATCGATGCCGTCATCCGAAAGAAAAACTTACCCATCGCTGTCGAAGTATCTATTTTCTCCTTCAGACTGAGTAACTCAACGCCTCGTTTCTTCAAGTCCTCGGCCAGCTCGATGAGGTGCTTAGTCGAACGACTAGCACGATCCAGCTTCCAGATAACAAGCGTGTCACCTTTGCGGAGATGGTCAAGACAGTTGTCCCACTCCGGGCGGCTCGCCTTCGCTCCACTCTCGCCCTGATCACAGAAGATGCGATCGCACCCCTCCTTCTCCAGCGCATCGAGCTGCAAATCTAGATCCTGCTCAAAAGTAGAGACCCGAGCGTAGCCAACCTTCATAATTTCGTCTCAAAACCCGTCTATCTGCCTCAATAATGATACATAGAAAATAATACAAGTTGTGAGACAGCTCAAACGCACAGAACTCGTTCGCCGTCTTGCCTTCGAGAAAGTGTCTTGCAAAGGGTCGTTAAGACACATGTCATAATCACCGTTTAGGCGTTTACAAGTCCACTGTCATCACGCTTGTCGAGTTGCTCATGAAAGGCGATAGACTAAGTAAATGACTATGCTGATGGTAGAGATACGTCGTAAGTTTGCTGAGGAGCAGTTCGAGTTTTCTAAACAGGGGTACTGCAAGCGTAGCTGTCACGAAGTGCCATAAGCGAAGTGCTGCCCCTAAAATACCGAAAATCAGGGGCAATTTCATAAGTTTGGCTTATGTTTTAGAGATAGCTTTTTCCCATCACGCAGGCGAAGCCTCTCTTTGAGAATCGCCAGCGCCAACGCCAAAATCTAAGGCATCAGCTAGTCATCACTTCAATCAGCAGTCGCTCGGCCAAGTCCAACCGAAAAATGCCATAGGGATTGACGTGGGCATAGATCAGCGGCGTCAAAGCCCGTAGCTCATCTGGCCCCATCTTCTGCATCCATACCGGGTCAGCCAGCACCTGCTGAATCAACAGCGTGTTGATATAGACCAGACTGATCTGGAGTAGGTGTAGAGAGAGCATAGAGATCTCCTGCAAAGCGACTCGGCCAGCGGTGAAGTCGCCATTCTTAGCATAGAAAATGAAGTCGTTGGCACTGTTCCAATTCTCAACCACATTCAAGCCTTCCTGAATCTCTTGGCGCACCCTTTCATCGTGTAGATAGCGACACAGAAAGATCGTTTTCACCGCCCTGCCTAACTCAGCTAAAGCCAGATAGACCGGGTGCTTGGCATTGTTGCGCGTAAAACGAGCAAGAATCACTTCAGGGTCTGCGGTGCCCTGCTTGAGTGCGGTCGCAAACTTGACCATCGCATCATACTGGGCTCGAATTAGCTGCCAGCGAATCGGGCGTTTGATAATAGCCGTCAAGTTTTCAAACTGTTGGCTCTGGCCTTTCTCTGGTAAATAAAGCGTCTGCTTTTGAATGTTTCTAATCCGAGGCATCAGCTGAAAGCCGAGCAGGTGTGCAAACGCAAAGCCAACTTCACTTTGGCCGTGGGTATCGACATAGTTTTTATCGACCGACATCTGGGTGCAGTGCCTGAGCACACCTTTAATCATTGAGGCCACCTCAGAAGAAGAACAGCGCTTGAGCTGAGAGTGAATACAGACGGCATTCTTCTCTACATGCCAGTAGATCATCACCCCGCGCCCTTTGTAGCGGGCGTGCCACTCGGTCATCAGGTTCTGGTCCCAAGTGCCGAACTGTTTTGAGTCAGAGGCGCAGGCAGTCGTGGCCTCACCCCAGATGTGGGGTAGGCGCACGCGAAAGATAGCATTGGCCACATCGCCAATCGCTAGAGAGAGGGCTGCTTTCGAGACAAACTTGCGCTGGACATAGCGGAGGTCGGGGGTACTGACCCCATGCTCGCCATGAGAAATCCGCTTAAGGCCAAGATTGGTGCCCGCTGCGTAGAGACAGAGCAACAGCCGTTTGCGCAACTCATCGGGGGCCAGCGCTTCCCGGTTACCCGTACTCTTGAAATGCTCAGTGAACTGAAGCCGCATCTCCGTCTCTTTCAACACATCGAGCAACGGCACCATTGACCAGCGACGGGTTATCTCTTGTTTCAATGCCTTTAAGTGCTCTGGCTCCGGCTGTTTAGCCACGGGCGTCAGGTGAATCCAACCGCCCCGATTATTGAGGATCTTCACCTTAGGATTGTCAGGCAGTCCTTGGTTGAACTCGGTGAGCGCCTCTGTCATTTCCGCCTGGAGCTGATCGACAAAAGGGTCTGCGTCTATCGGCTGCTGAAGGTCTTGATAATACTGCTCTCGCTTTGCGTCAAAGTCTTGAGGCAGATCGTCATCTGGATTGCGATAGCGCTTAGCCCCGACCACCCATAGCTCCTTGCAGCGTAGCTTTTCGCGCACCGTGCGCAACACACCCAGTTCGTAGCTGGCGCGGTCAATCTCGGGTTCGCCCTGCTTCCCGCTGACCATCACAGCCTCCTGCCACTCGGCGCTGAGTACCCCATCCATCGGCACTTCTGTCTCGGTTGGGTAGGACTCAGCGCTAGAAAACTCCATAGAGGCTTTCAGCAACTTGATAGCCGCCAGCAACGGCTTCAAGTTGAGGCTATCAGAATGAAACTCTAGGGCATTGAGAATTAACGGCAGCAGGCGGCGATAGTAGTGAGTATAGGAGCGACGCATCTTGGCGTGAAGTCGTTCTTTGAAGGTTTTGCCGCCCTCACCTAGATGCTCAACGACAGTCTCTAGCTGAGTTTCGTTTGCCACTGGATAGATGACTTCTTGAACGGTGCCCTCTGGCTGAGCGAGCGCCGCCACTGCAATCTGGTACAGCAGTTGGTCATGATTCTTGTTTTCCTGCGCGGTAGCGACAATCTCCGAAGATGTCCGCCTGCGGCTGCGGCTCTCTAGCCGATGCACCAACAGAATGAATAACTCGATGATGCTATCGACGATCTCTCGCGAGCGCTGATAGCAGAACGCCGATAACAGCAGGTAGCGAATCGGGTCTGGATGTCGCCGAATCTCTGTGAGCGACTCTGTGTCTACTCGCAGCCGATAGCCTTCCACTAGCTGCTCATTCAGCCCTTTGAATAAGTCTGTGGGTAGCGCCAGCTGCTCGATTGTTTTCAGCTTTGATAGTTCTGCTGTCAAGCTCTTGAGACCCACGCCCCCGGCCTCCTGTTTCAGCTGATTGAGCGGGATCTCATCGGCATCTAGAATCCATGAATCTGACTGCGGCCCGGTCAGATCATCCAAAGCCCGACGACAGCGAGTAGGCAGCTGCTCGACTATCGAATCGCACAGTTGGCTCTCAAACTGGCGATGAGCCGAATTGATCAGACGCTCGATTCGCCCATAGGTCGGCGGCTCAATCTTGCGGGCTCTCAACTCTTCATAGAGCAAGGCTTTGAGTCGTCTTTCATCGACTGCCTGCGGCACTATCTTTTCAACCAGCCACTGGCGCAAGCTATCAAACTCAGCTGTCCGCATCCGATGAAAGCCATATAGCTTACGAATCTCAGCTCGGTGACGCTTAATGCCTCGCCCTTTCCAGTCGTACTGGTCATAGTCGCCTTCATCCACTGTCAGCTGCTCTGCGACAAAAGCACGAACCACTCTCGGTATCTCGTTCTTTTTCTCAGGAAAACGCCCTTTCAACTGAAAGAACTTCAGCAGAAGCGCAAAGCCCAGGCGATTGATACCGCGCTTCTGACAAATCAGTTGCTGCTCTTCCTTACCCATTGTCCAGTGCTCAACCAGCTCGTGATTTTCCCACTTTCGTTTCATCCTACGCCTCTAGAATCACGTCTCTATTGAGCGTAAAACAAGGGAGGAAAACATAAGCCAAACTTATGATTAGGCAGGGGTATTGGATTTTTACTTCACGAAAATCGCCGCCTGAATTCTTTACATATCAACGGATTCAGGCTTATGGCACTTCGTGACAGCTACGCTTGCAGTACCCCAAACACGCTGTCGATCAATCTATCTTGCGCCAAATCCTTGTCCAAGAGATTAGAGAGGCGATCGCGAACGGGCAAGTTATAGAAGACTACCCAGAAGATAAGTACGGGCCGAGTTGCCTAATCGCCGGTTCGACCCAGGCACAACGTCCTATTCACGTTCAATGTAGTTATCCAGCTCGGTTGCTTGTCAAAGTAATCACAGTGTACGAACCTAATCCTCAGCGATGGAACCAAGGCTTTACTCAAAGGAGGCGCAGCGACGATGACTAATAACTGGCAAGAAACATTGGTTGAGAAGCAGGTCACCTATACTCTAAACCTGAACGGCAAGGTCTTTCTAATCGACAACGTACCTGCCCGCGTCAACGAAGAGACAGGCGAGCAATTCTTCTCTCCATCGACCGTAGAACGGTTACAGCAGACAGTCTTAGGTGGACAGGAACCCGATCGCTTTGTCCAAGTGCCTGTGTATAACTATGCCAATAGTGCAGCATAGATGTTCAAGGGCATAGAGTGACAAGACTCGATAGTCATGAGCCAACGAGGTCTGTTGTCTATGGTTCGAGGTTTTAGCGCATTTTATATGGTTTGAGTCGTCACAGAAAGAACAAGATGAGAACAACAATCTATAGTGATAGAGTTAGTCGATAAAGACATACAACAAAAGTGCTTCGCGGCTTATCTAGTCTTATCTTGATATTTCAATTGCTCACCATGAGATGAGACTGACGCGGCTCATTCAGTCCATCCAGTCCATAGTCTTATCTTAAGACAGCCCTGTAATCCTTACTGTGACTGGGCGGTTAGTTGCATGACAAGGCAACTAGTCAAATTCAGTACGCACCACTTTCTTCTTACTATACAAAGATTACAGCTATTTTATACGGTTAGTCAGTCAGCCGAATCAATTTGTCTCATGCGTCTCATTCGATTTCTAGAATATAGTGCGATGAGACAGCTCTATGCTCAATTCCACTACAGTCCGATTAGGCGAGCGCATACTTACATCGGATGAGAGTAGAAAGCTGTTGCTTTGAAAGAAGAACAAAGAATAACAGGCTTCAATCTCGCCCCGAATCCCTACAAGGCATAGCCAGTTCAGTTACCCCACATAAAAGATAGGGAAATATACCAACATATGTAGAGCGAAGCATCGTAAATGAAGGTTTTTTAGTATGGCTACCGCCCAGTCTGACTTAGTACAATCAGCACGAGCAGGACTCCCATCGGCCATAGAATCTCTACTCAATCGTGGCCTCCAGAAAGAAAGAGTAAATGCAAAGGTAGCGATGAGGAAACAGTGCTTACAAGTGATGCTTGAAGCATCAGCTGTTCCAAACGAAGCAAACTTAGTACCTTATGTAACTAAAGGAATTCAGACCCTTAACTGCAAAACAATTGAAAGAATCAAAATCTACGGCAGACAGCAAGGGTCGGATTTTCCAGACTGGTCTCGTGAGATTGAACTTGCTGGGAAATCATCTGAGAACACAAGTCATCTCAAAAGAGGTTCTAGAAAGCAGTTCACGACTGAACATCCGCAAATGGCATTAGAGGAGCTACTGAATCTTAAGACACGAACATCTGTAGGAATCAGCTATGTTGACTTTCCTCCCGTACTAGGCGCTGCGCATCACGCCATACAGAAGTTCAAGCGCTCCGCTGATGGGAAGGTTTCCCCATATTGTACAGAGTTGATAGAGAAAGTAGTCGCCTACTACCAAATGTCTCTTGAATGTCTTGGCCTGAAAGTCCAGAGGGCAAGCGTCGTAGGTGCTTTCACATTTGGAATAGGAAGTTCACTTGCTGGTATCAGCCAAGATGAACCACTGGGATTAAAGATCAAAGAGGAATTTCCGAACATACAAGCTTTCAACGCTATAGAACTCTATGACTTTGATGCTGTTTTATCAGAAATCTGGAAAAAGGCATGGGAATTAACAGACGAATTTGACCAGATTCTCAGTAAGAAGAATCTAGAGAGTCTTAACAGGAAAAAACTACAGGATGCTCATGAGTGGATGAGACCTTCCAAGGAAGAAGTAGGCGTTTCTGTAAACGATGTGAACCCCTCATCCAAATCTAAAGACGCACTCTCAGGCATTCTCAATAGACAGAACGTAAGTAGAAAGATAGCAGGTGTGCTAGCGATACTGCTAGGCTCGCTTGGAGTACATAAATTTTACCTTGGATACAATATTGAAGGGGCTATACTCCTGATATCCGCGTTTTTTGGGTCAACTTTTCCTATCCTCTCTTCCATCGCTCTACTCGTAGGAATTATCGAAGGTATTTTATATCTCAGATTGACAGACTCCGAGTTCTCTAAAACATACATATTAAATAAAAGAAAATGGTTTTAGTAAGATCATCGCTCTGACAGATCTCTTAGAGCTAACAGCTTCTACTAGACCTCTTCAAAAATAAGAAAATTGTGCAGGATTTCCTATCTCCAGCCTTTAGCGGCTGGAATTTAGACATATTGCACCCTCAACCGTACTAGACCGGAAACACACCCAATGACCTGTTCATACATCCCTGAGCGCATGCGAAATAATTCTTTGGCTATCCGAAATATTTTCACCGTTCGGATCACATGCTCAACATAAACACGCTTTTGGCTTAGTTGTTTGTTGAATGCTTTTTGACCCTCGGTGAGCTTGCCACCGGGTGGCTTTTTGTACGGTATGGTCGTGTTGCGTTTACCGACATAGGCTTTATCTCCTACAAACGGCAGGGTCTCTGGCAACTCTGCCTGGGTCTGCTCTAGTAGCTTGCCATCGTTGCGAGGCCCTTTCTCCCCGATAACGACATCCACGATATCTAGCCCTTTCGGCAGGCTAATGACCTGATTTTTACGCGTGTGTTGTTTCTTCTTTCCGGAGTAGTAAGCTTCCTGGACCTCATTGTCTTGAGGCTTAGGAATCGGTTGCTCCCAAGTATCCACCAGCAAGTCGCCTGCGGGTAACTCGGCTAGCCATTGTTCCAGTTCGGCTCCTTCCACACTGTCACACTCTTGTTGCCACTGCTCCAGCAAACTGGCCGGGAGCTCATCTCGAATATAAGGTAACATCTCGTGAATGTAGTTCCAGACGGTGGCTTCGCAACAGCCAATAGATTCTGCGATCGCTTGCATCGTCCAGTGCTGTCGCAAGTACAACAGCGCTACTAATAACCGACAGAGAACTTCGGCATCCTTTTTTCGCCCCCCGCCCGCTTGTCGCTTTCGCCCCAGTCGTTCGGATTGGGCCTGCTTGGCGGCGGCGTCCAATGCGGCAATGCGTTGCCACAGTTCCCATAGCGCAGGAGCCCCTAGACCGATCATCCGTTTGCCTTGCTGGGGTCGGTCCTCAAGTAGATGTAAAATTCGATTAAAGAGCTGCTTTTTCATGAGGTGTACTAGCGAGCATCATTACTTTTATTTTGCCATCATTACTTATTTTTGAAGAGGTCTACTTATTCAAGAGAAATACATTATTGAAAACGTCTCGAAAGTCCTTATACCCTATGAAAAGCCCTTTCTGGTACACACAGTGAGACATGCTATCAGAAAGTCCAAAAAACTATAGAATTTGAGGCGCTAGGTGTGCTGCAAGAAATCTTCAGCAATAGTTGACTGCCTATGTCTCTATAGATATATCTCGATAATCTATATCGAGCTTCTGAGATTGTTCCGCATAAAACTCAAATCTTGCAACCTGTAGCTGGTCTATCTCTGTAGGTACATTCTCGAACTTAAACCATACGCCTATCTCTATATCAGTGGGAAGAGTATTGCTAACTCGCCATCCACTGTAATCAGGTTCGCTGCCGAATTCTGCATCGCGCGTGTTGTACTCTCCGCCCTGCGAATCTATAATAATAGACTTATCATTGTTAGACTGTAGATAGAAGTTTAAGCTTCTATCAGCTTCCTTATTCGTAACTAGAATGTTACAAAATACGTCTGTCGAACCAAGCTTTCTCGAACAGCCTTGAAAATTAAATACAAAGCCCTCTTTCTCTCGAATCCAAGATGGTTTCCCAACAGCTCCAGATTCTATGTATTCACTAAATGCTCTTATAGACTTCTCAGTCATTAGAGATTTACTTTCAGAATTAACTTCACCTCCATCTGCAACGATAAGATTATTCAGTATTCGAGCAGAACTATCGGAGAGTGTTACGACTGAGGGATCTTGCTGGATTTCTTCTTGAGTTCTCTCAATTCCTTGCTCAAGTCCAGCTCTCTCACCTTTTTGAAATCCACCTAACAGACCGGCAGTTAAAGTAGCGAATGCAATTCCCATTAAACATAGGAGAGTGAAGTAGAAAGCTCGATTTCGCTCCTTTCCGGAAGAAAATCTGTACGATAGAAAGCAAAATATAGTGAGGACAATTATCACACACGCAGAATAGCTGTATAGGTTACCCGACTCCTTTAATATCTCACTTAGATTTTCTACTAAACTATTGAAACTCATTTATATTTAGACCTCAAAGTGCTAGTTATTCTGATGTTTCATCATGGCTTCTATCTGTATCCATGCTTCAGTTAGAAGTAATGCAAGCGTAGCTGAAAGCGATCACCATAAGCATGAAGACATTACTAAACGACGGTTTTAGAATAGTTATTTTGAACTATGATTTTCATAGCAATTAAGATTGCCTCTAACTACTCAACGAGTTTGGCCTATGCATAGAAGCCGAGAAATTTTGGCAGATAAGCTCATTATTTCAGATTCTATTAACGGTTTCTTAGAGGGTACAAGCATTACTAGGTCTAAAGATAATTTTTCAATAAGCATAAATGCTTAGAGCCGAAGCCGTTGTTAGTAGGACGTTTCAGCCTTATCTGTCAAACTTCCTCTATGTCTATACGCAAGCCATAGAGGCTAAAACCTAATAGATTTGTAATTGACTGCTTGGCTGAGTCAACGAAGTTCGGTCAGTTCAGTGTTGAGTAGTGCATTCGTCAGCAGTATCAGTTGCTACTGAGGGCCGACAACCACGGAGATCTCTGTCAAAACGCACCCATTGTCCGAAGAGAACTCAAAAACTTAGCGAAGTCTCTTAGAACCGCAATATCTCCGTCGGAGAGTCCATCTGGATCGAAATGCATAACGTCATTACGAATACTGCGAACATGATCAAGACGAGCTGTGAACTCAACTCGGTCAATTTTAATATTGAGCTTCGACCAACGCTCTTCATTTTGGATTAGTCGCACATACTCGCCAAAAGTCAGGTCAGCCACACTCTCAACGGCTCGATTGGGATCATTCTCATTACGGATATCTTGCAATTCCGAAACCGAGAATTTTCCATGAATCAATTTACGAACGTGATTTTCCGTTTCTCCAATCAAAAGAAACGGTTCGGCGAGATTACGAAACTGAAACGTTAGATCAGTGGCCGTTACGATGCCACAAATCTTCCGGTCAGAGGCTTGAACAAGAACGTACTCAGATTCAGAAACAACTTTGATCGCATCAAATAGCGATGTTTCGATCGACAGTACGTTGGGGTTCCCCATAAAATCGCTTACCGCGCTACCAGCGCATCCGAGGGCAAGCTTGCTACCTATCGTGCGCCAGCTAATTACACCTTTAACGTCTCGCTCCGTCGTCATCACAGGCAATTGTGAATAGTCGTGCGTAAGCATCAACGTTGTTGCTTTCTCTAGTGGAGCGTCAGGTTTAACAGAGACTGGTTTTTGGTTAGCTGATTCAAGACGGCCAATACGGTAGATTGGGTCGGCTATATGCGGATTGGTATCCTCATGCTGCCCCGACCGCTCAAATTGTATGGCTTCGTCAATATATGCAAATTCAAAGTCGGGAACTGTTACGAGCTGGAACTTATCGAATTCCGCACGGATATGTCGCACAACGTTGTAGCCACGGCGACCGACACCAAACCAACCTAGAATATTACGAACCGTCTCTTTTGGTGGGATCACTCCCTTATCGAGTTGTTCATTTATATTTTTGAGATGCTCATCAAACATGGAGTATGGTGCTGCTGTGCATATATTGAATTGATTATATTTACTGTGCCGTAACGCATAACTGAGTAAACGCAGGAAGTTGAGGCTGAACCATAGTAGCGAAAGCAGTAGCTATCTAGTGGTGATCGAAACCGGCCTTACCTCTATGTTCTGTATACAAGACTCAGACAGTATCTCAGAAGTTAAATGAAGCATCCTTACAATTCCATTCCCTGATCGCGGCTTAGGCGCTGAGCTTTCTCAACCACCTTCTGAGCCTTCGCCAGCACTCCCATCGCATACTCGATGCCCGCTTCCTTACCCTGTGTCTGTTTCAGCTCTTGGGCCACTGGCCCCTGTAGCAAAATACTGCCAACCTTACCGATCTCGTTGTCGCTTAATTTCTGGCCGCTGCGCTTAGATAGCAGCTCGCTCATCAGTTGCCGCACAACCAGGCGATCACACTCACGCTCGCTCTTACCCACAAACTTCGCTGCATACCGCTGGTAAATCTGACGGCGACGGCGGCGCTTTTCATCCTGCTCTGTCCCCTGCTTTTGCTCAATAGGCGGTGCTTTCGCTTTCGCCTCGGCAACTTGAGCTTCGTAACGCGCTAAGTCTTGCGGAGCAATCTTTCTCAGTACCACTTCAGCAACGCCACCAGACTGCGTAGAGGGCCGCTGTTCAGCTATGGATTCAGTCATGCCGCTCAGTCGCTCAGCTTCTTGCTCAAGCTGTGCATCGAGTCTTGCAACTGCTTTTGCTGTCTGCTCCAACTGCCCAGCGCCATCGATAACACCTTGAGCTGCCGCTCCAATTCGCTCGGCTTGCCCTTCGAGTTCGACGGTTCGGCGGCGTTCCTCAACTCTTGCGACCACACCCCTAACATCTGTGACGTACTCTGATGGCAGGCTGCTTGCTCTGTCCTCAACTGGCTCACTTCGGCCTTGAGCTGCGCTATCTCTTCGCGTAGCGGCGCGGTGGCCGACTGCAACGCGCTCTCCAACGCGATCGCCAATGTATTCGGATTGATCTGCACCTCGTACGTCTCGGGCGGGGTCGGCGGCTTTCGGGTTCTGGGCATCAGGGTTCACTAGGTTAAACAACGTCAGGTAGTCACTCGGGTTCTCTTTAGCGCTCGAACGCTGGGCATGTTTGAATAGCTGCTCCTTATCAGCGGTGTACAAGCTCAGCTTCTGCTTCGCCCTCGATACGGCTACATACAAGCCCTCCTTGCTTATCGTGCTATCAACCGCAACAAACACTCGATCTGCTGTCTTGCCCTGACTGCTGTAGGTCGTACTCACCAGCGCATAGTCCAGGTACTGCTGTCGGCTCAGGTCTACCGTTGTTGTTTTACCACTGGCATCCCTCAGCGTGGCGGTGCCGTTGGTGTCTACGGCTTCAACCATGACGAGCTGACCGTTCCTCACACCCGACTGCGTATCGTTGCGCGTCCATCGCAGCTGGTCACCCTGCGAGATCGCAATCTCCTGCGTGGCATAGGTCGTCTTGTCACCACACCGCGACGGGTCAAACGTAATCTCGCTACCGTCAGGACCGGTGACCGTTACCTCGTTATTCCTCATGTCCTTGCCGGTGACCATGTACTGCGTCTTCTTCTTCAGTCCATACCGGCGATAGTCGCGCACCGGCACCACCACTTCTCCCACCGCGTAGGCGCAGGCATACTTCAGCTGCGCTTTCGTTCGGTCAAGCGACCGCAGAGATCGCATCTGATAGGTGTCAGCGCCCAGACTACCCTCGGCCTGTAGCATCGCTCTGATGTCCGCTGTCAGCTCTAGTCGTTCTGCATTCGTACCGCTCAGTATCAGCGTCTTCTGCCTCGCTTCTGGCGATAGCAGAATGTAGTCTTTCACGATGCAGCCGTGGCGCTCTTTACCATCGACAACCTCGTGTACCATATCGGCCTTATCGAGCCGGTCTAATCCCTCACGCTGCTCACCTGCTGATAGACACACGACGGCAGCACGTAGCGCTTCTGTTTTCTGCCTGCGTGACTCTTCCAGGTAGGCGGTTTGAATGCCTGCACTTTGAAGCGACTTGAACGGGTTACCCGCTTCGACCGCTGAGAGCTGACGGATGTCTCCAACGAGGATCACTCTCGCCTTCTGAGACTGCGCTTTCTTCAGTAGCTGATGGGCATCTTTTGCGCTCAGTAATCCGGCCTCATCGACTATCCATATCACCTGATTCTGTGAACTATCTTTGCCCTCATGATTGCGGTCACTGTGTAGCAATCTAGCAACGGTATTACTCTCAATATTCGCTTCTTCGCTGAGGGTGTTCGCGGCCTGGGCGCTCGGTGCGTAGCCGGTGACCTCATAGCCCTGCTCTCTAGCCAGCTGAGCAACCAGCTTCAGACTGTAGGTTTTACCCGCTCCCGCTACCCCCTGCCATGCAATAAACTGATCGGTCGTTGTCGCCGTCATTTCTATCGCCTGCCGCTGTCCTTCGGTAAGCGATAGTCCTTGTCGCAGCAGCTGCCATACTTTGCTGTCATCTGAGATTGCTTCGACCTGGCCCTGGCCGCTCTCCATAATCGCTATCGTGTCCAGTTCACGCTCGATAGCCGTCTGGGTCGTGTAGCGATTCTTTGCAGGCAACAATCCAGCATCCGTCATTGCCGCTTGCAGCTCGACAAATGACTGCTCACCCAGGTGATGTTCTAAGGCAAACCGTTCGGCTTTTTCTCGCTTGAATACACTCTCTCGTTCGCTCGCATGATTCACGCCTTCGACGGCAGCTGTCGGCGCTTGGTTAGCGGGTTCTTGGGGTGCGGCTTCTGGGGTCGCCAGTAGCGTCACTTCGCCTGATGCAATCGCGCGGTGCCAACCGTCTAAAAGCACCTCTCTCGGCACACTCTTTTTTCGTAGCCTAGTGGCCAGGGTCGCCTGCTTCTTTTGATTGGCATTTAGCGGCTTTCCACCTGTCTCTTTGATCACCTCTTCCCATCGCTCGATGTACTGCTCTATCTGCTGCGTTCTCGTACTGAATAAATCCAGTAGCGGTTGCTCATAGCCTTTCACCTCAAACTGGCCGCTGCCGTTCGGTTCTATTTCATAACCGTAGGTGCGCAGCTGATGGGCCAGTTCGTTCTGATAAATCTCGCCCAGTAGCTTCTGATTATTTAGGACTTCTTCGTTACTCAGGCTCTGCCACTTGCCGTTCTCCATTTGGGTCGCATTGATCACCACGCAATGGGTGTGCAGCTGCGGGTCTTGTTCGCGGCTCGTTTCGTGTCTGAAGGTGGCGGCGATTATGTTGCTGGTGGCCACCTTTTCTCGAATGCCGAGGCCGCGTCTGACTCTCGTTTGTGCATAGCGATTTTCGAGAACTTCGAGCGCGGTTTTAACGGCGCTGTCGTGGGCTTGGATGACGCGCTTATCTTTCTGAATCAGGGCGGCGATGCTGACGCTCTTTGGAGCGCTGAAGGTGTAGTCCGTAGCAGCGCGATGTTTCTCTGGATTGATGCGTTTTGAATGCAGTGATTTGCCGTCTGGGGTTTGGCCATGTAGGAGCTGTTGGAATACCTGCTTATCGATGGCTCCAGTTAGGTGCAGTTGAGCAGCTCCGTTGCCCTGCCACTGACTATCGCTTTGCAGGTCTGGATCTCCCTGCGTGTAGTAGTCGTCTTTCTCGTAGTAGTTTTCGGCTTGCGCGGCGCTCACATTCGCTAAACTCAGCATTTTCGTTCACTTTTGCTGCGGTGATCGGTATAAGTCTTGTTGTTTCTGCAGTTTGTTGCTTTTTTGCCCATAAGTGGGCGTGTTGTCTGAATCTTCGGCGGAGACCACCCCGTGAATCGTGTAGATGCCTAACGATGTGATGGCTATGGGGTGGGCGTAGCGGCTACTTCCGGGGTCTACTTTTACGCAGTGGCTAGCAGGAGATCTAATGGATGGTAAATCTGCTGCGGTAACTGGATAAAGGCTGCGGTTTGTTTTGCCGGTAGCTTTTGTGGCCAGTGGGGGTAGATGCCTTGTCGGTGGTAGAGCGGCAGTTTCTTTTCGTTATACATTAGCAGCCTTTCTTTAGGGCGATGTCCGCTGGTCTGAATTAGTTTTCTTCTCCGTATATTTATTCATCATTGTTAATACGTTTTATACCGGATGACACGCAGGTAGAGAGAGGAAAGAATTGGTCTGTTATCTATCGGTTGTCCTATGGCTGAAGTAGTTTACTCCCGTGAACAGGTTGAACGCTGGCAGAAGAACTTAGAAGCGATCTCGAAATCACCTCGCACGACTTTCACTAAGAAGCAGGCGGTTGAAGAACTCATCGACACGATTGAAAAGGCGCTTGCTACTCGCTCCTATGACGAGGTGGCCACCGGGCTTAAGGAGTGGGGTCTTGATATCTCTGCGGGCTCGCTTAAGCAATACGTGACTCGCTACAGGAGATCGCATCCGTCAACGGCAGCAACAGGTAGTCACAAGCGTCCCGGTAAGTCGAAGCAAAAAAGGAAGGCTGCTGGTGCGGCTTCTAGTTCGGCTGCTAAGGCAAGTTCGACGGCGACGAATGCTGAGATCGAGAAGGGGGAGTCGGTAGCAAAGAAAAGCGATAGCAAAAAGCCCAGTCGCTTTATCGAAATGGATGAGGACTTATAGCAGGTGATTGGTGACGGCCAGAACAGTAAATCAACGGTGAATCTATGAATGATAAAAATCAAGGTCAAAACAACAGGCGTGTTATCTGGGTAACGGGCGGTAAAGGCGGCGTCGGTAAGTCTACGTTTGCGCGCGGGCTGTTAGATGTCTTGGTCGAGGCGGGTGTGAATGTGGCAGCTTTCGATGGTGACCCCAGCAATGCTCAGCTTTTTCGCTACTACCAGGAGGTCGGCAAGGGGGTGCAGCGCCTTGAGCTGGATACCCAAGGGCAGGCGGATGGCTTGCTCAACGATATGGATGCTAACAAGGCGGATATCTTTCTAGTCGATGTGGCGGCGGGCGGCAGTCAAACGCTGCTTGATTTGGAGGATGATATTGGGCTGATTTCTGAGGCGATGGAGATGGGCTATCGCTTCACGGTGGTTTCGGTTATGAGTCGCATTAAAGACTCGGTTAATTTGCTTAAGGCGTCGCTGGAGATGACGGCTGGTTTTGATGTGCAGCATGTGGCGGTGAAAAATCTCTATTTTGGCGATGGCGATCGCTTTCGCTTATTCGATGGCTCGAAGACTGAGGCGCGGCTACTTGAATGCGGTGGTGCCGTGGTGGAGATGCCGGATCTTTTTGATGACACCTATGAGCTGTTGGACAAGTTGAATTTGCCCTTTCGTTCGATGCTCAACGATACGTCCTTTCCTCGGGCGCAGCGCTCTCGGATTAACCGATGGCTCAAGGAGTTTGAGAGGGCGGTCAAAAAAGCAGACGGAGTGCTCGGTTTATGAACGCAGAGGAGAAGGCATACCGGGCAAAGGCTAAGGTAGCGATTGATCGGGCGCTGGAGCATCGTAATGATGCCTTTAGGGCGAAGGTCTTAGAGATGACCTTGAAGAACCAGTGGGATGTCGATGACCCGGCGTTTTTGATTCTGCTTTCAACGGGGGAGATGCGGGTGCTGATGGAGGAGCACCCGGCACAGTTCGAGGCGTTGATGAACCGGGTGTTTAAGCAGGCCGAAAGTCAGTTTCTTTCGATGCATGAGAAGGGGATAGCGGCGCTGACTTCTAGTGAGCTGGCGGCGCAGGCATTGGCGCGGCGGGTGGAGGAGGTGAAGCAGTTGCTAAACCAGGAGCGCGTTAAGCTTCTTAGCGATCAGCAGACGTTATCTACTCGCATTGAAACGGCAACGAGGCAGCAAATTGAGGTGTTGGAGGCGAAGGCGGCGCAGTTAACCGCGGAGGGCTTTGCCGTTTCTCGGACGCAGGCGACCGACCAGGTGAGTGCGATCGCGAAACAGATGCGGCAGGTGCATTATTGGGAGACGATAGCCTATGCCTGTGGCGTGGCGGGTGTCTTGGTCAGTCTTTCATGGTTCGGCGGCTGGCAGATGCGGGGGCTCGCTGACCAGAATTCGTTCTGGAGCGATGTCCAGCGCTGGAACAAAGACCATGTGCGCGAGTGCATCAAGGTGAAGGCCAACACTTGCAATATTCATATCGAGGTGCCGGACCATCCCGTTGAGCAGTGAACTCAAGGCCGCTTCGGCAGTGTTTAGAGATGCTTGCAACAAGAGCTAGAGCAGACAGTTTCTTAGAGAATCAGCAGCGGGCAGCTGCTTGAGGTAACCGTCCCAGGCAGTGACTAGTCAAGCCAGTACGCAAGAATCTTCTTCAGTGTGCAGAGCCTCTACTGGCGTGGTCTCAGGCAGCAACGAAGGCGGCGCTTTTCCCATGCGCGCTGCCAGACAAGCTTCAGAAAGAAAATCGAGAATGTTTCGCCCCTGCGCTTTGAGTGAGGTAGTCACTGTCAGCATCCGAGCAACAAATAAACTGCCGCTGTGAGACTGCGAGCCAAAGCTGGTGCGCCGCCATATTACAGCTGGTCGCAAGGCTCTTTCCGCTGCATTGTTAGTGCAGATAGATCTAAAATTAGTGCCTATAAATTTCCATCGGGCATCAATTTGTCCAAAGCGGCTACTGAACAAAGGTTGAGCGCTTCCATCCAGGGAAGACCATGAAGCTGAGCGCCAAAGAACTCAGCTAACGATTGGCCCGCTTTTTTGGCATCGGGAAGAAAAGGCCTGAGATTGTTGACGATAGCCCAGGCATTGAGCATGGGGTCAATGCTATCGGTGGCGCGAAACTGACCGAAGGAAAGCAGTTTCTCATCCAAGAATCGCATGGAACGGTCTAAAGCGGAAGAGAAGGCAGGGGCACTGTCGAACTTGAGATGATTGGTGAACAGCACTCGCTTGTGCTTGAGGATGTCCAATCGTTTGAGCAGGATAGGTTCGTCGGTATGTTGCTCTTCTAGACGGCGGATACGCTGAGAAAAAGCAGCTAAGGAGGGGGCTGCGAAGACAGGGTCAAAGTCGTTTTTGAGCTGCTGTCGGTCTTGAGAAGAAGTCTCAAGATGGGCTTTGGCAAAGTCTTTGAGCGTGGCCGTGACCCGTTTGCGCCCGTGCAAATTGCATTCGATTAAGTCAATTCCTGGCACGAGCGTTTGCCAAGCCTTCTGAACCGGTCGCCAGCCATCTGTAGTCACCGACTTGGGGGTGTACAAGACCTCTGGTGCCCACAATACCTCGCTTTGAGCGGCGGCTTCAATCGTCCCTAAGGCATTGACAATCACTTCGTTAAAAGCCGCTTCATCGGTGCGCTCCATCCACTCGGCATACCAAATCAACTCTTCCTGAGAGAGCAGAAATAGATAGATCTGTTCTCCGTTTAACGTGGCAAACTTCTCATCGGTGAGAATATGGGCGGGGGGGTAAGGCCTAGCCGCATCAATAGCAACGAGACCGGGATTAGATCGCCTAACCACTGTACTAAATGCCAGACCCAACCTGGGTGCCAGCCTGCTTCTGGATGACTCCATTCATAGATCCGGGCGGTCTCTCGCTGACTCAGACCCATCCCCAGACTCATCTCTAATAACTTTCCCAGGCTGTCGGTATCTTGGCGGCGATACCGCGCGATAAAGCTCGGCAACACTGTAAACACTGCCCGGCAATTGCAGCATTTGACCCGACAAATCGGCAGCGTTTCGGGTGCCTGTTGACTGCCACGCAACCGTCGCTCAATCTGACTATGTACCGTATAGCGACTCGTATCGATGCACCCTGGCTTATGCTTATCCGGCGTCAGTTGGGCCGCTAAAGGCTTTTGAATGAACTTGATGTAAGCTGCGTGTTTTTTTCCTGACGCGACTAAGTCCAAATAGTCCTGTGGGGTTGCTCCAAAGTATACAATCGCCGTTCTATTCTGGTTCTGACGTCCCTTGGGCATGGCTTTTACTCTTTTCGCGCAATGCTCAAGTCTAGGACGATTTATTGACCCTGTCACTAGGCACTAATTCTAGATCTACGTGGTTAGTGGGTTCTACACCCTCGGTGTAAACGAACGTCCACAGGGCCAGTTCAATCTTCAATAATCGTCGCGTTGTTCTCACCGTTTTTGCTAGCGGCGTCTTCTCATCAGGTGCAATCGGCAGCGCCGCTGCTGCTTGTAAAACGGCCTTGAAGCCTTGCCGTAGGTAGCCCACCTGTTCAATAAACTGCTCACGCGACAAAGTTCCATCTCTAACCCGATGCCACCAGCGAAACAGCCGCCGCTCTCGCCGCAGCAGTGCCTCACCGATTTCCTGGGAAGCGCCCTCGCGCTCTGCGATAGCGGTCAAATCCCGCTTCAGATGTGCCCAGCAGACTTGCCAGTGCGACAGCTCAATCCAGGTGTAGGCACTGTAGCGGTCAGAGGTGACGATGCCCTCTGTAAGCTTCGCCGATCAGTGCTTTAGCCGTTGCCTGAGAACGACTCAACACCACTTCAAAAAACCTCCACCAATGGCGTTGCTAACACCCACAGCCAGCCTTTGGCTTGTTGCGGATTGCCACCATCTCGATTCTGTTGTCCAAAGCTAGTTTCATCGCTGTGCAGCACAGGCTGGCTCTGAACATAGGCTCCAGCCGCCGCTACCGCCTCGCTCACCGCCTCACTGACCTCATCGCGCAGCCGACCGATACCCCCTCGCGAGAGTCGCACGCCAAACAGCTCGGCCATCAACCGACTCACCTGACGATAGCTTTGTCGATAGGGCCCACTCAACAGCGCCACGATGGCGCTCAAGCGTTCGCCGTAGCCCGAGGATGAAACCCCAACTGGCAAGCTCGCCCGCGTCGCCTGACCGCAGCCGTCACAGACCAGCTGATGTAACCGATACTCAGTCACTAACGGGGCTATCGGTGGCAGTTCTATCTCCTGATGCCGATGGGGGCGGGGATCCTCGCCCTGCAACGGCGCACCACAGCCACCGCACACCGCTGGCTTGATTTCCTCAACCCAGTCGCACGCCTCAATGGGTTTGAGCTGGCGCATTTGCCGAGGGGCCGACTGACGCTGGCCCGATGCGCGCTTTCTGCCCTTCTTGTTATCCTCTACCGATTTCTCAAAACCGTCGCTTGAGGGTGGCTTCGATGAGTTGCGCGAATTCTTGTTTAGCTTCTCTTCTATCTGAGTCAGCCGCTCACTTAAGGCCAAAACCAACGCTTGGATGCTGGGGGGCGTTGCCTCCCAGTCCGCTTTTGGCACTTGGATTCCTGCGATTTCTATCAACTCTTCCATCGCTCTAAATTAGCGGCTTTGGGAGCCTACATTTCCTAAGTTTTCTTTAATTTCCTGGGACGGTTACCTGCTTGAGAGGTTTGGCAGCAGCAGGTGACTAGGCAAAGAGCTGCAGTCGGCTAGCTATTAGAGACGGCGAATCGCGCGGAGTGTTTCGATTGCATCAAGACCCAGAGCGATCCGCAGTACCAGTAGGAAGATGCTCGGCGCTGACCATATCCGGGGAAACATTCTATCAATCATGGATTATGGAAAAGACGTGGCAACAAACAGTGAAATACTACAATCCTAAAACTCTGAAGCCCAGTTCGGATGAGTTCTATCGATTCACGAAAAACAAGCTGAGTGAGGCAGCTCGGCAAAGCCTGTCATACAAAGCAACAGCTAGCCTGTTTGGAACGGCGCGAAAGCTTTACGACAGGCTAAACGACGTGACTTCTGAGAGACTTGCCGTTTTTGTCGATAACAGCACCTACCTTTCGCAGCGCCAGGAGCATGATTTAACAGCGCTCACGGCTCTGTATACCACTCAGCTAGATATGCAGCTCGTTAGAGACATTGTTAGGCAAGATCAGGTAACAAATGAGAGCGAAAAAGCACTTTTGCTCGCGGCCATTGAGCTATATTGCGCGTCTGCGGCGTCTACTTGTGCAGCACTGGGAAATCCCCGCTGGGTTGAAGAACGCTACAGCAGTTTAGGACTTGACGGTCATCGGCTGAGTTGACTATTCACAGATGGTTATGTTGATAGGCGTCATACATGAGCACCTTGACCTAGTCCTATAGATCAGCAGGATTGCAATGTCCTGGGAACACTCATACCAAGCACACGAGCTAGGTCATTGCGAGGATTTCAAGGTAGATGGGCAGCATTCATTCTCAGTTGGCTCAAGGAATTTCGGGAAAGGCGGCTCACACCTTTGGCAACGTATTCGTACCTTCCAACGAAACGGTTACAGCTCAAATTTCAGGCGATATCCTACAGGCGACAGTCACCAGCGGTTGGGAAAGGAAGGATCTATTTATTCGGATTCAAAATATAGACAGTATCGAAATTTCAGAAGCACCAATCTACGCACTGCTCTCGCTAGGCGGCTCTATCATACTCTCAGGCTTAGGTGCGTTTTCCTCGGATGCATTTTTAGGACTGCTCCTATTATCAGTAGGGTTAACCATTGCAATTTGGGCGATTAAGAAGAAACGCCGATTGCTTGTAATACACAGCTTGCGGAGTGTCATGCCGATATACATGGACAAGGCTCCTGAGGAATACCAGCTATTTGCTAAACAACTGATGACGCTTGCGCGGCGGCTTAATACTCCACCGCATCCAGTGCAGCGACCAGAACAGCCGCAGGCGCAGAACAATGGGCAGCGAAGACAAAGAGCAGCAGGGACAGCTCGTCAGAATTGATTACACTCAAACACAATGCACTAGCATCACGATGGTAAGTCTGCAGCCCTGCATCTGCATCGATCACTGCATTGAGGTCTGGAAAGTCTGTATTGATATCAGAACAGCCGGACTAGCTCTTAATCGCCATATTTGCGTCAGGTTCGATTGATAGGGGCGAATAGCGATGGAAAAGTCATATGCCGATGTTTCATGCGCCTCTAGATAGTGATCGCTGCTTTTTTGCACCATCCTGTACTGATTAGGAAAGAGTATCTGAATTTTTGTATACGCGCTGGCCAGCCAACAACCGCCTTGAAGCCGGTAGAAAGACGGCTCAGCAACAACCGCTTGAAGCCGGTAGAAAGCGGCTACAGCCAACAACGCGAAGCGGAGAAAGACGGCACAGCCAACAACCGCCTTGAAGCCGGTAGAAAGACGGCTACAGCCAACAACCGCCTTGAAGCCGGTAGAAAGACGGCTACAGCCAACAACCGCCTTGAAGCCGGTAGAAAGACGGCTACACCAATGCCTAAGCGTGACCGCGGTCAACTATAGATGGTCACAGAGACTGGCGATGACACCTAATTTCGCTTGAATAGTGAGGCAATCTCCTAGATTTTTGGCAAGTCAGCATATCTGTCTGTCCCCGAATGTCACGCAAAGAGACGTTCCTACGAGGCTTCTCGTGTTCCCAAACGTTCCTAAATGTTTCTTTATGTCCCACAACGTTCCTAAGTGTTTCCTTATGTTCCCGAGTGTCCCCAAATGTCACTCAGAGAGACATTCCTAAATGTCACTGAATGTCCCTAAATGTCACCGAATGTCCCCAAATGTTCCCGAACGTCCCTAAATGTCACTCAGAGAGACATTCCTAAATGTCACTGATGTCAAATGTTCCCGAACGTCCCCAAATGTCACTCAGAGAGACATTCCTATGTAATGTCACCGAATGTCCCTAAATGTCACCGAATGTCCCTAAATGTCACCGAATGTCCCTAAATGTCACTCAGAAAGACATTCCTAAATGTCACCGAATGTCCCCAAATGTTCCCGAACGTCCCTAAATGTCACTCAGAAAGACGTTCTTAAATGTCACCGGATGTGCCCAAGTGTCACCGAATGTTCCCAAATGTTCCTAAATGTTCCTAAATGTCACTTCGAGAGCGAGGTAATCACTCGGATTTTCAGCGCTCTAGCGTATCTGCCGTCACCCCCTCTTGAGGCTACTCAGTCATAGCGCGACATCGAGCCACTGTTCGCATTTAACGACAAGATGTAGACTCATCATTTCTCAGCTATATCAGTGCCTACCGCTACAGCTAGTCGAGCGGCGTAACAATCAGTGTGATATTGCGGCGGTCCACAACCAGAACCCTATCTCCAGGCTGGAATGCGACATTGATTTCGCACTGAGCTAGCCATGATATCCCCTGGTATTTAACGCGGCCTTTGTACGAAGGTAGAATTTCCCTTTCCACCACTGCTATGTCTTCTGAATACTTAAGGCAGGATTTCGGAACGACGGCTAATCTAGGACGAGCGGCAGGACGAGACGGTGGCGCATCGGAAACGGGAAAAGAAAGAATGTTCATTATGAGTAGCTCGATTTGTTCATCTACTAATAAGTGAATGAATTGTTGTTCTGTGACCGGCTCTGAGAATTGAACAATTTTCATGCCCACAAAAGCAGCGATTGAGGCGTAAACACGACTTGGAAAGTTACGAGCAGAGAAAAAAAGCCCGCTGATAGTGGTTCTGTCGACGTGCGCAGGAGAACCCTTGCCCCAGAGCGATGCTGTGCTCCTGGGACCATCCCTTCGAGACTGGCCTGCTTTTCATGGCATCCGTCTAATCGATTAGGCAGGCATCAACACCTCCATAATTTGGTCAACGGATTTGCCTTGAATCAGCAGGGTTTGTGTACACTCAACTACCTGCTGAACCGCTTCGCGAGCCAGGGAGTAGCGTCGTTGCCCGATCGGTTGCTGAGACTCATCAGCAAACTCAAACCGCTCAGATTTTTGCCCCTGACAACTGGCTTGCTGAAGCGCAGACTGCGCGACACAACTTAAACAGAAGTGGCGTTTAACCGCTTCTTGGTTGCGTAGCTGAGCGGCTTCAAAGCCAGCCAGATGCTTGGCAAACTGATGAAAGGTCTCGATCGGCCAGCGGAAACTCCAGGTGGCGAAGGTGCGTGAGGCATCCCAATGCAGCGCATCGGTTAACAGAAAGCGGGGGGTATCACTCAGGTCAGCGGTTTCATGGATGATGACCAACCGTTTTCGGCCATACTTCTTCAACCGCAGGACTTTAGAAAAGGCCCATATCTCTCGCATCTCACCATTGCGGCAGCGGACTTTTTTGTGCCGAAAACTCTCTGGATGGTCTTTTCTCAAAGGCTCTGCCACCATCTGAACCTGTTGCCATTGGCCTTTCCATAAAACCAGTCGGGTGCGCTCAATCTCACTGACCCAGTGTTTGCCCGCCGATTCAATCAGGGTGGTTAAGGCATGGGTCAACACACCCTGGTCAAAGGCATAATCGGCTTGAGGATAGTCCCCTTCGGCTTCCAGTTGCCGAACAATATCCACCGCCATTTCAGTGCGCTTGCGATCGCCTAGACGATGCTGATGGTAATGCAGCAGCTCTGACAACCGCGTCTGCACCTGTTCCATCTGTTCGTAACTCTCTTGTTGCGTCACGGCCAAATACGCTAACTCTGCTTTTTGATAGTTCGGCGGTTGCACCTCCGCGGCCAACCCATCGACCCGGTGAGGATTGGCCACCGCTGCGGTAACCACTGTTTGGTAGCAACTCCAGCAACGATGCACATAATCGTAGGCTGGCTTCGCACCATAGATTTTCTCACTGTAGGGATGATAGGCAAAGGTCCAATCCAATCCTATTACCGCTCGACCTCGGCCTCGGTACTGGGGCGCGAGGGTACGCCGATGCGTCCGCATCAGGTCCTCATGACTCCAACCGGCTTCAAACACCGCTGCGTGCATCGCCCGACGGCTGACCTGTTCCCCTTCGGGCCACACGATTTGCGCGTAGATCCCTTGAAGCGTCTTGTTCGCACTCAGGAGTAAGCCCTGGACGTAGCGGCTGACATGCTCAAATCCATTGTCTCGGCAGAAAACCTCTCGATAGGCCAAGAGGAAGTGGTGTATCGTAGGCGCTATCCCAACCAGAGGCCAATACATCTGATAATTCCATGGGCGACTTCTTTATTCTCCCTGATGAAACCGGT